>NZ_JAIGNJ010000004.1 GCF_019711415.1 Qipengyuania vesicularis | reverse complement strand
GATCCGTCCAGCACGGGTCTGCTTCTAAACCTAGCGAACCTCGATCATGCGATCCGGCGAATGGCCGCTTTCCACCCATAGTCAGACATTCATGACCTCCTAGTCGACTGGAAACGGCCCTTCCGCTTTAGGAAGAGCCGCCACGGTCTCAGATCTCTGTTCGCTCAGCAAGCAGGAGGGCATCTTCGATATCAACACCGAGATATCTGACAGTGTTCTCGATCTTTGAATGACCAAGCAATATTTGGATGGCTCTCAGGTTGCCCGTCGCCTTGTAGATCATGGAAGCCTTGGTTCGCCGCATCGAGTGCGTTCCGTATTCCTCCCGGCGAAGTCCGATGGCGGTGACCCACTCATCCACTAAACGAGCATACTGACGGGTACTCAGATGTCCGCTGCGGACTATCCGGCTTGGGAAGGCATAATCATCAACCGTGCCCCCGCGGCACTCGAACCATGCCAAGAGGCTAGCTCTCACGTCAGTCGTCAATTCGAACTGAACTGGCCGGTGAGTCTTTTGCTGCACGATTGTCGCGCGCCTTCGGATCTCGCTGCCGGCTACAAGGTCGCCGATCCTGAGTTTGACCAGGTCGCAGCAGCGTAGTTTGCTGTCGATGGCGAGATCAAACAACGCTCGATCTCGAATCCTATGCTCGCGATCGAGAAAAAAGCGAACCGCCCAAATCTGCTTTTGCGACAGCGGCCGCTTGGTCCCAACCTTTTTGCTGGCATTCCAAGGTGCCCGATCCTGCATCGCTGGATCATAGTGTGAGTAGCCCATGGCATTTCTCCTCGGCCAGGGATTGGCCATGGAGGAAACGCAATGATGCATGAATTCGAGCAAATTCGATGGCAGCTTTTAGGCTGGGCCCGAAGAGCTCTCTAGGTCTGAAATGAGGGCGCGAATCGGACATTCACCCGCGATAGATCCACCAGTCCGGCCACCTGACCTTTTGCGGTGTGCGGGTCGCATCCCACACTTCCTTCTGCTCTGCGAACGAGAGTTGCCGGTCCCCCACCCGAACTAGCGCCTTCTCAACGATCCACGAAGTGAGTTCCCACCGCACTCGGTCTTCGTCGGTAGGATGTTTCTTTTTCGCGATACCGAGCGGCTCGAGAATGGAGTCCATGCCGAGTCCGACCAGCTGGAACACGATTACGTCGACGCTTTCCCGGTCCTCGCCGCGGCTCGCTCGCGCCTTTTCGATCGCTTCGAGAGATGATCTCGCAGCCGCGCTGTCTCCAGCGAGCCCCCTCTGCGTAAGTTGAAGAAGAAAAGCTTCGGCCGCAGTTACGCGTCGCTTGCGGCCATCTTCTTTGATGGTGACCATCTGGCCAAGTACAGTGTCGTGCGGAATTTGACGATGGCGATTGCGCGGGCGACCACGAGGGTTTCCGGACCGGCCTTTCTTGAACCGCGTGGAGGCAGGAGGATTTCCATAGCCGACCGGCTCTTGCGCGCTCAAGCTACCCGCCCCCGCGGCCAGCTAAGAGTCTCGGATTCGGAAGTGAAGAACTTGATTTCATCGACATCCTTCTTCTTAAACTTTCTTCGCCCCGGTCGGCTCAGCGCTGCCTGCGTTGCCCAGGCCTGCAATAACCATCGTTTGCCGTTCCTCCCTTGATCGGGCCGTGCGATATCGAGAATGCGCAAGGCTTCATTCGCATTGTCCGACGTGTAGTGCGCTTCGGTCCGGATCTTGCGCGGAGCAGGCGGATTTTTCTTCGCCAGCGCCGCCTCGCGCTTCTCGATCATCTTGAGCACTTTGCGGGTCGCCATTCGACTTCCGCCAAGTGCGGCCTGGTAGGTCTGCCATTCTAGCGCCTCGTCGACCGTCAGCTCGCGCTCGACGCCATTCTGGGTGACGGTCAGCGACTTCTCAATGATGACGTCGAATGCCGAGTCATGCGGACGGCGTGCCTTGGGACGTCCCTTGGGATTACCTGACTGGCCCTTCTGGAACCTGCCATTGCTTGCGCGGCTCATTCGGCAGCCTCCACTTGCGGCTCTCGGTGAACGAGCTTCGGTTCCTTGCCGGTGATCTCGCTCCAGCGGGCCATGGCCAGATCGACATAGGCGGGATCAATATCGATGCCCCGGAATTTACGTCCGACTCGCTCTGCCGCGATCAGGCTGGTTCCCGAGCCGAGGAAGATGTCGAGCACCAACTCGCCCTGCCTTGTAACGTCGCAGATTGCTTCGGCCACCATGGCGACTGGCTTCACCGTCGGATGCAGTGCAAGGTCCTCGCGCCGCGATCCGCGCATCGAGTTAACTGAAGGATAGTCCCAGACATTGGTCCGGTTGCGGCCATGTTTGCCCAGCTCGACACAGTTAGTGTGCGGCGCATCGCCGACACGGTAGACGAACACCATCTCATGCTTCGATCGATAGAGCGATCCCATGCCGGCATTGCTCTTGTTCCACACGCAGATGTTGAGCAGCGTATCGTAGATGTCGGAGACCGACGCCGTGACATCGTCCATGTGGCGCCAGTCCATGCAAACGAAGTGGACCGCACCATCGCGCGATACCTCGGCGCAGGCGCCGAGGGTTGATGAAAGGAAGCCACGAAACTCCGCATTGCTCAACTCGCCCGACGCCATCGCGAACTCGCGGTGGCGACCCTTGGCGTTGGCATGTCCGTTGATCTTCACATTGTAAGGTGGGTCAAGGAACGCGCAGTCGATCGACGCATCCTTGCCAACGACGCTGCGCAGGAAGCCAACATCGCGCCCATCGCCGCAGCCGACGCGATGCTCGCCCAGCTGCCAGATATCGCCGGCCTGGACGCGTGGCTCCACCGGGACCTCGGGAATGACCTCGTCGTCTGGGTCCTCGCTTTTGGCAAGCACCACATCGATCTCGCCTGCGGAGAATCCAGTGAGCGAGAGGTCGATGTCGATATCGGGAAGAGACAGATCAGCCAGCTCGAGTTTGAGGATCTCGGTGTCCCAGCCTGCATTCAATGCGATCTTGTTGTCCGCGAGCCGGAGCGCTTTTTTCTGCGCTTCGGAAAGCCCGGCAAGTTCAATAACCGGGACCTGTTCAAGACCCATCTGCTTCGCTGCACGCAACCGGCCGTGCCCAGCAATGAGATTGCCCTCGGGGTCAGCGAGGATCGGGTTGGTAAATCCGAACGCTTCGATCGAAGCGATGATCTGCTCGATCTGCCGCTTGGGGTGTGTTCTCGCATTGCGAGGGTCTGGAGTCAGCGCGGCAAGGTCCCGGTAGGTGACTTGGAGCGCGTGTTTGGCAGTGCGAGGTGCCAGCTCTTGCATAGTGCCCATGATTGGAACAATAGGTGAACACAGGACCAGCTCCAAGGACGCAGGAAAATTGTTCGGGGATTACCCTTGGATAAGTATTCCGACTGGACTGTCATGCAAAACCGAGCATTGGTGGTGTCGCGCCCGGCAAACCGGGCTTCTCCCGGTAGCGGCAGGATCGTTTGCCGCGCAGCCGGAGAAAACGAATGACCAAGACCAAACCGACCAAGCTCGACCAGCTCGAGACGATGCTCTTGCGCAAGAGCGGTGCCAGCATCGCCGAGATGATGAAGGCAACCGGCTGGCAATCGCACTCAGTACGCGGCGCACTGGCTGGATCGCTCAAAAAACGCGGCCTTACGATCACCTCCGCGAAGACCGACGACGTGCGGCGATACACGGCCGAGAAGCTGGCATGAGTACCGAGCTCCATGGTCTCCTTGCCGAACTCGGTGAAATGGGCCTCGACGAGCTTCGCGATCAATGGAGGCGGCGCTACGGCGCCCCTCCCCCACTTCGCTCCGTTCCGATCATGCGCCAGATGCTTGGCTGGCGCATACAGGCCGAGGTGCTTGGTGGACTTGATCTGTCGACCAGGCGCGCCCTTGCCCGCTCTGGCCCGGTCGAAGCCGAAGGCAAGCATCTTGGCATCGGGGCCACTCTGACCCGGAACTGGAAAGGGCGCAAAATCTCCGTGGTCGTGGAGGAAGACGGGTTCCGCTGGGACGACCAGCTCTTCCCCAGTCTATCCGCAGCCGCGACTGCGATCGCCGGCTCGCGCTGGAACGGCCCGCGCTTCTTCGGTCTGCGGGAAGCCTGATGGCCGACAAGCCTAAGACCCTTCGCTGCGCGATCTATACACGCAAGAGTTCTGAAGAAGGTCTTGAACAGGACTTCAACAGCCTCGATGCACAACGTGCAGCAAGCGAGGCCTACGTGCTGAGTCAGGCCAGCGAAGGCTGGGCGCTACTACCTCAGCGCTTCGATGACGGTGGATTTTCGGGAGGGACCATGGATCGGCCCGGCCTCCGAACCCTCCTCGCGGATATCGCCGCTGGCCAGATCGACATTGTGGTCGTCTACAAGATCGACCGGCTGACGCGCTCGCTCACCGACTTCTCCAAGATCGTTGAAGTGTTCGAGGCCGCCGACTGCAGTTTTGTCTCAGTGACCCAATCGTTCAACACGACGAACTCGATGGGCAGGCTCATGCTCAACGTGCTGCTCTCCTTTGCGCAGTTCGAGCGCGAGGTCACCGGCGAGCGTATCCGCGACAAGATCGCGGCCTCGAAGAAGCGCGGGATGTGGATGGGGGGCCTGCCTCCACTAGGTTACGATCGACCGAACAACGAAAGCCGCAAACTTGAAATCAATGAGAATGAAGCGGCGACCGTGCGGCACATCTTCGAAAAGTACCTGCAGCTCGGCTCGGTTCATGCCTTGCAGCGCGACCTTGATGCGGACGGTGTTCTCTCGAAGGTCCATGTGACCGCGAAGGGCAAAACCTCCGGCGGCCTCCCATTCAGCCGCGGTGCGCTGTTCCACCTGCTGCGCAACCGGATCTACCAGGGTCAGATAGTGCACAAAGACGAAGTCTACGACGGCCAGCACGATGCGATCGTAGAGAAGGATCTGTTCGAGCGGGTGCAGGCCCATCTCTCCCGCAACGCGCGGCGCAGCCGTCAGCGAACCCAAACGCGGATCGCGAAGGCTCCGCTGACCGGCAAGCTCTTTGACGAAAGCGGTGAACCCATGAGCCCGACATTCTCCTGCGGCAAATCCGGCAAGTGCTATCGCTACTAAGTCTCGACATCACTTCAGCAGGGCCTTCGAGCGACCGTCAGGCTTTTGTCCAACGCTTGTCCGCCCCCGCCATCGAGAGGATCGTGACTGCGGCAACCTCCCGCTGGCTTGCCATGCGCCATGGTAACTTCGACAGGATCGCAAAGGTTCGCCTGGCGTCCGAGGGGCTGGTGATCGAGCTTACGGGCATCGATCCGGTGGCCATTACATCAAGACTACTGGACGGCGAGAGGCTCACGCATTCCGACAAGGATCGCAGCGCGGTACTCCTGCCACTTGCTTTCCCGCTGGGCGGCGGAAAACGAGCCGTAACTTCCACTGGTAGGATCGTGACAAATCCCGACCCGATACTGATCGCAGCCTTGCGCAGGGCGCGCTCGATGGTCGAATGGCAGCGTGGCCTTCCCACGATGCCGGCTGGCCCGGTATCGCGCTACGACTGCAATATCCTGCGACTTGCGTTTCTAGCACCCGACATCCAGCGCGACATCCTCGAAGGCAAGCAGCCTCAATCGCTCAATCTTGAGAACTTCAAGAAACTGGACGTGCCGCTTTGCTGGTCAAAGCAGCGCCAGGCACTGGGATATGGGACCGGGAGCGAAGCCTGTTCTACCGAATAGCGGCCCTGATGCGGTCGATATCGCGCCCTGATATGTCGAATTAGGTCCCTGTTCTGTCAAATAACAGGGAAACGGGGTTTTCCTGCCCATAACCTTCTGTTTTTATGCCTGTTTGTCGGGCTTGGCGCGAGCACATCTCGGAAATTCCGCCTGTTTTCGGGCCCAAATCATTATTTTTCCCTGTTAATTGCCTGATAAACAGGGAATCCGGACCGATGGCGATACGACGAGAGACGGGCCGCCAGAAAGTCACCTGAGATAGGCTTGGAGACACTGGAAAAGGCGCGGCAAGTCGGGATTGGCCCGCGCAAAGCCGCCTGTTGCGCGGCGAAGCGCGATTACCCTGTAATCAGAGAGAAGTGCTCGGGGTGACTGGCGGAGAGGGAGGGATTCGAACCCTCGATACGGTTGCCCGTATACTGCATTTCGAGTGCAGCGCATTCGACCACTCTGCCACCTCTCCGCATGTCGGGTGCGCTTGTCTGGGCCGGTGGCCCCGGGTCGAAGCGAGCGCGCCCATTAGCTGCAAGCCTGCCCCTTGCCAACCCCTTTCGCGCGCGAAATCGGTGGATGGTCGCTGCCCCGCCCTTGTCTATCCGCCGCAGCGCACCATATTCTTGGCATTCATGGACAGGGCATCGTTTTTCTCCGCACAGGCCGGTCGCACTCTCGAGGCGCCGCGCCGTATCCGAACCCGTTTCGCGATCGGCGACGTCGTCAGACACAAGGCCTTCGATTTTCGCGGCGTAATTTTCGACGTCGATCCGGTCTTTGCCAATAGCGAGGAATGGTACCAGTCGATCCCCGAGGAAATCCGGCCCGACCGCAACCAGCCCTTCTACCACCTGCTCGCCGAAAGCGACGAGAGCGACTACGTGGCTTACGTCAGCCAGCAGAACCTGATCGGGGATTCACTTGCGGGCCCCGTCTCGCACCCTGACGTGCACCAATATTTCGAGCAGTTCGAGAACGGTCGCTACCGGATGCGGAATCGCCTGACGCACTGAGCACGCGGGGGCACCCGCTTTCGCCCAACACGTGTAAACGCACCGACCGACCTGCGGTTAGCGATCACTCGGCCGCTTCTGCCGCAAGCTGCATATTCTCCGCCACTCGGGCACGACGGATTCGTTGCCTTGCGCGGCGCGATTGAAGCGCAACATAGCTCAGCATGGCTGTCATGAAGCCAAGCGGATAGAGCGCGAACATTCCCACGATTGCCCATTCATACCTGATATGGAACGCGAAAATGCCAATCGCCACCAAGGTGGCCGCGGCATAAAGCCGTTCGGGATTGTGGCGTCGCTGAAAAGTCTGGCGGCCTGATACCCACATAATGCTGCCGAGGAGAAGGAATAGGGCGGCCAGAGCCGCGGGCCCACCTTCGGTCCGCACCAGCGCATAGGAGTTGTGGACGATAGCGAGGCGGGCAAGGGTCGCCCAGCTGATCCCGGCTCGCTCTGCATAGCCACCCGCATTGGCCTTTACCGCATACTGGTTATGTCCAATGCCCATCGGATAATCGGCCTGGATCATCTCTGCCGAATGCTCGAACGCGACACGTTCTGCATCGACCTCAAGCGTGAAACCCGTCCCCTGGTAGGTGAAACGCTCGTTCATTTTGTAGGCGACGGCAGGCACGAATGCGAGCGATCCGAGCACCACGAACGTGGTGATGGTCTTGGCGCGCTTGTTCGGATTGATCAGCATGATGGCAAGGAGCGTCAGCCCCACCGTCGCTGCGTAGAGCAAGATTACGGCTCGCGATCCGCCCAGGACCGCAGCAGCAGCCGACATGGCGAGAGCAAGGGCGGCAATCCGAGCCCTTTTCCAGGTGACAATCGCCACGAGCAGTGGCGGAATTGCGAGGTTATTGACCAGTCCGGAGGTGTTACGATGCCCTATCAGGCCGGATGCCTGCATTTGTCCCGCAAATGAGTTTGCGATGGTGGAATAGCTGTTGGCGATGACGCCGACGCCAAGGCCCATCAATAGTGGCCGCATGCCTCCCTGCGTCATAGCCGCATAGCAGGCGAGAAAGTAGATCATCGCCTTGAGCGGGGACGACAGGTAGGAAACCGAGCCCAGGAAGAACTCGCTGACGAATACGCCCGGAAGATTGAGTACGAGGTAAGCGACCCAGATCCCGGTGAAATAGACCGGCTTCTTGACCTTCCAGAAGTGGATCACGATCGCTGCCGCAAGCGCGTCCGTCAGCGACAGCAGAACTCCCTTCGTGTGTCCCGGATACAGGGATAGATCAATCAGCGCAGCATCAGCGTTGAAGCCCTTGCTCACGATCGGCATCGCACCGAGCGCAAAGAACGCCCAGAATGCTACGCGCTTGTCCATCTTCAGCATGACCACGATGGCCGGGCATGCGAGGATGATCAGGAGGACGCCGACTAGACCCATTGCGAATGCTTACTCGAAAACCTTCCTGGAGAACACGGTCGGGTCTGCATAGCGTGAAAGGTCTAACCGATCACCCTGCGGATTTCTGAATGTCCCGTATCGGTCAATAGTCGATACTCCGGGCTCGCAGCCAAGCGGCTCGAGACGAATGGAGCCGGACCACCTCGCGGCAATCCGGCTCCCTCCCGTGACGAATTCAGGGCTAGGTCGTCCGCCCGGGAGTTTCTGGAGGCGCGTGGTCGCGCCGAAACTCCTTGCCCGCCACTTGGGTAAGCGGAGAAAGTTAACGAGCGGCAAGCAGGTGCAAATTTTTGTCAAAAGTTGCATCTGATCGGGTTCACGGGACTGCCATGATCGGCGGGGTTAGGCGTGGTGTGTGGCCCCAAGGTCCACATAGGACGGCAAGGCACCGCGCTCCTCGAACAGTGCGCATTGCGCATCATCGGCGACCCTTACTCCTCGCGTCAGGATACCGTTCTCGAAATAGAGGCCCACGCCGTCATCCAATGCGTAGACAGGGAAACGGATGTCGTCAGTCTCCATGAAGCGCGAAAGCGCCTCGCGCCGCTCCTGCCTTGCATCGTGGTGCACACAGATCGTCCCGGGGAACAGACCGATCCCCTGCCACGGCATGATATTGGTCCGGATGCTGTCGGTCAGGCACCAGTCGAACATCATCGATGCACCGGCGCTGGCACCGACGAACAGCACTCCGCGCTCATAGGCTTCCCAGAGCGCGGAGATCGCGCCCCATTCCCTCAGGATCGCAAGGAGATTCCTGGTCGAACCGCCATCGATGAAAACGATGTCGGCACCGCCGAAGAAGCTCGCCGGATTGCCGTCCTCAAGCTCGAAGAAGCTGAGTATCTCGGGGCGAAACGGCCCACGATCGGCGAGTTCGCAGAAGGCTTTGATCTTTTCCGGTCGATCACCCTTAGCTGCACCGACGTAGCGCATGACAGGGTTTGCAAGCTCCGCTACCTCGAGCACGAACTGCAGCAGGCGAGCTGGCTGCCCGCTGGCGGCAAAGAATGAGGCGGAGTCGCTCAGGGCGATGAATTTTTTCTTGGGATCGACGGGCATGTCCCTCCCCCGTCAGGCCGGCGCAATCTGGTCCGCGAAAGCAACGGCGGTAAGCGGATGCCTTCGAACAGAGGGGTGTGGCTGGCTCATTGCAGCTCCTCAACCGGCGTCTGGGGCTCTGAGCGGGGAGTCTCGGCTTGCATCGGCTCTTCGACCTCTTCTGCTTCCTCGTTCCTCTCGTCTTCCTCCTCCTTTTCTTCATCGCGCAGCGCAGCTGCCGGGAATACAGGCTCATAGGGCTCGGCTCCGAGATGCGTGGCGAACCACGACAGATCCGCCTGGATCTTGAAGAGCTGATGCGATGGCTTGCGGTAATTGTGGGGCTCGCCCCCAGCGATGTAGAGCTCGGTTGGCGTCCCGGCGGCCTTGATGCCTCGATAGAAGATGATCGACTGGGTTGGCGGGACGCGTACGTCGCTGCCCCCGACGTGGAACAGCGTCGGCGTCGAGACGCGCCAGGCATGCTGCAAAACCGACTGATCGCGATACGAGTCGAGGGGAGCATCCTCGACCCAGGGTGCCTCCCCGAACCAGGGCGTGCGGCCATGGCGGATATCGCTCTCGCCATACATCGACAGCCAGTCGGACGCCCCGGCACCCGAGGAAGCCGCTTTGAAGCGGTCGGTCACCGTAATCAGCTTGTTGGTCATGTGACCGCCGGCGCTCCAGCCCATCTTGATGAGGCGATCCGGATCCGCGAGGCCACGTTCGACGAGAGCGTCGATACCGCTCATCACATCGTGATGCGCATTGGTGAAATAGCCGCCGACCATGTCGCGCATGAAGTCGTCGCCATAGCCGGTTCCGCCGCGATGGTTCGGCAGGAAGACACCATAACCCTCGCCGGTCAGGACGGCGACAAAGCGCGAAGCGTTCCACGATCCGAATTGCGAGGAGGATCGCGGGCCGCCGTGAGTGATGGTAACGAGCGGGAACCGCTCACCCTTCGAATGGCCGACCGGATAGACCAGCAGGCCTTCAATTTCCTGACCCTTGCGACTTTCCCATCGAAACGCCTCCTGCCGGGGCAGCGCATATCTATCGTTCCAGTCAGCATATTCGGTTGTCAGCGCAGCGATGGCGAGTTGCCCTGTGCCTTGGGCATGGCCCAGCAGATGGACCTCTCCGGGATTCGAAGCACTTTCGAAGATTGCCGTGTGACGATCGCCGAGATGATCGTAGGACCAACTCCTGATCGAGTGGTCGCCTACAGTCAGCTGGCGCAACCTGCGGGACGCCAGGTCGTAGTGGTAGAGCTGGTTCCGCAGGCCCGAGTTGCCGAGCAGGTAAATCCCTTCGCCGCTGGCATCCCAATCGAAGTCCAGCACTTCCAGCGCCTCGCCCGGGAACAGCAGGCGCGGATGCTTCGCTCCGACTTCCTGGACGAAAAGGTTGTCCTCGTAATACTCCTCGCCTCTTTCGTTGACCGTCGCAATGAAGGCGAAGCGAGCGCGATCGGGCGATAGCCGGGCTGACCTCTCGGCATAACCATTGGACGTAAGCTGGCGGGCGGCGCCTGTCGCGAGGTCGGTCAGCCAGAGCTCGCCATCATGAATGTCGTCGCCAAGGCCTCCAGGCGCCCGCAATTCAAGCGCCGACAGGCCATCGCGTGCAAGCGAGTATCCCCGGATATGAAACTCGCCCGTACTGACGGGTTCCGCAGTGCGCGTCGCCAGATCGAAACGCCACAAGGTCGGCGGGCGACGTTCTTCGTACTCCCGGATGAGGAACCTGCGCTTGCGCAGCAGCGTGGTGTCGGGCGCAAGATCGTCTTCTGCAAGGAAATAGAAGCTCGAGCCGTCCGGGGCCCAGTGAACGTCTTCGACCTCTTCAGCGAATGAGGTCAGTCTCTCGATCGTCCGGGCTTGCGGCGTGACGAGATAGACTTGTGCCTCTTCATCATCCTCGCGCTCGAGCAGCGTCAGGAAACTCGATCCATCGGGCGACCAGATCGCAGGGCCGTGGGTCTCCTCCTCATCCTCGGGCTCGATACCCGCCACGGTCTCGCCCCGCTCGATATCAAGGAGGTGGAGCCGCCGGACGATAGCATTGTTCTTCCAGTCGGTTTCCGAACGAAGATAGGCGAGCGTTCTCCCATCGGGCGACAGGGATGATCCTCCCAGACGGTTGATCTCGACGAATTCGATAGCGGTCATCGGTGCCGCTTCCTGGCCTCTGGCCGGGATTGCGCAGGCCGCAATGAACAGCACTGCCAGCGTGGCAATTTGCTTCATCGGTCAGTCCCTTAGCGATTCCAAGAAGGTGGCAAGGGCGCATCCCGGTGAAGGAATGCGCCCGCCCAAGAGCGCGACCCGAACGCTCAGAACTTAACTCTCACGCCGGCATAGAACTCGCGTCCCAGAACCCGGCTGAGCGCGGAGTCGAGATTGTAGCTCGAACCGTAATTCAGTCCGGTAGGCACGAAGGCGCCGAAATCGTCGAAGATGTTGTTCACACCGCCATAGACCCGGAATTGCTCATCGGGGCCGAAGTCATAGGCCATGTAGATCCGATGGAAATCCTGGTCCTCGACCTTGAAATAGCGGTCGTCGGTGGGATTCGCATTTTGCGCATTATCGTCCACGCCGCCGCCTTCATAGGTCACGGTGTAGTTCAGGCGGAACGGCCCGTTGCGATAGCCGAGGCTGAGCCGAAACTCGTCCTCGCCATTGCCGATCTCGCCGAGCGGAGACGACGTGATGATCGTGCCGCCGATCCCCTCGAAAGAGACCTCCTGTTCGAAATAGTGCGAATAGCGGAAGTCGATATCGAAGCGCCCAGGGATGAAGCCGGGTTCGAACCGGTACATCAACTGGGCATCGATCCCGGAAACGATCTCCGTATCCAGGTTCTCCTGGAAGTTGATCACTTCGGTGATGCGGCCCACCCCGTCACGCGTGATCACGTCGCAGAACTTGTTGTTCGGGAAATCATCGGCCGAATAGCACAGCGATACGGTGTTCTGTGTCGAAACCGAAGTGATCGCATCGGTAATCTTGATACGATAGTAGTCCGCGACAATGGTCAGGCCCGGGATGAAGCTCGGCGTGAAGGCAAAGCCCGCCGTGATCGTATCGGCAGTTTCCTCCTGCACGTTCGGGTTGCCGGCGTTCGGACCTTGCGTGCCTGTCTGATTGTCGGTGAAGGGATCACCCGCATTGTCGGGATCGGCGAAGAATGCGAGGATTCCCGGTTCGGTCAGGCAATTGGCGGCCACGAGCGCAAGATCTGCATTCTCGGCACCATCGCCCACGATGCCTGTGATACCGGTCCCGTCTGGCAGAAGGCCTTCGCAGGGATCGGACAGGCCATCGGCATCGGGGCGCGGCGGTGAGAAAATCTCGGTCAGGTTCGGGGCGCGTTGCGAACGCGAATATTGCGCACGAAACGCAATGTCTGGCGAGGCCTGCCAGACGGCGCCGATATTGTAGCTGAAGATCGTGCCGACAGTATTGTAGTCGCCGACGCGAGCCGCCGTCTGGATGTTGAAGCCGTCGAACACGGGGATATCCAGTTCGGCATAGGCTTCCTTGACCTCGTAGCTGGCGGAGACGCTCGGGAATGTCGCCAGCGAAGTTAGGTCGAAGTCGATATCGGGGGCATAGCCGGGCGTGTCCCGCGTAGCTCCGTCATTGAGGTCGCGAACACCGTTGATGCCGGCAAAATCGTCGCCGTCGGGATCGCCGTCGGTGACCTGGCTCTCCCGCCTCCACTCGACACCGGCTGCGAACCTTACGTCGCCTGCAGGAAGTGCCAGCAGGTCACCAGCGAGGAATGCGCCGGCGGTATATTGCTTGCGGACCTGCTCGCCATGTCCGTTGTAACGGATGTAGTCGGCCGCTGCTGCGGAGATCGTGCCCTCCCCGAATGGATTGAGCGGTACGCACCCATCAGCCCTTGCCGCCGCATCGACACAGCGGAAGCCGCCATTGCCGTCCGGTTCGACATCAAGCGCGTAGCGCGCGTTGAGGAAGTTGTATTCGTTGGGATTGTCCTGGACCTGCTTGAAGCGGCCAAAGGTTCCGTAGACCTCGTAGCGGAGCGATTCCGAGAGGTCGCCGGTGACATCGGCGATCAGGCGCATGGTCCGGCGGTCGTTGAAACGGCCTTGCTCTCCAAGTTCTATCAAGCGTCGATTGAAGCTGACGCTGCCGCTGCGGGTTTCTTCCACCTCTGGCGGGATAAAGGGGTTGGACGAGGATATATTCCCAATGCTGGTGCCGTCGCCCAGCGTGTCGCCATTATTGAGTGTCTCGTAACCTGTGTAGTAAATCGTATCGACGTCTGAATAAGCCCCCGTGAAGGAAAGCTTCGCGGCTTCCGAGAATTCGAAGGTCGTGAGGAATGCAATATTCAGGATCTCGCGCTCGGGAAGGTTCGAACGCTCCGGTCTGAAGTTCCAGCCGTCGAAATCGGTGTAGAAATCGGACCCCGCTGGCCGGTTGGAGGGCCTTAGCGAGAGGTCGTTGAACCATTGACCATCGACGAACCAAGCATCGCCTTCGAATACCCCTCCCGGTGTCGAACTGCTGAAGCTAGGCAAGATACAATGGCGTTCGGTATCGATGCCGAAACAGCCGGGGAAGTTGATCTCGTCAGTCCAGCCGTCGCTGCTGGTTGAAGGAATGGGATCGTCGAATTCCAGTGCAGCAATAGTCAGCGGACGGGTAGAGTCGGCGAATACCTCGTTCTCGTTGCGATACGAGACACCGAACAAGGCGTAGCCGCGCCCGTCGGCGAATTCGCTGCCCGCCAGCGCGTTGATGCGGAACTCCTCGCCGCCACTGGCCTCGGGCGTCGAGAATCGTGCGTCGAGCTGGATGCCCGTGAAGTCGTCTTCAAGGATGAAGTTTGCAACCCCGGCAATAGCGTCCGAGCCGTAGATCGCGGACATGCCGCCGGTGAGCACTTCGGTACGCTTGACGAACCCGGCAGGGAGAGTGGAAAGGCTGACGCGATCCGAATTGCCCGAGTTGGAAACGGCACGCTTGCCGTTGATCAGGACCAGCGTGCGGTCGTCGCCAAGACGACGAAGGTTGATCGTCGAGAGGCCGCTGGTCTGTATCAGGTTGTTGGAGCTTTGTGGTGAGATCGATTCCGACACGCCGGGAAGCTCGAGCACTGCCTCGGCAAGGTCGGTCGTGCCCGATTCCTCGAGGTCTTGTGCGCCGAGAACCTGGATCGGAACCGCACTGTCCGAGATCGAGCGCTGGATACGACTACCGGTGACGACGATCTGATTCTGTGGTTCGGAAGCGGCCGCGTCTTCCTGCGGCGCCTCACTCTGCGGCGGTGCATCGGTTTGCTCCTGCGCGGCAAGCGGTGAACCGATCCCGATCGCGAGCGCGAAAGCCGAAGCGCCGTACAGATATGCCCTGGTGGCGGCCATAATTATTCCTCCCTCTAGGATTTCCCCGTGAAATAAATGATCGCCCGAACCCGCCTTGACATCCAATTCATTATACGCAAAGCTTGATGCGAAAAACGCAAGATGATGTATTTTCGGGGTTTTCTTTGGAACTAAAGTGGTTCGAGGACCTGATCGTCGTGGCCGAGAAGGGCCACTTCGCGCGTGCCGCAGAAGCGCGGTTCCTCACCCAGTCGGCACTCAGCCGTCGTATCAAATCGCTCGAGAACTGGATCGGTGCGGAACTGCTCGATCGCACCTCACACCCGATCGAACTGACGCCTGCTGGCCTCGAATTCATCACCACCGCGCGCGAGATCCTGTCGAGCGCCTATGAGGCGCGCGGTCGCGCTGCAGATTTCGGAAAGCTGTCCGACACGGCAGTGACGATTGCCTGCCTGCACACGCTGGCGCTCTATTTCGTCCCCCGCCGCATCTCGGCCTTGCAAGACAAGCTTGGTCGCTTCGAGGTGTCGATCGTGGCCGAAACGCGGACAATCGAGGAATATCTGGGCAGCCTGCAGAGCGGCGCGACCGATATCTTCATCAGCTTCAGCCATCCATCCGCCCCGGTCGAACTGGACGAGAACGAGTTTCCGATGATCTCACTCGGCAGGGAAAGGATCATGCCCTTCATCAATGCCGACGAGATCGATATCGACCTTGCAGAGGGCGCTTCGGCGCGCATTCCCTACCTGCAATACTCGGGCACCTCCTTCATGTCGCGCGTAGTCGAAAGCGTGCTGAAGAAGGCACCCTTTCGGAATCGCCTGCGCACGGTCTACCGCGCCTCTCTGGCGGAAAGCCTGTGCACGGGCACCCAGCAAGGCCTGGGAGTAGCATGGCTCCCCGAATCCATCGCCGAGAACACCCAGAACCGCGCACCGCTGACCTGCGTCGGGCATGAGTGGTCGACCGAGTTCGAGATTATCGCAATCAGCGCGGCGACCAACACGCGTCCGATCGTGGCAAAGATATGGGAGGAGCTTTCAGCCGTACGCTGACAAGGCGTGATGGCGGAGCAGGAGGGATTCGAACCCTCGATACGGGGTTACCGTATACACACTTTCCAGGCGTGCGCCTTCGACCACTCGGCCACTGCTCCGCGTGTCCTAGTGCGCTACCGCCTCGCTGCTTGAGCGCGGGCAGGCCCGGTCGGACCGCGCGCCTCTAGCGAGAGTTCGTCCTCCACGCAACCGCGAGGCGGCGTGCCGGAGAAGATATTTTGCGACGAGCCGAGGGAACCGCTCTCCACGAAGCGGCGTTGCTGTGATACACCCCCAAAGTTGCGGTGCTGCGCGGAATGGCATTCCCTGCGAACACTGCATCAAAGCCCCTTCCCGCCCACGAAAACGCGCGCGAAGGGGCTTTTCTTTTGGCGCGATGCTGGCAAGCTGCATGGCCATGACCACGCACCTGATTTCGCTCGCCGCAGCGCTCGCTTTCGCCGCCCCACTCGCCGCACAGGATGAAGCCGAAGCGCCGCCCAGTCCGGGGGAAATCGTCGACCAGGCAGCGGCCGATGAGTGGAAGGCGATTCCCGCAGAGGACCTCTTGGTCATGACGCTGGCTCCGGATTCGCAAGGCAACGAACGCCAGGTCGTGATCCAATTGCTCCCGGCTCCCTATAGCGAGACTTGGACAGCCAATATCCGCACGCTGGCACGCACCGGTTGGTATGACGGCATCGCCGTTATCCGCTCGCAAGATAATTATGTCGTCCAATGGGGCGATCCGGAAACCGGCGGGCAGCCCAAGCCTTTGCCCCCGGAACTGCTGGAAACGACCGAGGCGGATTACATTTCGACCAGCATGCACGGGGACCAGGATTCGATCGTCCTGTGGCATCCGCGCAATGCGATCGACGACAATTACGCCGGGTCGACGCTGTTCTATGATGGCTGGCCGCTTGGCTTCGAGATCGGCGAGAGCACGAAGCAGCTGACGCGTTGGCCGCTGCATTGCTACGGCATGGTCGGGGTCGCGCGCAGCATGTCGCCCAACGCGGGAGACGGATCGAGCCTTTACACCGTGATCGGTCATGCCCCGCGGCATCTCGACCGCAATATCGCGCTCGCCGGGCGCATCGTCGAGGGCATGGAGCACCTGTCCACTCTCCCTCGCGGGAAAGGGGCGCTGGGTTTCTACGAAGACGCAAGCCGCCAGACACCCATCGTGAGCGTGCGCGTAGCGAGTGATTTGCCAGCAAGAGAGCGCCCCGAGTTCGAGTTCCTCGACACCGAGGGCGAAACCTTCAATCGCTATGCCGAGGCGCGCATGAACCGTCGCGACCCCTTCTTCATCGTTCCGGCGGGCGGCGCGGATATCTGCAACATTCCCGTACCCGTCCGCCGCGTGGCCGAGTGAGCGGGACGGTCGCCTGCACCCTGCCGCTCAGACGGTGGCAGGGCGATCGCGGGACCTATCACCTGGTCACGATCACCGGAGCTGAGGCAGAGGCCATTGCCGCGCATGCATTGATGCATCGGCTCGAGTTCGGAACCCAGCGAGGCTTCGGCTCGGTCAAGGTGATCGCGCAGGTGGGCGGAACCCGCTGGAAGACGTCGGTCTTCCCGCAGAGCGACAAATCCGAGTGGGTGCTGCTGGTTTCGAAGAAAGTAATGCGAGCCGAAGACCTGGCGGAGGGCGATCCCGTACCGCTCGAGCTCGAGCTGCTCTAGAGCTTCTCCATCAGCTCGATACGATTGCCGAAAGGATCGGCGATGTCGCCGCGGCGATACCCCTTGAGCTTCTTGCCCGGCTTGAACTTCACGCCCGATGCTTCGAGCTTGGCCACCAGTGCACCGAGATTTTCGACCAGCAGCGCAGGATGTGCGCGGCGGGCGGGCAGGAACCCGTCTTCTACTCCGCAGTGGATCGAAATGCCCTCGCCCTCGAACCAGCAACCGCCATTGAGCGCCAGATGCGCCGGTTTTGCGACCTCTTCCAGCCCCATGACCCCGGTCCAGAACTCGCGCGCGTGCGGTTCGCCGCCATGCGGCATGGCGAGCTGGACGTGGTCGATTCCCGTGATCAGGCTCATGCGCGCTCCGCCTGTGCCACGGCATCGCTGGCGCGCAACGCGCTCAATATCCGGGTGAGATGCGCGAGGTCCTGCACTTCGAGATCGACCTCGTAAGTGGTGAAAGGATGGTCGAGTTGGGTCTGCTCCAAGCTTTTCACATTGACCGCATTCTGCGCGAAGATGCCCGCCATTTCAGCCAGAGTCCCAGGACGGTCGTATAGCGTCACACGCAACCGGCCGACAGCGCCGCGCGAACGGCGCCCCCAGGAGAGGTCGAGCCAGTCGTGGTCGATGCCCGTCGCCAGCTGGTGGCAGTCGATCGCGTGGACTTCCACGCCCTTGTCCTGCTTGCGAAGCCCCACGATCCGGTCACCCGGGACCGGATGGCAGCACTCGGCAAGATCGTATCCCACGCCCGGCGTGAGCCCGCGGATCGAGAGCGACTTGCCGCTGCGCAGCCATTCGTCGTCCTCGTCCGCCATGCCTTCGGTCGATCCGGGAACCAGCGCTTCCATCACCGCACGATCGGTGATCTTTGCGGCACCGATGGCGTAGAACAGGTCTTCGGGCTCTTCCATCTCGAGCCGCTTCAACGCCTCGCGCAGTGCCTTCTTGCCGATCTTGGCGGGCACGCGCGTGATGATCTCGTCATAGAGCTTCTGGCCGATCTCGGCGACTTCGTCGCGCTCCTTCTGACGCACGGCACGACGGATGGCAGCTCGCGCCTTGCCGGTGATTACGAAACCGAGCCAGCTCATCTGCGGTTCGGCATTCTTGCCCTTCAAGATCTCGACCACGTCACCATTGTTGAGCTGCGTGCGCAGCGGCATGTGCCGTCCGTTGATCTTCGCGCCGACCGTTTGCGTTCCAAGTTCGGTATGCACGGCGAAAGCGAAGTCGACCGCGGTCGATCCCTTGGGCAACTGATGCAGGGCACCCTTGGGCGTGAAAGCGAAGATACGATCTTGGTAGATCGCCAGCCGCGTATGTTCGAGCAGCTCTTCGGCGTCGTGGCTGGCATCAACGATCTCGATCAGGTCGCGCAGCCAGCCGACCGCGCCATCGGGCCGTTCGCCCTGCTTGTAGGCCCAGTGCGCGGCGAGGCCGAACTCGTTGCGCCGGTGCATCTCGCGCGTGCGGATCTGCACTTCGACACGCATCGACTTGCCGTAGATCAGCGAGGTGTGGAGAGAGCGATACCCGTTGGTCTTGGGTGTCGAGATGTAGTCCTTGAACTTGCCCGGAAGGAACTGCCAGGTCGTGTGCAGCACACCCATCGCGCGGTAGCAGTCGGACTCGTCCTCGCAGATGACGCGGAAGGCCATGATGTCGGTGACCTGCTCGAAACTGACATGGCGCTCGGCCATCTTCTTCCAGATCGAATAGGGGTGCTTTTCGCGGCCCGAGACTTCGACCTGCAATCCGGCTTCGGCCAGCGCATGCTTCATGTCGAGCGCGATCGCATCGACCTGTCCGCCGTCCTCGTCTCGGATTTGCTGGAGCCGCTTGGTGATCGTCGCGTAGGCCTCGGGCTCGAGCTGTTCGAAGGCAAGCAGCTGCATCTCGCGCATGTATTCGTACATGCCCACGCGCTCTGCCAGCGGAGCGTAGATATCCATCGTTTCGCGCGCGATACGCTGGCGCTTCTCGGGCTTCTTGATGAAGTGGAGCGTGCGCATGTTGTGCAGCCGGTCGCCCAGTTTCACCAGCAGCACGCGTATGTCCTCGCTCATCGCCAGCAGGAACTTGCGCAGGTTCTCGGCCGCACGCTCGTTTTCGGGCATCTGCTCGATCTTGGAGAGCTTGGTCACTCCGTCGACCAGCCGCGCGACATCGGGGCCGAAGTTCTTCTCGATGTCCTCGATCGTGGCGAGCGTGTCCTCGACCGTATCGTGCAGCAGCGCGGTAGCGATGGTTTCCTGGTCGAGCTTCAAGTCGGTCATCAGCCCGGCGACTTCGACCGGGTGGCTGAAATAGGGATCCCCGCTCGCGCGGGTCTGCGTGCCATGCTTCTGCACGGTATAGACATAGGCGCGGTTCAGCATCGCCTCGTCGGCGTCGGGGTCGTAGTCTAGGACCCGTTCTACGAGTTCGTACTGGCGCAGCATCGCGAATCCACGATGCGGGCAAAGACTGTTGCAATGCAACGTAAAAGTGGCCTCACCGGCCGCTAGAGCCGGAGTTTCAGCGCTTCCAGGAAGGGTCCGGGCTCATCCAGCCTGAATGCGACACGGTTGATAGTGCGCTTATTGCCGAGAAAGCCGCGGTGCTCAAGCGGACGCGATAACCGCAATACAACGTTTGGATGCGAGAGGATCGCCGCATTCAGGACGTCGTGTGCCTTGGTCTCGTCGTGCGAGATGGCGGGATCGATCCCGTCGATCGCATCCAGCGGTACGCGCAGATCGATCACCGTGCCGGCACGGACCCGCACCTCCGTGTTGTCGAGCAGGATGGGATAGAGTCGGAATGCCTTCATCAAGGCAACTAGGAAGAGCGCGCCCCATATCCCAAGCGCGAGCAGGACTAGGGCCGCCCGCTCGCTCCAGTGGCTGACCAGCAAGTCGACCACTACGACCTCGATCACTTGCAGGACAAGAAAGACGGCAATCATCGGATTGATGACACGATGATAGGCATAGCTTTGCGCACCCGCCGGAACATGCGGCGCAGCGCCCCAGCTGAACAGCGCCAGCCTAACCATGTGCGTTTCATGCGCCGCGAAGCCCACCAGCTTTTCCGGCAGGATCCGACCGATCGCCTTCTGTGCGGAGTGCGTCGACCGAAAGGTCTGCGCGGCGAGCAGGAGGCTCCACACCAGATATGCAAGAACGGTAAGTCCCATCGCCGCGACGAGGGCATGCATGTCGAGCAGGGCGGCCCGCACGGGCGCGGCAGCCGCCAGCGTCGCGACGATGCAACCTGCCGCTATTGCGCCCAGCATGCTGCGCAGACCCGGACGGTTGGCAGGGGCCTTCGCGATCAGGGCAAGCGCGAGTGCATCGGCGCACAGCCAGAGAAACAGCAGCGCCGTAGTGCGCAGATTAGAGGACGCAATCTCGCTATGGGTCGCAAGCCTTCCAGCCAGGATTGCGAGCAGCGGTGCGAGCAGGAGGAGCACCCCCTTGGATCGCGAGAGGATTGCTTGCGGCACTGGATTGTCTCCCTGTTTGCAAGGGCGTGGCTATCTTGCCCCGCCATCGCAATCAATCGCAGTGCTTGCACCGTCCGGTGCAGGATGCGCAATCAATCGCCTGCCATGATCCGATCGACACCGGCGCGCGTGACGGAGTGATAGCCATCGCGGGTCCGCGCATAGACGCGGCGGGCAATCGCCTGGCCCCACTCGCCTTCTTCCCACAGCACCTGGAACAGCGGACGAACGAACTTCGCGCGGCCCACGTCGCCGAGGAAAGCTTCGGCTTGCGGAACAGCAGGCTCGAAACGATTCTCAAGCGCCATTTCGAGCCAGAGGAAGAGGATTTCGTTGTTGCCAGTCTTCGAAAGGCCGAGCGCCTGGTCGAGGGCGGACAGTTGGTCGGCCGACAGCTCTGCGGGGAGATTGTCGAGGAAGCGCATCTGTTCGGCAGCCGTCCAACCTGCATAGGCGGCGGGCATGTAGCCGGCATCGGCATAGGCTGACACTGCAGTATCGACTTCGGCAAAGGCCGCCGGATCGGGCTTGGCGACATTGGCGGGCAGGCCGGGCTCGAAGATCCATTCGCGCAAGGTCAGCGCCCTCGCCTCCGCATCATCGGCGACAAGATTCTCCATCATGTCCTCGAGGAACATCTCGCTGGTGGCGGGCTGGAAAGCGTGGTTGTCGAACCACTGGCGTAGCCATGCATCGAAGCGCTCGCGGCCCACGATGCGCTCGACCGTGCGCAGGAAAAACGCGCCCTTGTCATAGGCAATCGCGCTGCCGAGCTCGTATTCGCCGTCGGTATGAAGCGCTGTGCCCGGGGCATCGGCGCCCACCTCTGCCAGCGTCTCGAGGATGTTGGCATACATGAGCGCGGCTTCCTGCTCGGCGCGCTTGGGCCCATAGACCGCCTCGACGATACGGTTCTCGAAGTAGGTGGTGACGCCTTCGTTGAGCCAGCTGTCGCCCCACACCGCATTGGTGACGAGGTTGCCCGACCAGCTATGCGCCAGCTCATGCGCGACGAGGCCGTTGTTCGACCTGTCGCCGGCGATGAAGGTCGGGGTGAGGAAGGTCATCACCGGGTTTTCCATGCCGCCATAGGGGAAGGCCGGCGGCAGGATGATCATATCGTAGCGGCCCCAGCGGTATTCGCCGTAAAGTGCCTCGGCCGCGACCACCATATCCTCGGTGTCGGCGACTTCGGCATAGGCGCGTGGAAGGACAGACGGTTCGGCCCAAACACCGGTGCGCGGGCCGATCGCGCGGAAATCGATATCTCCCGCAGCGATCGCGATAAGGTAGGGCGGGACGGGCTTGTCCATCACGAACCGGAAGGCCCGGCGACCGTCGCCGAGGTCTTCCGGAACTCCCTGCAACACGCCGCTCATCACCACATCGAGCGGCTTTGGTGCGGTAATGCGCGCTTCCCAGGTCTGGCGAATGCCCGGGCTGTCCTGCGTGGGAATCCACGTGCGGTTGAGGATCGCCTGACCTTGGCTGAAGAGGAACGGATGCACCTTGCCCGAAGTCTGTTCCGGCGTGAGCCATTGTAGCGCCTCGGCATCGGCGGGCGCGCGATAGTCGATGCGGACACTGCGCGCACCGTTCAGCATGATGGTGAGCGGAGCGCCCTTGCCGCCCGCCTCGACCAGCTCGCCCATCTCGTACCCTAGGTCACGTCCCGAACCATCGGTGACCCGCGCAATATCCAGCCCATTGCTGTCGAGCACCAGCCGCTCCGCGCCGGGATCGGCGAGGATGCGCAATTCGGCGCTGCCGCCCACCCGTTTCGCGTCGAAGTCCAGGTCGAGATCGAGGGCCACATGCGTGACGCGCGCCACCTGGGGCTCTGCATATGTCAGCGTGTCGAGCGCCTCCGGACCCGAAAGGATCGGCGAAACCATCGGCTCGGGGATGGCAGTTGAGATGAGCGGCTCGCTCGTCGCAGCAGTGCAGGCGGCGGTGGCAAGCAGGATGGCAAGACTGGAAGCCATTTTCGTGATGGGGCGACGCATGGTGGGCTCTCTCCGGGCAAATCCGCCGGACGACCCCGGCTCTGTCTATACGTGTCGCGCCCTATCGCCGATCCCGGCACGGCTTTCCACCCCAAGCATTGAATACCTACCCACACACTTTCAAAACGCGCCCAATCGCGTATTGATAACGTTCACAAGAATACTGGAGAGGCCCTGATGACCCGCTTTTCGACCCTCGCCCTGTCCGTCGCCTGTACCTTGGGGTTCGCGACTGCTGGCCTCGCGCAGACCGCAGATGTGGGTGAAGCACTGGCAGAGGCGATGACGCCGGAACGCGAGCTGATTTTCGCGGATGAGTTCGATGAGGCCTCGCTGGATCGCAGCAAGTGGATCGTCATCGGGACCGACTTCTGGGTCAATAACGAACAGCAGGCCTATATCGACGATCCCTCGACCATCGCCTTCAAGCAAGGCGTCGAGGGGGCAGACGGCGGTGTGTTGGTGCTGCGTCCCGTCTTCAAGCCCGGCGAAGACCCGAAGAAAGAACGCAACGCACCTTTCGTGTCCGGCCGTATCGAAAGCCAGGGCAAGTTCGATTTCATGCACGGCCGCGCAGAGGCGCGGATCAAACTGCCCGACAATGTCGGCGTATGGCCCGCCTTCTGGCTGCTCGGCAACGACCGCTGGCCCGACACGGGCGAAATCGACATCATGGAATATGTCGGCGAGAGGGACTGGATCGGCGTCGCCCTGCACGGCCCGGGCTATTCGGGCGAAACGCCGATCGTGAACAAATTCTTCTTCCCCGAAGGCATCGACGTCACCAGCTGGCACACCTATGCGGTCGAATGGACCGATACGCAGATCGATTTCCTGATAGACGGCCACCTGCTCTACCGGGCGACCAAGCCCATGGTCGAGTATTACGGCGAATGGCGGTTCGACAACGACAAATACCTGATCCTGAATTTCGCCATGGGCGGCGCCTATCCGCTCAAGACCAATGGCATCAAGAAACCCTATGTCGGCATCCCGCAGGAAACCGTCGACGCGGTCAGGCGCGGCGAGGTCGAAATGCTCGTCGACTGGGTTAGGGTCTACGCGCCCGAGTGACCTCGCAATCTTCGCGAAGCATGCAATTTGACGACTTCAGATTGCAGTTGGTCCAATCCATCGGCCATTTATCGAAACGGCATATGTGATTGATAGAGTGTCGTTTTCCCTGCGCGAAGCCATATGCCATCAAGCCGCTTGAAAGGGATGGACATGGCGAAGAGTAGCTTTGCACTGTGGGCAGCGATCACACTGGGCATTTCGCCCCAGGCTGCGCTTTTTGCGCAGGAAAACGATGAGACGATCGTCGTCACCGGCCAGCGGCAGGTAGAACCTCGCGAAGTACGCAGCCAGGCGAGAGCGATAACGCCAAGGGGTACGGTCCAGGGCGAGCCTCTGGCCCGCTTCCAAAGGCCGATCTGCGTTGCCGTTTGGGGCCTGGGTCAGGAAAGCGCGCAATTCATCATCGACCGGATCTACTTCAATGCGGAGCGGGTCGGTGTGGAGGTCAACGCCGAGGTCGGCTGCGCGCCCAATGTCCTGGCGCTTTTCGTCGCCGATCCGGAAAGCGAGGTAGAGGAGCTACTCGAGGCAGACCATTACCTCGTGCGCGGCCTCAGCTTCTGGGACCGCAAGCGCCTGCGCCAGCAAAGCGGCAAGGTCCGGTGCTGGAATACCGTCGTCAAGCGCACTGCCGATGGCCACTCCCGCGATGGCGATCCGCCGGTCTTCGACAGCACCAATATCTCACGCCTGAACTCGGCGATCCGCGTCGATCTCGATGTCTCTGTCGTCATGATCGACAACAAGGCCCTGGCCGACAAGGACAGCCTGGCGGTCGCCGATTATATCACCATGCGCAGCCTTGCTCGCACGCTCCCTCCAGACGCGGACGACGCCACGCTAAGTACGATCCTTTCGCTGTTCGACGAGGGCGGAAGCACGACTATGGAACTGACCGCTTTCGACCAGGCTTATCTGACGGAGGTCTACGCCTCACGCGCGAACCTTCCTAGCGGAATGGCGCTGAACAACCTGCAGGGGATCATCGAGCAGATCGAAGAGCGAGGACAATAGCCACGGGCCGGTACGATCGCTTAGGACGCACCAGCCGCAGCAAACGCCTCGATCCGTTCGACCCTGCCAGAGACCACGAGAACGTCTCCCGGCATGATGATGGTGTCGGGGACCGCGTGGATGAAGTCCTCCCCTTCACGCTTCACGCCAATCACCGTCACATCATGTTTCTTGCGGCATTCGCTGGTAACCAGCGGCACGCCCACGATGGAAGCCGGGGCTGCGAGCTTGGCAATCGCGAACTCGTCGCCGAAGCTGATGAAATCGAGCAGCCGTTCGTTGAGCAGCCGCGCGACGCGTTCGCCCATGCGTTCTTCGGGGAAGACTACGTGGTGCGCGCCCGTTCGCTCCAGAATGCGGCCATGCTTCTCGTTGGTCGCCTTCGCCCAGATCTTGGGGACACCGAGATCGGACAAGGCAAGTACCGCCAGCACGCTCGCCTCGATATCGCCACCAATCCCGACGACCGCAGAGGTGAATGTTCTGCCTCCCAGCTTCTCGAGGCAATGGAAATCGGTGCAATCGGCCTCGACCACTTGGGTCAGGTCGCTGGCATATTCCTGCACCCTCTCCGGGTTTGTATCGGCGCCCAGCACTTCGTGCCCCATGCGCTCGAGCGTGCGGGCGACCGAGCCTCCGAAGCGTCCAAGGCCCACGACAAGGACGGGATTGCGCGTGTTAGCCGACAATGGGGTTCTCCTCAGGATAACGGAAGGGTCGCGGTTCGCCGCCAAGAGCAAGGGCGGTAGCAACGGTAATCGTGCCCACGCGTCCGATGAACATCAGCGCGATGATGACCAGCTGGCCGGCAGGCGGCAATTCGCCTGTCACTCCAGTCGAGAGGCCGACAGTCGAAAATGCCGAGATCGCCTCGAACAGCAGGTCCTCGAATGCGAGTGGGGTGATAATCGAGAGATAGGTAGTGGCTGCGAATATCAGCGTTCCCGCCAAAACGATGACGGTCAGCGCCTGGCGCTCAACCGCATGACCGAACCTGCGCCCGTACGCCCCCGCATCGCGGCGCCGCATGACTTCGGACAGTACCACGGCGAGAAGAACGGCAAATGTGGTGATCTTGATACCGCCGGCCGTCCCGGCGCTTCCCCCGCCGATGAACATCAGGAAGTAATTGGTCATCAGGGTCTCGTCGCGAAACGCGCCGACGTCGAGACTGTTGAAGCCAGCCGTGCGCGGCATGACCGAATGGAAAGCGGCATTGAGCAGCTTGCCTCCCAGCCCCATCGGTCCGAGCGTATCGGGATTGTCCCATTCCATGAGAAGGTGCGCAAGGAAGCCGCCGAGGAGGAGGACGATCGTGCCTGCCACGGTGATCTTCGTGTGCAGCGTCCAGCGTTTCCAGCTCAAGCCGTGGTGGCGCAGGTCCTGCATGACCGGGAAACCTAGTGCCGTCAGAACGACTGCGAGCATGATCGGCACGAGTACGACGGCATCCGCCTGGAATCCCATGACGCTGTCCGAATAGCTCGAAAACCCGGCGTTGTTGAAGGCGCTCACCGCGTGGAAAATGCCATGCCACAGGGCTTCGCCAAAGGAGTGATCGTAGGAGATCATCAGGCGCGCGGTAAGGATCGTGGCGACAATCGCCTCAACTGTAAGGGTGATGGCTAGAACGAGCTTGAGCACCGATCCGGCGTCCCCCACGTCGAGCCGGCTACGCTCGACCTGTGTCGCCATTCGCTCGCGGAGCCCGAAACCGCGCCCTGCCATCAGGCCGAATAGCGTAGCCGCGGTCATGATGCCGAAGCCGCCGACCTGGAACAGCAACAGGATGACTACCTGCCCGAAGAAGGACCAGTAGGTCGCAGTATCGACGACGATCAGACCGGTCACGGCAACTGCGGATGTCGAAGTGAACAGCGCGGTAAGAAGGTCGGTCTGCGTCCCGTCCGCAGTGGCGATCGGCAGCCACAGAAGCAGGGTCCCGAAGGCAATTGCGCCGAGGAACAGGACGGGGATCAGCCGAATGGGATCGCGCAGCGCACTCACCCAACCAATACCGAAAACTGGCTCGTCAGTTCCACACCGCTTCGGGCGGCAAGCTCATCAAGATGGCGTCGATATTGCCGCCGGTCTTGAGGCCGAACAGTGTGCCGCGGTCGTAGACGAGGTTGAACTCGGCATAGCGTCCGCGCCATTCGAGCTGCTGAGCCTTTTCGGCAGGCGTGAACTCGGTCTCCATCCGGCGGCGCACCAGCTTGGGGAAGATGTCGAGGAAGGCCTCGCCCACGTCTTTGGTGAAGGCGAGGTTGCGCTCAAAACCCGCCTCGTCTTCGCATTCGAGGTGGTCGTAGAAGATGCCGCCCACCCCGCGATGCACGCCGCGGTGGGGGATGTAGAAATAGTCGTCCGCCCACTTCTTGAAGCGTTCGTAATAGGTCGGGTTGTGCGCGGCACAGGCGGCGCGGAAGCGGGCGTGGAAGTCTTCGGTGTCCTCTTCGTAAGGCAGCGGCGGGTTGAGGTCGGCCCCGCCCCCGAACCATGCCGCCTGCGTGGTCAGGAAGCGCGTGTTCATGTGGACCGCCGGGACATGCGGGTTGGCCATGTGGGCGACAAGGCTGATGCCGGTGGCCGTAAAGCCGGGGTCTTCTGCCGATGCCCCATTGATCGAGGCAGCGAATTCGGGAGCGAAATTGCCGCGCACGGTCGAAACATTCACGCCGACCTTCTCGAAAACCTTGCCCTTCATCAAGCCGCGCGTACCACCACCCGGATCGGAGTTGCCTTCCTCTTCGCGCTGCCAGCTGTCGTATTGGAAAGACGCGTCCGATCCCGCTTCACGCTCGATGCTCTCGAACTCGGCGCAGATGCGGTCGCGCAGGGTTTCGAACCAGGTACGGGCAATGTCGGTTTGGCTAGTCCAGTCGGTCATGCATAGGCCCTTGCCATTGCAGCGCGCAGGCGGCAATAGCATGACATGGTTCCCCTTTCGTTCGCCGGGCAGGAATGGCTCCTGACAGAAGGCCGTGCGCTGTACTGGCCGCGCGAACGCGCGCTGCTGGTCGCCGACCTGCACCTGGAGAAAGGGAGCTTCTTTGCGGGCCACGGGCAGATGATCCCGCCCTACGACAGCCGCGAGACGCTCGAGCGGGTTGCGCTCGCGATCAAGGAGACGGGCGCGCGGCGGGTGATCACGCTGGGCGACAATTTTCATGATTCGGAAGGCTCCACCCGGCTCGAACCTCACGCCTGCGGCATGCTCGAAGCGCTGACCAAGGCGGTCGACTGGGTCTGGATCACCGGCAATCACGATCCCGACATGGAAGCGCGCTGCGGCGGGACATTAGTCGAAGAACTGGAGATTGGCGGCACGATCCTGCGCCACCGTGCCAAGAAGGGCGAGACCCGTCCGGAACTCTCGGGCCACTACCACCCGCGCCTCCAGCTCAAGGTCCGCCAGCGCATGATCCGCCGCCCCTGCGCCGTGGTCAGTGCGAATGAAGGGGCCGATGGCAAGCCGAGCGGCCGCATGATCCTGCCCGCCTTCGGAGCCTATACCGGCGGAATGAATGCGGCTGACCCGGCCATCCTCAAGGCGCTCCAGCCCGCCGACCGGATCGATGCTGTGGTCCCGGCGAAAGGCAAACTGGCTCGCTTCCCTCTCTGGAAAGCCGCCTAGATGCAATTTTTGCCGCTAGATTATGCCATCTCTACATTCACGAATTGGCATATTCTGGTTGGCAGCATTCTCATCGGCCTACCCTTGTTGTTCTCGAACGACAGGGCATTCGTCGGCATGCTCAGCACGCTGATCACGCAGGCTATCGTTGTTGCCGTGTTCTATTGCTGGATGGCTACGATCATCGGGCAAGTATTCGGCGACAGGTTCACATGGTCACAGATCTGGCCGAGTGGGTTCGCCCTAGCAACGGCTTTCATGATCGGTGCAATCATACACTTCATGCGATCGACCGGCGAGAAGTTAGTGGTGCTGGCCTTGATTCCAATCGGCATACCCTTTTTCGGCTTCTTCATCTCTGCAACCATGTGGGCAATGCCAAAAGTGGTTAGCTGGACTCCGAAAGCGTCTTGGGGCGCAGCTCTCTAGAACATCGCGTAACCCGACTAAATTCCTCACACCTGTCCTTAGCTCTTCCGGAATCCCCCGTTTCTCCCTACATAGCCACCACACAAAACGGCAGAATCAGGAGATTGCCCCATAGCCCGTCCACCCCGGCGCAGCATGCAAATGCCCGTGAAAAGCGGCCCGCGCTACGATAACATGATCAATGTCCCCAAGGTCCGCGTGATCGATCACGAAGGCGAAAACCTGGGGGTGATGTACACCCGCGAAGCGACCGAGCAGGCCAATGAACTGGGCCTAAACCTCGTCGAAGTCTCGCCCAACGCAGACCCGCCGGTGTGCAAGTTCCTCGATGTCGGCAAATATCGTTACGAGGCGCAGAAGAAGGCGAACCTCGCGCGCAAGACGCAGAAGACCCAGGACATCAAAGAGGTCAAGATGCGCCCGAACATCGACACGCACGACTATGACGTGAAGATGCGCAATGTCGTGAAGTTCATCGAAAATGGCGACAAGGTGAAGTGCACCCTGCGCTTCCGCGGCCGCGAAATGGCACACCAGCAGCTGGGCATGGACCTGCTCAACCGCGTGCGCGACGACGTGGAGGAAATCGCCAAGGTGGAAAGCTTCCCGCGTCTCGAAGGACGCCAGATGCTGATGGTGCTCGCGCCGAAATAAGCGCGCCCTGATAGCTGGCAAAGAAAAAGGGCGGCCCCGCAAGGGACCGCCCTTTTCGTTTGCACAGACCTTAGCGGCCGATGTGTTCGTCGAGGAACTTGAGATAGGCCTCCGAGGCGGTGATGCGGTTTTCCTTGCGGCGGAAACCGTGGCCTTCGTCGGGGAAGAGCACATATTCCACCGGCACCCCATTGGCCCGAACGGCCTCGACCAACTCATCGCTCTCGACCTGAAGCACACGCGGATCGTTGGCGCCCTGCACCACGAGCATAGGCTTTACGATCTTGTCGGCATGGAACAGCGGCGAGATCGCACGATGACGCTCCGCATCGGTCGCGGGATCGCCCATCTCGTCGAACAGCGCGTCGCGGAACGACCCCCACCACGGCGGGATCGATTCCAGCGTGCGGACCCAGTTGGTCACGCCGAAGATGTTGACCCCGGCATCGAACACCTCGGGATGGAAGGCGAGTGCGGCGGCGGTCATATAGCCCCCGTAGGATCCGCCCATCACTGCAATCCGGTCGTCGGCGACCCAGTCGAGGCCTTGGAGGAAATCCTTGGAGGCGACCACGTCCTTCAGGTCGACATCGCCATGGCGCTTGTCGTCCATATGGAAGAAGGTCTTGCCGTAGCCCGACGATCCACGATTGTTGATGCCGTAGACCGCATAGCCATTGTTCACGAGGTGCTGGATCGCAGCGCGGTACCCACGCCGGGTCTGTCCGCCCGGACCACCGTGGACGAAAACCACCATCGGTGCCGGGTTCTCAGCACTTGCGCCCTTGGGACGGTAGAGGATGCCGGGGATCTCCACCCCGTCATAGCTGGCGAAGCGCGCGACCGTTGCCGTGACGAGATCATCCTCGTCGATTGCCGGATTGAGCGCAGTCGTCAGCCGACGGGCACTGCCACTGGCAAGGTCGGCGACATAGATATCGGTCGGCGAGGTGTCGGAGGTGACAGTGAAGGCAATCCGGCTTTCTTCGGGATCGAAACGAATGCTGCCTAGGCTTCCTTCGGGAACGCCATCCAGCGTCATTTCCCTGTCGGTCAGCGTATCGAGGATGGTGAGCGCGGTCAGCGCATCTTCGTTGACCGCGCTGATGCGATAGCGGCCGCTCGGCGAATACTGCACGAAGGAGACGTCCCAGTCTTCCTCGATCACACGGCTCTTCTCCCCGCTTGCGAGGTCGTATCGCCAAGCCTCGTTGAATTCGCCATGCTCGTTGGTGGCATAGATCAGCGCATCGTTCTCGCGCGTGAAGGTGTAGATGCCGTGGCTGATATTGCCCTCGTGCTCGGTAATGAGCACGGGCTGCGGATCGTCGCTTTCCAGGTCAACGATGTAGAGATCGCTGTCGGCACTCGAGATTGCCTTGGACAAGGCGACCCAACGACCGTCGTCGGAAATGGCATCGACCGAGAATGCGCCTTCATTGGTGAAGACCCGGCTGCGCTCGTAAGTGTCGGCATCATAGGCGTAGAGGTCGAAGGCCGCCGGATCGCGCTCGTTGGTCGTGACGTAGAAGGTGTCCCCGTCCCCGCTCCACCCGGCGAAGGACGCCTTGACTTTGTCACCCGGCGTCAGGTCGCGAACCGAACCATCCTCGCCGCGAACGAACAGATGGTTGAGTTCGTCGCCGCCCTTGTCTGCGGTGTAGAGCAGCCGCCCGTCATTGGGGAAGAAGCTGGCGCCGAAGGTCGCGTTGTCGCCCGAAGTGGTCAGCGCGACCGGATCTCCGCCCCCTACCGGCAGGACGTAGGCATTGAACACACCGCTTGCATCGCTGTTGATGAGAATGTGGCTGCCGTCCGGCGAGAAATTGAAACCTGCCGGGGAGCCGACCGAATAAGAAGTCGACTGGAAGAACTGCTCCGCCGTATAGGTCTTGGTTACCGGTGCTTCGACAGCAGCTACCGGTTCCTCATATGGCGTATGCGCGCAGCCCCCGAGGGCGATCGCCATCAGCGATACAGCCGCCAGTTGTCCCAGATAAGATTTCATTGTCAGTCTCCCCAGCCTGTTGGTGAGCGGTTGATTAGCGTGATGGCCCGCTCCTCGGCAAGCAGCATGATTGCCTTGGCAATTCCGGCTTGATAGCAGCAAGCGATCATGGGGAGTGGACGATGACTGCCAGGACAATCGGCCTTGCGCTCGGCGCGGCGGCGCTGGCGGCTTCGATCGTCCTCCCCACACCCATTGGTATGAGCCGCGAGGCGATGATCGTGGCCGGTCTCGTGGTGTTGATGGCCGCCTGGTGGATGACCGAGGCTCTGCCGCTCACCGCCACCGCGCTGATGCCATTCCTCGTCCTGCCCTTTGCCGGCGTTATGACGGCACGCGAAACGGCGAGCGCCTATTACTCGCCGATCCTGTTCCTGCTCCTGGGCGGAGCCTTCATTGCGCTCGCGATCGAGCGGACCGGGCTTCACAAGCGGCTCGCGCTTGCCATTCTCAACGCCGTGGGCGGGCGCGGCGGGCAGGCCGGATTGCTGCTCGCCTTCATGATCGCAGCGGCGATCCTCTCGATGCTGATTTCGAACACCTCGACTGCGCTCATCATGATGCCGATGGCGCTTGCCGTGCTGGCTGGCGGCGGGCTGGGGGCCGAGGAACGCGAAGGCCTTGCGGGCGCCCTGCCCATGGGCATCGCCTTTGCCGCAAGCATCGGCGGGCTCGGTACGCTGGTGGGATCACCCACCAATGCCATCGCGGTTGGCCTCCTCGATACGATGATCGGCGCGCGGATCAGCTTTGCCGAATGGGCGTTTTACGGCCTTCCCATCGTCATTCTCGGCGTTCCTCTCGCCGCTGTGATCATCTCCCGCGTGCAAAAGGTCGCATCGCACCCATTCGATGTCGGGGCGGCCCGAGCAGCCATCGTCGACGAGACCCCCATGGGCACCGCCGAACGGCGCTTGCTGGCGGTGGTAGCCATCACCTTTCTCGCCTGGATGACCCGCCTGCTGGTCGCGCCTTACCTGCCCGAAGGCTCGTGGACCGATGGCACCATCGCGATCATCGCCAGCCTCGCGCTGTTCCTGCTGCCTGATGGAACCGGCCGCCCGCTGCTCGTCTGGAAAGAGGCAGACCGTGCGCCCTGGGGGGTGATCATGATGTTCGGCGGCGGACTGGCGCTGGCCGCCGGAATGGGCGCGAGCGGGCTGGCCGAATGGCTCGGCAATGCGCTGCTGCCGCTGGAGGTCTGGCCGCTGGTGCTCGTCGCGATTGCGGTGGTGGCGATGGTTGTCCTGATCACCGAGTTCGCCAGCAATGTCGCCACGGCCAGCGCGATCATTCCCGTAGTCGCCGCACTTGTGGTGGCGCTCGGTGTCGATCCGGTACTGCTCGCGATGCCTGCCGCGCTTGCCGCGAGCTGGGGCTTCATGTTGCCTGCCGGCACCGGCCCCAACGCCATCGCCTGGGCGACCGGCCGCATCCGGATCGAGCGCATGGTGAAAGCGGGCATCCTGCTCGACCTGATCGGGATACTGATGATCGTCGGAGTAGTCTGGGGAATAGCAGCGCTGGTCTGACCGCGCGGCTCAGCTAGTCCACATCTTTCGCGTGCGTGACTTGTCGCGGTGAAGATCGCCGCCCGCAATCCGGTCCCAGAAACGCCCACCCACGATCTGTTCGGCGTCGTAGGTCTTGACCAGAAAGCTCTCCAACGATGCCGTTTGCGGTGCATTGGGGATCTCGAACGTCCACAGCTTGAGCTTGCCTCGCTTGTCCTCTGCCAGCACGCTTTTCATGAAAGCATGGGGTACCGGCACGCTGATGCCGAAATCTTCCTGATTTTCGCCAATCCGCTCGACCTCTTCTCCGAAATAGAAGACAGGGCAGGTCAGCACGTAGGTCTCGAAGATCGAGGTCTGGGCGTCGAGATCGCGAATAGCGAGCTCAAGTTTGCGCCAGATGCCGCGATTGAATTGCGGGTGCTGCGGCGACATGTTCGAAAGCAGGAAGGTCTCGCTGTTCTGGATGTTCTGCAGGTCCTGATTGGCGCTCGCGACCAGATGCCCGCGGTCGAATCCGCTACCCACATAGGCTTTCAGCCCCGCTCGGAATCGCTTTGGAATACGGGTGTCGGCGCGGAAATTGTTCAATCGCTGAATACCTGCAAAATCGTTGACCAGATCGCGATCGCGATTGACGATTTCGAGCGTCCACTTCGCCTGTCGGAAATACCAGGAATAGCCGATCGTGAAATGACGCCCGGTCAGGATCTGGTCGCACACCGGAGCACCGTAGCGAAGCTCCCGCTGCATCTGGAAAGGATCATCCATTGTCGCCTCCTTCGACTGGGACGCGAACATATCAGGCTGGACCGGATCACAGCTTGGAAGGAATCGCCCAAATCGGTGATGGCAACTGCGCGGCCCGTTTTCCTACCCGGGCGCGAGCAGCTACCAGCCGAGGTATGACGCGCTTATCGGCCCCACACCTAGCGAAAATCGACCGAAACCCGACGCTTGGGAATTCTCTCCCAAGACCGTGTTCCATCTGTTCCATCCTGTCGGGATCGTCGCAGTTGAAACCAACTTCGGACAAGCATATGGAGCAGCGCATATCGGCCATGCGGCGGAGAGGCGTTCCTGCGGAGGTTAGGAGCGGGTGCCCCGTTCGGCCAATCGGCTCCCGCCTTCCTGGGAGCATGACCTTAGGAAGGATGCTCCCGCGATGAGCGACAAGACTATCGATCCCACCAGCCCTCGCATGGCCCCCAAGCGCGAAATCCCAAAGATCAAGGGACGCGAACTGAAGCCCAGCACGCTGATGATGGGTCACGGCTTCGACCCGACGCTTTCGGAAGGCAGCCTGAAGGCGCCGATCTTCCTCACCTCGACCTTCGCTTTCCCCAGCGCAGCCGATGGCAAGCGCCACTTCGAAGGCATCACCGGCAAGCGTCCGGGCGGCGCGGACGGCCTCGTCTATTCGCGCTTCAACGCGCCGAACCAGGAAATCCTCGAAGACCGCCTTGCCGTATGGGACGGCGCAGAAGAGGCGCTCTCCTTCTCCAGCGGTATGACCGCGATTGCAGTGTTGCTGCTGGCGGCCTGCAAGGCGGGCGATGTGATCGTGCACTCCGGCCCGCTCTACGCAGCTTCGGAAGGCTTCATCGCCAAGACCATGGCGAAATACGGCGTGACCTTCATCGATTTTCCCGCCGGCGCCAGCCGCGAGCAGCTCGACGAGGTGATGACGCGTGCCAAGAAGCTTGCCGAGGAACAGGGCGGCGAAGTGCCGATGATCTACCTCGAAAGCCCGGGCAATCCGACCAACGCGCTGGTCGACATCGAGGCGGTGAAGGAAGCGCGCGATGCGCATTTCGACCCCGACAAGTGCTCGATCGCGATCGACAACACCTTCCTCGGCCCGCTGTGGCAGCGTCCGCTCGATCACGGCGCAGATCTCGTGGTCTACTCCTTGACCAAATATGTCGGCGGCCACTCGGACCTCGTGGCGGGCAGCGTCTCGGGCAAGAAGCGCTTCATTGACGCCATCCGCATGCTCCGCAACACGATGGGCGGCATCTGCGACCCGAACACCGCCTGGATGCTGTGCCGCAGCCTCGAGACCGTCGAACTGCGTATGCAGCGCGCCGGCGAGAATGCGGAGAAGGTCTGCGAATATCTCGCCAAGCACCCGAAGGTCGAAGGCCTCGGCTATCTCGGCATGATCAAGGATGCTCGCCAGCAGGACATCTATGACCGCCACTGCAAGGGCGCAGGCAGCACTTTCTCGCTGCTCTTGAAGGGCGGCGAGGCGGAATGCTTCCGCTTCCTCGACGCGCTCAAGATCGCCAAGCTCGCGGTCAGCCTCGGCGGCACCGAAACGCTCGCCAGCCATCCGGCTTCGATGACCCACCTCTCGGTCGCCGAAGGTCGCCGCGCGGAACTGGGCATATCGGATAACCTCGTACGCATCTCGATCGGCATCGAGGACCCGGACGATTTGATCGCCGACTTCGAACAGGCGCTGGAGGCGGTCTGACCCGAATAGGCTTCCTCGCCTGCGCCGACACTCTGCCGGGGGATGGTCCTCGGCGGGGTGATGCGTTCGAGCACGATATCGAAGTCGGCGCGCTGCGTCCGGCCTTTGCGGAAGCCGGGCTGGAGCTGGTCGAGATCGACTGGCGCGCGCCGCTGGAGGATTTCGACGGGCTGACGCTGGTCCTGCTCGGCACGGCCTGGGATTACCAGGACCATCCGCGCGAATTCGTGTCGAGGCTCGAGGAACTGGAAGCCCAAGACATCGCTGTCTGCAATCCTCCACCGGTCGTGCGGTGGAATGCCGAGAAGCGTTACCTGCGCGAGCTGGAGCGGCGCGGCGCCACCGTCGTGCCGACCTTGTGGCTTGACGATGCCGGACCGCGCGACGTGCTCGCGGCGATGGACCAATTCGGTGTCGATCGAGTGGTGGTAAAGCGGCAGGTCGGCGCAGGCGGGCTCGGCCAGCACAGCTTCGCGCGCAACGCGCTTCCCGAGGACGGCTGGAAGATGGGCCGCCCCTGCATGGTGCAACCCTTCCTTCCGAGCGTGGTCGAAGAGGGGGAATACACCTTCCTCTTCGTCGATGGCGATTTCAGCCACGGTGTCCTCAAGCGCGCTGCCGAAGGCGAATATCGCATCCAGTCTCTCTATGGGGGCACGGAGAGCGATTACTCGCCCACGCCCGAAGATCTCGCGCGTGCCGAGGCGGTGGTTGCAGCCCTCCCCTTCGACGACTTGCTTTATTGCCGCATCGACATGGCGCGCCTGCCCACCGGGGAACTTGCGGTGATGGAGGCCGAAGCGATCGAGCCCTACCTCTATCCCGAGCAAGGACCCGATTTGGGCAAACGGCTGGCCAGCGCTATCCTTGCCCGCATCTAGGGAGGAGCTGATGGCACAGAAGGTATTCCTCGTGATCGGTGCAGGTGCCGGCATCGGGGGGCATGCGGCGGCGCGGTTCGCTGCGGGAGGCTACCACGCGGTGCTGGCGCGGCGCGCCGACGAAGACGGGTTGGCCAAGCTGGTCACCGCAATCGGGGATGCGGGCGGAAAGGCCTCGGGCACGCTGCTCGACGCGGCTGCGGACGGCACGATCGAGGAGCTGGTCGAGCGCACCGAAAACGAGATCGGGCCCATCGACACCGTACTCTATAATCTCGGCGCGCAGATCGGGAACCGCGATCTCGCCGATACGCCGCACCGGACCTTCGAGCTGGGCTGGCGGCTAGGCTGCTACGGCTTGTTCCGTCTCGCCCACGCAGTCACCCCGCGCATGGTCGAGCGCGGGCGCGGCACGATCCTGGTCACCTCTGCCACCGCCGCGATGCGCGGTAATGCCGGACAGCACAGCCATGCCGCGGCGATGGGTGGCAGGCGCATGTTGTGCCAGACGCTCAATGCGGAGTTCGGGCCGCAAGGCGTCCATGTCGCGCACGTGGTGGTCGATGGGTCGGTCGATGCGCCCGATACGCTGGGCAAGCTGCTGGGTGACAAGTTCGAGGCCTACAAGGAGTCGAAGGGCGAGGACGGCGTGCTGGATCCCACGGCGATTGCAGACACGTTCTGGCATCTCGCGCAGCAGCCGCGGAACTGCTGGACGCACGAGCTCGACCTGAGGCCGTTCAGCGATGTGGCGTGGTGGAACGACAATCCCGATCCGGCAATCCGGACCTGATGGTACTTACAGTTCGAGGGCGGTTCGAACGACAGGGTTCAGCGTGTGCATGAAGCGGACGCCCGCCTCATTGCCGCGCACCCACACGATCTGGCCGGCAAATTCGTTCTTCTCGTCGACCTCGAAGAACACTGTCGACCCCTTGCTGACGTGACCTTCGAACAATTCGATCCGGCATCCGGTCTCGGACACATCGCAAAGGATCGCCTGCGCGGGTTCCACTGGAACGCGGCAGTTCAGGACGATGTTCGATCCTTGTCGGTTGGTGGTTCGTGTCTGCATTGTAGCCCTTCAGTCGCCCGAGCTTTCTAGGGAACAACTTGGAAGAAATGGTTAACGACGGCTTCACGCCCGAATAGATCCGGCCCCTAGCCTTTCCATTCCCGCCTTTCTTCTGCAGATTTAAGCACTTCGTAGGCAAGCTGGTACTTCTGGAACAGCTCCGCAGCTTCCTTGTCGCCCGGCTTGACATCCGGATGGACGGCCTTGGCCTTAACCCGCCAGGCCTTCTTGATCGTCGCGAAATCGACATCGGCCTCAAGCTCGAGGATATCGAGCGCACGCATCTCGTCGGCGCTGCGCGAACCGTCGCCCGATCCTGCCCAGCCATAGTGCTGGGCTTCGGCATAGCCGGCATTTTCGGCTCGCTCCGACTTGGCGCGGGCTTCCTTCTCTGCCTTGTCGAGACCTTCGAAATAGTCCCACTTCGAATTGTATTCGGCCGCGTGCTTCTGGCAAAAGAACCAGCGCTCGGGACTGTTGGGCGATTTCGGCGCAGGGCAATCACCCCTTTCCTCACACCCATGCCGATCGCACAAGCGCACGGTCACTGCCTCGCGGCTTTCGTCATAGCCACGCCAGCGGGGGAATCCCCAATCGTTGGAACGCCGCGCCTTAGGCAAGGCGCAAAGCCAAAGATGTCGTTGGTCGAGCAGGCATGGCGGTCAATCTAGGCATGCTGGACCTTTTCGCAAGCGTGTGGGAACCAGTTTCAAATTGAAATGTTGCTATGCAACGAAACCTTTAGAATTCCGGATTACAGGCCCGAACCATGAGCAAGCAGCTTTCCATATCCGCCACCCTCGCCGTGCTGAGCATGGCCGCCCTCGCACTTGCGACCAGCTTCGGCAATGTCGCTCCGCGTGAGGACGCGCAGCAGGTGGCACAGGCTCCGTTGATCGGCTTCGAAGCGAGCCGTTAGACCGCGCACTCCGAAAGCGCCGAAACGAAAAAGCCCCGGCCATTGGCCGGGGCTTTTCTTTTTCCAGCGCCCGATCAGTTGATAGTGACTGTCGCAGCGCGGCGGTTCTGCGCCCATGCGCTTTCGTTCGAACCCAGTGCGACAGGACGTTCCTTGCCATAGCTGACCGTGCGAATGCGGCTGGCGGGAATGCCGATCGAGACGAGATAGTTCTTTGCCGCATTGGCCCGGCGTTCGCCGAGGGCGAGGTTGTACTCGCGCGTACCGCGTTCGTCGGTGTGGCCTTCAATGGTGAAGGTGACGCTCGGGTACTGTGCGAAATACTGTGCCTGCGTCTGCAGCTTGGCGCTGTCCTCGGCATCAATATTGTAGCGGTCGGTATCGAAATAGACGACCGTGTTCGCCTGGCCGACGGCGGCCAGGAAATGCTCCATGCTACCGACGGCAGGGCCAGTTGGCGCTGGTGTCGGAGCCGGTGTCACCACCGGATCGGGTGCAGGCGGAAGTTCCTCTGGCGCCTTTTTCTGGCATGCTGCCAGCGCAAGTGCCGAAGTAAGCATGACTGCAGTGGCAATACGGGTATTCATAGTGCTGTCCCCTTATAAACAGCGGTGGAACTCTAATCGGCCCCCGGCTTCATCCGTCCCCACGGATAGAACAATGATCTTACGGCAGTATCGGTCCCCAGGCCGGGTCCGATGCATCGACCGGCGTCGGCAGGCGCCGCTCGTTATCGCCGGTCAGGTCTACCTGCCATAGCGACGTGGCGCCCGTGTTGCGCGCGGTACGGAAGAATTGGATGATGCGTCCGTTTGGCGCCCAAGTCGGTGCTTCATCCTGCCAGCCCCGCGTCAGCTTGCGGAAACCGCGGCCCTGCGGGTTCATGACGGCAATGTTGAAGTCCCCCGCAATATGCGTGAACGCGATCTGGTCGCCGCGCGGACTCCATTCGGGTGTCGCCGAACGCCCGCCGAAGAAGGAAAGGCGGCGCTGGTTCGAGCCGTCTGCGTCCATGATGTAGATCTGTTGGCTGCCCGAACGATCGCTTTCGAACACGATCTTGCTGCCATCGGGCGAATAGGAGCCGCCGATGTCGATGCCCGGCGTATCGGTCAGCCGCTCGCTGCGACCTCCCTGCGCCGAGACGCGGTATATGTCCGTGTTGCCACCCACCGCCATCGAATAGAGGATCCAGCGCCCGTCCGGGCTCCAGCGGGGCGCGAAGGTCGGGTTGTCGCTCTGCGTGACCAATGTCTGGCGACCCGTGCCGATGTCATAGACATAGATGCGCGGGTTCCCATCGACATAGCTAAGGTAGACCAGCTGTTTGTAATCGGGCGAGTAGCGCGGGGTCAGCGCTGTCGAGCGACCGGTAGTGATAAACCGATGGTTCGCCCCGTCGCTATCCATGATGGCGAGCCGCTTGGTGCGGTTATCCTTCGGGCCGGTCTCAGCAATATAGGCGATGCGGCTGTCGAAAAACGGGCTCTCCCCGGTGAGGCGCGCGTAGATGAGGTCCGAACACTTGTGCGCCGCGCGGCGCCAGTCGGCGGGCGAGACCACCCAGCCTTCGGCGACCAGGCGCTGTTGCAGTGCCATGTCGTAGAGGTAGCAGCCGACCGTCAGCCGGTCGTCGCTACGTGCGCGGACATAGCCGTGGACCAGCATTTCCGCCCCGCGCACTCCCCAGGTCGACCAGATCGGCGAGGTGATGTTCTCGAAGCTGGGACGCGGAAGCGAGTCCGGGCCGGTAGGTTTGAACAGGCCGTTGTTGCGCAGGTTAGCGGTGATGACCCGGGATATCTCGACGCCCAGCGCTTCGGTGCCGCTGGCATTGGCAGGTGTCGCGGCGTTGCGATCGGTCGCAAAGGCGGGGATTGCGATACCGAGATCGTCGAGATTGCCTTCGAAGCTGACCGACCCGGACAGGCCCTCTTCCTGTTCCACCGTCTCGACATCCTGGCCCTCACCAACCGGCTCACCAAGATCCTGGTTTTGCGCGGCGAGCGGTGCGGCGGAGAAAGCGAGTGTAGCGAGGATCAGTTTTTTCATTGTGCAAGTTTCCAGTCGAAATCTACGGTCACGAGCTTCCAGGCATCGTAATATTCTTCAGGTAAGTCGAAGGGCGCGGCAAGCTGGACGGCGCGAACCGCTTGCTCTCCATGGCGCGCCGATTGGGCGCGATTGACATCGTTCACGCCGCGCTGGCCGACGACGGTCGGGCGACCATTCAGCGTCCCGTCCGGATTGAGGCGGAACCTGACCTTCGTCACGATCTGCTCGACTTCCGGGCCGCTGGGCGGCGTCCAATGCGGACGCAACTGGCGACCGACTGCCTGGAACAGCGAGGCTTTCGCGCTGGCACCGATCTGCGAGGCGGGCGTGCGCGTTTCATTGGTTGTCGTGCTGCCGCCCGAGCCGGCGAGGAAATTGTCACCGATCAGCGAGCCCTTGGGTTTCTCGGTCGGGCGCGTCTGAGGTTGTTCACGTCGCGGACGGGTCGTGTCGGTCCGCGGCGAAGGCCGGTCCACGACCGTTTGGCTTGGCGCCTCGAGAATCTCCGGTCCTGGCGTGGGCAGTTCCGCGAGTTCGGGCGCGATGGCAGCCCGGCTCTCCGGGACTGGGTCGGGCGCGGTCGCTTCGAGGCCCACATCTTCGGCGAGGCTCACCGTCATCCGTTCCACCGGCGGCATAGCGGGCTGTTCCCACAGCGCCTGGATCACGAGCGAAGCCAGCAGCGCAAGGTGCAGCGCCAGGGCCACGATCAGCCCTGTTCGCTCTTCCCCTCTGATGCCGAACCTCTCCATCGTGCCCACGCTATTCCTCGGCAGGTGAACCGCTGTTGACCGGAGCCGCCGACTGGCCGCCATTAGTCACCATCGATATCCGGTTGAGACCGGCGCGGTTGAGTTCGCCCATCACCGCCATCACCCGCCCGTATTCAAGCGCGCGGTCGGCGCGCAGGGTGATATCCGGCCCCTCACCGACACGCGGGATATCGGCCAGCGCCTGCGGAAGCGCCGCATCTGCGATCTGGGTGTCGTCGATATAGACATAGCCCTGCGCATCGATGCTGATCGAAACCTGCTGCTGTTCCTGCGGCAGCGCATTGGCGCGGCTATCGGGAAGCTGGATCGGCACGCCTGCTGTCAGCAGCGGCGCAGTGACCATGAAGATGATTAGCAGCACCAGCATGACGTCGACGAAGGGCGTGACGTTGATCTCGGACATGGGCCGCCGTCCGCCGCGTCCGCGGCGGCGCCTCGTACCCTTTCCCGATCCGAGCGCCATCGCCATGTCAGCGCTGCTCCAGCTGGCGGCTGAAGGTCGCGCCCAGCTTGTCGGCGAAGCGGTGCAGGCGGCTTTCGAAACGTTCGACGGAATGGCTGAAGCGGTTGTAGGCAATCACGGCCGGGATGGCCGCGAACAGGCCGATGGCGGTGGCAAACAGCGCTTCGGAAATGCCGGGAGCAACCACGGCGAGCGACGAGCTTTCCTGCGCGCCGATCTGGAAGAAGCTGTTCATGATGCCCCACACGGTGCCGAACAGGCCGACGAAGGGCGCGACTGCACCGACCGTGGCGAGGAAGTTCAGCCTCTCGGCGATGTCGTCCGCCTCCTGGGCGACCTGGCTGTCCATCGCCGCTGTGAGGCGGCCACGAAGGCCCTCGCGGTCCCGCACCTCGCCCTGAGTCGAGCGGCGCCATTCGCCGACCGCCGCCTGGGCCACGCGGGCAGAGGGGACGTCCTTGTTGCCGCGCTCGGACATGAAGCGATCGAAATTGTCCGCCTGCCAGAATTCGGCCTCATAGTCGCGCTGCGCGTCTCTCAGCTTGCGCATCCGCAGGCTGAAGGAAACGATGATCATCCACACCCAGATGCTGGCAAGGATCAGGCCCGCCATCACTGCCTGGACGACGATGTCGGCATCGAGGAACAGCTGGACCGGATCGAGCCGGGTCGGCGCGCCGATTGAGAGAAGCGAGAGTGTGATCATTGATCCCCTGCTGGGTTGGTGAAGCGCGCAAAGGCCGCGCGCCATTCTTCTGGCTGGCGGATCGGCCGCCCGCCTGGTGAAACGAAGCCGACGCGCAAATGTGCCTCGGCAAGGAGCTCTTCGCCGCGATATGCCTTCTGGTGCATCCGGCAGGATGCCGCCTTCAGTTCGGTACAACGCGTCTCGATCACTACATCGTCATCGAGCTTAGCGGGCCGCAAATACTTGAGGTTAATCTCGGACACGGCATAGGCGCCTCCGCCATCCTCAATCGCGGCACGCTGGTCGATGTCGAGCCGGCGTAAGAGGTCGGACCGGGCGCGCTCGAACCAGCGCAGGTAATTGGCGTGGTAGGTGATCCCCGAAAGGTCCGTGTCCTCGTAATAGACGCGCACGGCATACAGGTGCCGGTCGCCTTGGATCACGCCGTCGGGGGGATTGGGCCTCTCGTCCATCGAAAGCGGCATTTAGCGCAGCGGCGACTCGTGGCGCAATGCGAAACGACGAAGCGAGTCCTGCGAGCGACTAACGACGCGCGATCATGGGGCCGAGGGGCTGGCCGCCGAAGATATGCACGTGGAGGTGCGGCACTTCCTGCCCGCCATGCGCGCCGATATTGGCCATCATCCGGTATCCCGGCTCGACCAGGCCCTTGTCACGGGCAACCTTGCCCACGGCCCTCACGAAGCCGGCAATCTCTTCCGCGCTCGCCTTGGTGCTGAAATCGTCCCAGCTGACATAACGGCCCTTGGGCACGACCAGAGTATGCACTTCGGCCTGCGGATTGATATCTTCGAAGGCAAAGGCCCACTCGTCCTCATACACCTTGGCCGAAGGGATTTCGCCGCGCAGGATCTTCGCGAAGATGTTCTGGTCGTCATATGGCTGCGTCGGGTCAATCGGCATGTTGTTCTCCTCCTTCAGGCCCCCAGAAGATAACCCACGTGTCGAAATCGTCACTGAACTCTACGAAGCGGTGCTCCATCTGCGCGGGCACGAAGAGGGCATCGCCCGGCCCGAAAGGGATACGCTCGCCATCGCGTTCGAAGGTCCCGTTGCCTTGGCGGACGATGTAGAGCTCGTCGCGCGTGTGCGGAGTCTGCAAGTCTGCGCCGACCGGGCGGTAGAGTTCGAGCTCCATCGAACCGTGGGCCAGCCCCCGGAAGAATGGCGTATCGGATTCCGCGAGGCCCTCCTCGAAACTCGCTAGCGTTGCGTGCCAGCCTTCCGGCTTCACCCTTCGCTCCTGCTGGCCTTCTCTTCGAGACCCGATGTGCCTTCGCGCCGGTCGAGTTCTGCCATCACCTCTTCGAGCGACACGCCCTTGGCGGCCATCACGATCATCAGGTGGAAGATCGTATCGGCTGCCTCGGCGATGAAATCCTCGCGCTCCTGCGCCAGCGCTGCGACGCAGGTTTCGACCGCCTCTTCGCCGAACTTGCGGACCATCACGGGCAGGCCTCGATGCGTTAGATGCGCGACATAGCTTGTTCCGGGGTCGGCCTTGCGGCGCTGGTCGATCACGGCCTGAAGTCGGGTCAAAGTATCCATGGGCACCTTCCTGCGCCTTTAGCCGCGCGCGGGCAAGCCGGCGGCACGCAGCGCGCGATGCGCCTCGCCGATCGAATGCTGGCCGAAGTGGAAGATCGAAGCGGCTAGGACCGCGCTGGCGTGGCCCTGCGTCACGCCCTCGACGAGGTGGTCGAGCGTGCCCACGCCGCCGCTGGCGATTACGGGCACGGACACGCTGTCGGCAATCGCGCGGGTCAGTTCGAGGTCGTAACCCTGCTTCGTCCCGTCGCCATCCATCGACGTGACGAGCAGTTCGCCCGCTCCCAGCTCGGCGAGCATCTGCGCATGTTCGACCGCGTCGATACCCGTCGGCTTGCGGCCGCCATGCGTATAGATTTCCCACCCACGAAAACCTTCGCCCTCGGTACGCGCCCGGGCATCGACGCTAGCGACGACGCACTGGCTGCCGAACTTGTCGGCGATCTCGCGTACGAGTTCGGGCCGGGAAACGGCGGCCGAATTCACCGCAACCTTGTCAGCACCAGCGAGAAGCAAGGCGCGCGCGTCCTCCACGCTCCGCACCCCGCCCCCGACGGTCAGCGGCATGAAGCACACCGCCGCCGTGCGACGCACCATATCGAGCAGCGTCCCGCGTCCCTCATGGCTTGCGGAGATATCGAGGAAACACAGCTCGTCGGCCCCGGCACGGTCATAGGCCTGTGCCTGCTCGACCGGGTCGCCGGCATCCTTGAGGTCGACGAAATTGACCCCCTTCACCACGCGCCCGTCGCGCACGTCGAGGCAGGGAATGACGCGGATGCGGACAGTCATCAATCCGGCTCCACGATGCCGGTCAGGATCTGCCCACCAAATTCGAGACGCACCTCTTCGCCGATATCGAATTGCGGCTTGCCGTCGTCGACCATGCCCTTCGCGGCGAAAGCGACCTTGCCATATTTCGCCTCGAAATCGGCAATATGTTCGCCTTTGTATGTCAAGCTAACCGGCCCGCTGTAGCGCCCGGGGAGGCTGCGCAGGTTCAGCGTGAAACGCTCCTGCCCGTCGCTCCAGCGCGACTGGCTCAACTTGCCGTGCCATTCCGCAGGCCTGCGGAATTTGCACTCGACATCGTGCGTCTTGAGCACACCTGGTCCCGTCACGACCACACTGGCGCTGTTCTTCCCCTTCCGGATTATCCAGAACAGCGCAGCGATAATGGCAAGAGCGACAATTGAACCGGTCATGTGCCCGACCCTATCGCAAGTGCCGTCGCCAGGTCGAGCCTCCCGTCATAGAGTGCTCGCCCGGTAATCACGCCCTCGATGCCCTCATTCTCGTGCAGTTTGAGCACGTGGATGTCATCGAGGCCCTTCACGCCGCCGCTCGCGATCACGGGGATATCGACTTGCCGCGCGAGGTCGACGGTTGCATCGATATTCACACCCTTCAGCAGCCCGTCGCGGCCGATATCGGTGAAGAGGAGGCTCGCGACACCGGCATCCTCGAAACGGCGAGCGAGGTCGATCACCGGCACATCGGAAACATCCGCCCAGCCCTCGGTCGCGACCATGCCGTCTTTCGCATCGACCGCCACCACCACGCCACCGGGATAGGCTCTCGCCATGTCCTTGACGAACTCGGGATCCTTGAGCGCAGCCGAGCCCATCACCACACGTGATACGCCCGCGTCGAACCAGCCCTCGACGTCCTCGCGCGTGCGGATGCCGCCGCCTAGCTGGATATGCCCCGGAAAAGCGGAAACGATCTGCTCGACAGCTTCACGATTGCGCGCGGCACCCGCAAATGAGCCGTCGAGATCGACTACATGGAGGTGTCGTGCGCCCGCCCCGGCAAACAATTTCGCCTGCTCGGCTGGGTTGTCGCCATAGACGGTGGCGCGGTCCATATCGCCCTCGGCGAGACGCACTACCTGTCCGGCTTTGAGGTCGATGGCGGGGAATACGATCACGGTTTCCACTCCAGGAATCGGCTTAGCAGGGTGAGCCCGTAGCTCTGGCTCTTTTCCGGATGGAACTGGACACCCAGTATATTGTCGCGGCCCACCGCTGCCACCAGTCCGCCGCCATGGTCGGTCATGGCGAGCACGTCCTTCCCGCTGTTCGCATGAAAGTGGTAGGAGTGCAGGAAATAGGCCTCACCCGGCTCGACGACCGCGTGCATTTTTGCATGAGGCGTCATTGCCACGTCGTTCCAGCCCATGTGCGGGACCTTCACGCTCGTATCGGTCGGCTCGATCAGGCGCACTTCGCCTTCGATCCAGTCGAGGCCATCGGTCTCGCCGTGCTCGAGGCCGCGCGTGGCAAGCAGCTGCATTCCCACGCAGATGCCAAGGAAAGGCGCACCGCCCACGAATACGCGCTCGCGCATTGCCTCGATCACACCTTTTTCGGCGCGCAATCCGGCAGCGCAAGCACCGAAACTGCCGACGCCAGGCAAGACGATCCGGTCAGCCGCGCGCAGAACATCGGGGTCGGCGGTGACCTTTACCTTGGCCCCGACCCTTTTGAGCGCGTTCTCGACCGAATGCAGATTGCCCGCGCCATAATCGACGAGAGCGATAACCTCAGCCACCCAATTGCCCCTTGGTACTCGGGATTGCGCCGCCCTTGCGGGGATCGACCTCCACCGCCGCGCGCATGGCCCGAGCGAAGCCCTTGTAGATACTCTCGCAAATGTGGTGATTGTTTGTGCCGTAGAGCAGTTCGACATGCAGTGTCAGCCCGCAGGTCTGCGCGACCGAATGAAACCAGTGCTCGATCAGCTCTGTATCCCATTCGCCCAGCTTTTCCTGACTGAAACCGGCCTTCCATACGAGATAGGGGCGGCCGGAAATATCGAGCGCCACGCGCGCCAGCGTCTCGTCCATCGGCGAATAGGCGCTGCCGTAGCGCGCGATACCGCCCTTTTCGCCGAGCGCCTGCGCCAGCGCCTGACCCAGCGCCAGGGCGCTGTCCTCGGTCGTATGATGCTGATCGACATGCAGATCGCCATCGACCTTCATGGTCACGTCGATGAGCGAGTGCTTGGAGAATTGTTCGACCATGTGGTCGAGGAAGCCGATGCCCGTTGCGACCTCATAGGTGCCTGTACCGTCGAGGTTGACCTCGACTAGGATTTTCGTTTCCTCGGTGTTTCGTTCGATACGGCCTGTTCGCATGGCGTTTGCCTATAGGCGTGCAGGCGGCGCGCGCAAGAAATTGCGGCTATCGGCAGGGTAAAGAGAGGCTTAAACCGCTTGACCGCGCGCGCCTGCGGTTCCACCTAGTGCTGCATGAGCGAAGAGACGCCCGACAGCCTGATCCCATACGATACGATCGTGCAGGAAGCCCTGCGCGCCGTAGTGGGCCGGGTACTCGGCGAGATCGAGCAGGGCGGTAGCGAACTGCCCGGCGCGCATCATTTCTACATCACCTTCAAGACCCACGCTCCCGGCGTCTCGATCCCGATTTCGCTGCGCGAGCGGTTCCCGGACGAAATGACGATCGTCCTCCAGAACAAGTTCTGGGACCTCAATGTCCGCGACGACGGATTCTCGGTCGGACTGTCCTTCAACCAGATCCCTGCCGAGCTCGACATCCCCTATTCGGCGATAACGCAATTCGTCGATCCGGCGGTCGATTTCGGGCTGCAGTTCCAGGCGACTGTTGCGGACATGGCCCCTGCGCCAACCGACGAAGCCGGCAATGACGAGGAACAGGCGAGTGCTGCGCCCGTTGAAGGTGCAGAAGACGGCTCGAATGTCGTCACGGTCGATTTCGGCCGCAAGAACTAGGCGGCACGGTTTCGGCCCTGTCGCGAACAGGGGCAGACCATGGGCCTGAGAGCCGAAGACAAAGCCAACCACCTCACCGATTATGCGGCCGACGCGATCGAGCGCGCGACCGATGAGCATCCCGGAGAGAGCGATCCCGTTCCCGGGCCCAGCACGAATGCGGCCACGAACCTGATCATCAATGACATCCTCCTGCGCAGCGTGGGACGCCTGTCTCGCCAGACGGTCGAGAAGCTCCTGCTCGGTCGGCAATACGGCAAGCAGTTTGCGAAGGACGCGGTGGAGAACCGCTCTCTTGTCCACACGCTGGCTGCCTATGGCGTGACCAAGGTCGCAACGAAGTCCATCCCGGGTGCTGCCGCGGTCACCGGAGCGCTTTTGCTGAAGGTCCTCTTCGATCGCAGCCAGTCGCGTCGCCAGGCCCGACGTGCGGGTCGCAAGATGCTGCGCGAACAGGCCGATCCCGACGGTATGGCCTGAAAACCCGCGACTACGGGGTTGATTAGTCCCCTCGCCTTGCGCCAACAGCGCACATGGCCGATTCCTCCGATACGCAAGACGACGCACTCGCAAGGCGCGGGCTGATGTTCATTCTCTCCTCCCCGAGCGGGGCTGGGAAGACCACGATCAGCCGGATGTTGCTGGATGCGGACCCGGCGATAAAGCTTTCGGTCAGCGTAACCACCCGCCCGCCGCGCCCGGGCGAAAAGGACGGCATTCATTACTACTTCGTCGACGATGCCGAGTTCGACCGTATGGTCGAGGAAGACGATTTCTACGAATGGGCGCATGTCTTCGGACATCGCTACGGAACGCCCAAGGGCCGTATCCGCGCCGCGTTGAAGGATGGTCAGGACTTCCTGTTCGACATTGACTGGCAGGGCACGCAGCAGCTGTTCCAGAAGGACCAACAAGACGTTGTCCGTGTCTTCATCCTGCCTCCGAGCATCGCCGAACTCGAGCGACGCCTGCGCAGCCGTGGCACAGATAGCGAGGAAGTGGTCCAGGCCCGCATGGAACGCGCCCGCTCGGAAATCAGCCACTGGGACGCCTATGACTACGTCGTGATCAACGAAGACGTGAACGCTTGCTTCGCCAAGGTGCGCGAAATCCTCGATGCCGAGCGCATGAAGCGCCAGCGCCAGACCGGGTTGATCCCCTTCGTGCGCGAACTGATGAGTTAGCCCTCTGCCGCATCAGACTACGGTTTGAGCCCAGCGCCTGCGCATCTATCATTCTGAAAGAGCTTCGATTTCTTGCGCTAGGAAATCGTAGACCACCCGTATCCGACGGCTGGATTTCACCTCGCGATGAGCGACCAGCCACAGGTCGAACGGAAATCCCGGAAGCGAAGGCGCAGCCTTCGCCACAAGAGGCTCCTTGTCGGCGACAACTGCAGGCATCGCGATTATCCCCGCACCAGCCTTGGCCATCTCCCACTGAATGACGTGAGATGTCGACATGGCCACGAAATTCCGGGGAACGACGGATACTCCCATCGCCGCGAGGGCCGCTCGAAATGTCTGGTTGTCTTCGAACTCGACGAAATCGGCCCTGGCGAGGCCGTCCGCATCGAAAGGGCCATTGGCTCGCTCCAGATACCGCCTGGCGGCATAGAGATATGCCATCCCGGAATAGACTTTCCGCGCATAGAGCTCGTTGTCCGTCGGCCTGACGCCACGGAGCGCAATATCGGCCTCACGGCGCCGTAAGTCGCTAATCGAATTCGTAGCGACGAGTTCGATCCGAATCTTGGGGTAGAGATCCCGAAGCTTCTCAACCATCGGAGGAAGCTGGTAGGTACAGGCAAGATCGGTAGCGCTGATGCGGACCGTTCCCTCTACCGCCGAGGATTTCCCGGTCGCGGCCAGCGTGATACGCTGTGCAGCCTCGGCCATCTCCCCAATGTTATCCAGCAGTTCGAGGCCAGCTTCGGTCGGTGCGATACCAGTCCCGATTCGCTCGAACAGTGCCACACCCAATTCCGCCTCGAGCGCAGTCACCTGCCTGCCCACGGTAGGTTGAGTGACACCCAAGACCTTTGCGGCCCCCGTCAACGACCCCTCACGTGCTGCAATGTAGAAGGCTTTTGCCTTCTCCCAGTCGAAGTTAGCTTCATTACCGATCATGCAGAATTGCATATCAGTCAGGCGAAAATGGTCAATTCCCCTACATTTATAGTCAGTCTATCTAGCGGCCAATCAATCGATCAGAGATAGAAAATGAACCGAAGCGATGCACCCATTTCAGGACGACCGGCGCCCAACTCCGCATTCTGGGACAGAGTAGCACCTCGCTATTCGCGTAAGCCGATTGCAGACGAGGGTGCTTATGAGGCGAAGCTCGCTATCACGCGGGAATACCTGAGCCCGGACATGCACCTGTTGGAGTTGGGATGTGGAACGGGAGGCACCGCGCTCAAGCATGCGCCATTCGTCAAGCGAGTGGTTGCCACCGACATCTCTCCAGCGATGATCGAAATTGCCAATCAGCGACGCCGTGAAGCGAATATCCAAAACGTCGAGTTCGCGGTCGCTCCGGTGGAACGGCTCGACTTCAACGAAAACAGCTTTGACATGGTCTTGGCGCTCAGCCTCCTGCATCTCGTCGAGGATCGGATGGAAGTCCTCAAAGAAGCCGTTCGAATTCTGCGACCCGGCGGATACTTCGTCAGCAGCACGCCATGTCTCGATGGCACCATTGGCCTCATGCGCCATATCTTGCCGATCGGCGCCAGAATTGGACTGATGCCCAAGGTGTTCATGTTCACGAAGGCCGGATTGCGTGGCGACATAGCGAGCGCGGGTCTTTGCATCCAACGGGCGTTCGAACCGAGTGACGGCCGCACCCTTTTCGTGATCGCGCAGAAGCCCAGAAACTAGTGCGCCTATCATCCAGCCGGTGAGGCCACACCCGCAGAAATAATCGCACGCTGGCGAACCATGCCGTGCTGCGAGGAGAAGGAAAATGCATCTGTCACTGGCTCATCGCCTGACATTCGAAATCGTAAGGCTAGTCGATGCCACTCTTAAGCTGGCGAAACGCGCAGTAAAAAATTCTTCAAGAAAGTCAGGGAAATCAATGATAAATCCCAAACGCATAGTGCATGTCGGACTGGCCTCGTCGGCACTGTTCCTCATAGTGATTTCCGAGCCATTATTCCTCGCTGCGCCACCCGTCATACAGTCCAGCGAAGAAGGAAGCACGCTGCTAAGGTTTCATCTCAGCATCGCCGGCATTGTGATGGAGGGACACCTCGCTTTCGAGGAATAGCCTCGACTAGTTTTTGCGCCGTGCCGCCATGATCTGCTTGTTGCGTTCTTCCACGAGGCGGAAGGCGCGCATCACCGAAAAGCCTTCGTCGGTCCGGCCTTCGTGGCCAAGGAGCCAGAGCTGCTGGTAGAACCAGTAGATCCCGGCAAATCCGCTGACGGCCTTGATGAGCTGGAATCGCTTGAGAAAGCCCAACCAGCTCGGCAGCAGCTCCACATTATCTTCATAGCGCGGAAGGCTCTCGGCCCCTGCCAGCAGCTCCCTCGGTCCATCGGTATGGACGCAGAGCGGACGGCCGAGCCCGATCACGTCGGCTGCACCCAATTCCAGCGCCTGCTCCATCGCGGCGCGGCTGCGGAACCCGCCCGTAACCATCAAAGGCACCGAAACCGCATCCTGCATGGCTTTGGCAAAGTCGACGAAATAGGCCTCGCGGGCTGCGGTCGAGGGCGCGACATTCTGCATCTCTTCCTCTTCCATGCCTTCGATGCCCATCAGCTTGGGCTGCTCGTAAGTCCCACCCGAAATCTCGATCAGGTCGACCGAAGCGGCTTCGAGCCATTGGACCACCTGCAGGCTATCCTCGAAGTCGAAGCCGCCCTTCTGGAAGTCGGCGCTGTTGAGCTTGACCGAGATCGGGAAGTCTGGCCCGACCGCCTCGCGCACGGCCGCAACGATTTCGAGCAGGAAGCGCACCCGGTTATCGAGGCTGCCGCCATACTCGTCCGTGCGCTTGTTCGCGCGCGGACTGAGGAATTGCGAAACGAGATAGCCGTGCGCGCCATGGACCTGCACGCCCGTAAACCCGACAACCTTGCAAGCCTTTGACGCCATCGCCCAGCGTTGAACCAGCTCGGCAATCTCGTCCTTATTTAGCGGAACGGGCTTGCCGAACTGGCCGCCTGGAAGAGCGAGGGGCACATCGGATGATGATTTCGGCGTCGGATTAACCAGCTTCTGTGTCTGGCGCCCACCATGGCTGATCTGCGCCCATAGATGATTGCCGGCGCGTGTGCCTTGCTTCGCCCAGGCGGCAAGCTTCTGCGCCATGTCGGCATCGGGCTCGCGGTCGATTACCACATTGCCCGGTCGCTCAAGATGGTCCTTGTCGACGATGATATTACCGGTCAGCAGCATGCCGGCGCCGCCGTCTGACCAGATGCCATAAAGGCGGGCAAGCTCGGGGGTTGGCCTGCCGTCGGGCGTGGCGAGCCCTTCGGTCATCGCGCCCTTGGCGATGCGGTTGGGAAGCGTCGCCCCGCAGGGCAACTCCAGCGGGTCCGACAGCTTCACCATGTCCATTTCCTTCAGATCAGCGCCCGCCCGCCGGATCGGCGAAATGCGTCGGCAAATGCGCGTTCACGATGCCGCCGTCGACCGCGATGGTCTCGCCCACCGTGTAATCGCCTGCACGGCTCGCGAGGTAGACGCAGCTTCCGCCCATGTCGAACTTGTCGCCCACGCGCTTGTTCGGGATGCCCGCAGCGCTGGCCTCGGCGTGATCGCGCGCGACCTTGTTCATGTTCGATGGGAAGGCGCCCGGAGCAATGCCCGTCACGTATACGTGATCTCTAACAAGGCGTGCAGCCATGCGGCGCGTGAGGTGGATCAGCGCCGCCTTGGACGCCTGGTAGGAGTAAGTCTCCCACGGATTGATGCGCAAGCCATCGATGCTGGCGATGTTGATCACCTTGCCCGGCTTGTCCTGGCTGGCATTGGCGGTGAGCAGCGTGTGGAGCTTCTGCGTGAGGAAGAACGGCGTCTTGACGTTGAGGTCCATGACCTTGTCCCAGCCCTCTTCGGGAAACTCCAGATAGTCCGCTCCCCAGGCCGCGCCGGCATTGTTGACGAGGATGTCGAGGTGGCTTTCCTTAGAGGAAATCTCGGCCACCAATTCGTCAATGCCTTCGAGTGTCGAGATATCGCCCTGGATCGGGACCACGCGCCCGCCCAGTTCCTCTGCCGTTTCATGCAGTTCGCCGCCCTTGCGCGCGGTGATGTAGACCCGCTCCGCACCTGCGGCGAGGAAGCCTTCCACGATCATCCGGCCAATGCCGCGGCTGCCGCCGGTTACGAGAGCGACCCTGCCCTTGAGGCTGAACATATCTTCGAGTGTCATTGCGTCTCTCCCGATTAATAGCCGCTCATCTCGGCAACGCGCCCTGCGTGGTAATACTGGTCGCCGAGGAATTCCTGCAACGCCCGGTCGCGCTTCATATAGAGGCCTATGTCATATTCGTCGGTCATACCGATGCCCCCATGCATCTGCACGCCTTCCTTGACGGCGAGGCCAGCAGCCTTGGCGACCTTGGCCTTGGCGACCGAGGCCATGAGGTCGGCCTTCTCGCTTCCACCATCGAGCAACTGCGCCGCCTTGATGGTGACCGCGCGGGCGATCTCAACTTCGGAATAGAGATGCGCGGCGCGATGCTGCAGCGCCTGGAATTCGCCGATCAGCTTGCCGAACTGCTTGCGCTGCTTGAGGTATTCGACGGTCATATCCATCGCGCCGCTGGCCACGCCTACGCCTTCGGCCGCCGCACCGACACGGCCCGCCATAAGCATGGCGTTCAACACTTCGCGCCCGCCGTCGACCTCGCCGATCACGGCATCGCCATCGAGCTCGACACCGTCGAACTTGGTATGCGTCGCCATTGAGCTGTCGACGAGGCGCACTGCGTCATGGCTCATGTTCGCGGCATCCTTGGGGACAGCGAACAGCGTGATGCCATCAGCATCATCGTCACTGCCCGAAGTCCGTGCCGCTACAACCATCATGTCCGAACTCGCACCGTGGAGGACGAAATCCTTCTGGCCAGTGAGCTTGAAACCATTGCCCGACTTTTCAGCCTTGGTCTTGATTGTATCGGGTCGATGCTTCGCGCCTTCGTCAATCGCGACCGTGTAGATGCTTTCTCCCTCGATCAGGCCGGGAAGCCAGCGGCCACGCAGATCGTCGCTGCCGTGCTTGAGCGCAGTTACGGCCAGTACGGAACTGGCGAGGAAAGGCGAAGGCGTCAGGTTGCGCCCGATATTTTCGAGCACGATTCCCGCTTCGACATGACCCATGCCTAGCCCGCCATCGTCTTCGCCCACCAGCATGCCGGTGAAGCCCATTTCGGCAAACTGCTTCCACAGCGCATGGCCGAAGCCGTCCTTGCAATCGCGGTCTCGCCAGTGGCGCAGCTGTTTCGCAATGGCGCCTTCTTCGGCCATGAACGCTTGCGCGGTTTCGGCCAGCATTGTCTGGTCGTCGTCGTAATAAAGAGGCATCGATCAGGCTCCCGGCAGGTCGAGGATACGCTTCGAGATAACGTTGAGCATGACTTCGCTCGTGCCGCCCTCGATCGAATTGGCTTTGGTCCGCAGCCAGTTACGCGACGGCTTGCCGCCACCCGTGTCCTCGCTCTCCCATTCGAGAGCGCGGCTGCCACCTGCTGCCATCATCAGCTCATGCCGACGCTTGTTAAGCTCGGTGCCTGCGTATTTCATCATGTTGGGCTGCGCAGGATGCGCCTTGCCCACCTTGAGTTCGTCGAGGAACTTCTCGCCCATCGCCGTGTAGGCGAGAGCATCGACATCGAACTGGGCGAGCTCCGCGCGCAGCACAGGGTCGAGTTCGCCCGCATTGCGCTTCATCGCCGCGCCAATGGCAGCCGTGCGATCGCCGCCGCCGGCGCCCGAAATCATCTCGCGTTCGTGGCCGAGGAGGTATTTCGCCACGTCCCAGCCGCGGTTGATCTCGCCCACATAGCCGGGGCAATCCTCGCCATAGGACTTGGGCACCCTCACATCGTCGAAGAAGGTTTCGCAGAAAGGGCTGTTGCCGCTGATCAGCTTGATCGGCTTGGTCGAGACGCCTTCGCCCGCCATGTCGAACAGCATGAAGGTGATGCCCTGGTACTTATTCTGCTTGTCGGTGCGGACGAGGCAGAAAATCCAGTCGGCCTCATCGGCATAGGAGGTCCAGATCTTCTGGCCGTTGACGACCCAGTGGTCGCCCTTGTCTTCGCCGAAGGTCTGCATCGAGACGAGGTCCGAGCCGCTGCCCGGCTCCGAATAGCCCTGGCACCAGCGAATCTCGCCGCGTGCGACTTCGTTGAGGAAGCGCTTCTTCTGACCTTCGGTGCCGAAATGCAGCAGCGCCGGGCCAAGCATCCAGATGCCGAAGCTAGAGAGCGGCGGACGCGCGCCGATGCGCGACATTTCCTGGCGCAGGATCTTGCCTTCTGCAGGGCTCAGGCCAGCACCGCCATATTCCTTCGGCCATTCGGGAACGGTGTAGCCCTTGTCGCGGCAGGTCTCGAACCATGCCTTCTGGGCATCGTTCTTGAAGGTGGCGTTGCGGCCACCCCAATAGACATCGTCTTCATCGCGGACGGGCTTGCGCATCTCGGGGGGGCAATTCGCTTCGAGCCACTCGCGCGTTTGGGCGCGGAACGCTTCCAGATCGGACATGTCCGACTCCTCTCTCGTGTCTTCCAGTTGACGTTTACGTTAGGGTGATTCGCGCCGCTCCCGCAAGGGCGATGATGGCGGGGCGCGATGCCGTAGCGTCAGCCGGTTTGCGTTGACGTAAGGGGCAGCTTCCCTAAGCTTGGAACCGAGGAATTCCGGGAGAGAGACATGCGATTCAGCGGCAAGACGGTGATCATCACCGGCGCGGCGTCAGGTATCGGAGCGGAGGCCACACGGCTGTTCGCCAGCGAAGGCGCCACCGTGTTCGCTTCGGACATCGACGATGCCGGAGGCAAGGCGCTGGAGAGCGAGACTGAGGGCGATGTCCGCTATCGCCACTGCGACGTCTGCTCGACCGAGGACATCCGCAAGCTGATGGACGGCGCGGCGGAAGAGACCGGCGGGATCGACGTGGTCTTCAATAATGCAGGAGCGGGCGGAGCGCGGCCCGACATCTCGGAGATCCAGCCCGAGGAATGGGACCGCACGATGGACCTCCTGCTGCGTTCGGTGGCGATGGGTATTCGCTACGCCGTACCGCACATGAAAGGCCGCAAGGGCGCGAGCGTCGTCAATGTCTCCAGCGTCGCTGCCGTGGGCCCGGGCTATTCACCAACCGCCTACGCCGTTGCAAAGGCGGGCGTGCTGCACCTCACCAAGTGCGCCGCGACAGACCTTGCCCAGTACGGTATCCGTGTGAACGCGGTCCAGCCCGGCTTCATCAACACCAACATCTTCACCTCTTCGCTCGAAGTGCCCGATCAGATGGTCGATATGGCTAAAGCGGCAATCGCGCAGATGTCGTCCAATGCCCAGCCGGTCATGCGCGGCGGCCAGCCGCGCGACATTGCCGAAGCGGTGGCTTTTCTCGCCAGCGATGCGGCCAGCTTCATGACCGGTGCATCGATGCTGGTCGACGGCGGCATCACGCTTGGTCCACGGCACAGCTGGGATCCGGAAACCCCCGGCATGTTCGAGGCGCTTGAAGCGATGGAGAAACAGGCGCAAGGCCAAGGCTGATGGCATTTGTCGACGGCCCCCTTCCCCAGAAGCTGAAGTTCATCCACGGCTTCGGGGCGGTCGCTTTCGGGGTGAAGGACAGCGGCTTCTCCTTCTTCCTTCTGATCTTCTACAATCAGGTGCTCGGCATGGATGCCGGACTAGTGAGCCTGGCGCTGGGCGCGGCACTGCTGGTCGATGCAGTGATCGACCCGATCCTCGGCAATCTATCCGATCGCACCTATACGCGTTGGGGGCGCAGGTTGCCTTGGCTCTATGCAGCGGCGCTGCCATTGGCGCTGGCCTGGGCGGTGCTCTGGAACCCCGCAATCGACGGCACACCGAGCTTCTGGGAATTGCTCGGAATAGCGATCGTCGTGCGCATATTGCTGTCCGCCTGCGAGGTGCCCTCGGTCAGCCTCGTACCCGAAATCACCGCCGATTACGACGAACGTACAACGCTGTTCCGCTATCGCTACCTGTCGGGATGGATCGGGGGCATCATCATGATGCTGTTGGCCTACACTGTCTTCATGCCCGGTCCAGAAGGCATGCTTCAAGCAGATGGATATTCAATGTTCGGCATATTCGGTGCCGTGATGATCTTCATTTCGGTCGTCGGTTCTGCAGTCGGCCAGCACTACTTGGTAGCGAAGCTGCCTGACACACGCCCTCCGCCCTTCTCGCTGGCCAAGAGCTTTTCCGAGATACACGACGCCTTCTCGGAAAGGGCCTTCATCATTTTCGCGCTGGGCGGGCTGGCAGCCTACGTCAACCAGGGCATGACGTTCTCGATCACGAACTACGTCAATCTCTTCGTCTGGCAGTTCGAGCGGATAGAGCTGATCATTTACCCGATCGCCCTGTTCGTCAGCGTGGTCATCATGTTCTTCGTGGTTGGCCCGATGCACCGCCATTGGGGCAAGGCAAGGAGCGCGGTGATCGGATCACTGGTCGCCATGGTACTGGCGCTCGCACCCTACGCCCTTTTCATCGGTGGATTCTGGCCGACACCCGGTTCGGTCCAGTCGACCACGCTGGTGTTTGCCTTCCTCGTCGTCGCAAACCTTTTCGGCATCGTTGTGATGATCTCCGGCTCCTCGATGATCGCCGAGATCGTCGAGGCCTATCAGGAGAGAACCGGGCGCAGGGCGGAAGGAAGCTTCTATTCGGGCAACTGGTTCGTGCAGAAATGCGCAACGGGCGTCGGCATCCTGCTGACCGGACAGATCATCAACCTCGCCGGCATGCCCGAGGGGGCGACGCCGGGCGAGGTTCCGTTCGAGGTACTGCGCGACATGCTGCTGCTATACGGCGTCGTTACTGTCGTGCTCGCGCTTACCGCAGCTTATTGGCTCGGTCGCTTCCCGATCGACCGGGCGAGTCACGAAGCACGCCTCAAGGCGCTCGACGCTGCGGCAAGGGGCGATATCGACGCGGGCACGATCGTGCCCTGAAGAACTGATACAGAATCCACTTGGCGAGGCGCTGGCACCTATGCCAGTTTCAAGCCGCAACCGAATTGAAAGAAGAGGAACGATACGATGGATTTCCAGCCCACCGAAAGGCAAGTCTACTGGCGCGACCGGGTGAAGAATTTCATCGAGGACCACGTCCGCCCGGCAGTTCCCACCTACAAGGCGCAGGATGCCGAGGGCGAGCGCTGGAAGGTTATCCAGGTGGTCGAGGACCTCAAGGCCAAGGCCAAGGGCGAAGGCATCTGGAACCTCTTCATGCCGCCGCGCAACGACGGCCACCACCATGTCGACGAGACCTACGATTTCGAAGGTCCGGGACTGACCAATCTCGAATACGCGCTCTGCGCCGAGGAAATGGGCCGTATCGGATTTGCCTCCGAAGTCTTCAACTGCTCCGCGCCTGACACCGGCAATATGGAAGTATTCCATCGCTACGGCACGCGTGAACAGAAGGAGAAGTGGCTCACCCCGCTGATGAATGGTGAAATCCGTTCAGCCTTCCTGATGACCGAGCCCTTCACCGCGTCGTCGGACGCGACGAACATCGAATGCCGGATCGAGCGTGATGGCGACGAATACGTCATCAACGGGCGCAAGTGGTGGTCTTCGGGCGTGGGCGATCCGCGTTGCAAGGTCGCCATCGTCATGGGCAAGACCGATTTCTCTGCCGGTCGCCATGCGCAGCAATCGATGATCCTGATGCCGATGGATGCGCCCGGTGTGAACATCCTGCGTCACCTGCCAGTGTTCGGATATGACGATGCGCCGCACGGGCACATGGAAGTCGAACTGAAGGATGTTCGCGTGCCCGTCACCAACATGCTGCTGGGCGAAGGACGCGGCTTCGAGATCGCGCAGGGCCGCCTCGGCCCGGGCCGCATCCATCACTGCATGCGCACCATCGGTGTCGCGGAAGAAGCGCTCCACAAGATGTGCAAGCGGCTGCAGGAGCGCGAGGCGTTCGGCAAGCCGATCTACAAGCACTCGGTCTGGGAAGAGCGCGTGGCGCGTGCCCGCATCGACATCGACATGACCCGCCTGCTCTGCCTCAAGGCAGCCGACATGATGGACAAGGTCGGCAACAAGGCCGCCAAGCAGGAAATTGCCATGATCAAGGTGCAGGCGCCCAATATGGCGCTTAAGATCATCGACGATGCCATCCAGGCGCATGGCGGTGGGGGCGTTTCCGACGATTACGGCCTCGCCAACGCCTACGCCCATCAGCGCACGCTGCGCCTGGCCGATGGTCCCGACGAGGTACACGCCCGCTCGATCGCGCGGATGGAATTCGCCAAGCACATGCCGCAGGAAGGCCCGACCGCCAACGCGCTGCGTGACGGCAAGGCGCCGACCGACGGCAATGCAAACCTCAGCTCGGGCGACATGGGGGCGACACGCTGATGGCGAAAGCGGCCATTCTCGAAGCTGTCGGCGGACTCACGATCGGCGAGGTCGAACTCGCCGATCCGGCCCCGCATGAAGTGCTGATCGACACCAAGGCCTGCGGGCTTTGCCACTCTGATCTGCACTTTATCGAGGGCACCTACCCACACCCGCTTCCAGCCATTCCCGGCCACGAGGCGGCAGGCGTGGTGCGCGCGGTCGGCAGTGAGGTGAAGACGGTGAAGCCGGGAGACCACGTGGTCTCCTGCCTCTCCGCTTTCTGCGGCCATTGCGAGTTCTGCGTGACCGGCCGCATGGCCCTGTGCATGGGTGCAGACACGCGCCGCGCGCAGGACGCCGCGCCGCGCATCATGCGTGCCGACGGCAGCGGTCCGGTTGCGCAAATGCTCAACCTCTCGGCTTTTGCCGAGCAGATGCTGATCCACGAGCACGCCTGCGTCGCCATTGACAAGGATATGCCACTGGACCGCGCGGCGGTGATCGGCTGCGCGGTGACCACGGGCGCAGGCACGATCTTCAACGCCTGCTCGGTCGTACCAGGTGAGACCGTAGCGGTCGTCGGTTGCGGCGGTGTGGGGCTGGCAGCGATCAATGCCGCGAAGATTGCGGGAGCCGGCAAGGTCATCGCGATCGACCCGATCAAGGAGAAGCGCGATCTCGCCGAAGTTCTCGGCGCAACGCACACGGTCGATGCCATGGCGGACAACGCCGTCGACGAGGTGATGAAGATATCCGGCGGCGGTGTCCATCACGCCATCGAGGCAGTCGGCAGGCAAGCTTCGGCCGACCTCGCGGTGAAGATCCTTCGCCGTGGCGGTACCGCAACGATACTCGGCATGATGCCGCTCGACTGCAAGGTCGGCCTCGGCGCGATGGACCTCTTGTCCGGCAAGAAGCTGCAAGGCGCGATCATGGGGATGAACCACTTCCCGGTCGACCTGCCGCGCCTCGTCGATTTCTATATGCGCGGCCTGCTCGATCTCGACACGATCATCGCCGAGCGCATCCCGCTCGAGAAGATCAACGATGGCTTCGAGAAGATGAAACAGGGCACGTCTGCCCGCAGCGTGGTGGTGTTCGACTGATGGCAGAGACCGGCATGCCCGATATCGATTTTGAAAAGGAAATGGTCGGCACGATCGACGTGCCGGAACGCGACCAGCTCGACATGGACAGGCTGACCGCATGGTTCGAAGCCCATGTCGAAGGGTTCGAAGGCCCGATTTCCTATTCGAAGTTCAAGGGCGGCCAGTCGAACCCGACATACCGCATCGACACGCCGGGTCGCTCATATGTTTTGCGCCGCCAGCCCTTCGGCAAATTGTTACCGAGCGCGCATGCGGTCGACCGCGAGTACAAGGCCATGCACGCACTCGGGCCCACCGGCTTCCCCGTGCCGAAGACCTACGGCCTCTGCGAAGACCCAGATGTCGTCGGATCGAAGTTCTTCGTCATGGGCCTCGCCGATGGACGCAGTCTGTGGAACGGCGCGCTGCCGAACAATTCGCCCGAAGAGCGCCGCGAAATCTATAATGCCATGATCGACACCATGGCCGAACTCCACCTACGCAAGCCGGACGAGATTGGCCTTGGCGATTATGGCAAGCCGACTGATTACTGTGCACGTCAAATCGCGCGCTGGTCGAAGCAGTACAAGCTCTCGGAGACCGAGCACATGCCCAAGATGGAGCGGCTGATCGAATGGCTGCCGCAGACCATCCCGCCGCAGCATGAAAGCAGCGTGGTCCATGGCGACTACCGGCTCGACAACATGATTTTCGAGAAGGAAGAGAACAAGGTCCTTGCCGTGCTCGACTGGGAGCTTTCGACCCTCGGCGATCCCATCGCCGATTTCAGCTATCTCATGCTCAACTGGCACAATCCCCATGATGGAAGAGCAGGACTCCTGGGCCTTGACCTCGAAGAGTTGGGTATCCCGTCGCAGGACGAGGCGGTCGACCGGTATGTGGCGAGGACCGGCTATCCCGTCCCGCCGATGGACTGGTATTTCGCTTACAACCTCTTCCGGCTCGCTGGCATCATGCAGGGCATCAAGAAGCGCGTGATAGATGGCACCGCGTCCAGCGCCCACGCCAAGGCCATGAGCGAGCGCGTCGGCCCGCTGGTCGACCGCGCCTACGAATTCGCCGTGGCGGCAGGGATGGACTAGCGCGCCCACGCTGCTAACGACCTCTCCGTCATTCAACGGAGACCAGCATGAGCGCCGACCTCGAAAATCGCATCGAAGCCGCGTGGGAAGACCGCGCCAATGTCACGCCGGGGTCCACCGACGTGCGCGAGGCGGTAAATGCTGCGCTGGCCCTGCTCGATAGCGGTGAGGGCCGGGTCGCCGAGCCCGACGGCAAGGGTGGCTGGCACGTCAACCAGTGGCTGAAGAAAGCCGTGCTGCTCTCCTTCCGCCTCAACGACAACCGCGTGATGGAAGGCGGCAGCGCCGGTCATCCCGCCTTCGACAAGGTGCCCAGCAAGTTTGCCGGCTGGGACGATACCAAGTTCCGCGCAGCAGGTTTTCGCGTCGTGCCGGGCGCCGTCGCCCGCGAAGGCGCTTATATCGCGCCCGGCTGCGTGCTGATGCCGAGCTTCGTCAACATCGGCGCCTATGTCAGCAAGGGGACAATGGTCGATACCTGGGCGAGCATCGGTAGCTGCGCCCAGATCGGCGAGAACTGCCATATCTCGGCCGGCGCAGGCATTGGCGGGGTGCTCGAACCGATGCAGGCCAACCCGACCATCATCGGCGACAATTGCTTCATCGGCGCACGCAGCGAAATCGTCGAAGGCGTGATCGTGGGCGAAGGCTGCGTTGTCTCGATGGGCGTCTTCATCACCCAGTCGACCAAGATCGTCTATCGCGACACCGGCGAGGTGATCCGCGGTCACCTGCCGCCCTTCTCGGTGGTCGTTCCCGGGACCCTGCCAGGCAAGGACGGTGGCCCCGGCCTAGCCTGCGCAGTCATCGTCAAGACGGTCGATGCGCAGACTCGTGAGAAGACCGGGATCAACGACCTCCTGCGCGACTAGGAACATTCGCCCAATTTGACCGTAGAACTGCCTGAAACCCGCGGGATCGCGATACTCAGGGAGTTTGGCAAATGCATAAAGAGGGCGATGAAGTCCACGTTTCGGCAACCGAAGCCAGTGGTGGCTCGAAGGAAGGCGTCGTACGCTGGGTTCTAGCCGGCGGCCTGCTGCTGGCGATCATCCTGATGTCGGTCGTCTGGATCGTCCCGGCAATGATGCAGGGCGACGTAGAGGAAGAGGCCACGGTCAGCGGTGAGATCCGATCGATGGCAGAGGAAGGCGACGGCACCGACAGCATCGTCGGCGTGCCGAGCGAGGAAGTCGGCGTGCCCGATCTGGAAGAGCCGACAACCACCGAAGACTGATCGCAGCGTAGGAGCATGGTCGCATGAGCAATTCGAACAGTTTCCAGACGGACCAGTACGTCCAGTGGGATTGGGGCAATGGCAAGGGAAAGGGACAGATCACGGAGCGCTTCGAGCGCGAGGTCACCCGTACCCTCCAGGGCACCGAGGTCACCAAGGATGGTGACGAGGAGAACCCCGCCTACCTGATCAAGCAGGAAGACGGCGACGAAGTGCTCAAGCGCGGTAGCGAGCTCGAAGCGCAGGACTGAAGATAGCCCCAGCGCGCCCGCGGATCAGTCCGCGTCGCGGTCTCCGCCGGCGGGATATTCGATCGGCCTCGCACCTGTCTGGCTCGCGGCATAGGCTTCCGCTTCGCGCATCACCCGCAGCACATTGCGCATGGAGATCTTCTCAAGCTCTTCCTGCGAATACCCGCGCCGCGCCAGCTCGACGAACAGCGCCGGATAACCTGAGACGTCTTCCATTCCGACCGGACCGTGCGGCATGCCGTCGTAGTCTCCGCCGATGCCGATATAGTCGATCCCCGCCACATCGCGGATGTGATCGATGTGGTCCGCCATGTCGGAAATGGTCGAGACCGGTTGACGGTTCTCGGCATCCCATTTCGCCATCAGGGCTTCGACCTGGTCGGGCAGGCCCGAATAGAGCGCTTCGAGACGGGCCTTCTCGGCAGCCTTGCTCGCCGCATGCTGGCGCAGCTCCTCGTTGAGAAACCACGGCAGCGCAACGACCATCACCACTCCGCCATTGAGCGGAAGCCGCTGGAGCACGCTGTCAGGCACATTGCGAAGATGACCGTTGATCGCCCTCGCCCCTGAGTGGCTGAAGATGACCGGCGCGCGGGCTGCATCGAGCGCATCATGCATCGCTGCCTCGCTGACGTGACTGAGATCGACGAGCATGCCGATCCTGTTCATCTCACGCACCACGTCCATCCCGAACGCATTGAGGCCATCATGGCGCGGGGCATCGGTGGCACTGTCGGCCCAGTCTAGCGTCTTGCCATGCGTGATCGTCATGTAGCGCGCGCCAAGGTCGTACATCTGGCGCAGCACGGCGAGGCTGTTTCCGATCGAATGGCCGCCTTCCATACCCATGAGCGAAGCGATACGCCCTTCCGCAACGGCGGCCTCTACATCGTCGGCAGTCAGGGCGAGCTGGAGCGCCTGCGGGTTCTGAGCGATAAGCCGCTTGGTTACGTCGATCTGCTCGAGCGTCTGCTGGACCGCCACCGGCTCTTCCAGGTTTGCGCTGACATAGACCGACCAGAATTGTGCGCCGACCTTGCCCCTGCGCAGCCGTACTGTGTCGCTGTGCATCGCCTCGCTTGTGGCGGTCGCCGTATCGAGCGTATCCACGAAATCGAAGTCGCCGATCACGTTGCCGAAGCGCGCACGCAGCTGGATCGGTACGTCATTATGACCATCGAACACGGGTGCCGCTTCAAGCGCCGCCGCAGCCACCTCCTCGGGCGTTTCCTGCGCGGCGAGAGGCGCTGCGGCGAAAGCCACTGCTGCACTTACGACGAGGCAATTGATCTTGGACACGCGTTTTCTCTCCTTTGCGGAACCCGAACTCTTCTCGATGGCTCTTCTAACGAGGTTAAGGGCAAAGGAAAGGGAAACGCGATGACGGTGGTGGCACGGTGGAATGGCGAGGAAATCGCGCGCAGCGACGATACGGTGGTGGTTGAAGGCAACCACTATTTTCCTGCCTCGGATGTGGCGCGGAGCGCGCTTGTCCCGAGCGAGAGGACGAGCGTCTGTCCCTGGAAGGGCACAGCGCAATACCATTCGGTCAATGCCGGCGGCGCCATCAACCAGGATGCGGCCTGGTATTATCCGGAGCCGAAGGACGCCGCGGCCGAGATCAAGGATCGCATCGCCTTCTGGAACGGGGTCGAGGTCACCGAGGAATGATCCGGGGGCTACTGCGCTGGTTGCTCGCCGCGTTCTACGCGTTTGCGGGCTATGCCCACATCGCCGATCCGCAGCCCTTCTTGGCGATCATGCCGGAATGGGTCCCGGAACCCGAAGCGGTCGTGTTCTGGACCGCCATTGCCGAATTGCTGGGCGCCGCGGCCCTGATCCAGCCATGGTCGGTCAAGTTGAGGAAAGCGGGCGCCATTGGCCTCGCGCTTTACGCAGTTTGCGTCTTCCCCGCGAATATCAATCACTTCGCCATGGATATGGCGCGCGAGAGCGGGGGACTGGGGCTCACCTATCACCTGCCGCGCATGGTCGCACAGCCTGTTCTTGTCTGGCTTGCCCTGTGGGTCGGCGGCGTCACGGACTGGCCGTGGCGCCGCCGCTCCGGGTAATTACGACATGTGCTTCGAGACGGCACCGGTCATCTTGAACATGGAGATCTGATCGTTGCCGATCACCGCGCCAAGCTTGGCGTCGGGATTGATCATCCGCTTGTCCTTGCTGTCCTGCAGGCCGTTGGCCTTGATGTGGTCCCACACCTTGGAGGTGACCTGAGCGCGGGTCATCGGACCCTTGCCCACGACATTCTCCAGTTCCGGCGAGAGATTCACCGGCTTCTGCAGTGCGTTGTTTTTGCCAGCCATTTCAGGTTCCTTTCACTTGGCTATGCTGTTTTAGTCTTCGAAATCGAAGTCTTCCCCGTCCAGCTCCTCGATCTCATGCCCTTCGAAGCGGGCGGTGAGGATCGCAGCAGCCGTGACGTGTCCCTTGATATTCTTGCGCAGTTCTTCGTAGCCCGCACCCGGCATCAGCGTGAGCGGCAGGTCCAGCGCGAAGAGCTGGAAGACATAGCGATGCTCCACACCCAGCGGCGGGTCCGGCAGCAGCCATTCCGAATTGCCGTGCGCATTCTTGCCGGTCCTCGGCGGCGCTTCGCCTTCGAACAGCGCGCCCTTCTGTGCCTTGAGGCCCCAGACCAGCCAGTGCACCTTACCGTCATCGGCATCTTCCACGATGAGCGCGAGTTCTTGCGATCCCGGAGGCGGCGCGGTCCATTCAAGCGGAGGCGCCACGGAATCATCCTCGATCGCCGTGAAGCTCGGGTCGAGTTCGCCACCGTTGCGGAATGCATCGCTACTCAGTGAAAAGCCCGACTTGCCCAGCAGCTTCTCCTCGGCGACTTCGCCGATGGTCAGCGACGCCTTAGCCTCGCCGCCGATTGCCTGCTGAACCCATGCGGGGGTACCCGTACTCAAATCAATCGCTCCGTGGCTTTTCAGGGCGCGTCATGCGCATTCGAGGGTAAGCCTAGGCCTAGCTTCGACGAGTTGGCCATGCCTCACAGGCCAGTTTGCACCGTTTTCGCCCCATTTCACCTCGGTTTTCCACCGTAATCCGCCTCCAAAAGCCCTGACGAAGACCGTCAAATGACAAGTCGCTTGCTCACTGTCGGTTAATTGGTCATCGATAGGAGCGGGAAAACGACCGGGAAATGTGGTCGACGCTCTGGAGAATAAGTATGGATTTGGGTCGCACCTTGCTGTCCGCCACACTCGCTGTATCGCTTGCCGCCTGCGGCGGGGGGGACGGGTCCACCCGCACATCCACCGGTGGCGGAACCGGCGGCGGTGGTGGAGGCGGCAGTGCATCATGTACGCTGTCCGATCGCCAGGATTGGGCGCTCGCCGCCTTGCAGGAATGGTATCTCTTCCCCGATCTGCTCGACACTTCGGTCAACAAGGCGAGCCACAGCAGCTTGCAATCCTATCTCGACGCGCTGGTTGCTCCGGCACGCGCACAGGGCAAGGACCGGTTCTTCACCTATATCACCTCGATCCAGGAAGAGACCGACCTCATCAACAACGGTTCGAATGCCGGCTTCGGCATTCGCCTCAGCTATGACACGGTCGCCGACCGCGTCTTCATTCTCGAAGCCTTCGAAAATGGGCCCGCCTTTCCCGCCGGTTTCGATCGCGGGACCGAAATCCTTCAGATCAACGGGCAGTCGGTTTCGACGCTGATGGCCAATGGCGGCCCCGCAGCCGTCAGCAATGCCTTGGGACCGAGCGATCCGGGCGTAACCCGCAGCTTCGTGATCCAAGACACTGCAGGGGTGCAGCGCACGGTCAATGTCACCAAGGCAGAGTATCCGCTCGACCCCGTATCGGACCGCTACGGTGTGAAAGTTCTCGACGATGGCGCAGGGGGCCAAGTCGGATATATCAACCTGCGCACCTTTATCGTCCAGGGCGCCGGCCCACAGCTGCGTACGGCTTTCACCCAGTTCCGCAGCCAGGGCATTACGAATATCATCCTCGATTTCCGTTACAATGGCGGCGGGCTCGTCTCTGTGGCCGAACTACTCGGCGACCTGATGGCCGAGGGCCTCGAGGGGCAGGTCTTCTCACGCACAGAATTGCGCCCGTCCAAATCATCCGAGAACTCTACCGAACTCTTCAGCAACCAGGCCGAACAGATCGACGTCATGAAACTGGCAGTCATCGGAAGCGATGGCACCGCATCGGCGAGCGAATTGGTGACCAATTCGATGATCCCCTATCTGGGCGACAATATTGCGCTGATCGGGGCCAACACTTTCGGCAAGCCCGTGGGCCAGTTCGCCTTCGACCGCTCGGCTTGTGACGACCGTCTGCGTGCGGTGGCCTTCAAGACGGTCAATCGCGACGGTCAGGGCGAGTATTTCAATGGTCTCGCCGACGTCATGCCCAATACCTGTCGTGCTGATGACGACTATACTAAACAACTCGGCGATCCGGACGAGGCATCGGTTGCAGCCGCGCTCGACTTCATTGCCGGGCGCACTTGCACGCCGATTTCGCAGACCAAGGACGGCACGGTGCAGGCCGAGCGCCGCGGTCAGCGTCTGCTGCAGCCAGACTTCCCCAATGCGGTCCAGCGCGAAAATCCGGGGGTCTACTGATCTCCCGGTTCGACGCTTGACCGGGCATTCCGACTGGGAGAAACATGCGGCCCATGTCCGAACGTTATGCGACCTTCGCCGAATTTTGGCCCTTCTACCTGCGTGAGCATTCGCGACCGCAAACGAGGGCGCTGCATTATGTCGGGACCACGCTTGTCGTCCTGATGGCGATCGTGGCGATTGTGACGGGCCCACTGATCCTGCTGCTGGCCTTGCCGGTTGCGGGCTATTTCTTCGCGTGGATCGCCCACTTCGGGGTCGAGAAGAACCGGCCGGCCACTTTCACCTATCCGCTCTGGAGCCTGAAAGCGGATTTCAAGATGTGGTGGCTCTGGCTGACCGGGCGGCTCGGGCCCGAACTGCGCAAGGCAGGCGTCGGCTCCTAGGCGAGCGCGATTGCGATCGTCGTAACGCCCAACACCACTGACAGCGGCACACGCAGGCTCAGCCACCAGCGCGGAGCGAGCGACCCGATCCGCGAGTCTACGCCCAGCGCCATCAGTAGGCCCGCCCCCATGGTCACCAGGACAGGTTCGATTGGCAATTGCCCGCTGAGCCAGAGCGCCAGCGCAGCCGCCGCGATCAGGCTGGGGACGATCGCAGCGATCCAGAGCCAGGCCAGCCCCCCGCGCCTTTCTGCGGCCGGTGCGCCGGCAGCGATGCCCCACCATGTCCCGCCAAGGAAAGTAAAGATGAGCGCTGCATAGATCGCGGCAAATGCCCGCGCTGCGTCGCGCCAGTCATCGGGACCGAGATAGGCGAGCAGGAGGCAGGCAAGCTGGGGAAGCAGACCAGCCAGCCCGAGCAGCCGCGGGTATCTCGGCACGTCACCCACGCTTACGCGTCCGCGCCAGGAACAGGATGAAGCCGATCGCAAACAGGAGGTCGCCCGCAACAATTGCGCCTATCGCCGGATCGCCGCCATCGGTCCAGTTCGGCGGGCCGAGCATGGCGACGACAGCAAGCTTGCCCACGATTCCCGCGATCAGGACCGGCGCAAACCGTGCCGGATCCCGCGCCACCAGAGCGTAGACAATGCCGAAGCAGAAGATCAGGACCCCGCCTGTGGCTTCGGGAGAACCCCAGTTCGCATCGAGGAAAGCGCCCGTCCCGATGACGAGGTTGAATAGCGCGGCGAGCCAGAAAAAGGCCTTCCACTCCCTGCCCACTGAGTTCTGAGTCATTACGGATTCTCCGGTCCGCTGAAGGGTTGCGCATCGGTCCATGCGCAACCTTGGCGCTGCTCCTCGCCAATCAACAAGGTCACAGTGTGGGGATAGGTCCGGTCGCTCATGCCATCCGAACATTCGCCGGGCGTCACGGTGAGGTCGAACGGCTTGCCATCGAGCGCTCCGTTGAACCCAAGGCCATTGTTGCCCGCGAAGCGCTCGACTTCGAATCTGGCGCCATCCTGGTTCTCCGGCGTGGTGTAAAGCGCCGTGTCGCCCTTGATCTCTCCGCCCCAGAACGGTTCTGTCCCGGTGAGGAATATCACTTCGTCATCTGCGATCCCGCTGAAACTCTCCGTGGGGCTTGCGTCGGGCGAACCTCTGCCGGGCTGGCATGCCGCGAGCAGCAAGGCCGCGGCGACAGGGACCATTCTCATTGCGTCATTTCCTCATGCTTCTCGCGGATGAACCGCACCGTTTCTTCGAGAGTCTGCCTGCCTTCTGGAATTGGGAGGAGCATCCAGACATGGAACATGTTCTTATACTCGTGGTAGCGGTGATCGGGCATCCCCGGGCTCTCCAGCTTCTCGGCAAGGCGCCGAGCATCCACCACCAATATGTCGTGCGTCCCGGCGAAGATCGCCATCGGTGGCAGGCCTTTGAGCGGCCCGAACAGCGGGCTCAGCCTGTGATCGTCGAGTGGCAGGTCACCTGCATAGAGATTCCCGCATGCCTCGAGGCCGATTATCGCCAACATCCGGTCCTTAGGCTCGATCGCTTTCTGCCCTTCCCCCGAAGCGGTGGCATCGAGCCAGGGGGAATAGAGAACGAGACTGGCCGGCAATTCGCCACCGTCGTTCGCGATCGCCTGCGCCAGCGCCAGTGTCATCCCGCCGCCCGCACTATCGCCCATGACCGTGATACTCGAAGCACCGTATTGCTGGACAAGCTCGTCATAAAGATTGCGCATCGCCGCAAGCGTCTGCGTCGCCTTCACCTCCGGTGCGAGCGGGTAAATCGGCACGCTTGCCGACGCGCCCAGATCTTCGCAAAGCCTGCACACCGTATCCCAGTGCACCGCCGCGATATCCATCACATAGCCCCCGCCATGGAGGTAGAGCAGGTGCGGTGCGCCGGGCCTCGCGCCGCCCTTGGGAGAGATCGTGACGAGCGGGAAACCGCGTGTCGTGACCTCGGTTATCTCGAACCTGCGATGCCATTTGGCTCGTGGCCGGATCGGGGCCTGCCGCCGCAGTTTCGCGATCCGCTCATCGAGCTTGTCCGGCTCGGAGAAGAAACGCTTGATACCGAGAAGCGGCAAGGCAAGTTCGACAAGGCGCGCGCGCAGGCTGGGCATGGTTGAGGCTCTCTCCCGTTCGGGCGGCGAGCCTAGCGCTGCCTTCCCGGCGCGCAAGCTGTCAGTTTCTCAGCCCCTGCCGAACAGGCGCGAGACGAGGCTCTTCTTAGGCTCCGGCTCGTCCTCCTGGCCGGTCTCGGAAATACGCCGGCGCAGGTCTGTGCCGGTCGGCGGCTCCTTGACCTCCTCGACCTCGCGGCGAGTGATCATCTTGTCGGGGAGCATGTCGGCCATCTGCGGGCCGTCGTCCTCGCTTGCCGCTGCGCGGGGGGCGGCGGGTTGTCCCTCGCCCAAGCCCTGCACCGAGATCGCGTCCGGCTTCATGTCGACCATGCCCGCGAGCACGGGAATGCCCCCGGGCAAAGGCTGCTGCTTGCAGATCTTTTCGACCGAGCGATGGAACAGCAGCGCGCGCCACCAGCAGGCGAGGACATATTCGACATAGCGCTTGGGTGCGTGCTCGGGATTCTCGTCGCGGAAGAAATGGCGTTCCTTGTGGTGGACGAGCTCGGTGTTGATCGCCGACAGCCCCTCGCATTCGAGGAACACTTCGATGTCCTCGTCATAGCCTGCCCAGGCTGGCCCTTCTTCCGATTGAAGCTCGCTTACCAGCGTTCCGACATCGGCCTGGCTGAAGGCGAAGGGCTCGTCGCAATAGAGGCCGAGCAACATGTAGGGATGGTGCACCTGTCCCTTTTCGAAGGCTCGGTCCGCCTCGTTCGCGATCGCCAGCGTGACGCCCGTGATCGGATCGCCCTCATGCAGTTCGATCGCCTCGATGAGCTCGTTCCACCCGGTGATCGACACGCGGTTCGGATCGTCGATGAGGCAACGCGTCGCCAGCTCCGTTCCCAAAGCCTCCAGCTGCATTTCCAGATAGCGCTGCGCATCGTCGAGCTCGCCCGTGTGGAAATGCTCGTGCATCACCGCCGTCCAGGCTGCTTCGCCCTCCTGCGTGGCGAACTGGGTCTGTAGTTCATGCATGCTCATGCGATCCGATTGCCCCGTTTTCGGTGCGCTTATGACGCACAATTCTCACCATCGCATTAACTGTGCCATCCAAGCTTTGCTGCGGGATTACCGCGCGTCGTTAAGGACGTGTGAAGGCGCGAAGCCCCGTATTCGGGAACGGCGCCGGCGCTCCGCTCGTTGTTCGGGCAAGACGCTTCAAGCGGAGAGATACGATGAAATATGCCCCCCACCTCCTCGGCGCGATCGCCGTGGTGGCGATTGTCGGGGCCGTGAGCGGAGCCAGCGTGGGTGACAGCCCGATCCTGATCCGCGGCCATCACGAGAGCCTGCCCGAGGCGCGGATCGTGCGCGCGGCCAATGCCGATCTACGCGACACCAGCCGTCCGCCCGACCATTATCCGCTCGAGACCCCGCAGGGGACCGTCGAGGTCGCCGAACTCGCGCTCCATGGCCGGCTGCGCGATCGCGGCGGTGACATGTGGTGGGAGGACCGCAGCGCGGACCGCGCCAACATGAGTGCCGGATACGATTTCGCTGCCACCGCCAGCCCCGAGCGCATCGCGCATGAGGAACGCCTGCTCGCCTTCACCGGCGGTCGCGGAGAGTTCCAGGAGAGGCACGAGGCTCGTGAGGCGGCGCAAGCCCCGCAGGCCCCGGCACCGCCAGAGCCGCCAATCCGTCTTACCCGCGCCGAGGCGCCGATGGCGCTTGCCGAGCCGGCCGAGCTCGAGACCGACCTTCGCGCGCCTTCCGAACCGCTCGCTCCGCCTGCACCGGCGGCGGAGGCGCGGACGATCGAAACCGACCTGACCGCACCGGCTCCGCAGTAGCGAGCCGGCCCCGGCTCACATCACCTTGTCGGGCCGCGGGTCGTGGCTGTGGCGCGACTGCTTGCCGAAATGGCGGGTCAGGCGCTGAGATAGCGTGACCGCTGCCTTGCGCGCGGCATCGTCGACAGTCGAGGCGCCTTCGGTGACGCCGATGGGCTTGCCGCCGCGCGGACGGGCCTCGATGGTGCAGGCCTTGTCATCATGCCCGTGCTTGTGCGCATTCTCGTCATGCACGTGGATTTCGAGCCGCGTGAGCCTATCCTCGAACCGCGAAAGCTTCTCCCGCACCCGCGCCTCGATCCGGCTGGCGACGTTTTCCGTGCCCATAATGCTGCTGTCGGAATTGAACTGGACCTGCATTGGGAAACTCTCCTTTGTTTTCTTTCCTTCCCAACGTTCGACATGGGCATTCGGCTCCCCGATTTCACGCGATTTCGCATCCGCAATCCTACAGGGTGGAACACATGGAACACGGTCCAGGAGGAAAATTCCCGAGGAGGCACAAAGCCGCAGAAATCCGTGCGCAAGGGTTGGTGCCCGTCCGGCTGTCAGGCACCCTTACAGAGCCCTTCCCTCTGTAGGAAAGCTATACCACCGAAGCATCGCTTTCCGGCGAGGACACACGCCTCCCGGCCTCGCGCCAAAGCCACCATGCCAGCGCCACGCGCACACCTGTCTGGACCGGACCATAGAGATAGGCGTAGATCCAGCCCGTAACCGCAGTGACACCGGCGAAGGGCTGCACATAGTATCCCGCGAAAGCCGTCAGCGAGACTGCCCCGAGAAAGATCATTACCGCTCCGATGCCGGCTCCCAGCCGGTTCGCCTGCAGGAAGGCCAGCCCCAGCAGGACCGAACCCGTGCCGAAACCGAACAACAGCACGAAATACTGGCTGTCGGAGATCGCCCCGAATCCGATCAGCAGCGTTTCATACACCTCGCGCTCCCCAGCATCCTGCGCAGCCAGATAGCCCGGCCTCCAGAACTGGTTGAGCGCATCGATGACATAGGCCTGCTGCGTCATCTCGGTCATGGCCCAAAGAGCGAGATAGAACAGGGCGATGACGGCAAGCGCAGGCCGCGCGCGGAACAGCACTGCCGCCGCACCGAGCGAGGCGACGAAGGCGAACTGCGGATGGAAGAATAGCACCCACGGCTTGTAAAGTGCCAGCGCGTCCCCCGATTGCGCGGCCTGCCCCGCCAGCCCATCGGAAGGTGCGGGATCTGGACCGTAAATCAGGACGGCTGTGGTAATCGCCGATAGCAGCGATGCAAGCGCCGCCACCTTGAGAAGACCGGTGATATTAGGCATGAGCCCTCCCTTTCGATCACGGTTGTAATCGAATTATGGAGGGCGGCAAGGGAGAGATTCAGGTGCGCTCGCTTTCTAACGCGGCGAGCATTTAGGAGAGCCTTACGCGTCCTGCGCCTCGGCCTCGCGCGCCTCGCGTTTTTCCCGCTCGACCTTTTCCCGGGCTTCGGCCACGCCGCGCGCGTGTTCGGCAAGGTCCAGCCACGATTTCGCGGCGCGCAGCTCGCGGTTGCGAACATTGTCGAGCGTTGCCGCATCGGCAGCCTTACGAGCCTCGTCGGCGCGGGCGGTATAGAATTCGTAGGACTGAGCCATCGGCATGCTCCTGGCAGGAGGAAAGGGGTGCCGCACACCGTGGCCGGGGGTCGCCAGCCACGGTGCACGACCTGGTGGTTGGCGTCAGTCGGCCGACGAGAGGTTCACGGCACTTTCCTTGCCGTTGCGGCCCTGTTCTACTTCGTAGTTGAGGCGCTGCTCCTTATCGAGCGTCGTCATGCCAGCAGCCTGGACGGCGCTGATGTGGACGAAGCTGTCGGCCGAACCATCGTCGGGCTGGATGAAGCCATAACCCTTGTCGGAGTTGAAGAATTTTACGGTGCCAGTCTTTGACATGTGTGGTTCCTTTCGAGAACGCGTTGTATTGCCGCGCCGCGACATGCGGAGCGGTCGTGCAAAAAGTCGTCCGAAGAAAGGAAATCGTCGCCTGGTTTACGCCGGGGCCCCAAAGGGCAAGCGGCGGTCTTCAAATCTCGACATCCGTCGCAAATTTCGACGTCAGCGCTGGCGCGGTAGCACGGGAGCGCCGAAACGCCTAACGATTGCTGCATGAGCGGTCCCGTCACCATTCTCGTCGATGCCGATGCCTGCCCGGTAAAGGAGGAGGTCTACCGCGTGGCGAGCCGCCACAAGGCCCATGTCCGCGTCGTAAGCAACAGCCCCTTCCGCGTGCCGGTGAGCGATCGGGTCAAGCGCGTGGTTGTCTCGGACGGCTTCGACGCTGCAGACGACTGGATCGCGGAGAATGCCACCCCGAGCAGCGTGGTGATCACCGCCGACATCCTGCTGGCTGAACGCTGCCTCAAGGCCGGAGCGACCGTGCTGCGCCACGACGGCAAGAGCTTCGACGCCGCCAGCATCGGCAGCGCCATCGCCACCCGCGCCATCATGGAAGACCTGCGCGCGGGGATGGACGGAAAGGGAGGCGGCCCGCCACCGTTCAGCAAGGCGGACCGGTCGAACTTCCTGCAGGCGCTGGACCGGGTGTTGGTGAAGTTGGGGTGAGGAATGCGAGCGGCGCGCCGCTCAGCCCGTCCCGACCGTTTCCCGGAGCAGGTATCCGTCTTTCCAGTCTTGGAAGTTGTCTCCGCCATAGGGCACATCCTCGCCGACAGTCAGATCGTCATTGATCAGGCGCATCCCGGCGACAACGACATAATCGGGTAGCTCGTATTTGAGCCGCCGGGCGATGTTGAGCTGGCGAAGCTTGTACCAGTCGCTTTCGATATATCGTTCCTCGAGCCAGTACGGGACCGTTTCGAATTCGCATTGCCACTTGAGTATCGATGATTTGAGCTTTCGCGAGATCGGCAAGCTGTCAATTGACATCGAACCACCGTCTTCTGACCACACGCCCTCGGCGCAATAGTCGCAATTGACGCGAACAAATTTGAAATCCGACATGGGAACACTCTCTGCTACGTGCGCACGAGCGCACACGTGCCAGACGCGGCACGCTTCATCGCTTGAAAGTGAGAGGCGCCACTTAGCTGGCGGCGACTGAGGATGCAATCGCTAGCCGCCGCGCGCTGCGGTGAAGAAGAAAGCCCGACCTTAAGCAGCGAAGCGATAGGAAAAATGAACGCGAGGCCAGCATGGATATCACGAGATCATCGCCGGCCTCAACGCGCTGAAAGAATTGAGGATGCTGATGCAGATGCTGCTTCCGACGGGTTAGCTACCCACTTCAAGCGCCATTTTCGGCTGGTGCGTGGCCGTAGTGGGCGAAAACCTCCAGCACCCTCTCGGCGGTAATGCCCTCGGACTGTGCTATTGCGAGAGGATGGTCTTCGTCCTGCACCCAGATGATCGGACGCTGTCGTCCGGGTTGGGGCTGGACGATCACACCTAGCGGTTCCGGCCCCGGCACGAATTCGGCAATCCGGTTCATCAACCAACCCGTCCATTGGGGCGCGTCCGCGTATTCGCCCGCATCGAAGCCGTCGATATACTTCTCGAAGTTCGTCTTGCTCAGCGTGCTCCAACAACCGAAGGCGAAATCGCCGGGAACTCCGATCACCGGCACGGGCAAGATCGCACGCACCATGAAGTGTTTGCCGCCAAGGATACAGAAATCCTCGGACAGGAAATCGCCATCGAAGCGCAAATCGCTGTTCTGTTCGTAAGCCACCTCGTGCGGCCACGGATCGGGTGCGAAAGCGGCAAGATCGAAGGGCCAGTTGTGCCATTCGTCACAACTGGCGCACTTCCATTTTCCCGATGCCAATTGATCGGCAGCACTTGGAGCGCACTTCTTGCCGAAACCAAAGACCATTATCACCCCCTCCAGCAGATACCCTTCTCGCGATGCGCTTCGCTCATTTGCGGTTTGCACGTCGCCGCGCCCTTGCGCCTTCCTCCGGCCTTATCGGCTGCGATCTCCGGCACGCAAGTTCCGCCCACGAGGAAGCGTAGCCTTACCCCGACGCAATCACCCCCCGGCCCGGGCCTCCCGCACCGCCTTAAGGAACGGCGCGTAGTCGACATAGTCGCGGTGGGTGACGACCTTGCCGTCCTTCACCGTCACCACGATCACCATGGGGGTGACGCTCTCGACCAGCGTGCCGTTGCCGAGGTCGAGGCCCCAGGCGAGCGCGCCTTCGTAGACCGCGACGTCGCCGGCGACGATCGTGCGGGAGCGCTCGAACTCCATATGCGTGAGGCTCGCATAGCCGACGCGGAAGCGTTCCATCATGGCGGCGCGGCCATCCGAGCGTATGCCGCCGAAGACCAGCGTGGCGGTGGGATCCTCGAAGCTCGCATCCTCAGCCAGATGCGCCTCGAGCGTGTCCCAGTCGCGCGTGGTGTAGGCGGTGACATAGGCCTCGGCCACGGGCGCGGTGGCGGCGCTGGCCTCGGCATAGGAGGGTGCGGGGGCGTCCTGTGCGCTGACAGGGATGGCATGGGCGAGCGCGGCGGCAAGGATCAGGGTCGCGCGCATCACTTCGTCTCCTCTGCGGAATGGGCTGCATGGTCGGCATGGTCCATGGCGCGGGCCGAGCGGGCCTCGGCGAGCGCGGCGAGGAACGGCGCGTAATCGGCATAGTCGCGGTGGGATACGATCTTGCCGCCCTCCTGCTCGAGGATGGTAACAACGGGCATGGTGCTGGAAACCGTCAGCTCTCCGCCGATCACCGCAGTCCAGGAAAGCGTGCCTTCGTAGACCGCGACATCGCCCGCGTGGAGGCTGCGCTCGGTCGTGAACTCGGCCTCGACGATCGAGGCATAGGCCGAGCGGAAGAACGCCATCAGCGCCTCCTTGCCCTCGACCGGGGCGCCGCCGAAGATGCGCTCGGAAGTCGGATCGTGGAAGCTGGCGTCCTCGGCGAGCAGGGGTTCGAGCGCGTCCCAGTCGTTGGCGATATAGGCCGCGAAATAGGCGTCCGCGACGGTGGCAGTCTGCGCGCTCGCCTCGGCATAGCGGCGCTGAGGCGCGTCCTGCGCGGCGGCGGGCGCGGCCAGGGCCAGGACGGCCGCGGCGAGCGCCGGGTATTTCGAAGCGATTGCGATCATGTCTGACTCCCCCATGCTGGATGCGGGGAGTGCAAGCGCCGCGCAGGCCGCGGGTCAAGCCGATGCTCTGCCAGCGTCGATTTGCGGCAGACCAACGGCCGGGCGCAGGAGCGGAGTTCGCCCCGTGGCCCGGCCTCGCCCGAACCTATTCGCGCGCCCCCACGGGTCCGATGAAGACGAGGTCGTTCTCGCCGTCGCCATTGGTATCCTCGGCGAGCCCGTAGATGACGACATATTCGCTGGCGCCCGGGCCGAAGAAGCTGCCGCGGATCATCAGCGTGCCGTCTGCGGTGGCGAGGTCCGCGCTGATCTCGCCCTTGCTGCCGATCGTGCCGGTGCCGGTGTAGGGGCCGAAAGTCTCGCCCGAAGCCTTGGCGAAGGTGATGTCGAGATTGACCGTATTCGTCGCGAAATCCGCCTCGAGCGCGAAATTGCTGAAGTCGGTAAGCCAGAACCGGTCGAGCTCCGGCTGGCCGGACCCATCGCGCGCCCACATGTCGCCCCAGCTGACGTCGGTGTCTGGGTAGGTTTTCGTCCCGCTCGGGAAGTCGCCCGCCGCGGTCTGCACGCCGCCTGCGCACCATGTCTGCGACAGGATCGTGCCAGCGCCCCTGATCTTTGCGGTGATTGCGCGCGAGTAGCGGTTGAGCTGGAAGCCGCCGACAGCCCCGTAATAGGGAACAAACATCGTAAGCCTCTCCCGGTCGGAGGACGTGGGGTGCGGCTTACTCCAGTGATACTGGTCCTCGTCCGGCCCCCAGCCGGTGGTGAGGTTGGCGCGCTGGTCGCCGGTCCAGCTTTGCGTCACCCCGTTCACGCCCTTGATCGCCACCGACAGGTCGCTGCCGTCATAGGACAGGGCGCTGGCTTGTCCGAACCCCTGCGGGCCGAACAGCGTCGGCATGCTGCCCGCCTCGAAGGGGTCCGCCGTAAAACACGCGGTTTCGAAAGCGACCGGCACGGCGATGTCGTGGAACTTGGTGTAGCTCGTCGGCGAAGGTGAAGGCGACGGCGTGGGGCTCGGCGAGGAAGTTGGCGACGGGGTCGGCGTACCGCCCCCACCCGTACTCGGGGAATCGCCCCCGCCACATGCCGACAAAGCCACGCTGCAAAGCAGCGCAGCGGCAATCCCGCCCAAATTTTTCACGACCCGAATACTCCTAAGAAAAAATCGATCCCCGACTGACAATAAGACGAAGAGAACTCAAGATTTGGTTGATTGGGCGCGTGACTATTTCAACAGTCCCTATCGGGCGACATCATTTGTTGAAACCTGCCGACGAAAAGGCGCGCCTTGCCCGGCCCGCTCGCGAATACGGCTAGCCGGTACCGAGCGCCTTGTCGGCGAGGATCGTGTCCATGTATTCGCGTACTTCGACGATCCTGCCGCCCTCCAGCCGGAAGACGAAGCAATAGTCATTGTCGTAGCGCTGGCCTTCGACAGTCTCGGCGTCGCCCTTCGCCAGCACGACGACATGGTCGCCATCGGCAAGGATCAGCTCGGGAATGTTGAGATAGGGCCCCGCGAAACGGGCAAACAGCGGCCCGACGAGATCCCGCTCGACATTGGCAAGACCCTTCACATGCTTGGACCAGGCGGACGAACCCATCACCCGCCACTCGATATCCTCGCCGAACAGCGGGAGGAAATGCGAGGGATCACCATGGCGCAAGCCTTCGAAAGCCTTGGTGATGAGAGCGCGATTGGTTTCGGTCCGGGTCATGGGCGCGGAGTGTTCGGCCAAATGCGGTGGGCGTCAAGATTGGCGGCAGCGTTCAGGAGCGGGTGCTGGTGAGGATAGGCAACTGATGTTCCCACACACGGGCGTTGACGAGACCTGTGTATTGTGTAAGCAATACACCATGACGAAACGGTTTCTGGCAATACTTGTCGCCCTTGTTTTCCTCGCCTCCGGGCTCATCCGTATCGGTGTCAGCGGGCTGATGATCGGACAAGCGGCAGGCTGGTGGAGTTTCGGCGGAGAAGCGGTCGAGGCGCTGGCCGACACACGCGCCTTCATCGGGTCGGCCGAGGTCAACCTCGTCGGCTTCTCGGTGCCCGCCTATTTCGGCTATATCGGGGCGATGGGACTGGTCGTCTCGATCGGCGCGATCGGCGCCCTCTTGCGCCGGAGTTGGGGCCTTGGCTGGCTAGCCGCCTATACCGCGATGCATGCCGCGCTGTTCGTGAACTTCTGGACGGTCAATCCGAAGCTGTGGCTGGTGCTGTTGGCGGTCGCCGGCATCGCGGTGATCAGATGGGGCAATTCAGGCGGAAGGCCGTAGCAAAGGCGCTCGTGAAGAACTGGCGGTGGTGAACCTCTGAATTCGGCGCAGATTCCAGGCAAAGCGTTTTACGTTTTCCAAACTGGCACTGGACTAAGGTGCGGAAATGGAAACGATAAACTTCCTCCTCGACCGCCCCGTGGCGCTGCTGATCGTACTGTTTCTCGGTGCAATGATCGGGATCGGGCTCGAGCGCGTGATCGCCAAGTCCGATGCCGAAAAGCGCAAGGCCTATTGGCGCGGGCGCAATGCGGGCAAGTCCGGCAAGAAGGGTCCGACGCTGCGCGTAGTCGAGAAAGCGGAACGTGAGCAGGCCATCGGCGCTGACCTCGCTGCCGAGCAGCTGAAGCTTGTGAGCCGATCCAGCTTCACCTCGCGCTCGCTGCTCAACAAGTCGGAGGCGAAAGTGTTCGAAGCGCTCGACTCGGCTGTGATCGCGCGCAATTCCCGCTGGCAGGTGATGGCGCAGGTGAGCCTTGGCGAGTTCCTCGCCAGCCCCGACAAGGACGCCTTCCTCGCAGTCAATTCAAAGCGCGTCGATTTCGCGCTGATGGACGAGAACTGCCAGGTCTTGCACGCGCTCGAATATCAGGGCTCAGGTCACCACACAGGCACCAGCGCCGCCGCGCGCGATGCGGTAAAGAAGGAAGCGCTGCGCAAGGCGGGCATCGGCTATCACGAGATCGTCGCCGGACATACGACACCGAGCGAGCTCAGGGCGCTGGTGGAGAAGCTCGTTCCGGCGGGTTAGAAATTGAACATACTGTCCCTGAAACTCCACTACCTGCCGAGCACCCGGCTATTGACCGGGGTCCCGAAGAACGAGCGAAGCGGCCTCCTTCGTTCTCTCTTCGATTATTGCTCGGTTCCAAGCTTCATAACCGAGCACTTGGCTACTGCGTGGAAAATCGCTTACCCTTGGAGCTAGGTATGTTTGCTTCTTTTCTTGGAAGTCGCGGTTGCTAGCGGATGAATTTTTGCCCTTACTGAGAAGAATCAGATTTCCCAATTTGTTGACGAACTCTTTCCGTTCTTCTTCGTTAGCCATTTGCGCCCATTCGCTATCGTCCTCCGGATTCTGAGGAAAAACGTGCTCAGCGGTCCGAGCGGTGAATTGACGCATTTGGTCCATTTCGGCGACCGCTAATTCAAGGCGAAGTAAAACGTATTTTTCGTGAGGTTTTTTGTAGAGGTCATCCTCCGCCAACTTTTCTTCAATTTTTGAGGTGTCAATCTGAATTGATGCTGCACATTCTGCGCCATCCTTGGCGCTTTCGATACGTGTCAAGATTGCGGTGAAATCAGCATACCGTTCGTCTTTTCGAACACCCTCCACGGAATGAAGTAGCGTGATTTTCTCAATCGCGAGACAAAACGCGTAGAGATCCTCCCTGCCAAATTTTTTTGCGAAAGCGAGAACACAGGCGCGCCACTCAAAAGTACGAAGCTGATCATCCATTATGGACATTAGAGCCATAAAATGACGTTCACAGTCATGGCCGTCCAGATAATCGTAGTCTTGGAATATCTGCTTATAGATATCGACGTATCGAGTTATTTCCTCGAAGAAACCTTCGCCCTCCTCCATCCTCCCACGATCAAAGATCCTATTTTTAAACTCCGAATAAAGGTCTTCAGCAGGTTTTGACTTCGTGTGAATCAGACGGATCATGTTGAAGAGAGATTCAAATTCTTTCTCTTTTATACTTGCTTCGTCTTGCTCCCACTGATTAGCTAAGAGTGCGCGCTTTTTCTTGCTAGGCACGACCGAGGGATTAAGATTATGAGATTTCAGCAAGTCAATTCGGCGAAGAGATTTGCCTCGGTCATTCACAACCTCAAACAAGCGAAATGCTTCATCAAAGGAGTCTGCTTCGAGATAGATCACAATACACTTCGTGGAGACGAAGCGGAGAAAATCTACTAGGTCTTCTTGGCTCCGTCCCTCCAGGGATGAGCGGAATATGCTGCGAGCTATCACATACCGGTTGCTTGGCTCGTCGTAGTCTCGCGCATCATATCTCTCATTGGTTCCGCCATTGTCGGTCACCATCAATTTGAACATGTCGCGATCTTTGACAAACAGTCGTTCTCGTTCGTCAATCTGCCGGACGGTATCCTCTGGCTGGACGATCATTCTCTGGATGTCGTCCTTGATTTTCTGGTTCTCAATCAGGTCCCGGATGCATGCCAGCAGGATCATCAGTGACGTCAGACGTTGCTGTCCGTCCACAACCATTCGCGTCTGATCTTCGGCATAGTAGACTATGCTGCCTAGAAAATACTCAGTATCGAACTCCGTATCCCAGAGATCGTCTACCAACTCTTGAAAGTTGTCTTTGTCCCACGAGAACGGTCGTTGGAAACTGGGAATCTCATAAAAAAGCTCGTTCTCGAAAAGGTCTGCAAGCGATGCCTTGCCTGACTCCATGACTAATGCTCCAACCTAAAAACCAGCAAAATGGATAGTCTGAGCGACGTCACTCACCCCTCCGGCAAATACAGCTTCTCGCCCTTCTCCCGGTAAACCTCGCTCATCTCCTCCATGCCCTTCTGCGCTTCCTCGGCCTCTTCCGCTGAGGTCTCGCGCTTGATGTTCTCGGTCGCCAGATAGCTGTCCGAGTTCTGCTTCGCCGCGAAGTCGCGCACTTCCTGCGTGATCTTCATCGAGCAGAATTTCGGGCCGCACATGGAGCAGAAGTGGGCGGTCTTGGCGCCTTCTGCGGGGAGGGTCTGGTCGTGATATTGCTCGGCCGTGTCGGGGTCGAGGCTGAGGTTGAACTGGTCGCGCCAGCGGAATTCGAAGCGGGCCTTGCTCAAGGCGTCGTCGCGGACCTTGGCGGCCGGGTGGCCCTTGGCAAGGTCGGCGGCGTGGGCGGCGAGCTTGTAGGTCACCACGCCCACCTTCACATCGTCGCGGTCGGGCAGGCCGAGGTGTTCCTTGGGCGTGACGTAGCAGAGCATGGCGGTGCCGTACCAGCCGATCTGCGCCGCGCCGATGCCGCTGGTGATGTGGTCGTAACCCGGCGCGATGTCGGTGACGAGGGGGCCCAATGTGTAGAAGGGCGCTTCGCCGCAAGCCTCCAGCTGCTTGTCCATGTTCTCCTTGATCTTGTGCATCGGCACGTGGCCGGGGCCTTCGATCATCACCTGCACGTCCTGCTCCCAGGCGCGCTTGGTAAGCTCGCCCAGCGTGTAGAGCTCGGCGAACTGGGCTTCGTCGTTTGCGTCGGCGATGGAGCCGGGGCGCAGGCCGTCGCCCAGCGAATAGGCGATGTCATAGGCCTTCATGATCTCGGTGATCTCGTCGAAGCGCTCGTAGAGGAAGCTCTCCTTGTGATGTGCGAGGCACCATTTCGCCATGATCGAGCCGCCGCGCGACACGATGCCCGTGACGCGCTTGGCGGTCATCGGGACATAGGGCAGGCGGACGCCGGCGTGGATGGTGAAATAGTCGACGCCCTGCTCGGCTTGTTCGATCAGCGTGTCGCGGAAGATTTCCCAGGTCAGGTCCTCGGCAATGCCGCCGACTTTCTCCAGCGCCTGGTAGATCGGCACGGTGCCGATGGGGACGGGCGAGTTGCGGATGATCCATTCGCGCGTGTCGTGGATATTGCGCCCCGTCGACAAGTCCATGACCGTGTCCGCACCCCAGCGGATCGACCAGACCATCTTGTCGACCTCGCTCGCCACGTCGGAGGCCACGGCGGAATTGCCGATATTGGCGTTGATCTTGACGAGGAAGTTACGCCCGATCGCCATCGGCTCGGTCTCGGGGTGGTTGATGTTGTTCGGGATGATCGCGCGGCCACGGGCGACCTCGTCACGGACGAATTCGGGGGTGACGTAATCGGGCAGCTCGGCGCCCCAGGGCTGGCCATCGTTGCGCGCGGTGAGGCGGGCGGCCTGATCGCGCAGCATTTCGCGGCCCAGGTTCTCGCGCTCGGCGACATATTCCATCTCGGGCGTGATGATGCCGCGGCGGGCATAGTGCATCTGGCTGACGTTCATGCCGGGCTTGGCGCGCAGCACCTTCTTCGCGACATTGGGGAAGGCCGGGACGCCGCCCGAACGATCCGGACCAAGCTGGCCATTGTCTTCCGGCTTCACTTCGCGCGCATCGTATTCCTCGACATCGCCGCGCGCGAGGATCCATTCGCGCCGCTTCTGTTCGAGGCCCTTGCGGATATCGATCTGCGCATCGGGATCGGTGTAGGGGCCTGAGGTGTCGTAGACGCGCACGCTGGGTTCGCCGCCCTCGAGGTCGATCTCGCGCATGGCGACCTGGATACCGCTACCGGACTTGGCGCCGACATGGACCTTGCGACTGCCGCGAATGGGACCGGTGGTGACGCCGATGTCGAATTTGCTGTTGATGTCGGCCATGCGAGTGCTCTCTCCATAAGGCGGAGGAAGAGCGGTATTGTCGCGCCGCTCCACTCCCTCCGCCGATGCTAATCGGTTCAGGTTCGACGGGTCGGCGGACTTCAACCGCCCTCTCAGCCTCATGGCTCCCCGGGGATGGAAATTCTCTAGGACTGTGGCGAGGCCGAGTCCAGCACAGTCGCGTCAGCCGTGCGTGCTCGCGGCCTGCCATTCGGCAATGGCGTCGATCGGAAAGAGCAGCATGATGACGTTAAGCGTCAGCCCGTCACGCACGACGATCCCGGCAACCACCTCCCCGATAATCGCCAGCGCCACGGTCCACTTCACCGGCAGGCGCAGCGCAAGCCAGAAGCCGAAGCTCATCCAGCCGATATCGGCGAAGGAGTTGAGCACGCTATCTCCCGAATAGCCGAAGTTGGCCGTGACCGAGCGGAAGCGGTCGATGACCATGGGAGTATTCTCGAGCACCTCCCATGCAGCCTCGAGGAACACTGCCAATGGCAGGCCCCATTTCTTCGCGGCCTCCGCCCCGCCCCAACCGCGCTTGATGAAGATCCACCAGCCCAGCGCATAGAAGATCATGCCGTGGATGATGTGGCTTGGTGTGTACCAGTCCGAGATATGCTGGCTGTTGCCCGCATCATTGATCAGGCCGTGCCACAGCTTCACATAGCCGCATTCGCAGATCGGCGGGCGGTCCATCGCGAGGAGGAGGACCACTGCGGCAATCGTGATGCCGAGCGAAACGAGGATCGCGGTGCGACTGGGTACGAGCTTTCCCATCGGCGAAGAAGTGACGTGCAGCCAGCCGATTGGCAAGCTTCGCACTCCAGAGAGACGTGGATGCCAGCGCGGCGGATGCCTAGGCGCTGTCCGCCTTTGCCTTCTCCGCCGCCTGCTGGTCCCGCAGGTGCTTGAGGCTGGCGGCGACCCCGGCAGCGATCGTGTCGATGAATGCCGAGGCATCCTCGATCCGCCCCTGCCTTTGCGAGCGCATCAGGAATTCGGCCGGGCCGAGCGACATCGCCTGGAAAACCGCCGGCGGCATCATCGGCAACGCACCGCTGGCGAAATGCGGCATCGCCCATTCTACGACCGGCTGCTGGATATCGAGCGCGGTGCCGAGCCACAGCTCGCGGTTCTCGCGCAGCCATTCGCTGTCGTTGAAATCGGCGATGAGGTGCATGAAGCGTTCCACATCGGCGAGCTGGAAACGCATGGCCTCGCGCGTACCTTGCGCAAAGGCATCGCAGGGGTCGCCCTCGTAACCGGTAATCGCTTCGGCGATCGCGCCCAGATAGCGGCGGCGCTCGATCAGGAAGAGTTCGCGCACGACCCCCTCCTTTGATCCGAAATGATGGAAGACGCTTCCGTTCGAGATCCCCGACCGCTGGCAGATATCCCTCAGCGTCACATTGGTGTGACCCATCTCGACGATCAGCTCCGCGGCGGCGTCGAGCACCCGCGTCTTCGTCTCCTCACTGCGTGATTGAACCATGGGATTTCACTTCGCACCACTCTCGCCAAATGTCACTCTAGATTTCGTGTCTAGATTTTTGCTCTAGACCCCTGCTCTAATAAGACCTATAGGGCGATTCGTCAAATACGACTCAGGGAGACTGAAAATGACGAAAGCCTTTGGAAAACACGCCGCCGGCCGCCTCTCGGTGGCAGGCATCCTCGCCCTCACCGTTCCGGCCCTGATGCTGGTAGCCCCGGCACCTGCCGATGCGGCGGAAGACGGAAACCCGACCGCCCGCGCCCAGAGCGACCGGGCAGCCGCTCCGGCACGCAGTGGCAAGCGCAAGGGTGCGACTGCGCGTCCGGCGGCGCGCGAACGGACTGCAGCACGCCCGGCACGTAGCGCTCGCTCGGGTGCGGCACAGCGCAGCCGCGGACAGGGATCGGAGACCGCGGCCCGTCCCTTCATTCACATGGAAGGCGTACCCGGCGAATCGCAGCAGCGCAGCCGCAGAGGAGCCCGTTCCGCGTCCGATGATGGTCGGGCCGATATCGTAACCGGCGCCGGGACCCATGCGCCGCGGGGCAATGGCGGCTTCCGCCAGGAGCCCGGCACCACCGTCCCGACGGCAGACGACATCAAGGCACCCGAAAAAGAAGGCGAAGCAGCCCTCTTGCTGCCCGCGGTCCAGGCGGCCCGAGCCAGCTCTCAAGGTGGCGAGGAAGGCGGGGTCGAGCCCAGCTGGAAGGTCGAGAAGGGGGAGGCAGCTGAAGCATCCGGCAGCGGAGGGCATGTCCGCGTGATCGACGGCAGCCAGCCGCCGGCCCGCGCCGGGCTCTCGCAGAACGGAACTACCGTCGCGACGGCCGACGAAGTACTGGCGCCGGAAACGAATGAGGGACGGCTGGTCCAGAACGGTACGACGGTTGCGACCGCCGACGAGGTGCTGGCTCCGGAACCCAAGGAAGCCCGACTGGTCCAGAACGGCACCACCGTGGCCACCGCCGATGAATTGCTGGCTCCCGAAAATGCCCGCGGCAAGATGAGCCAGAATGGCACCACGGTGGAAACCGCCAGCGAGGTCCAGGCACCGTCCGGCCGCTGACCCGACTCCCGGCAGCGCAGCGTCCCGGCTGCCGAACCAAGGGGCGGAGCTTCACCCGAAGCTCCGCCCCTCTTTTCGTTTCAACCGGGCGTCAGAGAACGAAGAGGCCGCTACCCAGCGCGTGCAGGTCATCGGCCTGTGGCAGGCTCGCCAGAGTGTCGCCCGGCACTGCCGCCTGGCCCTGCAGGAAGTAAGCCTCGAAATTGGCGGCGGTCAGGTTCGTGCCGGCCGTGACCGTGGCGAAGAGCACTTGCGCCGCGGCGCCCGTACCGTCGCTGTCGTAGAAGATCTCGCCCGTCGCGCTGTTGTAGATGATGCGGTCGCTCGCATCGGCTGCAGCGGTCCCCGCATGGAAGGCCGCGGCATCGAGCGTGCCCGAGGACCCGATCCCGGTGAAGATATTCCGATCGAGAATGATCTCGTCCTGGACGACACTGAAATCGGTGATCGTGTCGACATTGCCGCCACCGAGCGCAGTGTCGAATACGAAGTCGTCAAACTCGCTGCCGCCGGTCAGGATATCCGCCCCGAGACCGCCGTAGATGACGTCGTCACCGCCACCGCCATTGATCGTGTCGGCACCTTCATCCCCGAACAGTCTGTCGAAGCCGAAACCGCCCGAGAGGATGTCGTCACCGAAGCCGCCGACGACCGTGTCGAAGCCAGTACCGCCCTGAATGGTGTCGTGCCCATCTCCGCCGAACAGGACATCGTCGCCGCCGCCGCCGTCGATATCGTCACCGCCGGATTCGCCGTAGATCGTATCGACACTGTCGCCGCCTAGCAGCTTGTCGTGACCAAGCCCGCCGTAGAGCGTGTCGTTGCCGCCCTGGCCGGCGAGATAGTCGTTGCCGTCATCGCCATAGAGGTTGTCGTTGCCCCAGCTGCCGGCGAGGACGTCGTTGTCGTCACCGCCGTGGAGTTCGTCGTCGCCAGTGTGGCCGCGCAGCGTATCGTTGCCCGCGCCGCCATAAGCGATGTCCTTGTCCTCACCGCCGACGATGAGATCGTCACCCTCGCCGCCGTCGAAGGTGTTGAAGCCCTTCCAGCTGACGAGCTTGTCATTGCCGGCGCCGCCGAACAGCATGTCGTCGTCGCGTCCGCCGTCGAGCAAATCGTCGCCGTCGCCGCCCTTGAGGATGTCGTTGCCCTTGGCGCCGAGCAAATTGTCGTTGCCGATCCCGCCGTCGAGTGTGTCGTCACCGCCGCGGCCGTCGAGCGTGTCGTCGCCCTCCGCCCCGGTCATGGTGTTGTTGCCCCACAGGCCCACCAGATTGTCGGCTGCAGCAGTTCCGGTGAAGGTCAGGGTGCCGGGGTCCGCGCCGAAATTGTAGCGGCCCGAGATCGTGCCGATGTCGACATTCTCGAACACGGCGATCGTGATGTAGTCTTCCGAAAGACCCCAGTTGATCTTTAGAACTGCGTCCGCCCCGTCCTGCACCAGCCGCACGCGCTGGTCGTAGAACGGGTTCCAGGCGGCCAGACCGATGTATGTGTTGGACAGGAATTCCGAGAAATCGATCCGGTCGCCCATGATGCCGACCTGGAAATCGGTCACCACGAGGTTATCGGCGATCGCGTCGAACTCGAGCTGATTGGAGATCGTGATCAGGTCCTGGCCCGCACCGAGCGTAAGGCGATAGCTGCCGCCCCATAGGATGACACGGATGTCGTCATTGCCGCCGCCGGCATAGATATCGGCGAAGCCTTCGCGCCCGCTGAAGAGAATGCTGTCGTCACCTCCGCCCGCATAGACGAAGGAACGCGGCGTCCATGAATCGACGGTCAGGGTGTCGTTGCCGGCACCCAGGTTGACAAACAGGTTTTCGTCGGGGCCGGAAATGTAGTGCTGGATATGGACGGTGTCGTTGCCATCGCCTGCATCGACGAAGTCATCCCCGTAGCCATTGCTGTAATCGCGGATGTAGTCGTTGCCAGCGCCGCCATAGAGAAGATCGGCGCCCTCTCCGCCGTCGATCCAGTCGTCGCCGTCGCCACCGTAGATCGTATCGCTCGAGCCGAGTCCGTAGATCGTGTCGTTACCGCCCAGCGCATTGATCGTGTCGGTGCCGAAGGTGCCCTGGTAGCTGTCGTTGCCTGCGGTCCCGGTCCAGTCCTCTCCCAGCGGTTCGCTGCCGTCGGGATTGTGGCCGAGATTGTCGTAGTTGAAGTCACCGATGTCGGTGTTCTGGAAAATGAGGAAGGTGAAATAGGCATTGGGCGTGGCCGCACCGTCCGGGCTGTACTGGAGGTGCGTATCGGCCCCATCCTGGACCAGCCGCATGTACCCGCCCCGGAAGGGGTTTTCGGGCTTGTCGCCTGCCGCGCGGATAATGTCCCAGAGCTCTGACAGGTCGAGCGTGTCACCCCCGGCCGAAGTGTCGAAATCGGTGACGAGAACGGGTGTCGAAAAATAGGCGCTGGGTTCCCCCTCCGCGATGTGCAGCACATCGCTCCCGAGGCCCAGCGTCACGGTTCGCGAGCCCAGCAGATTCAAGGTGACATCATCATTCCCGGCGCCAGCGTCGATGATCGCCGTGCCCGCGCTGCTGGTGCTGAGCGAGATCGTGTCGGCCCCTTCACCACCCAGCATTGTGACCGTGCTGGTTCCGTTGAACTCGGCGACCAGCGTATCGTCACCATCCCCACCGTCGAGCGTGGAGTCGAAATCCTGCTCCATATAGAAGCCATGATCCATGATCAGCGTATCGTTGCCGCCACCGCCGTAAGCGAGGTCATTGCCGATCTGCGTCTCGATGAGGTCGTTACCGCCTTCACCGTAGATCGTGTCGTCGCCTTCGCCGCCATCGAGCTGATCGTTGCCGGCTCCACCAAGGATGTTGTCGTCGCCGACACCGCCGAACAGTGTGTCATCGCCGCCAAGCCCGCTTAGCGTATCGTCGAAATCACCTGCCTGATAGTAGTCTGCGTTCTCCGTGCCATTCCATGTCTCACCGGGAACTCCCGACCCGTCCAGCGTCCAGCCCAGGTTGTGGTAGGTGAGGCTGCTCGAATCGACATCTCTAAGGATGACCATCGTGACCCAATTGTCATCGAGGTTGCTATCGACCTGCAGGAATGCGTCATTGCCCGACTGGAGCAGCCTGACATAACCCTCGACGAAGGGGTTATCGAAACCGTTCCATCCGCTCACCTGCGCAAGGACCGTATTGAAATCGATCCGATCGCCTGTGGCGCCAAGCTCGAGATCGAGAATCGTAACCTTGTTCTCGAAGACGCTTGAACCATAGCCGTTGGTCAGGAAAACCGTGTCCTGACCGAGGCCAAGGGTCAGCTGGTAATGCTGACCTTCGAGTTCGAGATTGAATCTGTCGTTACCGGTTCCTCCGTCGGCGAACAGCTGGTTGGCGCCACTACCCCCGCCGTCGAAATTGAACGTATCGTTGCCCGCACCGCCAAGTGCAGTGACCACGGAGCGATTTGTGAGATTGACGTTGATATGGTCATCTCCATCGCCGCCGTCGGCGAGGATTGTGACATCGGGATGATAGTAGACACGCTCGACATTCAGGGTGTCGTTGCCGTCATCGCCGAAGAGCTGGGTGTTTCCGCCTGCGTAGGACGAAAGATAATCCGCCCCTCCCCCGCCATAGACGGTGTCGTTCCCCGAATTGCTGGTGAAAAAATCGTCGCCCGCCATGAGGTAGACGGTATCGTCACCTGGCGTGTCATCCGGATTGTCGTCACCCGAAGTACCGTTGATGATTGGCATGATATGCGACCCCTAAAAAATTACCGAATTATCTCTAATAGCCCCGCATCACTTGTCGATACCCTAAGTGAAGCGGTGACGAAAACTCGCCCGGTGCTGCAAAATAGCCACGCGCGCATTGTCATTTGACAGTAAATATCGGCCAATCAGGCGATGAAGATATCGGCACCTATCGTGTGGAGATCACCGGCCTGCAACTGGCCCAAGCTGTCGCCACCGGGATTCTGCGCCGCATTCTGGAGGAAATACGCCTCGAAATTGGCGGCCGACAGGTTCGTGCCCGGCGTGACAGTTGCGACAAGCACCTGCGCACTCGCGCCGGTTCCGTCGCTATCGTAGAAGATCTCGCCGGTCGCGCTGTTGTAGATGATCCGGTCAGCCGCGTCAGCTGCCGCAGAGCCCGTGTGGAACTCGCTGTCGAACAGGACGCCCTCGCCGTCGATCCCGGTGAATATGGACAGCTCGAGAACAATCCCGTCCTCGGCCGCATTGAAATCGGTGATCGTGTCGGCATTGCCCACGCCGGGGGAAGTATCGAACACGAACACGTCGATCCCGGCACCGCCCGTCAGCGTGTCACTGCCCAGACCGCCGGTCAGCACATCGACGCCCGCGCCGCCGATCAGGATATCATTGCCGCTACCACCGATCAGCACGTCGTCGGCATCGCCGCCCTCGAGGCGATCGTTGCCCTCACCGCCCGACAGCAGGTCCTCCCCGCCTTCGCCATAAAGGAAGTCGTTTCCGTCATTGCCGAAGATGTCGTCGAGATCGGCGCCGCCATAAACGGTGTCATCGCCCGCGCCGGCCAGGATCGCGTCGTAGCCCGCGCCGCCGAGGATGAGATCGGAGCCATTGCCGCCGTCGATGAAATCGTCGCCATCCTCCCCTTCGATATCGTCGTCGCCGTCCCCGCCATAGATCTGGTCGAGGCCAAGGCCGCCGAAAATGAGGTCGTCGCCGCCCTCGCCGCGCAGGATGTCGTTCCCGTCATCGCCATAGAGGTCGTCGGCATCGTCGCCGCCCCATAGCTGGTCGTTCCCGAATCCGCCGCTCAGGACGTCGAAGCCGGCATCGCCGCGCAATTCGTCGTCGCCATAGCCGCCGTCGAGATCATCATCCCCATTGCCGCCAAACAGCAGGTCGAAGCCGGTTCCACCCGTGATGGTGTCGTGCCCGTCGCTGCCCTGGAGCCAGTCATTGCCGCCACCACCGTCGATATCGTCGCCCCCGGCATCGCCGACGATCGTGTCGGCACCGTCTTCGCCAAGCAGCTTGTCATTGCCGAGGCCGCCATAGATTACGTCGTTGCCGCCCTGGCCGGTGACATAGTCATTGCCCGCGTCGCCATAGAGGAAGTCGTTGCCCCAGCTGCCGGCGAGGATATCGTTGTCGTCGCCGCCATGGAGTTCGTCGTCACCGGTATGGCCGCGAAGGGTGTCCACGCCCGCTCCGCCATAGGCGACGTCCTTGTCCTCGCCGCCGACAATCAGGTCGTCACCATCGCCGCCATGGAAGGTATTGAGGCCTCTCCAACTGACGAGCTTGTCGTTGCCTGCGCCGCCGAACAGCGTGTCGTCGCCGCGCCCGCCATCGAGCAGGTCGTCGCCTTCACCGCCGAGAAGCGTGTCGTTGCCCTTGGCGCCGAGCAGATTGTCGTTGCCGATCCCGCCATCGAGCGTGTCGTCACCTGCCCGCCCGTCGAGGATGTCGTCGCCCTCGTAGCCGAACATGGAGTTGTTGCCCCACAGGCCGGCGAGATTGTCGACGCCGGTAGTCCCGTAAAAGCTCTGCGTGCCAGGGTCCCAGCCGAGATTGTAGTTGCCGGTGAACTCGCCGATGTCGACGCCCTGAAGCACGGCAATGGTGATGTGGTTGCCGCCGCCATAGCGGTCGATCTGCAGGAGGGCATTGTCGCCATCCTGCACGAGGCGGACGCGCTGGTCGTAGAATGGGTTCCAGAGGAAGCCGCCGAAATTCGGCAGGATGTCTCCGAACAGCAGCCTGTCGCCCGCATTGCCGACCACGAAATCGGTGATCACCAGATTGTCGGCAAGGAAGTTCTGGTTGATCTGGTAGCCGATATTCACGAGATCCTGGCCGCTGCCGAGCGTGATCTCGTAGCTGGGGCCCCAGAGCAGGATTTCGAACGTGTCGTCCCCGGTGCCGCCATCCATGGAGACGCTCCCGGCAGCGCCCGTATACCAGATGTAATCATTGCCATCGCCTGCGTAGACGAAGTTCCAGTCCGACTGCGACTGGTAGATGTAGAGCGTATCGTTGCCGCCGCCGAGATAGACGGTCAGCTCCTCGTCGAGTCCGGCCTTGATCCCGTGGATGATGGTGATCGTATCGTTGCCTTCGCCGCCGTCGACGAAGTCATCGCCGACGCCATTGCCATAGTCGTCGATCGTGTCGTCGCCGCCACCGCCATAGACCGTATCCGCGCCATCGCCCGAAGTGATGATGTCATTGCCGCCACCGGCATAGATGACGTCATCGCCATCGAAGGTGCGGATCGTGTCGTCACCACCCAGCGCGGTCACGACATCGCTTCCGGCAGTCCCGTCGAAGACATCGGGACCATTAGTGCCGGTCCAGCTGACGCCCGGCGGATAGCTGCCGTCGGGCGGGAAGCCGAAGTTATAGGTTGTGAAGTCGCCGACCTGCGTATTCTGGAAAATGACAAGATCGAAATACATGTCGGGATTGGCTGCACCGCCCTGGCTGTATTGGAGCCGAGTATCGTTGCCGACCTGCACCAGTCGCAGGTAACCGCCTCGGAACGGATTGCTGATCCCGTCCCAATTGTAGCTCAGCTCGCTGTAGAGCGGCGAGAAGTCGATGATGTCGCCCGCATCGCCGGCAACAAAGTCCGTGACTATGACCCCCTGGAAATTCCCGAAAACCGGACCCGTCAGGCGCAGCGTATCCACGCCGCCGCCGAGCGTCACGGTCGTCGAAGCGCCTTCCACCCGGACTTCGACCAAATCGTCGTCTGCGCCGCCGTCGACGGTTACGGATCCGGATTCGCCATCGACGATGAAGTGATCTTCTCCGGCCCCGCCGATTAGTTCCGCGGTGGAGGAGCCGTTGATCTTTGCCGTCAGCGTATCGTCACCGTCGCCGCCTTCAAGACGCGTTGCGGTGGTCAGCCAGTCGTTGATGCCATGCTCCACCGTGAGCGCGTCGTTACCGCCCCCGCCATAAGCGGTGTTGTTGCCCGAGCCGACATCGATGGTGTCATCGCCGCCTTCGCCATAGATGACGTCGTCACCCTGCTCGCCATAGAGCGTGTCGTTCCCGGCACCGCCGAGGATCAGATCATCGCCAAGTCCGCCGCCGATGATGTCGTTTCCGCCCAAGCCGCTGAGGTCGTCGTTATAGTCGGTACCCTGGCGGACATCGTCACCTTCGGTCCCGACCCAGGTTTCGCCGGGAATGGGCGATCCGTCGGGCGTGTATCCGAGATTGTGATAGGTAAAGTCGCCGACTTGCGTATTCTCGAAGTTGATGAAAGTGACCCAGTTGTCGTCGCCGAACTGGTCAATCTCGAGCAATGTATGGGCGCCGCTCTGCGTCAGGCGCAGGGTGCCATTGACGAAGGGATTGGCTTCCGACGAACCCAAAGTCATTTCGAGGAAATCACGCAGCTCGACCGCATCGCCCCCAGCGCCGGTCGCGAAATCGGTGATGGTGATCAGGTCGGCCAGATCATACCCGCCGGGCCCCGAAATCCGGACGAGGTCCGATCCCGCACCCATCGTCAAAGTATAGACCAGCCCGTCGAGAGCGATCCAAAACTCGTCGTCGCCGTCACCGCCATCGGCAATGTAGGTTCCTTCCCAGCCCGAGGCGAAGAAAGAGTCGTTCCCCGATCCGCCCAACAGCGTGACGGTCGATCCATTGCTGATGTTGGCTTCGAGAAAATCGTCGTCCCCGCCGCCATTCAGCAGGACGGTGCTTACAGGGTCGTATGAATAGCGCAGGGCGTAGAGAGTATCGACACCGCCGCCACCGAACATCTGGTCGTTTCCGGCGTAGGAATTGAGAGTGTCATTGCCCCCTTCGCCATAGGCAACGTCATTACCTTGCGAACTTGAAAAACCGTCATTGCCCGCGCCCGCAAGAACGACGTCGTTTTCCGCCGTGTCCTGAAGATTATCGTTGCCCGAAGTGCCGTTGATTTGTGCCATGCGACCCGTTTCCCAAATGTCCCCTAGTAATTCCTAGGAATTCTGGCGATTCTGTCGAGGATTTTCTTCTGATCGGCAACACGCATCCAGGCACTTCCGACGGGACGGATTGCGCTTTTGTTTCTTGGCCGATCATCGAGGGAAACTGCCGCCCGGAGCGCTCATGATGTGAACGCCGCCTCGATCGCGGTCCGGGCAACCTCCCTTGCATCACCGGCGACCCGAGCGGGAGCTCTTGCTCTTGCCTGTCTAGCCTTCACCCAGCCAGCCGGAGGCGAATGCCGGTGTTGCCGACACCCTTATGACCAGGGATCACGCCTGCCCGATCGCGATCTTCGCGCGCGCGCCCGACATCGGACCGGCTTCAATCGTTTCCATGTGCAGCGGTTCGGGGCGACCGAAGTGGAACCCCTGGAACCATGAGCATCCCAGACCGCGCATGGCGTCGGCTTGTTCAACGCCTTCGATCCCCTCGGCCGTCACATCTATACCGAGCGAATGCGCCAGCGACACGATGGCCGACACCACTGCCTGGCTTTTGGCGGAACCCGCGGCAGCTGCCTGCACGAAGTCGCGATCGATCTTGATCATCGAGAACTGCATCTTCTCGATGTAGTTCAGCGAGGAATAGCCACGGCCGAAGTCATCGAGGGCGAAGGACACGCCCAGGTCGTGCAGGCTCTTGATCAGGCGTTCGACATGTTCGTCCATTTCGAGGACGACGCTTTCGGTAAGCTCGAGGATAAGGCGGTTGGGCTGAAGGCCGCTCGACGCCAAGGCTTCGATGACCGTCGAGAGGAATGACCGGTTCGAAAGCTGGACTGCCGACACGTTGACTGTCAGCTTCACGTCCTCCTTCCAGCTCATTGCGTCACGGCAGGCGGTTTTCAGTAGCCAGGCGCCGAGCGTGTCGATCAGCAGGGCATCTTCGGCCACGGGGACGAAGAGATCGGGCGATACTTCGCCGCGCTCCGGATGGTTCCAGCGCATCAGCGCTTCGTAGCAGCGGACATCGCCCGACGGCCCATCGACGATCGGCTGGTACGCGATCGACAATTCGTTCTTCTCAAGCGCCTTGGCGAGATCGTTCTCGATCGAAGTACGCTCTTCAAGCTTCGAACGCATCGATGGCTTGTAATTCACGAACATGCCGCGACCCCGGCGCTTCGCTTCATAAAGAGCGAGATCGGCATTGGTTATGATCGAGCTCATCGAACGATCCTCGCCGCCGATGCTGGCGATGCCGACGGAGGCACCGACGAGGACTTCGTGACTTTCGTGGCTGAACGGGATCGCGATGCGCTCGATTATGGCCCGTGCGACATCCCATGCGTCTTCGACAGCATATGGGTGCGGCATGAACAGCGCGAACTCATCGCCACCAAGTCGGCCAATGACAGCATCCTGGCCAGCTGCCTCGCGGAAGCGCAGGGCGGTGTTTACAAGCACGCGGTCGCCTGCAGCATGGCCATAGGTATCATTCACCTGCTTGAAGCGATCGAGGTCGATCAGCATCAGCACGCCGCTTTGCTCATCCTGGTTCGCGGAGCTCACCTCCTCTTCGAGCAAGGCATGGAAATGATCGCGCGAATAGAGGCCGGTCAGGCCATCGTGCTGGATGACATAGGTCAGCTTGTCGTTTGCGTTGCTGATCGCCTTCTTGCTGCGGCTCAGAACGCGCAGGTTAAGGAGAAGCGCGAGAAGGGCGCAGATCACGAAGCCGATACCGGCTGTGAGGGCCCACACCTGGTTTTCCGAGGATGCAAGTCGTGCTTCGCTGGCCTGCTTCTCCGCCGAAAGCTTCGAGATGCGAAGTTCACGGCTTTCGGAGTCGAACCGGGCTGCAAGCAGGGCGCTGTTTGCTTGCGCAGAAAGATCGCGAGCCTGTCCGTCGATCCGGTGGAACGCCGCAAGGTGACGAAGCGCTAGTGCGTGCTCGCCGGACTTCGAATGGATCTTGTAGGCAGCCTGGTGGAAATCGCGAAAATAGGGCGAGCTCTGTTCCAGGTCCTGTCCGGCGAACGTACGCTTGATGTCGGTGCGAGCCTGGCCGAACTTGCCCTGCTCAAGAAAGATCTGGCTGCGCACACCGTGCATGAATGGCAGCCAGTCGGGCGCGGTGTCTTGTGCAAGCGCGATACCCTTGTCGATGGTCGCGCGGGCCCTGATCGCATCGCCCATCAGCAACTGGGTCGATGCGATATTGGTCAGGATACGCGCCTGCAGCATGGGCGAGCCCATTTTCACTGCCTGTTCCAAAGCGCGCTCGAACTCGCTCTCGGCTTCTTCGTAGCGCTCCAATTCCTTGAGCGCGTTGCCGACGTTGTTGTGAGCCGAAAGCGAGAGGGCGAGGTCGTCGGCATGCGTTTCATTGGCCAGGCGATAGTAGCGCATGACGCGCTCGTAATCGCGTGCGTCGAGATAGAGCGATCCGATATTCTGGAGCACGATCGCCTGGCTCCGCGTCTCGCCAAGGCTCTTGTAGCGGTCGTGCGCTTCGAAGAATGCCGACAGCGCTTCGCCATATTCGCCGCTATGGGCCTTGTGCGATGCCTTGGAGCGCAGAAGGTCCGCGTAGAGGATGTCGTTTTCGAAAGATTCGCCAGCCTCGCTCAATGCCGCTTCGATAATTTCCTGTGCCTCATCGGCGCGGTTCAGACGGATCAGCGCCTCACCTTCGAGCCAGCGGGCTACAAGGCGGATACGGTGCGCCTCGGTGGTGTCCTGCTGCGCGCTGCCGCGGACTTCCTGCGCAAGACGAAGTGCTTCTGCAGTATCGCCCATCATTGCCGATTTCGCGGCCGTAAGCTTGGCTTCGTAGTCCTGGACACCGGCGGTATCCGCTGCTGTGACGGCTGTCGGTAGAGCGATCGCGAGAGCACTCGCAAGTATCGCCTTTTGCAGTCCCTTGGCCATGTCGAACCCCCAAATTCTCTTGTTGTTTTGCGGCAGCGCTCCCCAGCAGCGCTGCCGTGACCGGCTGTCTTCGCGTTAGAACCGCTTGCCCAGATTGATGCCGAGCATGACGCCGTCTTCCGGGCTTGCACTGCCTTCGCTCACATATCGTCCAAACACGCCCAGTTCGGCAGCATCGCCAAGTGGGGCGGCATAGACGAGCTCGCCCATGATGCGGCGCTTGGTCGCAATGCCGATCTCCTGGGCCCTGATCCCGGTTTCCCCGGTTTCGCGATCGACCACTTCGAGGCTGTAGATCGCCAGCGACCCATCCTCGATCTGGAGCGGCTGCCCCAGTGTCAGGCGCAGACTGTCGCGGCTTTCGAACACCCCCGTGCCCGTCAATGAAAGCTGACCCGCAGTGCTCAGAATATCGCTGGCATTGGCGAGGAACTGGCCTTCGGCAAGTTCGGTCTTGCCGACCGTTGCCGAAAGATCGAGGCGCAGTTTCGCGCCCAGCCCGATCGTGCCCGACAGTGTCAGCGCTTCGGTACGAGCGCCTTCTCCAAGCAGCATATCGTTGTCTGTCTGGACACCGAGAAGGGCGTTGGCCTCATCCAGATGCGTGTACTGGACGTTGAGCGAAAGACTGTCGCTGACCTTCTGTTCGAGGTCCATCGTGAGCGCATTCGCCCGTTGGTCGCCGAACTCGCCCTGAAGGTAACGATCGACCGGGTTGATCGCCGGGATATCTTCCCAGCCACGGCTGTTTTCCGAATAGCCGATGCGCAGCCTGGTCCCCTCCGAAGGGGCAAAGCTCACCGCGGTAAAGACCTCGCCGGAAGCGAATCCGAGAATGGGGTTTACGCCGCCTTCGTCGCGGTCGAAATCGCTCACGATGCCGAAGCGTTCACCTGCCAGTGCCATGGCGCCCTGGCCGTGGCCGAGCGTCAGCGCAAAACGGCCAGCAGGATCGGTCAGCTTCGCGCCGGAATGAACCGATTCAACCACGCCTTCCTCGTTGAGGCGCGGCATGATCGCAGAATACTGCAGCGACCAGTTGCCCGCGCGGTGGTCGGCACCAAACGCAATCTGGCTAATGCCCGCCACGCCATCACCTTGCGAGTCGCTTCCGCCGGAGCGGATCCAGCGCGCAAAGCGGTCGGACACGAAGTCCTGCAGGCGCTTGTATCCACCGCCCAGCGCATTCGTGCGCTTGCCGGTGGTGTAAGTCGACATCGGCACGGCAAAATCGCGATAGGTGGTGCCCACGTCTTCATACATGGTGAAGAAGACATCGCTGGTTTCCCACCATGAAGGCACTCCGCCCGAGAGCAGGTAAGACGCGCTTACATCGCTCCGGTAGAAGTAGCTGCCATACCGCTGGTACATGCGGAAGTATGTGTCGTTGAAGTCGAGCGGCGATTGCGAGGCGAGCACGTCGAGCATCCCGACGCCGTATACCTCGTCCACTCCCGGCGCGCCGAGGTCCCGTGCCGAACGCAGGATGATTTCGACGCTGGCTTCGGGGTTGTTGGCGAGCCACGGCCAACGATCGTGCAGGAGCGCGATCGCGCCGGACACGAGCGGTGCGGAGAACGAGGTGCCGCTGCGCCGGACATAGCCGCCATGGCCATCGTCCACGAGCAGCATTTCGCCCGGAGCGACGATGAACCGGTTCATCAGAAGGCCGCCTTGACCAAGATCGGAGCTGTTCGAGCAAACCCCGTTGTTGAGCAGGCAAGCATTGCCCGGAGTATTGGAGAAGCCCGAAATCGATCCGTCGGGCGACACCGATCCGACAAGGATGAAGGAGGTTGAGAAGGCCCCTGCCCATTCGACGTCGTTCGTTTGCGCCACGCCGTCGTTGCCGGCGGCAAGGACGTAAACCGATGTGTTTGAGTGCGGGAACACGCGGCTGTCGTTGAAGATGCCGCGCCATTCTGCCGAAAGCGGCGTCCCGGGCTCACCAAGAGAGAGGTTGATGATGCTGGCACCGCCGACATTCAGCGCGATGATGCCCTCGCGGACGTCCTCCCAGGATGCCGTTTCTGTCTCGTCGAACGGATTGTGAGCAACGACCCGTGCATTGGGGGCGATACCCATGACGCCGACGCCGTCATGCGCGCCAACCAGAAGACTGGCGACACCGGCGCCGTGCCCGCTGACGAAGGCAGTGCTGCCGGTGGATGAAACCACATTGTCGGCAAGGTCGTCCGAGCCGGTGACGGCGGAATCGAGGATGCCGATGGTTGTCTGGTGACCAGCCCCCTGGATCTGCGTGATCGACGGGGTCCAGTTGATGCCGCCCATCCAGTGATCGACGTGGTCGATCCCGGAATATCCCATCAAGCTGTCATGCCAATCGACGAAGAAGGCGGACCGCTGGTTGGCGGAAAGTGCCGCCAGCGAAGCCGGATCACTCGGATCAATCCCGTGACGTGCAAAGATCGCATCGACGAAGATCGACTGGAAATCCTGCCCGGTCTGCTGTGCTACCAATTCGCCCCAATGCGCTTCCGATTGCGCGACCAGCTGGTCGAGCTGCGCCGCAAGCGCCTGTTGGAGGGCTACATTGCCGCTATCCTGGGCCAATGCAGCCCAGGCTGTATCGGTTGCGCCGAACTGGACTGCGGTCTGCGACCAGAAATCGCCGAGCGCGGCCATGCGGCCAGCGTCGAAGGCGTCGATGTTACCCCAGAATGCGTCGATCCTTCCCCAGAACGCGCTGATGTCGCCGTAGAAGGGGCTGATGTCGTCCCAGAAGGGATCGATCTTCCCGTAGAAGGGGTCAATCTTGCCGTAGAAAGGGTCGATCTTGCCATAGAAGGGCGAAATGTCGTCCCAGAAAGCGTCGATCTTGCCGTAGAAGGGGTCGATCTTGCCATAAAGCGGATCGAGCGGCGTCGAGCGCACAGTGACGCGGGTCTCGTCTTCCGATTGCGTTTCCGCCGAAGTCTGAGCGGCGCCGACGTTTTCGGCAGAGCCGTGGGCTTCCTGCGCGGCGGCAGGCACACACATAACTGTAGCGATCGCAATAGCAGCAGAGCCATGCATCAGTTTGTAGGCCATATCGTCTTCCCACCCCATTGGCATTCAGATCGCGTCCCTGGCTGCAGGCTTCTACCGGAAGAGGTGGTTCGGATTGGTTCACGGAAAGGGTTAATTTCGTAACGGAAATCAATGGCATATTAACCATCGCGGCGTGGTCGGATCCGATACGATTGGCTGTCCGCCGGGGTCTCAATGGTTACGATTGTCTTGACGGATCAGAGTACGGCGAATTGCACCTGCAAGATGACGTGGGAATGTTAAGGGCGCAAAGCGCGCGAAGACCCGATTCGCTGCTCTGCATCCGTCGCCGAAAGCGAGGCCCGTTTCTCAACAGGTCCAGCGGACTATCGCGATGGTATTTGCCGAGTTCGCGAGAGCACGCGATGCTCGTCGACTACGATTGGCGGCAGAAACGTCCTCGCATATCTGCGGTCCGTCCAATTCCCCATTATCCATCCGACCTGCAGTTTTCTCTGCCAGTTGCGGCACCTATGGCGCCACCGAATGTCGAACTGCAGCAAGTTTGGAGAAATCAGGAGAGTGGAACGCGGAGAAGCTTTCCCGTTGGGCTGGTAGGGAACCCCTGCAGCCCACTTCTGTCCCAGCGGGCAGGTTGTCCTGTCAAAGGTAAAGCAGTGGATGCCCCGTGAGGATTCGAACCTCAATTGACGGAGTCAGAGTCCGTAGTCTTACCATTAGACGACGGGGCATCAGCCGTCCGGCGCTTGCGGGAGAATCAACCGCGGGCCGGAGAGAGGCCGCGCATCTAGTTTCGTGCGCGCGCGAGGTCAAGCCCGAGCTTGCCCCTTCCGCCCTGTCGCGCTAGCGTCACAGTCAGGTCCTTGCGCAGGGTGGTTTTGCGCAAGAGGAACAGAAAGAATTCCCCATGGCGGAACGCAATCCGCCGGACATCAAACGGGGGCACGGAAAGAACAGGGGCGGCACGTCCGGCAAGGTAGCCGATTTCCGCTACAAGCGTCCCTCCCGGCCCGACAAGCGCCCCAAGAAACAGGGGGGCGCCAGCCGCAAGGCCAAGCCGCGCGGTGACAATCCATTCGAAGAACAGATTTCCGCTTCCACCCCGCAATTCTCGCGCGGACGCAAGCAGGCCTATGCCGCGCTCGATCTCGGCACCAATAATTGCCGCCTCCTGATCGCGCGGCCTTCGGGCGAGAATTTCACAGTGATCGATGCCTTCAGCCGCGTGGTGCGGCTTGGTGAAGGCCTCGCGGCAAGCGGCCGCCTCTCTGACGAGGCGATGGAGCGCACGCTCGCCGCGCTCCATGTCTGTGCGGAGAAGCTGCGCCGCCGTCATGTCCACCTCGCCCGTTCGGTCGCGACCGAAGCCTGTCGCCGTGCCGCCAATGGCCCGAAGTTCATCGAGCGCGTGCGCAAGGAAACCGGCATCGTGCTCGACATCATATCCGCGCAGGAAGAGGCGCGGCTCGCCGTGCTGGGCTGCCACATCCTGCTCGAGGATGGAGAGGGCCCCGCGGTGATCTTCGATATCGGCGGCGGATCCACCGAGCTGGTGCTGGTCGAACCGAGCGGCGCAGTGCCGCGCATCCTCGACTGGATGAGCGTGCCTTGGGGCGTGGTTTCGCTGACCGACACGATCACCGGGTCGGACGACAGCGAGGAGCTGCGGCTGGACCGCTACCGCCGCATGCGCAAGACCGTGCTCGACAGCTTCCGCCCCTTCGCCCAGCGTATCCGCGACTTTGCGGAGGGTGAGCATCCGATCCGCCTGCTGGGCACCAGCGGGACGGTGACCACGCTGGCCAGTCTCCACCTCGAACTGCCGCAATACGACCGGCAGGCGGTCGACGGGCTGATCCTGCCCTCGCAGGCGATGCGCGACATTTCCTACAAGCTCTCGCATATGAGCGGCGACGATCGGCGCCAGCTGCCTTGCATTGGCGACGACCGCGCGAACCTTGTGGTGGCAGGGTGCGCGATCCTCGAGAGCATTCTCGATATCTGGCCATCCGAGCAATTGGGCGTGGCCGACCGCGGCATTCGCGAGGGCATATTGCGCAGCCTGATGGCCGCCGATGCCACGGGCGAGCGCAGCCGCGCGGCACTCCAACGCATGCGGGAGCAGGACGTATGAGCCGTTCGGGCAAGGACAAGGACACGCGGGTTCGCACTGCGCGGAAGCGGAGTGAATCCTCCACCCGCTGGCTGCAGCGCCAGCTCAACGATCCCTATGTCAAACAGGCCAAGGCCGACGGCTACCGCAGCCGCGCGGCTTACAAGCTGATCGAAATGGACGAGAAGTTCGGCATCCTGAAAGGTTCGAAACGTATCGTCGATCTCGGCATCGCGCCGGGCGGCTGGGCGCAGGTGGCGCGCAAGGTCGTGCCCAAGGCGCAGGTCGTCGGCATCGACCTCTTGGAAGTCGAGCCCATCGAGGGTGTCGAGATCTTCCAGATGGATTTCATGGACGACGATGCCCCGCGCGTTCTCGAGGAGGCGCTGGGCGGCAAGGCCGACCTCGTGATGAGCGACATGGCCGCCAACACCGTCGGCCACAAGCAGACCGACCATCTTCGCACCATGGGCCTGGTCGAGGCCGGTGCCTGGTTCGCGGTCGAGAACCTCGAGAAAGGCGGGACCTTCCTTGCCAAGGTGCTGGCCGGCGGGACCGACAAGGACCTGCTCGACCTGCTCAAGAAGCATTTCAAGACGGTCAAGCACGCCAAGCCGCCTGCGAGCCGCAAGGGATCGAGCGAGTGGTACGTTATCGCCCAGGGGTTCAAGGGCTGAGATAGCGGGCACAAAAAACCCCGCTCGCTGGCGGGGTTTTTCTTTGACTTGGGAGACCGGGGATCAGTCGATCTTGGTCGCGCCTTCGTTGTCGCCTGCGGCGTTGGCCGCAGCGACCGGCTCGTCCGCGCCCATCGCACCGGCGGCTTCGGCTTCGCTCGGCTCTTCGCCTGCTACGGCAGGATCGGCCCCTTCTTCAGCGGCTGGCACGTATTCCGGCTTGGCCGGTGCGCCGCCGTAGGTTGCCATGAATTCCATGACATTGGCACGGTCTTCGATCTTCGACAGGCCGGCGAAACTCATCTTGGTACCATTGGCAAAGCCGCGCGGGCTTTCCAGCCACGCGTCCATGTTTTCCCAACTCCATTCACCGCCTTTTTCCGAAAGAGCCGAGGAATAGGCGAAACCGGCAGCGCCACCGCCGATGGCCTTGCCCATGATGCCGTAGAGATTGGGACCGATGCCGTTGGCGCCACCCTGATCGATTGTGTGGCAGGCGGTGCACTTGGCGAATACACGCTCGCCGGCGGCGGCATCGGCGGTTTGCAGAACTTCGGCGAGGCTCGGGCCAGAAGCGACTGGACCTTCGGTCTCACCTTCGACGAAGTAACCCGGCTCGAGACCTTCGGGATAATCGTAGCTGTCGGCATGGAAATACATGCCCGAAGCGATCGAGGCGCCGAGCGCGACGATGCCCGAGAAGAGAACCCAGCCGGAAATGGTGTTGAAACGGTCGTCCATTGCGTGATTGCCTGCGTGAATCCGTGTGATCTGTTGGTTGGGCGCCGCTCTAGTGCCGCGCGCCCGCTCGCGCAAGTGCACAGGTGGCAATAGAGCTTGCAGGCGGCAAAATGGCCGCTAACACACGGCCCCCATGCGTACTTTCGCCCAGCCCGCCGTCGACATGGTCGACACGATGCGGCAAGCCGCCGCGTCCGATCCTGCGCGCGCCATCGCATTCGGCGGTGCGCCCGGCTCGAATTCGCACCAGGCGGCAATGCAGTTCGACCCCGAATGCCTTCCCCTGCCCTATCTCGGTTTCGAGGACGCGCTCGACGCGGTGGATAGCGGGCGCGCGGGTTGCGCGATGATCCCGATCGAGAACAGCCAGCACGGACGGGTCTCGGACATCCACTTCCTGCTGCCCGAAAGCGGGTTGTCGATCGTGGCCGAACATTTCATGCCGATCACCCACGCGCTGATGGCTACCGGACCAGGACCGTTCGAAGCGGCCTACAGTCACCCGCAAGCGCTGGGCCAGTCGCGCCATTACCTGCAGGAACGCGGTATCGTCGCGCTCGCTCATGCCGACACGGCAGGCGCGGCGGCCTATGTGGCGGAGATGCAGGATCCGAAGTTCTGCGCCCTCGCCCCGCCGATGGCTGCGGAACTCTACGGCCTCCAGATCATAGAGGAAGCGGTCGAGGACGCTCATGACAACACCACGCGCTTCGTGGTGCTGGCGAAGGAACCTCGTGATCCCGCGTCGATCGAGGCAGAGACCGCGATGACGACCATGATCTTCGAGGTGAAGAACGTGCCCGCAGCACTCTACAAGGCGCTCGGCTGCTTTGCCACGAACGGCGTCAACATGACCAAGCTGGAAAGCTACCAGAAGGGTGCGAGTTTCGCCGCGACCATGTTCTTCGCCGATATAGAAGGCGCGCCGGGAGACCCGCGCGTCGACGCCGCGCTCGAGGAACTGGAATTCCAGACTAACGAAGTGCGCCTGCTCGGAAGCTATGCGCAGGCGAGGAAACGCGGCTAGCGCATCCCGCTAGAACCCGGCGCAATAGCTTTCGAGGAAGTCCTTGTGCAGCGGCAGGCCTTCCGCCCGGGCGCGGAGACTGGCCGCAATCTGGCGTATATCGCGTGCGGCGGCCTCCGCGCTGGTTCGGTTGGTCAGCGAATGGACCGCTTTGGGCAACAGGTTCTGGCCGATCAGCACCTGCGACCACGATCCCAGCTGGAACAGGTGGCCGCCGTCTATCGTCAGCCTGCCTTGATGCTCCCACAGCTCGAGTAGCTCGGTAAGCGTATCGGGTACGTCCATCGACGCACAGTGGCGCCAGAACTCGGAATCGCCGCGCTGGTTCACCTTGTAGTGCGCGATGATGAAGTCGCGGATCTGCGTCCATTCCTGCTCGACCAGCACGTTGTAGCGATCCCGCAAAGCCGGTTCGATCCGGCGCGAGGGGAAGAAGTCGACCAATCGTTCCAGCCCGGTCTGCACCAGGTGGAGGCTGGTCGATTCAAGCGGCTCGAGGAAACCCGCCGACAGGCCGATCGCCACAACATTGCCCGACCACGCATTCTTGCGCCGCCCGGTGGTGAAGCAGATCAGGCGCGGCGTGTCCCTGGCTGGCGTGTCGAGACCGGAAAGCAGCCGTTCTTCCGCCGCTTCATCGGTCGAGAACGCACTCGAATAAACATGCCCATTGCCGATCCGGTTCTGCAGCGGGATGCGCCATTGCCAACCGACATTGTGCGCGATCGAACGGGTGATCGGGATGATGCCGCGCTCGTCTGGCGCGCTCGGCACGGCTAGCGCCCTGTCCGAAGCCAGCCAGCGCGACCAGTCTTCGAACGGCTCCTCCATCGCCTCGCCGAGCAGGAGGCTGCGAAAGCCGGTGCAATCGACGAAGAAGTCCGCAGCCAGTTCGCGCCCGTCGTCGAGCACGACATGGGTCACATGACCGCTCTCGCCATCGCGGCCTACCGAGGCGATCTTGCCCTCGACATGGGCGACGCCACGCTGCTCTGAAATCTTGCGGAGGAACTGCGCGTAGAGCTGCGCATCGAAGTGGTAGGCATGGACCAGCCGGTCGCCGGGATTGCCGGTCGGCTGGCCCGGCAGGCCGAAGCGCATTGCGTTTGCTGCCGGGCGTGCGAGGTAAAGGTCTTCCCAGGCGGGATAATCGGCGAGCCCCGCCGATTGTCCCATGCGCCACCAGTGATGCAACCTGACTAGCCCGTCGAGCTCGCGCCCGACATTGCCGAAGGCGTGCAGGTATTTCTCGCCGCGCCCGCCCCAGTTCTCGAACTCGATGCCGATCTTCATCGTGCCATTCGTGGCAGCGAGGAAGGCGCGCTCGTCGATCCCGCAGAAGCGGTTGAACTTCTTGATCGGCGGAATCGTGGCCTCGCCCACACCCACGGTGCCGATGGCGGAGCTTTCTACCAGCGTGACCTTCGTCTTGGGACCGAGCGCGGTAGCCAGCATGGTGGCGGCCATCCACCCGGCCGAACCGCCTCCGACTATCAGTACATCCGCAATCGCCTGGGGCTGAGAATTATCACCGTCCATGGTCATGGATCGGGCTTGTGCTGGAACTGCCCGCAAAATGAAAGTCCGCTCTTGCCGGCCGGTGCAGCGATGCAGTGCGGTGGATCGGGAATGCGGGCCGGACGCGAATGTCCGACCCGTTTCCTCCGCCTAGTCGCGCCAGACGAGCCGCTTGATCAGCACATCGCTCATCAGCGTGCGGTATTCGGCGCGGTTGGCCGATGCTTCCTGCGATTGCTCGATAGTGCTTTCCATCATCGCGCGATACTTGCGCCCGCGATCCTCATATTCCTCGTTTGTCGCGAACTGGTCGAAGCGGGTGACCAGCCAGAGGTCGGGCTCGCCCTGCCGGGCATGGGTATTGCTCCAGATCTCGTAGCTTTCGATCCACCCCTGCTCGACTGCGAAATCCATGTTCTTGCGCCACACACTGGCCAGGTGGTTCGCATATTTGAGACCCGCACCGTCGTGGATGTCGATCGATGTCACTTCGATCCATTCGGCACCTTTCAGCGGGTACTCATCCTGGGCAAAGGCGGCTTGCGGCGCGGCCATTGCCAGCACGGACGCGCAAAGGGCGGTTTTCAAAAGGCGTTTCATAGATATGATTCCTCACTCACTGGGTTCTGCGACCCATTGATGGCGTGAGGGCCATAGAGCGGCCCGTTGCGGTTTTTTAGCAGTCCCCCAACGCTGGCGCGACACTGCGCCTGCTCTCGGGGCGAGTCAAAGCGAGCCAGCAAGGTGCTGAAATATGGAATCTTTCTTGCATGAGAACATTAACAGGGCGCAGGGCGAATCGCCCTATTCATCGCCGTAGATAGCTACCTCGTTGACGCCCTCGCTGGTCGCGCGGCCGCGATACATGCCGGCGGTGTTGAAGCTGTAGAGCGCATGGCCCTCGGGCGTGACGAGGATGATCCCGCCGTCTCCGCCGAGAGATGCGACGTCGCGCATTACCTCGTCTGCTACGAGCTGAACCATGTAAGTTCTTTCTTCGGCACCCACCGGTGTGCTGCTCATGCTGAGCCAGTTCATCGTCTCGAGGAAGCGCAGCCGCGCACATATCTCATGCGCCACACCGACGCGGATGAAATACTCGCCCCAGCCCGTCGCCGAGACCGCGCAGGAGCGGTTGTCGGCATAGGTGCCTGCGCCGATCACAGGGCTGTCGCCGATGCGGTTCCAGCGCTTGCCGGTCATCCCCCCGGTCGAAGTGCCCGCGGCAAGGTTGCCATGGGTGTCGAGCGCGACCGCGCCGACCGTGCCGAACTTCGTGTCGACATCGAGCGATGATAGAGACCTCGACTTCATCCGTTCCAGCGCCTCGCGGCGGAATTCGGTATCGAACCATTCGTTCGGCACGCGCTCCAGCCCGTGTTCGCTCGCAAAAACCTCCGCGCCCTCGCCCGCCAGCATCACATGCGGACTGTCGGTCATGACCTTGCGCGCCAGCAGGATCGGGTTGCGAATGCCCGTCACACCCGCGACGGCGCCCGCGTCGCGATCGCGCCCGTCCATGATCGAGGCGTCGAGTTCGTGTCCGCCTTCCCATGTGAACACCGCCCCGCGTCCGGCGTTGAAACGCGGATCGTCTTCGAGGATCAGGATCACCGCCTCGACCGCGTCGAGCGCCTCGCCACCTTCGGCCAGCACCTTGGCCCCGGCATCGAGCGCCTGCTGAAGCGCGGCACGATAAGCCGCATCCTCTTCCGGCGTCATCTTGTCGCGGGCGATTGTGCCCGCCCCGCCATGGATCGCCAACGACCATTGGCCCTCGGCTTTTTGCGCGATGGCGGGAGACGACATGGCCGTGATCACAAGCGCGAAAACGGCAGCGAGCGGGGTGAAAAATCCTCTCATTACGCCGGGATAGCACCAAAAGTTATCCACTCAATCCCACAGGCGCTTTTGGATAAATTCGCCATCGGTGTTAGCCCCGACGCTACGGAAACCGAAAGGGGAGAGGTTTCATGATTTTCGATAGGTATCGCTTCGACGAGCAAGTCGCGCTCGATCTGGGTGAAAAGCTGCTTTACGCAGTCATCGCCCTGATCGCGACATGGCTGGCGGCAAGGGCCGCGAAATGGGCTTTTGCCAAACTCGTAGACACGGTCGACTTCTTCAAGCGCGGGACCGGCAGCGGTGTTTCGCTCGGGGAATCGCTCGGCAAGATCGTCAGCCTTCTGATCTGGCTGTTCGGCCTCTTGATCATTCTCAACATCCTCGAGCTGGGTGGGGTCGCAGGACCGATCAACAGCCTGCTCGAGAATGTCGTCGACTTCCTGCCGAACCTCCTGTGGGCCGGCCTGATCTTCTTCATCGGCATGATGGTGGCGCGGATCGTGCGCGATTTGGTCGTGACCACGCTGCAGGCTGTCGATTTCGACAAATGGGCCAATCGCGGCGGGGTCGACAATGTCACCGGCAACACCGCGATCAGCAAGACCATCGGCACCATCGCCTATGTGCTGATCGCGATACCGGTCGCCATCGCTGCGCTTGAACAGCTGGAAATCCAGTCGATCAGCGAACCGGCATCCGACATGCTGCGGATGATCTTCGCGGCCATCCCGAACATTATCGCGGCGGCTGTGCTGCTCGGCATCGGCTATCTCATCAGCAAGTTCGTGGTGCAGATCGCCAAGGAGATCCTGCCGGGTCTCGGCGTCGACCGGGCGCTGTCGGAAAGCGGCCTTGTGGCAGAAGGGACCACGGCGAGCGGGATCATCGCCCGCATTGCACAGGTGGCGATCATCCTGTTCTTTGCCATCGCCGCGACGCGGATCCTCGGATTTCCCGAACTGACCGCGATCCTCGACCAGCTGCTCGAGTTGGGCGGAAGAGTGATCTTCGGCGCGGTGGTGATTGCCTTCGGCTTCCTGATCGCAAACCTCCTCGCCCGCCTCATCTCGGGCGATGCGGGGAGTTCGACGGCGGGCACCATCGTGCGCTGGGCGACGATCATCCTGTTCGTCTTCATGGGCCTGCAGTTCACCGGCATCGGCGGGATGATCCCCGCCAATGCGCTGACGATCCTGATCGGCGGCGTGGCCGTGGCAGGCGCGCTTGCCTTCGGCCTCGGCGGCCGCGACTGGGCGGCGCGCAAGCTTGAACAGATGGACAGCGACCTCGGCGGAGGTGGCACGGCGCCCACTCCGAAACGCCGCAAGGCTGCCGCACCGACGAGCGACGATCCGCTGCCGCCGGGCGCGTAACCGGATAACAACCGACCCTTCGGGAGCGTGGGTCATGCAGGGGGCGCGGGATAAATTTCCGCGCCCCCAATTCTTTGTGCTACGCCGCTCGCGAACAAGGAGAGGCGACACATGGACGCATTCGGATTTTCGAGCACTGCCGACGAGGTTCTGGCCGACAAGGACCTGAGCGGCAGGACCGCGCTGATCACCGGCGGCTACTCAGGCCTCGGACAGGAAACGGCGCGGGCCATGGCGGCCAAAGGCGCGCATGTCATCCTCTCGGGCCGCGATGCAACCAAGCTATCGGCCGCAGCCGATGCGCTTGCCGAGCAGACCGGTGCGAAAATCGATACGCTGGTGTGCGACCTCGCCTCGCTCGACAGCGTGCGCAAGGCGGCCAGCGAGGCGAACGAGCGCTTCGACAAGATCGACCTGCTCATCAACAATGCCGGGGTGATGGCCTGCGACGAGGCCAAGACCGCCGACGGGTTCGAGATGCAGTTCGGCACCAATCACATCGGCCATTTCCTGCTGACGAACCTGCTCATGCCGCTGGTCGAGAAAGGTGAGCGCCCGCGCATCGTCAACCTCTCGAGCCGCGGACATCACATCGCCCCGGTCGACTTCGACGATCCCAATTTCGAGAACCGCGAATACGAGAAATGGACGAGCTACGGTCAGTCGAAGACGGCCAACGTCCTGTTCGCCGTCGGGCTTGAAGATCGCCTCGCCGGACGCGGTATCCACGCCTACGCGCTCCATCCGGGCGGCATCCACACCAATCTCGGTCGCCATATGAGCGAAGAGGACATGGCGAACCTCGTCGCGCGCATCCGCAAGGCCGCCGAGGAACGCGGCGAAGAGCCCCAGCCGTTCAAGACGATCCCGCAAGGCGCGGCCACGACCTGCTGGGTTGCCACGACGGACCAGCTGGAAGGCGCAGGTGGGCTCTATTGCGAGGACTGCCACGTCGCCAGCGAAGACAATGAGGATACCGGCGGCGGTGTACGCAGCTATGCGGTGGACAAGGACAATGCCGACCGCCTGTGGGCGATGAGCGAGGAAATGGTCGGCCAGCAATTCGCCTTCTAGGCGATCCGCTCGACCATTCCTTCGGACAGCCAGCGACGGAGCATGGTGCCGGCCAGCTCGACGGCCTGCGGACCGGCCTCCTCAACAAGCCGGTCGCACGCTTCGCCATAGGTTGCGCCAGCCATCATAGCTTCGAGCGCGCGGCCTTCTGCCGCGTCGACCGAGATAAAGACGGGGCGCTCGCCTTCGCGCCAGACGATGGTCGCCGCCTTGTCGGTGTGGCAAGCAATCTCGACTTCGCCGGCATCCTCGCCAAGCGAGGACCACAAGAGCTTCAGGTCATGGCGCGTGGGCCTCACCTGCAGGCCGGGCAGGAATTCGAGGCGCAGCGAAACCCAGTCATCCTCGCCGAAAGTCCCGGCAGCTTCCAAGAAGCTCTCGGTCGACAGCGGCTCTGCATTGCGCGCGACGAAGGCAAGGTGCATCGCCCATTCGAGCCACGCCAGGTCAGCCACTTCGGGATCGTTTGCAAAGAGCTCGCCGCAGGTCTGCGCAAAGCCCTCGCCGGCAAGATCGAGGGTCCAGCTCGAGGGCGGATGCGTGATCACGTGATGTGCGGCTGCGCGGGCGAAGCTATCTTCGCCGACCAGCCTCTCGGTCCGCTCGAAGTTCGAGCGCAAGGCCTCGACCAACGCAGAACGGTAGTTGTTGCGATAGATCTCGATCCCGGCCGCATGGCGCGCACCCCAATCGCCGGGCAGCGCTCGCTCTTCGTCGAGCAGGCTCTCCATGAAGGCGGCCTGGCGGGCGGCTAGATCGCTCATGCTGCGATCGCTCCATCCGCCGCGGCTAGCGTTCGCGCGCGGTCGAGCTCGGCAATAAGTTCGGCGAGAGGCGGGATGCCATCGTCGCGTTCGATCATGGTGGCGACCGGCCCGGTGCGGGCGATTGCAGAGGCGTAGAGCGCCCAGACTACGTCGCAGACCTCGCGGTCGTGCGTATCGATCGTAATCGGGCGATCCTCGGTCGCGGGCGTATGACCAGCGAGGTGGATCTGGCGCACGCGGTCCATGGGCAGGCCGTCGAGGTAGTCCTGCGCCGAGAAACCGTGATTCTGCGCGCTGACATAGACGTTGTTGACGTCGAGCAGGAGGTAGCAGCCGGTCCGTCGCGCCATGGCGGAGAGGAATTCCCACTCGCTCATCTCGTCCTCGGGGAAGGTGAGATAGCTCGACGGGTTTTCGAACAACATGGCGCGTCCGAGTGCTTCCTGGGCGTGGTCGATATTGTCGCACACGACATCGAGCGCCTCACGCGTCAGCGGCAACGGCAGTAGGTCGTGGCTGTTATGGGCGCTGGTACGGGTCCAGCACAGATGGTCTGAAACCCAGAGCGGTTCGATACGCTCGGCCAGCTTTCGCAGCCGCGCAAAATAGTCGTGGTCAAGCCCGTGGGCCGATCCGACGGACATCGAAACGCCGTGGAGGATAACCGGGTGTTTCGCGCGCACCTCTTCGAGGATGCGCAGCGGCTTGCCACCTTCGACCATGTAGTTCTCGGAGATCACCTCGACGAAATCGACCGGCACTTCACCTTCGAGGAAATCGGCATAATGCGTCCGGCGCAGGCCGAGACCGAAGCCGTGGAAGGGGTCGATCGAGTGCATCGGGTTTCCTTGTCGTTGATCGGGAATGGAGGCGGCCCGGCGCGAGACGGGTACTAGGGGGGGTCAATCCCGAGAACGCCGGGCCGCCATCGAAGCCCGGGTTTAGCCCAGGTCTCCGATCGTGCCGCCCTTGGCGAGGCATTCACCGGCCTTCATGGCCTTGAAGCCGTGGCCCTTGCATTCGTTCTGGCCCTTGCAGGCATTTTCGCTGGTGGCGCAGTCGGCCTGGCCCTTGCAGCTGTGGACGCCGTAGCAGTGCACGGTGTCTTCGGCGTTGATCGCGGTTCCACTGCTGCCTGCGGGCGGTTCGGCAGCAAATGCCGACAGCGAGGAAAGTGCGAAGGCCGCTGCGGCGGCTGCGGTGGCAGCGGTCTTGCGGGTGGCGGTGTTCATGGCATCAAATCCCTTATGTATGTGTCGTGCGGGTGTGCACGAGGGGACATTCGCGCCGTCTCGCCCACCGGTTACAGCGCAGAAAAATTTTCGCGGCGCGTAACCGCATGCCGATCTTCCCCGAATGACAAGCCAGTTCCGGCGACATTCTCTCCGGACATAACCGAACAACTCACACGGAAGAGACATGCCATGAATAGCCAATCGATTGCCCGCCTTGCCGGCCTCGCCCTTACCGCCGGTGTCGCCGCCACGCTCGTCAGCACCCCGGCTTCCGCCCAGCGCGCGCCGATGGAAAAATGTTACGGCGTCGCCAAGGCTGGCAAGAATGACTGCGCCGCTGGACCGGGCACGAGCTGCGCCGGGACCTCCACTCGCGACTACCAGGGCGATGCCTGGAAGCTCGTGAAGAAGGGCACCTGCGAAACCATCGAAACGCCCAAGGGCAAGGGTTCGCTGACCCCCATCAAGCGCTGATCCTTCGAGCGCCCCCTCTCCGCCAGCATCAAGCGAGACCGACGCAATGCAAACCGTACTATCCCTCTACGAACGGCTGACGGCATGGATTTCCTCCCGCCTGCCCGAAAGCCTTGCACTGCTCGTCACTCGCGTGGCGCTGGCGGGGATCTTCTGGCGATCGGGACGGACCAAGGTGGAAGAAGGCACCTCGCTGACGATCAGCGATACGACCTACTTCCTGTTCGAACACGAATACACCGGCCTCCCCCTCCCGGTGGACCTCGCCGTACCGCTCGCCACCTATGCCGAACATGCCTTCCCCATCTTGCTGGTGGCAGGCCTGTTCACCCGCTTTGCAGCGCTGTCGCTGCTAATAATGACGCTGGTGATCCAGTTCTTCGTTTACCCTGACGCCTGGTGGGCCACGCACATCTTGTGGGTCGCGATGGCTGCTATTCTCGTCTCGCGCGGCGGCGGGCTGTTCTCGCTCGACGCGCTGCTCGCATCGCGGCGCACGCAGTGATAGGCCTGGACAAGGGGAGAGGCCGCCATGATCGCAGATGAAGCCACGATGGCCAGCATGATGGCCGCTTCGCAGAAAGGCGATGCGGGCATGTACCGCGCCCTGCTCGCCGAGATCCAGCTTTGGCTCGAGCGCTACTACCGCAAGCGCGTGGCGCCTTCCCAGCTAGACGACCTCGTGCAGGAGGTGATGATGGCCGTGCACACCAAGCGCGCCACCTGGGATCCTTCCCGCGCCTTCTATCCCTGGCTCGCCGCCATCGCGCGCTATCGCTGGGTTGATCACCTGCGCAAGGTCTACCGTTCGGCGGAAGACGAGCTGGGCGATCACGATGCGCACGAGGACAGCGAAGAAGAGGCGGTGATGGCGCGCATGAGCCTCGAGAGGCTTTTCGTCCACCTGCCCGACAAGCAGGCGGAAGTCATCGAACTCGTAAAGATCGAGGGGCTGACAATCGCCGAAGCCTCGACCAAGACCGGCCAGAGCGAAAGCCTGGTCAAAGTGAATATCCATCGCGGACTGAAGAAACTGTCCGCGCTCGTAGAAAAGGCCGAATAGATGAACCGGGTCCCCAATCCCCTGATCGACGAACTCGCGAGCGATCTTGCTCCCGTCCAGCCCATCCGCCTGTGGCAGGGCATTGCGCTCGTTGCCATGTCCGCGATTGCCACCGTCGTGCTGGTCGAAATAATCGACGGCTTGTGGCGCGGCATCATGGCGGGCCGTGCTTCGGGCCTGTTCTTCCTTGCCAATGGCATGTTCGCGCTGGTCGGTGCAGCCAGCGCGCTTGCGGTGCTGCGTATGGCGAGCCCGCGCGTCGGCAATACGCACGAAGGCGCGCGATGGTCCGCCGCCATGTTGGTGCTGCTGCCGGTCTCGGCGCTGTTCGTCCTCGGCGGCAGCGGGCTGTTCTCTGCCGCATCGCAGGACATTTACGGCTTCGAATGCTTCCTTGCAGGGAGCGCGTTCGGGTTGATCACGGCGGCCGCGCTGGTCCTGTGGCTGCGCCGGGGCGCGCCGGTTTCGCTCAATGCCGCAGGCGCGCTCACGGGTGTGGCAGCCGGGGCCATCGGCACATTCGCCTATGGCCTTGCCTGCCCGATCGACAGCATCGACCACCTCGCCATCTGGCACGCGGCGCCGGTCGCATTGTCTGCCCTGCTCGGCCGCCTGGCGGTCCCGTCGCTGGTCCGCTGGTAAATCGCTTTTGTCGGGCGGAGGCTTGTAAAAAGGTCCTTCGCCCGCCACTCCCTCGCTCCATAGAGGGAGATTCCATGATGAAGACTTTCGCAGCTGCCATTGCGCTCGCCGCAGCCAGCGCCCTGCCCGCTACCCCTGTTTTGGCGCAGGATGCCGAGGCTCCGTCGAGCCCCGGCTGGGTCGAGACGAGCAACACCTACACGCAGAAGCTAGCCACCTTCCAGGCCGGTTTCTTTCCGATCAATGCCTCGGCTTCGGGCTACGAGCAGTATGACGGGCTCGTTTCCGACATGGCGCTCGATCGTGACGATCGATACCTCGCGGGCGCTCGTGCGCTGCGGGCGGAATTCGCAGCGGCCATGGAGAGCGAAACGAATCCCTACGTCCAGCAGGACCTCCAGATCCTCATCGATTCGCTCGACCAGAGCATTCTCGGGATCGAGCTGAACCGGAAGTATTCGCTCGAGTTCACTGAGGTTCCGCAGAACCTCTTCCAGTCGATCGGCATCCTCCTCTCCGACCAGACCGCCGAGCACCGACGCCCCAAAGCGCTCGAACTCCTGCAACGCTTCACCGGCACTTGGCCCGATACCGAGCCGATGACCGAACTCGCCAAGCACCGCTTCGAGGCGAGCCGGGGCGAAGGCAAGATGGGACCCTATGTGGTCGAAGTCCGCGAATCCCTCCCCAAGATCGAGACCTACGCCGCGGGCATCCGCCAGCTGTTCGACAAATACGGGATTGAGGGAGCGGACGAGGCGCTCGACGCGATGGACGCGCAGTTCGCCGACTACAGGAACTGGACAGAAGAGGTCATCCTCCCGGTCTCGCGCGACGATCCGCGCCTGCCCGAAGATCTCTACGCTTTCAGCCTCAAGGCCTGGGGGATCGATGCCGACCCGCGCGAAACAATGAAGGAAGCGCGGCGCGGTTTCTATGAAATCCGCGCGCAGATGGAGGCGCTCGCTCCGCAGATCGCGGCGAAGAACGGCTGGGAGGATACCAGCTACCAGGGCGTGATGCGCGCTCTGAAGGCGCAGACCATCCCGAACGACGAGATCGAGGCGTACTACCGCGGAGTGAATGCCCAGCTCGAAGAAAAGGCGCGCGAGCTCGAGATCGTATCGATCCCCGAATACGAGCTGTCCATGCGGCTCGCCTCGGAAGCGGAAAGCGCTGCGCAACCGGCGCCGCACATGCGCCCGCCCCGTCTTATCGGTAACACGGGCGAACAGGGCACTTTCGTGCTCACGGTCGGCAATCCGAGCGCGGGCGAAGGCGAGGTCTACGACGACTTCAACCACGCCGCCGCCAGCTGGACGCTGAGTGCGCACGAGGCCCGCCCGGGCCATGAGATGCAGTTCGCCGCGCTGGTCGAGCAAGGCGTCAGCCTCGCGCGCCTCCTTTACGCCTTCAACAGCGTGAACGTCGAAGGCTGGGCGCTCTATGCCGAGGCCGAAATGCTCCCGCACGAGCCGATCGAGGGCCAGTTTGTGGCCCAGCAGTTCCGCCTGCTGCGCGCTGCACGTGCTTTCCTCGACCCGATGCTCAATCTCGGCATGATCAGCCGCGAAGAAGCCGAGAAGGTCCTGTTGGAAGACGTGCTTCTTTCCAAGCCGATGGCGAAGCAGGAACTCGATCGCTACCAGTTCAACCTTCCCGGCCAGGCGGGCGCCTATTACTACGGCTATCGCAAGCTGGTGGACCTGCGCATCGAGGCAGAAGTCGCGCTGGGTGACGATTTCAGCGAGAAGGCGTTCAACGACTTCCTGCTGAGCCAGGGCATCATCCCGCTCGAACTGATCGCCAAGGCCGTGCGCGAGGAGTTCATCCCCTCGCAGCGCAGCGAAAGCTGACGGCTAGAGCCAGCGAAGTCGCCTGAACACCACGATCAGCGCGACGAACAGGAACAGGCACAGGGCGACCACGGCCCAGAAGGCGTCGGGGTCGTCCATGCCGGGCACGCCGCCCACATTGATGCCGAGCAGGCCGGTGAGGAAGCCCAGCGGCAGAAAGATGCCCGCCACGATGGTGAGCATGTAGGTCGCGTGCTCGCTCGATGCGAGGCTGCGGGCGCGCAGTTCGTCCTGCAGCACCAGCGCGCTTTCCTTGCTGATATCGATATCGTCGAGATAGCGGCGCAGGCGCGCGATGCTTTCGGCGATCTCGCGACGGTCGTGTTCCTCGAACCAATAGGGCGCATCGCGGCTGATCTGCTCGAGCGCCTCGTGCTGCGGCGCCATGTGCCGCTTGAGGCCGAGACAGTTGCGGCGGATGGTGGAGATGCGTCGCAGCATCTCGTCGGCCTTGTCCTCCGGGTCGGCATGCTCGAGTTCGTCGAGCACGTAGTTCATGTCGATGATCGACTGGCTCATCCGCGCAATCATCAGCTCTGCAAGCAGCGTTATCGTGGCCCCGGCATCGGGCGGACCATTCACGCGGTCGAGCAGGGCCACTACCTCACGCGGAGTCTGCAGCGGATGGCGGCGCAAGGTGATGAGGCGGCGTCCGTCGCACCACAGCTGCATCGAGATCATGTCCTCGGGCTCCGCGCCCGGATTGAAATTGATGCCGCGCAGCGTGCCCACCAGCGTCTCGCCCTCGGCAAAGGCGCGCGGACGGTTCTGGTCGCTGGTCAGCAGCTCGGCGGTCGGCTCGGGGACGTGGAGTTCACTTTCGAGCCATGCTTGCACGCCCGGTCGGCTACGACACAGATGCAGCCACAGGACCTCGCCCGGATCGGCCGGCCGCCAACCCTGCGCTTCTTCCCAGCCGATCGGCCGCGCGCCGCCTTGCCCGTCGAGGACCCGCCCGAAAAGGAGCGGGGATTCGGTCTCGGTATCGTCGGTCGGCTCGGCCATCTGCGCTGCATGCCGCAAACCGGGACGCCTGTCATTGCCCCTTCATCTTTAGCCCACTATATCGCGCGCCATGTCTTCGATCCGTCCCTGGCGCACCATCGAGCGCCGCCAGTCCCGCCAGATCATGGTCGGCAATGTCCCAGTCGGGGGCGATGCGCCGATCACGGTCCAGACCATGACCAACACGCCGACAGAGGACGTGGGCGCGACGATCGACCAGATCCGCCGCTGCGAGGATGTGGGTGCGGACATCATCCGCGTGTCCTGCCCGACCGAGGAATCGACGGCACAGTTCGACAAGATCACGCGCGCGGCCAATGTCCCGATCGTTGCGGACATCCACTTCCACTACAAGCGCGCGCTCGAAGCCGCCGACAAGGGCGCGGCCTGCCTGCGCATCAACCCCGGCAATATCGGATCGTCCGACCGCGTCGCCGAAGTCGTCCGCGCCGCCAAGGCCAACGGCTGTGCGATCCGCATTGGCGTCAACGCCGGCAGCCTCGAAAAAGACCTTCTCGAAAAGTACGGCGAGCCCTGCCCCGAAGCGCTGATCGAAAGCGCGCTCGACCATATCAAGCTGCTGCAGGACCACGATTTCCACGAATACAAGGTCGCGGTGAAAGCCAGCGACGTGTTCCTCGCCGTCGCCGCCTATCACGGGTTGGCAGAGGCGGTGGACTGCCCGCTGCACCTCGGCATTACCGAGGCAGGCGGGTTGATCGGCGGCACGGTGAAGAGCTCCATCGGCATCGGCAGCCTGCTGTGGGCCGGCATCGGCGACACGATCCGCGTCTCGCTGTCGGCAGAGCCCGAGCAGGAGGTGAAGGTCGGCTTCGAGATGCTCAAGGCACTCGGCCTCAGGACGCGCGGCGTGCGGGTGGTTTCCTGCCCCAGCTGCTCGCGCCAGGGCTTCGACGTGATACGGACGGTCGAAACGCTCGAAAAGCGGCTCGAACACATAAAAACCCCGATGAGCCTTTCGGTGCTCGGCTGCGTGGTCAATGGCCCCGGCGAAGCCCGCGAGACCGATATCGGCCTGACCGGTGGCGGCAGCGGCAAGCACATGGTCTATCTCTCGGGCGTCAAGGATCACCATATCGAGAGTGAGGACATGCTCGATCACATCGTGAAGCTGGTCGAGGAAAAGGCCGCTGCCATCGAGGCAGGTGATGCGGTGGCCTTCGATCCGCATGCCGAGGCGGCAGAATGAAGCCAGTCCTGTTCGCGCTCGCCGCGTCGCTAGCCCTTGCCGGATGCGCCACAGTTTCCGACGCGCCTGTCGCCGACCATCCCGAAGCGCGGTCGTTCGACGCCTCGCGCGATGCCTCGGCCGATGTCGACGCGGCGCTCGGGCGGGCCATGTCCAGCGGCAAGCACGTCCTCCTGATCATGGGCGCAAACTGGTGTCACGATAGCCGCGCGCTGGCCGGCTGGCTCGAAACGCCGCGTTTCCAGCAGCTGGTCGAGGCCGAATACGAGCTGGTCTTCGTCAATGTCGGCATGCCGCAGACGGGCGACGGACATAATCTCGATATTGCGCAACGCTTAGGTCTCGAAGAGCTTCCCGGAACGCCAAACCTTCTGGTACTGACGCCTTTCGGGACGCTGTTGAACGCCGATACTGCGACCAGCTGGCGCAATGCCGCCAGCCGCAGCGAGGACGAAATCTACGACGAGCTGGTTCGCCTCGCCAGCTGATCCACGGGAGACACGCCGATGACCCTCGAAACCGACTATCTGGTCATTGGCGCAGGTGCGACCGCCCTGTCCTTTGTCGACACGCTGCTGGCACAAGACCCGGACTGCGATGTGGTCATGGTTGACAAGCATTCTTCGCCGGGCGGACACTGGAACGATGCCTATTCCTTTGTCGCGCTGCACCAGCCGAGCGCGCTTTACGGCGTCGAGGGTGTGCCACTCGGCACCGACCGGATCGATGAGAGCGGTCCTAACAAGGGCTTCTTCGAGCAGGCAAGCGGACCAGAAGTGGTCGCCTATTTCCAATCGGTCATGCGCGACCACCTGCTGCCGACCGGGCGCGTCCGCTATTTTCCGAATTGCGAGTATGTCGGCGACAATCGCTTTCGCAACGTGCTGTCGGGGGAAGAGACAGAGGTTTCAGTGAAGCGAAAGCTGGTCGATACGACCTATTTCGCCACGTCGGTCCCCACCACTCACACGCGCAAGTTCGAAGTGGCGGATGGAGTGCGGGTCGAGGTTCCGGGCAAGCTGCCCGAGCTATGGCGGAACCCGGAGAGTATTCCGGAGCACTTCGTCATCCTCGGCGCGGGCAAGACTGCGATGGATGCCGGCGTGTGGCTTCTGGAAGCGGGGATCGCGCCGGATCGCATCACCTGGGTGAAGCCACGTGAAAGTTGGTTGATCAACCGGAAGATCACCCAACCGGGCGAACAGTTCTTCGAGAGCACCGTCAGCGGCCAGATCAATCTGATGAAGGCCGCGGCAAATGCCGAAACCGTGTCCGGCCTCTTCCACCAGCTGGAAAACGACGGGGCCATGCTGCGGATCGACCGCGATGTGGAGCCGGAGATGTTCCACTATGCGACGATCTCGCAAGGCGAAGTCGATCGGCTGCGGACAATCACGAATGTCGTGCGCAAGGGACGCGTCGAGCGGATCGAACCGGGCAGGATGATCTTTGTCGAAGGCGAAGAGGCCGTGCCCGGAAACACGCTCTTCATCGACTGCACCGCCTCCGCCGTCACGCCCAAGCCGGTTTCTCCGCAATGGGAGAACGGCACGATCAGGCTGCAATTGCTGCATGTCCCGCTCGTCACCCTCAATGCTGCCGTGACTGCCTTCGTCGAAGCCAATTTCGACACCGACGAGGAAAAGAACGCGCTGTGCAAGCCGGTCAGCTTCGTCGACGATATCGATGGCTACGCAGGTACTCTGCTGGGAACGGGGATGAACCGCTTCCTCTGGGCGAGCAATCCGAAGGTCGCTGCATTCCTGTCGCAATCGCGGCTCGATCCGGGCGCGCCGACCGTGCGCTGGCTCAAGGAAAATGCGCCGGAGCGGCTGGCCATCGCAGCCGCGATGCCCGCAGCGACCATGGCAGCGATCCCGAACCTGCAGAAACTCGTGGCGCAGGCCGAGGCAAAGCGCGGGTAACGCCATTCTCCACGTCGTCCATCACGCAGACTATATGGCGCCCGCCCCCACAAGGGGGACGTTCCGCTTCGACAAATACCAGACCGTGATGGTCGCTTTGCGTGAGAGTGCCTACCCGCTGACCGAGCACGCGCCCCCACCCATGCCACGCCGCTGGCTGGAGGCGGTGCATTGTCCCGATTATGTCGAGCAGGTCTTCACGGCGAGCGTCCCGCGTGAAAAAGAGCGGCGTATCGGCTTCCCGGTCACGCCGCATATCTCCCAGCGCGTCCAGCACACCAACGGCGGCACCTGGCTCGCAGCGCAACTTGCCATGCAACATGGCTATGCCGCGAACTCGGCTGCCGGGAGCCACCACGCTCTCTTTGACACGGGCGCAGGCTACTGCGTGTTCAACGATCTTGCCGTGGCGGCCAACCGCTTGATCGCGGAGCGCGATGCAAGCCGCGTGTTGATCGTCGATCTCGACGTCCATCAGGGTGACGGGACTGCCAGCCTGACTGCCGGGCGCGACGACATCTTCACCCTCTCGCTCCACGCCGAAAAGAATTTCCCCGTCCGCAAAGCCCGCTCGAGCCTCGACGTGCCGCTGGCGGATGGGGTGGATGATGATGGCTATCTGGAAGCGCTCGACCGGCACCTGCCGGCCTTGCTCGATTCCTTCGCTCCTGATCTCGTGCTCTATCAGGCGGGCGTCGATGCCCATGGTGAAGACCGCCTCGGCCGGCTCGCACTCACCGACCACGGTCTCGATCGCCGCGATGCATTCGTGATCGGGCAGGTTCGCAAGCGCGGAATTCCGGTCGCAAGCGCACTCGGCGGTGGCTACGGCAGCGACCCCGCCGCAATCGGCGCACGGCATGCCCGCTCGATGCTCACATGCGCGCGAACCAATGCGAATTTCGACCGTTCAGCTTTCGATAGCCATGTGGATGCTATAGGATAGGATCATGAAGCGCCGCGATCTTCTGAAGGGCACTCTGGCTGCCGGTGCCGCCACGACGCTGGCGGGCCGCGTTTTCGCGCAGGTCAATCCAACGGCCGGCCGCGATGCGCAGCTCTTCGCCATCGCGCGCGAGCAGCTCGCCCGCACAGGTGACGTCATCTGGAAGAAGGATATCGTCGGGATCGCCGATTTCGGCCTCCATTCCTCGGCCAAGCGGTTCCATTTCGTGGATCTCGACAACCAGAGGGTCGAGAGCTTCCACGTGACCCACGGCACGGGTTCGGACAGCGAACACGATGGCTGGCTCAAGCGCTATTCGAATATCGAGGGTAGCGAGGCGACCTGCCGCGGCGCCTTCCTGACCCGGAGCTGGTATACCGGCCGCTATGGCACGTCGATCCGGCTCGACGGGCTCGATCCGACCAACGACCTCGCGATGCCGCGCGCCATCGTGATGCACAAGGCAGACTATGCCCGGCCCGAACATATCGAGCGCTGGGGCAAGCTTGGCCGCTCCAACGGATGCTTCGTGCTGGGCCCCGAGCAGTTCGGTAAGGTCCTGCTACATCTCAGCGGGGGACGCCTGCTTTATTCGGAGAGCCTTGGCCTGACCGAAGACGGCCGCCGGGAACGTCCGCCGATCGCGCAGACCGAATTGCTGCTCAATCCCAACGGCGGGACGTTCGAGCGGACCAATCCGGGCGTATTCTAGATCGCGCTCACGTAACCGTCAGCTGGTCTGCATGTCGTCGATGATCTCGACGGCTTCCTCGCTGGTTTCGCGGGCTCGGTCGGAGACGCGGGGGGCGTCGAGCGCTGCGAGCACCGGCTTGTCGCGGTCGTAGATGTCCTTGAAGGTGGTCATCTTGCCGTCCACGTCGGATGCCATCGTGAAGTAGGTGATGTAGACCGGCCACTGCTTCTTCATCTCGTAGCGGGTGTATTCGCCGCTCAGGGTGATCTCGCTCACCTCTTCCTGGATTGCCGGGATATCCGACTTGGTCTGGGCATTGCCCAGCATCGACATTGTCATGGCGAGCTCGCGTGCCCCTTCGACGCGGATGCAGCCGTGGCTCAGGGCGCGCATGGCATTGTTGAACAGGTGGCGGCTCGGCGTGTCGTGGAGGAAGATCGCATGCTCGTTGGGCATGTCGAGCTTCATCAGTCCGAGCGAGTTGGTCGGCCCGGGCTGCTGCACGACACCGATCCAGCCGCCGGCGCCCTTGGTCGCCTTGTAGCCCTGTGAGGCTGCCCATTGCGGGTTGTTGAGCACCTTGTTGCCGAGCCCTTCACCGACCACGATCGATTGAGGCACCGTCCAGGTCGGGTTGTAGATCACCGCCTCGACCATTTCAGCCAGCTGCGGTGTCGCCGTGCGACCGGGCTTCCCGACCACTACGCGATAGGTGTCGATAATCCGGCCACGCACCGTCAGGCGGAGCATGTATTCGGGGACGTTGGTGACGAGATACTGCTTGCCGAGATCCTTCGGCAGCCAGCGCCAGCGGTCCATATTCGCGCGGATCAGCTTGATGCGCGCCGGATCGGTCGCCGTCGCAAGCTCGGCCTTCAGCGCAGCGTAATCAGGGTGGACCGGATGGAGCGCGGTGAGCGTGCCGGAGATATCACCACTCGACAGCGCACCCTCGAGCAGTTTCCACGTCGGCATGCGGTCGGCATCGGGATCGACCACGAACCACTGGCGGCGCGAATCCATCGGCGTGCGGCCATCGCGGAGGTCCTCGACCAGCCAGACGAAGATCTCGCTGGCGAGCGTATTGAGCGCTTCTCCTTCGCCTGCGGAGATCGCGGCGGCCAGTTCGTCGGCGCGGTAATCGGAGGGGTTCAGGCCCTCTGCTGCCATCTCCGGAATGAAGGCGAGCAGCAGTTCCGCCTGCGCGATCGTCCATTCGCCCTCAAGCGAAGGCACTTCCTGCACCACCTCGCCCGACTGCATCTGGATGTCGCCGAAGGCTTCGGCCACCGACTGGCCCTTCGCGGGCTGCGCAGGAGCAGGTGAGGCCTCGCTTGCGGACTCCGGCAGGATATTCTCGGGCGCATCCTGTGCGCCTGCCGAAGCTGCGAAGAGCAGCGCCGAAATTGCAGTAGCGGTTGTAATGTGCAGTTTCTTCATCGAGGCCCACCAATGACGCCGTTCCGGGCCCTTACCCCGGAATGCGGCGATATTCCTATACAATCGACACGCGTTTTCGAACAATCCGGCTTACCCACCGCTGAACCGAGGTGACGCGCCCGCTCCAGCCGCCTATGCCCGCAGCCATGAGCGCGGGCGACCATTCCTTCAGACCGATCCTGGCAACGATGGTCGGCATCGCGCTGTTCTCGGCCATGGATGCGGTGATGAAGAGCGCCAGCATCGCGATTGGCGCATACAGCGCCTACCTGCTGCGCTGCGCGATGGGTTTCGCCCTCATTGCCCCGATCTGGAAGCTGGGCGGTGGGCAAATGCCCAAGCGCTCGGTGCTGCGTATCCACCTCATCCGGGGCGTGGTCGTCGCCTTCATGGGCTGGACTTTCTTCGCCGCGCTGGTCCGCCTGCCCCTCGCCGAAGCGATCGCAATCAGTTTCATCGCACCGCTGGTCGCCCTGTTCCTCGCCGCATTGCTTCTTGGCGAGAAAATCAAGCCTCGAGCCATCATCGCCTCTTTCCTCGGGCTCGGCGGTGTAATCATCATCGTGGCGGGGCGTATCGGCCGCGAGGCGCTCACTCACGAGGCGGGCATCGGTCTGGCGCTGGTCGGGCTTTCGGCACTTCTCTATGCGTGGAACCTCGTCCTCCAGCGGCAACAGGCACTCGTAGCCAGCCCGACCGAGGTCAGCACGTTCCAGAACGGGATCGCATGCCTCACGCTGCTGGCAGGCGCACCGTTCCTGCTGGTCTGGCCAAGCGGAGTAGTCTGGCTGGAACTGGGCGCAGGCGCGATGCTTGCCGTTGGAGCCGCGCTGTTCCTGACTTGGGGCTATGCACGGGCCGAAGCGCAGAAGCTTGTACCGATCGAATATACCGGCTTCCTCTGGGCCTCGCTCTTCGGCTGGCTCTATTTTGGAGAGGGGGTGAGCATTGCCACGGTCGCCGGTGCGGCGCTCATCGTGGTAGGGTGCTGGATCGCAACACGCCGGAAGCGACCCGAGCAAAGCGCGCTCTAGCGCTGGACACTCGCAATTGCGGGAGCGGTTTCTTCGGCCTGGGCAGTTTCGCCGGCGAATGAGAAAGCGGCCGTAAAACATCCCGCCACGCCCAGCGCAGCGGCAATAACGGCGACACGGAGGGTACGGCGCGACTTGTCGGTCGCGTCCAGCAGGGCACTCATAATCAACTCCTCATGTGGGCCGCGCGCTATCGGTAGTTTGTGGCCGTGCTGCGCATATGCCCAGATTTTGCCTTAATAACCGCTGAAGCCGGGCCCGGGTTCCCGATGAGACCTTTGTCCAAGGCGGTAGGCCTTGATTTTTGGGCCCGTTCGGCGCAGGTGCGCGGCACATTCCGCCGCCTTGCCCATTGGCCAAGTGACGGCTCCAGACAGAAAGGACGAAAGCCCGCATGACCCAGGTCGGCCAGGACACGCTCGGAACACGCTCTACCCTTACCGTGAACGGCAAGGATTACGCCTATTACTCGTTCAAGAAAGCCGAAGCGAAAATCGGCGACGTGTCCAAGCTTCCCTTCAGTCTGAAGGTCCTGCTGGAAAACATGCTGCGCTTCGAAGACGGCGGCTTCACCGTCTCGACCGATGATGTGCAGGCGATTGCCGACTGGCAGAAGAACCCGGCCACCGGCAAGGAAATCCAGTACCGCCCGGCGCGCGTGCTGCTGCAGGACTTCACCGGCGTGCCCTGCGTAGTCGACCTTGCCGCCATGCGCGATGCAATCTCGAAGCTCGGCGGCGATACGGCCAAGATCAACCCGCAGGTTCCGGTGAACCTCGTGATCGACCACTCGGTCATGGTCGACGAATTCGGCCACCCCAAGGCGTTCGAGAAGAACGTCGAACTCGAATACGCCCGCAATGCGGAGCGTTACGACTTCCTCAAGTGGGGTTCGAAGAGCTTCAAGAACTTCACCGCCGTGCCTCCGGGCACCGGCATCTGCCACCAGGTGAACCTCGAATACCTCGGCAAGGGCGTGTGGTCTTCCGAAGGTGAAGACGGCAAGCTGGTCGCCTATCCCGACACCTGCGTCGGCACCGACAGCCACACCACGATGATCAACGGCCTTGGCGTGCTGGGCTGGGGTGTCGGCGGGATCGAAGCTGAAGCCGCCATGCTCGGCCAGCCGGTATCGATGCTGATCCCCGAAGTCGTCGGCTTCAAGCTGACCGGTGCGATGGCCGAAGGCGTCACCGCCACCGACCTCGTGCTAACCTGCGTGCAGATGCTGCGCGAAGTCGGTGTGGTTGGCCGCTTCGTCGAGTTCTACGGCGAAGGCGTTGCCAACCTCACGCTCGCCGACCGTGCGACGATCGCCAACATGGCCCCCGAATACGGCGCGACCTGCGGTTTCTTCGGCATCGACGACAAGACGCTTGAATACATGCGCCTCACCGGCCGCGACGATGACACCATCGCGCTGGTCGAAGCCTATTCGAAAGAACAGGGCATGTGGTTCACGCCCGAGAACGAGCCGGTCTTTACCAAGACCCTCGAGCTCGACATCTCGAAGGTCGTGCCCAGCCTTGCCGGCCCGAAGCGCCCGCAGGACCGCGTTGCGCTTCCCGAGGTGGACGAGCTGTTCAACTCCGACCTCAAGTCGCTCTACAAGAAGGACGCACCGGTCCGCGTCGATGTCGATGGCAAGGACCATGATATCGGTGATGGCGACGTGGTCATCGCTGCCATTACCAGCTGCACCAACACTTCGAATCCCGACGTGCTGATCGCCGCCGGTCTAGTCGCCAAGAAGGCGCGCGAGAAGGGCTTGCAGCCCAAGCCGTGGGTGAAGACCAGCCTCGCACCGGGATCGCAGGTCGTCACCGACTATCTCGAAAAGTCGGGCCTGCAGGACGATCTCGACGCCATGGGCTTCGACCTCGTCGGCTATGGCTGCACCACCTGCATCGGCAACTCGGGCCCGCTTGCCCCGCCGATCAGCAAGGCCATCAACGGCAACGACATCGTCGCCGCCTCGGTCCTGTCGGGTAACCGCAACTTCGAAGGCCGCGTGTCGCCCGATGTGCGCGCCAACTTCCTCGCCTCGCCGCCGCTCGTGGTCGCCTATTCAATCCTCGGCACGGTCACGACCGACATTACTGAAACGCCGCTGGGCCAGGACCAGGACGGCAACAACGTGATGCTGGCCGATGTCTGGCCGAGCAATGAAGAAGTGCGCGAGCACCGCGCCGCCAACATCGACCGCGAGATGTTCACCACCCGCTACGCCGACGTCTACAAGGGCGACGAGCACTGGCAGGCAATCAAGGTCGAGGCCTCGGATACCTATCGCTGGAATCCGACCAGCACCTATGTCGCCAGCCCGCCCTATTTCGAGGGCATGGGCATGGAGCCGGCGCCGCTGACCGATATCGAGGGCGCAAAGCCGCTCGCCATCCTCGGCGATTCGACCACGACGGACCACATTTCGCCCGCCGGCTCGATCAAGGAAGACAGCCCGGCCGGTGAATATTTGAAGAGCCACCAGGTCTCGAGGCAGGACTTCAACTCCTACGGTTCGCGCCGCGGCAACCACGAAGTCATGATGCGCGGCACCTTCGCCAATATACGCATCAAGAACGAGATGGTCCCGGGCGTCGAAGGCGGCGAAACCGTCTACAATGGCGAACAGATGCCGATCTACGACGCGGCGATGAAGCACAAGGCCGACGGCACGCCGCTGGTCGTCATCGCAGGCAAGGAATACGGTACGGGTTCGAGCCGCGACTGGGCGGCCAAGGGCACGATCCTTCTTGGCGTGCGCACCGTGATCGTCGAAAGCTTCGAGCGTATTCACCGCTCGAACCTCGTCGGAATGGGCGTGCTGCCGGTCCAGTTCAAGGATGGCGACACCCGCCAGAGCCTGGGCCTGACCGCCAGCGACAGCTTCACGATCAAGGGCCTTGCCGACCTGACGCCGGGCCAGGACATTGAAGTCGAAGTCACGCGTGAAAACGGCGAGACTTTCAGCTTCACCGCGCTCTGCCGCATCGATACCGCGAACGAAATGGAGTATTACCGCAACGGCGGCATCCTCCACTACGTCCTGCGCAAGCTCGCTGCGGCGTAATCCGGGAAAGAGGCGGCGATGCTCGACTGGTTGCGCCGCCGCCTCCGCCCCCAGCCTGTCGACGAGAAGGCCGATCCAGCGCGCCTCGCCGCTATTGGTGACGAAGTCGCTGCAAAGCTGCGCGCCACTCCCGGAGTAGAGGAACGCGGCGGCGACAAGGCAGAGCTGTTCCTGATGCCGGGCTTCTTGCGACCAGCCGAATGCACGCGGCTGATCGATCTGATTGAGAGCAATTTGCGCCCTTCTCCGCTGTTCAGCGACAAGACCGGTACAGGCGCGCGCACCAGCCAGACGCACTTCTTCAATGCAGGCGAACCCGAAGTGGCCGCTCTGGGTGCCAAGCTCGACGCGGTGCTTGGCCTCGAACGGAGACAGGCGGAGACGGTACAGGGCCAGCGCTACGATGTCGGTCAGGAATACCGCCACCACTGCGACTTCTTCCGGCTCGAGAGAGACCATTGGCAAACCGAGCGCCGTCGTGGCGGACAGCGGACCTGGTCGGCGATGGTTTATCTCAATTCGGTCGAGGTTGGCGGGGCGACCGACTTTTCCGAGCTCGACCTGCAAGTCCAGCCCGAGCCGGGGCTGCTGATCGCCTGGAACAATATGGACCGCAACGGCCGCTCCAACCGCAAGACCCGGCACGCGGGCCTGCCGGTGGAAGCGGGGCAGAAATACGTCATCACCCAGTGGTACCGAATGGAAGACTGGACGCGCAGCCCGCGTTGAGCGCCGCTCCCGGTCAGGCGGCTTGAGCAGCCGCCTGCCTACCCTGCGGACGCATGCCATGCTGCCAGCCGAACCATGCCGCGGCCGCGCCAGCAAGCGCACCCAGAGCGAGGGCCAGGGCGGGCGGGATCTGAGCGTAGAGAGCGAAGGCCGCGCTCATGCCCGGGATGTATTCCGCAGTCCACATCAGCAGCATCTGCGCCGCCACAAAGAACATCACGGCCAGCCAGGGCGCCCCATGCTTCTTGTCGCGCAGGTAGAGCGCAGCTGCAAAGAGCAGGACAAGTCCGTCGCTTATCACGATCACGTCGAGCACATCGCGCGGCCCCTCGCTGTTCAAGAAATCCATCCAGGGGAAATAGAGGTCGATCGCACGGCTGAATGGCGATTCAAACAGGATCGCAGGCGTCGCGAGCATATATCCGGCGTGCAGTTTCACGTTCCGCCGGTGCCTGAGTGCCTGATAGAATAGGTAGAGATAGGCCGCGATCGCTGTGGTCATCCCGATCCCGAAAGAGGGGCCCAACTGCATGATGAAGGGGTTCTCTTCGGCAGCATAGCGGCTCGCCGACAGGTTGATGATCGACACGAACCCGACGATCAGCAGCGGAAAAAGCACGAAGCTCGCGCGCCCCATCACCTTGTGCCAGGCGTTCTGCCGATTGTGGATCGTGAGGCTCTGCGCGATGAGGAAGAGCAACCAGGCCATCGATGTGAAAGCATGGACATGAAAAGCGAAGGGTATGGGAGTGGCGAAAAGCAGGAAATAACTCGGCCAGAACCCAGCCACCGTCACCAGCACGACAAAGCCGACCCAGAAATGTCCGTATTTGTAAGGCATCTGCATCCTCCCCCGCAGGATGCGACCCGGTAGTCCTGTCTTTCAATCTCTCACGATCCGCCCGGATTGGCAAATCGACTTTCGGTCTGCCTATTTGCCGTCCTCGAACAACCCGCCCTGTGGCGTCTGCGGCGGGCGCATCCCGAGGTGCTGCCACCCCCCGTCGTTGAGCATGCGCCCGCGCGCCGTGCGGGCGATCAGGCCAAGCTGGATCAGGTAAGGCTCGATCACCTCCTCCACCGTGTCGCGCGGTTCGGAGAGGCCTGCTGCGAGCGTTTCCACGCCCACGGGGCCACCCTTGTAGGTGGTGGCGATCATGGTGAGATAGCGGCGGTCCATCGCATCGAGGCCGAGGCTGTCCACTTCCAGCCGGGTCAGCGCTTCGTCCGCGACCGTGGTGGTCACAACAGCCTCACCGAGCACGCTGGCGAAATCGCGCACGCGGCGCATCAACCGGCCTGCGACACGCGGAGTGCCGCGCGAACGGCGGGCGATCTCGCGCGCGCCGCCCTCGTCGATGCCCATGCCGAGCAGCCCCGCCCCGCGGGTGACGACCTTGAGCAACTCGTCCTCGGTGTAGAAGTTGAGCCGCACCGGAATGCCGAACCGGTCGCGCAGGGGCGTGGTCAGCAATCCCTGCCTCGTCGTGGCACCGACCAGCGTGAAGGGCGGCAAATCGATCCGCACGCTGCGCGCAGACGGCCCTTCGCCGATGATGATGTCGAGCGCACGGTCTTCCATTGCAGGATAAAGCACTTCCTCGACCACCGGATTGAGCCGGTGGATCTCGTCGATGAAGAGAACGTCATTAGGCTCGAGATTGGTGAGCAGCGCGGCAAGGTCGCCCGCCTTGGCGATCACGGGGCCGGAGGTGGCGCGGAAACCGACGCCCAGTTCTTTCGAGACGATCTGCGCCAGCGTGGTCTTGCCGAGGCCCGGAGGGCCGAAGAACAAGACATGGTCCATCGCCTCACCGCGGTTCTTGGCCGCCTCGATAAACACGCGCAAATTTTCGCGCGCCGCCTTCTGCCCGACGAACTCGGCGAGCGATTTGGGCCGCAGCGCCGCATCGGGGTCTTCCGGCTGGCGGTCAGGCGAGTGGAGAGGGACGGGTTCGGTCACTCGACACCCATACCGTCATGCTGAACTTGTTTCAGCATCCATCTCGCGGCAATCACCGGCGCATGCTGATCGAGCGCCAACCCTGCGTCTACATCCTTGCGAGCCAACCCCGCGGGACGCTCTACATCGGAGTTACGTCCGACCTGGCGAAGCGCCTTTGGCAGCATCGCGAAGGGGTTACGGGTGGCTTTGTGACTAGGTACCAGGTCCATCGCCTTGTCCGCTACGAGACGTTCGGAGACATGGAACAGGCCATCCTGCGCGAGAAGCAGCTGAAGAACTGGCATCGTCAATGGAAGATCAACCTGATCGAGCAGGCCAATCCGCACTGGGATGACATGGGGGTGGGGCTGGGATTCGAGCCGCTCGCTCCGTCCAGGCGGAAAGATTGATCCTGAAACGAGTTCAGGATGACGGGATGGAGAGTTCGCGCCCTCAAAACGGGTTCACCGTGTAGCCGCGCTGCTGGAGCTTGGCGTGGGCGGTCATGGCGGAGAGGTCGATCTCGACGCCTTCAATCAACTGGTCGGCGCTGACACCCTGCGCGGTGGCGCTCTGGCCGCAGACTATGAAGCGCACGCCGTGGTCGAGCATGGCGCGGACCATTGCGGCGCTGCCGTTCTCGCTCTCGCGCTCATGCGCTTCCCAACCCTTGGCCGAGAGCAGGTCAAGCACCGCCTTGCCATGCACCACGACGGCAGTGTGGATGTTCTCTTCCGCCACGCCGTTTGCGACATGCATGTTAATGAACCGCGCCGCGCTTTCGAACCCGCGATTGCGCGCACCGTCCTTGGCGGGGTCTGCGACATCGAAGCTATGAGACAATTCGGTGTCGGGCGCGAATGTCTCGACACCTGTGATCGCCGCGTGGGGGCCAAAGCCCTCGAACACCGGGCCGGTCTCGAACGCGCTCATGTCCTGCGCGGTGGCAGCGCTGGCCAGAAGTGCAGCCGCCACGCTCATCAAGGCTATCCTGAGTGTCATCATCATTACTCCCCGTGGCTTTCCCTTCGCCATGCCAGCCGGTCGAGCCCGAAACGACCCGAGCCGACCACAAAGAAATGGGCGCCCAGAAACACCAGTATGATGGCCGGCCACCACCCGCGAAAATCCTCGGACCAATGCACCATCACCACCGCGACCACGAAGTTGATGCAGACCAGCAACCCTGCCCATCGCGTCAGAAGCCCGAGAACTAGCAGGCCCCCGCAGATGAACTGGACCCAGACGGAGAACGGCGCGAGCAGGTCTGGGCGCGGGAACCCGAAGGCGGACATGAACTGGACGAATTCCAGCATCCGCTCCTGGCTCGTTATGTTGTCCCAGGTCCCGTAGACGAGGAAGGCGCCCGTCAGCACGCGCAGGCCCGCATAGGTCCAGTCCGCGAGGCTCGCGGGCACATCGGGCTGGAGGAGCGCGCCGAGCTTCATCCCGCCGCCCTCTTCAGGGCGACGCGGATGAGGTCGCCCTCGCTCGCACCTTCGCCCAGTTCGCCCTGTGCCGCCGCCACGGCGCGAGCCGCCACGGCAGGCTTGAAACCGAGGTTCTCGAGTGCGCTGACCGCATCGGCGCTTGCGCCGCCCGCGGGGGTCACGGCGACTGCCGCCCCAGCCGCGCCGCCGCCGGGAAGCGCACCCGCCTTGTCCTTAAGTTCATTGACGATGCGTCCGGCCAGCTTCGGCCCCACGCCCTGCGCGCGAGCGATCGTCGCAGCATCGCCCTGCGAACACGCCTGCTGCACCTCTCCGGTCGACAGCGCCGAGAGGATCGCAAGGCCCACCTTGCTCCCCACGCCCTGCACCTGCGTTAGCAGGCGGAACCAGTCGCGCTCGGCAGCTTCGGCGAAACCGAGCAGCCGCATATCGTTCTCGCTCACCTGCAAATCGGTGTACACGGTGCAGGCCTCGCCTTTCTCGCCCAGCTGGCTGAGTGTCCGTGCAGAGCAATGGACGAGATAGCCGACGCCCGAGACGTCGATCACCGCCCAATCCGAACCGGTTTCGTCGAGCAGGCCCTTCAGCTTCGCAATCATAGGTCTCTTTCCGCGCTACGCTCCGCTGCATGAGCGCCTTTTGTTCCTGCCCCAACACCGCGCGCTTGGCCAGTGTTGGAACGAAGTTGTGAACCACCCCGGCCGCCCCGTCAGGCTGGAACACATGGAACACGGTCCTGGAGAAGGAATCGCTGGAGGGGAAAACGGGCGTCTGGTCATTGCCCCAGCATGCCGTCTTCATGCGCCGTAGGAAATTCTTGCTCGTCGCTCTGCTCGACAGCGACACGCGATGCGCTAAGACACAGGCATGAGCTGGAACACATTCGGACGCATGCTGCGGTTTACCACCTGGGGCGAAAGCCATGGCCCTGCCATCGGCGCGGTCCTCGATGGGTGTCCCCCGGGAATCGCGCTAAGCGAAGCCGACATCCAGCCGTTTCTCGATGCTCGTAAGCCCGGGCAGAACAAGTTCACCACCCAGCGCAAGGAACCGGACGAGGTCCGCATCCTGTCAGGCGTGTTCGAAGGCAAGACGACCGGCACCTCGCTCAGCCTACTGATCGAGAACAAGGACCAGCGGTCTAAGGACTATTCGGAAATCGCGAACACCTATCGGCCCGGCCATGCGGACTATGCCTATGACGCCAAATACGGCTTTCGCGATTATCGGGGCGGCGGGCGTTCGAGCGCGCGGGAAACGGCGATGCGTGTGGCGGCGGGCGCGGTGGCGCGCAAGATTATCGGCGATGTCAGCATCCTCGCCTATGTCGCCGAAATCGGCGGCGACCGCATCGATCCCGCCAATTTCGACCGCGAGGAAATCGCCCGCAATCCCTTCTGGTGTCCCGATGCCGAGGCGGCCAAGCGCTGGGAGGCACTGGTCGACGAAGCTCGCAAGGCAGGCTCGTCGCTCGGTGCGGTCGTCGAATGCGTGGCCGAAGGCGTCCCCGCCGGATGGGGCGCACCGGTCTATGCCAAGCTAGACGGCGATCTCGCTGCCGGAATGATGAGCATCAATGCGGTGAAGGGCGTGGAAATCGGCGACGGTTTCGACGCCGCGCGCCTGACGGGCGAACAAAACGCCGATGCCATGTCACCCGGCGAAAACGGCCCCGAGTTTGCCGCCAACCACGCAGGTGGCATCGCGGGCGGCATCTCGACCGGCCAGCCGGTGGTCTGCCGCGTGGCCTTCAAGCCGACCAGCTCGATCCTGACGCCGGTCGCCAGCGTCGACCGAGAGGGCAAGGCTACCGAAGTTCGCACCAAGGGGCGCCACGACCCCTGCGTCGGCATCCGCGGCACGCCCGTAGTCGAAGCGATGATGGCGCTGGTGCTGGCGGATCACATGATGCTGCACCGGGCGCAGTGCGGATAATGTAGCCTGCAAACGAAAAAGCCCCGCGGCATCCGCGGGGCTTTCTCCTTGGCGCCCGGCACAACCGGGCCGTTCGTATTCAGAGACTTCCTACTGACCGTACCACTGGCCGGTACCACGCGCGTTTTCGTCGGTGTACCATTCCATCGTCAGCGAACCGCGGCGTCCCGCGAAGTCTCCGGTCCTCCCTTCGATCCCTCCGACGCAGCCCAGCGGCGTATCCGGGCCGGGCTCGCCGAGGAAGTTGCAGCCATAAACCGACGTGCCCGATGCCTCGCCATCGGAGAACGAACAGGTGAGGTGGATCCTGAAGATCCCACCATCCGGCTGTCCCATCCCAACGCAGCGGACATCTCCGTCCAGGACGGTCCCATCCTCGAATGTCGTCGTGTATTTGCCGCTGACTACCCCGCCGCCATATTGCGGTCCGCCGGGTCCTGTCATGCCTCCAATCGACTCGACCGGCTCCCACACGATGTCATAGGTGAAGCTTTGCGCTACCGCGCTGCCTCCGATCAGCGCAGCTGCGCAAATCGCTGTTCCAGCAAGCCATTTTTTCATGATACCACTCCCACTTGGGATCGGCAGTGCGGGCGGTATGCTCCGACTCGCCGATCCGGCAAGCAACCCGCGAAAGTGTGGGTAGCATAATACCCTGAAACCGCGAAATTCTGCGGATTCTGGCCGCCCCGTCGGAGAAGCCGGAACGGCAGAGTGCCGCTTCCGGCAGCTTTTCGAAAGTTCCACGCTATTGATTGAAAATTCCGATGTTCGCAATCGCACAAAATCGCTTTTGTGCATCGCAGCAGCGCCTATCTGGCACCAATCAGTTTCAAACCCGAATAACGGAGAAAACCATGGGTATCATCGGAAGCACCATCAAGCCGTTCACCGCCACCGCCTTCCAGGCCGGCAAGGACTTTTTCGACGTCACCGACGAAGACGTGAAGGGCAAGTGGGCCGTCTTCTTCTTCTATCCGGCCGACTTCACATTCGTCTGCCCGACCGAACTCGAAGACCTCGGCGAACACTACGAGATGCTCCAGAAGCTCGACGTCGAAGTCTATGGCGTTTCGACCGACACGCACTTCAGCCACAAGGCTTGGCACGACACGTCGGAGAAGATCGGCAAGCTGAACTTCCCGTTCCTCGGCGACCAGAACCACGTCCTTGCACGCAACTTCGATGTGCTGCGTGAAGGCGTTGGCCTTGCCGACCGCGCGACCTTTGTCGTCGATCCGGACGGCGTGATCCAGCTGGTCGAGCAGACCTGCGAAGGCGTCGGCCGCAATGCCAATGAACTGGTCCGCAAGATCCGCGCCGCCCAGTACGTGCGCAACAACCCCGGTCAGGTCTGCCCGGCCGCCTGGGAAGAAGGCAGCGAGACTCTTGCACCGTCGCTCGACCTTGTCGGCAAGATCTAAGCCGACAGCATAAGTTCAGGTGGGCATCCCTAGTGGCGCCCACCTCAAAAACCCGAGTCCTCTCATCTCGGGTCGCTGGAAGGCCCGGGGCAATTTTCTCCCCCCCCGCCCCGGGCCTTTTCATTCTCCAGAATTCTGAAATCCAACGGCAAACGACGCCGGGAGTCCGCCCATGCTCGATGCGAACCTTATCCAGCAGCTGAAGACCTTTCTCGCCAATCTGCGCGAGCCGGTCGAACTGGTCGCCTCGCTCGGCGATGACGCAAAATCGCGCCAGACGCGCGAGCTGCTAGAAGAGATCGCCGCGCTTCACGACCTCGTGAGCGCGAGTTTCGACGGAACGGACGATCGCAAGCCGAGCTTCGTGATCCGCCGTGCGAACGATGCGGAGAAGTGGGTCCGCTTCGCGGGCCTGCCGATGGGGCACGAGTTCACTTCGCTGGTCCTCGCCCTGCTGTGGGCTGGCGGCCATCCGCCCAAGGTCGATGCCGACCTTCTCGAACAGGTCCGCGGCCTCGAAGGCGATTTCAACTTCGAGATGTATTTCTCGCTCAGCTGCCACAACTGCCCCGACGTGGTGCAGGCGCTGACGCTGATGGCGCTGGAAAACTCGCGTATCACTGCGACGCTGATCGAGGGCGGCACCTATCAGGACGAGGTCGATGCACGCGAAGTCATGGCCGTGCCCGCCACCTTCCTCAATGGCGAGCCCTTTTACAACGGCAAGATGGAGCTGGCCGAGATCCTCGCCAAGATCGACACAGGCGCCGACGCCAAGGCTGCCGAAAAGCTGGCTGCCAAGGAGCCTTTCGAAGTGCTGATCGTCGGCGGCGGCCCCGCTGGCGCCGCCTCGGCAATCTACACCGCGCGTAAGGGCTTTCGCACCGGCATCGCGGCAGAGCGCTTCGGCGGGCAGCTGCACGACACGCTCGGGATCGAGAACCTGCCTGGCACGTCCTATACCGAAGGCCCGAAGCTGGCTGGCGAACTCGAGCGCCATGTCGGCGAATACGACATCGACCTGATGAACCTCGCCAAGGCCGTGAAACTCGTTCCTTCCAAGGACGAAGGCGGGCTGCACACTGTCGAGCTTGGCAATGGCGCTTCACTGAAGGCGCGCAGCATCATCCTCGCGACTGGCGCGCGCTGGCGCAATCTCGGGGTTCCCGGCGAAGCCGAACACCGCAACAAGGGCGTGGCCTATTGCCCGCACTGCGACGGTCCGCTGTTCAAGGGCAAGCGCATCGCGGTGATCGGCGGCGGCAACTCCGGCGTCGAGGCCGCGATCGACCTCGCCAAGATCGTCGGCCATGTCACACTGATCGAATATGACGACAAGCTGCGCGCCGACGAGGTGCTTCAGAAGAAGCTTCGCAGCCTGGCCAATGTCGAGATCGTCACCGGCGGCCAGACGACCGAGATCACCGGAAAGGACGGCAAGGTCGACGGGCTGGTGCTCAAGGATCGCAAGAGCGGGGAAGAGCGCCGGATCAATCTGGAGGGCGTCTTCGTCCAGATCGGCCTCGTTCCCAATACCGAGTGGCTTCAGGACTGCGGCCTCGAACTCTCCAGGTTCGGCGAAATCGTCACCGACGAAGAAGGACGCACGAACCTGCCTGGGATTTTCGGCGCGGGCGACGTGACCGAAGTGCCCTACAAGCAGATCGTCGTTGCGATGGGCGAAGGCTCGAAAGCGGGCCTGTCGGCATTCGACTATCTCATCCGCACCGAGCCTGGCGAGGATATCGCGCAGGCCGCCTGAATTTGACCCAGATCATTTCGGAAAGCGCCGTCATTCCATAAGGATGGCGGCGCTTTACCTATGTGGACCACAGCCCGCCTTAAAATCGCCTCAGCCAATCAATTTGAACCGTTTAATCGATTGGACGCATCACAGCGCACGGTCCAATGTGCTCTCAATCTCGGACGGGAGACCGAGTCTTTTTTGATAGGAGAGCACAGAAATGGACGCCAAGACCGGAGATATCAGCGGTTGCCCCTTCCACGGAGATAGCGGAACGCGCGATCTGTTCGGACGCCGCAATCGCGACTGGTGGCCCGACCAGCTCGACCTCGAAATCCTGACCGAAGGCGGTCGCGCGGCCGATCCGATGGATGAGGATTTCGACTATTGCGAAGCCTTCAATGCGCTCGATTACAAAGCGCTGAAGCAGGACCTCACCGACCTGATGACGGACAGCCAGGAATGGTGGCCGGCAGACTATGGCCATTACGGTCCCTTCTTCATCCGCATGGCCTGGCACGCGGCAGGCACCTATCGCACCGGTGACGGGCGTGGTGGCGGCGGCAGCGGCCAGCAGCGTTTTGCCCCGCTCAATAGCTGGCCCGATAACGGCAATCTCGACAAGGCGCGCCGCCTGCTGTGGCCGATCAAGCAGAAATACGGCAAGCACATCAGCTGGGCCGACCTCTTCATCCTCACCGGCAATGTCGCCATTGAATCGATGGGCGGCCCGGTCTTCGGCTTCGGCGGCGGCCGCAAGGACGTGTTCGACCCCGAAACCGTCTATTGGGGCACCGAAGAAAAGTGGGTCGATACGGGCGCGGAAACCCGCATTCATCCCGACGAGGGCCGCGCGCTCGAGAATCCGCTCGCCGCGATCCAGATGGGTCTCATCTACGTCAATCCCGAAGGCCCGGGCGGCAATCCGCACGACGCGGAAGGCATGGCGCGCGACATGCGCGAGACCTTCGCCCGCATGGCGATGAACGACGAGGAAACCGTCGCGCTGACCGCGGGCGGCCACGCTTTTGGCAAGGCTCATGGCGCCAAGCCATCGGACACATTCGGCTCTGCTCCCGAAGGTGAAACCCTGCACCGCATGGGCTTCGGCTGGCTCACTGACGCGGACGAGATCGGCAAGGGCCACATCACCACCTCCGGCATCGAAGGCGCATGGACCCCGAACCCGACGCAGTGGGGCGGCGACTATTTCCGCCTGCTGTTCAAGTATGACTACGAGCTGGTCCAGTCGCCCGCCGGCGCGAACCAGTGGCAGCCGGTCAATCCGGACCCCGAGGACATGGCGCCCGATGCGCGCGACCCGTCCAAGAAGGTCCCTACCATGATGACCACCGCCGACATGGCGCTGAAGCGCGACCCGGAATATCGCAAGATTTCCGAACGTTTCCGCGACGATCAGGCGGCGCTCGACGATGCCTTCGCCCGCGCATGGTTCAAGCTGTGCCACCGCGACATGGGCCCCAAGGTCCGTTACCTCGGCCCCGAAGTGCCGAGCGAAGACCTGATCTGGCAGGACCCCGTGCCCACTGGGACGCAGGCTTCGGATAGCGATGTCTCCGCCTTCAAGTCGAAGGTGCTCGACAGCGGTCTCTCTGTCGCGGCGCTCGTCAAGGCGGCCTGGGCCTCTGCCTCGACCTATCGCAATTCGGACCATCGCGGCGGCGCCAATGGCGCGCATATCCGCTTCGACGAGATCAGGAACTGGAAGGTCAACGACCCCGAAGAACTCGGCAAGGTCCTCGACACGCTCGACGGGCTTCGCGGATCGATCTCCATGGCCGACGCGATCGTCATCGCCGGATCGGCAGCGGTCGAGAAGGCAGCGAAGGATGCCGGATTCGACATTTCCGTGCCTGTCACCACAGGCCGCGGCGATGCCACCCGCGATCAGTTCGACGCCGAGAGCTTCGAGCCGCTGGAGCCCTTCGCCGACGGGTTCCGCAACTACCTTAAGACCAAGGCTTCGGTGAAGACCGAGGACATGCTGATCGACCGGGCGCATCTGCTCGGCCTCTCCATCCCCGAGATGACAGCACTGGTCGGCGGGCTGCGCGCCATGGGCGCAGTGACCAAGCACACCACCCACGGACACAAGATGGGCGTGCTTACCGAGACCCCGGGCAAGCTCGACAACAGCTTCTTCAGGAACCTGCTCGGCATGGGCGTGATCTGGGAAGTTGTCGACGAGAGCGGCGACGAGGAGTTCGTCGGTACCTGCCGCAAGACCGGCAAGGAACTGTGGCGCGCGACGCGCACCGACCTCGTCTTCGGCTCCAACTCACGCCTGCGTGCAGTTGCCGAAGTCTATGCCGAGAACGGCAATGAAGAGAAGTTCGTGCGCGACTTCGTCAAGGCCTGGACCAAGGTCATGGACGCGGACCGCTTCGACCTGACCTACGCAAAGTATCACGGCTAGGGAGTCCAGGCCCCCTAGGGTCGCAAGAAGCCCTCGGTGGAAACGCCGGGGGCTTTTTTGGTGGCTATGCTCCACGACGCCGCGCCGCTAGGAGGCGGTCATGATCGTCACGCACTCCAAGACATCGCGCCAGGTCGCGGGCGCTATCTCCATCGCGGCCTTTTGCGCCATCGCCGCGCAGACCGTCATCAACGAGGGGGACAACCCGCTCGTCAATCTCGCCCTGATGCTGAGGTACTTCACCATCTGGAGCAATCTGGCTGCGGCGCTGCTGCTCGGCTGGGTGGCGCTACACGGCAAGCTCGATTCCCGGATCGCCTTTGCGCTGGCAACGGCGTTGGCGATGGTAGGGATCGTCTACCACCTGCTGCTCTCGGCTGACCATCATCCGGTCGGCTGGGACTGGTATACAAACCAGATGCACCACACGGTTGTGCCGCTCGCCACTGTCTTCTGGTGGCTTGCATTCTCAGGCGCGAAGGCAAGTGGCTGGCGCTCGCTGCCGGTCGTCATCGCGGTCCCCGTCCTCTACACCGGTTTCGCGCTGATCGTCGGTGCCGCGACCGATTTCTATCCGTACTTTTTCCTCGACCTGCCAGCATTGGGCTGGCCGCAGCTGCTGCTCAACGTCGCCGGGCTCGGCCTCGTTTTCATGGCCTTCGGCGCCCTTCTCATGGGCACCCGCAAGCTCATTACCGCTCGCGCCTGAGCACGATGTAAAGCGCACCGTCGCCGCCGTGGCGGAGATGCGCGCGTCGCACGGCAGCGATGGCGGAATGGTGGCTCGAGGCCGCGAGCCAGTCCAGCACCTTGGCGCGGATAGCACCGCGCTTGCTACCCCTGTCCGCAGGGTCGACCGGGCGCGGCTTGCCGGTCACCAGCAGGATCGTACGCGCGCCCATGGCCCGCGCCTGCGCCACCCCGCTGATCAGGCGATTGTAGGCTTCATCGAGATTGTGTCCGTGGAGGTCGAGCGTGAAGTCGGGCTGGACGGCGCCGGACTTCAATTTCCTGTCCCATTGACCGTCGAGATTGTTTTGCGCGCTTGTGCCGGGACGCGCCGAAGGTCTCGCGATGGGGCGCGGGGTATGCGCCTTTACCGCCACCTTCTTGGGCATGATCGGTTCGGGCTTCTCAATGGCTCGGACTGCCTTCGGCTGCGTGTGCATGGGCTTCACCGTTGCGGCGACCTTTTCCCAGGCTTCGGCTTCTTCCGCCGACAGGCCGCGCGGCGCGCTCATGGCTTCAGGCGGGCGAGCGTGCCCTTGGGGAGCAGGAGGTAGGCCTTGCCGCGGCTGCTCATCTGCCCGGCAATCTCGCGCGCATCCGCGCCATTGCCCCAGAAGGTATCGAAGCGGTTTGCGCCCTTGATCGCCCCGCCCGTATCCTGAGCGATCCACAGCCCGTCGGCGACATCGGCCTCCATATGGAGCCAGACCGGTGCGCCATAGGGCACGAACTTGGGATCCACCGCCACGCTGTCTTGGCGAAAGACCGGTACTTCGAGCGAACCCAGCGGACCCTCGGTGTCCAGCTCGCGGAAGAATATCCAGCTCTTGTTGAGATCGAGGATCGCATCGGCCTCTTCCGGATGGTCGCGGAGCCAGGAGATGATACCCTGCATCGATGTGGGATAGGGCGTGCCGTCGCCGATCATCCCCTGCTCGCGCATGGGCCGGCCAATGGCGACATACTCGCGTCCATTCTGACCGGCATAGCCGATACGCATGACCTCGCCATCGGGGAGACGCAGCAGGCCGCTGCCCTGGATCTGGAGGAAGAAAAACTCGACAGGGTCGGCAGCCCAGGCGATCACCGGGACCTTGCCTGCAAGCGCGCCAGCCTTGATCTCGGCGCGCTCGTAATATTGCACGAACTCGCCTGCCTCGTTGTAGCGACCGAGAGGGGGCCTGCCGGTCCGCTCGCTCTCTGGGGTGCTGGCAGTCCAGGCCCGCTCAAGATCGTCGGGCATTGCATAAACGGGAACGTCGTAGCCCGGCTGGCGGGTGCGGCTGCCGAGGATCTCTGGTTCGTAATAGCCGGTCGCAAAGGCACTGCCGTCACCAACGACGGCGGTCTCGAACTGGGTGCGGAAGAAGTCCGCGGGGTCGCCAGTCCAGTTTTCTGCAGCACCGCAGGGTGCCTGCCAGTCGACACGGCGGGTCAGTCCGCTGGAATCGTCGCGAAAGAGTATCTTGGCGCAGGATCGGCGAAAGGCAGCGAGCGCGGGTGTCGCATCGAACGAGGCGAAGGGCATCGTCTCGATCGCGGGGCCGGGTGTCAGACCAGCCGCGAGCGCATTGTCGGCGGGGATTGGTTCGGGTTGTTCGACCACGCCCGCGTCCTGCGGCGGGCGTGGTTCGGGAATAGAGGCACATCCCGCGAGGCTGAAGGCTGCTATCAGCCCGGCGAAACGGTGCATGTTTCCTCCGGCGTAGTTTCCGGGCGTCAGCCCTGGTCGGTTTCGTCGAGCACCCAGTTCGGATCCATCGCATCGACATTGCGCATGAAGGTCCAGATGTCGCGGCTTTCGACGGCATCGTCGAGCGAACCGGCGATGACATTGCCATCCTTGTCACGCGTTACCGAGGCGATGTCCGATACAAACAGGACTGAAATGCGCGCGGTCTTCTTGTCGAGCTCTGCAGCGTGGACGGTGGCGTCCTCGATCCGGATCAGGCGATTGTCGAGCGTCTGCCCCGCTTCCTCGCGCGCGTCGATGGCGGCGGAGAAACCGGCATAGACATCATCGTCGGTGAGGTCGCGTAGCGTTTCCTTGTCGCCCTGCCAGAAAGCTTCGAGGATCATGCCATAAGCTGCCTTGGCGCCTTCGAGGAACGCCAGAAGGTCGAACCGCGGATCGGCACTGGCAATGGCGCGGATGGCCGATTCATTGGCAGACGAGACGTTGTCCACGTTGCGCAGGCGCACGGGCTCACGCACCGGCGCAACCTGACGGTCGGCAGCCGACGTGACCTGGTTGTCGGGCGCATCGAAGCGATGGCGCGCAGGCTCTTCTTCATGCTCCGAGCGTTCGCCAAGCACGGAATAGAGCCGTAGCCCCAAGAATGCGGCAATGGCTGCGAGGATGACGATCTCGGTAATCACAAGGATTGGTCCATTCATATGTTTCGTCCTGCCTACGCACCGAATGGCGAGGCAGTTCCATCTTCACTGCCCTAGATAGGTACGAATTACAAACGGGCAATGAACCGATTGGGATGTGTCGAACGGTGAATACGCCGGAATACCGTGCCCCCTCGCACATTGCTACGTGTGGCCGGGGGTGCTAGGCGCGCGCCGAACCATTCCGGGCGGCATGTCTTGGCCCGGGACCAGCGAATCGACCTACGAAAGAAGTGATAGCCCGATGGCCGACGAAAACGACGTTCTGACCGACCTCAACATGGATCCCGCAGCCGGCGCGAATGGCGCAGACAATCGCCCGACGGTTGGCCTGCTCAACCAGTACATCAAGGACCTTTCGGTCGAAAACCCGAATGCGCCCAAGAGCTACCAGTGGAACGAGCAGCCGCGGGTCGACGTGCAGGTCAACATCGCAGCCGAGAAGGTCGCCGACGACGTCCATGAAGTCGAGTTGAAGGTCACCGCTCGCGCCGATGGCAGCCAGGGCAATCTCTACCTCGTCGAGCTGGCCTATGCCGGCCTCGTCGGAATCCGTAATGTGCCCGAGGATGCGACGCACGCCTTCCTGTTCGCGGAAACGCCGCGCCTGCTCTTCCCCTTCGCCCGCGCGATCATTTCGGATGCCGTGCGCGATGCGGGCTTCCCGCCGCTGCTGCTCGATCCGATGGACTTCGGCGCTCTCTACCAGCAGCAGCTCCAGGCCCGTGCGGCGCAGCAGGGCGAAGGCGCCCCCGCGCCGACCGGCAACGCCTGACGCAAAAGCGACCCGATAGGCGATGAGCCTGCTCAAACATGTCGGGACGATCGGATCGCTCACCATGGTGAGCCGCGTCGCCGGCATGGCGCGCGAAATGATCTTCAGCCGCGTGCTCGGCGCCAATGCGGTGACCGACGCGTGGTTCCAGGCTTTCATTATTCCCAACGTCTTCCGCCGGCTTTTTGCGGAAGGCGCCTTCTCGGCCGCCTTCGTGCCGATGTTTTCCAAGCGCCTTCATGGTGCCAAAGACGCTGAAACCGGGCTGGAAAGCGCCCGCAGTTTCTCCGACGATGTGCTGAGCATATTCCTGCCCATCCTCATCCTGCTGTGCGCAGTGATGATGCTGGCCATGCCGGCCGTGATCTGGCTGCTGGCCGACAAGCCGATCGACCCGGCCGAGTTCGACATTGCCGTCGCCTTTGCGCGGATCATGTTCCCTTACATCCTGCTGGTCAGCCTGGTGACGCTGTTCACCGGCATGCTCAACTCGGTCAGCAGGTTCGCGCCGGGGGCCAGCTTCCCGATCATCCTCAACCTCGTGCTGATCACAGCCTTGCTCGGAGGAGACTACGCCGCAAGCCAGTTTGGCTGGAGTGTCGAGCAGGTCGGCTTTGTCATTGCCTGGGCCGTACCTGTAGCGGGCCTGTTGCAGCTCCTGTGGCTCTACACCTGGACCCGGGTGGAAGGCTTCCGGCCCCGCGTCCTGTGGCCGCGGATCACGCCCGAGGTGAAGCGCCTGTCGATCATTGCCCTTCCCGCTGCGATCGGCGGTGGCGCCTACCAGATCAACACGCTGGTCCAGCTCTACTTCCTCAACCAGCTGGCGACCGGCTCGGTCAGCCACATGAACTATGCCGACCGGCTCAACCAGCTGCCGCTCGGCATCATCGGGATCGCGCTGTCGACAGCAATCCTGCCGACGCTCTCCAAGTTCGTCGGCGGCAACAACAAGGAAGGCGCGGACCGCATCCAGTCGGACGCCATCGAGCTCTCCATGCTGCTCACCATCCCGGCGGCAGTAGCGCTGGCTATCTGCGCCACCCCTTTCATCACCATGCTCTTCCAGGGCGGACGCTTTACCATGGAGGACGCGAATGCGGCGGGCGCAGTCCTCGCCGTGCTGGTCCTCGGCCTGCCGGCATATGTGCTGGTGAAAGTGCTGGTACCCAATTTCTACGCCCGGTCGGACACCAAGACCCCGGTCGTCGCAGCCTTCATCTCGCTGTTCGTTTTCGTCGTGAGCTGTGTCTGGAATATCGGGCTCTCGCTCCCTGGTATCACGATCGAGCCACTCGGCTACGGCGTGCCAGGCATTGCAGCGGCCAGCGTGATCGGGGCGTGGATCAATGTCGGCTACCTCTACGCCGTGCTGGTTAGGCGCGGGTACTACACCGTGCCGTTGGCGCTCCTTGGCCGCGTCGCGCGCCAGCTCATCGCGGCCGCTGCCATGGGCGGTGCCTTGTGGTTCGCGCGCGATTTGCTAACCGGCTGGTACTCGGCCGGACTGTTCGAGCGACTGGGCGCTGTCCTCGTGCTCGTTTCCTGTTCGGCCGTGGTCTATTTCGGGGTGGCGTTCGCAGTCGGCGCCATCGACAGGCAGCGTATCGCTGCCCTCACCAAGAAGAAAGCTCCGTAACTAGTCATGCGCGTTGTTTCCGGCATCCAGCCCACCGGCAATCTCCACCTCGGCAATTACCTGGGGGCGATCCGCAACTGGGTGCGCATGCAGGATGGCATGGGCGACGGCGAGCAGTGCCTGTTCTTCCTCGCCGATCTCCACGCCATCTCGATGCCGCATGATCCTGCGGAGTTGAAGAAGGGCACGCTGGAGATGGCCGCTGCGCTGGTCGCCTGCGGCATCGATCCCTCGCGCTCGGTCCTGTTCAACCAGGCGCAGGTCCCCCAGCATGCCGAACTTCAATGGCTCCTTGGCGGTACCGCGCGGATGGGCTGGCTCAACCGCATGACCCAGTGGAAGGACAAGGCGGGCAAGAATCGCGAAGGCCAGTCGGTCGCGCTGTTCACCTATCCGGTGCTGCAGGCCGCCGACGTGCTGCTGTACCAGGCGACGCATGTGCCCGTGGGCGAAGACCAGAAGCAGCACCTCGAACTGGCGCGTGACATTGCGCAGAAATTCAACAACGACTTCGCTTCCGAGGACGCGCCGGTCTTCACCCTGCCCGATCCGATCGTGCCACCGCAGGCCGCGCGCATCATGAGCCTGCGCAATGGCGCGGCCAAGATGAGCAAGTCGGATCCCAGCGACATGAGCCGCATCAACCTCTCCGACGATGCGGATGAGGTGATGAAGAAGGTCAAGAAAGCGAAGACCGACCCAGAGCCCTTGCCGAGTGAAGAGAAGGGTCTGGAGGATCGCCCCGAAGCGCTCAACCTCGTGACCATCTACGCCGCGCTGACCGATGGCAATGTCGAGGGTGTCCTGAAGGATTTCGGCGGCGAAGGCTTCGGCAAGTTCAAGCCCGTGCTGGGTGAACTGCTGGTAGAAACCCTGCGTCCGATTTCAGCTCGCTTCATCGAGCTGCTGGAAGACCGCGAGGCCTTGGATGCCATCCTCGCTCGCGGCGCTTCGCAGGCGCGCGAGATCGCGGTTCCTACGCTGGCGAAGACCTACGAAGCGCTGGGCCTCGTACGCGGTTAGATCTTGACCGCGGTCCCGCTGGCCGAAACCATCAGCATCGATCCGGTGTCGCCAATCACCTCGTAATCGAGGTCGATGGCGACCACGGCATTGCCGCCGCGAGTGGCGCATTCGGCCTGCAGTTCCTCGATGGCCTGCTGGCGTGCATCGGCAAGGATGCGTTCGTAGCTGCCCGAGCGGCCACCCACGATGTCGCGGATATTGGCGAAGAGGTCGCGGAACAGGTTTGCGCCCACGATCACCTCGCCTGTCACGATGCCCAGATAGTCCTGGATCGGCCGCCCCTCGATCGTGGGAGTAGTGGTGACGATGATGCCGCGCGCATCTTTCCAGGGTCCGGGCATGGGGAAGTCCTCCGCTGAATTTTAGTGTATTACTCAGATAGGACGCGCGCGGAGGAAATCAACCCATGCCAAGCGCGGCCTTGTAGGTGTCGAGGATGGTTTCCTGCTCGCTCCGCTCATCGGGCTTCATCTTACGCAGCTTGATGATCTGGCGCATGATCTTGGTGTCGTAACCCACGGCCTTGGCCTCGGCGTAAACGTCGCGGATGTCGTCGGCGATGCCCTTCTTTTCTTCTTCGAGGCGTTCGATGCGCTCGATCAGCAGGCGCAGGCGGTCGTCGGTGGCTTCAGCCATGGGTGTATTGCTCCAATGAAATGAGAATCGGTTGACGGCTCGATAGCCAGAGCGCCCCTCGGGGTGAAGGCAGCGACTCGCTAGTCCACGCGATTTTTCGCGATACTGGCCTCCATGCGCGCCAGTTGCTCTTCGGTGGCGGGGGACTGGCGAGTCGCCTTCCACTCGTCCTGCGGCATGCCGTGGATCACCTCGCGCGCCGCCGACTTGTCGCCCTCGAAGCCGGCATCCCTGATCCAGTCGGCGAGGCAGTTGCGGCAGAATCCCGCCAGCCCCATCAGGTCGATATTCTGCGCATCGTGCCGGTGCTGCAGATGCCGGACCAGTCGCCGAAACGCCTGTGCCGCTACGGCATCGTCCAGTTCTTCGAGCCGGTCTGTATTCGTATCCATCACATAGTTGTCCTTGAGTTGCCGCACGGCTCTGCCATAGGCGTTGTCCATGCAAAAGCTCGACCCGAGAGGCCGCAAGGTCAAGATCCTCGCCACGGTGGGCCCGGCCAGCCGGTCGCCCAAGATGCTCGCGCGCCTGTTCAGGGCCGGTGTCGACGCCTTTCGCGTCAACATGAGCCACGGCGAACATGCCGATCACGAACAGACGATCAAGGCCATTCGCGGGCTTGAAAAGGAATTCCACCGCCCGATCGCGATCCTCGCCGACCTCCAAGGCCCCAAGCTGCGCGTGGGCAAGTTCAAGGATGGCAAGGCGGTCATCCGGCACTCGGGCCATTTCACGCTCGACCGCAACCCCGAGCCGGGCGACGAATCGCGCGTCGAACTGCCGCATCCCGAACTCTTCGGCCTGCTCGAGAAGGGCCAGCGCCTGCTGATCAACGACGGCAAGATCCGCCTCAAGGTGATCCGCGCGGACGAGAACGAAATCCAGTGCTCGGCCGAAGTCGGCGGGGTCATCTCCGACCGCAAGGGCGTCAACGTGCCCGATGCCGAGGTCCCCATCCCCGCGCTGACCGACAAGGACCGCAAGGACCTCGCCTTCGCGATGAGCCAGGGGGTGGACTGGATTGGCCTCTCCTTCGTCCAGCGCCCCGAAGACCTTGCCGAAGCGCGCAGGCTGATGGGCGGCAAGGGCGCGCTGTGCGCCAAGATCGAGAAGCCCATGGCGGTGCGCCGCCTCGACGAGATCATCGAGATGTCCGACGGTATCATGGTCGCGCGCGGCGATCTGGGCGTCGAGCTCGAACCGCAGGAAGTGCCGCCGCTGCAGAAACGCATCGTCAATATGGCGCGTACTGCCGGCAAGCCGGTGATCGTTGCGACCCAGATGCTCGAGAGCATGATCGAGAGCCCTGCCCCGACCCGTGCCGAAGTGTCGGACGTCGCCAATGCGGTCTATGACGGAGCCGATGCGGTGATGTTGTCGGCCGAGACTGCGGCCGGCGAGTGGCCCGAAGAGGCAGTCACCATCATGCATCGCATTGCGCGGCAGGTGGAAGGCGACGAGGCCTATCTCGAGCGTGTACGGTTCCTCGACACGCCGCCCGACAGCACGACTGCCGATGCGCTGGCCCATGCCTGCATGACCGTGGCCGACACGGTCGCGATTGAAGCCATCACCGTGTTCACCGGCAGCGGTTCGACCGCGCGCCGCGTGGCTCGCGAGCGGCCGAGCGTTCCGATGCTGGTATTGACCCCCAGTATGACCACCGCGCGCCGTCTTGCGCTGCTATGGGGCGCGCATGCCGTGGCCACCAAGGACATCGGCAGCTTCGAAGAGATGATTGCCAAGGGCAAGCGCATGGCGCTGCGCCACGGCTTCGGCAAGGCCGGCAGCAAGCTGGTCGCGCTCGCCGGTGTCCCCTTCGGTACGCCCGGTTCGACCAATCTCATGCATGTCGTCACCATAAGCGGCGACGAGTTGAAGAAGCACGCAGGCTAGCAAGAGCCTGCTTCAGGTCGGCGCGATCTCGCGCTCGACGTGGACGCCGCAGCGCTCGACGGCATGACCCACGGTACGGTGAATCTGGCAGACCTCGCTGTCCAGTCCGGCCAGGCTATCGGCGATGGGCTGGTGCTGGGCGGCGAAATGCAAGGCGATGCCCATGGATTTCAGCCGCTGCACGACCCTGCGCAGCATTGCCACCCCGCTCGCGTCGATATCGTTGACCGCGCTCATGTCGAGCACCAGGCTCGTCACCTTGTCGTGACGCGATAGCTGCCTGAAGATCTGCTCCTCGCAATAGGCCGCGTTGGCAAAATAGATCGAGCGATCGATCCGGACGATCAGGCAGGGCAGCGTGGTCAATTCGACATCGTCGCGCTCGACCGAGCGGTAGCTCACGCCGCCATCGTCAGTGCCGATGCGGGTGACGCGCGGGACGGAGGTGAACCAGAGATAATGCGCAAGGCCGAGCAGCGCACCGATCGCAAGGCCCAGCCGGACCCCGAATGCGAGGGTGGCGAGAAAGGCGGCAAGGATGATCGCCGCCTCGACCCTGTCGTGGCTCCACACTGCTCCGATTTCGCGTAGGTTCACGAGACCGAAGACTGCGCTGATGACCAGCGCGGCCAAGGCCGTCTCGGGCAGGTAGACTAGCAGCGGAGCAAGCAGGAATAGCACCGCGATGATTGCCAGCGAGGCGACCACCGAGGCGAGCGGCGTTCGCCCGCCACTGTCGCGCACGAGCGCCGAACGACTGAGGCTGGCCCCGACTGCATAGCCTCCGCTCAAGGCTGCGGCGACATTGCCGGCGCCAAGCGCAACGGCCTCGCGGCTCGTGTCGAGATCGCTGCGGTCTTCTCCGGCAAGCGCCTTTGCCACTGCGGTAGCAGTTACGAAGATGATGATGGCAACTGCCAGGGCACTGGGCAGCAGCGATATCCAAGTCGCGAGTGGCGGGAAATCGATGAATGGAGACGGCAGCCCCCCCCTGATCGCATCGACCGTCGGCACATCTGCGGGGACTGACATAGCTGCAATTGCCGCAACCACGATCACCAACAGCGGAAGAGACTTGGCCAGCGCGAGGCGGAAGGGGGGGCGTACCCCGATCTTCCAGAGCAGCGGTGCAGCATAGCGATTGGCAATGAGCAGCGCAGCGAGCGCTGCAGCGCCGATCAGGGCGGTCGTTGGCTGCAAGCCCTCCATGCCCTGCCACAAGGCGGACACCGCTTCGGGCAAGTTTCCGGCGCGCGCGACATCGATTCCGAGCAATGTCGGCAACTGGCTGGCGGCGATGAGCACCGCTGCTGCGGCAGTGAAGCCGAGCAGGACCGGTTCGCTGATGAAATTGACGAGACGCCCCAATCCAAAACCCCCGAGCAGGAGCAACAGGATTCCCGCCTCGATCGCGATAACCGCCGCGCCTGTCTGCGGGGCTAACGATCCTCCGCCGACCGCCTCCCCGATCACCAGCGATACGAGCGCGACAGGGCCAACGGAGACGAATGGGCTCGTGCCGAAGAACAGGTAGAGCAGCGGTGGGGTCAGTGCAGCAAAGAGACCCATCTGCGGCGGAAGACCGGCCAGCTGCGCATAGGCCATGGCCTGCGGAACGAGCAGGATCGACAGCACGAGACCGGCGATCGCGTCCTTCATTCCGCTCGTGGGCGAAGCGGCGGCCAGCCATCGCGTGCCGGGGACCAGCGCTTCGCCTGCCATTATTGAATTGTCCCCTTACTGTGTCGGCCCTTGCCTATGAACGCGGGGGTGTGCCTGCCCGTTCCAGACGGGCGCGAGCTTCCTTCTCGCCGATCAGCGGCAGCAGTTCTGCCATGTCGGGGCCGTGGTCCATCCCGGTGAGCGCCTGGCGCAGTGGTAGGAACAAAGCCTTGCCCTTGCGACCGGTCGTTTCCTTCAGCTTTCCGGTGAGCGCGTGCCAGGGATCTTCACCCCACTCGAGAGCCTCCCCGGCCTGCGCAAGATAGGCGCGATCCTCATCGGAGAACTCCGGCTGTTCGATCGGGCCGGTGACCAGCTTCCACCAGTCTTCCACCTCACCGACATGCGACAGGTTCGGCCGCACGGCGTGCCAGCCCGCCTCGTCCATCCCTTTGGGCAGACGGTCGGCTACCTTCGCAAAGTCCATCGAGTGGACAATCGCGGCATTGAGCCTTTCCAGCTCGGTATCGTCGAATTTCGCAGGCGCGCGTCCGAAGGTCGACAAGTCGAAGGTTTCTACAAGATGCGTCCGATCCGCGATCGGCTCGACCGGTTGCGAAGTGCCGAGCCGCGCCAGCAGCGCGATCAGCGCTTCGGGCTCGATCCCGCGCTCGCGGAAAGCATCGCAGCCCAGCGATCCTAGCCGCTTCGAGAGTTTGCCTTCCTTCCCGACGAGAAGCGCCTCATGCGCAAAGCGCGGAATATGCTGCGCCGGATATTGCGCAGCAATCAGCGCGGTAAACATCTGAATTTGAACGGCAGTATTCGAAACGTGGTCCTCTCCGCGAAGCACGTCGGTTACGCCCATATCGAGATCGTCGACCGCGCTTGGTAGCATGTAGAGCCAGCTACCGTCGGCGCGGCGTATGACAGGATCGGAAAGCTGCGCCGGGTCGAACTTCTGCATCCTGCGAACGCCGTCTTCCCAGCGGATCGGCTCCTCGTGATCGAGTTTGAAACGCCAGTGAGGGGCAACACCCTCCGCTTCCTTCGCTGCGCGCTCATCCGCTGTCAGCCTGAGCGACGCGCGGTCGTAGATCGGAGGCAGGCCTCGACTCAACTGGATCTTGCGCTTGAGCTCCAGTTCCTGCGCGGTCTCATAGGCGGGATAGACCCGCCCTACCGCCTTCAGAGCGTCGAAGGCCGCCTCGTACTTGTCCATCCGCTGCGACTGGCGCTCTTCCGCGTCGGGCGAGAGCCCCAGCCAGGCGAGATCCTCGCGGATCGCCTCGACGAATTCGTCCCGGCTGCGTTCAGCGTCGGTATCGTCGATTCGCAGCAGGAAGCGACCGCCAGCCTTCCGTGCCAGCAGCCAGTTGTGCAGCGCCGTGCGAATATTGCCGACATGGAGGCGCCCCGTAGGTGACGGGGCGAAACGCGTAATCGTGGTCATGGAGCGCGCCGATAGCAGGCGCGCGGGCCTATTGCGAGAACAGGGTTACTCTGCAGGCATTTTGCGAAAGTCGAAGGGCCATGACCCCGGAACTGCCCCGCGATTCACGCGACGTTCTGGTCATTGCGACGCACAGTCTCCGCTTCACGCTTCTTGCGATACGTCAGGAATTCATCACCAAGTTCAGGATCGGGGGCAACGTTCGATCGCTCCACGCCCTCGGAGCCGATCTCTTCGGGCGGAACCGGCTTGGCGATCAGGAAACCCTGCGCCTCCTGCACGCCGAGCTTGCGCAGCAGGTCAAGCTGCGCCTGGCTTTCGATTCCCTCGGCCGTCGTATCCATGCCGAGCGCGTCGGCGAGCCTGGTGATGCTCGAGATGATCGCTTGGCTGCCCATGTCCTTGATGACATCGGTCACAAAGCTGCGATCGATCTTGATCCGGTCGAATGGGAACCGTCGCAAGTATCCGAGCGAGGAATAGCCGGTCCCGAAATCATCGAGCGCAACGCGCACACCCAGTTCGCGCAAGCGCAGCAGCGTGGAATGTCCTGCCTCGCCCTGGTCCATCAATACGTGCTCGGTAATCTCGAGCTCGACGCGTTCGGGCGCGATATTGGTCGCGTGGATTGCCTGGGCGACGGTCGCGACCAGGTTCGGGTTCTTGACCTGGGTGGGCGAGAGATTGATCGCGATGCGGAAGTTGCCAGGCATGGCGGCCGCATCGGCGAGTGACTGGCGGATGACCCATTCGCCCAGCTGCTGGATCATGCCCGTCTCCTCCGCGACGGGAAGGAAGTCTGCCGGGCCGATGATACCGCGCTGCGGGTGGTACCAGCGCAGCAGTGCCTCGAAGCCGGTTGTCGCGCCCGTGTCGAGATCGACGATCGACTGGTAATGCATGCGCATCTGCCCGCGTGCGACGGCATCGCCGAGGTCCCTCTCGATCTCCCGCCTCTCGCGCGCGGCACGATCGAGCGCAGGTTCGAACAGCGCAAGATTGTCGCGCCCCTTTTCCTTGGCCGCATAGAGCGCGAGATCGGCCCGGCGCATCAGCTCTTCTGCATCGCAATCGCCGTCGGTGCAGCGCGCAACGCCGACACTCGTCGAGACGCGATAGGATTGCCCTTCGATTTCGTAAGGGGCTCGGACGACCGAGAGGAAGCGGTGGGCGCGTTCGATGAGGAGGCCGTCGCCAGCGCGCGTTTCGATCAACACTGCAAATTCGTCACCGCCAAGACGCGCGACCAAGTCTTCGCTGCGCACTTCCTGTTCGAGGCGCGTACCGACCTCCCGCAGCAGGCGGTCGCCGACGAGATGGCCGCGCGTGTCATTGATCGCCTTGAAGTCGTCGAGGTCGAGATAGAACAGGGCAATGCTCGCCCCCTTCGAGGCGCTCTCGCCGGTGAAAGACCGCAGCCGCTCGTTGAAGAGGTAGCGGTTCGCAAGGCCCGTGAGGTTGTCATAATGCGCCATGAATGCGACGCGTTCTTCGATCAGGCGGTCGGCCGTCACGTCACGCGCAACGCCGCTCATTCGCCCGTCTTCGCGTGGCCGGGCCGAGAGGCGCCAGTACTGCAGGTCCCCTTCGATCCTCAGGCGAACCAGAAGATCGCGAAAGGGTGTGCGTTCGATCAGCCTTGCAGCCAACGTATCGCGCTCTTCTCCGGGCAGGAATACGTCGAGGAATGGCGTGCCTTCGAGACCATCGGGATCGCTTTTCAGGGCTCTCGCCATGCGCTCGCTGACGTCGCGGATATTGCCGCGAGGACCAACCGTCCAAAGGCAGTCCGACGACTGTTCCTCGTAATCGTTGAGCAGCATTCGCACGGTACTCGTGCTCTCGCGGCGCTCGATCTCCGCCTTGCCTGCCTCAACGAATTCGATCTCCTGCGTGCGCGCCTCGATAACGAGCGCCAGGGCGAAGGCGCCGAAGAGCAGGATCGTCGGCCAGGCAGCCCAGGATCCGATCAGGAAGGCGGAGACGACGAGCGAGGGCGCCATCGTCAGCGTGTGGAACATGGCCGCTTCCGGGGCAGTGCGGTGGACCAGCAAGGTTCCGCTGAGCACTGCCGTACCGATCACAGCGAGGACAGCGATCTGCAAGCCCTCTGCGAAAAGGGCGAGGTAAGGAAACACGACGAACCAGATCGTGCTGCCGATGGCCTGTAGGATCAGGATCCGTCGCCATTGGACGCGCATTTGCTCTGATGTTGCCGTCTCGAGATCGACTTGCCTGTCGAGCCAGACGAATGTGCAGAGCTGCGCGATCTGGGCGAGCGCCCAGACGAGGATGACCAGTCGCGGCGCATCGAACCAGAAGGTCCAGAGCAAGGCGAATATCGAGGCAAAGGCCGGCAGGAGCGACGTCGTCGCCCCGGAACTCAGCGATTTGATGCGGCGATAGAGGAGCAGGTGCTGCAGCGGGTCGTCGCCCAAAGCGTCGTCCTTGTCCGGCTCAACTACGGTCACGGTCTCAAGACGCGACACGATTTTCCCCTGCTACCCACGGCCGGACGACCCCCACAGCCTCCGGCCAAGCGCCAATCGTGCAACGTCGGATGGATGCGGTCAAGCGGAAGGCGAGGTTGCGGCCGTTTTCAGATGCATGCAGGTCGCAAGCGAAAGGCCCCGCCGGATCGCTCCGACGAGGCCTTCGAACCTGTCACATTGCCTCGTTGCCTTGGTCGGGCCGGGGCAGGGCTGTCGGTAATTAGACGTAGCGGACCTTGGTCGCTTTTGCCCGGGTGACGGCTGCCTGGTTGCGGCGCAGCGTCAGGCCGATACCGAGGAAGCCGAGCAGGAGCATGGCCCAGGTGGACGGCTCGGGAACCGATCCGCCGACATCACGGCCGGTGAGGGTGATCGGAATATTGCCCTCCTGACCCCAGGTTTCCCATTGGACGGTGGCACCGCAAGTCTGGCCGCAGGTGAAGATGTAATCACCCGCCGCAAGACCGGTGAAGGTGATGCCCTGCCACCAGTCGGGCGCATAGCTCGCATTGTTGTTGGCCGAGAGACCATAATTGCCAACATCGAAAGACCCGCTGGTATCCCAATGGAAGTTATTCACTCCGTCGATGAGACCCGAGGGCATGACGTTGGTCGGCGCAATGACCTGAGGCCCCGCGAGATTGGCGTTGACCACTTGGATGAAGCCGGGATCGGTAACGCCGATGAGCGTGAAAACACCCTCATTCACGGGGACCTGAAGGTGATCGTAGGATCCAGTCCAGAAGGTGACTTCGCCCGGGTTGGTACCCGGGACATAGCCGAGCGAGGTGGTGTGTGCGCTGGCCGAGGCGGCGATGGATGCACCGACCAAGGCTGCGGCGATCGTAAGTTTTCTCATAGTAACTCCCCTTGCAGTGACCCGCCGAGGCAGGTCTCGAATTCATGCTCTGCTTCCCAGCCTGTCCGCCCCTGAGGCAGCCCCGGACAGACACGGAGCGGGGTGTCCCCCGCACCCATTCATGAAATCAGAAGGTCCGGACAGTGCCGATAATTCGCAGCTTCCCGGTGCCGCGAGGCGGCACCCCTCCTGATTTGCGAACCGAGTCGAATGCCAGCGGTCTTATGGTATGCGCTGGTTTGGGACGGAGGTTAATCCTAAGTTAACTGCGATGCAAGGCGGGGAACCGCGAAACGGGCCAAACCCGCTAATCGAAAGGTTAATGTCCCAAAACGGGACAAACAGCGTGCCCCATGTTGCGCAAAAAGAAACCCGCCAGGCTCTCGCCCGGCGGGTCCCTCTATCGGATGCGATAGGCCGTCGGCTTATTCGCCGTCTTTCGCCTCTTCGTTGAGGTAGTCGCCCGCATCGGCATCGGTGCCGTGGGTTTCCCCTTCCACCGCTGCCAGCGGATCGTCGCCGATAGCAGCTTCCGGGCCCTGGGCGAGTTCCGCCTCGTGCTCTTCTTCTGCGGTATTGGCCGCGATGATCGCTTCCTGCGCCTTCTTCCACTGTGCGCGCAAGGCGGCGTCGCGGCTGGAGGCGGTCACGCGCATGCGGTTCATGCCCGCGCCGGTACCGGCGGGGATGAGACGGCCCACGATGACGTTTTCCTTGAGACCGACCAGCGTGTCCTTCTTGCCCTCGACCGAAGCCTGGGTGAGCACGCGGGTGGTTTCCTGGAACGAGGCAGCCGAGATGAACGAACGCGTCTGGAGCGAGGCCTTGGTGATGCCGAGAAGGATCGGCGTGCCAACGGCAGGCGCCTTGTTCTTCGCGAGCTTCGCATTGGTCTCGTTCAGTTCTTCCAGGTCGACCTGTTCGCCCGGCAGCAGCACGGTGTCACCACCATCGGTGATCTCGACCTTCTGCAGCATCTGGCGAACGATCACCTCGATGTGCTTGTCGTTGATCTTCACACCCTGCAGTCGGTAGACTTCCTGGATTTCGTTCACGAGATACTCGGCCAGCGCCTCGATCCCGAGGACATCGAGGATGTCGTGCGGGTTCGGCGAGCCCGAGATCAGCGTGTCGCCCTTCTTGACGAAGTCGCCTTCCTGAACGTCGATGATCTTGGTCTTCGGGATCAGGTATTCGACTGCATCACCTTCCTCGGGAACGATCGCAATCTTGCGCTTGGCCTTGTATTCGCGGACGAATTCGATCTTGCCCGAAATCTTGGCGATGATCGCATTGTCCTTCGGCACGCGAGCCTCGAACAGTTCGGCAACACGCGGCAGACCGCCGGTGATGTCGCGGGTCTTTGCGGCTTCACGCGATGCACGGGCGAGGATGTCACCGGCCTGCACTTCGGCACCGTCTTCGACCGACAGCGCGGTACCCGGCGCCAGCATGTAGCGCGCGGCTTCCGTATCGTCGCCGGCATCGTTGAAGAGGGTAAGCCGCGGACGCAGATCTTCCTTCTTCGCGCGACCACTGGTGCGGATCTCGGTAACGACACGCTGGGCAATGCCGGTGGCATCGTCGACGCGCTCTTCCATCGAGGTACCGTCAACGAGGTCCTGGAACCGGACCACGCCCGACTGTTCGGTGATGATCGGCAGCGAGAACGGATCCCACTCTGCCAGACGATCGCCTTCCTTCACCTTGCCGCCATCCTTGTGCATCAGCACGGTACCGTAAGGCACCTTGTGGATCTCGCGTTCGCGACCTTCGGAGTCGATGACCGCCAGTTCGCCGTTGCGGGCGAGCGACAGGATACGACCCTTCTTGTCGGTAATGGTGGGCATGTCGCGATAGACGACCTTGCCGTCCGACACGGCTTCGAGATGCGAAGTCTCGTTGAGCTGTGCGGCACCGCCGATGTGGAAGGTACGCATGGTCAGCTGCGTGCCCGGCTCACCGATCGACTGTGCGGCGATAACGCCGACAGCTTCACCGATGTTGACCGGCGTACCGCGAGCAAGGTCACGGCCGTAGCAGGTGGCGCAAACGCCCTGCTTGGCTTCGCAGACCAGCGGGCTGCGGATCTTGGCGACCTGCGTTTCCGCTTCTTCGATGACCTTGACCATCGGCTCGTCGACGAGCGTGCCGGCCTTGACGATCACTTCGTCGGTCGAGGCGTTGACGATGTCTTCGGCAACCGTACGGCCGAGGATGCGCTCGCCGAGCGAGGCGATAACGCTACCGCCCTGGACGATGGCGCGCATTTCGAGCGCATTGTCGGTCTTGCAGTCCTCTTCGACGATGACGCAGTCCTGCGACACGTCGACCAGGCGGCGGGTCAGGTAACCCGAGTTCGCCGTCTTCAACGCGGTATCCGCGAGACCCTTACGAGCACCGTGAGTCGAGTTGAAGTATTCAAGGACGTTCAGGCCTTCCTTGAAGTTCGAGATAATCGGGTTCTCGATGATCTCGCCCGAAGGCTTGGCCATGAGGCCGCGCATACCGGCCAACTGCTTCATCTGCGCCGGGCTACCACGCGCACCGGAGTGCGACATCATGTAGATCGAGTTGATCTGCGCTTCCTTGCCGTCCTTGTCGATCGGCTGCGACTTGATCTCTTCCATCATGGCGTCGGCTACGCGGTCGCCACACTGGCTCCACGCGTCGATGACCTTGTTGTACTTTTCCTGCTGGGTGATGAGACCGTCCTGGTACTGCTGCTCGTAATCGGCAACCAGCGCCTTGGTGTCTTCGACCATCTTCACCTTGCTGTCGGGGATGATCATGTCATCCTTGCCGAAGGAGATGCCCGCCTTGAACGCGTGGCGGAAGCCCAGCACCATGATGGCGTCGGCAAACAGCACCGTATCCTTCTGGCCGGTGTGACGGTAGACCTCGTCGATCACGTCGGCGATGTCCTTCTTCGTCAGCAGGCGGTTGACGATGTCGAAAGGAACCTTGTGGTTCTTCGGCAGGCATTCGCCGATGAGCATACGGCCCGGCGTGGTGACGAAACGCTTCATTTCGACCTTGCCGTTCTCGTCGGCCTGCGGAACGCGCGCCATGATCTTCGAGTGCAGCGTAACCGACTTCACTTCGAGAGCCTGGTGAACTTCGGCCATGTCGGCGAACATCGGCAGACGCTCGTGCTTCTCGCCCTTCTTGTCGCCATCGACATATTCGGGCGTCTTTTCCTGACGCTCCATCGACAGGTAATAGAGGCCGAGGACCATGTCCTGCGAAGGAACGATGATCGGCTTGCCGTTGGCGGGCGAGAGGATGTTGTTGGTCGACATCATCAGCACGCGTGCTTCCAGCTGTGCCTCGAGGCTCAGCGGGACGTGAACGGCCATCTGGTCACCGTCGAAGTCGGCGTTGAAGGCGGCGCAGACCAGCGGGTGAAGCTGGATCGCCTTGCCTTCGATCAGCACAGGCTCGAAGGCCTGGATGCCAAGACGGTGAAGCGTCGGTGCGCGGTTCAGGAGAACCGGGTGCTCGCGAATGACTTCGTCGAGGATGTCCCAGACTTCCTTGCGCTCTTTCTCGACCCACTTCTTCGCCTGCTTGAGCGTCATGGAGAGGCCCTTGGCATCGAGGCGGGCGTAGATGAACGGCTTGAACAGTTCGAGCGCCATCTTCTTCGGCAGGCCGCACTGGTGCAGCTTGAGTTCGGGACCGGTCACGATGACCGAACGGCCCGAATAGTCGACGCGCTTACCGAGCAGGTTCTGACGGAAGCGGCCCTGTTTGCCCTTGAGCATGTCGGACAGCGACTTGAGCGGACGCTTGTTGGCACCGGTGATCACGCGGCCACGGCGGCCGTTGTCGAACAGTGCATCGACGGCTTCCTGCAGCATGCGCTTTTCGTTGCGGACGATGATGTCCGGCGCGCGCAGCTCCATGAGGCGCTTCAAACGGTTGTTACGGTTGATCACACGACGATAAAGGTCGTTGAGGTCTGAGGTTGCGAAACGGCCACCGTCCAGCGGCACGAGCGGGCGCAGTTCGGGCGGAATGACCGGCACGACTTCGAGGATCATCCACTCGGGACGGTTGCCCGATTCGATGAAGCTCTCAACGACCTTCAGACGCTTGATGATCTTGGCAGGCTTGAGCTTCGACTTGGTGGTCGCGAGCTCTTCCAGCAGGTCTTCCTTTTCCTGCTCGAGGTCGAGATCCATGAGCATGGTCTTGACCGCCGATGCGCCGATGTCGGCCGAGAAGGCATCTTCGCCATACTCGTCCTGCGCTTCGAGCATTTCGTCTTCGGTGAGAAGCTGGTTCTTCTCAAGCGCGGTGAGGCCCGGCTCGGTGACGATGTAGCTTTCGAAGTAGAGCACGCGCTCAAGCTGCTTGAGCTGCATGTCGAGCAGCAGGCCGATGCGCGAAGGCAGCGACTTCAGGAACCAGATGTGCGCGACCGGAGCGGCGAGCTCGATGTGCCCCATGCGCTCACGGCGGACCTTGGTCACGGTGACTTCGACGCCGCACTTTTCGCAGACGACGCCCTTGTACTTCATGCGCTTGTACTTGCCGCACAGGCATTCGTAGTCCTTCACCGGACCGAAGATGCGCGCACAGAACAGGCCGTCACGCTCGGGCTTGAACGTACGATAGTTGATCGTTTCCGGCTTCTTGATTTCGCCGAAGGACCACGAGCGAATACGCTCGGGGCTCGCGATACCGATCTGGATCTCGTCGAAGGTTTCGGGCTTCGCGAGCTGGTTGGTGAATTTGGTCAGTTCGTTCATGACTTAATTCCCTAAGGGGTAATTCTAATGGGCGGAGAGCGGTGGGGAGCTTGCGCTCCCCTATTCCGCCGCGATCGCGAGGCCGTCGTCGTCTTCGTCGTCGCTGAGCGACTTGAGTTCGACATTGAGACCCAGGCTGCGCATTTCCTTGACGAGAACGTTGAAGCTCTCCGGAATGCCAGCCTCGAAGGTGTCGTCACCCTTGACGATGGCTTCGTAGACCTTGGTACGGCCGATCACGTCGTCCGACTTCACGGTGAGGATTTCCTGCAGCGTATAGGCTGCACCGTAGGCCTGGAGTGCCCAGACCTCCATCTCACCGAAGCGCTGGCCGCCGAACTGCGCCTTACCGCCCAGCGGCTGCTGGGTGACGAGGCTGTAGGGGCCGATCGAACGGGCGTGGATCTTGTCGTCGACCAGGTGGTGCAGCTTGAGCATGTAGATGATGCCCACTGTCACCTTGCGGTCGAAGGCTTCACCGGTGCGGCCGTCGAAGAGAACCGACTGGCCGTCGGCATCAAGACCCGCACGCTCCAGCTCCACGGTCACGTCGCCTTCGCGCGCGCCGTCGAACACCGGGGTACCCATCGGAACGCCGTAGCGAAGGTTGCTGGCCAGTTCGACGATCTCTTCGGTCGAACGCGCCTTGAGATCGTCCTTGTAGCGATCGCCGTAGACGTCGTTCAGACGCTCGATCACCGCTTCGGGCGGCTTCGCCTTGGCGTAGTCTTCCGAAGCGTTCGGGTTGGCCTTCTTCCACTCTTCGAGCTGCTCGCCGATCTGCATGCCCAAATTGCGGGCCGCCATACCGAGGTGCGTTTCGAAGATCTGCCCGACGTTCATTCGCGACGGCACGCCCAGCGGGTTGAGAACGATGTCTACCGGCGTACCGTCGGCGAGGAACGGCATGTCCTCGACCGGCAGGATGCGGCTGATGACACCCTTGTTACCGTGACGGCCGGCCATCTTGTCGCCCGGCTGAAGCTTGCGCTTCACGGCAACGAAGACCTTGACCATCTTGAGCACGCCCGGTGCGAGTTCGTCACCACGCTCGAGCTTTTCCTTCCGGTCTTCGAACTTGTCGTCGATGACCTTCACGCTCTCGTCATACTGCGACTTGACCGCTTCGAGCTGCGCCTGGCGATTGTCGTCCGCAACTGCGAACTTGAACCATTCGTGCTTGTCGACGCTTTCGAGAACGCTTTCGTCGATCTTGGTGCCCTTCTTGACGCCCTTCGGAGCAGCCGAGGCCGTCTGGCCTTCGAGCATGTCGCGCAGGCGGTTGTAGGTTGCACGGTTGAGGATCGCGCGTTCGTCGGCAGCGTCCTTGCGGAGACGCTCGATTTCCTCGTTCTGGATCGCACGCGTACGGTCATCGATCTCGATACCGTGACGGTTGAAGACGCGGACTTCCACGACCGTCCCGGCAACGCCCGGCGGCAAACGGAGCGAGGTGTCGCGCACGTCGCTGGCCTTTTCACCGAAGATGGCGCGCAGGAGCTTTTCTTCCGGCGTCATCGGGCTTTCGCCCTTAGGCGTGATCTTGCCGGCCAGGATATCGCCCGGGTGCACTTCGGCGCCGATGTAGACGATGCCCGCTTCGTCGAGGTTGCGCAGGGCCTCCTCGCCGACGTTGGGGATGTCGCGGGTGATGTCTTCAGGGCCGAGCTTCGTATCGCGAGCCATGACTTCGAATTCCTCGATGTGGATCGAGGTGAAGACGTCGTCCTTCACGATGCGCTCGGAGATGAGGATCGAGTCCTCGTAGTTGTAGCCGTTCCAGGGCATAAAGGCGACGAGCGTGTTACGGCCCAGGGCCAGTTCGCCGAGGTCGGTCGAGGGACCGTCGGCGATAACGTCGCCCGGCTCGACCGTTTCACCGACCTTCACCAGCGGACGCTGGTTGATGCAGGTGTCCTGGTTCGAACGCTGGAACTTCTGCAGCGTGTAGATGTCGACGCCCGACTGGCCGGGTTCGACATCTCCGATGGCGCGGATAACGATACGCGTTGCGTCGACCTGGTCGACCACGCCGCCGCGCTTGGCGGTGATGGCTGCGCCGGAATCACGGGCAACGGTTTCTTCCATGCCGGTGCCGACCCAAGGCGCTTCTGCCTTGACGAGCGGCACGGCCTGGCGCTGCATGTTCGAGCCCATCAGTGCGCGGTTGGCGTCATCGTTTTCCAGGAACGGAATGAGTGATGCTGCGACCGAGACGAGCTGCTTGGGCGAAACGTCCATCAGCGTGATGGTTTCGCGCGGAGCCATCAGGTTGTCTCCGTTCTGGCGCGCCGAGACCAGCTCCTCCACGAAGCCGCCCTTGTCGTCCAGATCAGCCGAGGCCTGTGCCACGGTGTGCTTCTGCTCTTCCATCGCCGAGAGGTAGATAACCTCGTCGGTCACCTTGTTGTCCTTCACCTTCCGATACGGCGTTTCGATGAAGCCGTACTTGTTTACGCGGGCGAAGGTCGAGAGCGAGTTGATCAGACCGATGTTCGGGCCTTCCGGCGTTTCAATCGGGCAGATACGGCCATAGTGCGTCGGGTGAACGTCGCGGACTTCGAAGCCTGCGCGCTCACGGGTAAGGCCGCCCGGGCCAAGTGCCGAAACGCGGCGCTTGTGGGTGACTTCCGAGAGCGGGTTGGTCTGGTCCATGAACTGCGAGAGCTGCGAAGAACCGAAGAACTCGCGCACGGCAGCCACGGCGGGCTTCGCGTTAATGAGGTCGTTCGGCATCACGGTCGACACGTCGACCGAGCTCATGCGCTCCTTAACGGCGCGCTCCATGCGCAGCAGGCCGACGCGGTACTGGTTTTCGAGCAGTTCGCCGACCGAGCGGACACGGCGGTTGCCGAGGTTGTCGATGTCGTCGACTTCGCCCTTGCCGTCCTTGAGGTCGACCAGTTCCTTGACCACGGCGAGGATGTCTTCCTTGCGCAGCGTGGTCACCGTGTCTTCGGCGTCGAGGTCGAGACGCATGTTGAGCTTTACGCGGCCAACAGCCGAAAGGTCATAGCGTTCGCCGTCGAAGAACAGGCCTTCGAACAGGGCTTCTGCGGTTTCCTTGGTCGGCGGTTCGCCGGGGCGCATGACCTTGTAGATCGCCTCCAGGCCCTCGTCACGGTTCTCGGCCTTGTCGACCTTCATCGTGTTGCGGATCCAGGGGCCGGTCGTGACATGGTCGATGTCGAGGAGCTCGAGGCTGTCGACGCCGGCAGCGTCGAGCACTTCGAGGTTCTCGGCCGAAACTTCGTCACCGGCTTCGATGTAGATGCGGCCGGTTTTCTCGTCGATCAGGTCTTCGCTGGCATAGCGGCCGAAGACTTCCTCGGTCGGCAGCAGTAGCGTTTCAAGACCATCCTTCGCCGCCTTGTTTGCAGCGCGGGGCGAGATCTTCTGGCCGGCGGGGAAGACTTCCTCGCCGGTCTTGGCATCAACCAGCGCGAAAGCCGGCTTCTGGCCGCGCCATTGCTCGGGAACGAAGGGGATGTTCCAGCCTTCGCCCTTCTTGCCGGTGGCGCGCTTCCAAGTGACCTTGTTGTAGAAGTGCGAAAGGATGTCTTCGCTGTCGAGGCCCAGAGCATAAAGCAGCGCGGTGACCGGCAGCTTGCGCTTGCGGTCGATACGCACGTTGACGATGTCCTTGGCGTCGAACTCGAAGTCGAGCCAGCTGCCGCGATACGGAATGATGCGGGCAGCGAAAAGGAGCTTGCCCGAGCTGTGCGTCTTGCCGCGGTCATGGTCGAACAGCACACCCGGCGAACGGTGCATCTGCGAGACGATAACGCGCTCGGTACCGTTGATGATGAAGGTACCGTTGTCCGTCATCAGCGGCATGTCGCCCATGTAGACGTCCTGCTCCTTGATATCGAGCACGGAGCGGGTCTCGGTTTCCTGGTCGACTTCGAAGACGATCAGACGCAGCGTGACCTTCATCGGGGCCGCATAGGTGATGCCGCGCTGGCGGCATTCGACGATGTCGTACTTGGGCGGTTCGAGTTCGTAGTGAACGAAGTCGAGTTCGGCGGTACCGGCGAAGTCGCGCAGCGGGAAGACCGAGCGCAGCGTCTTCTCGAGGCCCGAGACATGGCCGGTGGCCTTGTCGGAACGCAGGAACTGTTCATAGCTCTCGCGCTGGACTTCGATCAGGTTGGGCATGTCGACGACTTCGTGGATGTCGCCGAAGATCTTGCGGATACGCCGCTTTGCGGTACCCGAAGCAGTGTTCCGGGGTGCCTTCGCCTTGGTAGCCATAAGGGGTAGTTACCTCTTCTCGTGTGCATCTGGCCCCGCGCGGTCGGGACCGGAAATCAAATGTCTCATGCGCGTGAGAACCAGATCGCGAGACGCAAAAAGGCCGCAGCGAATGCACACCAATAGCGGCGGCAGCTGCAGCTCATGAAAAGCGTCGCGATATGGAAACGCCGCTTCCATCCTGTGTCCGATCCCCGCGCATGAATCAGACTCGCTCGAAGCGTGCGGTCGAGGGGCATGTAGGAAAGCGTCTGCGCGAAGTCAAACCCGCAAAATGCCGGGTAGGGAAATTCGCCGCACGAGGCGCTACACTCGTCGCATGAGCAGTAGCAAGGAACGCGGTCGACCGGCCCATCCGGACGTCCTCACGCCCGCCGAATGGCGGGTTGCGGAAGGCGTGCGCCACGGCCTGACCAACCCGCAGATCGCCGCCCGGCAAGGGGTCGGCCTGGACGCAGTCAAGTTCCATGTCTCGAACATTCTCGGCAAGCTCGGGATGGATAGCCGTAGCGAGCTGAAACTCTGGAACGGCATCGAGCGGGGTAGCGCACTGGAGGGAATGCGCGAAATGAATAGCGAAAACGGCATCGGTGCTATCGGACAAATCGCACGCACGGTCAGCGATATCGATGCAGCACGAAGATGGTATCGCGATGTGCTTGGGCTCGAACCGTTGTTCGACGCAGGCAACATGGCATTCTTCGCCTGCAATGGAACCCGGCTCATGCTCAGCGAAGGCGATGCCGGAGCTGAATCCCTCATCTATTTCCGCGTCGACGATGTGCACGCGGCTTGCTCGGGCATGGAGGAGAGAGGGGCCAAGGTTATCTCCGCACCACACCGGATCCATACGCATGAGGACGGCAGCGAGGAGTGGATGGGCTTCGTGGAAGACAATGACGGAAGGCCGCTTGGGCTGATGGCGACTGTCCCACCGAAATAGCCGATCCGGTCTCTCCCGAGTTGGCGGGACGGGTGGCAACCGGCTGAAATGGCGCCACACTGACGCCAAATTGTGCTACCGTGCTCGCCTCGTTGGAGAGGAGAGAGCATGCATCGACTGTTGCTCTGGCTGACCGCCCTAGCCGCTTGGGCTGCCTTTCCGGCCCTCGCGCAGGTCTCCGAAGAGCCTGCCACACGTATCGTCGCGGTCGGTGACCTGCATGGTGATTTCGACGCGTGGGAGGCCATTGCCCGCCAGGCCGGTCTTATCGACAAGCATGGCGATTGGTCGGGCGGCGATACCACGCTGGTGCAGCTGGGAGACGTTACCGACCGGGGGCCGGATTCGCTCAGGATCATCCAGCATCTGCAGGCACTGCAAGTCGAGGCTGCCAAAGACGGCGGCGCGGTGATCGTATTGCTGGGCAATCACGAGGCGATGAACGTCATCGGCGATCTGCGATACGTGCACCCGGGAGAGTACGCAGCCTTCAGTGACAAGCGCTCGAAGTCTCGGCGCGAAGCGGTCTGGAAAGCCAATCGCGAGGCCCTCGAAACCTATTACAGCGGGCTTGACCCGCCCCTGTCCCCCGAGGATGCGAAGGAGCAGTGGTTCGCCGAAACCCCGCTGGGAATGCTCGAGCACCGGCGCGCCTGGCGGCCGGGAGGCGAGCTTGGCCTATGGGCGGCAAGCCTGCCTGCGGTGGTAATGGTCGGAAACACACTGTTCGCTCATGGTGGCTTGAGCGAGGAACGAACGCGCCAGGGCATCGACGCATTGAATGCGAGTGTTACCGCCTCGCTCCAGCCGGGCGATGAAGTGGATCGCAGTGCCCTCGAAGACCCGCTCGGGCCCCTCTGGTATCGCGGGAACGTTGCCCGCAGCGAGAAAGATGCTGCGGGCAACGTTCCCGAAGGCGCTGAACCTGCGCCCCGTCCTTCCCGTGAAGAGGAGATCGCTGCGATACTCGCGCGATACGATGCGAAGAGGCTGGTAGTCGCCCACACACCTTCGCGCGAGGGGATCGCAAGCGACCTCGCCGGACGGTTGATCCGCGTCGATACGGGCATCTCAGCCCACTACGGCGGGCCGGCGAGCTTTCTCGTCATCGAAGGTGACGTACTCGCCGCGCATGAAAGGGGCAGCGACGGTACCTGGACCACGCGCGCCATCGGCCAGGCGGCGCATGAAGAAACGCCATGAATAAGCCGCTCCCGACACTCGTCTTCGCACTAGCGATTGGCGCCACCCCCTTGGCGGCGCAGGAGGACACAGGCGAAGTTACTCCCCTGTTCGCCGCCGATGCGACTCTCGAGATCACGATCTCGGGACCGATCAAACGAATTGCGCGGCGCGCAGAAAGCTCGACCGATGTCCACCCCGCCCAGCTGCAGGCCGCCGGCGAAACGCACGCAATCGAGCTTTCCGCCCGGGGTAAGTCCCGCCGCTTGCGCGAGAATTGCCAGTTCCCACCCCTGCGGGTCGCGTTTCCGGAGAAGCCCGGCGAAACATCCCTGTTTCACAAGCAGGGGCGGATAAAGCTGGTCACCCATTGTCGCGACAGCAGCTCCGGGGAGCAGACGCTGCTGCGCGAATACGTTGCCTATCGGCTGTACAACATTCTCACTCCGGAAAGCTTGCGGGTCCGCCTGGTCCGGGTGAACTATCTGGATGACGGCAAGCGGGTCACCCAGCGCCTCGGCTTCTTCATCGAGGATGTCGATGATGCCGCTCGGCGCCTCGGGCGCAAGGAGGTCGACACGGGCAACATAGCGCTCGGCAGGCTCGATCAGACGGATGCGGCGCGGTACGCACTCTTCCAGTACCTCATCGGCAATACCGACTGGTCGATGATCTTCGGTCCGAGTGGAGGAGATTGCTGCCACAACTCGCGCCTTGTCGGCGACGAGTCCGCCTCTCGCAGCGGGCTGACGCCGGTGCCCTACGATTTCGACAATTCCGGCTTTGTCGATGCCAGCTATGCCGTGCCCAACGAACAGCTCGGAATACGCTCTGTCACGACACGCCTTTATCGCGGCTTTTGCGCGTTCAACGATCATGTCCCGGCCGAGGCCGAACGCTTTCGTACCCTACGCGGTGCCCTGGAAAATAAGATTTCAGCCACGTCGCATGTCGACGGCAGGAACCGATCCGCGATGACGCGTTATCTCGAAAGCTTCTTCGACGATATCGCGGACGAGGAAACGCTGCGCAAGGAGCTGCTCAACGATTGCCGTTAGGCTGCCTTGTCAGTCCAGATCACCACCCTCGCCGGACTGGTCGTGTTCCTCCGCATCCTGGGCAGCTTCAGGCGAGCGCAGATACCGGTGTGTCCCGTCCTTGGCGCCGTAATCCACCAGCCACAGGGTAGCGAAGGCGTAGTTGAACATGACCGTCATCACGAGCGCGATCTCGAGCGCGCCTATCCCCGCGGCCAGCCCGATGCCGATCGCGAGAAGGATATAGATCGCATCGCCCGAGCTCTTGAGCGTATTGCGGAACCGAACCCCACCCACAATGCCCGCGAGCGAGAATGCCAAAGCGAGCGAGTTGTGAACCATGACCACGATCGCCGTGACTGCAATCGGCAACACGATCATCGTTTCCACCAGCGCCTGATCGTATTCGGACCGGCTGCGGCTGGCCATGTAGGTCCAGGTGACCGGGATGGTCGTGAGCATTGCCCCGCCCACGGCCACGAAGAGCCACAGGATCGAACTGCTCAGATTGCCGACCTTCTCGGCACCGATCTCGACCCCGCCGAATGGATCCGTCGCCGTCTGGCTGAGCAGCGTCTGAGCGCCACCCAGCGGCAGGAAATGGGCAAGCGAAGGGGCGAGCGCGACAACACCCATCACCGCGCCTGTCACCACCAGGTAGAACAGCGTGAGCCGAACGAACAATGCGCGAAAGACCATGGCCTGCACCCCTCCCCCGGCCATCTATAGAGGTATCCGCTTCGCACGACAATTCCGCCACTTATCGACCCCGCGCCTCGGGGAGGTTATCGCAAAACGACACCATACATATCGAAACTCGATATTATCGATTGACAATATGGCCGACTCGGATTATTGATTATCGATATTGAAGATCAAGGAGTTCGATAAATGACCCGTTTGCACAACCATCTCGCCGCTGCCGTTGCAGCCATCACGATCACCATTTTCTCGATGCAGCTGATCACCACGGTCCCCACGCCGCCGGTGGCAGTGATCGAAGCGCCGACCCTCGCCTGAGACCGGACGACTGGAGTTTGAAATGACCGAGACCTTGCCCAACGACGGCCTGCTCAAGGCGGCCCGGATTTTGACGACCATCTTCCAGGTCCTGCTTGGAGCGCTCTTCATCGGCCTGATCGTCCTCGCCCCCGTTGTCTTGCTTAGCCAGAGCCATATCGCAGACGAGATGTTGCCCGACGCCGTCATCAGTGTCGGCACTGTCGCAGTGTTTCTCGCCCTTGTGATACTCCTCATAGCTGCCACCGTGGGCCTCGCATTCGTCTTCCTCAGGGCGCTCAAGCAGATGATCAACTCGGTTGGCGATGGGGACCCCTTCATCGCAGAAAATGCCGATCGCCTGCGCCGGATGGCCTGGATCGTGGTGATCATCGAATGCATCAAGATTCCGGCCGGGGCGATCGCCACATTCATCGCGAAGCAGGTCAAAGAAGACCTCTACACTCTGGACATCGAGTTCTCGCTGACCGGCATCTTCGTCGCCCTTGTCCTGTTCATCCTCGCTCGCGTGTTCCGCCATGGAGCGGCGATGCGCGCTGATCTCGAGGGGACCGTGTGATGCCAGCTGAAGAAGGAACCCGGATCATGGTCAAGCTCGACGATATCCTCCACGCCCGCCGCATGACGCTGACCGAGCTTGCCGAACGCGTCGGCCTAACCCTGGCCAATCTGTCGATCCTGAAGACCGGCAAGGCCAAGGCCATCCGCTTCTCGACCCTCGAAGCGATCTGCCGCGAACTCGACTGCCAGCCGGGCGACCTGCTGGCTTACGAAACGGACTGACAGCTCGCTCGGCATCGCAACACAAGGGCCGTCCCGACTCCGGTCGGGGCGGCCCTTTCATTTTCGGGCTATGGCAGGATGATAATGCCGTCCCTCTCGGCAATCGCACCCGCAAAACCCCAGCCGCCGAAGGTTTCGGAGACCGCAGCCTGAAGCAGGTTCTCACCCTCCTGAAGCGGTAGCACCACGGTATCGTGAAAACCGATCGTACCAAGGAAGAAGTGATCCCTGCTGCGCCAACCCGCCTCGCCTTCGAACACCAAGCGGCCGTTGAGGAAGAGCCGGACGCGATCCGAGTAGCCGAACTTCAAGCGCACCTGCCTGGCGCGATCGGACCGGATACGGGTCGAGACGATGACCGTGTCTGCCTCATCTCCTAGCGCAGCCACCCGCGATATATCGGCGATACCGCTGGTTTCGACCTCGAGAGTTGCAGCACCGGGCAGGCTGACCGGAAGGCCAGGAAGGACCGGCTGGTCCTGAACCAGTGCTTCGGGGAACGGGTCGCTGACCGACCAGCGGGTTATCGCTCCCCCTGGCGCCTCACGTTCGCCCGAAGGAGTACCGACGATCACGTCGTGCGGGCCAAGCTCGCGGATCGAGAGGTTCGCGAAAGCAATCCTCGCCTGCGGCCCCGACGCCCTGAATCCCAGGCGGCCCGCACCGCTATCGGACGCCAGATCGGGAATATGCAGGGCTGGCATGCGGCTGCCATTGAAATAGATATCCGCCCGGTCACCCACGACGACCATCTTGAAGTGGTTCCAGCCTTCATAGGTGAAGCCGAGCGGTGCGAGGGCATCGCGGTCGGTGAATATCTGCCAGGAAGTCAGGCCATTGCGCATCGGGGTATACTGCCCCGCATCGGGCTGCCCCGACTTGTGCTGGCGGATGTAGAAATATTCCTGCCGTCCGTCCTCGGCGACATGCCATACAGGCCCTCCAAAACCGAAGGCCTCGTCGAAGGCGAGGTCGAACTCGATGACCCCTTCGGAAAACTCGACGCCCTCCAGCATCGCCAATCCGCGCGTGAGCACGAGGGCCTCGACGCCGTCGATCGTCTCGATGGTCGCATTGGCCCCGCCTTGCGCGAGGTCTACTCTCTGCCCTGCCCAATCGAGAGCTCGCTCATCCTGCGCCGTCGCCGTGGCCGGTAGCGCGAGCGCTAACAGCGCCAGTATTGCCCGATACATTCCAATCTCCTGCCGATTTCAAGGCGGACAGGATCGACGTCGTTCAGTCGGAGATATTGAAAGAAACGGCCATGGGCCTGCGCTCGGCATGGATCTTCGAGGGGCTCCGCCCGAGGATCGCGCGGCATTCGCGGATCATGTGAGCCTGGTCGGAGAAGCGATGTCCTGCCGCAATCCCCGCCCAATCGGGACGGTCGGAGCGCTCGGCTTCGAGCATGGCGGCTGTGATGCGCAAGCGCCTCGCCCAGCCACGCGGGGAAAGGCCGAAGCGCTCTGAAAACCCCCGGCGCAAGTGCCTCGGGCTAAGATCGACCAACCGTGCGAGTTCGGCCGGTGTGATCCTGCCGCCCGATGCTCTCGACAACGCAGCCGCACGACCCAGGCGGTCGGTCGACCCTGTCGATGCCAAGGGCTTGATCGCTGCTAGCATCGCGCGCCACGCCTCCGAAAAATGCTCTCGACCGGCAAGCCGTCTCGCCGGTTCGATGGCAAGCGCCAGCCTTGTTGGCAATTCCAGGTCCTGCCCATTCATATCCGCAGCGCGAATACCGAGCTGCGGCTCCAGCACTTCCGGACACAGCCTCAGGCCGAACATCTCCTCACCCGGTTCGGGACTGTAGGTGCCGCCATCGGGGCTGATCTGCGTGATCTCGAACCGGAGATTGCTGGTCTCCCCGTTTCTGCTGAAGCGCCTCCGGATGACGAGCGAGGGTTCCGAATGCGGCAGCAGCCGGTGAACCTCGGGTCGATCATGTCCGATATATGTGTGCCAAGCGAGATCGACGATGCCGCATCCGGAGGGGCCCAGCTGCCAGGCTTCGTAGGAGCCGGACCGGTGATCGGGCTTTGCGCCCCTCGGATCCACTTTCGACAGCATGACGCCTACTTCTATTGTGTCTCGCGGGAAAGCTGAAGCGCAATTGTCCCGAACTCGGCCGATCTAGGGCTGCGGGGCGCACCTTGTGCTCTCGTCATCCGTGCACTTGCGCGGCATAAGCGGCACATGACGACTCGTTTTCCCGCCGTCGCGCAGATGCTCTTGGCGGCGCTGCTATGTCTTCCGGCGGCACCTCTCGCTGCACAGCAGGCTGGAAGCGAGAAGACCGAACCTGCCGAAAGGCTTCCCGAGGGGGCGCATGAATTCCGCTTCGATGGCTGGCGTGGTCCCGCACTCAAGGTACACGCATTCATTCCCACCGCGGTTGCCGCGGAGGAAGCGCCGATACTGGTGGTGATGCACGGCATGAACCGCGATGCTGATCGATACCTCGCCCAATGGCAGGCCATCGCGCAGGAACGCGGCTTCATTGTGATCGTACCGGAGTTCGGCCGCGGGTCGTTCCGCGGATCGCACGAATATAATCTCGGCCATGTCGTGAAGCGAGGCCGGACCGATCTGCGCGAAAGGTCCGAATGGAGCTTCGCCGCGATCGAACCGCTGTTCGACAACGTCGTGGCCAGGATCGGTGGGAAGCAGGAGGGCTATACGCTCTACGGGCATTCGGCGGGTTCGCAATTCGTCCACCGCTTCTTGCTGACCCAGCGCAATCCGAGGGTGCTGCGCTACATTCTTGCCAATGCCGGCTGGTATACCCTGCCGACATTTGCCTTCCCCTATCCCTACGGCTTGAACGGACTCGACCTTGTGCCAGATGACCTGCAATCCGCCTTGGCGAGCGATGTGGTCGTCCTTCTGGGCGAAGAGGATGCGGACCCTCGGCACGAGAGCCTCAATCGATCCGAGGGAGCGATGCTCCAAGGCGAACATCGCCTGGCGCGAGGCAAGTTCTTCTTTGAATTCGGTCGGGAGATGGCGCGCAGGCAGGACTGGGCATTCAACTGGACGCTGCGCACCGTGCCCGGAGTAGCGCATGACAATGGCGGCATGGCCCAGGCGGCCGGAGAGCTTGTCGTTCGCAGAGGCTCAGAAAAAGGGAATTGACCGGCCCCCAACCGCGGCAATTCGCTTGACTCTGTCGCCCTGCCCGCTAAATGCGCGCCCGTCCGTTCCCGGAGCGATCCGGAAGCGGCAATCCGTCCGAGACAGTTGGTGACCGGGATTTGCCGGTCTTAATTTCCAGCCTAGACGGGGAAAAGAGAATTTCCGGCAGGCCTTGGCGCCCGCCGTTTCGCGCCATTTGGCGCACTCCTTCCCCCATCAACGGACTCGCCCGTGTCGTTGTTTCGGCACGGACAAACGTAGCCGATCCCGGCGGAGCCATCCGGCGGGGTCATAGTGAAGGAGTATGGCATGGATCGTTCGCAGAAAGCCGATTCGGTCGCCCAGCTCAGCGAAGTCTTCAACCAGGCTGGCGTGGTCGTCGTGACCCGCAACCTGGGCCTTTCGGTTGCTCAGTCGACCGAACTGCGCACGAAGATGCGTGAAGCCGGTGCGTCCTACAAGGTTGCGAAGAACCGTCTCGCCAAGCTCGCCCTGAAGGACACCGACTACGCAGGTCTCGACGAGTACCTGTCCGGTCCGACCGCCCTTGGTTATTCCGAGGATCCGGTTGCAGCCGCAAAGGCTGTGGTGGAATTCGCCAAGACGACCGACAAGCTCGAAATCGTCGGCGGTTCGATGGGCGCGCAGAAGCTCGATGAAGCTGGGGTCAAGGCACTCGCCTCGATGCCGAGCCTCGACGAACTTCGCGGCAAGATCGTGGGTCTCGTCAACGCACCGGCAACCAAGGTTGCCCAGGTCGTCAACGCACCCGCAGCCAAGCTCGCACGTGTCTTCGGCGCATATGCCGCCAAGGAAGCCGCGTAAGAGCTGGTTCGACGCACGAACACATATTCATCGGGGCAGACCCGGATGGGCACCCCGGCCTATTTATTGGAGTGAAACATCATGGCTGATATCGCCAAGCTTGTTGAAGAACTGTCGAAGCTGACCGTCATGGAAGCCGCTGAGCTTGCCAAGGCACTTGAAGAAGAGTGGGGCGTGAGCGCCGCTGCTGCTGTTGCTGTTGCTGGCCCGGCCGGCGGCGGTGACGCAGGTGCCGCTGCTGAAGAAAAGGACGAATTCGACGTCGTCCTCACCGGCGACGGTGGCAAGAAGATCCAGGTCATCAAGGAAGTCCGTGCCATCACCGGTCTCGGCCTCACCGAAGCCAAGGCTCTTGTCGAAGGCGCACCCAAGGCGCTCAAGGAAGGCGTCAACAAGGCTGAAGCCGAAGAAATCAAGGGCAAGATCGAAGCAGCCGGCGGTACCGTCGAGCTCAAGTAAGCCATTCGCTTACGCTTCGATCTCGTTCCGCGAGATCACGCGAAGGGCGGTACCAAAAGGTGCCGCCCTTTTCGTTTCTCCAGGAGTTCGAACTGGCGCGAGAATGATCTCGCCGCAGCCTCACATTCTGAGGTTGATCCGGAGCCCCATCATGTCGATCCCAGGGTTCTGTCCGCGATCGAAGACATTGGCGTTGCTGATGTGAATCCAGCTCGCTTCGATCGAAACGCGCTCCGATACGTTGAAGCCGAGCGCGATCTCGGGCTGGAAAAGGACACGGCTGCCCAGATCGTTGCGGATTTGCGTGTCGGGATCACGCCGTTCCGTGGGGCCATCGTGGACGACGAGGCCGATGCCGGGACGCAGGTAGAAATCGTCCATCTCGAGCTTCCAGCTCACGCCCGCGCCGGCAAAGCTGGTGTCACCTTCCATATTGGCCGAAGCGATGATGTATGGCTCCATTCCGCCGACCGCATCGATCGGCGCGAACCGATAGCCGGCCTGCACATCCATTCCGTCTTCGCCTATGTCGAGGCTGAGCGGCGTATCGACGCCGTGCACATAGAGTCCGGTGAAAATCTCCTGCGCCTGGGCAGGCGAAGAAAGTCCAAAAGCTGCAGCGACAATCGATAGTGTCGCGAAAAATCTCCGCATTTGGATAGCTCCAGTCGTTCCGCAAGGCTCGCGGCGTGTTCTAGTTTGGGAGACTTGCGGAAAGCTGAAGGCCCCGTTGCATGGGCGTTTACCATCGTGACGCCCGAGAAGCCAAGTCATAAGCCAAAAGGCACTGATTTACGCGGGAGATTTATTCACTGTCCCAATTAATCACTATCTCGACATCCGATTCGGAAACCCCGGCCGCCTGCGCGATACGCTTGCGGCTTGCGCGCACGATCTCGGCAAGCGAGCTTCCGGTTATCGCCTGTTCCTCCGCGAGCGCCGCGGCTTCGCCAAGCCCCGGGGCACCATAGGCCAGCTCGAGTTCGCTGACATCGAGTTCGGCAGCAAGGCGCTGCATTGTCTCGTGGCGCGGGCGGACCTGGTCGCCTTCCCATTTCCACAAGGTCGGCTTGCTGACCCCGACACGGTCGGCGAGACCCTGCATGGTAAACCCTCGTGATACCCGCAGTCGCTTGATCCGCGACCCCAGTGTCTCGTCATCGACGCCGAGCGGTCGGCCGGGGATCCGCGGAGAGGTGGCGACCTGGTTGGCGGCCTTGATGTCTTCCTCGTCAATTGGCTCGAGGAAACTGCATCCATAAAGGTCATCGGTCGACCAGACGACCCGCGCGCCGACCTTGCCGCTACGCGGCAGGACGACCTCGATCGGATCGTCCAGCGAAAGGCTGGCGCCGGTCTTCACCAGCATGCCCTTGCGCGAAATATTGAGAATCTCGGCGTCGAAAGATTTTCCCGACTGGCCGACACCGGTGTTCAGTTTGAGCACAAGCCGGGGCTGGCGTGGGCCAAGATCAGTTTTTTCTTCCACACCCATGGCGTGCAATCATCCTTGCAGTCGACCCGATGGCCATCCTAGCCGAAATTGACCGCATGAAAAGGGAGGTGCCTGAAACTGCGGAGAAATCCGGACGGGCTGCTGTTTTCACCGTTGGCGCTGCAGTCAATCGGTCACCTGAAATTAACCACTCTCTCAGGTCCAAACTCCCGCTTGCGGCGGATTTCGGTAGGATACCGTTTACTTCTACGGGTTACTACGTGGTCGGCCCAAGAGAATTGGGCAGGAAACGGGGACCTTCGATGCAAAGCGCAATTCTTGCGATCACCGCCTATGTAATCGCGACTTTCGTGGCCAGCGCACTGATTGTGCGTTTCGCACCGCGCGCGCATTCGTCGCGCCATATTCGCAAGAACCTGATCCTCTTCACGGTCCTGCCGATCCTGCTCGTGGTCGATATCCTTTCGACCATCGACCTACTGCGCCGGGCCTGCCGCCGGATGATCTGCGCCGCATTCGAATTGCTATCCGGCCGCTCGCTCTATCCGAACGAATTCAAGGGCTACGCCTATTTCGGCTACAGCCGCCGTCGTCATAACCGCCGCAAGGGCGATCGCCAGGCGACGAGCCGCGCCACAGGCAAGGTGAAGATCGCCAACAGCTAGTCGCTGATCCGGCGCCACCGGAAAGACATTCCGAGAATTGAGGTCTGCAGCCGATCCGCCTAAGCGGGTCGGCTCTTCCGATTCCTGTCGGGGAGCGGAAGACGATGACGACCACCATGCAACCAACGCCCCTGCCCGGCGGCAGCGATGGCTGGCGCGGCGAATTTGCCGCCACCTTGCGGCTGAGCTGGCCGCTGGCCGCGGCGAACCTGTTGCAGATGCTCACCTATGCGATCGACGTGATCTTCATCGCGCGACTGGGTGAGCAGCAATTGGCTGCTTCGGCGCTTGCCATCGCGCTTTTCGGCCTCGTCATGTGGGCGCTGTCGGGCCTAACGGGGGCGGTCGCTCCGGTGGTTGCGGCCGAACTCGGGGAGCGAGCGCCCGCACTGAGAGCAGTGCGCCGATCGGTTCGCATGGCCATATGGCTGGCAGTATTCTCAGGTATCGCCGGGATGGGCATCTGCCTGCTCCTGGGCCCGCTCATGCGTGTTACCGGTCAGGAAGCCGCCATCATCGGCATGGCGATCGAATACAATACGATCCTCGTGTTCTCGATGGTGCCGTTCCTCATCAACAATGTCTTGCGCAGTTTTGTCTCGACACTCGACCGGCCCATCTTCGCAACGGCCATCACGGCTGGCGGGATCTTCGTGAATGCGCTGGCCAATTATGCCTTCATCTTCGGAAATTTCGGTGCACCCGAGCTGGGCCTGCGCGGAGCGGCGGTGGCGACGATAATCACCACCTTGGTGACGATGGCGGCCTACGTGGTCGCAATCAGGCTCGATCCGCGCCTGCACCGCTACCGGATCTTCGGTCGGTGGTGGTCGCCGGATTGGCAGCGTTTCTGGCATATCACGCGGATCGGCACGCCCATCGCGCTCACGATCACCGCGGAGGCCGGAATTTTCGGTGCGGCCGCATTCCTGATGGGCAAGATCGGCGCGAGCCAGCTGGCCGCGCACACTGTCGCGCTGCAGATCGCCGCGCTAGCCTTCCAGGTCCCCTTCGGCGTGGGGCAGGCCGCCACCATTCGCGTCGGCTATTTCTACGGCGCACGCGATGTGGAGGGAATGAAGAGGGCCGGCTGGACCGGGATCGCCATCGGTACCGGCTTCATGGTGATGACCGCGCTCGCGATGATCCTGATCCCGAAGCCGCTGCTGGCGATCTATATCGATCCATGGGACCCGAAGAACGCGGTGTTGGTCGGTTTCGCGCTCAAATACATCGTGATCGCCGCCGCGTTCCAGCTCTTCGACGGGATGCAGGCCGTCGCGGCAGGAGCCTTGCGCGGACTGCAGGACACTCGGGTTCCAATGTGGATCGCTGCTTTTTCCTATTGGGTCCCGGGCATAGGGATCGCGGTCTATCTCGGCTTCTATACCGGCCTGGAGGGCGTGGGTATCTGGATCGGCCTCGCAACGGGGCTGATCGTGGCTGCGATCCTGCTGACGTGGCGCTGGGCGAAGCGCGAAAATCTGGGGCTGACCCACCGCCCGGCACGGGTCGACTAGGGACACGCACGTCTCGGCGAACAGCGCGGAATTTTTTCGCTCCGCACCCGTTGACTCTGCACTGCCGCGCTCCCAAATGCGCGCCACTGGCACTCTCAGCCCGAGAGTGCCAACGACAGATCCATACTCAGTAGAAAGGTCATCATCATGGCATTTCGTCCGCTGCACGACCGTGTGCTCGTGCGTCGCATCGAAGCAGAAGAAAAGACCGCCGGCGGGATCATCATTCCCGACAGCGCCAAGGAAAAGCCGAGCGAAGGCGAAGTCGTCGCCGTCGGCCCGGGCACCCGTGAAGACGGTGCATTCGTCGCTCTCGACGTGAAGCCCGGCGACCGCATCCTTTTCGGCAAGTGGTCCGGTACCGAGATCAAGCTCGACGGCGAAGACCTGCTGATCATGAAGGAAAGCGACATCATGGGGATCATGGGCTGAGCCCGATCCGCATTGCTTCCCAACTCTAGACACGAATTCCAGGAGAAACACCAATGGCAGCCAAGGACGTAAAGTTCGGCCGCGACGCGCGCGAAGGCATTCTGCGCGGCGTCGACACCCTCGCCAATGCCGTCAAGGTCACCCTCGGTCCCAAGGGCCGCAATGTCGTGATCGACAAGAGCTTCGGCGCACCCCGCATCACCAAGGACGGCGTTTCAGTCGCCAAGGAAATCGAACTCAAGGACAAGTTCGAGAACATGGGCGCGCAGATGATCAAGGAAGTCGCATCGAAGGCGAATGACGCCGCCGGTGACGGCACCACCACTGCCACCGTACTTGCCCAGTCGATTGTGACCGAAGGCATGAAGTCGGTCGCCGCCGGAATGAACCCGATGGACCTCAAGCGCGGCATCGACCTCGCAGTCACCAAGGTCGTCGAGAACCTCGCCACCCGTTCGAAGGAAGTGTCGGGCAGCGAAGAAATCGCGCAGGTCGGCATCATCTCGGCCAATGGCGACCGTGAAGTCGGCGAGAAGATCGCTGAAGCCATGGAAAAGGTCGGCAAGGAAGGCGTGATCACCGTCGACGAGAGCAAGGGTCTCGAATTCGAGCTCGAAACCGTCGAAGGCATGCAGTTCGATCGCGGCTACCTTTCGCCCTACTTCATCACCAACCCGGAAAAGATGACGGTCGAACTCGAGAACCCGTACATCCTGATCCACGAGAAGAAGCTGTCGAACCTTCAGGCGATGCTTCCGGTGCTCGAAGCGGCTGTCCAGTCGGGCCGTCCTCTCCTGATCATCGCGGAAGACATTGAAGGCGAAGCGCTGGCGACCCTCGTGGTCAACAAGCTGCGCGGCGGCCTCAAGGTTGCAGCGGTCAAGGCTCCGGGCTTCGGCGATCGTCGCAAGGCCATGCTGCAGGACATCGCGATCCTGACGCAGGGCGAAATGATCAGCGAAGACCTCGGCATCAAGCTCGAGAACGTCACGCTGGGTATGCTCGGTGAAGCCAAGCGCGTCACCATCGACAAGGACAACACGACCATCGTCGACGGTGCCGGCAGCGAAGACGACATCAAGGCCCGCGTCGGTGAAATCCGCACGCAGATCGACAACACCTCGAGCGACTATGACCGCGAAAAGCTGCAGGAACGTCTTGCAAAGCTCGCTGGCGGCGTTGCCGTGATCAAGGTCGGCGGTGCGACCGAAGTCGAAGTGAAGGAGCGCAAGGACCGCGTCGACGACGCGCTGCACGCAACCCGCGCAGCCGTTGAAGAAGGTATCGTCCCCGGCGGCGGTACCGCCCTGCTCTACGCCACCAAGTCGCTCGACGGCCTCGAAGGCGAAAACGACGACCAGACCCGCGGCATCGACATCGTCCGTCGTGCGCTGCAGGCACCGGTTCGCCAGATCGCGGCCAATGCCGGCCATGATGGTGCGGTTGTTGCCGGCAAGCTGACCGACGCCAACGACGACACGCTCGGCTTCAATGCCGCAACCGACACCTACGAAAACCTCGTGGCTGCCGGCGTCATCGACCCGACCAAGGTTGTCCGCACCGCACTGCAGGACGCAGCTTCGGTCGCTGGCCTGCTGATCACCACGGAAGCGGCGATCGTCGACAAGCCCGAAGACAAGTCGGCTGCCCCGGCAATGCCCGACATGGGCGGCATGGGCGGTATGGGCGGCATGGGCTTCTAAGCCTTACCGACCAGACTATCGGCCAAACAAAAGAAAGGCCCGGCGGGAGCAATCCTGCCGGGCCTTTCTTCTGTCTGTTATGCAGGTGAAGAACCTGCGATCTCGATTAGCGTCAGCGACGCTTCTCGAACAGATCGACGAGTTCTTCAAATTTCTGTTTCTGCTCGTCGGCATCGCCGCTTCGGATCGCTTCGGCCACACAGCAAGCAGCATGATCCTTGAGCACCTGGCTTTCCACCTTGGCCAGCGCGGACTTCACTGCCTGCATCTGGTGGAGGATGTCCATGCAGTATCGATCGTCCTCGATCATCCGGGCGATCCCGTTCACCTGCCCTGCAATACGATTGAGGCGGCGGACCTTTGCAGCGGATTGTTCGTTCATGGCTAAATCGGCCCTTCCAAATACCCTATGGGGGTATATATAGCCGCTCGACCCGCGAAGAGGCAAGAGCAAGACATTCCACGATGCGCGCATCCCCACTGATCTCCCGTCGCTCCCTTATCCGCAGCACTGCTGGCCTCGCCGCGGCTAGCGCAATGACCATGCCGGCCTGGGCGCGCGGCCAGTCTTTGACCCACGCCAGTCAGGGGTTCGGCGAGGTCTCCGGCGAACGCATCGCGCTGGATGTGCGCGGGCATCACTTCGGTGTCGGCGGTCGTAGCGGCCATGCCATTGCGGTGAACGGCAGCGTGCCCGGGCCGCTGCTGCGCCTAAAGGAAGGCCAGAACGTCCGCATCGAGGTGACCAACCACCTGGAGGAAGATACTTCCATTCACTGGCACGGCTTGTTGCTGCCCTTCCAGTTCGACGGTGTTCCAGGCGTCAGCTTCCCCGGCATCAAACCTGGTGAGACCTTCACCTACGAATTCCCGATCCGCCAGAACGGCACCTATTGGTGGCACTCGCATTCGGGCCTTCAGGAGCAGGCGGGGCACTACGGCCCGATCATCATCGAGAGCGCTCAGCCCGATCCGCGATACGACCGCGACTATGTCGTACTGCTCAGCGAGTTCACCCCGCGCCATCCGCACGAAATTGCGCGGCTGCTGAAGGTCGGCGAGCATTACTTCAACAACCAGATGCAGACCGCGACCGAAGGTGACATGCCTGCCAGCGAGCGCCTGATGTGGGGCGGCATGCGCATGAACCCGCGCGACATCTCGGACGTGACCGGCTCGACCTATACCTTCCTGATCAATGGGCATGGCCCGATGGATGGGCTCGAGTATCTCTTTGTCCCGGGCGAGCGCGTACGCCTGCGCGTGATCAACGGCTCGGCAATGACGTTCTTCAACGTCCGGATCCCCGGCGTACCGATGACGGTAATCGCGGCAGACGGGCAGGAGGTCTCGCCGGTCGAGGTCGACGAATTCCAGATCGGCACAGCGGAAACCTACGACGTGATCGTCGCGCCGCCCGCAGGCAGCCATGCGCTGGTGGCCGAGGCGATGGACCGCAGCGGCATGGGCGTGGCCTCGCTCACCTCGCACAAGGGTCATCGCGCAACCCCGCCGCCACTGCGCGAACCGGTTACGCTCACCATGGCCGACATGGGCATGGGAGCGATGGGAGGCAGCCATGGCGGCATGGATCACGGCACGGGCGGATCGATGGCGGGAATGGACCATGGCTCGATGGACCATTCGATGCGCGACACTTCCAAGCTTCCTGCGGACGTGAAAGTCGGGCCGGGTCTCGACATGGTCGCGCCCATGCCGATGGACCGGATGGATTTCCCAGGGCTCGGCCTCGACACGGTCGATCACCGCGTGCTGCGCTACACCGACCTCAAGGCCGCACGGATGAACCCGCATCGCATGCCGACGCGGAGCCTCGAAATCCACCTCACCGGCAATATGGAACGCTACATGTGGAGCTTCGACGGCAAGAAGTTCTCCGCCGTCACCGACGATCCGATCCGCTTCGCCTATGATGAGCGCGTGCGCGTGAAGCTGGTCAACGACACGATGATGGCGCACCCGATCCACCTGCACGGCCACTTCTTCGAGCTGGTCAACGGCGCGGGGATGATGAACCAGCCGTTGAAGCACACCGTCGTGGTCCAGCCGGGCAGCACGGCAACGTTCGACCTTACGGCCAACGAGCCTGGCGACTGGGCCTTCCATTGCCACCTGCTCTATCACATGCACGCCGGGATGATGCAGACCGTAACGGTGCGGCCCTTCCCCGCACCGGAAGAGGAAGCGTGAGCGTGCGTTTCCTACTCGCTGCACCGCTGATGCTGGCCGCCCTGCCCGCCGCCGCGCAAGAGCATGCGGGCCATGCGGGCATGGATCATTCCCAGCATCAGGAACCCGAAGCCCCGAACGAAGGGGACGAGAATGCTGGCCATGCGATGCCCGACCATTCCGCGCACCAGATGCCGGAGGAGCCTTCAGGCGAGGACGAGCATGCCGGGCACGACATGACCGATCATGCCGAGCACGATCAGCACGGCAGCATGCAGCACGAAGTGCCCTCGATGGATCACAGCGCCCACCAGGTCGGCGAAGTGCCCAAGGGTCCGCCACCGCCCGAAGCCTACGAAGGCCCGCAACATGCCGCCGACGCGATTTTCGGCGCAGACGCGATGGCCGAGGCGCGCGCCGCCAATCACGCCACGCATGGCGACATGACGTTCGGCACGCTGATGGTCGAGCGCCTTGAAGCACGTATCGCCGATGGCGAGGACGGCTATCTCTGGGATTTGCAGGGCTGGTACGGAGGCGACATCGACAAATTCGTGCTCAAGTCGGAGGGCGAAGGCGCGTTCGGCGGCTCCATCGAAGACGCAGAAGTGCAGGCGCTCTGGGGCCATGCGATCGGCCCATTCTTCGACCTGCAGGCGGGCGTCCGTCTCGATCTGGAGCCCGAAACGCGCAGCCACCTCGTGCTCGGCGTCCAAGGTCTCGCGCCCTACATGTGGCATGTCGACGGTGCGCTATTCCTTTCCGATCGCGGCGACATCACGGCACGGATCGAGGGCGAGTACGACCAGAAGATCACACAGCGCCTGATCCTCCAGCCGCGTGTCGAACTGGAGCTTTCCGCCCAGGACATTCCAGAGCGCGCGATCGGCGCAGGCCTTACCAAGATCGAGCCCGGCCTGCGGCTGCGCTACGAGATCGCCCGCGAATTCGCGCCCTATGTCGGCGTGGAATACGAGGCCAAGCTGGGCGAGACGGCAGACATCGCAAAGGCCGCCGGTGAGGACCCGGACGGCGTCAAACTGCTGTTGGGCATCCGTGCCTGGTTCTAGCCAGAAGCGAACTTGCCCTTGCGCGGGCCGAGATAGCCGAAGAGGTAGGCTCCGACCTTGCGCATCTGAATCTCCTCGGCGCCCTCGGTGATCCGGTAGCGGCGGTGATGGCGATAGATGTGCTCGAAAGACTTGTGGCGCGAATAGCCGATGCCGCCATGCACCTGCATCGCGCGGTCGGCAGCCTCGCACACCAGCCGGTTTGCCCAGTAGTTGCACATGGAGACCTTGTCGGAGATCGTCTTCTCGATCTCTTCATGCGGCATATTGTCCATTTCCCAGGCGGTCTTGTAGATCAGCAGGCGCAGCATCTCGCATTGCGTTGCTAGCTCGACGAGTGGGAACTGGATCGCCTGGTTGCGCGCGAGCTCCTCGCCGAAAGGCTTGCGCTCGCGAGCGTATTTGACGCTTTCTTCCACGCAGTACTGCGCCGCACCGAGCGAGCTTGCGGCTTGGCGGATGCGGTTCTGGTGGACGAAGCTTTGCGCCAGCGCGAGGCCGTATCCCTCGCGGCCGAGGATTGCGCTCTCGGGCACCCAAACGTCCTGAACGGAAAGGCGCGGATGGTCGGTGGGCATGTTGAAGGTCCACATCCATTCCTCGATCTCCAGCCCATCGGTGGGATTGGGCACGAGTAGGCAAGTGATCCCGCGCGCGTCGCCCGCCTCGCCCGAGGTGCGGCAGAACATCGCGCAATGGGTTGCGACATGCATGCCGGTGATCCACATCTTCTCGCCGTTGATAAGCCAGCCATCCACTCCGTCGCGTGTCTTGCGAACAGCAGTCGTTTCCATATGGGTTGCATCGGAGCCGTGGTCCGGCTCGGTCAGGCCGAAGGCGACACGGCGCGTTCCTTCAAAACCGCCGAGGATGAACTCCTGCTTCTGTTCCTCGGCACCCCATTGTTCGAACATCGCGACGAAAGGGAAGTTGCCGACGATCGAATGCTCGTTCTGCAGGTCGTTGTGGAGACCAAGACCCCGCTGGGCGAAACGGTCGCGGATGACCGCCATCCAGAGGTTCGAGCCATCCTTTCCGCCGTATTTCTTTGGCGCGGAGAAGCGCCAGTGGCCCGCTTGGTCCGCAACCTTGCGCGCCTGGCGCAGCAGGTCTTCCCACTCGTGGTTGGGAAGGCCGCCCCGCTCCCAATCGGTCCGTGAATTCTCGCGGCGGTGGTCGAAGAAACGGATATTGTCGTCCTTGGCGACCAGCGGTTCGATCTCGGCCTCTATGAAACGGACGAGTTCGGCGTAGTAATCTTCGAGATCCTGCGGGATGGTGAAGTCCATCAATGCTCTCCCAACCATTTGCGCCGCGCCACTTCGAGCGAGGGGTATTTGGGAACGTCTGCCTCAAGCTTGAGAAGTGCCCATGCTCTGGCCATGGCCAAGAATTCAGGAGTCTCCAAACCTACATCCCCCGCGAGAATAGCCTTGCACCAGTCCCAATGTTGGAGAGCAAGGGTGGAGAGGCTTCGATCCTCGCGTGAGATCATCCCCAAGGCATTGCGAGCAACCGCTAGTTGGAAGCGGTCATGTCCCTCCATCTTGTGTTTGATGGTGTCCAACCAATCGGAAATAGCCTCAGCGATTTCCGAAATGGCGGCTTCCCCTTCCGGCGGAGTGAAATTTTCGTAAGCAATAACTTGGCGTTTTAGCTCCTCTGCAGGCGCGTCCTCTTCAAGCAGCAGTAGCAGGTCCACCTCCTGCTCGCTCGTTCGCCGCGAGATCACCACGCGCTCCAGCATCCGGTCTTCGCCGCTGCGCCACATGCGTGCATTCTTTAGGCAGCCGAGCGCCCACCAGACAGTGCGATAGATCGTCCAGAAGCGGAAACGCGCTGGATCGACCGTCCGCCCGCCGTTCGCCTCATAGGCCGAGAAATAGTCTTCGAGCGAGCCCAGCCCCAGCGCCGGGCGGTCATAGGCTCCGAACCGCCACACGGGCATGCAGCCGAACGCCAGATCTTCGTGATAGTCGCCAAAATGGGCAAGCTCCCAGTCGAGCACCCCGGTCAGCCAGCCATCCTGCGCCAGCAAATTGCCCATGCGGAAATCGCCGTGGTTAAGTACCGGCTCGATCGGCTCTGGCACATTGTCCATCAGCCAGCGCAGGCCCAGCGCGATGATCGGACGGTCGCCGCCGGCCTCCTCGAATTGCTCGCACAGCTTCGCGATACCTTCCGCATAATCGAGGACGGGCACATCCTGGGGCAGGTCGGCCGCAGGAATTGCATGGATGCGCGCGAGGTTGGCGGCTGCCTCGGCGAGCAGCCTGTCCGGCTCTTCCATCGCAAGGATCTCACGCGGGTCCGGTGTACCCGGCAAGGCCCGCATGACAAAGCCGCTCCCGATCTGGTCGCTGTCCTGCAACTCCACCACAACCTCGGGCGCGGCGACGCCAGCGGCGTGGGCCTCGCGGATGATTGCCGCCTCGGTGTCATGGCCGAAGGGGCGCTCTTCGATCATGGCGAGGCTGGGCGCGCGGCGCAGCACATAGTCCTCGCCGCCAGCCGAGAAACGCCAGCTCTCCATCGTGGCGCCGCCCGTCAACCGCTCGAGCTTGTCGGGTGCACCGAGCCCCGCGCGTGCAAGCGCCCGCGTCAGTCCCTCGATCAATTGGCTCGCACCGTCATTCTCTCCCATGCGGAGTGTGTGGCCCAAGCCAGACGCCCTCACAAGGTCGGACCTCTCGCGCGCCTCGTTCGTTGATCCGGTGAAGCACAGAAATCCAAGGAGTCACGACCCATGAAGCTGCCGCACAAGGCCCATGTCGCAATCGTCGATGGCGAGAATTTCACCGTCATGCAGAACAAGGGTCAGCCCTTCGAGCCGCGCCTCGAAGGCGCGCAAAAGCCCGACCTGACCGCATCCAATTTCAGCGCCGGGGTCAGGCACCAGGACGATATCGGCCAGCGTACCGGAGCGACCGACCTGAATGAGCTGGCGCATGGTGCCGCCGCCGCCGAATGGCTCAATGCGAAAGCGATATCAGGCGAGCTCACCGATGTCCTCGTTATCGCCGATCCGAAGACGCTTGGCGAGATGCGCCGCCATTATCATTCCGAACTCGAGAAACGCCTGATCGGTGAGATCGACAAGACGGTGACAGGCGAACCGACCGAGCGGATCGAAAAGGTCATCGCGGCCGCCTGACCGGCTCACGAAATTTCATTGCGCCACAATGGGACGTCGCAATCACGACACTTTTTGTCGCGACGATTCTTGCGCATGATTCTTCTCTTGCGTTAATGTTCCGACAACCATGAATCTGGTATCAGGATGACCATGCGGATCATGAGAATTGGAATTGGACTGGCTGCAGGAGCGCTCGCTCTTGCGGCTCCGGCTACGTCGTATGCGCAAAGTACCGATTACAGCGCCGAATTCGACTCGGTCCTCGGTAGCGAGGTCGCCGATCAATTCGACAGCGTACTGGGCACCGAGGCACGGACGCCCGAGCGGTTCGACGCGGTCTACGATTCCGGGCTGGAACAGCACATCGCGCGCCTCGCCGACGGTTCGCGCGGACGCATAGGCGTCTATGCCATCGACCTGTCCAGCGGACAGGAGATCGATGTTCTCGCCGACCAGCGCTTCCCGATGGCCAGCACCAGCAAGGTTGCCATTGCCGCCGTGTACCTGGCGGGCGTCGATGCGGGGAAATGGACGCTCACCAGCGAGTGGCGACTGCCGCGCCGCGGCGGTGCCTATCTCACGGCGCAAGAACATATCGACCTGATGATCAGCAAGAGCTGCAATTCCTGCACGGATGCGATGCTGAACGCTGTCGGTGGGCCGCAGGTAGTCAACGCCTGGATGCGCAGAACAGCCGGTATCAAGGATTTCGAACTGACCCGGGACATTGCCACCCTCATTCGCGAGGATGGACGTATCGATCCGGCATCGAGCGTCGACACCCGCGACAGCGCGACCCCGCGAGCCATGGGTCAGCTTCTGGCGGGCATCTACCAAGGCAAGTGGCTGAGTGCTTCCTCGCGACAGGTCATCATGGATGCCATGCGCGCGACAACCACCGGCAAGAAGCGCATGCGTTCTGCGCTCCCGATGAGCGCACAGCTCGCCAACAAGACCGGAACGCTGAGCCGCACGGCCAGCGATATCGGCATCTTCCATACGGCCGACGGTCGCCCGATCGCAGTCGCCATCTATGTTACGGGGCAGAGCACCTCGATGGCTTCGGAGAACGGTAATCGGGGCCTCAAACTGGAGGCGCGCCGGATGCGCGATGCGCGCATCTCGACGATTACCGAGGCGCTCTATCGCGGTTTTTCCAATTCCGATGAGGATCGCCGAGTCTGGGCGGACGCCGAATATGGCGGCTGATCCGCACAACTGATATCGCACAAAGGAAAAGGGCAGCGCCTCGCGGCACTGCCCTTTCCTGTTCAAACCGTAAGCGGTCTGAAGCGCGCTGAATTACTCAGCAGCAGCTTCTTCAGCTTCAGCTTCGACTTCGCCAGCAGCTTCAGCAGCTTCTTCAGCGACTTCGTCACCAGCAGCTTCCATCGATTCGCCAGCAGCTTCCATGTTTGCTTCGGTGTCAGCAGCAGCCGAATCAACGGTTTCTTCTGCAGCTTCTTCGGTAGCTTCCGAGCAAGCAGCGAGCGAGAGGGCAGCGGCCGAAGCGGCAGCGACAAGAGCGATCTTACGCATAAGAATAATTCCTTAAACAGCGAGTATGTGGTGCGGTTGGAAACCCTGAGGGCCCTCCCGCGCAAGGTCCGTCAAATCGGGCCTTACAGTGTCTAAATAAAGGCCGGATTGTGGCGTAGCAAGCGAATTCGCCACATTTTGCCATCATCTGGCCTCAATCTGCCGTATTTCCGCCATTTTTCGGCCAACATTTTTCCGCGCCAAAACGCTCCCCAAGGCTGCGACTCGCTGCTAACGCCTTGCGCAATGGCCGATAAGAAGCACCTCTACCTCGTCGACGGGTCCGCCTATATCTTCAGGGCATACCACCGGCTGCCGCCTCTGACGGACCCCGAAGGAACGCCAGTAGGAGCGGTTTACGGCTACACCACCATGCTGTGGAAGCTGGCCGACGATCTCGACAAGGCGGACGGCCCGACTCACCTCGCGGTGGTGCTCGACAAATCGAGCAAGTCGTTTCGCAACGAGATCTACGACCAGTACAAGGCCAATCGCCCGCCTCCACCGGAAGACCTCGTCCCGCAATTCCCGCTGATCCGCGATGCCACCCGTGCCTTCAGCCTGCCGCTCGTCGAAGAGCCCGACGTCGAGGCGGACGACATGATCGCCTCATACGCACGCGCCGCGCAGCGCGAGGGCTGGGACGTGACGATCGTGTCCTCCGACAAGGACCTGATGCAGCTCGTCGGCGAGGAGAATGGCGCGCGGATCGACATGCTCGACACGATGAAGAGCGCGCGCATCTATATCCCTGAGGTGGAGGAGAAATTCGGTGTCCCGCCGGAGAAGGTCGGCGATGTGCTCGCGCTGATGGGCGATTCGGTCGACAACATCCCCGGCATTTTCGGCGTCGGCCCCAAGACCGCGAGCAAGCTGATCGCCGAGCACGGCGACCTGACCGCCGCGCTCGATTCGGCCGAGGACATGAAGAAGAGCAAGCTCAAGGAGCGGCTGATCGAACATCGCGAGGATGCGGAACTCAGCCGCGTGCTCGTGACGCTCAAGGAAGACTGCCCGCTCCCGATCGAGCTCGAGGACATGAAGCTCGACGGCGTGCCGAGCGAACCGCTGGCCGCCTTCCTCGAAAAACATGGCTTCACCAGCCTGCTGCGGCGGCTTGATGCCGGGACAGGCAGCCCCAACCGTGCCACCGACCTCAACCCGGCCAAGCAGGAAACCGAAAGTGCCGAAGCAAGCAGCGATGGAAACACCCAGCCGCTGCCAGAGCTGCCGGAGATCGATCGCAGCACATATGAATGCGTCCAATCGATGGGCCAGCTTGAGGCGTGGATCGAGCGCGCCAAGGCAGCGCGATTGGTCGCGGTCGATACGGAGACCGACAGCCTCGACGCGATCCGCGCGCGGCTGGTCGGGGTGAGCCTTGCGCTGGGGCCCAACGATGCCTGCTACATTCCTCTCGGCCATGGCGGCAGCGACATGTTCGCCGAAAAACCCGAACAGATCGACAAGGCTGCGGCAGTCGCTGCGCTCAAGCCGATCCTCGAGGACGAGGCGATCCTCAAGGTCTTCCAGAATGGGAAATACGATCTCAACGTGCTGGCGCGCGAAGGAATCGCGGTCGGTCCGATAGACGATACGATGATCATCAGCTTCGCGCTCGATGCCGGGCGCAGCGAGGCCGGAATCGGGGGCGGACACGGCATGGACGAGCTTGCCGAGCGCCACCTCGGCCACAGCTGCATCAGCTTCAAGGAACTGTGCGGCACAGGCAAGAAAGCCATCCCCTTTGCCGAAGTCCCGCTCGACAAGGCAACCGAATATGCCGCCGAGGACGCCGATGTGACCTGGCGGCTTCACGCGATGTTGAAGCGCCGGCTTCCCGTGGAGGGCGGCACGAAAATCTACGAGCGTGTCGATCGTCCGCTGGTCCCGGTCGTCGCCGGAATGGAGCGTCACGGCATCAAGGTCGACCGTGCGCGGCTCGCCAAGCTGTCGGAAGAGTTCGCCAACACGACAGGCAGGCTGGAGGGCGAGATCCACGAACTCGCCGGGCAGGAATTTGCCGTCGGCAGCCCCAAGCAACTGGGCGAGATCCTGTTCGACAAGCTTGGCTACAAGGGCGGCAAGAAGGGCAAGAGCGGCCAGTACTCGACCGACCAGTCTGTGCTCGAGCGGCTGTCGGGCGAAGGCGCCGAGATCGCCGACAAGGTGCTCGAATGGCGCCACCTGGCGAAATTGAAATCGACCTATACCGACGCATTGCAGGAAGCGATCAATCCGGAAACGGGGCGTGTCCACACGAGCTACAGCCTCGTCGGCGCGCAGACGGGCCGCCTCTCTTCAACCGATCCGAACCTGCAGAATATCCCTATCCGCACCGAAATCGGCCGTCAGATCCGCGATGCCTTCGTGGCAGAGGACGGCAATGTCCTGCTTGCCGCCGACTATTCGCAGATCGAGCTGCGGCTCGCGGCGCACATGGCCGATGTTGGGCCGCTGAAGGAAGCCTTCGAGAACGGCGAGGACATCCATGCGCGTACCGCGACCGAAATGTTCGGTGAAGTCACCCGCGACACCCGCGCGCGCGCCAAGACGATCAACTTCGCCATCCTATATGGCATTTCGCGCTGGGGACTCGCGGGTCGGTTGAAGGTCGAGCCCGACGAGGCGCAGGCCATGATCGACACCTATTTCCAGCGTTTCCCGGGCATCCAGAAGTACATTCTCCACACGCTCGAGAGCGTACGCGAAAAGGGCTATTCGGAGACGCTGTTCGGCCGCAAGACGTGGTTCCCGCGGATCAATTCGAAGAACCAGGCCGAGCGGCAGGGTAGCGAGCGCGCCGCGATCAACGCCCCCATCCAGGGCACTAGCGCGGACATCATCAAGCGCGCCATGGTGCGCATGAACCCTGCGCTGGCAGAGGCGGGGCTCAGCCACGTGCGCATGCTGCTGCAGGTGCACGACGAGCTTGTTTTCGAGTTGCCCGAGGGCGATGTCGAGGCGGCTTCGGCGGTCATCGAGCAGGTCATGGCCGACGCAGCAAAACCTGCGGTCGAGCTTTCAGTCCCGCTTGGGGTCGAGATCGGCACTGGCAAGAGCTGGGGCGCGGCGCACTGACATGCCGCTGTCCGACCGCCTTCGATTGCCCATGCGCTGGCCCAATGCCGCCCTGTTGCTGGTCATCGGCGGCGCCATGCTGGGATTGATCTACCTCGTTTACCAGACCGTCGAGGCCGAACGCGAAGAACGCGAGCAGGCAGCCCTGACCAGCGACGTGCTGAACGAATTGCAGCAGGTGCATACCGCTGCGCTCAACGGTGAAACCGGCCAGCGCGGATACCTCATCACGCTCGACCGGCGATACCTGCGCTCCTACCAGCAGGGCAGCGAGCAGATCGAGCCGGCGCTCGACCGCCTGCGCGAGCTGCTGTCGGATCAGGCAACCAGTCGTCAGGAAGAGCTGCTCGACGAGATCGACGCCCTCTCCCGCGCCAAGTTCGACGAGATGGAGGCTTCGGTCATCCTGCTCGAAGACGGACGGCTGCTCGATGCGCGCCGGGCTGTCCTGTCCGATGAAGGACAGGAGACGATGGAACGCCTGCGCCGCGCAATCGGAGAGATGGAGCAGATCGAACGCCAGATCCTGTCCGACCAACAAAGCGAGACGGCGCGCATCGAAGGACGGGTCTTCCCGCTGCTTGGCGCGCTCATCGCCCTGCTCCTGATTGCGATCGTCCTCGGCTCGAGGCTTGTCGGTCGCGCTGCCCGGGCCGAAGCCGAAGCCGCGCAGGCATTCGCCATCAGCGAGGCGCGCGACCGGGCCGACCTGCTCGCCCGCGAGCTCAATCACCGGGTCAAGAACCTCTTCGCCGTCGTGCTCGCGATCGTGCAGATGAGCGCGCGCGACAAGCCCGAAGCCAAGCCGGTAACGGAAGCAATCGCCCAGCGTATTCGCGCGCTGCTCGTCGCCCATGAAGTGAGCCAGGGCGAGCTCGACCGCGAGCTTGCCTCGCTCGAGGCGCTGATAGAGACCACTCTTGCGCCTTATCGTTCGCAGACGCAGACGGCCTCGATTTCCGGCCCTGAGATCCTGCTCCCTGCGAAACGGATCACCCCTCTCGGTCTCGTGCTGCATGAGTTGACCACCAACGCGGTCAAATACGGGGCATGGTCCAACGGCGGCGAGATCGAGGTTTCGTGGACGCAGGAGGGCGATTCCGTCGTCCTGACCTGGCACGAGGCAGGCGCGGGCAATGGCGAGACGCCCGAACGTAAAGGATTCGGCAGCATGCTGATGGACAGCGCGGCCCGCCAGTTCGGCGGCAGCGTCACACGCGATTTCACAGCGGATGGGCTGGTCGTCACGATCACCCTGCCCCACACCGAAGCTTCCGCCAGCCTTGCAACCGAGACGGCTGGCTCATAAGCCTGCGCGCAATGCTGGACCGCTACCATCCCGAAAACTGGCCGATCTCGCAGGAAGGCGTGATCCACACCCTTATTGCACTGGGCGCCGCAATGCTTGCCGCTTTCCTGGTGCACTGGGTGATCTTCATGGTGCTGCGCAAGATTACGCGCAGTTCATCCAGCCTGATGGACGACGTGATCGTCGAGAAGATCCGCAAGCCCATGCGCTTTGCGATGATCGCCTTTGCGATCAACATCGCCGCCGAAAACGATGCGCTGGTCGGCAATGGCTGGGATATCTTTGCCAATTTCATCACCCCCGCGGTGATCGGCTGGGTCGCCTTCGGCTTCGTGAAGGGCGTCGCCATCGGCTACGAACGCCAGCTGGAAGCAACGGGCGATGAAGTCGCAAATCGCGGATACCGGACGCGCATCGCCATTCTTTCGCGGACCGTGCGCGTGGCGATCATCATCGTCACCATCTCGCTGATCATGTTCAACATCCCGGGCGTACGCGACATCGGTACGACCATGCTGGCATCGGCCGGCCTTGCAGCACTGGCCGTTGGCGCGGCGGCACAGCCAGCATTGAAGTCACTGATCGCGGGGCTCCAGATGGCGCTGACACAGCCACTCAGGATCGGCGATCTGGTCAAGGTCGACGGGCAGGCGGGTCGCGTCGAGGAAATCCGCATGAGCTTCGTAACGGTGCGCACCTGGGACGAACGCGTGCTTGTCGTTCCCACCAGCCGCTTCCTCGACCAGAGCTTCGAGAACTGGTCGCGCGTGAGCGAGAAACTGACCGGACCGGTCATGCTCCATCTCGATCCGGTGGCCGAGGTCGAGCCGATCCGCACCGAGTTCGAGCGCTTCGTCAAACGGCACCCGCTGTGGGACGGACGCAACCTCGCACTGCTGATGACCGAGGCCTATCCCGAAAGTATCGAGCTGCGGCTGTCCATGAGTGCGGACACGATCGGTGATCTGTGGACGCTGCGCTGCGCCGTGCGCGAACACATGCTGGCCTGGCTCAAGGAAAACCAGCCCGGCGCCCTGATCCGCCACCGGCTCGAGGTCGAGGCGGCGAACCAGAGAGCGATGGGCGGCTAGGCCTTTTCCCCGCCGTGCTTGCTGTCGCGCGTCGGCTCCAGCATGCCTTCATGGATGAAGCCGATCGGCTGCACTTCGGCAGCACGTTTCTTCAGCTCGCCTCGCATCTTCTTGTACTCGGCTTCCATCTTGCTCGTGACGGTAGCGCGGCTGTCCTTGAGCGCTTCGACGAAGTCGGCATCGGTGACCTGCTGCACGTCGCCTCCGGCGCGCTTGAGCGCATTGAGGCCTGCACGGCGGACCACATCCTCCAGATCGGCCCCGGTGAAGCGATCGGTTTTCTCCGCAATGCCGGCGAGGCTCACATCGTCCGCAAGCGGCATGTTCGCGGTGTGGATGCCAAGGATCTGCTCGCGACCAGCCTTGTCGGGCGTGCCGACATAGACCAGTTCGTCGAACCGGCCCGGGCGTAGTAGTGCGGGATCGACCAGTGTCGGCCGGTTGGTCGCACCGATGACCACGACCGACTGGAGTTCTTCCAGCCCGTCCATTTCGGCGAGGATGGTGTTGACGACGCGGCCGGTTACCTGCGGCTCGCCCTGCCCGCTGCCGCGCGCTGGTACCAGGCTGTCGATCTCGTCGATGAAGACCACGCAAGGTGCGACGGCACGGGCGCGCTTGAACATTCGCGCGATCTGCTGCTCGCTTTCGCCATACCACTTGGACAGGAGGTCGGAGCTCTTCATCGATATGAAGTTCGCCTCCGCCTCTTTCGCAACGGCCTTGGCGAGTAGCGTCTTGCCGGTTCCAGGCGGGCCATAGAGCAAGAAGCCCTTGGCCGGCCTTATCCCGAGCCGGTGGAAGGCATCGGGGTTCTTCATCGGGAGCTCGATGCCTTCCTTGAGCTTGTCGATCGCATCGGCGACACCGCCGATATCGGACCAGCCGACATTGGGCACCTGCACCATCACCTCGCGCATGGCGGAAGGCTGGATGCGCTTGAGCGCGGAGAGGAAATCCTCGCGGCCGACGTAAAGCTCGTCGAGCACTTCGGGCGGGATGGTGCGCTCGTCGAGGTCAATCTTGGGCATGATCCGGCGCACCGCATCGATCGCCGCCTCGCGGGTCAGCGCTGCGATGTCCGCGCCGACAAAACCATAAGTCGCCTTGGCGAGCTCGGTAAGGTCGACCTTGTCGCCCAAAGGCATGCCGCGCGTATGAATGCCGAGGATTTCGCGGCGGCCCTTCTCGTCGGGGACGCCAATCACGATCTCGCGGTCGAACCGGCCCGGGCGGCGCAGCGCCTCGTCGATCGCATCGGGACGGTTGGTTGCCGCGATGACCACGAGGTTCGAGCGCGCTTCCAGCCCGTCCATCAGCGTGAGAAGCTGCGCAACGAGGCGCTTCTCTGCCTCGCCCGGAACACGGTCGCGCTTGGGAGCTATCGAATCGATCTCGTCAATGAAGATGATGGCGGGCGAAGACTTCCCGGCCTCCTCGAAGACCTGGCGAAGCGCCTTTTCGCTTTCGCCGTATCCCGAGCCCATGATCTCGGGGCCGTTGATCGTGAAGAAATTGGCATCGCTCTCATTCGCGACCGCTTGGGCGAGGCGGGTCTTGCCCGTCCCCGGCGGTCCATGGAGCAGCACCCCCTTGGGCGGATCGACACCAAGGCGGGTGAACAGCTCGGGATAGCGCAGCGGCAGTTCGACCATCTCGCGCAATTGCTGGATCGTATCCTCGATACCGCCAACATCGTCGTAGTTGACGACCGCGCGGGCATCGCGCGGCGGTTCGAATTCGGCGCGTAGTTCGACCTCGGTATCCTCGTCGATATGGACGATACCCTTGGGCGTGGTCGATACGACCGAAAGGCGGATCTGGGTCAGCGCATAGGCGGGCGCATTGAACATGCGGCGCACTTCGGGCGGCATGTTCTGGACCGGCTGCTGGCCCGTTGTGGCGACGAGGTCGCCAGCAGTGAGCGGCTTGCCGGCAAAGTTGCGCTTCAGTGCCTGCGCGGGACCCTGCAGTCGCATCTCGCGATTGGCAGGCGCGAATACAACGCGTGTCGCAGGGCGCGATTCCGCCGCCTTGACCACGACATGCTCGCCAGAACCGACTTCGGCATTTCCGCGTTGGAGGCCATCAAGGCGGATCACCTCGATCGACTGGTCCTCGTCATAGGCGGACATGGCGATGGCGACGGTGGCACGCTTACCGGTAATTTCCACCGGATCACCTTCGGTAATCCCGAGTGCCTGGAACGCCGAGCGCGGCATCCTGACGATGCCCTGCCCGCTTTCTTCCTGCCGTGCTGCCGCGACCTGCAGTCTTACCGTCTTCTCTTCCACAGTCGTCCCGGCTTCAGCATCGGCCATATGGGCTAAGCTCCCTCGCAATTATTGTCTTACGTCTCCGCAGATGGGGACGGGTTACAAACATGCAATGAGCGAGAGGTCTGGGGGGTCCCTTCCTCCGCAGGTTTACGGACAAGAAAAAAGCCCGGCTGGCGAACCAACCGGGCTGGAAAAGTCTTGGGAGAGGATGCCTGAAAGGCAGGTAGAGATATGCTGGCGCGAGCGATTTTGTGCAAGTGCGAAATAAACAAGGTTTGTTGCGCCAGGCGCAACCACCGCAAATAACCTACTGATTTATCGTATCTGCCTTGGCGGGTCATCTCGCGCGTGCAGCGCAACCCTTCGTCTCCTTGGGGTTCGATGCCGTGCCCAGCCAGGCCGTGAACAGCGTCCTGTCGCCGGTAAACTGGTCGACGCAGTCCATGCGCTCGATTGTCAGGACAAAGGGTTCGCCACCTGGGATCGCGCCTTCCTGCGCGCGGAAGATCACCGCATTCTCACCCGGGCTGCCCTTCACATCGATCACGCGGTAGCTCGGCCCTTCGTAGTTCTGACGGATCGACATGCGCTCGCCGCGGTTCTCGAAGCCGATAAAGGGTTCACCGAAATTGACCTTGAAATCGCCCCGCGACGCAGAGCCAGCCAACATGGTCTGCCGCTCTGTCTCCGACTTGATGACTACCGGGTCCGCAGTGACCCTGGGTTCGGGCTCGGGCGTGGGCGGCGGTTCGCAGGCCGAAAGCAGGGGCAGAAGGACCAGTATCGAAAGCGCACGCATCGCTCATCTCCTTGTTCCGGGGGTGACTTATCACAAACTCGGCGCTAGCAGCCACGCTTGTAACGGAGGTCCGATGAACAAGCTCTTTCCCGACGCCGCTTCCGCCCTCGACGGAATTCTCAAGGATGACATGCTGATTGCCAGCGGAGGGTTTGGCCTGTGCGGCATTCCCGAGCGACTGCTCGAGGCTATCCGCGAAAGCGGTGTGAAGGGCCTGACCTTCGCCAGCAACAATGCCGGGATCGACAATGAAGGCATCGGCATGCTGCTGCGTACGCAGCAGGTGAAGAAGATGATCTCTTCCTATGTCGGCGAAAACAAGGAGTTCGAGCGGCAGTTCCTCTCGGGTGAGCTCGAAGTCGAATTCTGCCCGCAGGGCACCCTGGCCGAACGTATGCGCGCAGGCGGTGCGGGCATCCCCGGCTTCTACACCAAGACCGGCGTCGGCACGCAGGTGGCCGAGGGCAAGGAAGTGAAGACCTTCGACGGGGAAGATTACATCCTCGAGCGCGGCATCTTCGCCGACCTCGCCATCGTCAAGGCGTGGAAGGCGGACGAGACGGGCAACCTCGTGTTCCGCAAGACCGCACGCAATTTCAACCAGCCCGCCGCAACCTGCGGCAAGATCTGCGTGGTCGAGGTGGAAGAGATCGTCCCCACCGGCAGTCTCGATCCCGACTGCATCCACCTGCCTGGCGTCTACGTCCAGCGCATGATCGTGGGCGCGCCCTATGACAAGAAGATCGAGTTCGTGACCACGCGCGAACGGGAGACCGCCTGATGCGGATCGCGACGACCTTGTTCGCAGCGTTCGCCCTGGCAGGCTGCGCAACCACGCCCACACCCGAAGCACCTACCGCCAGCGGACTCGCTGAGGATGCGCCCGCGAGCATGCAGTGGCTCTACGGCTCAGGCGAGGCCGCCGGGGCATCGATTCAGGCATGGCGTGGAATTGCCGACTACGCGATTGCGCGCAGCCGCGAACGCCGCGTGCCGCAATCGATCCCGATGGGCATCGGTGGTGAAGTCGCCCCCGCGCAAAGCTGCGCGCGCGGCGACAGCTGGAAACCGCTCGCCGTCGTCTTCGATGTCGACGAGACGGTCATCCTCAACCAGGGTTATGAGTATTGGGTCACCACCACGGGTGCCAGCTTCTCCAAGGCGACCTGGGAAAAATGGGAGAAGACCGGCGCAAGCTATGTCCGTCCTGTCCCCGGCGCCGTGACCGGCATTCGCCGCCTGCGCGAAGCGGGGATCACTCCCGTGTTCAATACCAACCGCGAATTCAGCCCCGAGGGCGCTGCACGGGCGATTGCCGCCGCCGGACTTGGGGAGGCGATCCATCGCGACACGCTGTTTCTGCGCGGCGATGACGGCGTGAATAGCGGCGACAAGGACGGCCGCCGCGCCATGATCGCAGAGCGATACTGTGTGGTTGCGCTCGCTGGCGACAATCTCGGCGACTTCGCCGACATTTTCAACGACGATACGCGCGCTCCGCTCGAACGTCGCCAACTCGCTGCACGGGGTGATCTCGCGCAGCTATGGGGTAATGGCTGGTTCGTCCTGCCCAACCCCGTTTACGGCTATTCACTGAAGGGCACGATGGAGCAGGTCTTCCCCGAAGGCACTCGCTGGAGCCCCGAGACCGCACCCGCCGACGCGCCCGCAATCATGAATGAAGGCAACTGATATGTCCGATACGCAAGCACGCACCGGCTGGGACCGCAACCAGATGGCCGCCCGCGCTGCCAAGGAGCTGGAAGACGGCTATTACGTCAATCTCGGCATCGGCATCCCGACGCTGGTCGCCAACCACATTCCCGAAGGCATGCATGTCACGCTGCAGAGCGAGAACGGCATGCTCGGCATCGGTCCCTTTCCTTATGAGGACGAAGTCGACGCCGACCTGATCAATGCCGGCAAGCAGACCATCAGCGAACTGCCCCACAGCGCCTATTTCGACAGTTCGCAAAGCTTCGCCATGATCCGCGGCGGCCATATCGACCTCACCGTGCTGGGCGCGATGGAAGTGGCCGAGAACGGCGACATCGCCAACTGGATGATCCCGGGCAAGATGATCAAGGGTATGGGCGGCGCGATGGACCTCGTCGCCGGCGTGAAGAAGATCATCGTCGTAATGGATCACAACAGCAAGGCGGGCGACCCCAAGTTCATCCCCTCCTGCACATTGCCGCTGACGGGGCAGAACGTGGTCGACATGATCATCACCAATCTCGGCGTGTTCCACCGCCCCGATCACGACAGCCCATTCCGGCTGATCGAACTGGCTCCGGGCATCACGGCAGACGAAATCGCAGCCAAGACAACGGCGCATTACGAGGTCGCGCTCGGCTGAGACGATGGCCATGTGGCTCGACAAACCGCGCAAGGAAAACGCCCCGCTCGCAGGGCTGAAAGTGCTCGAGCTTGCACGGGTGCTGGCAGGCCCCTGGGCCGGCCAGATCCTTGCCGATCTCGGCGCGGATGTGATCAAGGTCGAAGGTCCCGAAGGCGACAACACGCGCATCTGGGGTCCGCCCTGGGTCGAGCACGGTGGCGAGAAGACCAGCGCCTACTATCACGCCTGCAATCGCGGGAAGCGCGGGATCGTTGCGGACTTTCGTGATGCTGCCGATCTCGATCGGATTGCAGGACTGGCCGGCAGCGCGGATGTCGTGCTCGAGAATTTCAAACCCGGTGGTCTCGCCAAGTTCGCGCTGGACTACAGGACCTTGGCAAAGGCCAACCCGGCGCTCGTCTATTGTTCGATCACCGGCTTTGGCCAGGATGGCCCCCGTCGCGACGAACCGGGATATGATTTCGTCATCCAGGCGATGAGCGGTTTCATGGCGCTGACCGGAGAACCCCAAGGCGATCCGATGAAGATGGGCGTCTCCATCAGCGATCTGTCCTGCGGGCTGTGGGCAGCCAATGCGGTACAGGCCGCGCTGCTGATGCGGCACCGCACCGGCAAGGGCCAGTGGATCGACATGAGCCTGCTCGATTGTTCGGTCGGCCTGCTGGCGAATCAGGCGATGAGCTATCTTGCCACCGGTCAAAACCCCCCTCGCATGGGGAACGCCCATGCACAGGTGAGCGCCTATGGCGTCTTCCCGACCCGAGATGGTCAGGTCGTGCTGGCACCAGCCAACGACGCATTGTTCCGCAAGCTCCTCTCGGTGCTCGATCGGGCAGACCTGCTCGAGGACGAACGCTACGCGACCAACGCAGGCCGGGTCGAGCATCGGGCCGAAGTCGATGCCCTCATCGCGGAAGCCACCGCGAGGTGGAGCCGGGACGAATTGCTGGAAGCTTGCGCAAAGGCGGCCATTCCTGCCGGCCCGATCAATGCCATCGACGAAGTCTTCGCCGACCCCCAGACCATTGCCCGCGGTATGAAGATCACCCCCGAAGGAATGCCGGGGGTACGCAGTCCTTTCACCTTCTCGGATGCCGAACTGGCGCTGGACGATCCCTCTCCGGCGATGGGCCAGCACCAGACAGACTGAAGCCGCAATTCGTCTACTCGTTGACGTCGTCCCGAATTTCTGTAATTACAGAAATAGAGAAAGGGAGGCCGAGTCGTGGCCGACATCATGGAGATTCCAGAAGCGCGCGCCTTCATCCTCCACTGGGGTGAAATGGGCAGCGAATGGGGCGTGAACCGCTCGGTCGCGCAGATCCATGCCCTGCTCTATCTCTCCGACAAGCCTCGCCATGCCGAGGATATTTGCGAGAAACTCGGCCTCGCCCGCTCCAATGTCTCAAACGGGCTCAAGGAGCTGCAATCCTACCAGATCGTGCGCCGCGTCCATATGGAAGGGGATCGGCGCGATCATTTCATCGCCGATACCGATCTGTGGGACATGCTCATGAAGATCACGGCCGAGCGCAAGCGCCGCGAGATCGATCCGACGATCCAACTCTTGGGCGAGCTGGCGGAAAGCCTCGACAAGCGCGATGACGTGCCCGCCCACGTTCGCGAGCGGGTCGGTCGAATGCATGATTTCATCGGCAACCTTGCGAATTGGTACGCCGACGTGCGCCGTCTTCCCAAATCGACGCTCGTCACGCTGATGAAGCTGGGCGGCCGCGTGGCGCGTCTGCTTCCGGGCAGCAAAGCCTAGACACCAAGCTGATATGAAGGAGACCCAAGCGATGAACGAACAACCGCAAGATGGTGTTTCTGTAATTTCAGAAATTTCAGTTTACCAAGGTAGTCCGGGAGTTTTGCACTTCGCGGCTGCGCTTGGCTGGGGGACGCTTGCCGGGACCTTGAGCTTAACGGTTGCGATCATTCTGATTACTCTTCCCAGCACCGCTCCCGGCCTGCTCAGCGGCATAGTCTTTCTGGGCGTTATTGTCGGTTTGTTTACGCTGGCCGGGATGGTCGTGATTGGTCTCCCGGCCACATTCATTCTCTCCGTCGTCGAAGAAGAACATCAGTTCTTGTACGCGGCCATTGGTGCCTTCTCAGGCTTCGCAGCGATGATGATCCTGTTCGGCCGGTCGTCTAGCCCGGGCTTCGAAGAGCTACTCTTCGCTGGCCCTGGTGGCCTCGCCGGAGGTGCCTCTGCCTGGCGCTGGGGCGGCTGGCGTGAAGCGCTGGCTATCAGCCGCCAGAGCGACCCCATTCACAACCACCAACCCGAAGACTGAATGGAGGACATCATGTATCTAGTTCCTGCCTATATTATCTATCTCGTCATCAGCATCGGGCTGACAGTGTGGGTCGCCCGTACCTTGTCGAAGAACGGCATAGTCTTCCTGAAGGAGTGCTTCGGGCATGACGATGCCCTCGCCAATTCGACCAACCACCTGCTCGTTGTCGGCTTCTACCTCGTCAACCTGGGATGGATTCTGCTGACGCTGCGCTTCGGTACGCCGCCCGAAGGAATAGCCGAGACGCTGGAGTTTCTCTCGACCAAGATCGGCCTCGTCGTAGTGGCGCTCGGCTTCATGCACTTCTTCAACATGAATGCCGTCGCCAAGTTCGGCCGCAAGGTCGGCGAGTGGCTGCGCGAGGACAGCTTCGGGAACCAGCTGAAGCCCGAACCGCAACGCGGTATCTTGGACTAAGCTGCGATCCTGCAACCGAAAGGCGGTCGGAGTCGGCCGCCTTTCTGTTGCCTCTAATCGAGCGCTCCGGGGCTCATCTCGATCGTGCTGCCTTCGCCCCAGGTTGAAACCGAAATGGTCACACGCTTGCCCTGGATCAGTTCCGCCACCCGTTGCGGGGACGGCAGGCGATCCTGCGCCACGTAACTCACGTTGCGATTGTCGTGATGCATCGTCACACTGTAACGGGGTTTTGCCCTCTTTCCTGGGCCTGCTAGTAGCTGCGCCGCTTCATCGAGCCCGACGGATATTCCGACCCCGCTGTCTCCTGCTGCGATCAGATAGCGATCCCTAGAATCGACCGGGCGATAGACGCGATTGTTGTTGCCGAGATCGGAATCCCGGCACCATTCCGTCGCCACCTCGGGTTCCTTTACCGGCTCACCCTCATCGACGTCCTTCAGGACCATTTGTCCAAGCATGCCGCTCAGAAGATTGGCCGCACCATCATTCGGCGCATCCTTGGCTTTCTTCCTGAACTCCAGCGGCTCTGAGCAGTCCTGGATAGCACGGACCGCGCTCGCGGCCCCAAGCTCCTCGGGAAGGACCAGCTCGGTCAGCGCCTGCCGCATCCATGCCTCCAGCGCCGCAGCATCGTGCTTCTCCGACGTCGCGCGCAACTTGATGTACCAGTTGCCGAGTGAGAACAGGGCGAGCCCGGTGGACTTGAATGAAGCCTCTTCGGGCATCGTGTAGATTGCTTGCAGTCCGCTCGGCTCCGATCGACCCGGCAATGTCATTGAGTAGGTCAGGCCGGCCGGATGTGCGCCCGCATAGATATCGCGACTCTCGATCCCGTAACGTGCCTGCTCGAACCAGATCGGAACATTGCCGCTGGTTTTGCGATAGACATAGACGCTCAGCATCTCGCCACCCCCGTCGAAGCTGAGCCCGGTGTTGAGCGCGTCGGGGCTGTACGCCGTGGCGTGCGTTCTGTCGACGCCGGCAAGCGTGAAAGGGACGACTATGCCACTATGTTCATGCGTCCAGCCTTCGCCCTCCGGCAATTCGAGTCTCTCCTGCGCTGCGACTGTCGCCGACAGGCACAGGGCAGAGCAAGCGGACAAGGCAAGCTTCGCAAATCTCAAAATCATTTGACCCTCCCAATAATGAGAGAGGGTTATCCGCGGGACAGGCGAAAGCGCAAGCTCTTCGGCTCGATCAGGAAATTGCTGCCTTGAGGTCATCCACCAGGTCGGTGCGCTCCCAGGGGAAGAAATCGCCATCTGCCGTACGGCCGAAATGGCCATAGGCGGCGCTCTTGCGGTAGATCGGCTTGTTGAGCCCTAGATGCGTGCGGATACCGCGCGGGGTCAGGCCGCCGAGTTTCTCGATGCTGCCGATCGCATTCTCCAGCGCCTCGTCGGTTACGCCGTCGGCGCAGGTCCCGTGAGTATCGACATAGAGCGAGAGCGGTTTGGAAACGCCGATCGCGTAGGAGAGCTGGATCGTGCAGCGCTTGGCGAGGCCGGCTGCCACGATATTTTTCGCAAGGTAGCGGGTGATATAGGCCGCAGAACGGTCAACCTTGGTCGGATCCTTGCCACTGAAGGCACCGCCGCCATGCGGGGCGGCACCGCCGTAGGTGTCGACGATGATCTTGCGTCCGGTCAGGCCCGCGTCACCGTCCGGTCCGCCGATCTCGAATGCGCCGGTCGGGTTGATGTGCCACTCGGTTTCGTCCGAGACCCAGCCCTGGGGCAGGATTTCGGTGACCACCTTCTTCACATAGGCCTTGAGCTCGGCCTCTTTCTCGCCCTCGTGATAGCCCTTGCCGTGCTGGGTCGAGACGACGATCGCGGTGCAGGCCACCGGCTTGCCGTTCTCATAGCGCAGCGACAGCTGGCTCTTGGCGTCAGGCTCGAGGAAGGGTGCCGCGCCGCTCTTGCGGTCCGCGGCAAGGCGTTCGAGAATCTTGTGCGAGTAATCCAGCGTGGCGGGCATGAGGTCGGGCGTTTCATCGCAGGCAAAGCCGAACATGATGCCCTGGTCGCCGGCGCCCTCGTCCTTGTTGCCGCTGGCATCGACGCCCTGCGCGATTTCCGAGGACTGGCCGTGGAGGTGGTTCTCGAAGGTCAGCGTTTCCCAGTGGAAACCTTCCTGTTCGTAGCCGATCTCGCGCACGGTACGGCGCACGGCTTTTTCAATCTCGTCCTTCGCGCCGGGTGCCCAGCCGCCATTGTCTGCCCAGTCGGGATTGTTCTTGTCATACATCGGGGCGCAGCGGATTTCGCCCGACAGGATCACGCGCTGCGTCGTCGTCATGGTTTCGCAGGCGACGCGCGATTCGGGGTCCTTCGCCAGCATGAGGTCGACGATAGCGTCGCTGATCTGGTCGGAAACCTTGTCGGGATGGCCTTCCGAAACGCTTTCGGAAGTGAACAGGTAGTTGCTGCGCATGAAGACCCCAATAGAAAGATATAAAGATAGCTTTAAGTGTGGCGGCTGTCCTAGCTCCGCCTGCGTCGACTTGCAACCAGCGATGCGGCCAGAAGAACTATTGCCCAGCCAAGCGTAAGCCAGTGCCCGAAACGCGCGAAGAGGGTCGGCGAATGGGCAGGAGGGACAAGGGTATCGATCCGGTCTGCCCGCCCTCGGCCGATATGATCGCGCACTACGCCGCGCGCATCCACGATCGCGCTGATCCCGGTGGTTGTTGCACGCAGGACCGGCAGGCCTTCCTCGATCGCCCGCAGTCGGGCCTGCGCAAGGTGCTGCGGCGGGCCCCATTCGCCGAACCAGCCATCGTTCGATGGATTAAAGATATAGTCGGGACGATCGCCCGGCTCGACCACCTCCCCGGAGAACACGATCTCGTAGCAGATCTGCATCCCGGACCGGCCGTGATCACCAAGGTCGATGGTCTGCGGGCCCGGGCCGGGGAGGAAATCGATGGTGCCCGACACCAGGCGGGAGAGTCCCAGCGGCTCCAGCAGCGACCGCATCGGCAGATACTCCCCGTAGGGCACCAGGTGTGCCTTGGCATAGCGCGGCCCAAGATTGCCCTCCGCATCGATCGGAGTGATCGCGTTATAGGCCCCCACCGCCCGCACCCGACCGGCAACATCGGCAAGTTCCAGATCGACCGCGCCGGTCAGCAGCAGGCTCCCCTCGCTGATGGCCTGACCGATACGGTACCGCGCAAATCCCGGATCGCCGCCGGCAGTCAACTGGTTGTAGTAACGCTGCGGATAGCCTTCGCGCAGGTAATCGGGAATGCCGCTTTCGGGCCAGAGCACCAGCCGGCGGCTCAGCGGCTGCTGCGGCTTGCTCAGCGCAGAAATGCGCTGGAACTGGCTCTCGAACATCTGCGGGTTGTCGAGGTTCTCCTGCTTGAAATTTGGCTGCACGAGCGTGACCGGCAGGAAACCCTCTTCACCCTCACCTACAGGGATCAGCATTCCGGCGGTGACAAGCGCAAGAGCTCCGCAAACGGCAACCCAGCGGCGCGCGGCGATCCCTGCGGCAAGCAGGCCCGCGAATGCCACGGCGATTCCGGATAGAGCATAGCTTCCCATCGCCGGGAGGATCGCGGCCACACCAGGCCTCTCCCAATCGCCGAGCAGGGCCATCGAAAACGGGCCCCATGCATAGCCGCTGAAAACCCAGCTACGCAGCCATTCGGCACCGATCCACAGCGCGCCGAAGGCGAGCGAAAAAGCGGGCAGTCCCTTTTCTCGCGCAAGCATCCACGCGGCGAGGGCGGCGAGACCCGGCCAGACTGCGAGATAGAGCGAGAGCAGCGGGACTGCAGCCCAGCCGTAGAATGCAGGCATCTCGGCCTGGTAGGTGAAGGCCGTGGCGATCCAATTGTTGGTGAGCGTGAAATGCGCGACGCCGAACAGCCATCCGACGAGGAAAGCGGCTTTGCGGTTTTCCTGTCGGTACAGCAGCCAGACCAGTGCGGCGACAGCGGCAAGGGCGAGCGGCCAGATATGCAGCGGCTGGAAGCCGGTCGCGGAAGCCAGGCCGAGGAGCAGCGCGCTCCAGCGTGGGTGGCGCATCAGGAATGCGGGGATACGATCCATCGCTCCGCCTGTTAAGGCAGGGCGCGGCATTGGCAAGGAAAAGCGAAAAGGTGGAGCGCGATCAGCCGACCGCGCTCACATCCTCGCCATCTGCCGGCTTGCGCGTACGGCGACGCGGAGCGGGCTTGGCCTCGTCGGCACCGATCGCCGGGGGCAAGGCCGACACGTCGATCTCGCCCTCGTTGCCGGGGGTACCCTCTTCACCCTTCTTGGCCTTGCGCGGAGCGCGGCGCTTCTTGGGCGCCTCGTCCTCGTCGGCATTGCGAGTGAAAGGATTCTCTTCGGGCTCGTATTCGTTGCCCTCGTCGTCATTCGAACCGCGACGGGACTTGCGGCCACGACCGTCCTGCTGGCCCTGATCGTCGTCGCGACGACCACGGCTGCGGCGGTTCTTGCGGTTATCGTCGCCGTCATCGTCCGAATCGTCATCGTCCGACTGGCTGCCGCGATCGTCCTGCCGCTTGGCCTTGGCTTCTTCCTGGCGGGCCTTGTTGTCGGCAATCACGCGGAAATAGTGATCGGCGAACTGGAGGTAGTATTCGGCCTGCACGCGGTCGCCATTGTGCTGGGCGTCCTGCGCGAGCTTCTTGTACTTGTCGAGCAACTGGGGCGCGTTGCCACGTGCCCGGCTGTCGATCCGGTTTGCCGAATTGCCGCCGCCCTGGTTGCGGTTGTTGTTACGACCGCGACGACGGTTATTGCGATTGTTGTTCAAGGAATAATCGTCCTTTTGATGGCGCGGCGCGAACCCTCGGTCCGCCTCTGGCCACGTAATCCATTAAACATGCAGCGCCCTCTCGCAGCATGCGCGCCCCGGTCTGTGCATGGTATGCGAGGGGCTTAGCCTCACACCGTAACTGCCATGTCGGAGCTTGGGAGCCGGCGGGACGGACATCCGCACACCACTGGCCTGTGGCCAGAGTTAAAGCCTCGAATCGGCTTTGCCAACCCCTTTATGTCAGAATGAGGGCGCGCGGGCGATTTGCGAGGTCCTTGCGCAGGGCAACCGTGAAGCCCGCCATGCGCGCAATTTCGCTTACGCTATCGGTTTGTTGATGTCCGATTTCGAGAATCGTCACGCCGTCGTCGGTCATGAGATTGCGCAATTGCGGAATGATAATCCGGTAATCGTCGAGCCCTTCAGGACCAGCGAACAGAGCCATAGACGGCTCATGATCGCGCACATCGGGCTCGAGTTCTGCCTTGTCCTCGACATAGGGCGGATTGCACAGGATCAGGTCGAAGCGGCCAAGGTCCTGCGTCCAGCCATCCTTGCACCAGTCGAGCAGGTGGAAGCGAACGCGATCCTCGATGCCGAGCAGGTCCGCATTGTCATGCGCTACAGCCAGTGCCGCAGAAGACTTGTCGGTCCCGACGCCCGACGCCCTCGTTTCCGCAATCACGCTGAGAAGCAGTGCCCCCGTTCCCGTTCCCAGATCGAGCACGCGCGTGGCCTCACCCTTCAGTTCCAGCGCCGTCTCGACCAGGACTTCACTGTCACCGCGAGGGATCAGCGTATCGGAAGTAACCTTGAACTGTCTTCCGAAGAATTCCTGGTGCCCGAGGATATGCGCAACAGGCTCATAGCCCAGTCTCCGTTCAACCAGCGCATCGAAGTTGCCGGGTACCGGATCGCGCATTGAGCGCAGCAGCATGGCGGATCGCTCCGTTCCCAGCGCATGCGCCATCAGCAGTTCGGCATCGAGCCGCGCGGTTTCGCTCGTTTTCAGGAGCCGTTCCGCGGCCGCCCTGATCGCTTCTGCGACCGTCACTCGCTCATTGCCGCGAGGCGCTTGGCCTCGTCCTCGGCGATCAGTGCATCGACCAGTTCGCCAAGGCCGGGCCCTGCGATGATCTGCGGCAGCTTCTGCAGAGTGAGGCCGATGCGGTGATCGGTCACGCGGCCTTGCGGGTAGTTATAGGTGCGGATGCGTTCGGAGCGATCGCCGCTGCCGACCATTGCCTTGCGTGCTTCGGCCTCCGCCCCCTGGGTTGCCTCCCGCTCCGCATCGTAAAGGCGCGTGCGCAGCACCTGCATCGCCTTTTCCTTGTTCTTGTGCTGGCTGCGGCCGTCCTGGCAGGTCACGACCGTCCCTGTCGGAATATGCGTGATGCGGATCGCGCTGTCGGTAGTGTTGACGTGCTGGCCACCCGCACCGCTGGCGCGATAGGTGTCGATCTTGAGGTCGGTCGGATCGATCTGGATGTCGACCTCGTCCGGCTCCGGCAGCACCGCAACCGTTGCCGCAGAGGTATGGATGCGTCCGCCGCTCTCGGTTTCGGGCACGCGCTGAACGCGGTGGACGCCGCTTTCGAACTTGAGCTTGGCAAAGACCCCGCTGCCGGTGACGTTGGCGACGATTTCCTTGAAGCCGCCAACCTCGCTGGCGTTCATGCTCACTGGTTCGACCTTCCAGCCCTGCTCTGCGGCATAGCGTTCGTACATGCGGAAAAGGTCGCCCGCGAACAGCGCCGCCTCGTCCCCGCCCGTGCCGGCGCGAATTTCGAGCATGGCGGGCTTGTTGTCGGCGCTGTCACGCGGGAGCATGGCGATGGCGAGCTGGCGTTCGGCCTCGGGCAGGCGCTCGCGCAAGGTGGCCAGCTCCTCCTCCGCCATGGCCTTCATTTCCGGATCGGCGAGCATCTCTTCGAGGCTCGCAATCTCCTCGCGCGCCGCCTTCACCTCGGCTGCGACCTTGGCGACGGGTTCCAGCTCGGCATAGTCTCGGCTCGCCTGGACAAAAGCGTCGCCCTCAAGCTGCCCAGACGCCATCCGCGCCTCGAGCTCGGCGAAGCGATGGGCGATCTGATCAAGGCGTTCGGCAGGGACTTTTGTCAAAGGGAGGCGGCCTTCTTTGCTTCCACTTTCTCTACCAAATACCCAACGATGTCGTCCGGGATGTTGGGGAGCAAAATCTCTGTTTCCACGCCGGATTCCAGGTCTTTCATCTTGACGATGCCCTGATCGAGTTCTGAGTCACCAAAGATCAGTGCGATCATTGCATTGGCGGAGTTCGCCTTTTGCATGCGCTTCTTGACGTTGCCCCTGAAGGCCATTTCAACCGAGAAGCCTCCACGCCGAAGTCTCGACGAAATGTATTGTGCTGTCTCTTCGGCGCTTGCTCCGATCGGCACTACTGCAATCGGGAAATCATCGATGCTCGGCCAGCGTTTCTCCCCCACCAACATCGCCAGCCGCTCGATCCCGGCAGCCCAGCCGACCGCCGGTGTCGGCGCGCCGCCGAGGCTTTCCATCAAGCCGTCGTAGCGACCGCCGCCGAGGATCGTGCTCTGGCTGCCGAGCTTGCCTGCCGCCTCGCTGCCCTCGTCAGGGATGAATTCGAAGGCCGTGTGGCGATAATAGTCGAGACCGCGTACGAGGCTTTCGGCGCGAGTCCACTTCACGCCTGCGGCATCGAGGCCGCTAGTAACGGCATCGAAGAATGCACGCGCATCGTCGGAAAGGAACTGGTCGATCTTTGGCGCATCGGCGACGAAGCGCTGGTCGCGGCGATCCTTGCTATCGAGGATGCGCAGCGGGTTCTTTTCGAGCCGCTCCTGCGAATCCTCGGAGAGTTCGTCCTTCACCGCGCGGAAGTGCTCGACCAGTGCTGCGCGCCAGGCTTCGCGGCTGTCGCCATCGCCCAGCGTATTGAGGTGCAGTGTCACGCCATCGATGCCGAGTTCGCGGATGATCTGGTCGGCCATCGCGAGCAGTTCGACATCGGCCTGCGGTTCGCCTGCGCCGATAATCTCGGCGTCGATCTGGTGGAACTGGCGATAGCGGCCCTTCTGCGGGCGCTCGTAGCGGAACAGCGGGCCATGCGTCGCCAGCTTGACCGGTGCGTGCTGCTGCCAGCCATTGGAGAGATAGGCACGCGCGATCCCGGCCGTGAACTCGGGTCGCAGCGTCAGCGATTCGCCGCCGCGATCCTCGAAGCTATACATTTCCTTCGAGACGATATCGGTCGTCTCGCCGATCGAACGGGCGAAGACCTCGGTCTTCTCGAAGACCGGCATTTCGACCCGGCGGAAGCGGTAGAGCTTGCGCACGCGCTCGAAGGTTTCGACCACGAAGGCAAAAGCCTCGGCGTCGGGTCCGAAGATATCTTGGGTGCCGCGGATGGCTTGGGGCGTTTTCGACATGGCGTGCGCGATTAGGACTATAGTCCCCCTTCCGCAATCCTTCGCAAGGCGCTAGGGCGCGCCGCGAAGTCTTTCTGGGGAGAGGGGCAACACAGTTTTTAGCTAGCTAGAGAGCCGCAATGCGTATCGACATGATCCCCGTGGGCGACAATCCGCCCGAAAGCCTCAATGTCATCATCGAAGTTCCTACCGGCGGCGAACCGGTGAAATACGAGTTCGACAAGGAAAGCGGCGCGCTTTTCGTCGACCGCATCCTGCACACGCCGATGCGTTATCCCGCGAACTATGGCTTCGTGCCGCACACGCTGTCGGACGATGGCGACCCGCTCGACGCACTGGTTATCTCGCGCTCGCCCTTCATCCCGGGCTGCGTGGTGCGTGCGCGCCCGATCGGCGTGCTCAACCTCGAAGACGAGCATGGCGGCGACGAGAAGCTGATCTGCGTACCGGTCGACACGACCTTTCCCTATTACTCCGACGTCGGTCAGACGAAGGACCTGCCCTCGATCATTTTCCAGCAGATTGAGCACTTCTTCACCCACTACAAGGACCTCGAAGCCGAGAAGTGGGTGCGCATCGGCAACTGGGGCGATGCCGAGGATGCCAAGCGCATCGTGCTCGAATGCATCGAGCGCTACGAGACAAACAAGGACAAGTAAGGACGAAGGGGCGCTACGCGGCGCCCCCTTTTTGGCAGGAGCGCGCTCACTCGACCGGGCGCGAGCTGTCGAGCAGATCCTTGTCCTGTTCGGCGCCGCTTTCCCGGCGCTCCTTGTCGACCATGTCCGCAATCTCGTTGACCGGGCGGACATCCTCCTCGGTTTCAGTGACCGTGATCTGCTGTACCATCTTCCTTGCGGGTGTGCCGGCTTCGGAGCCCTTGCCGGCGTCTGTAGCCTGCTGGAACGGGATGCTGGCGCTGCGCGGGTCGAAACGCAGGCGATAGATCGGTTCGGGCAGGCCGAAGCCCGCTTCCTCGAGCGCTTCCTTCACCGCCGGTATCGCCTGGCTCTGCGCCTTCCACCAGTCGGTCTCGCGCTGGTCGATCCAGGCGAGGAAGCGGATGACGACATTGGAATCGCCCACTTCCATGACCCGCGCTTCGGGCGCTGGATCATCGAGCACGAATTCGAGGCCGGCGAGCGTATCGCGCCCCAGCTGCCGCGCGGCGCGGGCATCGTCATCGGCATCGACCCCGAGATCGAACTGGAAGCGGCGCTGCGGGTTGCGGGTGAAGTTCGTGATAACGGCGCGGAACACCTGCCCGTTGGGGATGCGCAAGTGGTTGCCATCGAGCGTCATGAGGACCGTCGCCCTGCTGGTCAGCCTGATTACCCGGCCTTCGAGATCGTCGATCTTCACCCAGTCGTTGGCGCGAAAGGGCTGACGCAGCGACAGCATGAGCGAGGCGAGATAGTTTTCGATCGTCTCGCGCAGGGCGAAACCAAGGGCGAGGCCGATAACACCCGCACCGCCCAGGACGGCACCGAGCAACGCACCCGCCCCCAGGAGGTCGAGCGCAACCACCAGCCCGCCGATGATGAAGATGAAGCGGATCGCGCTGGCGATCAATTCGGCGAGGAAGCTGTTCGGTGCAAGGCGATGCCACAGCGCGCCCAGCCCCGCGATCAGGTATCCGACCAAGGTGATCCCGCCCCAGACCAGCAGCGCAAGGCCGATGAGCGGGAGCATCTCCACGAGCCCGTCCCAGCGTTCGGCAAGCGAGGCTAGCCCTGTCCCCTCTGCTGAGATCGATACATCGCGCTCGAGACCGTTCTCGACGGTGACCACGCCCGAGACACGCGTGGCAATGGCTTCTGCCCGGGCGATGTCTTCCTGACGGGGAACCTGGCCCGACAGCGTGACGACACCTTCGCTGACCTCGACACCGACACTTTCGAAGGCAGGCAATTCCGCGAAGATTCCCGATATGCGCTCGGCGATCCTCTCGTCCGCCCCTGCATCCTGCGTATCATCGATGGTCTGGACGGGGGCCTCCGGCTCGGCCGGAGCCTCTGCCTCGGGAACATTGGGCAGAAACGCAACCGCCGGAACCGCCGCACACAGGGCGAGCGCGGCGAGCAAGCGCTTCATTCGCCCGCCACCGTCATGCCGTCGATGCGCAAGGTCGGGACGTTGATGGCCCGGTACATCTCCAGATCGTTGGCAGGGGTCAGCGCGCGGAACATCTCGAGGAGATTACCTGCAATCGTAATCTCGGCAACCGGCTCGGCAATTTCGCCGTTGCGGATGCGGAAGCCGGTCGCCCCGCGGCTGTAATCGCCTGTGACCGAATTGACCCCCTGCCCGAACAGCCCGGTTACGTAGAGCCCGTCGGTAATGTCAGCCATCAGCTGCTCGGGCGTGATCTCGCCGGGTTCGAGATGGACATTGCTTGCGCTTACGCCGGGAGAGCCGCCGCTGCCGCGCGATGCGTGGCCGGTAAGTCCCAGCCCGAGCTGGTCGGCGGAAGAGACATTGGTGAGCCAGCCGGTGATCCGGCCGTTCTCGACCAGCATTCGGTCGGTGCAGGCCACGCCTTCGCCATCGAATGGGCGCGAGCGCTGGCCGCGTTTGCGGAGTGGTTGCTCGACGATCCGGATTGCCGGGTCGAACAGATCTTCTTCCTCACGGCCCAGCAAGAAGCTGGCCTTGCGTGCGATCGCCGGGCCCGACATCGCGCCCAGCAGGTGGCCGACCAGCCCGTTGCCGACGCGCGGTTCGAAGACGATTGGCATCTTGGAGCTCGGCAAGCTGCCGGGATCGACCTTCGCGACGGCGCGGCGCCCGGCCTCTGCCCCCACTTCCTCGGGCGTCGGCAAATCGGCCCGAAACCGCGCGCTGCGCGAGGCATAGTCGGTCTGCATCGAGCTGCCCTCGCCAGCAAGGACGCTCGCCGAAAGCGAGAATCCGCTGCCCGAGTAGCCGCGCGCGAAGCCGGTCGATGTCGCCAGTGCCATGACTGCACGGCTTGCGCTGGCAGTACCGCCATTGCTGTTCGTGACGCCCTCGACAGCCCGGGCAGCCTCTTCGGTAGCCAGCGCGGCTTCTCGTAGCGCGGCCGGATCGGGATGCGTGCTATCGTCCAGTTCGAGGTCGGGCAGCTCGCCTGCAAACTGCTCTTCGGCAGGCGCGAGGCCGGCGTGCTTGTCCTCGGGCGCATGGCCCGCCATCTCGACCGCACGCTGCGCAAGTGCGCGCAAGCCATCTTCGCCGAAATCGCTGGTGTGGATCGATGCGGAACGCTTGCCCACGAACACCCGCAGGCCGATCTCCTCGCTTTCGGACCGCTCGACTTCCTCGAGTTGCCCCAGGCGCATGCTGACCGCTTCGGAAGAGTTGGCGCGCGCCACGGCATCCGCCGCATCGGCCCCCATCGACTGGGCGAGCGCAACAAGGTCCTGGCAACGCGCCAGCGCGGTTTTACTATCGATCATTCTCTTAGAGATACTCCGCAGGGCCGGTGATGGGTCCGGCTAGGGAGTGCGCGCGCCCGGCGCAAGGGTCAGGCGCTGGTTGCGAGCATCGCCTTGAACACACCCGTCAACAGGAAGGGCAACCCGATCGCGATGAGCCACAGCAACATCTGGTCCCGACGAAACGCAGTCTTCAGGCTTTCATCGGCCGCTTCGCCATCGGAGAGGTCTTTCCACCGCTTCTCGAACCAGCGGCAGGCGGGAATGATCGCTGCGACAAGCACGACCAGGGCAAAATAGGGAAGCGTCGAAGAAGTGCCCTCCTTGAGGGCATGGACAGTCACGAAGATCTGCAGGCCGGTATAGACGATCAGCGCCAGCGCCACATTGTCGCTCATCGCCTTGCGCCAGTCACGCGCGTGCGCGCTCCCGGTTGCGCTTGCTTCGCGGCTCTCTTCGATTGCCTTGCCCATCAGATGTCTCCCCAGACACACTCTCCAGAACGCATAGTTTCAAAATTGTCCCGCAATAGCAAGACGCACTCGGCGAAACGCATGGCCCGTCCCGTTCATGCACGAATCTTGCCAATTCGACGAATATGACACCCCTCGGGGGTTTTCCTCGCGGCATCGCATGCTATGGCGCAGCCCATGGCCGACGACCTCCTCAGCGCCGACAACCAGGCGGTTCATGATGCCGCCCCGCCGATCCCGCAGGGCGGGCTCGAAGTTATTTCGATCGCCAAGAGCTACGACAAGCGGCAGGTTCTGACCGATATTTCGCTCACTGTCGGCAAGGGCGAGGTGCTCGGGCTGCTCGGCCCCAATGGTGCGGGCAAGACGACCTGTTTCTATTCGATCATGGGTCTTGTGCGCCCCGATGCCGGCCGCATCTTGATGGACGGCGAGGACGTGACCAAGCTGCCCATGTATCGCCGTGCGATCCTGGGCCTGGGCTACCTGCCCCAGGAAACCAGCATCTTTCGCGGGATGACCGTCGAACAGAACATCAATTGCGTGCTCGAAATGGTCGAGCCCGACGACGACACGCGTGCCGCTGAACTGGACAGACTGCTCGACGAATTCGGACTCACCCGGCTGCGTGAGAGCCCGGCCATGGCGCTGTCGGGTGGTGAGCGACGCCGTGCCGAGATCGCCCGCGCTCTCGCGGCAAAACCCTCCATAATGCTGCTCGACGAACCCTTCGCCGGCATCGACCCGCTCTCGATCAGCGACATTCGCGACCTCGTGAAGGATTTGAAGACCCGCGGGATCGGCGTGCTGATCACCGATCACAACGTGCGTGAAACGCTCGAGATCGTCGACCGCGCCTGCATCATCTACGGCGGACAGGTGCTCTTCGCCGGCACTCCCGAAGCGCTGGTGGCCGACGAGAACGTGAAGCGGCTCTACCTCGGCGAGAATTTCACGCTGTGATGACGGCGCGCGCCCGGAGTTAGATCAATGGCGCTCGGTCCGAGGCTAGACCTACGGCAAACACAATCGCTGGTGATGACGCCGCAGCTCCAGCAGGCGATCAAGCTGCTGGCGCTGTCCAATCTCGAGATCGAGAGCTTCGTCGCCGAGGCACTGGAGAGCAACCCGCTCCTGGAAGTGGGAGAGATGCGGCGCGAGGCAGGCGAGGACGCTCCGGAAGTCGCCCCAGCCGAGCATGAAGCCACGCCCGATTTCGATGGCGATGCGGCGCTGGATATCGCCGAATATGCTCGCGATCCCGAAGCCTCGCCCGGCGACCGGGGAGACTGGGCGCAGGCGGGAAGCGGCGGCCTCGGTTCGGAAGACCTGCCTGACCTTGAGAACCGGTCCTCCGACGAACCTGCCCTGGGCGAACACCTGTCCGGGCAGATCGGCGCCCTCGCCCACGATCCGCGCGAGGCGCTGATCGCCGGCCGCATCGTGCATGAGCTCGACGAAGCAGGTTATCTGCATACCGAGCTGCGCATCCTGGCAGGCGAGCTTGGCGCCCCGCTGGCGGAGGTCGAACGGGCGCTTGACCTGGTGCAGTCGCTCGAACCCACCGGCGTGGGCGCGCGCAGCCTGTCGGAATGTCTCGCGCTGCAAGCGAAGGAGGCCGATCGCTACGACCCCTGCATGGCCAGGCTGATCGACAATCTCGACCTGCTGGCGAGTGGCGACATCGCGCGCCTCAAGCGGCTCTGCGACGTCGATGACGAAGACTTTGCCGACATGCTCGCCGAACTGCGCAGCTACGATCCCAAGCCCGGTTGCCGTTATGGCGGTGAAAGCGAGGCGGCCGTCGTGCCCGACGTTATCGTCACTCCGTCAGGCGATGGCGGATGGTCGATCCGGATCAACGAGTCCAGCCTGCCGCGCCTCGTGGTGAACCGCGAATATTACGTCGAACTGGAAGCGGGCGCGCGCGACAAGGCTTCGCGCGCCTGGCTCAACGAGCAGTTGGGCGAGGCCGACTGGCTGATCCGTGCGCTCGACCAGCGGCAGAAGACAATCCTCAAGACCGCGAGCGAGATCGTGACCCTGCAGGAAGGATTTTTCCGAGAGGGTGTTTCGGCCATGCGCCCGCTGACGCTCCGCGAGGTGGCCGAGCGGATCGAGATGCACGAATCCACCGTCAGCCGCGTGACCAGCAACAAGTATCTCTCCTGCCCGCGCGGCACCTTCGAGATGAAGTACTTCTTCTCGAGCGGCGTTGCCGCCGCTGATGGCGAGGGTGCAAGCAGCGAAGCGATCAAGGCGCGGATCAAGGCACTGTGCGATGCGGAGGATCCCAAGAAGGTCCTTTCCGACCAGAAGCTCGCCGACATGCTCAACGAGGAAGGCTTCGATCTCGCCCGCCGCACGGTGGCGAAATACCGCGAGGCGATCGGCATCGGCTCGAGCGCCCAGAGACGCAGGGCAAAGAAGCTGCAATCGCTTGGCTGAAGCTTTGTCCGTCTAGTGCGCTGCGGCGCTGGCTGACTCTAGTATCCGCCGTACGCGCCCTGGCGGTTCGCCGAAATACGCGCGAAACTCGCGGGTCAAATGGGACTGGTCGGCATATCCGAGATGATAGGCAAGCTCCGCGATACCCATCTTCCCTCGCGCCAGCGATGACCACGCCACTCCCAACCTGTGCGCCTTGGCATAGTCCCCGACGCTACATCCGAATTGCTGCCGGAAACTGCGGGTGAGGTGGCACGGGTGGACTCCGGCGATCGCGGCGAGCTCCGTCAGGCTGGCCCTGGCACCGGGCTGGTCGCACAGCCTCTCGCGCACACGCGCAACCCATGGGGAGTTGTCAGGTGGGGACGACCCATCATCACCCAAGGATGACAGGAATTCTCCGGCGAGACTTGCGATCGTAAGGTCATCGGCCTGTTTCCGAGCCGATAGGAAGAGCCTGAGCAGGTTTGTGGCCGCCTGCTTGTCGAGCGTGGTCGAAGCTGGCCGCCCGGAGCACTCGTCCTCGAGCGAGGCGAGTTCCGCCGCATCGATCTCGAGACAGAAAAAGCGCGCGCCGCCCGCGCCAATGGCGTCCTCATGGTCGAAGCCCTCTTCGTGAAAGACCGGGCATCCCGGATCAAATTCCATTTCAGTGGTACCAAATCGTGACTGGTACCGGCCTGTCAGAAGAATGCTGACAAAGGCTGATCCATGGGCATGCCGCGGGATCTTGCGCGCCTGCGCGTGATGGACCTCCGCCATGCGATAGCCATCGATTTCGCGCGCGAGCGCCACCTCGCCGAAGAACCGGTCGGACTGGCAGTTCGGGCATATATCCTCGGCCATGTCGGCAAGGCTGATCTGCGGTCGCCAACCGGTCAAACGCTAATGTTCAGATCGTTCAAGATTTTCGACCGGAGGCAAACGACAGCGGGCGGGCAACACCTTGTGCCGGAGCATTGCCCATGAAAATTCCGATGATCGTCGCCCTGTTCGTCGCCTTTGTTTCCCCGGGGCAAGCCTGCGCCCAAGAAAACCAGAGCGTCGCGATCATTGCCGAATTGGCGACAGCTTATGGGGGCGAACAGAGGCTTCGCGATATCGAGCGGGTCGAGATCGACTGGGTGGGATATTTTCATGCCCGCTTCCAGAGCCGGCACACCGAGCCGCCATACGATCGCATTCCGACACGGACTTTTCTTTACCTGGACCTAGCGCAGGAAATCGGCGTCGAGGACCGGATAAGCGCCTGGGCCGGCGGGCTGACTATGGGTAGCCGGCTCATCTATGGTCGCGATGGTGCGGTCACCCTCAATACTATCGAGCGGACCTACACGCCCGGCGGTATGGCCGAGATGCATGGCTACGCAAGTGCTTTCAACGCCCTGCGCATGCGTCAGGCCTGGGCCTGGGTTCTCCATCTGGTCGAGAACCCCGACAGCGAAATTTCGCGCGGGCAAGCCGCAGTCCTTCACGGTGTCGAGTACGACACTCTTGTCATGCCCGCAGCTTCGGCGACGATCTACATCGACAAGGAAACGCGCCTCATTCATGCCGTTGCGCGGAATGGCGTCTCAAGCATGATGGGCGTCGAGGACGACACGCTGCGCATATACGACCAGTATTTCGAGCGCGACGGAATTCCGGTCAATCGCAGGGCGCGCTACTTTCGCAGCGGCCTTGCGAGCGGGGACTACCAGCTTGCAGCCCTCACCTTTGGCGGGCCGGAGCGGCCCGAGTACTTGGCTGTGCCCGCAGGTTTCGCCCTCGCCTCCGACACGAGCGGCTATGATGGATCGGGATGGGATATCCAGACGCGCAGGATCGCAGACGGCGTCTGGCTAGCCGGCAATGGCGACACTCGCATTCTCTATGTCGACACGGGTGCATACTGGGTCGCGACCGAAGCCGGGGGGATGCCCAGCTATGCGCGCGAGACCCATGAGGCCATGAAGCCGCATATGAATGGCGAGCCGCTTCGCTACATCGTTCCGACGCATCATCACGACGACCACGCGATTGCGATCAAATATTACACGCAGGTCGGCGCCACCATTCTCACCACCCGCGACAAGGAAGGCGAGCTCCGCCAGTTGCTTCAGAGATCGGTCGACGGGATCGGGCCTCAATCCGAAGCACGTTTCGAATTCCTCGACAGCCCGGTCGTGACACTCGACAGCGGAGGTACGGCCTATCGGGCGCTCGTCTACGCCGCCGCGCCCCATACGGAGAACATGATCGTCGCTTATGTCCCTTCGGCTCGCGCTATTTTCCAGGCCGACATCTGGATCGGATACGGCGGCGACGGACCTCGGCAGGGAGGCGGATATCCGGTCCGGCATTTTCATCGCTGGCTTAGCGAACAGCGATCGCGGGGTATCGTTGGCGAGATCGATCACTACCTCGCCGTGCATGGCAGCAGCATGACCACCTCCCAGTTTATGGACATGCTGAACCGGGAGCGCAGCGTAACCGTTCTCCCGCAGAACGAGGCATGGCCTCTCGACAGCTGGTCGCAGCAGTATGGATTGACCGATGACACGATCGGAAACAGCCGTCGCAGCCACACCCTGCAGGACCACTCGCTGCACTGATCGACTGACGCCCCGCCCGCCAATCCTGTCCCCGCCTCGTAACTGTTGCAGCGAAGACTCACTGCGCGCTCCGCATCTCTTTAGTCCTCGGGTTTACAGGAAATTAACCTTTTCCGTTCACACCCCTAGTGGTTAACAAGGGACAACACCTTTCCTCAGGGGGGAAAGGCATTTCGGATACCAGGGCTAGGGGGACGACCCAATGCGTGTACTGCTGATCGAAGACGAGCCGACAACCGCGAAAGCGATCGAGCTCATGCTCACCACCGAAGGCTTCAACGTCTACTCGACCGACCTCGGCGAGGAGGGCTTGGATCTGGGCAAGCTGTATGATTACGACATCATCCTGCTCGACCTGAACCTGCCTGACATGCACGGCTATGACGTGCTCAAGAAACTGCGCGTCGCCAAGGTGCAGACGCCGGTTCTTATCCTCTCGGGTGTTGCCGAGATGGACAGCAAGATCCGCAGCTTCGGCTTCGGCGCAGACGATTACGTCACCAAGCCGTTCCACCGCGAAGAACTGATCGCCCGCATCCACGCCGTGGTGCGCCGCTCGAAGGGCCACAGCCAGTCGATCATCCGCACCGGCAAGCTGGCCGTGAACCTCGATGCGAAAACCGTCGAAGTCGACGGCGCCCGCGTCCACCTCACCGGCAAGGAATATGCGATGCTGGAACTGCTCAGTCTCCGCAAGGGCACCACGCTGACCAAGGAAATGTTCCTCAACCACCTCTATGGCGGCATGGACGAACCCGAACTCAAGATTATCGACGTCTTCATCTGCAAGCTGCGCAAGAAATTGAGCCATGCTTGCGGCGGCGAAAACTACATCGAAACCGTCTGGGGCCGTGGTTACGTGCTGCGCGATCCGGGCGAAGAGGCGGAAGCCGCCTAAGTACAAGTTTCCTCTTGGACGGACAGCGAGACGCCCGGTAGCTTCGGCTTCCGGGCGTTTTTCTTGGCAGACAATCAACCATCCTTTTGAATCATAAGTGGAAAACATTTCCGGGCCAATGGATCGCCGGGAACCACTCTGTTATTCAGGGTTTCGTCTAGTAGCTGTCGCATCGCTTGCGATCGCCAACGGGCGAAGCAGGGGACCGTTTTTTCCATCAGGGCGGAAGGAAAGGTTCATGAATGAAGAGCGGACACCTCGCATTGCCATAGTCGAGGACGATAGCGTCCTTGCCTTCATGCTCGACGAATCCTGCAAATCCTGCGGTTTCGAAGTGGTCGGCTGCGAAAGCGATGCCGATGGCGCGCTCGCACTGGTCGAGCGCGAGAAGCCTGACTTCCTCCTGCTCGACTTCGCGCTCGAGGGCGATCACGACGGTCTGGAGCTGATCACCGAGATCAGGGACCGCGACATCCCGGTCTTCATCGTCATGGTCACCGCCTGGGATATCAACGATATCGCATCGCGGATGGGAGAAGCCCAGCCCGATCGTATCCTGCGCAAGCCGGTCGCCCCGCATGTCCTGCAGGAAGTCATTGAGCACGCCTTTGCCCAGCCCGAACACTCGATTGCCGAAGCGGCAGCCTCCGCACCTTCGGAACCGTCCGTTGGGCGGCCACACTGACAAATTGGGGTTGCAGCCAAATCGTTGAGTGCCAAGACGATATTGGTTCCCGCCTAGGTATTCATCCGGAGGCGCGCCCGCAGCTTCGATCACTTAAGCAGTTGGCATAGCTTCCGGGGGGTCGCCCATGCCGAATACCATGTCATCTGACCGTGGACAGCCACGTATCGCCATCGTCGAGGATGACGAGATACTCACCTTCCTGCTGAGGGAGATTTCCCAAGCAGCGGGATATGACGTGATCTGGCAGTCGCTGAACGTCGCCGACGCGCTGCTCCGCCTGGGGGAGGATCCGCCCGAGGTGTTGCTGCTCGACTATGCACTGGACGGGAAACGCGACGGCATCGAATTGCTCGCCGCCACGCAGAAGCAATGCCCCGATGTCAGGACCATCCTCATCACCGGCTGGGATAGCTCGCGCCTCGCCGCGCGGATCGATTACGTTCGACCCAATCACCTGCTGCAGAAGCCGATCGCGCCGCGCGACCTATCCGATCTCCTCGACACCATCGCCCTCTACCTCGCAAATCCGGCCCTCGCCCGCGCAGCCTGATTGGGCGCGGCGGCTGGACGCTGGACAGCAGCGCCCTTTTTCGCCTAGCGGGCGCGCCATGTCAGCATTCAAGGAAGGCGATCCGACCACGCTCAACCGGCTCTACGGTCGCAGCCAGGGCAAACCCCTGCGCAGCGGGCAGCAAGAGCTCGTCGACAAGCTCCTGCCGCAAATTGCCGTACCCACGGAAGGGCCGGTGACGTCGGAGGCGCTGTTTGGCTTCGACCGTCCGCTCCATTTCGAAATCGGTTTCGGCGGCGGCGAGCACATGGCCTATCGTGCCGACCTGCTGCCCGATCATGGCTTCATCGGCGCAGAGCCTTTCCTCAATGGCGTGGCGCAGGCGCTCATGCATGTGCGCGACGGCAGTCTCGCCAATGTCCGTATCCATCATGGCGACGCGCTCGATGCCCTCGCCCGCGTACCCGATGGCGCGTTGACCATGCTCTACCTGCTGCACCCCGACCCCTGGCCCAAGAACAAGCATGCCAAGCGCCGCATGATGAACGACGGGCCGGTACGCATGTTCGCCGACAAGCTGAAGCCCGGCGGCGAATTCCGCTTTGGCACCGACCACCCCGTCTACCTGCGCCATGCGCTCATGGTCATGCGCCGCTTCACCGACGTGTTCGAATGGGTGGTCGAGGACCGGCACAGCTGGGAAGAGCGCCCCTCGGGCTGGTGCGAGACGCGCTACGAACATAAGGCGCGCAACACCTACGGCCACGAAGTCTGGTATTTCCGCTTCCGGCGGAAGTGAAACGCGGAACGCTGGCAAGATGTGGCCATTGATGGGGTGAACCCTGACGGAGCACCTCTTGATCACCACGACCAACCCCGCGACCGGCGAGACCATCGCCACCTATGAAACGCTCGATGCAAACGGCATCGATCGCAAGCTGGAGACCGCGACGCGCGCCTATCGCGACTGGCGGCAGACCCCACTCGACCGGCGCACGCAGCTCCTCACGAAGCTCGGCGATCTCTATGAAAGCAACAACGAGGAGCTCGCCCGCCTCGCCGTCACCGAAATGGGTAAGCCGATCACGCAGGCGCGTGCCGAGGTCGAGAAATGTGCCAGCCTGCTGCACTATTATGCCGAGCACGGGCCGCCGATGCTCGAATCGAAATTCTGGGACCTGTCTGACGGCGGGCGCGCAGAGGCGCGATGGCTGCCACAAGGCCCGGTGCTCGCGGTCATGCCGTGGAACTTCCCCTATTGGCAGGTGATCCGCTTCCTCGCGCCGACGATACTTGCCGGCAATGTCGGTGTGCTGAAGCACGCGAGCATCGTACAGGGCGTCGCCGCGCGGATGGAAGAGCTGGTGCTTGAGGCGGGCGGACCCGAAGGGCTCTTCCAGAACCTGTGCGTCTCCTCCGATCCGATCGGCAAGGTGATCGACGACCCGCGCATCGTCGCAGCCACGCTTACCGGGAGCGAGGGTGCGGGGAGCGCAGTGGCCGAACGCGCGGGCAAGAACTTGAAGAAGGTCGTGCTCGAGCTGGGCGGGACAGACCCTTTCATAATCATGCCCTCGGCCGACATGGATCAGGCGGTGAAGGACGCCGTGACTGCCCGAATCCAGAACAACGGTCAGTCCTGCATCTGCGGCAAACGCACCATCGTCCATGCCGACATCTACGACGATTTCGCCGAGCGTTTCATTGCTGCGCTGAAGGGTGTGAAGCTGGGCGACCCGATGGATGACGACACCGAGCTCGGCCCGCTTTCGAGCGAGGGGCAGCGCGACACGGTGCTGGAGCAGGTCGACAAGGCGAAGGACGAGGGCTGCACCTTGCTGTTCGGCGCGGAGAAACTCGACCGGCCCGGGGCCTGGATGACCGCCGGCCTCCTCACCGATGTCCCCCTCGCCAGCGAGACCGGAACGGACGAAATCTTCGGTCCCGTCGGCCAGCTCTACAAGGCGAAGGATATCGAAGAAGCGACCACCATCGCCAACGCAATCCCTTATGGTCTCGGTTCGGCGGTCTGGACCAATGACGAAGACGAGAAGGAACACTTCGCCAATGCTATCGAAGCGGGGATGACCACATTCAACGCGGTCAATGGCTCCAAGATCGAAGCGCCTTTCGGGGGCATCAAGCGATCGGGCCATGGCCGCGAACTCGCCGAGTTCGGCCTCCATGAATTCATGAACCTCAAGACGCTGGTCCACCCGGCCTAGGAGACAGGAAAATGAGCAATCACGTCCTTATCGTCGGCGCATCGCGCGGCATCGGTCTCGGTCTTGCGAAGGAATTCAAGGAGCGCGGCTGGGAGGTGACAGGCACCGAGCGCTCCAAGAGCGACGAGCTTCACGCGCTCGAAGGCGTGAGCGTGCAGACGCTCGACGTCACCGATCCATCCACCTTCGATGTCGAGGGCGAATTCGACGCGGTCATCGTCAACGCAGGAATTACCGGCGCGAAGCACCAGTCGAGCGAGCAGGCGACAGCCGAAGAGGTCGCCGAGGTCATGATGACCAATGCCTTCGGCCCGGTGCATCTCGGAAAGAAGCTACTCCCGCAGATCAAGGACGGCGGATCGCTGTCCTTCATGAGCTCGCTGATGGGTTCGATCGAGGACAGTTCGGGCGGATACGAACTCTACCGCACCAGCAAGACCGCGCAGAACATGCTCGCCAAGGGCATCGCCGAGCAGGATGCAGCAGGGCGCGATCTCGCGGTCCTCTCGCTCCACCCTGGCTGGGTGCAGACCGACATGGGCGGACCCAATGCGCACATCACGGTCGCTGAAAGCGCAAGGGGCCTCGCCGATGTGGTCGAGAAAGCGCAGCCGGGCTACGCCTATGTCGATTATACCGGCAAGGCCCTGCCGTTCTGAAGTTCAGGCCCGGCTAGAAGCGCAGGCCCAGACCTGCAACGAACTGGTCGGTCGTCACTTCACCGAAGTCGCCCGAGGCGGAATCGTCGTAGCGCGAGCGGCGGTATTCGAGACGCGCCTCTAGCGGACCGGGAAGGCCGATCTGCAAGCCTCCGCCGAAACGAAAACCGCCACTGTTCTCTTCGAGTTCGTCGAGCGAACCGGCAGAAGTGAAGGCGCTGGTATCGAGCGAAGTGTAGCCGACCTTGCCGTAGGCCGCGATGCCGGGCGTCAGCGCGAAACCGGCACGCGCGCCGATGTAGTACTGGCCGCTGGTGTCCAGCCCGTCGTAGGCAGCTCCCGCACCGCTCGGGAACTGGGCCGAATTGTCGCTGGTCGAGATCTCACCCTCGATCCCGACAAAGGCGCTCCCCAGCGAAAGGTCATAGCCGGCCGTAACGCCGTAGACCGCCGCATCGCTATCGAGCGTCACACCGGGCCCTGCCGTTTCCACATCGACCCCTTCAAAGCCGGCAATCGCGCCGACATGAAAGCCGCCGGGCGCGTCCTGTGCCAGGGCCGGGGTTGCGAGCATGCCTGCGCCAAGCGCAGCTGTAACGAGAAACTTCTTCATTTTCTGTCCTTTCCAGTGCGATCCCATGCACGTGGAAAGAGGGCTACGGTCGGGGCCGCTTGCCAAATCGTGAATGGGCGGACCGGTCGCGACGACCCGTGCGCCCGCGCCGTTCAGGCGAGGCAATCGCGCAGGGTCGCGATCAGGGCCTCGCTATCCGCGGGAGTGTTATAGAGATGCGGCGTCACGCGCAGCGATGTCCCCCTGAGCGAGACATGCACCTGCCGTTCGGCCAGTGTCTCGGTCAGGCCAGCCGGAACGCCATCAGGGAAGCCGAGCGCCAGGAAATGCGGCGCGCGCGTGCCGATCGGTGCGGAAGTGAGCCCCAGTTCGTGCGCCTGTGCTGCAAGATGCCCGGTCCTCGCGCCGAGTTCTTCGGCAATGGCCTCGACACCGAACTCCATCAGGAAATCGAGACCCGCACCTGCACCCATGAGCAGGGGAGCATTCGACTTCTCGCCCATGTCGAACCGGCGCCCGCCGGGTTGGAAATCGCTGCGATAATCGACAAGCCGTGCAAAATCTTCCGAACCTGCACGGTTGATCCAGTTATGCTCTATCGGAACGCCGCCATGGTGTGCCGGATCAACGTAGAGCATTCCGATCCCGTACGGACCCATCAGCCATTTGTAGCAGGCGGCAACCGCGAAATCGGGCCGCACCGTGGCGAAGTCGAGCGGCATGGCGCCGAGCGATTGAGTGAGGTCAAGCACCAGCGCTGCGCCGTTGGCACGCGCATTTTTGCCCACCGCGACGAGATCAACCATGCGCCCGTCCGCCCAGTGGTTGTGGGGTACGGCCACTACCGCAGTCTCCGGTCCGATGGCCTCGAGGACCGCGTCGGTCCAGCAGCTCTGCGAAGGACGCTCGACCGCGATAACCCTGCCTCCGCAGCGCGCGGCCTTCTCCTGCCAGACATAGACATTGGATGGAAACTGGTCGCCCAGCGTGACGACCGTCTGGCCCCGCTCCATCGGCAGGTTTGCGGCGGCAACAGCAAGGCCATAGCTCGCCGAGGAAACGACAGCGATGGTATCGGAGGAAACCCCGGCAAGCCGCGCCGCTTTCTCGCGGAACTCCTCGACCACCGAGAAGAAATCCGCAGGCTTGTAGGTCCAGGGCTGCGCCTTGAGCATTGCCCCCGCGACCATCGCATCGCTCACGCTGGTGGCGAGCGGCGACATGTAGGCGCAGTTCAGATAGTGCACTTCATCGGGGATCGCGAAGCGATGCCGCTGGCAGTCTATCGCCATAAAGCAGCCTTCCTCAGCCCAGCACCCCGGCACTCGCCAGCACCGCAAGCGTCAGCACATCGGGGGCGATCGAAGTCATTGGTGCGATCTGCACCGGCTTCTCGCTGCCGATCATCATCGGGCCGATGGTGGTCTCCCCGCCCAGCTCGCGCAGCAGCTTGGCCGAGAGATTGGCCGATTGCAGCCCGGGCATGACAAGCACGTTGGCGGGCCCCGACAGGCGGCTGAAGGGATAGAGGTCCATCACCTTTCGGTTAAGCGCGGCATCGGGCGCCATCTCGCCTTCATACTCGAAATCGACCGTGTCGTCGGCATCGAGCAGCGCCACTGCATCGCGGATGTTCGCCAGCCATTGGCCGGAAGGGTTGCCGAAGGTCGAATAAGACATGAAGGCGACCCGCGGCTCGTGCCCCATGCGGCGCGCCACCGTGGCGGTTTCCTTGGCAATATGCGCCAGTTGCGCTGCGCTCGGGCGTTCGTTGATCGTGGTGTCGGCGAGGAATGTCGTCTGGTTCTTGCCGATCATCATGTGGATGCCGAACTGCGTTGCGCCCGGCTTGGGATCGATGACCCGCGCCACTTCGCGCGCTGTCTGCGCGAAAGTGCGGGTCAGCCCCGAAACCATGCCGTCGCCATGGCCGAGCGCCACCAGCAGGGCGGCGAAGACGTTGCGCTCCTGGTTCACCATGCGGCCCACGTCTCGCTCGGTATAGCCGCGGCGCTGGAGGCGTTTGTAGAGATAGTCGACCATCGCGGGGACCTTGTCCGACACGGCCGAATTCTCGATGATCCAGTCGTCCGGATCGTCCACCGCCAGTTCGACCAGCTTTTCACGCACTTTCTCGGTGCGGCCGACAAGGATCGGCTCGCCATAGCCATAGTCGCGGAACTGGATCGCAGCGCGCAATGCCACGTCTTCCTCGGCCTCTGCAAAAACCATCCGCTTCGGATTGTTGCGCGCCATTTCGTAGATGTTGGTGAGCGCACCGGTGGTCGGGTTGAGCCGGGCTTTCAGTTCGTGGCGATAGGCGTCGAAATCCTCGATCTGTGCCTGAGCTACGCCCGTATCCATGGCAGCCTTGGCGACCGCGGATGATACGACTTCCATCAGGCGCGGATCGAAGGGTGCGGGGATGATATATTCCTCGCCGAACTGGTGGGTGACGCCATAGGCCGCCGCCACTTCCTCGGGCACGCGTTCGCGCGCGAGTTCGGCGATGGCCTTGGCCGCGGCGATCTTCATTTCCTCGTTGATCGCGGTGGCCTGCACGTCGAGCGCGCCCCGGAAGATGAATGGAAAGCCGAGGACGTTGTTGACCTGGTTCGGGAAATCGCTGCGCCCGGTCGCGATGATCGCATCGGGGCGCACGGCCTTCGCCTCGTCCGGCATGATCTCGGGCGTTGGGTTGGCCATGGCGAAGATGATCGGCCTGTCAGCCATCTTCTCGACCCATTCCGGCTTGAGCGCACCTGCCGCCGACAGGCCGAGGAAGACATCGGCGCCCTCAAGCGCTTCCTCGAGGCTGCGATGCGGCGTTTCCACTGCATGGGCGCTCTTCCACTGGTCGACATTTTCGCGGCCTGGATAGATGGGGCCGGCACGGTCGCAGACGATGACGTTCTCGTGCCGCACGCCCATCGCCTTGATCAGTGCGGTACAGGCGAGTGCCGAGGCACCGGCACCATTCACCACCATCCTCACATCTTCGAGCTTGCGGCCCGTTAGATGACAAGCGTTGATCAAGCCCGCCGCCGATATGATCGCCGTGCCATGCTGGTCGTCATGCATGACCGGGATATTCATCTTCTCGCGCAGCGCCTGCTCGATGATGAAGCACTCGGGCGCGGCGATGTCTTCCAGGTTGATGCCTCCGAAGCTTGGCTCCATCAGCGCGACCGCATTGATGAAGGCTTCGGGATCTTCCGTATCGAGTTCGAGGTCGATCGAATCGACATCGGCGAAACGCTTGAACAGCACCGCCTTGCCTTCCATCACCGGCTTGGAAGCCAGCGCACCCAGATTGCCGAGTCCAAGGATGGCGGTGCCGTTGGAGATCACCGCGACAAGGTTCGATCGAGCGGTGTAGCGCGCGGCATCCTGCGGATTTTGGGCAATCGCTTCCACCGGAGCGGCGACACCGGGTGAATAGGCCAGCGCAAGGTCGCGCTGCGTCGCCATGGGCTTGGAGGCAATGATCTCGATCTTACCGGGGCGGATCGTTTCGTGGTAGAACAGCGCCTCGCGCGCGTTGAAACCGCTCTGCTTTTCTTCGGCCATCTGGGTCCTCATAGCTCCTTGGGGATGCCCCTAAGAGGATTTTGCGAGAAGTCATAGGGGAAAGGCCACGTGGCCCGACTCCCGAATCGGCAGGCTGGCCGCTACGGCAAAGTGATGGCCGGTCAACCCACTCCGATGATGCAGCAATATCTCGCCCTGAAGCGAGAGGCAGGTGATGCGCTGCTGTTCTACCGGATGGGGGATTTCTTCGAACTCTTCTTCGACGATGCAAAGGTCGCCTCGGGCGTTCTGGACATCGCGCTGACGACGCGCGGCGAGCATGACGGCGAGCCCGTGCCGATGTGCGGCGTGCCGGTGCACTCTGCGGAAGGCTACCTAGCCCGGCTGATCAAGGGCGGCTGCCGGGTCGCAATTGCCGAGCAGACCGAAACGCCCGATGAGGCAAAAGAACGCGCGAAGCGCGAGGGCTCGCCCGTTTCGAAGGCGCTTGTCGCGCGCGATATCGTGCGCTTCGTCACCGCCGGTACGCTTACCGAGGAAGCGCTGCTCGAACCGCGCCGTGCGAACCTGCTGGTAGCGATCGCTCCTGTGCGCGACCGGGTGGGCATCGCGGCCTGCGATATCTCGACCGGACGGATGGAACTCGAGGACTGCGCCTCCGACCGCCTCGACGCGGTGCTGGCCCGGCTCGGTGCGAGCGAAGTGGTCGCTCCCGACGATTGGGACGATCCGGCAGGCGAAATCATCCCTCGCCCCCGCCACGATTTCCGCAGCGATGATGGCGAAGCAAGGCTGAAACAGCTGCACGGCCTTGCGACCCTCGACGGGCTTGGCGATTTCTCGCGCCCCATGCTGGCGGCGGCGGCGGGCTTGATCGCCTATCTCGACCATGCCGGGCGCGGGCAGCTGCCTTTCCTGCTCCCCCCGGTGGGGCGCGGTAGCGGCGAGCACCTCGCGATGGATGCCGCGACGCGTAGCAGCCTCGAGATACTTGCCGCGCAGAATGGTGGGCGCGAGGGAAGCCTCGTCGCCTGTGTCGATCGCTGCGCGACCGGCGCCGGTGCCCGTCAGCTAGCTGAGGACCTTGCCGCGCCGCTGGCCGACATCGCCGCTATCGAGATGCGGCTTGCGAGCGTGCAGCATTTCCACGCCGACCCGCTGCTGCGAGCAGATATCCGCGCGGTGATGCGCCAGGCTCCCGATATCGGTCGCGCGCTCGGGCGGATTGTCGCCGGACGCGGCAGCCCGCGCGACCTCGGCCAGATCCGTGACGGCCTTTCCGAGGCACGCCGAGTGCGCGACATGCTCTCTGCCAGCGCGGATTTGCCGCCGCTGCTCACCCGCACCACCGATGCGCTGGGCGGTCATGCCGCTCTGGTCGATCACCTCGCCCGCGCGCTCGTCCCCTCCCCGCCGACCGAACGCAGCCAGGGCGGATTCATTGCCAGCGGCTATGACCACGCGCTCGACGCACTGCGCGAAACGAGCGGGAATGCCCGCAAGGCCATCGCCGCGCTCGAGGCGAGATATCGCGAGGAAACGGACACCGCCTCGCTCAAGATCAAGCACAACAAGGTGCTGGGTTACTTCATCGAGGTGCCCGCAAAGCACGGCGACAAGCTGATGGCAGCCGACAGCGGCTTCACCCATCGCCAGACCATGGCGGGCGCCGTGCGGTTCAACTCGGTCGGGCTGCACGAGGAGGCCAGCCGCATCGCCGAGGCGGGCGCGCATGCGCTCGCGGCCGAGGAAGCGCATTTCGAAGAGCTGGTGGGCGAGGTCGTGGCGACGCGCGAGGCAATCGCTGCGACTGCCGCCGCCCTCGCCCGGATCGATGTCAGCGCGGCACTGGCGGAACGCGCCGCCGAAGCCGACTGGGTCCGCCCTGAAATACTCGACGAGCCGTGCCTTGAGGTGACAGGGGGCCGCCACCCGGTTGTCGAACAGGCACTCGCGAAGACTGGCGAACGCTTCGTGGCCAACGACTGCGCGCTCGGCCGCGATGACCGCCTGTGGCTGATCGGTGGACCGAACATGGGCGGTAAATCGACCTTCCTGCGGCAGAACGCGCTGATCATGTTGCTGGCGCAGGCGGGCAGCTTCGTGCCTGCGACGTCTGCGCGCATCGGCATTGCAGACCGCCTCTTCAGTCGTGTCGGCGCCTCGGATAACCTCGCTCGAGGGCGCTCGACCTTCATGGTCGAAATGGTCGAAACCGCTGCCATCCTGAGCCAGGCAACTGATCGCAGCTTTGTCATCCTCGACGAAGTCGGACGCGGCACCTCGACCTATGACGGCATGGCGCTGGCCTGGGCCGTTGTCGAGGCGGTGCACGAGCAACTCAAGTGCCGCTGCCTGTTCGCAACGCATTATCACGAGCTCTCGCGCCTGGCGGAGACCTGCGATGCGCTCAGCCTCCACCATGTCCGCGCACGCGAATGGAAGGGCGATCTCGTGTTGTTGCACGAACTGGCGAAAGGAGCCGCGGACCGTAGTTATGGCCTATCGGTCGCAAAGCTCGCCGGTGTGCCCTCGCCGGTCATCAAGCGCGCTAAGGCTGTGCTCGACAAGCTGGAGAAGGGCCGCGCAGAGACAGGTGGTTTGGCAGCGGGCCTGGGCGATTTGCCGCTCTTCGCCGTCAGTGCTCAGGCAGCCGATGAAAGGACCGACAGCCTGCGCGAGGCGCTCATGGCGCTCGACCTCGACTCGCTGTCACCCCGCGAGGCGCTGGATCAGCTCTACGCACTGAGGGCGGAAAGCGAAAAAAGCCAATCTTAACCAATAGTGCGTAGGCCAGGGCGCATGAAGATGCGCACCACCCTGCTGATCCTTGCCGGGCTCTTTGTCATGTCCGGCGGAATGCTTTTCGCCATGTCGACGCTGTTCAGCCGCGATGCCCAGATGCGCGACGCATCGCTGGATTTCGCCGCCGAACATCAGGCAGAGTTCACGCAAACGCGCACTTCGCAGCCCTCCGATGCCGAGCCGCAGACTGAGGAAGAAGCGATCGCCGCCATGGATGAGGCCCCGTCGCTGGATGAATGGTACTCTTCTGCCGTCGGAACCGCGGACGAACCTTTCGATCCCTCCCCCGAGGAGGACGACTTCTTCATCAGCGACGCGGAGCCCACAATCGACCTCGACGACGAGGACGATCCGGAAATTTTCTAGTCACTGCAAAGCAAGGACCGGTGCAGTCACCACCGGATCATAGCTCTGCAAGCTGGCAATCAGCTGCCGTCGCCGCGTAGCCCGTCTGGGTTGTGGCCCTTGCCATACTTGTCGACATTGTCGTCGTGGTTGGGCTCGCCGCGATAGGCGTCCATGTCGATCCGGCCCGAGCTTTCCATGTCGCGCATGTGGTCGATGGTATCCTGGGTGGAATCGCCCATCAATCCGGACTGGTTAGGTCCCTTCCCGCTTTCGGTTGGCGAGCGGGTCTCCGAGGTCAGCTGCTCCGCCTGCTGCGCCACTTCCTGCGCCTGGCTGCGATGGTCGTCCTGCTCGTCATTATGCGTTTCGGGCGCGAGGCCCGACTGGCGCATTTCCTGGCTCTCTGGCTTGCGGTCGGTCATGCAAATTCTCCTTTGCATAACCAACGGGCGGCGGCCCCGCAGGGTTCCTAGCGGGTGGGAACAGGCGCCTCGCCCGAATAGTCGTAGAAGCCGCGCCCGGTCTTGCGACCCATCCAGCCAGCCTCAACATATTTAACGAGCAGCGGCGCGGGCCGGTACTTGGTGTCACGCGTGGTCTTGTAGAGCACCATCAGGATGTCGAGACAGGTGTCCAGACCTACGAAATCAGCCAGCTGCAGCGGGCCCATCGGGTGGTTGAGGCCGAGACGGCAGCCCTTGTCGATATCCTCGATCCCGGCGGTCGACTGGCCCAGCACGAAGATCGCCTCGTTGATCATCGGAAGCAGGATGCGGTTGACGACGAAGCCCGGCTCGTCCTGGCTCAGCACCACTTCCTTGCCCAGCGCCTCGGCGAAGGCTTTGGTCCGCTCGGTCGTCTCCGCGGCAGTGGCGAGACCGGGGATGACCTCGATCAGGCCCATCACGGGTACCGGATTGAAGAAGTGCAGGCCGATGAAGCGCGCCGGGTCGGGCGAGTAATTCGCCATGCGCGTGATCGGGATCGAGCTGGTGTTCGACGCCATGATCGCATCGGCGGCCAGCTTCTGACCGGCCTTCTCGAAGATCGCCTTCTTGATCTCCTCCCGCTCGGTCGCAGCCTCGATGATGAAGCCTGCCTCGTCCATGCGATCGTAGTCGCCGACCGGCGTGATGCGCTTCATTGCGGCCTCGGCCTCGGCGATCTCGATCTTGCCGCGTCCGACGAGCTTGCCGAAGGCCTTGTCGATACCGGCGACCGATTTCTCGGCCACTTCGAGGCTCACATCGGCCAGCAGCACATCCATGCCGTGCTGTGCGATCGTCTGGGCGATGCCGGAGCCCATCTGGCCCGCACCGATAATGGCGATCGTCTTGCTCATCGAAAATTCCTTCGCACCTGCAGCAAAGCGCGAGGGCTTAGCGAGCGCGAGAGGGCTTGGCTAGCGGCCAGTTAGCGGTTTTGGCCCGGAATCCACTTCACGTCGCCCGCCCCGCCATCATTGGCCACGCGCGCCAGCACGAAAAGGTAGTCGGAGAGGCGGTTGATATAGGCCAGCGCCTGGGGATTGGTCGGCTCGGCTCCTGCCATGGCGGTCATGGCGCGTTCGGCACGTCGGGCAGCGGCACGGGCGATATGCAGCCGCGCTGCTTCTTCGCCCCCGCCGGGCAGAATGAAGCTGGTGAGTGGTTCGAGATCGGCGTTGAGCGCGTCGATGGCCTGCTCGAGCCATTCGACCTGCGCGGACACGATCCGCAAGACCATTTCCGAGGGCGTAAAATCCTCGCCCTCGGCAGCGGGCGTGGCCAGATCAGCCCCAAGATCGAACAGATCGTTCTGGATGCGGAATAGCGCCTGGGCGTGATCGCTTCCCGCCAGCGCAACGGCAGCATGGCCGAGCGCGGAATTGGCCTCGTCGACCGCGCCGATCGCTTCCATCCGCGCAGCGTGCTTGGGCAGGCGTGATTTGTCTACGAGACCCGTCGTCCCGTCATCGCCGGTGCGGGTGTAGATCTTGGTGAGCTTGACCAAGGTCGCGCCGTCAGTTGGCGACGGCCAGCAGGACGGCAATCACGACAATCGCCAGCGCCTGCCATTTGACGCGCGCCATCATGGCGCGGTTCTGCTTGAGCTGCATCTCGGTCGCGTCGACCTGTTGGCCGCTCTCGAGATCGACCTTGGTGCTTTTCAGGAAAGCTACCACTCCGCGAACGAGCGAGACGACCACCATGACCATGGCAGCGAGCAGGATAATGACGAAGAATGTGTTCATGGCGTCTATCTAGGCACTTGCGAGCGTAATTCCAGCCGGGAATCGACCGGCCCGCAATTGCCCGGCAAGTTCGCGCCCGTCTTCCCCGGCCTTGCGACGATTGGCGAGACTGGGCGAATTGCGCCGCTTGGCGAGCTTCTCGCCATCGTCCCCGATGAGGATCGGATGGTGGTGCCAGGTTGGCACCGGCAGGTGCAGCAGCTCCTGCAACACGCGGTGGACATGCGTCATCGCGAAGAGGTCCTGTCCGCGCGTGACCAGGGTTACGCCGTCCGCGGCATCGTCGAGCGTTGCAGCGAGATGATAGCTGGCGGGCGCATCCTTCCTCACCAGCACGACATCGCCGAAGACACGCGGATCGGCGATCTGGGTACCGTTCGTCTCGTCTTCCCAGAACAGCTCGCCAACTTCGGCCATGGCCCGGTCGGCGTCGAGCCGCAGGGCGATCGGCTTGTCCATCACGAGCGAGCGCCCCTTGCATGTCCCCGGATAGATCGCCCCATCGGGCCCAATCCGCGGCTTGAGCGCCTGGATCTCACTGCGCGTACAGCTGCAGGGATAGAGCAGCCCCCGGTGCAGCAGGTCGCGCGCGACCTCTTCATAGGCCTCAAGGCGGGTCGATTGCTGCGGGACCTCCTCCCACTCCAGTCCGAGCCAGGCGAGGTCCTCTCGAAATTCCTCGGCCTTTTCGGGCAGCGACCGGCTGCCGTCGATGTCCTCGACGCGCAACAGGAACCGCCCTCCCCGCTCCTTCGCGATATCATGCGCGACAATCGCCGAATAGGCATGGCCGAGGTGCAGCGAGCCGTTGGGGCTTGGGGCGAAGCGGGTAACCACCATGACAGCCTCCTAACGCGCAGCTTGTGGATATGCACGGCATAAGCCTGTGGAAAGGCAGTGTGTAACAGTCTTGACGCGGAATCCTGCAAATGGATGTATCGGCACAGAGATCGGGAGGGACGCAACGTGTTCAGGGCCGAACTGCTTGAAAGAGCCGCAAGGTTCCGCTCCGCGGCGGAGGATCCGACCCGCAATCTCCAGTCCTGCCCCTCGCTGGTTCTCAATGCGGATTACACGCCGCTGTCCTATTACCCGCTGAGCCTGTGGCCCTGGCAGACCGCGATCAAGGCGATCTTCCTCGACCGGGTGGACGTGATCGCGACCTATGACCGCGAGGTCCATTCGCCCAATCTCGACATGAAGATCCCCAGCGTGATCGCGCTGAAGCAGTATGTGAAGCCGAGCGAGTTCCCCGCCTTCACCCGCTTCAACCTGTTCCTGCGCGACCGCTTCGCCTGCCAGTTCTGCGGCAGCATGGATAACCTCACTTTCGACCACGTCGTCCCGCGCCGGTTGGGCGGCAAAACGACCTGGGAGAACATCGCCACAGCCTGCGCGCCCTGCAACATGAAGAAGGGCGGCCGCACGCCCAAGCAGGCGGGCATGCAGCTTTATTCCGAGCCGATCCGCCCGACGCACTGGCAGCTGCAACAGCACGGCAAGATGTTCCCGCCGAACTACCTCCACGAGACATGGCGGGACTGGCTCTATTGGGACATCGAGCTGGAGGAGTGATCCGTTCAGTTTGGCGCATCCAAAGCTGAATTTTGGAACGCTTGGAACACAGTCCTGAAACAAGAAACCGACACAATAGCAAACTCCCGTGTCTCGGAGCGGGGTCGCGAAGGATTGTCCAGTCGGCATGGCGCGGTGCTGGCATTAATGGAGCGGTGTAGGACAGAAGTTTCCGAATGGCGGCTTCCGACCCGATTGCGGACAATCGCCGCTTACTTTTCATCAGCGTCAGCCAATCGAACCCGTTGTTCAATCAAGTTGCCGATCCTAAGGCGTTCAGAGAAACGGTCGGAACGCGTCGCGAGTGGTATTGGGAGCAACGATCCATCCTTAAGTGTCAGAGTTACTTCTTTCGACATTTGACCGGACTTTTCCTGCTTGAGCTCTTCGGTCCCATGATAGCTTGTGGCTTCGATTTCTGAGAAGGGAATGAACCGGGCTTCACGGTCTGGGTCGATCAGCAGTCCATCGACACAAAAGCTGAGTATACGACTACCATCGTCGGAGAGATAAGAAGCCACTGCTAAAAACTCTCCGCGTGCTTCTTCTTCGCGCAAGTCCGGTGCTAGCCGCCGAAGGCGAGCAAGAAGCGCATCCCCGCGCTCAGTACTCTTGTGAGTCTTCATCGCATCAGCCTAAGTAGTCGAAAGTCTGCATTCCACCCATCAGCAGACCTAGGTAACCGCGGCTCGCTTGCGGAATTCCTCGCGCCGCCATTCGCCGCTCGTCAGCACTTCGGCCATGTGCCGCGTAGCCTCAGCCATGTCTTCGAAGCACAAATAGGCCGGCGCGAAGCCGAAGCGGAGGATGTCGGGGTCGCGGAAGTCGCCGATGACGCCGCGGGCGATCAGGGCCTGGCAGATTGCGTAGGCTTCGGGATGGCGGAAGGAGAGCTGGCTGCCGCGTTGTGCCGGACCGGTCGGACTAACGAGCTCGAGGTCGATGCCGCGCTCGGCAAGGCACTGGCGGAAGAATTCGGACAGCTTCTGCGACTTGGCATAGAGCCGCTCGACGCCGATTTCGGCGATGAGGTCTACGCCCACCTCCAGCGCAGCAAGGCCCAGGATGCCGGGCGTACCGCAGAGCAGGCGTTCGATGCCCGGTGCGGGCGCGTAATCGTCGCTGAAGGCGAAGGGTCTGGCGTGGCCCATCCAGCCGGACAGGGGTTGCTGCGTGGCCGCGATGCGCCGCTCGGCCACGAAGGCATAGGCCGGCGCGCCGGGGCCACCGTTGAGGTATTTGTAGCCGCAGCCGACCGCGAAATCCGCCTCGCAAGCGCCGAGATCGACGGGTAGCGCGCCGCCCGAATGCGACAAGTCCCACAATACCAGCGCGCCCGCATCATGCGCCGCGCGGGTCAGCTCTGCCATGTCGAAGAGTTCGCCTGTCTTGTAATGCGCATGGGTGAGGAGCAGCAGCGCAACATCGTCGCCCAGCGCTTCCATGAGCCGGTCGCGCGGGGCCAGTCGCCGCTCGGCAAGGCCCTGGGTCTCCAGCCCCTCGATCATGTAGATGTCTGTCGGGAAGTTACCCGGTTCGCTCAGCACCACCTTCCGGCCGGGACGCATCGCCAGCCCCGCCGAGATCAGCTTGAAGAGGTTCACCGAGACGCTGTCGCAGGCAATCACCTCGTGCGGCTGCGCGCCGATCAGCGGGGCGATCTTGGCGCCGATCCTGGCGGGCAGGTCGATCCAGCCGGCGGTGTTCCAGCTGCGGATCAGGTCCTGACCCCATTCGCCGCGCACGACCTCCTCCAGCCGCGCAGGCGTGGCGCTGGGCAGGCACCCGAGCGAATTGCCGTCGAGATAGATCACCCCCTCGGGCACGAGAAAGCGCTCGCGGTATTCCGCCAGCGGATCGCCCGCATCGAGCACTCTTGCCCGGTCAAGCATCGGGCAGCTCGCGCAGGATGGCGCGGCACAGCCCTGCATCGCCCCCGCCGACCTTGAGCGGGAGGGCGATCAGTTCGTAGCGACCCTCTTCCACGTCATCGAGCACCAGACCTTCGAGAATGCGCATGTCGTGCTTCAGCACCGCGTGATGCGCGTCCATCGTCTTCGATTCCTGCGGATCTACGCTGGGCGCGTCGGTGCCGATCAGCTTCACACCGTGCAGCGCCAGCCATTCGACGGTCTCGGCAGCAATCGGCAGCCAGTCGCTCCGCCACGCGTCATGCGGGAAGGCATCCCAGGTGCGGAAGAGCACGCGGTCGACGCTTTCGATATGCGGCAGGTCGGCGACGTCCACCTCGCCCGTAACACCGCGCGCATCCACCACGAGACAGGTCCCGATATAGGGATCGAGCTCCATGCTCGCCGCATCGAGCCCATCCTCGGCATAGTGCAGCGGCGCATCGGCATGTGTGCCCGAGTGCGTGCTCATGGTCATCTTGCCCACATTGACCGGCGAACCTTCGTCCATCCGCCAGGTCCGCTCGAAAGCGAACGCGGTATCGCCGGGCCACACCGGCAAGCCGGGACGAAGCACCTGGCTGATGTCCCAGATACGGCGACTGCTCTTCCACGAGCTCACAGCGCGGTCCTCACGCTGAGGAGTTCGGGGAAGAAGGCCGCTTTGAGCACGCCCGCAAGATAGGGGACGCCCGGCGTACCGCCGGTTCCCTTCTTGAAGCCGATGATCCGCTCGACCGTTTTTAGATGGCCGAAACGCCAGCGCTGGAAATGGTACTCGAGATCGACCAGCTTCTCCGCCAGCTCGTAGAGATCCCAATATTCCTTCGGGTCGCGATAGATCTGCGCCCAAGCCGCCTCGACAGCGGGCGAATGCTCCCACGCGCTCGCCTCGTCGCGATCGAGCACCTCGGCCGGTATGTCGAACCCGCGCCGCGCCAGCAGCGCCACCGCCTCGGCATAGATGCTCTTGCGCGTCAGTTCTGCGCGCAGGCCCGCCGCTACCTCGGGCGTCGCCTCATGCATGGTGATCATGTCCGGATTGCGTCCGCCGAGGAGGAATTCCATCATCCGGTATTGCGCGCTCTGGAACCCGCTCGATCCGCCCAGATGCGGGCGGATGGTCGAGTAGTCGTGCGGCGTCATCGTGCTCAGAACATCCCAGCTCTGGATCAGCTGGCCCTGGGCGCGCGCCACGCGGGCGAGCATCTTGAACGAGGGGCGCAGCCGGTCGGCACGGATGCACTCGCGCGCTTCGGTCAGTTCATGGAGGCATAGCTTGAGCCACAGCTCACTTGCCTGGTGGACGATGATGAAGAGCATCTCGTCATGCGCATCGCTGGCAGGGTGCTGCGCGGCGAGGATACGTTCGAGGTCGAGATAGCTCGAATAGGTTACGTCGGATGCCATGGGCGAGAGCCCTAGCGCGCCTTGGTGACGTTTGAAACTACTGGTCGATCACCCGGGTCGCGGGATGGTGCTTGTCGAGATGCTTTTTGATCGTGCGCAGGTTCTTGGAGTTCGAGCGATAGAGCAGGTCGAAAGCATCGCCGACGAGGGGAACAGCGCCGACCGCAGTATCGAACCCGACCCGGCCCATCATGTGCCACAGCTTCCACTTCGGCAGGCCGAGATTGCGCGCTTCCCACACGATGTAGCTGCCCATCGCCGCCGTGATGATATCGCCGAGAACCGGCACCAGACCTACGATCGTGTCGAGGCCGATGCGGTAGTTCGTTCCGGGGACCACCATGCTGCGCTCGAGGATCATCTCCATCGCTTCGACCCGGCGGCGGATCGACTGGGGATCATTGCCGGTGGGGAAATCGAAGCGCAGCGGGCCTGCGCCCGGTTGTGCACCAAACCCCTCGGCTCGCGGACCGTCGGGTTCGATCGGAGTGAGACGATTGTCTTCCATGACAGCTAGATGGGGGCGCGTGTGAGCGGGAACAAGGGATGGAATGCCCAGCCGTTTTCCGAGAAACCATCGACCCCCGCGCGCACCTGCGACCAGCGGATCGGCGAGCCGAGCGGAATATAGAGATTGGTCGCCGTAAGTGCCTGCTCGGCCTCCGATAGATAGGATGCCTCTTCGACAGGATTGGCTGCATCAAGCGAAAGCTGCACGAGATAATCGGCGTCCTCGCTGCACACCGGAGCGGAAATCTCGCAGTTGAACTGGTTCAGGAACCAGCGCGCCCCTGCAAACCGCGCCACCTTGTCGCGCAGCACAAGATCGGCTTCCTCACGGCTAGTCGCCCGCCGGGCGGTGATCCCGATGGCGGCAAAATCGCCCGACAGAGCGTCGAAGATGATGTCCGCGCCAGGGCCCTGTGGTAGCGATATGCTGATCGAGACCGGCTCGCCGCTAAGCTGTTGCCACTGGCGCACGCGCTGGGCCGCCCGTGCCTGGCGCTGTTCGATCGTGCTGTTCTCCCAACGCTCGCCCACCGTGTCGTCGTCACCCGGCAGGCCGTCGGCCACGATCCGGGTCGAACCGCTCCAGCCAGCCAGATTGAGCTGCTGGACGAGCGCGGGCCTGTCGATCGCCATGGCCAGTGCCTCGCGATTGGCCGGAAGGGCAAGGAAATCGCGTGGTCTCACCACGTCGAGGCCGAACAGCCCAAGCGGCGCATCGAGCCGCACGGTGCCACGCGAAAGCGCACCGGTGATGGCCAACGGCAGGGTCTCCATCCGGCCGCCGAGCACCAGATCGACTTCCCCTTGCGCAAAAGCACGGGCTGCATCACGCGGGGCCAGAGCGCTGACCCGGATCTCGCTGGTCAAATCCTCCCAGTCTTCCTGCTGGGCGAGGCCGCGGCTTTCGGGCGGGATCGCCCGGAGGATTGCCGTGCCCTCCTCCAGCACGGCCACCATCGGGCCGGGATCGGCTTCGCGAAGAGCGATGCCGAGCTCGGGCTGGGCGACAAGCTGGAGAAATCCCGGCATGGGGCTGCGCAAGCGTATCTCGATGACGCGGCCGGTCATCGCGCGGATGTCCTGTATCTTCTGCAAGTCGAGACCGAGGCTGGTTCCCTCGAGCCTCTCGACGGCGTCGACGAGCGCATCGCGAACCGCGCGCGCGGTCAGCCGCTCGCCATCGGGCAGGTCGAACTCGGTAATCCGGAATATGTAACTCTTGCCATCATCGGTCACGATCCAGCGTTCGGCGATGCCCGGAACGACTTCACCACGCGCATTGAACCGGACCAGCCCCTGGCGTTGCGCCGAGCGCATCATCTGGGCGCCGGGCGTCAATTCTGCATCGGAGGAAAACAGCGAGGCGGCGGTACCGATATAGGCAATATCCACCACGCCATCGTCTGCAGACGCGCCGCATCCGGTCAGGATGGTGCCAGCAAGGACCAGGGAAAGGGCGTGGCGCATGTTGTGAGGACGTAGCAGCGCCGCGTCCTCAGGCAAGCACAAGTGCCTATGTCAGGTCAGATCGAACGCTTGCGATAGTTGTCGGCGTAAGGCGCATGCACCGCCGGGCGAGCATATCGCGGTGCTTCCGATTGCGATTCGAGCATGTGCTTGCGGGCGTGAGCTGCTTCGATCGGTTCGTCGAATGCAATCCCGACACGTGCGCTCTGGGTCCAGGCAACGGTGCCACCGACCTCGCCCACATTGCGCAGGGTGACGATCACACGCTGGCCAACTTCGGCAAGCAGCTCGCCCTCGACCATGATGCCGGTGTTGGAAAGATTGCGGACCTTGACCTTGTCGCTCGCCGCCCTTCCGTACAGACGCACCTGGGCCATGAGGAAAAGACTGTCGCGCTTGATGCTGCGCGTATCGACCATAAACTCGACCTTTGCCCTGTAGCCTGTGCCATCCCGGTGGCGCGTGAACCCGTCGGATCGGCCTAGACCGACATTCATAACAATTGGTTTATCGAAAACCTTAATTCGCTAAGGTTTGCCGACCAGATCAATCGTCGCGCGAGATTTTCTCGCGCCGCTCGTGCGCTTCCTGCGCCTCGACGGTCATGGTGGCGACCGGCCGGGCAATCAGGCGCCTGAGACCGATGGGATCGCCGGTTTTCTCGCACCAGCCATACTCGCCTTGGTCGAGTCGCCTGAGCGCGGCATCGATCTTGGAGATGAGCTTGCGCTGACGATCGCGTGTACGAAGTTCGATGCCCCAATCGGTTTCCGAAGAGGCCCGATCGTTCAGGTCGGGTTCGCGTATCGGACCGTCCTGCAAGGATTGCAGCGTCTGGCCGGCCGCATCATGGATCGATTTCTTCCAATCGAGCAGCAACATGCGGAAATAATCCTGCTGCCGCTCGCCCATGTATTCTTCGTCATCTGTGGGGACATAGTCCGGATCGACAGCGGCTTTCGCCTTGGCGAGCTTTTCCGAAACATTAGAAGCCGTGGCCATTTGAGCCTGGTACCCTTCTTCGCAACTCTCTTCCGCGAGAACGCCGCCATTCCCGCCAGTCCGGATTTTTCCGGTACCTGCGACGCTCCGATGGCGCGGCCTATAGGCACGCCATGGGGTGCACACAAGCGGCTTTCCCGATTTGCCCATAGCCTGTGACTGATTAAGCTCAGCCTACCGCACGCCCCACCCGCGCAAATAGTTGAGGCAGGCGTTAACCATTTATTGACCATAAGCCTCGAAACCTTGGTTTGTCCGGCAGGGGGCCGGCCGAAAATTGGGGGAGTTTGGGACATGGTACTCACGTCCATCGAAGGCGGCGCAGGCCGCATCGAACAGAGCGAAGAAGGCCAGGCGACGGTCGCAGAATATCTCGCTGCCTATGCCAAGGGCAGTCTTGACGCACTCTACGATCTCGGGGTTGCATTCTCTACCGGTAGCCACGGCTGCAGCGTCGACATGATCGAGGCGCACAAATGGTTCAACATTGCTGCCTCGAAGGGTCATGAAGAAGCCGCTTGGTGCCGCGCCGACGTGTCTGAAGAGATGACCGCTCGCGAAATCGCTGAAGCACAGCGCCGCGCCCGCGAATGGCTGCTTGATGGTCAGCGCAAGGTTGCCTGACCTAACCCGGTCTCCTGAAGGGCGTTCGTCGCTCGAGATAATTGCGATCGGCGGCCACGCCTTCGCGCTCTCGCTCGAGGAACTCCGCCACCGCCGTTCGGAAACCCGGATCGGCGAACCAGTGTGCCGAGGTGGTCTCGACCGGTTCATAGCCGCGGGCCAGCTTGTGCCCGCCCTGCGCACCCGCCTCCACCCGAGCTAGGCCGCGCTCGATGGCGATATCGATCGCCTGGTAGTAGCACAGCTCGAAATGCAGGAAGCGCACCTGCTTGGTGCACCCCCAGTAGCGGCCATAGAGCGCATCTCCCCCGATGAAATTGAGAGCGCCCGCAATCGCCTCGTCCTCCTCCAGCGCCAGGACCAGGACAATCCTGTCGCCCATCCGTTCGCCGAAGAGATCGAAGGCTTCGCGCGTGAGGTAGGGATGGCCCCACTTCCTTAGCCCCGTGTCCTGGTAGAAATGCCAGAAAGCATCCCAGTGACGAGGTTTGATATCGTTGCCTGAGAGGCGGACGATCTCCAGCCCCTCCTGCGCTATCGCCCGCTCCTTGCGCAGGTCCTTGCGCTTGCGAGAGGTAAGGGTCGCAAGAAAGTCCTCGAATCGCGCGAACCCATGGTTGAGCCAGTGGAACTGGATGTCCTTGCGCGGCAACCAGCCCGCATCCTCGAACAGCGGCACTTGCTCCGGCTCGATGAACGTCGCGTGGGCCGAGGAAAAACCGTTCTGCAGGCACAACTGCTCCGCCGCTGCGAGAAGTGGAGCGGCGAGCGATGCGTCGGATAGCAACAGGCGCGGCCCGGTCGCCGGTGTAAACGGCGCAGCGATTTGGAGCTTCGGGTAATACTGCCCTCCGGCGCGCTCATACGCATCGGCCCAGGCATGGTCGAAGACATATTCGCCCTGGCTATGACCCTTCGCATAGGCGGGCATGGCGGCCAGCGGCGGGCCGCTGTCGCTGGAGATGATTATCGGAACGCTTTGCCATCCGGTTCCGGGGCCCACGCTGCCAGAATCCTCGAGCGCCGTCAGGAATTCGTGGCGCATGAAGGGATTTTCGCCGGCAAGCGCGTTCCATGCCGCCGCGTCGATCGCTGCGACCGACCCGGCAATGCGCGCGGCAATCCCCGTCTCGCTCACGCCAGCCCTGCTCCTTCGGCGATGAGGGCGTCGGCATGGCTCGCCGCGTGCTTCCGGGTCTCGGGCGAGTTCACGGTCCAGGTGAGGACCGGCATGCCCCGCTCACGCAGGGCGGATACCATGGCGCTTGGCAAGGCAGCCACGTGATATGCGATGAATTCGGGCCGCGCCGCCCAAAACGCGACGTGCCGCTGCCACGGTTTTTGGGTCGTGCCGTGCTCGTCCTCGCGCATCACCAGCCCGTGCACGATTTTCGGGGCATGCTTCGCGAACCATGCCGAGACGCGCGGATCGAAACTCATGACGGCAAATCGGCCCGAATAGCCTTCCAGGGCGTTTGCCACGGCCCGGCAACTTCGCGCGACGTCATAGCCACGCCGCGACTTGATCTCGATCAGGAGCGGCACCTTGCCTTCCACCAGGGGCAGCAGGTCGTCGAGCCGTGCGAGCTTGTGCTCGCTGTCGAGGAAGGCGATCTGCGCGAGCTCTTCTGCCGAATGCGCATCTGTGGGGCCGCTGACCGAAGTCAGCCGGTCGAGCTCCCAATCGTGCATGAGCATGGCGCAGCCATCGCGGCTGCGCTGGATGTCGCATTCGATGCCCATGCCCCGTTCGACGGCAAGCGCGAAACCGGCCAGCGAGTTTTCCGGGACACCTTCGGAATGCAGCCCGCGATGGGCGTATTCCCAATCGCGCAGCCAGCCGACCCGCGCGGGGTCGGGCGCCGGCACGAAGATGCGATCAAGCCTTGAGAGCAACAATCGCGTCGACCTCGACCGCCGCGTCGAGCGGGAGAACCGGCACGCCGACCGCGCTGCGGGCATGTTTGCCGGGCTCTCCGAACACTTCGAACATCAGGTCGGAGGCTCCGTTGACGACCTTGGGCTGGTCGGTGAAATCGGGTGTCGAGGCAACGAAGCCGCCCAGCTTCACAAAGTGCGCGACGCGTTCGAGCAGCCCCGCCGCTTCCAGCTGCGCAAGGATCATCAGGCCGCAGGCGCGCGCAGCTTCCTGTCCGCGCTCGAGCGACACGTCCTTGCCAAGCTTGCCGGTAACGAGCTCGCCGTCGACAAACGGGAGCTGGCCCGAAACATAGGCCGTATGGCCGTCGACGATCACGGGCTGGTAGCTGGCGACGGGTGCCGCGGCGTGCGGGAGCTGGACTCCCATCTCGCGAAGTCGGTCGTGAACGCTCATGCTTTTTCCTTTTCCAGTTGATTCCTCAACCATGGCAGCGCCTCGCTCCAGTCGTCGATCCGCGCATCGGCATGGCCCGACGTATGGGCGCAATCGATATGCGGAGCGAGCATGGGTTCGCCGCACAGGTGGAGAGTCGTGATTTCTTCAATGGTCTCACGCGCCGAACGGTGATGCTGCGCGAGATCGTCGATAAAGATGGCCTTCGACGGATTGTATTCGGCGAGGATATTCTGCAGCGCGGGCCCCTTGGGACCCTGGTTGGTAAAGACCCTCGCATTGAGACCATGTCCGGCAAGCTGCTCGGTCCGCATCTGCTGGCGCTTGTCGACCAGGTTGGTGAGGATCACCACGTCGGCCTCTTCGGCCAGCGTGTTGATCCCTTCGATCGCGCCGGGGATGGGGTTCTGGCGGTACATCTCGGTGTCGAAGAACAGGCCCAGCTTCTTCCAGATGTCCTCCGGTGCGAGAATCTCCCCGCTCTCCTGCCACCGCAGGGCCTGGGAAAAGTCGTTACCGACCATGCGGAATTCGACACCCTGCGATTCGGCCAGCCATTCCTTGAACGGCGTGACCATGTAGAGTAGCACCTCGTCGCAATCGGAGATTATCAACGGACGGCTCATGCGTTCAAATCCTGTGCGGCGGCGACAAGCACCTCGGGCCTGGTATTGAGTGCGTCGGCGGCGGCAATGAGGTCGGGTTCATGCGCGGCGAGAAACTCGAGCACAGCGGCCTGGACCGAACGATCGTCGAGACCGTGACGCAGGCGCTCGGGCGTCAGGCCGGTCAGCGACAGCAGACGATCGGCACGGCGCTCGTCGGTCAGTGCCCAGCCGAGCGCTTCCAGCGCCAGCACTTCGGGCGCGCGATCCTCTCCATCTGCCGATTTATCGTGACTAAGAATTGTCAGCCCTTTCGCTTGGCTCTAGGCCTGCTGTCCTATTCGCAGGAGTGACTGGCCCCGTGGCAAAGAGAATCCTCGTTGTCGAGGACAACGACCTTAACCGTAAGCTGTTTTGTGACGTGCTGAAGGCGAACGGTTACGAGGTCGTCCCGGTTTCCGATGGTAACAATTTTCTGGCCTCCGCCAAGCGGTCGGACCCGCAACTCGTGATCATGGACATCCAGTTGCCCAATGTCAGCGGCGTGGACCTGATCGCCGAACTGAAGGCCGACAATGCGATGGAAAGCGTGCCCGTACTCGCCGTGACCGCTTATGCCGGCAAGGGCGATGAAGAGCGTATCCGTGAAGCCGGGGCCGAGGATTATCTCGCCAAGCCGGTCTCGATCGGACCCTTCATGGCCGCCGTGCGCAAGCTGCTTTCCGACTAGGCCGACACCAGCGAAACCTTGACAAAGCCGCGCGGAAACCGCTTTGCCGCCCCATTCGTTACGACACGCAAACCCGCGGGTCGCACCGCTTTGAAGAATTGGACCCATTCATGGACCGTGCCGAGGTAGACGCGAAGATCCGCGAACTCGCAGAACCCTTCAACAAGAAGGGCGTGGACATCAAGGAAGAGACCACCTTCCAGAACGATCTCGAATTCGACAGCCTGACGGTGATGGACTTCGTCGCCGAGATCGAGGACGAGTTCGACATCATCATTTCGATGAACCAGCAGGCCGAGATCGAGAATTACGGCCAGCTCGTCGACGCGGTGCACAAGCTGCAGGCCGACGCATGAGCGAAGGCATCATCCAGCCGGACCAGCCGGAAACGCTCGAGGGCGACGGCAAGGATCTCTTCTCCAAGTTCGACGACATCATCGCATTGCGCGAAGGCCTGCTTGCGAGCGGGCAGGAAGACCCGTTCAACCTGGTGATGGAAAAGGTCCTCTCGCCGACCCGCGCGATCTGCAACGGGCGCGAGACCATCCTGCTCGGCACGTATAATTACATGGGCATGACCTTCGACCCCGACGTGGTCGAGGCGGGCAAGCAGGCGCTGGCCGATTTCGGTTCGGGCACCACCGGCAGCCGCGTTCTCAATGGCACCTACCAGGGCCATAAGGAATGCGAAGAGGCCCTGCGCGAATTCTACGACATGGACCACGCGATGGTCTTCTCGACCGGCTACCAGGCCAATCTCGGGATCATCTCCACCATCGCGGGCAAGGGTGACTACATCGTCCTCGACATCGACAGCCACGCCAGCATCTGGGACGGCTGCGCGATGGGCCAGGCCGAGGTCGTGCCGTTCAAGCACAACGATATCGAGGCGATGGAAAAGCGCCTCAAGCGTATTCCCGAAGGCGCCGGCAAGCTGGTCGTGCTCGAAGGCGTCTATTCGATGCTGGGCGACATCGCACCGCTCAAGGAGATGGTCGCCGTCGCCAAGAAGTACGGTGCGATGGTGCTGGTCGATGAAGCCCACTCCATGGGCTTTATCGGCGAACACGGCCGCGGCGTGGTCGAGGATGCGGGCGTCATCGACGATGTCGATTTCATCATCGGCACTTTCTCCAAGAGCGTCGGCACGGTCGGGGGGTTCTGCGTCTCGAACCATCCCAAGTTCGAGATCATGCGCCTCGTGTGCCGCCCCTATGTCTTCACCGCCTCGCTGCCGCCTAGCGTGGTGGCGACCGCGGCGACCAGCATCCGCAAGCTGATGCACGGTTCGAACAAGCGCGCCCATTTGTGGGAGAATTCGAAGAACCTCCACAAGGGCCTCCGCGATCTCGGTTTCCAGCTTGGTACCGAGGAACCTCAGAGCGCGATCATCGCAGTGATCATGCCCGATCTCGAACGCGGTGCCGCCATGTGGGAAGCCCTCATCCGCAACGGCCTTTACGTGAACCTTGCGCGGCCCCCGGCAACGCCTGCCAACATGACGCTGCTGCGCTGTTCGCTTTGCGCCGAGCATTCGGAAGGCGAGGTCAGCCAGATTCTCGAGATCTTCGAGAAGTCGGGCAAGGAAATCGGGATTATCTAGGGCAAGCGTCGTGCGACGATGGCGCAGCCTCGCAGTGATGGTGGCGATCGGTATCGCCGCCAGCTTGTGGCTGTCCCAGCGTGCGCCGATAGGGACCGATCTGACCGGGCGGGTGCAGCTCGACGACATCCTGGGCGACACGGCCTCCCCCAGCCTCGGCCCAGCCGACGCCAGCGTGGTGGTGGTCGAGTTCAGCGACTACCAGTGTCCTGCTTGCCGCGCGGCCCATCCGGAACTTCACGCTGCCGCAAGGGCGGATGGCGATGTGCGCATCATCTACCAGGACCTGCCCGTGTTCGGCGACGCCTCCGAACGCGCGGCCCGCGTGGCCATCGCTTCGGATCGGCAGGGAATATATGCCGAGGTCCATGACGGTCTAATGCGCGCGCTGTTTCCCCTCGGCGACTCGGGATTGCGACGGATCGTCGAAGAGGCCGGCGGCGACTGGCAGCGGATCGAGGAGGCTCGGGACGACGACATCACCGATTTCCAGCTCGCGCGGACGCGCGGGTTCGCTATGCGGCTCGCGGTGCAGGGTACGCCGACTTACCTGATCGGCCCCTACCGCATCGTCGGCGCACTCAGCGAAAGCGAGTTCCGCGAGGCCTTCGAACGCGCGCGCGAACGACAGGCCTCGCCGGAAAACTAGTCGCCGTAATAGATCGGCCCCAGCGCGTCGATGACTGCGATCGCCTCGAGTGCCTGGGGCTGATCGGCTGCATCGTCGAGCAGGCGGATGGTCAGCTCGGTCTTGTAACCGGTGAGCGTGCGCGACTGTTCTACGCCGTACATCAACTGCGTGAGGTAACGCTGGTAGTCGTTGCGGCGTTCGATGTGGAAATAGGGCTTGCCTGCCGCCTGGGCCACTTCGGCTGCGCGCAGCAGGGTCATTTCCTGGACGACCGGCCCCGAAGTGGTGTTGCCGTTGTATTCGACCTTGATGCTGCCATCATCGTTCTCGACCTCGTCGAAGCCGGAAGTTCGGGGAATCCCGCCCAGCAGGCTGGTCCCGAGACTGAGCGCCCCGCCGACCAGTGCGCCGAGCACATTGGGCCGCGCTTCCTTGTAGTCGATCAGCTTGCGCTCCGATTCCGGGCGGATGAGCAGATTGTCGGCCAACGCCGAGAGCTTGGGCCCCTTGCGTTCGATGGCAGGGCCGAGCGGAGGCAGTTCCGGGGCCGCTCCATCCTCATTCGCCGCCGCGTAGGCGCTGTAAAATTCCTCCGTCAACGGAGAGGCGCGGAATGCCTTGTCGGATACGACCGTCCGGGCGTCTTCCAAGCGGCCTTCCGAGATCGCGATACGCGCTTCAACGACCTTTTCCATCGGCAAGAAAATGGTAGAGCGAGTCATGGTCGTGAAGAGATTGACCAGGCTGTCCGACTGCTTCTTGTCGTCGCCCTTTTCCGTCTTGGTAGGCGTCAGGGCAACCCGCGTAGCCTCGATCCAGGCCCTTGCCCGATCGCTATCGCCGTTCGCCGCCAGCGCATAGGCCGTAGTCATCGGCGTGCTTACGGCGGAGTTCCACTCGGTGAGCAGCGGCGTTGCATTGCCCCCGCTATTCATGATCGCCTCGATAGACGGAGGACCTGGTAGATGGACTGCGGGTTCGCCAGCCGAAGCCGCCAGCGCTGAAAGGTCCGCAGGTCCGCTGCCCAGTTGGGCGGACAGGCTGCGCGTTGCCGGATCGATCTGCCCGAGGTGACGCCAGATCGTCGTATCGCCGGGCTGCTGGGAGTTTGCTGCACGAAGCATGGATGCGATGCGCTGCACTTCGAGCGCGAAAGGGCGCTGGGCGGCGGCGGCTTCGGCGATGGCGACCGCTTCGGTGCCCTTGCCCTGATCGTTCAGAGCTATCGCTCGAAGCAGGTCGATCGAGACGCCCATCGAGCGTTCGTAGAAGAAGTCGCCCTCATACTCCCTGGCTGCCGTTTCAGCCGCATCGAGATCGGCAAGCGAACCTTCAAGGTCGCCAGTTTGGAGCTTCGCGGCAGCGCGGGCGCGCATGATGTGGGCCAAGCGCAATGTTTGCTCGGGTCGCAGCTTGCCGCTCTCTAGAGCGCGGTCGCACGACGCGATCACCATCGTCGGCACATCCTGGTTGCGAAGGCGGAAAGAGGAGATCGTCGCTTCGCCGCGCATACCGTCGTCGGAGCGCTTCGGCTTCTTGAGCCCGTCGCAGCCGGCAAAATCGGCGCTCACTCCAGCGTAGGCGGGCGTGGCGAGTGACAGCGAGAGGGCGGCAAGGCCCACTCCACAAAGGATGGATTTCATGATTTCGACCCCTGATGCGAATCCCTGACGCATTTATAGAGGTGGCGAAGTGAAAGCCAAGTAAAGGCGTTGCTCGCGAGTGTCTTGGCCGGTTTGAAGCCGACCGGGCCCTCTCCCAGTCCCGGCCGGCTTCGTGTCAGGCGGCGCTGTTGGCCGCCTCCTCTCCAACCGGTTGGTCCAGATCGCGCTGCTCGGGGAACAGGGGCCACATCAGTTGCTGGCCGAGGGTCGCAGGTGCGAGATTCTCGACGCCGTAACTTGTCGGGAAGCTACGCGTGATCTTCGCGGTGCCGAACAGCACGTCCCAGAAGAACAGCAGGTTTCCGTAATTTCCCTTGTAGTGAACCGCGGGGTCATCGGCATGGCGACCGTGATGTGCGTGATGCGTGGCAGGCGTCGAAATGGTGCGCTCGACCACCCACATGACTGGCGAGAGCCACCTAATCGCATAGAGCGGCTTGTCCCAGGCGACGTCCGAATGGGCGCCGGTAATCACCAGCAGCTTGACGACGATATAGCCTGCATAAACCCAGCCGAGGCCGAGATAGATCAGCACGCCAGACAGCCAGATCCCCGGCATCATCGCATAGTAGAAGAGGTTGTTGCGGTAGACGAGCCGCACGGACATGTATTTCGCGTTGTGATGCGCCCGGTGCAAATTGTAGAGCCAGGGGAATGTGTGGCTCGCGCGGTGCCACCAATATTGCATCATGTCGTCGAGGATCAGGAACAGGCCGATCGCGGCGAAAATGTTGAGGCCCGACAGCGCGCCTTCGTATTGCGGCGCGACGAGACCGGCGAACGCAGCGGCGGAGAACAGCACCATCGGCTGGGTGAAGGCGAGCAGGACGACCATGCTGACCGCCTCGACGATTCCGTCGTCGCGGGTCTGTTCCTGCTTGGAGAACAGGTTCGAGCGCCACAGCTCCAGCACGGCAAAGCCGAGGTAGATGGCGATGATGGCTATGGTCGACGAAGGCATGGTCTGTCTCCCTGACTGACTTGTCGAATCCCCACCTAGCCTTTACCGAAGCGAAAGAATGTCCAGAACTTTACAATTGAGCGCGACTCGGCGTTCGCTGGTCACCCCGATGCTGTATTCGGCACTGGACAGCGGGCTGAAGGCGCACCTGCTGCGGATCTCGCGCGAGCGGACATTCGCCGACGGACAAATCATCCAGCAGCGCGGCGATGCAGCCGATGGGTTCTGGCTGATCGAGGAAGGCGCGGTCCGCGTCGGCCAGTTCCTGCCCGATGGCGAGTTCCGCGCGGTCGCGCTGCTGGGCCCCGGCGATTCCTATGGCGAGCTGGCAGTCTTCTCGGGCAAGCCGCGCATCGTCGATGCCGTCTCGCGGGGCGAAAGCCGGTTGAAGCTCATCGCCGCGAAGCCCTTCGTCGAAGCGCTCGGCAACTACCCCGCTTCGACCCGGGCGCTGCTCGGCGCGCTGTCGGAGCAATTGCAGGACACGCTCTCGATCCTCGCCGGACTGCGCCACGGCACCAATCCCGCGCGGCTGGCGGGCCTGCTCGCGACCATGGCGGGGGAGGACAGCGGCCCGGCGAGCGTCACCATCACCCAGCAGGAGCTCGCCGACCTCCTCGGCGTCACCCGCGCCACCGCCAACGCGGCCCTGCGCGAGCTCGACAAGCGGCGACTGGTGAAGCGCGGCTACGGCTCTATCGCGATCCCCGACCGCGACAGGCTCGCGCGGTTCGCGCTGGGCTAGGTCAGCCGGCGGCCGGGTTCACGACCGTGGCTGCCGAGCAAGGTCCGCCATCCTCGTCCTCGCTCCCGCCCAGCTGGGTCAGCACCACCACGCCGCCGACCACCAGCACGACGAACAGCGTCGTCACTGTGCCGAGGTACTCGTCGATCACCCGCTTGATCGGCGCGCCGAAGACGCGGAAGAGAATGCCCACCGTCATGAAAATCAGTGCGCGGGCGAACAGGCTGGAGAGCACGAAGGTGACGAGGTTCATGCCGACGAAACCGGCGGTGATCGTGAGCAGCTTGAACGGCACCGGCGTCGCGCCCGCGATCAGGATCGCCTCGAAGTCGTATTCGCGCAGGTGACATGCGGCGACCGGAAATGCCTCGGTCAGGCCGAGTGCGGAGATGAGCCAGACGCCCACCGTGTCGTAGAGCCCCCAGCCGATCGCATAGCCGAGCAGCGCGCCTGCGACCGAAGCCAGCGTTGCGACAGTCGCAAACTTCACCGCCTTCTTCGGTTCCGCCAGGCACATCAGCCCGAGCAGCGGGTGCGGGGGGATCGGGAAGAAGGACGATTCCACGAAGCAGAAGAACGCCAGCCACCACACCGCATGCGGATGCGCGGCCTTGTCCATCGTCCAGTCGTAGAGCCCGCGCAGCGGTTTCATCAGCATTTGGGAAGGTCCCTCGCGTCCCGAAAAGGCCGCCAAGGGTTAGGCGAGCGCGAGAAGCTTGGCAATCGCGTAGGCTTCTCCCCAGGACTAACCTATTTGGTTCTTTTTTCTTGACATCGTGACACTGTTTGGGTACATAAAGGGAACATCGCGATAGTGTGATTCGACAGCGAGCGGGGCGGCCCGGCCATCATGGTCCGGGTCGCCCCTTGTCGTTCCATGCTTCGCCAATTGGGAGGCAGCCATGGCACGATCACGTTCTGCGACCCGCCACGCATGGGAACCCACTTTCCTCCGCGAGCTGCGCGAGAACGGCAAGGTCCAGGCCGCCGCCCGTGCCGCCGGGGTAGCCGCCGGCGCACCCTATAATCGGCGCAGGAACAGCCCGTCGTTCGACACCGCCTGGAAGGAGGCATTGGCCAGTTTCGAAGCGGCACAGGACGAGCGGGTGCGCAACAGCGAAGCCAAACCCGCGCCCCGGCAGTGGAAGCGCGTCTTCCTCGATGCGCTGGCGGAGACATCGAATGTCACCGGCTCGGCGAAGCAGGCCGGCATTGCCCCGCGCGATGCCTATCGCACCCGCCGCAGCTGCGAGGCCTTCGCGGCGGATTGGCGCGCGGCGCTGTTCGAAGGATACGCCAATCTGGAGATGGAGGTGCTCGGCTATCTCCGCGACCCGGAGCCGGCTCGCTGGTAACCGTGCCCGATGTCACGGGCCTCTGGCTCGTCGCGGCGTGGGAGTGGCGGGAACGCGGCGTCGAACTCGAACTCCAGCGATATCGTGCGCCAGCAAGCGCCGGAGCGGCGGCCGATCCAGGTACGGCATGGACACCTCGCGACCGGCCCGCGCAATCGACCGTGTTTCAGGTTTTTGAAGCGCCTTGGGACGGCATCGGCAGCGCCTCGGAACGGCGCGCATATTTCGCTGCAGGTGCTGCTGAAGGCCTTTGGCCCGGATGCGCATTCCACAGCGTGCGGGGTACCTCTATGGAGGCGCTCGGCCAGTCGGCGCAGGAGCGCGCTGTCATCGGCACTCTCTCGGCACCCCTCGCCCCATCGAGCGCAATCCGTTTCGAGGACGCGGCGAGCATGACGGTGACACTGGTCGATCAAAGTGCCGACCTTCAACCGACCGACCTCGTGGGCATAGCGCAGGGTGAGAACAAGTTGCTGGTTGGCGGAGAGGTGGTCCAGTTCTGCCGCGCCGAACCTCAAGGTGATGGTGTGTGGACGCTCGGCGGTTTGCTGCGCGGACGTGCCGCGACCGAAATCGAGGCCCTCGCCGGTCACGCTTCCGGGACGCCGATAGCCCTGCTTGATCACCGTCTCGTGCCTTTCGGCGACAGCGCACGCGCCGCGTCGGGCAACCCCTTCGCCGCGCTGGGACTATGGGACGAAGCCCCCGTCATCGCGCAACTTGCAAACGCCGGAGCAAGCCTGCGCCCGCCCTCCCCCGTACATGGCCGCATGCTACCGGACCCGGACGGCTCGGCCTGCCTCAGCTGGAGGCGACGCGCGCGCGGCCAGTGGGGCTGGCTGGACGAGGTCGAACAGCCCTTGGTCGAGGAAACCGAAACATACGAAATCGGTATCGGCGATACGCATTCCCCGTTCCTCATGGCGACGGTTGGCGAGCCCCGGTTCGTGCTGGATGCTGCGCAGCTTTCCGATCTTCAGGCAAACCATCCCGGCGAGACGATCTGGGTCCGGCAGGTGGGAAGCTTCGCAAAGTCGGCACCATGCGTTGTCGGCACCCTTGCCTGATCACCCTACCTCTTGCGACTCCAAAGGATATCGAGATGAGCGATCCTGCTACTCTTACGAGTAATACTCCGCGCCACGGGCTGCCGTATTTATTTACCGGCCAAGCGCAAAAGGAATTCACCGTAAACGAGGCACTGGCGCGCATCGACATGATGCTCCACCCGGCTGTTATCGAGGAACGGAGCGCAGAACCTGCCTCTGCAAATCCCGGAGATTGCTACCTCGTCGCACCAGCAGGCAGCGGTGCATTCTCCGGGCATGATGGCCAATTGGCTTGTTGGGACGGCGAGCAATGGAGCTTCGCTACACCCTCGATCGGTATGATCCTGCGCGTCAACTCGGACGGGAACCTGCTGTATTTCGATGGAAGCTGGCAGCGAACCCTCGCTCCACAGGCTCCCGACGCGGGTGCCAATGTCGACACGGAGGCCCGCGCCGCGATCGGCGAAATCATCACAGCACTGAAGAATTTCGGTATCTTTTCATGAACTAGCGGAACCGGCACCCGGCTTTGGCGTTGGGCGGACATCGAAGGACGGATATGGGATCCGGAAAAACTCGTAATTACATCGGGATTAGCGACATTCTTGCAACAGTTCCCGGTGATTGCCCGCTTGCCAGCGTGGTGAGGCAGTTATAGGTATGTTTCACTCGGTGGCTCCAATTCGCAAAAAGGGGAAACAAATAATGCGAAATCTAGTCATAGGAATGGCGATGGCCTCGACGGCCCTTGCATCGCCAGCCTTGGCCAAGGACGATTCTTGGTACATCGGTGGCGAATTCGGCCCCATGCTGGTCGAAGACGTTGAACTCGAAGCTGCAGATGGCTCGATCGTCGATATCGGATTCAACGAAGGATTCGATGGCGGTGGCTTTGTCGGTTACGATTTCGGTGGCTTCCGCCTCGAAGCTGAAGTCGCCTATCGCGAAGCGAACCACGACGAAGTCGTTCTGCCTGGCCTGATCGCAGTTCCGGCCGACGGCTCGACCAACTCGCTTTCGTTCATGCTCAACGGCCTCCTCGACTTCGGTCCGGACGATGGCCTGCAGGGCTATGTCGGTGGTGGTGTCGGCGTTGCGCGTACGGCAATCGACGGTGAGCTCTTCATCAACGGTTCGCCCAACGTCACGATCGACGATTCCTCGAGCGACTTCGCATGGCAGCTGCTTGCTGGTGTGCGTGCGCCGCTGACCGACACGATCGACGTCGGCCTGCGCTATCGTCTGTTCAATGCTGAGAACGTCAGCATCGTCGACGGCAATGGCACGGGTTGGGATGGCGAGCTTCGCAGCCACTCGCTGATGGGCACGCTGAGCCTGAACTTCGGTGCAGCTCCGCCGCCTCCGCCGCCCCCGCCGCCGCCGCCTCCCCCGCCGCCGCCGCCCCCGCCTCCGCCGCCCCCGCCGCCGCCTCCGCCGCCGGCACCGGTGTGCCAGCAGGGTCCGTACATCGTCTTCTTCAACTGGGACGAGTCGGAGATCACTCCGGAAGCGGCTACCATCCTGGACAACGCGGTCTCGGCATACGCCAACTGCGGCACGGCTTCGGTCATGCTCGCTGGCCACACCGACACCTCGGGTTCGACGCAGTACAACATGGGCCTCGCCCAGCGTCGTAACGGATCGGTCCGCGACTATCTTACCGCTCGCGGTATTCCTGATGGTCGTATCAGCAGCGAAGCCTTCGGCGAAAGCCAGCTCCGCGTGCCGACCGCCGACGGCGTTCGCGAACTGCAGAACCGTCGTGTGGAAGTCACCTACGGTCCGGGTTCGGGCATGTAATCGCTCGCAAGAGCTGAAACACGAGAAGGGGCCGGAGCAATCCGGCCCCTTTTTCGTTGGTCCTCAAAGAACGTCGCAACAGGGACTCAGTTGATGCACGCACCTCTACTCGTTTCGACCATGGCATTGGCACTCGCGGGGTGCGCCTCGATAGGCAGCCTACCCACCGATCGACTGGCCGAGGCCCGGCTCGACTATGCCAACGGCCTGCCTGCCGGAACGGCCCAGATCCTCACCAATGGCCAGGAAATTTCCCTCGCCGTTGCCGTGACCGGTCTCGGACCGGGTGAGCACGGGTTCCACCTGCATACCACCGGGCGCTGTTCGGCACCGGACTTCAAGAGCGCGGGTGGCCATCTCAATCCGGGCGGCAAGGAACACGGTTCGCTGAATCCGGATGGCAAGCATCTTGGCGACCTGCCCAATCTGATTGTCGGGGCGTCACGCTCAGCCAGTACGGAAATCGATCTTGGGCACGATACACCCGAATTGCGGTCGAACCTGTTCGACGAGGACGGCACAGCCGTCGTGATCCATGCCGAGGCCGACGACTATCGGAGCGACCCAGCAGGTGACGCCGGAGCGCGTATCGCCTGCGGTGTACTCCGCCCGCTTCGCTAGGTCTCTGCCCTAGACGTCCTCACCTGCAGCCCGTGCGCGCTCCAGCAAGGTTTGCTCTGCCTGCGGGACGGTCCGATAGGCGATGAAGAGCATGACCAGGCCGATCGGAACCGCGATCAGCAAGCTCAGCCCGCCGGTCGACAGGCTGCCCGTCATGGTCGACACCTGTCCTGCCATATACGGTCCGAGGGCGAGGCCAACGAGTGTCGTGGCGAGGAAGAAGGTCGCCGTCGCGGTGCCGCGCATTCGCGGAAGGACCAGATCCTGCGTCGTCGCCGCGGCCGCCCCAAGCGCCGAACTTCCGAACAGCGATTGCATGAATGCCGCGAAGTAGAAGACGGTCGGATTGAGCGTCGTGAACATGACATAGAGGAAAGGCGCGGCCGCCGTCAGGCCGAAAGCCACCACGATGAGCCTGCCGGTCGGCATGCGCTCACGCAGATAGTCCGCCATTCTGCCCCCCAGGATCACGCCGAGGAAGCCGGCAACAGCTCCGGGGCCTCCGATCCACCACCCGGCCGTCGAGGGCGCCTCCTCGAGAATTCGGATCGCATAGGGCGCCGCCCAGAAGGAGGCAGCGTAAGACATGAAGGCGACCATGCCATATCCCAGGATAGTCGTGAGGAATGCCGGCGTGCCCCAGATCAGGCTGAAGGTCGGCTCGTCTCGCCGCTTGAGTGTCGATGCCCAGGAGAAGATCGCATAGTAGCCGATCCCCACCGCACCCCATTGTTGCGCATTCCCGGTTACCGTAGCCATGAAATAGGCGATGCCCCCGATCACCACCGCACCTGCAAGATTGACAAGGATCCCTCTTGGTCCGGCCTGTGCTGCGCCAAACAGGGTGAAAGGCGGAATTACCGCCACCAATTCCTTGAAGAAGCCGCGAAAGGGGTCCTTCGACGGCGGCGTGACGATCCCTTCGCTTTGCCCGCGGACCGGCTCGCGCAGAGTGAAGACCAGCAGTGCGAGAAGCAGGCCGGGAAGGCCCACTATGATGAAGGCTGCCTGCCAGCCAGCGAGGCCGAGCGGGGCATCGGTCGGGAATGCCTCGTTCCAGTTCTCGACGATCGCACCGCCGATGAGGAGCGAGATACCGCCGCCGATATACAATCCCGACGAGTAAATCGCGAGCGCGGTGGCCCGCATCTTCTTGGGAAACCAGTCGGAGATCAGCGAATAGGCACTCGGGCTTGCGGTGGCCTCGCCGACCCCGACGCCGATTCTCGCGACGCTGAGAGCGGCGAAGTTCTTCGCAAATCCAGAGAGGGCGGTGAAGGCAGACCAGACCGCAAGACCGATCGTCATCAGCCGGACGCGGTGCCAGCTGTCAGCAAGCTTGCCGAGCGGGATGCCGAACAGCGCGTAGAAAACGCCAAAAGCCGTCCCGTACAGGAAGCCGATCTGGTCGTCGCGCAGCCCGAGGTCGGCCTTGATGTCTTCCGCGAGGATCGAGATGATGTTGCGATCGACGAAGTTCAGGACGTAGACGATGACCAGGACGCCTAAGGCATACCAGCTGTAGGCCGGGACCTTCCCGTCAACCTGTCCCGCGACTGCTTCACTGGTTTCTGCGGGCGTTGGCTGGGTCAAATCTCTACTCCGTCAGGGCTGGTGCGTCCTTCGCGTAGGCCGTGGTATCGACAAGACCCGCTTCTTCAAACCCTTTTCGGCGAAGGCGGCAAGAATCGCAGGCGCCGCATGCAAGACCTTCGGGCGTCGGGTCGTAGCACGACCAGCTCCACGCGGGATCAAGGCCGAGCCGATGCGCTTCGCGCGCAATGTCCGCCTTGCTCATGTGCTGGAGGGGAGCATGGATCGCAAAGGGGACGCCCTCCACGCCCTGCTTTGTGCCCAACCGCGCCGTTTCGGCGAAACTTGCGATAAATTCGGGCCGGCAGTCGGGATAGCCGGAGTAGTCGAGCGCATTCACTCCGATAAAGATATCGCGGGAACCCGAGGTCTCGGCAAAGGCTGTTGTCAATGCGAGGAAGACGAGATTGCGCGCTGGCACATAGGTGACCGGGATGTCGTTTCCGACCCCGCTTTTCGGCACGTCGATATCCGCAGTGAGGGCCGAACCTCCGAAACGCCTCAGGTCGAGTGGCAGTTCGACATGGCGTACCGCACCCAGCTTCTCGGCGATGGCTCGCGCAGACTGCAATTCGCGCACATGTCGCTGGCCGTAATCGATAGTGAGCGCATGGACCTCGTGCCCGCGCTCTTTCGCCAGCGCTGCAGTGACCATCGAATCGAGCCCGCCGGAAAGCAGGACAACGGCGGGGCCGGGTTTGTCGGGGGAATTCGCATTCATGCCGCGCAGCTAGGCGCTGCGGGGGCAATCGGCAAGGCTATCGGCAGCTACCAGTGTGGCGGGCTTCCGCGGAGAACTGGAAGGGACGACCATCCACGATACCCTGGCTGTCGATCTGGACGAGGTTGGAGCCTTCCTTGCGGATATTCGTCCGGCCATAGCCATTGCCGCGGCACGTGTACTGGACCGTCACCTCGCTATTGCCGTCTTCTACGACAAAGCGATTGCAGCCGGACTCGCTATGCCGCAGCTGAATGAGTTCGCGACCGCTCCGCACGCAGATTTTCCGCGGGGCCGCGCCATCGCGGAAACGGATCTCCCAGCCTCCCCGCTCGAGCGTATCGAGCATGGCAAGCGACGATTGCGCAAGGGCTGGGCCGCCGAAAACGGCAGCAGGAACAATCGCGGCAAGCGCGGCGATGCCCAGGGCTTTTCGATTCGACATGCGTTTCATCATTCAACCTTTATCACAAAACGGGCCACACCCGCTTTCCGAGCATGGTAAAGAATCGGCGATGAACCGTTCTGAAACAGAGACGAATTGCAATTAGCGCCCGACCTTCGCAGAAATGCCCTACGCATCCACCATGAACTTGCGCGAACAGAATGCGCAATCGACGACGATGATCCCGTCGTCATTTCTCATTTCGACACGATCCGCTTCGGGAAATTTCGACAGCACTTCGTGATAATGCTCCACGGTGCAGCGACAGCCTCGCGAAACGGGAGCGCCGCCTTCGACGCGCACCTCATCCTCTTCGTGGAACAGGCGCCAGACGATCGCTTCGAGTGAGAGGTCTTCCGCGAGCAACTCCTCGTGTTTCACCGTGCCGGCCAGGATGGCGACATGCTCCCACTCCGGATGATCCAGGCGCGCGTGCAGACGCTCTCGCCCCTCTTCACCATCGGGGAGGTGCTGGATCAGCATGCCCGCGGCGAGACACTTCCCACCATCGGCACGCACCGCGGTCCGGATCAGCGTCGGGACCTGCTCGGACTGGAAGAAATAGGTCTCGCAGGCCTGGGCCAGCGTCTCTCCCTCAAGCGGGACGATCCCTTGGTAACGCCCCCTGCCCTTCGCGACATCGAAAGTGATCGCGAGATAGCCCTTTCCGAACAAGGCGAAGAGCGAGGGATTGGCGCCAAGTTCCGCCAGCCGCGCCTCGTCGAAGTCGACATAGCCGCGAAGCTCTCCGTCCTTGTAGTCGCAGACAAGCAGGTTCACTGCCCCTGCCTCGGTCTGCGCCTGCATGGTGACTTGCGAGCCATCGTTCTTGAGCAGGGATCCCATGAGGGTGACGAGTACGAGCGCTTCCGCCAGGAGATGCGTAATCGGCGCGGGGTAATCATGCGCCGCGAGAATCTCGTCGAGCGAGGAATCGAGCCGCACAATGCGCCCGCGGGCGCTTCGCGACGGGATCGTGAAGCCGAGCGTTCGGCCGGAATATGTTTCGGTGGTCTTCGTCATGCCGGCGCATATGGGATGGCGCGACCGGTTTGAACAGGGATGCGCGTCAGCCGCCCAGTTTCCCGAAGCACCACAGCAGGATCGACTTCTGCGCGTGGATCCGGTTTTCCGCCTCGTCGAACACGACCGATTGCGGACCTTCGAAGACTTCCTCGGTCACTTCATCGCCGACATGGGCGGGCAGGCAATGGAGGAATCTCGCATCGGGCTTGGCAAGTTCCATGACCTTCTTGCTTACCTGATATGGAGCCATGGCCGCGATCTTGTTGTGCGCATGGTTCTGGCCCATTGAAACCCAGGTGTCGGTCACGACGATATCGGCACCGTTCGCTGCCTCCCTCGCGTCGTCAGTGACGGTCACACTTGCCCCACCGCGGCGCGCCATTTCGACGAATTCGCTATCCGGTTCATATCCCTTCGGTACGCCCACGCGGACGTTGAACTTGAATATGCCTGCCGCTTCGAGGATCGAGTGCAGCACGTTGTTGCCGTCGCCCAACCAGGCGACCTCAAGCCCTGGCAACGCCTTTCCGTGCTCCACCATCGTCAGCAAGTCGGCGACGATCTGGCACGGATGCGAACGATCGGTCAGGCCGTTGATGACCGGCACGCTGGCATGACGGGCAAGCTCCTCGGCTTTGGCATGATCGTCAGTGCGGATCATGATCGCATCGACCATGCGGCTGAGCACACGCGCGGTATCGGCGATGCTCTCCCCGCGGCCGAGCTGGCTCGTTCCGGAATCGAGGATGAGCGTCGTGCCGCCAAGCTGGCGCATGCCAACATCGAAACTGACCCTGGTGCGGGTCGAATTCTTCTCGAAGATCATCCCGAGCACGTGCCCCGCGAGCGGTTCGTCGGCATCGGGCTTGCCCTTGGGCCAGCCTGCACGCGCGGCCTTGCGGTCCTGCGCGTCGGCCAGCATGGCGGCGATCGCATCCCCGCCCGCATCCGAGAGGTCGAGGAAATGCTTCACCGCCCTACTCCTCAGGCGCCGGGATCGAAGCTTGCCGCGCCGGCGGAAAGCTTCTCCATGAATTCGTCGAACTCCGCATCGTCCGCCACAAGCGGAGGGAGGACACGCAGTGTCTGGTCGCCCGCTGCCACAGTCAGCAACTGGTGGTTGTCACGCAGGTGAACGAAGAAGGGTCGGCTTTCGACCTTCATACGCAGGCCTAGCATCAGACCTTTTCCGCGGACGAAATCGAACAGGTCGGGATAGTTGCCGATGAACTGTTCGAGGCGACTGCGCAGGCGCTCGCCCTTCTCGGTAACTTCGGCAAGGAATTCGTCGTTCGCAACGGCGTCCATCACCGCAACGCCAGCGGCCATGGCCAGCGGGTTGCCGCCATAGGTCGATCCATGCGTACCGAAACCCATGCCGCGCGCGGCCTTCTCTGTAGCCAGGCAGGCACCGACCGGGAAGCCGCCACCAAGGCCTTTGGCGCTGGCCATGATATCCGGCTCCACACCATAGTGCTCGTAGGCGTAGAGTTTGCCGGTACGCGCGACGCCGCACTGGACTTCATCGAACACCAGCATGAGGTCGTGTTCTTCGCAAAGCGCCTTGAGGCCCTGGATGAACGCGTCCGAGGCCGGACGGATGCCGCCTTCACCCTGGATCGGCTCGACGAGGAAGCCGGCGGTCTTGTCGCTGAGCAGCGCCTTGGCGCTGTCGAGATTGTCGAACTCCGCATACTGGAACCCGGCGAGCATCGGGTAGAAACCCTTGTGCATCTTCTCCTGATTCGAGGCGCTGATCGTCGCCATCGTCCGGCCGTGGAAGGCGTTGGTGAAAGTGATCAGCTCGGTCCGGTTCGAATCGCCGTCCTCGTGCTGGTGATAGGCGCGTGCGGTCTTGATCGCGCATTCGACCGCCTCGGCTCCCGAATTGGTGAAGAACACGGTATCGGCAAAGGTCTTGTCGACGAGGCGCTGCGCCAGTTCCTCTCCCTGCGGGCTGCCGTAGAGATTGGAGACATGCATCAGCGTTTCGGCCTGCTTCTGGATCGCACCGATCAGGCCCTTGTGGCTATGCCCCAGCAGGTTCACCGCAATGCCGCTGGCGAAGTCGAGATAGCGTGTGCCGTCCTCGTCGATCAGGTGGCAATGTTCGCCCTTCACGGGGCGCACGCCGCAGCGGGGGTATACGGGCATCAGCGGGCTGATCGACATCTTGGAACTCTCTCCTCGGGGATTCGAAAGACAAATGGCGGCCCCGGAACGGGAGCCGCCATCTGCGTGTTTGCCAGCGATCTATTCCTTCCCGCCCCCGGCGTCAAACCGGAAGCGTGGATGGGGTCGGTGCCTTATTCGGCGGGCACCAGGTTGACCGCGGAATACTTGCCGCGTCGGTCAACCTCGAGGTCGAACTCGTAACGTTCGCCTTCGTTGATCTGCGACAGGCCCGAACGTTCGACCGCACTGATGTGCACGAATGCATCCGGCTGGCCGTCGTCGCGCGTCAGGAACCCGAAGCCCTTCATCGAATTGAAGAACTTGACCGTTCCGGTCGCCTTCTCGCCAGTGAGTTCGCGGCGCGGAGCCGCGCTCTTCGCTTCGACTTCGATCACATCGCCGACGATCTGCAGATCCTGGGCGGATACCTTGCCGCCACGATCGACGAGGTTGAATTCGAGTTCCTGCCCCTCGGCAAGACCTTCGAGACCGGCGCGCTCAACCGCGCTGATGTGGACGAAAATGTCTTCGCCACCGGTTTCCTGCTGGATGAAGCCGAAGCCCTTCTGCGAATTGAAGAACTTCACCGTACCCTTGCCGGTACCGACGACCTGTGCGGGCATGCGGTTGCCACCGCCGCCGCCGCCACCGCGCGGTCCACCGCCGAAACCGCCACCGCGATTCCCGCCGCCACCGAAGCCGCCGCCGCGGTTGCCACCGCCGCCAAAGCCGCCACGGTCGCCACCGCCGAATCCGCCGCGATCTCCGCCACCAAAGCCACCGCCCTGATCGAAACCACCCGGGGATCCACCGAAAGGATCGAAATCTTCGCCGATATTATCCCGCTTGTCCCGTCCGCGGCGCCGCCCTTTGTCGTAACCCATAAGTCGTAAAATACCTTGTCGTCCGGCCCAGTAGTCATGATGCCGACACGAGGGCCGCAAGGCGTGCCGGCGCGAGCGGGCCAATACGATTTCCGAATGAAAACCTCCCGCATCACTCGGGTGCATAGCGCGAAAGATCGCATCATGCGAATGATTTAACCTTGGCTATTCTTCTCGCGCACAAATGTGACATTTTCGCATGGCTGGAGACGGGGTTTCGCTTGCAAGGCGCTATGCGCTTGGGCAACGCGTGGCGAACAACAGCCCGGCACTTTGCTGTGGCAGCCAAAGGAGAAATTTCGTGAGCGACTTTCGCAAACTGTCCGACGACATGCTCGCCAGTCCTCAGCTGACGGCTGACGATATCGAAGCTGCGCGGGCGGAGGGCGTCACGCTCATCATCAACAATCGTCCCGACGGCGAGGACTCCGCTCAGCCGCAGGGGGCGGAGATCGAGGCCGCGGCGCGCGCTGCAGGGATGGATTACGTCGCGATCCCCGTGACCTCGGCCGGCTTCAGCCAGCCGCAGGTAGCGGCCATGGCCGAAGCGCTGGAGCAGGCGAAAGGCAAGGTGCTGGCCTATTGCCGCTCGGGTACGCGCTCGACATTCCTGTGGTCACTGGCCAGCGCAAGTGCGGGCAAGGATCCGCGGGATATCGCCGCCTGCGCTCTCGGCGCTGGCTACGACATCAGCCCTATCATGCCGACGTTGGAAGCACTTGCCGCCCAATCGCGCGGCTGATTACTTGCGATAGTCGAGCGGCGGATCGCGATCGCCCAGCAGCGAGACGTATTCATAGTCGTCGCCACGGGCAGCATCGAATTCCGCCCTCGCCGCTTCGCGAAGGCCGGGATTGGTGAACAGCTCCACGGCCACGAGCGTCATCGCCTTGGCTGCATGCTGAGCACCCTTGTGCCCGATCGAATGACCGCTGGCCGCAACGGCCTGCCAGCTATGCGCGCTGGTTCCGGGCACCCAGGTCGCGGTTCGCACGCCAACTGTCGGCGTGGCCCAGGACACATCGCCGACGTCGGTCGAGCCATAGCCGAGTGATTTCTCATAGGGCTGGACTTCACCTGCTCCGGAAAGCGGGACGGCGTTCTCTCCAAAGCTCTCCGAAATCCGTTCGGCCCATGCGCGTTCCTCGTCGGTGTAGCTGATCCCGCCAAGGCTGCGCAGCTTCCGGTCCATCACCCGCGCCAGGGTTTCGTTGACGAGAAGCGGGTTGTTGCCGTGGATGATCTCCCAATCGACCTCGGTGCCGGTCCCCATGGCTGCCCCCTTCGCGGTCGCCTCCAGCCGGGTCCACAGGGCGCGCACTTCGTCGGCATCCGAATGCCGCACGTAATAGAAGACTTCGGCAAAATCGGGGATCACATTCGGCGCCGCGCCACCCTCGGTGATGACGTAGTGGATGCGCGTGTCCATGGTCGTGTGTTCGCGCATCATGTTGACCATCATGTTCATCGCCTCGACCCCGTCGAGCGCGCTGCGCCCGCGATCGGGAGCTCCGGCGGCATGTGCTGACACGCCGCGAAAACGGAACTTGGCCGATCGGTTGGCGAGGCTGGTCCGGGCCGCCGCACTGTTCTCATCATCCGCATGCCAGTGGATGGCGATATCGACCTCGTCGAAGAGCCCGGCGCGGGTCATGTAGACCTTCCCTGAGCCGCCTTCCTCGGCCGGCGTGCCATAGAGGCGGATGCGCCCGGGTGTGCCGGTCTTTTCAAGCCAGCGCTTGACCGCAATCGCCGCTGTCAGCGACCCGGCCCCGAAGAGGTTGTGCCCGCAAGCATGCCCGGCGCCAACTTCCGAATGTTCCCGCACCGGCGCAGAGGTCTGGCTGATGCCAGGCAGCGCGTCATACTCTGCAAGAATCGCGATGATCGGACCGCCTTCGCCCCACTCGGCCATGAAAGCGGTCGGGATATCGGCGATGCCTGCCTCGATCGTGAAACCCTCACCCTCCAGCTCTTCCTGCAGCAGGGCGCTCGATCGGGTTTCGAGGTAGCCGAGTTCGGCCCAGTCCCACAATTGCTGCGCAACGCGCCCGGTTCGCTCTTCCTGGGCGGCAACCTCTTCCAATGGATCGGCACTCTGGGCAGAGACAGGCGCACAGATGAGCGCGGCGGCGCTGGCGAGCAGGATGGTTGGCTTCACGTATTCTCTCCCCGGACTGCCCCTTGCTTGCCGCAAAGCGCGGGTCGTGCCAATCGGGAATTGTCATGCAAGTCTCTCCCGAACTTCTCCAGTTCCTAGGTTCGCTGGTCGCCATTCTGCTGCTGGCGGCACTGGCACGTGGCTTGAAGCTGGGCCCAACTCCCAGCCTGTCGAGCGAGCAGCAAGCGCGCGAAGCTGCACAGGAGGCGGTCGATGGCTTTGTCGCTTCGGCGATCGCGCTCGATGGAGATGGTCGGGGAGCGCTCCTTTGTGATGCTGCGAACAGGGTGCTTCTCTTGCGGCCCCACGGGACCCACTTTGCTGGACGAATCCTGTCGCCCGAAGCCAAGGCAAGGATTGTGGACGGTGCCATCGTGGTCGACACGGCAGAACGGCGTTACGGCTCCGCAAGCTTGCGCATCCCCGACCCGCAAGCTTGGGTTCAGCGGATCGAGGCTATAGGATAGGACCTAGCCATGCCCGATTTCTCACCCACAGAGTATGCCGTCCCGGGTTTCGTCGCGCTCGTCCTGATTGAGATGATCTGGGCCTGGCGTCGCAACCCGAGCGCCTATGAGCCGAAGGACACGCTCACCAGCCTCGCCTTCGGGCTAGGCAGTACGGTGTCGGGCCTCTTGTTCGGCGGACTGTTCTTCGCGCTTTACCTGTTCCTGTGGGAGTACCGGCTGTTCGAAATCGGCTGGGCCTGGTGGGCCTGGGCGCTTTGTTTCGTGCTGGACGATCTCAAATATTACTGGGTCCACCGCTTCGGCCACCGGGTGCGCTGGTTCTGGGCGAGTCATGTGAACCACCATTCCAGCCAGCACTACAACCTGTCCACCGCCCTCCGCCAGACATGGACCGGTTACCTCACGCTTGGCTTTGCCTTTGCGCTCCCTCTGGTGCTCCTTGGCTTTCACCCGGTGATGATCGCGATTTGCGGCGGCTTCAACCTGATCTACCAGTTCTGGATCCATACCGAGGCGATCGACAAGATGCCGCGATGGTTCGAGGCCGTGATGAACACGCCGAGCCACCACCGCGTCCATCACGCCACGAACCCGCGCTATCTCGACCGCAACTATGCCGGGGTTTTCATCGTCTGGGACAAGATGTTCGGCACTTTTGAGCCGGAAACCAGGGACGAGAAAATCCGCTACGGCATTGTAAAGCAACTCGGGAGCTTCAACCTGCTCTGGGCGGTGTTCCACGAATGGATCGGCATCGCGCAGGACATGTGGCGCGCGCCGTGGAAGCACAAGCTATCCTACCTCTTGCGTGAACCCGGCTGGACGCATGACGGCAGCCGCCAGACCAGCGACCAGATCCGCGAGGCGTGGCTCGCGCGGGAAGGAAAACAGGTTTCATCGGAAAACCCGATTGCGGGCGAGGCCGAGGCTGCCTAACCTCTCGAATCGAGAGGAGAACCCATGGACGAATTCGATGTAGTAGTTGTCGGCGGCGGCAGTGGCGGCAGTGCGGTTGCCGGTCGGCTGGCCGAGGCGGGCAAGAGCGTGTGCCTGCTCGAGGCAGGCGGACGGAACGACGGCTTCCGTGTGACCATCCCGGGGATGCTCGCTTTCAGCACCGACAAGATCAACTACCGCTTCGAGACCGTGCCGCAAGAGGGCCTCAACGGGCGCATCGGCTACCAGCCGCGGGGCAAAGGCCTCGGCGGTTCTTCGGCAATCAACGCCATGGTCTATATCCGTGGGCACCGCTGGGACTATGACAATTGGGCTGCGCTCGGCTGTACTGGCTGGGCCTATGACGATGTCCTTCCCTATTTCAAACGGGCCGAAAGCAATGAGCGCGGGGAGAATGCCTATCACGGGCAGGATGGGCCGCTGTTCGTCTCCGATCAGAAGTTCGCCAATCCGGGCAGCCTCGCCTTCGTCGAGGCGGCCAGCCAGTTGCAGCTTCCGCGCAATACCGATTTCAACGGTGAGAAGCAGGAAGGTTTCGGCCTTTACCAGGTGACCCAGAAGAATGGTGAGCGATGGTCGGCCGCGCGAGCCTACGTCGAACCGCTCCGCAGTTCGAAGAACCTCGATGTCCGGATCGGGGTTACGGTGCAGAAGCTCGAGATCGAGGATGGCCGTGTCACCGGCGTGACCTACACTGTCGGCAAGCGATCGCGCACGGTGAAGGCCCGTGGGGGCGTGGTGCTGAGTGCAGGTGCGTTCAACTCGCCGCAGATCCTCATGCTCTCCGGCATCGGTCCGGGCGGACATCTCAGCGAGCACGGCATCGACGTGGTGCTCGACAAGGAAGCAGTCGGATCCGACCTTCAGGACCATCTCGACTATGTGTCGAGCTGGGAGAGCCCGAACAAGGATCTGCTCGGCGACAGTATCAAGGGCACGATCCGCATGGCCAAGGGGCTCGTCGAACACCGCCGTCACCGGACCGGGCCGTGGACCTCGCCCTATGCCGAGGCAGGCGGTTTCTGGACCGTCATGCCCGATGCTCCCGCGCCCGACGTGCAATGGCATTTCGTGCCCGCCATGCTCGAGGACCATGGCCGCACCAAGGTGAAGGGCCACGGATTCTCGCTGCATGCCTGCGTGCTCCGGCCGGAAAGCCGCGGGACCGTCCGGCTCGGCAGCAAGAATGCTGGCGATGCGCCGGTGATCGATCCGAACTTCCTCGCTGATGAACGCGATCTCGCGACGCTGCGCGAAGGCGTGCGCCTCTCGCACCGTATCGCCGCCTCGCCTGCCCTGCAGGCCTATGAGCCGAAGGACCGTTACCCGATCGACATCGAGGACGACGACCAGCTCGACGAACTGATCCGCAACCGCGCGGACACCGTCTACCATCCGGTCGGCACGTGCCGCATGGGGCCGGACGAGAGCGACGTGGTCGATCCGACACTCAAGGCGCGCGGGATCGAAGGGCTCTGGATTGCGGACGCCAGCATCATGCCGCGGCTCGTGTCGGGCAATACCAATGCGCCGAGCATCATGATTGGGGAACGCTGCGCCGATTTCGTGAAGGCCGCGCTCGCGGGCTAGAGCGTCTTCGTCATGGTCGCGAGCGGCACGGGGACGGCGCCGTTCGTGTCTTCCCACTCGCTTTCGACCGCGTAGCCGCACCGCTCGTAGAATGCCTTGCCCGCCATGGTGGCGGCCATTTCCAGCTCGCGAAAGCCCTCTTGGCGCGCGGCATCTTCGGCGCTGTCGAGGATCAGGCGACCCACGCCTTTGCGGACGTGATCCGGGTGCGTGTACATCGCGCGGATGCGGGCCCTCTCGGTCGCCGGATCGAGCAATCGTGGATCACGGCCCGCCGAGTGATTGCCGCCATAAAGCGTTGCGCGCCGCGACCAGCCGCCGCATCCGGCCAATTCCCCGCCATCCTCGACGCAGAAATAGGTGCCGTCCTCGATCAGAAGTGCATCGAGCCCCATCCCTGCCTTGGAAGCCTCGATCTGTTCCGAAGTGAGATAGCCGCGCTGCAGCCGTTCGATGGCCAGCGCCATCAATTCGGAGATCGCCGCCTCGTCCTCTTTCCTCGCCAAGCGTATCGACAGCAACTCGGCCTCCCGAAGCAAAAGGGGCGACCCGCAGGCCGCCCCTTTCACTTACCCAAGGTTTCGCCAGCTTACCACTGGAAGCGGGCACGCAGGTAGTAGCTGCCGCCGTTGAAACCGAAGGGTGAACGTTCGCCATACTGAGCGCCGACGATACCCGAATAGGGGTTCTCCTCGGGATAGTTGTCGAACACGTTCTGCGCGCCGACCGCAATCTCGAGACCGTCGATTACTTCGTAGCCGAGTTCGACATCGAAGGTCAGCTCCGCACCCGCATCGATCGGGAGGGTCTCATCCTCGAGGTGCGCCTCGTAGTAGCTACCGAAGTAGTTGGCGCGGAACATGCCGCGGAAGCGGTCCTGTTCGTGCGTCAGGTTGAAGAAGCCCTTCCATTTGGGCAGCCCTTCCTCCAGCTGGCGCTGGCGCACTGCCGAGATCGTCGCGCCCACATCGGTCACTTCGGTATCGGTGTAGTTGATCGCCAGGGTCGCGCGCGTGTTGCCGCCTTCGATCGGATAGATCCGCGCGTTCACAACGAAGTCGAGACCCTGCGTACGGGTATCGAAGTCATTGTTGAAATAGCTGAATGCCGTGAGATCTTCGAAACCGGTGAATTCACCGCGATCGAGCGATCCCGCTGCATCCAGCTGGGTGAGCAGCTCTGCCGGTGAAGGCAGAACCGCATCATCCGCGTTGAAGTCCACCGGACAGGAAGTGGCTACACCATCGACACTGGCGAGGTAACACAGCGCTGCCGGGAAATTGATGGCCGACGAGCGCGAGATACGATCGTTCAACTTGATGTTGAAGTAATCGAGCGTGACGGTGACATCTCCGAAATCGCCAGCAACACCGAGCGTGAAGCTGTCCGATTCCTCGGGGCCGAGCTGCGGTCGGTCGAGGCCGAGGCTGTTCTCGACATAGTCCGCCGCGATCACACCGGCCGCACTGTTGAGCGGGAAGGTGCCTTCGTCCTGCAGTTCGCCGTTGGAGAACTGCGTGGTGACGTTGATCACGTTTGCCTGACCTGCGGTCGGGACACGGAAGCCGGTCGAATAGGTGCCGCGCAGGCGCCATGCATCCGACAGCTTATAGAGGCCGCCGAGTTTCCAGGTGACGACATCGCCGAAGCTCTTGGTGTCTTCGTAACGAACCGCGCCCTGCAGGGTCAGCGCATCGATCAGGTCAGCCTCGATATCGAGGTAGACCGCCTTGTTGTCTTCCTTGCTCGATCCTGCCGAATTGGTGGCAAAGCCCGGGAAGCCATTCGAGCTGGTCGAGAAGCCTTGGCCGGTGGGATAGGCAACGCTCGGCTGGGCAAGCGGCCCGAGCTCGAACGAGGCGGGATCTCCGGCCGTGATCGTGAACTCCTCATCACGGTATTCGGCACCCGCCGCAACATAGACGCTGCCGCCGCCGATAGGCAGCTCATAGCCGACGTCGAAGTTCACGACGTTCTCGGTTTGCGCATAGCCGCCTGGGCTGAATTGGGTCGGCGTATTGGGGCCGAGCGATGCGTTGACCGTGTTGCGGATCGTGAACGAGGTCTTGTTCCGGCCATGGCGATAGCTGAGGTCGAAATCGAGTCCGCCGAACAACTGGCCGCGAATACCCGTTGCGATCGAATAGTCTTCGACATCGCCGCCAAAGCGCGGGGTGAAGCCGCCCGGGAACAGCTCCACGAAGCTGAAGCAGTTCGAATCGCCCGCCACCTGGGCGAGGATTGTCGGATCGGGGATCAGCCCGCCGCCTGCGGTGAGCGGGATACCCGCCGGGCAATCGCCCGTATCGCCGAGCGAAAGGTCGCCGACGAGGACCGAGGGCACGCCGCCCATGTCCTCATCGAGCGGCTGGCCGGTTGCCGGGTCTACGAAGGGACCGGCATAGACGCCGCCGCGGTTGGTCGGATTACGGAAGAAGAACCCGCCATCGACATTGCGTTCTGCATAGTTGCCGAAAGCGTACCATTCGATCGCATCCGTGAAGTCGACACCCATGTTGGCGAAGAACTTGATGTCGTCATTCACATTGGGCTGGCCCCAGATCTGGGCCGGGTCGGCAACGGCGGTATTGCCCGCGGCGATCAGTGCAGCGGCATCGTCACGCTGGACCGAGCGTGAGGTTGCATCGGTCTCGCCATATTCGGCCGACAAATTGACGAAGCCGGCATTGCCCAGCGGGATGCCGATGTTGCCGGCAATCGAGTATTGATCGCCGTCGCCCTCGTAGGTTTCACCCCATTGCGCGGAAACCGTTCCGCCATCGGGCGCATCCTTGAGGATGAAGTTGAGCACGCCGGCAATGGCGTCCGAACCATATTGCGACGATGCACCGTCGCGGAGCACTTCGAGCTGCTTGATCGCGATCGAAGGGATGACCGAAATATCGGGACCCTGCGAGCCATCGTTGATGCCGCCGCCCAGGAAGGCGATGACAGCGGCGCGGTGCATACGCTTGCCGTTTACCAGGACAAGCGTGTTGTCCGGCGAAAGGCCGCGCAAGTTGACCGGGCGAACGAGGGTTGCCGCATCGGAAATCGGCTGGGTGCTGACGTTGAACGACGGAACCGACACGCGCAGCACGTTGCCGATATCATTATCTGCCGTGTTGTTCAGTTCGGCCGTGGAAACGACGTCGACCGGTGCGACGGTATCCGCGGCTGAGCGGTCAGTCTGGCGAGTACCGGTAACGATGATCGTATCGGAGGGCGCATCAGCCTCGGCCACGGCCTCGGCATCGGTCTCGATCCGCGTTTCCTGGTCCTGGGCGTGAACGGGCGCGGCGATTGCCACTGCGGCGGCGCCCGACAAATAACTAGCCCGAACAAGCGCTTTCGCTGGCTTCCAATTTCTCATGATGTCCTCCCTGTGTCGCGCGATCTTGGGCGCGCGCGATAGGATTCGATATTACCGAAATGTAATATTTGCAATGTCGGTGCGCGAATTGTGACTCGTTTATGGCTCACCTCATCGAAAAAGGGGCCGGAACTCTTCCGAGTCCCGGCCCATCATGAGGCTATGTTCGCAGGAGGAACATGGGTGGGCGGGGCCGCCCGAGGAGAGAGAGGAGAGAGGGCGGCCCCGCCGAGCTTGATGTCTAGTTGTAGGCGCGCTCCCCGTGTTCGGAGATGTCGAGCCCGTCGACTTCGGCTTCTTCGCTGACGCGCAGACCGATGGTCAGTTTGACGAGATAGCCTGCAACCAGCGTACCGATGGCCGCCCACAGGATCGTCACGACGACGCTGAAGACCTGGATGCCGAGCTGGGTGCCTAACGCGGTCGAACCGTCGCCCGGGCCGCCGATCCACGGCTGGTAGACAACGGCCGTCCCGATTGCGCCGACGATGCCGCCGATGCCGTGAATGCCGAAAGCATCGAGGCTGTCGTCATAGCCGAACTTGGCCTTCACCTTGGCGACGAAGAAGTAGCAGACGGCCGCCGAGAGGATGCCGAGCAGGATCGCGCCGAACGGCCCCGAGTTGCCAGCCGCCGGGGTGACAGCGACGAGGCCGGCGATGACGCCCGAACAGAAGCCAAGCGCCGAACCCTTGTGACCTGCAAGCTTCTCGATGACCATCCAGGTCAACGCACCGGCTGCAGTGGCAACGAAGGTGTTGATCATGGCAAGACCAGCCGAACCGTCGGCTTCGAGAGCCGAACCGGCGTTGAAGCCGAACCAGCCAACCCACAGCAGGCCCGTGCCGACCATCGTTAGCGTCATCGAGTGCGGCATCATCGGTTCCTGCGGCCAGCCACGACGCTTGCCGAGGAGATATGCAAGGACCAGGCCCGAGACACCGGCGTTGATGTGCACAACGGTGCCGCCGGCAAAGTCGAGCGCGCCGTCTTCGAACAGAAGGCCGCCGCCGGCCCAGACCATGTGTGCGATCGGAAAATAGACGATGGTCAGCCAGATCGGCACGAAGGCCATGACCGCGCTGAACTTCATCCGCTCTGCCGTCGCACCCAGGATGAGTGCGGCGGTGATCGCGGCGAATGTCATCTGGAAGCTGATGAAAACATACTTGCTGATGACTTCATCGGTGAAGGTCGCCGCCGTGCTGCTCGCATCGGTGCCGGAGAGAAAGTAGCTGCCACCACTGATGAACTTGCCCAGCAGGCCGTCATAAGTCGTGTCGCCGAATGCGAGACTGTAGCCCCACATCACCCAGATGATCATGGCCAGCGCTGCTGTCGCGCCGATCTGGGTCATGGTGGAGAGCATGTTCTTCGAACGGGTCAGGCCGCCATAGAACAGCGTCAGGCCCGGGATGATCATGAGCAGGACGAGGATCGTCGCGGTCATCATCCAGGCGTTGTTGCCGGGGTTGGGAAGGGCCGCGGCCGCTTCCGCAGCTTCCTGCGCAAGCGCGCCGGTAGCGGTGAAGAATGCAGCGGCACCGGTGGCGGCGACGCGCATGAGGTTACGCATGGTCATCTGTGTCACTCCTTGCCGCGTCACAGCGCGGTATCGCCGGTTTCGCCGGTGCGGATGCGGGTGGCGCTGGCGAGGTCGAATACGAAGATCTTGCCGTCGCCGATCGCTTCGGTGCTCGCAGTTTGCTGGATCGTCTCGACCACTTGAGGGGCGAGATCGTCGCCGACCGCGATCTCCAGCTTCACCTTCGGCAGCATGTTGGTCGAATACTCGGCCCCGCGATAAATCTCGGTCTGGCCCTTCTGGCGGCCGAAGCCCTTGACTTCGGTAACGGTCATCCCGGCCACTCCGATACCGCCGAGGGCTTCGCGGACCTCGTCGAGCTTGAATGGCTTGATGACGGCGATGATGAATTTCACGCTTTCACCCCTTCGTTTGACAAACCGGTCCAAGCACCGGCCTTCGCACATGCAGCAAGGGGCGTGCCAAACGGGGGAACGCCGGAGATTCAGGGATTCTCGATAATGCTCGCGCTCACGATTGCTTACAGATTGGGCATATGCCCACTATTTGTGCAGCGCGAGCTTCGCTACTACCGGCAAGTGATCGGATGCTACTGCCGAAAGCCCCGTGTGGTGAACTTCGGCCTCGACGCAGCTCCAGTGTCTGCTCGCGACGATCCGATCGAGGGTGGCGACCGGCTGGCGCGAGGGATAGCTCTTGCCGGGCGTCACCACTGTCCAGCGGTCGGAAAACTCGCGCATAGCCCCGGTTGCGCGGCCCCACTGGTTGAAATCGCCCATGATGACGGTGGGCAGGTTGCGAGAGCAATCTTCCACGAAGTCGACTAGCGAGCGGATCTGGTCACGGCGCCTCAGCCCCGACAGGTCGAGATGCGTCCCGATGATACGGATACGCTGCCCCTCGACTGAAATCTCGCCGCATGCAGCACCGCGCGGCTCCAGCGTCGGCAGGTCGAGAGCCTCGCCCTCGTGAACTTCGAAACCGCGCCTTACGAGCAGGGCATTTCCGTGCCAGCCAATGCTGCGCGGGCGCCGCGCCACCTCCACCAAGCGCCAGTGGGTGTCGTCGATCTCCGCGCGTGGGATGCAGGTTTCGCGTACACCGATCCGGCGATCCGCTTCCTGCAGGGCTATGACATCCGCATCGATCTCATGCAGCACGGTAAGGATGCGGTCGTGGTCGCGCTTGCGGTCGAGCCCGACAGCCTTGTGGATGTTGTAGCTGGCAAAAGTGAGCTGCACGTTCGCTCAACGAGCTCGAGGCAAGGTCGTTGCACGCATTGTCACTTGCCGGCGATATACCGGTCCGTCGTGCGCACCGGGATGCCGTCGATGCTGCTGTCCCGCCCTTGCTGCTTTGCCAGCCATTCGTCGGGCTCGCTTTGCGCATGCGCTTTTTGCAGTGTCGCGCGTTCGTCACGATAGTCCATGAAGGGAACGCCCCAGCCGCAGCTGGTCTGCACGCTTTCGACGTCAATGACGAAGATCTGGCGCGTGCCCGGCAGCAGTTCGAAATGGGCGGACAGGCCCTCCCATTCCTGATCCTGCGGCAGGACTGCACGGCCCGTACCATAGATGCGAAGGATTAGCGCCGGCCGGTCGAAATTGCAGAACATGACCGTAATCCGCCCATCTCGCGACAAGTGGGCGTGTGTCTCGTTGCCCGATCCGGCGAGATCGAGATAGGCGACCCGCCTTGGGCCCAACACCCGGAATGCATCGTAGCCTTTCGGGCTCAAGTTGATGCGCGCATCTTCGGCGGCTGTTGCGACAAAGAAGACCGGCTGTTTGCCGATCATGGCGATATGCTTGTCATTCAGCGCGTCGAAGAATTCAGCCATCTAGAGAAAGTCCCTGATTGTCTTCATGAAGCGGTCGAACTGGTCGTGGTGCAGCCAGTGGCCCGCGTTTTCGAACTCGATCACTTTCGCGTTGGAGAAATGATCGAGCCTTCCATCGCCTTCCGGGTTCGATGCCCAGCTGTCGGCGCCATAGAGCAGCAGCGTGGGTGCCGTAATCGCGGCCCAGGTCTGGTGGAGGAATTCGTCGGCGATATCCTCGACCGCCCAGACGTTGAGATGCGGATCGAACTTCCAGCTGTAGGTGCCATCCTCGTTGCGGTTCACACCGTGGATCGTAAGATGACGTGCCTGTTCCTCGGTGAGATAGCTGTTCTCCTCGATCATGCGGGCGAAGGCAGCTTCGATGCTTTCATATTTACGCGGGGTTCGACCAGAGGCAGCGCGCTTCTTGCCGATCCATTCGTTGAGCCGCTCGGGATAGCTCTTCTCGCGCATCTCGGCCTGCCGCTTGGGGCTGGGGCCGAGGCCTTCGATGGCGACGATCTTCTTGACCATCTCGGGGAAGGTCCCAGCGTAGCGAAGCGAGACGTTGCCACCCATCGAATGGCTCACAATCGTGACGGGACCTACACCCAACTGATGGACCAGCTGGGCGAGATCATAGACCATGTCGTTGACTTGGTAGTTGCCGTCCGAAACCCAGTCGGAATCGCCATGGCCGCGATGGTCCATTGCCACCACGTGCCAATCCTCGCGCAGTTCTTCTGCTACCCAGTCCCAGCTGCGCGCATGGTCGCGGCCGCCGTGGACCAGCACAAGCGGCGGCTTTCCACGATTGCCCCAGTCGAGATAATTGAGCCTGAGGCGCTGCGAGATGAAGGTCTGGGAGTTCGGGCCGGTAAGCGTCATGCGGTCAGCCTTTGCATCGCCACCGCACGAGTTTCAACCTCACCTTTCTTTCGTCGCCGAGAAGGTGAGGTCGGGGTTCTTCTCTTCCTGGTAGTTCACGTCCCAGGGGCTCTTGGCCATGAACACGAGATCGCCGTCGCGGTCCTTGGCGAGGTTTGAGAGGTTGAACTTCTCGAATTCGGCCAGCGCCTTGTCGTCGCCTTTGATCCAGCGGGCGGTGGCGAAAGGCGAGGCTTCAAGTTTCGCTTCGACCTTGTATTCGGCCGAGAGACGCGAAATCAGGACGTCGAGCTGCAGCTGGCCGACCACGCCGATGATCCACTGGCCGCCGATCTCGGGATAGAAGACCTGGATCACGCCTTCCTCGGAAAGATCGTCGAGTGCTTTCCTGAGCTGCTTGGTCTTGGTCGGATCGACCAGCGCGACGCGGCGCAGGATTTCGGGCGCGAAGTTCGGCAGGCCGGTGAAGCGGACCTGGTTCTTCTCGCTCAGCGTATCGCCGACCCGCAATGTGCCGTGGTTGGGGATACCGATGATATCGCCCGGTTCGGCGGTGTCGGCCACTTCTCGGTCCTGCGCAAAGAACAGGATCGGCGAATGGATCGCGACCGGCTTGCCGAGGCCGCTGGGCGTCAGCTTCATGCCGCGTTTGAAGGTACCCGAGACCTGCCGCATGAAGGCGATGCGGTCGCGGTGGTTCGGGTCCATATTCGCCTGCACCTTGAAGATGAAGCCGGTGACCTCGTCGCGATCCGGGCTGATCTGGTCTTCACCGGCAGGCTGCGGTCGTGGCGGCGGCGCGTATTTCGCGATCGCCTCGATCAGCTCGACCACGCCGAAGTTCTTGAGCGCCGAACCGAAATAGACCGGTGTCAGATCGCCATTGCGATAGGCCTCGAGATCGAACTCCGGATAGCCGATCTGCGCCAGCTCGACATTCTCGGCGATGTCATCGGGCAAGTCGAAATCTGCGATGCGCTTGCCCTTGAATTCCTTCGACGGACCTTCGGGCACGACCACATCGCCGCTCTCGAAATTGAGGATGCCCTGAAATTCGCCACCCATGCCCACGGGGTACATCTGCGGGCTGACGTCGAGCGCCAGCATGTCGGCAATCTCGTCGAGCAGTTCGAACACCGGGCGACCCTCACGGTCGACCTTGTTGACGAAGGTGATGATCGGCACGCTGCGCAGGCGGCAGACCTCGAACAGCTTGCGCGTCTGCGGCTCGATGCCCTTGGCCGCGTCGATCACCATGATGGCGGAATCGACCGCAGTGAGCGTGCGATAGGTATCTTCGGAGAAGTCCTCGTGCCCCGGCGTGTCGAGCAGGTTGAAGGTGATGCCGTCGCGCTCGAAGGTCATGACCGAGCTGGTCACCGAGATCCCGCGCTGCTGCTCGATCTTCATCCAGTCCGATCGCGCACGCCGTGCTGCCCCGCGCGCCTTGACCTCGCCCGCAAGATGGATGGCGCCACCGGTCAGCAGCAGCTTTTCGGTCAGCGTGGTCTTACCCGCGTCGGGATGCGAGATAATCGCGAAGGTACGGCGGTCTGAAGTCATGGTTCTCTTAGGAGCGCGCGACGCGGAAGCCAGCGAAGTCCTGGCTCACCGGCATCAGCTCTATGCGGTTGATGTTGAGATGCGGCGGCAGTTCGGCGATCCACAGAATCGTATCAGCAATGTCCCGCCCGGTCATCGGATCGGCGCCGCGATAGAGGTCGTCCGAAGCCTGCTGGCTGCCCGTGCGCACAACAGTGAATTCGGTTTCCACCATGCCCGGCTCGATGCTGGTCACGCGCACGCCGGTGCCGTGGAGGTCGGCGCGCAGGGCGAGCGTGAAGTGGTTCGCGAAGGCCTTCGAACCTGCGTAGACGTTGCCGCCCGGATAGACGTAGCTGCCCGCAACGGAGCCGATCGCGATGATCGCGCCCTTGCGCTCGATCAGAACGGGCAGGAGTTTTCGGGTCAGCACCACCATGGCCGTCACATTGGTGTCGATCATGGTCTGCCAGTCGTCGAGATTGGCCTCCTGCGCGGGCGAGAGACCCTGCGCGAGACCGGCATTGTTCACCAGCAGGTCTATCCCTGCGAAGTCCTCGGGCAAGGCAGCAATCGCGGCATGCATTGCAACGGTATCGCGCACGTCGAAACAGGCGGAATGGACCTTGTCTGCCCCGAGCTCATCTACCAGCGCGTCGAGCCGTTCCTGGCGCCGACCGGTCGCCACGCAGCGCCATCCGCTTGCGACAAACGTGCGGACGGTGGCTTCGCCGATCCCTGCGGTGGCTCCGGTGACGAAAGCGGTCTTCATCCGCGCAGCTCCGCACCTTGCTTGGCTGCATTCTTCACGATGTTGTCGGAAATCGCCTTAATCTCGTCATCGGTGAAGCTCTTGTCGCCCGGCTGAAGCACCACTTCGACCGCGACCGATTTTTTGCCTTCGGGCACGCCCTGTCCGGCGAAGACGTCAAAGACGCGCGCATCGACAATGGCCTTCTTGTCCGCGCTACGCACGGCCCTCACGAGGTCGCCTGCCGCAAGGCCTGCAGGGACGAGGAAGGCGAAGTCGCGGGTGATCGCCTGCAATGCGGGCGGAGAGTACGTCGAGCGCGCGAAACCGCTGCCACCCTTCTTCTCAGGGATCGCATCGAGGAAGATCTCGACAGCCATCACCGGCCCGTCGATGTCGAAAGCCTTCAGCGTGTTCGGGTGGATCGCGCCAAAGCGGGCGAGCACGTTCTTGGGGCCGAGGCGCAGCGTGGCGGACTGGCCGGGGTGGAACTGGTCGCCAGCCTCACCCATGACCATCAGGTTTCCAACCGGAGCACCAGCCGCTTCGAGCAGCGCCACGGCCTCAGCCTTGGCTTCATAGGCGTCGAACTTTGCCGCCTTGCCGCTGGCCCAGCCGCGCGAGGCCTTCTCGCCCGAGAGCACCACGCCGAGCGTCGGTTTCTCGTCGCTCGCGCCATCTTTGCCGCGGAAATAGCGGCGGCCGATCTCGAACAGGCGCGCACCGTTCGCACCGCGATCGGCGTTGCGCTTGGCAGCCGAAAGCAGGCCGGGGATGAGCGACGGGCGCATCGCCTTCATGTCTTCGCTGATCGGGTTGTCGAGCACCCAGAGCTGCGCACCATCGGCAAAGTGCTCGGCCTCGCCAGTGGGAAGGAAGGACCAGGTAATCGCCTCGTTGAGGCCGCGCGCGGCAGCAGCACGGCGCAGCTTGCGCTCGGCCTGCTGGAGCGGGGTTGCCGTCGGCAGCGCGACGCCGGGGCGGCGCGGCAACGGGGTGCTGGTCACCTTGTCGATGCCGTGGATGCGGACCACTTCCTCGACGAGGTCGGCCGGGCCTTCGATGTCGTGACGGCGCGGCGGGCAGGTGACCGTCCAGTCATCGCCGACAGTGAAATCGAGCGAGGTCAGGATGGCGCGCTGTTCGTCATGCGAGACGGCAATGCCGCCAAGGCGCTCGGTCAGGTCGGGGTCGAACTTGACCGTCTTCGCTTCGGCCGGCGGCATGCCAGCGCGCACCACTTCGGTCGGCTCACCGCCACAAGTCTTGGTGATCAGGCTGGTGAGGATCGCGAGGCCATCGTCGAGGTAGGCCGGGTCGACCCCGCGCTCGAACCGTGTGCGCGCATCCGAGGCGAGGCCCAGCTTGCGGCCTGTCACGCCGATGCGCTCGGGATCGAAATAGGCGATCTCGAGCAGGACGTCGGTCGTGGTCTCGGTCGCGCCCGAATGTTCGCCACCCATGATGCCGGCAATGTCGTGGACGCCATTATCGTCGGCGATCACGGTCATGGTGTCGTCGAGCGTGTAGGTCTTCTCGTTGAGCGCTTCGACCGTTTCGCCATTCTGTGCACGGCGAGCGACCACCGCGCCCGACAGCTTCGCGAGGTCGTAGACATGCGCCGGACGCCCGAAGGCGAGCATGAGGTAGTTGGTCGCATCGACCAGTGCCGAGATCGGGCGCTGGCCAGCCGCGATAAGGCGGCGCTGCATCCATCCGGGCGACGGCTTGGTGTTGTCGACACCGCGAATGACGCGGCCGTAGAAGGCCGGACAGCCTTCCGGATCATCGGTGCGGATTTCGACCGGGCAATCACCCGAAGCCGCGACGGCCGAGGCTTCGACCGGCTTGAAAGTGCCAAGGCCCGCCGCCGCGAGATCGCGCGCGATGCCCTGTACGCCCATGCAATCGGGGCGGTTCGGCGTGATCGCTACGTCAAAGACGGGCGAGGCATCGTGATACTCCGCAAAGGTCTGGCCAACCGGCGCATCCTCGGGCAGCTCGATGATGCCATCGTGCTCCTCGCCCAATTCGAGCTCGCGCACCGAGCACATCATGCCGTTCGATTCGACGCCGCGGATCGCGCTCCTTCGCAGTTCCATGCCGTTCGCCGGGACCACTGCACCTGGCAGGCCCAGCACGCCCTTCATGCCCGCACGCGCATTGGGCGCGCCGCAGACCACCTGCAGCGGATCGCCTTCACCCGTGTCGACGGTGAGCACCTGCAGCTTGTCGGCGTCGGGGTGCTTGGCCGCGGTCAGCACCTTGGCGACGCGGAAGCCTTCGAGTCTGTCGGCCGGATCCTCAATACCCTCGACCTCATGGCCGATGCGATTGAGCGCAGCCGCGATGTTCGAAACGCTCGCGTCGGTTTCGAGGAAGTACTTCAGCCATTCGAGCGAGAACTTCATGCGCCTGCTCCCACACCTGCGGAGAGTGTCGGCTGGTCGAAGGGCGAGAAGCCGTAGTGATCCAGCCAGCGCTGGTCGCCGTCGAAGAAGGCGCGCAAATCATCCATCCCGTATTTGAGCATGGCGAGGCGGTCGACGCCCACGCCGAATGCGAAACCCTGCCATTCCTCGGGGTCGAGCCCGGCGAATTCAATTACGCGGGCGTTGACCATGCCTGACCCAAGCAATTCCATCCAGCCATGGCCCGGCGCATCTCCATCACCGCCGAGCACGCGGCGGCCATTCACGTCTTGCCAGCCCACATCGACTTCTACCGAAGGCTCGGTGAAGGGGAAGTAGGAGGGGCGCAGGCGCAGCACGATGTCGTCGCGCTCGAAGAATGCCTTGAGGAAGGTCTCCAGGGTCCACTTGAGGTGGCCGAGGTTGATGTCCTTGTCGATGACGAGGCCTTCCACCTGGTGGAACATCGGCGTGTGCGTCGCGTCGCTATCGGAGCGGTAAACGCGGCCCGGCGCGATAATGCGGATCGGCGCGCCCTGTTCGACCATGCTCCGGATCTGCACTGGCGAGGTATGCGTGCGCAGCAGCATGCGGCGACCCTCGGCATCCACGTCGGGGAAATAGAAGGTGTCATGCATGGCGCGCGCAGGATGCGTTTCGGCCATGTTGAGCGCGGTGAAATTGTGCCAGTCGTCCTCGATTTCGGGACCGGTTGCGACCGAGAAGCCGAGGTCGGCAAAGATTTCCGCCAGCTCGTCCATCACCTGGCTGACAGGGTGGACGCTGCCCTTGGGCGCTTCGGGCGCAGGCAGGGTGAGGTCGAGCCGTTCGGTGGCGAGCTTGCGCTCCAGCTCTTCCGCCTCGAAGGCTTCCTTGCGGGCAGCAAGCGCATCAGCAACCGCCGTGCGAGCGCCCTGGATCTTCGGGGCCTGTTCCTGCCGCTCTTCCGGGCTCATCTTGCCCAGCGTCTTCATCAGCGCGGAGATCGAGCCCTGCTTGCCAAGGAATTCGATACGCAGCGCCTCGAGCGCGTCGGCGTCGCTGGCTTCTTCGATGCGCGCGAGCGCACCTGATTGCAATGTCTGCAGGTCGGTCATGTGTCTTTCCGGGATTCGTCCTTGCGCGCAGCCTCTAGCGGCAAAGGCGGCAATGCTAAACCCCGCTTTCGCCGTTCTGGCGCGGCGTGTCGAGCGTCTGGACCGGCGAACCCCACACCCGCTGGCGTTCCGCCATGAATGCTGAAAGGATCGGATGCGGCATTTGCGCATATTGCGTGGGGCTCATGCCCATGAAGGTATGGAACTCGTGCACGAAATGCGCCTGGTCGTGATAATGGCGGTCGATCACCTCGGTCCAGCTTCCCCCGTCGGAAAGCATGAAAGCCGCAAGGCTACGCATCATGCGCTGGCGGCGCAGCAGGAGGCGGGGCGGGAATCCGAAATGACGGCTGCAGACCCGTTCGAGCGTGCGCTTGGTCAGGCCGACGCGGTCTGCGAGGGCCGAGACCTCGACGAGATAGGGGTCGACCATGGCTTCATGGACCTCGAGAATGCGCGCCTGATCGCGTGGCGGCGGGGTGAGCGTCTGGAAGAATTCGACGATGTGCGCGAACTCGTCCTCGTCGGACGCGCGCGAGACACACAGATGCTCGCAAAGCGGTGCGAAGCGCGCGAAGACATCGGTCGTCTCCCCATTGTAGATCATGTTGACGTGCTGGTCGGCAGGCACTCCGACGAAACGCGCCCAGCCCAGTGGCAGCAAGCCTATACCCCACATCCGGCATGCGCCGAGCTCGAACTTGAGCGGGTGCGAGCTTGGTCCGGTAGCTTGGAAGCGCGCACCGACCAGTTCCTGTCCGTCGTGCATCTCGACACGCGGCGGATTGGTCGGAAAGAAGCGGAGATTGGCCCATTCGGGCTGTAGGTAATCGGTGACCGTTTCGCCCTCCGGCAAGGTCACTTCCATCTTGTAGAATGTCGTAAAGCAGGGCGCGAGGTCATCGGGTGGCGCGAAAAAGCGCACATTCACATGCTCCGAGCCTTCTTGAACCACTCCCCCGGTCATGCCCGCCCTTTTAGCGCATTTTGGACCGGCGCTCCACGTCGCCCAACGAGAAACGGGCGCTCTCCGTCAGGAAAGCGCCCGTTGGAATTTCGATCCGTTAGAACCGGATTAGGCGGGAAGTGCCTTCTTCGCCTGGTCGATGATCGCCTTGAAGGCAGCGCCTTCGTTCATGGCGAGATCGGCCATCACCTTGCGGTCGAGCTCGATGCCGGCAAGCTTGGTGCCGTGCATGAACTGCGAGTAGGTCAGGCCTTCCGCGCGAACCGCAGCGTTGATGCGCTGGATCCACAGGGCGCGGAAGTTACGCTTCTTAACCTTGCGGTCGCGGTATGCGTACTGGCCGGCCTTTTCGACGGCCTGGCGCGCGACGCGGATAGTGTTCTTGCGGCGACCGCGATAGCCCTTGGCCTGGTCTAGGAGCCGCTTGTGCTTCTGGCGCGTGGTAACGCCGCGTTTGATGCGAGGCATATCAGTATCTCCTTAGTTCGCGATCAGTCGAGGCCGTAAGGCGCCCACTTCTTCACCGTCTTGGTGTCGGCTTCCGACAGGACAGTGGTACCGCGGTTCTGGCGGATGTACTTCGCATTGTGGCTGATCAGGCGGTGGCGCTTGCCGGCGACACCATGCTTGACCTTGCCGGTGGCGGTGATCTTGAAGCGTTTCTTCACACCACTCTTGGTCTTCAGCTTGGGCATTTTCATCTCCTACTCGGATATCGGGTCAGAGACACGTCCAACCAGCCCTGGCAGCCCTTTCGGCCAGACCGGCAGATGAATCACGTGTCGGTGAAGGCCGCGCAGATAGCGATTTCCCGGCGCAATGCAAGCCCAAAGGGGCCGCTCAGAAATGGGTCACGTAGCCACCGTCGACGATCAGCGTGTGCCCGGTGACATAGGATGCCGCCTCCGATGCGAGGAAGGCAGCCGGTCCGGCGATCTCGTGCGGCTCGGCCCAGCGGCCAAGCGATGTCCGTCGGGCAAGGTGCGTGGGGATGTCATCGCCTTTCGTGAACCACTCCTCGTTCGCCTCGGTCAGGACGAACCCGGGAGCGACTGCATTCACCGTGATACCGTAAGGCCCCAATTCCGCCGCGAGCGACCGCGTCACTCCATCGAGCGCCGCCTTGCTTGCCGTGTATGCCGCGTCCCCGCGAGCGATCTCCGATGCGATCGAGGTAATGTTGATGATGCGACCGTATCCGCGCGCACGCATCAGGGGAGCGGCCCTTCGTGCCAAGTCGAAGGGAGCGACGAGATTGATGTCGAGCAGGCGAGCCATGTCTTCGCGCGCCAGCTTATCGAAGCTGCGCCGGTCTCGCTGGCCCACATTATTGACCAGAATATCGAGGCCATCCTCACCGATCGCCTCGAAGGCTTCGGAGGTCGCTTCGTCATCAGCGATATCGAATGAGAGAGTGCGCCCACGCTCGCCGATCTGCTCCGCCGCTTCATCCAGCGCCCTCTGGTCTCTCCCATTGAGCCAGACGCGGGCGCCATGCTCCGCGAGGCGATAGGCGATTTCGAAACCCAGCCCGCGCGCAGCCCCGGTGACGAGCGCAATCTTTCCAGCAAGCGGTTTGTCTTTGACCATGGCCGTGCTGGTAAAGGATCGCTCGCGCTTTGCCATGAAAAAAGGGGCGGGAATACAATGACCCCGCCCCCTGCATGTAATCAGTGCCGTTCCGACTTAGAAGCGTGCGCCCAGCCCGAGGCCGAAGAAACCGCGCTGCAGGTCGAAACCGTAGATGTCGTAGCTTTCGCTAACGCCCACCTCGACACGGCCGTAGAGCGGGCCGCCGAAGCCGTGCTCGTAGCCGAGGGCGAAGTTGTATCCGCCGCCCGACTCGCTCTCGTCGAGAAGGATCGGTCCATCGACCGGATCATCGAAGGTGCCCTCAAGGGTCACTTCCTGTTCGCCGTAGCCGAGCTTGGCGAAGACCATGCCCTTGCTGCCGGTGACGATGCCGGCATGCAGGCCGACGGCCCAATAGGTCGGGGTCGACAGGCAGGCGCCGTCCTCACAATTTTCCATCGAGGAGAAATCATAGGTCACGTAGGGTCCGAGCACGACAGTGTCGCTGACCGCGAAATCGGCACCGAATTCCACCCCAGCGCCCACGCCATTGCCGAATTCGTAGATGATACCGATGTCTTCTTCCGGATCGGTGATGTTCTCGTAGAACGCGCGACCCTCGACGCGGAATCCTGCCTTGTGCGCTGCCGATTTCTCCGGCGCTTCCTCATAGTTGACGTAGTCGTCCTGTGCCGCTGCCATCGAAGGCAGGGAAATGCTCGCCATGGCGAGTGCGATTGCGGTCTTCTTCATGTCCTGGTTTAGCCCTTTGCAAAATTTTACGGCCTGCGAAGCCGTCGATGCGGCCTTAGCCGCGCAACTCTTCGCAACTGGTAAATGAATCGCACTTTTGCGGACCCTGCGCGCGCGGGAAATTTCCCTGTCAGGCCAGTCCCATTGCTTCGAGCACGTCCTCGAGCCTTGCGGGATCACCAATGGCAAGGGCGGTCCCATCGCTTTCCGCATGCAGTGGTTCGCCGCGCCAGTCGCACATCATCCCGCCGGCACCTTCTACGATGGGAGCGAGTGCCGCGAAGTCATGGAGCTTGAGGCCCGCCTCGCAAACGAGATCGACATGCCCGCTGGCTACCAGCCCGTAATTGTAGCAATCGCCGCCATAGATGATCTTGCGCTCCGCCACGCTCTTGGCGAGGCCCATGAAGTGATCGGCCTCGTGATCGGAAAACTGGTGCGGGGTGGTAGTGGCCAGGACGGCGCCCGACAATTCGCGGCACCGAGCAGTAGTCACCGGCTTGCCGTTGAATGTGGTCCCCTCTCCCATGCGTCCCGCCCAGCGTTCGCGCGCAATGGGCTGGTCGATGATGCCGAGCACTGGGAAGCCGTCCTGGACGAGTGCGATCAAGGTACCGAAGATCGGGCGCCCGGCGATGAAGCTGGTCGTTCCGTCGATCGGATCGAGCACCCATTGGCGGCCCGCTGATTCATTGCGCACGCCATATTCCTCGCCGACGATCCCGTCATCGGGTCGTTCGGATTCGATGATCGCGCGCATCGCAGCTTCGGCCGCGCGGTCGGCTTCGGTGACGAAGGTTCGATCTGCCTTTTGTTCCTCGCTCCAGCTGCCGCGGAACAAGGGGCGGATCACCTCACCGGCGGCATCGGCGAGACGGTGGGCGAGGTCGAGATCGGAACGGGAAGCCATACTGCGCATTTGACATTCGAGCGACGCGGGTCAAGACGCCGCGGCAATTATTGAAGTCCCTCGCCCTTCGGGTCGCTCTGAAGGGGAAAGGATATAGACAGGGCTCTGGACAACAAGTCTCAGAAGAAGGGCGCGCGCACGCCTTCGCTCCCGCTCGTCTCCAATACCGGCCAGACCGCAGACGGATTGCCGCTCGCTTTCAACCGCGCACCTTGCGACGACCTCAAGCCGTGGATCGGCAGGATAGGGGTCACCTCCGTGAACCTTCCCGAAGGCGCTTCGATTTCGTGTGGTTCCTTTTGTGAACAGCCCACCATGCGCATCATCTACGGCGCCAACTGGACTGCACAAACTGCTGATGGCGAGCAGGAGTTCGCGCCCGGCGAAGAAGGGCTGGCGCTCTATTTCGGACCCTGCACCCGGCTCATGCGGCTCAAGGTGCATGGCTCCTTCCGGGTGGTATCGATCAACTTCACCCCGGGTGCGACACTGGAACTCGGCCTGCCGGAAGTTGAAGCGACGAACGATCGGATCCTGCCGTTCGATTGCTTCACCAAGAAGCCCGTTCCAGCTGAGGCATTTGCTCCACAGGACGATATCACGGCTTGGCTGGAGGCGGTCGAACAGCAGCTTCTCCGAGAGGTGAAGAATGCCGACCTGTCCCCGCCCGATGAACTTCTATGTGAATTCGAACGACTCTACCTGACCGACCCCGGCGCCTCTCTGGACCAGTTCGCCAAAGCGCAGGACACCACCCGGCGCACGCTCGAGCGGATCATCGGGCGCGACCTAGGCGTATCGCCACGCTTTGCAATGCGCCGCGCGCGGGCGCTCGATATGGCCGCCGCCCTGCTTGGCGTGGCGAGCGAGGATGAAGAGCCGGAAATCCGCCTGCGCTATTTCGACCAGTCGCATGTCACCCGCGAGATGCGGCAATTGTTCGATACGACACCGGGCCGGCTGAAGACCGGTGAGCACCCGCTCCTGCGGATTACGATGGAGATACGCCAGTCACGCCGTCTGGAAGCGATCGAGCACCTTTCCGGCGACGATCCAAGGCCGTGGCGGGATCCGGACGCGGAGCCGGACCAGGCCTAGTCGAATAGGCTCGAGACGCTGCTCTCATCGGCGATCCGCCGCACTGCCTCGCCGATGAGCGGGGCGATCGTGAGAATGCGGATCTTGCCCGAATCCTTAGCCGCATCGGTCGGCTTGATCGAATCGGTGATCACCAGCTCCTTGAGCGCCGATCCGTCGACCCGGGCCACGGCTCCGCCCGATAGTACGCCGTGCGTGATATAGGCAGCCACCGAGGCAGCACCTTCATCGAGCAGCGACTGGGCCGCATTGCAAAGCGTGCCACCCGAATCGATGATATCGTCGATCATGATGCAGTGGCGGCCCTTTACATCGCCGATGATGTTCATGACCTCGCTCTCGCCTGGGCGGTCGCGCCGCTTGTCGACGATTGCCAGCGGAGCATTGTCGAGCCGCTTCGCAAGCGCGCGGGCGCGGACCACGCCGCCGACGTCGGGCGAGACGACCATGAGGTCTTCATCACCGTAACGCGCCTGGATGTCGGCAGCCATCACCGGTGCGGCAAAGAGGTTGTCGGTCGGGATGTCGAAGAAACCCTGGATCTGGCCAGCATGGAGGTCGACCGCGAGCACGCGGTCAGCGCCTGCCTCGGTGATGAGGTTGGCGACGAGTTTTGCCGAGATCGGCGTGCGCGGGCCCGGTTTCCGGTCCTGTCGGGCATAGCCGAAATAGGGAACCACCGCGGTAATACGGCGAGCCGATGCACGTCGCAGCGCATCGATGCAGATCAGCAGTTCCATGAGGTTGTCGTTCGCCGGATAGCTGGTCGACTGGACCACGAAGACATCCTCGCCGCGCACATTCTCGTGGATCTCGACGAAAATTTCCTCGTCGGCAAAGCGGCGCACCTGCGCATCTACCAGCGGCATTTCGAGATAGCCTGCAATCGCTCGGGCGAGCGGCAGGTTCGAGTTGGCGGCCATGATTTTCATGTAACGAATCCCCGTGAACGGCTGTGCAAACCGCCTAGCCGAGCGTCATCGGATTGCAACATGGCGTGAGGCCGTTTTCGGCCCTTTTGCGCGCCTTTGGTCAGATTTTATGCTCGCCCCTGATCCAGCGGACGGTTCCGCTCGATGCGCGCATGACCACACTCTCGGTCGTCATCTTGCCCCCACGGCGATATTTGACGCCTTCGAGAAGCGAGCCGCTGGTCACGCCGGTCGCAGCGAAGATGCAATCGCCCTTCACCAGGTCGTCGCGCGTGTATATCCGGTCGAGGTCCTCAATACCCCACTTTCGCGCGCGGGCCTTCTCGTCATCGTTGCGGAACACGAGGCGACCGTTGAATTGCCCCCCTACACAGCGGAGCGCGGCGGCTGCCAGCACGCCTTCGGGTGCACCGCCCTGGCCCATGTACATGTCGATGGTCGTGTCCTCGTCGGTAACCGCGATCACACCTGCCACATCGCCATCGCCGATCAGGACCACTCCGCAGCCGATGCTGCGCAGTTCCGCAATCAGCTCGGCATGGCGCGGACGGTCGAGCACACAGACGATGATATCCGAAGGCTTCACCCCCTTGGCCTCGGCAACGGCAGTGACGTTTTCTGTCGGGGTCCTGGCGAGATCGATAATGCCTTCCGGATAACCCGGACCAACCGCGAGCTTGTCCATATAGACATCGGGGGCGTTGAGCAGGCAGCCTTCGGCGCTTGCGGCGAGGACGGCCAGCGAGTTGGGGCCAGCCTTGGCGGTGATGGTGGTGCCTTCGAGCGGGTCGAGCGCGATGTCGATCTTCGGGCCCTTGCCGATCGCACCGCCGACTTTCTCGCCGATGAAGAGCATTGGCGCCTCGTCGCGTTCTCCCTCGCCGATTACTACCGTTCCGTCGATGTCCAGCGTGTCGAAGGCCTTGCGCATGGCCTCCACCGCAGCCGCGTCGGCCGCCTTCTCGTCGCCGCGACCGATCAGCTTGGAGGCGGCAACGGCGGCCGCCTCGGTCACGCGGACCATTTCGAGGACGAGGACACGATCGAGCGGATTGTCGGTGGGCGAGTTCATGCGCAGTTCAGTCCCTGAAGCCAGAGTTGGGCCGCCGCAAGGCGAGCCGTGAATACCTATGCGGCGGGCGGATAGACAGGGAGCATGTCATTGTCGAGACGCGGACTGACAATCGTCCCAAGTCTGGCCGCACTGTTCATTGCCATGCCCATCCACGCGCAAGATTCACTCGGGGCGCAGACCGGTGAGCCGCCGGAGAGGATCGACTTGCTGGTGGAGGTGCCGGAAAGCGAGCCGGAACTGGAGAATTGCTCGCAGGATCAGGACGCCGCCACGATCACCGGAGAGATTGTGGTTTGCCGCCGGTCGTCTGGCGACGAGCACCGTCTCTACGATGACGATACGGCGAAGAACCGGCATGCCAAGCGCACGAAGGGGCCCATGCCGCTGGAAGTGAACCTCCCGAACACGATCCCCGCCGTTGGCGTGACCATGTCGATCAAGGGCTGCTTCATCCCGCCCTGCCCGCCACCGCCCGCCCTGATCATCGACGTCGAGGCGCTGCCCGAGGCGCCAAAAGGCTCGGACGCGGATCGGATCGCCCGAGGACTCGCTCCGCTTGGAGAAACCGACCCGCTCGAAATCAGCGAAGAAGACCTCGGCCTTCCGCCGCCATTGGCGGAGAGCGAAGTCAGTCCTTCAGTATCGGCATCACCAGCGGAGGAGCCGTCAGGCTAGGCGAGCCATCAAGCAGTTCGAGCGCCTTGGTCACGCAGCGTTCGGGCCCCTCGTGAGTCACCATTGCCACTTGCACATCGCCGCCTTCGGCATTCCGGCCGCGCTGGATCAGGCTTTCGATCGAGACACCCGCATCGCGCATGGCAGCGGTGATCTCGGCAAGCACGCCGGGCCGGTCAGCAACTGTAAAGCGGATATAGTCGCGCCCGATGCGATCGCCCGGATCGGCTGGTTCGCATGGCACTAGAGAGGTGGTCGGCACCGAGAACGGCGCACCGCTCTGGCCGCGGGCAATGTCGATGAGGTCGGCGACGACAGCGCTGGCAGTCGGTTTGTCGCCTGCTCCCGCACCCTGGAACAGGAGGCGGCCGGAGAAATCACCTTCGGCAACCACCGCGTTGGTCGGGCCCGTTACGGCGGCCAGCGGATGGCGGAAGGGGACGAGGCAAGGCCTCACGCGCTGGAGCAGGCGCCGCTCCTCGCCCTCGCCCGCAAGGGAAGCGATGCCGACGAGGCGAATGACATAGCCCAGCGCATCGGCTTGGGCGATGTCGCTTGCCCGGACCTGGGTGATGCCTTCGGTGCGGACCGCATCGAAATCGATTCGCGTTCCGAAACCGATTGCGGCCAGGATGGCGAGCTTGTGCGCCGCATCCACACCCTCGATATCGAACGCCGGGTCGGCTTCGGCATAGCCCTTCTCCTGCGCTGCACGAAGCATCTCCTCGAAATCGGCGCCGGTCTGTTCCATTTCCGACAGCACGTAATTGCAGGTGCCGTTGAGGATGCCGTAGATTCTGTCGAGCGCGTTGGCTGCGGTCCCTTCGCGCAAGCCCTTCAGGACAGGGATGCCGCCCGCAACCGCTGCCTCGAAGGCGAAGGGCGCGTTCCGCATGGCCGCAATCTCGGCCAGCTCGAGCCCATGATGGGCGACCATGGCCTTGTTGGCAGTGACCAGCCCCTTTCCGGCATCGAGCGCGCTGCGGGCCAGCGTGAGGGCGGGCCCATCAGAGCCGCCCACCAATTCGACCACGACATCGACATCGGCGCGACCCGCCATGGCCTGCATGTCGTCCACCCAGGCGTAAGAGGAAAGGTCGACGCCGCGATCCCGGCCCCTCTCGCGCGCAGTGACCGCGACGATCTCGATCGGCCGCCCGGCACGCGCTGCAATCATGTCGCGATTGGTTTCGACGAGTCGGATCACGCCGACGCCAACAGTCCCAAGGCCGGCAAGTGCGATGCGCAGCGGTTCAGCCATCGATCGCCTCCCGCGCGGGGAAACCGAAAGCCTGACGGACGTCATCCGGCACCGGTGTGGGGCGCCCTTCGGGCAGGTCCACATGCACCGTCAGCAGGCGGATCTCCGCCCGCAGCTCGCCATCGCAAGCGCCATGGAGGGTGATGAGCGTTTTCATGCTGGAGGAGCCGATCGACTCGACCGTGAGGCGCCCCTCGATGAGTTCGTCGAGCCTGATGGGTGCGAGGTAATCGACCTCCGCCTTGCGCACATGGAATTCCACGTCGTCGGGCATCCCCCGGGTACGCGCCTCGCGAAAATGCTCGGTTACGAGGATGTCGGCATATTCCAGATAGCGCGAGTTGAAGACCACGCTCTGCGGGTCGACCTCTGCGTAGCGCACGCGAAATGTGTGGCGAAATGGCTCCATGGGCCATCGCCTAGCGCAAGGCAGGTGCGGGCGTGAACCAGTTTGTCTTGTCGCTGCTCAAGCTGAGCGTGGACCGGTCAGAGCGTTCGCTCGCACGGCCCAAGCTGCTCGATCACATAGGCATAGTCGCGGGACGCCAGGGCCCTGCTGCGCGAATCGCGCGAGAGATTGGCGGATCCCGGAAGGTCGGCGGGAAGCGAGCAGGCGAGGCGATACCAACCAAGTGTCCCTGCTTGCGGAGGGCGTGCCGACTGGTCGACGATCTCAGTCCAGGAAACGCCCCAGCGCGGTGTCTGGTTGGGTCGGCGGACGACGGTAATCGAGACCGGGCCATCGTTTTCTGTATCTAGGAAGAGCTGCGTCTCCGATTCTCCGGCCAGCGTGCCCTCCACTGCCAGCGCATCGGCCACCCGAGTCACGCGCGGCGGAGCATCGGCGGCGACCAGCGAGGACAACACCGGGCGCAAGCGCGACTCGAAGTCCGCACTCCACGGTTGCTGTGCGCCTTCTCCGACCAGCTGGATCTCGCCCGGGCGGCCCGGGACGCTGCGGGCGAAAAGGACGAACTCGCGCTTCTTCAGCTTCGGCGCCTTGCCGTTCGCGCCGAGCGGTACGTCGACAAGATATCTCAGGTTCTCACCCAGGGGGACGTTGCCCGCGATCAGTGCCTTTGTACGAGCTTCGATGAAGAGCCGGACGTGGCCGGGCGCGAGGCCCGGGGCGCGTTCGGGCGCGACCGCTACCTGCTTGCGCACCTCGGCCCGAACGACGAGCGGCGCCGCATCCGCAAGCCCGACGATATCCGCATAGGTGAGCGCATTCGCCGGCGCGTCCTGCGCGGCAAGCGGAGTGGTGAGGAGGATTGCGGCGAAGCCGGCAAGTATCGGTCGTTTCGGCATTTATGCGGGTTAAACCTCTCACAATTTCCGTCGCTTGGCATCCACGTGGAAACCACAGGACGGCTTGATACGTTCCCTGTCCACGTATCGGTGAATCGGTGCTTAACCGATAAAGCGTTTGCCCCCCAAGGCCAGCACCGCTAAGGGGTGCACCAGAACTCGGTTAATGATACAATATTGCCTGAGTGTTGCCTTTGGCGATATTTTCAGGAACAAGCCGGGGTTTACGCCGATGTTCCTGATCGGGTTCGCGAAGGTGTGAAATGGAATACGGCGCCGGGGACGAGGACAATGGCCCCATCCCCCAAGCGGCGTCGAAAATGGCCCGGTGCGAATCGGGCAGACACGATGGAGTGATGCAACCGAATGGCTTATGCTGACCAACAGATGAGTGGGAATCGCATTATTGCGATCATCATCGTTGCCCTCATCCACATTGCCCTCGGTTACGCTCTGATCACCGGTCTCGCATACAATGCGGTGCAGAAGGTGGTTGAGCGCGTAACGACGATCGACGTGGAAGAGCCGCCCCCGCCGGAGCCGGAAGACGAACCCCCGCCGCCGCCCGAAGACGTGCCGGACACGGCCCCGCCGCCGCCGGTCGCGCCCGCACCGCCGATCAATATCGCGCCTGCGCCGCCGCCGCTGAGGACGACGCCAACGATCCCGCCGCCGGCTCCGCCCGCGTTGACGATCCCGCCGCCCGCACCTCCGGCACCGCCGCCGCCGCCGTCGCGCGCTCGTTCGGCGTCCGCAGATAACCTCAACCGCTGGGCCGCTCGTATCCAGGGCGACTACCCCTCAAGCGCACTTCGTCGCGAGGAGCAGGGCACGGTTACCATGCGCATCACCGTTGGCGCCAACGGACGCGTCGAAGGGTGTGCTGTTACCGGAAGCTCAGGCTCGTCGGCCCTCGATCAGGCCGCCTGCCGGGGTATGCAGCGGTATGCTCGCTACAATCCCGCGCTCAATGCGGCCGGCGACCCGATTCCTGACACACTCAGCCAATCGATCCGGTACGTCCTGCCCGACTAGGGACATCGGCAGGCAAAAAGATCAAATTTTCAAGAGGATAACTCGCTATGACTTTCTCACTTCTTTCCGCTGCTCCGCAGGCATCGTTCGGCTTCATGGAAGCCATGGAACAGGGCGGCTTCGTCGCCTGGTTCATCCTCGGCGTTATGGTCATCATGTCGGTGGGCTCGTTCTACATCCTGTTCACCAAGCTGTTCGAACAGCAGAAGGTGATGAACCAGTACAAGGCTGTCCGCACCAGCTTCTGGAAGGCCAACACGCTCAAGGAAGGGGCGACCAAGCTGGAAAAGAACAGCGCATGGCGTCAGCTCGTCGACGATGCGGTCGAAGCCGAATCGAAGCACGAGAAGATGCAGAACAATCTCGAAGCGCATGACTGGCTGCACGGCACGCTGGCTCGCTCTGAGCATGCCATCAACGCCAAGCTCGCAGGCGGCCTGCCGTTCCTCGCGACCGTGGGTGCAACCGCTCCCTTCGTCGGCCTGCTCGGCACCGTGATCGGTATCTACCGCGCCCTGATCAATATCGGCATGGCCGGCTCGGCTTCGATCGACAAGGTCGCAGGCCCGGTTGGTGAGGCACTGATCATGACCGCTATCGGTCTGCTCGTCGCCGTTCCGGCCGTGTTCGCCTACAACTGGCTGCAGAGCCGCAACCGTCGCATCGCCGACATGATGACCGGCTTCTCGACCGATCTGCTCGCCAACATCAACTCGAACGGCGCCATCAAGCCGGCCGTGATGACGGCAACGTCGACGCAGACCGCCGGCAAGGCAGCATCGGCACGTCCGGCAACTCCGGCAGCCGGTGCGACCACCACCACCACGACCAAGCGCTGATCTGCAAGGCGCGGGACGCCCCCGGCTTCCCGCGCCTGCACGCTCCAAGCGCAATCGTGTGAATATTTGTACGGATAGGATGTAAGATATGGCGATCCAGATGGGAGGCGGCGCAGAGACGCCGATGTCGGACATCAACACCACGCCGCTCGTGGACGTGATGCTGGTGCTCCTGATCATCTTCCTCATCGCGGTCCCGGTCGCGATCCAGACCATCGAGAAACTGGAAATCCCGGTGCTCGAATCGGTCGAGTCGAAAGACAAGGTCGAGAACCTGCTGCTGACCGTCAGCACTACCGACGATGCAGGGCGCAGCGCTGGCCAGGCTGGCTTCGAAGGCGCCTCGCGCAACGGTGACTGCCGCGTCTACTTCAACAACATCACTGCAGTGACCTCGGAAGAGCTCTACGACCAGGCTTTCGAACGCCTCGACAACATCGTGCAGCGTGCCGGTGGTCCCGAAGCGATCATGGAAGACCCGGACAAGATCCCGCAGGTCCACATTCGCGGCGACGTGAATGCGCCGTGGTCGTGTGTCGCAGGCGCGATCTACAACGTGCAGGCGGCAGGCTATCCCACCGTCGGCTTCATTTCGAACCCGGTCGATCCGAACGGCTGATAGGTCGGAAGACCTTCGGTTCAGGCAAGTTTTTCAGGAGTAACCCACCATGGCAATGTCAGGCGGTAGCGACGATGGCTCTCCGATGATGGAAATGAACATGACGCCGTTGATCGACGTCCTGCTCGTTCTCCTCATCATGTTCATCATCACCATTCCGGTCGCGACGCACTCGGTCGACATCGACCTGCCGCAACCCAACCCCAATCCGCCCCCGGTGACGGTCGAGCCCGACAAGAACAAGCTCATCCTCACCCAGGACGATCGGATGCTTTGGAACGGCGAGGAGATCCAGATGGGCGATCTCGTTAACCTGCTGCAGCAATCGATGACGATCGATCCCGAGCCCGAACTGCAGTTCGAGCCCGAAGCGCTCGCCAGCTACGACCTTTCGGCCCGCGTGCTTCAGGTCATCAAGGCCAGCGGCGTGACGAAGTTCGGCTTCGTCGGCAACGAACGCTACCGCACCTTCGGCAAGGCCGGCATGCAGTAAGCGTTTCGAAAGAGAAACACCGAGGAAGGGGCGGAGCGATCCGCCCCTTTTTTGTTGCCGGAACCACTGCGGTCGCGAAGGCACTGGCCATCTATGGGCCAGGACGAGGCCCTTGCCTTCTTCCTCTATTTGTGATGTTATTACATTAATCGAGAGGAGAGTGCCATGCCCATTGCCGCGCGCCGTTCGCCGTCCCCGCAAAGCTATTTCAGCGATATGAACGTTACACCGTTCATCGATGTCCTGCTTGTCCTCCTGATCATGTTCATCATGGTCATCCCGATCGCCACTCACGCCCTGCTCATCCCGCTCCCCAATGGCGAGGGCGAAGAGGATATCCTCGATATCAATGTGGTCCATATCGACCGCAGCGATCGACTCTACTGGAACGGTGCGGAGATGGACCGCCAGGAATTGCTCAACCAACTCGCCTCGACCGCCAAGCTCGAAACCCAACCAGTGGTGCGCTTCGAGCCCGACGCATTGGCATCGTACCAGACATCCGCAAGGACCATCGCCCTCATCAAGGATGCGGGGATCGAGAACTTTGCCTTCGTCGGCAATCACAAATACCGCGAATTCGGTGCCGATTGAGTCGCGTTCCCGGCGCTGGCGTCGCCGGATAGAGCCATACGATCACGGTGAGCCGCTACGCTGGATCAGCTTCGTGCCGCTCGCCGGGGTCTTTGCCATAGCCGGGGCACTTGTCGCGTCGAGCTATGGCATTGCGCCGAACGCGCTGACGGTCGACCTGCCCGCACCTTATCCAGATGACGGCCCCGGTCCGCTCAGCCCTCCCGTCAATCGCCTGATCGTGACCGCCGATGGCGCAATACTGTGGAACGGCGCGCAGGTCAGTGATGAGGAGCTGGGCCGGATACTCGAACGGCCCAAGCTTGGTGGCGAGAACGCCCCCCTGCTGTTCGCGCCAGAAGCCGACGCATCCTATGCCCGAGCCATTCAGGTTCTCGACCTTGTTCGAAAGCATGGGGCTATCGATCGCTGCTTCCGCTTCTCGGAGATCGAGCGATACCGGCGCTACGAAGATCCCGATAGCTTCGCAGAGCTTGCCCCTCCGTCGCGGGAAGATTGCGCCCCGCTCCCCTCACCGCATTCCATGCCCTCTACTCGTCCGTAAGTGGCAAGTCATCGACTCGCATGGCAGCGCCAGCGAGGCTTTCCGCTTCCAGTAGCAGCTCGTCGTCCACCGACCCTTGCGGCGTCGCCTCGCGGCCGATCATGACCATCACCGGGACGGCAAGCGGGCTGACCCGGTCGAGCTCCACATGCACCAGCTGTTCGGCCGATCGATCGAGCAGGTCGCCGAGCCTACCGACATCGGTCATCCGCGCCCGCGCATCGGCCCAGGCCGCCTCCAGAAGGACGTGGTCGGGCTCGTACTTCCGCAGCACGTCGTAGATCAGGTCGGTCGAAAAGGTGACTTGCTTGCCGGTCTTGCGCTTGCCTGGATGCTGGCGCTCGACCAGTCCCCCGATCACGGCAACCTCGCGAAACGCCCTGCGAAGCAAGTGCGAGTTCTGCACCCACTCGATGAACTCGTCCTGCAGGATGTCGGGTGAGAGCAGCGGCGCAGGATCTTTCACCGGTTTCAGACCCCACACGGCAAGGCTGTAGTCGTTGGCGACGAAACCGCCCGGCATCAGCCCGCGATCCTCCATCCGCCGCGTGATCAGCATCCCCAGGCTCTGGTTCGCGTTCCAGCCCTCGAAAGTATAGTAGACCGAGTAATGACGCTTGGCGTGCGGGAAGCTTTCGACCAGCAGCTGCCCCGGCCCGGGCATCTGGCTGCGCCAGTCCTGCACTTCCAGCCATTCGCGCACATCGTCGGGAAAACGCGCCCAGCCCGCCCGGTCGACCAACATGGTCCGCACCCGCTCGGCCAGATGGGTGGTGAGCGGCATGCGCGCGCCGCCATAGCTCGGGATCATGGCATTGGAAGTCGCGGCCTTCACCAGCACTTCCATGTCTTGGAGCTTGACCACCTCGAGGCTCATCCCCGCGAAGGCGAATGTGTCCCCCGGGCTGAGCTGCGCGGCGAAACGCTCCTCGATCTTTCCGAGGCTGCGTCCGCCGCGTCCGCGCCCGGAATTGAACCGCACCTCAAGCATCTCGCTGTCGATTATGATACCTGCGTTCAGGCGGTGGCGCGCTGCCTGCTCGGGATGGGTCAGCCGCCAGACGCCCTGCCTGTCGCGCACGATGCGCTTGAACTTGTCATAGGCCTGGAGCGCGTAGCCACCCGTCGCGACGAAAGTGAGCACGCGCTCCCAGACCTGCTCGTCGACCCAGGCATAGGCTAGGCTGGAGCGCACTTCGCGAATCAGCTCCTCTTCCTGAAACGGCGAGGCGCAGGCACAGGCCATGACGTGTTGCGCCAGGACGTCGAGCCCGCCGGCACGGAAATCCTCACCGTCGCGCTTGCCCTCGTCGACGGCTTCCTTCGCCGCTGTCGCCTCGAGAAATTCGAAGCGGTTGCCGGGGACAAGCAAGGCACGCGAAGGCTGGTCGAGCCGGTGATTGGCGCGCCCTATGCGCTGCAAGAGCCGCGAAGACCCCTTGGGGGCGCCCATCTGCACCACGAGGTCGATATCGCCCCAGTCGACGCCAAGATCGAGACTGGCCGTGGCAACGAGCGCGCGTAACTCCCCCCGCGCCATCGCGCCCTCCACCTTGCGCCGCGCCTCCTTCGAGAGCGAGCCGTGGTGGATGCCGATCGGCAGGTTCTCCTCGTTCACATCCCAAAGGTGCTGGAAGATGTACTCGGCAAGGAAGCGCGTGTTGGTGAACACAAGCGTCGTCTTGTTGCGCCGGATCTCTTGGTAGAGCTGCGGGATCGCCCATGTCGCCGCATGTCCGCCCCAGGGCACGCGCTCTTCGTCGGGGAGCAGGATTTCGACCTCGGCGGGCGCCCCCTGCTCGCCTTCGACCAGCTCAACGCTGTCGATGTCGCCCCACGGCGCGAGCCACTCGCGAAAGACCTCCGGCCCGGCAACCGTCGCCGAAAGGGCAGCGCGCTGCATGTCCGGAGAAATGGCCTGCAGACGGGTGAGCGCGAGCGCCAGCAGGTCGCCTCGTTTGCCCGTGGCGAAGGCGTGTACCTCATCAATAACAGTGCGCTTGAGGCCCCTGAACATCTCGAAACTGTCCGGATAGGACAGCAGCAGCGACAGGCTCTCGGGCGTGGTCAGCAGGACATTTGGAGGACGCGTCCGCTGGCGCTTCTTGCGGTCCGAGGGAGTATCGCCGCTCCGGGTCTCCACCGTGATCGGCAGGCCCATCTCCTCGACCGGCGTAAGGAGGTTGCGCTGCACGTCATGAGCCAGCGCCTTGAGGGGCGAGACATAGAGCGTGTGGAGTCCTTCCGGCGGTTCGCACCCGCTGCGCGAAGGCGTGAAGGCCGCCAGCGTCGTCAGGAAGCCCGCGAGCGTCTTGCCGGCGCCGGTATCGGCCACCAGCAGGGCATGACGCCCTGCATCGCTCGCGGCCAGCATCGCCTCCTGGTGAGTTCGGATGCGCCAGCTACGACCTGCGAACCAGTCTAAGATTTCGGGAGGGATGCTTGCTGCGCTCACATGTCCTCAGCGCTTCGCGTTCTCGCGGGTTCCACTCGAACTATCGTGCTCGTCAAAGGGCTGCCAATCCCCGGTACGCATTCTCGCCGCCATCCTCCATCAGGGCTTCGACAAGACCGATCGTAACTGCACAGCGCTCAGGAGAGCGGTCATCGGCGAGCGCGGCGCCGATTTCTTCGCGGGTCAGGCCAGTCAATGCCTGGGTCCGCCCGATGACGCTTTCCTGAAGCTCGACACTTGCCACCACTTCCACCGGTTTGAGGTAGTTCCGCCGGTCCAGATAAAGTTTCGCAAGTTCACGTTCGCTTGCGAGGATTTCGGGCCCAGGAGAGAAACCCTCTTTCAGGAAAGCCTTGGTGTAGATGTCGCGGCAATAGTCGCCGCCTTCGGCTTGCGCAGCCTTGAGCCAGGCGAGATAGACCCTGCTTGCCGCTAGCAGATCGCTGGTCGACACCACCGAGCGCACCCGCATCATTTCGTCGCGCAGATAGGCGCGCGCTTTGGCCGGGTCATAGCCCTCATCGGCCACATGGAAAGCAAAGACCTCCGCGAATTCGGCATCGCTTTCGACAATTTCGGCATAGTCTACATCATCGCCAAACAGATCTGCGACAATTGGGTCCAGACGGCGGGTGTCGACCACCCTACCGTTGGCCGTCGGCGGACCCTCCATGAAATCGGTGGGATAGGAGGTTTGCGAAACGGCCGTCTCGGAGCGCGGTGGCTCGTCGTCGTCACCGGTGCACATGGCGATCAGAAACAGCAGGCCCAGCAGCCACCAGAAACCGAATTTATCTAGCCGGTATCGCTCGAGAACATTGGAACTTTGCCCGATGGTTTCACCGAAGGATAGATCAACATCCGGCTGATAGACCGAGCGCGTATAAGGCTCGTGATCCTCTTCATAAGAGGGATCGGCATAGATCCTCGGACGGGCTTCGGGTTCGGGTTCGGGTTCGGGTTCGGGTTCGGGTTCGGGTTCGGGTTCGGGTTCGGGTTCGGGTTCGGGTTCGG
>NZ_JAIGNJ010000003.1 GCF_019711415.1 Qipengyuania vesicularis | reverse complement strand
CGGGTTCGGGTTCGGGTTCGGGTTCGGGTTCGGGTTCGGGTTCGGGTTCGGGTTCGGGTTCGGGTTCGGGTTCGGGTTCGGGTGGCTCGATTTCGAGCAGTTTGGTGTCAACCGGGTCTGCGGCGAAATCCTCCGGATCAATCTTCTCGGCAACAGGAATCTCGATACGTGGCGGCGCCGGTTGAGGCGGCAGGTCTGGGATCGGTGGGGGAGCGACTACTCGGGGGGCGCCCGCCGGCCCTTCATCGCCCCGTTCGGAAGCTCGCAGCATCTCGGAGGCAAGGAAAAGGGCCTTCTCGCGCGCCTCGGTAAGACGGGCGAAGGCGGATATACGCATCGAGATATCGAGTTCGGCCTTGCGCCTCGCATAAGCCGCGTGGATTGCGTCCTTGTCGGAAGTTTCCGCGATGCCGAGTTCGGACCACGGCCAGTTGTCCCGCGCCCCGAACGCCAAAGCTAGTGCCCCACGCTTTCCCCGCGTTCGAGGCCGCTGAGCTTCAGCTGCTCGTCGATCTGCCCGACCAGGCGCTCCAGGCCTTCCTCGCTGTCGCTTTCGGCGCGCGCCACCAACACGTCCTGCGTGTTCGAGGCGCGGAGCAGCCACCAGCCGTCTGACGTGTTCACGCGCACCCCGTCGGTGCCGTTGACGTCGGCATCGGTCCCGCTGAGGCGGTCCTTCACCTCCTCGATCGCGGCGAACTTGCGGCTTTCGTCGACCTGGAAGCGCATTTCCGGAGTGTTGATCATCTGCGGCATGTCGCTGCGCAGCTGGGTGACCGATTTGCCGAGGCGTGCGGCTGCGGCCATCAGGCGTACACCTGCGTAGAGGGCATCGTCGAAACCGTAATAGTCATCGGCGAAGAATACGTGTCCGCTCATTTCCCCCGCGAGCGGCGAACCCGTTTCCTTCATTTTGGACTTGATCAGCGAGTGGCCGGTCTTCCACATCAACGGCTTCCCGCCGCAGGTCGCGACATGATCGTAGAGCGCGCGGCTGGCCTTTACGTCGGCGATGATCGTCGCGCCCTTGCGGGTTACGAGAAGGTCCTCGGCATAGATCATCAGCAGCTGGTCGCCCCAGATCACCCGGCCCTCGCCGTCGATTGCGCCGATCCGGTCACCGTCGCCGTCGAAGGCCACTCCGAAATCGAGGGACTTTGCGGAGACGAGGCTTTTCAGGTCTGAAAGGTTTTCCTCGACAGTAGGATCGGGATGATGATTGGGAAAATTGCCGTCCACCTCGGTATAGAGGACGTGATGCTCACCCGGCAGGCCGGCGACGAGCTTCTCGAGCGCAGGGCCTGCGGCGCCATTGCCCGCGTCCCAGCCGATCCTCATGCTCTCGAGCGACGACGTGTCGATCCCGTCGAGCGCGGTGAGCATGCGCGCAACATACTCGTCCATGATGGCGCGGTCCGTGACATCCCCTGCCCCGTCGGTCCACTCGCCGGCGGCCGAGCGGCGTCCCAGCTCCTGGATGTCCGCGCCGAAGAACGGGCGGCCCTGGAATACCATCTTGAAGCCATTGTAATTGGGGGGATTGTGGCTGCCGGTTATCTGGATGCCGCCGTGCACGTCATCGTCGCTTGCTTCGGCGTAATATAGCATCGGCGTCGCACCGAGGCCGATACGCACAACATCGCAGCCAGCAGCGGTAAGCCCCTCGACAAGCGCATGTTCGAGCATGGGCGAGCTGACACGTCCATCATATCCGACCGCGACCCGGCTCCCGCCTTCCTCGACCAGCATCGAACCGAAGGTCCGCCCGATCGCACGGGCATCCTCTGCCCCGAGTGTTTCGCCGATGATCCCCCTGATGTCGTATTCGCGCAGGACGGTCGGATCGAATGTATGGCTCATTGCGGGGGCTCCGGTGTCTCGTAAGGCAAGTCGTCCAGCAGCAAGTCACGCGCAGCGTTCAGTTCCTGCATCTGGGTCTTGCTGCCACCCCTATCGGGATGGGCCATGGCCGACAACCGGCGATGCGCCTCGCGGATTTCCTTGTGATCGGCCTTGGCCGAGACGTTGAGCAGCTGGCGCGCGCGGAAAATGGCCTGGCTGCGGGTCGGCGCTGGCCGCAAATAGTCCCACGGCCATTTGCCCAGCGCCCAGCGACAGAACACCGACAGGGCGACGGCAAACATCAGTATCTTGATCATGCAGGGACCCTTTCGAACGGCAGTTCGTCGCGCTGGTGATCGGGTAAACGCAACGCGGCGAGCAATTGGCGCAGCTCCTGCCGCGCGACCAGGTGGCTCGTTCCCAGATCGCCAAGATGCCCCTTGTCGAGCAGCGTCAGGCCCGAAGGGAAAAGCTCGCGATAGATCACGCGCTCGGACAAGCCGCTGGCGACGCGGAAGCCCACCCGCTTCGACATCTCCATCAGCGCCTGCTCGATACGAGCGACATTGCGGGCCTCGGTATGGCCGGTGCGATTGCGGACCACAACCCAGTCCATCGGCGGGCGGTTCTCCTCGATCGCCTTGCGGCTGCGCGCGATCCGCGCCTCCCAGATGAGCTCGGCGTAGAATGATAGCTTGCGGACCTTGAAGCTTTCGCCCTCGACCTGGCCGATGAGATCGAAATCGACGAAACTGTCGTTCATCGGGGTGACCAGCGTATCGGCGTGGATCGCGGCGAAGCGTGCCAGCGGGTCGTCGCGACCCGGCGTGTCAATCACGAGGAAGTCGGCATCGCGCCCATGCTCGCTCACCATCTCGCCGAATTCCTCATCGGGGATGAGCGGCACGGTGTGGCATTCGATAGTCGGCAGGTCGATCTGGCGACGACGCAGCGTTTCCGCGCGGTTCTCGATATAGCGGGCAAGCGTGCGCTGGCGGTGGTCGAGATCGAAACCCACCACTTTCGCCCCGCGATAGGCCAGCGCCACCGCGACATGCACAGCCGTGGTCGACTTGCCCGTCCCGCCCTTTTCATTGGCGAAGGTAATCCAGTGGGGCGCAACATGTGGCAAGGGCTGTTCCGGTATTCGTTGTGTTCGGCCCTCGCGATTGTCTACAGCGGGGCGCGCAAACCATATCCAAGGGGCATCCGGCGTGCAAACCGCTCGTGAGTTGAAAGTGTTGAGGAATTCGGTTGCGGCGCTGCGCAGTGATGGGTCTACCATTGCGCTAGTGCCGACGATGGGCGCGCTGCACGAGGGGCACCTCACGCTGGTGCGTCAGGCACGCACAGCGGCCGATCATGTGGTCGCCTCCATCTTCGTCAATCCGCGCCAGTTTGGCGAAGGGGAGGATCTCGACGCCTATCCGCGCCAGCTCCAACGCGACAGCGAACTGCTCGAGGCAGAGGGCGTGGCGCTGCTCTGGGCTCCGCTGCCAAATGAAGTCTACCCCGATGGCTATGCGACAAATATCTCCGTCGCAGGCGTGAGCGAGGGCCTGTGCGGAGGCGACCGGCCGGGCCATTTCGATGGCGTTGCCACCGTGGTCTGCAAGCTCTTCAACCAGGTCCAGCCCGACATGGCCTTCTTCGGCGAGAAGGACTGGCAGCAGCTCGCCGTGATCCGCCGCATGGCGCGCGATCTCGATCTGACGCGCCCGCATGTCGAGGCGATCCACGGCGTCCCAATCGTGCGCGAGGAGGATGGTCTCGCGATGAGCAGCCGCAACGCCTATCTGTCGGCCGAGCAGCGCCAGCAGGCCGCAGCCCTTCCGCGCGCAATGCGCGATGCAATTGCGACGCTTGCGGCCGGCGGCGAAGCACAAGCGGCCTTGGATGAGTTGCGCCGGGCCCTGCTGCGAGGCGGCTTCGATAGTGTCGACTATGCCGAGATGCGCGATGCGGACAGCCTTGTCCCCCTGAATCAGGACAACGGAAATGCCCGGCTCTTCGCCGCCGCACGCATCGGCGGGACGCGGCTGATCGACAATATGGCTGTCGCGTAGAACCCAGGCGAATTTTTCGACTACGTATACGTATAAATTGCTCTTCCCGCGCTCCGATTAGCGATTGCGAAACAGGTGCTTGCAGCGACAATGCAACCGCGTTGCATTTGTGTCCCCAAAGTGGGTGACTATTCAATGTCAGAAGGCTCGCCTAGCCGGGAGGTCCGCTTGGGCCGAGTAAGCCCTTCGGGTTGCTTTGGCCGGATGCACGCACCCTCCCCGCGTTGTGTCCGGCCATTAGCATTTGGGCCGGGGCAATCGAAAATCTGCAGCGCTACACAGCGCCGTTCTTCTGCGATGTAGGGGAATGGAGCGGGTAAGGGGAATCGAACCCCTCTAGCCAGCTTGGAAGGCTGGAGCATTACCACTATGCTATACCCGCGCTCCGGGAGGCGCGCAGATGCCACCGGTTTGGGGGGTTCGTCAACAGCTATTGCGCGGGTGAATCGGTCGCCTGGGGCGAGCCACCTGTCCTTGCTGCCGCGGACGCCTCTTCATCGGTATTGCTGAGCGTTTCGATCAGCGTCTGCTGTCGCTCGCCGCTGCGCCCCGTGACGACCGTGACCTCCACGCGGCGGTTCTGCGCGCGGCCTTCCTCGTTCGGCGAACCGTCGGGCAGCGCGTTGGGCGCAATAGGGTTCTGCTCACCAAAGGCGATCACGCGGATACGGCTGGCCGAGATGCCGCTTTCGACGAGGAAATCCCGCACGGCCTCTGCTCGTTCACGCGAGGAATCGAGGTTCTCCTCGTCACTCCCCTGCGAATCCGAATGGCCTCGCAAGACAATTGGTCCGCCTGCTTCGACCTGGGGCGAATCGACGATGGTGGCGAGCTCGGCGCGGACAGCCTCGGTCAGCTCGGGCGTGCCATCGGCGAAGGACAGCGTCATTTCGAGCGGTGGGAGCGTGGGAGCAGGGGCAACCCCGCCGTCGGCCGGGTCCTGCTGGAAGATCGAGCGTGGGCCATCGGTCGGCGAAGCTTCGGGCTCAGGCTCGGCCTCGTTCACCTTGCAGCCGGCGAGGATAAGGACCCCTGCAAATAGCAGGCACGCGGCCTTCGATTCCTTCACGCTGCTCATGTCGATTGCACCCCTTGCTTCCTGCCTGCTTTCTTCGCCGCCAATTCTTCGGCGGTCCTTGCTTGCGGTGGAGAGAAGCTCAGGATCGTGTCGCCCGCCCTCGGTTCTGGCTTGGCCGCATGCGTAAAGAAGCGGATCGTCCCGTTGTCGCGCACGAGCAGCAGCATGTTTGCCGCATTGGGCAGCTTCTCCTGCATCTTCTCGAAATCGAACTCGTCGCTAAGCTTGGTCTTGCGGAAGACCCACCCCTGCCGCTGTCGCTCGCTGACGTCTTCTACGCCGAACCCGCTTTCGAACAGGGCGCGGCCACGCAGGCTCTCGGGCAGAGCGTGGCGATCGTCGCCATCGGCACTCTCCCCCAGCTGGAAGACACGGTCGCGCCCGATCTCATAGGCGAACTCGTTGCAGACGAGAGCGTTATAGGCCTCGTTCTCGGTCGCTGCGACGAGGTTCTGGTAGGGCGCGAGCTCGAGATTATGTTCTGTCGCCTCGTTGAGGATCTCGCCGTGATAGAAGTCGATCCCCTTCTGTCGCGCGAGGCCAAGGCGTTGCCAGCTGGCATCGACCACGATCACCGGCGCCTTGAGGTCCCGCATTTGTTCTGCGAGCGCAATCGTCCACGGCGTACTGCCGACGATCAGCATTCCTGGCCGCGTCGCGCCCTTCACCTTGAGCAGCTTGGCGACGAAATCGACCGTGAAGCCATGGGCCACGATAGTCACCACGACGACCGCGAAGCTGAGGCCGATCAGCAGGTTCCCGTCGGTATAGCCGAGGTCCGAGAGACGCAGCGCGAACAGGCCCGAGATCGCCACCAGCACGATGCCGCGCGGCGCGATCCAGGCGAGGAACAGGCGCTCGTTCCACGGGATGTTGCTGCCGAGCAGGCTGAGCAGGATCGTCGCGGGGCGGACCAGGAACAGAAGTGCGACGAGGAACAGGCCGATCTGCCAGTTGATGTAGCGGATATCCTCCAGCTCTAGCGAGGCGGACAGCAGGATGAAGATGCCCGACACAAGCAGGACCGCGATATTCTCCTTGAACGGGTGGATCGAACGCAGGCTGGTGACATTCATGTTCGCCAGCGCGACGCCCATGACGGTCACGGCGACCAGCCCGGCCTCATGCTCGATCAGGTTGGAGATGACGAACACGCCGACCACGGCGGTCAGCAGGACCGGCACCTTGAGGTATTCGGGCACGGCGCCGCGCGGAAAAGCCCAGGCGATCGCGAGCGCGGCAACATAGCCGATAAGTCCTGCAAGGATTGCGGCGATGATCAGCGGCGGAACGACTTCGAACAGCGTCGCACCCGGCGTCTCGGCAATCTTGCGGAAATATTCATAGGCAATCACGGCGCACAGCGCGCCGGTGGGATCGTTGACGATTGCTTCCCATTTGAGGATCGACGCGGGGCGTGACTTGACCGAGCTCTGGCGGAGCAGCGGTATGACGACCGTGGGGCCGGTTACCACGAGGATCCCGCCGAACAGGATGGCCACCTCGGGCGCGAGGCCGGCAATGTAAATCCCAGCAAGCGCCCCGAATAGCCAGCCCAGCACGACACCAATCGTGGCAAGCCGCATGACCGCGCTGCCAGTATGGCGCAGTTCGCGGAAATCGAGGCTGAGCCCGCCCTCGAACAGGATCAGCGCGACGCCCACGGCGACCATGGGTTCGAGCAGTTCGCCAAAAGCGTGTTCCGGATCGAATATGCCGAGCACAGGGCCGGCGAGAAAGCCTGCCGCAAGCATCAGCACGATGGCCGGCCATCCGGTCCGCCAGGCGATCCATTGCGCCCCGATGCCGAGAATGCCGACCAGCGCTATGACAAGTGTCTGTTCCATGCCCCTCGCAAGATTGCGCGGCCCCTAAAGGCGCGTTCCTCCGTTCAATGCCCTAGACCGGCAATATATCCAAGGATTTGCCAGAAACTGACCTAGTCGCCCTCGAATTCCATGAGCGCGCCGACCCTTACGCCGCATTGTGCCAGCTTCTGCGCTCCGCCGAGATCGGGCAGATCGATCACGAAGAAGGCTTGCTCTACAACCGCGCCAGCCTTGCGCAGCAGTTCCGCAGTTGCGCAGGCCGTGCCGCCGGTCGCAAGCAGATCGTCCACCATCACCACGCGCTGGCCATCGGCGATGGAGGCGGGATCCATCTCAAGCCGGTCGCTCCCATATTCGAGGGCGTAATCGACGCCGATCGTGTCGCAGGGCAATTTGCCCGACTTGCGGATGGGGAGGAATGGTAGCGCAAGCTTTGCCGCCACGGCCGCCCCGAAGATGAATCCGCGCGCCTCCATCCCGGCGATGGACTGCGCACCGCTCTGACGAACTTGCTCGGCGAGCCAATCGACCGTGGCAGCAAATCCCTGTCCGTGTCCAATCAGCGTGGTGATGTCGCGAAACTGGATACCTTCGATGGGAAAGTCCGGGATCGTTCGGACGAGCGACTTCAGTTCCTGCGGCGTGATTGTTTCTCTCCCGATAACGAAAACGCCCCTCGCATCGCGTGGATGGAGGGGCGTTTCAAGTCCTGGTGGAAGCCGCTTACTTCTTGGGTTTGACGGCTGCCCAGATCTGCTTCTTCGACATATAGGCCAGCACCGTTGCGAACAGCAGGAAGATCATCACCGGCCAGCCGGTCTGCTTGCGCTTCACCAGCGTCGGCTCCGCGGTCCAGGTGAGGAAGGCGGCTACGTCCTTCGACATCTGCTCGACAGTGGCTTCCGTCCCGTCATCGAACGTCACCTGGCCGGCATTCAGCGGCGCAGCCATGGCGAGGTTGAGGTTCGGGAAATAGGGATTGTGGTGGAGACCAGGTCCGGGCGCTGCTTCGGGGTGTTCCTCGAGCAGTTCCGCGCTCGGCGGGCCATAGCCCATCAGCAGCGAGGCGACATAGTTGGTGCCATCGCCACGCGCCTTGGTCATCAGCGAAAGATCAGGCGGGATCGCATTGTTGTTCGCTGCAGCCGCCGCAACATTGTTGGGATAGGGCGACGGGAAGTAATCGGTCGGAAGGCCCGGACGCGTAGTCGCTTCGCCAGTGTTCGGATCGATGCCCGGAACCTGCTTCGCCGCGGCATAGGCCTTCACCTGGCCTTCGGTGTAGCCAAGCTGTTCGAGGTCGCGAAAAGCGACGAACTTGAGGCTGTGGCAGGCCGCGCAGACCTCGTCATAGACCTTGAGCCCGCGCTGGAGCTGCTGCTGGTCCCACTTACCGAAGGGCCCGTCGAAGGACCAGGAAAGGTCCATCGGCTTTTCATAGGGCAGGTGGCCGGCGGGTTCTTCGGTCGCGGCATTATAGGCGCCGATCACGAAGGCCCACAGCACGGCGACGGCAAAGCCGAGGCCGACGAGAATTGCGACGAGGCGGACGCTGATAAGTTTGAGCATGGGTCTCTCGTTACTCGCTTAGACGGCCGGTGTGGTGTTTTCGCCGAGGACCGGCTTCTTGTCCGAGCCGAGCACGGCTTCGGTGATCGAATAGGGCAGCGGCTCGGTCTTCTCGCTCGAACTGATGATCGGCAGGATCACCAGGAAGTGCAGGAAGTAGTAAGCCGTCGCGATCTGGCTCATCATCACATAGGGTTCTTCAGCCGGCGCGCCGCCGCAGATGAACAGGACGACCATCGCGGGGATCAGCCCGAACCAGAAGAACTTGCGGAAAGTCGGGCGATAGTGGCCGCTGCGCACCGGCGACTTGTCGAGCCAGGGCAGGAAGAACCACAGGAGGATCGATGCGAACATCGCGATCACGCCCATCAGCTTCGCCGGGACGAAGAAGAAGTCGACGGTGAAGGCACGCAGGATCGCATAGAACGGCCAGAAATACCATTCGGGAACAATGTGCGCCGGGGTCGAGAGCGGGTTCGCCTCGATATAGTTGTCCGGGTGGCCGAGCGCGTTGGGCAGGAAGAAAACCAGCGCGAAATAGGCCAGCAGGGCGATGCCGAGGCCGAAACCGTCCTTCGCCGTGTAATACGGGTGGAAGGGCACTGTGTCGCTTTCCTGCTTCACTTCGACACCGGTCGGGTTCGACGAACCCGGGATGTGCAGCGCCCAGATGTGCAGGATCACGACGCCCGCGATCACGAAGGGCAGCAGGAAGTGCAAGCTGAAAAAGCGGTTCAGCGCGGCATTGTCGGGTGCGAAGCCGCCGAGCAGCCAGACCTGGATCGGCTCGCCTACGATCGGGATCGCGCCGAACAGGCCGGTGATGACCTTGGCGCCCCAGAAGCTCATCTGGCCCCAGGGAAGCACGTAACCCATGAAGGCGGTCGCCATCATGAGCAGGAAGATCACGACGCCCAGCAGCCAGATCATTTCGCGCGGAGCCTTGTAGCTCGAGTAGAACAGGCCGCGGAAGATGTGCAGGTAGACGACAATGAAGAAGAAGCTGGCGCCGTTGGCGTGCGCATAGCGCATCAGCCAGCCCCAGTTGACGTCGCGCATGATGTGCTCGGTCGAGGCGAAGGCAACCTGTGCGTTACCCGCATAGTGCATTGCCAGCACCACGCCGGTGACGATTTGCACCACGAGGAAGAACCCGGCGAGGACGCCGAAATTCCAGAAATAGGAAAGGTTGCGCGGAACCGGATAACCGGCGCCGACCGCATTATAGACGAGGCGCGGAAGCGGCAGCTTCTCGTCGAAGAACTTCGAAACCGGGTTTTTCGGTTCGTACTGGCGTGCCCAGGGAAAGCTCATGTGTCTGTCTCTCGTCTTCTAGCTCAGCCGACCTGGATGACCGTATCCGAGGTGAACTCGTATTCCGGCACTTCGAGGTTTGTCGGCGCCGGACCTTTGCGGATGCGGCCGGCAGTGTCGTAATGCGAACCGTGGCAGGGGCAGAAATAGCCGCCGTACTCGCCCTTCACTTCGCCTTCGGCTGCGCCCAGCGGCACGCAGCCGAGATGGGTGCAGACACCCATGGTCACGAGGATATCGCCGTGACCTTCCTTGGTGCGATCGGCCAGTGTCTGCGGATCGCGCAGGGCGGCATTGTCGTCACGTTCTGCCGCAGCGATTTCCTCGGCAGTCAGGCGTTTCACGAACAGCGGCTGCTTGCGGAAGACCGCCTTGATCGCCTGGCCCGGTTCGATTGCCGAGACATCGACTTCGGTCGAGCTCGCTGCGAGCACGTCCTTCGAAGGGGCCATCTGCGTCACCAGCGGATAGACGACTGCGAGGCCACCGATTCCGGCGGCGCTTACAGCTGCAATATCGAGGAAGTCGCGGCGACGGATGCCATCATCACTCGTCGCCATATCGGGAGTAGCGGTTGCAGTCGTGTCTGCCATCAGCGCCTTGCCTTGCCTGCCTTAGCCTTGCTGCACCGGTCGGCGCAGCGGAAAATGTTGCGATCCATGTGTCCGGATGAGGCCGAATGCCAGCGCCGTGAAAACATGCGCAAATGCCCCCGGTAAATCCGGTTTGGTCGCGCCTCTAGCCGCTCTGCGGCACATTGCCAACCGCCATTTTGGCAAGCCATGTTCGCTCCAGCGCAATCCCGCGCGCGGCCGCGTTTACCGCGGAAGCGCGATCAAGCTTACCTGCCGACCCTCGGTCGGTGTGCCGAGGTGGGAAGCGCGACGATAGGAATGGAAGTCCGTAGGGTTCGCATAGGTGTCTATGCCGAGACAATCGGTCATGCCCACTCCCGCCATCGACAGGCGCCAGGCCACGAAGGATTCGAGGTCGAACTGGTAGTGACCATCGCGTCCGGGAGCGAAGAAGCGCTCGTCTTCATCGGTGAACTCGCCGCGGAACCGCTCGTCGACCTCGTAGCTGTCCTGCGCGATCGCGGGGCCGATCACGGCTACGATATCCTCCGCCCGCGCCCCGCATTCGACCATAAGAGCGACCGTCGCCTCGATGATGCCGCCCACAGCGCCCCGCCAGCCAGCGTGCGCGGCCCCGATCACACTGGCCTTCTCGTCGGCCAGCAGGACAGGCGCGCAGTCGGCAGTGACGATCGCCAATCTGAGGCCGGGCCGGTCAGTCACAAGCGCGTCCGCCTCGGGCCGTTCCATTTCGCCCCAGGGCGATTCAACATAGAGCGCGCGCGCGGAATGGACCTGCTTGAGGGACACCGTCGGCAGATCTCCTCCAACCCGGTCGAGCTCGCCGCGATCGCTTTGCGGTCCGGTGAGGAAACCGTGCGGCAGCCCGAGAATGTCGGATTCGATGAGGTGGGGCCACTCAGCCAAGCGAGCGGGTGACCTGTTCGAAGGTGTCACGCGAAAGCTTCGGAGCGGCAGCTATACGCTCCAGCTGTTCGCGCATGAGCGCGCTGCGTCCCGGCTCGAGCTTGCGCCAGCGCCCCAGTGCCGGGACGAATCGCGCGGCCGTCTGAGCGTTGATCGGATCGAGCTCGAGGATGAGGTCCGCGATCAGGCGATAACCTTCGCCATCTGCCGCATGGAAGCCGTGCGGATTGCCGGCGAAGGCCATGAAGAGCGAGCGCACCCGGTTGGGATTCTTGAGAGTAAAGTCCGGATGGTCGGCCAGCGCCTTCACATGCTCGATGACCTTGGGGTGGAGCGAGCTCGCCTGTAGCGCGAACCACTTGTCGATCACCAGTGCGTTGCCCTGGTAGCGGTTGTAGAAGTCGAGCAGCTTGCCCGTTCGCTCGGCGCTGTCGATGCCGGTGAGCACCATCAATGCGCCCTGCCGATCGGTCATGTTGTCGGACCCATCGTACTGGTGTGCGGCGAGTTCGGCAGCCTTCTGCGGATCGTGCGCCGCTGCATAGGTCAGGATCAGCGTCTTGAGCTTTCTCGCACCCTTGGCCTCGGCGCTGTGCGAGAAAGGTAGCGTGGCCGCACGGTCGTAAAGCGCGTGCATCTCGTCCTGCAACTCGCAACCGATGACCCGCTTGAGCGCCTCGCGTTCCTCGTGGATACGGGCGGGATCGGCTGCGGACATCTGCTCTGCAAGATAGGTCTGGCTGGGCATCAGCAGGAGCTCGCCGCGCATCAGGTCGTCGAGCGCCTCGTCCTCGATCACGCTCCGCAGCGCACCGACGATATCGATGTGCCCGGCCTCGCGCTCACTGTCGGAAAGCTCACCCTTGCTGGCGGCAACGAGGTGCCCGACCATAAGGTCCTGCATCGCCTCGTAACGCGCGAAAGGGTCGTCATCGTTCTGCGCGAGGAACACGAGATCGCTTCGCAGGGTATCGCGCTGGATCGTGACCGGCGCGGAGAAGGTTCGGTTGATCGAGAGCACCGGCTTGTCGGCAAAACCCGCGAAGCGGAAGGTATCGCTGGCCTTGTCGAGTATGATGAGCTGCTCACCCGAATGCGTGCCGCTGTCACGGTCGAACAGGGCAATCTTGAGCGGGATCGGCATGGGCTTCTTGTCGCCCTGCCCCGGCGTGACCGGAACCATCTGCGTGAGCTTGAGCACGGCCTCCTCCCCCTCATGGCTGAGGTCGACCACGATCTTCGGAGTGCCTGCCTGCGAGTACCACAGGCGGAACTGCGTAAGGTCGAGCCCTACGCCATCCTCGATCGCCTTGATGAAATCCTCGCAGGTTGCCGCCTCGCCATCGTGACGATCGAAATAGAGGTCGGTCCCTTTCCGGAAGGCCTCCTCGCCAGCCATGGTGCGCATCATGCGGATGACCTCGGCACCCTTGTTGTAGACCGTCGCGGTGTAGAAATTGCTGATCTCGCGATAGCTGTCGGGGCGGATCGGATGCGCGAGTGGCCCCGAGTCCTCGGGGAACTGCGCCGCGCGCAGCACGCGCACATCCTCGATCCGCTTGACCGGTTCGCTGCCCATGTCCTGGCTGAACAACTGGTCGCGCAGCACGGTGAAGCCTTCTTTCAGGCTGAGCTGGAACCAGTCGCGGCAGGTGATGCGATTGCCCGACCAGTTGTGGAAGTATTCGTGGCCGATCACACCCTCGACACCGTCGAAATCGCCATCGGTCGCGGTTTCGGGGTCGGCGAGGACGTATTTGGTGTTGAAGACGTTGAGGCCCTTGTTCTCCATCGCCCCCATGTTGAAATCGCTGACCGCGACGATGTTGTAGAGGTCGAGATCGTACTCGCGGCCGAAGGTCTCCTCGTCCCATTTCATCGAGCGCTTGAGGCTTTCCATGGCATGTTCGGTGCGGTCGAGATCGCCTTCGCGGACCCAGACGTTGAGCTCCACCTCGCGCCCGTTCATCGTGGTGAAGCTATCGCTGCGCGCCACGAGGTCGCCCGCCACCAGCGCAAAGAGATAGGAGGGTTTGGGCCAGGGATCGTGCCATTCCGCCCAGTGGGTATCGCCGTCCTCGCCGGTCGCCACCTTGTTGCCATTGCACAGCAGGATCGGAAACTGGTCCTTGGGCCCGCTCATCCGCACGGTGTAGGTCGACAACACATCGGGCCGGTCCGGGAAGAAAGTGATGCGGCGGAAGCCTTCCGATTCGCATTGCGTGCAGAGCATGCCGGAAGAGGCATAGAGACCCATCAGCTGCGAGTTGGCGCTGGGGTCGATCTCGGTCTCGATGCCTATCTCATGTGCTTTGCCATCGAGCGTCAGGATCAGATCGTCGCCATCCATCGCATAGGCCTGTGTCGGCGATCCATCGACCGTGACACTCGTCGGCACGATCCCGTCGCCATTGAGGCGGATCGTCGGTGAGTGCGGCGCCTTGTCATTGTGCGCAACCGTGAGCTTCGCGCGGACACGGGTGGAATCCAGCCCGAGCTCGAAATCGAGCCGGATTTCAGGGACCAGCCATGCGAAGGGGCGATAGTCCTCGCGGCGGATTTCGGGCGGATCCTTCGGTTCGACGGCGGCATCTGCCATTTCGACATTGCCATCGGGCGTGGCGGGGGTGCGGGCGATATCCATGTCTGTCCTGTCTTTTCCGGCTTCCTGAGCTAATACGCGCCGATGCCACGATTGTTCATCTTCGGACTCGGCTACACGGCCCGGCGTTTTGCGCAAGAGATGCGTGCGCGAGGCTGGCACGTCGATGCCACCGGCAGCGCGGGGAATGTGGACTTTGCCGACCGGACGGCGGTGTCGCAGGCACTCGCGAAAGCCAGCCACGTGCTTTCTTCCGTGCCGCCCGACCGCGAAAGCGGACTCGATCCGGTCCTTTCCGCCTATCGCGATGAACTGGGCAAGGCGTGGTACGGCTATCTTTCCTCCACGGGCGTCTATGGCGATGCTGGCGGCGCATGGGTCGATGAATGCTCACCGACCGGCGGCGGCAGACGCACTGCACGCAGCGAGGCCGATGCGCTGTGGTTGGAGCTTGGCGCCCGCGTGTTCCGACTGCCGGGTATTTACGGGCCGAGCCGCAGCATCTTCGACCGTCTCAAATCGGGCAAGGCGCACCGGATCGACCTTCCGGGGCAGGTGTTCAGCCGGATCCATGTCGATGACATCGTGTCGGGTATAGTCGCCTGCATCGAGAGCGGCGCCCCTGAAGGCGCCTACAATCTTTCCGACGACCTGCCGACGAGCCAGAATGTCGTGGTCGAAGAAGCCGCACGATTGCTTGGCATCGATCCTCCACCGCTCCAGACTGTGGAAGAGGCGGGCCTGTCGCCCATGGCGCGCGGATTCTATGCCGAGAACCGCAGGGTCGCGAATGGCAAAGCCAAGCGCGTGCTCGGCTGGCAACCGCTCTACCCGACCTATCGCGAGGGGCTAGCCGCGATCAGGGCTCAGGCGTAGCGCGCCTGGGCGGCGGGGCGGCCCTGCCCCGCATGGCGACGACCATTCCGATCAGCGTGATGGCCGCGCCCGCTGCGGGAAGCGGCCCCCAGACGAAGCCTTCGAACAGGGTCGAGAGCACCATGGCGACAATCGGCACCACGACAGAACTATAGGCCGCCTGCCCTGCCCCGACCTTGCGCACGAGCCCGTAATAGAGCGGGAAGGTGATCACCGATCCGGCAAGCCCGAGATAGAGGATGCCGAGCGAATAGGTCGGTCGGGGGTCGAATTGCGGCGGCCCCTGAGTCGCCAGCGCGAAAAGCGCATTGAGTACGACACCCACAAGCATCGACCAGGCGAGCAGTGTGAGCAGCGGCTGGCGCTTGGCGCCTTCGGTTGCCTGGACGATATTGGCCGCGCTTGCTGCGAGGATGCCGCCCACGGTCAACCCGGCCCCAGTCAGCACTTCGGCCAGCGTCGCCGGAGACGCGCGCCATTCCTGCGCGAAGAGCATCGCCACACCGATGGCGGCAATCGAGGACCCGAGCACGAATTCCCGGCGGATGGGTTGGCCAAGGACGATCTTGCCGAGGATCGCATTGGGCACGACCAGCAGCGCGAACATCACTGCAACGAGGCCCGAAGTGATGAACTTCTCGGCATTATAGACGAAGCTGAAGTTGAGCGAGAACTGGAACAGGCCGAGCACCAGCGCCCATTTCCACCCCTCGCGCGCCAGTGCCAGCGGCTCACCGCGCAGTTTCGCCAGCACGAACATGCCCAGCGCCGCAACGACAAAACGCCAGGTGATCGACCAGCTCGCCGGCACGGTCGAGATCTGGTCGCGGATAACCAGCCAGGTCCCGCCCCAGATCAGGCTTACCAGCATGAAGGCGGCGAAGTTGCGCGGGCTGAAAAGGCTCTCGCCGCCGGATGCTGCGTTCATAAAGCCTTGATTGCCTTGGCGAGCGCGCTGGCATCCTCTTCGCGCGTGTTCCAGGCGGTGACGAAGCGCGCGGCATCGCTGGCCCAGTCGTAGAATTCGAAGCCCTGGGCGCGCAGCGCTTCTCGCTCGCCGGCGGTGCAGCGCACAAAGAGCTCGTTGGCCTCCACCGGATGGTTCAAGCGCTCACCACAAGCGGCTGCGATCTCAGCCGCTGCGGCATTGGCGGCACGCGCATTTGCCAGCCACAAATCGCCATCGAGCATCGCGTGGATCTGCGCGGCTAGGTACCTCCCCTTGCTCTGCAGGTGCCCCGCGCGCTTACGCCGATAGCGCGCAACATCCGCCGCTTGCTCGTCGAAGAAGACGATCGCCTCGGCGCTCATCGCCCCGTTCTTCACGAAACCGAAGCTGAGCGCGTCGACCCCGCCTGCAACTTCGCGCGCGGGCAGGTCGAGAAAAGCCACTGCATTGCCGAAGCGCGCACCATCCATGTGCAAACCCAGCCCCCGCTCGTCGGCGAGGCTACGGATCGCGGCCACTTCGTCGGGCCGATAGGTGCGCCCATATTCGCTCGCCTGCGTTATCGAAATCGCGTGTGGCTGGACCTGGTGCACGTCGTCGCGAATGGGGTCGAGCACTGCACGGATGCTATCGGGGTCGAGTTTCGCGCCCTCGCCTTTAGCCAGCAGCAGCTTTGCACCGTGCAGATAAAAGCCGGGCGCACCGCATTCGTCCATCTCGATATGCGCTTCTTCATGACACACCACGCCGCCGTGGGGCGGCACCATGGTCGCGAGCGCGAGGCAGTTCGCCGCAGTGCCGGTTGCCACCCACAGCACGGTGCATTCACGCTCGAACAGCGCGTTCACTTTTTCGTCAAGAGATGCGCTCAGTGTGTCGCCATCATAGGGCGAATCGGGGGAATCGGCCGCACGCATCGCGTCCCAGACTGCGGGATGAACGCTGGCGGCATTGTCGGACAGGAACTGCATCGGAACGCATCTAGCGAGCCGCGCATTGCTTGGACAGCTAGGAAAGAAAAGAACATGGGTGCTGCAGAAATGGAAATCGAACGACGCGATCGCGTCACGCACGGGGATTATGTCGCGAAGCTGCATGGGAGCGACAGTACTGCCAAGCTGAGCTGGACAGACCGCGGTGGAGTGCGCCACGCCGAGCATACCTTCGTACCAACCAGCTTCCGCGGACAGGGCATTGCCGAAAAGCTCGTCCAGGCGCTGGTGGCCGATGCCCGCAAGCACGGCTTCAAGATCGCGCCCGACTGTTCCTATGTGGATACCTATTTCCGCCGCCACGCTGAGCTGGCGGAGCTGAGGGCCTAGTCGGAGACCGGGCTGACTTCTTCCAGCAGGTTCGAGAAGTCGGTCATCGCCATGCTGTCGCAAACGGCATCACGCCATTGCCGCGCTGCTTCGACCGGCATCCCGTGGATACGAAATCGACCGCCAGCCAACCCGAAATGCAGGCTCGCATAGCCGCGCCACCGCGCGATGGGGCCTTGCGCGATCTCGGCCGATTGCAGCTTCGTTCGCGAGGCGATTGCGAGGCTCGGGCTGAACCAGCCATGGCGTGAATAGATCTGCTTCTGGTCGAGTGCGCGCATATCGAATTTCCAGCGCCACCACTGTTCCGCCAGAGTGAAGGCCAGGCCCAGTGCGGGCAGCATCCAGAACCAGCCGCTGCCGAAGATCGCGACGAGGATGGTTGTCGGCAACAGGACCGCCGTGGCCAAGAGCGCCTTGTCTGTCCGGTAGCGGCCCATCGCACGCTCCCATCGGGCCTCGGTGGAGGGCAGGGCGAATTCGGTCACCCCCGCCACGTGCTCGATTTCCTCCATGCGCCCAAATGGGACCGCATCGTGATTCGCGCCGCCGCTATCGCTCGCGAGGCTGATGATCTTCAGCGAATGCCATCCGAAATGCCGCCGGATGAAGCCAGTGTTGAGGCGCAGGGCCTGCACTCGGTGCAACGGCATGACGAGATCGGTGCGGGTCAATAACCCCCGCCTCCGGCGCAATCCCTTCGGTGTCCGTTCAAGCCGGAAATCCCATTCGCGCAGGGCCGTCCTGACCAGGCCGGTGGCCACGCCGAGAACGGCGAGTGAAGCGATTGCGATCACAATACCGGCGGCCTGCGCGAGTGGTCCCGCGCCCGCAAGCCACTGCCCCGGCCCCGCCAGTCGCTGCTCCCACTCATCGATGTCCCAGAGGTCGAAGGGAAGAAAGGATTCGAACTGCTGGGCAAGGCCGCCGATGACCGCGACCACCGCAAGCGAGAATTCGAAAAGGCCGAAGGTCAGGACGCGTTTCGGTCCCATGGCGAAGAGGGTGTCGGCGGCGGCAGGTTCGCCCCTCTCGGCGCCCTCCACATCATCGATCTGCACACCCTCGCGGCGATTGCGAACCAGCTCGCGCAATCTTTCTCCCTCTGCTTCGGAAAGGTATGTCAGCGACAGATCGTCCTTGCCGCCAGCCCCGGTTTCGAACTTGACCTCCATCAGGCCAAAGAGGCGCGGAAGCAGTTTCTGCTCCAGGCTCACGTCCTGGATTCGCTCGTAGGGGACAGACCGCGCGGATCGCGAAAGGACGCCGCTTTCGACCCGGATATCTGCAGGACCGACCGTATAAGTGAGCTTGGTCCACTGGAGATAGGCAAGCACAATATTGATGAGGATGATCAGGACGACGAGAGGCAGGAAATAAGCCGCCAGATCGCCAAGATCACCGTCATCGAGGATCGTAGCCGAAGCAACGCCGATTGGGATGACGAGCTGGAACAGCATCGTCACCGCCCGTACCGCGAAGCTGCGCGGATCGGTGCGTTTGGCTTCGCTCTGCATCACTGTGTGTCGCGCCGGATCGCCGCCCGGATATCCTCGCGCATTGCAAGCGCATCCTCATGAGCCAGGCCCGGCAGCGAAACCGAAGCGTTGTGGGATCCGGCAGTGTGGACAGTCAGGGTCGCGAGGCCGAAGCCGCGCTCGAGCGGCCCTTGGTCGACATCGATATGCTGGACCCTGCCGAAGGGCACCACGGTATCAGAATGAAAGAGCACCCCGCGCACCACACGCAGCCTTTCCTCCGCCAGCGAATAGCCGCGCGTGGCATAGCGGCGCATCGGCAGGTAGATCACGAGGTAGGCGATGACGATTGCCACCGGCACCCAGACGACACCGGTCCAGCCGGGTATTGCAATCTCCGCGATGGTTGCGGCAATCAGCAGCACGGCCGCGAAGATAGCCGCGACGACCCGCATCATCGTCTTGTAGCGAGGGTCGAGCTGGGTGAGTTCGTGGGTAGCGTCCATAGCGCCTTATCTATGCAACACAGTTTGCGCGATCAACGCCTTTGATCGAACCTGCGCCCGACGATTGCAGCCGCGATATTGGTCTTCTGCACATCGGTCGTGCCGCCCGCGATGCCCCAGGCGAAACCGTCGCGTACGCGCTGCTCCATGCCGTATTCCTTGTGATAGCCGTATCCGCCCATCACCTGCATCCCATTGGCCGTGACCGAGCGGACGATCTCATTGGCGAAACATTTGGCGGTCGAGCTTTCGTAGACACTCGGCAGCCCGTCTGCATTGTGCTCGGCATTTGCGGCGGCGCGGTAGATCAGGAGCCGGGACGCCTCTACTTGCATGGCCATTTCGGCAAGGCGCATCTGCACCGCCTGGAAATCGACGATCGGCTTGCCGAAGGCTTTCCGCTCCTGGACATACTCGGTCGCTTGCTCGAGCGCTGCGGCGGCGAGGCCGAGGGATTGCGTTGCATTCCCGCAGCGTTCGAGGCCAAATGCGCTCATCAGCTTTCCGAAACCGCCCGCAGGGACGATCAGGTTCTCGCGCGGGACCCTCACCCCGTCGAAGGTTATGTCGCGCGTTTCGATCCCGCGAAAACCCATCAACTGTTCGCGCTGGCCGAAGGAAACCCCGTCCATCTCCTTGTCGACCAGCAAAGCGCCGATGCCCCCGGCGCCGGGCGCGTCGGACAGTCTTGTGTAGACGACATAGTAGCGCGCATGCCCCGCCCCGCTGGTCCAGCGCTTGTTGCCGTCGAGGATGAAATGATCCCCGTCCTCGCGGGCACGGGTCGAAAGGTCCGTCAGCGCGGTCCCTGCATCGGGCTCGGACATCGAGACCGCCACGGTCGCTTCGCCGCTCACGACTTCGGGAATGATGCGGGCCTTGAGCTCTTCCGTCCCAAAGCGTTCGAGCGTGCGCACGGGGCCGACCAGCGCCTCGAAGATTGGGAATGCCACGGCGTTCGAGATCATCGCGAACTGTTCGAGCACCAGCAGCGCCTCGAGATGGCCCAGCCCGAGCCCGCCATATTCCTCCGGCAGGTTGACGCCGAGGAAGCCCATTTCGCCATAGCGCCGCACCATCTCGGCGGGCACGGAGAAGTCCTTCTCCTCCATCTCGCGAGCGAGATCGGGTAATTCCTTGCGCGCGAATGTGCGCGCCGCGTCCTGCAACTCACGCTGCTGGTCGGTCAGGCGAAAATCCATGTAGCTCTCCCTTGCGGCAAGGAGTGCCGCGCCGGGAAAGCCTGTGCAAGATCGAATTGAAGGCCCGGGCGATCAGCCCGGGATAACGGCCTGTGCCGAAGCGCCATCACCTTCGGGCGCGGCGATGATGTCGCGAGTCACGCTGCCCTTGGCGACGGTGTTGGTCTCTTCCGAGCCCACCGAGGAGCGAATGCCGGGTTCCGCGGCGCCAGCACGATCGAGCGCGCTGGTTTCTACCGCGCTGCGCGGTGCAGAGCCGCCGAAAAGCGCTTCGAGTGTCTGCTCTGCCGCCGTGCCTTCTGCCGGACGCGGAGCGCCGGGAGCAGGCGGGACAAGGTTGAAATCGGGGGGAACCACGAGAGGCGCCTGACGCTGCACAGCAAATTCATCCGGCCGTTCGCGGTTGAGAAAACCGCCGCTGCCGCAAGCGGCCAGCATGGCCGAAGTGGCGCCGAGAAGGGCGATACGGGTCAGGGTATTCATTACTGGCTCTCCGCGGCATCTGCCGACTTGCTTTGCATGAGGTCGTCGACCTCTTGGTCGTCCTTGTCGCGCATGAAGAAGGCGCGGGCAAGGATTATCAGGACGCCGATGGTGATGGCCGCATCGGCGATGTTGAAGATGAGGAAGGGGCGGAATTCGCCGATATGGAAGTCGGCATAGTCGATGACATAGCCGAGCTCGTAGCGGTCCTTGATATTGCCCAGCGCCCCGCCGAGGATGAACGACAGGCCGAGGATGTCGCCGAACAGCTTCTCGCGGAACATCCACACCGTTACCACCAAGGCGATCAGCGCGGTGACCCCCACGAGGATCCAGCGCGATTCGATGCTGTCGGCTTCAAACATGCCCATCGAAACGCCGAAATTCTGTGTCCAGCGCAGGTCGAAGAAGGGCAGCAGCTCGATCACGCCGCGCTGGCGAAGCTGGAGCGGCTCGACCATGAGCCACTTCACATACTGGTCGACGCCATAGATCGCGAAAGCGATGGCGACACCGATCAGGCGCATCTTGAGGAGCGGGTTCATTGTGCAGCGTCCAGCTGGGCAACGACCGGCTCGCAGCGATCGCACAGCGCTCCGTCTTCCGGGACGGAAGGTAGCAGGCGCCAGCAGCGGCCGCATTTGTTTTCGTCGGTGCGCGAAACTTTCACCTCGTCGCTATCGCCGCGCGTCACTGACGCGGTGATGAACAGCTCGGCGAGATCTTCGTCGGTGAAGCCCTCAGGGACGGCGCCGGCCGGGACGACCACGTCTGCCTCGAGGCTCGAACGGATGGTCTTGTCGCGGCGCAGCGGCTCGATCGCTTCCGTCACCCGTTCGCGAAGCGCGCGCAGTTTGTCCCAGCGCGCTCCGTCGGCAGTGACACCGGGGACCGGCGGCCAGTCGAGCAGGTGTACGCTGCCGCCATCGGGATAACGCGTCGTCCATGCCTCTTCCGCCGTGAACACGAGCACCGGCGCGGCATAGCGGACCAGTGCGTGGAACAGCAGGTCAAGCACGGTGCGATAGGCGTTGCGCGTCACGCTGTCCGGCCCGTCGCAATAGAGCACGTCCTTGCGGATATCGAAGTAGAAAGCCGACAAATCCTCGTTGCAGAAATCGACCAGCAGGCGCGTGTAAGTGTTGTAATCGTATTGCTCGAGCGCGCGCTTCAGTTTGCCGTCGAGATCGGCCAGCAGCGCGAGGACATAGACCTCCAACTCGGGGATTTCGCCCGCGTCGCCCATGTCGCCGACAAAACCGTCGAGCGCGCCGAGCAGATAGCGGAAGGTGTTGCGCAGGCGGCGGTACTGGTCGCCCACGCCTTTCAGGATTTCATCGCCGATGCGGTGGTCTTCGGTGAAGTCGACCGACAGCGCCCAGAGGCGGATGATGTCCGCGCCGTACTGCTCCATGACCTTCAGCGGATCGACGGTGTTGCCGAGGCTCTTCGACATCTTCTTGCCGGCCGAATCCATGGTGAAGCCATGGGTCAGCACCGCGTCATAGGGCGCGCGGCCACGGGTGGCGGAGCTTTCGAGCAGCGAGGACTGGAACCAGCCGCGATGCTGGTCGCTGCCTTCGAGATAGAGGTCCGCGGGCCAGCGCTGGTCTGGCCAGCGTTCGCCTTCCAGAGTGAAGGCGTGGGTGCAGCCCGAATCGAACCAGACGTCGAGGATGTCGGTGACCATCTCGAATTCGTTGGGGTCGTAGCCCGCGCCGAGGAATTCGGCCTTGCGGCTCTCGTCCCAGGCATCGACGCCTTGTTCGCGCACCGCTGCGACCACGCGGGCGTTGACCACAGGGTCCTGCAGATAGGTGCCGTCCTGCCGCACGAAGAGCGTGATCGGCACGCCCCATGCGCGCTGGCGGCTCAGCACCCAGTCGGGGCGGCCTTCGACCATCGAACCGATGCGGCGGCGGCCCTTTTCGGGATAGAATTTCACCCGCTCGATCTCGCGCATGGCGATTTCGCGCAAGGTAGAGTGGTCCTTGCTGGTGGCCATGGCGACGGCCGCGCCGAAGCCTTCGGGCACGGCGACGTCGAAGTCGCCCGTGTCGAGCGCCTTGTCCATCGGCACGAACCACTGCGGCGTGCAGCGATAGATGACCTTCGCCTTGGAGCGCCATGAGTGCGGATAGGAGTGTGCGTAGTCGTCGCTTGCCGAAAGCAGCGCGCCAGCTTCGCGAAGATCCGAACAGATCGGGCCTTCGGGCGAGTTGAAGGTCTTGTTGATCACCGCGCGGCGGCGGTCGTCCTGTCCACCGAGCCATTCCCAGTCGTCGCGATAGCGTCCGTCGCCCAGAACTGCGAAGACCGGCTCGATGCCGTGCTCGCGGCAGAGCAGGAAGTCGTCCTCGCCATGGTCGGGCGACATATGGACGAGGCCCGTGCCGCTGTCGGTGGTGACGAAATCGCCCTCAAGTAGCGGACGTGGGCGAGCGTAGAACCCACCGAGATGGTGCATCGGGTGGCGCGCCACGGTCCCAGCGAGGTCGGAGCCAAGAAAACGCTTCTTGATATCGAGAGTTGTCAGCGTCCTCTGCTCAAACTCTTCGATAAGCGCTTTCGCAATAACAACGGTTTTGGAAGGAGGCGCGGGCTCGTCATCCGACATCGGAATCGGCTTGGCTTCGGCCAATACGTACGAAACCTCCGGCCCATAGGCCAAAGCCTGGTTCACCGGGATCGTCCACGGCGTGGTGGTCCAAATCACCGCATGCGCGCCGACCAGTTCCTCAATCGGCGATTCAACGATCTCGAAGGCAACATCGATCTGGGTCGAGGTGATGTCCTCGTATTCGACCTCGGCCTCGGCCAGCGCGGTTTCTTCGACCGGCGACCACATCACCGGCTTCGATCCGCGATAGAGATTGCCGGCCTCGGCAAACTTCATCAGCTCGGCAACGATAGTCGCCTCGCTTTCGAACTGCATGGTGAGGTACGGATTGTCGAAATCCGCCATGAGTCCCAGGCGCTTCAGCTGTTCGCGCTGAACATCGACCCATTTCTGCGCATAGGCGCGGCATTCGGCGCGGAATTCGCTCGCCGGAATTGCGTTCTTGTCGCGCTTCTTCTTGCGGAACTGCTCCTCGACCTTCCACTCGATCGGCAGGCCGTGGCAGTCCCAGCCGGGCACGAAGGGCGCGTCCTTGCCGAGCAGCGTCTGGCTGCGCACGACCATGTCCTTGAGGATACGGTTCAGCGCATGGCCGATATGCATGTCGCCATTGGCATAAGGCGGGCCGTCGTGAAGAATGAATTTCTCGCGGCCTTCACGCGCCTCGCGCAGCTGCTGGTAGAGGTTTTCTTCCTGCCAGCGCGCAAGGATCTTCGGCTCCTTCTGGGGGAGGCCGGCCTTCATGGGAAAATCGGTCTTGGGAAGAAAGACCGTGTCTCGGTAATCGCGCTGCTGGGACATAGGGAGTGGCCGTTAGGGGATTCGTGCGCGGCTTTAAAGCCTATTGCGCATTCCTTCGACGCTCCATTGCATCCCAGCTCGCATCAATCTCTTCCTGCGTGCGATTGTCGTAGCGCGAATGAAGCGCCGGGGTCATCGCATAGGCATCGGCGAGAAGGATGTATCCGTTGAAGGTGGAGGGCACTTCGCCATATTGTTCGGGCAGGCTGAAACCGTTGCCGCCCGGGCCGGTGACGATGATCTCGCCGCCATGCTCCTCCATCCGCGCGATCAGGCGATTGGGCCAGCCCCAGAGGGTGAACTGGCTGTCGAGATCGATCAGCATCGTCTCGCCGCGGCAGCTTTGGGGCAGGTAGCCGCTCCAGCCGATCAGGCGGTAGTCGGCAGTGCATTCGCGTGCCGCCGCCTCATTCCAGGCCCACGCATCGGGATAGAGCTCGCGAACCCTTGCGACGGCTTCGGGCGTGCCGGTGAAGGCATCGCGCTTGGCGACAGGATTGCGGCCCAACTCCTCGAGTTTTGCAGCCAGCACCTCGGCGCGCTCTGCACCGCCAGCGCCCAGGTCGTAGAGCACGCGCTCGCGCCCCCGCAGTGTCATCAGCAGCTCACCGAGGGTCGGCATCTTGCCGGTAGCCGTGCCGCGCAGCGGGAAGCTCTCGCCCCCATCGGCGCTGTATCCATGCGAGATGTCGAGCGCCTTCAGTTCCTCCATCGTCCGCTCCGCTACCCGGCCCTCGCCATCGGTGCGGCAGGACAGGTCCTCGTCGCGAAACAGCGCGATTTCGCCATCTTTCGTCGGTGCGATGTCGACCTCGACCATCGGCGTGCTCCAGCGGAAAGCGCGGCGTGCGCCCTCGACCGTATTCTCGACATAAGGATGGAAGGGTTCCTCGATCGCAGTGGCGCTGCACTCGCCATCGAGTGCCGCCTCATTCGGCACGAATTGCGGGAAGCCACCCTGCGCGATCAGCTTGACCGATCCCTTCGGTTCGGGCGCAAGCCAGTTTGCGTTGACCAGCGTCAGCACAAGGAATGCTGCCGCGAGGACGAATGCGGCGTAACGAAGCCATTTCATCATGAGAGGAGCGACCGGGCCCTTTTGCAGTCCTGCGCCATCTGCGCGGTGAGCGCATCAAGCGAATCGAACTTCGCCTCTCCGCGCAGGAAGTGGTGGAAGGAAACTTCGATCTCCTGGCCGTAGAGATCGCCCGAGAAGTCGAAAAAATAGGGTTCGAGCAGCTCCTTGGGCGGCTCGAATTGCGGGCGCACGCCGATATTGGCGGCACCCTTGAGCACCTCGCCTGTCGCAAGGATACGCCCGGTAACGGCATATATGCCGTATTTGGGGCGCAGATAGCTTTCGATCGAGAGATTGGCGGTGGGATATCCAATGGTCCGCCCACGCTTGTCGCCATGCTCGACCACGCCTCGGATTGCGAAGGGTCGGGTGAGGAGGCGGGCAGCTTCCTGCGGATCACCCTCGCGCAATGCCTCGCGTACGCGGCTGGAGGAGACGGGCTCGCCGCCATCCATCACCGGATCGACTGCGCGGGCTTCGATGCCGACCTCGCGGCCGAGCTCGACAAGCCGCTCGAAATTGCCGCCGCGCGCTTTGCCGAAAGTGAAATCGCCGCCGGTGACGACGCCTTTCACACCGAGCTTTTCGGCCAGCAGGACCCGGACGAAATCCTCCGCCGTCGTCCCGGCAAGCTCGCCATCGAAATGGAACACCAGCATCGCCGTCGCCCCGGCAGCGAGGTAGAGTTCCTGCCGCTGTTCGAGCGTGGTCAGGCGGAAGGGCGCCGCATCGGGCTTGAAGAAGCGCACCGGGTGCGGATCGAAGGTCGCGATGATGCTGGGGCGTCCCTCGGCGCGCGCCCAGTCGATCGCTTCGCGCGCGACTGCCTGGTGGCCGAGATGGAAGCCGTCGAAATTGCCGAGAGCAATGATCGCACCGCGCAAGGAATCGGGCAGCGGTTCTCGGTGATCAAGGAACCTCACGAGGCAGGCTCCATCGGCTCGATCCCCGCGCTCAAGACGCGGAGGGCATTCCCGCCCATAGCCGCGCGGATTTGTTCCTCGGAGAAGCCTTCGTCCATCAGCGCCTGCGTCACCTGCGTCAGCTGGCTGGTGTCGAAGCGCGTCGTCACCGAGCCGTCGAAATCGCTGCCGAGCGCGACATGCTCGATCCCGACAAGGTCGCGGATGTGCCGCATCGCCTTCGCTACCGATCGCGGCGACGTGTCGCACACGGCGCCCGGCCAGTAGCCCACACCGATAATGCCACCTGTGGCCGCGACACCGCGGATCTGTTCGTCGGACAGGTTGCGATTGACCTCGCAAGTCGCCTGCACCCCGCCATGGCTCGAGACCACCGGCCGGCGCGCCATGGCAATGATGTCGGCGACGCAGGCCGGGCTGCAATGCGCGATATCGACCACCATGCCGAGCTCTTCCATGCGGGCAACGACCTGCCTGCCCATTGCGGTCAGCCCGCCCTTTTCGACGCCATGCATCGATCCGGCGAGTTCATTGTCGAAGAAATGGGTGAGGCCCGCCATGCGGAAGCCTGATTCGTGCAGCTTCTCGAGATTGGCCGGATCGCCTTCGAGATTGTGGAGGCCCTCGATCGAGAGCATCGCGCCCACCGCGTCGGAGCCGCCATTGCGGGCGCGCAGCAGCCGTTCAATGTCCTCGCCGCCATGGATCTGGAACAAGCTGTCACGCTCTTCCTCGACCGCGCGGTCCAGCTTCTCGGCATGCCAGAGCGAGCGATCGAGCAGGCTGCCCCAGGTCCGGACAGGCTGGAGCTGGCCAACCACGAGCGGAGTGATGTTGTCGGTCTCGCCAGTGTTCGAATCGTAATTCTGCCCGCGCGGCGACTTGGTCACGCTGGAGAATATCTGCAGGGCGACATTGCCGTCCTTCAGCCGCGGCAGGTCGACATGACCGCGATCTGCGCGGTCCAGCATGTCGCGCTTCCATAGGAGCGTGTCCGAGTGCAGGTCGACGATTTGCAGCGTCTGGTGGAGGTCGCGCGCTTCCTGCGAAACCTCGATCAGCGGCTCTCCGTCGATCCGGTTGAGGTCGCGCTCGATATAGGCGGGACCGAACGTGAAGAAGGCCAGCGTCGCCACCAGCAGCAACGCGCCCAGAGCCAAGGCAATCCGGCGGATCATGCAGCTTCTTCTCCTGCGCGGGCGTAGGTCAGGAAGGAATAGGCAGGCCTGCCGTCAGCCGCCGCGAAGTCCTCGCGTCCGGAAACTTCCCATTCCGGACCCAGCGGAGGCATGAAGACATCGCCCTCGAACTGCTCGTGGATTGCAGTCAGCTCGACGCGATCTGCAAGCGGCATGAAGACATCGAAGATCGCCGCGCCGCCGATGACGGCCGCTTCGCCCTCACCCGCCTTGGCCAAAGCCTCATCCACCGAGCGAACTACTTCGGCTCCGGTCGAATCCCAGCGCTCCTTGCGGGTGAGGACGATGTGACGGCGGCCGGGAAGCAGCCCGGGCAGGCTTTCGAAAGTCTTGCGGCCCATAATCATCGGCTTGTCCATGGTCAGCGCCTTGAAACGCTTGAGGTCGGCCGGCAGGTGCCAGGGCAGCGTCCCATCCTTGCCGATCGCGCCATTGGCCGCGCGGGCATAGATCAGGAACAGGCTCATCCGCGCGTATTGTGCTGCAGGCGGGTGACATGGCCCATCTTGCGCCCCTCGCTCGCCTCTGCCTTGCCGTAATCGTGGAGATGGTAGGCGCTGCCCGACAGGAAGCTGTAGGCATCGTCGATGTCGCTGCCGATGATGTTCCGCATCTCGATCGACGGGGCAATGGTGCGCGTGTCGCCGAGCGGCAATCCGGCTACCGCGCGGATGTGATTCTCGAACTGGCTCGTGGCAGCGCCCTCGATCGTCCAGTGCCCCGAATTGTGCACCCGCGGGGCCATCTCGTTGAAGATCGGCCCTTCATGCGTAGCGAAGAACTCGAGCGTGAGCACGCCGACATATTTGAGCGCATCAGCGACCTTGCGGGCGAGGGTCCGCGCGGCATCGGTCTGCGCTGTGATCTGATTCCCCGCAGGATAGTGCGATGCTGCGAGGATGCCTCCTTCATGCACGTTCCGGGTCGAATCCCAGAAGCGGATTTCACCTTCGCGGCTGCGCACGAGGATGACCGAGAACTCCGCATCAAACTCGACGAAGCCCTCGTAAATGCAGGGGGCATCGGGGAGGCGCAGCCCTTCGGCGTCGCGCGATGAACCGATCCGCCACTGGCCCTTTCCATCGTACCCGTCACGCCGCGTCTTGAGGATGCCCGGCGCGCCCAGCCGGTCGACCGCAGCGATCAGGTCGTGGCTCGAGTCCACCTTGGCATAGGCTGCCGGTCTGCCGCCGAGGCTTTCCACGAAACGCTTCTCGTTGAGCCGATCCTGCGCGGTTTCGAGCGCGTGGGGGTCGGGGAAGATCTTGTCGTGCGGGATCGCGCGGGCCGTGTCGACCGGGACATTCTCGAATTCCCAGGTGACCACGTCGCAGCGCGCGGCAAAGGCAGCCAGCGCATCCGTGTCGTCCCAGGCGGCGGTGACAAAGTCGTCGTTCAACGGGCCGCTGACATTATCGCCTTCGGGTGCGAAACCGATAGTCCGGTACCCGAGCTGTGCGGAGCTCATGGCCATCATCCGGCCCAGCTGGCCGCCGCCAAGGATGCCGATGGTTGACCCTCGCGCCAGCATCAGCCCTCCGGCCTTTCGCTCACGGCGGCACTGCGCGCTTCGCGCCAGGCTTTCAGGCGGCCAGAAAGGCCTTCATCGCCATTGGCGAGAATTGCCGCGGCAAGCAGCCCGGCATTGGTCGCTCCCGCCTCTCCGATGGCGAGAGTGCCGACCGGAATACCGGCAGGCATCTGCACGATCGAAAGCAGGCTGTCCTGGCCCGAAAGCGCCCTCGACTGGACTGGCACGCCCAGGACGGGAATATGCGTCAGTGCCGCAATCATGCCGGGCAGGTGTGCTGCCCCGCCCGCGCCTGCAATAATGACATGGAAGCCATCAGCCTCGGCAGCCTTGGCGAAGTCGTACATCCGGTCCGGCGTGCGGTGCGCCGAGACGATGCGGACATCGCTCGCCACTCCCAGCTCTTCGAGCACCTCGGCGGCGCATTTCATAGTCGACCAGTCAGACTGGCTCCCCATGACTATCGCGACCCTGGCTCCTCCCCCCGTGCTCATCTTACGCGTCCTTCAGGTAATAGCGTTCGCCCGACACCTGCGTGCCCTCAAAATCATAGATGATCGGCTGGCCGGTCGGAATTTCGAGCCCTGTGATCTCGTCATCGGAGATGTTCGAAAGATGCTTCACCAGCGCGCGGAGGCTGTTGCCATGGGCGGAGATGATCACATTCTCGCCCTTGCCGAGCAGCGGCAGGATCGCCTCCTCCCAATAGGGCAGCACGCGTTCGATGGTGAGCTTGAGGCTTTCGGTACGCGGGACGTCGATCCCGGCGTAGCGCGGGTCGTCCGACAGGTCGAACTGGCTGCCCGGTTCGAGCTCGGGCGGCGGGACGTCGAAGCTGCGACGCCAGATATGGACCTGCTCGTCGCCGTGCTTGTCGCGGGTTTCCTGCTTGTTGAGCCCGGTCAGCCCGCCGTAGTGGCGCTCGTTCAGATGCCAGTCGCGAGTCACCGGAATCCACAGCCGGTCGCATTCTTCCAGTGCCAGGTTGAGCGTCTTGATTGCGCGTTTCTGGACCGAAGTGAAGGCAGTGGTGGGAAGGACGCCCTTGGCTTTCATCAGCTGCCCGGCCTCGCGAGCCTCTTCGACACCCTTTTCGGTGAGGTCGACATCCCACCAGCCGGTAAAGCGGTTGGCGAGGTTCCACTCGCTCTGGCCGTGGCGAACGAGGATCAGCTTCGACATGATTACTCCGGTTTTCCCCTAGGAGCACTGCGCGTTAGCGGTCCCCGCCATCCTTGGAAAGGCCTGTATCGCCCGATTCGCGCATTTCGCGGGTCTGCGCCTTTCGGCGTCGCAGGTTCTCGCGAAGTTTCGCGGCGAGGCGTTCTTCGCGGGTCAATTTGTCGTCGCTTGCGCTCATGACGCAATCCTTTTGCGAAATTCGCCGGATGCCGCAAGCGAAGGTTGACTTATCCGCCGTCTCTGCCAATAGCGCGCGCCTCCACCCCATCGGCACTGGCCGACGGGCGTCACGTGCTGCTGTAGCTCAGTGGTAGAGCGCACCCTTGGTAAGGGTGAGGCCGGGAGTTCAATCCTCCCCAGCAGCACCATTCTCTTCGAGAATTCCTCTTCGTTCTCCGCACCGACCTCCGTCGGTGCATCCTCGGTGCTGTCTCGACGCGCGGGCGCGTCGAGCACCTGCGGGCGGGCGGTCGCCCTTGCCAGGCCTCCTTTGGCCCGGTTTGGACCACATGCTCTAGCTTAGTCAGCGGAAGTTTCCGCTTCCGCCTTCGGCGCGATCTCGCTCACCAGCACCTTGTCGATCCGGCGTTCGTCGAGGTCGATCACTTCGAATCGCCAACCCTGTTCCTCGAACCATTCGCCTTCGGACGGCAGCTTCTTCATGACTGCGAGGCAGAACCCCGCAACGGTCGCGAATTCGCGGTCGTCGCCATAGTCGAGGCCAAGCCGGTCGGCGAGCGCGTCGGCGGAAAGCGATCCGGCCACCAGCAGCGAGCCATCGCTACGCTCGACGATGCCGGGAGTGTCGTCGGGGTCCTGGTCGCTCGCGAAATCGCCAACCAGCGCGGTGAGCAAGTCGACCGGCGTCACGATCCCGTCGAGATGCCCGTATTCGTCATGCACCATCGCCATGGCGACATCGGCTTGCTGGAGGACGCGCAGCGCGTCGACGGCATCGAGCTGGTCGGGGACGACTTCCGCCTTGGTCATCAGCGCTTCGAGCGTCGCCCCTTCGCCTGCCAGCAGCGCGCCCAGAAGTTCACGCACGCGGACGAGACCGAGCACCTTGTCCGGCGAGCCGTCTGCGACGGGCCAGACCGAGTGCGGGCTTTCCTCGAGCAAGGCCCGGATCGCCGCTTCGTCGGCGTTGATGTCGATCCAGTCGATATCGGTTCGCGGCGTCATCACCTCGCGCACGGGGCGCTGGGCTAGCCGCACGACGCCGGCCAGCATCTGGTGCTGTTCGGTTTCGATTACCCCGGTCTTGGTGGCTTCGGCAAAGAGCATGTGCAGCTCTTCTGCCGTCACCGCGCTCTGACCGGCAGGCTGGACGCCGAGCAACCGGATCAGCGTGCCCGACGACGTATCGAGCAGCCAGACCAAAGGGGCTGCGAATCGTGCGAGCAGGGCCATCGGCCGGGCCATCGCAATCGCGATCGGCACTGCGGCGCGCAGTGCGACCTGCTTGGGCACAAGCTCGCCCACAACGAGACTGAAATAAGTGGTCAGCGCAATGACGAGGGCAAATCCCGCCTCGCCGGCCCATTCCGCAGGAAAACCGAGTGCTGCCAGCCGCTCACCAACGGGTCCGCCGAGGCTGGCCCCGGAATAGGCGCCCGCGACGATGCCCACGAGCGTGATACCAATCTGCACCGTGGAAAGGAACTTGCCTGGGTCCGCAGCTAGCGCCAGCGCGGTCTTTGCGCCGCTGCTGCCCTGCTGGGCGGCAGAGCGCAATCGCGCCGTGCGCGCGGATACGATCGCGAGTTCGCTCATGGCGAAAATCCCGTTGAGCAGGATCAGTCCGCCGATGATGATAAGGTCGGTCCAGGGAAAGGGTGTCACACGCTCTCGCTAGCACAATTGCGCCCCGCTGCCAGCAATTCGGGGGAACGGGCTGTGAATTCACGTGTTTGGGGGGATGGAGACGCTGGTGGGCGCGCCCATCAATAACGGCTGTCTGAGGGGCGGAGTGTTCCGGGCAGCACGCTCTCGAAAAGGGAAGAAAGACATGAAAGAATCACGCATTCTCCTCGCAGGACTATCCTCGATCGCCCTTCTGGGCACTTCGGCCTGCGTTACCGACCCTAACACGGGTGAACAGAAGATTTCGCGCACCGTCCTCGGCGGTGTCGGTGGCGCAGTGGCTGGCGGCCTTCTTGGCGGCGTCATCGGCGGCAAGACGGGCCGCATCATCGGCGCTGCAGCTGGCGGCGCAGCCGGCGGCTATGTCGGCTACCGCATGGATCAGCAGATCAAGGAGCTCAAAGAGCAGACCGAAGGTTCAGGCGTCGATGTCACTGAAACCGACGGCGGCGACGCGATCCTCGTCAATTTGCCCGATGGCGTAACCTTTGCCACCGGCAGCGCGTCTATCAACCCGGCATTCGCCAATACGCTCGACAATGTCGCAGCGAACCTTGTGCAGTATCCGAACAGCCTGATCGATGTATATGGCTATACCGATACCACCGGCTCGGACTCGCTGAACCAGCGCCTGTCGGAGCAGCGCGCCCAGGCGGTCGCCAACTACCTGATCAGCCGCGGCGTGAACTCCTCGCGCATCCGCTGGCAGGGCTATGGCGAGCAGTACGAGCATCTCAAGATCAAGACGGCAGACGGCGTCAACGAACCGCTGAACCGCCGCGTCGAGATCAAGATCATCCCGTTCGACCAGGACGATGTGAATGCGGCGCAAGCCAACCAGTAAGGAATAACAAGCGAGTTCTTCGGGACAGTCGCAGAAAAGGGTCGGACGGAAGTCCGGCCCTTATTTCTTTGCCACCACCGCAGTGGCGCGTTCCGCGAGGTGCTCGATCGTGGCCGAGTGGATGCCGGGGGCGCTGGCCACAACCCCGAAGGCACGCGGATCGCGCTTGTTATAGTCGAGCTTGCGCCCGAAACTGTCAGTCACCGCTGCCCCCGCTTCGCGCGCGATCAGCCCCGCAGCCGCGATATCCCATTCAAAACCCCATCGCAGCGTCGCCACGAGGTCCGCCTCGTCGGCAGCGACCATGGCGATGCGGAGGGCGATCGAATTGGGCTGATCGACCTTCGTCAGCATCCGGTCCTGCTTCATCAGGTCGGCCGCCGGGACGCGGGCTCCGGCAAAATCGGTCCGGGTCGAGGCGGATAGCCTCTCGCCGTTGCGGGTCGCGCCCTGACCTGCCACCGCCTGCCAGACTTCCCCGCGTGCCGGGGCGCTGAGCGACCCGATCAGGGGCCTGCCATTGCTGATCAGCGCAACCGATACCGCCCAGCCGGGTCGCCCACGGATGAAGTCGCGGGTGCCGTCGACCGGATCGACCATCCAGATGAGATCGTGGTCGAGCCGTACTGGATCGTCTGCCGTTTCCTCGGACAGCCAGCCGGCGGCGGGCAGCAATGCGCCCAGTTCGCGCTTGAGAAAGGCGTCCACCGCCAGGTCCGCTTCGCACACCGGGCTACCGGGGGTCTTCTCCCATGATTGCACCTCGCCCCCTGCGCCGGGCCACAGGCCGAGCGCAATCTCGCCGGCATGAGCGACGATGGATTCGAGGCGTTTGCTGTCAATCATCGGGTGTCGGCGCGCACTGCACCCGAAAGTCGCACTTTTCAAGCGAGCCTACGTATGCTTATGCGCGCTGCGACTCCCTACCCCCGCAACCGCGCATGCGCGCGAAGGAATAGCGACCGACATGAACATCCACGAATACCAGGCCAAGGAACTCCTCGCGAAATACGGCATCGCCGTTCCCGCAGGACACGCAGCAATGACCGTCGAAGAAGCGGTCGCAGGCGCGAAGCAGCTTCCCGGGCCGCTCTATGTCGTGAAGGCGCAGATCCACGCCGGCGGTCGCGGCAAGGGCAAGTTCAAGGAACTCGGCCCCGATGCCAAGGGCGGCGTCCGCCTGTCGAAGAGCATCGAGGATGTCGAAGCCAACGCCAAGGAAATGCTCGGCAACACGCTGGTGACCATCCAGACCGGCGATGAAGGCAAGCAGGTCAATCGCCTCTATGTCACCGACGGCGTCGACATCGAAAAGGAATACTACCTCTCGATGCTCGTTGACCGCGCCACCGGCCAGGTCGCCATGATCGCTTCGACCGAAGGCGGCATGGACATCGAGGACGTCGCGCATGAGACGCCCGAAAAGATCACCACCATCACCATCGATCCGGCACAGGGCTTCATGCCGCACCACGGCCGCGCGGTCGCCTTCGCGCTCAAGCTGACGGGCGACACCAACAAGCAGGCGCAGAAGCTCGCCAAGCAGCTCTACACTGCCTTCATGGATCTCGACATGGAAATGCTCGAGATCAACCCGCTGGTGGAAGACAAGGAAGGCAACCTCCTCGTCCTCGACACCAAGATGAGCTTCGACGGCAACGCGCTCTACCGCCACAAGGACGTGGAAGCGATGCGCGACGAGACCGAGGAAGACCCGGCCGAAGTCGAAGCGAGCGAATACGACCTCGCCTACATCAAGCTCGACGGTAACATCGGCTGCATGGTCAACGGCGCTGGCCTCGCCATGGCGACGATGGACATCATCAAGCTGAACGGCGCGTTCCCGGCGAACTTCCTCGACGTGGGCGGCGGCGCGACAACCGAAAAGGTCACCGCGGCGTTCAAGATCATCCTCAAGGATCCGGCAGTCGAGGGCATCCTCGTCAATATCTTCGGCGGCATCATGCGCTGCGACACGATTGCGGAAGGCATTGTGGTCGCGGCCAAGGAAGTCGAGCTGGACGTGCCGCTTGTGGTTCGCCTTGAAGGCACCAATGTCGAGAAGGGCAAGGAAATCCTCGCCAACTCGGGCCTGCCGATCGTTCCGGCAGACGATCTGGGCGACGCCGCCCGCAAGATCGTTGCCGAGGTGAAGAAGGCGGCCTGAGCTTCAGGGCAATTCCGGTTCGGGCAGGCTCGTTTCAACGAATGGCCTGCCCAGCCAATCGCTCCAGATCGCGTGTGCTTGGCGAAGCGTGAGTCGTTCCTCACACAACAGTTGCTCGCTCGCCCGGATCGTGCCTTGGCGAACGCGCGTCCAAATAGCGCTGCATTCGGCCTCGATGTACCTCCCGTAGATGAGGTGGCTTCGCTCGATGGCTTCGAGCAATTCAGCATCATCCGAGTAAGCTTCGCGCGCGGCTGACAGGTAAGTGTCGCGAAGGGCCCGCGCGGACTGGGCTCTCTTGCTGAAACATTCGATATATTCCGGCGTAGTCATGGCCCCACAGTCGTTGAAAGCAGCCTCCGAACCGGCTCGGCGAAACCTGAAAACAAGTTCTTGTGGTTCTTGCTTCTCACTCTTCATGCGCACGGCGGCGAGCAGGCCATCTTCGCCGTCGCACCGAAGCGTGAGGGCATGGAAATAGGCTGCACAGTCCTCAATCGCGACCAGGCGGAAGGTCAGCATGCCGTCCTTCTCCTCCCAGCCGGTGAGGTCGGCATTGAAGTGCTTGAGGCGGAGCACCAGCGTGCCCTCTTCCTCCATCAGGTAGAGATGCTCGGTGAAGCGGATGCCGCCTTGCCCCGTTTCCTGCACGAAGGTGCCAACCATGGTGTCACCGCTCGGCGGAAGCCAGCTTTCCATCGCAGGCGCGCCGCCGATGCCGCTGCCGATCCATTGGCCGACCAGCCAGTCCATCTGGTCCAGCGTCGCCTCCGGCGATTCGAAACCTTCGTCTCCCAGGCGCGTTTCAACCGACGAGTCCTGTGCCGCTAGCGGAACGGCAAAGGTAAGAGCCGCCAGAACCGCAATGATGATCCGTCCGATTGCCAGCATTGCTAATCTCCCTTCCAAACATTCGCCCGCCTGGAACTTCCGCGCGTAGGCATGGAGGTGCGAGCCTGACATAGTAAAGACGGACCACAAACCCGCGATTCGACAATGCGGGACAAAATCATTCACGGCATCCGCCTTGGTTGACGTTTACGTAAACGCAAGCTAGGCGGGCGCCACAGTTTCCAATCGAGAGGAAGGTACTCGCATGAAAATCCTCGTCCCCGTCAAGCGGGTGATCGATTACAACGTCAAGCCGCGCGTCAAGGCCGATGGCTCGGGCGTGGATCTTGCCAACGTCAAGATGAGCATGAACCCCTTCGACGAAATCGCCGTCGAAGAGGCGATCCGCATCAAGGAAGCCGGTAAGGCGGAAGAGATTGTCGCCGTCTCCATCGGCCCGGCAAAGGCGCAGGAAACGCTGCGTACCGCGCTCGCCATGGGTGCAGATCGTGCGATCCTCGTCGAAACCGACGACGATGTCGAACCGCTCGCCGTTGCGAAGATCCTCAAGGCCATTGCCGAGGAAGAGAACCCGGGCATCGTCATGCTGGGCAAGCAGGCGATCGACGACGATTCGAACCAGACCGGCCAGATGCTCGCAGCCCTCATGGGCCGTCCGCAGGGCACTTTCGCCAATACAGTCGAAGTCGATGGAGACAGCGTCACCGTGAAGCGCGAAGTCGATGGCGGTCTCGAAACTGTGAAGCTTGCGCTCCCGGCCATCGTCACCACCGACCTTCGTCTGAACGAGCCGCGCTATGCTTCGCTGCCGAACATCATGAAGGCGAAGAAGAAGCCGCTCGATACCAAGAGCCCGTCCGATTACGGCGTCGATACCACTCCGCGCCTCAAGACCACCAATGTCTCCGAACCGCCGGTTCGTCAGGCAGGCGAGAAGGTCGAGGACGTCGATGCGCTGGTCGCCAAGATCAAAGCGCTCGGCATCGCGTAAGAACCCGGACAGGAAAGGAATAGACTTATGAAAACTCTCGTCTGGGTCGAACACGACAATGCCGAGATGAAGGACGCAACGCTTTCGGCGGTCACCGCTGCGAGCAAGCTTGGCGAAGTCCACCTGCTGGTTGCAGGTTCGGGCTGCCGCGCCGTTGCGGAACAGGCCGCCAAGGTCGCGGGTGTGGGCAAGGTCCACCTCGCCGACGATGCGGCTTACGAGCACGCTTTGGCAGAGAACGTCGCCCCACTGATCGCCGATCAGATGGGCCACCATGACGCTTTCGTCGCGCCCGCCACCACCACCGGCAAGAACATCGCGCCGCGCGTCGCAGCCCTGCTCGACGTGATGCAGATTTCGGACATCCTTTCGGTCGAAGGCGACAAGACCTTCACCCGTCCGATCTACGCCGGCAATGCCATCGCAACGGTCGAATCGACCGATGCGAAACTCGTGATCACGGTTCGCGGTACGGCCTTTGAAAAAGCCGCCACCGAAGGCGGCTCGGGCACGATCGAGGACATCTCGGGCGCAGGCGATGCCGGCTTGTCGAGCTTCGTCAGCGCGGAAATCGCCGAGAGCGACCGTCCAGAGCTCACCAGCGCCAAGGTCATCGTCTCGGGCGGCCGCGCGCTCAAGGACGCAGAGACCTTCGAGCAGGTCATAACGCCCCTGGCGGACAAGCTCGGCGCAGGCATCGGCGCATCACGCGCCGCAGTCGACGCAGGCTATGTCCCCAACGATTATCAGGTCGGCCAGACCGGCAAGATCGTGGCACCTGAAGTCTACATCGCCATCGGCATCTCGGGCGCGATCCAGCACCTTGCGGGGATGAAGGACTCCAAGACCATCATCGCCATCAACAAGGACGAGGACGCTCCCATCTTCCAGGTAGCGGACATCGGCCTCGTGGCGGATCTCTTCAAGGTCGTGCCGGAGCTGACCGAGAAGCTGTAAACATCAGATAATATTGATATTGAAACCCCTTTGAAGCATCCTCGCTTCGAAGGGGTTTTTCTTATGCGCATTCCGAATTTCATAGCCGGACTTGCTGTAATCGCGACTTTCGCGCCAATTGCGCACGAAGCAATTGCCGCGGAGGATTCTGCTGTGACTCTAGAACCGGCTACTCCCTGGAATCTGGACGTGGGAGAGCATCGATGTCGACTCGCGCGGATTTTCGGCGATGAGGATTCCCGAACCTTGTTCGTGGTCGATCAATGGGATCCAGCACCAATCGCTTGGGCGACAGTTTCCGGGCCATCCTTCAAACGCTTTCGCGATGGACGCGAGACGCAGTACGAATTCAGTGAAGGCGGTGAGAAGCGCGAGTTCGACCTGATCGCTTCGACGTTTGACCGATATGGTCCCGCCGTAACCTTCAATACCCGATTCGTGTTTAGCGACGAGCCGGTAGAAGTTGCCTACAGTGAGATCGATGATGACGACGAGGCGTCCGGAGAAGAACCAAACACCCCGCGCGGCCTACCGAGAATCGACAGCGATGGCGCGGAGGGCATCAGATTCCTAACCGTTGAGCAGAGAAACCGCCCTCCCGTGCGACTGCATCTCGGGAGCATGAAGGCTCCTCTTGATGCCATGAACTCTTGCATGGAAAGCTTGGTCGAGCATTGGGGCTTCGACCTTGAGGAACAGCGGCGTGTCGTCGTGGCCCCCAAGGTGACGAATTTTATGCGTGTTGTTCGTGAGATAGCGAAGGAATACCCGCAAGCCGCAGTGCGTGAGGGAGCGCAAGCGAATTTTCACATCCGCCTGACAATCGACGAGGCAGGCGATGTCGAGTCATGTGTTCTTCTCAATCAGACCGTTGCTGACCATTTCAATTTGAAGAACCATCCATGCAAGGTATTCGAACGCTATGCCCAGATCGAACCCGCTCTTGATGTCGATGGCAATCCAGTGCGAACCTTCATGGCTCACAGGATCGCCTATCGCATGGGACGCTGATCGACGCCTTCGACGAGGGAGCTAGCCAAACACCTCCATCAGGAAGTGCAGCGTCAGCCCCACCAGCCCGCCGACAAGAGTGCCGTTGATGCGGATGAACTGGAGGTCGCGGCCAACGGCGCTTTCGACGCGGTCGGTTAGCGTGGTTGCATCCCAGCGCCGCACCGTTTCGCTCACCAGCTGGACGATCTGGTCGCCATAGCGCTGGGCGACACCCACTGCGGTGCGGCGGGCGAAGCGGTTGACCTGCTGCTGGAGGCGCAGGTCGTCGCGCAGCGCCTCGCCCAGTTCGGCAAGCGATTCCCCGAGATAGCCGCCGCCGGTGCCGCCGCTTTCGCGAATGCTCCTGATCAGCCGCGCACGAATGCGCTCCCACACCGATTGCCACCAGCTGGCGATCGCCGGATTGTTGAGCAGTTCGACCTTGATCCGTTCGACCCGCGCCTGCAGCTCCGGATCTTCGCGCAGCCCCTTGGCGAACTCCTCGAGGCCTTCCTCGATCTTGTCGCGCAGCGGATGCTCGGGATCGACCAGCACTTCGGCCAGCAGCTTGTAGAGCCCGTCGATCACCGAATTGGCGAGCCTTTCGTCGAGGCCGGTGAAACGCAGCACGGCATTGGCGCGATTGTGCACCATTTCGCGGACCAGCTGCTCATTGTCTTCGAGCACCAGGCCGGCCCAACGGATGATCTTGTCGATCACGATCCGGTGGCGCCCATCCTCGATCATGGCATCGAGCATGCTGCCGAGCAGCGGTGCGATATCGAGCTTCTCTATCTGCGCGGCGAGCCCGGCGCGAACCTGCGTGCCCAGTCTTTCGGGGTCGAGCGATTCGAGCACCTCGACCGCCAGCTCGCCAGCGCCCATGCGCACACGCGAATCGCGCACGGCTTTCGGATCGGCGAGATATTTCCCGACAGCTCCGGCGAGGTTCATTGCCCCCATCCTTCGCGCAACGACCTGGGGCGTCAGGAAATTCTCGCGCAGGAACCCCGCCATTGTATCCGCGATCCGGTCCTTGTTTTCGGGGATGATGGCGGTGTGCGGGATCGGGAGGCCGAGCGGATGGCGGAACAGCGCGGTCACCGCGAACCAGTCCGCAAGCCCGCCCACCATCGCCGCTTCGGCGAAGGCGTGGACGTATCCCCAGGCGGGGTGCAGTTCGAGATAGCGGCCTGAAGCGACGAAGATTGCCGCCATGAGCACGAGCATGCCGGTTGCCGTGCGGCGCATGACCTTGGCGCGATCGGGGGGCAGCGGTGCACCGCCGATTATGGTTCGTTCTTGCGAGATGCCCGCCATACCCTAGGCGACGCTTACTCCGCCGGTTCGATCCCGGGCTGGTCGCCCTGGGCCGGATAGCCGCGATCCTCGTCGCCGGGGCGATAGGTGAGGAACCTGTTGCGCATCCACGGACCGAGCCGCTTCTCGAACCCGTCTGCGAGGCTGAAGCCCGCAGGCACGATGAGCAGCGTCAGCAGCGTCGACAGGATCAGGCCGCCGATCACCACCGTACCCATCGGTGCGCGCCACGCGCCGTCGCCCGAAAGGCTGAGCGCGGTCGGCACCATGCCCGCGGTCATGGCCACGGTGGTCATGACGATCGGCTGCGCACGCTTGTGGCCTGCCTCGATGATCGCATCGATCTTGCGAGTTCCCTTGTCCATCTCCTCGATCGCGAAGTCGATCAGGAGGATCGAGTTCTTCGACACGATGCCGAGCAGAAGGAGCACGCCGATCAGCACAGGGAAGGACAGCGGCTGGCCGACGATCCAGACGAGGAAAATGCCGCCCAGTGGCGCAAGCGCCAGCGATGTCATATTCACCAGCGGGCTCATGAGGCGCTTGTAGAGCAGCACCAGCACCGCGAAGACCAGCAGGATACCGGCCATCAGGGCGATGCCGAAGTTGTCGAGCAGTTCCTGCTGCAACTCGTCCTCGCCAACCTGGTCGCGGATGACGCCCTGCGGAAGGTTCGTGAGCGTTGGCAGCTTGTCGACCGCCTCCATCACATTGCCGCGCAGCACGCCGCTTGCCAGATCGGCGCCGATGAGGATGCGGCGGTTCTGGTTGTAACGCTGGATGGTCGTCGGCCCGGCGCCGAAGGAAATGTCGGAGATCCGGCCAAGCGGAACCGATGTCCCGTTGGCGGTCGGAACCGGCAGGTTCTCGATCGTCGTGATATCTTCGCGCGCGTTCTCCGGCAGGCGCACGCGGATCGGGATCTGGCGGTCCGAGAGCGAGAACTTGGCGGCATTCTGTTCGATCTCACCCATCGTGGCGATGCGGATCGCCTGCCCGACAGCAGCTGTCGAAACGCCGAGGTCGGCCATCAGTTCGGGGCGTGGACGAATTATGATCTCGGGTCGCGGAACGTCGGCGGAAATTCTCGGAGCGACCACCCCCTCGACGCCCTTCATCTCCTCGACGACCTGCGAAGCGGTCTTGTTCAGGAGTACCGGATCGGATCCGGCCAACATGATCGAAAGGTCTCGGCCGCTACCACCGCCGCCAGGACCATTCATATTGTTCCAGCGCACACGCGCATCCGGGATCGAAGAAAGCTCGGGCGCCAGCTCACGGGTGAAGACGTAGGAGGGCCGCTCGCGGTCGTCCTTGAGGGTGATGTAGAGCGTGGCGTCGCCGTCGGACACGCGCTCGAGCACGCGCAGGACTTCCGGCTGTTCGTACAGCAGTGCAGCGACGCGATCGGCCACACGCTCGGTATCTTCGATCGTGGTCCCCGGGACCATCTCGATGCGAACCTGCGCGTTGGAATCGTCGACTTCCGGATTGAACTGGAAAGGCGTTTGTCCAAACAGCAAGATGGTGAGCAGGAACGAAAACCAGCCCACGCCGAGCATCCAGACCCGATGATCGTAGAAGCGGGCTTCGAGATAGCGCCAGCTCTTCCCAAGCTGTTCGCCAAGCCGGGTGAGGAAGCCGACAACCTTGAGCAAGCCAATGGCTATGGCGAGGCCGACGGCCGTCGCGACCGTCAGCTGGATCAGCTGCAGAGGGCGCATTATCAGGGCGTGGATGAAGCTGTCTTCGCTGGCGGCGGCATCCGCGAGAGTCTTGGGGACCTGCAAACCGTCGATGAGGTTGAAGGTCATGAATACGCCCACAGCCGAAGCGGCAAGCAGGCCGATCACGGTCAGCAGGAGCGAGATCACATAGGCCCAGCGGCGCTTCGGGCCTGGCAGGCCTTCGCGGCGCTGGCGCATCTTGCCGCGTTCGAGCGACCAGTGGAGGACATTCATGTAGCGGTCCATCCACTTGCCTTCGCCGTGGCTTGCATGGCCCTGCGCCTTGAGGAAGTAGGCTGCCAGCATCGGCGTGATCATGCGCGCGACGGCGAGGCTCATCAGCACGGCAACCACGACCGTCAGGCCGAAGTTCTTGAAGAACTGCCCCGTGACACCTGGCATAAGACCCACGGGCAAGAAGACCGCTACGATACAGAAGCTAGTCGCCACCACCGGCAGACCGATCTCGTCGGCCGCGTCGATCGAGGCCTGGTAGGCGCTCTTGCCCATGCGCATATGGCGCACGATATTCTCGATCTCCACAATCGCATCGTCGACCAGCACGCCGGCAACGAGCGCGAGTGCAAGCAGCGACATCTGGTTGAGGTTGAAGCCAAGCAGATCCATGAACCAGAAGGCCGGGATCGCCGAGAGCGGGATCGCAATGGCGGAGATGAAGGTGGCCCGCCAGTCGCGCAGGAAGAAGAACACAACGACCACGGCGAGGATCGCACCCTCGATCATTGCCGCGACCGAAGTTGAGTACTGGTCCTTCGTATACTTCACCGTGTCGAAGAGCTGGATGAACCGGATGTCGGGATTGGCCTCCTCGATCTTGGCGATCTCGGCCTGCGCTTCGGCGAAGACAGTAACATCCGACGCGCCCTTGGCGCGGCTCATGTAGAAGTTCACGACCTCGCGGTCGCGGACTTTCGATATCGACCGACGCTCCGAATTCCCGTCGCGCACTGTGGCAACATCGCCAAGCTTCAGTGTCGTACCATTGGCTAGGCGAATCTGTCGCTGCGACAATTCGTAGGCGCTTCCGGTATTGCCAAGCACGCGCACCGACTGGCGGGTCCCGCCCACCTCGGCAACGCCGCCGGCCGTATCCAAATTGTCACGTCGCAGAACCGAGTTGATCTCGCTCGCGGTGACACCAAAAGCCTGCATCTTGGGCAGGTCGAGAATTACTTCGATCTCGCGATCGACACCGCCGAAACGACCGACCTCTGCCATGCCGTCGACCGAAAGCAGGCGCTTGGACACGGTATCGTCGATAAACCAGCTCAATTGCTCGAGCGTCAAATCGTTTGCTTCGACCGCATAGATGCCGAGGAATCCACCCGCGATCTCTACCTTCTCGACGCGTGGCTCGAGGATGCCGTCGGGCAGGCTTCCGCGCACGCGGTCGACCGCATTCTTGACCTCGGCAACAGCATCATTGGGATCGGTACCGATCTCGAATTCGACGAAGGTATTGGAGAATCCCTCGCTCGCGGTCGAGGTGATCTTGTTGACCCCGTTGACCGAACGGATCGCGCTTTCGACCTGCTGGGTGATCTGGTTCTCGATCTCGGTCGGCGCCGCACCCGGCTGCGAAATCCCCACCGTGACGGCCGGGAACTCGATGTCCGGATTGTTCACCACGTCCATGCGGACGAAGCTGAGAATGCCGGCCAGCAACAGCGCGGTGAAAGCAACCAGCGGAATGACCGGATTGCGTATCGACCACGCGGACAGGTTGCGGAAATTCATCGAGCCGACCCCTTATTCATCCAGCGGGCGCGGATTGACCGTCTCACCCTCGTTGAGGAAGCCGCCTGCGCGCAGGACGATTTTCTCGTTTCCGGTGATGCCGCTATCGATAACGACGCCTTCGCTGGTCACCATGCCGGCCTCGATCGCGACGCGTTGCACCTTGTTCTCGCCATCGACGATGTAGACGAAGCTGCCATCGGCATCGGACAGGACCGCGCTTTCCGGCAGGAGCGGCGCGGTGGTCGTACCGCTCAGGATACGCGCGGTGGCGAAGCCGCCCGGGCGCAGTGCCGGATCATAGGACAGCGCAATGCGCGCGGTGCCCTGGCGATTGCGGGCATCGATAGTGGGGGAAACCTGCCAGACCTGGCCGGTGAAGCTCTTGTCGCTACCTACGGGGGTTACGTCGGCAGACACGCCGGCATTCAGGCGGGCGAGTTGCTCCTCGCCGACCTGGGCGAGCATTTCCAGTTCGCCGCCGCGGGCAAGGCGGAACAGCGGGCCGGATCCGGCAGACACGGTGGCGCCGACTTCGACATTGCGCTCGAGCACGAGCCCGGCCGAAGGCGCCACGATGTTGAGACGCGCATTGCGTGCGCGCAGCTCGGCAAGGCTAGCCTGGGCCACGCGGACACGGGCAACGGCGGCATCGCGCGTTGCGGTGAGGCGATCGACATCGGCTTTCGAAACGAAGCCGCGCTCCACCAGCTGCAATGCGCGATCGAGATTGGACTGCGCGAGATCGGCGTCGGCCTGCGCCACTTCGACCTGCGCCGCAGCGGCGCGCGCCTGTTGCGACTGGACCGAGCGATCGATGACCGCGAGGACCTGGCCCTGGCGGACCCAGTCGCCCGCCTCGACCGGGATCGAGACGACCCGGCCACCTTCGCCGACCACGCCGACGGGCGCCTCGCGCCGCGCGGCGAGCACGCCGGTTGCAACAATCTGGCCTTCGACGGTGGTGCGGCCCGGGGAAACCACGGTGATATTCGGAGCCTGCGAAGCGGTATCCGCAACCTCTTCATCAGCCCCCATTGTCAGCAGCAGGTATGCCGCCACGATGGCGGCGAGAATCACTATGGCCGCGCCAATGAAGATGCGCGGGTGTCGGCTCAAGGCAGACTCGCGCGCAGGCGGATCGTAATCCAGATGGATCGCCCGGGACTCGTCCTCGCTGGCCTTGATTTCCGATTCATACGTCATTGTGCTCGCCCCATTTGGCAACGACTTGCTGTGGCAAGGTGTATTACGCACCTAAATCACAAAGCGCAAGCCTGCGGTATTCCTCGTAGAACTGCACTTCGAGGAGGGCAATGTCAGACTCGACAGGGGCATGAGGCAGGCGGACGAAGGGCTTTCAGGTCTTTCTACAGCGCCAGACCAACGAATAGGGGCGGCGCAAGCAATGCTGCGCCGCCCCTATCGAAGTGATTATTTGTTTCGCAGGCTTACCGCACGCGGCCACGCTGCACGAGGTTGGCGATGCCGAGCAGCACGATCGCGCCGACGACTGCAACCAGCAGCCCGGTGATCGAGAATTCCTGCACGCTACCTGTAATACCGAGCAGCGGTCCGGCAATCAGATTGCCGACTACCGAGCCGATACAACCAACCACAATATTCCAGAATATGCCCATCGAGGCATCGCGATTCATGACCAAGCTGGCCAGCCATCCAGCGACACCACCTACGATAAGAGCGATAATCCAACCCATTGCAATTCCTCCTGTTTTAGCCCGACATCAAGCTTGCCCCGAGGAATTCGGAGTGCAGGATGCCGGTCCCCTTGATTGCCTGGGGACAGGAATAGGAGCGGATGGAATTGCGATTGGTTCCCGCGCACCCCTGCGCGGCGAGCTGCCGGATCAGTATTTGAACTGGCGCTCGTAGAGGTCGCGATAGTGCTGGATGCGCGTCACGCGCAGGCCCTGCATGCCCGACCGGTCGACGGCACGCTGCCAGGAAGCGAACTCTTCCAGCGTCAGGCCATAGCGTTCGAGAACTTCGTCGATCGTCAGCAGTCCGCCATTTACAGCAGCCACCACTTCGGCCTTGCGGCGCACCACCCAACGTTTCGTCGAGGGGGACGGCAAGTCGGCAAGGGTCAGCGGCTCGCCAAGCGGGCCGATTACCTGTGCAGGGCGGATGTCCTGGTTTTCGATCATCTACTTCTCTCGGTCGTCCTGCACCGCACCATCTGCGGCTCGATCACGACCTAACGGCTTGATTTTGCCATGCGTTAAACCGTTATGGTTAACAGTCCGTTTACTTTCTTCGCCATTTTCGCGGCGCACTTCTCCGAAAGCCTCGAACCCGCCGTGCTCGCACTTGGCGAGCTCCTCGCGCAGCTCGCGAGTCGCGGAGAGCTTCGCGACCAGTTCGGTCCAGCGAAACTGGTGCAAAACCTCGCTTTCGCGAGCGTTCGCCTCGTTCTTCCGATTGAATTGCCCCTCGAACATGGCCCTGTTGATAACCGCACATGGTAAAGAGTGTGTGAAACATGTTTTCCGGCGGATTTCGGTAAATGCTGGAAGCGGGCAAACTCTTTGTGTAAGGGCCGCGCATGCCCGAAACACGTCTCCTCGACCCGGCCAGTGCCGCCGGGCTGTTCGACCTGTCGAAGCCTGCGTCCGAAAGCCGGATCGTGGTCGCGATGTCGGGCGGCGTGGATTCCTCGGTGGTCGCAGCGCTCGCCGCAAAGAGCGGCGCGGAAGTCATCGGCATAACCCTCCAGCTTTATGACTATGGCGCGGCAACGGGGCGCAAGGGTGCCTGCTGTGCCGGAGACGACATCGCCGATGCGCGCGCAGTCGCCGACCGGCTCGGCATTGCGCATTACGTCTCCGACCATGAAAGCGCCTTCCGCGAAGATGTGGTCGAAACCTTCGCCGACGAATATCTCGCCGGCCGCACGCCCGTGCCCTGCATCCGCTGCAACATGGGGCCCAAGTTCACCGACCTCTTCGCCATGGCGCGCGAGCTGGGTGCCGACTGCCTCGCCACGGGCCACTATGTCCAGCGCATCATGGGGCCGGCGGGCCCCGAACTGCACCGCGCCACCGATCCCGCGCGCGATCAGTCCTACTTCCTCTATGCAACGACCGAAGCGCAGCTCGACTATTTGCGCTTTCCCCTGGGCGGACTGCCCAAGGCGGAAGTGCGCGAGCTCGCCGAAGCCGCCGGCCTGCGCAACGCCGCCAAGCCCGACAGCCAGGACATTTGCTTCGTGCCCGATGGCGACTATGCGAAGATCGTCAAGAAGATGCGTCCCGAAGGCGCGCGGCCCGGAGCGATCGTCCATGCCGGAACCGGCGAACAGCTGGGCGAACACAAGGGCGTGATCCACTATACGGTTGGCCAGCGTCGGGGCCTTGAGATCGGCGGGCAGCCCGAGCCGCTCTATGTCGTCGGTATCGACGCAGCAGAGGCGCAGGTGAAGGTAGGGCCGAAGCATATGCTCGCGGTGAGCGAGGCGCATTTGGTCGAGACCAACCGCATCGGGCCGCTGCCCGATGTCCAGCTGACGGCCAAGGTCCGTAGCCTTGCCAAGCCCGTGCCGGTCACGCTCGAAGGCCCCTTGGGCGACAACGCGGCGACCACCATCCGTTTCGCAACGCCCGAATTCGGGGTCGCTCCAGGACAGGCGGCGGTGATATATGCCGGCGAAAGGGTAGTCGGCGGGGGATGGATCGACTCAACCGACTAACTGGACCTTGCAAGAAAGCTGCGCGGCTGCCTAGGACCGGGCAAAACAAGGGAGAGCACGGGTTGAGCGCCAGGCGAGCTTTGATCACCGGGGTGACGGGGCAGGACGGCTCCTACCTTGCGCGCCTGTTGCTGGAGACGGGCTACGAGGTGCATGGCCTCAAGCGCCGCTCCTCCTCGTTCAACACGGGCCGCATCGAAGATATCTACGAGGATCCGCATGTCGAGGCGCAGCAGATGCACCTCCACTTCGGCGACGTGACGGATGCGACCAATGTGATCCGAGTGGTACAGGAGGTCCAGCCGCACGAGATCTACAACCTTGCGGCGCAGAGCCACGTGCAGGTCAGTTTCGAGACGCCCGAGTATACGGCGAACTCCGACGCGCTGGGCGCGCTTCGCCTGCTCGAGGCTATCCGTATCCTGAAGCTGGAAACGCACACGCGCTTCTTCCAGGCATCGACAAGCGAGATGTTCGGCATGGTCCGCGAAACTCCGCAGACCGAAACGACACCCTTCTATCCGCGCAGCCCCTATGCCGTCGCCAAGCTCTACGCGCACTGGATCACGGTGAATTACCGCGAAGCCTACAACATGCACGCCAGTTGCGGGATCATGTTCAACCATGAAAGCCCGGTGCGCGGGGAGACCTTCGTTACCCGCAAGATCACACGCGCAGCAGCGGCGATCCATCTCGGGCTCGAGGACAGGCTCTACCTCGGCAATCTCGATGCCAAGCGCGACTGGGGCCATGCGAAGGAATATGCGCGGGGCATGTGGATGATGCTGCAGCAGGACGAGCCGGGCGACTACGTGCTCGCTACCGGAGTGACCACCAGCGTGCGCGATTTCACCCGCTGGGTGTTCGAGGATGCCGGCTTCGAGCTCGAGTTCCGCGGTGAGGGCGAGGACGAGAAGGGCTATTGCAAGGCAACCGGGCGCTGCCTGGTCGAGATCGACCCGCGCTACTTCCGCCCCACCGAAGTCGACTTCCTTCTCGGCGATGCGAGCAAGGCGCAGTCGAAGTTTGGCTGGGAAGCGCAAACACCTGTCCGGGAACTCGCCCGCGAAATGTATGAGGCGGATCTCGCCGAAGCGCGCGCAGGCAGGATGTGAAGGCTTTTTCGCTTGCCGGCAAACGCGTCTATGTCGCCGGACATGGCGGCATGGTCGGCAAGGCACTGGTGCGTAGGCTCGCGCGCGAGGACTGCGAGATTCTGACCGCCGACCGCTCGGTCGACTTGCGCGAACAGGGTGCGGTGCGACAATGGTTTGCAGCAAACAGTCCCGATGCCGTCGTCCTCGCCGCAGCCAAGGTGGGCGGGATCATGGCCAATGCGGAGCGCCCGGCGGAGTTTCTCTACGACAACCTCGCCATCGCAACCACGGTGATCGAAGCCGCACGCGAGGCGGGCGTGGAGAAGCTGCTCTTCCTCGGCTCCTCCTGCATCTATCCCAAGCACGCCGACCAGCCGATATCAGAAGACGCCCTGCTGACAGGCGCGCTGGAGCCAACGAATGAGGCCTATGCGATAGCCAAGATCGCCGGCCTCAAGCTCGCCGCCGCCTATCGTGCGCAATATGGCTGCGACTATGTCTCGGCGATGCCAACCAATCTCTATGGCCCCGGCGACAATTACGATCCCGACGGAAGCCATGTCATCCCCGGCCTGATCCGGCGCTTCCACGAGGCGAAGCTGGCAGGTGCGGACCGCGTGGCGATCTGGGGCAGCGGCACGCCGCAGCGCGAATTCCTGCATGTCGACGATCTCGCCGATGCCTGTGTCTTCCTGCTCGAACGCTATTCCGATCACGGGCATATCAATGTCGGCTTCGGGAAAGACATTGCGATCCTCGAACTGGCCACGCTGATCGCACGGGTGGTGGGCTTCGAGGGCGACATCGACTGCGACGGGTCCAAGCCCGACGGGACACCGCGGAAATTGCTCGATTGCTCGAGGCTCACGGCCCTTGGCTGGTCGCCGTCGATCGGACTCGAAGACGGGTTGCGCGACGCCTATGCCGCCTTCCTGCGCGAAGTGGCCTAGTCGTCTTCCCACTGCTTGAGAACGCAGCCGTATCCCTCGCGGAAGCTGGCCGTGTCGGAAGCGACGAAGGGGATCGAGGCGGTGACACTCTTCGTATCCTCATTGGCGCTGAGCGACACCAGCTCCATCCCCGCAAGTTTGTCCTTGCCGCAGTCTTCCATGCTTCGCCCTGCAACATATCGGCACGAGCAGGCGACGCGCGCGGCATAGGCTGTGCCTGCCTCGCCGGTGCGGGTGAATTCTTCGCCCCTGACGGTCCAGAAGATGCCGATTGCTGCCACGAGTAGGACAAGCAGCCAGACCCACCAGCGGGACAGAAGAGAACGTTTTTTCGCCATTGCGCGGGCCGTTACCTCATGCGAGTGACGCGAGCATGATCTCGCGGGTCCGCTCCCATATCGCCCTTGCCCTTGCCGCCACAAGCCTTGTCTCTTGCGGCTCCCCCGGCCCTGCCGAAGCGCCGCCCCTGAGCGAGCAGGCGATCGCCGCCGTGGGCGAGGACCCGGGCGCGCCGACCAAGGCGCTGGCGCGCGAAGTGGACGACCTTTTCGCCATGGAAGGCCTCGGCGAAACGCGCGCGCTGATTGTGATGCACGACGGCAAGGTCGCTGCCGAACGTTATGCCGAGGGTTACGACCAGGAGACCCGCTTCGTCAGCTGGTCGGTGGCCAAGACGGTGACTGCGATCATGATCGGCCAATTGGTCGGCGACGGCCTGTTGCGCCTCGACGAGCCCGCCCCGGTGCCGCGCTGGCAAAGGAGCGGTGATCCGCGTGCGGACATCACGCTGCGGCACCTGCTGCAGATGCGCAGCGGTCTCGAGCATACCGAAATGGAGGGGCCGCTATACGATACCGATCTCGTGCGCATGCTCTTCCTCGACGGGCGCGACGACATGGCGGATTATGCCACCGCCCAGCCGCCCGAGGCGGAACCGGGCGAGCGCTTCGAATATTCCTCCAACACCACCGTTATCCTCGCCGATATCGCGGCGCGCGTCCTGTCCGGCAGCGACCAGCCCGAGGCCCGGCGCAGGGCGGTGAGCGACTATCTCCAGGCCCGCCTGTTCGAGCCCTTGGGCGCTACCTCGATGGTACCCGAATTCGATCGCGCCGGAACGCTGATCGGCGGGAGCCTGATGCATGCCAATGCGCGCGACTGGGCCAAGCTTGGCGAACTTCTACGCCGCAAGGGCTCGCACGAGGGCGAGCAATTGATTCCGCGCAGCTGGGTTGCCCAAATGGTGAAGCCCAGCCCGGCCAGCCCGCATTATGGCCTGCAGACCTGGCTTAACCGCCCCAATGGCGCGCCCGAACATCCGCTGTTTCCAGACCGCGCCCCGCACTCGGCCTTCTCGATGATCGGGCACATGGGGCAGTATGTCTTCGTCTCGCCCGAGCAGGGCCTGACCATCGTCCGCCTCGGCCATTCGAACCGCGAAGAGCGGGTCGCCATGCTCCAGCAGCTGGCCGATATCGTCGAGCTTTACCCTTCCGAGGGCAGGTAGAAGCTTCCCTCCACCACGGTCACGCATTGGCCGCCAATCCAGGCGCGCTCGCCTTCCAGCTTGCACTGCGCATGACCGCCGCGCTGCGAGGCCTGGAAGGCGCTGAAGCTATCGCGCCCCAGCCGGTTCGCCCAAAAATGGGTGAGGCAGGCATGCGCCGATCCGGTGAAGCTGTCCTCGTCGACCCCGCCCCCGGGCACGAAGACACGGCTGACGACATCGGTTTCGGTGCCGGGCGCGGTACAGATAAACTGGTCGTTCCCCAGCGCCTTGAGGCCACGCAAATCGGGGTCGAGGTCGCGCACCGCCTGCTCGCTGTCGAACAGGTAGATGCCGTAGCCATCGGGATTGAGCCAGACTTCCTTAGGTTCCGCGCCGAGCAGGCCAACAGCTTCAGCCCATTCACCGCGCGAAGTCGGAATGGCGGGAAGAGCGAGCTCATATCCAGCCCTGCTACGCCGGACCTCGAGCACGCCTGCCTGCCGTGTCCGGAACCTCACCCAATCGCCGCCATCGCGCTGCAGCAGCACGTGTCCGCTCGCCAGCGTCGCATGGCCGCACAGGCGCACTTCCTCGGTCGGCGTGAACCAGCGTAATTCCCAATCAGCTTCGCCGGTCGCATCCTTCACCAGAAAGGCGGTCTCCGCGAAGTTGTTCTCCTCGGCGATCGCGAGCTGCGTGTCATCGTCGAGCCAGTCATCGAGCGGCATCACCGCCGCCTGGTTCCCCTCGAAGGGGCGCGAGGCAAAGGCATCGACATGGGTATAGGGCAGCTTCATCACTTGTCCGTATCCAGCTTGGAGAACTCGTCCTCCTCGACCAGCGGGTTGTTGGGTTCGTCCACATGGCCTTCGGGGTCGATATGGATGAGTAGCTCCATTCCGGGGAAGCGGCCACGAAGGTCTTCTTCTACCCGCTCGATTATGTCGTGCGCCTCCTCGACGGTCATCTCGCCGGGCAGGTCGACATGGAACTGCACGAAGTCGCGATTGCCGCTGGTGCGGGTGCGCAGGTCGTGGAGGTTCGAAAGCTCCGGATGGCGCGCCGCCGCCTCGACGAAGGCGAGCCGCTTCTCTTCCGGCCATTCGCGGTCCATCAAATCGTCCACCGCATCGCGCGCCGCGCTGAATGCGCCCCAGCCCAGCCATGCCGCGATGGCGAGACCGAAAAGCGGGTCGGCCTTGCCGAAGCCAAGGTACTGATCGAGCACCAGCGCGGCAATCACTGCAAGATTGAGGAAGAGATCGGACTTGTAGTGGAGATGATCGGTCTGGATAGCGAGGCTGCGCGTCCGGTTCATCACGTAGCGTTGCCAGCCGAGCAAGGCGAAGGTCAGCGCGATGGCGATCAGCGAAACCGCGATCCCCTCCTCTGCCGCAGAGGTCTGGCTCCCCTCCACCAGCTGGGTGATGGCGCGGACTGCGATGCCAAAAGCCGACAGTGCGATCAGCATGACCTGGAAGATCGCCGCCAGTGCCTCCGCCTTGCCGTGGCCGAAACGGTGGTCTTCGTCCGCAGGCATCGAAGCGATCCACACGCCGGTCAGCGTGGCAATGCTGGCGATCAGGTCGAGCGCAGAATCGGCGAGGCTGCCGAGCATGGCGGTCGAGCCGGTCTTCCAGCTCGCCCAAGCCTTCAGCGCAACCAGGATGACCGCGACCGTGATCGAAGCCATGGCCGCCGAACGGGCGAGAACGGCGCGATTGTCAGTCATGGATAGAGCAACGTGTTCGACCACGCCTCGCCCGGCCCGCTCCGCGTGAAGCGGCGGCGATCATGGAGACGGTATTTGCGGTCGTGCCAGAATTCGATCGCGAGCGGGGTCAGAAGGAAGCCGGTCCAGTGCGGCGGGCGCGGAATATCGCCTTCCGGAAAACGCTCCTCGAGCGCTGCCACGCGGTCGAGATAGACCTGCCGTTCGGGCAGCGGGCGTGACTGGTCGCTGGCGGCCGAGCCGATCTGCGATGCGCGCGGGCGCGAGTGGAAATAGGCATCGGCCTGCTCCGCGCTTACCTCCGTGAGCGGGCCTTCGATCCGGATCTGGCGGCGCTGGCTCTTCCAGTGGAACAGCAGCGAGGCCTGCATGTTAGCGCGGATTTCCTCGCCCTTTCGGCTTTCGGCATTGGTGTAGAAGACGAAGCCGCCTCCCTCACCCCATTGCGAGCCGTGGCCCTTGAGCAGAACCATGCGCACCGAAGGGCGGCCTTCCGGGGTCGCTGTCGCAAGCGCCATGGCGTTGGGATCGTTCGGCTCGGTTTCGCGTGCTTCGGCGAACCAGGTTTCGAACAGGGTGAATGGGTCGGTGACGGGGATAGCGCTATCTGCTTCGTTCCGGGTGTCGGTCACAAGGCACTCCTACAGCTTGGAACGGATGGAACACGGTCCAGCGGGAAAAGCTCCGCCCCGTCCTGAGCGGCCCCAAACGCCGGAACCTTGGCGGGTTTCGAGGGATTGAGCCAGCACATGACCCGTCCCCTAACGATACGCGCGAATGTAGGAAAGCCTGTGTGCGGAAGAGCAATCTTGCATGCCCGCAGTGTTACACCTAGCTAACACGCTATGGCCGACCCCTATTCCACCCTTGGCGTGACGCGCAGCGCATCCGAAAAGGACATCAAGAGCGCCTATCGCAAGCTCGCGAAGGAGCTGCACCCGGATCGCAACAAGGACAATCCCAAGGCCGCGGAGAAGTTCTCCGACGTCACCAAGGCCTATGACCTGCTGTCCGATAAGGACAAGCGCGCGCAATTCGACCGCGGCGAAATCGATATGGAAGGAAACCCAACCAATCCCTTCGCCGGAATGGGTGGAGGCGGGTTCGGCGGGGGATTCCGTGGCGGCGGCGGAGGCCAGCAGGGCTTTCGCGCCGAGGATTTCCAGGGCTTCGGCAATGAAGGCGTCGACCTTGGCGATATCTTCGAGGGCTTGTTCGGCGGCGGACGCTCGCGCGGTGGGGCGCGGCCGGGCGGCGATCCCTTCGGCGGCAGGCGCCCCCCGCCACCGCCCAAGGGTGCGGACATCGCCTATACCCTGCGCGTTCCCTTCGTGGATGCTGCGACGCTGCGCGACCAGCGGATCACCCTGGCGGACGGCAAGACGATCGACCTGAAGCTGCCCAAGGGGCTCGAGGATGGCACGCAGATGCGCCTCAAGGGCAAGGGCGAACAGGGTCCGGGAGGTGCCGGGGATGGCATCGTTTCGATCCGCGTCGACGGGCACAAGGTCTACAAGCGCGATGGGCATGATGTGCGCTTCGACTTGCCGATTACGCTCGACGAAGCGGTCAATGGCGGAAAGGTGCGCGTACCCACGGTCGATGGTCCGGTGATGATGACGATCAAGGCCGGGACCGATGGCGGCACGGTGCTGCGCCTCAAGGGCAAGGGCTTCACCAGGAAAGACGGCAGCCGCGGCGACCAGCTGGTCACGCTCGAAATCCAGCTCCCCGAAGACCTTGGCGAACTTGCCAAGCGGCTCGATGGGTGGAAGGACGACAGCGACCCGCGCAGCAAGCTCCAGGTGTAACCCTGTCCGAAGCCGACCTACCCCCGCCGAAGGAACGCGAAGTCCTTTCGCTTTCGCCCGAGGCGCGGCGCAGGGAAGCGAGCCATTTGCGTGGGCGCATCAAGGACCATGTCGGCCCCGGCACACGCGCATGGGAAGTGGCCAAGCGCACGCTGGTCGGAACCTATAACGACGGCTTCATCCACGCCGGCAACCTCGCCTATCTCGCCATGCTGGCAATATTCCCCTTCTTCATTCTGGGTGCGGCGATCTTCTCGGCGATCGGCGAGGAAAGCGAGCGCGCGGCGACGATCAACGCGGTGCTCTATGCCCTGCCCCCGGTGGTCGGCAATGTGATCGAGCCTGTTGCGCGCGACGTCATCCAGGCGCGTAGTGGCTGGCTGCTCTGGGCGGGTGCGGCCGTAGCACTGTGGACCGTGGGTAGCCTGATCGAAACGATCCGCGATATCCTGCGCCGAGCCTATGGTACCGAAGCCACGCAGGCCTTCTGGAAATATCGGCTGTTCTCGACCGGCGTGATCCTGGGCGCGGTGCTGCTGCTGATGTTCAGCCTGATGGCGCAATTCCTCATCGGGACCGCACAGGAGGTCATCCAGGCCTATTTCCCCGAGTTGCTGGATCGGGTCGCCGACCTGCGCCTTTCCCGGATCGTGCCGGCCTTCGGCCTGTTCGCCTCGCTCTACCTGATCTTCTACACGCTGACCCCGTCGAAGTACCGTCGCAAGCGCTATCCCAAGTGGCCGGGTGTCCTGCTGACTACGATCTGGTGGATTGCAGTCACGACAATCATGCCCGCCGTGCTCAGCAATTTTTTCACCTACAACCTCACTTATGGCGGGCTTGCCGGGGTAATGATCGCACTGTTCTTTTTCTGGCTTGTCGGCCTCGGGGTCGTTATCGGCGCTGAACTCAACGCCGCGCTCGCCGAAACGCCGGAAGAGGAACTGGCCGACGAAGCCGACGAGGGACGCCGGGCGCAGCTGGAAAAGGAAATGCTCAGCGAGCAGGAAGGATGCGAAACATGAGCGATCTGATGAAGGGCAAACGCGGCCTGATCATGGGCCTGGCCAACGACAAGTCGCTGGCCTGGGGAATTGCCAAGCAGTTGCACGAACAGGGTGCGGAGATGGCGTTCTCCTTCCAGGGCGAAGCGCTCAAGAAGCGCGTGGCGCCACTCGCAGAGCAGCTGGGCAGTGATTTCACCTTCGAATGCGACGTGTCGGATATGGAAGCGCTCGACCGTGCTTTCGACACGCTGAAGGAGCGCTGGGACACGATCGATTTCGTAGTCCACGCCATCGGCTTTTCAGACAAGAGCGAGCTGCGCGGCAAATATGTCGACACCAGCCTCGAAAACTTCCTGATGACAATGAACATCTCGGCCTATTCGCTGGTCGCCGTGGCCAAGCGCGCGGCTGAGATGATGCCGAACGGCGGCAGCATCGTGACGCTGACCTATTACGGCGCGGAGAAGGTCATCCCGCATTACAACGTGATGGGCGTGGCCAAGGCAGCGCTGGAAACTTCGGTCCAGTATCTCGCCAACGATCTCGGCCCACAGAACATTCGCGTAAACGCGATCAGTGCCGGCCCGATCAAGACCCTCGCCGCCAGCGGGATCGGCGACTTCCGCTATATCCTGAAATGGAACGAGTATAATTCGCCGCTTCGCAGGAACGTCACGATCGAGGATGTGGGCGGCTCGGGGCTCTACTTCCTGTCCGACCTGTCGAGCGGCGTGACCGGCGAGACGCATCACGTCGATGCGGGCTACCACGTTGTCGGCATGAAGCAGGAAGACGCGCCCGACATGTCGCTCGACAAGGGCTAGCAAGGCGGACAAGGGGGTCGGAATGGCGCGCGTATTGGTCACCGGGGCAGCGGGCTTCATCGGCGCCGCCGTGGCCGAACGGCTTTGCGCGCGCGGCGACGAGGTGCTCGGCATCGACAGCCTCAACGATTATTACCAGGTATCACTGAAGGAAGACCGCGTGGCGCATGTGCAGGAGGGGGCGCCCGGCCGCTTCGCCTTCAAGCAGGTCGATTTTTCGGACTGGAATGCGTTTTCCGCCGCGCTCGAAGGCGAGCATTTCGACAGTATCGTCCACCTCGGGGCACAGGCAGGCGTGCGCTACAGCCTCGAGAACCCGCGCGCCTATGTCGAGGCGAACCTCATGGGGCATGTGAACCTGCTCGAAGTCGCGCGGCATCGCAGGGTCGAGCACATGGTCTACGCCAGCTCATCCTCGGTCTATGGTGGCAACGACAAGCTGCCCTTCTCGGTCGAGGACCGCGCCGACCATCCCGTCTCGCTCTATGCCGCCACCAAGAAGGCGGACGAGCTGATGAGCGAGACCTACGCCCATCTCTACCGCATTCCGCTGACCGGCCTGCGCTTCTTTACAGTCTACGGCCCCTGGGGCCGCCCCGACATGGCGCTGTGGCTGTTCACCGACGCAATCCTCGCCGGGAGACCGATCAAGGTCTTCAACGAAGGCGAGATGTGGCGCGATTTCACCTTCATTGACGATATCGTTAGCGGCGTGGTCGCCTGCCTCGACAGCCCGCCCGCCGACGACGGTGCGGAAAAGGCTGGCGGTAGCGTCAAACCGCATGCGCTCTACAATATCGGCAACCACCGCAGCGAGAAGCTCACCCGCGTGATCGAGCTGATCGAGCAGGCCTGCGGTAAGAAGGCCGAGGTCGAACTGCTGCCGATGCAGCCGGGCGACGTCGAGAAGACCTATGCCGATATCGACGCGATCCAGCGCGACATCGGCTACCAGCCTACCACGAGCATCGAGAATGGTGTGCCGCAGTTCGTCGATTGGTACCGGGCCTACCACGGCATCTAGCGCCTAACCGGCCAACAGGTCGCCGATCCGCATCGCCGCACGACCATCGCCATAAGGGTTGTGCGCCCGCGCCATGGCGGCATGCGCTGCCGGATCATCGAGCAATCGCGCAATTTCCCGCTCGATGACAATGGGATCGGTCCCCACCAGCTTCGCCGTGCCTGCCTCTATCCCCTCGGGCCGCTCGGTCGTTTCGCGCGGTACGAGTACTGGCTTGCCCAGCGACGGTGCCTCCTCTTGCACCCCGCCGCTGTCGGTGAGTACGAGATGGCTGATTGCGAGGAGGCGTGCGAAGTGCGGATAGTCGAGCGGTTCGATGAGCGCGACGTTGTCGCGGCCGCCGAGTTCCGCTTGCATGACCGACCGCACCTGCGGATTCGGATGAACTGGGAATATCACCGCAATATCACTGCGTCTGGCGATCTCATGAACCGATCTGGCGATATTGATGAGACCCGCACCCAGATTTTCGCGCCGGTGGGTCGTGACCGCGAGGATTTTCCGACCGGTAAAGCGCCTTTCCCATTCGGCCAGACCGCAAGCAAGGTCGGGCTGCTGCATGATCCTCTGCGTGACCCACTCCAAGGCGTCCACCACCGTGTTGCCCGTTAGATGGATCTGCGCCCCCTCGCCCCGCTCGGTCCTGAGTGCATCGGCGGCACGCTGCGTTGGCGCACAATGCAGGTCGGCAAAGCTCGAGATCATCCGGCGGTTCGCTTCTTCCGGCCATGGATGATGCGTATTGGCGCTGCGCAGGCCGGCCTCGACATGGCAGACCGGGATCTTGCGGTAGTGCGCGGCGAGCGCCGCCGCGAACGCGCTTGTCGTATCCCCCTGCACCACCACCCAGTCCGGTCGCTCGGCATCGAGCACCTGCCCGATCCCGGTCAGCGCCCGCGCAGTGAGCTGGTCGAGCGTCTGCCCATCCCGCATGAGGGTGAGATCGTGATCCGGGACGATGCCCGCCAGCGCCAGAACCTGGTCGAGGATCTCCCGATGCTGCCCGGTGACGCAGGTGCGATTATCGAAGCGGTGATCCGCCTCGAGCGCATGGATCACTGGAAAGAGCTTGATAGCTTCCGGACGCGTCCCGAAAACCGTCAGTACCCGAATAAACCCCATGCCGCCTGCCTACTGGCAAGCAGCTGGAAAACAAGATTAATTTCAGCCTTCCGGATCGCCTGCCACGACTTCGGCTTCGGGCTGGGGCAGCTCTTCTTCGCCGGGTGCGGGACCATCGCGTTCGCCTTCGAGCCGCTCCATATATTCGCGCTCGATCATCTCGACTTCGGCCTGTGTGCGCTCGGCATCTTCATCGATGGTCGAAAGACGCTCGGCGCGCTGGGCTTCGATGATTTCGCTGAAGCGGACCGAAGACGCATTCTCCTTGTCGGCATAGGCGGCGGCAATCATCTGCTGCGTACATCCGGTTATACCGCCGGCACCAGCTGGCGAGCAGGAAAGCGTGCCGGAAGAGCCGACCATTTCGAGCCGCTCCACCCGCTCCGCCCAGCTCTGCGTGCCGGGACCATCGGTAAAGCGCATGCTTTCAGGGATGCGATAGCGCTCGCTTTCAGCCTGCCGAGCACAGACGACGATCGTGCCGTCCTCGCCCTGCGGACATTCGTCGTCGCCATAGACGATGACCATGTTGTAGCTTTCGTCCCCCGTATCGACAGGGATCTGCGAGGAGGCGGGCGCCGCGGAAATGACGGCTCCAATGGCTGCGAGGGCGAACAGGGACTTGGTCATCTTGGGGCCTCTTGGAAGCGGGACGGGCAGGTTAGGCGCTTTTGCGCGTGAACCGGTAATGAAGCGAGCGGAGCGGGCCGTACGTTCCCGTCAGATCCGCTCCGAGAGCTTGATTGCGGCGCGGCAGCCGAGCCGGATCAGCCCCGACAGCAGCGGATAGGCCGGTGCGCGCTCGGCACCCGCTGCCAGTGCGGCATCACGGTGCTCGCGCTCGTCCTCGCGAAATTCCTCGATCATCGCGGCAAGTTCGGGATCCTCATTGGTCTCGGCCAGCTCGTCCAGCTGCTTCGAATAGTGCTCGTCGATTTCGGTTTCGATAGCGGCGGTGCAGGCCATGGCAGCTTCCGGCCCGATCAGGGCAGTCGCTGCGCCCAGCGCGAAACCCGCGCGATCCCAAAACGGCTGGAGGGCTGTCGGACGCACCCCGCGGCGCGCCATCAGGGCATCGAACTTCGCGCGGTGTCCGGCCTCCTGTTCCGCCATACCCGCGATCTCGGCCGAATCGGGCGCGCGATCGCCCATCACCGCAAGCTGGCCGGCGTAGATCCGGGTCGCCCCGAACTCGCCCGCCTGGTCCACGCGGATCATCCGGGCGATATGGTCAGGCGTCTTGGCCATCAGTGGCTCCCTTCCGGAGGAGGTAAAAGACATATAGGCCCGCAGCAGTCGAGATCAGGAAGTTGAACCCGGCAAGGCTGATGCCAAGCAGCGTCCATGGAGCCTCGTCGCAGCGCACGACCGGGGCATTCATGATCGCATCGAGCGCGCTCTGTCCCTCGACTGCCTGGGGCACGGCGGCGCAGGAGGTGATGCCCTCCCAGAAATCATACTCCACCCCCGCGTGGAAGAACCCGATCGCGCCCGAGGTAAGCATGCCTCCGGCCGCGAGTGCCAGCCACAGGGGCTTGGGCCGCGCCAGGAAGGACAGCAGGGCAAAGCCCAGCGCGGCGAAATGCGGGTAGCGCTGCCACCAGCACATTTCGCATGGGTAAAGGTCGAATCCATACTGCGAGACATAGGCACCGGCCAAGAGCAGGGCCGGTACCGCCAGGGCCACGCGCTGGGCGCGGCGAACATGCGACATGTCGTTCATTGCGCGCGCAGCGCTAACCTCACTTGCTGCGCGAGGCAACGGCCCTTGGCGTGGTGCGGCGAAGCGTTTCGACTGCGTAGTGCAGCTGGAAGTCTTCGATCCCCTGCTCTTCGAGCTGTTCGGCAGTCAGCTGGAATCGCGGATCTTCGCGAGAATCGCTTTCCAGATCCTCATCCTTGATGCCGAGTTCGTTGATGAGATGCCCGCGAAGGTCGCTCTCGCGCACGGCGAAGCGGCTGCGCTTGGCGAGGTCCGGATCGGAGAGCTGCGGCACCTTGATATCGGGCGTGATGCCGCCTTCCTGAACCGAATGGCCCGAGGGGGTGTAGTAGCGCGCCGTCGTCAGCTTGAGCGCGGCGGTACGCCCCAGCGGCAGGAGCGACTGGACGCTGCCCTTGCCGAAGCTGCGATCGCCCATGACGACCGCGCGGCGATGATCCTGCAGCGCACCAGCGACTATCTCGCTCGCCGATGCCGAGCCGGCGTCGATCAGCACGACGATGGGCAGGCCTTCGGCGATATCGCCGCGGAACACGGTTTCCGCGTCATAAGTAATCGATTCCCCGCGGGCGCGACCGCGCTGCGAGACGATCTGGCCCTTTGAGAGGAACAGGTCGGAAAGCGCGACCGCCTCGTCGAGCGAACCGCCCGGGTTGGATCGCAGGTCGAGGACGAGGCCGTTGAGGCGCCCGGTTGCCTGCGTCTGCAAGTCCTTCCAGGCGGCAAACACATCGGCACCGACATCGCGCGAGAACTCGTTGACCATGATGTGGCCGATATTGCCGCCCTCGAGCTTCCAGGTGACCGGCTCGAGCTCGATCACGCCGCGGGTCACGTCGACCTCGAAGGGTTCATCGCGGCCGGGGCGGAAGACGGTCAGGCGGATCGAGGTGCCGGCCTTGCCGCGCATCTGCGCCACCGCCTCGTCCAGTTCGAGGCCGTAGATCAGCTTGCCGTCGAGGTGGGTGATGTAGTCGCCGGCCTTGATGCCCGCCTTGTCGGCCGGGCTGCCGCGGAAGGGCGCGATGATCTTGACCGCCCCATCCTCGCCCACGACCGAGAGGCCGAGGCCCGAGTAATTACCGTCGATCATCGTGTTGAGACGCTGGAGGTCGCTACCGTCGAGATAGGCGGAATGCGGATCCAGCGCGGCGAGCATACCGGTGATCGCACCGTTGATCAGGACATCGTCCTCGACCGGCTCGACATAATTGGCCTTCACCCGCTGGTAGACTGCGAAAAGCTTGGAAAATTCGGGTCCGGCGTTGCCTTCCACCCGGGCGAGGCCCGCGGTTGTGGCAGGCACGAGGGCGACTGCGGTTACAAGGGCAGCCGAGCGGACGAGGGCAGCGAATTTCATGCAGGCAAACTCCAGGATCCTGGCGCAAGTCTATAGCGCATCATCGGTGAATGGAAGATGAGCCGGAAAGTGCCCGCGGGCGAGGGATTTTCTGCAAGTGTCCCGTTGCGGGCGATTAGCGCAAATGGTCGAGCGGATTGACGGGCGTGCCCCGTCGCCTCAGTTCCAGTGCGATTTCAGGCTCCCGCGATGCGGCGAGGCCTAGGGGAGAACCCGCCTTCACCTCCTGCCCCGTGGACACCGCAATGCTCGCAAGCCCGGTTAGGAGGCTGGTCCAGCCGCCCTCATGTTCGACGATGACGACCCTGCCATATCCTTCATACTCGCCGGCAAAGGCGACCCGTCCTGCGCCAGGCGCGACGACCTGCGCCCCGCGTCGCGGCTGCATCACGATACCCGGGCGCCGTGAACCTGCGGCGGTAGTCTCGCCGAAACCCTGAACGACGCGGCCGGTGACGGGGAGGAGATAGGTGTCGAGGACCGTCGCCTCGGCGCTGCGACGGGTTGCGCGAGGCGCGGGTGCGGCTCCGGGACGGGACGGACGCGCGACGGGACCGTCGAGCGCGGCAAGACGGCTTCTCAGCGCCGCATCTTGCTCGAAACCGCTGACCAGCGCGTCGAGATCGCGCGCTTCCTCGGCCAGCTCGATTGCGCGGACCGCCTCGCGGCTGGCACCGCCTGCTGCCTGCCGCGCGCGGATGCGTTCCTGTTCGGCCAGCGCCAGCATATCGCGGCGGCGGGCCTCCAGTCGCTCTTCGGCCGCACGGCGAGTGGCGACAAACTCGCCTCTCTCCGCTTCGAGTGCCCGAGCCTGGTCGAGCTCACCGCGCAACGATGCAGTACGCTCCCGGACGATCGGGATCGCACTGCCCAGCACTGCCCGCGTGTGCACGATGTCCTTCAGGCTGCCGGGCTGGAGTGCGGCCAGGGCCAGCGGCCGCCGGGCCATCGTCTGGAGCGCCGCGGTCAGTTGCGCGAGTGGTTCGCGACGCCTGGCAAGGCTGCGGGACAGGGCTCGGCGGTCGCGCTCGACGATGGCCAGTTCGGCCTCGGCCGCCGCGACACTTGCCTCGGCCTGCTGCACGCGCGCGGCGAGCGCGGCGGCCTGCCCTTGCGCTTTCGCCGAGGCTTCTTCCGCGCGCTCTGTCTCGGCTTCGAGCTGCTCTGCCCGCAGGCGCGCATTGCGCTGTTGGTCGCGCGCGACCTCCAGCGCTGCACGCGCCTCGCTGCGCTCCTGGGCGCTTGAAGTCCCTTGTGCGGTGAGGGGGCCAATACCCTGAGAATACGCGAAAATCGCGATGATTGCTGCAAGCAGGAGGGGCGCGGCGCGGTTCATGACGTCAGAGCTTCAACGAAGGCGTGATGCCCGATTATCCGCTACGATGGTAGGGGTGACCGGCGATTATCGTCGTCGCGCGGTAGAGCTGTTCTGCCAGCATCGCGCGGGCGAGCAAGTGCGGCCAGGTGGCCTTGCCGAATGCGAGCAGCAGGTCCGCTTCCCGCCGCTCCTCCTCGGAATGGCCGTCCGCCGCGCCAAGTACGAACCTGCATTCTCGCATGCCGTCATCGCGCCAACGCTCGAGCGTCTCTGCCAACCTCTCAGAAGAGATGTCTTTTCCGCGCTCATCAAGCAGCACGGTCTTGAAGGGAGTTTGCGGATCCGGAATGCGCCCACCGGTTTCAGGCAATTCGGTGAATTTCACCGGCCAGGTAAGCCGCTTCTCATAGCGCGCGACGAGTTCCGCTTCCGGACTCCGCGCGATCTTTCCGCGAGCGATGACATGAAGGAGCAAATCGATACCTCACAAATCGCACCCGTTCCTGGTCACGGCAATCAAAGGGTGACTGCCCGCCCGCAGGTGCCCGCAGCGAAGCGGAGGATTAGCATCGAGGACGCTCGCGCGGAGGCGCGAGCGAAACGCGATCAGGCCGTGCCCGCCACCGGCGGTGCGTCACCGAAAGCCCACATGCGCTCCAGGTTGTAGAAGCTGCGCACTTCCGGCCGGAACAGGTGGACGACGATATCGCCCGCATCGAGCAACACCCAGTCGGCTGCCGGCAGCCCTTCGAGCTTCACCGGACCATAGCCGTTCTGCTTGAGCTTTTCCGCGAGTTTTTGCGCGATCGAGGCGACCTGGCGTGTCGAGCGGCCCGAAGCGATCACCATGTAATCGGCAATCGAGCTCTTTCCTTCCAGATCGATGGTCACGACCTCCTGCGCCTGGTCGTCATCGAGCTGCTGGAGCACGAATTCGAGCAGTTCGTCTTTCGCCGGCTTAGCCATGCGAACGACTTCCGCAGTCTTGTTTCCGGCAGCAGCCGGATTGGTATGCGCCTGAGTCATAGGCGTATGCAGTACTCCTGATTGTGGGAACGAAGGTCATGGAACGTTTAACGCGCTTCATGGCGTAAGCGTTTCCTCCCCATGATGGATGAGGCTCGGTATGATCCGATGCGTCACCTGGTCTCGCGGGGAAGAACCGGCGTGGCGCGATGCCCAGTCGGGATCGGCGCGGCGGATGGCCGTGGCCGAACGCGGGTCGGGATCGAAACGCAATGTCACCAGTGCCGGTGCGCTCCATTCGCCCCCATTTCGAAAGCTGGCGAGAGGGACGCGGAAGCGGCCCAGCCAGGCCATCGCGGGGCTTGCGACAGCAGCGCCATCATAGCCGGGCCTTGCGATTACCGCAATCGGCATGCTTCGCGCGATCCCCCGCCAGTCCTTCCACCGGTGGAATTGGGCGAGGTTGTCGGACCCCATCAGCCAGACGAAATCGCGGCGCGGATAGCGTCGCCGGATCGCCGCCAGCGTGTCCACCGTGTAGCGCGTGTCCAGTTCGCGCTCGATTGCGGTCACGCGGATGGGCGCTCGGCGCGCCTGATCGATCGCCGAGGCGACCCGAGCGGCGAGCGGTGCCATTCCCGCCTTTGGCTTGAGCGGATTGCCGGGTGAAACGAGCCACCAGATCTCGTCCAGCCCCAGCGCTTCTCGGGCGAACAGAGAAATTCGGCGGTGGCCGCCATGCGCGGGGTTGAAACTGCCGCCCAGAAGGCCGACGCGACGGGTGGAAAAACTCATGCGAATCTGCGGTTTCCGGCGGTTTTCATTGCCCTCGCCTAGCAGCTTGCAAGCGAAGTGTCAGGCTTTGGGACATGGCGCGAATCGGGGCTTGCGCGTTAAACTTTTGGTAACTTTTGAAAACGTCGGTTCGACAAAAATTTTCCCGCGACGAAACGACTCATCCCGTTCTGCACTCAACTCATGGATTCCAAGAGGGCGCGGATTCGATTTCGTTAAGATTCTCACGTAGCTAACGTTCTCAGGGTCAAAGACCAAGGGACGGGTCGTTTTGGAACATGCAACTGCCATTTCCGGCTGGAGAAGCCGCATAGAAAGCTGGTTTCCGGATCGCGAATTCTTCATGCGATCGGAAGGCCAGGTTCGGTTCATCACCATTTCATCGCGCGTGCAGAAAGCCGCAGCAGCGGTTGCTGTGCTGGTCGTGCTCGTGTGGGCGGCATCGATGGCCGTTGCCGGTTGGGCGCAATATAGCGCGACTGCGGACCGCATGTCGCTGCTGAGCCGCGAAGCCAAGGTCGCAACCTCCGAAGAACGCCTCGCCGCTTATGGCGAGGATCTGGAATCGGTCAGCGATGACCTCGGCCGCCGCATGGAATTCATCGAAGGCGTTGCCGAGCTCCTCCCCGAAGACATGAAGGTCGACACGAAAGTCAGCGATTCGAGCGGTGAAGCTGCCGCGACCGTCGAAAAGGTCAGCGCCGCTTTCCCGCAGGCTGCCGAACTAGCCCGTATCGAGGCCCGCCAGCTGGCCATCGTCGAAGGGCTGACGCGTTATGCCGACTGGCGCTCGCAGCGTGCAGCCGCAGCGCTCAAGAAGCTGCAGCTTAATCCCGAGGCAGTGATCCGGAGCAGCGAGCGTCAGGCTATGGGTGGTCCGCTCGAAGGCCTTGCAACCGACGCCAATGGCAACATCGATCCGCGCTTCGAACGCCTCGGCCTCTCGATGGCGCGTATGGCCGCGCTCGAGCAGGCACTTGAGGGCGTCCCCCAGTTTGCCCCTGCTCGCCGCGAAATGATTTCGAGCGGTTTCGGCTATCGCCGCGACCCATTCAACCGTCGTGCGGCAATGCACAATGGCCTCGACTTCCGCGGCGCCATCGGCACGCCGATCTATGCCGCCGCCAAGGGCCGCGTCACCTATGTCGGCTGGAAGGGCGGATACGGAAAGACCGTCGAGATTACGCATGGCAATGGCCTAATGACCCGCTATGCGCATATGTCGCGCTTCAACGCCAAGGTCGGCGACCATGTAGGTGCCGGCGAAACGATCGGCGCGATCGGCAATACCGGTCGTTCGACCGGTCCGCACCTTCACTTCGAGGTCCGTATCAACGGACGGGCCGTAAACCCACGCACCTTCCTGGAGACAGCCCCCAATGTTCTCGAAGAAATCCGCCGAGCCCCAGAGCTCGCCCACACCGCCCACTAATCCAGGACGTAACGCCCCCATGGCTTCCAAAAGCAATTCGACTTTCTCGGTCCTCGGTTCGGACCTCGCCATCAAGGGCGATATCAAGGCTTCGGCCGACCTTCACATCGACGGCAACGTAGAGGGCGACATCGCCTGCACCAGCCTCGTCCAGGGTGAAACCAGCAAGGTGACCGGCGCGATCGAGGCCGAGAGCGCACGCCTCGCCGGCACGGTCGACGGTTCGATCACCGTTCGTGAACTGGTGATCCTCAAGACCGCCAAGATCACCGGCGACGTCTTCTACGATGCGCTGACCATCGAGCAGGGTGCGCAGGTCGAAGGCCGTTTCGCCCATCGCGAACGCCGTGCCAGCAGTGCTCCGGCCGCTGCCCCCAAGGCGGACGGCAACGGCAAGCCCGAGCTCCAGATCGCGAACTGACCTCTTTCCCAGTCGGAGAGGATGAAGGCCGTTTCCGCATGGCGCGGAGACGGCCTTCTCTATGCGGAAACTTCGCGCGGCCCTCTCAGGCGCCAACCTCGGCGCGCAGGGCCTTGCGATCCAGCTTCCCAATCATTGTCTTGGGCAGGCTTTCGCGCAGCACGACCTGTTCAACCCGCTCGTGCTTGCCGACACGAGCGTTGAGCCAATCCCTCAGCTCATCGGCCGTCGCCTTTGCGCCTTCCTGCAATACGACATAGGCAAAGGGGCATTCCCCGAGATAGTCGTCGGGCTGGCCGATCACGAGCACTTCCTTCACTGCATCGTGTTCGAGCAGGACGTCCTCGACCTGGCTGGGAAAGACCTTGAAGCCGCCGACAGAGATCATGTCCTTGATCCGGTCTACGATCGACAGGAATCCATCCTCATCCATCACGGCGACATCGCCTGTGCGAAGGTAGCGCTTGCCGTCGCGCTCGACGAACGTATCGGCATCGGTGTCGGGCCGGTTCCAATAGCCGCGCATGATCTGCGGGCCATGGACGGCCAGCTCTCCAGGCTCGCCTTCGGGAGCCAGTTTGGTCGGATCTTCCTTGTCGAGGAATGCCACCTCGGTGCCCATCACCAGCTGGCCGATCGTGCCCTTCTTACGCACACCGTCGTAGGGGTTCGCGGACACCACGCCCGAACTCTCGGTGAGGCCATAGCCTTCTACCACGCGCACGCCGGTTTTCTCTTCAAACCGCGTATGGAGCGGTCCGGGCATCGGCGCTCCGCCCGAGATGCAGACCTTGATCGAGGACACGTCGGTCTTTGCCATCTTGGGGTGGTCGAGCAGCGCCTGGTACATGGTCGGGACGCCGGGAAAGCCCGTGGTGCGATACTTCTGGATCGTATCGAGCACCTGCCCGGCCTCGAAGCGCGGGACCATGGCGATGGAGGCACCGGTAACCATCGCGTGGTTGAGCAGCGCGGTATTGGCGAAGACGTGGAAGAAGGGCAACGCGCCCATAAACACTTCCTCCGCCGGCGTGCCGAAGGGATTCATCCCCGCGACCTGCTGCGCATTGATCGATAGCTGCGAATGGCCGAGCATGGCGCCCTTGGGCCTGCCGGTCGTACCGCCGGTATACTGCAGGAGGGCGATATCGCTATGCGCGTCGATGGGCGGGAATTTCGCTGCGGCGGGATCGGACAAGATGCTCGAGAAGGCGCGAACGCGTTTGACGAACGCGACCTTTGCGATCTTTCCGCGGCCGAGCGTTTTCAGGGCCAGCTTCTTGGGCCAGGGCAGCATGTCGGCAAGCGAGCCCACCACCAGCGTTTCGAGCTCCGAATGATCGAGAACTTGTGCCGCCGTGGAATAGAGTTCGGGCACGTCCACCGTGACGAGAAGCCTGGTGCCTGAATCCGCTACCTGCCACGCCAGCTCGTCGACCGTGTACAGCGGGGAGAAGTTGACCACGATGGCCCCCGCCAGCATCGCGCCGTAATAGGCTGAGGCATAGATCGGGACATTGGGGAGGAACAGGCCGACCCGGTCGCCGCGCTCGATCCCATGGGCAATGAGGCCCGCAGCAAAGCGCTGTGCCTCCTCGTGGACGCTACCATAGTCGAAAGTCCGGCCGAGAAAGTGCAAGAACGGTGCCTGCGGATTCTTCGCGGTCGTGGCCGCGAGCATATCGGGCAGGCTGGCCGGCTCGAACTTCGTCTCCCACGGAGTGGGATGATGATAGGCGTAACTATTTACATCCATGTCAGTAGCTTGGCGCAAAACCTCCTAAAGGCAAGTAAAAAGGGCGGAAGAAGCGCAATGCTTCTCCCGCCCTCATGTATAGATGTCGATACGCTCAGGCTTCCGCGTCGCCCTCGCCCGCCTCTTCGGACGCGCGCTTGGCGGTCAGCCATGCTTCGGCCTCGGCTTCCTGCGCGGCTTGGGCGGCGGCCTTCTCGTTAGCTTCGCGTTCTGCGCGCAGTTCCTCGATCAGCTTCTCACGGTCGCTCGCGCCGCTGGGTGCTGCCACGACCTCGCCCTCTTCCGGAGCCGGGAGGTTCTTGGCAGCCTTTGCGACGACGGCATCGAGCTCGCGCTGCGAGCATAGGCCGAGCGTGACCGGATCCTTGGGCTGAATGTTCTGGATGTTCCAGTGGCTGCGCTCGCGGATCGCGGTGATCGTGTTGCGCGTGGTGCCGATCAGCTTGGAGATCTGCGCATCGGAGATTTCCGGATGGTTGCGCAGCAGCCAGGCGATGCCGTCGGGCTTGTCCTGGCGCTTCGAAACCGGCGTATAACGCGGGCCTTTGGTGCGGCTCACGGCAACCGGCGCGCGCTGCATCTTGAGGCTGTACTCGCTGTCGGCTTCGCCGCGTGCGATCTCTTCTTGCGTTAGCTCGCCCGAATGAAGCGGGTCGCGGCCGGTGTATTTGCTGCCCGCGAGATCATCGGCCATGGCCTGCACTTCGAGGATATGGAGACCGCAGAATTCGGCGATCTGCTCGAACGACAGGCCGGTGTTGTCGACCAGCCAGGTGGCGGTCGCATGCGGCATCAGCGGGGTGGGTTGGTCGGCCATGAATTGTGCCTTTTCTCAGAACTCAAAATAGAAGGGCCGCCCCTTTCGGAGCGGCCATTGCACATTCCATGTAGGCGAGAGTGCCGGATTCGGCAAGAACCGAAAGATCAGGCCGGGAGGAGCTCTCCATCGAGCGCGGCCAGCCCAGCCAGGAATTGTTCGGTCGCCGCCTCCCAGCTGAATCCTGCACCATATTCAGCGCAGGCGCGCCGATCACAATACAACGCCGCATCGATGGCCCGGTCGAGGTCTTCGGACAGTGCGCCGACATCGTCGGTCACGATGTCTCTCGGTCCTGCAACCGGGAAGGCGGCGACAGGCGTGCCGCATGCCAGCGCCTCTATCATCACGAGGCCGAAGGTGTCTGTTCGACTGGGAAACACGAATACATCCGCCCCGGCATAGCAGCCTGCCAGTTCGCGCCCGCTCTTGCGGCCAAGGAAATGCGTTTCGGGGTATTTCTGCCTGAGTTTTTCGAGCGACGGGCCGTCGCCTACCACCACCTTACTGCCAGGGTGCTTCGCCTCGAGGAAAGCTTCGATGTTCTTCTCTACCGCGACACGCCCGACGTAAAGCTGGATCGGGCGCGGCAGGGACGCATATTCGGCGGGACGCTGCGCGAGCGGATCGAAGCAGGCGAGGTCGACGCCGCGTGTCCAGTGATGGAGCTTGCCGAGGCCATGTTCGCGCAGTTCCTTGCGAATGCTCTCGGTTGCCACGAGCACGCGGCGCGCGGGCGCGTGGAACCATTCGATATAGCGCCAGAACCACCGCGCCGGCAGGTGCGTACGCCGAGCGATGTATTCAGGGAACTGCGTGTGATAGGCGGTGGTGAAACGCGTATCGGTCCGTGCACAAAATCGCCGCGCCGCCATGCCGAGCGGCCCCTCGGTCGCGATATGGATCGCATCGGGCGCGAAGGCGCGAAGTTTGCGCGAAACCGCGCCGGGCCTTCCGATCGCAAGCCGGATTTCAGGATAGGTCGGACAGGGGACCGAGGCGAACTGGTCGGGCGAGATGACCAGCAGCTCGTGGCCTTGCTTGCGCAGGATATCGCAGGTCGTGGTCAGGGTACGGACCACGCCATTCATCTGCGGCAGCCAGGCGTCGGTGACGATCGCGATGCGCTGCAAGGTTTCGGTCCGGATATGCGGCGCGGGCATGCCGTCTTCGGGCAACTTCACGCAGCTTCCATTTCTTGGCTGGCCACCGTGACGTCGCGACGCGCGATCTCGTCGGGCCAGTGGAGCAGCTCCATCGTGCCATCGAAATGCTCGACCAGAGCGTTGCATCCCTCCACCCAGTCGCCGTCGTTGAAGTATTCTACCTTGCGCCCTTCGTGGGCGAACTCGCGGATCTCGGCGGTGTGGATATGGCCGCAGACCACGCCGTCGACCCCGCGCTCGCCCGCCGCGCGCGCGACAACTTCCTCGTATTTCGAGATGAACTCGACTGCGTTCTTGACCTTGTGCTTGGCGGCCTTCGAAATCGACCAATAGGGCAGGCCGAGCAACTTGCGGACGCTGGCAACCCAGCCGTTGAGCTTCATCATGAGGTGATAGAGTGCGTCTCCGACGAAGGCGAGCCAGCGGTGGGCGAGCATGATGGTGTCGAATTCATCGCCATGGAGAACCATCAATCGACGCCCGTCGGCCGTTTCGTGGAAAGCCGCGCGCTGGATCTCGACCCCGCCGAAGTTTATGCCGCTGAAGGGGCGGACCATTTCGTCGTGATTGCCGGGTATGTAGACGATCCGCGTGCCGCGCCGGGCGCGTTTCAGGACACGCCAGACGATGTCGTTGTGTTCCGGGGGCCAGTAGAACTTTTTCTTCAGCCGCCAGCCATCGATGATATCGCCGACGAGGTACATGGTCTCGCTGTCGGTATGGTCGAGGAAATCGATAAGCAGCTCGGCATTGCAACCCTTTGTGCCGAGATGGATGTCGCTGATCCAGATGGTGCGGAACTGGCGCCGCTCACCAAGCGTGCGCTCTGGGACGGACGGCTGTATTGGCGGAAAGCCCGCCACTTTGGTGAAATCCGAAAGGTCTTTGGGTAGCTGAGTCATCGGCGATCCCCGAAGCTGTGTCGGGGCCGCCATGCCACGCGATTGTTACCGCCGAATCTCGATTGGGTTACGGATCAGCGTCTTTGCTACCGTTTGGCGTCAATCCATCGCCACGTAATTGGGCAAGGATTCCATCCGCTTGAGCCAGCTTCCGATGGCCGGATAGTCGCCCAGGCCAAACCCGCCCTCTTCAGCTACATGGGTATAGGCGTAGAGTGCGATATCGGCGAGCGTCACGCTATCTCCGACGAACCATTCGTGCTTCGCCAGGTGACCATCCATGAGGGACAGCGCATCACAACCGGCAATCCGCTTGGCCATGACCTGCGCCTTTTGCTGCTCCGAGAGTTGAGCCTCACCCACGAAATGCAGCCAGAAACGCAAGGTCGCGACATTGGGCTCGTGATTATACTGTTCGAAGAACATCCAGCGCAGCATGTCGGCCTGGTCGAAGCGATCCTGCGGAATGAGGGCGCTGCCGCTCGCAAGATACCAGCAGGCAGCGTTGCTTTCGGGCAGGAAGCGGGTCGCTTCGCCGTCCCGGATTTCGAGCACCGGGATGCGGCCGTTGGAATTCACCTTGGCGAGAAACTCGGGCGTCCGGGTCTCGCCCGTCATGATGTCGTACTGGCGCGTTGAAAGTGGCAGGCCGAGCAGCGCCGCCGTGAGCTTTATCTTGTAGCAATTGCCGCTTCGTGGATCTTCATGAAGAACAAAGTCAGCCATGTGCGACCTCTAGCACGATCTTGCCGATGTGGTCTCCTGCCTCCATCCGCGCGTGGGCGGCAGACACGTCTGCCAGCGGGAAAATCTTGTCCATGACCGGCGCTATGGTGCGGTCCTCGAACAGCGGCCATGCGTGACTGTAGATTTCGTCCGCCAGCGCCGCCTTGAACTCGTCCGAGCGCGGGCGCAGCGTCGAGCCGGTCATGGTCTGCCGCTTGCTCATGAGCTTGGCCATGTTGATCTGCGCCTGCAGACCGCCAAGCACGGCGATCGTCACGTGTCTTCCATCCACGGCAAGGCAATCGAGGTTGCGCTGGACATAGTCGCCCGACACCATGTCGAGAATGACGTCAGCCCCCTTCCCTCCGGTGAAATCGTTCACTGCTGTGACGAAATCCGTTTCCTTGTAATTGACCGCAAGATCGGCACCCAACTCGCTGGCAGCATGGCATTTTTCCTCTGAGCCGGCGGTCGTAACGACTTTCATTTCGAAAGCCTTGGCGAGCTGGGTCGCCATGGTGCCGATGCCCGAGGTGCCGCCATGCACCAGCAGCGTCTCCCCTTCGCGTGCCCAGCCGCGCTCGAAGACATTGTGCCACACTGTAAACAGGGTCTCCGGGATCGCCGCGGCCTCGGCCATATCCATGTGTTCGGGCACTTTCAGGCAGTGTGCCGCGTGGGCGAGGCAATACTCGGAATAGCCGCCGCCGCTCACCAGCGCGCAGACGCGGCGATTGAGCATCTCTGGAGCCACCCCCTCGCCCACAGCCACGATCTTGCCCGACACCTCGAGCCCGGGGATCGGCGAGGCACCCGGAGGCGGCGGATAGAAGCCCTGGCGCTGGATGACGTCGGGGCGGTTCACCCCCGCATGGCTGACTGCGATCAGGACCTGGTTCTTGCCGGTTTCGGGAAGAGGCAGCGTCTCGGGGCGAAAGACATCGGGCCCGCCGGGATTGTCGTAACCCATCGCGGTCATGGTTTCGGGTAAGCCGGTCGCCAAAAGATGCCCCCTGGAATGCGTGCCTGATGCGAATTCGCCGATGAAACGGTGCATTACCGCGCAGCCGTGTTGACAGCAACCGGCGGCAGGCGGATTGTGCCAGCATCATGGAAGACGAGGATCGTCCGCGCCCGAAAGGCGATGCCGCGAGCAAGCTCGCTGCCGAAGATCTCGGCCCCTATTCCCAGGAAGAGCTGCAGGAAAGGATCGCCCTTCTCGAAAGGGAGATTGCGCGCGTGGAATCGCACCGCCTCAAGGCCGCCGCTCACCGCGACGCCGCCGAAGCCCTGTTCGGGCGAAAGGACTGAGCGGCATGCGGGGGCTTACAACACGCCGGCCGCACCCCATATCTTCGGAACATACAGCTTTGGCTAACCTTCTTGGAGTAGCCTGTGTTTACCTCGCCCGTTTGCGAGTCCTTCGGAAAGCAGAGACCTGATGCCCAGTTTTGCCGCCAACCTTGAAAAGACACTCCATGCCGCGCTCACCGATGCGGGCGAGCGGCGTCACGAATACGCCACGCTCGAGCATCTCCTGCTCGCGCTGATCGGCGACGAGGATGCGGCGCAGGTGATGTCCGCTTGCGGCGTCGATACCGACGAGCTCGCCGCGGTGGTAAAGCAGTACCTCGAACAGGAATACCAGTCGCTCAAGAACGACGAGGGCGCCGATCCGCAGCCGACCGCCGGGTTCCAGCGGGTGATCCAGCGCGCGATCCTGCATGTGCAATCTTCGGGCAAGGACACGGTTACCGGCGCCAATGTGCTGGTGGCCCTGTTCTCCGAACGCGACAGCTACGCGGTCTATTTCCTCCAGCAGCAGGACATGAGCCGCCTCGATGCGGTGAGCTTCATCAGCCACGGTATCGGCAAGGGCGGAAAGCAGGTCGAAGGCAAGACCCCTCAAGGCGCCGAGGAAGCACAGTCGAGCGGTGAGCCGGGCGCCGAAGGCAAGGCGGGCGACAAGAAGGAAACCGCGCTCGACCAGTTCACGGTCAACCTCAACCAGAAGGCCGAGGACGGCAGGATCGACCCGCTGATCGGCCGCGGTCCCGAAGTTGATCGCACGGTGCAGATCCTTTGCCGCCGGTCGAAGAACAACCCGCTCTATGTGGGCGACCCGGGCGTGGGCAAGACGGCGATTGCCGAGGGTCTTGCGCGCAAGATCGTCGAAGGCGATGTGCCCGAGGTCCTCGAGGAAGCGGTCATCTACTCGCTCGACATGGGCGCATTGCTGGCCGGCACGCGCTATCGCGGCGATTTCGAGGAGCGGCTGAAGCAGGTCGTGAACGAGCTCGAAGGCATGCCCGAGGCGATCCTCTTTATCGACGAGATCCACACGGTGATCGGAGCCGGTGCAACCAGCGGCGGGGCGATGGATGCCTCGAACCTGCTGAAGCCGGCCCTGTCGAGTGGCACGATTCGTTGCATCGGATCAACGACTTACAAGGAGTTCCGCAACCACTTCGAGAAGGACCGCGCGCTGCTGCGCCGGTTCCAGAAGATTGACGTCAACGAACCGACGGTCGAGGACACGATTGCCATCCTCAAGGGGCTGCGCAGCGCTTTCGAGGAACATCACAAGGTCAAGTACACGCCCGACGCGATCAAGACCGCGGTGGAGCTATCGGCGCGTTACATCAACGACCGCAAGCTGCCCGACAAGGCGATCGACGTGATCGACGAGGTTGGCGCGATGCAGATGCTGGTTCCGCCCAGCCGCCGCAAGAAAAAGATCACGGCGCGTGAGATCGAAGCCGTGATTGCGACCATGGCGCGCATCCCGCCCAAATCTGTCAGTTCGGACGACAAGAAGGCGCTCGAGAACCTCGAACGCGATCTCAAGCATGTCGTGTTCGGCCAGGACGCTGCCGTGGAGAAGCTTTCGACCGCGATGAAGCTCAGCCGCGCGGGCCTGCGCGATCCGGACAAGCCTATCGGCTCGTTCCTCTTCTCGGGCCCCACCGGCGTCGGCAAGACCGAAGTCGCGCGCCAGCTGGCCTCGATCATGGGGATCGAACTCAAACGTTTCGACATGTCCGAGTACATGGAACGCCACAGCGTCTCCCGCTTGATCGGTGCACCTCCGGGCTATGTTGGTTACGACCAAGGCGGGCTTTTAACCGATGCGGTTGATCAGAACCCGCACTGCGTCCTCCTGCTCGACGAGATCGAGAAGGCGCACCCCGACCTGTTCAACATCCTGCTGCAGGTGATGGATAACGGCCGCCTGACCGACCATCACGGCAAGACCGTCGACTTCCGCAATGTGGTGCTCATCATGACCACCAATGCGGGCGCATCCGATATGGCCAAGCAGGGCATCGGTTTCGGCGACGTTTCGAAGGAAGATGCGAGCGAAGAGGCCGTGAAACGCATGTTCACGCCGGAATTCCGCAACCGTCTCGATGCGATCGTGCCCTTCGCCTATCTCGGCAAGAGCACCGTTGCCCGCGTGGTCGACAAGTTCATCCTCCAGCTCGAGCTGCAGCTGGCCGAACAGAATGTCGACATCCAGTTCGACAAGGAAAGCCGCGCCTGGCTCGCCGACAAGGGCTATGACAAGCTCTATGGTGCCCGTCCGATGGGCCGCCTGATCCAGGAGAAGATCAAGCAACCGCTGGCCGAGGAACTGCTGTTCGGCAAGCTGGCCGACGGCGGCGAGGTCTCGGTGACGATGAAGGATGGCAAGCCCTCCTTTGAACTCACCCCAGCCCCACCCAAGGCCAAGCCCGCACCGAAGAAGAAGCCGGCCGCCAAGAAGAAGGCCTCCCCAAAGAAGAAGCCGGATGCCGGCGCCAGCGAAACGAAGGGTGGCAAGGACGAAGGCTAAGACCTTCTTTCACAAGTGCATGATGGGGCGCGGTCCGGGAACGGTTCGCGCCCCTCTTGCTTGAATCGGCGATGGCCGCGCCCTTTTCCTGGATCAAGCCCGAACCGCACGGAATCTATGTCGAGCCCGCCGATTGCTGGATCGACCCCTCGCGCCCTGTCGATAAGGCTCTGGTGACGCATGGTCATGCCGACCACGCGCGCGGCGGGCATGGAGAGACTATCGCCACGCCCGAGACGCTTGCGATCATGGATCTTCGCTACAACACGCGCGAGGGCGCGGTCCCTGTCGAATATGGCGAAACGATCCGACTGAAGGGCGGTGTCGATGCGACCTATGTGCCTGCCGGCCACGTGCTCGGCAGCGCGCAGATCCTGCTCGAACACGCGGGCGAGCGCGTGGTCGTCACCGGCGATTACAAACGCCGCGAGGACCCGACCTGCCCGCCTTTCGAGGTGGTCCCTTGTGATATCTTCATCACCGAGGCGACCTTTGGGCTCCCCGTATTCTGCCATCCACCGATCGAGGAGGAGATGGCCAAACTGCTGGACCGCCTCGCAGCCCACCCCGATCGATGCGTGCTGGTCGGTGCTTATGCACTGGGCAAGGCGCAACGGGTGATCGCCGAGTTGCGCCGCGCGGGGCACCACCAGCCGATCTACCTCCACGGCGCCATGGAGAAGATGTGCCGCCTCTACGAGGAGCATGGTGTGGACCTCGGCGAATTGCGGCTCGTGGCAGACCATTCGAAAGACGATATGCGCGGCCACATCGTGGTCTGCCCGCCCTCCGCGCTCAATGACCGGTGGAGCCGCCGCCTGCCCGATCCGATCACTGCCATGGCCAGCGGTTGGATGCGCATCCGTCAGCGCGCACGCCAGCGCAATGTCGAACTACCACTGGTGATCTCCGACCATGCCGACTGGGGCGAACTGACGCGTACGATCCGGGAGGTCGACGCGCATGAGAACTGGATTACCCACGGCCGCGAGGATGCGCTGCTGCGCTGGTGCCAGCTCCACCAGCGGCGTGCGCGTGCGCTCGCCCTCGTCGGCTATGATGACGAGGACGATTGAGGCGTGGAGGAATTCGCCGCCCTGATCGACGCGCTGGTCTATACGCGCAGCCGCAACGAGAAGCTGCGGCTGATCGCGGAGTATCTCCGCGCGACGCCCGATCCCGACCGTGGGTGGGCACTGGCGGCCCTGTCGGACGGGCTCGATTTCCCGGCGGTGAAAAGCTCAACCATCCGCATTCTGCTGAAGGACCGGGTGGATCCGGTGCTATGGACGCTCAGCCGCGATTTCGTGGGCGATACAGCCGAGACGGCAAGCCTGTTGTGGCCCACACCGGATACGCCGCCTGCTCCACCATCGGTCAGCGAGACGGTGGAATTGCTGTCCGCCATGAACCGGAAGACTGTGCTGGAAGAGCTCCCGAAGCTCCTGGACAGGCTCGATTCTTCGGGGCGCTACGCCTTGTTGAAGCTCGCCACCGGGGGCATGCGGATCGGTGTCTCCTCTCGCCTCGCCAAGACCGCATTTGCTCAGGCATTCGATGTTCGGGTCGATCAGGTGGAGGAATATTGGCACGGCCTCGCACCGCCCTATGCCGAACTGTTCGCCTGGGCCGCCGAAGGGGCCGACCCACCCGATATCGACAACCTGCCGACATTCCGTCCCTTCATGCTCGCTCACCCGCTCGAAGAGACAGTGGTCGACCTCAAAGACTACGCCGCCGAGTGGAAATGGGACGGCATCCGCGTGCAGTTAGTGCGGGCCGGCCAAGGACAGAACGCCGAGACACGCCTCTTTTCGCGCTCGGGCGACGATATCTCGGCGACATTTCCCGAGTTGCTTGAGGTCTTGCCCATGAATGCAGTGCTCGATGGCGAATTGCTCGTGCGCGGCAGTACGCAGGGCGGCGAGGCGGGCGGTGCGGCGAGTTTCAACGCACTCCAGCAGCGGCTCGGTCGCAAGACCGTCTCCAAAAAGATGCTTGCCGAATATCCGGCATTCGTCCGGCTGTACGATGCCCTGCTGCTAGAAGGCGAAGACTTGCGTGAATTGCCCTGGACGGAGCGACGCGGGCGACTTGAAGCGCTGGCGCCCCGCCTCCCGGCTTCTCACTTCGATATCAGCTCCATCGTCGAAGCCGCTGATTTCGAACACCTTGCCGAAATTCGCGAGGGGAGTCGCGAGGACGCTATCGAAGGGCTGATGCTCAAGCGCAAGGATAGCCCCTATATCGCCGGGCGGCGCGTGGGATATTGGTACAAGTGGAAGCGCGATCCGCTGCTGGTCGACTGCGTGCTGATGTATGCCCAACGCGGAAGCGGCAAGCGCTCTAGCTTCTTTTCCGATTACACTTTCGGCTGCTGGGACGGCGATCCGGACAAAGGCGCGGACCTGCTGCCGGTCGGCAAGGCCTATTCGGGCTTTACCGACGAGGAACTGAAGAAGATCGACCGGCACGTGCGCCAGAACACCATCAACCGCTTCGGTCCCGTGCGCGAAACCGAGAAGACACTAGTTTTCGAGGTTGCCTTCGACAGTGTGCATGAAAGCAAGCGGCACAAGTCCGGCCTCGCTATGCGCTTCCCGCGTATCCATCGTATCCGCTGGGACAAGCCGCCGCATGAAGCAGACCGGATCGAGTCGCTGCGCGCGCTAATTGCGGATTGACGGCACTCCATCGCCCGCTACGTCTCTCGCACAAGGAGAGATTGATGACTCACAAGGACCTGATCGTAAACGCACACCGCAACATGCTGCGCACGCTGGACGGATTGCTGTCGAAGGCGGCGGCCCACGAAAAAGGCGATGCGCTGCTTGGTGCGAAGCTGGCAGACGATATGCTCCCGCTTTCCACGCAGGTCCGCTTTCTGTGCAATATGCCGGGTGAGGCCATGGCCCGCCTGATCGGTCTCAACTTCACCTCGGTGGAGGAGGATCCTGCCACCATCGCCGATGCCCGCGCCATGATCGAAGGGCGACTGGCCGATATCGAGCAATGGTCAGCGCAGGAATTCATTGCGGAGGATAAGGCAATCGAGCTCGTCATACCCAATGGCATGGCCTTCGACCTGACAGCGGGCGAGTACGTTCGCGACTGGGCCGTGCCCCAGTTCTACTTCCACGCGACTACGGCCTACGCGATCCTGCGCAGCGAGGGTCTCGATATCGGCAAGGCCGATTTCGTCGGCTACATGTTCCGCTACCTGCGCCAGCCAGCCACCGGCTAGGTTGAGCTAGCTGCCGAGCGCCGCGGCGACCGCCTCCGCATGATGCTTGGCATTCTCGGCATAATGCGCCGTTCCGATGCGCATGCCGGCCACGGCTGCATCGTCGAGATCGCGCATCTTGCGCGCCGGCCGACCACCCCAAAGCTCGCGCGCGCCCATCACCTTGCCCTCGGTCAGCATCGCGCCCGCTGCCAGCATGGCGTCAGAGCCGATCACCGCCTTGTTCATGGCAATCGCGCCGAGGCCGACGAAGCCGCGATCCTCGATGGTGCACCCGTGGACCATCGCCATATGGCCGATCAATACGTCATCGCCGATGATGAGCGGGCTGCCGTCGGGATCGCCGGGGCGTTCCGGATCGCAGTGAAGCACGCTGCCGTCCTGGACATTGGTCCGCTCGCCGATCACGATCCGGCTGACGTCGGCGCGCAGCACGCAATTGTACCAGATCGAGCTTCCCGCCCCGATGGTGACGTCACCGATAATCGTGCAGCCCGGTGCGATGAAGGCACTCTCATGGATTCGCGGCGTCTTGCCGTGGATCGGGACAATGTTGACGCCGGGCCTGGTCACTTGCTGCTCTCCCATTGCTGTTTCGTGAGCGAATACTGGATTACTACGCGATCCTCGGGAGGAAACTCTTCCGCCACGAAGTCGAGGTCCGGGCGCCGAACCATGCCGAGCTTCTCCATGAGCTTCCGGCTGCCGATATTGGCCTCGCTGGTGAGCGCCACAACGTATGGGGCATCGACGCGGCCGAATGCCCAGTCGAGCACGGCACGCATCGCCTCTTCCGCCAGGCCTTGGCGCCAGCGGTCTTCGCGTATCAGCCAGCCAACCTCGTGATCGCCCTGGTTGGGCGCCATTTCGTGGTCAACCTCCTTGATGCCTGCATGGCCGACCATCTCGCCCGTTCGCTTGTCGACCAGGAACAGGAAGCAGAACCCGCGTCTTGCGTAGAGCTGCATGCCCTTCGCATGCTTCGCTTCGATCTCGTGCAGTTCCTTGGGCCCGCCAAGCCGCGCCATGACTGTCGGCGTGTTGAGCACGCGCATCTGCTCGGCCGCATCGCCCTCCTCGATCGTGCGCAGGATAAGCCGGTCAGTCTCTGCGATGATATCAGCCATGGATTTGCTTCCACGCTTCGCGCGCAATCGAGTAGACGATGATCAGGTCTGCTCCGAAATCGCTGCTGGCGATGTCGAGATCGGCGCGCCGCTCCATTCCCAGCCGCTTCATCAGCCCCCAGCTCGCGGCATTGGGCTCCACGGTTAGCGCGATGACCTGCTCCGCCCCGAACCGGTCGAAGGCGAGATCGAGCGACGCCATTGCGGCCTCTTTCGCATAGCCCTTGCCCCAGGCATCTTCGCGCAGCCGCCAGCCGACTTCCATTTCACCGACCGGTCCACCAGCCTGGTTGCAGCGCTTGAGGCCGCAAAATCCAAGGATGGCTCCATCTTCCTTGCGCTCGACTGCCCAGAAAGTGTGGCCATGATCGCGTTGATAGGACAGCAATCTTTCCTGTGCCGCCAAGCGCTTGGCTTCATCGCAGACGCCGCCAAGCCATTCCATGACGGCAGGCGTATTGGTGCCCTCCCAGAACAGCGCCCAGTCTTCCTCTCGCCAGTCACGCAGGACCAGGCGTTCGGTTTCGTGGCGGAAGTCAGCCGCCATCGGTCAATTGCTTAGAAGCCGCGCCGCCAAGGGCGCGTGATAGGTGAGAATGCCCGAGCAGCCAGCGCGCTTGAAGGCAACGAGCTTCTCCATCAGCAGCGCCTCTCGATCTGCCACCCCGGCCGCGGCCCCGGCCTCGATCAGCGCATATTCGCCGCTAACCTGGTAGGCGAATACAGGCACGCCGAACTGCTGTTTTGCACGCCAAATGACGTCGAGATAGGCGAGCCCCGGCTTTACCATCACGCTGTCGGCACCCTCGGCGATATCCATCGCGATCTCGCGCAGGGCCTCGTCGCCATTGGCCGGGTCCATCTGGTAGCTCTTCTTGTCACCCTTCAGCAGCCCGCCCGACCCCACGGCGTCACGGAAGGGGCCGTAGAAAGCGGAGGCATATTTGGCGGCATAGGCCATGATCTGTGCATTGGGAAAATCGTTCATTTCCAAGGCCATGCGGATCGATCTTACGCGGCCGTCCATCATGTCCGAGGGCGCGATGATGTCTGCGCCCGCCTGCGCCTGGTTCAGTGCCTGGTCGACCAACACCGCCACCGTGTCGTCATTGAGGACATATCCCGTGTCGTCCACCAGACCGTCCTGCCCATGGCTGGTATAGGGATCGAGTGCGACATCGGTAAGGATGCCGAGGTCATTGCCGCATGCATCGCGTACGGCCCTGATCGCCTGGCACATCAGATTGTCGGGGTTGAGCGCCTCGTCACCCTTCTCGCTACGCTTGTCCGCTGGCGTATTGGGGAAGAGCGCGACGCAGGGGATGCCCAGCTCGACCGCTTCCTTCGCGCGCTTGGCAATCCCGTCGACCGACCAGCGCGATACGCCGGGGAGGCTTGCCACGGGTTCCTCGACACCCGTGCCGCTCGTGACGAACAACGGCCAGATCAGGTCGGCAGGCGTCAGCACGGTTTCCCTGTGCAACGCGCGGCTCCAGCCATGCGCCCGTGTACGGCGCAGGCGGGTGGCGGGATAGGATGCGTCACTCATGGGCGCGAGCCTTGCCGCAAAGCTGCGGGCTTAGCAATCGGGCGTTGTCAGCCTACGCGGCGCGGCTTGTCGAGCTTGTCGATCTCGCGTTCCGGTTCCTCGCTCGCGACTTCGGTGGCGGTCGGAGTGAGGTCGGCAAGCGCTGCGCCCTCCTCAACCTGGCGCAGCGTGCCCATGGCGGAGCGGAAGCGTTCGAGATCCGCGCCCGACAATTGCTTGCGCGTGGCGAAGTTCACCGTGGTGGGATTCACATGGCGGCCGCCGCGATACATCTCGTAGTGAAGATGCGGCCCGGTCGACAGGCCGGTCGAGCCGACATAGCCGATGACCTGGCCGCGCCGGACATTCGCACCGCGGTTCACGGCAATGCGGCTCATGTGGCAATACCTTGTGTCATAGCCATTCGAATGGCGGATCTTCACGGCATTGCCGCAGCCCCCCATCCGGCCGGCACCGATGATCTTGCCATCGGTCACCGCGACGATCGGCGTGCCATAGCTCGCGCGGAAGTCGACGCCCGCATGCATCCGGCGATAACCGAGAACGGGGTGGCGGCGCATGCCGTACCGCGAGGTCATCCGGCCCGGGACCGGTGCAACCAGGCCATTTCTCTCCTCGCCAACCCCCTTGGCGTTGAAGAAGTCGCCGTTTTCGCCCCAGCGCATCAGGTCGAGCGAGCCACGCGAGCCGCGATCGAGCCCGGCAAAGAGGAGCTTTCCGGCCTGCCGCTCGCCGGTTGCTGCTCGGCGGTGCGACACGATGATGTCGAAGGTGTCCGACGCGCTGACGTCGCGGCGAAGGTCGAGCTGCGTGCTCAATGCCTTGATGTAATCCTGGACCGCGCTGGCCGGGGCACCTGCGGCACGTGCGGAACGGTAGAGACTGTCACCCACCTTGCCGCGAATACGCAGCGGGGTGTCATCCACCCGGATAACGCGCCGGGTAAGGTCGAGCGGGCCGGTTTCTTCCAGCCGGGAGATTTTCAACTCAAGGTCGAAACGCGCACGAAAGCTCAGTTTCTCGAGCGGTCGCGCGGCCCCGGCTTCAGGGCGGCGACCGAGCGTGATATCGATCTGCGTGCCCGGTTCGAGATCCTCGAGCGGAACAGCGCCCGCGACCAGGTCGGTCACGCGGCCGGCTTCCTCGGCGTTGACCCCGGCGCGGCGCAGGGTGCGCTCCAGACTGTCTCCCCGGCCAAGCGTCGCGAGCATCTGCATCTGCGGGCGCTCAGGAGCTTCGGCAAGGGGCTGGACCAGCGAGGTCGGTCCCATCTTGCGGCCCGTATCCGCTCCGAGCGCGAGCGGCATGATCATGTTGCTGCGGTACTCGCCGCGGATCTCGGCATCGTCCGGCAGCGGGGAAGCCGCCTCAAGCGGAGCAAAGTCCGGCCAGAACGCCAGCGCGACAACCGACAGGCCGACAAAAGTCCCAAGACCGCGGAACCAGCGCTTCGAGCCGATATCGGCGCCGAGGTCGGGAGCGAGATCGAGGGACTCGATACGGGAGAAGAGCCGTTCGCGCAGATTGTCCGGCGAAAGAGACCGCCTGGCATCCGAGGGTATGGCTTTCCCGGCAGCAACCGACGCTTCCGCGTTGCGGTTTACCGAGATCGCGAATTCGAATTGTTCCGGATCAGGGGGCTGGCCCAAGATCTACCCTCCATTGGCGGGATCGGCGCCTTCTGCGCACCGCCTCCGCTGTCAGTTCGACCAATGCGCGGAATTTATGGGAAATCAAAGTAAAGATGACCTTAACCAGCGACGATCCGAGTCTCACCTGCGACGAGGTGAGTGGAAGGCGCGCCGAACGGTTGCACACGGAGGTCCGCGCTGCCACCTAGGCCCGCGTGAACGACGCCTCGCTCCTGGCGGTCCTCGGGCCCACCAACACCGGCAAGACCCATCTCGCGATCGAGCGCATGTGCGCGCATTCGAGCGGAGCGATGGGTTTCCCGCTGCGCCTGCTCGCGCGCGAAGTCTATGATCGGGTGGTCGCCATCAAGGGCGAGAAATCGGTAGCGCTGATTACCGGAGAAGAGCGCATCGAGCCGGAAGGCGCGCGCTTCCTTTGCTGCACGGTCGAGGCCATGCCGCGCAGTGCGAACGAACGCGCCTTTGTCGCGCTCGACGAGGCTCAGCTCGCATCCGATCGCGAGCGGGGCCACATCTTTACCGACCGGTTGCTCAACGCGCGCGGACGTGAGGAGACCATGCTCCTGGGGGCCGCGACCCTCGCCCCGATGGTCAAGGCACTGCTACCCGGCGCAGAGATCACCGAACGCCCGCGCTTCTCCACACTCACTCATATCGGCCCCCGCAAATTGTCACGCCTGCCGCCGCGCAGCGCCATTGTCGCCTTCAGCGCGGAGCAGGTTTACGCGGTTGCCGAGATGCTGCGCCGCTTTCGCGGAGGCGCCGCCGTGGTCATGGGCGCGCTATCACCGGAAACGCGAAACCGGCAGGTCGAATTGTTCCAGAATGGTGAGGTTGACTACATCGTCGCCACCGATGCCATCGGCATGGGGCTCAATCTGGATGTCAATCACGTGGCTTTCGCCGGGCTGACGAAGTTCGACGGCGTTCGCATGAGGCGCCTGCAACCAGCTGAGATGGCCCAGATTGCAGGACGGGCTGGCCGTCATCAACGCGATGGTACTTTCGGCACGCTTGCCGGTGCGGGTGGCAAGATGGGCCCTTCGCCGGAGTTCACCGACGAAGAGATCTACGCGATCGAGGAACATCGCTTCGCGCCGATCACCAAGCTGTTCTGGCGCGAGCCGGAGCCGCGTTTCGACAATCTCGCTACCCTCATCGCCGATCTCGAGCGCCCGCCAGAGCACGAGGCGCTACGTCTTGCTCACGAAGCCATCGACCTGGCGACCCTCAAGCGCCTGTCCGAAGAGCCACTTGCGCAAGATGTGCGTGGACCCGGAATGGTCCGCCGCTTCTGGGAGGCGTGCTCGCTGCCCGATTTCCGCGCGCGTGGTCCGGATGTCCACGCCCGCTTCGTTGCACGGCTGTGGCAGGATCTGCGCGGAGGCTATCTCGGCGCGGATTATGTCGCCGCCCGCATTTCCGAACTCGACAATACCAGCGGGGACATCGATACGCTTCAGGGACGGATTGCCGCTATCCGCAGCTGGTCCTACATTTGCCAGCGGCCCGACTGGGTGCTTGCCCGCGACGAAATGGCGTCACGCGCCCGCGGTGTGGAAGCCAAGCTGTCGGACGCGCTCCACGCGCGGCTGACAGAAAGATTTGTGAACCGAAGGACTGCTATCTTGATGAAATCGCTGGGACAGGACGCCTCCATGCTCCCGATCACCCTGTCGGAAGACGGCACGCTGCTGGTCGAGGACGAGGCGCTGGGCAAGGTCGAGGGGTTCCGCTTCGAAGTCGACCCTGCAGCCAACCACGCGGACCGCAAGATGCTGCTGGCTGCAGCCGAGAAGGCGCTGCCGCGCATATTGGGCGAGAAAGCGGAAACGCTGGCCGCTTCGGATTTGGCTGGCGTCGAGCTGTCGCGCGGTGCCATTCGCTGGAAGGGACAGCTGCTCGCCAAGCTCACCCCCCGTGACGGCGAGGTCAAGCCGGCGCTGGAGGCTTCGCGTGAAGTTGCAGCCTTGCCCGACAACGCTCGGAAATCCTTGCTTGATTCACTCGATTCTTGGCTCGACAAACGGCTCGAGCCGCTCGAGCCGCTGCGTAAGATGCATATAGCCTCCGCCAATCCCGATGCGGGCAGCCAGGTGCGGGCCCTGCTGCTCAATCTCATCGCAGGCCATGGCTTCGTGACTCGCGAGAAGGCGGGGATCGAGCACCTGCCCAAGGATATGCGGCCTTTCCTGCGCAAAATTGGCGTCACCTTTGGTGCGCTCGACATCTTCGCGCCGATGTTGCTCAAGCCTGCCCCGCGGCAGTTGCTGAGCGAGCTGGGGGTCGACCGCCGACCATTGCAGGAGGCCATGCTACCCGTCATTCCCGACGCGAAGAAACTGCCCGCCGGCTATCGCCATGCCGGCTCGCAGGCCATCCGCCTCGACCTGGCGGAGAAGATCTTCCGCGCTGCGCATGAGGCCCGCACCAAGGCGGACAAGCAGCGCAGATTCCGCCTCGATCTCGCGCTACCGATATCCATCGGGCTGGAAGAGAAGAATGCCGAGCGCCTGCTTGGGCAGGCGGGTTTCCGCGTCCAGCGCGCACGACCCCTCGCAGAAGGTGCATTCGGCCCGCCCCGTCCCGATAGCTGGGAATGGCGTCCCTCGCGTCGCAAGCAGCAGCGCCAGAAACCGGCCCGCGAGCAGGCCCCGCGCGAAGGCAGTGCCTTTGCCGGGCTCGCCGACCTGATGAAGCAGGGCTGAGCTTGCGGATCGATCGCCTGCTCTGCTTCTTGCGCTTCGTGCGCACGCGGAGCGCGGCACGCAAGCTTGTCGATGAGGGGCACATCCGCCTCAATGGCGAACGCGTGCTGCGCGCCAGCCGCGACATTTCGGCGGGCGACGTCCTGACCTTGCCGCTCGGCAAATCGGTTCACCTCGTCGAGGTCCTCGCCTTGCCTGAGCGGCGCGGACCACCACGCGAGGCGCAAGAATGTTATCGGGAACTTGACCCCGGCGCATGATTGGCCATAGCAGCGCAGAACCACGTATCACTCAGGGGAAACACGCCCAATGACCTATGTCGTCACCGACGCCTGCATCAAATGCAAATACACCGACTGCGTCGAGGTCTGCCCGGTCGATTGCTTCTATGAAGGCGAGAACATGCTCGTCATCAACCCGAGCGAATGCATCGATTGCGGTGTGTGCGAACCCGAATGCCCGGCGGAAGCGATCCTGCCGGATACCGAAGACAACCTTGAGAAATGGCTCGAACTGAATACCAAGTTCAGCGCCGAATGGCCCAACATCACGAGCCAGAAGCAGCCGCCCGCCGACGCAGACGAGCACAAGGGCGAAGTGGGCAAGTTCGAGAAATACTTCTCGGCCGAGCCCGGCGAAGGAGACTAGGCACTGCGCCAGAGGCGCTGTTCGATCGTGACTTTCAGCATTCGGTAACGCTGACTGGCGCTCGAAAGCGTCAGAGACTCGCAATATTCCGCCATGTGTGCTATATAATGCAACAACTGCACCGGTTGTGGCCGGGCAGATGTGAGAATTGAAAGGTCCGCACCACCCGCAACGCCCGTTTGAAAAACCACCGCGTGTCGCATCCCGGCTCGCGGATAGGGATTTCTGCGACGTTGCATCCCCCGCGCGGCCCTGACGAAAGGATTGATGCATGGCGAGCAAGGCAGACGCCTTCGACGTTGGCGATTACGTTGTTTACCCCAAGCACGGCGTTGGCCGTGTGATCGAGCTCCAGAGCGAGGAAATCGCCGGAATGCAGCTCGATCTCTATGTTCTCCGGTTTGAAAAAGAGCGCATGACGCTGCGCGTTCCGGTCAACAAGGTTGAATCCATCGGCATGCGCAAGCTTTCGAGCGACAAGAAGCTCAAGGAAGCGATGGAAACGCTGAAGGGCAAGCCCAAGGTCAAGCGTACCATGTGGTCGCGCCGCGCCCAAGAATACGAGGCCAAGATCAATTCGGGCGAGATCGTCCTGATCGCCGAAGTGACGCGCGACCTGTTCCGCCCGGACGACCAGCCTGAGCAGAGCTATTCGGAGCGTCAGATTTTCGAAGCGGCTTCCAGTCGCCTCGCCCGCGAACTCGCGGCGATGGAAAAGACCGACGAGCCGACCGCGCTCGAGAAGATCCTCGACGTGCTGCGCGAGCACGCTCCGCAGTACTACAACAACGAGGAAGAAGACGCCTGATCGACAGGTAGTTCGATCCGGTCGACGAAGGGGCCGCTCCGCAAGGGGCGGCCTTTTTCTATGGGTTGAACTTGGTCCTTCGCTGTATTATATCGCCAATACGGTCCATACGGACGCCAGGCGACGATACGGAGAAGGAACCTCAGACATGATCCACAAGCTTTTGAAAGGGCTGGCCCCGGTTGCCGCGCTCGCCGCTGGCGCCCTGCTGACGGGCTGCAATGTCGATGTGCAGATCGGCGATGGGAAGGGCGTTCCCCTCGCCGAACTCGACCGGGGTGGCGATGCGCCGACCGAGATCGTCCTCGCAGGCCCCGATATCGTCGTGGTGAATCGCGGAGACACCTTCGATATCGACGTATCTGGTGACGAGCGTGCGGTGGATGCCCTGCGCTTTCACCGCGACAATGAGACACTGGCCATCTCGCGCGACAGCGAAAGCAGGAGCAACATCGGTATTGCGACGGTTCGCGTGACTATCCCCAGCCTCACGGCAATGGTGATGGCTGGCTCAGGTACGATCGAAGCCGACCAGATGAATGGCAAGGCCGAGATCACGATTGCCGGTTCGGGAACGGTGAAGGTCGAGGAGATGGCAACCGACTCGCTGGAGGTTACCATCGCCGGTTCGGGCGATTTCGAGGCGGCAGGTACTGCTACCGACATGGAATTGACGGTGGCAGGCGCGGGATCGGCCAAGATGGCTGACCTCAAGGTCGACACGGCCGAAGTAACGGTCGTCGGGTCGGGTGACGCAGAATTCGCGTCTGATGGCAATGTCGAAGCGAATTTCGTCGGGTCGGGCGATGTGACCGTCATCGGAAGTGCGACCTGCACCGTGAGCGCGATCGGATCCGGCGAGCTGCGCTGCAAGAACGTGACCGAAAAGGAAGCCGAAACGGCCAGCTGATTAATCCAATGCTCACTCCATCGGGGCTAGGCACGCATCGGAAGGAATTTCGATGCGCCGCCTGGCCCTCTTTTTTGCCCCCGCCAGCGCCCTGTTGCTGGGAGGATGCCTCAATACCGTCGCCGATGTCGTGACGGCACCGGTTAAGGTAGCCGCGAAGGGCGTCGATCTTGCCACCACCAGCCAGTCCGAAGCCGACGAGAAGCGCGGCAGGGAACTGCGCAAGCGCGAAGAGCGTCTCGGCAAGCTCGAGCGCGAGTATGAGAAGCAGCTCGACGAATGCAACGAGGGTGATCGGCGCGCGTGCGACGAGGCCACGCAGACCTATGCCGAGATACAGCAGATACTTCCGACCATACCGGTCGAGCCAGACAAGGACTAATCGGGCGGCGTGGCCGCCCTGCGCAGGCGGTCATTGATAGCCTTCCCGATGCCTTCGTCGGGAATCGGCGCCACGGCGACGCGAGGCCTGTCCGATGCGGCAGCGAGGTGCAGGCAAGCGTAGAGCCGCGAGGCCGCCTCCCCCAGATCGCCCGTTGACGACAGCGAGCAATCGCCTGAGACCTCTCCGAATCCGATGTAGAACTCGTCTTCTACCGCCTTGATGACTTCGAGGCGGACGGGCTTGCCCGGCGCATAGTGGCTGGCGAGCTGTCCGGGTGCTTCGATCCCGCGATTGGCAGCACGCGATGCGATGGCGATGGGGCCAGGTCGCAATTGTTCGACCTCGCCAGTGGCGCGTACAGCAACGATGGTGGATTCGAGGCCTGCATCGCAGTTGCCTCCATCAATTACGGCGTCGATCCGCCCCTCGAGCGAGGCCAGCACATGGGCGGCGCTCGTGGGGCTGATAAACCCGCTGCGATTGGCTGACGGTGCTGCGAGGGGAACGCCCGATTTAGCAAGGATTTCCTGCATTATCGGGTGGTTGGGCATACGAAGCGCAACGGTTTCGAGCCCCGCGGTGACGGCCGAAGCGAGGCTGGCGTCGCGGCGGCGCGGCAGGACCAGGGTGAGCGGCCCCGGCCAGTGTGCTGCCGCCAATGCTTCCGCCTCGGGCGAGAACTCGGCAATCCTTCTTGCCTCTTCGACAGAGGCCACATGGACGATCAGGGGGTTGAAGCTCGGCCGACCCTTCGCCTCATAGATGCGCGCCACCGCCGCATCGCTGTCGGCACGCGCCGCGAGGCCGTAAACGGTCTCGGTCGGAACGGCGACCAGCCCGCCATCGCGCAGCAATTCTGCGGCGCGCGCAATGCCACCTTCGTTCGCCTGGAGCGTTTCCGTAGCGTATTTGCCGCTCATGCCCGCGCGCTATATCTGCGTCCTGTGCAAAGCCAAGAGGATTAGACGTGACCTATACCCCCGCCACGCAGGACCAGTTGCTCGCCATCCGGGTAAATGCCGGGATCGAGGAGCTTGCGCAGTCGGAAAAATTCGCCGCTGCCGAAGCCGACATGGTCGAAGCGATCGTCGCGGGTGTTGGCCAGTTTGCCGCGGGGGAATTTGCACCGCTCAACCGCGTGGGTGACCTCGAAGGTGCCAGGCTGGAAAATGGCGTCGTCCGCCTGCCTGATGGATATGCCGAGGCCTATGCTGAGTATGTCGAGCAGGGTTGGAACGCGATCGCCTCGCCTGAGGAATTCGGCGGCCAAGGCCTGCCCTTCATCCTCGCCTGCAACGTGCTGGAGAATCTCGGCACGGCGAACATGGCCTTCAACCTTCTGCCCATGCTGAGCGTTGGCGCGATCGAAGCGCTGGAGCACCACGGGTCGGAGGAATTGCAGCAAAAGTACTTGCCGGACCTCGTCAGCGGCAGGTGGTCGGGCACGATGAACCTGACCGAGCCGCAGGCTGGGTCCGACGTCGGTGCGCTGCGCACGACTGCGAAGCCGATTGCCGAGGGCGAACACACAGGCAAGTTCCTGATCAATGGCCAGAAGATCTACATCACCTGGGGCGAACATGAGCTGGCGGAGAATATCATCCACTTGGTCCTCGCCCGCCTGCCGGATGCGCCCGAGGGCAGCCGCGGCATCTCGCTCTTCACCGTGCCGAAATACCATGTGAAGCCCGATGGTTCGCTAGGATCGCGAAACGACCTGCGCTGCGTCAGCCTAGAGCACAAGCTCGGCATCAACGCCTCGCCGACTTGCGTCATGAGCTACGGCGACAATGACGAGTGCATTGGCGAGCTGGTCGGCGCGGAGAACCGCGGCCTCGCGGCCATGTTCACGATGATGAACAACGCGCGGATCAACGTCGGCAACCAGGGCGTACAGATTGGCGAACGCGCGACACAGCAGGCGATCGGCTATGCAAAGGAGCGCGTTCAATCCGCCCGCGCAGGTTCACCAGACAAGTCTCCTGTGGCGATCATCGAGCATCCTGACGTGCGGCGCATGTTGCTGCGCATGAAGGCGCTGACCGAAGGCGCGCGCGCCCTTCTCTACTATACTGCAGGGCAGGTCGATCGCGGCGTCCTGGGAGATGCAGCAGCAGCAGCGCGCGGCGAGGTGCTTACCCCGCTCATCAAAGCCTGGGGGACCGATATCGGCATCGAGGTGGCCAGCCTTGGCGTTCAAGTCCATGGCGGCATGGGCTTTATCGAGGAAACCGGCGCAGCGCAGCACTGGCGCGATTCACGCATCGCACCAATCTACGAGGGAACCAACGGCATCCAAGCCGCCGACCTCGTGACCCGCAAGCTCGGCCTCGACGGGGGCGAGGCGCTGGTCGGACTGATCCGTGATATCGCAAAGGACTCCGTCGGAGAATCCGCGCTGGCTGACCTCGCTGGCGACTGCGCGGCGGTAGCGGAATGGATGCGCGAAGAAGCAAGCCTCGATGATCGCCTTGCGGGAAGCGTGCCCTTCTGCACCATGCTGGCCGTGGCAACGGCGGGGTGGCAGCTTTTGCGCCAGCTCCGCGCTGTCGAGGCGGGGGCGTCTCCAGCGTTGGCAGCAGCCAAGGCAGCGAGCGCTCGCTTCTTCCTCGATCGCATCGTGCCCGAAGCCGCCGGCCTGAAAGCGGCTGCAATTGCCGGAGCACAGCCGCTCTACGACATCTCTTCCGAAGCCCTGGCCGGCTAGTTGGCGGTTACCTCGCGGGCGTAATCGTCCTCGCCAAAGGTCGCATTCTGGCCGCGCAATTCGCGCTGCGGCGGTAGGCGCCTTCCGGCAATCCGCTCGATTGCACCCTGCGGCGAGGCATCGGTGCCCTTGACGCGCCAGATGATCCCGGCGGTATCGTCGCTTACCAGCAGCGAGCCGTCGGCTGCCCATTCGACCCAGGTCGGACGACCGCGCGTGTCTCCATCATCCTTCAGGAAGCCGGTAAGCACCGGTATCGGCTTGCCTTGGGGATTGCCGCGCTCGTCGAAGGCGACATAGACCACGTCGTATCCCGAAGGCGGCTTGCGGTTCCACGACCCATGCCGGGCAATGAAGGCGCCGCTGGAGAATTCCTCACCCATGACCGCACCTTCCCTGCTGAAAACGAGGCCCAGTGCCGCGACATGCGGGCCAAGTGCATACTCCGGACGCCGGACGTAGCTGATGTAATCCGGAACCGGAGCCTTGACACGGCGGTCGTAATTGTCGCCCCAATAGACCCAGGGCCAGCCGTAATGCGCGCCCACCGGGACATTGGTCATGTAGTCCGGGACGAGGTCGCTGCCGAGCATGTCGCGCTCGTTGACGGTGGTCCAGAGCTCGCCCGACCAGGGATTGATGTCGAGGCCGTTCGCATTGCGCAGCCCCCCGGCGAACTGGCGTCGCGAGCCGGAGGAAAGGTCGATTTCCCAGATGAGCGCCCGACCCTCTTCCGCTTCCATCCCCTTGTCGCCGATGTTGGTATCGGAACCGACGGCGACATAGAGGCGGTTGCCATCGGGATGAAGCTCAAGATTGCGCATCCAGTGGCCGCCACCACCTGCGAGGTCGGTGACCTTGCTGGGTTCTCCCGTGATCAACTCGCCGCCCAATTGATATGGGAAAGCAAGCACTTCGTCGTGATTCGCGATATAAAGTGTGTCGTTACCCCAGGCGATGCCCGAGGGTGAATCGAGGCCGTCGACAAGCACTTTGCGCGTTTCTGCAGCGCCATCACCGTCCTCATCGCGAAGAAGCACGATCTGGTTGGGAGATGGGCCGTTTGCCCCTGCCTTGGTCATGAGCTTGTTGGCGATCCAGCCCATGATGCCGCCACCCTCTTGGTTCGGAGAGCGGGTGAGCGAAACAAGGATGTCACCATTCGGAAGCGCATAGAGCGTCCGCGGGTGATCGAGGCCGGTCGCAAATCGATTTACCTCAAGACCTTCGGCCGCGATCGGTGCTTCGTCGTCTGCCCAGCCGACCGGATCGGCAATGGCCACGGTCGGGAAGGTCTCCGCATCGGGGTCTTCGAGGGTCGGATCGGTGCCCGATACCTCGTCCACCCCCAACGTCGCGGTATCCCCGCGGCTGACGACGAAGAAGGCAATCGCAAGCAGGGCGATCACGACGAGAAGGGCGATGCCCAGCTTCTTGAGAATGCTCATGACGACAGCGATAGGCCAGCGCCTTCCGGGCTGCAACGCTCTTGCACTTGGGCGGCGGCAGACTAGATCGCTTGCCATGTATGATTTTCGACCCGCAGCCGATTGCCCGAAGCCAGAAGCCTATCGGCAGCTGCTTGAAGCGGCCGAGGCTCTCACCGCCGGTGAGGCTGACGGCGTCGCGAATATGGCAAACATCGCCGCCCTGCTGTGGGAGTTCCTCCCCGACATGAATTGGGCGGGATTCTACCGCATGGTCGATGGGGAGCTTGTGCTCGGCCCCTTCGTCGGACGACCTGCCTGTATCCGCATCCCGCTCGGCAAAGGCGTTTGCGGTGTGGCGGCAGCCGAAGCGACGACGCAGCTGGTCGCCGACGTCCATGCATTCCCCGGCCACATCGCCTGCGATGCAGTGACCAACTCCGAACTGGTCGTCCCGGTCATTCGCAATGGCGAGGTCGTGGCGGTCATCGATCTCGACAGCCCCTCCAAGGCGCGCTTCGACGAGGAAGATCGCGCCGGAATAGAACGGCTTGCGGAGCTTATCTCCGAGCGTATCTAAAGGTCAGATGTCGCCGCCTGTCAGCCGCTGGCAAATGAGGTCGAGCTGGTCGAGCGTACGATAGCCGATAGTCACCGTGCCATTGCCCGGGGCGCCTTCAGTCTTGATCTTCACGGGAAGGCCGAGGAATTCTTCGAGATGACCCTGAACTGCCGCAATGTCGGCGTCACTCGTTGCATCACCGACTGGCTTTTGGCTTGGCGCCTTCGCCTTCTTCGGAGCGCCCCCGCGGGCCAACTTCTCCACCTCGCGGACGGACAGATTGTCGTTCACGGCTCGCCGCGCGATGTCCGTGGCGTCATCGTTCCCGATTAAGGGGCGAGCATGGCCCATAGTGAGCTTGCCTTCCGCAAGGAAATCAAGGACTTCCTGCGGTAGTGCGAGAAGGCGCTGGAAGTTCGCCACATGGCTACGCGACTTGTCGACCAGCTTGGCGATATCGGCCTGGGTCATGCCTTCGTCATCCGAAAGCTTCTGGTAAGCGCGCGCTTCTTCCAGCGGGTTAAGATCCTCGCGCTGGAGGTTTTCGATCAGCGCAAGAGCCATGATCTCGCGTTGCTCGAGGTCGCGCACGATCGCGGGTATGGCATGCAAGCGAGCGCGCTGCGCGGCACGCCACCGGCGTTCGCCGGCAACGAGCTGGTATCGCCCATCGCCCCTCGCGGTGACAATAACGGGCTGGATAACCCCGCGCTGGGCGATCGACGCGGCGAGCTGGTCGAGCGCCTCGTCATCGAAGCGCGTACGCGGCTGACCGGGGAGCGGAGAAATGTCCGCGACGGGGATGTCAGCGAGGCCATCCTTCGCGACAGCTCCGGGTTCGCCTTCCGCCTTGTTTTCACTGGCATTTTCCCGAACCAGCGGCTCCTCGCGCTGGATCTCTCCCATCAGCGCACCGAGGCCGCGGCCGAGCTTCTTCTTGCGGTCGATAGCGGTACTCATGCGGCTTTCCTCTTTTCGGGCAGACGTCCGATCAGCTCGCGAGCGAGACCGATATAGGCACGGCTGCCGGGACAATTGTGGTCGTAGATCAGCGCGGGCATCCCGTGGCTCGGCGCTTCCGACAGGCGGACATTGCGCGGAATGACGTTCTCGAAGACGAGATTCCCAAGGCATTCGCGCACGTCGTCGGCGACCTGGTCGGTCAGGCGGTTGCGCCGGTCGAACATTGTGAGCGCAATGCCCACTATGCCGAGATCGGGGTTGAAGCGCTGCTGGATGCGTTCGACGGTCTGGAGAAGCTGGCTCAGCCCTTCGAGCGCGAAGAATTCACACTGGAGCGGGACCATCAAGGTATCCGCCGCGCCCAATGCATTGAGCGTCAACAGGCCCAGCGAAGGTGGGCAATCGATGAAAGCGATGTCATAGCCACTGAAACCGGGCTGCGGCGCGTCGAGTGCGCGCTGGAGGCGGTGCGTGCGATCCTCGACCGATACGAGCTCGACCTCGGCGCCCGACAGGTCCTGAGTGGCAGGCACGATATCGAGCCCGGGAATTTCAGTGCTTTGCGCGACTTGGGCGAGTGTCGCTTCGCCAACGAGCAGATCGTAGCTGGTGAGTTCGCGAGCAGAATTCTCAATGCCAAGCCCCGTGGAGGCATTGCCCTGCGGATCCATGTCGATCAGCAGCGTTTTCCAACCGGAGGCCGCCATCGCGGTGGCGATATTGATTGCGGTCGTAGTCTTACCCACCCCGCCCTTCTGGTTTGCGATCGCGATAGTGATCATTTTTTCGTCCCTATCTTGCCCTTGCCGATGACGATCCCGGCCTCATCGTCCGTCAAGGATTGTTCCACGTGGAACATCTTGCGCATATTGCGCGGCAGCTCCTCGACTTCTTGCGCAGCCGAACGCCCCTTGGGCAACACCCAATATGTGGTGGCTGTGGAGAAGCGTGCGGATAAATTGAGGAGCTTCGGCAGCGGAGCGAACGCCCGAGCTGAGATTACCGCGGCTTTTCGCGTATCGACGAGCTCGAGGCGTTTTCCCTCGATTTCGCAATTGGGAAGATCGAGTTGCTCGGTCATAGCCGCCAGCCAGTCGATCCGGCGGCGGCGCGATTCGACGAGTACGGTCGATTCGTCCGGGCGCAGGATGGCCAGGACGAGGCCCGGGAAACCGGCCCCGCTCCCGAGATCGAACCAAGGCCCAGATGTTTCACGTGGAACATGGGCGATCAGCTGGGCTGAATCGGCAAAGTGTCGCACCCAAACCTCGTCCATCGACGCCTTTGAGACGAGGTTCTGGCGATCATTCTCTACCCGCAGAGCTGCTGCCAGCATCTCCAGCTTATCGATAGCGGCGGCCCCGGCCCACTCACTTATGCTGGCGCGCGCTTGCGCCTCATCGCCGATCATGCCGCTTTCTCCTCCAGCCGGCGCGCGTGGACAAGAAGCGCAGCAAGGGCAGCAGGCGTAATGCCCGGAACGCGGCCTGCAGCCGAGAGCGTTTCCGGTTGTGCCTTGCTCAGGCGCTCGACCATCTCGTTCGACAAGCCGGGCACGGCGCCATAGGGGAAGTCATGCGGCAGACGAAGCTTCTCGCCTGCCTTGAGATCTCGCAATTCGGCTTCCTGACGAGCAAGATAGGGCTCGTAGATCGTATCTTCCACCATTTCGACCGTGAGCGAGTCCTGCGCATCTAGCCCACCGACTATCCGTGAGAGGTCATCGATCGAGATCTGCCCGCCGCGCAGCCAGTCGCGCAGGCGCTGGGAGCCGCGATCGACCTTTGCGCTGACGCCACCTTCGATCAACCTGTTGGCGTGCACTTCTTCATCGAGCTGGTTGTCGATGACCGATCGCCGCGCCTCCCTGGTGGCAAACCAGGTGGCACGCTCCTCCCCGACCAGCCCCGCTTCGATCCCAAGACCGGTAAGGCGCGTATCAGCGTTCGCCGCCCGGAGGCGGAGGCGATACTCCGCTCGAGCCGTCAGCATGCGATAGGGCTCGCTCACACCCTGCAATGTCAGATCATCGACCATGACGGCGATATATGAATTGGAGCGATCAAGCCCGACCGGATTTCGGCCCAAGACCTTGGCGGCGGCATTCAGTCCCGCAACCAGCCCTTGAGCAGCGGCCTCCTCATAGCCCGTCGTGCCATTGATTTGACCGGCACAGTAGAGGCCCGGGATCGCGCGAAGCTCAAGGTTCGCCCGCAGGGCACGGGGATCGATGTGGTCGTACTCCACGGCATAGCCAGGGACCTCCATCTCGACGCGCTCCAGCCCTTTCATCGCGCGCAGCATCGCTAGCTGGACATCGGTGGGGAGCGATGTGCTGATGCCGTTGGGGTAGACAAGATGGGTCGACAGGCCCTCGGGCTCGAGGAAGACCTGGTGCCCTTCGCGATCACCGAAGCGATGGATCTTGTCTTCAATCGAGGGACAATATCGCGGTCCTGCAGCGCCGATGGCCCCGGAGAAGAGCGGCGACCGGTCAAGATTGGCGCGGATGATGTCATGCGCTGCGCGATTGGTGCGTGTGATCGCACAGAACACCTGGGAGTTCTCGCGCCCAGATGAGAGCGAGGACATGGTCCAATCCTCACCGTCTGAAGGCTGCTCCTCCAACGAAGCCCAGTCGATTGTCCGCCCATCAAGGCGCGGCGGCGTGCCCGTCTTGAGGCGCGCCATTGGCAAGTCAGCCTCCCGCAACTGCGCCGCCAGGACACGGGCGACATCCTCGCCGATGCGACCTCCCTCCAGACGCTCCTCTCCGCGGAACAGAGTGCCGCCGAGAAACGTCCCCGTACACAGGACGACAGCGGCTGCTCGCAACTCCTTGCCGTCGGCAAGCGCGATCCCGCGCACCTCCCCGCTCTCCAGGCGAAGCGAAGCGGCCTCCCCCTTGATCAAGGTTAGGTTCGCCTGGCGCTTGACCATGCCTTGGACAGCTGCACGAAAGAGTGTTCGATCCGCCTGGACCCGTGGGCCCCAAACGGCGCTGCCTTTCGAACGGTTGAGCATGCGGTAGTGAATTGCTCCAGCATCGGCGGCACGGCCTATCACCCCGTCAAGCGCGTCGACTTCACGCACCAGGTGGCCCTTGCCCAGACCGCCAATCGCGGGATTGCAGCTCATGGCACCGATCTTTGATAGGTCGAAACTGACGAGAGCGGTCCTCGCCCCCATCCGCGCAGCTGCACAAGCCGCCTCGACGCCGGCATGTCCGCCGCCGACAATTACGATGTCGAAATCCTGCATGGCCGCGCCGATACCGCAAACCGGCGCGCGTTCAAAGCCTAAGCGTGTTCCACGTGAAACATCATTTGCCGATGCAGAACCGGCCGAACAAGGCTTCGAGCATGTCCTCGGTCGAATGGCGGCCAAGCAGCCGGTCGAGCGCCAGTCGCGCAAGGCGGAGACGTTCTGCGGTCAAGAGCGCATCGTGTCCTTCCAATATCCCTCCAATCGCATCGAGCGCATCCACAAGCGCAGCGCCCTGCCTCGCATTCAGTGCCGCGCTGCCCGGTTTCGGAAGTAACGACCTCGCTTGAGCCACAAGGCCCTCCGTGAGCGCGCTGACGCCAGCACCAGTTACAGCCGAAACGACATAGTCGGGACAGGTCTTCCCATCCGCATCCACATCGCAGCGTGATGCAATCTCCCAAGCGCCATCCGGACCCTCGCCCTCGCCGCCGAGCCAAAGGACGATGTCCGCCTTAGCCAGTTCATCGCGCGCACGCCCGATCCCTATCTGCTCGATCTGCCCCGCGCCCTCTTCGCGCAGGCCCGCCGTGTCCACCAGCACGAAAGGTACGCCCGAGAAGGCAACCGGGCGCTCGATCACATCGCGCGTCGTTCCGGCCTCTTCCGACACGATGGCAGCACCCTCATCGAGCAGCGCATTGAAGAGCGAAGACTTTCCCGAGTTAGGCGGACCCGCCAGGACTACCCTAATGCCATCCCGCAACCGCTCCGCACGCGGAGCCTCGATCGCGTCTCGCCATTCGCTCGCAAGCTGCGAAAGTTCCACGTGGAACATCTCCGGGAGTGCATCCACATCGTCCTCGTCACCGAAGTCGAGAACAGCCTCGACCAAAGCCGAAAGATGCAACACCCGGTCGCGCCAGCCATCCACCTTCTGCGAAAGTCCACCCTCCGCCGCAGCCTGAGCTGCTTGCCGCTGGAGCTCGGTCTCTGCCGCAAGCAGGTCACCCAGTCCCTCGGCCTCGGCAAGATCGATCACACCATTGGCGAAGGCACGACGGGTAAACTCTCCGGGCTCAGCTCGCCTGAACTCTTCCAGTTTGCCTAGAGTGCTTTCAATCGCATCGACCACCGCCCTGCCGCCGTGGCAATGAAACTCGGCCAGATCCTCTCCCGTCGCGGTTCGCGGGCCGGGAAACCAGAGCACGAGGACACGGTCCAGTTCCCGCCCCTGCCCGTCGCGCAACGTACGCAGGCTCGCATGGCGTGCCTCGGGCAATCCTCCTGCGAGCGCCTCGATCGCATTTGCGGCTGCAGGTCCGCTGATCCGCACTACACCGATGGCAGCGGGAGGCGCTCCGCTCGACAGGGCGAAGATGGTGTCAGCCATAGGTGTAACCGGTCTCTAGTCGTCAGAAGTGGCGGGCTTCTTAGACGGCTTCTTCGCTGCCTGCGCACCTTCCATGAAGCTTTGGAAGAGCTTGAACCCGGCCTGGCCCATGGGGGCGAGCTGACGTGCATACTCCTGCAACTGGTCGGTGCTGGAAACGCCCTTCATCGCCTTCGACATCATGTCGACGTAGATATCGTTGGCCTTGCCCACATCGGGCAAGCCCATGAAAGTCCGCGCCTCCTCGGGCGTACAGTCGATTTCGATATGGACCTTCATCGCGTTTCCTCCGTTAGAGCTTGCAAGCACCTATCTGGCCCTGCATGCCGCGTCATGCAAGCATAAGACACCGATGAGCTGATCGAGGGAGATTACTGCCATGAGCGAGACCGTCACGATTGCCACCCTTTCGGGCGATGCGACCTTCGATGCCTATGTCGCCCGACCTGCCGGAGAGCCGACCGCCGCAATCCTCGTCATCCAGGAAATCTTCGGCGTGAATGCGGGCATTCGCCGCAAGTGCGACAAATTTGCCGAAGAGGGTTACCTAGCGGTTGCCCCCGATCTCTTCTGGCGTCTCGAGCCCGGCGTGGAACTGGACCCGGATGTGGAGCCCGAATTCCAGCGCGCGCTCGACCTGATGGGCAAGTTCGACCAGGACCAGGGCATTCGCGATATCGAGGCAACCATCCACCACATCCGCCGCCAGGAAGGTGTGCCCAAGGTCGGCTGCGTCGGATACTGTCTGGGGGGCCGTCTCGCCTACATGACCGCCGCGCGAACCGATATAAACGCCTCGGTCGGCTATTACGGTGTCGGCATCGACGGACTTCTGAATGAGAAACACGCGATCGCCCACCCTCTCTTGCTCCACGTGCCCACGGAGGATGGATTCGTCGACAAGGCCACGCAAAAGGCGATGCACGACGGGCTGGACGACCACCCCAAGGTGACGCTCTACGACTACGAAGGACTCGACCACGGCTTTGCGACAGAGTTCGGCAAACGGCGCGCGGAAGATGCGGCCAATCTTGCCGACGGGAGAACGTCCGATTTCTTCAAGGAGCATCTGGGATAGGTCCGGCGCATGATCGAGCGCCTTCCCTTTCGTTATCTGGTCCCTGTCCTCTTGCTGGCGCTGTCGGCCGGCGCCTGGATATGGGAACCGGCACGATGGAGCCTGTGGATTCTCGTCCCCTTCGCCCTGATGGCCTTATGGGATTTCATCCAGCCAAATCATACACTTAGGCGCAACTATCCGCTGATCGCGCGAATTCGTTGGATCATGGAGGACCTGCGCCCGTTCGCCCAGTCTTACATCGTCGAGGACGATCTCGAAGGGCGACCATTCAGTCATCAGGCCCGCGCGCTGGTCTATGCCAGGGCAAAGGGCGACCTCGACAAGCACCCGATGGGCACCGAGCTGGACGTCTATTCCGACGAGTACGAATGGGTCGGCCATTCGATTGCCCCCGCCAAGGAAGCGCCCGAAGAATGGCGCGTCATGATTGGCGAAGGCACTTGCGACAAGCCTTACTCCTCATCGCTGCTCAATATTTCCGCGATGAGTTTCGGCTCGCTGTCAGCCCGCGCAATCGAGGCGCTCAACGCCGGAGCCAAGGAAGGTGATTTTGCCCACAATACGGGCGAAGGATCGATCAGCCGCTATCACCGCAAGCATGGCGGCGACCTGATCTGGGAGCTCGGCAGCGGCTATTTCGGAGCGCGGCGCGAGGATGGGAGGTTCGATCGGGACCAGTTCCGTGAGAACGCCGCGAGCGATCAGGTCAAGATGATCGAGCTGAAGCTAAGCCAGGGCGCTAAGCCCGGACATGGCGGGGTACTTCCTGGAGCGAAAGTAACCAAGGAAATCGCCGAGGCGCGGGGCGTGCCCGTGGGTGAGGACGTCCTTTCACCAGCGGCGCACCCGGAATTCGACACGCCGATCGAACTCCTCGAATTCGTTACACGGCTTCGCGACCTATCGGGTGGAAAGCCGACCGGCATCAAGCTGTGCGTTGGCCAGCCACACGAGATATTCGCTATCGGCAAGGCGATGCTCGAAACCGGCCTCCATCCCGACTTCATCACCGTCGATGGTGCCGAGGGCGGGACAGGCGCCGCCCCTCTCGAATTGTCGAATTCGGTTGGCATGCCGCTTCGTGAAGGACAGATCTTCGTACGCAACATGCTTGTCGGGACGGGCCTGAAGCACAAGATCAAGATCGCCACTTCGGGCAAGATCCATTCGGGCGCGCAGATGGCCAAGAGCTTCGCGCTCGGGGCCGACTGGTGCAATGCCGCACGGCCCTTCATGTTCGCGCTTGGCTGCGTCCAGTCAATGAACTGCCACAAGGGTACATGCCCGACCGGGATCGCCACGCAGGAAGCCTGGCGCCAGCGCGGGCTGGTGGTGGAAGACAAGGCCCCAAGGGTCGCCCGGTTCCAGCGCCAGACGCTCCACGCGCTCAAGGAAATCGTTATCGCAATGGGTCTCGAAAGCCCGTGGGCAATGCAGGCGATGGACATGCGCGAACGCATCAACGGCGCGCGCTCAGACGCCTTTGACCGCATCTACTACTTCGCCGAAGAGGGCGTCTTGCTAGACAAGCCCGAGACGACGCCACTTGCGCGTCATTGGGCAGCGGCACAGGCAAACAGTTTCAGGAGGGCATGTTGAACGCAAAGAAGGGATTGGCCAAATGGCATGAGGTGATTGAAAACGGTTCGTCACCAGCCGATCTCGCCGCGATTATCCGCGAAGATGCCGCTTTCCACTCGCCCGTGGTCCATACCCCGCAGCAGGGGCGAGACCTGGTGGTCGCCTATCTTTCGGCAGCCGGACAGACGCTCGGCAACGACAGCTTCACCTATGTCCGCGAACTGGTCGATGGCGAGAATGCCATGCTCGAATTCACCACCGAGATGGACGGAATTCACGTCAACGGCGTCGACATCATCCGCTTCGACGAGGAAGGGTTGATCGCCGAGTTCAAGGTGATGGTGCGCCCGCTCAAGGCAGTGAACAAGGTGTGGGAGCAGATGGCGGCGATGCTGGAGTCGATGAAGGGTTAGCCAGACGTTCGCCGTTCCAGAAAAAGGGCCGCTCCCAAATCGGGAAGCGGCCCTTTCGCTTACTGGTTCATGGTTGCGAAGAAGTCCTCGTTGGTCTTGGAATCTTTCATCTTGTCGAGGAGGAACTCCATCGCGTCGACCGTGCCCATCTGCATGAGGATCCGGCGCAGGACCCACATCTTCGAGAGCTTGTCCTTCTCGACCAGCAGCTCTTCCTTGCGGGTGCCGGACTTGCCGACGTCGAGTGCCGGGAAGATGCGCTTGTCGGCGACCTTGCGGTCGAGCACGATTTCGCTGTTACCCGTGCCCTTGAACTCTTCGAAGATGACCTCGTCCATGCGGCTGCCGGTATCGATCAGCGCGGTGGCGATGATGGACAGCGAGCCGCCTTCCTCGATGTTACGCGCGGCACCGAAGAAGCGCTTGGGGCGCTGGAGTGCGTTGGCATCGACACCGCCGGTCAGCACCTTGCCCGAGCTGGGCACGACGGTGTTGTAGGCACGGCCAAGACGCGTGATCGAGTCGAGCAGGATGACGACATCCTTCTTGTGTTCGACGAGGCGCTTGGCCTTCTCGATCACCATTTCGGCGACCTGGACGTGGCGGTTGGCGGGCTCGTCGAAGGTCGAGGAGATAACTTCGCCCTTCACGCTGCGCTGCATGTCGGTGACTTCTTCCGGACGCTCGTCGACGAGCAGCACCAGCAGGAAGACTTCGGGGTGATTATCCGTGATCGCCTTGGCGATGTTCTGCAGCAGCACCGTCTTACCGGTACGCGGCGGCGCGACGATCAGCGCGCGCTGCCCCTTGCCCTGCGGCGAGATGATGTCGATCACACGGGCCGACTTGTCCTTGACCGTCGGGTCGAGCGTATCGAGGTTGAGCTTCTCTTCCGGATAGAGCGGCGTAAGATTGTCAAAATTGGTCCGCGTGCGGACCTGGTCGGGGTCTTCGTAATTGACCGTAGTCAGGCCGGTCAGCGCGAAATAGCGTTCGCCTTCCTTGGGCGCGCGGATCTGGCCTTCGACCGTGTCGCCGGTGCGCAGACCCCATTTGCGGATCTGGTTGGGCGAGACATAGATATCGTCCGGCCCGGCAAGGTAGTTCGCCTCGGGGCTACGCAGGAAGCCGAAGCCGTCCTGCAGCACCTCGATGGTGCCGATACCCATGATTTCTTCGTTGTACTCTTCATCGTCCGCGAGTTCGCGCAGGATGCAGAACATGAGGTCCTGGCGGCGCATGGTGCCCGCGGCCTCGACACCCAGCTCTTCGGCCATGGCCACGAGCTCTGCGGGTGCTTTTGCTTTCAAGTCTTTGAGATGCATGTATTTTCTCGGTATTCGAGTGTGGTGATGGCCGGCAGGTCGATGGGCTTGGAGAAAGCGGACCTGGTCCCGTTATGGATGCGGGACCTCTCGCCGGTCGGTAGGTGTCAGATAAATTCGCCGCGCCGCGCCGTCAATCGGCAAACACGCCGGCCATGATCAGAATGGCTTGACCACGACCAATACGACGATGAGCGCCAGCAGTATTCCCGGGACCTCGCCGATCATGCGCAGCTGCTTTTCGCTGAGCGGCCGTTCGCCGGCAGCCATCTTCTTCGATTGGGCTGCCAGATAGCCGTGGAAGCCGCTCAGGAGGACGACAAGTAACAATTTGGCGTGCAGCCACCCCTCACCCCATGCTGACAGCGTTTGGGCCAGCAGCAGGCCCAGAATCCATACGACGATGATGCTCGGGGTAAGGATGATCTTGCGCAGCAACCCCATGCGCTTGGCCCAGAGCGCGGATTCATCCGATCCGGGCGCTGCGGGATGGAGGTAGATCATCTGGCGCGGAAGCATGAACAGGCCCGCCAGCCAGAAGACCATGAAGATGATGTGGCCTGCTTTCAGCCAGAGATAGGTCATCGACAGCACATCCTGCATGGGAACGATCTAGGCGGTCGGTTCTCGGATTTCACCCCTTGTAGCCCCGAACCGCCGCAATCAGCCGTTCGACATGCTCGATCGGGGTGCGTCGATCGATGCCGTGGCCGAGGTTGAAGACATGCGGGCGACCGGCAAAGGCCTCGAGGATTGCGGTGACCCGCTTCTCCAGTTCATCCGATCCGGCAAGCAGCAGCAGCGGATCGAGATTGCCTTGCACCGGCATGCCATCGGGCAGCTCGCGCGCAACCCAGGCGGGATCCAGCGTCTCGTCCACCCCGACAGCCTTCACGCCCGTCTCGCGTGCATATGCCGGCAGCTTCTCGCCCGAACCCTTCGGAAAGCCGATGACCGGAGTATCCGGATGCGTCTCGGACAGCGCCGCGACGATCCGCGCATTGGGCGCGATCACCCATTTCTCGAACTCGTCGGGAGCAAGGCTGCCCGCCCAGCTGTCGAAGAGCTGGACAGCTTCTGCACCTGCGTCGATCTGGCCCGAGAGGTATTCGACTGTCTCTTCGACGATCGCATCGATGATCACCTGGAGCGCTGCAGGATCGCGATAGGCCATGGCACGCGCCTCGTGCTGGTCCCGGCTGCCTTCGCCTGCGACCATATAGGTCGCCACGGTCCAGGGGCTCCCCGCAAAGCCCAGCATCGTCACGCCTTCGGGTAGGCGCGTCCGGCACAGGCGGACCGTTTCGTTGATCGGCTCGTAGCGCGAAGGATTGCGGGTGAGCGCATCGAGCGCATGATCGACCAGTTTGGGTGAAAGCTTGGGGCCCTCGCCGGCCAGGAATTCGAGATTCTGCCCAAGTGCGTGCGGTACGATGAGGATATCCGAAAACAGGATCGCGCCATCGAAGCCGAAGCGATTGATCGGCTGCAAGGTAATCTCACAAGCCGCCTCGCTATCATAGGCCATCGCGAGGAAACCGCCCTTCTTCGCGCGCAGCTTGCGGTACTCGGGAAGGTAGCGCCCCGCCTGGCGCATGAGCCATAGAGGGACCTGTGCGCTAGGCGCACCGTTTAGCGTGTCGAGAAGGAGACCGGGCATTCAGGAGTCCAATAATACCTAGTTATTATAAGGATTGATGGAGTCTGTTGGCCCTGTGGATATCGGGCACAAGTGGCCCCTGCCCGAAAACTTTCGCGGAGGAAAGGGTTCCGGGCGAATTGCGACTCGCGGATTCATATGAGTCGAGTCAAACTTGTCCCCACTGTTCCCAGCCTGCGCAAAAATCGCGTCTTGCTGTGCGGGAATCACCCCCCTGGATGACTCGTAGCGGGGAGGGAATTCATCACCGAACTTGTCGCCAGACATGTCCCGTGGTTTATCCCGCCCCTGTCCACAAGCCGAAAGAGGCAATCATTCCCGACCGTATTCACCTGCACCTGCTGTCAGACAGTACCGGCGAAACGCTGGAGATGCTGGCCAAGGCCGCGCTCGCCCAGTTCGACGATGCCGATGTGGTGCGGCACTTCTGGCCCATGGTCAGGAGCAAGCAGCATCTTGACCGGATCGTGCCAGAACTCAAGGCCAATCCCGGTCTCGTCCTGTTTACCCTCGTGAACCAGGAAGCGCGCACTCGCTTGGAAGAGGTCTGCGCCCAGAATGGCTTGCCGGCGGTGCCCATCCTCGACCGGGTGACTGAAGCGCTCGAGAAGGCGCTCGGACAGGAAGCGCATGGCCGCCCGGGCAAGCAGCACAAGATGGACCAGGCCTATTTCGAACGGGTCGAGGCGATCCAGTTTACCATCGCCCATGACGACGGCGTGGGTTGGGAGAACTGGGAAGAGGCCGACATCATTCTCGCGGGCGTCTCGCGCAGCTCGAAGACGCCGACCAGCATCTACCTCGCAAACCGCGGATACAAGGTCGCCAATATCCCGCTGGTGGTCGAAAGCCCTCCCCCGCCCAAGCTTTTCGAACTGACCAAGCCCATGGTCGTTGGGCTAACAACCGCGCCCGAGCGGCTGGTCCAGATCCGGCGCAACCGTCTACTGACGTTGAACGAGAGAACCGAGACCGCCTATGTCGACAACGACCGGGTGAAGGGCGAAGTGGCCTTCGCCCGCCGCATGTTTGCCGACAATGGCTGGCCGGTGATCGATGTCACACGGCGTTCGATCGAGGAAACCGCGGCGGCCGTCATCCGGCTCTATGGCGAGCGGGCGCTCCGCAATGGCGGCGATTTCGAAGGAGTGAAGGCAATATGAGCGCGCTTGCCGGGAGCGGGATCGTGCTTGCGTCGAATTCCTCTTCACGCAAGGCCATGCTGGAAGCTGCCGGTGTCGCTTTCGAAGCGCGCGGCGCCGATGTGGACGAACGCGCGCTCGAAGCCGAGATGGCGGGTGCAGAGCCGGCCGAGATCGCCCAAGCGCTGGCTGCCGCCAAGGCTGCTGCCGTTTCGAACGAGCGCATGGTGTTGGGCAGCGATTCGCTGGTGGAGGTCGATGGCCGCCGCTTCGACAAGCCCGCCAGCCGCGAACAAGCCGCCGAGCATTTGCGGTTCTTTTCGGGCAAGGTGATGACGCTTCACAGCGCGGCCGCCCTCGCGAAGGACGGGCAGATCGTCTGGGTCGGCTCGGACTTCGCCCGGCTGCGCGTTCGCGAGCTGTCGGAGCGATTCATTGAGGCCTATCTCGATGCCGAATGGCCCGAAGTCTCCTATTGCGTCGGCGTGTTCCGGATAGAGGGACCGGGTGTGCAACTGTTCGAGAGCATCATGGGCGACCAGTTTACCGTGCTCGGCATGCCGTTGCTTCAGGTGCTGGACGCGCTGCGCGAAGAAGGTGTGCTCGCTTCGTGACGATCTATGTAGAAGTCATCGGCGATCCGATTGCACAATCCAAATCGCCTGCGATTCACGGCTTTTGGATAGAAAAGCTCGGACTCGATGCCGAGTATCGCGCCTGTCATGTCACCAGTGAAGGCCTTGCCGATTATCTTGCCGAGCGACGCGCAGATCATGCCTGGCGCGGCTGCAATGTCACGATGCCGCATAAGAAGGACGCGATCCCGCTGGTTGACCGGCTCGAACCGCTCGCCAAGCGCGTGGGTGCCGTCAACACGATCCACCGTGCGGCCGATGGCAAGCTCATCGGGCGAAATACCGATGTAGCGGGTTTTCTCGAACCACTTTCTGACCGGCTGGAACAGCAGCACTATTTCCGCATGGCGCGCGTGCTGGGTACGGGCGGCGCTGCAAGGGCGATTGTCACAGGACTTGCCAAAGAAGGCTTCACCCTTGTCCTAGCCGGACGCAATCCCGACAAGGCGCGCGCCCTTCTTGATGAATTGGCCGAGGGCGAACACCATACCGCCCCGCTTGCCCATTTTGCCGATCCGACCGACTTCGCCTTCGACGACCGCGAAGGGTGCTGCGATCTGGTGGTCAACGCCAGCCCGCTCGGCATGCGCGGCCAGCCTCCGCTCGCCTTCGATTGGAGCCATGCCCCGCCCGGCTCGATTGCCTATGACATCGTCACCGATCCGGTCGAAACCGATTTCCTCAAGGCGGCGCGCGATGCCGGTTTCGGGACCATCGATGGCCTCTCGATGCTGATCGGCCAGGCGGCGGCGGCATTCTCCTACTTCTTCGGGAAGGAGCCTCCGCGCGAATACGATGCCGAACTACGCGGAAGGCTCATGGCATGACGAAGCCCCTGATCATCGGCCTCACCGGCTCGATCGGTATGGGCAAGTCGACCGTTGCAGCCATGTTCGAGGCAGCGGGAGTGCCGGTCTTCGATGCAGATGCCGAGGTGCGCAAGATGCAGGGACCGGAAGGCGCGCTCGTGCCCGCGATCGAGAAGGCGTTCCCGGGCAGTACCGACGACAATGGCGTGCTTCGCGATAAGCTCGGCAGGCAGGTTTTCGGTGACAAGGAGGCACTCGCGCGGCTCGAGGCGATCGTCCACCCGGCTGTCGCGGCTGAGCGCGAGGCATTCCTCATCGAGCATTTCGGCGCGCCCTTCGTCGTCTTCGACATTCCGTTGCTCTTCGAGAAAGGCGGCCACGCGGCAGTCGATCGGATCGTCGTCGTCTCAGCGCCGGCCGAAGTGCAGCGGCGGCGGGTGCTTGCGAGGTCCGGTATGACGCCAGAAAAGTTCGCCCATATCCTGTCGCTCCAGACACCCGACGCAGAGAAGCGTGAGCGGGCCCACCATATTATCGATACCGGGCAGTCGCTCGCCGAGACCGAGGATGAGGTGATCGCACTCATCGCCCTCCTGCGAGCCGAGATAGCTGGCCAAGACCCCTTGTAATCTGCGGAATTGAGTCCGATAGATTAGGCAATGCGCGAGATTGTTTTCGACACCGAAACCACCGGCCTCGACCCCAAGACGGGCGACCGGATGGTTGAAATCGGTTGCATCGAGATGGTCAATCTTGTGCCCACCGGAAACACCTACCACACCTATTACAACCCCGAGCGCGATATGCCGGCTGGGGCGGAAGCGGTGCATGGCCTCTCGGCATCCTTCCTGTCCGACAAGCCGCTCTTCCGCGATATCTTCCACGAGCTGCTCGACTTCCTAGGCGATGCGCCGCTGATCGCGCATAATGCGGGGTTCGACTTTGGCTTTCTCAACGCCGAACTGGTCCTGATCGAGCAGGAGCCGATCTGCATGAGCCGGATGGTCGACACGGTCCAGATTGCCAAGAAGCGGCATCCGGGGGCGAAACTCTCGCTCGATGCCCTCTGCACGCGCTATGGGATCGATCGCAGCCATCGCGTGAAGCACGGCGCACTGCTCGATGCCGAGCTCCTCGCGCAGGTCTATGTCGAACTGAAGGGCGGGCGGCAGATCGGGCTGGAACTCGCCGCCGATATCGTCGCGCCCGAAAGCCCTGCGGAAGCCGTCGCAGTGCACAAGGCACCCGAGGGGCCACGCCGCGAGCCACGGCCGCATGCGCCGACGCCGGAAGAGCTGGCGCGGCATAGGAGATTCATGTCCGGGATCGAAAGCCCCCTGTGGGGATAGGTGCCGGATCGACGAGCCGGCGGACGGGGCCGGATGGGATCGTCGGGGGCGCGAAAACAGGAGAACGACGCTTATGGATATCCGTGTCTCGGGTCACCAAATCGACACTGGTTCAGCCTTGCAGACCCATGTCGAAGATCGCCTGCAGGGCATCGTCGAGAAATACTTCAACCGCGCCATTTCTAGCCATGTGACGTTCGGCAAGGCGCCAGGCGGAGCGTTTTCTTCAGATATCGTCACACATGTGATGCAGGGCCTGATCCTGAAGGGTCACGCCGAAGCCCATGACGTCCACCAGGCGTTCGATGCGGCCGCCGCCAAGATCGAGAAGCAATTGCGGCGGTACAAGCGCCGGATAAAGGACCGCCACGAACAGGCCGACCATGCCCTGCGCGAACAGGAGGCTGCCTATACGATTTTCGCGGCGCCGGACGTCGACACCGAAGAGGAGGTGGCGCACGACAGTCCGCCAGTAATCGCCGAAACAAGCGCGATGATCCCGGAATGCTCGGTCGCAGATGCGGTGATGCTGCTCGATTTGCAGAACACCAACGCGCTCTTCTTCAAGAACGGCGCGACCGAGGCGCATAACATGGTCTATCGTCGCCCCGACGGGTCGATCGGTTGGGTCGAGCCGCGCAGCTAGGATTCGGGTAGGCGGGAACCCATGGATACAGAGGCAAGCAGCGGAGCCGAGCGGCACTGGCGTGCGCTCGAAAGCCTTTACCGGTCCGCGCCGGTCAATGCGCAATTCGAATCCGCCCTCGACATAACCGGCAACGGCACCTCCCGCATAACCTTCGACGTTACGGAACAAGTGTTCCATGCGGCGGGTGCGGCTCACGGGACGATCTATTTCAAGATGCTCGACGATGCCGCCTTCTACGCGGCCAATACGCTGGTGACGGACCGATTCCTGCTGACGACCTCTTTCAACCTGCATTTCACCAAGCCGGTGCGCGAAGGCAAGGTTGTCGCCGAGGGGCGCTGGGTGAGTGGCCGTCGACGAGTTTTCGTTGCCGAATCGCGGCTGGTCGATGCCGAAGGGGACGAAATCGGACGTGGCACGGGCACATTCATGAAATCGCGCATCCCCCTCTCTAGCCTCGCCGGATACGCCGGCTGATGGAGGAGGCGCGCCTCCCGGCACACCTCGAAGTGGCCGGACTGATACGGCTGGCACAAGGCCTCGGGGGCTTCGGTACGGTCCTTCAGAAAGGGGAAAAAGACGCTGGGACGCTGGTTTTATTAACCACTCATAGTGGCAAAAATACCCGCCTGTGGGAACGTATGCCTAGCCTTGACGGCTCGCGGAAATTTACCTGCACGCGCGAACAAGATCATGAAAACCCAAGGGAATTCGACGAGTATGTTGCCAAAAGGCAGCACCGCGACCCCGATTGCTGGTTCGTCGAGCTCGATGGGGTTGAAGTGGAGAAACTGCTCGAAACCCCCACTCGTTAACTTGACCCAGTTTCAAATGAGACTATTTTAGGCCCCAGCTTCGATGCGCAGGCGGTTCGGTTGGCAATGGGGTCAATGAACAAGCACGCAGACGGGGAGCAAGCGGCAGGCCCGCTGACGGATACCAGTTTGAAGACGCGTGAGTGACGCGCACTGGATCCCGGCCTGTGACAGCAAGCTCACCGCCATGAACAAGCGGAATCATGCGAAAGTTTACGATTGCCATCGCGGCTTCTGCCGCAGCGATGGTTGCAACCTTTGCCGGAGCGGAAGAAACCGGCGCCCAGGCTGCAATTGCAGCCGAAGAAACCACTGCCGAGGAAACGGTGCTCACCGAAGAGGTGGTCCCGGTTTTCGTGAGCAATGAAGTGGTCCAGGAGCTTCCCGAGGAAGCTACCGACGAATTTACCGGAAATGTCGAAGCGCGCAGCCTGCGCGAACTGGTCGCCACGATTGCGGCGCCTGACGAGCTTTCCGACGAAATGCGCTGCCTTGCCGGCGCTGTCTATTTCGAATCGCGCGGCGAACCGCTGGCTGGCCAGCTGGCCGTGGCACAGGTCGTGATCAATCGCTCGGAATCGAACCGTTTCCCGGCGAGCTATTGCGGCGTCGTCTACCAGCGCGCGCAGTTCAGCTTCGTGCGCGGTGGTACCATGCCGCGCATCAAGACCGGTTCGGCAGCGTGGGAACGCGCCACCAAGATTGCGCGCATCGCCCACCAGGGCCTGTGGGAAAGCGAAGCCCAGGATTCGCTCTACTTCCACGCGACCTATGTGAGCCCGCGCTGGGCGTCGAAGAAGACGCGCCGCGCCGCGATCAAGACACACATTTTCTACCGCTGATCGGTAGACCAGGGAATCGAGGAGCCGTCGCCTGAGGGTGGCGGCCCCTCTTGGTATGCGTGATCAGGCCCGGATCTCAACCCAGACCGGCGTGTGGTCGCTTGCCTTTTCGCGGCCGCGGTATTCCTTGTCGACACCGGCGGAGAGCATCCTGTCCGCCAGTTCGGGCGACAGGAGCAGATGGTCGATCCGAAAACCGTGATCGCGCTGCCACGCGCCAGCCTGGTAGTCCCAATAGGTCCACACCCCGCCGCGCGGGTTGAGCGTGTCGATCGCATCTGTCCAGCCATCGGCCAGCATGCGCTTGTATGCATCGCGGCTTTCGGGCTGCATCAGTGCATCGCTGGCCATCGCCTTGGGCGACCACACATCCTTGTCTTCGGGAATGACGTTGAAATCCCCCAGCACGACCGCCGGCACTTCTTCTGCCCAGATGGCGGCCATGCGTGCGCGGAGCTTCTCCATCCACGCAAGCTTGTAGTCGAACTTCGGTCCGGGATGCGGATTGCCGTTGGGCAGGTAGAGATTGCAGATGCGCACACCGTTCACTTCGGCCTCGAGATAGCGGGCCTGCTCGCCCTCGCCCTCCTTCGGACCATCGATCCCGAGCCCGCGCTGGACTTCGACCGGCTTCTCGCCCTTGGCAAGGATCGCCACGCCGTTGAAGCTCTTCTGGCCGTGCCAGATGGCGTGATAACCGATCTTCTCGAAGTCCTCCGCCGGAAAACCCTCGTCCATCGTCTTGATCTCCTGCAGGCAGGCGACGGCGGGCTGGGTTTCCTCGAGCCATTCGAGCAAGCGCGGAAGGCGCGCCTTGATTCCGTTGATGTTGAAGGTGGCGATACGCATGACGCGCCTCATGCCCGAAGCGCGCGCGCGGGTCTAACCTAAATCCCGAAGCTCGAACCGCAACCGCATCCGGCGGCCGCATTGGGATTCTCGACCTTGAATGCCGCGCCGCCCAGCGATTCAACGAAGTCCACCACGCTTCCTGCCACCAGGTCGAGGCTCACGGGGTCGACGACAAGCCGAACGCCGTCGGTATCGCTGACCGAATCGTCTTCGTCCGCTGCGTCGGCAAGGTCGAACTTGTACTGGAAGCCCGAACAACCCCCACCTTCGACCGACAGGCGCAAGATCGCCGGCTTCGCCTGTTTCTCGGCGATTGCGGCGACGCGCTTGGCAGCGGCGGGCGTGAGGGTGAGCATTTCGGCCATGACAGGCGATGTAGTGACTGCAGCCGCGGGTCTCAAGCGGTCTGGATATACTCGCGCATGGCTTCGGCCTCATGCTCGATCTGGTCGAGGCGTGCCTTCACGAGGTCCCCGATCGAGATAAAGCCGCACATCGTGTCCCCATCCATGACCGGGAGGTGGCGAATCCGGCGGCGGGTCATCAGCGAGAGCGCCTTGAGGATGGGCGTCTGCCGATCGATGGTGATGGCAGGCGATGTCATCACTTCTCCGACCCGCTTGTCGAGGCAGGCCTGGCCTTCTGAAGCAAGGCGGTAAATCACGTCACGCTCGGAAAAGACACCGGCCACCGAACCGCCGGACATGACCGGTAACGCGCCGATCCGTTTCTCTGCCAAGAGGCTCACCGCTTCGCGCACCGGCCTGTCGACATCGACCGAGATGATATCCGAACTGGCACGGGCTTCGATAAGCGTGGTGACGTTCATGCCTGCCTCCTTCTGCTGCGGCGTGAAGGATGCCACCATCGCTGCGAAAAGGCCAGCACCGCGAGATCGCGCATTGAAAGGCCGGGGACTTGCGGCCATGAGGGGCGCCGATGGTCAGTAAATCCCCCCTCGACGACCCAGAAAGCGCCGCCTTTGCCTGGGCTCGCTACCGCAGGATCATGCGGTTCATGTTCCTGCTGACGGTCGGGCTCGTGGCGATCGCCATGGCCCTCCTTTACAAGTTTGGCGGCGAGGTTTCGGTCCATTTCTACATCGCCACCGCTTTGGGCGTGGGCTTTGTCATGCTGCTGACGGGCGCCTTGATGGGACTGGTGTTCCTTTCCTCGGGCACGGGCCATGACGAAGCAGTGGACAACAAACTGCCCGACAATTCGATCGACGGGGACTAGGCTTCTTCCGCCGATCGCAACCTGTACTCCTCGACCGGGACCCCGCCGATGAGGTGGCGCTGGATGATGGCCTCGAGGACCTCCTCATTGCAGGAATGGTACCAGACGTTCTCGGGCCAGACGACTGCGATCGGACCGTGCGCGCATACTTGCAAGCAATCGGCCTTGGTCCGCTGGACCTGTGCGCCGCGACCGACGAGGCCCAGCTCCTTGAGCCGCTTCTTCAGGTAGTTCCAGGCCGCCTTGCCATCTTCGCGCGAGCAGCACTTCTGCTTCTCGCTCAACGCGCAAAGGAAGATCTGTCGCTCGACATTTTCCCCGCCGATCTTCGCCAGCGCCTGCTGCGCCTTTGCAAGTCCTCGCTTACTCACCCGGCTTCAACCACCGGTCGAGCCAGTCGAACACCGTATTGTGCCACTGCAGCGAGTTCTTCGCGCCGAGCACCCAGTGATTCTCGTTCGGGAAGACCAGCATCTGGCTCTCGATGCCACGCTCCTGCAGCGCGGTGAAACTGGCGAGACCTTGCGTGTAGGGAACGCGGAAGTCCTTCTCGCCAGTGATCACCAGCATCGGGGTTTGCCACTTGTCGACATGGTTGACCGGATTCCAGCGCTCGTAGGCCTCGGGGTTCTCGGCATAGCTGCCGCCGAATTCCCACTTGGGAAACCACAGCTCTTCGGTCGTGTAATAGAAGCTGCGCAGGTCGAAGAGGCCGTCGTGCTGGACGAGGCAGTCGAACCGGTCGGGCCAATTGCCCGCGATCCAGTTCATCATGTAGCCGCCATAGCTCGCTCCCATGGCGCAGGCGCGGCTGCCGTCGATCTGGCTGTCGCGTTCCAGCGCTGCAGCAAGGCCCAACTGGAGGTCTTCGAGCGGCTTGCCGCCCCAATCGCCATTGATGGCGTCGGTGAAAGCCTGACCGTATCCGGTGCTGCCGTGAAAATCGACCGAGATGACCGCATAACCCTGGCTGGCGACGATCCTAGGGTTCCAGCGGCTGGACCAGCCGTCGTTGAACGAACCCTGCGGACCACCATGCACGTAGAGGATGGCGGGCATCTTGCCCTCATGACCCTCAAGCTTGGTGATCTGGCCCCAGACGGTTTCGCCATTGGCGCCCGCAAAGCTGAAGCGCTCGACAACGACAGGGGCGAACTGCCCGATGACCGGGGTGGCGACTTCGGTCAGCGGCTCGGCCATTCCCCAGTTCTCCGAGAGGAACATCTCCGAAGGCGCACCAATGGAATCGCGTGTGAAGAGCAGGTCGCCGCCCTCGAGCGGCGTGACATTGCCGATATGCGCCTCGTTGCCTGCCATGAGGTCGAGCCGTTCGACAGCCCCGGTGCGCGGATCGATGCGGAATGCTGGGGTGTCGAGCACGTCCTGCGCCGTCGCCACCAGCCAGCGGGAATCGGGCGTCCATGCCAGCGAGCCGAAACTGCGATCGAAATCCTGCGTCAACGCGGTGGTTTCGCCTGTCGCGAGGTCGCGCAGCATGACCACCTGGCGATCGGCTTCGTAAGTCGGGCGCTCCATGGCAACATAGGCAAGATAGCGCCCGTCGGGCGATGGGGCCGGAAGGGCGTCGAGCGCCTCGTTCGCGGCGGTCAGATTGGTCGGGGCATCACCCGAGAGATCGGACCACCAGATATCGAGATTGGTCGAATAAGGCTCGCTCGCCCCGCCCTCGCGCGCGACGAAATAGACGCCGCTGCCGTCGGGCGCCCAAGCGATGTCTTCGCCGCCGCCAAAGGGCTTGGTCGGGGTGTCGCCAGCGGGACCACCCGCGCCCATCGCCCCGTCGACCGCCACGAATGCGGTCGCCTTGCCCTCGGTGATGTCTGCGGCGAATACCCGGCTGATGATCCCGGGGGTCTCCCACTCGTCCCAATGGCGATACAAACCTTCATCGCCCTGGAAGAGGCGTCCGTCTCCCGGCCCGGGCAAATAGGCTTTGGCGCTGTCGTCGCAGGCGAGGTCTTCGCAGCTGCGGGCAATATCGGTCCAGATGGCGATCCTGGAGCCGTCTGCGGAGACGCTGTAGCCATTCACCCCGCGTATAATGTCCGTGAGCTGGATCGCGCCCGATACCGAGCCATCCGTGCCGACATGCGCGCGCCAGACCTGCGGGCTGTCGCTTTCGGTGCCGCTGGCGAGGTAATAGAGGTGGCCATCGCCCGCGAAGCTTGCCCCGCTTGCCTTGAGATCGAGGGCGACTGCCTCGCCGTCCATGTTGGTCAACGACCGTACGAAGAGCCGGGCCGAACGCTCAAGGCTCTCGGGATCGGTCGTGATCACCGAATAGACAGCCATCGCGCCGTCGGGCGAGACGGTAGGGCTGCCAAGGCGCGGCATGGTAACGAGGTCCCTCGCCTGCATCGGCGCGGGCGCGTCCTGTGCCGCGAGCGGAGTGGCGAGAAGCGCAAAGGCGCTGGCGAGCGGGAGTGCGGCCCGAATGCGTTGTGTCATGGCCGCGCGGTGTAGCGCGAGTGCCGTGCCAGCGTAAGGGAGAATTAGCCCTTCTTGCCCGCGATGCGCGCGATCTCGGCTTTGACCAGTTCCTCGACCATGCCCGGCAGGTTGTCGTCGAGCCATTGCGCCAGCATCGGGCGCAGCATTTCGCGCACGAGGCCTTCGAGCGAGGTTTCGCCCTGGCGCACGATCTGCGGCTGTTTGCCGGGCTTGGCGAGCATGGAAAGCGCAGCGAAATTCTGACGCATCGATTCCTGCGTCGCATCGCCGGTAAGTGCGGCTTCTTCTACCTCTTCCTCGCCCGGCTCTTCGCCAAAGGCCCGGTCGAGCGCGGCATTGTCTTCGAGGATCAGTTCCTCGCCGAGCCCGACGCCCAGCTCGAGCACTTCCTCGGCTTCCTCGGCATCGGCAGGCTCGGCATCGCTGGCCATGAGTGGGTGCCTGCGCGGCTGTGCGACACGATCCTCGGCGTCGCGTGCGATCACCTTCTTGATCGAGTCGAGAATTTCCTCGACCGACGGTTCACCGTGGTTCTGCATGGCTCGCGGCCCCCCTCGTTTCGCACCATTCCCGATTCGGGAATTCGAGCGAATCTAAGGGGTTTCGTCACTTTCTTCAATTGCGGGAATATCCGCAGTCTGTGCAGGGATGTTCGCGGTCGAAGTGCTCTTGGCTTCCGGCTCGGGGTCGCGGCCCCAGTCCCAGATGCTCCCGCTGACGCGGTTGTAATTGTCGAGCGGATTGTAGAGCACGCCCTCATCGCCAAGCCCAAGGTCGCGCGCTTCGGCGCGGCCCATCGCGGCCAGCAGCGAGAAGCCCGCGACATAGGCGTTACGACGTGCCGTCACGAGCTGGACGCGGCTGGACAGCAGTTCCTGCTCGGCATTGAGCACATCGAGGATCGTGCGGTTGCCGATCGAGTTCTCCGCGCGCACGCCTTCGAGGCTGAGCGATGCGGCATCGACGGCGGCCTGCGAGCTCTCGATGATCGCGAGGCTGGCCTGCCAGCTCGAATAGGCGGCGCGCGTCTGCGCGATCACATCGCGTTCTGCGGCGATCACATCCTCGAGTGCCGCAGTGGCCCGGGCACTCGCCTGGCGCTGGCGCGCGGCGGGCAAGCCCCCCTGGAAAATCGGCATCCGTAGCGAAACACCTGCCTGGGCGCCGGTGGCGGTCTGGTCGACCGGAATCGGCTGGCTGCCCGGCACATCCGGATCGGGCGGAATATCGGGAATGCTCCCGAGGGCGTTCTGGTAGTCGTATCCCGCGAAGATCGAAACCGTGGGCAGGCGACCGGCGCCCGCAACCTCGACATCGGACCGTGCGGCCGATGCGCGTTCGCGAGCAGCAATGATGTCGGGATTGTTGTCGAGCGCGATGTCGACAGCCATGTCCGCCGAAGCCGGAAGCCCCGGAAGAGGCGGCGGAGGCTGCAGGTTGTCAGGCGCATCGCCGGTCAGTGCGATATAGGTTTCGCGCGCCGAAATCAGGTTTGCCTCGGCGCTTCGCAGGTCACCCTGGGCGAGCGCCAATCGCGATTCGGACTGGGCGACATCGGTCCGCGTCAGATCGCCGATTTCGAAGCGATCGCTCGTCGCCTCGACATTGACCGACAGGACGTCGACCTGGTTTGCCGACAGCGCAACCAAAGCCTGTCCACGCAGCACGTCCATATAAGCGGCGACGACCTGGCTGAAGATCGCGCTTTCGAGGCCGCGCAAGTCAGCGCGGCCCGCTTCGACGCGATCCTTGGCTGCCTTCACGCCATTGCGCACCGCACCACCCGAATAGATGGGCACACCGAGATCCGCGCCCGCAGTCAGGATGCGGCTCGGATTGAAGAAGTTCGTGTTATTCTGCCTCAAAACCTCGGTGTAATTGGCGGTCCCGGTAACGCTCGGGAGGCCCTGCGAGCGCTGGATCTGGACGTTCTCGTCATTGGCGCGCTGGTTGGCGCGCGCCGCTTCGAGAGTCGGGTTGTTGAGATAGGCGTCGGTGAGGGCTTCCTGCAGCGTGTCCGCATGCACAGGCGCCGAGCCGAAAGCGACCGCGATAACGCTTCCGGATAGTGCCAGCTTCTTCACGACCCCTCCCCCAAACATTCAGAAACTCCAGCTTTCCGGCTTGTCGAATGCGCCCATGCGCGGCACGCCCATTTCAGCGAGCGGCAGCAGGGCAAGCGCCTTGCCCGATTTGCGACCGGTGGCGAGGCGGGTGACGCCGCGCTCGACGAGGCCGGTCACGATCCGGCCGCCTTCGGCAACCAGCTTGGCAAGGTTTGCCGGAACATGCTCGATCGCGCCATCGATCAGCACGAGCGAATAGTCGCCCTTCTTCGCCTTCGGCGCGTCGGTTGCAGCAATTGTCTTCACCGAAGCGACCAGTGGCTCGACCAGTGCGGTCAGGTAGCCGCTGCCCCCGTCGATTACGAGAACACTGTCTTCGCCCGAGGGGCGCGCCTCTGCCAGCATGGCGCCATGGAACAGCGGAGCGGGCAGCGAACCGCCGTCCGCCAGACGGATGGCGCGGTCCATGTAAGCGGTGCCCCTGGCGGCTTCCGGCACGAAATCTTCGCGCGCGACCGTGCCCATGCGCTCAAGCACGAAAGGCTCGTTCACACCGCTGGTGCGCAGCTGGCTGTCGATCATCGCCCTCCTTGCGGCGGCGTAGTCGGGGCGGGTCTTGGTTGTAGTGGTCATATCAATCCGGTGCTGTATTACATCGATAACACGGCTTTGCAAGCTGTGAGTTCACTTAGGCGCAAGACCCCTTGCTTCCAAGCGCTTTGACCGATGACGGCAAACGCGCCTATCGGGGAGCGCAATTCTGCAACATGGGAACGCGCGGCGATGAGCGACATGACCGTCATCAAGGAAGAAGACCTGATCGAGAGCGTAAAGGACGCGCTCCAGTACATCTCCTATTACCACCCGATGGATTACATTCGGGCTCTTGGGGAAGCCTATGAGGCCGAAAAAGGCCCCGCAGCCAAGGACGCCATCGCGCAGATCCTTACCAACAGCCGTATGTGCGCCGAGGGCCATCGCCCGATCTGCCAGGACACGGGCATCGTCAATGTCTTCGTGAAATGGGGCATGAACTGCCGCCTTGATACCAAGCGGAGCCTGCAGGAAGTTGTCGATGAAGGTGTGCGGCAGGCGTACAACCACCCCGACAACAAGCTGCGCGCCTCCATTCTCGCCGATCCTGCCTTCACGCGCCGCAACACGCGCGACAATACGCCCAGCGTGCTGTCGGTCGAGATGGTGCCCGGCGATACGATTTCGGTCGATGTCGCGGCCAAGGGCGGTGGCAGCGAGAACAAGTCCAAGTTCAAGATGATGAACCCGTCCGACAATATCGTCGACTGGGTGGTCGAGCAGCTCCCAAGTATGGGGGCGGGCTGGTGCCCTCCGGGAATGCTCGGGATCGGCATCGGCGGTACGGCCGAGCACTGCATGAAGCTGGCCAAGCTTTCGCTGATGGACCCGATCGACATGGGCCAGTTGAAGCAGCGCGGTGCGCAGACCGATATCGAACAATTGCGGATTGATATCTTCGATGCCGTCAACGCGCAGGGTATCGGCGCTCAGGGGCTGGGCGGCCTTTCCACAGTGCTCGACATCAAGATTCTCGACGCGCCCTGCCACGCGGCAGGCAAGCCGGTGGCGATGATCCCCAATTGCGCCGCCACGCGCCACGCGCATTTCACGCTCGACGGTTCGGGCCCGGCCTATCTAGACCCGCCGAACATCGACGAATATCCCGATGTCACCTGGCAGCCCGACGCGGCCGCCAAGCGCGTCGACCTCGACCATCTGACACCCGAAGAAGTGGCGAGCTGGGAGCATGGCGATCGCCTCCTGCTCTCGGGCAAGATGCTTACCGGCCGCGACGCCGCGCACAAGCGCATCCAGGACATGTTGTCCCGCGGCGAGGAGCTGCCGGTCGAGTTCAGGGGGCGCGCGATCTATTATGTCGGCCCGGTCGATCCGGTGATGGGCGAAGTCGTCGGCCCGGCTGGCCCCACCACGGCAACCCGCATGGACAAGTTCACCGAGATGATGCTCGACCTTGGCCTGCTCGCCATGATCGGCAAGGCCGAGCGCGGGCATGACGCTGTCGAGGTGATCAGCCGCTTCAAGGTCGCCTATCTGATGGCGACCGGCGGTGCCGCCTATCTCGTCAGCCGCGCTATCAAGGGCGCCGAAGTTGTCGCATTCGAAGATCTCGGGATGGAAGCGATCTACGAGTTCGAAGTGCAGGACATGCCTGTTACCGTTGCGGTCGACGCGGCGGGCAACAATGTGCACACACTGGCCCCCGCTCGCTGGCGCGAAAAGATCGCGAAAGGCGAAGTCGAACCTGCCGAATGACATCGCCGCTCGACCAACGGCAGTGCAAGTTCGACGGCGGCTCTGGCCTTTTCGCAACGAAATCGCCACATATCGCCTGTTTTGGACACTGAACGTCAGATTAATCGCGACGATGCGCGCGCGCCGGTCAAGGTGGTGGTCCTATCCATCATCGGCCTGTGGATCGCCTATTTCCTGCTGATTACCGCACGCGGTGCCGTGGTCGGGCTGGAGATGCAGGACGAGCTGCTGTGGCGCCGGCTCGTCGTTTGCATTGCGGGCGCCGGCATCACAGTGCTCCTTTGGCTGTTCCTGCGCCTGTTCGATGCGCGCAGCCTGTCGTTCAAGGTGGCGGTTGCCATCGTTGCCGCCGTTCCTGCCTCGCTGGCCATCGCCCAGATCAACACCATGGTCTTCGCGCCGATCGAGGACAAGGTGCGCCAGAAGATGGGCGAGAAGCAGGGCCTGACCATTCGCCGCGACGAATCGGGCAACCTGTTGCTCGATATCCCGGGCGGGATGACCGAAGACGGGATTCCGGGAAGCGGGCAGGGCGATAGGGCGGACGGCGATACGCCCCCGGCCTCGATCGTCATCGAACCGGCGCCGACCGTGGCCGACTATTGGCGGCGCCTGACCGACTTGGCCCTCAGTCGCTACTTCCTGCTGCTTGCTTGGGCCGCGCTATATATAGCCTTCGTTGCCGGAGCGCGGGTCCGCGCGGCCGAGCGCCGCGGCGAACGTTTCCGGAGCGCAGCAAAGGCGGCAGAACTCCGATCTCTGCGCTACCAGGTCAATCCGCACTTCCTGTTCAACACGCTGAATTCCCTCTCTTCGCTGGTCATGACCGGAAAGAGCGACCGCGCCGAGGAAATGATCCAGTCGCTCTCGCGATTCTACCGTCATTCGCTGGCGGACGATTCGACCGGAGATGTCAGCCTCGAGGACGAGATCGACCTGCAAGAGCATTACCTCGAGATCGAATCCGTACGCTTTCCCGAACGACTCAAGGTTCGCGTCGACCTGCCGGATGACCTCGCCCAGCTTAAGGTGCCGGGAATGATCCTGCAGCCGTTGGTGGAAAACTCGGTCAAGTACGGCGTGTCCGCAAGCAATCGTCCGGTGACGATTTCGATCGTGGCACGCGAAGAGTACGGACGGTTGGTCATCCGGGTAAGCGATGACGGGCCCGGTTTGCCGAGCGGTCATTCGGGCGGTTTCGGGATCGGCCTCGCCAATGTCCGCGACCGACTGGAGGCGCGCTTCGGGAACGAGGCCAGCATATCCTCGGGCCAGGCGCTCGGAGGTTACGAGACGGAACTGAGACTACCCATGGTGAGGCATGGCTGAAGAGAAATTGCGAACGCTGATCGTGGATGACGAGCCGCTTGCGGTGGAGCGCATGCAGGTCATCTGCAGCAAGATCGATGATCTCCACGTGGTCGGTACGGCCAGCGACGGCGGTCAGGCTTTGCGGCTGGTGGAAGCCTTGGAGCCGGACCTGATCCTGCTCGACATGACGATGCCCGAAGTCGACGGACTTTCGGTCGCGAAATCGCTCTCCAAGCATGAAGAGCGGCCTGCCGTTGTCTTCGTCACCGCGCATGACAACTACGCCGTCGAGGCATTCGATCTCGACGCTGTCGATTACGTCCTCAAGCCGGTGAAGCCGGATCGGCTGGAGCGTGCGATACAGCGCGCGCTGGCCCGTCGTGGTGAAGGGGGCGGGGAAGCGAGCAAGTGGCTCGAGGAGCTCTGGATCCCGCACCGCAGCGAGCTGATCCGGATCGATACGGAGGAAGTTTCGCGTATCGATGCCGAGCGCGATTACGTGCGGCTCCACGTGGAAGACCGTACCTACCTGCTGCTGCAAACGATTGCCGGCCTGGAGAAGCGCCTGGACCCGGCCAAGTTCATCCGCATCCACCGCTCGACCATCCTGCGAAAGGACCGGATCAAGGGCCTGCGCCATGACGGTCTCGGCGTGTGGTCGGCGGAAATGGACGATGGCGAAGCGCTGCGGATCGGGCGCACCTATCTGCCCAAGGTCAAGGCGATGGCCGGACGCTAGACGCGCGTCGGCCATGACACCGGACACAAAAAAGGCCCCGGCCGGGGGACTGCAGGTCCGGCCGGGGCGCAGAGGGGCTGGCTGAGGTCAGCCGCCTACTGCATTCTCTTCGATCAGTGTGGCGAACTGAGCCATCGCCTGCTTCTTCGCTTCCTTGTAGCAACGCTTCACGTCTCCGCTGCGGAGACGCGAACCGGTGCGGCTGCGATTGAATTCGCAGGCCGTGCGAGCCGCATCGTCGATGCGTTCCATCAGGACCTTCTGGCCCTCTTCGGTGCCGAGGTTCAGGTCCTTGTATTCAATCGTAAAACCGCTCTGGTCCTCTGCAGCCACGGCGGGCGTCGCAAGGGCGAGCAGGGCAATCGTCGTGAGTGTCTTCTTCATGGTAACCTCCAAAATCGCGACGGGCCGGTCTGGGGGACTGGGGTGGCCCGTCGCGAATTCTGTATTACATGGCTACATCTGTAGTCGCACGTCAGTATCGACGAGCGTTGACCGCGATTTGACCAGAAGCGCAGCGGCAGGGACCAAGCGCGAATGGCAATCCACGAACGGCGTACTTATATCTGAAACATGGTGCTTATTTTCCTCTTCATCCTGGGAATCGGCAATTTCGCCGTCCACAAGGCAGTGCTGGAGAGCCGGCACCCGATGCTTGATGCGTTGCCGGGCTTCTACAGGTCGGGAGGCGGGAAGTTCTCTCTGGGTTTCGAGTTTTTCATCCTGCTGGCCGCGATGCTGCTGGCGGGGAACGGCTGGCCGGGCATGGCGATTGCCTATGCGATCTACAGCCTAGTGAACTTTGCCACCGGCTGGCTTATCCTGACAGGAAGGATCTGAGCGGCGGGAACCGGCGAATGAGTGGCGCGCTTCTGCTCCATGCCTGCCGACAAGCCCATCTGGTTGCTCACGAATTCCCGCAGCGGCAGCAATAGTGATCGCGCACTTGCCTTGCTGGGGGCGGACTGCCGGGAGGCCGGCTTTACGGTTGCAAGGATCCTTGCCTTTCCGGACGACCGCCTTCCGACACCTAGCGATCTGGAGAATGCTGGGATCGACCAGCTGGCGATCTTCACCGGGGACGGAACGCTCAACGCGGCGATTGCCAATCTGTCGGGGTGGGACGGCGCAGTGATCGTCCTGCCCGGCGGCACGATGAATCTTCTCAGCAAGCGTCTCCACGGTCCCGAGGCAGAGCCCGGCCTCATCCTCAAGCATGTTGCCACAGGCGCGTCGCGGGCCGTGCGCCCGATCATGATTCGCTGCGCCGAGGGAGACGCGCTGGCTGGTCTGCTCGCAGGACCAGGCACCGCCTGGGCGGGCGTGCGCGAGGCCATGCGCGATTTCGACATACCTGGGATCGCGGAAGGAGCGAGCGACGCCATCAGCGAGACCACGGGCGGATCGATGGTCCGATGCTGCGATCCCCGCCTGGGTCGTCAGGATGGCTATCCGCTGATCGAGTTCACACCTAGCCACCGCGGCATGCAACTCGATGCCTACCATGCGGAAGGGACAGGCGAGATCCTGCGGCAGAGCCTTGCCCTGCTTCGAAGAAACTTTCGCGAAGGGCCGCATACGCGGCTCGGCCTGGTCGACGAGGTGACGCTGGAAACCTGCGATGGAGAGCCGCTGGACATTCTCATCGACGGGGAAACCGCCACCCTCCCCAAGAAAGCCAAGTTCACGGTGGCACCCTGCGAAGTCGATCTGCTAGCGACGCATCATGGCTTCTGAATCGCGGCGCATCTTTCACCTCTCGGACATCCATTTCGGACTGGAGGACAACAGGGCCCTGGACTGGGTCAAGCAGGAGATCGCCGAGCAGCAACCCGATGCGGTGGCCATCACGGGCGATCTTACAATGCGGGCCCGCCACCGCGAGTTTGCAGCTGCGACCCATTGGATCAACTCGCTCGACGTGCCGGTCACTGTAGAGGTGGGCAATCATGACATGCCCTATTTCAACCCGATCGAGCGCTTCCTCGATCCCTACAAGCGATTTCGCGGGATGAAAGAGAAGGTCGAGAAGGAACTCGACCTCGGCTGCCTGTCGATCGTGCCGCTGAAAACCGCGGTGCGCGCCCAGCCGCGCCTCAACTGGTCGAAGGGGTGGGTGACCGAGGCGGCGCTCGAGCATTGTCTCGCCGCAATCGATGCCTTGCCCGAAGGCAAGCGGGCCCTGGTAGCCGTCCATCATCCGCTGCGCGAGGTGGGGACCGAAGGCACAGCCCTTACCAAACATGGTGACAAGGCCCTGCGCGAGCTGGCGAAGCGACCGGTCGAAGCGGTTCTATCCGGCCACGTCCACGATGCCTTCGACATCTTGGAGCAAACCGATGAGGGGCCGGTCAGGATGATCGGTGCGGGCACGCTGTCCAAACGCACGCGGTCCACCCCGCCCAGTTTCAACGAGCTGGAATGGGACGGAGAGCGTCTTTCGGTATGCGTTCGCAACCTGGAGGATGTCGAAACACGCGACATGCAGATCGACGATGTCCCCGAAAATGCCATGCCTCCACGCCTGCCCGGAGAGCCGATCGCCCCCGTGCGGCAGGTGCCCCGCGTCGATCCGCCGGTGCATTAACCAGTTCTAAACCAGATTTTCCGATGATCTCGCGCGGAATCGGGGAAGTTGGATGGAATTCTTCAAAGCAGTCCCGCTGGGCAGCATTCTCACTTACGTCGTGGCGCTGGTTATCGGCAGCCAAGGGCGCAGTGGCGGCTATCTCAACATCTTTCGCGCCGACATCTACCAGTACGATCTCTGGTGGAGCTGGCCATTGTTCTTCGCCGGCACCGGGCTCGCCTGGGGCCTGATGATCATGCAGCGCTGACTCGACAGCGGCAGGCAAAGAAAAAGGGCGGTCCCGCGAGGGGCCGCCCTTTCTCGTATCGGCAGTGTCGAAGAGCTGATTAGCGCTTCGAGAACTGGAAGCTGCGACGTGCCTTGGCGCGGCCGTACTTCTTACGCTCGACCACGCGGCTGTCGCGGGTGAGGAAGCCGGCGGCCTTGACCGTCGAACGCAGGGCCGGTTCGTACTTGGCGAGAGCCTGTGCGATGCCGTGCTTGACCGCACCGGCCTGGCCCGAAAGACCGCCGCCACGAACGGTGGCAACAACGTCGTACTGTTCCTGGCGCTCGGTGATGGCGAAGGGCTGATCGATCACGAGGCGCAGGGTCGGACGTGCGAAGTAGACTTCCTGGTCCTTGCCATTGACAGTGATCTTGCCGCTGCCGGGGACGAGCCAGACGCGTGCGGTGGCGTCCTTACGACGACCGGTTGCATAGGCGCGGCCCTGTGCGTCGAGTTCCTGCTCACGCAGCGGAACGTCGGCCTTGGCGGCGATGTCTGCCGAATCACCCTGCGGCGCGTCGCCAGCGATGTCCTTCAGATCGGCGAGATCCGAGACGGTTTCGTTCTTGGTTTCGTCAGCCATTACGCAACAGCCTTGTTCTTGCGGTTCATCGAAGCGACGTCGAGCGTCTTGGGCTTCTGGCCCTCATGCGGATGCTCGGTGCCGTTGTAGAGGTGGAGTGCACGCATCTGCGCACGGCCCAGCGGACCACGCGGGATCATGCGCTGCACGGCCTTTTCAAGCACGCGCTCGGGGAAACGACCGCCCAGAACCTTGTTCGGGGTGGTTTCCTTGATGCCGCCGGGGTGACCGGTGTGCTTGTAATAGATCTTGTCGTCCATCTTCTTGCCGGTGAACTTCACCTTGTCGGCATTGATGACGATGACGTGGTCGCCGCAATCGACGTGCGGGGTGTAGCTCGGCTTGTGCTTACCGCGCAGGATGTTGGCGATGATGACAGCAACACGGCCGACGACGAGATTCTCGGCGTCGATGATGTGCCAGTCCTTTTCGACCTCTGCCGGCTTGGCCGACTGGGTCACCTTGGTGAGAGCCTTCATGGGCTTGTGTCCGTTTGCTCGAGTTATCGTGCCATGCTTGTTGGCACTAAACGAATGCGCGGCCCCTCACGAGGAGCCGCTTAGCGGGCGCAAAATGGCGTTGGATGGGCGATTCGTCAAGCTTTTCTGCGGGTCGTGGGTGGGGTAAAATAATACTCCACTATGTGCACTCAGGTGATCGACCAGCGTTCCCGCGATGCTCTCTGGCTGTCGCCAAGATGGGTCACGATGCGCCGTTCGCTCATTTCCAGGAGGCCATCTGCTTCTCGTGCGCTGGCGCGGATGGTCACCTCGTAACGCCCCTCGCCCCCACCGGGCAGTTCGAGCGCGCGCTCAGCACTGCGCTCGCCGGTCTGGGGGAAGAACAGGTCCCGCGGAACCTGGCTGACCGCTGCGGCCGCAGTCTGGCTCATCGCTGCGAGATATTGCCTCGCATCCCGCGCATCCGAGGGAGCCGGGAGATGCCGTTCCATGAAGCTCTTGGCCTCTTGCAGGGCCTCTTCGAGCCCCGCCTGCCCCTCTGACCAACCGGCGATCCGCCCTCTTCCGTCGAGGGTCATCGGGAACAGGCCTGCGACGTCACGGCGGCGCTCCACGTCCGCCAGAGCGGCAAGCATCGGCGGGGCATCGACCTCGACCAAGACTTGGCGCGCCTCGATGAGAGCCCCTTCGCCTTGCGGACGGAACCGGCATTCCCAGTCACGGGTGACGACGACAGCCGCCCCATCGCCCAACCCGCGTTCGAGCTTGCGTTGGAGGATGAAAGAACCTGCCGGGAATTGCACTCTCGACGCCGCCGCAAGGCGTACAGGCAATGACAAGGCAGACATTGCCATGGCCCAACCCATAATCTCCAGCGCGCGCCGACGGCTCGATCCGCTCACCCCTCGTCCCCCTTGCCAAGACTTCCCAGCCAGGCGCTTGTTGCAGCGCCGGCCTCGCAAGGCCAGCCAAAAATCGCAGGCGAATCATAGGGGTGCAGCATCTCGAGGCGATCCATGGCGTCGCGGAGCGATCGAGCATCGGTCTTCATCAGCGCAGGGCATTCACGACCCTTCCCGCGCTCGCCGTTCCACGCAAACAGCGAGACAATCGGGCTCCCGATGTTGATGCAACCAATCAGGCCTTCGTCGAGAAGCTGGCCGCCGATCTTCTCAGCGCACTCGGCGTCAGGGAACGGGCAATAGATGAGCGCAGTCACGCCCGCCTGCCGATGACATGAGCCCCCCAGGCATAGGCGACCACAAGCAGAGCGCCGACCAGCTGGTGCAGGACCGCAAGGTGGAACTCGACCCCGGTCATGACGGTGCCGATCCCAAGGAGGATCTGGATGCCGAATGCCGAATGGATCGCGATCGAAGCCTTCCTTTCCAGCGGCCTGACCTTGCGAGCCATCACGATGAGGGCGGCAACCGCGACCCAGGCCCACCACCGGTGCATCCAGTGGATCAGGAAGGGATCGTGGGTCATAGCCCAGAACAGGCCTTGCGAGTCATCGAATTCCGGAACGAAACGCCCCTGCATCAGCGGCCAGCTGTCCGAGGCGAGACCGGCATTCAGGCCGGCGACCCAAGCGCCGAGCAGCAATTGGACGAACAGGATCGCTCCCGTCCAACCAGCGACGCGGGTCATGCGTGCGGGCCTGTCTTCGCCGCGAGCAAGTGCTCGCAGGTCCAGTGCCGTCCAGACGAGACCGCCCAGCAGGACGAGTGCCGTGCAGAGGTGGATGGCGAGGCGGAAATGGCTGACATCGGTTCGCGTCTCGAGACCGGAGGCGACCATCCACCAGCCGAAGCTGCCTTGCAGCCCGACAAGCGCGGTCAGGGCGAAAAGCCGCCAGAAATACCCCTGCGGGATGATCTTGCGGATGGCGAAGATCGCGAGCGGCACGGCAAGCGCAAGCCCGATCAGCCGCCCGAGTTGCCGATGGATCCATTCCCACCAGTAGATCGACTTGAAGGCTTCAAGATCCATGCCCGCGGGGCCATTGATCTCGATATATTCGGGTATCTTCTTGTAGAGCTCGAACTCGGCTTCCCAGTCGGCCTGGTTCATCGGCGGAAGAGCGCCGAGCAACGGCTTCCATTCGGTTATCGAAAGACCGCTCTCGGTGAGGCGAGTGATGCCCCCTACCGTTACGATCACCACGACAAGTGCAGCGACGATGAAAAGCCAGTTTGCGAGAAGCCCCGGACGGGCCGTTGAGGTCATGTCGGACATGGCCGCGACTTCTTCCCCCGGGCGCGCATTTTCGCAAGTGCAAATGGCTCAATCGACATAACGGCCACAGCAAGCGACCAAATACGTCGCAATTCGCAACCTGCCCTTGTATCAAGTGATACTATCACATATCTAGCATGACATGTTGCAACGCGCCATCAATCCGATTCGGCAACGTCTCGACCGGGTGGGTATCGGGCTTTCGGGCCTGTGCGCGCTGCATTGCCTCGCCAGTATCGTGCTGGTTTCAGGCCTCGGTATTGGCGGGGAGTTCTTCCTCGCCCCCGAAATCCATCGCTGGGGCCTGCTCGTCGCGACGCTGGTTGCTGCCGTGGCGATAGGCTGGGGCGCGCTGCGTCACCGGATGGCCGCGCCTTTCGTGATCGCCATGACTGGCCTCACCTTCATGGGGGCCGCGCTGGCCGTCCCGCATGGCTTCAAAGAGGCGATCCTGACGATCATCGGTGTCGCGCTCGTGTCGCTCGGTCACATCCTCAATCTGCGCCATGCGCACTCCGCCGCTTGCAAGGAGCGCTGCGGAGACTAAGTGGCTGGGGCTATGATTGCCCTCACCGTCAATGGCGAAAGCCGCCGCACCTCCGCTACCACCATCGCAGACCTTGTTCGCGAGCTCGATCTCGACCCTGCCAAGGTGGCGGTCGAGCATAATGGAACGATCGCACCGCGCAGTGAGCTCGCGTCGCATGCCATCGCAGCTGGCGACGTGCTGGAAATCGTACATTTCGTAGGGGGTGGGCAGGCCGCAGATAGCTGGAGCGTCGCGGGGCACACCTTCAAGAGCCGCCTCATCGTCGGCACGGGCAAGTACAAGGACTTCGAGCAGAACGCCGCCGCGCTCGAGGCGAGCGGCGCAGAAATCGTCACTGTGGCGGTGCGACGGGTGAACGTCAGCGATCCCAATGCGCCGATGCTCACCGACTTTATCGACCCGAAGAAGGTTACCTACCTCCCCAACACCGCCGGCTGCTTCACCGCCGACGACGCGATCCGCACGCTGCGGCTGGCGCGCGAGGCAGGCGGCTGGGACCTCGTCAAACTCGAAGTGCTGGGCGAGGCGAAGACGCTCTATCCCGACATGCGCGAAACGTTGAAGGCGACGGAGGTGCTGGCCAAAGAGGGTTTCCACCCGATGGTCTATTGCGTCGACGATCCGATCGCCGCCAAGCAGCTGGAGGAAGCTGGCGCCGTGGCGGTGATGCCGCTCGGTGCCCCGATCGGTTCGGGGCTAGGGATCCAGAACCAGGTGACCATCCGCCTTATCGTCGAGGGCGCCAATGTCCCTGTTCTGGTCGATGCCGGAGTGGGTACGGCGTCCGACGCTGCTGTGGCCATGGAGCTTGGCTGCGACGGCGTGCTGATGAACACCGCGATCGCCGAAGCCAAGGACCCGACGCGCATGGCCCGCGCCATGAAGCTGGCAGTCGAGGCCGGCCGTGAAGCCTATCTCGCCGGTCGCATGGGGCGCCGCAAATACGCTGATCCCTCGAGCCCGTTGGCTGGATTGATCTGACAAAGGAGCAGGCAGTGAGCGAACTCCCGATCGAATTGGAAGAGGGTGATAGCAAGGGTCGCTACGTCTATCGCGCGCCCGATGGCGCTGAGGCGGAGATCACCTTCTCGCGTGTCAGCACCACCGGGATTATCGTCGATCACACCGGCGTACCTGAGAGCATGCGTGGACAAGGCATCGGACAGCAGCTCGCCGCCCATCTTGTGAAGGATGCCCGGGAAAAGGGCATCGCGATCATCCCGCTCTGCCCCTTCTTCAAGGCCCTCGCCCAGCGTAACGAGGATTGGCAAGACGTCGTCGAGCTGTAAGCGAGGGCGCTCCGAACAGAATGTTAACCATATTGGTGGAAAGTCCGATTCGACAGGGAGTCGAATCATGGCCGTTACCAATGCCGCGTCGCTGACCATTGCCGAAATGCGCGAGTTCGCCAGCTTTACCGCGGCCGAACAGCGCTACATCCGCCGCAGCCTCGATATCGGGCTCAGCCGCTGCGACGCTTTCCGCATCTGGGGCCGCACGCAGGGCGAGACCGCCGCGATCCGCAGCCAGTATGTCGCCTATCAGGAACTGAAGGCCCTGCGCGGCGCGATCCCGCATGAATCGGGCTTCGACCAGATCGAAGGCTTCATCGGCAAGATCACCCGCGTTGCCGCCTTCGACCTCGCGCAGGAACGCATCGAGTGCTTCTCGGCTTTCCGCTTCCTCTACGAACGCCTGCTGGGCGCCGAAGCGCGCCCCTGGTTGCCGAGCGCCTTCTGCGCCGCCGCCGCGCTGCCGCAGATCCGCCCGGAACGCCGCAAGATGCTCCTCCAGAGCCTCAGCGAAGCCGCCGCGACCGCCCCCGGCTGGAGCGACCGCGCCCCGAGCTTCTATCCGGAATTTATCGAGGAAGTGGCTGCTTAGCTATCAGGGAATCTGAAGCGCTATGAGTGCGCCAGCAAAGCCGTGCGTCAGCGATTGCCCATCTTCGCGCCATGTGCCTGACATAGTTCGAAATTTGGGGATTGGCTGTCAACGCTATGCGGATTGGCTTGAGCGACAAGCGCAGAATTGTCGCAATCGAGACGGCAAGAACGCTCGGCGACCAATCGATGAGTATCGTGAGGCTATTCACAAGGCGGTTTTGAAAAGCGACGGTATTGATTGCTACACTGGTGAACAATTGGAATGGAACCGCCTTAACCACGACAAACCGATGGGCGGTGGACAACGCAATCATCGGATCCTGGGGCGGTATCCCTCGGTTGATCACTATCACGGTGTTGACAGGCTTGAGTATCGCATCTGCGCGGGATCGGTAAATCATGCCAAGGGCGCTCTAAGCCATCAGCAGTTTGTAGCCCTCTGCCGAAAGGTCGCTAAGCATCACCACAAGTGGGGCCAAAGCTAACTACGTGTCAGCTTCCTGTCTGGCCTAAAGTTCCTCCACGATCAGATAGGTCACCGTGGTTTCGCCCACATTGACCACCTCGTGCCATTCCACTCCATTGCTCGCGTAATCCGAGCCGGTTGCCAGCGTCGCGGTGCGCGTGCCGCTCGCGCTGGTCAGCTGCATCGTGCCGCCGCTCAGCGCGTAGCCGTAGTGCTTCGGATGGTAATGCCGCTCGTGACCGACGCCCGGCGGGAAGGTGCAGCGCAGGACGCGGTGCGTTTCACCCTGGTGCTGGAGCGTGCAGACGCTCTCGCCCTTCCAGCCCGCCTCCAGCGCGGAGGGCAAGGCCTCGCCTCCATGCGTTGTCGTTGCACAGCCGCCAAGCAGCAACCCTGCGATGGCCGCGCTCTTGTTTCGGAAATATCGCATAATACCCTTGCCTTGGACCCGATCGAGCCGGGCCCGTAGCAAGGTTGCTCGCGAATTAGAATGCGATCTGTGCGCCCGCCATGATCACGTCGGTGTCCGCATCCCGCTCCGACCAGGTGCTTCCGTCGGGGAAGTTGCCGCCCGAGAGGAAATTGAGCGGAACGAACCCGTCCACGTCGATATACTCACCGAACAAGTTCACGTTGGGGACGGGGAACCAGGAAAGGCCGAGCACCTTCTGCGTCTGCCGGTTCCAGGGCGAACCCTCCTCACCCGAGATAAACTTCGAGAATTCGAACGAGAGTGCCAGGCTGTGGCGCTGCATCACCGGGATCACCTCGCCGATGCCGTAACGCCCGCCGATTGTGAAGGATTCCGGCGCGACCGGGCCGTAGATGCTCAGCGGGTTGGTCGGGTCGGGAACGGCGGTGCCCGCCCAGTCCTCGGTCGTGGTCGCATATTCGCCCAAGATCGTGATCGGACCGTAATTAAGGCGGCCATAGGCGGCGAGGCCCGGGTTATTGTCTGCACACGGATTGAAGTGGAAGACCGGGTAACCCTGACAATAGGCAGTGCCGTGCTGGTAGCTGGCGCCGATCATGATCGAATCGCGCGCGTCGTCGCTCAGGTTGAGCGTATATCGACCGTCGAAGGCGAAGTTGTTCGCGCGCGAAGGAACGCTGGTTCCCTCCACCGGCACGTTGGCCGAACGGAACTGTGCGCCGCCCTGGATGATCATTCCGCGCAGGTGCAGGCCGCCCGTAACGAGGCCGACCTGTCCGCCATAGGCGAGACCGGCAAACGCGTGCCAGTTGGTCGAATTCGTGAAGGGGTTGACGGTGTCCTGAAGGCCGAAGGGCGTGTCCATCTTGCCGACCAGCGCATAGACCGGCAGCTCGTTGAGGTCGCCATACATGATCCAGCCGCGGCGCAGCTGGATCTGGTTGCGGGTAAGCGCAGTGATGGTTCCGCTGCCAAAGCTCTGCTGCGGGTCGTAAAGGAATTCCGCATACCCGGTTACGCGCGGAGCAACGCGCGCCGTGAAGGCGAAATTGGCCGAATGCAGCACGAATTCCGAGACATTGTCGCCGAGCTGGTTGTTGCTCGTCGGATGGCGCATCAGATAGCCGAACTTGCTGTCGGACGAAGCGAACTGCCAGTTCGCGATGGCCGTGATGCCGCCAGACAAGGTGACGCGATCGGGCAGCTCACCCTCCTGCAGCGCGGAAAGCTGCATGAGCGGCTTGGAGTTCACGTTCTCCGCATGGTCGAGCATAGCGAAGGCGTAAGCGGCATTCGTGCCGAGGAAGTTTTCCGAACCCTCGACCTGCATTTCGCGCGGGTCGTCGGCCTCGGTCACGACATCGACCGGACCCGACGCCTGCGCGATGGTTGTCGGCGCTTCGCCCGGGATGGCGTCCTGGGCGGTTGCTGCCGGCGCTTCGCCCTCGGTTGCCGTAGCGATGACAGCAGGATCCTCGACCTGCTCAGCTTCCAGCTGCGCGCGAAGCGCCGCGTTTTCTGCCTGCAGCGCGTCGAGCCGCTGCTCCAGCCGCTCCAGCCGCTCGAGAACTTCTGCATCCTGCGCTGCGGCAGGTGCCGCCAGAGCCAGAGCAGAAATTCCGGCGAGCAAGGTTCCTACACCCCGCACACCACGCGCGCTCATAGCGACGACCGACGTCGACATAATCATTAACCCCCAAATTCAATCGAGCCCTGTCCAGCCTTCCGTCATTCGGCTGGCGTCCGATCACGTCGTAACCACTAAGCGAAAGGAATTAAAGAATAGTCTCGATAGGAAACGGGGTTTTCTTGAGAGCGAGGCATTTCGGCACAGTTTTTCTGGCGTGGCCTTAATTTGACCCCGCCACTCGACGCTAACCGAATGACCGCTGCCTAGCTGCGATAGAGCCCGTCGAGGCGCTCGCCGTAGCGTTCCTTGATCTTGTGCCTGCGGATTTTCATCGAGGGAGTCATTTCCTCGTTCTCGATCGTGAAACCTTCGTCCGAGAAGGCGAATTGCCGCACCTTCTCGATCACCGAAAGGTCCTTGTTCACCCGGTCGACCGCCTTGCGCACTGCGCCGCGAAATTCGGGATCGTCCTGCAAGGCCTTCATGTCGAACTTCTTGCCATTAGCCTTGGCCCAATCCAGCGCCCATTCGGCGTCGGGCACGATCAGGCCGACGATATAAGGCCGCCTGTCCCCTGCCACCATCGCCTGCCCGATTTCGGGTTGCAGCGTCAGCATTCCCTCGACCTTCTGCGGGGCGATATTGTCGCCCTTGTCGTTGACGATCATGTCCTTCTTGCGATCGGTGATGACGATCCGCTCTTTCTCGTCGAGGTGCCCGATATCGCCGGTGTGGAGCCAGCCGTCCTTGATCGTGCGCTCGGTCTCGGCCTCGTTCTGCCAATACCCATGCATCACCAGCTCGCCGCGGCAGAGGATCTCGCCATCCTCCGCGATCTTCACCTCGACCCCGCGCATGGCAGGACCGACCGAATGCATCGCGATGCCGGTCTTCGGCCTGTTGCAGGCCACCACCGGGCCCGCCTCGGTCTGGCCATAGCCCTGCAGCATGGTCAGGCCCATCGATTCAAAGAAGATTCCGACCTCGGGATTGAGCGGCGCGCCGCCCGACACCATCGCCTTGATCCGTCCGCCGAAGCGTTGGCGGATCTTGGGCTTGAGCAAGCGGCCGACGACTGCGTCCTTCACACCGTCACCGAACTTCTTCTTGCCCTCGGCCCGGCGCTCGCCGACCTCGAGCGCGGTATCCATCAGCTTCTCGGCAAGGCCGCCCTGCTTCTGGACCTGCTTCATGATCCGCGTGCGCAGCACTTCGAAGAGGCGCGGCACGACGACCATGATCGTGGGGCGGGTCTCCTCGATATTGCTGGCGAGCTTCTCCAGCCCTTCCGAGTAATAGATCTGCGCGCCGACGCTGATCGGCAGGAACTGCCCGCCGGTATGTTCATAGGCGTGGCTGGCGGGAAGAAACGACAGGAACCTTTCGTCCTCGTCGATCCCGAAATCCTCGATCAGAATATCGGCCGCACCCGCGACATTGCACAGGATCGCACCATGATGCTGCATGACCCCGCGCGGTGCGCCGCCGGTGCCGCTGGTGTAGATGATGCAGGCAGTATCGCCGCGCCCGATGCCGGCGATCCGCTCCTCGACAGCCTTGCGCGCCTCTGCCGCATCGCCCTCGAGCATCTTGTCCCAGTCATGGAAGCCAAAGCTCCCCGATTGCTGACGATGAAGGTCCTCGATGCCGATAACGTGATCTGCAATGCCTGTTGCCTGCAGCGCCCCGTGGAGCGGGCCCAGCAGCTTCTCGTTCGACACGATGACCGCCTTGGCGCCCGAATTGTCGAGGATATGGATGTGGTCGCGTTCCGTATTGGTCACATAGGCCGGCACGGTGATGCAGCCTGCGGCCATGATGGCGAGGTCGGAAATGCACCACTCGGGTCGGTTCTCGGACACGAGGCACACGCGGTCGCCGGGCTTCAGGCCGAGCTTGCGCAAGTTTTCGGCAAGCAGGCAGACCTGCTCTGCCGCTTCGCCCCAGGTTATGGTTTGCCACTCGCCGTTCAGCTTTGCGCCGAGAAAGGCGCGGTCGGGCCGCTGATCGGCCCGTTTGAGGAAGAGTTCGACGAGATTGTTGGCGGAATCGATATCCGACAGCACGGGCAGGCTCCTCGATGATTGTATTCTGTTGTTGTGCGACCAACGAAAGGCAGGGGCTTAGGCTCCCGCCCCTGCTTGGGCAAGAGAGCCCGGGTACTGGTCAGGGCATGTCGAGATAGCCTTCGAGACGCGGATCGCGGGCGGTCTGCCATTTGCCATCCCTGCGCAGCAGTGCCCCACCCTTGATCGGCGCCTGCCGGACGAGGAGCTGCGCGTGGCCTAGAGAGCGGAACGCTTCCATCGAGTCGGCGAGCCATGTCCCTTCTTCGAGCAGGACCCGGTCCCCGAAAGCCATAAGGAACGGCAAGCCGAGAGCATCCTCTGCCGACAGGCCGAAATCGATCGCACCGATGATGGCGCGCGCGGTCGATACCGGGATCGTGCTGCCCCCTGCCGCACCCACGACCATGAAGGGTTCGCCTTGCGGGTCATAAACCACTGTCGGTGACATGGAGGAGCGCGGGCGCTTGCCGCCCTCGATCCTGTTGGCAACCGGGCGGCCGTCGACTTCCGGCGAGCGACTGAAATCGGTCAGCTCGTTATTGAGATAGAAGCCTCCGACCATCAGGCCCGAACCGAAGGCGCCCTCGATCGTCGAAGTGTAGCTCACCATCGTGCCATCCGCGTCGACCACGGCGAAATGCGAGGTGCCGTGCTCTTCGGGCTCATCGCCATCGGCAAGCGCTATCGGCGCACCGCGCGGATTACCGGGCTGGGGCTGTGCAATAGTGTTATCGGCGGAAATCAGCGCGCTGCGCTCGGCGAGGTAGCTGCGCTCGAGCAGCCCTGCCACGGGCACGCTCACGAAATCGCTATCGGCAAGATAAAGCTCGCGGTCGGCATAGGCGAGCCGCTGCGATTCAAGGAAGAGGTGCCATGTGACCGGATTCTCGGCCCCCAGCGACGACAGGTCGAAGCGCTCGAGCTGGAGCAGCATCTGCTGCACCGCAATCCCGCCCGAAGTCGGCGGCCCCATCGAGCAGATGCGATAGGCACGATAGCTGCTGCAGACCGCCTCGCGCTCCCTCGCCTCGTAGCTGGCGATATCGTCATAGGTCATCGCGCCCGAATGCGGCGTGTCGGCAGCAACCGTGGTCGCCACTGCCAGCGCGTTCTCGCCGCTGTAGAAGGCTTCGGAGCCACCTGCTGCGATCTTCTCGAAGGTGCGGGCAAGGGCTTCGTTGTGCACCAGCGTTCCCGCCGGCAGCGGCTCCCCTGCAGCGTCGTAGAACATGGCGCGCGCTTCGGCAGTGTGGGCGGCGCGGTCTTTCGAGCGGCCGAGCGCATCGTTCATGCGCGGATTGATCTGCCAGCCATCGCGCGCGAGGCGGATTGCCGGCTCGAACAGTTCGGACCATTCCAGCCTACCATGCGCGGCGTGGGCCTTTGCTGCGAGCGCGATATTGCCCGGAACGCCGACACTGAGGCCGCTGCGAACCGATTCCATGAAAGGCGGGACCTTGCCGTTCTCGTCGAGGAACCAGTCGGGCGTTGCCGCCGCCGGAGCTGTCTCGCGACCGTCAAATGTCGTCACATCGCCGTCGGACTCGCCCCGCACGAGAAATCCGCCGCCGCCGATGCCCGAACTCTGCGGTTCGACCACGGTCAGCGCGAGCATCACGGCGATGGCCGCGTCGGTCGCACTGCCGCCCTTGCGCAGGATTTCCTCCCCGGCCGCCTGTGCCCTCGGGTCGGCTGCACTGACTGCGCCGCCACCAGCGTAATTGAGGTTATCCGCTCCTTCGAGCGTCACTTCTTGCGGTGAGGTGGAAGCGCATCCGGCAAGTGCCAGGGCGCTGAGCGGAGCGATAATTCGGCGGTCCATGGCCGGGTGCCTATTCGCTTCCGACCGCCTCTGCAATCGAGGAGTAGCCTTCGCGCCGCATCAGTTTCTCGAGGCCGCAGGTGATCCGGCGCGGAAGGCCGGGGCCTTCATAGACCATCGCGCTATAGACCTGGACCAGGCTCGCGCCCGCCTTGATCCGCGCCCAAGCGTCTTCGGCGCTGGCAATCCCGCCCACACCCACCAGCGGGATGGAGCCACCTGTCGCCTTATGGAAGTCGCGCACGCGCTGGAGGGCGAGGTTGCGTAGAGGTGCACCCGAAAGTCCCCCCGCCTCATGGGCGTGGTGTGAGCGCAGATCGGGGCGAGAGATCGTAGTGTTGGATACGATGAGTGCGCCGAGCTGCTTGTCCGCAGCTATGCGGGCGATAGCATCGATATCGGAGGGCTCGAGATCGGGCGCGACCTTGAGGAACACTGGCGGGCCGTCCGCTCCCCTCGCCTCGAGCACTGCGTCGAGCAGGCCGGTGAGGGCGCTTTCGTCTTGCAGCGCGCGAAGGCCTGGTGTGTTCGGGCTCGAGATGTTGACCGCGAGATAGGTCGCGAGCGGTGCCATGATGCGGGTCATTTCCGCGTAATCGGCGATCCGGTCCTCGCTGTCCTTGTTCGCTCCGATGTTGATGCCCAGCACGCCGCCACGATCCTTGCGTGCAGCGAGTCGCTGGCGTGCTGCTTCCGCGCCGCCATTGTTGAACCCCATGCGATTGATGACCGCGCGGTCCTCCACCAGCCGGAACAGGCGCGGTTTCGGATTGCCGGCTTGCGGGCGCGGCGTGATCGAACCGACCTCGGCAAAACCGAAGCCGACTGCGAGCAGCTTGTCGGGGACTTCGCCATCTTTGTCGAACCCGGCCGCCATGCCGAGCGGGTTGGGAAAGGAAATTCCTGCCACTTCGGTTGCCAGGGCTCCGGGTCTGGCAGCACGCCCCAGCGGTGCTGCCTTGAGGGCGGCGATTGTTAGCTTGTGCGCGCGTTCTGGATCGAGCGCGAAGAGGGCGGGGCGGGCAAGATCGAAGAGCATGGCGCGGCGCCTATGGCCGATGCGCGAGAGGCTGTCGAGCGCGGCCAAATAGGGGCGCCTCAAGCCATTGTAAAATTCCGCCAAAATGCATTGGATGCAACGCCGATGTCGCGTGCATACAATCAACCAGAGCGAAGAATCGGTATTGGCCTTTTTGCGACCCGAAGGGCTCGAGGCAGCAATGCAACGAGTTCTCACCTACAAGGGGCGGCTCCACGTGGGCCGCCCTTTTTTTGCGCAAGTTGCAGGAATCATGATCGATTTCCTCGCTCAAGCCACACCGATCATTAACGAAATCATTGACGAGTGCCGCACGGAGGCGCACGCTCCTTGTCATAAACGGGTAATCGCACAACCAGACAGGGTCGCAAATCTATGAATCGGGGGCAGGAGGCTGAGGAGGCCTACAGGTTCGAATGGGTCAAGGCACCGCCTGATCTGACCGATTATGTGAACTCACTCTATATCCTGCGTGCAGGCAGCAATCCGGTCGATGATGTGATGCCAGCCTATTCGGGCCAGCTGGTTCTGACGCTGCGCGGCGGTGGCGACATGGAGTTCTCCGATGGCAACCGCGCACATCCCAGCCCGGCGTTTTTCCAGTGCCCCTTCACGCAAGCGCATCCCTTCACGCTCGTGCCGCACACGCTCATGCTCGGTGTATCGCTCAATTTTCGCGGGTGGACGGCGCTAACGGGCCTGCCGGTCAACGAATATTGCGATAAGTATATTCCGGCCGAGAAAGCCCTGCCTGCCGAACTGGCCGAGGAGGCGCATGCCATCGTCGGGCGGTGCAAGAGCGGCGAGATGGAGGAGGCCGATGCACTCGACGCGCTGGCCGACATCGTGCGTCGCGGGCTCAAGCCCCCGTCCGACCGCCACTTGCAGGTAATCGACACCACGCTCGAATGGTTATCGGCCAGCCTCAAGCCCAAGATCGAGGACCTGCAGGACGCGCTCCCTTACTCCGAGCGCCAGGTGCAGCGGCTGGTCACGCGTTTCTTCGGGCAACCCCCGGTTCGCCTGATCCGCCGCTACCGCGCCGTTCGCGCCGCGACTCTGCTGGCCATGCCCGACCTGGCCCCGAAGCTGGAGGCAGAGATCCGCGAGGCGTTCTACGACCAGGCGCATATGATCAAGGAGATCCGGCATTTCACCGGGCGCACCCCGCGAAGGCTCCAGCCCAAGGAGCAATCGGTGGTGAAGGAGACCCTCGCACCGGACGGCTACAGCTCGGTCGATCTGTTCGGCGGGAACCAGGACGAGGAACTGGGCAAGAAGTAGGCCCGCGCCGCTAGTTGCTAACGACTCGCAACTGGCGGTTTTCCGTTGAAAATGGCGCTTTGCGCTCATAGCTGGCTAATCGGAACGGATTCGTCCGATTTAGATTGAACCAGCACCATGCGCCTTTCGAACCTTGCAGATTACGCCGTCGTCACGATGAGCCAGGCGGCCCGCCATTGCGGCGGGGGCAGGGTGAGTGCGTCCGAACTGGCGGCGGAAACGGGCCTGCCGGTGCCCACGGTGCAAAAACTCGTGAGCAAGCTAGTCGGCGCCGGCCTGCTGCGCTCGGTACGCGGGGCGGGCGGCGGATTGCAGCTGGCGCGACCGGCAGCGGCGATCACGCTCGCCGATATCGTCGAGGCGGTGGAGGGGCCGATCGCGCTCACGGCCTGTATCGAAGGCAGCGATTGCTCGGTCGATCATGAATGCCGGGTCAGGCCGCACTGGCCGATGGTGAACGAAGCGCTGCGCGGCGCACTCGCGGGCATCAGCCTGGTGCAGCTGGCGCAGGAAAAGGAACTCGCGTGAACGAGCAAGTCGACATTCAAGACCGCGAAGCGAAGGAAGCTGCCGCAAAGGCGGCCGAGTACGAGCACGGCTGGTCCTCGGACATCGAAACCGAATTTGCCGAGAAGGGCCTGACCGAAGACACGGTCCGCTTCATCTCGGCCAAGAAGAACGAGCCGGAATGGATGCTCGACTGGCGCCTCAAGGCCTTCCGCATGTGGCAGGAGATGGAGGAGCCCAATTGGGCGAAACTGGGCTATCCGGAAATCGACTATCAGGACGCCTACTACTACGCCGCTCCGAAGAAGAAGCCCGAGCTGGAATCGCTCGACGAACTCGATCCGGCGATCCGCGAGACTTACGAGAAGCTGGGCATCCCGATTGCAGAGCAGGAAGTGCTCGCCGGGGTGAAGGGCGCGCGCAAGGTCGCGGTGGATGCGGTGTTCGACAGCGTCAGCGTCGCCACCACCTTCCGCGAGGAGCTGAAGAAGGCGGGTGTCATCTTCATGTCGATCAGCGAGGCGATCCAGGAGCATCCCGAGCTGGTGAAAAAGTGGCTCGGCAAGGTCGTGCCGCAGAAGGACAATTTCTTCGCGACGCTCAATTGCGCGGTCTTTTCCGACGGCACCTTCGTCTATGTGCCCGAAGGCGTGCGCTGCCCGATGGAGCTGTCGACCTATTTCCGCATCAATGCCGAGAATACGGGCCAGTTCGAGCGCACGCTGATCGTCGCCGAAAAGGGCAGCTACGTCAGCTATCTCGAAGGCTGCACCGCGCCGATGCGCGACGAAAACCAGCTGCACGCCGCCGTGGTCGAGTTGGTAGCGCTCGAGGATGCCGAGATCAAGTACTCGACTGTTCAGAACTGGTATCCGGGCGACGAGAACGGCAAGGGCGGGATCTACAATTTCGTCACCAAGCGCGCGCTATGCCAAGGCGCGCGGTCCAAGGTCAGCTGGACGCAGGTCGAAACCGGCAGCGCGGTGACATGGAAATACCCCAGCTGCGTACTCAACGGCGAAGACAGCGTAGGCGAATTCTATTCCGTTGCGGTTACAAATAACTACCAGCAGGCCGATACAGGAACCAAAATGGTTCATAACGGCAAGGGCAGCCGCTCGACGATCATCTCCAAGGGTATCTCGGCGGGCAAGTCGAACAACACCTATCGCGGGTTGGTGCGCGTGGCGGCCAATGCCGACGGCGTGCGCAACCGCACCGAATGCGACAGCCTGCTGATCGGCGACGAATGCGGGGCGCACACCGTGCCCTATATCGAGGTGAAGAACCCCTCTGCCCAGATCGAGCACGAGGCGACCACCAGCAAGATCAGCGACGACCAACTCTTCTACGCCATGCAACGCGGGCTCGACGACGAGGAAGCCATCGCGCTGATCGTCAACGGCTTTGCGAAAGACGTATTGAAAGAGCTACCGATGGAGTTCGCCGTCGAAGCGCAGAAGCTGCTGGCGATTTCTCTTGAGGGGAGTGTGGGGTGATGCGGAAAGCCGCCGCCTTCTTAGCCCTAGCGCTAATGGTGCCATCAACTGCTGCAATCGCCAACGCTGGCGGAGATCCGATGGGTTATACTGCCAGCAGATACTCTTCGTGCCTCGATCATCTCAGTCGCAAGCTCGATGACGGTAAAGTCGGGATCGGGGAGCTTGTGATCATGGCGGACGCAGCGTGCCGTAGAGAAAGAATTAGGCTTGAAAGCTCTGCCAGTTGGCAGAGCCCCGATGCGCAACTTCTCAAGCGAGAAGAGCTTGAAGCCCATCTCGTAAAACGCCGATTGGAATCGATGGCAATCATAGAGAGCGTGCATGACCTCCAAGAGCGCAGAATTGCTTACTACCGAGATTCCAGATGACTGACCGCAAGACACTCCAGCTTCGCGACCCCTCGGAAACCGCCGACGCCGCGCCTGCGCTCAAGAAAAAGGGCCGCGGGTGGGAGATCTCGGAGAAGCGGCTCGATGCGCTGCACGAGCAGGCGCGCGATATGCGCCGCCACTCGACCGAGGCGCATAAGGCGCTCGCCGAGAAGTTCGCCAGCGCGAACATGGGCCCCTTCACCTTCAAGCGCCACGCCGTGGTCGGCAGCGCGATCGTCGATTTCAACTGCCACAAGCTCGGCATGGCGATCATGATCGACGAGGAAGGGCAGGACGAGACCCTCGCCAAGCGCCGCGACAAGAGCCTCGAGGCGGTCGGCATCCGCGTGATGCGCATCGCCGCCAAGGATATCCTCGAGGACATGGACAAGGTCCTCGAACGCATAACCCTCGGCATGCGCAGCCGCATTGCCGACAAGCAGCAGGCGCGCCGCGATCATCAACGCAATTCCGCCCCGCGCCCCCGCTACACCAGGAATGACAATGCTGAAGATTGACAACCTCACCGCCGAAATCGACGGCAAGCAGATTTTGAACGGCCTCAGCCTCGAAGTGGCGGCCGGAGAGATCCATGCGATCATGGGCCCCAATGGCGCGGGCAAGTCGACGCTGTCCTATGTTCTAGGAGGACGCCCGGGCTATGAAGTGACCGGCGGATCGGTCGATTTCCGCGGGCAGGATTTGCTCGACTTGGAGCCGCACGAGCGCGCGGCCGCCGGCCTCTTCCTCGGCTTCCAGTACCCGGTCGAGATTCCCGGCGTCTCCAACGTTCAGTTCCTGCGCGAGGCCCTCAATTCGCAGCGCAAGCAGCGCGGGGAAGAACCGCTGACCGGCGGCGAATTCCTCAAGCTTGCCAAGGAAAAGGCCAACCTGCTCGGCCTCGACATGGACATGCTCAAGCGGAACGTGAACGTCGGCTTCTCGGGCGGCGAGAAGAAGCGCGCCGAGATGGTCCAGATGGGTATCCTCGACCCCAGTTTCGCCGTGCTCGACGAGACCGACAGCGGCCTCGACATCGATGCCCTGCGCGTTGTGGGCGAGGGCATCAACGCGATCATGCGCGACGCGAACAAGGGCGTGCTCCTCATCACCCACTACCAGCGCCTGCTCGAAGTCGTGCGCCCGGACAAGGTATCGATCCTGGCCAAAGGCCGCATCGTGCGCACCGGCGGTCCCGAACTTGCCGAGCGGCTCGAGAACGAGGGCTATGACGCGGTGATGGCGGAGCCGGCATGAGCGGGGCCGCTACCCTTCCCACCCGCAAGGACGAGGCCTGGCGCTATGCCGCGGTTGAGAAATTGCGCGAGGCCGATGTCGAGAACTGGCGGCAGATCGATATTGCGGCGGGTGAGAGTGCGCGCGAACTCCTCGTCATAAGCGACGGGAATTCGAGCGAAACCGAAGTCCACCGCCTGCGTGTGCAAGTCGGCGAAGGCGCGCGGTTCGAGCTGTTTGGCGTCATTGCCTCAGCCGACTACGCCCGCGTCGAGCTCGATGTGACGCTGGGCAAGGGCGCGCATTTCGAGATGGGCGGGATCACCGTGGGCGGCCGCGAGACCGTGCGCGAGTTCGTTACTCGCACCACCCATGCCGAGCCTGACGGGACGAGCAACCAAGCCGTGCGTGCTGTCCACTGGGGCAAGGGTACGGGCAACTTCCTCGGCTCGATCGACGTGGTGCGCCATGCGCAGAAGACCGACGCCGCGCAGGACTTCAAGGGCCTGCTACTCGAAAAGGGCGCGAGCGTGAACGCCGTGCCGCAGCTCGAGATCTTCGCCGACGACGTGAAGTGCGCGCACGGCGCCACGGTCGGCCAGCTCGATGAAAGCGCGCGCTTCTACATGGCGGCACGCGGGCTGACGCCCGAACTGTCGCGCCGCCTGCTGGTGCAGGCCTTCATTGGCGATGCACTGGTCGCGCTCGATGACGAGGATGCACAGGAGCGCCTGCTGCAGGTCGCGCTCGACAAGCTGGACAAGCACCTGTGAGCGAGACGGCGACCCTATCCCGGAAAGCCGACTTCCCCGGCCTCGTGACGCCGGAAGGCGAAGTCTGGCATTATCTCGACACGGCGGCCTCGGCGCAAAAGCCGCAGGCGGTGATCGACGCCATGAGCCGCGCCCTCGGCCGGGACTATGCGACCGTCCACCGGGGAGTGTACGGCCGCTCGGCGCGCATGACCCAAGGTTACGAGGCCGCACGTCGCCGTGTCGCCGACTTCATGGGTGCGAAAAGCGAGAACGAGATCGTCTTCGTGCGCGGTGCAACCGAGGCGATCAATCTCGTGGCCGCGACCTGGGGTGCGACGCGCATCGGCGAGGGCGACAGGATCGTGCTTTCGACGCTCGAGCATCACTCGAATATCGTTCCCTGGCAAATACTTGCAGAACGAACCGGAGCTCAAATCGATGTCTGTCCGCTGACCGAAGATGGGCAGATCGACCTCGGAGGTCTGGAGGTGTTGCTTGCTCCGCGAACCAAATTGGTTGCGCTGGCACATGTTTCGAATGTTTTGGGCTCAGTCCTCGATGCGCGCAAGGCTGCCGAGCTTGCCCATTCGGTCGGCGCAAAGATCCTGCTCGATGGATGCCAGGCTGCGCCGCGGATGAAGCTCGATATGCAAGCACTCGATTGCGACTTCTATGCCTGGTCGGGTCACAAGCTTTATGGACCGACAGGCATCGGCGTCCTCTGGACGCGCGAGGAAATCCTCGACGAGATGCCGCCATACCAGGGCGGCGGCGCCATGATCGAGAAAGTGGCCTTCGAAGGCACCACCTACGCCCCGCCACCACAGCGCTTCGAGGCAGGCACGCCCATGATCACCGAAGCGATCGCCCTTCATGCGGCCGTGGACTACGTCGCCGCGCTGGGCCCAGACCGCCTGTTCGAGCATGAGGCAGGTCTGGCTCGCAAATTGCGGGAAGAGCTGCGGAAACTGAATGCGGTGACACTGTTCGGACCGGAGGAAAGCGCAGGTATCGTCAGTTTCGCGCTCGACGGGGTTCATCCGCACGATCTCGGCACCATATTGGACGAAGAGAACGTCGCGATCCGTGCCGGTCACCACTGTGCGCAGCCGTTGATGGCGCATCTCGGCGTCCCTGCAACGGCGCGCGCCAGCTTCGGTCTCTACAGCGACGAAAGCGATATCGACGCGCTGCTGCGCGGAATTGAAAGGACCCGGAGGATCTTCGGATGAACAAACCCTCTGACGAACAGGATTTCATCGCCGCTCCCTCGCCGGCGGACACCGTGGTCGGCAAGCCTCCGCGCGCGCGAGTCTCGGACGCCGTCGACCCCGACGAAACCGCGGGCGAAAAGCTCGAGCGCAAGCGCGATTATCTCGAAGGCTTCCTGGCGAAGCAGCCCGAAGCCGACCTTGCGACCGGCGCGGGCGGCAAGCTTCAGCAGGCCGTGATCGATGCGCTCAAGGAGATCTACGATCCGGAAATCCCGGTGAACATCTACGATCTGGGCCTCATCTACGGCGTCGAGGTCGACGAGGAATGCGATGTCACCGTCACCATGACGCTGACCACGCCGCATTGTCCTGTCGCCGAGACCATGCCGGGCGAGGTCGAACTGCGCGCCGGCAGCGTTCCCGGCGTGCGCGATGCCGAGGTCAATCTGGTCTGGGACCCGCCATGGGGCCCGGACAAGATGACCGACGAGGCTCGCCTCGAACTGGGGATGCTGTGATGGCCGATACGACGACCCGCCCCGCCCCCAAGGCTGCCGTTATCCTGACGCCGCGCGCGGAAGAGCGTGTGGCCGAACTCATGTCGAAGGCGCCCGAGGACGCGATTGGCGTCAAGCTGTCGACCCCGCGTCGCGGATGTTCAGGGCTCGCCTATTCGGTCGATTATGTGACCGAGGAAGCCAAGTTCGACGAGAAGATCGAAACCCCCGGCGGGGTCTTCTACATCGACGGTGCCAGCGTACTCTACCTCGTCGGCAGCACGATGGACTGGGTGGAGGATGATTTCTCCGCCGGTTTCGTGTTCGACAACCCAAATGCCAAGGGCGCATGCGGCTGCGGCGAAAGCTTCATGGTATAGTTTTCGAATGGATCGCTCCGACCGGCTCCTTGATGAAGTTCGCCAGCTCTTGCGAGAGTCGCGGGAACGTAGGCGATCTGATCCATTCCTCAATGATCGGTGGGGCAAGCGCCGCAAGCCTCCCGAGGCGGGCATGGCAGTTCCGGTCATACCACCCAACGGACCGCTGCCGAAGCAAGGCGGTGCGGAAGCGCACCTCGAATTCGACTAACGCCTGAGGGCTCGCACACAGGCGGCGCGATCGACATCTTCCCCATCGCTGGCACGCCGCGCCTCGACATGGGTCGCGCTCGGCTCTCCGCCGGGCCGAAGTGGATAGAGATAGATGTCGAGCACGCAGGCATTGCCCGAGAACTGCAGTTTGACCGCATCGCCCTCCTTCACCTCCAGCCTCGGCAGGCCGAAGATGTTGGCGAGCGCGGTTGCATTACGCCCGATGACGGCCTCCAGCCCCGGCAGGTTCATGACCTGCGGCGCAATGAAGGTAGGCGTCGAGGGCGCCGGCCTTACAGGCGGCTGTTGTGGCGGTGGGGCCGGACGGTTCGCCGATGGCGCGGGGCGCTGCTGCGGGAAATAGTCGGGCGGCGTGCTGACGCAGGCCGACAGGCTTGCCGAGACGGCCGCCAGCGGGAGGAGTTTACGCAATCCCGGCCCTCCCGCGGTGCACCAGGTGGGTGGCGCTTGCCGCGCCGAGCACAGGGGCGAGGAGGTTGGCGAAGGGCACCAGCAGCAGCCCAGCAATCGCGCCACCTAGAAGGAAGCGATTCGATCCGCCCATGGGCGCCAACTCCGCCTCGTCCTGTCGGTGGCGAAGCCAGACCATGTCCTGCAGCTCGCGGCCCAGCAGGAAGGCGTTCACCGCCCAGAACAGCAGCGCCGTGCCGATCCCGGTCACAAGCAGCATAATCGCAAAGGGCAGGGCGATGAGGTTCGCTACCAGCGCCCGAAGCGTTGAGCGAAGCCCGTTGGCCATCTCTTGGCGGAAACCAAGCGAGCGGGCCGCGCTGGCTTCGCGCGGATAATGCTTGGCCTCGACGGCGCGGACCACCTCTTCGGCAAAGAATTGCAGGACGAAGAGCGCGACGAAACGAAACAGCAGCCAAAGGCCCAGCAGGCCAACCGAAAATGCGACGATGCCGGCCACCGTATCGCTGTAATCGGCAGGGAGGTTGGCCACGATCCAGTCTTCCACCAGAGCATCGAGGGCAAACCAGAAGCCGACGCCGATGGCGAAGAATATCGCTAGCGTAATCACCAGGCTCTTGGCCAGAACCCTGATAATCGCGGGATCGCCCAACTGGCTGAAAGACAAGGCAAGGGCGCGTGGAAGCGACATCATCGTGTGTTCTCGAATTGCGCGCTGCGACGGTCAAGTCAACGCCGCCCTTGGCCTATGCGCGATGAACCGCTAACCGCGCCCGACGAGTTTCCCCCATTTCAAAGATTCTACCGGAGTTTTCATGACCGACCCCCGTTACGACGTCGTCGCGATCGGCAATGCCATCGTCGACGTGATGGCCCCCTGCGAAGACGAGCTGATCGAAGAGCTGGGCCTTGCCAAGGGCGGCATGACCCTCGTCGATACCGATCGCGCCAGGGAACTCTACGACGCGATGGGCCGCGCGACCGAAATCTCGGGAGGCTCGGCGGCCAACACGCTCGCCGGAATGGCAGCCCTGGGCGCGCAATGTGCCTTCGTCGGCCAGGTTGCCAAGGATCAGCTCGGCGACATCTTCGCGCATGACATCCGCGCCGTCGGCATCGATTTCGACACCCAGCCGCGCGAGGGCGACCCGCCGACCGCGCGCTGCCTGATCTTCGTCACGCCCGATGGCGAGCGCACCATGAATACCTTCCTCGGCGCTTCGCAGTTCCTGCCGCCCGCAGCGCTCGACGAGGAGCTGATTGCCAGCGCCGGAGTGCTCTACCTCGAAGGCTATCTGTGGGATCCGGAAGAACCGCGCAGCGCCATGCGCCGCGCTATTGAAGTTGCCCGCGATGCTGGCCGCAAGGTCGCTTTCACCGCCTCGGAAAGCTTCGTGATCGACCGCCACGGCGACGATTTCCGTGCGCTGATCGAGGAAGGCCAGATCGACATCCTGTTCGTCAACGAACACGAACTGGCAACGTTGACCGGCGAGAGCGAGTTCGAAGCCGGCATCGCCGCTCTGCAGGACAAGGTGCCCGTCCTCGTCGCCACCCGCAGCGCCAAGGGTGCCATTGCCGTAGCGAATGGCGAGCGCGCGCAGGTCGCCGCCGAACCGATCGAGAAGGTGGTCGATACGACCGGGGCAGGCGACCTATTTGCCGCCGGCTTCCTGACCGGCCACACCCGCGGCGAGGCCCTCGAAACCTGCCTGCGCATGGGCGCGATCTGCGCTGGCGAGATCATCAGCCACATCGGTGCTCGCTCGGAAAAAGACCTGAAAGCGCTGGTCGCAGAAAAGCTCGGCTGACCCCGATTCGAGCCTTCCTGGCCTGGAATCACGAAAGCCCCGCTCGAAAGGTGGGGCTTTTTCGTGCGCCTGACGCGCGCCATTTCAAGGCCCCACCGCCCGCATTACCGTAGCGGCAGCGCCCGAAGAAAGAGCGCTTGCGGGCAGCTCGCCCCCCGAAGAATTTCGATTTGCAACCTTGCGCCGCCGCCGCGCTTGGTGAAGAAAATCCGCCAGCAAGCCCGGAATCGCGGGCGCGAGAGGATGACAAGCGGAGCGTGACCCCATGAATCTCGAATTCACCCCCGAAGAGCAGGCTTTTCGCGACGAGGTTCGCGCCTTCATCGAAGAGAACTATCCCAAGCACCTGGGCGACGTCGGCCTGCGCGAAGATCTCTCGCGTGAAGACTTCCTCGCCTGGCACAAGATCCTCGGCGAAAAGGGCTGGTCGGTCCCCGCATGGCCCGAACAATATGGCGGCACCGGCTGGACGCCCACGCAGCGCTACATCTGGTCGGAAGAGAACGCCCGCGTGAACGCGGTCATGCCGCTTCCTTTCGGCGTCTCCATGGTCGGCCCCGTCATCTACACTTTCGGCAATGAAGAGCAGAAGGCCAAGCACCTGCCCGGCATCCGCAGCGGCGACGTGTGGTGGTGCCAGGGCTACTCCGAGCCGGGCGCTGGCTCGGACCTCGCCTCGCTCAAAACCACCGCGGTCCGCGACGGCGACCATTATGTGATCAATGGCCAGAAGACCTGGACCACGCTGGCGCAATATGCCGACTGGGGCTTCTTCCTTTGCCGAACCGACACCGATGCTGCCAAGCCGCAGGAAGGCATCAGCTTCATCCTCGTCGACATGAAATCGCCCGGTGTCGAAGTGAAGCCGATTAAGCTTCTCGACGGCGGCCACGAGGTCAACGAGACCTGGCTGACCGACGTGCGCGTTCCGGTCGAGAACCTCGTCGGCGAAGAGAACAAGGGCTGGACCTACGCCAAGTTCCTGCTCGCCCACGAACGCAGCGGCATCGCGGGTGTCGCCCGCTCCAAGCGCGGCGTCGAGAAGCTCCGCGAGATCGCCGCGAACGAGACGATCGACGGCGAGCCGCTTATCGAGGACTTCGAATTCGCCCGCAAGGTGAGCCAGCTGGAAATCGACCTTGCCGCGCTCGAGATCACCGAACTGCGCACGCTCGCCGGTGAGCAGGCCGGCAAGGGCCCGGGGCCGGAAAGCTCGATCCTCAAGATCAAGGGCACCGAGATCCAGCAGCGGCTGACCGAACTCACCCTGGAAGCGGTCGGCAGCTATTCCGCGCCCTATTACGGCAGCATCGCGAATGATGCGGGCTCGAACGAATATCCGATCGGGCCGGACTACGCGCACCACTCTGCCGCGACCTATTTCAACATGCGCAAGACTTCGATCTACGGCGGATCGAACGAGATCCAGCGCAACATCATCACGAAAATGATCCTCGGCCTCTAAGGCCAGAGTTCTAGCGGAGAGAGACCCGTGGATTTCAACTTCACCGAAGAACAGGACATGGTGCGCGACGGACTTTCGCGCCTTGTCAGAGAACAATACGACTGGGAAACCCGCCGCGCGGCGATCGCGAGCGATGCCGGATGGCGCCCCGAAATCTGGGCGCAGCTGGCCGAGCTCGGCATCCTCGGCATGCCCTTCAGCGAGGAAGTCGGCGGCTTCGGCGGCGGCGCGGTCGATGCGATGATCGTGATGGAGGAATTCGGCAAAGGCCTTGTGGTCGAACCCTTCGTCCCCACCGTCGTCTGCGCAGGCGGCTTCCTGAAGCACGCCGGCAGCGAAGCCCAGCGCGAGGAACACCTCTCGGCCATCACCGACGGTAGCCGCGTCTTCGCCTTCGCCTATGCCGAACCGCGCGGGCGCTACAATTACGCCGACCTCGAAACCACGGCGAAGAAGGACGGCGACAGCTATGTCCTCAATGGCCACAAGGCGGTCGTTATCGGCGCGCCCTGGGCGAGCCACCTCGTCGTCACCGCGCGCACCGGTGGTGACCGCCGCGATGCCGAGGGCGTGAGCGTCTTCATCGTTGACAAGAGCGCCGACGGCATTGTCACGCGCGATTACGAGACCGTCGACGGTCGCCGCGCTTCGGAAATCTATTTCGAGAAGGTCTCGGTCCCCGCCGACGCGCTGATCGGCGAGGAAGGCGCAGCCCTGCCGCTGATCGAGCAGGTCGCCGACGAGGCCATCGCCGCCCAGTGCGCCGAGGCCTGCGGGGCGATGAAGGTCGCCCACGCCATGACGCTCGAGTACTCGAAGCAGCGCAAGCAGTTCGGCGTGCCGATCGGCAAGTTCCAGGTGCTCCAGCACCGCATGGTCGACATGTACACCGCCTACGAGACCGCCGTCTCGCTGACCTATCTCGCCACGCTCAAGCTCGATGCGGGCGAAAAGGAGCGCAAACGTGCCGCCTCATCGGCCAAGGTCGGCGTAGGCCAGTCGGCGCGTTTCGTCGGTCAGGAAGCGGTACAGATCCACGGCGGCAACGGCGTGACCGACGAATATGCCATCGGCCACTACTTCAAGCGCCTGACGATCTTCGAAAGCGAATTCGGCAGCGTGGACCACCACCTGAAGCGGCACATTTCGCTGGCTTGATCGAGAGGCGGAGAGGGTCCTTAGGCGCCGTTTCTCGGACCCTCCCAGTCACCGGGTGATTGGTAAACCGTCGGTCACACCTTGTTCCCTCCGGTAATCGACCAGAGCCTTGATATGAGGCTCTTCGAACATCGCCATGTAGCGCGGGTCGGCGCGGATCTCGTCGGAGGCGGTTAGCCGCCCTCCAACCAAGAGGGGTATCACGATGTGGATGCCCTGACGACTGAAATCGAAATTCTCAACGAGCCCGAATGCCTCGTCGACATATCCGTAAAGGAGTAGGATCAAAAACCAGTCGCTGGGCGGCATCAAGCCATCATTTTGTCCCTCCGCATCCCATTCCACCGTGCCTTTCTCCCCGAGGAAAATGAATTCGGTGTGCATGATTATCGATCGCGATGGCCCCAGGTCTCCCGAATAGAAAGCGCGCTCATCCTCGACCATTTCGGCGATGGTGCCGATATCCATTCTAAAGTCATACGGGGTCCCATGCTGGAGCAATGCACCCCACCATTGAAATGCGGCGAACCAGCAATCAATCCGGCATTCCACTACGCTACGCCGGACCGCTGGATAGTCGCCGGCCCCGTGCAGAGAGTATCGGTGAAACCGCTTAAGAATCCGGTTGAAGGGATCTGCCGCCATGGCGCGTTCAACATGCATCGCGGCCTCCCTCGGGCGGCCAGCCAGCTGGAGCGCGGATCTCATAAAGGCGGCGACACGGGGATCATCGGGATTTTGCTCAAGTAGTTTTTGCGCAGTCGCGAGCGCCCCGCCGATATCTCCATGTGTGTTGAGCTGGAAGATGCCTTCAGCGATTTCGACCTCGAAGCTTTCAGGGTCGAGCGCGAGTGCCTTATCTTTGTGTTCTTGGTAGAGACCAATGTATTCATCTCGCGAGAGTGTGAAGAAGGTGCTGTTGGTCCCGATCGCGAGGACGTAGGCCGCCACTGCATGAGCAGCGGCAAAGTCAGGTTCGATCGACGTAGCAAGCTGCATTTGTCGCAATGCGTGCTGCCAGTCCGATGAATCGCGTGCGGTCAGAAAGGACAGGCCATCGAGATAAGCCTCTTGGGCCCGCGGGTCGAGATCATCCGGAATGTGGACCTCGCCACTGGCCATACGGCGCAAGGCGAGGATCGTGCCGGAAAGCCGGGTCAGGAGCAGTGCTTCGAACTCGTCAGGATGGGATGGCGACCCCGCAATCTCCCGCGACCAGACTGCTCGTCCGGAGCGAGCTTCGACCAGCTTGACCTGGCTTACCAGGCGATTGTTCGATGCCAGAACATCACCCTCGATAAAGTGATCGACACCCAGTCGCTGGCCGATCTCCTGCGGCGAGAGGTTCCGGCCGTCCAAGGCGTCGATTGCAGCGCTGGGGGCGAGGTCGATACCCGGGACGCGGGCAAGGTTGCTGGAGATCGAAGCGGTAAAGGCATCTCCGCGCTCCCGCCATTCCTCGTCTCCGCTTACGTTGAAAGGAAGAACCGCAAGCGATGTGGGTGCTTGCTGGGTCGGGCTGTTAGTCGATCCGAATAGGGCTACGGTCGCGATCACCGCGATCACGACCAATATCCCGAGGCTGGTGATGGCCAACGAGGAAGGACCGGTCTTTCGACGGATGGACCCGACATCCTGATCGGCAGCGGGCGGTTCCGGCTCACCTGCACCTGCCGAGCCCGCGCCGCGCGGAAATTCGAGCGCTTCGGCTGCATCAAGCTGGTATCCGATACCTCGCAGAGTGTGGAGCAGACCGGCATCATCTCCCAGCGCCTTGCGGACTGCGGTGACATGGACCTGCAACGCGTTCTCCTCGACGGTGACGTCGTGCCAGACGGCTTCCATCAGTTCGTCCTTGGTGACGATCTCACCGCCAGCTTCTGCGAGGATGGTCAGGATCGACAGGGCGCGCGGGCCGAGGTGTACATGCTCGCCATCCAGCAGGAGTTGGCGATGCGGCTGCAAGATATGCGACCCGATGCGAAACTCTTCCACACCGGCCCCTTTCCCCGACCTTAAGAAAAGCTGTTGCCATCAGTCGGTCTTGCGATCTTGTCACAAACCGGCGCGAATTGCCAATTTTGGTAGGACCGTCTGTCGAACTTCCGGTAGAGCCGTAAGTATCTGTTTTTCTTTGCTTGCGCCGATTCCTTTTAAGGAAAACAACAGGTTTCAGCGAAGTTTCACGCAATCCTCATGCAACCACCAAGGCACCATTTCCCGCCCTGGCGCAAAAAGGTCTAACCAAAGGGCAATCGGAAATCCCGAGCCCTCTGGATGAAGAGCACTTTGAGTGATCGCGGAGGGCACATCCCACAGTACGGGCTGCATCTTCCTGTTCCCCACCGCGACCGAAAACGCATGAGGAAAGGATAATCAAATGACCAAGAATCGTATCGGAGCCATCGCCATCGGTTTCGCTGCCCTTGCGATTGCAGCACCGCTGCAGGCTCAGGACACTCCGGACTTGCTTGTCGAGGCATCCCCTGATGCGCGGGTCAGGATCGTCGATTTCAACGATCTCGACATCTCACAGGCACAGGACATGGAGCGCCTGAGGAGCCGCGTCGCAGTGGCCGTCAACTGGGCCTGCCCCGCACGCATCCAGGGTCCGATCAAGATCTATCCGGATCACAGGGAATGCCGCGAGAATGCGTGGGACGAGGCTGACCGGCAAATTGCAGATGCCACTGCACGGCTAGCGATGAGCAAAGCCGCCCAATCCCGGCTCGCTGTGATGGTCTCGGCCGGAAGCAAGTCGGCCAAGTGACAGATATTCCGGGCTTCGGCGTCGCATCGACTGCACCGCGGGCTGTCCATGCGACGCCGGTGATGTATCGCAACCAACGCAAATTAGGACTGGTGTCCGCTTTCCACCCCACTTTCTGTCGTAACGGCTAGACCTGGTTCAGCCTGCAAACGGACAACAGCGGCAGGTTTCTTGCATCACCCGTGCCGCTCTCGTCTCACCTCGCGCTGGCCAATGTCGCGGCGGCAGAAGCCGTCTGCGAAGTCGATTGCGTCGACGGCGGCATAGGCATTGGTCTTGGCCTCTGTCGCGCTTGAGCCCTTGGCTGTCACGTTGAGGACGCGGCCGCCATTGGCGACGAGCCGGTCGCCATCGCGCTTCGTGCCCGCGTGGAAGACCTTGGCACCATTTGCCTCGGCCTCGCCAAGGTCGATCGTTCCGCCCTTCTTGGGCGTGCCCGGATAGCCCTCTGCCGCCATCACCACGGTAAGTGCGAAGTCGTCCGACATTTTCGGCGTCTCGATCTCGCCCAGACGCCCCTCGGCGCATGCCAGCATAAGTTCTACGAGGTCGCTTTCAAGCCGCATCATCAGCACCTGGCATTCGGGATCGCCGAAGCGTACGTTGTATTCGATCAGCTGCGGCCCGGTCTTGGTCAGCATGAGCCCGGCGTAGAGCACGCCGGAATAGGGCATGCCTTCTGCGCGCATGGTGCGCACCGTGGGCTCGATGATTTCGCGCATGGCCTGCTCGCGCAGGGCGTCGGTAAGCACCGGAGCGGGCGAATAGGCGCCCATACCGCCGGTGTTCGGCCCCTCGTCGCCATCGCCCACGCGCTTGTGATCCTGCGCGCTGGCGAGCGGGACGATGGACTCGCCATCGGCCAATGCGAAGAAGCTCGCCTCCTCGCCCTTGAGGAATTGCTCGATCACGACTTCGCTGCCCGCGCTGCCGAACTTGCCGTCGAACATTTCGGACAACGCCTCCTGCGCGTCCTCGCGGGTTTCGGCAATGACCACGCCCTTGCCTGCGGCCAGCCCATCGGCCTTGAGCACGAAGGGTGCGTCGAATTTCTTGAGCGCGCCCCATGCCGCCTCGAGCGAGGTGCAGCGGATGAACTTGGCAGTCGGGATATTGGCGCGTTCGCACAGTTCCTTGGTGAAGGCCTTGCTGCCCTCCAGCTGTGCGGCGGCTTTCGACGGACCGAACACGCGGATACCCGCGGCGCGCAAGGAATCGGCCAGCCCTTCGACGAGCGGCACCTCGGGCCCGATCACCACGAGACCGATGGCATTGGCGGCACAGAAGGCCGTGATCGCGCCGTGATCGCTGCTATCGAGCGCGATAGTCTCGGCGCATTCCTCCATTCCGGGATTTCCCGGGCTCGCCCACAGCTTGTCGCACAGCGGCGATTGCGCCAGTTTCCATGCCAGAGCATGTTCGCGCCCGCCGCTGCCGAGCAAAAGGATATTCATGGCTGCCGATTTCCCACCCGATGATGCCGATGACGGCTTGGTAGCGAAGGCCCGCCCCGGCGACAACGCTGAGCCGCTCTCGATCAGCGAAATCTCGAACATATTGAAGCGCACGGTGGAGGATCGTTTCGGCTTCGTGCGGCTGCGCGGTGAGTTGTCGGGGGTGAAGCGCGCGGCATCGGGGCATCTCTACGCCTCGCTCAAGGACGAGAAGGCGGTGATCGATGCGGTCATGTGGCGCGGGAATACGCAGCGCCTGCCCTTCCAGCCGGAGGACGGGCTTGAGGTCGTCGCTTCGGGCAAGCTCACGACCTATCCGGGGCGCTCGAAATACCAAATCGTGATCGAGCGGATGGAACTGGCGGGCGAGGGGGCCTTGCTGGCGCTGCTCGAAAAGACCCGCGCGCGACTGGCGGCGGAGGGACTGTTCGACGAGGGACGCAAGCGTCGGCTCCCGTTCCTCCCGCGCACGATTGGCGTGGTGACGTCACCAACCGGAGCGGTGATTCGAGACATCCTCCACCGTCTTGCCGACCGCTTCCCGAGCCGCGTGGTGGTCTGGCCGGTGCTGGTGCAGGGGCAGGGCGCTGCCGAGCAGGTGGCGACTGCCGTGCGCGGCTTTTCCGCCATGCCCCAAGGCCATGCCGACCGGCCCGACCTCGTGATCGTCGCGCGCGGTGGCGGGTCGATCGAGGATTTGTGGAGCTTCAACGAGGAGCAGGTGGTGCGCGCCATCGCCGAATGCTCGATCCCGACGATCAGCGCGGTGGGGCACGAAACCGACACGACGCTGGCCGATTTCGCCGCCGACCGGCGCGCGCCAACGCCGACCGCCGCCGCCGAAATCGCGGTTCCGGTCCGCGCAGAACTCGCCGCGACCCTCACCGATTTCGAGGCGCGCACCAAGCGGGCGATCCTGCGCCCGGTGCAATTAGGGCGCGAACGGCTGGAAGCTCGTGCGGATCGCCTTCCTCAGCCCGATGCCCTGCTGCAACCGCAGGGTCAGCGGCTTGATGATCTTGCCACGCGGCTCGGCCATGGTTTGCGCGAGCGTGCGGCACGGGCTCGCGAGAGGCTGCAATCGGACCGCGCGCGGCTCAACGCACCCTTGCTCAAGAGCCGCCTTTCCCAGGCGCAGGAGAGGCTGGCGGCAACCGCGCGGCTGATGGTCTCGCTCGATCCCGACAATGTCCTGAAGCGCGGCTATGTCCGCGTGGTCGGGCCGGACGGCACGCTGACCGACAGGGCTGAGGCCGCGAAACATCCTGCGCTCACGCTCAAGTTCCGCGATGGCGATCTTGCCGTGTCGACCGGCGATGCGCCTCCGCCCGCGCCAAAGCGCAAGCCCGCGCCAAGGCCCAAGGCGAAGGGAACGCCGCCGGCGCAGGATGATTTGTTCGGATAGACGCTTGCTGCTAGGGCGAGACCCATGTTGATGAACAAGAATTCCGGTTCCTCGGGCGAGGCGAAGCTCCAGTACGGCCCCAATGGCTTTCGCGTGCTGCGCGCGGGCCAGCATGTCTTCTGCTCGGCCAGTGGCGTGCCGATCCCGCTCGACGAGTTGCGCTACTGGTCGGTCGAGTATCAGGAAGCCTATGCCAGCGCCGAACTGGCGACCGAGCGGCTGAAGCCGTGAGATTGCGCTGGGTCGCACCGCTTCTCCTTCTCTTCAGTGCTGCCTGCTCGTTGGGAACACCTGTGGCGGAACAGGTTTCGTCGGTGGAAACTGGTACCGGTGAACCGAACGCCGCGCCCAGCACGGTTCCGGCGGCCTCACAATCAAGATCACCTGCGCCGATCCGCACGGAAATACTCGCGATCGAGTTGCATTCGGGCGAGTTCACGCAGGGCGGGTGGGTGCGCGGGAAAGTACCGGTGGGTAGCGTCTCGGCGGCTCTCGATGACATACCCCTCTCCTTCGACAGTGAGGGCAACTTCTTCGCTGCATTTGACCGCGATGCGCCGGTTCGCATGGTTCTGCGCGCGAGCCATAGGGTCGGTCCCACTGTGGAGTTACCGCTCAGTATCAGTCCCCGCGCATGGGATATCGAACGCGTCAATGTCGCCAAGCGTCCGGGTGGCGGCAATGACGAGGAATGGTGGGCGAAGCGAGAGCCCGAATGGCTGGCGATTCGCGATGCGCGCGCGAAGGAGACGGGCGCACAGGGTTGGCGCCAGGACTTTATCTGGCCGGTCGCGGGCCGGGTTTCGGGCCGTTTCGGGCGCCAGCGCATCTATCGCGGCGAGCCGGGCAGTTATCACTCTGGGATCGACATCGCCCCGGGCAATGGCGCCCCCTTTGTCGCTCCTGCCGACGGTGTCGTTGTCCTCGCGCGGACCGGCTTCAGCCTCGAGGGCGGCATCATCATTCTCGACCACGGCGCAGGGCTCAACAGCGCATTCATCCACCTCTCGCGCCTAGCGGTGAAGGAAGGTGATGCGGTCGAGCAGGGCCAGCTGCTCGGCAATGTCGGCGCTTCGGGCCGCGCCACGGGCCCGCACCTCCACTGGAGCCTGGTTTGGAAAGACAAGCGGCTCGATCCGCTGCTCTTCCTGCCGCCGCAACCGTGAGGCGGAAGGTCAATCGAAACGAAAGACTGGCGGGGGCATAGGATGCGCATGAAGCGCCTGCTCCTCCTGGCCCTTGTCGCGGGCGGCCTTGCGCCGGGCACCTTCGTGCGCAGCCACGTGCCGCCCAAGGATTACACCGCGCCGGTCGAGGTCATCGACCTCGCGCCAAAGCGACTGCGCGCGGGCCCCCTGGTGCTCGAAGGGGCGTGGGAGCTTGCCAGCGGGAATGCCAATTTCGGCGGCTATTCGGCGCTTGTCGCCCGTTCGCCCACGCGCTTCCTTGCGGCGAGCGATGCCGGGCGACTGCTCCATTTCGAGCGCCCGGACATTTCGGGCGAAGCACCGCGCATCGAGACATTCCTTGCCTCGCGCATGGTCGACAAGATGTCGGTCGACGTCGAATCGCTCACGATCGATCCTGCCACGGGCGAGATGTGGGCGGGCCTCGAGTGGGGGCAGGAGATCATGGCGCTTGGCGCCAAGCTCGAACGGCGCAAGGCGGTAAAGCCCGACGCGATGAAGGACTGGGCGGGCAATGCAGGCCCCGAATCGCTGGTGCGGCTGGCCGATGGGCGCTTTGTCGTGATCGAGGAGTATTCGGGCGGTGACGGCCGGCACGAGGGGCTGCTGTTCCTGTCTGACCCGACGAGCGGCGCCAAGCCGATCAGCTTCCAGCTTCAGGCGCCCGAAGGATTCCGGCCTTCCGATGCCGCGCTATTGCCCGATGGACGGATTGCGGTGTTGCTGAGGGGCTTCGAGCTCGGCTTTCCGCCGCGTTTCCCCTCTGTCATCGCCATTGCCGATCCGGCGAAGATTGCCGGGGGGAAGGTGCTCCATGCCAATCTCCTCGCCCCGATCGACGAACCGCTCCCGAGCGATAATTTCGAAGGGTTGGCCGTAACCGAGGAAGAGGACGGCAGCTGGCTGTTCTGGCTGATCTCGGATGATAACTTCGCCACGCACCAGCGCACGCTGCTGCTCAAGCTGCGGTGGGCAAATCCTCCGTGGTCCGCACGGCAAAAGGCGCGCAGGTAGGCCCCACGCGCCTTTTGTAATTCCGATCAGGAAACAGCGCCGAAGCGCCGCCAGCTTACGAAGCGGCGGCAGCCTTCTTCAGCTCGCGCTTCACCTTGAGCGCATTGGCCGAGAGCTTGTCGTCGCTGGTCTTGAGCAGCCAGTTGTCGAGGCCGCCGTTGTGTTCGACCGAGCGCAGGCCCTGGGTCGACACGCGGAACTTGAAGCTGCGGTCCAGCTTCTCGCTCAGCAGCGTGACGTTCTGCAGGTTCGGCAGGAAGACGCGCTTCGTCTTGTTGTTGGCGTGGCTCACATTGTTGCCGACCTGGCGGCCCTTGCCGGTGAGTTCGCAAATACGCGACATGACTGATCTCTTCGTTCGAATGGGCGGGCGAGTTCCCTTGGCCGCAAATGCGGGTGCGGGGCTCATTATTCCCGGAAAGCGGCGCGCATAGCGGCGAGGGTGCGAATCGTCAAGCACGTTGCGCCCCCGCAGCACGCGGGCTAGCGGTGCGTCCAATATGTCGTCCTGGACCCTTCCGCAGCCGATGAAACGCGCGCTCGAACTGGCCGAAGCCAGCGCGGCCGCGGGCGAGGTTCCCGTGGGGGCAGTCATCACGCGCGGCGGCGAGGTTATCGCCGAGGCGCATAATGCCCCGCGTGAACACCACGACCCCACCGCCCACGCCGAGATCCTCGCGATTCGCCGCGCCGCCGAGGTGCTGGGCGAGGAACGCCTCACCGATTGCGAACTCTGGGTCACGCTGGAGCCCTGCGCCATGTGCGCCGGCGCCATCGTCCACGCGCGGCTGGCCAAGGTCTATTACGGCGCGAGCGACCCCAAGGGCGGTGCGGTAGAAAACGGCGCGCGGGTCTTCGAGCAAGAGAAATGCCTGCACCGGCCGGAGGTTTATTCAGGGCTTGGCGAGGCAAGGGCTGCAGAGGTGCTGCGCGAGTTCTTCAGGGAGCGGCGGTGAGATTGCTTTCCGCTTGCGAGCCGATAGCCGTCATCGGAAGAGTGAGCTAATACCACTTCATGATTCCAGCAGGTTACCTTCTGAAGCGAACCACGCCTCCTCCTGACTGGCTGAAGACTAAAGACACGAATGTGGATGAAGTTTGCAGCGTGTCCGCATGCGTGAATGATGATATCGTCGACCTGTTACATAGCTGGCAATTTAACAGGCTCGGATTGGCGAATACTAAGGACTTGATCCTCCAAATTGCTGCAGAGGCCAGTGTCAGCTTGGAGGGCGCATCGCTCTTCTATTACGAGATCTACGAGCAGGAGCTCGATAGCGATGGCTGGAGCTTCGATCCAAAAGGTTGGCAGAACCTGACGTTTGCAGACGCTTCGAGCATTGAAGTTGATGTGACACCCCCAGTGCGTGCGGATTGTCCGACGAAGCTAGGATATGACGTGGTCGCCTATCGTGACTTTCCCGACCACTCACCGCTATCTTGCAACTCGGTTGCTAGCGAACTGCCTACGAACCGATTTTGCCTCTTCGATAGTTTCGAGGAGGCTAAAGATGCAGTGGATACTGGCAAGTTTGGCGGAGGCTGCGAAGATGGCCTGTATCGGATCATGTCTGTGCACCGGCTGGAAGGATGGATAGGCTAACGTCTTCCTGCCTCCCAGTTGCGGCCCGCCGTCAAACCCGGCTCAATCCTGTTCGTGGATCTCGACGACAAATCCCTCATCCGCCTCCGGCTCGACGAAATAGCTCGTGAAGAGGTCGAACTCCTGCTCGCTCACCTGGTATTCGTGTGTCCCGGCCGCATTGCGTGCACCTAACCGCCGTTTGCAGGTCTCGTCCGATGCGCGCAGCCAATGGAGCTTGTGCGCGGCCCCGCTCGCTTCGACGAGGTCCTTCATCCATTTTCGCGAACCAGGGGTATTCGCCTGGAAGTCGAGGACCACGCTCAGCCCGTTGGCGAGCAGCTGGACGATATGCGGCGCGATCGCCTTGCGCAGGCGCGCGGAAGCATCGCGGAAGGCCTCCAGCGTATCGATCTCTCCGGGATAGAGGTCCGAGAGGAGCTGGTCCTCGCTGATCAGCACTGTCTGTGGCTCGCTCGTCAATGCGGCTGCGAGCGAGGACTTGCCCGAGGCGATCTTGCCGCAGAGCAGGTGCAGCGTGGGCGTGGATTGCGTCATAGCCCCCGCCAGATCTTCGCCGCTTCGCCATTCGTTGCGCCGAACCGCCGCCGGTCGCAGGCCGTGGGCATGAAGCGCTTGTCATAGCAGAGGCGCAATTCTTCCAGCCAGCCCTTGCTGTCGAGATGAACCCCGACCGCTTCAGGGAACCAGCCCTGGTTGGCATCGGCAAAGCGCGTGCGGATCGTGCCCGCAGTCAGGTCGTCCTCGCGGCTGATGCGCACGAAGTCGGGCCAGCGCAGGCCATTATAGAGGATCCGCGTCACCTTGAGGTAGGTCGCCGGGCGGCGCACCATGCAGGTCCCGTGCTTCTCCCATTGGCGGGTCACCAGCGCGGCGTCGGGGCTGATGCAGAGGTTCTTGCGCAGTTCTTCGGCGCGCATGTCGGGCCCACCGCACCATTGGGGCCAGCTGCGCCCGCTTGATGGCCAGAGGCCGTGGACGGTGAAGCCGAAGCGGCCATCGCGGCCGGAGCATTGCCGGGCGTGACGGCGCTGGTCCTCGCGGAAGCGGCAGAACTCAGGGCTCCAGCTCAGTGCCAGCGTATAGCCGGTGACGGGCAGGCGGCGCGGTCTTTCGCTCTCGACTTGTGGGACCTGCGACAAGCGCGGCAGGCTGCATTGATAGGCCTGTGCGCTGGCGGTCGTGGGAATGAGCCCCAATGCCAGCGCCGGGAGAAGGGATCGCAGGCTAGAAATCGTCGCCAGGCGTGAAATCGTCACCCCGGTACCATGCCTGGGCAGACGGCAGGAAGGTGAAGGCGACCGCGATGGCCTGCAGGACTACGGAAGCACCGGCCACGAGCACGCTGCCGCTTTTCTCGTCGGAGACCACGATGGCCAGCTCCCACGCCTGCCAGACGGTCACTGCAAGCAGCACGTAGCGCACAAATCCAACCCGCAGCCGCGCGGCAAGGAACCACAGCAGCAGCATGATGCCGACGACGAATGCGATGCTGGCGATCAGCAGCGTGTCGGGATCGAGCCCGCGGCGCGTCAAATCGCCGCCCGCTGCCTCGATAATGCCATTGTAGTCGCGAACCGCATTGGCAAGAACCAGCGCGATCGCGCCAAAGTAAAGCAGCTCGAAAATCCTGATCGCTTGTGGCCGCATGGCCGTCTCCCTCCCGATCCCGCAACAATTGATATAAATTACAGGGGGGTGAAGTCCAGACCGATATCCGCAGCGGGCGCGCTTTGTGTGAGGCGGCCGACCGATACATAGTCGACGCCGGTGGCTGCCTTGGCCCTGATCGTGTCGAGGTTGATCCCGCCGCTCGCCTCGGTCGGTACGCGGCCGGCGACAAGGGCGACCGCTTCGCGCAGGGTGTCGGGCTCCATATTGTCCAGCAGCAGCCGCGTCGCACCTGCCTGCAACGCGGGTTCGATCTGGTCGATCCGGTCGACTTCGCAGATGATGTCCTCTACGCCCGCCGCGACCGCCCGCCGGACCGCCTCGCCCACGCTTCCAGCGACGAGGACGTGGTTGTCCTTGATCATCGCCGCGTCCCAAAGGCCCATCCGGTGGTTCGCCCCGCCCCCCATCCGAACGGCGTACTTCTCGAGGTGGCGGAGGCCGGGGATCGTCTTGCGCGTATCGAGCAGCGTGCAGTCGGGATTGTCCATCGTGCGCACATATTCGGCGACCATGGTCGCGATGCCGGATAGGTGCTGGACGGTGTTGAGCGCGCTGCGCTCCGCCGTGAGCATGGCCCGCGCATTGCCTTCGAGCCGCATCAGATCGGTCCCGGCCGGCACGCTGGCGCCTTCATCGACCAGGATCTCGATGGTCATGCCCGGATCGAGTGCGCGGAAGAAGGCTTTGGCTACGGGAAGGCCCGCAACCTCTATCGCATCGCGTGTATCCATTACGCCAGAGAAGCGCGCCTCGGCAGGGATCACGCTTTCGCTGGTGACGTCACGCCCGCCTCCCGGCAGGCCCTCGCCGAGGTCCTCGGCAAGCGTATCGCGAACGAACTGGTCGAGGTCGAACCCGTCGAGCTGGAAAGCCATCAGTGAACGAAGCGCGCCACGACGTCACGATAGCTGCGGCTGACCTTCACCTCAGCCCCGCTGTCGAGCACGAGAAAGCACTCGCCGTTCGTATGCGGCTTCACCTGGCGGACCTGGTCGAGATTGACGATCGTCGAGCGGTGTACGCGCTGGAAAGTGCGCGGGTCGAGCCGGCGTTCGAGGTCTTTCATCGTTTCGCGCAGGATCAGCGAGTTGTCGCCGGTATAGATGCACATGTAGTCACCCGCGGCCTCGATGTGCTCGATCGTATCGACCTCGACGCGGAAGATTTGCCCGCGGTCCTTCACGTTGATCAGCTTCTCATAACGGCCGGCGCTTTCGGTATCGCTCTCGTCCATGTCATCAACCGCCTCGGGTGCGACTTCGGACAGGACGCCGCGCAGGCGGTCGGCTTCGTCTGAGCTCTTCTTCTCGGCGAGCCGCTGGCGCACGCGCTCGATCGTGTCGGCAAGCTTGTCCTCGTCGACCGGTTTCATGAGGTAATTGACCGCATTGGCCTCGAAGGCACGGATCGCGTGTTCCTGGAAGGCGGTGACGAACACGAACAGCGGTGGATCGATCTCCATCACGCCCTGCACCACACTGAAGCCGTCGAAGCCGGGCATCTGGATGTCGAGGAAGACGAGGTCGGGCTTCAAAGTCTTGATCGCGCGGATCGCTTCGCGGCCGTTCTGGCAGGTCTCGATCACCTCGACGTCTTCGAAGGGTTCGAGCCTCAGTTGAAGGCCCTGGATGGCGAGCTTCTCGTCATCGACGAGGATCGTTCGGATAGTCATTTCGCAGTACTTACCTTAGCGGGGGGATTAAGGGTATTAACGGACGAGGGGCTGGCTTGTTTCAGCGACGCTGTCGCCGCCGGTGCGGCAGACGGCTCCACCTCGTCGGCGAGTTCATGGGGAATCTCGATCAGCACGGTGAAACCGCCGCTTTCGGGGGAGCGGATTTCGAAGCGGTGATCGTCGCCATAGGCCTGTGCGAGCCGGTCACGGATATTGGCGAGCCCGACGCCGGTGGAATCGCGGCGCTTGTGCGTCGCCATCACCGCCGGCAAGTCGTCGGCCACCCCGCCCACGTCGACCCCGGGGCCGGTGTCGGCCACTGTGATGCGCAGGCGCGGCCCCACGATCTGGGCGAGGAGCGAGATCTGCGCACCTTCCTCCTGCGGGCTGACACCGTACTTGATCGCGTTCTCGATCAGCGGCTGGAGCAGCATGGAGGGAATTTGCGCCTTGGAAGCCCGTTCCTCCACGCGGAACTCGGTCTGCAGCCGCTCCTCGAAGCGCATGCGCTCGATGTCGAGATAGAGCTTCAGCGTCTCGACCTCCTGGGCGACGGTGACCTTGCCGCCCGGCTGGGTCACCAGCGTATGGCGCAAGAAGCTGGACAGGCGGGTCAGCATCGCATTGGCAGGCTTGGTCTGGTTCAGCAGGACCAGCGTGCTGATCGAGTTGAGCGTATTGAACAGGAAATGCGGGTTGAGCTGGTAACGCAGCATGGCCAGCTGCGCGCTGGTCGCCTGCGCTTCGAGCCGTTCCAGTCGGTCGGCCTGCTGCTCGACCTGGAGAAAGAAGTTGATCGCGTAATAGAGCGCCGACCACGCGCCGAGCAGGGTGAGGTCGAAGAAGTAGATGCCGATGAGCGTGCGGACGAAACCCGAATCCGCAGTCGGTCTCGTCAGGCCGAGCACCCAGCTGTCGATGAAGGCGTATATGCCTACGGCGACGGCAAGGGTCACGGCAGTTCCGCCCCAGGTCACAAGTGGCCGCTGGCGGATGAAATAGGCATAGATGACCGACAGGATTAGGCTGATCGAGAAGCCCGTGATCGAGGCGATCAGAATCACAAAGAAGAACTCGAGCGGCTGACCATTTGCAAAGGCCGACATGGCGCGCAGCAGCGCGGTACCGCCCCAGCCGGCCAGCTGGAGGTTCCAGAACGCCTGGTTCTTGTTCTGGAAGAACGGCGTCGGACTGAGGGGCAAAACGGCCATGCGCCGCTACTCCTAGCCCAATTGCGAGGGCGAGCGCCAGCCGCTACTATGCCCAGCGGAGTAGGAGAGCCACCATGAACAAGCCCGAGACCCTCGCCCATTCGATCGCCGAACGTGCCAAGTTTCGCGAGATGAAGGAAGGCACCAAGGAAGACTGGGACATCATCGGTGGCGAATACCGCGAATTTGCCAAGGGACTGGCCGACCGCGTTCTCGATCACCTGAAGCTGCTCGACGGCGATTTTGGCGGCTTTCCTGTCGACAGGCTGGAGCATTCGCTGCAGACCGCAACGCGCGCCCATCGTGACGGGCGCGGCGAGCAATATGTGGTGATGGCGCTGCTCCACGACATTGGCGATACGCTGGGCAGCTACAACCATCCCGAAGTTGCGGCGGCGATCATCAAGCCCTTCGTGACCGAGGAGATCCACTGGATCTGCCAGAATCACGGCGCCTTCCAAGGTTACTACTACTTCCACCACCTCGGCATGGACCAGAACATGCGCGAAAAATTCCGCAATTCACCGCATTTCGATGCCTGCGCGGAATTCTGCGAGAAATACGACCAGTCCGCCTTCGATCCCGACTACGAGAGCGAACCGCTCGAATTCTTCGAACCGATGGTGCGCCGCGTCATGGAGAAGCCGCTCGCCTCGATGTACAAGGCCGCGATGGAGGAATGATCCTCAATCGGCGCTGAAGCGCGCCGACCAATCCGCTTGGCCCCGGCTCCAGCCATTATCGGCAATCAAGGCTTCGAGAGCGGCGATCTCGGCTTCGATCATCTCCAGCCGCTCGTCCCAACCGTCATGCGTGCGCTTGCGCAGGACGCCGCCCGAATGCTTTGGCCCCCACTCGCGCATCCAGCGTGCGGCGGCGTGCGGATCGTAGCCCGAATTCCATAGCAGCCATGGCATCATCCGGTCGGCCACGCGTTCGCTCGCCCGTGTGCGTGCCGTGCCCCAGCGCTCTGCCTGTTTCTTTCGCGGATGGTCAAGCAGGACATGGGCCAGCTCGTGTGCGATTGCGGCTGCGAGCTCGGCGCGGTCCATCCCGAAGGCGTGGAAATCATGGCCTACGAAGACCGTTTCCGGCCCTGCATAGGGATCGTCCCCTGAGGTGAGGCGGAACTTCGCCGAGCAGCTCGCAACGCCGCGCAAGGAGATTTGAACGGGGTTTGCGGACCCGCGCCGCAGCTGGAGCGTCACCTCGCCATTCCCCAGGCTGTCGGCAATCGTGCGTTCGATCTGAAGGGTTCGCTGCGAAGATGGCGAGGTGGGCCGCCACCGCGAAGTAACCGGCTCGCCATCGATGGCAATCACGCTCCAGTTCGCTGCGATGCCCGCCTTCTGTGCGGGTGAACCCACGGCGACGGCCTGCACGCCGATATCGCCCACAAGAGACAACGCCCGTCGGACCTCGCCGGCCCGCGCGTAATTGCGGGCATCGTGGATCAGCAAGCCTATCGAGGGCGAAGTCCTTTCGCAAAAGCCCCGGTTCGCGCGCGCCAGCTGCCAGCCGGTGTCGTGGACGAGCGCTTCGCGGCGTTGGAATTCGGCGAGCGGGTTGGCGGAGGCCTGCGCCGTTGCGCAAGCCGGCAGGGCCAGCACAGCAAACAGGCCGAAGAGGGCCACATGTGCCCGCCGAACCATTCTTAGCCGTCGCTTTCGGCCAGCATCTCGGCCAGGTCCTCGTAACCCACGGCGCCTTCGACAGCGCGGTCGGCAAGGACCCAGCTCGGCGTCCCGGTAAATTGGAGCTGCCGGGCATAGGCATCGTTGCGCATCAATTCGGCGGTCACCTCGGCAGATTCAGAGAAACTGCGCGCCGCCTCCATGTCCAGTCCCGCCGTGCGCGCCGCAGCCTCAACCGACGCCGCGCTGGGCGGGCCACTGGCGAACATGGCGTGGTAATAGGCATCGTATTTGCCTTGCGCAGCAGCGGCGAGACCCATGCGTGCCGCGTCCTCGCTCCCCTCGAAGATCGGCCATTCGCGGATCACCACCTTGAGGTCGGGGTCGGATGCGATCAGACGGTCGACATCGGCCACGCTCTGGCGGCAATAGCCGCAGCCGTAATCGGTAAATTTGACGAGGGTCTTTGTGCCTTGCGGATTTCCGAGCACTCCGGCGGCGAAGGGCTCGCGGATCTCGCCCGAAACATCGGCGAGGCGAGCCTTGGCCTGCTGTGCCTGATATGCCTCGGCAAGGTCGGGCAATATCTCGGGGTTCTCCAGCAGGTAGTCGCGTGTCTGCTGATGTCCCAAGCCGCTGAAGCTGAACGCTGCCGCTCCGGCAAAGCCAGCAATCAAGGCAACCAGCGCCGTTACTAGGAGTTTCATCGTGTCACTCTTTCCGGTTCAGCGTCGGCGGCCCTGGCAGTTTGCTCGGTTCATCTCGCACAGCTGCTCCATCAGCGCCCGCGCCTCGTGGGCGATATCCTGCGCGCGAAGCCAGTCGGGCGAGCCGTAGGGGAGCTGCGCTTCGGCCGCCTGTGCACTGCGCAGCGCGAGCGGATACTGGCGGTTCATCACCTGCTGCTCTGCACTCGCGAGCCGCGCCCGTGCCATGTCACCCCGCGCGGCATAGACGACGCCGAGCTGGTACCATGCAAAGGGGTTATAGCGATCGCGGCCAACTGCAGCGCGCAGTACCTGCTCGGCCTCCTCGAAATTGCTTTCGTCCTCGGTCGCGATCAAGGCATGGCCAAGCATGGAAGCGATCAGAGGTTCGGATCGGGTCAATTCGACTGCTTGCCGCAGAGGGATGACAGCCTCCTCCACGCGCCCGGATTCGAGCAGGACCTGCCCCTTGAGCTCGAGGAAATAGGGATCTTCAGGCTCGCGCGCGATCAGCATATCGGCCGCCTCCAGCGCCCGCTCGATCCGCGCATCCTTGTGATAGGCATAGGCGCGGGCAAGGAGGGCGGGAGTGGAGGTGTCGCTCTCCGGATAGTCGCGATAGGTGAATTCGGGCTTGGCGACATAGCCGTGGAGCTTGGCTTTCACCCGCTGGAACTTGCGCTCCCATTCCTCGTCGAGCGGTGCATCCCAGGCCGGGTCGACGATGTAGACCTCGCGCAGCTTGGAGATGCGATCCCCGGAAAGCGGGTGGGTACGGTAGAAGCCCGCCTCGTCGGACTGGCTGATCCCGCGGCGGAATTCCATGTTGAGCAGCTTGCCGAAGAAGGCGAGCGAGCCCTTGCCGGTGATCCCGGCCTTCGAGAGATACTGCGCCCCGGCGGCATCCGCGCTCGCTTCCTGGGTGCGGCTGAAGGCGAGGAACTTGCCGAGTGCGGCCTGCTGGCCTGCTGCCATGATGCCCATTGCCGCATCGCCCGATCCAGCCAGGGCGGCACCGATCCCGGCGAGCATGGACAGGATCGAGATGGTGGTTGCGGCCTGGTAGCCTTCGCCGATGCGGATCACGTGTCCGCCGGTAACGTGGCCGAGCTCGTGTGCGATGACGCCCTGGACTTCGTTAGCCGTGTCCGCCGCGTCGATCAGCCCGCTATGGATATAGACCGCCTGTCCACCGGCCACGAAAGCGTTGATCGAAGGGTCGTTGATCAGGACAATGTCGACATTCCCCGGCTCCAGCCCGGCTGCCTCGACAAGCGGCGCGGAAATCTCCCGCAGGAAGGCCTCGGTTTCCGCGTCGCGCAGGATCGACTGTGCCGATACGGGCTGGGCCGCGAAAACCACGAGGGCGAAGAGGGCGACAAAATGGGAAAAGATGCGCATCGGCGCCCAGCCTAAGGGTTTTCGGCCTGAACCGAAACTGAAACCGAGCCTGCCTCACCCAGGAACTCGAGAATCCGGTCGCGGACCTTTGGATCGCGTCGCCAGGGATTAGCGAGCGCCAACAGCGGGGCATTGTGGTCGGCCTCCGGCAGGTACAGCGTTTCCACCTCGGCGCCGACTTCGCCCAAGGCCCCGGCCAACGCACGCGAATTGCGCGGGCGGACGACGGTATCGGTCTCGCCATGCACCAGCAGCATCGGAGGCGCATCGCCGTGCGCGTGATTCACTGGCTGCGATTGGGGGCCGGCATCGACCGAGCCGAAGGTGCTCCGCGAGGAATCGGTGTCGAAGGGAAAGAAGTCGTAGGGACCGGCAAGCCCGACCACTCCGCGAATTGCCGTGCGGGGCACGCCCTTGTCCACCAGCCAGCGGGCTTCGAGCACGGTCTGCACGACATTGTAGGCACCAGCCGAATGTCCGCCCAGGAGGATGCGCTGCGGATCGCCGCCGAACCGCGCGATATTTGCGTGGGTCCATGCGATCGCAGCGCTCGTGTCCTCGAGCATTGCCGGATAGCGGCCCTGCTCTCCGAGCCGGTATCCGCCGAGCACCACGATGTAGCCTTCGGGTGCAATGCTGCGAGCGATAAAGGCATAATGCTCCGGATCGCCGTGACGCCAGCCTCCTCCATGGAGGAAAAGGAAGACCGGCTGTCCCTCGCGCCGCTCGCCATCGCGATAGACGAAGAGCTTCTGGCGCGGATCGTCGCCCAGATCTGCGGCATGGACACGCTCGACATCCGAACCGGGGCCGACAACTCGGTCCACCGTATCGAGGACGCGGTGCGGATTGTGTTGCAAGGCCAGCCAGATGCCCAGCCCTGCCAGCAGAGCCAGGCCGACGAGGACTGCGACGACGGTCATTGCGCGCCCCCTCACTCTGCCGCCTCGGTTTCGGCATGGCCGACCGAATCGATTATCTTCTCCGCCTCGCCATCTTCCAGCAGCCCGATGGAGGCGAGGAACTGGTGTCCCTCGTCATAGCCCTCGCCCATCCACAGCGGGATCCTGGCCGCATCGAGCGCAGCCTTGGCGGCCACTTCCTCAGGGCTCATGGCTTCCCCCACCTTGCGGATGAAAACGGCCCGTACACGCCCCGGATTATCGACCGCAATCGCCGAGAATGCGGTGAGGTCGCCTTGCGAATCGTCGCCGATCAGCGCGAACTTGATGTCCGGATAGGTCGCGAGGATGCCCTCGATCGCGGCTCGTTTATGCGCACCATGGCTCGCCGATCCGAAGGTTTCACGATTGAGACCCCAGTCGCGCAGCTGGATCGGGCCGAGCGGGAGGCCCCGACCTTTCATGTAGGTGACGAGGTACGAGAACAGGTTCCAGGGGCTCGAGGACACGTAGAAGAAGGGTCTGCGGGATGCTGCCTGGTGGTCCCCCGCATGCCCCTTGCCTTCAGGCAGACCTTCATTGCCCCCCAGCGCGCTGTAGAACAGGTCCGCACCGGGCACGAGAATTCGTTCCTCGGGCATCTCCATGAGCACCCGCCGCCAGTTCCGCATGACCGCCCGGAAATTGCCGGTAATGCCCGTCTCGATGATCGTGTCGTCGATGTCCGAAATCATCGCGAGCCCGGTAGACCGTCCGGGCGCGAGCACGTGCCCGTCGACGCATTGTGCGCCCAGACCATTGGTCCAGTGGAATGTCACCGTCTCCCATTGCGGGAGGTCGTCATATTCCCAATCGCCTTCGAGCCGAATGTCGAAATGGACGAAGCCTTCCTTGTCGGTAATGCCCTGGACGCGCCGCGTCTCGCCTGCCGGCGAGCGGACTTCGAGTTCGACCGGCAGCTCCTTCACTTCGTGACTGGCAAACTGCGCCATCATCGTGCGCATCGCCTGCCATTTGCCGCGGCCAGTGAACTCGCTCTTGCGGGCCCGCAGGGCGCGGGCGGTGACGAACAGGCGCTCCCGGTTGCGATATCCGAAGTAGGGCTGGATACGGATGGGCGCGGTGGCGAGAAACGGCATGGGGCGAACCGCTACCCTGCGGTCCGCCCCATGCTCAAGTGCTTATTTTTTCGCGTCTTGAAAGGCGTGGGGAGACGTCAGCCCGTTTCGCGCAGCGCCGAGGCCTTCATTTCCTCGAACTGCTCGTCGAGGTCGAGCGGTGCGATATCGATCGAACCATCCTCGCGGCCCTCGGCTGCAAGCACTGCCTTGATGCTGATGTCGAAGGCCTTGCCGACCGCTTCGTAAAGCGCGCGCCGGCCCGGGTCCTGCGTGGTGCGGGCGGCTTCCGACAACTCATGGACTGCGGCGAGGAGTCCCGTGAGACTGCCCGGTTCGACAGGCTCGGGAGCGGGCTCGCTCTCGGCAACTTCCTCGACGTCGATTGCGGCCTCGACCAGTTCTTCATCCTCGACGACGAACTCGTCGGTCAGTTCGAGCGGCTCATCGAGCTCGTCCCATTCGGCGAGCTCGACGGTTTCGAGGGCTTCCCCGACCTCCGCCACGGGCTCCTCAGCCACTTCCTCGACCTCGGCAAAGGTCTCTTCGGGAGCTTCGATCACCTCGTCCACGACGGGCGCCGTGACCTCTTCGACAATGTCCTCGGCCACTTCGGAGAGTTCGAGGATGACCTCTTCTTCTCCTGCCTCGTCCGCCACAGGCTCTTCTGCGGGAACCTCCGCCTCGAATGCTTCGAGCGCAGCGGCGTCTTCGACAGGAGCCTCGAGTTCGGAAAAGCCCTCGTCGGCTTCCGGTTCTTCCAGATCCGACACTTCGAACTCGGGCAACGCCTCGACCGCGTCGTCATACTCGTAGGCTTCGACCTCTTCGGTCTCGTCCTCGTCATATTCTTCCGGCGTCAGCAGCGTGTCGATCGAGGGAGCCTTGGGCTTGAACAGCTGGCGTTCCTCGTCATGGCCTTGTTCGTCGTCGTCCTCCATCGCGTTTTCGGACAGCGTGGCGAGATCGACGGTCTTCTTGGCTCGCGAGTGCGAGTTGACCAGCGACAGCAGGCGGCTGTTGAGATCGATATTGGCGAGCGGGTTCACAAGGTCCTCGACATCCTCGTCGATGTCCTCTTCCTCGTCCCACTCCGGCAGGCCGTAGTCGGCTGCGGTCGTAATGCCGCCGCTGACCTCATCGTGCGTATCCTCTTCTGCCGACGCATTGCCGACCGGGTTGCCAAGGGCATCGACCGCGGGCTTGCGCCGCGGAATTTCGACGGGTTTCTCGCTCAATGTGTCCTCCACCGGCTCACTGGCCGCGGGTTCTTGAATGGGTTCAGCGACATATTCGGTGGCGGCTTCTTCAGCCTGGCCGAAGCTGGGTTGCGGGATGTCTTCGGGTTCCGCCGGATCGCCGAGATCTGTGCCGCGCATGTCGAGGACATTGTCGTCGCTCGACCAGGGCGCCGGTTCAGGGGCAGGATCCGGTTCTGCGATTTCGACCGGTTCTTCGGAGACTTCTGGCTCCGGTTCTGCCTGCGCAGCCTTGTGGGCCTCGAGGTCGAAATGAACGATCTCTGCGGTCTCCTGCGGCGCGTCCTCGACCTGCGGTTCCTCGGTAGGCAGCGGGGCCGGCTGCGCCATGGCAGCGTCGATTTCGCCCAGCAGCGCCTCGGCGGTTGCGGCGTCGGCGAGGTCCTTCCAGTTCACCACGGCAAAGACGAAGTCGATCGTCTCGTTGTCGCTCGAATAGGGCAGCAGGATGCCGCGATAGGCGACCGACTTGCGGTGCACGTAAGCCGATTCGGCTTCGAAGGCGACGGGGGCCTGCGCCGCGACGACCTTCAGGTAATTCTTGGCGATCTCGCTGAGGAGCGACTGCTCCGGGATCTCGTGAAGCTCCTCGATCGGGTCGAACAACCCGCATTCCGCGCGCAGCTTCGTGCCGATAAACTGAATGGTCGGAGTGCCGGTCCCGGTGGAGAAATCGAGCACGACCGAATGGGGCCCGAAATCCGCCATTTCCTCGGGTTCGAGGTCCTCGACATTGGGCAGGTTCTGGTCACCGAGCTGGTTCACCCAGTGGTTGTAGGCGCGCACCTGCATGCGGCGTTCGTCCTGCCCCACCGGCGAGGGCGGCGGGTTGGAATGCGCGTCGTGATCATCGAACCCATTGTCGTGATCGCCCGCCGCATCGAATGCGTCGAAATCTCCGCAAAGCCTGTCCATTGCCGCAAAAGCCCCCAAACGAGTGGTTGTCGAGGGACGGCTATGGCCCGATTGCACTGAAAAAAGGGTTAAGGTTAACTGAAACCTTCGCGGCGGGCTTTCTGGCAAGGCGCCCGGTCAGAGCATGTAGCGCATCTTGATCGTCATTTCCTGCGGTTCGGCGCCGAGTTCGAACACGGCATCCTTGAACTTGGGAGGGCCCATGCGAACCGGTGCATCGCGCGAAAAGCCGAAACCTTCTTTTGGCATCATGCCCAGCGCGCGGTCGGCCTTGCCATTTGCGTTCTCGTCATGGAGCAGGGCGATGGCGTAATTTCCCGGTTTGACGCCCTCGAAGGTCAAAGTGATCGAGCCTTCCTTCGCATTGACCGTGGTCGCATGCGCGCCCTCGACACCGCGGCATTTGGGAAAGCTCTTGGCTGCCGTTGTCATGCAGGCGCGCACCAAGCCCTCGGCATTGCGCAGATTGGTGACCGTCACGGTAATGCTGGACGTATCCGGGGCAGGGGCGCCAGCGGCGAGCGCAATCGCGGCGACGGGCAGGATGGCTAGGCGCGTCATATGGCCTCGCTCAACCCCTTGTCGGTGCCGCACAGCCGGTCCCAGAAGCGGAAATACAGTCCGTAATTGCATCGATACTCTTCGTGATGGCGTTGGTGGTGGCTGGCAGTTATCAGCCATCCGCCTAACGGGGAGTGAACCAGCCGGCGCGGAAACATTTCCCAGCCCATGTGATTGGTCACGCCCATCACCGTCATCACCAGCAGGACGAGGCCGAGCATGGCGACATGGATGGGCACGACAAAGACCAGCGCCGGGATCACCACCGCGCCGGTAATTGCCTCCCACGGGTGGAAACTCATCGCCGCCCAGGCTGTCGGCGGACGGCTGGCGTGGTGGACGGCGTGCATCGCGCGAAACCATGCAGGGCGATGCATCAGCCGATGCGTCCAGTAGAACCAGGCATCGTGCAGCAAGAGGTAGATCAGCGGCGCGAGCGGCAGGTACCAGAATGGCATCGCATCCCACGCGGTGTAGATCTGCGTCCATCCACGTTCCTGCCAACCCCAGGCGACAATCCCCGCGGGCACACCATAGATCGCTGCCGACGCAAGCGACCAACCGATCTCGCGGCGGATCTGCGGCCCGAGCCGTGCATGATACTCAGGGAGGCGGCGGTTGGTGAGCCAGGCAAACACCCCGCTCGATGCGAGATAGCGCAGGGCGACAATCGCGGTCATCGCGGCAGCGGAGAGGAGGATGGCGGTCCACATGGCTTGGCGCCTGCTATGCCGCAACCCGGGCGGCGCCCACAAGCCTTGCGTCTATTCGGCGTTGCCCCAGGGCGAGCAGTGGGGATCGAGCGCAACAGTCGAGCGGCGCATGGCAGCGCGGGCCAGACGTTCGACCTCGGTCTTGCGGCGAGCGGCGGCGAGCGGGTGGAGCGGGGCAGGGCGAACGATCTCGCCGTCATAGCCGTCGGCCACCACGATCCCGCAGCAATCGGGGCGGTAGTCTTCCCCGTCGAGCACTGCGCGGTCGAGATGGGGCGGGAGGCCCCAGTAGAAGCGATCGCAAAACTCGAGATAGTCGGGCCACTTCCCGTCGCCGAGCAAGTCGCCGCGCTGCACCTTGACCTCGACGATGATGATCCTCCCCTTTGAGTCGAGCCCCATCAGGTCGGCCCGCCTGCCGTTGCGCAGCGGCATCTCCGGCATCAGCCAGACATCGTTGCGCGCGAATAGGCGCTGGATGCCGCGGCACACGCTCGCCGCATCGCTTGAAGTCTCGATCACATCAGATTCGCTCATGGCGCATCGATGGAACAGAATGGGAACGCGGTCAAGCCGCGCGGAAGTTCAGTCGGCCGGAACGAGAGCGATCACCGAAGCGCGCGCGTTATGAAATTCGCGCCAGAGCGTGAGTGCCGCGCAGGTCGTATCGTGACCCTTGCCGGTAAGTTCCAGCAGCGCGCGCAGGCCGGGTTTCAGGACCGCGGAAAGATCGTCGATCCCGCGAGCCACCATGGCGAGGTTGACGCCTCCCATCGCGACCGCACGCTCGGGCAAACCGCGGACCTGTTCGTCGACCGGCTCCTCGCCGAGCTGGGCGAGGTTGCCGACGGCGGCAGCGGCTTCGTGGATGGCGTCCCATTGCGCAGCCAGCGCTGCCGCATCGATAGGCCGGACCTCCGGCTGTTCGGCCCCGGACAAGCGGCGCGATTGGGACAAGTCGAACTGGTGGGACATAGCGCTCATGACCGAACGGAATACTCCCGCGCACTTGCCAAATCGCTAACGCGCGATTCACTTTGAGCAATTAACTCTGGCAGCAACGAGGCCGCCTTGCTAAGCGCCCCGCCCACGGAATGCACCCGTAGCTCAGCTGGATAGAGCGCTGCCCTCCGAAGGCAGAGGCCACAGGTTCGAATCCTGTCGGGTGCGCCACCGTAGCGTCTGTTTCAGGCTGCTTGTCGCAGGGGGCCGGGGCCCCTCTCGCCAAATCGATGAAAAGGCCCTAGACCGGCCCAAGCCAGTCATGGAGCGCAAGATCTACCAGTTCGACGACCTTCCGGCGCAGGTTGGTGACGAAGCGGCAAGCTCGCCGGTCGGCGCTGCGCAATCGCAGCGTGTCGGCGTGATCTTCAGCGCGCGCAGCCATCACAACAAGGGGCGCGAACCGGATTTCGGCGAGCGATCCAATGTTTCCATCGTCCGTCCGCAAACGCGGCGCGATATCGCCCACGCGCTCGCGGGATTCGCGCAGGAGGGTATCGGTTTCCTCGTCATCAGCGGTGGCGATGGAACCGTTCGCGACGTCCTGACGATGGGTCAGGCCGTTTTCGGCACCAACTGGCCGGAGCTGGCAGTGCTCCCCCGCGGCAAGACCAATGCGCTCAATGTCGATCTGGGCAGCCCGCGCGACTGGTCCCTGGCGCAGGCGATCGCGGCCTTCGAGAATCCCGAGAAAGGCAAGCGCGTGCTGCGTCAACCGCTGGCGGTGAGCCAAGAGGGCAGCGAGGATCCGCCGATGCTCGGCTTCATCTTCGGAGCGGGTGCCTTTGCGCAGGGCGTCGAGGCCGGGCAGGACGCCCACCGCGCCGGTTTCTTCAATTCGCTCGCCGTCGGCGTGACGAGCGCATGGGGCGTAGCCCAGGCTCTCTTCGGTAGCGACAGCAACGTCTGGCGCCGCGGCGCCAAGATGGAGCTCGAGTACCTCCCCTCGCACGAGCCAATTGCGCATTCGCGCCATGGCGATCCCTCGCGGCGGACGCTGATCCTTGCTTCGACGCTTGAGACAATGCCGCTCGACATCAAGCTCTTCGGCAAGGGCCAGAAGGATATCCGCCTGCTGCTGCTCGACCATCCGCGCCGCAGGGTCCTCTTTTCCGTACCCGCGATCCTCGCCGGCTGGCACCCGCGCTGGCTCGAACGTGAGGGCTTGCACCACCTCTCCGCGCAGGGGTTTGCGATCACTCTCGATTCGCCATTCATCCTCGACGGGGAGCATTTTCCGGCGGGCAGCTACCGGATCGAGCAGGGCCCCGAACTCACTTTCGTAGCCGGGTGAGTCTGTCGCTCGCCGAACGGGTATCCGCATCGCTCGCGCGCGAGGTGCGCGGCGAGGTTGCGGACTTTGCCCGCATGCTGGGCGAAGAAGCGGGCGCCTGCGCGGTGCTGTTCTATGGCTCCAATCTGCGCACCGGTTCGCTCGAGGGTGTCCTTGATTTCTATGTCCTCTTGGCCGGGCCGCAACGCGAGAAAGTCTGGCCACGCGTAAGTTATCGCGAATGGGATCGTGCTGGCGAAACGCTGCGCGCCAAGATCGCCACGATGAGCCTGGAGAAGTTTGCCGAGGCAGCGCGCGGGGACAGCCGCGATACCACTATCTGGACGCGTTTCGTGCAGCCCAGCGCGCTTGTTTGGACGCGCGATGAGGCTTCCGTAACATCAGTCGAAAGGGCGATTGCTGCGGCCGCGGTTTCCGCCGCGACCTTCGCAGCGGCGCTTGGTCCGGATAAGGGATCAGCCGAGGATTTCTGGCGCGCGCTCTTCCAGGCGACCTATCGCGCCGAGTTCCGGGTCGAGAAACCGGGGCGTGAGGATTCCATCCTCTCGGTGAATACGGAGCATTTCGACGGCCTGTTGCCGCTGGCTTGGAAAGCGGCCGGGATCGATTTCGAGCGCGCGGAAGAGGGCTTGCGGCCACATCTCGGCCAGGATCGCAAGGCGCAGATACTAAGGTCGTGGGCCCAGCGCGAGCGGCTTGGCAAGGCGCTCAATATCCTGCGCCTCGCCAAGGCGACAACGACCTTCGAGGGTGCCGCCCGCTACGGTGCCTGGAAACTCGAGCGCCACACCGGCATTGCGCTGGAAGTCACGCCCTTTCGGGAGAAACATCCCTTGCTTGCCATGCCCGGCGCAGCAATCGATTTGTGGCTGGCCAGACGCCGTCAGCGATAGCGCATGCGGATGGAGATGCGCTCCACCCTGTTTGCCACATCGAAGCCGACCTTCTTGTAGCTCGGCTTGCCCATGTTGAAGATGTTGATGCTGGGATTGTTCGACATTGCGCCGCCGTCGCCGAAAATATCGGTCTTCCCGTCGCCATCGAGGTCATGGCGCACAGCGATACCGTAATGGCCCGGGGCAGGCAGCGGCATGCAGAATTTCATCGTGCCAGCCCTGGCTGGGGCTTCCATGCGATAGATCCAGCGACCCTTCTCGAGCCAATCCTGTTTCGTCGCGCGATAGGACTGGATGCGGATGGTGCCGGTGCTTTCCTTGATGTCCGTGATCGAGACCATGACGGCCGGGCCGCCTCCCGCGTCGCACTTGGAGAGGTCGTGGGTGATCTTCTCGCGATACTGCGCCTGCGCGGGAACAGCCAGCGACAGCCCGGCGAGGGCGAGCGCGGCGGTCCCGGTAATGGCAGTGATTGTCTTGGTCATGATTGGCCCCGTTGCGTTACCATGGGGCGGGTCGATCCGCCCATCTTTGCGTGCCCTCCTAGCATTTTGCGCTGAATTGCGCCTGAATTCGGCGTTCAGTTGTGGGCGAGATCAGAAGTCGTTCCGCTTCTCGACGTGGGATACGAAAGCGGCGGTGGTCAGCGCGCGCGTGATCCCGATTTCGCGCGGGATGCGGTCTTCGAGGGCGCGTGGCATTTCTTCCGGCCAATCGACCAGCAACCGGTCGAGCCTATCAAGGTCGAGGATGCGCGAAAGCTCCGGATGGGCGCGGAGTGCCGAGACTTGCACCAGGAGTTCGCTTCTCCGGCCGGTCATACGCGCGTGCCAATCGACATTGTGCCGTCCCTGGCGCGTCTCGAGCCGCTGCTCTTCGGGCATCATGCCCCTTGCCATTCGTCGTGCGAGGAAGCGGTCGACATGGGCGCGGCGCAGCTGGTCGGTGGGCAGGCCATGGCAGAATTCGAACAGCGGGCGATAGGCAGTAACGTCGCGGTGAGCCATTCCGTGCAGGCGCTCCATGCCGAGGTCGATATCCTCGCCGCTATCGGCGCTGGCCCACATCCGGCGGATCGCCTCCTCCCGGCTGGCTGGAATTGTCGGACGTTCGAATACCGTTCGGCTGCCGCGCTTCGTCGACCTCTTGCGCCATGCGTTCGCGGTTCCGGCGCTCAGCAGCGAGGCGAGCGGTACAGGCGCAGAACGCTCGGGATGGACCTGTTGCCGCACTGCGCGCTGAACGCTTTCCGGGAGGTTGGGTAGCACTGCCTGGGAGAGGAACCTGCGCAAGATCGAGTGCGCCTCTTCGTCCTCGGCCGATGCGGCGAGCAATCGCCTGACCTTTGCCAGCCTCCCGCTCCGCAGGGCCTCGGCTGCCGCCCAGCCCGCGTCGAGGCTGATAGTGAAATTGCCATGCAGCGCGGTCAGCATGGCGTCGCAGCCCGCAGCCTTCGCCTGCTCGAACAGGGAATGGAATATGCCGATATTGGCGACGTTTGCCGTTCCGATTTCGGTGCGGGCGAGAAGGTCGCGCAGCCGGTGGTCGTGACCGCCCGCAACGGGGTCGGGGAAATGCGGCTCGATCTGCGGATGCATCGCGGCAAAGCGCCGCACGCGCTCACGCTCCTCGCCGAATGTGCCGGGCGGCGAGTAGCCGTCCCATTCGGGTATCGGCCCGAAGGTAAAGCTGTGCAGCGTCGCGCCTTCTGGCATCTCGCGCAGCAGCGCTGCGGCGGCGAGCGGACTGTCCAACCCTCCCGACAACATGATTGCGGGCTTCTCTACCCCGGTCAGTGCCACGCGTGCAGCCTCGTCGAGCAGTTCCTGCGCACGCTCGACATAATCTTCGTCGCGATCGAAGCACACGGGTTCCGTTGCGACGGGATCGTAATAGCGATCGAGCGTCCAATCCGACCCATCGATCCTGATGCGGGAGCCCAGGGGCACACGGCCAATTCCCTTGTACCAGCCCACCGGCTCACAATCATGATGATCGAAGGCGAGCTGGTCGACGAGATGGTCCCAGTCGATCCGTTTTTCCACGCCTGCCGCGAAGAGCGCCGAGAGGAGCGGGGATGCGCCTGTTATCTCCTGCCCTGCCACGAAGTGGAGCGGCGGCGCTGTCCACGGCGAACGAACGAGGCGTAGCTGATTGGGTCCTTCGAGAGTAATTGCGGAGTAGTGGCCGACAAGCTTGCGGTCGGCTTCGTCGCCCCAATGACCGAGCGCGCGCGAGTAGATTTCGACCGGTGTGCTTTCCGGGGATAGCCCTAGTGCGTGCGCGGTATCCCTGAAATTGTCGATCCGCCCGAAAAACAGCGTCGCGCCTATGTTTCCGGGATCGAGCTTCGCACCCCAGCATTCGAAATTCCGGATCGCGGCGTGAGCAGGGATTGGTGACGGATGATCGGCCAATAGCTGGCTAATCGATCTCCTGGCCTCGGGGGCCAGCCCGCCCATGCACCGGATCGCGGCGATCATGGTAGATGGCTACGCGTCGTCTTGTGCGTCAGGAGCGTGCGTTGGGGCCCGCCTGTGTGCCGAAGCCGATTGGCCCCGCGATGTCGCGAATTGTCCCGAGCCGTTTCAACTCGGGCTTCGTCCACGGCTGCCTGGCGGATTTTGCGACTTCTGGTTTCTTGCTCATCGAAGGGCGTCCTTTTGCTGCATTCTAGCAGAGGCTGGACTGCCGTCAAAGCGCTGCCTGTCCGACCGGTTCCACAAGCGCTGCCAACTCGCATTCGGCCAGCAATGCGGCAACATCGGTCTCGATATCCGCTTTATCGCCTGCATGTGCCTCGGCCAGGATCTCTGCGATCTCCGCGGCGCTCCGCCTGCCGTCCACCGCGTCCCAGATTGCCCGGCCCGTGCCGGATAGGGAAAACAGCTCGCCCCCATCGAGATCGACGATCAACACCTCATCATCCACCAGCGTGGCGACAAAGTTCTCCGTGCATTTGCGAAAGACGGTCATGGGAAGCCTCTATCGTGGCAGGCTAGGCAATCCAAGCCCGTCCGCTCGTGGATAAGCCTGCGGAGAATCTTGTGGAGATGCGGTGGGGACGGGTAATTCGGCAGCATCCAGGCCCACCCCGTCCCAAGGCTCACGCGCAGATCATGACTGCCCCGCTGATATCCCCCTCGATCCTCTCTGCCGATTTTGCCCGGCTGGGAGAGGAAGTCCGCGCGGTCGACGAAGCAGGGGCCGACTGGATCCATATCGATGTGATGGACGGGCATTACGTGCCCAATATCACCATTGGCCCGGCCGTGGTGAAGGCGCTGCGCCCGCACAGCGACAAGCCCTTCGACGTCCATCTGATGATCTCCCCGGTCGATGCCTATCTCGAGGCTTTCGCCGATGCCGGGGCGGATATCATCACGGTTCATCCCGAAGCGGGTCCGCATATCCACCGCACGATCCAGGCGATCCGCAATCTCGGCAAGAAGGCAGGCGTGGTGCTCAATCCGGGCACGCCCGCCAAGATGCTCGACTATCTGATCGAGGAGGTCGACCTGGTGCTGGTGATGAGCGTAAATCCCGGTTTCGGCGGGCAGAGCTTCATCCATTCGCAATTGCGCAAGATCGAAGCGATCCGGAAGATGATCGACAAGACAGGCAAGGACATCCGCCTCGAAGTCGACGGCGGCGTCGATCCCACGACCGCCCCGCTTTGCATCGATGCCGGTGCAGATGTGCTCGTGGCGGGCTCGGCAACCTTCCGCGGCGGACCGGAGAAATACGCAGCGAACATCGCAGCGCTGAAAGGGCGGGGATGACCAAGGGGCGCGCCGATCTGCTGGACGTGGCGCGCGAGGGTGCGCGGGACGAGATGCAGGTCGCGCTGCCGCTCTTCGCGCAGGCTGAGCCGCTTGTCGACGCGCAGGAGTCGAAAGTCGAAGACCCTCTGAAAGAAGAAGAGGTCGAAGCCGCTCCCGAGCCGCATGTCGAACCGGAGCAGGGTAGCGAACCCGTCTATGATCCCGAGCCGCTGGAACCGGCACGCGCGCTTGTCCCCGCCGATTTCGCCCTGCCCAATGACGGGCCGATCAACACGGCGATGCGCTGGGCCTACCGAATGGGCGTGCCCGCTTCCTTCATCGTCGCGCCGCTGAGAAAGCCTGCCAAGCCGCGCCTGGTTGCCATGGTCGAAACCCCGCTCGCGGGCGACCGGGCTGTGGGAATGGCGCTAAGGGCTGGGCATTTCCAGGTCGCAGGCCTCAAAGCGCCTATCGGCAAGCTCGATTTCGCGTCGCCCTCCAAGCTCACACCTCCTTTCGCGCGGGCCGTCCACGGCTTCACCTGGATGCGAGACCTGTCTTCGTGCGCGCCGCGCGGCCAGTGCGCCGATACCTCAATCCGGATTTTCAAGGCCTGGCTCGACAAGAATCCCGAGCCCGGCAAGGGCCCTGCCTGGGATGTCGAGCTTGCAGGGCTTCGCCTGCTGAACTGGCTGGTCCATGCGCCCGTCCTCCTTTCGGGCGAAGGCGAGAAGCTGAAGGAGCGGCTGTTCGAAGCGATCGAGACCACAGCGCGCTGGCTCGACCGGCAAGTCGCGAGTGGCGAGGACCGCTTGGCGCAGGTCACCGGCTGGGTGTCGATCGTCGCAGCGGGCTTGCTCATGACCGATGGCAAACCGCGGCGCCTCCATGGTGAAGCCGGGCTCCTGCGCACTCTCGGCGAACTGGTGAGCGATGATGGCGGTGTCCTTTCGCGCAGCCCGACCGCCCAAGCGCAGGCCATCGCCCTGCTGATCGACTTGCGCGCTTGCTACCAGGCGGTGAAATGCGATCCGCCACCGGCCCTCGCGGCGATGCTCGGCCTGCTGGTCCCGGCGCTGCTTTCGCTGCGGATGGGAGATCGCGGCCTCGGCAGCTGGCAGGGCAGCGCTGTCCTGGCGGAGCCCGCGCTCGATGCACTTGTAACCGCGAGCGGCGTTCGTGCCCGCCCGATGCTCGATGCGCGCCACTGGGGTTACCAGCGGGTCCGGTCGCGCGAGGCGGTGCTGGTCATGGATGCCTCGCCGCCGCCCAAGGCCCGCCATGCCCGCCACGGCTGTGCCTCGACGCTTGCCTTCGAGTTCTCTCACGGCCCGCAGCGGATCATCGTCAACTGCGGCGGCGCGGAGCTCGCCGGCGCGCTTGTTCCCGCCCGGATCGAGCAGGGGCTGCGCGGTACATCGGCCCATTCGACGCTGGTCCTCGACGAGGCGAACTCTACTGCCGTCCTGCTCAACGGCCAGATCGGCAAGGGGGTCGAGGAAGTCGATTTCACCCGACGCATGGTAGAGCAGGGCGCGCGCAAGGCGACTCGGTTCGAAGCGTCGCACAATGGCTATGCCGCGCGGCACGGCCTGATCCATCGACGGATACTGATCCTTTCCGAAAGCGGCGCCGAGTTGCGCGGCGAAGATGTACTCGAACCGTCCACCCGCAAGGGCAAGCGCGGCAAGATCGGCTTTGCCATACGCTTTCACCTCGGACGCGGCATCGACGCCCGGCTCACCGAGGACGGACGCGGCGTCCACCTGGCGCTGCCCGATTCAAGCTACTGGCAATTCCGCCTCGCAGGGACTAGCGGCGAGGCGCACTGCACGCTGGAGGATTCGCTCTGGGCCGACGGCCAGGGCCGTCCGCATGGCGTGCAGCAGATCGTGGTCGAAGGCATGGCCGCGCGCAGCGGGGAACGCTTCCCCTGGCTGCTCAAACGTATGGGGTGAATTTTCCTGTGACTGACGTGGCGATCAAGCGGGCACTACTCTCGGTGTCCGACAAGAGCGGATTGGTTGATCTGGGCAAGGCTTTGGCCGCCAAGGGTGTAGAGCTTGTCTCCACCGGGGGCACGGCACGCGCGTTGCGCGAAGCTGGCCTCGAGGTGAAGGACGTGTCCGATCTCACCGGCTTTCCCGAGATGATGGACGGTCGCGTGAAAACGCTGCACCCGATGGTCCATGGCGGCCTTCTCGCCGTACGCGACAATCCCGAACACGCCGAGGCGATGGAAGAACACGCGATCGGCGCGATCGATCTGGTCGTGGTGAATCTCTACCCCTTCGAAGCAACCGTGATGCGCGGCGCCGAGCGCGACGAGATCATCGAGAATATCGACATCGGCGGGCCGAGCATGGTGCGCAGCGCGGCGAAGAACCACCAGTTTGTTACCATCGTCACCGATCCCGCGGATTACGACACGCTTGTCGGCGAGCTGGAAGCCACTGGGGCAACCAGCCTCGATTTCCGCCGCAAGTGCGCGGCGAAGGCTTTCGCAGCCACCGCTGCTTACGATTCGATGATCAGCCAGTGGTTCGCATTTGCCGACCAGCAGCAGCTGTTCCCCGAATTCCTGGCGGTGAATGGAAAGTCGCCCGTCGAGCTGCGCTATGGCGAAAACCCGCACCAGAAGGCCGCGCTCTACACGCCTGCCGGCCCGCACGGGAAAGGCATCGCGCAGGCCGAACAGCTGCAGGGCAAGGAGCTTAGCTACAACAATTATAACGATGCCGATGCAGCGCTCGAACTCTGCGCCGAATTCGCCGGTGGTGAACCGGCTGTGGTCATCATCAAGCACGCCAACCCCTGCGGTGTGGCGCAAGCTTCGACGCTGATCGAGGCTTGGAATGAAGCGCTAGCCTGCGATAGCGTGTCGGCATTCGGCGGCATCGTCGCCGTGAACACCGAGCTCGACGGCGAAACCGCCGCGGCAATTTGCGCGATCTTCACCGAAGTCGTCATCGCTCCCTCTGTCTCGGACGAGGCGCGCGAGGCCTTCGCCAAGAAGAAGAATCTGCGCCTCCTCGTCACCGGCGACCTGCCCGATCCGCGCCGCGGCGGCCTGCTGGTCAAGCCGATCACCGGCGGCCTGCTCGTGCAGACGCGCGACAACGGCGCGATCTCCGAGGCCGACCTCAAGGTCGTCACCAAGCGCGAGCCGACCGAGCAGGAGCTGAAGGACTGCCTCTTCGCCTGGACCGTGGCGCGCCATGTGAAGTCCAACGCCATCGTCTATGCCAAGGACGGCGCGACCGCTGGCATCGGTGCGGGCCAGATGAACCGCCGCGATTCCTCGCGTATCGCCGCGATCAAGGCCGCAGAGGCTGCCGAAAAGTATGGCTGGGAGCAGAGCAGGGCTGTTGGTAGCGCCGTCGCTTCCGATGCCTTCTTCCCCTTTGCCGATGGCCTGCTCGCCGCAGCCGAAGCGGGAGCAACCGCGATAATCCAGCCGGGCGGATCGATCCGCGACGAGGAAGTGATCGCTGCGGCCGACGAGCAGAATCTCGCCATGGTGTTTACCGGAATGCGACACTTCCGGCACTAAGGCCTTCCCGGTTCGCCTGATCGGCTGAACCGTTCACAACCATCGCATTCAGCACGTTGCAATTGGGTGACGTGTAACCACGTGGGATATTCCTACGAAAGACCTGTCATGAACCTGTTTAGCCCCGACCTCTATCGCAACTTCGGCATCGGATTTCTCGCCGGTGCAGTGATCGTCGCCTTCTCCAATGGCGCGGAAATCGTCTCGGCAGTCGCCGCAATCATCTGATGAAGCGCTTCGCCCTCATCCTTGCCGCAGGCGCGCTCGCCGCGACCAGCGCCTGCCAGCAGCCAGCCCTCGCCGCCGAGAAGGTGGTCGAAGCGCCGGCCGCCGTTCGCAAGGCGCAGGAGGGCAGCGGCCTCAAGACCGCGATCTTTGCAGGTGGTTGCTTCTGGGGCGTCGAAGCCGTCTTCAGCCATACCAAGGGCGTGACCAGCGCCGTCTCCGGCTACCACGGGGGCACACGCCAGCAGGCCGATTACAAGCTCGTTTCCTCTGGCATCACCGATCACGTCGAAGCGGTGAAAGTCACTTATGACCCCAACGTCGTTCGTTATGACCAGTTGCTGCGCATATTCTTCTCGGTCGTGATCGATCCGACTCTGAAGAACCGCCAGGGCCCTGACCGCGGGCCGCACTACAATGCCGAGCTCATCCCGCTTTCCGCGGAGCAGCGCCGGGTCGCGACTGCCTACCTCGCACAGCTCAAGCGTACCGACCTGTGGGATGCGCCAATCGTCACCAGCGTGGAGCCTGCGCGCCAGTTCTATGCCGCAGAAACCTACCACCAGGATTTCGCCGCCAAGAACCCGCGTCATGGCTATATCGTGCGGTGGGACGCGCCTAAGGTTGCGGCGCTGAAGCGGCTCTACCCCTCGCTTTACCGCGCCGAATTCCGCCGCGACTGACTTGCGCCGGCGCGCGGGCGAGCTTACCTCTCGCCCATGGCAGGACACGCACACGCACATAAGGAACATTCGGGCGACGCGCTTATCGACGCGGCCCGTCTCACGCTCACCGATGCCGGCGAACAATGGACGGGCATGCGCCAGTCCGTTTTCGAGGAGCTGGCGCGGCACGAGAAGCCTGCTTCAGCATATGACATCGCCGACAACCTCTCAGCTGCGCGCGGCAAGCGCGTGGCGCCCAACAGCGTCTATCGTATCCTCGACCTGTTCGTGCGCACAAACCTTGCCAACCGGATCGAAAGCGCAAACGCCTATCTCGTGAACACCCACCCGGGATGCCGCCACGATTGCATCTTCCTGATCTGCGACGACTGCGGCAAGGCAATGCATATCGACGACGATCGCGTAACTGGCGCGCTACGCGAAGCAGGCAAGGACGCCGGATTCACCGATGTCCGCCCCGTGGTGGAATTGCGCGGATTGTGTGACGATTGCGCTGCCTGACCTGCGCCAAAGCGTGCATTTTTGTCGGTAAACCGTTCATCGACAGTTCGGAAAAGTCGGTGTAGGGCATTCGTATGAGTGAACGCCCCAAGACGCCCCTGCTCGACACGGTCGATACCCCCGCCGACCTTCGCAAACTGAAGCAAGAGCAGCTCCGCCAGCTCTCCGACGAGCTGCGCGCGGAGATGATCGATGCCGTCGGCACAACCGGCGGACATTTGGGTTCGGGTCTCGGTGTCGTCGAGCTGACCACCGCGATCCACTACGTCTTCGATACGCCGACAGACAAGCTGATCTGGGACGTTGGGCACCAGTGCTATCCGCACAAGATTCTGACCGGGCGCCGAGACCGAATTCGCACTTTGCGTCAGGGCGGCGGCTTGTCGGGCTTCACCAAGCGCGCGGAAAGCGAATACGATCCTTTTGGCGCTGCGCATAGCTCGACCTCGATTAGCGCGGCACTCGGGTTTGCCATGGCCAACAAGATGCAGGGCAAGCCCGGACGCGGCATTGCCGTCATCGGCGACGGCGCGATGAGTGCCGGCATGGCCTACGAGGCGATGAACAATGCCGAACAGGCGGGCAATCGCCTGGTTGTCATCCTCAACGACAACGACATGTCGATCGCACCGCCGGTGGGCGGGCTGTCGGCCTATCTCGCGCGGATGGTATCCTCGAGCGAGTATCTCGGCCTCAGGTCGATGGCCTCGCGCATCGCCAAGAAGCTTGGCCGCCGCGTATGGGGCGGTCTGGAGAAGGCGGAAGAATATGCCCGCGGCATGGTGACCGGCGGGACCATGTTCGAAGAACTGGGATTCTACTATGTCGGCCCGATCGACGGGCACAATCTCGACCACCTGATCCCCGTGCTCGAAAACGTGCGCGACAGCGAGCAGGGGCCCGTCCTGATCCATGTCGTGACCAAGAAGGGCAAGGGCTACGCGCCCGCCGAGAACAGCGCCGACAAGTATCATGGCGTCGCCAAGTTCGATGTGGTGACGGGCGAACAGAAGAAAAGTTCGGGAGGGCCACCGGCCTACCAGAACGTGTTCGGCGAGACGCTGGCGAAGCTCGCCAACGACGACCCGCGCATCTGCGCCATCACCGCCGCCATGCCCTCGGGCACGGGCGTCGACAAATTCGCAAAGGCGCATCCGGACAAAGCCTTCGATGTGGGCATTGCCGAACAGCATGGCGTAACCTTCGCCGCCGGCCTTGCCGCGGAAGGCATGCGCCCCTTCGCCGCGATCTATTCGACCTTCCTCCAGCGCGCTTACGACCAGGTCGTGCATGACGTCGCGATCCAGAACTTGCCCGTGCGCTTCGCCATCGACCGCGCCGGACTGGTCGGGGCCGATGGCTGCACACACGCCGGAAGCTTCGACATCACCTATCTAGCCACGCTGCCCAACATGGTCGTAATGGCCGCCGCCGACGAGGCGGAACTGGCGCATATGACCTATACCGCCGCCGAATACGACGACGGCCCGATTGCCTTCCGCTATCCGCGCGGCGCGGGTACCGGCGTCGAGATCCCCGAGACTCTCGAGAAGCTCGAAATCGGCAAGGGCCGGATCGTGCGCGAGGGCACGAAGGTCGCCATACTTTCGCTCGGCGCAAGGCTCGAGGAGGCCAAGAAGGCCGCTGACCAGCTCGAGGCCAAGGGCCTTTCGACCACCGTTGCCGACATGCGCTTTGCCAAGCCGCTCGACACTGCGCTGATCGAGAAGCTGATGCGCAGCCACGAGGTCGTGGTGACGATCGAGGAAGGCGCCATCGGCGGCCTCGGCGCACACGTGCTGACCTATGCCTCGGATGAAGGCCTGACCGATACTGGCCTCAAGGTCCGCACCATGCGCCTCCCCGACATCTTCCAGGACCAGGACGATCCGGCCAAACAGTATGACGAGGCAGGCCTCAATGCGCCTCATATCGTCGACACGGTGCTAGGCGCGCTGCGGCACAACAGTGCAGGAGTGGAGGAAGCGCGCGCTTGAGCCCGGCGGTGCGCCGGACGATGTGGTTCTTCGGACTTCTGCTGATATCCTATATCGGGGTGCTCGCGCTCCTCTGGAGCCAGCAGGAGCGGCTGATCTATCCTGCTCCGCGCGTTATCGCTCCGCCAACGGATGGCTTTGAACAGGTCACCTATCGCACTGCTGACGGCCTCGATATCTCCGCAGGATACCGTGCCGCCGCGCCTGGTATGCCGACTATCGCATACTTTCATGGCAATGGCGCGGACTGGGTGTCGAGCGTTGTCGCCACCGACCGACTGGTGCCAGCCGGTTACGGTGTGCTGGCGGCCGAATATCGCGGCTATCGGGGAAATCCCGGAAGTCCTAGCGAGGATGGCCTTTACAAGGATGGCCGCGCAGCCTTGGGTTTCTTGGCCGAGCGAGGGGTCGCTGCAGAAAGCATGATCCTGATCGGCAACTCGATCGGGTCCGGCGTTGCGACGCAGCTTGCAAGCGAACATGCGCCCAAGGCGCTAATCCTCATCTCGCCCTTCGCCAGCCTTCGCCAGCTCGCCGCCGAGAAGGTTCGCTGGGTCCCGACAAGCATTCTCCTGCGCTCGCGCTACGAGAATGCCGAAAAGATCGCAAAGGTCGATGCCCCCGTGCTCATCCTGCACGGCGACGCGGATACGCTGATCCCCGATGCCCACGCGCGACAGCTTGCTGCACTGCGCCCCGATGCGGAACTGGTGGTATTTTCAGGCAAGGGCCATGATCTTGCCTGGCATGACGAAGCCGAAGAGGCGGTGCTCGCATTCCTGGAGAATATCGAAGCCGGAGGGGCCAAACCATGAGCCTGCTTACCGTTGAAACAAACGATCACGTCACCACCCTCACCCTCAACCGCCCCGACAGCATGAACCCTCTGGGGGCAGCAGGCGACGGCGACGCTTTCGTCGAAGCCTGCGACGCCATCAATGCCGACATGGATGTGCGCTGCGTCATTCTTAGCGGGGCAGGCCGCGCATTCTCGGCGGGTGGCGACATCAAGGCGATGAAGGAGAAGACCGGCAATTTCGGCGGCACTGCACCGGAAATCGCCGATGGATATCGCAACAACATCCACAAGATCCTGCGCGCGCTCTACTCGCTGCGCGTGCCCCTGATTGCGGCGGTCAACGGTCCGGCGATCGGCCTTGGTTGCGATCTTGCATGTCTGGCTGACATGCGCATTGCGAGCGAGAAGTCGAAGTTCGGCGTTACTTTCCTCAAGCTCGGCATTATCCCGGGCGATGGCGGGACGTGGATCTTGCCCCGCATCATCGGCGAGGCGCGCGCGGCAGAAATGTTCTATACCGGCGATGTGATCGATGCGCCAACCGCGCTCGACTGGGGACTGGTGAGCCGTGTTGTCGCACATGATGCGCTGATGGACGAAGCAAAGGCACTGGCCGCGAAGGTCGCCGCCATGCCTCCTCATGCGTTGAGGCAGGCGAAGAATCTCATGCGGCAGGGGCGCTCGACAAGCTATGATGGCGCGCTCGAAATGGCAGCCAATGCGCAGGCGCTGATGCACTCGACGCAGGATCACATGGAGGGCGTGGACGCGCTGATCGAGAAGCGCGCGCCCAGTTTCAGGGGAAAGTAGCTAGCCTACCCACCGCCAGATTCCTGCCGGAATGCCATTTGCGTGGATATGTCCGAAGGTCGCAGCGAGCCAGATCATGATTCCTCCCAGCCATGCAACAGGACTGGCTTTCGCAAGGCCGGAGAGGCGCGGCCAATAGCTCGTCTTCGCCTCCCAATGCACCCAGGCCTCGCCCATCAGCGCTTCCTTCTTGCGATCCTGCATATGCGCGCCGACCAGCGCGAGGAAACCGAGCGACCCCGCAAGAACGAATTGCCGAGGGGTCGGACTGACCAGGATATGCGTGGCTGCCCATAGGGCGAAGCTCCACATCATCGGATGCCGCGTTACGTGAAAGACACCGTGGGGGCCGCTTTCTGCCATCTGCGCTGCACCCGGCGCGGGAAGGGCCGGGTTGCCGATGAACGAGCCGGCCAACATCACCGAGGCGAGCAGCATGATGATGGTCACGATAATCCAGATCACTTCGCCCATCCCGTTCCACAACGGAGTACCGCCCGGCCCAACCTCGCGAAACGCAAGAGCCATCCAGACGAAGGTGCCCAGCGCTACCAGTGAGTAGAGCCCGCGAAACCCGTTCTCTCCGATCCGCGACACGAGCGGAGCCCGCAGCGGATGGGAAAGGGCAAAGTGGGTCCCGACGAATGCCAGGCTGGCGGCTACAAGCGATTGCAATGCGGGTTCCACGCACCTCTCCTCGTCTCGATTGCTAATTAAGTAGCAAATCGAAACCTAGTTTGCAAGCCCACTAGTTTCTACCAGTCGTAGGCCTTGGGCAGATCGCTTTCATCCAGGTCGCGGTAGCGGTCCCGCAGCCTGCTCTGGTGATTGTCGAGTGGTTGTTCCACCCCGTCGATATAGACGCGAACGGGCATGGAGCCGATCTCCAGCGGATCGCCGTCCCACACCACGATATCGCCCATCGCTCCAGGGGCGAGTACACCCGCTTGCGATCCCATTCCGGCAATCTCTGCAGGGATGGAGCTGATCGCCGCGAAAGCCTGCCCCCAGCTGAGACCGTCCGCCCCCGGAATGCGGGTCAGCGCGACGAGATTTCCCGCATACTGGTTGAGGTTGCGCGGGTTCTCCATCGCAGCGGCATTGATCGCCACCTTCACCCCGGCTTTCACCATCCGGCCGATATTCGACTGTGTGCTGGCGATTTCCTCGAAGCGTTCGGGCAGGTCGTCGAGACCATCGGCGATGACCGGAACGCCAGCGGCCGCGATCTCGTTGGCGACCAGCCAGCCCTCGCTCGCCCCGACCAGAACAAGATCGAGTCTGGGAAAGTCTTCCTTCAATTCCAGAACGGCAAGAATATCCGATGCACGCTCTACCTCGACGAACAACTTCTGCTCGCCGCTGACGACCGGCCCGAGCGCCTTGGCATCCATACGCGCCAGCATCGCCCGTGATCCATCCCAGCGATTGTTCGCATAGGCGATCGCTTCGGCGAGGGCATTGTGCAGCTCAACATGCGCAGCTGCGCGGCTTCCTCCAGCGAGACGTGCGCCTCCCTCCCCCAGATCGACCATCTGGAGTGCGCGAGGCTTACGCACTGCATCGAGGTCTGCCCCAAGGTCGATAATTGCTCCTTGCCCTGCGAAGATGGCGTTGCCCTGGTTAGGCACTACCACCGCGCGAGTGATCCCATGATTGCGACTGACCTTGATATGCTGTGAGGCAGGGTTGATCGTGGGTGCGACATCGAGCGCGGCATTGTATCGCGAGTCGCTCGCCGACCTGTCATTGCTCTGTGAAACCGCGCCCACGTCGACGAGGCCGAGGTCGGTGACCGCAGCCACGAGCCCCGGCGTAATCCAGGTTCCGCTTCCATCGAGTGCTGTCACATCGGCGGGCACAGCGATATCGCGGCCGGCGGCGACGATCTTTCCGCCGCGAACCAGCACAGTGGCATTCTCAATCGGTTCGCTTCCGTCGCCAGTAGCAACGGTCGCTCCCGTGATCGCGAAATCCTGCGCGGCGGCGGGAGCTGCGAAAATCGCAAGCGCGCTTGCGGCGAGTTTCAGGAGGCGCTTCATTTCACATCTCCTTCACCGGGCTGGCCAAGCTCGAAATCGCTCACCGGCCTGCGCTTTCGATCCGTGGCGTCAAACATGAGCGCACCATCGATCCAGACCTTCTCGGGTCGCGAATAGACCGACAGCGGATCCCCGTTCCAGAGCACGACATCGGCCATCTTGCCCGGCTCCAGGCTTCCGGTCATCTCGTCGATGCCCATGGCCCGGGCCGCATTGAGCGTGATCCAGCTGATCACGTCTGCGTCGGAGATCTCGATACCCACGCGGCGCCCTGCGGCCTGTGCCTTGGCGGCTTCCTGGTTGAGCCGCTGGATGCCCTGGTCGCTGTCGGAGTGGATGACCACGCAGGCGCCCTCGCGCTGGAGATAGGCGGCGTTTTCGAGAATGCCGTCATAGGCTTCCATCTTGAAGCCATACCAATCCGCCCAGATCGCGCTACAAACGCCGTTCTCGCGCAGGAGGTCGCCGATCTTGTAGGCTTCGACTGCGTGGTGGAAGGCGGAGACGCGGTATCCCATCTCCTTGGCCATATCCATCACCAGCGCCATTTCGTCGGCGCGGTAGCAATGGTTGTGAACGAGGATGTCGCCCTCGAGCACTCCGACCAGCGTTTCCATTCCTAGATCGCGATCGCGATCGTCGTCCTCGAGATATTCGCGGGCCTCCAGCCAAGTCTGTCGGTTGACGGCGAAATTGCCCATGCGGGTGGAAGGCATGCGATTGCGATTGCCATAGACGCGCTTCGGGTTCTCGCCGCAGGCCATCTTGAAGCCATAGGGCGCGCCGGGAAACTTCATGCCCTGGACCGTGCGGGCCGGTACGTTCTTCAATGTGGCGCTACGACCACCCATGAGATTGGCCGAGCCGGGCAGGATCTGGAGACTGGTCACACCGCCATTCGCGAGCGCCCGCGAAAAACCCGGATCCTGGGGCCAGATCGAATGTTCGGCCCAGACTTCGGGCGTGGTGGGACTGGTCGCCTCGTTGCCGTCCGAATGCGCTGCGACGCTGGGGGTAGGATAATCGCCCAGATGCGAATGGATGTCGATCACGCCGGGGGTGACGAACTTGCCGCGGGCATCGACTCGTTCGTAGCCTTCGGTCGACAGCGATCCGTCGCCGATAGCGACAACCTCCCCGTCGCGGAACAGCACGGTTCCATTGTCGATCCGGCCACCGGCGCCGTCGTATATCGTCGCACCGACCAGGGCGGTGGGGCTCCCGGGGTAACGGCGATAGGTGCTTGGAAACGGCTCGCTCCCGTCGCGGCCCTTGGGCGCCGACCAGTCACCCTCGGAGGCAGACGCCGTTCTCGAGTCGGTACCATTGGTGGCACAGGCGGCAAGGCTTGCGGTCAGCGCAAGCGTGGCAAATCTCTTCATGCATCTCCCCCAAACGAAGAACGGGCCGGAGCATCGCTGCCCCGGCCCGTCCGGTCAATCCAATTTGGTCGACCGGCATCACCTGCCGGACGATCGTTTGAACTCGATCAGGCCCTGGTGGTCGGGTGGATTCCGGCCTCCTGTGCCTCGAGACCAGCTTCAGCGTGGCCTTCGAGCGCATCGTCGCTGAGCGTGTCGAGATGCATATACTTCGCGACGAACCGCGCAATCAACACCACGAAGATTCCGACGACAATAGAAACAAGGCCGATAGTCCAATAAACATCGAGAGCAGCTTGCCGTGTCATATCTCCATCTTCGCCGCCGGTGGCGGCGCCAATGACCCCGGCGACGAACCCACCGCCTGCGGTCGCAAAGAACCATGCGCCCATGATCAGGCTCGCAAGGTGCCTTGGCGACAGACGATTCATTGCCGACAGGCCCACTGGGCTGAGGCAAAGTTCGCCTGTGGTGTGGAAGAGATAGATGCCAAAAAGGAAAATCACTGGGATCTTCGCATCGATCCCAACGGTAGCCGCGCCCCAAACCAGGACGAGGAAGCCAAAGCCGAGCTGAACGAGTCCTAGACCAAACTTTGCAGGAGTGGACGGTTCTAAGCCCTTCCTGCCAAGCCAAGTCCACAGGCCCGCAAAGATTGGCGCAAGCAAGATGATGTATATGGGGTTGATCGACTGGAAGATCGGAGCAGGAACGCCCTGCAGATCGATAAACTCGTTTGTGAACAAGTTGAGCGAACCGCCACCTTGTTCGAATAGCCCCCAAAACAGGGGCTGCAAGGCTATCAGGAAGAGGGCCGCGAAAATGCGTTCACGCGGGTGCTTCTCGAGTTTGAAGGCTTCAATCAGAACATAACCAAGCAAAAGCGCACCAGCAATCAGCATGATGCCGCCAACAAGCGACTGATACTGGATCAATACCCACATCACCGCTACGCCGACGATGCCGATGCCATAGACGAGCAATTCGGTGTTCTTGGCCAGGGGCTTGGCCGGTTCGCCTTTCCCCATTAGCAGCGGCTTGCCAATGACAAATACGATGAGGCCGAGCAGCATGCCCAGGCCAGCAGCGCCGAAGCCGTACTCCCAACCCAGCGTAAAGCCGAGGTAGCCAGCGAGGATCGCCCCGACAGCGGCTCCGACATTAATGCCCATGTAGAAAATGGTATATGCGCCATCGCGGCGTACATCGGTACGCGGATAAAGCTGACCGACGAGCACCGAGATATTGGCTTTAAGGAAGCCCGAACCGACGATGATAAAAGCGAGCGCCAGCCAGAAGACGTTGATCGTCGGATCGTTTTGACCGCCGGTACCTTCAAACGCCATCAGGAAGTGCCCGAATGTAAGCAGGATCGCGCCGTACAGCACCGCCTTGCGCTGGCCGATGTAATTATCGGCGAGCCACCCGCCAAGAACCGGCGTAATGTAGACAAGGCTGATGTAAGCGCCGTAGATGACATTCGAAGCGCTGCTATTAAAGAGCCAGTGCTGCGTCAGATAGAATATCAGCAGCGCACGCATGCCGTAATAGGAGAAGCGTTCCCACATCTCGGCGAAGAAAAGCATGTAGAGGCCCTTGGGGTGACCGCCGACCTCTGGCTCCTTGCGTGTGACCGCGTAGGCGCCACCAATAAGGAACAACCCGAGCACTGTAGCTGCGATTGCAGCGATCCAGTCCGCCTCTGCCCAAAGTGCGAAGTCTTTCATTTAATATCGATCCCCGTATCCAATAAGTCAGCCATTCTCTCGGGCCGTAGAAGCCGCGCACCCTAGCGGCCTCGTGCGCAAAGTGAAGCATTAGTTACACTCGCGACCACATTGCGCTGCGGTGAATGCCGCTGTCCCGGGAACCTTGCGCGCCGCGCTGTATTATGGCACTGAAGCACTCTACGACTTTCGGGGATTCTCCATGAGCAACCAGTCCAAGCCCGTCTACCTCAAGCTGCGCGACCAGATCGCCGCTGCGATCATCGACGGCCGGTACAAGGAAGGCGAGATGTTGCCGTCGGTCCGCGCGCTTGCGGCGGAACAGGGCGCCAATCCGCTCACAGTCGCGAAAGCCTACCAGCAATTTCAGAACGATGGCTTGGTCGAAGTCCAGCGCGGCGTCGGAATGTACGTGGCAGATGGCGCTGCGGCGACTCTTCGCGAACGCGAACGGAAGGCGTTCCTCAGCGAGGAATGGCCGGAAATTCGCGAGCGGATACAGCGGCTTGGCATCGCACCCGCCGAATTGCTCGCCGACGCCTGAGCCTCTCCCGACGCGGAACCGTCCCGCGTTAACAATTGTTGCCTTGAGAGAACCGCAGAATTCTGCCATTTGAGGTACTTCAGCACCGTCCAACCACGGGCTGGCTGGGGTCGCACGAACAGGCATTTGCGATCGTCGTATGGCGATCGGGAGAGAGCGCAATGATCCGATCCGAACTTCTCGCCGCCATCGCGGACGACAATCCCGAACTCAGGGCCGAAGAGGTTGAGCAGGTCGTCGATATCTTCTTCGAGGAAATTGCCGAGCGATTGGCCGAGGGCGGTCGGGTCGAATTGCGCGGTTTCGGAGCATTCTCGACCCGTGAACGGCAGGCCCGGCAGGGCCGCAACCCGCGCACGGGCGAGGTCGTCGACGTTCCCGCCAAGCGCGTGCCCTATTTCAAGCCGGGCAAGGAAATTCGCGAACGCCTGAACGAGGGTTGATCCCTCAACCTGCCAGCTTCGCAATTGCAGCCATGACATCTTCGCATTAGGCACGCGGCTCGCCGGTTGGCGGGTGTGGCGGAATGGTAGACGCCGGGGACTTAAAATCCCCTGTCCTTTGGACGTGTGGGTTCGAGTCCCACCACCCGCACCATGATCCATGCGATTTGAGTGCATTCGCCCGGCGACTGTCGGACGCGCTGACAGTCGCGTGCCCCATCTTATCTTCGTATTAACCCGTAGGTCGATACTAGAGGAGTCCACAGGGGCACTGGTCCAAGAGTTCCGCCGTGAGGGGTGCAGCCCTCCGCGAACTCCAGGGGTATGAATGACGATGGATTATTCCGCAGGTTTCGGCAGCGATTCAGAGCCGGTGATCGATGTTGGTGAACGGCGCGGAGCGGCGCGATACACCTCCCTGATCAGGGCTGCCAAGCTGGTGTCCGCGCATGGCGAGTTCATCTGCGTTATTCGCGATGTCTCCTCGACCGGGATTTCTCTCCGTACCTTCCACGCACTGCCGGACGAGACCACACTCGGCCTGGAACTTCAGAACGGCGAATCCTACGAGCTGGTCGAGACCCGCCGCGAAGGGCGCGAGGCGAGCTACCGCTTCGATCGCCCGGTCACGGTCGAGCGGCTAATCCACGAAAGCTGGAATTTTCCGAAACGCCAATTGCGCCTCAATATCGAGATTCCGCTGACCCTTTCCTCGCTCACGGCAAGCGGCGACGCTAAGACCGTGAACTTGTCGCAGCAGGGCGCGCGTGTCGAATGCGATGCGGCCTTCGCGATCGACCAGAGCCTGCGCGTCGTTTCGACCAGCTTTCCCGAAACGCGTGCCAAGGTTCGCTGGCGCAAGGATGCGAATTACGGACTGGTGTTCGAGGACACCTTCTCGCTACGCGAATTCGCTCTGATGGCGGCATCCGTCCAGTGTCCGGCACTGCTCGAGGATGTGTCGGACGCGGCCTGACACGGTTTTTCTCGCTTCTAAACGCTTGAATGATCGCCGCGTTAACCACCTCCTAACCATTTTCCTTCACTCCCCGTGAGACAAGAGAACTCGGGGGTATTCATGGTTTCGAAGGGCAATCCGCTCAAGGTCGACGTCGCCATCATCGGCGCGGGGCCGGCTGGGCTTACGGCGGGTTACCTGCTGACCAAGCAGGGCAAGACGGTCGCCATCATCGAAAAGGACGAGACCTATGTCGGCGGCATCAGCCGCACGGTCGAGCACGAGGGCTACCGCTTCGACATCGGCGGGCACCGCTTCTTCTCGAAGAGCCAGCAGGTCGTCGACCTGTGGAACGAGATCCTCGGCGAGGACGATTTCATCCAGCGCCCGCGCATGAGCCGCATCTATTACGAGGGCAAGTTCTACAGTTACCCGCTGCGCGCCTTCGAAGCGCTTTGGAACCTCGGCATCCTGCGCTCGACAGTCTGTATGGCGAGCTACCTCCAGTACAAGCTCTTCCCCAAAAGGCATGTGAAGAGCTTCGAGGACTGGACCACCAACCAGTTCGGTCACAAGCTCTATTCGATCTTCTTCAAGACCTATACCGAGAAGGTGTGGGGCATGCCGTGTGACGAGATGAGCGCCGACTGGGCCGCCCAGCGCATCAAGGGCCTCTCGCTCTGGGGTGCGGTGGTCGATGGCCTGAAGCGCAGCCTCGGCCTCAACAAGAAGCCGAACGATGGGCAGGAAGTGAAGACCCTGCTCGAAACCTTCCGTTACCCGCGCCTTGGCCCGGGCATGATGTGGGATGCGGCGCGCGACAAGATTCTCGCGACCGGCAAGGGTCATGTCATCATGGGCCACGGCCTGAAGCAGCTTTCCGCGCAGGCCGACGGCAGTTGGCGCATGAGTGCAGCAGGCAAGGACGGCGAAGTGATCGTCGAAGCCGCGCACGCGATTAGCAGCGCACCCATGCGCGAGCTGTCGAAGCGCCTCCACCCGCTGCCGGCCTCGACGCTGCAGGCAAGCGACCTCAAGTACCGCGACTTCCTCACCGTCGCGCTGATGGTCGAAGGCGAAGATCTCTTCCCCGACAACTGGATCTATATCCACGACAGCAAGGTGAAGGTCGGCCGCGTGCAGAACTTCCGCAGCTGGTCGCCGGAATTGATCCCCGACGAAGACATGGCCTGCGTCGGCCTCGAATATTTCTGCTTCGAAGGCGATGGCCTCTGGTCGATGGAAGACGACGATCTCGTCAAGCTCGCCACCGACGAAATGGAAATCCTCGGCCTGGTCGACCGCAAGAAGGTCAAGTCGGGCGCGGTGGTCCGCCAGGAAAAGGCCTATCCCGTCTATGACGAGGACTATGCCGCCAATGTCGATGCCATGCGCATCGAGCTCGAGGAAAAGCACCCGACGCTGCACCTCGTCGGCCGCAATGGCATGCACCGCTACAACAACCAGGATCACGCCATGATGACCGCCATGCTGACGGTGGAGAACATCGTCGCCGGCAAGCGCGTCTACGACACGTGGTGCGTCAACGAGGATGCTGAATACCACGAGGCGGGCGATGAAGGCGCCGAAGCCTCAATCCCCAATCGCCAGCTGACCGAAGATCAGGCCGCCGCGCTCAATTCGGTCCGGGAAGTCCCGACTCGCATCGAGAGCGAGGACGAAGGCAAGGAGGCAGCATAATGGCTAGCATTCCTCTTTCGCCGGGCGCACCCGAAGCGCCCGAACAGACGGCCGAGCTGAAGGGTTTCAAGAAGCTCTTCCGCCCGTTCGAGCCTGCTGAATGGAAGCAGTTCCTCAACTGGCTGCTGATCTGGATCGTGCTTGCCAATATCGGCTTTGCCACCATGTGGCTGGTCGGTGCGCCACCGCGCCGCCCCGAGATCTATGCTGCAGGCGCTATCGGCCTGATCGTGCGCCGAATGCCCGTCTGGGTCCAGTGCGTCGCCTTCGTGGGGGCGATGATCTACTCGATCCTCGGCTTTATCGCGGGGCTGTTCAACCTCGCGCTCGGATCGTTGCTCCATTCGATCAAGTTTTTCCTAGAGATCAATCCGGCCAATTCGGTGGAGTATATCGTCGGGGCTGGTCTGCTCGTGGGTCTGTGTGCCCTGGCCATGTGGCTAATGCGCCGTCCGCAGGCTTACAACGACATTCGTCTGGTGCTTTTGGCGATCCTTGCCACGATGACGCTGGCCAAGGTCGATGGCCTGATGGGCAAGGGCATGCGCGGCCACTACAAGCGTGCGGCCGTGGAAGGCACGCCTTTCGTTTCGGCGAACGACATGACCCAGTTCGCTGCCGTTCCGGCTGCCGGAGAGCCCAAGCGCAACCTGATCCTGATCATGGTCGAATCGCTGGGCACGCCAGTTGGCAATGCCGAAATGGATCGCCTGCTATTCGCGCGCTACAACACGCCTGCAATTGCCGAGCGGTTCGAGGTAAGCTCGGGCAACACCACTTATTTCAACTCCACTACCGCAGCCGAAATTCGCGAACTGTGCGGGCGCTGGGGTGACTATTACGAAGTGCTCGAACAGGCCGATACGGGCTGTCTCCCGGCGCGCCTTGCCGAAGCGGGCTATGAGACGCGCGCCTATCACAGCTTTACCGGGGCGTTCTTCGATCGCGCCACCTGGTACCCCAACATCGGATTCCAGAAACAGCAATTTGCCGAGGATCTTCTGGCACGTGGCACGCTTGAATGCGGCGGGGTATTTCCTGGCGCTTGCGACCGCGATGTGCCTGCGCTGATTGCACAGGATCTGAAAGCCGCCGACAAGCCGCAATTCCTCTACTGGCTGACCGTCAATTCGCACCTTCCCGTGCCGCCGGGTATGAATCTCGAGGTCGACAATTGCGAAACGCACTCCGCCGTTCTCGCCGCCGACTTCCCGATGATTTGCCGCCAGTTCGCGCTGTGGAACCAGATGGACGACGCGATCATCAAGGAGATCACGGCGAGCGACTTCCCCGAAGCCGATATCCTCATCGTGGGCGACCACATGCCGCCATATTACGACCGCCATCACCGCAGCCAGTTCGCGCCCGACAAAGTGCCTTACCTGCTGCTGAAGTGGAAGGGCAGTGCGGCTGAGCGAGTTGCCACGGAGTCCTTCGTCGAGGCGGAAGGTGGCACTGATGGCAAGGCCGGCTGAGCCTGCGATGCTGCGACCGGCTGCCATCCTCCAGCGCTTCGACCTCGTCCGCCTGACGCGCTACGGCTTCGCCAGCGTTGCGGCGCTGGCAGTCGACATGGGTTCCTTCCTGCTCCTGCTTTCGCTGCAGGTCGCCGCAGCCCCGGCGTCGGCCGTTGGCTACAGCGTGGGGATCGTGACCCACTGGCTTCTGTCGAGCCGCGCGGTCTTCACCGACACGGTAGCGGCTCGCGGGCCGCAGCGTACACGCCAGAAGGCGCTCTTCGTGGGTTCGGCCCTCGTCGGTCTCGCGCTGACGACGCTGATCGTTGGCGCGGGGGACATGGCCGGGCTCGATCCGCGCATCGCCAAGCTGGCTGCGATCGGGGTGAGCTTTACCGCGACCTGGCTCTTGCGCAGCAAGGTGGTTTTCCGCCACATCGACTGACATGAACGCGGACCGTCGACTGCGGCAGGGGGAATTCCCCGCGCGCCAAATTTTGCTCGCCTCGCTGGCTGTCTGCGCCATCATGCTGGTGACCGCAGCAAGTCGCCTGCTCACGGGCAAATTCCCCGATCCCGATGATGTCCTGCGGCTGGTACAGGTCCGTGACCTGCTGGCCGGCCAGGGCTGGTTCGACGTGACGCAATACCGCATCGATCCTCCATCGGGCACGGCAATGCATTGGACCCGTGTCGTCGATATTCCGATCGCGCTCTTGATCGCGGCATTCACCCCTCTGCTTGGCCAGCCGGGCGCGGAGAAATTCGCCCTCGTTTTCATTCCCTTTGCGACCTTCATGGTGTCCGCCTTCGCCATCGGGAGCCTGGCATGGCGACTGCTCGGCGTACGCGTGGCAATCATCTCGGTGCTCGCCTGCGGGTTCCTTCCGGCCTTGCTGTTCCAGTTCCAGCCCATGCGGATCGACCACCATGGTTGGCAGGTGGCGATGGTCGCGATCACGCTGTGGGCAATCAGCCGCCGCAATGCGCGGATCAACGGCTGGACGGCAGGACTTGCCATGGCGACCGGCCTTTCGATCTCGCTCGAGATCCTGCCCATGGCAGCCGCCTTCGCGCTCGTGCTGTTCGCAAGATGGTGGTTCGATCACAAGCAACGCGGCTGGTTGGCTGCATATATGCAGGCGCTCTCGCTCGGGCTTGCGGGGCTCTACCTCGCAACACGCGGAACTTCGTTGACGGCCTATTGCGATGCCGTTTCGCCCGCGCATGTGGCGTTTTTCCTTGTTGCAGGACTCGGGACCACCCTCATCGCACAGCTCACGCGCCTGCGCGGGTTCGGAATGCTCCTGCTCTTCGCACTGGTCGGGGGCGCGGCCTTCTCAGCCTATGCGCTGCTTTCGCCCACCTGCATCGCAACGCCCTTTGCCACGCTCGATCCGCTAGTGGAGGAATACTGGTACCGGCTGGTGTTCGAGGGCCAGCCGCTGTGGAAGCAGGCCCCGTCGGTCTATGTGCCTGCGCTGCTGCAGATGCTGGCGGCGATGGGGGCGGCCGCTGCGCTCTACATGCGCTCGGACCTGTGGCTGCGCGCCTGGTGGGCCGAGTATCTGTTCCTGCTGGTCGCCTCGGTGGCGCTCGGAATGCTGGTCGCGCGCTCACTGGCGTTCGCCTCGATCATTGCGGCAATCCCGCTGGGATGGCTCACGTCGAGCCTGCTCGCGCGCATTCGGCAGCAAGGCGCCCCTTTGGCGGCGATCGGGAATGCGATTGCGATCATACTACTGTTGGCGCCGATGACGCTGGTACTGGCAGCGCGTGCCATCCTCCCCCCCGAACCTGCGGCGGTGGAAGGAGTCGCGAGCGGCGCCTGCGACGTCTATGCCAATGCGCCTCTGCTGGGCGGGTTGGAGCAGGGTACGGTAATGGCTCCGCTGGATCTCGGGCCAGCCATCCTGCTCGAGACAGATCATGCGGTCGTAGCCACCGGCCATCACCGCGCCAATGAAGCGATGGCCGAAGTCATTCGGACATTCCTGGCATCGCCCGATGAGGCGCGCGTTTTGCTATCCGGCAGTGGGGCCGATTACCTCGCCCTGTGCACCGAGATGACCGAAATCCAGCTCTACGCGAATGTCGCGCCAGATGGTCTCGCAGCTCGCTTGCGCGGAGGAGAAGCGCCGGATTGGCTCGAGCGCGTCGAGCTTGGCGGCCCGCCGCAGCTCGCAGTCTACCGCATTGCCGACTAGGCCAGGACGAAGTCCATTGCCACGCCATTGATGCAATGGCGCTTGCCGGTCGGCTTTGGGCCATCGGAGAAGATGTGCCCGAGGTGCCCTCCGCAATCGGCGCAGTGCACCTCGGTGCGCGGATAGCCGATCTTGTAGTCGGTGCTGGTGCCCACCGCACCTGGCAGGGCCTTCCAGAAACTGGGCCAGCCGGTGCCCGAATCATACTTGGTCTTCGAGCTGTAGAGCTCGTTCGCACAGCCGGCACAGACGAATGTGCCGACGCGCTTCTCGTCATTGAGCGGCGAGGTATAGGGGCGCTCGGTCCCGGCTTCGCGCAGGACGTAGAATTCGCTCCTGGTGAGCTTCTTGCGCCATTGCGCCTCGCTGAACGAAACCGGGTAGTCCTTTGCCTGCACCTCGCTCGAACCACAGGCGGCGAGCGTGGTGGCGGCAACACCCGATCCCAGCAGGCCAAGAAAGGCGCGGCGGTTCCGATCAGTCGTCTGCATCTCATGCTCCATAGGCTTGTGCCCATGAATACGTTCGAAACGACCGAAAGGTTACCTCAGAACTCCGTGATTTCGACCTCGAGCTTGCGGAATCCGTGGACGAAGTTTGCCCGGACGCGTTCGATATCGCCTGCGACATGTACGCGCATGCGGCGCTTGTGCAGTTCCTCGAGCAACACCCGCAGCTGCAATTCGGCGAGCCGTGCTCCGACGCAGCGGTGGATGCCGTAGCCAAACGCAATATGGCGACGGGCGTTCTCGCGCGTGATGTCGAGCTTGTCGGGGTTCTCGAACACCTGCTCGTCGCGGTTGGCGCTGAGATACCAAAGCACGACCTTGTCGCCCTTCTTGATCTGCTGTCCGAAGACCTCGGTATCCTCGGTGCAGGTGCGGCGCATATGCGCAAGAGGCGTCTGCATGCGCAGGATCTCCTGCACGGCATTGGGAATGAGATCGGGCTGCTGCTCGAACAGCTTGCGCTGGTCGGGATTCTTGTCGAGCTGGTAGATGATCCCGCTCATCGAATTGCGGGTGGTGTCGTTGCCGCCCACGATCAGCAGCACCAGATTGCCCATGAATTCCTCCGGGCGCATCTGGTTCATCGCCTCGGAATGGATCATCATCGAAATGAGATCGTCGCCCGGCTCCTTGTCATGGGTGCGTTCGACCCACAGCGACTGGAAATAGGCGGCCATCTCATGGAGGAATCCCCAGCGCATCTCGTCCAGCGAGCGGACGCTGGCGAGCTCGGTATCGCCCGACCAGTCAGACCAGAAGGTTAGCAGGCGGCGATCTTCCCACGGGAAACCGAAGAGGATGGCAAGCATTCCGGTGGTCAGCTCAATCGAAACCTTGTCGACCCAGTCGAATACTTCGCCGCGCGGCAGCGAATCGAGAAGCTCTCCCGTGCGCTGGCGAATCTCGCCTTCCATCTCTGCCATGCCGCTGGGGGTAAATTTGGGCGCCACGGTGCGCCGCTGGCCCGTGTGCTGCGGCCGGTCCATGGCGATGAACATCGGCAATTCGCGCCGGTCGCCAACATTGCTTGCGGCCAGCTCTTCTTCGGTCAGCCGGTTGAGGATGGTGATGCCCCCATGTTCCCAGCTTGAGGAGAAGGTCTCGGGCAGCGCCTCGATGTGCTGGATCGCCTTATGCTGGACCACCGCCCAGTAGGGCCCGAACGGGCTTTCCGGGATGTAGTGGAGCGGCCCGGCTTCGCGCATCTCCTTGAAGATCGGCTGCCAGGTGTTTTCGTAATAGATGTCGCTGCGGCTGACGTCCCACTTGTGCGGATGGCTCAATCGCTCCTCGGGATGCTCGGCGAAATGCTGCTTGAGCGCCTCATACGCAGTGGGCGACGTCCGGCATTCGGGCCTTTGCGGGGCGATAGTGGCCATGGGATTCTCCTCTCCCCTACATCCTGCCCTAACTGACAGGTGTGTCAATAGTGCGTTGCAAAAACGAACCTAACTGGGCTCAGTCAGCAGGGATTGCACGCAAGCGACCTCAGGCCGATCCACCGGGCAAGGTTCCCGCAATCCGGCCCTTGGTGCCGCGGCCGCCCTTGCCGGACTTCATCACCCGCCGCCGGAACAGCGTGGCCCCCGCCTTGATGAAGATCGCAACGCACAGGACCTGCCATGCCAGCGCCAGCAGGTGCGGCAGCAGGTCGGGCGATTGCGCCGCCCGTGCCAGCATGGCGAAGGGCGAAGAGAGCGGGAAGATCGCAGCGAAGAGTTCCAGCGGCGATCCCGGGTTGGTCATTGCGAAAGCGGCAAGGAAAAACACCAGTAACTGCGCCATGGTAACGGGCATGGACAGCGTCTGCACCTCGCGCACGGTGGTCGCCATGCCGCCGATCGTCAGGAAGAGCGAGCCGAGCAGGAGGTAGCCCATCGCAAAGTAGGTTATGCCGAGCAGGACGAAGAGCGGCCATCCCAGTGCAGGCTCGGGCAGCGAAGGCATGGCGCTTCCGGCGAGCGCGCCGATGGCTCCTCCGAAGAGGGCCCAGACGGCAATTCCCACGAAGCTCACGCCGAGCATCGCGAAGAGCTTGCCGAAGAAGACCGAGTCCATCGGGATCGCAGCGGCAAGCACTTCGATTACCTTGTTCGCCTTTTCCTCGACCAGGTTCGACAGCACCATGCCCGCCAGCAGCATCATGAGGAGGAACAGCAGGAGCTGGCCCGCCTGTGCCGTTCGGATGCGGTCCGATTTCGCCGCTGCCGCCGTTGTCGCAAGCGGACGCTCGGTGATCTCGGGAAAGGCCGAAGGAGCGGTGCCGCTTGCCATCGCCGAAAGGAGGGCAACCGGCCCGTCCCACCGCGAAATCTGGGCTGGGGTCCCGGTGATGACGGGGCTGACCAGACTGCCCGTGACAACCACTGCGAATTCGGAGGTATCGAGCAAGCTCTCGGGCGTCAGTCCTTCCGACTCGCGTTCTTCGCTATCGATCACTGCAACACGCGGCAATCCACCGATAGTGTCCTTGGCCGCTTCGCCTGCCGCGACGAGAGCGGCGTTGTCTTCGTCGGACATGGCAAGCGCGACCGTGTTGACGACCGCCTCGCGCTGCACCTGTCCGCCGATGCCACCGGCCAGCGCGCCGACGACGATCGGGAACAGAGGCCCGAGCAGGAAGAAGAAGAAGGCCCTGCTGAACAGGATCGCCTTGAAGTCGCGGCGTGCGACCACCCAGGCGGCCTCGAAGAAGGAAAGGCGCGAGGCTTCGTGTTCGTGGCTCATGCCTCGTTCTCCTCTTCAAGCGCCCGTGCGGCAGCTTCGCCGGCAATTTCGACGAAGGCATCGTGGAGCCCTGCTCGCTCGATCGAGAGCGAGAGGATGCCGGCCTTGCCGTCGATCAGCCGCTTGAGCAGCGCCTCGATCCCGCCCTCGGGGATCGGGAAATACCAGAAGTGGCTGTCAGCAGCCTTCGCATCATGACGGGCATCGGCAGGGAGCGCGCTGCGCCATTCGCCGCCCTCGTTGCGGGTCTCGAGCCGGACCTGCGCCGGGATCCGGTCGCGCGCCGCATCGACCGATCCGGCATAGGGCACCCGGCCCCCGGCGATGATCGCGACATCGTTGCACAGCCGCTCGGCATGGTGGATCACGTGGGTGGAAAAGATCACGGTCGTACCCTCGCGCGCAAGGTCGCGGATCATCACTTCGAGCTTGCCCTGGTTGATCGCATCGAGGCCGCTGAAGGGCTCGTCGAACACCACCAGCCGCGGTCGGTGGACCAGCGTGCCGAGCAACTGCACGGTCTGCGCCATGCCCTTCGACAATTGGCGGATCTGGCGGTCGACCGCGTGGCCCAGCCCATGGTTCTCAAGCAGTTCGCGTCCGCGTCTCTTCCCTTCGTCGAGCGGCAGGCCGCGCAGCGCTCCCATGAAGGCGATCGCATCATCGCATTTCATCGCCGGGTAGAGGCCGCGCTCTTCAGGCAGGTAGCCGATCCACTTGGCGATCTCGTGGGGCCGGTCATGGCCAAAAACACGGCGTACGCCTTCGTCCGGATCGATGATGCCAAGCAGCATGCGCAGGGTCGTCGTCTTTCCCGCGCCATTGGGACCGAGGATGCCGTAAATCGCCCCCTCAGGCACGCTGATGTCGACCCCGTCGACCGCGAGCGTGTCGTCGAACCTTTTCACGAGGCCGCGGGCTTCGATGGCAAGGCCATTCTTGTATTGATCGTCGTTTCGCGACATCGCGGTATCCGGCTCCCCTAAGGAGCCAGCGAGTTAGCCGCGCGATATGAACGGGAGCAACAGCAAGTTTGGTTAAATCGGCGTCACTCGACACCCTGCAACAGGACCTGAGGCGCGAGGCTCGTAGCCTCGGCTTCGTGGCGTGCGGCTTTGCCGATGCAGGCGAGGACCCGCTGCGCACGGGGCGCTTCGAGAAATGGCTCGGCGCCGGACACCATGGTTCGATGGAGTGGATGGAGAGCCGCAAAGTCCAGCGCGCCAGCCCGCAAGGCCTATGGCCCGAAGCCAGGAGCGTGATCGCGCTCGGCATGAGTTACGCGCCCGATGTCGATCCGCTGGCGCTGGAGGGTGATGACGAAAGGGCGAGGATCTCAGTCTATGCGCAGGGGCGCGATTATCACGATGTGGTGAAAAAGGCGCTGAAGGCGCTCGCCCGCTGGCTCATCGAGCGCGAGCCGGACAGCGAACTCAAGGTCTTCGTCGACACGGCGCCGGTGATGGAGAAGCCGCTGGGCGAGGCGGCAGGTATCGGCTGGCAGGGCAAGCACACCAACCTGGTCAGCCGCGATCACGGAAGCTGGCTGTTCCTCGGTGCGATCTATTCGACGCTCGAATTTGCGCCCGATAATGCGGGCAGGGATCGCTGCGGGTCGTGTCGTGCCTGCCAGGACGCTTGCCCTACTGCAGCCTTTCCCGCGCCCTACCAGCTCGATGCGCGGCGCTGCATTTCCTACCTCACGATCGAGCATAAGGGACCGATTCCGGAGCAGTTTCGCGAGGCGCTGAGTAATCGGATCTATGGCTGCGACGATTGCCTGGCGGTATGTCCGTGGAACAAGTTTGCGGACACTGCCCACCGTCATCTGAAACTGGCGCCGCGCGAAGAACTGGCGGCCCCGCGCCTGGCCGAATTCCTGGCTTTCGACGATGCAGGTTTCCGCAAGTTCTTCTCCGGCTCACCGATAAAGCGGGTCGGACGCGATCGCTTTGTGCGCAATTGCCTCTATGCCGCGGGCAATAGCGGGAATGGCGAATTGGCCGCGCAGGTCGAAGTACTGAGAAGCGATCCCGATCCCGCCGTGGCTGAAGCCGCCGACTGGGCAGCGATGCGCCTCAACCCATCTCCTTGAGCGCGACCTCGGTATCGGCCAGCAGTGCCGGATCGATCTCCGCCCGGTTCAACACCAGCTTGCGCCCCTGCGCGTAATCGCGCGTGTTGTTGACGCAATCGAGCGCGATGACCTCGCCCTCCTTGAGATAAATCAGGCTGAACTTGCGCTCCGCCGGGTTGCCGCGCAGCACGGTCGCATCATGGCCGGTCGAAATGCCCACCGTCTGGAGCCGGAGGTCATACTGGTTCGACCAGAACCACGGCACGGCATCGTAATCCTGCTTGTCGCCCATGATCGCCTTGGCGGCGACGGTCGCCATGTCATTCGCGTTCTGCACCGATTCCAGACGGATCACGGCATTGCCTGCATGGGGATTGGGGTGCGCCGCACAGTCACCGATCGCATAGATATCGTCGAGCGAGGTGCGGCAAAAGGTATCGACATCCACACCGTTGCTGCCTGCCGCACCGGCGGCGATCAGCGGGCCGACCGAAGGCACGATGCCAATTCCGACGATGACGATTTCGCAGGCGATGGTCTCGCCGGTCGTCAGCGTCACACCCGTCACCTTCTCCCCATCGCCCTCGATCCGGTCCACACCGGTTTCGAGCCTGATGTCGACGCCATGCGCGCGGTGTTCCGCAGCGTAGAACTCGCTGATCTCCGGCCCGGCGACGCGGGCGAGCACGCGATCCTGCATCTCGACCACGGTTACGGCGCAGTCCATCTTGCGCAATACGGCCGCTGCCTCGAGGCCGATATAGCCGGCACCGATCACCACCGCGCGGCGGTTGCCTGCAGCGAGTTCGTCCCTCAGTGCGTCGGTGTCGCGTCGCGAGCGGATTGTGTGGATCCCCGCCAGTTCTGCGCCAGGACAACCCAGCCTGCGGGCATCGCCGCCGCCAGCCCAGATGAGCTTGCGGTATGTGATCGAACTGTCGTCCGAGAGCGACAGGACATGCCTCATCCAGTCGACTTCATTGACATTCGCCCCGAGGCGCAGCGTGACATTGCGGTCCGCCCAGAACTGCTCGGGGCGGATGAGGATTTTCTCGAAAGGCTTGTCCCCGGCGAGATATTCCTTGGACAGTGGCGGACGCTCGTAGGGCGGGTTGCGATCGCGACTGACCATGAGGATCGGCTCCTCATGGCCTGCTTGGCGCAAAGCTATCGCAGCCTGCGCACCGCCATGACCCGACCCCACGATGACGACGTCATAATGCTCCATGAACGCAAGCGCTGGCGTCAAAAGCCCGCGCGGTCAAGCGTCGCGCGGTCAATCACCTCGCCAGCAGGTTGCGCGCCATGCTGGCAATTTGCGCGAGCATGGCCGGTGCCACGGGCGTCTGGCTCTGCGCCCGATCGACCATCGAACGGAACTGGCGCATCGCACTTTCGTGGTCCTGCGCCCAGCTTTCGACGACCTTGGGCATATCCTTCTTCGCATCCTTGCGGCGCGACAGGCGGCGCAGCAGTTCGAGCCGCATCTGCTGGAAATCACGCGCGATTCCGGAGACCAGCAAGCGCTCCCATACGTCGGAGGGATTCATCGTTGCCGCAGTACTCTGCGCCCAGTCGATCCCCATCATCGCGCCGATATCGGAGAATGCCTGCGTGATCGGCTTCGGCCCGATCCCGGTATCGCTGGCAAGCTGGGCAAGGCCAACCGAACCATCGAGGTCGAAGATATCTGTGACCTTGCGGGCGATCGCATCGGGCGCGCCGGCGGCGGCGAATCGATCGTGCAGCTTGGCCGACTGGCTCCGGATCTCGCAGCCGAGGAGTTGGTCCGACGAGGTGATCAGTACTTTCACGCCCTTACCGAGCTTGGCCACCATGTCCGACGGGTTCACCCGGCCTGCGCCGGTTCGCAGGACATCCGACATGAGGTTCGCGGCGGCAGCGGCCAGCCTGTCGAACATGAGCAGGCGGGCGCTTTCGTCCATCTTCGCCTTGTCCAGGTCGTCCCACAGGCTGCGCAGATCGAACAAATGCGCGACCGCGACAAACGAGGCCGCGACCTGCGACAACTCGACGCCTTCCTCTTCCGCCAGCTCGAACGGGTGGATGATGCCGAGGCGATTGATCATCGCATTGGCGAGCTTGGTGGCGATGATCTCGCGGCGCAGACGGTGGTTCTCGATCTGAGCCTTGAAGGTCTTGCGCATGGGTTCGGGGAAGCTGCGCAGCAGGAGGTCCTCGAGGATCGGATCGTCGGGCAGGTCGCTGTTCTCGATCGCGTCCTGAAGCACGAGCTTGGTCGAAGAAAGCAAGACTGCCAGTTCGGGACGGGTCAGCCCGGTTCCATCCGCCGCGCGGCGCTGCAAGTTCTGGTTGTCTGCCAGTCCTTCCGTGCGTCGATCGAGATTGCCGCCTGCCTCAAGCGTATCGATCAGGTGGAGCTGCGATCCCATCGCCCGTGCGCCGCCGATTTCGGCGATCGACAGGGCAAGGGCCTGGAGGCGGTTGTCTTCCAGGACCAGCGAGCTGACTTCGTCGGTCATCGCTTCGAGCAGCTTGACGCGCTTGGGTTCGGACAGCTTACCTGCCCGCTTGGCAGCGGCGAGCGCGATCTTGATGTTGACCTCGTTGTCCGAGCAATCGACGCCGGCCGAATTGTCGATGAAGTCGGTGTTACAACGCCCGCCGTTCAAAGAGAATTCGATCCGCCCGGCTTGCGTGGTGCCGAGGTTGGCGCCCTCGCCAATCACCTTGGCGCGCAGTTCCTTGGCATCGACGCGCAGCGCATCATTCGCCGGATCGCCGACCTGCACGTTATTCTCGGCAGCTGCTTTGATGTAGGTCCCGATTCCGCCGAACCAGATCAGGTCGACGGGCGCCTTCAGTATGCCGGATATCAATGCTTCGGGTTCGATCTCCGCGACATCGAGGCCGAGCACGCCTTGCATTGCCTTGGATAGCTTGATGACCTTGGCATCGCGCGGATAGACACCGCCTCCACGCGAGACGAGGTCCTCGTCATAGTCTTCCCAGCTCGAGCGCGGCAGGTCGAACATGCGCTTGCGCTCCTTCCAGCTCTTGGCCGGATCGGGATCGGGATCGAGGAAGATGTGGCGGTGATCGAAAGCAGCCACCAGCTTGATTGCTTTCGACAGCAGCATGCCATTGCCGAAAACGTCGCCCGACATGTCGCCGCAGCCGACCACCTGGATCGGGTCGGTTTGCACGTCGACACCCATCTCGAGGAAGTGGCGCTGGACGCTGACCCAGGCACCCTTGGCGGTGATGCCCATGGCCTTGTGGTCATAGCCCTTCGAGCCGCCACTCGCGAAGGCATCGTCGAGCCAGAAGTCGCGGTTCTCTGCGATGGCATTGGCGACGTCTGAGAACTTCGCCGTACCCTTGTCGGCGGCGACGACGAAATAGGGGTCTTCGCCATCATTGATGACGACGCCTTCGGGATGGACCACCTTATCGTCGACGATATTGTCGGTGACCGACAGCAGCGTGCGGATGAAGACTTCGTAGCTCGCCTGGCCCTCCGCCGCCCAGCCTTCGCGGTCGAGCGAGGGATCGGGCAGCTGCTTGGGATAGAAGCCGCCCTTCGCGCCGGTCGGCACGATGACGGCATTCTTCACGCGCTGCGCTTTCATCAGTCCGAGGATCTCGGTGCGGAAGTCGTCGCGCCGGTCGGACCAGCGTAGGCCCCCGCGCGCGACCGGGCCGGAACGCAGGTGGATGCCTTCCACGCGGCGTGAATAGACGAATATCTCGCGCCAGGGGATCGGCTTGGGCAGGCCCGGGACGAGTGAGCTGTCGATCTTGAAGGCGAGCGCTTCGCTTGCCGCCGGGGCAAAGCTGTTGGTGCGCAGGATCGCATCGATCAACGCGTTGTAGAGACGCAGCAGGCGGTCGTCGTTGATCGCCTTGACCTTGGCGAGACCGCGCTTGATCGTGCCGCGCGCCTCCTCGATCGCGCTATCGCGGCTGCCCTTGAAATCCGGATCGTGGCGTGCGGCGAAGAGGGCGATCAGCGCGCGGGTGATGTCGCGGTTTTTCGCCAGCGCATCGACCACCGTGTAGATCGTGAAGCCCATGCCGGTCTGGCGCAGATAGCGATAGAAAGCGCGCAGCCAGTCGGCCTGAGCTGCCTCGAGCCCCGCTTCCGCCACGAGCCGGTTGAAGACATCGTTCTCGGCATGGCCGTTGAGGACTGCCGACACCGCTTCTTCGATCGCTTCTGCGCGGCCGACGAGATCGTTGGGGTCTACGCCCGGGGCGAGCTGAAGCGCGAAATCGTGGATCGTGCCGAGTTGCGCATCATTGAGCACGGTGGGCATTTCGGCCTGCACATGAAAGCCGAAGTTCTCGAGCACCGGGACCGCGTCCGACAGCGGCAGGCTGCCCTCCGCCTGGTAAAGCTTCAAGCGCAGGCACGCGGGGTCGTCACGCTCGCACAGATAGAGCCGCGCACCGCGATGCGGCGCATCTTCTTCGTCATCGGCATGGATGCCCAGCGCGCGCAGCTTGGAGATGTCCTCCGCCGCCTCGCGCGGGCCGAAGCGGGCACGATAGGCGGTCGGGAAATGCTCCGCAAAGCGCATGGCAAGAGCTGCGGCGCGGCCTTTCTCCACCATGGTGAGGAGCTCGTTTTCGACCGCCTCGTTCCAGCCGCGGAGCAGGGTCTGCAACTGCTCTTCAAGATCGGCCTCGTCGGGGGCCTTCGCACCGTCGCGAATATCGAGCACGAAGCGCAGCATGGCGAGGTTGCCGCCCTCGACCTCCAGGCTCCAGTCCAGCAGGCGCGCCGCAGCTCCATGTTCGAGGAGCGACTTGATCTGCAGGCGGACTTGCGTCGCCAGCATGTCGCGCGGCAGCCAGACGAAGGCGAACAGGTGTCGGGCGAGCGGGGCCTCGACCAGGGCGAGGCGCGGACGCGGACGGTCGACCAACGCCATCATTGTCGTGGCGACGCGCTCGGTATCTGCTTCGCTGAATCCGATCAGCAGGTCGTGCGGCAGCGCGGTCATCGCATGGACCAGCGCCTTGCCGGCATGGCCGCCTTCGTCGAAGTTCAGCTTGTCGCGAATGCGGTCGAGCCGCTCGCGCAGGATCGGCACCGCACGCGGCGGCGCGGCGAGGGCTGCGCTGGTCCACACACCGGCATGGACCGACAGGGCGACGATCTTCTTGCCTTCGCGGCGCGGGACTATGAACAGGTCGAGCGGCACGGCGCGGTGCACGCGCGCGATATGGTTGGCCTTGATGATCAGCGGAGTACGCTGTTCGCCTTTGGCTTCGAACCACTTGAAGGCGCGATCGAAGCTTTCATCGACCAGCAGTTGTGGAACCCCCGACCGGCATATGCCGAGCTCGCCCTGTTGCGAGCCGTGGCGCATGCGGACGACGTGGCCCAGCTGGGTGAGCATGCCTGAATCGAGCCATTCGAGCAGCGCCCGACCCTCTTCAGCCTCGAGCGCCTTGGCATCGTGCTGCATCTGCTTCCGCAGCTTGGGCCAGTCGGTGACTGCCGCACGCACATCCGCGAGCGTAGCGTGAAGTTGCTCCTCGAGCGCGCGGCGCTGCTTGGCATCGACGCGCGCGGTCTCGATGTAGATCATCGATTCCCAATAGGCATCTTCGGGCTCGCCCTTGAGAATTCGGTCGAGCGTGCAATCCTTGGTCCGTTCGACCGGGACGACCGGGTGGACCAGGCGGTCGATCGAAATGCCAAGCGATGCGATCATGGCCGCTGTCGAATCGACGAGGAAAGGCATGTCGTCATTGACGATCGCGATGCGCGTATAGCGGTGACCTTCCGTAACCGACTCGATCGCCATGGCCACTTCGCCAAAACTACGCTGCTGCGCAACCTGGGTGACGAAATCCGCCGCCTCCTTCATGCGCGCATCGTCGAAGGGCGTGTCCCCCGGCAGCATCGAATCGCGCATGTGCTGCACGAGCATCTTGGACTGGGCTGCGGGAGTAGTGGCGGTCTTGGAACCCATGGGGGCCTCTCGCTTGCGGCGCGGATTGTTGCCGCACCTTGAAATATCCGAGTCGTTGCCCGGATCGGTCAGGGGCCGCGATTAGGCCTGTTGGCAAGCGAGGGCAAGGCGGCGAATGCGCATTTTTGCAATCCTATGCAAAGGCGGCAGCCGTAGCGTCAGCCGAGCGCCTGCATGGCTAGCGAGAGACTGTCGATCCGGGCCTGCGGATCGAAGGTGGGGCCGGCAAGGATGATCTCGTCTGCCTGAGTGCGAGAGACGAAGCCGCGCACCGCCTCGGCGCACTGCTCCGGCGTTCCGATCGCGCTCGCCTGGCCGATATGCGCCAGCATGGCCTGCGCCGGTGCGGGCAGTTGCTCGCGATAGCCTTCTATGGGCGGTTTGAGTTTCGAGGGCCTGCCCGTTCGCAGCGCCACGAAGGCCTGCATCTGCGAGGTTGCCAGGGTTTCGGCTTCCGCCTCGCTTAGTGCGCAGAAGAGGTTCATCGCTGCCATGACATGCGGCCGGTCGCACTGGTCGGAAGGCTGGAAATCGCGGCGATAGATTTCCAGCGCTGCATCGAGGTGATCGGGCGCGAAATGGCTGGCGAAGGCATAGGGCATGCCCAGTCGGGCTGCGAGCTGGGCGCCGAACAGGCTCGAGCCGAGCATCCAGAATTCGGGCTTCGCACCGAGGCCAGGGGTCGGATGGATTTCGGCGTCCCCGGCCATCAAAGCCATCAACTCGACCACGTCCTGCGGGAACGATTCCGCAGCCCGGTGGAGGTCCTTGCGCAGTGCGCGCTGGAGTTCCGGACCGGCGCCGGGTGCACGGCCGAGGCCGAGATCGACGCGACCGGGAAACAGCGCGTCCAAAGTGCCGAACTGCTCTGCGATCTGGAATGGCGTATGGTTGGGCAGCATGATCCCGCCCGACCCGATGCGGATCGTGCTCGTGGCGTTGCCGATATGCGCAAGGACCACCGAGGTGGCCCCTCCGGCAATCCCTTCCATCGCGTGGTGTTCGGCAACCCAGTACCGTTTGCAGCCGAGCCTTTCAGCTGCCTGCGCAAGAGCAGTGGCCGCCTCGAACGCTTCGGGGAGCGTCCCTCCTTCGCGCACGGGCACGAGGTCGAGAACCGAAAAGGCGGTCATTCCTCGGGAGTGTCAGGGGCTTCTTCGGGCGCGGAGAGCTGGTCCAGATATCCCTGAGCGCGTTCGGCAGAGGCGCTGCCGGGTGCCAGCCGGATCACCGATTCAAAGCTGTCACGTGCATCCTCGGCGCGACCCGAGAGTGCCGCGATCACGCCCGCCTCCAAGGCTACCTGAGGATCGCGCGGACTGAGGAAGGAAGCACGCTGGATCTGACTTTGCGCTTCGAATAGCCGCTCCAGCCGGCGCGAAAGCGTCGCAGAGAGGAGCCAGGCCTCCGTGTCGAGCCCATCGGCTTCACGCGCCTCGGCAAGCGCGAGGGCCGCATCCTCCTCGCGCCCTACCCGCACCAGCACGCGGGCGAGATCTACGCGCAAGTCGGCGGCGAGTTCGCCGTCGCCAGCGGTAAGCGCAAGTTCGCCTGCACGGTCGAGCAGGCCAATCGCGGCATCGGTGTCGTTTTCGGCCATCGCCGCATTGCCCGCCATCGCGGCGAGCCTTGCGGCATAGGAAAGATTGTCCTGAGGCGCCTCGGCGCTGGCAAGATCGAAGGCCTGCCGGGCCTCGCTCATCCGGCCGAGCTTCACCAGCGCAAGGCCGAGGCAATGCGCCGACTGCGCAAACTCCAGATCTGTCTGCGCTGCCTCACGCCAGGATTGCGCCCGATCCAGCGCGGCGTAGGGATCGTTCGAGGCCAGTCGCAAGCAATCGGCAAGCGTGGTGGCCTGCGGCCCCGACACTGCTCGCTCGCGCGGGGGGCGGTCCTGCAATTCGGGCGGGACCCCAGGCATGCTTCCTGCAGCGGGATTGGGGCCGACCTGGGCCAGCATGAAAACGAGCGGGGCGAGGGGGTAGGTCAAGCGGTCTCCAGGTCCGATAGCAAGCCGTCCACGGTGCGCAGCAGCAGCGCGATATCCTGCGGCCGCGAGAGGCGATGGTCGCCGTCCTTTACGAATGTCAGTTGAACCGCATCCGAACGCAGCGCCGCGGCAAGTTTCGTACTGATCTGCGAGGGCACGTCATTGTCGCGTTCACCGTGGAGCAGGCGGACGGGGACATCGAGCGGGATAGTGCTGGCGAGGAGGCGTTGCGCCTGCCCGTCTTCCCAGAACCCGCGCCACACGCGCAGCGGCTCGTAGTCATACTCGGGCGACAGCGGCATTTGGAAGAAGCCCTGCTCGGTGATCGTGCGCTTTTGCGCGTCGTCGAAGTCCCAGTCCGTGAAGTCCGGGGCGGAGGCGATCCCGACGAGGCCCGCCAGTCGATCGCCCAGCGCCATGCCGATGAGCAGCATCAGCCAGCCACCCATGGACGAGCCGATGAGGATTACGGGGTCGGAAATCTGCGCGTCGATCAGCGCCAGAACTTCCTTGCGCCATCTCGACAGCGTTCCCTCGGCGAATTCGCCCTCGCTCTGTCCGCAACCGGAATAATCGAGCAGCAGGCATGCGAGACCGTGTTCGCCCGCCCAGTCGAACAGGGCAGTCGCTTTGCCGCCTTCCATGTCCGACATGTAGCCCGGCAGGAAGACCAGGGTGGGGCCGCGGCCTTCGCGGTGGCGGAAAGCGATGCGCCGCCCGTCGGGCATGCGGTGAAACCGGACGTCAGTCATATGCGCGAGGTGTCGCGTCCACGGCGGCGCATTGCAACCCCTTAGAAGAAGTCGAACTCCTCGACGTCGGGGTCTTTCTCGCACATCGACTTGATTGCGGCGAATTCCTCTTCGCTCAACACGGGGACGAATGTCTTGCCCTTGGCTGCCTCGCGATAGGCCTTGGCCCGCTCTGCCGGATCGGGGTGGCTCGAGACCCAGCCGATGATCGCATTCTCCTCGCCTTCTCCCTCGCCGCCGATGCGCTCGAAGAATGACGCGGTGCCGAGCGGCGAGATGCGGCTTTCGTCCATCCGCTCGCGCGCATATTCATCAGCCTCGCGCTCGGCATCGCGCGAATATCCCATCGCGGCGAGGCCAAAGACCGTTTCGCCGACGCTCGTGTTGGCTCCCGATAGCAGGATCGACATCCCGAACTGGCGGAGCAGCGCGGTCATCACGTGGCGCTCGCGAACATGCCCCACTTCGTGGCCGAGTACCCCCGCCAGTTCTTCGGGTGTCTTGGCGTCTTGCACCAGCCCGTCGAACAGCAGGACCTGACCGCCGGGCAGGGCGACGGCGTTGACCATGTCGATATTGGCGACACCGGCGCGAACCTGCTCCTCGGCCGGATCGACCGCGTCGAGCAGCTTGGCGAGCGCCGCGTCGCCCTCGGGCGTGTGACACAGCCGGTTACCGAAATCGCCGACCATCGCATCGCCCAGATTGCGTTCCCAGCTCTCCGGCACGCGCGGCCCGAGCCAGTCGGGCGCGGTCAGGAACAGCGCGACGGCCGCCACGCTGACGGCCGCAAAGATCGCGCTCGCCTTGCCGAGCCCAAGCTTGTCGACCCAGGCGCCATAGACCTGCTTTTCAGGCAATCTGGAAGCGAGGCCAGGCGGGATATCGGCCGGCAGGATCAGGCGGAAGTTCGGCTCGCTCGTGCGGCGATAGACCAGCTCGCCACCCCGTTCCTCGGAGTATTCGAGGTCGGGAATGGCAACCTCCATCGCCCCGGTCGGGCCGCGAAGCGCTAGGGTGTCTGCCCCGTCCCACACGGCTTCGCCCTGGTGGCGTATGGCGCTATGGCCATCATACCATTGGGCCGAGGTCTGGAAGTTGCTTTCCATCGATCAGAACGCCCCGATGTCGAATGCATCGAGCAGCCCTTCGCCGTGCCGCGCGGTCTTGGTCGTCGACTGGGTAAGCTCGTCGAGGAGGATATCACCCCCCGCTTCGAGGTGGACAATCAGGAATTTCCAGTGACGATAGGAGAGGAACACGAAACCCAGGCCGAGCGTGAAGACCACGATCAACGCATCGCCAATCAGCAGCTTGACCCAATCCATGGTCGAAGCCTCGAAGCTGAAATGGAGGTCCTTCCAGCGCGTCGAGCCAACGACTTCGCGGTAGAACTTGGCATAGAATGCCACCGCGATCAGGCCGAGGCCGAGATAGAAGAAAAGGAAGAGGAAGATGATCGCGCCGAACATGCCGATGCTCGCTCCTTCCTCGCCGCCTATCCCGTATCCGGCCAGGGCACCTGTCGCTCCCGCAATCAATGCACCAGCGAACAGGATGAACGGCGCAAGGTAGAACAGCAGGAAGCGCGCGAAGACATTGCCCGGATCGGCATTGGCTTCGAATTCGTAGGGACCGAAGCTCATTTTGCTCCAGCGCTCGTTCCACAGGCTGGTCATCGACCAGGGAATGAGCAGGCCGATCGGGATGTAGCCGACGAAGGTCTTCCACATGTAGGACAGGCCGTATTTGAGGCCCTGGTCGTTGCTGCCCCCGCGAATGCCGCGCCAGCGCGTGCGCGACAGCCGGTATCGCAGTGCACGGAACCGCGCGACCCCGGTGAGGTAGAAGATCGCCACGATCGGCAATATGCCAAGCGCTGCACCCAACGCCTCATTGCCGCGCATGATCAGCGCCTGAGAGACGAACTGGAGGCCGAAGACCGGCAGCGCGAACAGCAGCATCACCATCAAGAAGCCGACGAACAGCTCCTTGCCCGTACCTGTCCACTCGAGCCGTTCGTCGACGAAGCGCGTGTGGGACCACAGGTAGCGGCGTTCGCGCGTCGTCGCCCAGAAGCGATAAATTCCCAGCGTAACGATAGTGAGCAAGAGGTTGGGTAGCGCGATGCGCGCAAAGTCTTTCCAATTGCCGTCGAAACCGAATGCACTCTCGGCTTCCATCTGTTCATATTGCGTATTCAATTCGACCCCCGGTATTCGATTGCCCGATGCAAGTCCCGTCCGGGAAAGACAATCGAGCCGGGGGCGTTTCAAGTCAAGCACGCAGGACGGTCAATCGCGCGTGAAAATCTCCTCTATCGCAAGTTCGAACACATCGGCGATCTTGAATGCGAGCGGGAGCGATGGATCGTAGCGCCCGGTCTCGATCGCGTTGACGCTCTGGCGGCTGACCTCGAGCCGATCTGCGAGGTCCTGCTGGCTCCAGTTGCGCTCGGCGCGCAGCACCTTGAGACGGTTCTTCACAGCGCGCCCCACGATCCATGCGTGATGCGGTTCGATGCCGCGCCCACGAATTGTCCGAAGAAGAATGCGACCGCGAACCAGTATGCGGGGATATGCGGCACCACGCCGCCCGTTTCGAGGAATCCCCAGATGGTGGCGAAGCCGAGTGCGAGGCCGGTCGCGATGAGGGTTTGCCGAACGATCAGCATGCGGATGAATTCGTCCTTCTCATCTACGATGAGCCGCCCGATCGCCCAGAAGACACCGCAGATGGCGAGACCGGGCATCACCGAGAGAGCGGCGCGCGCTGCGAGTGAGACATCGTCGCCCTCGAGCAGGCTGACCTGGAGGGCAATGACGACGAGATATGCCGATGCGAAGATCGCGACCCGCTTGATATAGAGGCGCTGAGCCTCGCCACGTCCGATGCAATCACTCGCGGAATTGGCCACGCGCATGGTCTGGAAGAACAGGCCCGCCGGAACAATCATCAGGATCAGGGCCGTGACGCTGTTGATCGCATCGGTCAGCGCCAGGCCCATGACCGCGCCAAATGTCCCGAAAGTGAGTCCGGCCCAGAACGGTACCGTGCGCGTGAAGCCGCCTCTTGTTCCCGTGTTCATGCCTCGCTCCCGTTCAGAAGATCGCAGGACTTGCGATCACGCAGCCATGCGCCGGGGAACAGGGCGAGGAGGAGAAAGGGCGAGTATTGCGCCACCTCCACGGGCACGAAGTCGAAAACCGCCAGCAAGGCGATTCCGATCATGGATGCGGCCACCAATAGGGCCTGATAGGTCTGTTTCATGACAAGTCTCCTTTTCTTGATGTAAAGGGTATTTGTCATACCTTCCGACTGATGTCAAGTGTGCTTTCCAAAAGGGAGCGTGTGCTTGTCAATCGGATATTTGGTTCTTGTCATCGGACTGCCATCGCGCGCAGTCAGGAAGGCAGAGATGAGGAGAACTGCCGCATGCTGAAGACCGAACCGCCCCGTTCCCCGAACCTCCCAGCACTCGACCGGCGCACCCTTATGCGAGGCGGTCTGCTCGGCGCCGGGCTCTTCTCCACGCCCCTGTCGGCCCAACTTGGTCACCAGACGCGAGGGTTTACCCATGGTGTTGCCAGTGGTGAGCCCGGACATTCGCGAGCGCTCCTGTGGACGCGATATGCCGCGGCGCAGGATACCGAGCTGACCTGGCAGGCACTTTCGGCCGACGCCAACCAACGCGTGGTCGCCGAGGGGCAGGTCACCGCCTCGGGCGACAATGATTTCTGCGTGAAGGCCTGGGCCGAAGGGCTGGAGCCCGGGCGCTGGTACTATTTCCGCTTCATCGCGCCCGATGGTTCGATGTCCGATCTCGGACGCACGCGCACCTTGCCCCAGGGGCCAACCCAAAGCTGGAAGATGGCAGTCTTCTCCTGCTCGAATTTCGGCTTCGGGTGGTTCAACGCCTATCGCCATGCTGCCGAGGCGAACGAATTCGACTGTGCCCTGCACCTGGGCGACTACTTTTACGAGTATCCTCAGGGGACATATCCCGGAGACAGCGAAACCCTGCCCGGTCGCCCAAAGCTGGACCCTCAATCGGAAGTGATCGCGCTGGCGGATTATCGCGCGCGCTACGCCATGTACCGGACCGACTCAGACCTGCGGCGCCTGCACCAGCTTTATCCGATGATTGCCGGTTGGGACGATCACGAATCGTCCAACGACAGCTGGTCCGACGGCGCACAAAATCACCAGCCTGAAAGCGAGGGTGAGTGGTCCGTTCGCAAGGCCGCCGCGATGAAGGCCTATCGAGAATGGATGCCGGTCTCGGACGATCCATGGGCAAGCTATGAGGTGGGCGATCTTGCAACATTGTTCCGTCTGGAGACCCGTCTCTCCCATCGCGCAAAACAATTCGATTACAATACTTTGCTGCGCAGCATTTTCTCTCCTGAAGAGGCGATTTCGAGGCTCACCGCGTTCCGCGACGGCGATTATGTCGACCCGTCACGCGAGGTGTTGGGGATGGACCAGCAGGCATGGCTGGCGAATGGCCTGAACAGGTCGAAGACGGGCGGAAAGGTCTGGCAGGTCCTCGTCCAGCAGGTGCTGATGGGCAAGCTCGCCTCGGCGACCTCGATCACGGACACTTTGCCCGAAGGACTGCCATCCTACATTCGCGAAAGGGTCGTCGCGGGCGCATTGGCGAGCCGGGCGGAACTCCCGCTCAACATGGATGCCTGGGACGGTTATCCTGCTGCCCGGGAGCGCCTGTTCGAAGCGGCGCTGGCGGCGGATGCGAACCTGATCAGCCTAGCTGGCGACACGCATAATGCCTGGGCCTTCGACCTTGCACATGGCGGCGAGGCTGTGGGCGTGGAGTTTGGCGGCCAGTCAGTCGCCTCACCGGGTCTCGAGGGCTATCTCGCTCCCGTCCCGCCGCAGCAGATTGCGGGCGCGCTCGTCCAGCGCAATCCGGAACTCAAGTGGATGGACGCATCGCAGCGCGGCTATATGGCAGTCGAACTGACTCCCACGCGTGCGACCAGCGAATATCGCTTCCTCGCAAGCGTTCGCGAGAAAGGCGCGGGCGTAGTCGCGACCAACCGCATCTCAACCTTGGCAGGATCGCGGCGGCTGGACATGGCTGGATAGGGCGGGTTGAGAAATTAACCCACCGCCGCTATCTGACCTCGCATGACGCATACGCGCTTCACCACGACTACTACCACCACCTCGGGCAACCGGGGGCGGGTAGTCGCGGGCTGACGCGGCGTACCGCCACCCGGTTTCGGGTGGCTGGCGTTCCTCCCGAAATCGCGAATTTCTCCCAAAACGCCGCTTCAAGCGCGTGGCCGTTTGTGTCATGGCGCGCGCAACATAACGGATGAGACGATGACGGAACTTCTCAAGATCAGCCTGCCCGATGGTTCGGTGCGCGAAATGGAAAAGGGCAGCACGCCCGCCGATGTCGCCGCCGCGATCGGGCCCGGCCTCGCCAAGGCTGCGATTGCCGCGCGCGTCGACGGTGAATTGCGCGATATCAACCGCCCCTTCGAAGGCGACGCTGAATTGGCGCTGGTGACGAGCCGCGACGAAGAAGACGCGCTCGAACTCGCGCGCCACGATTTCGCACATGTGCTGGCCGAGGCCGTCCAGTCGCTCTTCCCCGGCACGCAGATCACTTTCGGTCCGGCGACCGACGACGGTTTCTATTACGATGTGAAGGCGCCCGACACGCGCGAGCCGTTCAGCATGGACGATCTTCCCGCGATCGAGGAAGAGATGCGCCGCATCATCAAGGCCGACAAGCCGCTGCGCCGCGAGGTCTGGAGCCGCCAGCAACTGATCGACAAGTGGGAAGCCGAGGGCGAGGTCTTCAAGGCCGAATGGGCCAAGGAACTGCCCGAGGACGAAGAACTCACGGTCTACTGGTCGGGTGAAGACTGGCTCGACATGTGCCGCGGCCCGCACCTTGCCTCGACGGGTAAGCTCGATCCGCAGGCCTTCAAGCTGATGCGTGTCGCCGGGGCATACTGGCGCGGCGACCAGAAGAACGCGCAGCTGACGCGCATCTACGGCACGGGCTGGCTCAACAAGAAGCAATTGAACGCGCATCTCACGCGTCTCGAAGAAGCCGCCAAGCGCGACCACCGCAAGCTTGGCCGCGAAATGGACCTCTTCCACTTGCAGGAAGAGGCGCATGGCAGCGTCTTCTGGCATCCCAATGGCTATCGCATCTGGCGCGAGCTCGAAGCCTATATGCGCCGCAAGATGGACGGCGCGGGCTATCGCGAGATCAAGACGCCGCAGCTGATGGACGTGCGCCAGTGGACCGCTTCGGGTCACTGGGGGAAGTATGCCGAGAACATGTTCGCGGTCCCCGATATCGTGCCCGATGTGGACGATAGCGGCGCAGCCTCGGCCCATCCAAAAGTGGCGGACGATGCCGACTGGATGGCGATCAAGCCGATGAACTGCCCGGCGCACGTGCTGGTTTTCAAGCAGGGCATCACGTCCTATCGCGACCTGCCCATCCGGCTGGGCGAGATGGGCTGCTGCCACCGCAACGAACCGCATGGCGCGCTCCATGGCCTCATGCGCGTGCGCCAGTTCACGCAGGATGATGCGCATATCTTCTGCACAGAAGGCCAGGTCGTCGAGGAAGTGCGCGCCTTCTGCAAGCTGGCGGAAAGCGTCTACAAGGATTTCGGCTTCACCTTCGCGATCAAGCTGGCGCTACGCCCCGAAAAGCGGCTCGGCAGCGATGCCGATTGGGACAAGGCCGAGCAGGAACTGCGCGACGCCGTGGCCGAGGCGGGCATGATGAACGAGGAGTTCGGCTGGGAAGAACTGCCGGGAGAAGGCGCGTTCTACGCACCCAAGCTGGAATGGCACCTCACGGATGCCATCGGCCGCACCTGGCAGGTCGGCACGATCCAGGGCGACCGCGTGCTGCCCGACCGTCTCGACGCAAGCTATGTCGGCGAGGATGGCGAGAAGCATCGCCCGGTCATGCTCCACCGCGCGATCTTCGGCAGTTACGAACGCTTCATCGGCATCCTGATCGAGCACTACGCCGGTCGCATGCCCGTGTGGCTTGCCCCGACGCAGGCGGTGGTCGCGACAATCGTGTCGGACGCGGACGATTATGCGAAGGAAGCGGTCGCCAAGCTGGAGGCCGCCGGCATCCGCGTGGCGAGCGACCTGAGGAACGAGAAGATCAACTACAAGGTGCGCGAACACAGCCACGCCAAGGTCCCGCACCTGCTGGTGGTCGGCAATCGCGAGGCAGAAGAGGGCACGGTCGCGGTCCGCACACTCGGCCAGCAGCACCAGAAGGTGATGCCGCTCGACGAAGCGATCGCAATGCTCAAGGCCGAGGCGACCCCGCCGGACCTTCGCGAAGACTAAGACAGAGCAGTGGATCTGCTCGCCGACTACGGATTATTTCCGATTGCCGCCGCGGTGCTGGCGGCTTTCGGATCTGCTTTCGTGCGCGGGCTGACTGGTTTCGGCATGGCGATCCTGATCGTGCCGATCCTGGCGCTTGCTCTCACCCCGATCGAGGCGGTCCTGCTGACCAACTTCCTCTCGCTGTTTATCGGAATGTCCGAGATTCGCCGGCTGGTGAGAGGGGCGGAAAGATCGGCGTGGACGATCATTGCGCTTGTCGTCCTGACCACGCCCGTTGGTCTCTACCTACTCAGCATCACCTCGCCAAACCTCGCACGGATCGTGATCGCGATGATCGCGATCTCGGCCTTCGCGGCCATCCTGTTGCCGCGACGCAGCAAGCCCGGCCATCATCCGGCAACGACTGGCGGGGTCGGTGTCCTCAGCGGGTTGATGACCGGCTATGCGGGCATGCCCGGCCCCCCGGTCGTGCCATATTATGTCGGGCGCGATATCCCGCGGGAGATGGCAAAGGCATCGATGCTGCTGATATTCACCTGCGCGTCGACCACGGGCCTTGCAAGCGGCGCGGCGCTCGGCGTGCTCGACTGGACGCTGCCGCTGCTGGCGGTCCTGTTGTTTCCGGCCGTGCTGCTGGGCAACGTGCTCGGCAATCGCGCTTCGGGACGTATCGAGGACCGCACCTGGCGGATCTGCGTAGGGGTAGTCCTGGGCGGTGCTGCTGCAGCGGCCTTGTGGAAGGCCGTGGCCTGAAGGCTCAGTAAGGCAGGAAGGGCCCAGCCAGCACGAGCGCAAGGCCGCATCCGCTTACGAGGCCGGCGCGCAGCCATTCCCCCAGCGGGAGTTCGGGCACATGCGTGCGGGCGAGAGCGATAGCCTTGGTCATGGCGCCTATTCTCCGCCCCAATCCCTAACGAAAGGTTAAATGCGGGCGCGGGCCGCAGGCATTTGCTGGCTGGCACAATGGAACCCGCCTCCGCCGGCGAGCACAGCATCACCGCGCAGCCCAATGGTGGCGCGATCGGGAAACAGATCGGCAATCGCGGCGACACCGTCTTCGTCATGGGGGCTACCGAATGTCGGCACCACAACCAGATGGCTGGTGATGGCGAAGTTGGCATAGCTGGCCGGTTCGATCCGGTCGCCGCTCGTCACGAGGCCGGGGGAGGGAATTTCCTTGACCGCTACGCCCATCGCTTCGGCGCGGGCCTTGGCATCGGCATAGATCGCGGCGTTGGGATCGTCGTTTCCGGTGGCGCGCGGCAGGGCGAGCGTATTCGCGCCCACGAAGCGAGCGAGATTGTCGACATGCCCATCGGTGTGGTCGTTGATCAGTCCATCACCGAGCCACAACACGCGATTGAAGCCAAGGTCGGCTTTCAGGCGTTCTTCGATCTCTTCACGGGTGAGCTGCGGATTGCGATTCGGATTGAGCAGGCATTGCTCGGTTGTCGCTACAAGACCGGTCCCATCACCATCGATGGCTCCGCCCTCAAGGATCCAGTCGGCAATCTCCAAAGGTAGCCCCGCATCCTCGGCGAGTTCGGCTCCGACTGTCTGATCGCCATCCATGAGATACTTTCCGCCCCAGCCGTTGAAGCCGAAGCGGGCTGCCATGCGGTGACCCGTGACATCGGTCAGAACCAGAGGCCCTGTGTCGCGGAGCCAGACATCGCCATAGGCCCGACGCTCTAGCGTGACTGCACCGCTGACGAGATCGCGCGCGCGCTGTTCGTTATTCGCATTGCGGACCAGGAGGCGTACTTCTTGCCCGCTTTCCGCGACGGCATTGGCGAAGGCTGCAATCTGCTCCTGCGCTGCCGGGAGAACCTCGGGCCATTCGTCGGCATCGTGCGGGAAACCGATCCAGATCCAGTCCTGCGGCGCCCACTCGGGAGGCATGGTCCAACGGGCTTTCTCGCTCATGCAGGGCGGTTAGGCTGCGTCAGCCACCACGTGCAAGAAAAAAGGGGACGCATCAGCGCCCCCTTCCTTCGTTGTCGGGCCCGAGGTCAGGCGTCGGCGTTTTCGCCCCCGGACTGTTTGGTGTCTTTCGCCTTGCCGTTTGCCGGAAGCGCCATTGGGGCGGCTTCCTCGTCGGCATCGTCCTCTACCTCGAAACCGCCGGTCTGCTCGGCTGGTCCCTTGACGAGGCTATTGAGGCTCGAGCCGTCGAGGCCCAGTTCCTTCATCAGCCCGTCGAGCACCGGAGCCTGCGCACGGTAGGCGAGCGCTGCGCTGACCGCATCGGTCGCGAGGTTGCCGGATCCGCCGCCGACACTGGCTGCACCGCCTGACGACTTGCCGCCGCCATTGGTGAGCCCGTCGACCTGGACGATCTTGATGCTCTCGATCGCTTCCATCGGCTTGGCGCTTTCCCTGACCAGTTCGGGCAGGACCTTGAGCAGCGCCATCTTGGTCTGCAGGCTGATCTGGTCCGAGGAGAGGATGTTCGCTGCCTCGTTGATCGCCTTCTGACCGGCTGCCTCGACTTCGAAGCGGACGCGTGCAGCTTCGGCACGCAGCTTCTCGGCCTCGGCCTCACCCTGCGCTTCGAGGCGCAGAGCTTCGGCGCGGTTGGTGGCTGCGTCCTTCTCGGCCTCGGCTTCCACGCGGACGCTGATCGCGTCGCGCTCTGCCTGCTTTGAAGCCTCGATCAGCTCGATGCGCTTCTGACGCTCGGCGATCTCGGTTTCTCGGCTGGTCGAGACCTGCTCCTCGGCGGCAACCGCCTTGGCGCGGGCTTCGTCAGCCTCTGCCTTGGCCTGGCTTTCCTCGCGGCTCTTGTTCTGGACCGCGATCTGCTGCTCCTGGCGAGCGATTTCGAGCGCACGCTGCTGGTCGATCCGCGCCTCTTCGACGAGACGGTCGGCTTCGATCTGCTGCGCATCGACCTGCTTCTTCGCCTCGATCCGGGCAGCGTCGGCCTCGCGGCTGCGCTCTGCCTGTTCGCGGGCGATTTCCGAAGCCTGCGCGGCGCGGCGGATTTCCACCTCGCGCTCCTGCTGGAGGCGGGCGTATTCCTTGTCGCGCCCGATTTCGAAGCTCTTGGCGTCCGCCTCGAGGTTCTTCGTCTCCATTTGCACACGCGTGTCCTGCTCGATGTCGTTGCGCAGTTTCTTGCGCGCCTCGATCTGCTCGGTCAGCTTGGTCAGACCTTCGGCGTCGAAGGCGTTGTTGGCGTTGAAGTGCTCGATGCTTGTCTGGTCGAGACCGGTCAGCGAGACCGATTCCAGTTCCAGACCGTTCATGGCGAGGTCGTTGGACGAGACCTGCTGCACCTTCTGGACGAAGTCGGCACGCTGTTCGTGCAGCTCGTTCATCGTCATACCGGCAGCGACCGAGCGCAGCGCGTCGACGAACTTGCCTTCGACCAGATCCTTCAGCATTTCCGGCTGCATGGTGCGCTGGCCCAGCGTCTGTGCGGCCATGGCGATGGCTTCGCTGTCGGGCTTTACGCGGACGTAGAACTCAGCCTTCACATCGATCCGCAAGCGGTCGAGCGTGATCAGCGCCTCGCCGTCGCGGCGGACGACCGAGAGCACCAGCGTGTTCATGTTGACCGGCATGGTTTCGTGGAAGACCGGCAGCACCAACGCGCCCCCGTTCATTACGACCTTTTCGCCGCCCACGCCGGTCCGCACGAAGGCGATTTCCTTCGACGCACGGCGATACATCTTCAGCAGGAAGGTGATGATTATGATGGCGAGAAGAGTCCCGCCTCCGATCATGACCAGTGATGTTCCAAATAGACTGTCCATTGCTCCTCCTTATTGATTGACTTGTGTTGGCGACAGGCGGCGCTCGGCGAGCGCGGTCGCGTAGAATTGGTTGCCCTCGCGGCGGACGAGCAGGACCTCGTCACCCTCGTGGAGTTCGGATGTCGCCTCGTGCGGTTCGACCATCACCCGGTGGGTCTGGCCGTGCACGTCTTTCACTCGCGCCCGAGCGGGCGATCCGGCGCGTGCCACCCCGATGCTGATCGTGGCTCGGCGGCCGACAAGGGTTTCGGTGCTGACAGCGGTCGTGTGGTCCTTGGGCAGGATGCGGCCCAGCGGCCGGGCGAAGACGCCCGTCACGGGGAGAGCCGCGACACCGGCGATCACTGCGGCAAGCCAGCTGTAGAGCGGGCTGCCCGTGAGGCTTGTCGCGAGCTCCTGGATCGACAGGCCTATGCCCGCGAACAGGAACAGGAACAGCGCCAGCCAGATCGTCAGCGGAACGCGTCCGATGCCGAGCAGCGTTAGCAGCCCGTCGAACATTCCCGCATCGGGCAATCCGTCGCCGTCTGCGTCCAGGTCCACATCGGCGTCACCGAAATCGGCGACTCCGATGAGCTGGATGACAGCGAGGACCAGCATTATGACGAGCGCGGCCGCAAACGGCATGTTGTGCGGCTCTAGCAATGTCATGATTTCCCCCTTTCTTGTGCGCAGGAAGACTCACTCCCGGCCACTACCGAAAGCGGATCGTCCTACTGTTTTATCCATGCCATTCACCTAGCAGAAAGGCGGGGATTTGGGTAGGAAAATCGGAAGGCTGTTGTACGATTTTTCCCGCATTTGCGGGGGTTTGACTTGGGCTATCCGTATTTCGACTTCACGCAGGACGGATGCTCAGCGGCAGGGTCTTTAGCCCGCCGACAAACGTCGACTTCGAGCGGGCCGGCTCGCCTGCCAGTTCGACGCTTTCGATCCGATCGAGCAGCGTTTCGAACAGAATGCGCATTTCCAGCCGGGCAAGGTGCAGGCCGAGGCACTGGTGCGCGCCTGCCCCGAAGGCGAGGTGGCGGTTGGGACTGCGGCTCGCATCGAACTTGCGCGGGTTTTCGAACTGGGCAGGGTCGTGATTGGCGGCAACATAATTGATCATCAGCCAGTCGCCCTTGGCGATTTTCTGCCCGCCAACCTCGGTGTCCTCGGCCGCCGTGCGCATGAAGTGCTGAACGGGGCTGGTCCAGCGGATCGCCTCTTCGACAATACCGGGCAGCAGTGAGCGATCGGCCCGCACCCTTGCCCATTGCTCCGGATCCCGCGCCAGCGCTAGCATCGCCCCTGCCGTGCTCGCGCTCGTCGTGTCATGGCCGGCAGCAGCGACGATGATGTAGTAACCCATCATGTCGCGGTCGTTAAGCGGCTCTCCATCGACCGTTGCGTTGGCGATCGTGCTGGCGACATCATCGGTCGGGTTCGCTCGCTTCTCAGCCGTCAGCTTGGCAAAGTAGGCCTCGAAATCGGCGACTGCGCCCGCAACCAGCTGCGTGATCGCCTCGGGCGGCAGGTCTTTCATACCCGACTGGTTGAGGTCTTCGTCCTGCCCGCCGAACATCTGCTGCGTGAGCATCAGCATGCGGGGCTCCTCCTCTTCAGGCACACCGAGAATCTGCATCACGACATGCAAAGGGTAGGGCTGCGAGACGAGCTTGCAGAAGTCCGCCTCCCCGCCCGCATCGATCAGCCGATCCACGGTCTTGTGCGCAAGTTCGCGGATTTCCCCTTCGAGCCGATGCAGGTTCTTTGGCATGAACCATTCCTGCGTCAGCTTGCGGTATTTCATGTGGATCGGCGCATCGAAGGTGACGAGGCTCGCCACCATGTGCGGACTGCCGCCGGTCATTTTCTTCGCGAACTCGATCCCCTCGGTGAGGCTGAATACCACGGTCTGCGGATTGTTGAGGAAGGTCGCATTGTCCTTCGAAATGCGCATCACATCATCATAGCGCGTGACAAGCCAGAAGGGCGGGTGGCGCTGCTCGACATCTTCCACCCAGGCGACAGGGCTCTCCTCACGCAGGCGGTCGAACGTGTCGAGCAGCGGGTCCCAGGCGGCATAGCTCTCTGGCGATATCACCTCATAGGCGGTTTCGGGATCGAGCCGGGGCCTGTCCTGCGTCGCCATCACGCCTGCTCCGTTTCTTCCTCGGCCTTGCGCAGGTATTCGTCGCGCAGCTCGCGCTTGTAGAGCTTGCCATTCGCCTCGCGTGGCAGCTCGGGACGGAAGTCGAACAGCTTGGGCATCTTGATCTTGGAAAGGCTGGGCGCGAGGAAATCGCGCAACTCCGCTTCCAGGTCCTCCCCGGCATCTGCCATGTCCATCGGCTGGACCACGGCGACAACTTTCTCGCCGAAATCCGGGCAGGGCGCGCCGATCACCGCGGCGTCCATCACCTTGTCGTGCGTAACGAGGAGGTTCTCGATCTCCTGCGGGTAAATATTCACACCGCCGGAAATGATCATGTGGCTTTTGCGGTCGGTGAGATAGAGGAAGCCATCCTCATCGACGTGGCCGATATCGCCCAGCGTCATCCAGCCCTTGGGATGCATGGCATCGGCGGTCTTGTCGGGATCGTTGTGATAGGTCGGGATATTGACGTTCTCGAAGAACAGCAGTCCGTCCTCGCCTGGGGGCAGCTCCTCGCCATCGGGCCCGCAGACATGCAGCGTGCCGTGAATGGCCTTGCCGACGCTGCCGGGATGGGTGAGCCAGTCCTCGGCCTTGATCAGCGTCATGCCGATGCCTTCGGAGCCAGCGTAGTATTCGTTGATGATCGGCCCCCACCATTCGATCATCTCCCGCTTGATCGGGACCGGGCAGGGTGCGGCTGCATGAAGCGCACGCTGGTGGCTGGAAAGGTCGTGGCCTTCCCGCTCTTCCGGATCGAGCTTGAGCATGCGCACGAAGTGGGTCGGCACCCATTGGCTGTCGGTCACGCGGTAACGTTCGATCGTCTCGAGCGCATGGACGGGGTCGAATTTCTCCATCACCACCACTGTTCCGCCAAGCCGGTGTGCCGTCGTGCACCAGCCCAGCGGGGCGGCGTGATAGAGGGGAGCGGGTGAGAGGTAGACCATGCTTCCGTCGGCAGGCATGCCGGCTCCCATGATCGCAAGGCCAACCAACGGGTTTACGGCGAGGATGTCATCATCCTCGGGCGGCGCTGGCCGCACGCCCTTGGGCGCTCCGGTCGTGCCGCTGGAATAGAGCATGTACTGGCCCGGAGCCTGGTCGGCGATCGGTTCGGAAGACTGCGCGGAAAGCGCTTCGACGAGGTCTTCTTCGCCCTCGCCGCCAAGCACCAGCAATTCCATCCCGCTGCAATCTGAACGGATCTCTTCGATGCGGTCATCGAAATTGCGGCTGGTAATCAGCAGCTTCACCCCGGCGTCCTTGAGGATATAGCAGATCTCGGGCGCGGTAAGCCGGGTCGCGACCGGTACCATCATCGTGCCTGCGCGCTGCGATCCCCACACAAGCGGCAAGTAATGGATATTGTTCTCCATCAGGACGCCGAAATGATCTCCGCGCTGCAGCCCCTTCGATCTCAGGAGCTGCGCGAAGCGATTGGCATAGTGATCCATCTGGCCATAGGTCATCACCTCGCCGGTGCCGGACATGATGATGGCGGGATGGTCGGGGCGCGCCTGGGCGTGCGTGATGGGATGCATCGGCTGTTACCTCTCTCTCGCACCGGCGATCCTCATGTGCGGGACTCGTCCGGTTTCGATGAGAAACGTAACTGCCAGAGCGGCTTGGGCAAGAAAAAAGGCGGCCGGGTGCGACCCGCCGCCTCTTTTGCGCTCCCGAAAGGCTGTTGCCCGGGGCTTATTCTTCGTCGTTGCCGCCCTGGCCGCCTTCACCAATGGCAAGGGCGAATGCACGCTGCGCTTCCGATTCGACCATGTAGGGCATCGGATTCACGGCTTCTCCGTCGATGCGGACTTCGTAATGCAGGTGCGGGCCGGTGGAACGACCGGTCGAACCGACATAGCCGATCAGATCGCCCTTCTTGACCCAGGTCCCGTCCTCGACGGCAATGCGCGACATGTGCGCATAACGCGTCTGGATGCGTGCACCGTGTTCGATCGAGACATAGTTGCCGTAGCTCGAATAGCGCTCTGCCTTAGAGACATAGCCGTCGGCCGTTGCGTAAATCGGCGTGCCGGTCGGCGCGGCAAGGTCGATACCCTTGTGGCCGAGGCGGCGCTTGAGCACCGGGTGGGTGCGCATGCCGTAATCGCTGGTCAGCCGTGCATGTTCGAGCGGCATGCGCGACGGAACCGAAACCTGCGGGCGTGCAGCAGCGACCGGCTGCTGCGGATTTTCCCAGGTAGCAAAGAGCTGGGTGAACTGTTCGTCGGCTTCCGCAGACGCCGGGCCTGCAACCTTCGATACGTCGATCACGCCTTCTACCGCTACCGCGGCAAGCTCTGCTCCGGCTTCTTCGCCATTCTCGGCATGCGCCGGAGCGGCAGCGACGCTCAATCCGGCAGCAACCATGGTGAATGCAAGCGAGATACGCTTGGTGATCATGCTAACCCGTCCATCGGACGCGCCGTGACGCGCCCTTCTTTCTTTTGTCGACAGGGCGTCCCGGCCCGATCGAACGTTGTCCCAAAAACCGCCGGAACCCCCCGGCATTTCGTGAGTATGGGTTATGGCTCTGAAGGTTAACTAAGCAATACCGGCGTAGAAATCGCGGGACAGACCGGCTGCGGAACGCGCCGAGTCGTTGAACGGCGGCTTCAGGCCCCCTGAAAAATGCGTCTTGACCAAATTTCGCCATGATTTCGGCGGGTTCTCGCCGCGACGCGCGCAAATCTCGCGGAAATGCTTGGCTCCGAAGGCAACATGGCGGATTTCGTCGTCAAGGATTCGTTTGAGAATTTTCGCGCCTTTTTCATCACCTTGCGCGCGCACCCTTTCCAGCGTTGCCGGAGTAACGTCGAGTCCGCGCGCCTCGAGGACCATGGGCACGATCGCCAGCCGCGCGGCGACGTCATGCGCGGTGTCCTGGGCGGCGCTCCACAGCCCGTCGTGCGCAGGCAACGCTCCGTAGTGCGAATCGAGTGAGCCGAGTATTCGCTCGATCAGCGCGAAGTGCATTGCCTCGTCCGCGGCGACAGAAAGGAAATCGGAAACAAAGGCTTGGCCCATCGATTCGCCGAATCGCCCCGCCATGTCGAGCGCGAGATCGATGGCGACGAACTCGATATGCGCGAGCGCATGCCATAGTGCGATGCGGCCCCTTTCAGATCCACCCTTGCCGCGCCGAGGCATGTCGCGCGGCAAGCGCAGCTCGAGCGTCTCCGGCCATTCCGGGCGATCCGGCATTGCGCAATCGAACACGAAATCCAGCCTGCCCAGCCGCCACTCGCGTGCCACCTTGCGGGCGGCAAAGACCTTGGCGGTCTTGTCGCCCGTCAGCAGGGCATGGCGGATGGCGCGGGCGACCGAAGTCATGCGGAGCGCGCAGCCTCCAGCACTTCCTCTGCGTGACCTTTTACGCGGACCTTGGGCCAGACACGCAGGATCGTGCCGTCTTCCCCGAGCAGGTAGGTCGAGCGGATCATGCCCATATAGGTGCGGCCGTAGTTCTTTTTCTCCCCCCAAACGCCGAGTTCATCCGAAAGTCCGTTCTCTTCGGCATCGGTGGCGAGATCCACGGTGAGGTCGTGCTTGGCGATGAAGTTCTGATGCTTCTTCGGCGAATCCTTGCTCACGCCGAGCAGTGCGGTGCCAGCCTTCTCGAAGTCGGGCTTGAGCGCGGAGAAGTCCTTCGCCTCGGTCGTGCAGCCGGGCGTATTGTCCTTTGGGTAGAAAAAGATCACCGCCTTCCTGCCAGCCAGGTCGGCCTTGGTCTTCGTGCCGCCATCGGGCGTTTCCATTGAGAAATCGGGGAAGACATCGCCCTCGGAATATGTGCTCATCAGTCCAGCTCCAGTGTTTCGCCGAAAATGTTCTGCCATTTGCTCACAACGTCGCGCCTGGAAGCGGCAAGGCGGTCGAGCAGGGCTTCGAAATCGTCCGCCTCGCACAGGCGCGCAAGGATGGCGCGCGGACCGTCGCCGGGAATGGCCAGGTCTGGCGCGAGGAGGCGCGTACCGACCAGCAGCCGCGTCATCAAGTCGTGAGCCCCAGTCAGTTCCTCGAGCTCCGGCAATTCCGCGAGGGCGGACCGAATGCTTGGTGTCTGCCCCTTGCGGTCGCGCAGCTGGAGGAAGTGGACAAGGAATTCGATGTCGACCAGCCCGCCGCGAAGAAGCTTGGCGTCGAGCGGGCCCTTCGCCGGTTTGTGCGCTGCCATCTCATTCCGCATTTTGAGCAGGTCGGCCAGCAGTTCTTCCTCGTCACGCTCGCGGCGAAGGACATCGGACAGCACAGCATCGACCGCATTGCGGCCATCCTCACTGCCCGTCAGGACCCGCGCGCGGGTGAGCGCCATGTGCTCCCAGGTCCAGGCATCCTCGCGCTGGTAGCGCTCGAAACTCTCGAGGCTGACGGCTAGCGGGCCCTGCGTGCCCTGTGGGCGAAGTCGCGTGTCCACTTCATAGAGCGCACCTTCCGCAGTCGGAACCGAAAGCGCAGCGCTCACACGCTGCGCGAGGCGGTTGAAGTAGAGCGTCGCCCCAAGCGGACGCTCGCCATCGCTTTCCGCCTCTGGACTGCCGCTGAAGAGATAGACGATGTCGAGGTCGGAGGCATAGGTGAGCGCGCCGCCGCCGAGGCGTCCGAGACCCAGCACCAGCAGCTCGCCTCCATCTATCCGCCCGTGCTTGCGCGCGAACTCTTCCTCCGCCGCCTCCTGCGCGCATTCGAGCGCAGCTTCGGCCACGCGCGAAAGGGCAGCGGCGATATCGAGCGGATCATGCGTGGCCTCCATGACCTGAACGCCGAGGGCAAAGCGGGTCTCGCCCGTAACGATGCGTATGCGGTCGAGCCGGTCCTCATAGGTGTCCCCCCGCTCGCCGCGGCGAATGGCTGCGGCCAGCTCGTCGCGGGTGCCGGGCAAGTCGAGCGCGCTGCGATCGATCAGCGCATCCACCAGTTCGGGTCGACGTGCGATCGCATCGGCAAGCGGCGGGGCAAGGGTGAGGCAATCGGCAAGCAATTGCAGCAGTCCCGGCCGCGCTTCGAGAAGGCGGAAGAGATTGATGGCGCTCGTCATCCGGGACAGCAGGCTTTCCCATCGAGCTACTGCGCGCTCCGGATCCTGGGAGGCGGCTATCGATCGAAGCAGCTTTGGGCGGATCGCCTCGAATGCCGAAAGCGCGGCAGAACTGCGCAGAGGGGGATAGCGACCGTCGGTCCAACCCCGCACGCGCTCTGCAAGTTCGGGATCGAGCTCGGTGGCTGCCTTGGGCGCTGCGACATGCGGGCTGTCGGAGGGGACAGAAATCTCGTCTTCCGCGAGCAGGGCGTCATAGCGCTCTGCAACCGGCGCCGTAGTCGCGGCGATATGCGCGAGCCAGCTTGCGCCATCGGCGAATCCATCGAGCCGCGCGACATTGTCGAGCGCTTCGCCCGAGGGCAGCGTGTGGGTCTGCTGGTCGCCGACCATCTGCAAGCGGTGTTCGATCCGCCGGAGTGCGTCGTAGCTTTCGCCGAGTGCCGCCGCGTCTTCCTCCGCAATCCTTCCGGTCTTGGCCAAGGCATCGAGGGCCGCGCGGGTTTGTTTGTGCCGCAAGGAAGGATCGCGTCCGCCGTGGATCAGCTGGTGCGTCTGCGCGAAGAACTCGATCTCGCGGATGCCGCCTCGGCCCAGCTTGACATTGTAGCCCGGGGCCGGTTCGCGCGGCCCGCTCTGCTTGTCGCGGATACGGTGGGTGAGGCGGCGAACCTCGTCGATGGCGCCGAAATCGAGGCTGCGTCGCCAGACGAAGGGCCGGATGTGGTCGAGAAAAGCCTCGCCTGCCGCAATGTCGCCGGCGCAGGCGCGCGCCCTGATGAAGGCCGCACGTTCCCACGCCAGCGCCGAACTCTCGTAATGCGTGATTGCCGCGTCGAGCGGGATGGCCAGCGGGCTGACTTCGCTCGCTGGGCGCAGACGCAGATCGACGCGGAACACGTAGCCGTCGGAGGTGACTTCCGACAGCATCCGCACCACCTCGCGGGCGTAACGCTGGGCCGCTTCTCCCGGCTCGTCGCGGTCGCGGCGGGGCAGGCTGCCCGGATCGTAAAGGAGTATCGGATCGATGTCGGAGGAATAATTAAGCTCGCCCGCGCCGTGCTTGCCGAGCGCCAGGCCGATCATCCCCCGCGGTTCTGCACCTTCGACACGCCGGGAAATGGCTGCGGCGATGGCCGAGTGCAAAGCTCGATCTGCGAACAGCGACAACTCGCGCATGACCTTTTCAAGATCGAAAGCACCAGCAAGATCGCCAATCGCAAGGACGAGGCCAAGCGCCCGCTTCTCGCGCCGGAGAGCAAGGCCTGTATCCGCAATGCCTCCACCTGCGTCCTTCGCCAGATGAAGCGCCGCTTCGCCTTCGCCCTCTTCGAGCAGGCCGGCCAGATCGGGGAGTCGCTCCAGCCCGCGCGCGAGAAAGGGCGCGTGACTGCGCGCCCGCTCGATCGCATCGGTCCAGTTTGCGTCCATCATTCGCGGCTCTGCCCAAGCACGCGCGGCGGCGCAAGCTTGCGCAAGCGCCCTCGCTCCGGCAACACACGCGCCGATCAAACAGCATTCGAGAGGTTGCCCCCCATGATCCGTACAAGTCTTGCCGCGGCATCGGCCTTGTTGCTCGCCGCCTGCAACACCAACATCGAAGAGGGCGCCGGTGCCGGCGGCCTCGATATTCCCGAAGTCGCCAGCGGAGACATCTCCGAAGAGACGATGAAGTCGATTACCGAGCGCCTGTCTTCGGACGAGTTCGAAGGCCGGATGCCGGGCAGGAAGGGCGAGGAGCTTACCGTCGCCCTGCTGACTGAACGTTTCGAAGCGGCGGGCCTTGAGCCGGGCAACAATGGCAGCTGGGTGCAGCGCGTGCCGCTGGTCGAGATCACCGGTCGCGATTTCGCCCCGCTGACGATCGCAGGGGGCGATGAGGAGATGAGCTTCGACTATTCCACCGACTGGGTTGGCGTAACCTATCGCGAGGATGCCGAGACCAGCCTCGAAGATAGCGAACTCGTCTTTGTCGGCTACGGCATCAACGCACCCGAGCGTGACTGGAACGACTATGAAGGCGTGGACATGACCGGCAAGACCGCCGTGATCCTCGTCAACGATGCCGATTTCGGCACCGAGAGCCTCGAAGGTCCGTTCAACGGCAAGGCGATGACCTATTACGGCCGCTGGACCTACAAGTACGAAGAAGCCGCCCGCCAGGGTGCGGCCGGTGCGCTGATCATCCACGACACGGAGCCGGCTTCCTATGGCTGGAATGTCGTCGAAAGCAGCTGGTCGGGCCCGCAGGCCTACGCCCAGCGCGGCGCCAATGCCCCGGCGCTCACCGTCATGAATGGTTGGGTGACCAACGAAGTCGGCAAGCGCATCCTCGAAGCTGCCGGCCAGGATCCGGCAAGTCTCATGGCCGCTGCCAAGAAGAAGGGCTTCAAACCCGTCTCGCTCGGCCTGACCGCTTCGACGAGCTTCTCCAACGATATCCGCACGTTCGAATCGCAGAACGTCATCGGCGTGCTGCGCGGCAGCGAAGCGCCCGATGAGTATGTCATCCACACCGCGCACTGGGACCACCTCGGCCGCTGCACGCCTGCGCCAGATGGCGACGACATTTGCAACGGCGCTGTCGACAATGCGACCGGCACGGCCGCGCTGGTTGCGCTCGCCGAAGCGCATGTGAAGGCTGGACCGACCCGCCGCAGCCAGGTGTTCCTAGCGGTGACGGCGGAGGAATCGGGCCTGCTTGGCGCGGATTACTATGCCGCCAACCCGGTCTTCCCGCTCGACCAGACGGTCGGCGGGATCAACATGGATGCCTTCCTGATCGCCGGGCCTAGCAAGGATGTCGTGGTGGTCGGGCCGGGCAAGTCGCAGCTCGACCAGTTCCTCGAAGCTGCGCTCACCGCCGATGGCCGTGTATCCACGCCAAATCCCAATCCGGAAGCCGGTTATTATTACCGCAGCGACCACTTCGCCTTCGCCAAGCGCGGCGTGCCCATGCTCTATGTCGATGGCGGCGAGGATCTCGTCGATGGTGGCACCGAGGCGGGGGCAGCGGTGGCCAAGGACTACCGCGACAATCGCTACCATGGGCCCAAGGACGAATACGATCCGAACTGGGACTGGTCGGGCGTGATGGCCGACCTCCAGCTATTCTATCGCCTCGGCAGGATGATGGGCATGAGCACAAGCTGGCCCAACTGGAACGAGGGCGACGAGTTCAAGGCCACGCGCGACGAGACCTGCGCCGCAGCTGAAACCGGCTGCTGATCCCGGCATCGCCAAACAAAAAGGGCCGGTCCACCCTCGCGGCGGACCGGCCCTTTTTCTGTGGCGTAGAGATCAGCGCGCGAGCAGGCGCTCCGCAATCTGGCGCACTTCGGCGCCCATATCTTCACGCTCCAGCGCCAGCGCCAGCGTCGCTTCGACGAAGCCGGTCTTGCTGCCACAGTCATAGCGATTGCCCTCGAAGGTCACCGCGTGGAATGGCTGGTTGCCGATCATCTTGGCCATGGCATCGGTTAGCTGGATTTCGCCGCCTGCGCCCTTCTCTTGGCCTTCGAGCGTGCGCATGACTTCGGGCTGGAGGATGTAACGGCCCGAGATGATCTTGTTCGACGGGGCTTCGGCTACCGGCGGTTTTTCGACCAGACCAGTGACCTCGGTCAGCGTATCCGACTTGGTCTCGCCGGGTGCGATCACGCCGTAGCTCGACACTTCTTCCTGCGGCACTTCGAGCACCGAGATCAGGTTTCCGCCGACCTCGTTATAGGCCTCGACCATCTGCTTCATGCAGCCGGTGCCACCCTTGTTGGCGATCATCAATTCGTCGGGCAGCAGGATCGCGAAGGGCTCGTCGCCCACGATTGCGCGCGCGCACCAGATCGCGTGGCCGAGGCCCATCGGGACCTGCTGGCGCACGGTGATGATGTCGCCCGGGGTAGCGCGGGTCGGATCGAGCACGCTCATGTCCTTGCCGCGTTCGCTCATCGTGGTCTCGAGCTCGAAGGCAACATCGAAATGCTCGACGATCGCGGTCTTCCCGCGACCGGTGACGAAGATGATTTGCTCGATCCCCGCCTCACGCGCCTCGTCGACCGCATACTGGATCAGCGGTCGGTCGACCACGGGCAGCAGTTCCTTCGGGATCGCCTTGGTGGCGGGCAGGAAGCGCGTGCCGAGACCCGCAACGGGGAATACGGCTTTCTTGATCGGTTTGTGCTGAGTCATGGCCGAGCGGGGTAAGTCGAAGGGGGGAACAGGTCAATCTTTCGCGGATTGATGGAGCCATGGATGCAAGCGGTGACACGCGCATGACGCTTGCCAGCGCATCCGGGACGGTTAAAGGCAGGGGCCCATGGACAAACTTCTCATTCGCGGCGGCAATCGCCTTTCCGGCACGATCCCCATTTCCGGGGCGAAGAATGCGGCGCTGACGCTCATTCCCTGCGCCCTGCTGACCGAAGAGGCGGTCACGCTGCGCAACCTGCCGCGGCTCGCCGATATCGATGGTTTCCAGCATTTGATGACGCAGTTCGGGGTGAGCCACACCATACCCGGCAAACGTCCGGAGGAATTCGGCCGCAATGTGACGCTCGAGGCGATGCGCATCACCAGTTCGGTGGCGCCCTACGATCTCGTGCGCAAGATGCGCGCTTCGATCCTCGTGCTCGGCCCGCTGCTTGCTCGCACGGGCGAGGCAACCGTTTCGCTCCCGGGCGGCTGCGCGATCGGTAACCGTCCGATCGACCTGCACCTCAAGGCGCTCGAAGCATTCGGCGCGCATATCGAGCTGGCGCAAGGTTATGTGAAGGCGGTCGCGCCCGACGGTGGCCTGCCCGGCGGCGAATTCGACTTCCCGGTGGTTTCGGTTGGCGCGACCGAAAATGCGCTGATGGCGGCGGTCCTCTGCAACGGCACCAGCAAGCTCATCAACGCTGCGCGCGAACCCGAAATCGTCGACCTGTGCAACCTGCTCGTAGCGATGGGTGCCGAGATCGAGGGGATCGGCAATTCCGAGCTCACGATTCACGGGGTGAAGAGCCTTCACGGTGCGACATACCGCGTCATGCCCGACCGGATCGAAGCAGGCTCCTATGCTTGCGCCGCAGCGATTACGGGCGGCGAGGTTTTGCTAAAGGGTGCCGATGCGGGCGACATGGGCTCGACCCTCCACGCGCTGCGCAACATCGGGGTCGAGGTTGAGACCGTGAAGGAAGGCGTAAGGGTTGCCGCAAACGGCAAGCTGAAGGCGCACAATCTGACCACTGCACCCTTCCCGGGTCTCGCGACCGACATGCAGGCGCAGCTGATGAGCCTGTTGTGCAAGGCCGAAGGCACCAGCGTGCTGAAGGAAACGATTTTCGAGAATCGCTTCATGCACGTGCCCGAACTCGCGCGCATGGGCGCGGATATCGAGACGACCGGTCGAACCGCTGTCGTGCGCGGCCCGGTCGAGCTGACCGGTGCCGAAGTGATGGCGACGGACCTGCGCGCTTCGATGAGCCTTGTCATCGCCGGCCTGGCCGCCAAGGGCGAGACCACCGTGCGCCGCCTCTATCACCTCGATCGCGGATACGAACGGCTGGAGGAGAAGCTCCAGCTTGTCGGCGCGGATATCGAACGGGTTGGCGACGATTAGGGCAGGGCTCCGGACCTTTCGATGCTGATGACCGTTGTTTGGTCGTAGGTTCTTAATTCGAAAGGGAAGTCACAATGATCCTCAAGCTCGCAGCTCTCGGAGCGCTCGGCTACCTCGGCTATCGCACCTATGAAAAGAACCGCGCCGACAAGAATGGCGTCGCCTTTGCCAACGGGGAACCCGAGGGCAATTTCCGCAATGCCGGATCGGAATCGACCGCCACACATGACCGGATGAGTTCGACCGATGAAGCGCTCGACGAGACCTATCCGGCCAGCGATGCCACTGCGAAATACTAGGGCTAAAGCCTAACCGACCTTGGCAAGGGCGGCGGAAGCGATTCCGTCGCCCTTTTCATGCCTGGCGACAAGCTCGTGCGTTGCCAGCCAGACCCTGATGGCCCCGGCAAGTCCCGGCGGCGTTTCACTGCGGATGCGTTCGGCATCGATGCTGGCAACAAGCGTATTGACGGCAATGCCGCGCCGGGCTGCAGCAGCCCGCAGCAGGTTCCAGAAAACGGGCTCGAGACTGACGGAAGTCCGGTGCCCATCGATGCGAACCGAATATTTGACGGGTGGGTGGTATGGAGTGTTCATGCGCTGCCCCTAGCGGCGAAAAACCACCCCCGCATTATCAATACATATGTTGGCCGCCATTTATGCTCATGGTCGAACCGGTCACGAATTCGGCGTGTTCGGAGCACAGGAAGCTGACGCCGCGGGCGATCTCGCTGGCCTTGCCGAGGCGGCCGACAGGGATCTTGGCGACGATCTTCTCCAGCACCGGTTCGGGCACTGCGGCGACCATGTCGGTGTCGATATAGCCCGGCGCGATGGCGTTGACGGTGATGCCGAAGCGCGCGCCTTCCTGCGCGAGCGCCTTGGTGAAACCGTGGATGCCGCTCTTGGCTGCGGCATAGTTCACTTGGCCGTACTGGCCCGCCTGCCCGTTGATCGAGCCGATGTTGACGATCCGGCCCCAGCCGCGCTCCTTCATGCCTGCGAAGGTTGCCTTGGCCATGTTGAAGCAGCCGCCGAGATTGGTGCGCATGACTGCATCCCAGTCTTCATAGCTCATCTTCAGGAGCGTGCCGTCGCGCGTGATACCTGCATTGTTCACGACGATATCGATCGCGCCGTGCTCGTCTTCGACCTGCTTGCAGGCGGATTGCACCGCATCGTAGTCGCCGACGTCGAACTTAACCGTCGCGATTCCCGTTTCCTCGGTGAACTTCTTCGCTGCCTCGTCATTACCCGCATAGTTGGCGATCACCGTGCAACCGCGCTCGTCGCGCAGGCGCTCACAGATTGCGCGACCAATTCCGCGGGTTCCCCCGGTTACGATAGCAACACGTCCCATGCATACTCTCCTGCGGCTTTTCCGTAGCGTTAGGCCTGTCTTACGCACGCGGATGCGCAGGCGTAAAGACAATCCGGCATTCGGATCATCCGCTCAATCGTATTCTTTGGAGATTGGCCCGCGCGGGACCGGATCAGAACCGGATCTGCGTTCCGACGTAGACGGCCTGATCGTCTTCCATGCCATCGGTCAACGGACCGAGTCGGTCGCGATCCTGCTTGATGCGGACGCCAGCGGTCACATCGAGATTGCGGCTGAGACGGTAGGAACCACCGAGATCGACGCGCTGCGAACCGGCACCTTCGAGCGTGAGCGGCGAGCTGCCGGCATTGCCCTGGCGCTCGAGCGCGATGCGCGACTGGAAGCGGCTGGGCTTGCCATCGTCTTCCTTGCTGTCGAAGCTCGACAGGTCGGGCATGGCGATATCTTTCAGACCTTCGGCCACCGCCGCGGCGGAAACGCTGCGGGTCGGCTGGGCGAAGCTCTGGTAACCGCGGGCTATCCCGAGGTTGTAGCGCGTGGGCGCGACGGGCAGCGCGGCTTCGACCGGGCTACCCTTTGTCAGCGGTTCGAGCGTGTTGCGGCCCGAGAGCGTACGCGCGGTTGCCGCATCGACGCGAACTGCGAAATTAACCGTCCGCTCACGCTGCGGCGTCGGCTTGCTGGCGGGCGTGAAACGCAGCGCGTCTTCGCCGACGAGCGAGGCGACTTTCTGCGCAAGCTCCGGATCTGCGCCGGCCGGCGTGAAGGTGAGGAATTCGGAGGAAGCGGTCGACCTCATGCTGTCGGGGGCGGAAGATACCGCCAGGCCGACGCCGGGCACCGCAAGGGCGAGGCCAGCCACAGCCAGCATGGCCGGCGTAAACCGTCCCTTGCCCCTGTTGCCGATCATCTTGCCCATCGTTTCCTCTGCACCTCGAAATGACAATGTGAGTGCCTATTCAAGGGCACCCCCGCTTAATGGTTCCCGAACGGCGACGCCAAACGACTCCGATCAGGATTGGAACGTAGGCCTTGCGCGCAGCTATTTCCAGCTTTTCCACAGGGTCCAAAGGCGATGCGAATGCAAGTGTTGCCCGATGCACACAAGCCGAACCACGATTAAGCGCCGGTTCACGCGCCGGGGGCTGTCTAGGTATTCCGGGATGGTGTCGCAAAAGCCAACGCTTGCCCCTTTGCGCCCAGCCTCTATAGAGCCGCAGCACGACAGTTTCAGGATCGACAGGACCCTTCATGACCGCATTCCGTAATCTTCGCCGTCCAGCCGCCATCGCCCTGCTCGGCGTGGCCAGCATCGGCCTTGCGGCATGCGGTGGCAACAGTCGCCCGCGTGCAGATCTTGCTGCAGCGCAGGTTTCGACGATCGGGGTGAATTCCTACCTCTGGCGCGCCTCGCTCGAAGCCGTCAGCTTCGCTCCGCTGCTGCAGGCCGACAGCAATGGCGGCGTGATCGTCACCGATTGGTACGCCAATCCCAGCAATCCGGGCGAGCGGGTAAAAATGACCATCGCGATCCTCGACACTGACCTGCGTGCCGATGCCCTGCGCGTCGCCGCCAACCGCCAGGTCAACCAGGACGGAAGCTGGGTCGATGCCCCGGTGCAGGCCGCCACGGTCCAGAAGCTGGAAGACATCATCCTGACCAAGGCTCGCGAGCTTCGCCGCCAGGCCATCGCAGACTAGGCGCCGAACCCGCGCGAAGCGGGTTCCATTCGTGCCTGAAATCCTTACAGGCGTGACCATGAGTGATACCCGTTTCGATCCGGCAAGTGCCGACTCGCGCTGGCAGGCCGCCTGGGAACAGGCGCAGACCTTCCGCGCCGACAGCAATTCGAACAAGCCCAAGAGCTACGTGCTCGAGATGTTCCCCTATCCCAGCGGGCGCATCCATATCGGCCACGTGCGCAACTACACAATGGGCGACGTGCTGGCGCGCTACAAGAAGGCGACCGGGCACGAGGTCCTGCACCCGATGGGCTGGGACGCTTTCGGCATGCCGGCAGAAAACGCCGCGATGGAGAAGGGCGTGCACCCGGGTGGCTGGACCCGCGACAATATCGAACACATGAAGGCGCAGCTCAAACGCCTCGGCTTCGCACTCGACTGGAGCCGCGAGCTGGCGACCTGCGAGCCCGATTATTACGGTCACGAGCAGGCGCTCTTCATCGACCTCTATGAAGCCGGCCTCGTCTATCGCAAGGAAAGCGAGGTCAACTGGGACCCGGTCGACATGACCGTGCTCGCCAACGAGCAGGTCATCGACGGCAAGGGCTGGCGCAGCGGCGCGGAAGTCGAGAAGCGCAAGCTCAACCAGTGGTTCCTCAAGATCACCGATTTCGCCGAGGAACTGCTCGAAGGGCTCGGCAGTCTCGAGAACTGGCCCGACAAGGTCCGCCTGATGCAGGAAAACTGGATCGGAAAGTCCAAGGGGCTGGAGTTCAGCTTCGACCTGTCGAACGGCGAGAAACTGCCGGTCTACACTACGCGTCCCGACACGATTTTCGGGGCGAGCTTCGTTGCGGTCGCTGCCGATCACCCGGTAGCGCAAGCGCTCGATAGCGACGAGGCGCGCGCCTTCATTGCCGAGTGCAAGAAGGGCGGCACCACCGCTGCCGAACTGGAGACTGCAGAGAAGCTCGGTTTCGACACTGGCATCACCGCCAAGCACCCGTTCACCGGGGCGGACCTGCCGGTCTACATCGCGAACTTCGTGCTGATGGATTACGGCACCGGCGCCATCATGGCAGTGCCGGGCCACGACCAGCGCGATTACGAGTTCGCGACCAAATACGGCCTCCCGATCCCGCGTGTCGTCGCTCCGAGTGTCGAGGATGCGGGCAAGCCTTTCGACGGCGAAGCCGAGGCAGGTGACGGCGTGATCGTCAATTCCGACTTCCTCGACGGCATGGAAGTCGAGGACGCCAAGCGCGAGATCATCCGCCGGATCGAGGACCAGGGCCGGGGCGAAGGCAAGACCGTCTGGCGCCTGCGAGACTGGGGCGTTTCGCGCCAGCGTTACTGGGGCACGCCCATTCCCTTCATCCACTGCGATGCCTGCGGCGTCGTTCCCGCGCCCAAGGACAGCCTCCCGATCACGCTGCCCGAGGACGTCGATTTCCAGACCCCGGGGAACCCGCTGCTGCGCCATGCGACGTGGAAGCATGTCGATTGCCCTAAATGCGGCGGCAAGGCTGAGCGCGAGACCGACACGCTCGACACTTTCGTGGACTCGAGCTGGTACTTCCTGCGCTTCGCCAGCCAGCCCGATGACAAGCCCTTCGACGCCGAAGAGGTCGCCAAGTGGCTCCCGGTCGAGCAATATATCGGCGGCATCGAGCACGCCATCCTGCACCTGCTCTACGCCCGCTTCTGGACCCGCGCGCTCGCGCACATGGGCCAGATCGAGGTGAAGGAGCCCTTCGCATCGCTGTTCACGCAAGGCATGGTGACGCATGAGACCTACTCGCGTCGCGAGGGCGGCAAGACAGTCTATTATGCGCCCGACGAGATCAGCCGCGAAGCCGAGCGCGCCCTGCTAACCTCCGATGGCGGCGAGGTCGAGATTGGCCGCGTGATCAAGATGTCGAAGTCGAAGAAGAACGTCGTCGACCCCGACACGATCGTCGACACCTATGGTGCCGACGCGGTGCGCTGGTTCATGCTGTCCGATAGCCCACCCGAACGCGACCTGCCGTGGTCCGAGGCGGGGATCGAGGGTTGCTCGCGCTTCGTCCACCGTCTGTGGCGCCTGTTTGCTGCCTATGATGCCGGAGCCGAGGGCGAGGACAAGGCGCTCGCCCGCAAGACGCATCAGACCATCGCCGCCGTTGCCGAGGATATCGAGGCGCTGGGCTTCAACAAGGCAGTTGCCCGGATCTACGAACTGACCGGTGCGACCGAGAAGGCTGAGCCCTCGTCCAGCCGCAGCCACGCAATCCGCAGCCTAGTCCAGCTCGTCGCGCCGATGATGCCGCACCTCGCCGAAGAGGCCTGGGCTGGTCTCGGGGAAAGCGGCATGGTCGCAGACGCTGCATGGCCCGAAGTCGATCCTGCGCTTCTGGTCGAGGACGAAGTCACCATCGCGGTCCAGCACAAGGGCAAGCTGCGCGATACGCTGACCGCGCCCAAGGGTGCTTCGAAAGAAGATCTCGAAGCCATGGCACTGGCGAGCGAGAAGGTTCAGCGCTCACTCGACGGTGCAGAAATCCGCAAGGTCATTGTCGTGCCAGACAGATTGGTGAATATCGTCACCTGATGCGGAGTCTCGTCGCCCTCACTGCCTCGCTCGCCCTCGTCGGTTGCTCGCTGCAGCCCATGTATGCGGGTGGCGGCAGCGGCTCGGTGGCGCAGGGGCTCGCCGCGATCGACGTCCCACCCATTCCGGGCAAGGCTGGTTGGCTTGTGCGCAATGCGCTGAACGACAAGCTCGGCGCGGCAGGGGTGAGTGAATTCCGCTACCGCCTCGACGTGCGGCTCGACGATAGCCTCGAAGGTCTCGCCGTGCTGGCAGATGATACCGTCAGCCGTGAACGCCGTACGCTGCGCGCGCGATACCAGCTGGTCGATGCGTCGACCGGCGAAATCCTGCTCGACGCAACTGAAGGCACCGATGCCGGTATCGATGTGGTCTCGAGCGAATATGCCACCATCGCGGCCGAAAATACCGCGCTCGAAAATCTCTCCCGCGAAATTGCCGACCGGATCGTCACGCGCGTCGCCCTGACGCTTCGCGCCAAGTGAAGCTAACTAGCCGCGACTTCGCTGCCAAAGCGCGCAGCGCTGCGGAAAGCTGCACGGTATTTTTCTTCTGCGGGCAGGATGAAGCGGGCGCGAGCGCTGCCGCAAACGACCTTGCCGCAATGCTGCCCGAGCCGGGCGAACGCGTGGAAATCCCCGGAGCGGACCTGCGCAGCGATCCGGCGAAACTGGGCGACGAAGCGCGTTCGACTTCGCTCTTCGGCGACAAGCGCCACATCTGGTCGCGCGTGGTCGGCGACGAGGCCCACGAAGCGCTGAAGACCCTTCTCGAAACGGGTGACATGGGGGCGGGCGAGGCATGCCCGGTCATCGTTGTGGCTACGTCGGCTACCGACAAGTCGCGCACCGCGAAGCTGCTCGAGAAGCGCAAGGATGCGGTGGTGGCGATGTTCTACCCCCCCGACCTGCGCTCGGTCACGCAGAGCGTCCGTGCCATGGGCGATGCGGCCGGACTGAAGCTCGATGGCGCTGTGGCGGAGCGGATTGCACGCAATGCCAACCTGGACGTGCGCCTGGCCCAGAGCGAAGTGACCAAGCTCGCCACTTATCTCGACGCCAGCCCGCAGTCGCCTCGGCCCGCCACGATGGAGCACCTCGATGCCATCGGCGCGGCAAGCGAAGAGGATGGTTTTGCCAGCCTCGTAAACGCCGTCCTGGCTGGGCAGGGCGCGAAGGTCGCGACCGAGATTGCGCGGATGAAGCAGATCGGTCTCAATCCCGTCGGCACGCTGTTGGCGGTGGAGCGGCGTGCGGCACAACTGGCGCGGATTTCTGCCGCGCTTGGCAATCGGCGCTATCAGGATCTCGATAAGGGCGAGAAGGCGCGGCTGGGCATCTTCTGGAAGGAAGAGCGCGAGATTGCCGAACAGCTCCAGCGTTGGCGCGGGCCGAAGCTCGACCGGTTGACGCTGCGCCTCACCGAACTCCACCGCGAGCTGCTGACCAACAGCCAGTCTTCCGAACTGCTGTTGGCGCAGGGGCTGACGGGAATCGCCCGGGTCGCTGGCGCAGGCCGCCGCTAGGTCTCGATCCACCTCTGAAGTCGCGCTGTGGCGAGGCCGGCACGCCGTGACTTTCCGGAGAGCAGGCTTCCCGCAACCGAGGTGGCGCGGCCTGCAAGCTGCCGTATGCGCGTGCCTGCGCGGACAGGATTTTCGGCCCTTTCGAGCGGGTGCTGGACAATCCGCCCGCCTGTCCTTCCCCGACGCAGCGATGCGATCGCGCTGACGTCTTTGAGCTGCTCGGGGGTCTGGACGAGCAACAGCTCCGTCTCGTCGAGGAGTTCGCTTGCGACAGTGTGGGGGCAGCCCGATTGCTCGAGAAAGTCTGGCCTGCGCCAGCGGTCGACAAGTGCGAACAACAGCGCGGCAGGGCGATCGAACCGCTCTTCTCTTGCGCGATCCCAAAATGCGGGCCAATCGATCGGCTTCTTAGCGCACAGCAAGTCGACATCGATCAGCGCCATCGGTCCGACATTGAGCAGATGTGCGTTCACGGCATGGACCACGAGGTGCGCGAGCATGTCTTCGCGCGAAGGAACTGCCGCGCCCAGCTTCTCATCATAGCGGGCGTTCGACAGCATGCGCCTGCCATCAGACAGGGGCATGGAAGCGCCGGGCAGCGGAGGCCTGAGCCAGACGTGCGAGTGGACTTCGCACACGATCTTTTCGGCCGAGAGCAGCGGCGGCAAATGGGTGTGCTCCGCAGAGAAATCCGCCAGCATATCCGGCGACTGCTGCGGACCCGCCCAGCCCGCGTCTTGTAACGTAAGGTACGCCTCCGGGGCAGCCGTTTCGTCGACGAGCAGGTCGATATCGCGCATCGCCCGCGCCGCCGGTGCCGGGTAAACCGTCCAGGCGAGCGCGGAGCCTTTCAGTGCCACCGCCCCAATGCCTGCCTCGCCCAATGCTGTCACCGCCTTGAGGAGGGCGCGGCGCTGGGCGAGCACCCTTATTGCATTTTCTCGGTAGGCTTCAGCCCACTTGCCCCGAAGGTCCTCCGCGACCCTGCCGAGTTCGCCGCGAGTATCGCGCCAATGCAGAATTGGTTCGAGCAAGAGCATATCGGCGAGATGCCCAAGCTCTCTCCACTCGCCCGGTGACAGCGCTTGCAACTCGCGCGCGCGATGCCCGCATAGCGCCAGCAGCGCCCGCCCGAACCGGGCGTCGTCCATCAGTTCTCGGGGACGGAGAAGGTCCCGCTGACGCGGCCACCTGAGGTGTTTCCTTCGCCGGTGACCGAGGAGGATCCGCTGGAACGGCCGTCGATGCTCGACACGCCGCTGGCAAGATCGATCACGAGCCGCCCGCCATTGAGCGTGTCGCCGCCACGGTTGAGGCGGACATTCCCGGCCATGGTGATGACGCGACGGTTGAAGTCGTAGACCGCCGTATCGCCGCTGGCGCGTTCGTTACCGCGCGTCACGTTGACGCCCCCCGTGGCCATGATCCGCTGTATCCGCAAAGTGCCAGCGTCGGAATAGTTCACGATTGTGCGCGCGGCATTGAGATTGAGCCCGGCCTGGGTGATCCGCACATTGCCCGAGAGGACCACGCGGTTCTGATTGTCCTGCAACTCGATCCGGTCGGCGGCGTAGGAAACCGGGGCGTTCGAATTGTGCCCGGCAATGGCTTGCGCGGAAAGTTGGATACCGCCCAGCGCCGCCGCAGTAAGGGCGAAGCCGAAAAGAGCGCTCCTGGCCATGGTGGGAAGGTGCTTTTTCATCACGGCATCCTCAATTTGCCGGGCTCCATGCGCAGCTGCGCATTGCCCGATAGTGTGATCCTGCGCTCGGTCAAATCCGCATCGAGCCGGTTCGCGCTGAAAGTCCCTGCAGGGATCGCGCCTTCGACCCCGCCGGCTCCTTCGAGCGTTTTGTCCTTGAGGTCGAGCGATACGCCGCTCGCGCGCATGCGATAGCCATCGGCTGCCTCCATGCGCATGGTCCCGGTCACCGAAACCACCTCGGCGTTGATGTCGTATTGGCCACCCGATGCCTCGACCCTTGCCGGGCCATCGGCCATCAGCATGCGTGCAACGAGATCGTCCATCCGCACGATCCCCTCGGCGCTGGATTTCTGGACCGCTTCGCCCGCTGTCAGCGAGAAGGGGCGCCCCTGCCGGTCCTGGCCGCGGTAAAGCGCGTTATCGACGCGCAAACGCTCGGTGATGACCGCCACTTCATTGCGGTCGAGCAGGAAGCTGATCTCGCCACGCGGGGAAAGCGGCGTGATGATCATCAGCGCCGCGACCACTCCCACCGCCATCGGCAGCGCGCGCGCAAGAAAGCCGACGAGCTTGTCATGGCTTCCGCCGGGCGCCGCGAAATGCTGGCGGCGCGAGCGCAATTGCTTCGCCTCCTGCGTTTCGATCCTGCGCTTGCGGAATACCATGGTGGCCTAATGCTCCTGTCAGGCTGACGCGTGGCTGAAGATGTCGTGATCGTCCCAGCCGAGAATGTCGAGATGCGCGCGTGCAGGAAGGAAATCGAAACAGGCCTGCGCCAGTTCCGTGCGACCTTCGCGTTCCAGCCTGCGATCGAGCTCTTCCTTCATCCGGTGCAGGAAGCGAACGTCGCTGGCGGCGTAGTCCCGTTGGGCATCGTTGAGAACGGGGCCGCCCCAGTCGCTGCTCTGCTGGACCTTGGACATGCTTTCGCCGAGCAGTTCCTCGACGAGGTTCTTGAGGCCGTGGCGGTCGGTATAGGTGCGCACCAGCTTGCTGGCGATTTTGGTGCAATAGCAGGGCGCTGCAGTCACCCCGAGGTAATATTCGATCGCTGCGAGGTCGAACCGCGCGAAGTGGAACAGTTTGAGGCGCTCCGGGTCGCCCAGCACAGCCTTGAGGTTGGGTGCATCGTAGTCACTGTCCGGTCCGAAGCGGACGAGATGTTCGTCGCCATTGCCATCGCTGATCTGCACGAGGCACAGCCGGTCGCGGATCGTGACGAGGCCCATGGTTTCGGTATCGACGGCCACCGGGCCATCGGCGAGCACGCCTTCTGGGAGGTCTTCTTCGTGGAAATGCACTGCCATAGGGGCTCGCCTTAGGCGGAATGGGGATAGGAGGGAAGGGGCCACTGGTCCCCGGCCGATACGAGGCGCAAGGTGAGCGTCATGAGCGAACAAGTCCCGACAAGCTGGAAGCCCGTCCTTGACCCGGTGCTGACAGGCGAAGAGGCGCGGCGGCTGGGTGGTTGGCTGCGCGCGGAGGAGGCTGCGGGCAAGCTTGTCTACCCTCCGCGCGGGACCCGGTTGAAGGCGCTCGAGCTGACGCCACTGGAAGAGGTCAAGGTCGTCATCCTGGGGCAGGATCCCTACCACGGACCGGGACAGGCGATGGGACTGTGCTTTGCCGTGCCCGAAGGTGTGAAAGTGCCGCCCAGCCTCGTGAATATCTACAAGGAGCTGGAGGCCGATCTTGCCATCCCCCGCCCATCGCATGGCGACCTGTCATCATGGGCGCGGCAGGGGGTCCTTCTGCTGAACAACACTCTAACGGTAGGGGCGGGTCAGGCAGGCAGCCATGCCGGACGAGGCTGGGATTTGGTAACCGATGCCTGTGTCGCTGCGGTGGCGGCGCGGGAGGTGCCCAGCGTCTTCATCCTCTGGGGAAGTCATGCGCAAGCCAAGGCCAAGAGGATCGCGGGGCTGCGCGATGGCCGGCACCACATTATCGAAAGCCCGCATCCGAGCCCGCTCTCGGCGCATCGCGGTTTCTTCGGCTCGAAACCGTTCAGCCGCGCGAACGCATTCTTGACCGAGAACGGTCGCGGTGCGATCGACTGGAGCCTCTAGGCAGGCTTGCGGATCACCGCCATATTCGAATAGCTGAGATGCGGGAACGGCTTGGCGAGCCATTTCTCGAAGCCGCGGAGCCATTTGCCGCCCTTCTCCGGAACAAGCTGGACGAAGTCGGTCGGATACTCGACCACGTCGAGTTCGAGGATGCGTTCGAGCATGTTGATGAAGTGCGAGCGGTCCCAGGCGACGATGTGACCGCGGTTGACATAGTCGCGCCTCAGTAGCGCCGATGCGATCACCAGCGGGCGCACCGGATTGGGTACGGCGAGGACCAGGTGGCCACCGGGCTTCACCAGGTTCATCACCTTGGAAATCGCACCTACCGGATCACGCAAATGCTCGAGCACATGCGACATGGTGACCACGGTGTAGTTGTTTTGCGGCAGCTTCTCGATATCGAAATCGGTTTCGTCGAGCAGGTAGGTGTTGCGTACCTTGGCACGCTTGGAAGCCGTGTCGAGGCACGACTGGTAGGCATCGGCCACGTCGATCAGCCGGTCCTGCGGGTAGAGCGCGGGAATGCTTCCTGCCCCGGTTCCCACGTCGAGCAGCTGGTCGCCCGGTTGCGAATATTTTTCCGCCATCCGCGCCGTCACCGCATGATACGGCAGGCTCTTGATCTTCTGCATGAAGTCGAGATCGATGTGATGGTTCTGTTTTTCGACGGTAGCCAAGTCGTGAAGTCCCTGAAAATGACCCGCAGGCCTTAGCCCGATTGCGGTGCTTGCGGAAGATGCGATTCGCTCCTTTTCCCGCGGGTTCTGGACATTCTGGCGCACAAGTCTGAAGGTTCGGTTCGCATGAGGGGAAATGAGATGCGCGTTTCGACAGCAGGCATGGCATGAGGCGTCGCCTGGCCGCGATGTTCGCCGCGTGCCTCATCCTTGCAGGAGGACTCTATCTCCTGCGCGGCGTGCCCGAAGACGACATCCCCTATCCCGAGTTCGGGCAGGCCAGCACGCCGGGCGGCTATAGCGGCAGGCCCATCCCCTATAACGAGGTCCTGCTCGCCTATCGTTCCTGGTTCGATGTCAAGGTGATCGTCTACAACGATCTCAATGATGTCCTGACCGACGAGGAATTCGACGCGCTCGATCTGGATGCGATCAAGGAGGAGACCGGGGCGAGCTTCGTCATTCCCAACGGGCGCCGCTACTGGGTGCTCGATAGGATCGAGAGCACACGCGTCGTGCCCAAGCGAAAGTTGGGTGGTCACGAATTCCTGATTCCCGCTTTCGTCAGCCTGTCGGTCTGGGACTTGCTCAACCGCGAGCCCTATCGCCCGACCACTGTCGATCGCGATACGGTCTATACCTATCTCGCAGGGTCGAAGGTCTATCGACTGATCAATCCGGAAGGGAAGGTCTATACCATGCAGTCGGCAACGAGGGCCGTCGATCCCGATCAGACGATCGAAAGACTGGACGATCTCGGGAGCAGGCTCGCCCTTCCCGAGGGTTGGAGATTCCGGGTCGATATTCTCGACGAGGATCTCATCCTCGCGTCGGGAGGGCAGACCGAAGTCCTTCAGGACTACTTCCAGAACACCTACCAGCGCAATGTCGAGGAATAGACCGGAGGTGCGGTTGGGATGACGGAGGACGAAGCCCGTGATCGCCTGCTGGCCCGCCGCGCGGCGCTCGATGCCGGAGACGCGGCCAATGCGGATGCGCGCGAGGTGGTAGAGTTGCAACAGGACAGCGTAGGCCGCCTCAGCCGGATGGATGCGCTTCAGCAGCAGGCGATGGCGCAGGCTACCGCGCGGCGACGCGTGGCCGAACGCGCACGGATCGAAGCGGCGCTGGCACGGGTCGACGAGGGCGAATGGGGCTGGTGCACCGCCTGCGGGAATGAGATCGCCGAGAAACGGCTGGCGCATGACCCAAGCGTGGCAAAGTGTGTGGAGTGTGCGGGGTAACAAGCGCTGCGATACCACCAGTTTTGCGATTTCCGCGCCCCGTGCCATGAAGTGTCACAAAACAGGGAGGACGGTTATGCGGGCTTTGTTCAAGACAAGTGCGGCTCTGGCGGCGATCGCGATGGCGGTTCCGGCGATTTCGGGCGGAGATGACCACGCAAATAGCGAAGCGCCTTCTGCGGAGGAACAGGCCAAGCAGGCCGCTGCGATGGGCGAGGCCATGCGCGCGGCCGAATTGTGGATCGAGGGCCAGCGCCAGTTCCGCAAGATCCCGGGCCTTTCGGTTGCGGTGGCACAGGGGGACCGGACGGTCTGGGCTAAGGGCTTCGGCCATAGCGACCGCGCCATGAGCCGCGCGGCAACGCCCGATACGCTCTATTCGATCTGCTCGATCTCCAAGCTGTTCACCTCTGTCGCGCTCATGCAGCAGTGGGAAGCCGACAAGGTGCGGCTGGACGCTCCGGTGACCGATTACCTGCCCTGGGCTCAGCTGCAGCCCGACGATCGCGAAAGCGTGCCCGTGACCTTGCGCGGCCTGCTGACCCATTCTGCCGGGCTCCCGCGCGAATCCGATCATCCCTATTGGACCGGTCCCGATTTCCCTTTCCCCACTCAGGCGCAAATCCGCGAACGGATCAGCGGGCAATCCCCGCTCTATCCCGCGTCGACGACCTTTCAGTATTCGAACCTCGGCCTCACGCTGGTGGGGGAAACGGTGGAAGCGGTCAGCGGACAGCCGTTCGGCGACTATGTGACTGCCGAAATCCTCGAACCCCTCGGCCTCGATGACACCAGGCCGGGCATGCCGCGCGATCTTTACGACGGCCAGCTCGCCGTCGGCTGGGGCGCGCTGAAGCCCGATGGTACGCGGCCCGCGGTCAAGCTGTTCGACCCGGCCGGGATCACGCCGGCAGCCGGCTTCAGCTCGAGCGTGAATGACCTTGCGCGCTTTGCCAGCTGGATGTTCCGCCTTGCCAAATCAGGCGAGGAAGAGGTGCTGCGCGCTTCGACCCTGCGCGAGATGCAGCGCGTGCATTATATCACGCCCGATTGGGAGACCACCTGGGGCCTCGGCTTTGCGGTCCGCAACCAGGACGGCATGACCACGGTCGGCCATGGCGGAAGTTGCCCTGGCTATCGCAGCAGCCTTATGACCGTGCCCGAGCAGGAGGTTGGCATCGCGGTGGCGATGAACGCGATGGATAACCCTTCGGACTTCGCCATGGGCATTGGCGGGCTGATGAAGTCGCGCATGGATGCGAAGGACTTCGATGCACCCGAGGGCGAGGATATGTCGCTCGCTGATTACACCGGCTTCTATGACAGTCAGCCGTGGAGTACGGGGTTTTACCTCGTGCCATGGGCCGGCGGGCTGACATGGCTTTCGCCCAACGCCGATGAACCGGGCGCGCGCATGTGGCGTGCAAAACCGCTCGGCGGGGATCGCTTCCAGATCATTACCGACAAGGGCCAGGAACGCGAAATCGTGACTTTCGAGCGCAATGCTTCAGGCGAAGTGGTCGCATTGGTGCGGCACGGCAACCGCAGCCCGCGGGTTAGGGGATTGTGATCGCAGCAGACTAACGCGGCAGTTCGCTAACCCCCATCAACGCCTCGTCCACCGCGCGTGCGCATTGGCGGCCTTCGCGGATGGCCCAGACGACCAGGCTCTGGCCGCGGCGCATATCGCCGCAGGCGAAGACGTTGGGTTCGCTGGTGAGGTACCATTGCGTGTCGGCGGCGACATTGCCGCGTGCGTCCAATTCCACGCCAGCGCGGTCCAATAGGCCGCGGCGCTTGGGGCCGGTGAAGCCCATGGCGAGGAGGATGAGGTCGGCCTTCAGAGTGAATTCGCTGCCTTCCACTTCCTTGATCTTGCCATCGACCCATTCGATCCGCACGCATTCGAGCCCGGCGACATCGCCGTTCTCTTCGACCACGCGCTTGGTCAGCACGGCCCAGTCGCGGTCGACGCCTTCCTCGTGGCTCGACGAGGTGCGCAGTTTCACCGGCCAATCGGGCCAGGTCAGTGCCTTGTCCTCGTGTTCGGGCGGCTTGGGCATGATTTCGAGCTGGGTCACGCTGGCCGCGCCCTGGCGGTTGCTCGTGCCTACGCAGTCGCTGCCGGTGTCGCCGCCACCGATGACGATCACATGCTTGCCGGTCGCGGTGAGCGAGCCGCGCGGAGCAGCGCGCACTTCGTCGTCACCTGCATTGCGCTTGTTCTGCTGGGTGAGGAATTCCATCGCCAGCCGCACGCCGGCAAGCTCGGAACCGGGAATGTCGAGCATGCGCGCTTCTTCCGCGCCTCCGGCGAGGACCACCGCGTCGAAATTCTCCTTGAGCGCGTCGAAGCTCACTTCGACGCCGACTTCGCTCGAAGTGCGAAACTGCACACCCTCGGCCTCCATCTGCACCGCGCGGCGGTTGATGAGGTGCTTCTCCATCTTGAAGTCGGGAATGCCGTAACGAAGCAATCCGCCGATCCGGTCCGACTTCTCGAACACGGTCACCGCATGGCCTGCGCGGGCGAGCTGCTGCGCTGCAGCAAGGCCAGCGGGGCCGCTGCCGATGACTGCGACCGATTTGCCGGTCGGTTTGGCTGCAGGCTCGGGCTTGACCCAGCCTTCCTTGAAGCCCTTGTCGATGATCGCGCATTCAATGCTTTTGATCGTCACTGGCGCATCGACGATGTTGAGCGTGCATGCCGCCTCGCACGGTGCGGGGCAGACGCGACCGGTGAACTCGGGGAAGTTGTTCGTCGAGTGCAGGACCTCGAGCGCGTTCTTCCAATCGTCTTCATAGACGAGGTGGTTCCAGTCCGGGATAATGTTGTTCACCGGACAGCCGTTGTGACAGTAAGGAATGCCGCAGTTCATGCACCGCGCCGCCTGCTTGCGCAGCGCCTCGGGGTCGTGCGGGACCACGAATTCCTTGTAGTTCTTCAGCCGCTCTTTCGGATCGGTGTAGGTGCGATCCTCGCGCTCGTATTCGAGAAAGCCGGTTTCCTTGCCCATATCCTAGACCCTTATTCCGCCGCTTCCATGGCCGCTTCCTCGCGCTCGTCTTCGAGCGTCTTGAGAGCGCGCGCGTAATCACGCGGCATCACCTTGCGGAAGTTTTTCAGTTCATTCGCCCAGTCATCGAGCAGCGCCTTGGCGCGTGCCGATCCGGTGTGGAGGTGGTGGCGTTCGACCAGCACCTTCAGCCGCTCGGCATCGTGGTAAAGCGGATCGCCCATGCCCGGATTGTCGACATTGACGGCGCGTTGCTGCGGCTTGCCCCAGCTCTTCTCCGCGCCTTCGCCATCGCCCGGCTTCAGGTCCAGAACATTGACCTGCGCGTGATTGACGAGCTTCTCGAACTCGCCCTCGGGGTCGTAGACATAGGCGATGCCGCCGCTCATGCCGGCCGCCACATTGCGCCCGGTCTTGCCGAGGATGCAGACTACGCCGCCGGTCATGTACTCGAGCGCGTGGTCTCCCGTGCCCTCGACCACGGCAACCGCTCCAGAATTGCGGACGGCAAAACGCTCGCCAGCAACGCCGGCGAAATAGGCTTCGCCCGCAATCGCGCCATAGAGCACCGTGTTGCCGACAATGATGTTGTCGGTCGGTTCGCGGCCGATGTTTTCCGGCGGACGAACTGCGATGCGCCCGCCCGAAAGACCCTTGCCGACATAGTCGTTGGCATCGCCGGTCAGGCTCATCGTCACACCATGCGCCAGCCATGCACCGAAGCTTTGTCCGGCTACGCCCGTCAGGTCGATGCGGATCGTGTCCCGCGGCAGGCCGGCATGACCATGCGCCTCGGCGATCCTGCCGGAAAGCATGGTGCCTACGGTGCGGTTCACATTGCGGATGGTGCGCGAAACCTGGACGGCCTGCCCGCTTTCGATGGCCGGCTTGCAGGCCTCGATCAGCTCGACATCCATCGCCGCAGCGAGCCCGTGATCCTGCGTCTCCGTATGGTAGAGCGCCTTGCCCTCATCGAGCGGGACCTCGTGCAGGATGCGCGCCAGGTCCACGCCATGCGCCTTCCAGTGGCGAGTGACGCGGCGCATGTCGATCTTGTCGACGCGGCCGACCATCTCCTCGACGGTGCGGAAGCCCATCTCGGCCATGATCTGGCGCAATTCCTCGGCCACGAAGAAGAAGTAGTTGATGACGTGTTCGGGCATACCGGTGAACCGCTTGCGCAGCACCGGGTCCTGTGTCGCCACGCCAACCGGGCAAGTGTTGAGGTGGCACTTCCTCATCATGATGCAGCCCGCCGCAATCAGCGGGGCAGTGGCAAAGCCGAACTCGTCCGCACCCAGCAGCGCGCCGATAGCGACATCGCGTCCGGTACGTAGTCCGCCGTCGACCTGGACCGCGATACGGCTGCGCAAATCGTTGAGGAGCAGCGTCTGCTGCGTCTCGGCAAGGCCGATTTCCCACGGGCTCCCGGCATGGGTGAGGCTGGTCAGCGGGCTTGCGCCCGTGCCGCCTTCATATCCCGAGATCGTAAGATGATCGGCCTTTGACTTGGACACGCCTGCGGCCACCGTGCCGACACCGACTTCGGATACCAGCTTCACCGATATCCGCGCCTCGGGCTGGACGTTCTTCAAATCGTGGATCAGCTGCGCGAGATCCTCGATCGAGTAAATGTCGTGGTGCGGCGGCGGCGAGATCAGGCCCACGCCCGGGGTCGAATGGCGCACCTTGCCGATACGCTTGTCGACCTTGTGGCCGGGTAGCTGGCCCCCTTCGCCGGGCTTTGCGCCCTGCGCCATCTTGATCTGGATGTCGTCGGAGTTCACGAGATACTCGGCTGTCACGCCGAAGCGGCCTGAAGCCACCTGCTTGATCCGGCTGCGCATCGAATCGCCATTGTCGAGCGGCTTGAAACGTTCGGGCTCCTCGCCGCCCTCGCCCGTGTTCGAGCGGCCGCCGAGACGGTTCATTGCGATGGCGAGCGTCGAATGCGCCTCGTGGCTGATCGAGCCGAAGCTCATCGCGCCAGTGCTGAAACGCTTCACGATTTCGCTTGCCGGTTCGACTTCGGAAAGCTCGAGCGGGCGTTCTGCCTTCTTCAGCTCCATCAGCCCGCGGATCGTCAGAAGGCGTTCGGACTGCTCGTTGATTGAGGCCGCGAATTCCTCGTAGTTCTTCGGATTATTGCCGCGCACTGCATGCTGCAGGCTGGCAATATTCTGCGGGGTCCAGGCATGGTCCTCGCCGCGGATGCGATATTGGTAGATGCCGCCCACATCGAGCATGCCCTTGTACAAGGGGCTGTCGCCAAAAGCCTGCGCGTGGCGCTTCACCGTTTCGCGTGCGACCTCCTGGAGGCCGATGCCTTCGATGGTGGTCGCGGTGCCCTTAAAATAGGTTTCGATGAAATCGCTCGAAAGGCCGACCGCATCGAAGATCTGCGCGCCGCAATAGGACTGGTAGGTCGAGATGCCCATCTTGGACATGACCTTGAGAATGCCCTTGCCGACGCCCTTCACATAGTTCTGCTGGACTTCCGCAGGATCGAGATCCGGCAGCTTTCGCGCGCGTAGATCTTCCAGTGTTTCGAGAGCGAGGTAGGGGTTGATGCCTTCCGCGCCATAGCCCGCGAGAGCGCAGAAATGATGCACCTCGCGCGCTTCGCCGGTTTCGATGACGAGGCCGGTTTGCATGCGCAGGCCCTGGCGGACAAGCTGGTGGTGGACGGCCGCGGTGGCAAGCAGCGCGGGCATGGCAATCCGCTCCGGCCCCTGATTGCGGTCCGACAGGATGAGGATATTGGCATCGCCGAGGACCGCCTCGGTCGCGGCCCAGCACATTTCCTTGAGCGCCATGGCGAGGCCGTCGGCACCCGTGCCGGCATCCCAGGTGATATCGATTGTGGCGGTACGGAATGCACCATCGAGTGCCACCTCGACCGAACGGATCTTGGCCAGATCCGAGTTGGTAAGGATCGGTTGCTTAACCTCGAGGCGTTTGTGCGTGCCGCCATCGCGCCCCAACAGATTCGGGCGCGGACCGATCATCGAGAGCAGGCTCATGACCAGCTCCTCGCGGATCGGGTCGATCGGCGGGTTGGTTACCTGCGCGAAGTTCTGCTTGAAATAGTCGTAGAGCAGGCGGCTCTTCTCCGAGAGCACGGCGATCGGCGTGTCGGTGCCCATCGAACCGATCGGATCCTCGCCCGTGGCCGCCATGGGCTCGAGGAAGCGCGAGAGATCTTCCTGCGTGTATCCGAAGGCCTGCTGGCGCTTCAGGAGCGCAAGTTCGCTCTGCGGAATCTCTGACAGCTCGGGATCGATATGATCGAGGTCCTCAAGCTTGTACTGCGCCCTTTCCAGCCATGCCTCGTAAGGTTCGGCAGCGGCGAGATCGGCTTTGAGTTCCTCGTCTTCGACGATGCGGCCTTCTTCAAGGTCGATCAGCAGCATCTTACCCGGCTGGAGACGCCACTTGCGGGTGATGTCTTCCTCAGCAAACGGCAGCACACCGCTTTCCGAAGCGAGCACGACGAGGTCGTCCTTGGTCGTGCACCAGCGAGCAGGGCGCAGGCCGTTGCGGTCGAGGCATGCGCCGATCTGACGACCATCGGTGAAGCACACGGCAGCAGGGCCATCCCATGGCTCCATCAGCGCGGCATGGTATTCGTAGAATGCGCGGCGCGCGGGTTCCATCTGCTCGTTCTTCGCCCAGGCTTCCGGCATGAGCATCATCATCGAATGCGCGAGGCTGTAACCGCCGGTCAGCAGCAGCTCGAGTGCATTGTCGAGGCAGGCCGTGTCCGACTGGCCATGCGGGATCAGCGGCCACATCTTGTCGAGGTCGGCGCCCAGCAGCTCGCTTTCCATTGTGCGGCGGCGTGCTTCCATCCAGTTCACATTGCCGCGGACCGTGTTGATCTCGCCATTGTGCGCCATGAAGCGATAGGGGTGGGCGAGCCGCCAGCTGGGGAAGGTATTGGTGCTGAACCGCTGGTGCACGAGACCGAGCGCACTCACACAATCGGGATCGCGCAGATCGTCGTAGAAGCTGCCGACTTGGTTCGCCAGAAGCAGGCCTTTGTAGACCACGGTGCGGCTGGAAAAGCTCGGGATATAGGCGCGGCTGAGGCCCGGGATGCCGTGCTTCTCCTCGAGCGCGGCGAGCGGGTTCAGTGTCTGCTTGCGGATGACGACCAGCTTGCGCTCGAAGGCATCGCGATCGAGGCAGTTCTGGCCGCGGGCGATCACGCACTGGCGGATCACGGGCATGGAGGCGATCACGGCATCGCCCAGCCCATCGAGCGTGGTCGGCACGTCGCGCCAGCCGACGACGCGCTGGCCCTCCTTCTCGGAGAAACGTTCGAGCTGCTTCTCTACGAAGGTGCGGGCTTCATCCTCTTGGGGAAGGAAACACATGGCGATCGCGTAATCGCCTTCGCCAGGCAGTTCGTGGCCTTCGGTCTCGGCCCATTTGCGGATGAGCGGATCGGGCGTCTGGATCAGGATGCCGGCACCATCGCCCAGCAGCGGGTCCGCACCCACTGCGCCGCGATGGTCGAGATTGGCGAGGATCGTGAGCGCCTGTTCGATAATCGCGTGGCTTTTCTCACCCTTGATATGCGCGACCATGCCGACGCCGCAGGCATCGTGTTCGTTGCGCGAATCGTAGAGGCCCTGATTATCAGGTGCGAGAGAAGCGGTACCGTGCATTCGCCGAAGCGTCCTCCAACTGGCCCGTTTCCGTCAGGGCAGCGGGGCAGCCCTCACCGAAGCGGGCGAATTTGTGCAGCGCAACCCAAGCGCGCCTGCAAAATGTCGCGAAGAGCCTCTTTGAAGGCAAGATTGCGGATTGGCAATGGCTCGGCAGTGAAGCAAAATTTCACGCGAGCCAAGAATTCCCGATTGATGCCGCATTGCAGCATAACGAATTCGTATCCGGAGTCGCCGGATGGTGCTCTATTCGCGGCCTCCCGACTGGCCAAGGCGGTCAAGCGCACTCCTCAAGGCGGCGTACGCCTCGGCCTGAGATGGTCTTGCGGAGGATTTCGGCTCAGGCTCGGGTTCGGATTCGGGAAGTTCCTCATTCGCCGCCTTTTGCGGCATGCGACGCCGGGCTTCGCGGCGAAGGAAGGCGATAACGGGATCGTCATCCGAAGCCTCGGGTAGTCCGCTCTCGTCCGCTTCGTCTTCCAGCTCGGCGGTCTCGCGCGCCATCGGCACTGTTCGAGGTGGTGCCTGCTCGGAAGCCTCCTCGCTCGTCGCGACCATCGACTTGTGTGCCTCTAGCGCTCCTTCCAGACGGTCCAGCAAAGCATCGAGGCTCATGTCGCCCAAAGGAACCTCGGGGGTGGCGACATCTTCGGTATCGAGCGTTTGCTCGGGCTCCGACCAATCGGCTCCCGACAAGCGCACCGGTTCCGGCTCATCGGCAGGAGCAGGCTCGTATTCGGCGTCATCCACCTCGACGAACTCGGCCTCTTCGACGACCGGCTCGTTTTCGAGCTCTACCGGGTCATAGTCCTCGACCACCGGGTCCTGCTCACTTGCCGGCACATAGTCCGGTTCCATCTCGGCATAGACTGCATCGAAGTCTTCTTCGGGCGTGACAGGGGGCACATCCTCGATCGAAAATTCGTCTTCGTAGCTGCCGTCCTCGTCGACCGGTGCGCTAATGGCGATGCCTTCTTCACCGATGTCCTCGCGCGCCGAGAACACACGGCGGCGGCGAAACGGTTCTTCTTCTTCCGATTGCCTGCCATCCTCCCACGAGCTCTCGTCATGGAACTCGAAGCCGGGGGCGAAGGCGCGCGGCGCGGCGATCCTGGCAAAGCTCCTTGCGATCAGGAACCCCAGCAGTGCGCCGACAATAGCTGCAATGGAACAGACGAGCAGAACCCCGGCGTTGGATACTGGCGGTGCGAAGAGCGGGGACAGCTGCGCAAGACCCGTTGTTTGCATGATTGTGGCATGCACCGATGGCGGCATGAACCACATCCCGGCTGCCGCAAGCACGCCGAACCATGCCGCAACGGCCGGCCTGAACCAGCTGCGGCCAATGATGCCCGGTGTGTCGAAGCTGTCGCTCATTCGGTTCCTGTCCGTTTCGAACCCGCGGGGAGGTCCGATGCGAAGCGCTAGGCCCCACTTGGTTAACTTCCCAATAATTATGGCCCTTCTCGCGGCGAGTGGCAACTTTCACAATCGGTCCGCCCGCCATGCCGTAACGGCAGTTTTCCGGCGGTTGCGCGGCCCTCTTCCTTGCGCCATGACTCCGCCCGCACACGCGACCGGAGTCGCGTATCCCAGTATCTTCGAGGAGAGCGAGCAATGAGCCCCCAGGACGTAGCAGCCAAGGTAGGCGAACAGGTCGGCACCAGCGAATGGGTCGAGATGACGCAGGAACGGATCAACCAGTTCGCCGATGCCACCGGTGACCACCAGTTCATCCATATCAATGAAGAAGCTGCTAAGATGACGCCGTTCGGCGGCACCATCGCCCACGGCTTCCTGACCCTGTCGATGATCCCCTACCTCACCGCGAACAGCGATGTCCCGCGCGTCGACGGCATCAAGATGGCCGTGAACTACGGCGGCAACAAGACGCGTTTCATCAACCCCGTTCGCTCGGGCAAGAAAATCCGCGGCCGCTGGAAACTGCTCGAAATGATCGAGAAGCGTCCCGGCCAGTGGCAGCAGACCATGGAAATCACCATCGAGATCGAAGGCGAGGACAAGCCCGCGCTGATCTGCGAATGGATGACCATGTACTTCGTCTGATTTCCCCTCTCCTCCCCCGGAGGATCAGACAGTTCTAGCAATTCAAGGAATACCCCATGCGTGACGCAGTCATCGTTTCCACCGCCCGTACCGGTATGGGCAAGGCCTACAAGGGCGCCTTCAATTCGACCCCGGGCGCTACGCTCGGCTCCTATGCGCTGAAGCCCGCGATCGAGCGTGCCGGCATCGATGCCGGCGAAGTCGACGATGTGCTGTGGGGCGCCGCGCTTCAGCAGGGCGCACAGGCCGGCAACCTCGCCCGCCAGGTCGCGCTGCGCGCCGGTTGCCCGATCGGCGTTTCGGGCATGACCATCGATCGCCAGTGCTCCTCGGGCCTGATGACCATCGCCACCGCGGCCAAGCAGGTCATTACCGACCGCATGCAGATCGTCGCTGCTGGCGGCCAGGAATCGATCAGCCTCGTGCAGACTAAGGAAATGCGCGTGATGCCCGATCCGGAACTGATCGCGATGCACGGCGCCATCTATATGCCCATGCTTCAGACCGCCGAAACCGTCGCCCAGCGCTACGGCATCAGCCGCGAAGCGCAGGACGAATACGCGCTCCAGAGCCAGCAGCGCACTGCCGCCGCGCAGGAGGCGGGCCTGTTCGACGACGAGATCGTCTCGGTCAGCACCAAGCATAAGGTGCAGAACAAGGAAACGGGTGAGATCACCGACGAGGACGTGACGATCGCCAAGGACGAAGGCAACCGCCCCTCGACCACGCTCGAAGGCCTCGCCTCGCTCCAGCCCGTCATGGGTCCGGGTACCACGATCACGGCGGGTAACGCCAGCCAGCTTTCTGACGGTTCGGCAGCGGTCGTGGTGATGGAAGCCAAGGAAGCTGAAAAGCGCGGCCTCAACCCGCTCGGCCGTTACATCGGCATGGCGGTTGCCGGTACCGAGCCCGACGAAATGGGGATTGGCCCGATCTTCGCCATCCCCAAGCTGCTCGAACGCTTCGACATGAAGATCGAAGACATCGACCTGTGGGAGCTGAACGAAGCCTTCGCCGTGCAGGTACTCTACTGTCGCGACAAGCTGGGCATCGACAACGACAAGCTCAACGTCAACGGCGGCTCGATCTCGATCGGCCATCCCTACGGCATGACCGGCGCACGCTGCGTCGGTCACATCCTGCGCGAAGGCCAGCGCCGCAAGGCGAAGTACGGCGTCGTCACCATGTGCGTCGGCGGCGGCATGGGCGCAGCGGGCCTGTTCGAGATTTTCTAAGCTGAAAGGAATTTTCGATGACCGAGCGGTGGCCCAAACTCGATTACGAGGCCGACCGCCCGGTCATCGAGAGCCTGCACGCCTATGTCCAGGTGCTGGGCAAACTGCCCACCCGCGCCCTGCCATGGTGCAACCATAGCTGGCACCTTGCCTTGCGTGTCGTGCCCCGCGGCTTCCGCACCTATCCGGTCGAAATGCCTGGCGGCGAGGCGGAAGTCATCTTCGACTGCCTTTCGAGCGCCGTCGCTATAGAGACATCGACCGGCTTTGCCGACGGTTTCGAAGTCACCGGCCAGACGGTCGCGCGATTTCACAAACAGCTTTCAGAGTTACTCTCACACGCCGGAGTAACGACCTCCATCGCGGGTGCGCCCAACGAGGTCGAAGAGGCCATTCCCTTCCGCGAGGACACGGCCGAACGCGCGTGGGACGAGGCCGCACTGACCCGCATTCACCGCGCATTCTCAGACGCCAACCGCGTCTTCGAGCGCTTTCGCTCGGGCTTCGTCGGCAAGTCGAGCCCCAGCCATTTGTTCTGGGGCAGCTTTGACCTCGCCGTCACCCGCTTTTCCGGCCGAGAGGCGCCGCTGCATCCGGGCGGATTTCCCAACCTGCCCGACCGCGTGACGCGCGAAGCCTATAGCCACGAAGTCGCCAGCGCCGGTTTCTGGCTTGGCGGCGGCGGCGTCGATGAAGCGGCCTTCTATGCCTATGGCTATCCCACGCCAGAAGGTTTCGGCGAGGCCGAGGTCGCACCCGATGCCGCCTATTGGCTGGACAGCCTCGGCGAATTCATCCTTCCCTACGCCGCCGTCCGCGAGGCGGAGGACCCGGAGGGCGCTCTCATGCAGTTCCTCGAAAGCACTTATGCCGCGGTTGCCGATCGCGGCGGCTGGGATCGCGAGGCGCTGGAAATCCCGCGCGGTGCCTACGGAGAGCCCTATGACGTGGAGGCGCAGCGGACGGGCTGACTTGCCTAACGCCCTGTATCGGCGCATCTTCGCGCCATGGGTATCATGGAAATCATCGGGATTGCCGGAAGCGTGAGCCTGCTGGCGGGCTGGCGGCTCTATCTCAGCATATTCGCGACGGGCCTCGCGATGCGGCTCGATGCCATTCCGATCCCCGAGCATTTGCAGAGCCTCGACGTGCTGGCGAATCCGTGGGTCATGGGCATCGCTGCCGTGGCCGCTATCGCCGAGTTCTTCGCCGACAAGGTGATGTGGCTCGATAGCGCGTGGGACGCGATCCATACCTTCGTTCGGCCCATCGGTGGGGCGCTGCTGGCACTCGCCATCATCGATCCGGCCGATCCGGCAACGCAGGTCGTGGCCTTCCTGCTCGGTGGCGGCGCGGCGCTTACCGCGCATGCCGGCAAGGCCGGCGCGCGCGGCGTGGTCAATGCCAGCCCTGAGCCGGTGAGCAATATGGCGGTCTCGACTGTCGAGGATGTGGCTACAGTGGGGCTGCTCTACCTTGCCTATGAGTATCCGGTGATCGCGGGCGTGATCGCGCTCGCGCTGCTCGCCTTCGTGATCTGGCTGATCTGGCTGGCCCGGCGGCTCGTGCGCAGTTTCTTCGGGGCCGGCAAGGAGCCGCAGCCGCCTGCTAGCGGCTGAGCTGGAAGACCGCGAATTCGGCGCGCCAGTTGGTTCCTGCCGTCACCGGCAGCCCGCTGCTGAAGAACCATTCCCGCTCGATCTTCGCGCCCTTTTCCTGGGCCAGTTCGCGAAAGTCCTTCACCGTCACGTGGTGGATATTGGGCGTTTCGTACCAGCTCACGGGAATCGCACGCGTCACCGGCATCTTGCCACCGAACATCAGCGCCGCCCGCGTACGCCAGTGGGCAAAATTCGGGAAGCTGACGAAGGCCTGCCTGCCCACCCTCAGCAGCTGGTCTAGCATCTCGTCCGGTCGCGTTGCCGTCTGCAAAGTCTGGCTGAGGACCGTGTAATCGAAGCCCTTGTCGGGATAATCGGCAAGGTCGCGATTGGCATCGCCCTGCACAACCGACAGCCCCTGCGCCACACAGCGCTCGACGCAGGCACCGTCGATTTCCATGCCCCGCGCATCGCATCTGCGGTTTTCCACGAGCACATCCATCAACGCGCCATCACCGCATCCGATATCAAGGACGCGAGACTCGGTCTCGATGCTCTTCGCGATGACCGCGAGGTCCGGCCTAAGGCCGTAATTCGTGGCGGGGGTGTACAAGCGCATTACCCGAGAAACCCCTTCACGACGCGGTCGAGCGCGGGCACGTCGAGCAGGAAGCTGTCGTGGCCATGCGGGGCCGACAGTTCGACGAAGCTTACCGCCGCGCCCGCCGCGTTAAGAGCGCGCACCACATGACGGCTCTCCGATGTGGGATATAGCCAGTCGCTGTCGAAGCTGACAAGGCAGAAGCGGGCCTCGGTCCCCGCGAAGGCATCGGCCAGCTTGCCACCATGCTCTTCGGCCAGGTCGAAATAATCCATCGCCCGGGTGATATAGAGATAGCTGTTGGCATCGAAACGCTGCGTGAAGCCGCTGCCCTGGTAGCGCAGGTAGCTTTCGACCTGGAAATCGGCATCGAAGCCGAAGCTCTTCGCGTCACGGTCCTGCAAGTTGCGGCCGAATTTCTCGGTCAACGCCTCTTCGGACAGATAGGTGATATGCGCCGCCATGCGCGCCACCGCGAGGCCGTTATCCGGCTGCAGCTCGGTGGCGTAATAGTTGCCCTGGGCCCAATTCGGATCGGCCATCACCGCCTGCCGCCCAAGCTCGTGGAAGGCGATATTCTGCGCCGAATGGCGGCTGGTCGAGGCAATCACGAGCACGCGGGCAGCGCGCTCAGGCCAGTTGGCGGCAAGGCTCAGCGCCTGCATCCCGCCCATCGACCCGCCGACGACGGCGTGGACCTTCTCGATCCCCAGTTCGTCCAGGAGTGCGACCTGCGCACGGACCATGTCGCGGATCGTGATCACCGGGAAGCGCATCGCATAGGGCGTGCCGTCGGGCGCTTCGCTGGCCGGGCCGGACGAGCCCATGCAGCTGCCGATTACATTCGCGCAGATGACGTGGAAGCGGTCGGTGTCTATCGGCTTTCCGGGGCCGACCATGCGTTCCCACCATCCAGGCTTGCCCGTCACCGGGTGGGTGGAGGCGACATATTGGTCACCGGTCAGCGCGTGGCACAACAGGATGGCGTTGGAGCGGTTGTCGTTGAGCTCGCCATAGGTTTCGTAGGCCAGTCGCGCCTGCGCAAGCTCACCCCCGCCATCGAGGGCGAGCGGGTTGGGCAATTCGATTGTCCGGGAGGTCGCGCTCAAACCAATCTTTGTCCAAAAGAAAAAACAGTGCTTCGACAGGCTCAGCACGAACGGGTTTAGGAGTGTGCTCTCTATCCGTTCGCCCTGAGCTTGTCGAAGGGCCGTATTTCTTTCATGCGACGAAGCGCAGATGTCAAAGCAAGCTCCCCAGATGAAACCCTGGATCGAAAAGATCCACGCCTATGTCCCCGGCAAGAGCAAGGGGGCAGACGGGCGCGAGCTGGTCAAGCTCTCTGCGAACGAGAACCCTCTCGGCTGCAGCGAGGCCGCGCTGGCTGCCCTGGCCGAGCCTGCAGGACCCGCGCGCTATCCCGATCCCGACGCCAACGCCCTTCGCGCCAAGATAGGCGAAGTTCACGGGATCGATCCTGCGCGGATCGTCTGCGGCACGGGCTCCGACGAGTTGCTCAACCTGGCGGCGCAAGGCTTCGCCGGACCGGGCGACGAGGTGCTCTACGCGCGCTTCTCTTTCGTGGTCTACGAGATTGCAGCGCGGCGCTGCGGGGCGACGCCCGTCGAGGCCCCCGATGTCGATTATGCCACCGACGTTGACCAGTTGCTCGGCGCGGTGACGGACAACACCCGCGTCGTCTTCCTCGCCAATCCCAACAATCCGACAGGCACCTTCCTTCCTCGCGCGGAGATTGAGCGGCTGCACGCCGGATTGCCGTCGGATGTCCTCTTGGTCGTCGACCAGGCCTATGGCGAATATCTCGAAGCGGGCGAGGATGATGGAGCGTTGGCGCTGGCCGAGGCGCACGACAATGTCCTCGTCACGCGGACCTTTTCCAAGATCTACGGGCTTGCGGGCGAGCGGATCGGCTGGGCGACCGGTGCGCCGCATCTCGTCGATGCGCTCAACCGCATTCGCGGGCCCTTTAACGTTACGAATTCAGGCCAGAGAGCGGCGATTGCCGGCCTCGGCGACCAGGATTTCGTTGCCAAGTCACGAGAGGCCAACAACCGCGAGCTTGCGCGCTTTTCCGAAACCATTGCGGGCATGGGCAACCACGGCTTGCGCGCCGTTCCGAGCAAGGCGAATTTCCTGCTGGTCCTGTTCGAGGGAAAGCTTACGGCCGAGGCGGCGTTGGGCGCGCTGGCTGACGGGGGCTATGCCGTGCGCCACCTGCCCGGTCAGGGACTGCCGCATGGCCTGCGGATAACGATCGGCACGGCAGAGCAGATGGACGACATCGCAGCCATTCTAAGACAAGCGGCAGAGCGCGCCGGATGACCATTTCGCATGTCGCGATCATCGGGCTGGGCCTGATAGGCGGCTCCGTGGGCCTCGGGGTGCAAGAGACACTGCCTCACGTCGCTACCAGCGGCTGGGATCACGATCCCGAGACGCGCGAGCGGGCAGCCGGACGCGGCCTCGTGGGGCGTGTATACGAGACTGCCGGGGAGGCGGTTGCCGAAGCAGATCTGGTGATCCTCTGCGTACCCGTGGGTGCGATGGAAGAGGCGGGCCATGCCATCGCCTCGAGCCTGCCCGAGGGTGCGATAGTAAGCGATGTCGGCTCCTCGAAGGCGCATGTCGCACGGGCTTTGGCCAAGGCGCTGCCCGGCGCGCAGGTCATTCCGGCGCATCCCGTGGCCGGGACCGAGAAGAGCGGACCCGATGCGGGCTTCGCCGAACTGTTCCGCCATCGCTGGTGTATCCTGACGCCTGCCGAAGACGCCGACCGCGAGGCGGTTTCACGCCTTTCCGCCTTCTGGGAAGCGCTCGGCGCAAAGGTCGAGGTAATGGATGCCGCGCATCACGACCTCGTCCTCGCCGTGACCAGCCATCTGCCGCACCTGATTGCCTACACCATCGTCGGCACAGCGTCGGACCTTGAGGATGTGACCCGCAGCGAAGTCATCAAATATTCCGCCGGCGGTTTTCGCGATTTCACCCGTATTGCCGCCTCCGATCCGACCATGTGGCGCGATGTCTTCCTGACCAATCGCGAGGCAGTGCTCGAGGTGCTGGGGCGGTTTACCGAGGACCTCACGGCACTCCAGCGCGCGATCCGTACGGGCGATGGCGATAAGCTGTTCGATCTCTTCACGCGTACCCGCGCCATTCGCCGCGAGGTGATCGAAGAAGGACAGGACGACAATCGCCCTGACTTCGGGCGGAAGGATCACTAGCGCTACGAATTGAGCGCGTTGATTTCGTCGACTACGCGCTGCTCGACCTCGGCACGCGGCAGGCCAGGCGGGATCGGTTCCCCGAACCGGTAGGTGATCGTGCCGGGCCGCTTGAGCCAGTGATGGTAGACCGGCCCGCTGCGCACGGCGACGGGCACGACCGGCAGGCCAAGCATCTTGTAGAGGCCTGCAAAGCCGGCCTGCAGCGGCCGTCGTTCCCCGTGCGGCACGCGCGTTCCTTCGGGGAAGATGACCAGAGGGCGACCATCCGCCACCATCCTCTTCGCGCTTCGGATCATCGCCATGAGCATCCTGGCGCCTTGGTCACGCGCAACCGGGATCAGCCCGTAAGCAAGCGCCGCGTGGCCCCAGCCGGGTATCGCGAAAAGCTCCTTCTTCGCGAAGACCGAGGGCGCGCCGAGCAGCGCCGGGGCATCGATCGCCTCGAAGAAACTCTCGTGTTTTATGGCGTAGAGAACCGGTTCTTCCTGTGGCTTACCCTCGATGACCAGGTCTGCGCCGATAAAATGTTTCAGGCACCAGCGCTGCCACCGGCCCCAATCGCGAACCCGTCTGCGGAAAGCTGCGAGCGAGAAGGGCGCGCTGGCGAGCGACGCCGCCGTGATCAGGAAGGAGCCGAGATAGAAAAGCGGATAGAACAGGAGGTTACGAAGCAGGAGCATCCATCTGGTCCGGCATTTCTTCGGCTGACGCCTCAGCCTCTCCATCGGCCTGATTGTCCGGCACGCCCTGCGAGACCTCGGAGGCCAACAACTTGTTATATTCGAGGAACAGCGTTGCAAGGTCGGGATGCGCCCCCACAGCGTCGCGTATCAGGGTCGTGCCTTCCGGCAGCGAGCTCGCCACTTCCGAATAGGCCCGCGCCATGTGCCAGTTTGTGGTGACCAGACGAGCGGAGTCGAATTCCTTCTCCTTCATCCACTGCGCCACTTCGCCGGCATTGCTTCGCGTATCGACCGCGAGGTAGCCCAGCGTGACGCAGCAATTCATCATGCGGCGGGACACCTCGAATTCTTCGGCGAATTCGGCAGGTTTGACCTCCGGGTCGACGCCGGAGACGAACATTTCCCGCGCGAGGCCCTGCTCGACCACTTCGAGCCCGCGCGCGATGCGGCCGGGCCCGCCGGTAAGCACGATCACCGCGTCGGTCGTGGTCTTCGCAGCCGGGCCCGGCAGCGTCATCGCGAAACCGATGAAGCCGAAAGCGTAGACCAGGAAGATGGCGGCAAGCAGGCGCAGGATCACAGCGTTTTCCGCAAGGATGAAAGCACGGTCATGCGGGCGGTGTAGACGGCAATTGCAATCGCGAAAAGTGGGACGAGCAGGATCAGCACCCAATCCACCGCAAGCAGTGACCCTCCCGCAACCATCCCGGACTGAAGGGCGGCAAACTGGCTGCCGAGAAAGCTCATCGCCGCCACGCCAATAACAAGCCCCAGTACGCCACCGACCGCCGCGTCGAGCAGGATGGAGCGCTGGAAGATACGCGCGATCTGGTCATCGCTACCCCCGAGCAGATGGACGATCTCGATCGTGTCGCGATTGCCGCCCAGGGCGTTGCGGGCTGCCAGCCAGACCGCAGCTGCGCCCACGAAAGCGAGCATCGCGATGAGCGCCAATGCGGTGATTTTCAGCGCAGAGAGGGCGGAAAGCACGGGGGCCAGCCAGACCGATTGCGCGTCGATGCGGGCGCGTGGCGCAATTTCGCGCAAGGCATTCTCAATCCGGGCGAGTGCTTCGCCATCGTCGGCCTTGCGCATCTCGACATCGATCAGCGCGGGAATCGGAACGCCTTCGATCTCCTCGCCCGATCCGAGCCACGGTTCGAGAAGCTCGGCAATATCTTCCTGCGGCACTATGCGAAAACCGGCCACTGCGGGATCGCGCCCGAGCACGTCGCCGACTGCCTCCACCTGTTCCTGCCGCAGCTCGGGATCGGGCTCGACCACCTGGACGGTCGCGGTGCCGGCCAGTTCGCCGCGCGCGGTGGAGACCATATTCGACAGCGACAGGGCGCCGCTTGCCGCGACCACGGTCAGAGCGACCATGATCGCGATGACCCAGGGCATCGGCCCGCCAAGGCGCGTCTGCGGCAGGAGCCGGGCAGCGCGGCGACCGCGGAAAGGCGCGAGCCCGCGATCGACGGCGCGTCCGATTGTCGGAGGGCGCTTCACGTATTGCCTCCAGCACCGGATTCGCGCCGCGGCGGATATTTGAGCGCGCCCGTCGGATCGGACAGCATGCCTTTCGACAACCGCATGATCATGCTGTCGGGCACCTTGCGTAGCAGCTGGATGTCGTGCGTTGCCACCACCACCGTCGTGCCGAGACGGTTGAGCGCCTCGAACAGCCGCAGAAGTTTGACCGCCATTTCGGGGTCGACGTTTCCGGTCGGTTCGTCGGCGATGAGAATTTCCGGCCGCCCGATCACGGCCCGGGCAATGGCAACACGCTGCTGCTCGCCGCCCGAAAGCGTTGCTGGGCGAGCCTCGGCGCGATGGGCGAGGCCGACCCATTCGAGCATGTCGGATACGGGTTCGCGCAGATCCGCTTCCCGCACTCCCGAGACGCGCAGTGGCAATGCGATATTGTCGAACGCAGAAAGGTGATCGACGAGGCGGAAATCCTGGAACACCACACCCATCCGGCGGCGATAGGCGGGCAGCTTGTCGCGCGGCAGCGTGATGACGTCGCGACCGAACATGCGGATCGCACCACGCGAAGGGCGCTGGGCGAGGTAGAGCAGCTTGAGCAGCGAGGTCTTGCCCGCACCGCTCGCACCGGTGAGAAAGTAGAAGCGGCTGGAGAACAGCGAGAAGGAGACGTTCGACAGCACTTCGCGCTCGGTTCCATAGCGCAGGCCGACATTGTCGAACTGCACGATCTCCTGTTCGGGCGCGCTCATTTGGCCCGGACCGGGGTGGTTTCGAAGGGAAATGCTGACGCCATCGTACGATTTGCGCCTATAACGGGCCTTCGCTGGGGAAAAAAGTGGTCCCAGCCTTTCGCGCACAGCTACGCCGCTTGTCGAGATTCGTGTGGCTGGGTAAGCCAGCTTTCACCATGATTATCGCCTGTCCGGCCTGCAGCACGCGCTATGTCGTCCCCGACAACGCCATCGGTGTCGATGGGCGGACGGTACGCTGCGCCAAGTGCAAGCACTCGTGGTTCCAGGACGGGGCAAGCGCAGAGGGCGTCGTCGCGAGCGAAGCCGCTGCCTCTCCGCCGCCGCCAGCGCCACCTCCTCCTCCTCCGCCACCACCGCCTCCTCCCGTCGAGCAGGACTACGCTGAGCCGCAGGCAGCCGAAGGATTTGCAGGGGCTCCTGAGGAAAACGCGCCGGAGGCCCCGGCCATCCCCGGACGTCGTCGCTCGATCGTCCCGCCTTCCGCGGATGGGGATGAGACGCCACGCGAGCGGGCACCGGACTTCGACGAGACGCGTCCGCCGTCCTTCGATGAGCAGCCAGTCCCGCAGGCGGAACCCAATTTCGACGGCGAGGTACACGAGGACGACCTCGTATCCAGCTTCGACCATTCCCCGCCGTTCCGGCCTCGTCGCAACTGGCTCAAGATCTGGACCTGGGCTGCGGCGATCTTCGCGCTCCTGGCCGTGGGCGGCATCTTTGCAATCCAGCGTTACGGAACGCCCAATTGGTGGCCGGTCGAAAAGCCGCTCTTTGGCGCCGTGCCGCCTGACCTCTCTCTCGCCTTCCCGCAGGATACGCAGCGCTGGCGCCAGCTCGAAAACGACACCTGGATGTTCACCGCAAGGGTCGAGGTGACGAATAATTCGCGCGAGACGCGGCGGCTTCCCCCGGTGCTTATCGTCATGCTCAACGAGCGCGAGGACCAGGTCTACAGCTGGGTGGTCCAGCCGCCGCAGCCGACGATCGCCCCGGGCGAAACCGTGCCGATCGACGAGGTCCGCACCGATGTGCCGCGCAATGCGGTCTATGCCGATGTGGGCTGGGCCCCGCTCTAATCCGCGTGCCTAAAAAATTGGTGCTTGCCGCGTTCATGGCTCGCTGCTAGGGGCGCGCTCCTACCGGCGGGAGCAGCCGATCTCCTTATCGAGATTCGCTTCCGATGCAGACTGTGTGCGGTCGTGGCGGAACTGGTAGACGCGCAACGTTGAGGTCGTTGTGGCCGCAAGGCCGTGGAAGTTCGAGTCTTCTCGACCGCACCAACAGTCCCCTACCGGAAACTGCATCAAACATCATCGAATCAACCACTTGCGCATCGCGCATGCTTGGGCCACGCTCCTGTGCAAACGGGAGGGGTCGCAATAGATGCGCAAGGTTGCGTGGGGTCTCGCGCTGGCGATGGCCACGAGTACGTCTGTGTGGGCGCGAGAAGTGCAGGACGACGCGTTTGGGGCTTACGAAGATGGTCGCTATGTCGAGGCGGCGCGGGGCGCGGAAGCTGCATTGGCGAGTGATCCCGAGAATCCCAACTGGTGGGCGCTCGCCGCCGAGGCGCGGGCGAGGCTCGGACAGAATCGCGATGCAGCCGACGCGTTTTCCCATGCAGCGAAGTTCGAAACAGATCCGGAAAAGCGAGGCTACTACTTGCGGGCTCAGACGCTGTCCCTCGTCGGTGCAGGCCTGGTCGAAGAGGCGCGAGCGGTGCTTGCGCAGGCGGATGCGGACCCAGGTCTCGATATCGACCACTCGCTCGACTGGGCGATGGTCGCGATTGCCACAGGGGACGATGCAACGGCCCAGCGTATTCTCGATGACAAGAACCTGCACGCTAGCTTCACGCGGCAACCGGCGCTGGACGCGGCCTATAGCGCGAAGCGGCGCGGTATGGATGATCGCGCGACAACCCTGTTCGCAACAGGCCTTGCGCTCGATGAATCCGAGCCGGAGCCCCTCGATGAAGCGCAGCGCGAACATATCCGTCGCGAGGTTCGCGAGTTGCGGCGGCGCTGGGCCATCGCCGGGCAGGCCAGTTACAGCTCCTCGGGGCGACCTGACGGGATCGCGCCACTGGGCGATCAGGAGGTGCTCCAGTCGGGCCTCGAATTCTCGCGCCGGATCGGCGGCTGGCGCAATGGACGGCCGTTCAACCTGTTCGTGCGCGCGTTTCATTCCGAGTTTCTCGGCGACGACGCTATTATCGGGAATGCAATGCAGGGCTGGGTCGGGGCGCGCTACAAGCCCTTCTCGAAGGTCAATCTCAACATCGAGGGTAGCCGGCTGGTCGGTCTCGACGCGCAGGGCCTCGAAGACTGGTCACTGCGCGGCGCATTCTCAGCGAGCGAGGGTGTCGAGCCGGAACTGGGTCGCAGCAACTGGAGCTATCTCCATGTCTATTCCGACGTCTCATATCTGTTCGAGAACGAGGTAACCTACGGGATCGCCGAGGCCCGCTATGGTCGGGCATTCTCCATCGGAGACGGCATGTCGCTGACCCCTTATGCCGTAGCGAGAGCTGACATAGATACGGGCCGGATCGAGGAAGGATCACTCGGCGCGGGTGCTGGCCTGTCGATCCGCTTCCATTTCGATGAGACGGATACGGTTGCCCATCGCGGCTGGGTCGATTTCGATGTCCAGCTGCGCGAGCGGATCGCGGGCGACGTCAGCGCGGGCGGCGTGCTGGCCAGCATATCCCTCAGCCGCTGATTTCTAAAGCTTGCTCATCTCCCACCAGGGACCGCCGTTGCGCTGGACCTTGTGACGGCCAAGATCGCGCAGGCAGGCCATGAAGCCCGGCTTGAACATCTCGTCATCCTTGCTGCAGTCGCCATCCTCGCACTGGCAGTCGAAATCGTCCCAGCCATCGGCGGTCGTCACCCAGATCGTGCCATGCGGATTGAGCAGGCGCAGGTTTGCGATCGCGCCGATCTCGCTTTCATTGACCAGCAAGTCGTAGCCGCGCTTGCCATTGCCGAGCGGACCGTCGCTCGCATCGAGTTGGGGGGCCAGGTCGCGCACGGTCGGGCCGTTGCGCACCACGAAGAAGTCGGGCGCGACCTTGGCCTGCTCATTCCCCGGAGGATTGGCATCGGCGGGATCGCCCGCCTGCTTTTTGATCTCCTCCTGCATCTCTTCCATCGCGCGCTCGAAGAATACCGAGCGCCGTACGCCACCATCATAAAGTGAACGGTCACCCTGCTTGAGCCCGGTGACGCGCAATTGCTGGTGGAAGACCGGCATGGCGGAAGATGCCATGGCCGCGGCGGTCAGCGCCTCCACCGCGGCCTCATTGTCGGGTGCGGTGCGTGCGAGCTCGCGCACGTCGGCATAGTGGAAGTGCCCGCAATTGGCCTCGACGAAGCCGATGTAGCCTTCGATCGAGCTGTTGCGGATGGCATCAAGGATCTGCGCGCTGCCGTTCTCGTAGATCGCGTCGCGGATGCGCCTGCGCAGCGGGGCCGTGCCTGCCTGCGCACCGCGCAGCAGCATCTGGATCATGCCCCGGTTGTCCACCACGTCGCTTTCCCGCTTGGGAGAATAGCCCCATTCGAGCCGCTCCATCGCATAGCGCCGCGTCTGCGGATTGGCGTTCCCGTCGAGCGCCACCATAAGCAGCAGGGTTTGCAGCGATCCGGTGGAGATCCCGGTGATGACCTTGACGTTGGTCATCGCAAGCGCATCGGGACTGGCGTCGTGGAGCGCCCTGAACAGCCCAGCGCCATAGGCCCCCCATTGCCCACCGCCCGAAAGCATCAGGACCTTCTCATTGTCCGATCTCGCGGCCTCGAGCGCGCTCGTCTTGAGGACGGTCTTGCCGCCCGGGGCAGCCGCGCGCTTGACCATGCGGCGCAACTCCCAGGCCATCGGGTCCCGGCGCGGGCCAAAGTGGTCGACCTTCGCATCGCGCTGAATATCGGCGATGAAGCGGCTCGCCGGCGCGACATGGATATGGTCGGAAAAATGCGGAGCATGGATCTTCTGCGGGCCCCAGTTGAGCCGCTTGCGCAGGAACCAGACTATCGCGGCAATGACTATGATCGTGGCCAGCGCGATCAGGATGACTTGCAGCATGGCTTCCCCCCAGAATTCCCATCCGTCGTTTCCGGCCTATAGCATTTGCCGCTTTTCGCCTATTGGAGACCGACGACATTTCCGGGGCTTGGGGGATTTGGCCGATGACGAAGATCGAACGCGAGTTCGGCGGACCGTGGATGAACGAGCATCGCTCGGTGATGAAATTCCATCGCCGCCGGGCGCAAATTCTCGAGGATGGGACGGGCGATCTCGCGGGCATCCTTGCCGAACGTGGCAAGGCATTGGGCGCCTTCATCACCGATGAGGCGGGCAAGGATCGCGAGCTCTGCGTGACCGGATCGGGCTGGTCGCAGAGCGATCTCTACCATAATCTGTCGACCCACCTGGATAGCGAAGGCGATACGGGCATCTGGCCTGTACCGGAGGAGGCATTCCGCGACGGTGTCGAGGGCCGACACCGCTATGTCATGGTCACCGGCGGGACCAAGATCCACACGCTGATGGAATGGCTCGGCAGGGCAGGCCGTGACCTCTCGCTGCGGACAGCGGGATCGCACAAGGGGCAGAGTGTCGCCGGCCTTGTAGGGACCGGCTCGCATGGTTCCACCTGGGAGGAGAGCGGCTGCGAAACACATGTACACGGCATCCAGCTTTCGACCGGGAACGAAAAGTCGGTCTGGCTTAGCGATCCAGCCAAGCAGGTGCTGCGGGACGAGTGGGTAGAGCACTTCGCCGATATCGGCGATCCGGTACACTTTGCCGATGCTCGCGTACACCTTGGCGGCATGGGCTATGTTTCCGCCTATCTGATCGAGGCGGTCGACGAGTTCTACTGCGGCCTGGTCAAGCGTGCGCGCGTCTTGCCCGGCGACTGGTTCGAGCTTGTCGAGCAGGGGAGGATCGCCGAGGCCATGGGCGATGTCGCCCAGGGTCGCAGCCCGCGCTATTACGAACTCACTTTCGATCCCTTCGACGGCGCTGCGAACGAGGTGCTCGAGACGATCTGGTTCGATCTCGACAGCAGCGGCAAGCCCGACAATCTGGGCGAACAGGTACGCCACACCTCGCTCGAGGCAATCCGCGAGCGGGGCGCGCAGGGCTTCATCGACGTCACGCGCAATCCGCTGGCCGCGGAGATGATCGAGGCGCGGCTGCGCGATTTGATCGACGTGCCGCAAATGATCTTCGACGACTTCAAGGAGAACGACGCCTGCGACGAGGCGGAGGTGCCGCGCACGCTGGCGCAGCTGACCGCCGAATGGCACCCGCACAAGCTGATGGGCATCCGCGTGGACGTCTACAACGCGGCATTCGCCGTCCCGCGCGAGCGGCTTGGCGAAGTCATGCGGATCGCGCGCGAAATGGCCGAGGGCGAGAATAACGTGCGCCAGTTCAGCAAGGACTTCGTCTACACGGTGCGCTTTGCCAAGAAGAGCCCGGCGACCATGGGTTTCCTGCGTTTCGACGACAATGCGATCATCAATATCGACGGACTGCCGAAGAACTTCATCCTCGGCACCGACGCGCATCTGGCCGCCGAGCGGCTCCAGCACCTGCTCGACAAGGCCGGTATTCCCTTCGCCATGCATTGGGGCAAGGATGCGCAGATGGGCGCGAAGGCCATCCGCAAGCAGTATGGCGATGCGGCAGTGGATGCCTATCGCGCGACGCGCAAGGCACTGCTCGGCAATAGGGCGGGGGTCTTTATCTCACCGGCCCTCGAACAATGGGGACTGCAGAGCGAGTAAGCCCTATCCGTGCGCGCCGAAGAGATTGGCGATGGCCGTGCTGATCCTGAGGTTCAAGGCATGCGCTTCCTCGATGGGATCGATGAAGTCGCGGCGGATCGCGTCGTAGCCCTCGCCGCCCTGCCGCGGATACTGCGCGCTTTCGTCCATCGCGAAATCGCCGGTGACCGGATAGCTCGCCGGGAAGGCACGGCGCATCTGCGCCAGCGCCTCGTCGACGCGCAGGGTGAACACCATCTCCAGCACGTCGCGCCGGCTGATGTCGTTGGCGCGGCTGAAGGCGGGGACCGACACTGCCTTGAGGAACATGTGCTGCAACAATGCGAGGCGTAGCGATTGCAGCACGCCGATGGTGCGACGGAGCTGCTCGCGATCGGGATGCGGGTCCTCGTTGGGGACCAGTTCGAACAGGCGGTGCAGCTTGAGCGCATCGACCCGCAGGCGCGAGGCAAGGCGGCGGAATACGCCGTTGCGATCGTCGGTAATGAGATATTCGGCGAGGTTTTCGCAGGCGCGCGCCAGATGTTCTTCGGTCCCGCGATAGGGGCGGCTGGCCCAATAGGCCGAATTGAACAGCTCGCCATAGGCGGCGACCGTCTTGATGCTGGCGAGCGCATTGGAGGCGCGAACGAGCCGCATGATCTGCCGCCCGCGCGGACTCTCGCGCAGCAGTTCGGCGATGTCCTCGTAATTGCTCTCCGCCGCGCTGCCGACGCCCGCGATGATGTTCACCGGATAGCCGAGCTGCTGGAGGATGGCATTGTGCGGAATGGCGCGGATCTGGCGCAGGCTCATCTCGCGCTCGGCGCTGAGATCGGACTGGCGACGCGAGACCCGGCTGCCGGTGGTGTTCAGCAGCCCGAGACCGAAGGCCGTCACCGCGCGGCTGTATGTCCGGCTTGCGAGATGATCCTGCTGGTGATCCTTGATCGCACGGTAGAAATCGAGGCTGAGATCGGTGCGCCGGTAGAAGGGATCAGTCGGTGCGTCCGGGTCGGTATCCGCTGGAGCAAGTTCGGCGATGGTCGAGAGCGTAGCGCGTGCGAGCTCGGGCGTTGCAAAGAACAAATAGCCGTCGCCGCCCTGGAAGCTGGCTTCGGGTTCGAGCTGGATGCCGGCGCGTGCGAAGCGGCGGCGCGCCCAGGGACTCATCGGCCATTCAAGACGGTCCTTGAAGCTCGCGGGGTGGGCACCGCGACCCATGCCTTCACCGTGGGTGTTGAACACGAGCGCCGCGACATCGGTCAGGCCGTTCGCAACCATCGCGCCTGCAAGGCGGCCCTGGAGGCGCTCGATCGCGAGGCTGGCCGGGATTTGCCCGACGAAGCGGCCCGCGTCCGAGAAGCCGGTCTGGATCGCGATACGTCCGCGCTTGCGCGCATAGTCCTGATAGGCGTCCTCGCGCAGCAGGGCATCGAGGAAGCGCCCGCCGTGTTCGAGCGCGGTCTCGGTCTCGAACAGCGGCGAGACATCGACCTTGTCCTCGATCCCGAACAGCTTGGCGAAATAGAGGGCGGACAGCACGGTGGCGGGCTGTTCGCATTCGGCCACCAGCATGCGGATCGGCGCATCGGCATCCACGTGTTTGAGGATCTGCGCCATGGCGAGGAACTGGCGAACGGCCGTGCTGCTCTCGACTGCAAGCGAGGCGAAATTGGCAGACAGCGGATCGGCATTCTTGACCAGATCGCGCAGTGCACCGAGCGCGCCCTGGCTGCCTAGATCGATATCGGCCCCGCCCTCGATGCGGCTGCGGATGGCGTTGTGCAGCTGCTTGGCGTTCACGCGGAAATGGATGAGGCCCATGCCCAGCCCGTCGGCGCGCATGGCGGCAGCCAGCGTCTTGAGTGCGACGGCCTTGTCCTGGTCAGCCGAAAGCGCCTCTTCCTCGAGCTGCGAGATGACGGGCGCCAGGCTGAGCAGCTTGTCGTCGCCATTAGCCGTCAGCCGATTGGCGGCGGCGGAAAGATCGGCATGGTCGGACAGGTCGCCCGCAAACTCCTCGGCACTCGCTGCGGTGCGCTTCTGCGCCTTGCGCAGTGTGGCGAGGAGGCTGTGCGCCGGATCGATGGCTTCGAGCTGGTCGGCATAGCGACCGAGCCGCTGCGCCTTTTCCGACAGGCGGAAGGCGATCGATGTGTACCACTTGATGTCGGTCCGCCCGTCCATGTCGTATCCGACCCAGCTGGCGAAGCGGAAAGGCAAAGGCTCGAGCTCGCGCCAGCGATCGGGCCAGTTGCCAGCCGCGCAGCCGAACAGGCTGGCATTGATCGCGTCGCGCGCATCCTGCGCATTGGCCATCGCCGCCATCGCGCGTTCGTGCTCGAATTGCAGCGTGATCTCGGGCCGTTGCGGGTCGACCGGCGCAACCGCCTTGCCTCCGGCAGCTGCCTCGGCGACGATCTCGGTCTGTGCAGGGGCCAGCAGGAATGTCGGGTGCGCAGTGAAAACGACGTGTAGCTGCGGGTGCGACCAATGCTCGCGAAAGGCCTCGAAACCGCCGGTATCCTGGCAGAACGCGGTCATGCGCTTCTGCGTGTCCTGCGGGGTGACGAGGTTGCACATCCGGTCCGCGCGCGCTTCGAGCGAACGTGTCTCGAGTTCGCCGATCAGGGCAGAGAAATCTTCCAAAGTGTGCTCGCCCGCTTCCAATTCGCGCGAAAGGTCGTGCGCGAGCTGGAAGACCGGATTGAAGAGCGGCGTTTCCTGGGTCCGCTTGTGCAGCTCGCGCAGCCGGTGCGTGAGCGTTGCGAAAGTAAGCGGTTGCAGCTCTGGCACGTCGGAAATCCTCCTGTCCTCTCCAATAGGCCAATTGCGCGGGAAAGTGCCAGCGGAGTCAAGCAGGCGCGCTGCATTGCAGCATGAATAGGATTGCGCCGAAGCTGGTGCTTTACTTGTCGGCGGCATTTCTCCAACCCTGCCATATCGTTAACCCAAAGCGCCAACCCTGCGGTGACAGCCTTGGGGCCAAGGCAGGCGTGGGGCATCAAGGGGCATAGATATGAGCGAATGGACCATCGGCATTATCGGGGGCTCGGGCCTCTATGCGATGGATGCCCTAGAGGATCGCCAGTGGATCGAGGTCACTTCGCCCTGGGGCAAGCCCTCGGACAAGATCCTGTGCGGGACGATCGGCCATGTACGCGTGCGATTCCTGCCGCGGCATGGGCGCGGGCATTCCGTCATTCCGTCAAAGGTGAATGCGCGCGCCAATATCGATGCCCTCAAGCGTGCTGGCTGCACCGATATCCTGGCGATCAGCGCGGTTGGTTCGCTTTCGGAAGACCTGCCGCCGGGCCGCTTCGTTTGCGTCGACCAGTTCATCGACAATACCAAGGGACGTCCCTCCACCTTCTTCGACAATGGCTTCGTGGCGCATGTGTCGATGGGCGATCCGGTGTGCGAGCGGTTGTCGAAGTTTGCGGCCAAGTCCGTCGAACGTGCTGGCGGAGAAGTGACGCAGGGCGCGACCTATCTCGCCATGGAAGGCCCGCAGTTTTCGACCCGGGCAGAAAGCAAGCTCTACCGGCATTGGGGCGCGGAGGTGATCGGCATGACCGGCATGCCCGAAGCCAAGCTCGCGCGCGAGGCGGAACTGCCCTACGCGTTGCTCGCAATGGTCACCGATTGGGACAGCTGGCGCGAGCAGGAGGCTGCCGTAGACGTGGCCGAAATCATCGAACAGATGGGCAAGAACTCGGAGCTGGCGGTCAAGACGGTCGAGAAATTCTGTAAGGGCCTACCCAAGAAGCGCACCCCATCGCCGATCGACCGGGCCCTGGACGACAGCGTGCTGACAGCGCCTGACAAGCATGACCGCGAATTGATGTCCAAGCTCGACGCGGTGGCTGGGCGCCTGTTCCGCGTCGAATGACCGATACTCTCGACCTTCTCGTCATTGGTGGCGGCATCAATGGCGCCGGGATCGCTCGCGACGCGGCCGGGCGCGGCCTGAGCGTGCAGCTGGTCGAAAAGGACGATCTTGCCTCGCACACCTCCTCGGCCAGCACCAAGCTGGTCCATGGGGGGCTGCGCTATCTCGAGCAATTCGAGTTCCGGCTGGTGGGCGAGTCCCTGCGCGAGCGCGAGGTGCTGCTCGCCAATGCGCCGCATATCATCTGGCCGCTGCGCTTCGTCCTGCCCCATGAACCAAGCATGCGGCCGAAATGGATGCTGCGCGTGGGGCTCGCGATCTACGACCGGCTGGGCGGACGCAAGACGCTGCCCGGCTCGAAGAAGGTCAGCCTCCAGGTCGCGCCGCATCGCGCGATCCTGCAGGACCATTTGACTGCGGGCTTCGAATATTCCGATTGCTGGGTGGAGGATTCGCGCCTGGTGGTCCTCACCGCGATGGATGCGAAACTGCGCGGGGCAACGATCTCCACGCGCACCGAATGCATCGGGCTTGCGCGGCACGGCGATCACTGGCTCGCGACCCTGCGCGACGGGCAGGGCGAGCGCGTCGTTGCGGCAAGGGCAGTCGTCAACGCCGCCGGCCCATGGGTCGACCGCGTTGCCAGTACGGCGCTGGGGCAGGGAACGCCTGCGCACCTGCGGCTGGTCAAGGGCAGCCATATTATCGTGCCGCGCGCCTATGCCGGCGACCACGCTTATATCTTCCAGCAGGCCGACAACCGGATTGTCTTCGCCATCCCCTATGAACGCGATTTCACGCTGATCGGCACGACCGACCTGCTCTATGAAGGCGATCTCGACCGGGTGGAGATCACGGCGGAGGAGCGCAGCTACTTGCGCAAGGCAGTCACCCAATATCTGAAGAGCGGCGTGACCGAAGAGGATATCGTCCACACCTATGCCGGCGTGCGCCCGCTCTACGAGGACAAGGCGGCAAGCAATTCCACCGTCACGCGCGACTATGTGTTCGAGATCGACAGCGAAGGCGGTGCGCCAATCCTGTCGATCTATGGCGGCAAGATCACCACCTATCGCAAGCTGGCAGAGCACGCGCTCGCCAAGCTTTCGCGGCACATGGACATTCCGGGCGAGGCCTGGACTGCCGCGGCTCCGCTGCCCGGCGGCGACATCGAGGACGCCGATTTTGCGCGCTTCCTGTGGGAAGCCTCCAACCGGTTCGACTGGCTACCCCCCGAGCTCCTGCTCCGGCTCTGCCGCGCCTATGGAACGCGTGTGGACGATGTGCTGGGTACTGCGCGCTCGCTTGGCGACATGGGGCGGTGCTTCGGCGGCGATCTTTACGAGGCGGAAGTCGAGTATCTCGTGACAGAGGAATTCGCCCGCAGCGCCGATGACGTGCTGTGGAGGCGCAGCAAGCTCGGGCTCCACCTGCCGCAGGAAGCGCATCAGGTGCTCGAGCGTTGGTTCGCCGATCGCGCCTGACGAACGCTGCGCCCCGGCGCGGAATTCACAAAGCTTGAAAGGGCAGTGCGTCGGGTCCAAGTGCGCAGCCTTGGTAACGCCAATTATCCGGAGTCGCATGGCCCTGCACGATCCAGTCCGTCTCACCCCTATCTCCCGCCAGAACCTGCGCGAAGCCTATCGCGCGGAGGAAAACGCCTGCGTCGCCCATCGCATGGCGCAGGCATCGGGGGCGGAAAAACTGCACGGCGAGGCGGCGAAACTGGCCACGCGGCTGATCGAAGGCGCGCGCCGCCAGAAGGCGAGCGGGATCGATGCTTTCTTGCAGCAATATGGCCTCGCGACCGAAGAAGGCGTGGCGCTGATGTGCCTTGCCGAAGCCTTGCTGCGCGTACCCGATGCGCCGACCGCCGATGCGCTGATCCGCGACAAGATCGGCGATATCGACTGGGCGGAGCATATGGGCGAAAGCTCCTCCACCTTCGTCAATGCCGCCACCTTTTCGCTGATGCTGACCGGCGAAGTGCTCGAACGGCCCGAAGAAGCACAGCGCGGCATGGGCAAGACGCTGAAGCGCACGGTCAACCGCCTTGGCGAACCCGTGATCCGCAAGGCGACCTTGCAGGCCATGCGCATCCTCGGTGGGCAGTTCGTCTATGGCCGCACGATCAATGAATCGGTCAAGCGTGCCGCGCCCGAGCGCGCGAAGGGGCTGACGCATAGCTTCGACATGCTTGGCGAAGCGGCGATGACCTATGAGGATGCCGAACGCTATCGGCAGGCCTATGAGCGCGCGATCGACCGGCTGGCGCGAGAGGCCTCGGGCAAGGTTTCGACCAGCCCCGGCATTTCGGTGAAACTCTCCGCGCTCCATCCGAAATACACCTTCTTCCACGCCGACAAGGCAGTCACCGACCTGCTGCCCGTGCTGCGCGATCTCGCCGCCAAGGCGCGCGATGCGAATATCCATTTCACCATCGATGCCGAGGAAGCCGACCGGCTCGAGCTGTCGATGGACATCATCGAGGCACTGGCGCGTGACGACAGCCTCTTCACCCGCGAAGATGGCAGCCAGTGGGAAGGCTTCGGCCTTGCGATCCAGGCCTATCAGAAACGCGGCCTGCCGATGTGCGACTGGATCGCACGGCTGGCCCGCAAATACGATCGCAAGTTCTTCGTCCGGCTGGTGAAGGGCGCCTATTGGGACACCGAGATCAAGCTCAGCCAGGTTGGCGGCTTTACCGATTATCCCGTTTTCACGCGCAAGCTCGGCACCGATGTCAGCTACCTCGCCTGCGCGGAAAAGCTCTTCGCCTGCGACGATGCGATCTACCCCGCCTTCGCCACGCACAATGCCTATACGATCGGCGCGGTGAAGGTGCTGGCTGGTTCAAAACCTTTCGAGTTCCAGCGCCTCCACGGCATGGGCGAGGACGTGTACGACGCGCTCGCGCAGGCCGAGGGAAATTCGCGGACCAATGTGCGCATCTACGCGCCCACCGGCACGCATAAGGACCTGCTCGCCTATCTCGTGCGCCGCCTGCTTGAAAACGGGGCCAACTCCAGCTTCGTCAATCGCATGGCCGATGCCGAGGTCCCGGTGGAAGAGCTGGTTACTTGCCCCATCGCCGACATGCGCGCGCTCGAACCCCATCGCAATCCGGCGATCCCGCTGCCGACCGATATCTTCCCCGACAGGGTGAACTCTGCAGGCATCGATCTCAGCGATCCGCTCGTGCGCGAACCCCTGCTCGAGCGCCTCGAAGCTCTGGAAGCGAAGCAGTGGCGCGCCGAGCCGTCGTTCATGTCGGGCGCGGAAGGCGAGACGGCTCCGATCAACAAGCCGCACGATTTGACGGCGCAGGTCGGAACGCGCCGCGACAGCCTCGATTTCGAGGTCGAGGAAGCGATCTCGCGTGCCGAAGAGATCCAGCCTGGCTGGAATGCGCTCGGAGGCGCCAAGCGCGCGCTCCTGCTCGAAGCGGCGGCCGATTTGTTCGAAGAGCACACCGACGAATTCCTCTCGCTGTGCCAGCGCGAGGCCGGAAAGACGCTTCAGGACGCGGTTCTCGAACTGCGCGAGGCGGTCGATTTCCTGCGCTTCTACGCGGGCGAGGCCCGGCGCCTGTGCGAAGGATCGTTCGCGCTTCCCGGACCTACCGGGGAAGAAAACCGCCTGAGCCTGAACGGGCGGGGCGTGTTCGCCTGCATCAGTCCGTGGAACTTCCCGCTCGCCATCTTCATCGGCCCACCCGCTGCTGCACTCGCCGCGGGCAATACGGTCGTGGCCAAGCCCGCCGAGCAGACGCCGCTGATCGCAGCCCTCGCGGTCGAGCTGTGTCACAAGGCAGGTATTCCCGAAGAGGTGTTCCAGCTACTCCCCGGCGCGGGCGATGTGGGCGAGATGATCACTTCCGATCCGCGCATCGCGGGGGTGGCTTTCACCGGCTCGACCCAGACGGCGCAGGCGATCAACCGCAGCCTCGCCATGCGCGATGGCCCGATCGCGACCTTCATTGCAGAGACCGGCGGCCAGAACGCCATGATCGTCGATAGCACTGCTCTGCCCGAACAGGTCACGCGCGATGTCGTCGCCAGCGCATTCCAGAGCGCGGGCCAGCGCTGTTCGGCGCTGCGCGTCCTGCACATCCAGGAAGATGTCTATGACGAGATGATGCGCATGATCCGCGGCGCATTCGAGGCGCTGACGATCGGCGACCCGGAACAGCTTCCGACCGACGTCGGCCCTGTCATCGATCCTGATGCCAAGGCCGCACTCGAACGCCATGTTGCGCGCCGCAAGACGGGTGGAGCGCAGGTGTGGCGTCGCAAGCTCCATCGCGGCTCGTCGAAGGGCTGTTATGTTGCCCCGACGATCATCGAGCTTGATTCAATCCTCGACCTCAAGCGTGAGAACTTCGGGCCGGTGCTCCACGTCGTGAAGTACAAGGCATCCGAAATCGGGCGAGTGGTCGATGAGATCAACGCCACCGGTTATGGCCTCACGCTCGGCCTCCATAGTCGCAATGACGACATGCGCGAATTCGTCGAGGCGCGGGCGCGGGTCGGCAATTTCTATGTCAATCGCAACCAGATCGGTGCCGTGGTCGAAAGCCAGCCCTTCGGCGGCGAGGGGCTATCAGGGACGGGCCCGAAAGCGGGCGGTCCGCATTATGTCGCGCGCTTCGCGACCGAGCGCGTCGTCTGTATCGACACGACGGCTGCGGGCGGCAACGCGAGCCTGCTGGCAAGTTAGGCGGCAGCTTTCTCGCGCTGCTCGGCGAGGATGCCCCAACCGGCAAGGAACAAGCCTGCCACCAGCGGGCCGACGACGATGCCGGACAGGCCCATCAGCGCGATGCCGCCCAGCGTTGTCACGAGAATGAGCCAGTCGGGGATGCCCGTGTCACGGCCGACGAGGATCGGGCGCAGGACATTGTCTGCCATGCCGATCAGCGCCACGCCGGAAACGAGCACCACCACGCCCTCCCAGATCGCTCCGGTAGCGAGCAGGTAGATGGCTGCGGGCCCCCAGACGATGGCGGGGCCAAGCGCGGGCAGGAGCGAGGCGATCGCCATGATGACCCCGAGCAGCAGCACGGAAGGAATGCCGACAATCCAGAAGGTGACCGCGCCCAATGCGCCTTGGACGAGGCCCACGACCACCGATCCCTTGATCGTCGCGCGCACGATACCGAGGAACCGTTCGGCGAGGCGATCCGCCACGCTGCGGTCCATCGGCAGAGCCTTGAGCACCGTTTCCCCGATCGCGCGGCCGTCGCGGATCAGGAAGAAACTGACGTAAAGCCCGATGGCGAAGGCCAGCACGAAGCCGAACACGCTGCCGCCAATGGCGATCGCCTGCTGCGCAATCAGGCCGAGGCTGGCCTGCAGAAATTCCTGTGCGCGCTGGAGCAGCTCGCCGAAATTGCCGAACCCGCTTTCGTCGAGGTTGGCCTGAAGACCCGCCGGCAATGCGGAAAAGACCTGCTCGAAATACATGGCGACGTCGATCCGCCCTTCGCGGAAGGCGAGCACCAGCCGCGCCGCCTCGGCAACTACGCGGCTGCCGATCCACATGGCCGGGATGATCACCGCGATGAAGATGACGAGCAGGGTCAGGCCTGCCGCTTGCGATTCCTTGCCCGGGCGCCGCTTGAGGAACCAGCCGTATAGCGGCTGGAACAGGATCGCGGCGAGCGTCGCCCACAGTAGTGGCCCCCAAAAGGGCAGCACCACAAGCAAGGCCGCAATGCTGACCAGCGCAAGGAAGAGCAGAAACCCGCCGTGCTCGATACGCAGCTTGCCGGTGTCATCCATCGCTTGCCCCCTTGCAGTGTGATCAGACGTCGAGATTGGCGACGTTGAGCGCGTTCTCCTGGATGAATTCGCGGCGCGGTTCGACCACGTCGCCCATCAGGCGGGTGAAGATCTCGTCGGTTACGTCGGCATCTTCGACCTTCACCTGAAGCAGGGCGCGGTTTTCCGGATCGAGCGTGGTCTCCCACAGCTGCTCTGCGTCCATTTCGCCCAGGCCCTTGAAGCGGCTGACCTTCAGCCCCTTGCGGCCCGCGGCCATCACCGCATCGACCAATTGGGTCGGCAGGATCAGCGCATCGTCGCCGACGACCGGCGTGTTGTCTTCCGCCTCTTCTACATCGTCGCTTTCGACTTGCTCTTCGGCGTCTTCCTCGCTGCCGCGGATGAGGCGAACAGGCGAAGCGTAGACTTCGGCATTTTCTTGCGTGACACGGTGCAGCTTGCGCGCCTCGGCGCTTTCGAGGAAGCGGCCTTCGATCTCATGCACGTCGGTAACGCCGCGCCAGACGCGGTGGAAGCGGACATGGCCATCCTCGCCCATTTCGGCGGACCACTGGGCTTCCGGATCGCCCATCTGGAGCTGTGCTGCAGCCTTGGAAAGTGCTGCTGAACGGTCGCCGCCCGCCGGATCGAGTGCACCTGCCAGCGCCATCGCTTCGATGATCTGCGCGTTATATTTGCGCGGCACGTAGTTCATGTGGTTGTGTACGCTGAGCGCGTGCTGGACCAGCGCCTCGAGCTCGCCCGATGCGCGCGCACCGCCGGCGGTTTCGAGGATGCGGCCCTGAAGGCCGGCATCGATCAGGTAACGATCAAACGCGGCCTGGTCCTTGAGATAGACCTCCGACTTACCGCGCACGACCTTATAAAGCGGCGGCTGCGCGATGTAGAGGTGCCCGGCCTTAACGATTTCCGGCATCTGGCGGTGGAAGAAGGTCAGCAGAAGCGTGCGGATATGCGCACCGTCGACGTCGGCGTCGGTCATGATCACGACCTTGTGATAACGCAGCTTCTCAAGGTCGAATTCGTCGCGCAGACCCGTGCCCATCGCCTGGATCAGGGTGCCGACTTCCTTGGAAGAGATGATCCGGTCGAAACGCGCACGCTCGACATTGAGGATCTTGCCCTTCAGCGGAAGGATTGCCTGATACTGGCTGTCGCGGCCGTTCTTCGCCGAGCCGCCTGCAGAATCACCCTCGACCAGGAAGAGTTCGGCCTTGGACGCATCGCGCTCGCGGCAGTCGCTGAGCTTGCCGGGGAGCGAGGCAATGCTCATCGCGCCCTTGCGGCTCATCTCGCGCGCGCGGCGCGCAGCTTCGCGGGCGGCGGCGGCGTCGATGATCTTCTGGATGATCGCCTTGGCTTCGTTGGGGTTTTCTTCCAGCCATTCGCCCATCTTCTCGCCCATCAGGCTTTCCAAGGGCTGGCGGACTTCGGAGCTGACCAGCTTGTCCTTGGTCTGCGAAGAGAACTTGGGATCGGGCAGCTTGACCGAGACGATGGCGGTGAGGCCTTCGCGCATGTCTTCACCCGAAAGCGAGACCTTCTCTTTCTTCATCAGCCCCGAATTGGTCGCATAGTTATTGAGCGTACGCGTCAGCGCGGCTCGGAAAGCGGCCAAATGCGTGCCGCCGTCGCGCTGGGGGATGTTGTTGGTGAAGGTGAGGACGTTCTCGTAATAGCTGTCGTTCCATTCGAGGGCGACATCGATCCCGATGCCGTCCTTCTCCGCAGACACGGCGATCGGGTCGGACACCAGCGCCTGCTTGTTGCGGTCGAGATATTTCACGAAGGCCGCGATGCCGCCCTCGTAATAGAGATCGTGTTCGAGCGGCTCTTCCGGGCGGTTGTCGCGCAGCAGGATGCGCACGCCCGAATTGAGGAAGGCCAGCTCGCGGTAGCGGTGCTCGAGGCGGTCGAAATCGAACTCGGTGACGTTCTTGAAGGTCTCGTCGCTCGCCATGAAGGTAACGCGCGTGCCCTTCTTGAGGCCGTTTTCGTCTCCGTTGGAGGCAACCGGCGGAGCATCGCCCAAGACGCGCAGGCTTTCGACCGCATCGCCATGCTCGAAGCGCATCCAGTGCTCCTTGCCGTCGCGCCAGATGGTGAGTTCGAGCCATTCGGAGAGCGCATTGACGACCGAGACACCCACGCCGTGCAGGCCGCCGGACACCTTGTAGGCGTTGTCGTCGCTGGTGTTCTCGAACTTACCGCCCGCGTGCAGCTGGGTCATGATGACCTCTGCGGCAGACACGCCTTCTTCCTTGTGCATGTCGACGGGGATGCCGCGGCCATTGTCCTCGACGCTGACCGAGCCATCGGCGTTGAGTTCGATCAGTACGAGGTCGCAGTGACCGGCCAAAGCTTCGTCGATGGCGTTGTCCGACACCTCGAACACCATGTGGTGGAGGCCCGACCCATCGTCGGTATCGCCGATATACATGCCGGGGCGTTTTCTGACTGCATCGAGGCCCTTCAGGACCTTGATGGAATCGGAGTCGTAAGCGTTCTTCTTCGGCGCTTCTGCGCCCTGTTCTGGGGTGTTCTCGTCCATGCCAAGCATATAGGCTCTGAAGGGGGGAATCCCAAGCTTTCAGGCCAGTTCGCGCGCTATTTTTCCACTGCCCGGGGCGAGGCCGGAAATGCGGCACGGAAATGCACTGCGCCTTGCCAGATCGTCGCGTGGAAAAGGTCTGCGATCTGCGCGCGCGATGCCTCGTCGAATTGTGTTGCGTGACAGTCGATTGCCGCTCGTGAGGCGGCCAGGTCCGCGTCGCCATATTCGTGACGGATCGGCAGCAGCGCAGGATCGGTTTCCGCCCAGTCCTGCATCTGCGGGATTGGCGGCAAGGTACCCTTGGGTATACCGGGATAGACCAGCGCGGGCCGGCCTTCTGCCATGGACTGTACCACCTGCGTGACAAGCGCGTGCACCATCCGGTGATCGCCATGGCCATAGCCGCCGTCGGGACCCCAGGTGACGACGAGGTCGGGCTGCCAGTCTTTGATGAGTTCGGTCAGATCGGCAGTGAGCAGGCGCGCCGGACTTTCCGCAGCGCGCGGCATCTCGCCCAGCGTGCCATCGCCGTAATCGAGGAAGGTCGTGCCTGCGAGCCCGAGCGCCGTGGCAGAGCAGCGGGCCTCCTCGCGGCGCGCTTCGGCCAGCTCTTCTCCCGGCTCAAAAGCGGAGACGCCGGGCCCCCTGTCACCGCTCGTGGCCAGAACGAGCATGATCTCGTCCCCCTGCCGCGCCGCATTGGCCAGGGCGGGAGCTATGAAAATCTCGTCATCGGGATGGGCGAAGATTGCGAGCACCCTGCGCGGCTGCTCTTGCGGAGCCTCCTGCGCCAATGCGCTCGCCGCAACGCATGCCAAAGCCACGGCCATCATTCGCTTCATGGCGATCTCCCTTGGCATGACCCTAGGGCCGGGCGGGGGCAAATCAACAGCAATTTCCGATTACAATTGCAACCAGATATGGCAATGAGGAGGCTATGCTTTCGGTGCTCGACATCTTCCGGATCGGGATCGGTCCCTCTTCCTCGCATACGGTGGGGCCGATGCGAATAGCGCGGACATTCGTGCGATCCTTGGCGAAGTCAGGAAAGCTGGATCAGGTCTGCCGTCTTGCGGTCGAACTGCAGGGGTCGCTGGCGCTGACGGGCATCGGACACGGCACCGTCGACGCGACGATCCTAGGCCTGATGGGCTTCGCGCCCGACACGAGCTGCCCGGATGAGGCGGCACGGGCCCTCGAAGCCGTGCGCAAAGAGAAGCATCTGCAGCTATGCGGCAAGCGTCCGCTTGCCTTCGACCCTGCCTCGGACATCGAGCTTGCCGGACACATCATTCCCGACCTCCACCCCAATGGAATGACGCTTGCCGCCTTCGATGGCGAAGGGGTGAAGCTTGCTGAGCGGACCTATTATTCGACCGGCGGCGGTTTCGTGGCATCGGAAGCGCAGCTGAAGCGCAAGCCCAAGGGCGACCGGATCAACACCGGCGCGCTTGCTCCGTTCGATTTCGGTTCAGCCGGGGAGTTGCTCGCCAGCTGTGAGGCGACCGGCATGTCGATTGCAGAGCTGGTACTCGCCAATGAGGATGCCTTCCGCCCGCGCGAGAAGACACTCGCCGGGATCGACCGCGTGGCGCAGGCGATGGACCAGTGCATCGAGCGCGGGCTCACGCAGCGCGGTATCCTTCCCGGCGGCCTTAAGGTCGAACGACGCGCGCCCGACTTGTGGGACAAGCTTTCCGCCAACCCGCAATCGAACGAGCGCGAGCAATTGTTCGACTGGCTCAATTGCTATGCCATGGCGGTGAATGAGGAGAATGCTGCGGGCGGCCGGGTGGTCACCGCCCCCACCAATGGGGCGGCGGGGATCATCCCTGCGGTCATCCGCTTCTACTGCGTTACCAATGACGAGCAGCCTTGCCGCGACAGCCGCAGGACGTTCCTGCTGACGGCGGGCGCGATCGGCCTTCTCTACAAGCAGCGCGCGAGCATTTCGGGCGCGGAAATGGGATGCCAGGGCGAAGTCGGTGTGGCCTGTTCGATGGCGGCGGGCGGGCTCGCCGCGCTTTGGGGCGCGACCCCGGCACAGGTCGCCAGCGCGGCGGAGATCGGGATGGAGCACAATCTTGGCCTGACCTGCGATCCGGTTGGCGGTCTGGTGCAGGTGCCGTGTATCGAGCGCAATGCCATCGGTGCGGTAAAGGCGGTCAATGCCGCACGGCTCGCGCTCCACCGCACAGGGGCGGAGAGCACAGTCAGCCTCGACCAGGTGATCGAGACCATGCGCCAGACCGGGCTCGACATGAGCAGCAAGTACAAGGAAACCTCGCAGGGCGGACTGGCGGTCAACGTCATCGAATGCTGACTGGCTGACCCTCCCTCTATGCGATCTTGACGATAGGGATCTCTGTATATAGTTAGATAACTAACTAAAAGGAGAGCGAGTGTGGGTGTTTCGCGCAGGACGGTGCTGGCGGCAGGTTTTGGCGGGTTGGCGCTTGTCGCCGCGGGTGGGGCCTGGCGGGTCACCCGGCTGCCGACTACGGCATTCGAACCGTGGGATCTGGACCCCACTCCGCCAACCGATATTCGTCTCGACGCCTTCCGGCACGCAATCCTCGCTCCCAATCCGCATAATCGCCAGCCGTGGGTTATCCGGCTGGTCGGAGAGGACGAAGCGATTATCACCTGCGATCTCGACCGCCGTCTGCCCGTTACCGACCCCTTCGATCGGCAGACGACGATTGGTTTCGGCACCTTTCTGGAGACTGCCCGGATCGCTGCCGAAGAACGCGGCGTGGCGATGGAGATCGATCCCTTCCCCCACGGGTCCGACGATGCCGTGCTCGATGCCCGGCCGGTCGCGGCGCTGCGATTCGTCGAGAATGGGGCCGCGCGCGATCCGCTGTTCGGACAGATTGTCAGGCGACGTTCGAACAAGGAAGAATACGACCTGTCGCGTGCAGTCGCCGATACCGACCTGTCGCAGATCGTTGCGGCAGGGGGTGGTTACACGAACGACCCGGAACGAGTGTCGGTCCTCCGCGACGAAATCGTCACAGCCATCGAGACCGAGATGACCACTCATGCCGCGAATATGGAAAGCGTCGAACTGATGCGGATCGGGCATCGGGAAGTCGATGCCAATCCCGACGGGATCGAGCTCTACGGGCCGATCATCGAAGCGGGCAAGCTTGCCGGCATGGTCAATCGCGAGGCTCTCGCCGATACGGACAGCACGGGCTTCCAGCAGGGGCTTGAAATGATGCGCGCAACCTATGGTTCGATCCCCGCGCTGATCTGGATCGCTACATTGAGCAACTCGCGCGAGGACCAGCTGGAGGCCGGGCGCCAGTATGTTCGGGCAAATCTCCAGGCAACCGCGCTTGGCCTCGGCATGCATCCGATGAGCCAGAGCCTGCAGGAATATCGTGCGGTCCAGCCGATGTTCGCCCGCGTCCACGAGCTATTGGGGGTCGGGGCAGGCGAACGGGTGCAAATGCTCGCGCGAGTGGGTTATGGCCCCGAGACCGGGCCGACGCCGCGTTGGCCGCTTGAGAGCCATATTGCATGACATCGGAAGACCCGCTTGCCTTTCGCGTGTTCAACGAAATCGGGATCATCGACCAGCTTGCCACCCACGCGGCAACGCAGGCGCTGCCCGGCGCAATGACCAATGCGCAATTCGGTATCCTCAACCACTTTGTGCGGTTGGGCCACGAGTGGCGGACGCCCGCCCAGCTCGCGAGTGCCTTCCAGGTCAGCCGCCCGACCATGAGCAACACGCTCGCACGGCTCGAACGCGGCGGCTTCGTGTCGATCAAGCCCGATCCCGAGGATGGGCGCGGCAAGCGGGTCTCGATCACCTCGAAGGGCCGCGCCATGCGCGAAGAATGTATCGCCCGGCTTGGCGAGCCGCTGGCCGAACTCCAGTCGCAGGTGCCCGAGGATCTGCTCGAAGAATTGCTTCCGCGCTTGACGCGGCTGCGTGAAATCCTCGACCACATGCGCGACTGAATTATCGCGCAAGGGGAGAGCACGCGCATGCTTGAGAATTTGCAGGCCGCATTCGGCTCGTTCCCGCAGATTCTGGCGAATTGGGCTGAGAGCCAGCCCGACCGGATCGCGATGCGCGATGACGGTGGTGAGATCAGCTGGGCCGAGCTCGGTGACCGGGTGGAGCGCGTCGCTGCCCGCCTGCTCGAAGATGGGCTGGAGCGCGGCCAGTCGGTCGCAATCCTTGGCTATTCCAGCGTGGCCTACGCCTTGGTGTTCCTCGCAGCCGTGCGGGCGGGCGGCGTGGCTGCTCCGCTCACGACCAGCGCCAGCGCCGACCAGCTCGCGGGCATGGCACAGGATTCGGGGGCGGCGCATATCTTCATCGACCGGGCGAAGCTTGCCGAACTGGGCGAGGATTGCTTCCCCGGCCTGACCCGCATCGTGCTCGACGAGGAACTGGATGAGTGGATGGCGCCTGAGGGAACCACGGCTCCCGCGGTCGAGCACCAGCCCTCCGACCCGTTCAATATCATCTACTCCTCGGGCACGACCGGTACGCCCAAGGGCATCGTTCATTCTCATCAGATGCGCTGGCGGCAATTCGCGGTTACGGCGGCGAGCTGGCTCGAGGCTCGGCTGGAGGTGCGCACCCTTGCCTCGACCCCGCTCTATTCGAACACCACGATGGTCGCCTTCCTGCCCGCGCTGCTTGCGGGCGGCACGGTGCGGGTGATGGGCAAGTTCGATTGCATGCGCTGGCTCGACCACGCGCAATCCGACCGCAGCACCATCACCATGCTGGTCCCGGTCCAATACCAGCGCCTGATGGACGAGCCGCGCTTCGAGGAGTTCGACCTCTCTTCGCTGGTGCTCAAATATTGCACTTCCGCACCTTTCTCGGCCGAGCTCAAGCGCGAGGTTCTTGCCCGCATGCCGGGCGCGCTGATCGAGATCTATTCGATGACCGAGGGGGGCGTCGTCTGTCTGCTCGAAGCGCATAAATTCCCCGACAAGCTCCACACGGTGGGCAGGCCTGCGCCGGGTAGCGAACTGAGGGTGCTCGACGACGAGGATCGCCCGGTCGAACCCGGTACACCGGGCAACCTCATCGGCCGCAGCCATACGATGATGAGCGGCTACAAGAACCGGCCCGAACAGACCCGCGAGGGGTACTGGACCGATCCCGCAACGGGCGACGTGTGGCAGCGCATGGGCGATATCGGGCGGGTGGACGAAGAGGGCTTCGTCGAACTGGTCGGCCGCGCCAAGGACATGATCATCTCGGGCGGATTCAACATCTATCCGGTCGACCTGGAAAATGCCTTGCTCGAAGAGGAGGATGTACTCGAAGCTGCCGTGATCGGAATGCCGTCGCGCCAGTGGGGCGAGACGCCGGTCGGCTTCGTGCGGCTGGCCGAAGGCGGGCGCGAAGCGGAAGAGGTGCGCGATGCGGTCAATGCGCGGCTCGGCAAGACCCAGCGGCTAGCTGCGCTTGCGCCCATAATGGAAATGCCGCGCAGCCATATCGGGAAGCTGCTCAAGAGCGAGCTCCGCGAAGAGGCTGCGCGGCTTGGGATGCCCGGCTAGGCCTCGGCCTGCCGGGTATCGATCGCGAATGGGATCAGACGAATGCCGGCGACAGCATCATGCCCGAAAGGCCAGTCGCGAAGATGAGAACGGCCATCCGGCCAAAGAGTGTGCTCATGAGAGGTTCCTTACGTGTTTGCGCAAGAAGATACGCGCGTAGCTTTGCGAAGGTTACACGCGCTCGGCGGCGGTTCGAGACGCGACCCCGACACTAGGGGGAGGGGAGAGGAGGTGTCGGCGGCCGCGTCTCTACTCGCTGCCATATCGCCTCCGGGGGAGCCGCCACCTGCGTCAGGAGAGTCGCAGGATCAGCATTGCTGGGCCGCTGGCCCGGAGGAAGGCGACGACAGGCTCGCTTGGAGGAGGGACTGTCGCCATCTCGTTGCCGGCGGGGAGTAGATTGGGAGGGACATCCCGCGTCGGCTGTGAGGCTTGTAATAATGTTGCCAATCACTGAACTAAAGTGAGAAAAGGTCAGGCTTTGTTGCGTTCTGCGCAAGTGAGGCATGGCCTCTTGGCGCTCTCTCTCCGGGGGAGGCGGTTGCGCGCTATGCATCTGTGCTACAACCTTGCCGAAAAACAGTGGGTTGCCGAGTCGTTTCCGTGGTCGCAAACGGAGAAGGAGCTTGGCTGCACGGCGCTACAAGGCATTCCTCAGCTATTCGCATCGCGACAAGCGGATCGCGGAGTGGCTGCACCGCCAGCTTGAGAATTACAGGCTGCCGGCAGGGATCGACCTGCCAGATTTCCGCAGTGGGATCCGCCCGATCTTCAAGGACCGCGAGGAGTTGCCTGCCTCCGATAATCTCGGCGCCGAGCTGGAGGCGGCGCTGGCAAACAGCGACGCGCTCATAGTCCTGTGTTCGCCCAATGCGGCGATCTCGCCCTGGATCGCGAAGGAGATCGACCTGTTCAAGCGCCTCAACGGCGATGCGCGCGTCTATCCCGCAGTGGTCGATGGCGATCCACCCTACAACATGCCGCCGCCGCTGCTGGTCCACTATGAGGACGGCACGCCGACGGAGGAACTCGCCGAACCGATCGCGGCCGATCTCAGGCCCGATGAAGACGGGCGCAAGCTGGGCGTGCAGAAGCTGGTCGCGGGCCTCACCGGCGTCCCGCTCGACGAGCTGGTCGACCGCCACGGACAGGAACGCCATCGCCGGATGGCGATCATTGCCGGGGTCTTCTTCATCGGCATGGTCTTTGCGCTCGGCCTTGCTCTCTATGCGATCCAGCAGCGCGACACCGCACGGGCCGAGCGCGGTGAGGCCAACGGCCTCATTGAATTCATGCTCACCGACCTGCGCGAGGAGCTGGAACCGGTCGGCCGGCTGGACCTGCTCGACACAGTCGGCGAACGGGCCATGGACTATTACGCAGGCCAGCGCCTCGAAGACCTCACGACCGACGAACTCGCGCGCCGCTCCCGCGCGGTCCAACTGGTCGCCGAAATGCACAATCGCCGCGGCGACAACGAGCAGGCGCTCCCTGCATTCCGCGAAGCGGCGCGCACGACCGGCGAACTCCTCGCCCGCAATCCCGACGATCCCGATGCCCTCTTCGCGCATGGCCAGAGCGAATTCTGGGTCGGCTACATCGCCTGGCAGCGCGGCGAGAACGAAACCGCCCGGACCGCGCTGGAGGAATATGCACGCATTTCATCGCGGCTCACGGCGATGGATCCGACCAATCTCGATTGGCAGCTGGAGGAATCCTATGCCCTTTCCAACCTCGGCACGTTGGCAGGAGATGAGGGAAGGCACGAGGACGCCCTGCCGCTGTTCGAGAAGAGCGTCGCGATCGCCCGCCGCGTGGCGGAAGAAGAGGGCCGTCCGGCGAACCTGCTGGTCGAGCTCGGGCTGGGCCTCAGCTGGGTCGCCACAACGCGCCAGGAACTGTTCGACTTCGAGGGCTCGGCCAAGACGCGCCGCGAGGAGATCGCTCTCTACGACGAGGTGCTCGCGGAAGACCCCGGCAATAGCGAGGCGCAGCAGGCCGCCCTGTTTGCCAAGGGTCGTCTGGGCTGGCTGATGTCTCTGTTCGGGCGAGACCGTGAAGCGCGCATGGCATTCGATGATGCCGCCCGGCTCGCCCGCCTCCTGCGCGAACGGGACCCGAACGATACGGTCACCACCGAAATGGCCATCACGGTCTACGCCGAAAGGGCGCGCCATTACTGGAGGCGGGGTCTCGACCGTCGCGCCACCGAGGATTTCGAACGGGTCGAGCAATTGCTCGCCGACCTCACGGCACGGGACCCGGAAAACCAGGATTGGGCAATCGACACACGTGCCTCGCTCGAACTGACCCGTGCGCTCACCGACAGGAATGCCATGGCGCCGGCGCGAATGAAGCGGCTGGCTGCCAAGTGGCTCGGCCTGCTCGACCCCAATCGTGAAAGGCATCAGCTGCTGATCGTGGCGGCCCATTTCCTCCACGGGACAGCCCTTGCGCGGGAAAGCGACCGGGCAGGGTCGGCGGCCGCCTACGCCCGCGCCATTTCCATCGAGACCGACAGTATCGGGGCCACTTCGCTCAGGGCGGTTGCCGCCCAGCGCATTGGCCAGACCGCGCTTGCAAGCCAGCTGAGGGGCAGGCTGGCAGAGCTGAAGATCGACCCCTCGTACGATGATCGGCTGCCCCTCAGCTGATCGCGAAACCGCTAATAGAGGAGAGGAAAATGACGACCAATGTCACAGTGAACGTCTCGGTGACGAAGGTGAAGAAGAGGAAGAACCATCCTACCTACAAGGGCAAATTCCACTTCCAGCAGGTCGAGCCGCTGGAGGAGATCTATGTGAAGAAGAACGGGAACATCGACGCGTTCAAGGCGCCCGATGATCTTGCGATAACATTCAACTGGGTCTCCGACGCGGTGGAGATCGATGATGCGCTTTATGAAGCGTATTACTGCACGCCTCACAACGACAGCATCTGGGTCTTGCCCGGAGAAGACAGCGAGCCTGGCGAGGGCGACAAGGCCCCGCCCGACGGAGACCACGACATCACCGTGCCCGACGGGCCTGCGAAGCGCTCGCTGACCCTCAAGGACAGGAACGACCTCGACAAGAGATACAAATACTCTTTCGTGGTCCATCTCGAGATCGGGGGCGGCGCCTTGCTGATCGAAGATCCGAAGATCATCAACAAGACCATCAAGCCGCGCATGGCTCCCGGCAAGCCTCGCCACAAGCCGATTGGCGCCCCACCTCCCGGCACCAACGCCAACAGCTGACGGGCCCGCGAACGACTTCGCCTAGGGCCGTCCTGGCGAACAAAGTTGCGGCAAAGGCGAGTTTGCGACATTCTTTCGCAACGAGAAGGGGTTGCCGAGTCGTTTTCCGAGGTCGCATTCGGAGAGACAAGCTTGGCCGATCGGCGATACAGGGCATTCATCAGTTATTCGCACCGTGACAAGCGGATCGCGAACTGGCTGCATTCTGCGCTGGAAACCTACAGGCTGCCGCCCAAGGCCGTGGCCGAGGGCAAGCCCGCCCGGCTGCACCCGATATTCAAGGACCGGGAAGAACTCCCCGCGGCGGACAGCCTCGGTGAGGCCATCGAGCAGGCGATCCGATGCAGCGACGCGCTGATCGTCCTGTGCTCGCCTGCCGCAGCACAGTCACCCTGGATCGCGCGCGAGGTCGACCTCTACAAGCGGATCAACGGCGATCATGCGGTCTTCCCGGTCATCGTCGAGGGTGATCCCCCGGGCAATTTCCCCGCCCCTCTCCTCCAGCGCTACGAGAATGGCGAACCGACCGACGAAGCGGCAGAGCCGATTGCGGCAGACCTCCGGCGACATGCGGACGGCCGCAAGCTCGGCAAGCTCAAGCTCGTTGCCGGCCTTGCCGGCGTCGACCTCGACGGGCTGGTCCAGCGCGATGCGGCGCGAAGGCAGCGACGCCTCGCACTCGTGGCTGCCGCCTCGGTGGTGGGCATGGTCGGCACATCAGGACTTGCCCTCTTCGCCATCGATCAGCGCAACGATGCGCGCGAGCAGCGGGCAGAGGCCGACGGGCTGATCGAATACATGCTCACCGACCTGCGCCAGCAGCTGGAGCCGGTCGGGCGGCTCGACCTCCTCGACGGGGTCGGGAACCGGGCGATGGACTATTATGCCCGGCAGAAGCTGGAAGACCTGTCGGCGAGCGAACTGGGGCGGCGTGTGAGAGCCGTGCAGCTGGTCGCCGAGGTCCAGAACCTGCGCGGCGACAACGAAGGCGCGCTCCCCGCTTTCCAGCAGGCCGCGCGTACGACGGAAGAATTGCTGGCGCGCAAGCCGGACGATCCCGAACGCCTGTTCAATCACGGTCAAAGCCTGTTCTGGGTCGGCTACGTCGCCTGGCAACACGGCAAGATGGAAGAGGCGCGTTCGGCGATGGAGCGCTATGCCGACATCTCCTCCAGGCTGGCTGCGATGGACCGCAACAATCTCGAATGGCAGATGGAAGAAGCCTATTCGCTGAGCAATCTCGGAACGATGGATTTCGAGGAAGGCAAGCTGCGCAGCGCTCTGGATCTCTTTGAACGGAGCAAGGACATGACCGGCGCCGTCGCTCGCGCCGAAGGCAATCCGAGCGCCAGACGCAAGGAGTTCGGCGAGGCACATTCCTGGATATCGACCACCCAGGTGCTTCTTGGAGAAGTCGAGAAAGCCGAGGAAACCCGAAGGGCAGAGATCGAGATCTACGATCGGATCATCGCCGAGGAACCAGGGCACAACGAAGCGCGCCGCGCGCGGATGTATGCGATAAGCAGCCTGGGAAGGATCCTCGCCCTGAAAGGCCGCAAGCGGGATGCCGACCGGATCCTGGAGGAGGCGATCCGCGAATCCGAGGAGCAGATCGCTGCCGATCCCGAAGACACTCTGGTCAAGGAACTGGCTCGCGGCGCATTGCGCGATCGCGCGCTGATCGCCTGGTCCGATGGCAATGCGAAACTTGCAAGAGACCTGTATTCAAGGGCGGAGGAACTGCAGGCGTCGCTGCAGGAACGAGATCCTAAGAATCACGACTGGAATGTGACCAGTCCGGGCGAGCTCGCCATGTACCGCGCGCTCACCGACCAGCTCGATTCCCGCCCCGCTGCCCTGCGCGCCTTGTCCAACCGATGGCTCTCGCGCTTGGACCGCGCGAACCCCGAACACGAATGGCTCCATGTGGCTTCTTACCTCCTCGCCGGGCTGGCAGCGCAACGCGAAGGCGATCGACAAGCGGCGCGGGAATCCTTCTCCAAGGCATTTTCCTATCCAGATGCCGAGGGCGAGAGGGTCGACGTGCGCTCGCTTGCACTGCGGGCTGCAGCGGCAGAGCGAATGGGTCGGACTGGGGATGCAGAAGCGATCCGCCAGCGTCTGAGGAAGCTCGGGATCGATCCCATTATCGATGACATGCTCGGCACGAGGAGCTGAAACCAAGGAATAACAGCAAGAGCAGACCAAAGGAGCAACACCTGAAGCAATCAGGGGACGGGCCGAAGTGGCATTCCGCCGCGCATTGAAATGTGAAGGAAGGAATTCGAAATGACAGATGGAGCTTGCACGATAACGATCGATGCCAATGACGATGTCTCGGCATCGCCGGACCCGGTGACGCCCGACACAAGCAACAACATCGTCTTCACGCTGCAGGACAATAGCGGGCATGGATGGGTGTTCGACGAGGATCGGCCGATTATCATAACGAACCCCACCGACTTCACCATCACCCGCACTTCGGGCTCCGAACTCCAGGTGTACGATAGTGAGCAAGACCGCGGCCGGATCCCCGAGCACAAGTACCAGCTGCGGTTCACCAGGGCCGGCCAGCAGAATCCCATGGTCTGGGATCCCGTCATCCGCGACCGCGTCAACGGCTGAGATGCAATGACCAAATACCCGCGCGCCGGTGATGCGTCGGCGCGTGGGTGTTGGGAGCATGTGCGCGTGGCTGGACAGTGTGGCCCGGCAATTCTAACGCCGCCCGCATGGACAGCGCGCACCTCCCCGATTCCATCCTCATCGTCGATTTCGGCAGCCAGGTAACCCAGCTCATCGCACGCCGCGTGCGCGAAGCCGGTGTCTACTCGGAGATCGCCCCTTTCACCCAGGCGGAAGAGGCATTTCATCGCCTCAGGCCAAAGGGCGTGATCTTGTCCGGCAGCCCGGCCAGCGTGCCCGACCGCGACAGTCCGCGCGCGCCCGAGGTGATCTTCGAAAGCAAGGTCCCGATCCTCGGCATCTGTTATGGCCAGCAGGTCATGACCGAGCAATTGGGCGGCGAGGTTCGTCCCGGTCACGAAACCGGTGAAGGCGGAGAGTTCGGCCGCGCTTTTTGCGAAGTGACCGAGGAATGCGTGCTGTTCGACGGCCTCTGGAAGCCGGGTGAGACGCACCAGGTGTGGATGAGCCATGGCGACAAGGTCACCCGCATCGCGGAAGGCTTCCGCATCGTCGCCACCAGCCCCGGCGCGCCCTTCGCGCTGATCGCCGACGACGAGCGCCGCTATTACGGCACGCAGTTCCACCCCGAAGTGGTCCATACGCCCGACGGCGGCAAGCTGCTCGCCAATTTCGTACGCCATGTCTGCGGCCTCAAGGGCGACTGGACGATGGCCGAGTTCCGCAAGACCAAGATCGAGGAAATCCGCGCGCAGGTGGGTGACGGTAAGGTCATCTGCGGCCTGTCGGGCGGCGTCGACAGCGCGGTTGCCGCGGTCCTCATCCACGAGGCCATCGGCGACCAGCTGACCTGCGTCTTCGTCGATCACGGCCTCATGCGGATGAACGAGGCCGAACAGGTCGTCACCCTGTTTCGCGACCATTACAATATCCCGCTCGTCCATGTGAATGCGGAGGACATGTTCCTCGGCGGCCTCGAAGGTCAGACCGACCCCGAAAAGAAGCGCAAGTTCATCGGTGGCGCCTTCATCGATTTGTTCGAAGCCGAGGCGAAGAAGATCGGCGGCGCGGATTTCCTCGCGCAAGGCACGCTCTATCCCGACGTCATCGAAAGCGTCAGCTTCACCGGCGGGCCCTCGGTCACGATCAAGAGCCACCACAATGTGGGCGGCCTGCCCGAGCGCATGAACATGGAGCTGGTCGAGCCGCTGCGCGAACTGTTCAAGGACGAAGTGCGCGATCTCGGCCGCGAACTCGGCCTCCCCGACGTCTTCGTCGGCCGCCATCCCTTCCCCGGACCCGGCCTAGCAATTCGCATCCCGGGCGAGGTCACCAAGGAACGCTGCGACATCCTGCGCAAGGCCGACGCCATCTATCTCGAGGAAATCCGCAACGCCGGCCTCTACGACGCGATCTGGCAGGCCTTCGCCGTCCTGCTGCCGGTCAAGACCGTCGGCGTGATGGGCGACGGGCGCACCTATGACAGCGTCTGCGCCCTGCGCGCCGTTACCAGCACCGACGGCATGACCGCCGACATCTACCCCTTCGACGCCGCCTTCCTCAGCCGCGTGGCCACGCGAATCATCAACGAGGTGAAGGGCATCAACCGTGTGGTTTACGACTATACCTCGAAGCCGCCCGGCACGATCGAGTGGGAATAGGTCCCCGGATGTTTCGTTCTCTGTTCGCGCTTGCATTGGCCGCAAGCGCGGTCCCCGCGACCGCTTCCGAATTCTCATTTGCGGAGCTCACTTCGGGGAGGGTATCTCTCAGTTCCGAACTTCCCGGTGCCGCCTATGAGGCGGGCTCGATCTCGAAATTTGCCTGCACGATTGCCATCCTGCGCCTGACCGACAAGGGCCTGCTCGATCTCGACGACCCGATCGGGAGCATACTCCCCCAGCTCAGGGAAAGCGCTGTCGCTTCAGTTCGCTTGCGCGATGTGCTGGCGAACAGGAGTGGCATTGCCGACGGCCTCTTGCCACGTCTGCGGAGCGCCCCCGAAGAGGTATCAAGAGTCGATAGCGCCGAAGATGGAGTGCTGGCTTTTGCGAGCGAGCTTTCGCCTGTCGAGCCGGGTTCGAGATGGTCCTATGATCTCGTAAATTGGATTATCGTGCAGGCCATCCTGGAAAAAGTCAGCGGGCGTCCCCTCACTCAAGCACTGCCGGAGCTGGTCCTGCTTCCGGCGGGGATGGGATCGAGCTGGGTAATCGGAGCTTCGGACGATCGCATTCTGGTTACCCCCAGCGAGGCAGGGAGACCTTTGCCCAGCTTCTTGCGGTGTGCCGGGGGACTGGCGACTACTCCGGTCGACCTGCTGGCGCTGGCCCGCTTTCCGCATCAAGGCGGATTATCGCCGCGCAGCGTGAGTGCGCTGACCGCCATTACCACCAGCGAGGAGTCCTATAGCTTGGGGGGACGTTTCCGAGCGATCCGCAACTCGCCAGTTCTCAGCTGGCAAACCGGCAGCAATGGCGCTTACAAATCGCTGGTGGTCTACGATCCCGTTCACGACGCCGGATTTGCAGCCATGACGGCTAGTGGCGAAAACGAGCCGATCCAACAAGCCCGTTCGGAATGGCTGGCGAGGTATCCGAGCGAGTGAATTTCTCGGGCACTCTTGCCCCGCCTCGGACGTATCTTCCTCGAAGCGGAGGAAGAATGCCCAGAATATCAGTTCTCATCAAATCCCTTGCGATCAGCGCTTCAATAGGGTTGGCAGGCTGCGCGAGCTGGGAGGTTGGCACGCCGCTGGCCTTCTCCAAGTCCGGTCGCGAATGCACGAATACCGGGACAATCGGCCTCTTCGACACCTCGCTCGACCTGCTCGTCGCGAATTATGACAGCAAGCCCGATGTCGACGATCTCCAGGCTGTCGCTGGGCTTGGCTCGGTTCTAAAGCATCCCGACTTTGCCTGCGTGGACTATATCGCCACCTCCGGGGCTTATGGATCGCAGGGTGGCGAGTTCCTCGTCGCGCCGAGGCTCTTCGACCTCGCATTCGGCGACCAGTGGCTCGACGCACACGGAGCGCGCGCGCAGACCATCGCCACGCTAGCCGAGCGGATGGAGGATACCATTGCCGCAGGTGGCCGCGTGTGGGTCGCTGAGGCTGGCCAATCCGATGTCACGGCCGCCGCGGTAGAAAAGCTGCCGCGCGCGATGTGGATGAGCGTCCATGTCGTCCAGCACAGCTATTGGAACGAGAGCATGTCCAGCAAGGAGGCCATGCAGACCGTCGTCTACAACACCCGCTATCATCGGGTGCAGGACGGGAATTTCCCTGACAATGGCTCGCCCGCCTTCAATACGGAGGACGGCTCGCACTGGGCGGCGCTGCTCGCCGACCCGCTCGTCGGGCCGATCTGGGCAGAGGCGAAGCGCCTGTCCGATCATCACAATCCCAAGGCCGCCTATGTGAATCCCGCAGTCGCGGCCGGCGGGCTCGACTTCTCGGATACGGTCGAGATCGCCTACATCTTCGGCTTCGACGACATGGAAGGGGTGGGCGATTTCGTAGAGCGGTTTGCGAACAACTAGCTTTCCGCATGCAGCTTCCCCTCGGCCCTGATCCGCGCTCTGAGACGCTGCGGCGGCTACAGGCCCTGCTCGTCCAGCGTTTCGGACGGATCGAGCGGGCGGCGGCGGAATGGCGGCGGCCGGAATGGGTGTTGGTCCAGGGTGTGATCGGGGCCCGGACCAGGTCCGAAGTATCCAATGCCGCTACCGACCGGTTGCTGAGACGCTATGGATCGTGGGAAGCGGTGGCGGAGGCGCCGCTGACGGAATTGCAGGCCGAACTCGCGACGCAGACCTATCCAAACATCGCTGCCGAGCGCCTTAAATCCAGCCTCACCGCGCTGGTCGAGCGTCGTGGTTCGGTGGACCTTTCTCACCTTGCAGGGATGGAGACGCTCGAGGCCATGCGCTGGCTCGAGCAATTGCCCGGGATAGGACGCAAGATTGCCGCCGGGGTGATGAATGCGAGCACTCTCGATCGCCGCGCCATCGTGCTGGACGGGCATCACACGCGGATACTCCAGCGAATGGGTCTGGTTCCGTCCAAGGCCAGCACCGACCGCGCCTTCGAAGCGATCATGCCGGTCATGCCCGAGGAATGGGGCGGGGCGGACTTCGACGAGCACCACCTGCTGATGAAAAAACTGGGCCAGACTTCCTGCCGGCCTGCCGCGCCCGCTTGTGTGGAGTGCTTGGCACTCTCGCTGTGCAAGACCGGAACCGAGCGCGTCGGCAAGCGCTGACCCGCCATGCTTGACGAGCACCAGGTCGAAGACGTCTTCCGTATCCTCTCGCGCGCAATGCCGGGCCGCACGTCGGATGCGAAGGGGCCGAAAGGCCAGCCCGACGCGTTCCGGTCGTGCATCTCCTGCATGCTCTCCGCGCAATCGCTCGATCGCAACACCGCGAAAGCCGCGCGTGCCCTCTTCGCGCTCGCCACGACGCCCGAAGACATGCTGGCGCTCGTCGACCGGGATATCGCTGCTGCGATCAAGCCCTGCGGCCTTTACAATATCAAGACGCGGTCCATCCGCCGGTTTTGCGAGGCGCTGCTGGCGGAGCATGACGGCGTGGTGCCCGATACCCGCGAGGGGCTGATGAGGCTGCCCGGGATAGGCCGCAAATGCGCCGATATCGTCCTGAGCTTCACCTTCGGGAAGGATGTGATTGCGGTCGATACGCATGTCCACCGCGTCTGCAACCGGATCGGGCTGACCGATGCCAAGACCGCGGACAGGACCGCGCAGCAGCTGGAGGAACGCTCACCGGAATGGGCGCTCGCCGATGGCCATTTCTGGCTTATCCAGTTCGGCAAGCGCGTGTGCATCTCGCGCGGCCCGAGATGCGATACTTGTCCCGTCTCGCAGCTTTGCGAGGCCTATCCTGCCATCACCAGCTGAAACCGGCATCGATCGCGCGTTGTTCGGCGTCGGTCGTTGTGCGGCCAAGCAGACGGTTACGATGAGGAAAGCGGCCGAAACGGGCTACCATCCGCCAATGCGACCGGGCGAAGGAGAGGGCGTCCGGAGCGTGTTCGGCGAATAGGTCGAGTGAGAGCCGCTGATCGCCGACTTTTTCGCTATGCATCAGCGGCATCAGGGCGAACTGACGCTCGCGCCGGTCGTACAAGGGCAGCCATAGCCTGCCGATCACGCCACGGGTGATCGCCCGCGCGAGCGGGTCGTAGGCGAAGGTTCGCGCGCTGCCGCGATGGATATTGCGAGTGAACTGGTCGAACAGGAGTATGGCCGCGAGGGCTGTCTTGCGATCGCCGAGGAAATCGCTGGCCGGGCGCTGGCCGAGCATGGGGAGGAGCGCCGCGTATCGATCGCGCAGCAGCTTGTCGACGGCTTCGCCGCCACCGTACCAGTCGCTGCTGTCGAGTTCATGGAACCATGTGCGCAGGATTTCCCGCGCACATGGGCGTGTTGCGGCGCTCACCTTGTGTCGGTCAGCCTTCGGCCTCTGCAAGGCGATAGGGCACGAAATCGTCGAGGAAGATCACACCGCTGAAGAAGTTGCCGAAGCGGTCGCGCAACTCGATCTGGTCGGTCTTGCACAATTGCGAGCCGCTGAAGCGCCGGATCAGCATGTAGTCGTCATCGTCGATCGCATCTGGCGTCTTGGTGTAATTCACCCAGAGCGTGTCGCCGCTCTTGTAAACCAGCGCTGTATCTTCGATCCGCGTGATCGCGCGCGACCCGAAGGTTGTAATGCAGCTTTCCGGCTCGCCCGCCACGCGCCCCTCGAGCATCTTGGCCAGCTTTTTCTCGCCCTTGGTCATCTCGGTGGTCTCGTCGGCCTGCACGGCAGGGGCGGCGAGGAGGCCGATAGCAGCGGCCGACAAGGCAATGCGTTTGATCATGGCGAGTCTCCTATTGAAGGAGAATATATATCAAACACGATCTGAATGCACGCTGACGCTCAGAATGGGCCGCCGAACAGCAGCTTCCATGCCGCTACTACTGCCCAGTGAAAAAAGATCGGAGGCCATAGGGAACTGCTCGCATCCCTGAGCGCTGCCAGCGTGACTCCCAAGATAGCGACGCATGCGAGGAAGGCGGGGTGGAGGAACAGCTCGCTCCATACCGGGCCAAGACCGGTCCATGCTTGGAGCGGGTGCCACAACACGAACAGCGCGACTGAAAGCGTTACGAGCAGCCAGCGGTGCCTGACACCCTGGCGCGGAAAGAGCGCCCATCTGAAGAGAAGCTCTTCGCCGAGTGCCGGGACGACAAATATTGTGGCGAGGATTGTCAACTCTGTCACGTCTATGGCTTCAGGATCGAAGCCGACGATCCGGCTCTGCCAGACAACAACCGAAATGCCGACAGCTCCTAGGGCGGCGATCCACTTGCAGTTGCGCCACTGCTTTCGTGCGGGCCACCTCAGGAGAGGTCCGACCGGTCCGCTTGGAAACACGTTCTTAGCCCGTGCCGCCGACCGTGATCCCGTCGATCAGAAGGGTTGGCTGGCCCACGCCGGCGGGCACGCTTTGGCCGCCCTTGCCGCAAATGCCGACGCCCTCGTCCAGCGCCATGTCGTTGCCGATACCCTTCACCCTTGTGAGCACGCTCGGGCCATCCCCGATCAGCGTCGCGCCCTTAATGGGATGCACGATCTTGCCCTTCTCGACCTTATAGGCCTCGGTACAGGCGAAGACGAACTTGCCGCTGGTGATGTCGACCTGTCCGCCGCCGAAGCTGGTGGCGTAGATGCCGTCGTCCATGCGGCTCAGCAGTTCCTCGGGATCGTCCTCGCCGCTGCGCATGAAGGTGTTGGTCATGCGCGGCATGGGGGCGTGCTGGTAGCTTTCGCGCCGACCATTGCCGGTCGGCTCGACACCCATGAGGCGGGCATTGAGGCGATCCTGCATGTAGCCCTTGAGGATACCGTCTTCGATGAGGACCGTCTCGCGCGTCGGCGTGCCTTCGTCGTCGATGCTGAGCGAGCCGCGGCGTTCGGCCATGTTGCCATCGTCCACTACGGTGACACCGGGCGCGGCGACGCGTTCGCCGATCCGGCCCGAAAAGACGCTCGTGCCCTTGCGGTTGAAATCGCCTTCCAGCCCGTGGCCGACTGCCTCGTGCAGCAGCACGCCCGGCCAGCCGGGACCCAGCAGTACGGTCTGCTCGCCCGCGGGTGCGGCCACGCTGTCGAGATTGACCAGCGCCTGGCGCACCGCCTCGTCGATCGCCCGCATCCAGGCGCCCTCGTCGAACAGGCGGTCGTAGAGATAGCGGCCACCCATGCCGAAAAAGCCGGTCTCGCGCCGCCCGTTCTGTTCGGCGACGACCTGGATGTTGAGACGCACAAGCGGGCGAATGTCGCGCGCGGTATAGCCATCGGGCCGGACGATCTCGACCACGCTCCAATTGGCCAGGAGGCTGGCCGAAACCTGCGCCACGCGGGGATCTTTCGCGCGGGCCACTGCATCGATCTTTTCCAGCAGCGCGACCTTCTCCTCGAAGGGCACGAGGTCGAGCGGGCAAGCGTCGGTATAGAGATGGCGATTGGTCCGCTCGGGAGGTGCTGCGAGCGGGCTTTGTGTCGCATCGAGCAGCTTCAGCGTTTCGCCCGCGCGGCTGATCGCTGCAGCACTGATCTCGTTCGCATGGGCAAAGCCGGTGGTTTCGCCCGAAACGCCGCGCAGGCCGAAACCGGAGTCGCGCGAATAGTCGGCCGTCTTCAATCGGCCGTCGTCGAAACCGAAAGCTTCGGAGGCGATGAACTGGAGGTAGAGCTCGCCATCGTCGCAGCGGGTCAGCAGCTTGCGGGTGAGCGACTGCGCTTCTTCGGGCGAGAGATTGTTGCCGTAAACGAGCGAAAGCGGATCGGTGGTCGGTGCGGTCATGCGCCTGAGATAGGCACGAAATGGGGCAACGTCACCCTATCTCGTCATTGCGAGGAGCCTAAGGCGACGCGGCAATCCATCGATCATGTGCCTCAGCAGGCGATGCGTGATGGATCGCCGCGCGGCTGCGCCGCTCGCGATGACGAAATACTGGGCGGAGTTAGCGATGACCGGGATCGCCGCCTTCGGAAATATCCATCAGGGTCGACTGGTCCACGCCGTCCGCAGGGCCGCCTTCCAGCACGAAACGCCGGTCGCAATAGCCGCAATCGACATAGCCATGCTCGTCGATCTGCAGATAGACCTTGGGGTGGCCGAGCGCGGCGGCGCGATAGTTCTTGCCGGTGCGGATATCGGTCGCGCCATCGCACCACACGCGAGGAGTGGTGACCTTGGACACTTCGGGAGGAGGCAGACTCATGGGGCACGCCGATAATGGGTTTGACCACGGCGCTCAAGAGGATAGGTGACCGGCATGACCACGCCTCCTGCGATCCGGATCGACAATCTCGTCAAACGCTATGCCCCCAGCGGGCCGGGCGACGAGGGCAAGCTGGCGCTCAAAGGCGTTAGCTTCGATGTGCCGCAGGGCGGTGTATTCGGCCTCCTCGGGCCCAATGGTGCGGGCAAGTCGACGATCATCAACATCCTCGCAGGCCTCGTGCGCAAGACCTCGGGCAATGCCGAAATCTGGGGCTTCGACATCGACGAGCAGCCGCGCAACGCCAAGCGCTCGATCGGCATCGTGCCGCAAGAAATTGTCTTCGATCCCTTCTTCACGCCCTTCGAGGTGCTGGAAAACCAGGGCGGCTTCTACGGCATCGGCAAGGGGGATCGCCGGAGCGAGGAACTGCTTGCCGCCGTCCACCTTTCGGACAAGCGCAATGCCTATGCCCGCACGCTCTCAGGCGGGATGAAGCGGCGGTTGCTGATCGCCAAGGCCATGGTGCACTCGCCGCCCATCCTCGTGCTCGACGAGCCGACCGCGGGCGTGGATGTGGAGCTGCGCCGCCAGCTATGGGAACTGGTGCAGGAGCTGAACAGCGAGGGCGTGACCGTGGTGCTTACCACACATTACCTCGAAGAGGCGGAGCAGCTGTGCGACCGCATCGCGATCATCAACCATGGCGAACTTATCGCCAACAAGCCGACCGGCGAACTGGTCGGCATGGCGCGCGAGAAGATCGTCTCGGTCAGCGTCGACAAGGACCTTGGCGGACCGATCATGGAGGAGGCCTTCCTCAAGGCCGAGGTGGTCGATACGCGCCGCCTCGACATTACCTATGACCGCGACAAGGCGAGCGCGGGACAGGTCCTCGCGCTGGTGCAGTCACATGGCTACGGGATCGACGACGTCACCACCCGCGAGGCAGATCTGGAAGACGTGTTCGTGCAGTTGACCGGCGCGGGCTGAGCCGCGCCGGCTCTGTCAAGAAGTCAGCTGAAATGGCGCGGGCCTAGGCCTGCATCCTTCACGCGCAGCACGTCCCAGACATGCGGCTCGACTTCTTCCATCGGTGTCTTGCAATTGCGACATTTACAGACGTGCGAGCCACCGGCCTTGCGCATGTTCGCGTAGTCGACCGAGTGACGCCCGAAGGCGCAAGCAAGCAGACCCATTTTCATTGTTATCGACCCTCCAAAGCCCCGAGTCCCTGTCGATTCGCGTCCCTATTTCCGAGATTATTACACGTTAACCGTGTTTTCGGCGAATCGTTCTCCGCTTGCCGCGTGTCGTTTGGCGCGCCATGACGCCCGCATGACTGACCAGACCTACGACGTTCTCGTCATCGGATCGGGTGCCGCCGGGCTGACCGCGGCGCTCGAACTCGCGCAGAGCAAGAAGGTGCTCGTGCTCGCCAAGGGCAAGCTGACGAGCGGCTCCACTGCCTGGGCACAGGGCGGGATCGCGGCTGTTCTAGATGCTGGCGACACTTTCGAGAATCACATTCGCGACACGATGGTGGCTGGCGGCGGGCTCAACGATCTGGAGACGGTCGAATTCGTCATCGAGCGTGCTCCGGAAGCGATCGACCGGCTGTGCGAACTGGGTGTGCCCTTCAACCGTGAGGAAGGTGACCTCCACCTCACGCGGGAGGGCGGCCATTCGCATCGCCGGATCGTCCATGTGAACGATGCGACCGGATGGGCGGTGCAGGCTGCGCTGCTCAAGGCGGCGGAAGAAAATCCGAACATCACCCTGCTGCCGCACCAGAGCTGCATCGACCTTATTACGGGTCGCAACCAGGAAGAGTATTCGGGTTCAGGCAGGGTCTGGGGCGCTTACGCTCTGGACGAAGACAGCGGGAAGGTGGTGAGCCATGTTGCGCGGGCCACCGTGCTCGCGGCGGGCGGTGCGGGCCGCGTCTATCTCTTCTCCACCGCCCCTCGCGGTGCAACCGGTGATGGGATCGCCATGGCCTGGCGTGCTGGCGCGCGAGTCTCGAACATGGAGATGATGCAGTTCCACCCAACCTGCCTCTACAATCTCGAGGTCAAGAACTTCCTCATCACGGAGGCGGTGCGCGGCGAAGGCGGGCGCTTGTTCAACCCCGTCACCGGCGAACGCTACATGGCGCAATACGATGCCGAGCGGATGGAGCTTGCCCCGCGCGATATTGTGGCGCGTGCGAATGACGACCAGATCAAGCGCTACGGCCTCGACTATGTCCATCTCGACATCAGCCACGAGCCACCCGAATTCGTGAAGCAGCATTTCCCAACCATCCATGAGAAGCTGATGGGCCTCGGGATCGACATGACCAAGGGGCCGATCCCGGTCGTGCCGGCGCAGCATTACACCTGCGGCGGGGTGAAGATCGGGCTCGATGCGAAGACCGACCTGCCGGGACTATGGGCCGCGGGCGAGGTGACTGAAAGCGGCCTCCACGGCGCCAACCGCCTTGCGTCCAATTCACTGCTCGAATGCTTCGTTTTCGGAGAGGCTGCGGCGAGGGACATTCTCGAATGCTGGGACAAGCTCGACGATCCGCCCGCGATCCTTCCGTGGGACGAAAGCCGTGTGACCGATTCCGATGAAGAGGTCGTCATCAAGCAGAACTGGACCGAGATTCGCCGCTTCATGTGGAATTACGTCGGCATCGTGCGCACCACCAAGCGACTTGAGCGCGCCGCGCACCGGATCCGCATGCTGCGCGGCGAGGTGGAGGATTACTACGGCCACTTCCGCGTGACCACCGACCTGATCGAACTGAGAAACCTGATCGAATGCGCCGACCTGATCGTGAAGAGTGCGTTGAAGCGTCACGAAAGTCGTGGGCTTCATTTCATCCTCGACTATCCGGAAACCGATCCGGTGGCGCGCGATACGCTGCTGGTTCCCTAAGGCTGAGCTTACTCAGGGCAGCAATTCGTCCTCGGGATCGAGTTTCTGCAGCGGCGGCAATTTGCGGCCGAACGTATCTAGCGTGTTGTCGATGACGAGCTGGCCGGACCGGTCCAGCGTGAAATACCGCAGTGTAGCCGTGCTGAGTTCCTCGCCGAACTCGATACCGACGCTGCCATTGCGCGACCAGCGGACCACGCCTTTGGCGGTGACACCGGCAAGAAGCGTCAGGTCGAGCTCGGTTCCCTCTGAAATCTTGTGGTCGACCCCAAGCAGGCGGCATCCCGAGAGTGAAAGATCGGCCAGTCGGTCCTCAGAAATGCGGCCGCCGACGAGGCACAGGATCGTGCCTTCGACATCAAGCCGTTCCGATTTTCTTTGGTCCATATCGACCTCCGACCAGTTCGCATCTCAGACAATAGCGAAAACAGTTTAACAACTATTACATCTGAATATTTGCGAAGCGGAACAATTACTTATTCATCGCCGATGCCAGGCTGCCGCGCTCTACTGGATGTTTTCCGCGCGCATCGGCCAGTCATCGAGGGAATATTCTCGCACAAGGCCGATGGGGATCGGCAGGTGGAACGAAATCCCGATCGCTTCTCCCAATTGCCAGGCAATCCGCCCGCTCGCGACGTAGCCGGGAATAAGCCGGATTTCGCATCGTGCGCCGATTTCCGCCTCGATCCCCGGGGATTCGATCATGCATCCGGCCTGCGAGAGGTTGCGCATGGTCCCAAAGTGTAGCTGCCCGCACAATTCGAAGCGCACGCTCTCCTTGGAATCCCGGCGGTCTTCATTTCGACGTTCGGTGTACACGGCGACCCCTTTCACCCACCTCTATATATTACAAACCCTTCTCCACGATGAATTGTATACGGGCGACAATACAGTGTGGATATTTACTTTTCGTTTACTATAAATTCAGTTGCGAGAGCGATCCGATGGACAAGGGCAGGGTATTGGTGCCAGTTACACCTCCAATCATCGGATGAGAGGAGAGGCGCGTGCCGAAGGTGACAGCAAACGGGATCGACATCCATTACGAGGAACATGGCGATCCTTCGCATCCTGCGATGCTGCTGATCATGGGCTTCGGTGCGCAGCTGACCTTGTGGCCCGAAGAGCTGGTGGAGGAACTCGCCGGGCGCGGCTTTCGCGTCATTCGCTACGACAATCGCGACATCGGGCTCAGCCACAAGTTCCATGGCGTGAAGGCGCCCGGCCTGATCAAGATGACGCTGCTTTCCAAGATCGGCCTCACACCCAGCGTACCCTACACGCTGGCGGACATGGCGGCCGACGGAATCGGGCTGCTCGATGCTCTGGAGATCGACAGGGCACATATCGTCGGTGCCAGCATGGGCGGGATGATCGCCCAGCACGTCGCCGCGAAATATCCCGAGCGGTGCCTCAGCTTCACGCAGATCTTCTCGACCACGGGCAATCCGAAGCTACCCCCTGCGCGCAAGGAGGCGCTGCAGGCGCTCGTCAAGCGTCCCAAGAGCGCGGATGAGGAAGTGTTGGTCGATCATGGCATCATGCTTGCACGCACGATCGGTTCGCCGGGCTATCCCTCACCCGAAGAGCGCCTGCGAGAAAGGACGCGGGTCAACGTGCGCCGCAGCTTTTATCCCGAAGGGCCCACGCGGCACCTCTCGGCGATCGTTGCCGACGGTGACCGCCGCGACATGCTCCGCGGTATCCAGGTTCCAACCCTCGTCCTGCACGGAGAGGACGATCCGCTGGTGCCCTGCGAAGGCGGTCACGACACGGCGGATTGCATCGCCGGAGCGAAACTCAAGACGATCCCGGGATGGGGCCATGACTTGCCGCTGGATCTGGTAGACGAGCTGGCCGGCGAAATTGCGGGCCATGCCAGCGCGTCGGCAGGCTAGGCGCGCAGCCGTTCCAGCGAGCGTGCAAGATTTCGGCGGGCTCGCTCTTCGAACCGGTCTCGTCCCCATTCGCTGAAATAGAGTCTTTCGCGGCCGGCGAAGCTTTCGAGCACGGCTGCGCGGCCCTTGCGGAAGGCTTCGTCCGGAACATGGCTGTATTCGCGGCGGATCTGGTCCTCGTAAATGTCGAAGCGCTCTTCGCTTGCGCCGAGGATGCCAAGGTCCATGTCGAGAAAATGCGCGATGTCCGAGCCATCGTCGCCAGCGATGTCCGGCATGATGTGCCCTTCCGTCGCGAGGATCATGGCCTCCGCGAGTTTGCGCGTGGCCGGGTCGATCGGGAGGTCGGCAGCGCGGAACAGCGCTGCGCTCTGCCGCTCGTTGTCCTTGGCGCGGGGGTCATAGACCGCATCGTGAAACAGGATTGCGTAGAGCACTGCCTCCCGGTTGCGGACGCGCGCGCCCGCAGCCTCCAGGTGACTGCATAGTGCCTCTACATGCGACCAGTCGTGATAGTAGCGCTGGGGCTCGCCGTGGCGATGCTTCAGATCGCCCAATACATCGGTCGGGACCGTCTCGAACATCATGCGATGTTAGCTGCGCCCGGCGCCAACGGGCAACAAAATTGCAGCCCCCGATTCGATTGATTCACAAGTCGGCAGCACAATTTTTGCCCGCAAAATTTTTTCACCGAATGCATTTTTGGGCTTGCGATTCCGCAAAGCCAGCTTTGTCCACGCGTCGCTGCGTTGCACCAATCCCATACACCCGCCGCCACAGCCAAATCGGCGGTTAAAATTGCGTTATCCCTCTTGCGCCGGAATCGTGTCTGATTCAGTATCTAGTGGTCGGTTGCCTGGGGGTACCTACAAGACCTAGCGATTTTGCTTCGACTCCCCATATGGGAGTGCGGAGGTTTTCGGCCCCGGTCTGTGGAGAAAACTGGATAAGTTTTCGTACTCTTCCCACGGCTTTCGATGCTAGGCGGGACGGGAACTCGCCGACTCGAACACAATGCGAACAGGCGGGGAGCGCAGGACCCGCCGCGGGCACACACAGAACGGCGGGGTAGCGATGGATTTCAAGAGCGGAGACGAAGCGGCGATGGGACTGGATCTGGACACTCAGGACACTGTCGAAGACACCGCACCCGCAGAACCGAAGAAGGCCAAGAAGGCGGTGAGCATGGAAAGCGAGGACAAGGGTAGCGAAGACCTGGTCGCTGCGAAGGCCGGCGAAGCCATGGCCGGTGCCATGGCCGAAGTCGCCAAGGCTGCCGCCAAGGCCGACGACAGCAAGAAGGTGCTCGATCGCCGCTTCGACGTGAAGACGGACGACAGCCGCAACGACCTGCTGACCGAATTCGGCAAGGAAACGCTCGAAGACCGTTACCTACTGCCCGGCGAAACCTATCAGGACCTGTTCGCGCGCGTCGCCGATTATTTCGCCGACGATGCCGACCATGCGCAGCGTCTCTACGACTATATCTCGAAGCTGTGGTTCATGCCGGCGACGCCCGTTCTCTCGAACGGCGGCACGACGCGCGGCCTGCCGATCAGCTGCTACCTCAATTCGGTTTCCGACAGCCTCGATGGTATCGTGGGCACCTGGAACGAGAACGTGTGGCTCGCGTCAAAGGGCGGCGGCATCGGCACCTATTGGGGCAATGTCCGCGGTATCGGCGAGCCGGTCGGCCTCAACGGCAAGACCAGCGGCATCATTCCTTTCGTGCGCGTGATGGACTCGCTGACCCTCGCGATCTCGCAGGGTTCGCTGCGCCGCGGTTCGGCCGCCTGCTACATCGACGTCACACACCCGGAGATCGAGGAGTTCCTCGAGATCCGTAAGCCTTCGGGCGACTTCAACCGCAAGGCATTGAACCTGCATCACGGCGTGCTCGTCACCGATGCCTTCATGGAAGCGGTGCGCAATGGCGAGGAGTTCGATCTCGTCAGCCCGAAGGACGGATCGGTCCGCAAGACGGTCGATGCACGCTCGCTGTTCCAGAAGCTGGTCGAAACCCGCCTCGCCACGGGCGAACCCTATATCGTGTTCTCCGACACGGTGAACCGCATGATGCCCAAGCATCACCGCGAACTCGGCCTCAAGGTATCGACCTCGAACCTGTGCGCCGAAATCACCCTGCCGACCGGCATCGACCACCTCGGCAACGACCGCACGGCCGTGTGCTGCCTGTCCTCGCTCAACATCGAGAAGTGGGACGAGTGGAACACGGAAAAGCAGTTCATCGAAGACATCATGCGCTTCCTCGACAACGTGCTGCAGGACTATATCGACCGCGCACCCGACGAGATGGCCCGCGCGAAGTATTCTGCGATGCGCGAACGCTCGGTCGGCCTCGGCGTGATGGGCTTCCACTCCTTCCTCCAGCAGAAGGGCATCGGTTTCGAAAGCCCGATGGCCAAGGTCTGGAACCTGAAGATGTTCAAGCACATCCAGGGCAAGGCTTCGGAAGCATCCATGATGCTCGCGAAAGAACGGGGCGCATGCCCCGATGCCGAAGAGATGGGCGCGATGGAGCGTTTCAGCTGCAAGATGGCGATCGCACCGACTGCCTCGATCAGCATCATCTGCGGCGGCACCAGTGCGTGCATCGAGCCGATCCCGGCGAACATCTACACGCACAAGACCCTCTCGGGCAGCTTCATCGTGAAGAACCCGTATCTGGAAAAGCTGCTCGACAAGAAGAGCAAGAATTCGACCGCGATCTGGAATTCGATCCTCGAGAAGGGCGGCAGCGTCCAGCACCTCGACTTCCTGACGCCGGAAGAAAAGGCGACCTTCAAGACCAGCTTCGAGATCGACCAGCGCTGGCTGCTCGAATTCGCGGCCGACCGCGCACCTTATATCGATCAGGCGCAGTCGCTGAACCTGTTCATCCCGGCAGACGTCGACAAGTGGGACCTGATGATGCTGCACTTCCAGGCCTGGGAGAAGGGCATCAAGTCGCTCTACTACCTCCGCTCGAAGTCGGTGCAGCGCGCCGGTTTCGCCGGCGGCGTGGAAGCCGACAACACGGCCGATGCGGCGAAGTATGAACTGGCTGCAGAGCAGACCGATTACGAGGAATGCCTCGCCTGCCAGTAAATCCTGACAAAGCTTCCGGCGCCGCTCCGCTCACCCTGAGGGTCAGCTGGGCGGCGTTGGCTGTTTTCGCGGGGTTAGCGCTGGTCTGGTACTTCGGAATTGGCCAGCTCCAGCAATGGCTGGCGGTCGATGTCACGTGCCATGCAGAGCCAAGCATCGGTCGCCGTGCGCGCTTTGCCGAGATGGTCAGCTGTTCGCTTGCAGAAGGTCCGCGCGGCTGGCTCCTTCTAGGCTGGATGGCATATCTTCCCCTGTTCACTGCAATCTGGCTGGAGCGGGCTTTGCGGAAGGCGGTGCTGGTCCGGGGCCGGAGTGCCCGAAACAGCGATGGTCAATAAGCCCGAAATTCGATGCCGACCGAATATGTTAGGCGGCCGGCTTTTCTATTTCCCAACAAATCGAGCGAGGCGACGCGCCCGAATTTGCTTCGTGGTTGTAAAGCATTAGGCATTCATGGATAGGATAGCCGTTGACCAAACAGGGCAGGGGTCTTCGAATCAGTGTCGCGAATAGGGGTAATAATCCTGTGCAAGGATGAGGCAGCGCGGATCACGCAGTGCCTTACCTCGCTCTCGCGCCAAAGCCTCCTTGGCCGCGACCATGCGATAGAGATCCTCGTCGTCCCGAACGGCTGCACCGACAACACCGCAGAGGTCGCCCAGCAATCGCGCCCGATCTTCAGGGCCATGGACGGCATTACATTCCGGGTCGAGGAGCTGAAGCAAGGCGGCAAGAGCCGGAGCTGGAATACGGCGGTGCACGAGCTCAGCGATCCGTCCAACGAACTCCTCGTATTCCTCGATGGCGATATCGAACTGGCGCACGACCATGTCCTCGAAGACCTGTTGGCCATCCTTCTTGCCGACCCCGACGTCTCGGTCGTCAGCGGAAAGCCCATCAAGGACACCGTGCGCAAAAAGCAGCAGAACGTCGTCGAACGGCTGTCGCTCGCAGCATCGCAGCAGACGGGCTATACCAATGTCATCAACGGCTCATGCTACGTCGCGCGGGCGGAGGTGCTGCGGGAGATATGGTTGCCGAACGACCTTCCCGGGGAGGACGGTTTCCTCAACGCCATTGTAACCACCGAGGGATTCACGCTGCCCGGTCCGATCGAGAACGTCCGGCAGCCCGAGATACCGACCCATTTCTATGCCGCGGAATCGATCCGGGGCTTCTTCCATCACGAACAACGCATGATGGTTGGTACCCTCATCAACCGCTGGCTTATCGAGCACTTCCAGGCGCTCGGATTGGGAACGCATGCCGGCGAGTGGATTCGCCAAAAGAACGAGACCGATCCCCAATGGGTCGACGATGTCGTTACCAGCCGCGTCGGCGACAAGGGCTGGGTCGTGCCGAATGAACTCGTGTTCTCGCGCCTTGTGCGCAGGAGGAACCAGTCGCGCTGGACGTGGGCAACGACCCTCCCGATCCGCGTGCTGGCATTTGCCGCATCCCTGCCCTCGGTCTTGCGGGCAAACCAGGTCATCCGAAGCCGATCTGCCAGCACCTACTGGTAACTGTCACTACATTGCGAGTCAGGCAGCCAGCTTGAAACGATTACGTCCCGCATCCTTGGCTTCGTAGAGCGCCGCGTCCGCTCGCTTGAGCATGTCAGATAGCGACGGCGGGCTGGCAGCCTCGTGGACGGCTACGCCGATGCTGGTCGTGCAGCTGACCGTCCGGCCCATCGCTTCGCTTTCAATCTCGATCCGTTCCACCCCTACGCGCAGGTCCTCGGCGATGCGCAGGGCATCCGAGATCGATCCGACCCGCATGAGGACAACGAACTCCTCGCCGCCGAACCGGGCGGCCAGGCCTCCATGGGTGCTAGTCGTATGGCGCATGACTTCGGCGACGGCGACGAGGCAGCGATCGCCGATGTCATGGCCCCAGCTGTCATTGAACGCCTTGAAATGGTCGAGATCGAGGAGCAGCAATGCAGTGTAGCCGGGCGCCTCCTCCGGCGTGACCGCATAGTTGCTGGCAAAGGCGACTTCGGCCCAACGACGGTTGGCCAGATTGGTAAGCGGATCCTGCATCGACAATTGGGTCAGCCGTGCATTGCTGCTTTCGAGATCGGCCGCGTGCTCCTGGGCCTGGATCGCCATGAGAGCCGTGTTCCGGTCGAGCCATCGGACTCGCCGGGCGAGCACCATCGCTCCGCCGGAAGAAAGGCAAAGGATGACGAAGTAGATCTGCAGGAAAGCGGGTTGCGCATTCAGTAACAGCATCAGCAGGCCGGCCATCAGCAGCGTCCCGATCACGAACAGCGCAAGCTCCCATGCCTTCAGGGGCAGGAGCGGAACCGCAATGCCGAGCATCATGACAAGACCCATGGCGAGGAACGCGTCTGCAGGAGCAGGGGCCAGCGAACTCGCGTAGACGAGGCTGAGGCAGAACAGGCTGAGCGAAAGGCCCATGAGGAATTTCTGCCAGCCCAGCTGGCTCCGCGGCATTGCAAGCGCGGCAATCTGCACCGGGATGACGCTCCCCAGCCGAACCAGTGCGATCTGGCCGACAAGGTCCGGCATAGTGATGACATCGACCATCAGTGAGAGGACCGCGGCCGCCATTCCAAGCCGGGTAAGGAACCGCGCCTCGCGATACTGGCGATCCTCGATGACAGCTTTCAGCTTGTCGCGCAGGTGCACAGGGCAGGGGGTCGGTTTCCACCGCCACCAGTCCATGATCCCGGCATGACCGGGAACGGTCCTGTTTCGCGCCCGCTCCATTATCGCGACCACTTTATGACAATGCGAGGGTTTATCAATCTCGCTTTTCCGCGGTGCAGGGCACACAAGAAAAGCCCCGCCGCCCGAGATGGGGCAGCGGGGCTGTTCGATACCGGATCAAATCCGGTCGGAAATCTTAGGCGTCTTCCATGACGGCCTTGTTGCCGAGGCCTTCGGGGATGCGTGCGCCTTCCTTCAGATAGACACGATTGTCATCGATCTTCTCGACATCGTCGAGCGAGAGGAAATGGTGCATGTCGTCTGCGCTGTCCGACTTGGTCAGCTTGATGGCGTCATCCTGTACGGCGTCGACCGTGCCGACATGTTCTCCGTTACAATTGGTGACTTCCATGTGTTCCTTGATGCGTAGCTTCTCAAACATGTAAAACCCTTTTGTTTTGCGTTGCTTATACCTTACCAACGGGCGGCATCGGTTATCGGTCCACGCTTCGTCGAGGCTGGTGCACGGGTTGGGGATTCAGTGAGGAATGGCCAGAATGAAATGGGCCGGATAGACGAATTGCCATGGGGGAATTTCTCACACTTTTCGACGGGATCAGCGGCTGGAGCTGGGGCTGGCTGCTCGCGGCGTTCATCTTCGCGCTGACCCTCGAGAGCTGGCCGCACATCCGGTATTCCTATTGGCAGTGGCGCATCGATCGGTTGCTTCGCTGCGAAGGAGGTGCCCATCCGGAGGAACTTCGCGACCTGCAATGGCACCAGAACGAAGAGCCGGACCGCTTCGATATCCTGCGGGTTCTGTCCGTATCCTTACAGATGACGCTCCAGCTCGCGCTGCCCGTGGTGCTGGTCGATGTCGTGAGCGCCGAAGATCTCGCACTGGCCCCTGCGGCAGTCGCTGCGGCGGTCCTCTTTGCCCAGAACAGGGGGCGCATCGGGGAGGAAGAACAGGAGGGTGAAGCTCCCGGGCCGACTGTCTATCCGCGCGAAGCGAAGATCGGGCTCGCATTTGCCCTCGTGGTTTCGATCGGGCTCATATTTTACATCACGCAGGTAATGCAGCCTTAGAGACTCCTGCGGAACGCCCGAATGCAGGACGCCAGACGTATGACGCCCCGCCTTTTGAGGGGCGGGGCGCCGGGGTTGCGAGACTTGCCCGCAAAAGGGGAAAACCGGACAAATCCGCTTAGCCCCGTACTGTGAAACTGGTCTTAGCTTTCGCCCAGAGGCCGGTCGGCATCGGCGGCAGCGCGCTCGTCGGGGCGGCTGGAAATCTCGCCGGGCTGCGCAATGGCGGAAGCCTTGCTGCCCTGTGCGAGAGGTCGGTCGCCCAGCGAGCTGGTGGCGACATCCTGGTCCATCTGGCCTTCGGCGTTTCGTGCGTTGCCATAGCCGGGCTGCGCTCTCGCGCTGTCGTCCTGAGCGCCCTCTTCCTGCTCGCGCCAGGTGGCATCATTGTCATTGTGGACGGCGCGTTGGTCTTCCGGTGCGTAGTCACCCATGTGAAAATCTCCTTTACACAATCAACGGATCAGACCGCACGCATGTTCCGCGGCTCGTCGCATGCAAGAGGGCACTGCCCTCAGCCTGGGCGCTCACTGGGTTTCGCAACTGCCCGCCTAGGCAGACCGCGCAGCTCGCGTCCCGTAGTAGGTGAGATAGGCCTTGCGCAGCGCAATCGCGAGCAGTCCCATGACGAGGAATACCGGGATTCCAACCCCCAGGGCAGTCGGCAGGCCCGCATTCCCAAGGAGTTCGCGCATGGGGAAGGCGGCACCATGGAGGACGTATGCCGGGAGCGAGAGCATGCCCAGCAGCACAGTTACCCGAAATGCAAGGTTGAGGTGGCCGCCCAGTCGCCGCTGCCAGCCATGGGCAGCAGCGAACAGCAACAGCATCGCTCCGACGTAAGAGACGATCGCGGCACCGCTCGGCGGTCCGATGAACCAGCGTTCCTCGATGCCGAGCAGGAAGGAAAGGACAATTCCGCCAAGGACAAGGGCGAGACCTGCAAGAGCCGTCGTCACGCCCAAACGCGGATCGTCGCTATGCGCCTTGATCCAGAGCCCGGCAGCAAGGCCGGCGAGCACGAAACCCATCATGCGCGGATAGCCATATCCGGCGGTGAGCATGGTGATGGCAAGCTTGGCAAAGCCGTGCACATCGATGTCGGCGAGCGGGTTGAGCAGTTCGAACGCGAGGAACGCCAGCGCCATTCCGACCAGCGCAGCAACCACCGGCTGGCGGGATTTCACGACCAGGCGCAACAGGGGATAGAGCGACGCCACCGCAAGGACGTAGAATAGCAGAACGTCGTAAAAGAACCTGTCGGGCCAGTCCGGGCCGAGCGCCTCGCCCGCGAGCGTCACCTGCAAGGCCTTGATCGAGGCGATCAGCGCGAAACCCAATCCCACGACCAGAAGGCTGATCCGGATCCGCTGCTTCAGCCGCGCCGGATCGTCGCGCGCGGTCTGGGACCAGAAGAAGCCGAGACCGAGGCCAAAGACCATCGCAAAACCCGGGGTGCCGAAGCGGAAGAGCGGCCAGCTCCATTCGGCGAAAATCTCGCCTGCCCGGCCAGCCTTGGTCCAGAGAAACGGGCCCCAGTGCGCCCCGATCACGATCAGGACGAGGATGCCGCGGGTAAAGTTGATCGCATTGGCCGAGATCGACTGGAGCGACGGCGGACGCACTGCGCCGGGTTCGCCCGTGCCGGCGGCGATCTCTGCAATGCTGCGGCCCTCGAAAATCTGCTGGCTCAGGCCCTCGGGAATCCCCGCCTGTTCCATCCGTAGCATCACCGAGATGGCCGAGAGCGAATCCCCGCCGAGGTCGAAGAAGGTATCGTGCCGCCGGACGGAGGGGACGTTGAGGACATCGCGCCAGATGGCCGCGATGCGCTCTTCTTCCTCGCTCAGTTCTTCTTCGGGGCCATCCGCGCGGATCTCGCGTCGGGCAGTGGCCTGCTCGGCGATGATCTCTGCGAGCACATTGCGCTGGACCTTGCCTGTGCCTGTGCGGGGTAGTTCATCCAATTCGACTGCGGCGAGGTCCGCCATCGCGAGGCCCGCTTCCGCCGCCTCTGCCGCCAGCGCCTCGCGCCAGATCTCGGGCGCCGCGGGCAGGATGGCAACGCCCAGCTTCTGACCGCGCTGGCTGTCCTCCATCACGCAGGCCGCGCCGAAGAGTGGTGTACCGAGCCGTCGCGCCACGCCGCGTTCGAAATGTTCGGCAGAAACCTTGATACCGCCGATATTGGCGACATCGTCGCTGCGGCCCGAATAGAAGACCGCACCATCGCGGATTTCGCCGAGGTCGGAAGTGGTCAGCCAGCCATCTTCTCCGACAAGCGGCTGCAGCGCGCCGTCGCGGAGGATGCCGCTGGCGAGGTGTGACCCGCGCACGGCGATGTGCCCTTCGCCGTCGATCCGTACCTCGCCATCGCCCACCGCTCTGCCGACGCTCTCGAGCTCGGCATCGCTCACCTTGTCGATACGCAGGAATGTGGAACGCGAGGCTTCGGTGAGGCCATAGTGCTGGAGGATCACCGCATTGGGGAAGAGATCGCGGATGGCCCGCTTCTCCTCGCCAGACATGTACTGGCTGCCGATCTCGAGCCAGCGCAGCTTGTCGCCCGCGCTCGCTACCAGTTCGGGATTGGCGATCAGCGTGCGCAGCATGGTCGGCACCGCGCTCAGCGCATTGATCTCGCCCGCTGCCAGCATCCGCGCGATCTCGTCCGGACGGAACCCGTTTTCAGGGAGATAGACAGAGCCGCCCACGGCGCCTGCTGCGCGGGTGCGCGCAAGGCCGAAACTGAAGGTCACCGGCACGCCGACATATTCGCGCAGGGAACTGTCGAGCTCCATATGCTCGACCAGCCGGGCGACCGTGTCGCTCACCGCGCGGCGGGAAATAGCGATCGCCTTTGGCTCTCCGGTCGTGCCCGATGTGGTAGAGACCTGCGCCAGCGCCTCTGCATCGTCCGGGGTGAAGCCGGCATCCCACCAGCCGCCACCGGGCGCGGGCGTGTGCCATTCCTCGGGCTCGATCCCGGCAGAGGGTGCCTTGCCGATCATCAGCACCGCGCGTTCGTCCCACGCTAGCTGTGCCAGCCGGAGGAATTCCAGCCCGCTCACCTTGTCGGCACCGATCCAAGTGTTGTCGCGGAGCGCGAGGCTTCCACCGGCAGCGCTCGATACGATACGATCAGGCAAGGTCAGCGTCGTCCTATCCGTGCATGCACACTGCGGCCAGCAAGGGCCACGGACCGATTTCCTAGACGTTTGGCATGGGCTTGACCAATCGCCTTGCGCAATCTGTCCCAAACTGATGCCGGCGAGCCACGGCAATCCCGACTTACCCGCAGCTTATCCCCGCCGAATCATTCCCCCTTGCCTTCGAATCGCCGCTGTGATTCCCTATATAGTCTGCTCACGCTGACTCGCCGGAGAACACAAGATGTCGTTGCTCGAAGCCCGCAAGACCTACAAGCCCTTCGAATACCCCTGGGCCTATGAATTCTGGAAGCGTCAGCAGCAGATCCACTGGATGCCGGAAGAAGTTCCGCTGGGCGAAGACTGCCGCGACTGGGCGCAGAAGCTGACCGAGCACGAGCGCAACCTGCTCACGCAGATCTTCCGTTTCTTCACCCAGGCCGATGTCGAGGTGCAGGATTGCTACCACGACAAATACGGCCGCGTGTTCAAGCCGACCGAGGTCAAGATGATGCTCACCGCCTTCTCCAACATGGAGACGGTGCACATCGCGGCGTACTCGCACCTGCTCGACACCATCGGCATGCCCGAAAGCGAGTACAGCGCCTTCCTCGATTACGAGGAGATGGCCGACAAGCACAATTACATGCAGCAGTTCGGCGTCGACAACGATGAAGACATTGCCCGGACGCTCGCCATGTTCGGCGCCTTCACCGAAGGCATGCAGCTCTTCGCCAGTTTCGCCATGCTGATGAACTTCCCGCGCTTCAACAAGATGAAGGGCATGGGGCAAATCGTCAGCTGGTCGGTGCGCGACGAAAGCCTGCACTGCGAAGGCATCATCCGCATGTTCCACGAGTTCGTGCGCGAGCGCGACTGCCTGACCAAGGCGGTCAAGGAAGACATCATCGACATCTGCCAGAAGACGGTGCGTCTGGAAGACAACTTCATCGACCTCGCCTTCGAAATGGGCCCCGTGTCCGGCATGACGGCGAAGGATATCAAGAAGTACATCCGCTACATCGCTGACTGGCGCCTGGGTCAGCTGAATCTCGACCCGATCTACATGGTCGACGACCACCCGCTCCCCTGGCTCGCCCCGCTGCTCAACGGTGTGGAGCACGCCAACTTCTTCGAAACCCGCGCGACCGAATATTCCAAGGGCGCGACCAAGGGCAATTGGAACGACGTGTGGTCGAGCTTCGACAAGCGCCAGAAAGCCAAGGCCGCGAACGAGGAAGAGGCCGAGACCGACGGCCCGGGCCTGTTCGGCGAGGGCGAAGGGGCTGTGGCGGCGGAGTAATGGGACTTCACGCCGAGATAGGGACATTCGGTGATGTAGCAGCCGAGGATGACGATGCAGTCCTAAGCTACTTCTTAAAAACCGAAGCGGTGGGCCGTGTAGAGGCGGGCGATGCCTTGATCGTACTGGGCCGGAAAGGATCTGGCAAAACGGCGATCGCTAAGTATTTTGAAGAACCGAAGGGTGATTATCTTTCGGCATCGCTGAGCCTGCGCGATTATCCGTGGGCGCTGCATGAGCGGCGTCGAAATTCTGGTGCTTCTGAGATTGAATCGTATGTTTCGTCGTGGCGCTATCTAATAGCGGTCAAAGCTCTATCGATGCTCCTAGAGGCGTCAAAGCGCATTATTACGGACAGCCAGCGGGCTGCTAATACTTTTCTTCAAGACAATTACGGCGGCACGAGACCCACTCTGCCCAACATCCTTCGTCCGCCACGATTAAAGCTTTCAAAAGCTTCATTTCAGCCAAGCATAATGGGTAATGCCCTTGGTGGTGTGGAATTAGAGACGGAGAAGGGAGATCTTGCACATGAGGTAGATGCCCTGACCGATATCTTGCTGGATGCAGCATTCACGATAGGCAGCCAAATCGGGCACTCCAAGATTTTGATCCACTTTGATGAGCTGGATCAAGGCCTCTCCGAAATAAACGAAACACACGAACGAATGATAATCGGTTTGGTGCTTGCCTGTCGTTCTATAAGACGAATGGCTGGTTTCGAGACGAAAATAATTCCAGTCGCCTACCTTAGAACGGATATCTGGGATGAATTTCGCTTCTCAGATAAAAATAAAATCTCTCAAACTGCCGCCGTGGATCTCGAATGGGACAGTGACTCCCTGCTGGCCCTCGTCAACGAGCGCATCAAGGCGAAGCTGGGTGCAAAATTTAGTTGGAAAGATCTGGATAATGGCGATGTGATGAGGGGCTCGCAACCCAAATGGAATCACATCATCGCTCGAACTTTCTTGCGACCGCGAGATGTAATCCAGTTTCTCAACTGTGCCTTGGCAATAAGCCTTGATCGAGAGGCCGAGGCTGACACGTTCGACAATGACGACATCCAATTGGCCCGAGAGCCATATTCCCGTTATTTGAAGCAGGAGCTCGACGATGAGCTCGGGCCCCACTGGGAAAAGTGGACGGATGCAATCAGAGTGTTCTCTGAATTGGTGACAATCACCTTCCCGAAGAACGATTTCTTGGAAGCTTACGAGCAACGGCGGTCAAAGAAAAATGACTACGACGGCGAAGAAGCGTTGGAAATCTTGTATCGTTTTTCCGTGATCGGTTATCGTCGAGGCATTGGTAAGGGTGGTAGCGGCTGGGTCTTTCAGTATACGGATCCACAGGCGGGCTGGGACAACGGCGCTAGTCGGTTGAAGGTCCATCCTGGCCTGAAGGAATTTGCAAAGCTCCGAGAAGAGCGTCAGTCCTAGAGTATCGCCAACCATCCCCGCCCGCCATCATCACCGCCAATAGTCCCGCCGTTCGGCGCCGTCATAGCGGCCCGACTTCAGGCAGCAGCGTTTGAAATCTCTTCCCCGAACCGCAGGGGCACGGGTCGTTCCGCCCGAGTTTCTCGAGCAGTTCCACTTCGCCATTCTTGATGGTCCGATGTCCGCGCTTCACGCGCGTCTCGCTCGGGAAGCCCTTACGCCGTTTCGAGGTCCGCTCGAAAGGACGGGAGCGCGTCGTAGTCACGATATTGGGTCATTGTCGCCTCCTCTTGTGTGGGGGCGGGCCCGTTAGCGCGTCGCTCGCCTTGCGACAATCAGCAGCGATGGGATCAACCCGAAGAGGATCTGCCCCAGCGTCCCGTAAATCCCCGGCACCTGCCACGCCTCCATCAGCCATTCGCGGGCGGTCATGCCGGACAGTCCTGTCGCCAGCGCCAGTTCGGCCAGGATCAGCAGCGCGAAAGCGAGAGCGCCCATGGCGAGCGCCTCGCCCGCGGTGTCGATGGCGAACCGACGCAGCAGCCAGCGCGCAGCAAGGGTGCTGGCAGCGAGCATCACCGGCAGCTCGATCAGGATGAACGCGGTCTCGCCGATTGCCTCCGCACCCCACAGCACGCGCACAGTCCCGAGCACGAAGCCAAGGGCAAAGACCATGGCCCAATAGGCCGTACCGGCGCGCAGGCTGTTCATGGGTGCAAGGCTATCGCAATCGCGCCAGCCTGTCTCGCACCCGATGCATCAACACCACTCCCGCCGCACCGTGCCCCAACCGCTGCCCTCGGCCAGCCCTAAACCAATCATATAGTCCGCCAGCATCTCATCGTCCCGCCGTGCTTCGCGTAGCTCGCGGCCGTAGCGGTCGCGTGGGGGCTCTTCGCCGCCGGTCCAGCTGAAACTTCCGCGGGCGATCCAGCGGTGGAGGGCGCGCTGTGCCTCGCGGGCCTTTGTGCGCTCGGCCTCGCAGGCGCCGTCGAGTTCGGGCGCGTCATAGCCGGTCAGGCGTACGCGGCGCTGGCCGATCGCCACGGTGTCGCCGTCGATCACGCAGGCCGCGCCGCCACGCTCTCCGCAAATCCCGAAGCGCATGTCGACCTGGGCGAGCTCGGGTGCGGGGCCCAGCCGGTCGCCATAGGCCCACCATGCCAGCGCGAGCGCAAGGACCAGCAGCGGCAGCGCGACCTTCGCCGCCCTCCTGCGCCAGTTCGCGCGCCGCCGGCCGAAGCTTGCTCGTTTACCCATGCTCAAACCTTTGGCGCGATTGCTGCGGATGGTCGAGCTTGCGCTGCTGGAAATCCCCTCCGCAAGCGCTAGGGTCGACCATGGTTGTCGCAAGGAGAGTGTCGCATGTCGTCGATCTGGAACTGGCTGTTCGGCGGTTCGGACAGGGAAGAGGGGACGCCCCGGATCGATGCCCCCGGGCCCTTCGTCCGCGAGGGGGAGGAAAAGGCATCTCCCGGACCGGTCGCACCCGAACTGGCAGACGAGATCCGCGGGCACCTGCGGCGGGAGATCGCGGCAGGTTACGAGGACGAGGACTATATCATCGACGGTGCGGTCGACATTTTCCTGGACGAGCATGAGGACGAGGCGGCCCTGCGCGCGCTTGCGCTCAACCTGTGGCCCGATCTCGTCGCCGAACACCGCGCGCTGCAGGCCGACTGGCCCGAGGTCACCGATTACGACCGACTCCACGCCGCCTTCACCGCGCTGGAAGCGAAGGGCATCGTCTCGCGCGAACACTTCACCTGCTGCAGCACCTGCGGTTCAGCCGAGATCTGGGACGAGATCGAGGCAGTGACCGAAGCGGGCGGCGCCGCGCGCGGCTACACCTTCTTCCACTGGCAGGACACCGAAAGCGCGGTCGAAGGCGGCGGGGTCTATCTCAGCTACGGTGCCTGCGAGGAAGGCGAGGGTCCAGCGCTCGGCATTGCGCGCGAGATCGTCGCGGAGCTCAAGGCACACGACCTGCCGACCGACTGGAACGGCAGCTGGGGCATGAAGATCGGCGTCCCGCTCGACTGGAAACGCCGCAGCGCCTACGCGGCCTGAGGCTCAGCCGAGGCGCCTCGCCGCGCCCGCCAGCAGCCAGCATGCATACCAGCGGTGCGCCTCGCGCAGCCGGCTGATGATCGGCCCCTCGAAATCGCGCACGCCTGTGCCGAACCAGAGATAGGTTCGTCCGGCTCCCGGGCGGGGAAGGCCTGCCGCAAGATCGGGTGCCTCTCCACCGGGGGACACGGCCAGCCAGCAGCAGGTCTTGTCGAGAAAGTCGTGCATCAGCAGCTCGTTCTCTTCGCGCGCCTCGAGCTCCCACGCGGCGAAGCGATTCGCGTGGCCATCGGCGAGCGCGGCGATCTCCGCCTGTCCTGCCCCACGCCCGATCAGGCGAAGCGCCGTGCGCTCGGGCCGGAATGCACCGCTGCCGAAGAATGCGGTGATGAACTGGGCCAGCGAGACATCGCCCTGCACCTCCACGCGGAAGGCGTCGCGATAGCATTCAGGCCCGCGGTGGCGGGCAAGCAGGCTGTCATCCGGCAGGGGCGGGGCGGTGATCCGGCTCATGCAATCAGGCTATCCGCCTCCGCGCCTTGAGCCTAGCGCAAAGCGCGCAACCCCCCGTGCGCCCGGGGAAAGCCTCGCCGAACTCCGCGATCTGGCGTGCTCGGTTTTTGATCTGGCGCAAAGCCGGGCCGGACCAGTCGCGCTATCCCGTTCAGCAACAGACAGCAAAAGGACCAGCCTCATGTCGCAGCATACGCCCAATGAACTGACGACCATCTTCGCGCGCGATCGCGACCTGGTGACGCGTCTCAAGCAGGAGGATGCGCATTACGCGCGGCTAGCCGACGAATATCACGAGGTGAACCGCCAGGTGCACCGGATCGAGGCCGAGACCGAGGCGGCCAGCGACGAGCGGTTCGAGACGCTCAAGAAGCAGCGCCTCGCCCTGCTCGACGAGATCACCGCCATCGTGGCGCAGGCGCGCGCCTAGATCAGCAGCGTCTTGGGGTCGGGCATCGGCTCGCGTTTTTGGGCCTTCATCAGGCTCACCACGCTGCGCGCGCCGAACCAAATGGCGATCACCGGGAACAGCAGCAAGCCGATCAGGATCACGCTGAGGACGAAGGCCACGATGCTGGCGAGAAAGCCGATCCAGAAGGTGCGGATGAGATAGGTCAGGTGCGATTCCATCCACGCCTCGTTCTCGCGATCGTCCTGCCAGACATGGGCGAGCACGATGCCGACGAGGCCGGTGATGCCGGTGAGGAAGCTGGCGAGATAGAGTAGGTTGACGATCGTCGGGCGATTGAGGTCGAAGCCATTGTCACCGCCTCGCTGCGGCGGCGGGCGGTCACCGAAGCGCGCAGGTTCGCTGCCCATCCGCACGCGGTCGCCTTCGAGATTGCGGGTGTCGTCGCTCATTCTGTGCCCTCCCCTAGGAATACCGCCCGTGACGATACCTTCTCCGCGACGGAAAGCCAAATCTTACAAGCGCCTGCGCTATCGCCGGGATGTAGTCACCTGTCGGTTTCGTGCGTGCACGGAGCGCCGCTTCCCTGTTCGACGTAGGCTTGCTATTCTCGCATGCGCCGGGTCGCCTCATTTCGGGGGAGGGGAACATGGTGCTTGGGCTTGGCCGCCGCGCGCGGACCGTGGAGGAAGCCGGGATAAACTTCGGCGCGATGGCGGAAGTGACCGAGCTTCAGCCACATCACGGGATCGACTCCGAACCGGATGATGTCTTCATCACCAGCTGGGCCAAGAGCGGCACGACCATGACCCAGCAGATGTTCCACCAGCTGCGCATGGTGGCGGCGACCGGCGAAACCGACATGGATTTCGACGACATCAGCCGGATGACCCCGTGGGAGGATACGGCAACCCTGCTCGACTTCCACGTCAATGTGCCGCAGCGGGCACAGCCTCGCGGTTTCAAGAGCCATCGCGAATATGAGCGCCTGCCGTCGGGCTCGCGCTACATCGTGACCCTGCGCGATCCGCATGAGACCTATGTCTCGCTCTATCGGTTCTTCGACGGCTGGCACATGGAACATGGGTCGATCTCGCTCGAGGACTTCATGCCTTTCTGGCTGGGCGGCGGTCCGGGCGGCTGCGACTACTTTACGCATTTGCTGAGCTGGTATGCGCGTCGCGAAGAACCGGACACACTGCTCGTCACCTATCGCTGGGCAGCGAAGAACCAGCCGGCGATGATCCGCAAGGTGGCCGGCTTCCTGGGCATCGATGTCGACGAGAAACAGGTGGCCATGGTGGCGCACTGCGCCTCGCGCGAGTTTATGGTCGCGCACAAGGATCGCTTCGATGATGCGATGGTATGCAACGCGATGGAGGAGCATCTCGGCATTCCGGCGGCCAGCGATTCTTCCAAGGTCCAGGCCAAGGGCAGCGACAGCAAGGTCCTGCCATCGTCGGTCGTCGAGGCGATAGACCACATGTGGGCCGAGCGGGTCGAGCCAGTCACCGGTCACAAGGATTACGCTTCGCTGGCGGAGGAGATCGACGCGCGAATGAGTCGGGGAGGTTGACGCGATCTCGTCGTGTCCTATGTAGGCAATACACCGTAGGACGAGAGATAAGATCATGAAAACACTGGCTGCCTTAATCCTTGCGCAAGCTGCCCCTCTTGCCGGATCTGCCGCCATGCCGACCGGGGAAGAGATGGTCGAGCGGATCGAAGCCAACGATGCGCAGTTGTTCTGGGGCTTCTTCGAAGGCTGCGATCCAGATGCGGTCGCCGATCTGTTGCACCCGGATTACCGGATGATCCACGATCTTGGGGGCCTGCCCGCAAGCAGTGCCGATCAGATGATTCAAAGCGCCCGCAAGCAATGCGCGCGTCGCGCACCGGGCGGCGATGCGGAAGGTTACAAGAACCGTCGCCTGCTCGTCCCGGGAAGCCGGACAATCAAGAAGCTGGGCAGCTGGGGCGCGCTGGAAGAGGCGCATCACACCTTCCTGGAATGGCGCGGACAGGACATCGGCTGGGTCCAGACCGGCGGCGGTCGCTATCTCCACATCTGGCAATGGATGCCGGACGAGGAGCGCTTCCGGCTATTGGAAAGCCTGAGTATCGATCACGGTCCTGCGCCCGCCTATCCGCCAGAAGGTCTTGAGAAGGACTAGCCTACCAACCCCAGGCAGGTGGCGGTGCCGGAACCGGCTCGCTTGCATCGAATTCGACACGGAACAGGCGGGTGGGGTCGTTGCGCCGGGTGAGCTGGTAGGCAAAGGGCGCGCCGCTCGAACCTGCCGGATCCACCTCTACCCGCCAGACATTTGTCAGCGACGCATCGAGCCCCTCACGCTCGAACATGGCGATAGAAAAGGCATCGACCGGGAAGTCCTGAACCCGTGCCGTGCCGGCTGAGAGCGTGTCGCCGCCATACTGCGTGACCGCATCTTCCTCGCCATCCTCGTGGCGGTGATCGTGCTTGAGGCGCAGGCCCTCGGCGGTGCGGGTGACGAGCCAGGTGCGGCTGCGGTCCCAGACGGCTTCACCGACCGCATACTCCATCTCCGTCTCTACATGGAAGGCAATCGCGACGCGCGTCTCGCTGCACTCGGCCCAATGCGCGATCATTGCGCGGCCTTGCCAGTCCGCATCGCGCGCGTCGCTGCTCGCCAGAGAGCCTTGGTAGGCCTTGCCGCAATGGCTTTGGAGCGCGTCCCAGAAAGCCTCCTGGCTGGGCGGGAGCTGGGCCACATCGGGAGTGGAGGCGCAGCCTGCGAGGGCAAGCGGAGCGAGCAAGAGAGACTGTCTCATGGCCGCGCACTGTAGTCATTAAAGTAGCTGCGGGAAGGGCCATCGTCGGAACGCTGCCGCTTTCGGGCCATTATTCAGACAGACCAAGGAGAAATCGAACCATGAACGACCCCGTCCCCGACAGCAAGGCTCCCGGAACCCGCACGATGTGGGTGGGCGTGATCGTGGTCTTCGCGATCGTCGCTATCGGCCTTTTCTTCATGCTTGTGACCGAAGATGGTCCCGAGGAAATCCCCGACTACGCGACGACGTCGCAGGAAGAGCGGCTCTATCAGGATGTCGGCGCAGTCGAAGGCGGCGAAGACGATCTGCCTGCTGTCAACGGCGCGGAAGACGACACGACGATCTCCGCCGAAGGCGGCGAAGCGAAAGTTGTCACCAGTTCCGACACGACCGAGTAAACCTTAAATTTCTTTCGCCCCTGCGGTGAGCAAGCTAACGCCTGCGTTGTCCATTCCCGGTCTCAGCGCAGGCGTTTTCCATTCGATGACCCATACCGACCCCACCGAAATGCGCGACGCCAGCAGCAAGGCGCAGACGCTGATCGAGGCACTGCCCTATTTCCAGCGCTATGCCGGCAAGAGCTTCGTCGTGAAATACGGCGGCAACGCCATGGGCGACGATGACGCGGCGCGCGAATTCGCCGAGGACGTGGTGCTGCTGAAGGCGGTAGGGATCAATCCGGTCGTCGTCCATGGCGGCGGACCGCAGATCGGGGCGATGCTGGAGAAGCTGGGCGTGGAGACGCGCTTCGTCGACGGGTTACGTGTCACCGACAAGGCGACCGCCGAAGTGGCGGAGATGGTCCTCTCGGGCGCGATCAACAAGGCTATCGTCGGGTCGATCGCGCGCGCCGGTGGCAAGGCGGTGGGCCTTTCGGGCAAGGACGGCGGCCTCGTCACCGCGCGCAAGCTGGAGCGCACGACGAGGGACCCGGGAAGCAATATCGAGAAGGCGCTCGACCTCGGCTTCGTGGGTGAACCCTGCGCTGTCGACACCACCATCATCGAGACCGCCACTGCTGCAGGCATGATCCCGGTCGTCGCCCCCATCGGCAGCGGTGAGGACGGCCATACCTACAATATCAACGCCGACACCATGGCTGGCGCGCTCGCAGCGGCTCTCGGAGCGGCAAGGCTGTTGCTGCTGACCGATGTCGACGGCGTGCTCGACAAGCAGGGTAAGCTTCTGACCGACCTTTCGCCGGCGGACATCGCCAGATTACGCGAAGACGGGACGATCAGCGGCGGCATGATCCCCAAGCTCGAAACCTGCGTCCGCGCAGTGGAGGCAGGATGCGAGGCGGCTGTCGTCCTCGACGGACGCGTGCCGCATGCCATGCTGCTCGAATTCTTCACCGCGCGCGGTGCGGGGACCTTGATAAGCAAAGCTTAGGGGTGGCGAGCATGTCGCACCTCTTGTAGAGGCAGGTGCAACGGGATTGCTTCACATCACACGGGATTAAACCGAAGTGCTCATCACCCTCTACCAGATCATAGACATGATCGCGTCCATCTTCGTGATGCTGATCATCATCCAGTTCATCATCGGCCTTTTGTTCGCCTTCAACGTGGTCGGACGCAACGAATTCCTGATGAGCTTCTACGAAGCCATCAACCGGCTGCTCGATCCTGTCCTGAGGCCCATTCGAAAACTGATGCCGAATACAGGAGCGATCGACTTCTCGCCGCTCGTCGTGATCATCCTCCTGCAGATCATCCTGATTGTTCTGCGCAACATCATTCTCGGCGCATGACCGCCGAGCGGATCGACGGGAAAGCCTTTGCAGCGCTGCTGCGCGAGCGGGTCGGGGCACTCGCTTTGCAGTTCGCAAGCAAGGCGGGCCGCAAAGCGGGCCTTGCCGTGGTGCTTGTGGGCGAAGATCCCGCGAGCCAGGTCTATGTAGGCTCCAAGCACAAGGCGACGGTCGCCGCGGGCATGGCAAGCTTCGAGCACCGCCTGCCCGCCGATACGTCAGAGGCTGACCTGCTGGCGCTGGTCGACCAGCTCAACAATGACGATGCGGTGGACGGTATCCTCGTCCAGCTGCCACTGCCCGACCATCTCGACGAACAGGCGGTTATCGCAAGCATCAGCCCGGACAAGGATGTCGACGGTTTCCACGTCACCAATGCCGGTCGCCTTGCGGTGGGGCAGAGTGGCTTCGTCCCCTGCACGCCGCTTGGCTGCATGATGTTGCTGACCGATCGCCTGGGCGATCTTTCCGGTCTCGAAGCGGTCGTCATCGGTCGCTCGAACATCGTCGGCAAGCCGATGGCGCAGCTGCTGCTCGATGCCAATGCCACCGTCACGATCGCGCACAGCCGGACGAAGGACTTGCCCGCCGTGGTCAAGCGCGCGGACATCGTCGTCGCCGCAGTCGGCCGCGCGGAGATGGTGAAGGCCGAATGGCTCAAGGACGGTGCTACGGTGATCGACGTCGGCATCAACCGCCTGCCGCCTGCAGAGGGCGAGCAGAAGGGGCGGCTGGTCGGCGATGTCGACTATGCGGCAGCGCAGGGCGTTGCCAGCGCGATCACTCCGGTGCCGGGCGGTGTCGGGCCGATGACCATCGCGGTGCTGCTGCGCAACACGCTGGTCGCGGCCTACCGCAATGCCGGTTTCGACGTTCCGGAAGAGCTCTGATGCTGCGCCACGCCCTTGCCTGCTTGACCGCGCTCGCCGTTGCGGCTTGCATGGGGCCGCAGGCTCCGCGTGAGCGCTACGGCCGTTTCCTCCAGCCCGTAGCCAATCCAGGCAAGGTCATCGCCACCGAGCTCGCCTTCGCGCGCATGGCCCGGGATGAAGGCACCTGGACCGCGTTTCGCCATTACGCGACCGATGATGCCGTGATGGCTTCGCCGGGAATCGTCCTCGTACAGGAAGCGCTCAAGGACGTGCCCGATCCGGCCGAGCCGATCGTCTGGGGTCCCGATCTCGTCTGGTCGAGCTGCAGCGGAGACTACGCGCTATCTACTGGCCCAGCCACCTATCCCAGTGGACGCAAGGGCCGGTTTGCCACGATCTGGGAACGGCAGGCCGATGGCGAATATCGCTGGGTCGTCGATCAGGGCTTCGAGCTCGAGGACGATCACGTCCAGCCGGAGCTGATCCCGGCCAATGTCGCCGATTGCTCGTCCCCGCGCGCATCGCGCTTCGTGCCGACGCCCTCTGCCGATCATTCGGCAGGCAATTCCGCCGACGGCAGCCTTGCATGGGCTACACGCATCGCGCCCGACTGCTCGCGGACTTTCATGGTCTCCGTAAAGCAGGGTGACGAAATGGTGGAGATTTTCCGCCGGCAGGCCGATGCTCCACAAGCTCCCGAAGGAGCCGAGGCGCCGACATGCGGGTGACGCCATGACCCAGCTCTTCATCTCCGCCTTCATTACGCTCTTCGTGGTGATCGACCCACCGGGCTGCGCTCCGATCTATGCCGGTCTGACAAAGGGCGCCACGCAGGCACAGCGCCGCAACATGGCGATCCGCGCGACATTTATCGCGGGCATTATCCTGCTGATCTTCGCCCTGTTCGGCGAAGACCTGCTCGGGGCACTTCATATCGAGCTCAACAGCTTCCGTATCGCGGGCGGTTTCATGCTCTTTTGGATCGCCTTTGAGATGGTTTTCGAGAAGCGCACCCAGCGCCGCGAGGAGCGGGCGGAGAAGGTCGCCGCCACTCCCGAGGTGGAAGACGTTTCGGTCTTCCCCATGGCCATGCCGATGCTGGCCGGCCCCGGAGCGATCGCCGCGATCATGCTGCTGATGAACGAAGCGGACGGCACCGAGGAATCGCTCGTCGTGCTCGGAGCATTGGCCTCGGTGCTCTTCCTTACGATGCTCGCGCTGGTCGCTGCCGGCCCGCTCATGAAGCTGTTCGGCGACCGGGTCGAAGCCGTCATCACGCGCCTTTTGGGCGTGCTCCTGGCAGCGCTTGCTGCGCAATATGTGATCGATGGGCTGAAAGGCAGCTTCGGGATTTAGAGCAAGGCGATCATGATCGACGCCGCGATTGCGACTGCAACGATCGCGGTTCCGAACGCGCCTATCATCCTACCAACAGCGAAAACCCTGCGCCCGCCGGTCACATTGTCGCCGTGCGATCCGGCCAGCGATGAAAAGCCAAATGCATGGGCGGCGCGCACGACGGCGAATGCGATGCACAGTATGAGAACTCCCTGTGTCGAACCAACGATCAGTTCCAGCAAAGCAAGCGCCGCAATGAAGAGGCCCGCATTCTCGGCTAGATTGCCATGGCGGCGCACCTTACGCTCGAGTTGGCGGTCGTTGCCGATGCCAATGTACTGGCCCTGGAGCCTGTGAAAGCCCACCGACATCATCAGGCCGACTTGGAGCACCACCAGGAAGGCAGCGAGAAGGGCGCTGTAAATTGGCAGGTTCATGAGATCCTCCTGTCTTCGGGAATGGCGATACGCCTCTCGCTTCCGAGCAGGATCAGCGCGGCATTACCCGCATCGACTACGCGCAAGGGATCGACCGAGAGCCGAGCGGACGTGAATGCCCCGTGCAGAAGCTGGACGAGCATGCGCGCGGTCTCGCGAGCGGAAGCTCGCGGCTGCGGCGCGCAAATCGCTATCTCGAGCATGTGCGCCTCTACCTTGTCGAAGATCTTCTGCGCCTCGGCCCGCAGATCCGGCATGTCTTGTCCCAGTTCAAGGGCGAGCCCGGCAATCGGGCAACCGAACAGGTCGCCTTCGCGTTCGTCGAACGCGCGGTGCGCTTCGTAGAGGCACAAGAAGACGCGTTCCAGCCGGTCTTCCGCGGAGCTGTAATGCTCGAAAACCGGAGCGAAAATTCCTTGGAGAACGGTGTCGCCATTATGTGCGATAGCCGCGAGGGCGAGCTCCGATTTGTCGAGGTAGTAGCGATAGATTGTCGCCTTGTTGACTTCGCTCCGCGCGGCGATCTCGTCGATCGAGACACCGTGGAAGCTACGCCTCCAGAACAGGCCGGCCGCCGCATCGAGGATGCGTAACCGGGTGGCCTCGGCCCTTGTCAGTTCGGATTGCGGCGCATTCATAACGAACTGTTTAGTTCGCCCTTCCCCGACAGCGAAGAGCTAAGATGCGACTCCGCTTCGCACATTGCAGTTGCCTATTGCAGGGTGACGATCTCGTCGCCGTCGTCGCGCAGCGCGAAGAATTGCATCAGCTGGATCATCAATTCGCAGCGGTCGGACAGGCTTTCGGCTTCCAGCAGTGCCTGCTTGGCTGCGCTGTCGAAAGGCGCGATCTGCGCGACGCCGTTGATCAGCGTCTCGTCATCCAGCCGCTCGACCGAGTCCCAGTCGACCGAATAGCCCTGCATTGTGGCAAAACGTCTGGCTTCGAATTCGAAGCCTGCGCGCTCGACGCTGGCAAGAACCTCGCTCTCGCGATCCTCGATCATCTCGGCCTCGACCTGCCGGAATGCGGTGGTCACTTCGAGCTCGCGCAGGATACGGAAACGCGCCTCGCCCTCGAGCACGATATTATAGCGCCCATCCTCCAGCGCCTCGACATCGCCGATCCGTCCGACGCAGCCCACGGCGTACAGCGGGGAGCCTTCGGCATTGCGCTGCGGCTGCACCATGCCGATCAGTCGGTCCTTGGCGAGCGCGCTCCCGACCAGCTCGCGGTAGCGCGGCTCGAAGATATGCAGGGGCAATTGCAGGCCCGGGAACAGGATCGCGCCGGGCAGGGGAAAGATGGAGAGCCTCTTGGTCAAGCTGCGCTCACCCAAACAACAGCTTAGAAAGGCGGCGCCGGGTCGAGACCACCCAGGGGTCCTCGAGACCTACGGCATTGAAAATGTCGAGCAGCTTGGTGCGCGCCGCGCCATCGTTCCACTCGCGATCGGCTTCGACCATCGCCAGCAGTTCGTCCGCAGCGGCATCGCGATCCCCGGCAGCGAAGGCTGCCTCGGCATAGGCGAGGCGGGCGTCCATGTCCGATGGATCGGCCTGCGCCTTCTCGCGCAGGGCGGTGAGTTCGCCATCGTCCACCTTGTTGCCTGCAAGCTCGAGCGCGGCCTTGGCATTGGCGATCTGCGGATCCGCGGCGATTGCCGAATTGGCCTCGGCAGCCTGCAAGACCGCCTTCGCTTCCTCCACCTGGTCGGCCTGGACCAGTGCGCGGATCAGTCCGGCGTGTGCAGCGGGATTGTCGGGTGCCATCTCGGCGACCTGGCCGAAGATGCCCGCCGCACGCGCAGCGTCGCCTTCGGTGAGGATTTGCTCGCCCATGGCGATATATTGCTCGACCTGCGCGGCCATCTGCGCTTGCTGGTCACCAGCCTCGCCGCCCTGGATCGGCAGCTGCGCGAGGATCTGGTCGAGCACTTCCTTCATCTGCGATTCGCTGCGCGCCTGCGTCAGGTCGGCGACCGGCTTGCCCTGGAACATGGCATAGATCGTCGGGATCGACTGAACCTGGAACTGGGCCGCGATGAACTGTTCCTTGTCGACATCGACCTTGACCAGCACCACGCCCTTGTCGGCATACTCTGCCGCGACCTTTTCCAGCATCGGGGCGACGGCCTTGCAGGGACCACACCACTCGGCAAAGAAGTCGAGGATGACGAGCTTCGTCATCGAAGGTTCGACGACGTCCTTCTTGAACTTCTCGACTGCCTTCTGCTCGTCGATGCTCAAACCCATGCTCGCCACGTAAACCGCCTTTCGGAAATAGAATTGTCTGCCCGCCCATGTGGGTCTTGAAGCGCCAATGTGAAGGGCCGTACGCGTTGGTTCGTCGCGGGTCAAAAAAGCGCATTTTTTTGCTTGCGGGACTCATAAGGCGTTGCTAGTTGCGCGCCTCCCCACCGGGCCATGCGGCTCGGCGAGCGTCAGTGAGCGGGCGTAGCTCAGGGGTAGAGCACAACCTTGCCAAGGTTGGGGTCGGGCGTTCGAATCGCCTCGCCCGCTCCATTTTCTCCCAGTCGAGACTTCGATCCAACCGCACGCTGGTTGCAATTCGTCGTGCCTATTTGCAGTTCGTCGCGAAATTGGTTGCAGTTGCAAATCGCAACGCTAGTAGGGCGATATGTTGTATCAAACCGTGATCGCTCGCCGCGGGCTCGCTGCCTCGCTTTCCCTTATCGCCGTAGCCATCGCTGCCCCCGCGGTGGCGCAGGGCCAACCCACCGACGATGCATCGGAATCGGAGGAGATATCCGCAACCGAGGACGACCTTCACAACCGGAGGATTTCGCCCGATGGGACGATCATCGTCAGCGCAGAGGGCTTGCGTCAGTTCGACCTGCTCGCTGGCGCCAGCGTAATCGAAGGCGAGGAACTGGCCGAGAATATGGCTGGCCAGCTGGGAGAGGTCCTCGCAAGCCAGCCTGGTGTCACCGCAACCGGCTTCGCGCCCGGAGCATCGCGACCGATCCTGCGCGGATTTTCGGGTGAACGTGTGAAGGTGCTGATCGACGGAATCGGTGCGATCGATGTCTCCAACACCTCTGCCGACCATGCGGTGTCGATCGATCCGCTGACCGCCGAAAGTATCGAGGTCCTGCGCGGCCCCGCCGTCCTGCTTTATGGCAGTCAGGCAATCGGGGGCGCGGTCAATATCATCGACAAGCGCATTCCGCGCCGCCTCGGTGACGAGGCAATCCACATCGATGCTCTCCTGCGTGCCGATACAGCCTCTGATCTACGAGAAGGCGGTGCCTCGCTCGACGTGCCGCTTGGCGGCGGGTTCGTGGCGCATGTCGACGGCGTTTATCGCGAGACCGACGATCTCGAGGTTCCCGGCTTCGTCCTTTCCAGCGATCTTCGCGCCGATTTGCTTGCAGATGCAGCGGAAGAAGAGGCGGAAGGCGAGTTCGAGGAAGCCGAAGAGCTGCGCGAAGCCGCCAATGCGGAAGGCACGCTCTTCAACAGCGGAACGGAAACCTGGGCGCTGAACGGCGGCCTTGCCTTCTTCCGCAACGGCTCGACCCTCGGCGTCTCCGTCGGCGTGTACGACACCTTCTACGGCGTTCCGATCCTGCCCGGCGCGCACCACCACGAAGAAGGTGAAGAAGGTGGCGGCGAGGCCGAGGAGGAAGAAGGCCCCGAAACCGTCAGCATCGGCTTGCGCCAATATCGCGCGGACATGCGCGGGGATTTCCTTCTGGGCGACGGCTTCTTCCAGCGGCTGAAACTGCGCGCGGGCTATTCCGACTACACGCACACCGAATTCGAGGGCGATGAAGTCGGCACCGTATTCGATGTCGAAGGCATCGAAGCGCGCGCGGAACTGGTGCAGAATCCCGACGGCGCGCTGCGTGGTTCGATCGGTACCCAGCTCTACATCCGCGACTTCGCCGCCGAAGGTGCCGAAGCCTATGTCGCGCCCAACAATACGGAGCAACTGTCCTTTTTTGCCTTGCAGGAATACGGCAACGGCCCGCTGCAACTCGAAGGGGCTCTCCGGCTCGAGCTGACGGATGTCAAATCGGTCCCGCTCGGCGTCGAACGCGACTTCCAATCGGTCTCCGGCGCGATCGGCCTTGCCTATGACGTGACGCCTGAATTCCGCACCGGCGTGAACCTGTCGCGTGTCGCTCGTGCGCCCAGCGCCGAGGAATTGTTCTCCGAGGGCCCGCATATTGCGACCCAGCAATTCGAGATCGGCGATGTCGATCTCAAGCTGGAGAAGGCTTGGGGGGTGGAAGTGTTCGCACGCGGAAGCCTCGGGCCGGTCGACCTTTCCCTTGCCGCCTATCGCCAGTGGTTCGACGACTTCATCTACCTGAGCGAAACCGGTGAGGAAGAGGATGAACTACCGGTCTTCGTCTATCTCCAGGAAGGGGCAACCTATACCGGTATCGAAGGCGAAATGGCGTGGACCTTCCTCGACACGCCGGGTCTCGATCTCACCGCCGATGTGCGGGCGTCCTATATCGATGCCGAGCTCGACAACGGCTTCAACGTGCCGCGCATACCGCCGCTCAGCCTGCTGGGTGCTCTCGAAGCTGACGCGGGCAATCTGACCTTGCGCGGCGAGGTCGAATGGTTCGGCGACCAGGACGAAGTCGCACCCTTCGAAACCGCGACCGAAGGCTTCACCTTCGTCAACGCTTCGGCCACCTGGCGTCCGTTCGAGGATGACCCGACGCTGGCGGTCATCCTGAAGGCCGAGAACATCTTCGATGAGACCGGTCGCCGCCATTCCAGCTTCACGAAGGAGTTCGTGCCGCTGGCGGGTCGCAACATCAGCGTTGCGGTACGACTAAGCCTGTAACCGAAAAGGAACAGGGGAGCGCCCCGCGCTCCCCTTCTCTGCTCAATCCTCGACTTCGAAAGTAAGATGCGCGTGCTCGCGCAGCCGCTCGACGAGGTCTTCGCCAAGGAACGAGCCGGGAGTGCCGACACCGCCTTCGGCGTCGCTTTCGAGCAGCGCCATGCCGGTTTCTCCAAGCATGCGGCTGGTCGAGCCGTAGCCCGGATCGAATTTGCCCTTCACGCCATAGGTGATGCTCTTCCCGTCGGGATACTCGCCGCGAAATACGACGTCGTAGAAGCCGTTCTCGCGCTCATCCTTGCTCGGCCCTTCGCCGGGCTTGGGGGGTTTCGCTCCGAAAGGATTCTTGGCCAGCTCGACAAGCGCATTCGCGGCAGCCTTGCCCGCGTCGCCCGGGCTCGTCAGCACCATCTCGTCATAGCGGAAGTCCTCCCCATAGGGGTGACCGCGAAGGAAATTGGTGCGGTGGACATTCTTGGTGTTGATCGGTGCCATGACGAATGGCGCGGCCCATTTTCCCAGCGCGTCTTCATAGCGCGGGACCATGCCCGAAGGCTGGTCCGGGCCTTCGAAACCGGGGGTCAGGGCGAAGGGATCGCGTAGCTTGCCGATCACGCTCGCATCTTTCATCGCCGCTTTCATCGTCGCGCCGAGGCTTGCCGCCGTACCGCCGGAAAAGGTGCCCTGCATGGCGCGCACTCGCCCCTTGACGCGGGGCGCCGGGGCTCCATGACGAACGACAGCCTCCTTCTGGAGCATCAGGACGCCGAGATCGAAAGGGATGGAGTCGAAGCCCGAGGAGAAGCAGATGCGCGCGCCGCTGGCCTTGGCCGCTTCATGGTGCTGCTCGATCTTGTCGGCCATCCAGGCAGGTTCGCCGCACAGGTCGGCATAGTCGGTGCCGGTCTTCACGCAGGCTTCGACCAGCGCGTCGCCATAGAGCTGGTACGGACCGACCGTCGTCAGGACGACCTTGGTCCGCTTGCACATCGCCTCGAGGCTGGCCGGGTCGGAGGCATCGGCGACGATCATGGGCGTCGTTGCAGGAGCGCCAATCTCGTCACGAACCGCGGTCAGCTTGTCCTCGCTGCGTCCGGCCATCGCCCATTTGGGCGCATCGGGACTGTCGCCATATTCGCGTACGAAATGCTCTGCGACGAGACGACCGGTATAGCCGGTAGCGCCATAAACGATGATATCGAACTCGCGGTCTGCCATTTCACTCTCCCACTTTGTGCAGCCGATGTGCGCGCAGTGGCAACGAGAGTCAAAGACGCAGCGTCATGGCGCTGCGAGTGCGATTATTCCCGACCAGATGCCGGCCGTTCTGACCGAACATCTGGCGGGACGATTAATTGGCCGATATTGCTCACGCTTCGAGAACCGTGCCGGCGCCACGATCGAAATCCATGGCAGGAACCGAAGTCACTTCCGCGAGCGATGTTGCAGTCAGCAGAACGGCGGCCACGGCGCAGATGAAGCTTGTGATATAGTTGTTCATGATCTTTCTCCTTGTTCGTGATCGCCTGTTTTGGCGACGAGGAGAAAGTGCTTGCCGGCTCGATTTCGCGATAGTTCGCGATCCGAAGCAGGCCGCTACGCAATTCGCAGTAAGCCACTACTAAATCCGTAGTGATTGAGAAAATCGACCGGAAAGGGTAGTTAATCGCTCCCGGCCCTGGGTCTGAGGAGGCTGCATTGCCTGAACTGGCTAGCCATTGTCCCGCTACGAAAGCCGCCGACATACTCGGCGACAAATGGGTCCTGCAGATCCTGCGCGCCATGACACTCGGTGCGAGCCGCTACTCAGACTTTACCGCGGCGATGCCTCGCATTTCGCCTTCTGTGCTGAGCGCGCGGCTCAAGAAGCTGACCGAAGATGGGCTCATCGTGAAACGCGGCGATGCCGGCCAACAGGCAGTATATCGACTGGCTCCCGCAGGCCGCGAGGCCCAGCCTATCGTCATGATGCTGGCCGAATGGGGAAAGAATTGGGCCGAGCGCCATACGCGGGCGGATCAGATCGATGTCGGCGTCGCCATGTGGGACCTGCACCGAACGATCAACACCGCTGAGTTACCCGATGGCGAGACCGTTTTCTCTTTCACGCTGAGCGATCTCAACGAGCACAATCGCTGGTGGATTGTTGCCGAGAGAAACGTAGTCGATCTGTGTGACAAGGATCCCGGCAAGCCTGTCGATCTTTATGTCCACGCGCCGCTTCAGTCGCTGATTGAAATCTGGATGGGTGAGGCGGTCCTCGACGAGCTGCTCAGGTCCGAAGTCATCATCATGACGGGCGAGAAACTGCTGACCGACACTGCGAATCGGTGGTTTCCGATTTCGCCGGTAGTGTTGGCCAAGCAGGCTGGTGAGCTAGGGGGTGCTACAGCCGGGGCAGCGTGACCCCGCGCTGGCCCATGTATTTGCCCGCGCGATCGGCATAGGTAACCTCGGGCCGCTCGTTGCCCTTGAGGAACAGGAACTGGCAGGCGCCCTCGTTGGCATAGATCTTGGCGGGCAGCGGCGTAGTGTTCGAGAATTCCAGCGTCACATGGCCTTCCCAGCCCGGCTCGAGCGGGGTGACGTTCACGATGATCCCGCAGCGCGCATAGGTGCTCTTGCCCAGGCAGATCACCAACACGTCGTCGGGGATACGGAAATACTCGACCGTCCGGGCAAGCGCGAAGCTGTTGGGCGGGATGATGCAGACATCGGTCTGCTTGTCGACGAAACTGTTGCTGGCGAAATCCTTCGGGTCGACCACGGCGCTGTCGATATTGGTGAAGATCTTGAACTCGTCCGCGACGCGCGCGTCGTAGCCGAAGCTCGACAGGCCGTAGGAGATGTTCCCCTCGCGGCGCTGAGCCTCGGTGAAGGGTTCGATCATGCCGCGGGTCGTTGCCGCATCGCGGATCCATTTGTCGGAGAGAATCGCCATGACAGAGTGATTCCGCATGCCGCCCCGCGCGGCAAGCGGGAGGGGCATTTAATCCCCTCCCGCGTGCATGATATCAGGCGTCGGAGAAGAAGCCCTCCTCCTCCCAACGTTGGAATTCGCTGTTGTAGCTGAACTCGATCCAGTCGTGCGCATTGGCGAGAACCCGGGTGTCGGACACTGCGAAGGAGTTCGATGCCCCCTTTACGAAGCGGATCGATCCTGTGCCATCCTGCTTGATCATCCGGATGCGCTGCCGGTCGGCATAGCCGAACTGTGCGCCGCCTGCCGGTGTGCGCCGCAAGGTCATGTCGGCGATGATGCCACTGGTCATGTGCAGAACCATCAGCGGCGCGCTCGGGGCGATTTCGCCAGAGCCTGAAATCGAATCGATCTTGTACCAGCCGCGCGCCCAGGAGAGGCTTGTCGCTTCGCCATGCGAATAGGTGACCAGCGGCATGGAGACCGGGTTGAGCCCGCCATTGGGCAGCCGGTCGCTCGCGCAGTCGCCTTGCACATGGAGCTGGCACGTGCGGTCGATATAGCCGTCCCACCAGCTTCCCAGCCATTCCGCGCCGTTCTCGCGCGCAAACTGCGTGCGGTGGTGCGACAATCTCAGGCGGACGTGCTGTGGGGGAAGCTTGTAGATGCCCGCTGGCGCGCCCGGCACCGGTTCGCTTAGGCTGTCGACGCCCATGAAGGTCAGCGCATGGATCCCGCTCTCGCGATCAAGCCAGGCCTCGATGGTGAGGTCGAGATCGCGCAGGGCGAGCGCCTCGTTCCCGTCGATATTCACGCTGCAATCGATCGTGCGGATGTTCCCGCGCACCCAGCTGGTGAACTTGACCGAGCGGATCGAGCGGAACTCGCAATTGTCGAGGATCGTGACGGGTGGGGCGGCGTCGTTGCGCCGGGTGGGGTAGGCCTGCGCGTAATAGACGCCATTGGCCGATCCGCAGCCAAGCCCGATGTGATCGCAATCATACCACTGGCAATTGCGATAGACCGCGCGGGTCTTGGCCACGTCCTCCTGCGCCTGGAAGGTGTCGCCGAAGCTGCAATCGGTGGCGAGCACCTCGCAATCAATACCCGGATTGAAAGCGCTGCCATTGGACGTGGCGAAGTGACAATTGGTGAGCTCGACTTTCTCGGCCGCATTGGCCTCTCCGGCGAGGTAGAATATCTCGCCTTTCCAGCCGCGCATGTCGCAATCACGCATGACGATGTCGCCGACGTAGCAATCCTGGAGCCAGAGCCCGCGATCGGTCACGTCCCAGCCGTCGCCGCCGATCGGATTGGCCGGGAAGGTCCAGGAACCGGTGTTCTGGCGCCCGCCCGACAGGATCATTCGCTCGATCTCGAGACGACCTATCGTGCGGCTCCCTTCGCCGGGATCGGAGATGTCGCCCTGGAGGAACAGGCCGCCCCCGCGCCAAACCGCAAGCGATGGATTTGTTGCCGAAGTGGGGACCAACTGGAAGTCCGTTTCCGGATCGGCGCCGTCGAGTGCTCGAAACACCAGCTCGGTCCGCACCGGGGCGCAGCCGCGCAGGGCGATCGACTTGCGGATTACGATGGGATGACCGTCCTCGGCGCGTGTCTCCTCCGCGGGTGAGAACCTGGGCGGACAATCGATGCGATAGCGCGCGCTCTCGAAGCGAACTTCTCGCGCGTCGATCGCATGGGCATAATCGATAGCCGCCTGGACCGCGTCACGATCATTGGCAATTGCATCGCCCGATGCGCCGCCCTGCTCGACCGACAAGGAGCCTGCCTCGGGCAGAAGGCGGAAGATCCGGCCGTTGGCAGTTTCGAAAACGAACCGCGGGTGAGCAGCAAGCAGGGCTGCGTCGCACAGTGCATCGGAGATGTAGCGTGCGCCGCCCTTTCCCGGTTCGCTGTGGCCCATGGAATCGATGGTGGCGAGGTCATCGGCAGGTGCGCGTGCTGCGAGGTCGCCGAACAATGCGGGCAGTGCCTGCGCGGCGCGGTTGGCTAGCCCCAGTGCGGGGACGGCAAGCGCGCTCATTGGGCGAGCCTGTATGCAAGGGTACCCGAATTGACTGCGCAATCGAGCCAGAGAGTGGCGTCTTCTTCGCCTTCCTCCCAGACGGGCTCGCATGCATTCGCGCGGTAGATACCCCATGCGGACCCGGCCGCCGTGAGCGGATGGAGCGTTGCGCCACCATCGGTCGATCGCTTGAGCGTCACGGTTCCCTCCCAGTCGCCTGCCAGGGTCAGGAACACAGGGGTGGCCACGGTCGGCGCGAACGGGCCGACGATGACGTTCGAGGTGGTTTGACCGTCAAGCGCCGCCGGTGCAGCGGGAGCAGCCTGGTAGACCGGCAGGGGCGAGCCTTGTGCGACAAGTTCGAGGTTGCCCTGGCCATCGTCGATACCGAGCGCGAATGCCGGCGCGAAGCCTGCGGGGATCTGCAGGGGAATGGGATCACTCATCGCTTTGGTTCCTTGTTGGCAATATGATGAGCCAGATCGGTTAATCACGCTTGACGCTGTAGGAAAATGGTTTTTGCGATCGGCGCATTCCCCGTTAAGCCTGCGCGCGATGAAGACGATGGTCCTGCATCCCGGCACGCAGCACAGCAGGCAAACCGCGCTTGCGTTGCAGGACCTGGGGCAGCTTCACTGCCTGCTCACGGGACTTTTCGATCACCCGGACAGCGGGGTTCGCTCGTTCGTCTCCCGCCTGCCCGCGCCAATCGCCAGACCAATCGAACGCGAGCTGTCGCGCTTTGCAAGCCCGCTTCTCGACCCCGCACTGGTGCGTGCAAAGCCGAGGTTCGAACTGCCTGAGCGGCTGGCGACCCGGCTCGGTGCCGCCCGACTGGGTCGCGCGATCGATGCTGCGCTCAATGCCCGGTTCGGCAGGTACGCGGCGGGCCTCGCCGAGAAAGAAGGTCCGCTTGTCTTGTGGGGGTATGACGACAGCGCCTTCGCAGACTTCTCCGATCCCCGAACCGCCGGATGCCCCAAGATCCTCGATCGGACCATTGCCGATTGGCGTTACTGGAATGAGGAAATCGAACGCATCGCTGCAACCCATGGCGATTGGCTTTCGGGCGACCTCCCGGCGATGGAAGACCGCAAGATCGCGCGCAACGATATCGAATATGATTGCGCCGACCGGATCGTCTGCGGGAGCCCCTTCGTAGCGCAATCGATCCTCGATTATTCGCCAGTACCGTGCCTCGCCGAAAAGCTGGTGCAGCTGCCCTATACCTATGACGCCGCGCTATTTGGCGGGGCGCAAACCCCGCAGCCTGTCGATCGCAATGAGCCGGTGAGGTTCCTCTTCGCTGGGCAGGTATCGGCCCGCAAGGGTGTCCAGCACCTGCTGGAGGCTATCGAGCGCCTACCACACACCGATGCCAGCCTTACGCTCGTAGGCCCCGTGATGGTGCCCGAACGCATGCTCGCCCCCTATCGCGACAGGGTCGACATCCTCGGCCCGGTCACGCGCAGCGAGATGCCCGCAATCATGCGCTCGCATCACGCCCTTGTGTTTCCGAGCCACTTCGAAGGCTCTGCCATTGTCCTGATCGAAGCCATGGCATCGGGCCTCGCGGTCATCCAGAGCACCGCTGCAGGGCTGGGGGCGAGCAAGAGCAGCGGAATCATTCGGGAACGACCAGACGCCGACGAACTGGAGAAGGCCATGCTCGCGCTAATCGATGATCGCGACCTTCTTCACGCGATGCGCGAGGCCGCGATGGCGGAAGCGGCGCAGCGCGATTTCGCAAACTATCGGGACGGGGTCGGACGAGTCCTCGCAGGACTGGGTATCTAGCCCAGGATCCGATCGAGCCCCTCTTCGAAACGGTCGACGACCGATTGCTTCGACCAGGCTTCCTGCGCCCGGGCAGCCGCCGCGCTTCCCATGGTCTTGCGATAGTCGGGATGCGATGCGAGTGCGGCGATGGCCGAAACGATCGCCTCGGGCACTTCGGGCGGGACTACGATGCCGCAATTGACCAGCTCGCGGGCGATCCCCGTATTCGGGCGCACCGTTGCGATGACCGGACGGCCCGATGCGAGCATATTCCCGAGCTTCGAGGGAAGGACCAAGTCGGCGGCATCGTGCAGCTGCGGCAGCAAATGGATATCGGCCATGGTCAGCAGATCGCCGATGCTCTTTTCCGGCTGAAGATCGCGGAAGAGGACGTTTGGCAAGCCCTGGGCGAGCCGCTCTAGCCTGCCTCGGTTGGGACCCTCGCCGGAGATGACGAAGACGATATCCTCGCGGTCGGCCATCTGCCGCGCTGCCTCGATCACGATGTCGAGACCCTGCTTGTTGGCTATATTGCCGGAGTAGAGCGCGACCGTCTTGCCTTCGAGGCCCCACTCCTTGCGGAAGCGGGCTGCATCGGCGTGTCCCATCGTGTCGGCGTGATTGGCCCAGTTGCGCATCTCCAGTATGCGCTCCGATCCGACCCCCTTGCGCTCGAGCAAGTCGCACATCGGCTCGCTGATCGTTGAGACGAGATCTGCCGAGCGCAGCATGCGGTCCTCGAAGCGTGCCGCCGCATCGGCGGTTCTGCTGGCACTGTCGATCAGGCCTGTCGCAAGCGCTGCGCCAACTTCGAAGTCCTGCACGTGGAGCCACATCGGGACGTCGGCCCTGCGCGCCATCCGTAGAGCAACCGGAGCTGCAATCATGGAGGGCGCAATTGCGAACACAATCTCGGGATTGAGCTCGCGGCGAGCCTTGCGGGCTGCGGGATAGCAGCTGCTGGCGAAACTGGCGTGATGGGCCATCCGTTTGGCGCCGGTCGGGTTGGACGGGATGTAGTGCGGACAGCGGGTGATCTTGACCCCGTTCTCCTCGCTCGACTGCCATCGCCGTTTGAAGCGCGGGTAAAGTTTCCACTCGGGATAATAGGGCTGGCCCGCCACGACTTGGACCGTGTGGCCCCGTTCGACCAGCGCTTCGGCAAGACCAGAGGTATAGGGACCGATGCCGATGGGTTCGGGCGCGTAATTGAGCCCGAGCATCAATATCCGCCGCGGCGTCACCACATCAGGCTGCGTTGAGCTTGCTCGTGCCGCGCGCGCCGCCATCCTTGGCAACGAGCCCGTCGAATATCGCGTCGACGATATGCGCGAGTTTGTCCTCGCTCAGCCGGTCGCCCAGCATCGCGATGTAGTAGGGCATGAGGTAGGGAGCGACCATCTGGTTGATCACCGAGCGTGCGAAGTCGACATCCATGCCTTCGAGATGGCCCTCTGCCTGCGCTTCGGCGATGATTTCGCACAGATAGTGGTCGCCAAGATCGATATAGCTCTGGGCGTATTCGAAATAGCGTTCGCCCATCTCGACATAGAGACGGAAAGCGATCGGGTCGTCGGCGAAATTCTGGCGCAGCAGGACGTAGCGGCGGGCGATGAATTCATAGAGCTTGCGGCGTGGCGGGAGGCCGCTGGCCATCACCTTGTCCATCACCGCGATCTTGGGCGCGAACCATTCGGCAGTAATCGCCTCGAGCATGTCCCCTTCCTCGGGGAAAACGGCATCGAGACGGGCGCGTGCGATCTTGAGCTCGGCTGCGAGCCGCGTGCGCGAGACCTCCTCGCCGGTCCGCTCCATCAGCGCCATCGCCTCGCGCGCGAAACGGCTGCGTAGTTGCTCGATATCCTCGTCGCTCACCTGTCGAACCTCGTTACGATCGCTGGTCTACCATGTAGACTATCGTGAGCGCGGTTAAACCCCCACTGGGACAATCCTAGCCGGATTTCTTGGGTGGCAGCGGAATGAAGGCCGACGTCCTGCGCTTGTATTCCTCGTATCCGGGACGGGTGTGCTTCATGCCTTTCTCAAGCAGCGCAGCCCCTGACCACTTGACCAGCGTGAAGGTTAGGAACAGCGGTCCTGCCACGGTCCACAGCGCAACCTCCCAGCTCACGCTCGCCGCGACCAGCCAGATACCCCACCAGGCACAGGCATCACCGAAATAGTTGGGATGGCGGGTGTAGCGCCACAGGCCCTTGTCCATGACCTGGCCCTTGTTGGCGGGGTCTGCCTTGAAGCGTGCCAGCTGCCAGTCGCCCACCCATTCGAAGATAATACCAACGAGGTAGAGTGCGACGCCGGCCATGGTGAGCGCCGTGATCGGCTGACCTGCCTCGCTCGACAGGATACCCAGCTGTGCGGGCGAGGAGACGAGGAAGAGCAGCACGGCCTGCCCGAGCCAAATCTTCGTCAGTGCGGCAAAGGCGAAGCGGCCCTTCTCGCGATCCTTGCGCAACATGCGCTCATAACGTTTGTCTTCACCTTCCGCGCTCCAGCGCCGGATCAGGTAGATGCCGAGTCTCAGGCCCCAGGCGGCCGTCATGGCGAGCAGGAGGTTGGCGAGCACTCCGCGCTCAGCCTGCAGCCAACTGGTGAAGGCCATCAGGGCCATTCCCGTCCCCCAGAAGGCATCGATGAAGGACACGTCGTCGATCTTCACCGAGATCGCCCAGAGGACGAGGACGATCGCCACAAGGATAACGGCGTTGACCAGTAGCATATCAACCATGGGCGCGTTCCTCTTCGATAAGGGCTTGTGCCTGTGCCTCCAGGATAGCGAAGCGCTCGTATCCGGGCAGCTTCGAACACATGAACCGTGCGATTTCAGCCAGCGTTTCGCCATAGCTTTCGGTCGGTACGATGGGCGGGCCGAAGCCCAGCGTCATCGTGTCGTTGTTCACATAGGCTGGCACGATCGGCACGTTTGCGGCGCGTGCGATATGGTAGAAGCCCGATTTCCAGCTGCCGTCGGTGGAGCGCGTGCCTTCCGCCGCAATCACCAGCGCCAGCCGGTCGCGCCTGGCAAATTCATCGGCCACCTGCTCGACATAGTTGGCTCGCTTGGTGCGATCGATCGGGATGCCGCCCATGTCGAACATAAAGTTGCGCATCATGCCCTGGAACAGCGTGTGCTTGCCCATGAAATTGGGATGCACGCCTTCCTCTGCCGTGGCGCCGATGAAGAACACGAAATCCCAGTTCGACGTATGCGGTGCTCCCGCGATCACGAACTTGGCGAGATCGGGAAGGCGTCCGTCGATCTTCCAGCCCTTCCAGCGATAGAGGACCATGATGACGCGCCGCACGATGCGGCTCAGAAGCGATGGCTTCCTGAAATTGGCTTGCGGCATTCTCTCTCCTGACGCCCACGCCTAGCAGTTACGCTAGGGAAAGCGAGAGGGATGCGTGGTTTTCCGCTGATTACATCCTGAACACGCCGAACTGCGGTTTCTCGGGAATTGGCGCTTCGAGCGTTGCGGCGAAGGCGAGGCCGAGGACATCGCGCGTCTGGACCGGATCGATCACGCCGTCGTCCCACAGGCGCGCGGTGGCGTAATAGGGGTTGCCTTCGTCTTCGTATTTCTGGCGGATCGGGGCCTTGAATTCCTCGGCCTGTTCCTCGGTCCAGCTGTCCGCGTCGCGGTGGACAGTGGCGAGGACCGATGCGGCCTGCTCGCCGCCCATCACGGAGATGCGGGCGTTGGGCCAGGTGAAGAGGAAACGCGGGGAATAGGCGCGGCCGCACATACCGTAATTGCCCGCGCCGAAGCTGCCGCCGATGACCACGGTGACTTTCGGAACGGTGGCAGTGGCAACGGCTGTCACGAGCTTCGCGCCATGCTTGGCAATGCCTTCCGCTTCGTATTTCCCGCCGACCATGAAGCCGGAGATGTTTTGGAGGAACAGCAACGGAATCCGGCGCTGGCAGGCGAGTTCGATGAAATGCGCGCCCTTTTGCGCGCTTTCGGAAAAGAGCACGCCATTATTGGCGAGGATCGCCACCGGCATGCCCCAGATATGGGCAAAGCCGCAGACCAGCGTGCTGCCGTATTGCGCCTTGAACTCGTGGAACTCGCTGCCGTCGACGAGGCGCGCGATGACTTCCTTCACGTCATAGGGCGCTCGGACATCATCGGGCACGAGGGCATAGAGATCGTCCGCATCGAACTTGGGCGCGCGGGGTTCCTTGAGGTCGATGTTCCTCGCCTCGGCGTAATTGTCGCCAAGGTGGCTGACGATATCGCGCACGATGGTGAGCGCGTGCTCGTCATTCTCGGCGAGGTGGTCGGCCACGCCCGATTTCTTGGCGTGGAGGTCGCCGCCGCCAAGATCCTCGGCGCTGATTTCCTCGCCCGTCGCGGCCTTCACCAGCGGCGGTCCGGCAAGGAAGATCGTGCCCTGATTGCGCACGATGACCGTCTCGTCGGACATGGCCGGCACATAGGCGCCGCCTGCAGTGCAGCTGCCCATGACGCATGCAATCTGCGGGATGCCCAGCGCGCTCATGTTCGCCTGGTTGAAGAAGATGCGCCCGAAATGGTCGCGGTCGGGGAAGACCTCGGCCTGGTGCGGCAAGTTCGCCCCGCCGCTGTCGACGAGATAGATGCACGGGAGCCGGTTCTCCTGTGCGATTTCCTGCGCGCGCAAGTGCTTCTTGACCGTCATCGGATAGTAGGTGCCGCCCTTCACGGTGGCATCGTTGCACACGATCATCACCTGCCGCCCCGACACGCGCCCGATCCCGGCAATCATCCCCGCGCCGTTGATCGTATCCTTGTACATGCCATTGGCAGCAAGCTGGCCGATCTCGAGAAACGGACTGCCCGGATCGAGCAGGCGCTCCACCCGCTCGCGCGGCAAGAGCTTGCCGCGCCCGACATGCCGCTCGCGGCTGCCTTCGGAGCCGCCCAGAGCGGCGGCGGCGACAGTTGAGCGCAGGTCTGCTGCGAGCGATTTGTTATGCTCGAAGCGCGCCTTCGCGTCGGGCGCCTCGCGATCGAGCGTGGATGTGAGAACGGGTGCGGTCACGAGGGCATGTCTCCCGGCTCTAGGCCATTTACGATTATGGCTTCGGCTGTGCTCCCGGCATCGCGGAACTTGCCGATTTCCAGGTACTCGGGCGAGGTGAGCCAGGCGAAGAGCTGCGGTTTGGTCGGGAATTCCATGAGGACCGAGCGCGTGGCTTTCCATTCGCCAGCCACGACCTGAGGTTCCTCGTCGACGCTGAGCAGCGTGCCATCGAACTTGTCGAAGATTTCCATGAACCGTTCTTCGTATTTGTCATACTCGGCGCGATCGTGGATCGTCATGCGGGAGATCATGTAGACCGGCATCACCCAGCAGCCCCGATCAATTCGCGTCCGATCAGCATGCGGCGGATTTCATTCGTGCCCGCGCCGATGTCGAGCAGCTTCGCATCGCGCATGTAGCGTTCGACCGGCCAGTCGAGCGTGTAGCCAGCGCCGCCCAGCGCCTGCACGCTTTCGGCGGCGACGCGGAAGGCGTTTTCCGATGCCAGCAGGATCGCACCTGCCGCGTCGAAGCGAGTGGTCTTGTTGGCATCACAGCTCTTGGCCACGGCATAGGTGTAGGCGCGGGCCGATTGCAGCGCGACATACATGTCGGCGACCTTGGCCTGCATCAGCTGGAAGCTGCCGATGGGCTTTCCGAACTGCTTGCGCTCGCGAAGGTAAGGGATGACCGTGTCGAGGCAGGCCTGCATCACGCCGAGCTGAAGGCCGGCCAGCACCACGCGCTCGTAGTCGAGGCCGCTCATCAGCACGCCGACGCCGCCGTTTTCGGGGCCCATCACGTTCTCTTCGGGCACGAAGCAATCGTCGAACACCAGCTCTGCCGTGGGCGAGCCGCGCATGCCGACTTTCTCGATCTTCTGGCCGATCGAGAAACCTTCGAAGTCCTTCTCGATCAGGAAGGTGGTGATCCCGCGGCTGGCCGCTTCGGGTGAGGTCTTGGCATAGACCACCAGCGTATCGGCATAGGGCGCGTTGGTGATCCAGAACTTGGTGCCGTTGAGAAGGTATCCACCCTGCACGGCCTCGGCCTTGGTGCGCATCGAGACGACGTCTGACCCGGCGCTCGCCTCGCTCATCGCAAGGCTGCCGACATGCTCGCCGCTTATAAGCTTGGGCAGGTATTTCGCCTTCTGTTCGTCATTCCCCCAGCGGGCGATCTGGTTGACGCAGAGATTGGAATGCGCGCCGTAGGAAAGGCCCACCGAAGCGCTCGCCCGGCTGACTTCCTCGACCGCGATCACATGTTCGAGATAGCCGAGACCAAGCCCGCCATCTTCTTCTGCCACGGTGATGCCGTGGAGGCCCAGCTCGCCCATGGCGGGCCACAGATCGCGGGGGAACCAGTCTTCGCGGTCGACCTTCTCGGCGAGCGGCTGGATCTGTTCATCGGCAAAACGGCCGACGCTTTCGCGGATCATGTCGGCGCTTTCGCCGAGCTGGAAATCGAAATCGGGGGTGGCGCGCACGTGTCTCTCCTAGCCGGATGCGACTGGCGCACCCTGTCATTTCTTCGCCGCGCGATAGCCGAGGCGGAAGGCTGGTGCAAACCTATGAAACAAGGGGAGGAATCGCGCGCCTCGCTATCGGCGAAAGCCTTTGAAATAGAGAGGTTTATATCCTAGACTGGCGGGAAGCCATGGATATGCCGACATCCCAGGGGTCGAACTGGCCGGTCAATGAACCGCCTTCGCAGCATTATTGCGGCGAGGACGAGCGGCTGACCGTGCTCGCAACCTATGGCGGACAGGATCTCGTGGGCGACGAGGAGCTGCAGCAGATCGCGCAATTCGCAGCTAAGCTCTGCGATACGCCGATGGCCACCGTCACCTTGGTCGAGAAGGAGCACCAGCGTTTCCTCGCCAGGTTCGGTATGGAAGAGGAGACGACACCGCGCCCCACCAGCTTCTGCGCCCATGCCATGCTCGGCACGGAGCCGATGGTGATTTGTGATGCGCAGGAGGATCCGCTCTTTGCCGACAACCCGCTGGTAACCGGTGAGCCCCACATTCGCTTCTATGCCGGTCATCCGCTGATTTCTGCCGAAGGTGCACCGCTCGGGGCCCTTTGCGTCATCGATACCGAGCCGCGCAGTGAAGGCCTGACGGACCTCCAGCGCGAAGGTCTTGCCGTGCTCGCTCAGTCGGTGATGCGACGGCTGGGCCAGCGGCGGCTCGGGCGCCATGTCAACCAGACGCTGGAGAACCAGGAGCGCGAATTGCGCCGGATGATCGACAGCGTTCCGGGCATCGCCTGGCGCGCCGACGACCAGGGCAACTTCACCTATGTCAACGCCCGGTGGCGCGAACTGACCGGAATCGAGCCGCCGGCCACCACCGAAGACTGGAAGCGCGCGATCCACCCTGAAGACTGGGAGGCAACGCTGGCGAGATTCCTGAGCGCGGTCGAGACCGAAGGCCTTTTCGAGGACGAATGGCGCTTGAAACTCGCCGACGGCAGCTACTGCTGGGTGCAGTCGCGCGCCGTGCCCGTGATCACCGAAGGCCAGCCCACGAGCTGGTTCGGAACCGTCATCGATGTCGACAAGGCGCATCGCATTTCCGAATCGCGCGATCTTCTGGCGCGGGAACTGTCGCACCGGATCAAGAACATCTTCGCCGTGGTGTCGGGCCTCATTGCCATCCGTTCGCGCGGCAAGGACGAGGTCCAGGACTTCGCCCGCGACCTTTCCGAAACGGTGCGGGCGCTGGGTACGGCGCATGACTATGTCCGGCCTCTTGGCGGACGGCAGGGCGAGACGCTTTCGGGCCTGCTGGCCGACCTGCTCGCCCCGTACGACAGTCCTACTGGCGAGCGGTTTACCATCAGCGGACCCGGCGTGAAGATCGGGCAGCGCGCCGCCACGCCGCTCGCGCTGATCTTCCACGAACTTGCCACCAACTCCGCAAAATATGGCGCCCTGTCCTGCGCCGAAGGGAAGGTCGTAGTCACGGTCGAGGATAGCTGCGAAGCTGACGAGACCGTTTGCGTCATTTGGGACGAAGTCGCGATCCCCTGCGGATTTACCCCGCCCGACGAGAACGAAGGCTTCGGATCGCGGCTGTTGAGAATGGCAATCGAAAGCCAGCTCGGCGGCTCGTTCGAGCGTAGCTACAGCGAAGACGGTCTCGAGGTGAGGATTGTCTTCCCGCGCCGCAACATCCTCGATTGATGGTGTCTCTGGCAAGCGGGGGTCGCCATTGCGCCCATGCCTGCCTATGACTGTCCGCAACCCGCAATCGGAGTAAGTCATGCACCTGCGATCCTGCGTCTTTCTTGCAGCAATCTTCCTGGCCGCCTGCACACCCGCCGAGGAAGCGCCGGCGGTCGAGCCGACCCAGGGTGGCGGAGAAGAGATTGCCGAGGGCCCGGAAGGCTCGCCTGCGCCCGACAGCTTTTCCGAAACCGCCTGGATGGTGCGGGCCGAAGATGGCGCGCGTTATGTCACGCTGTTCGACGCGGACGGCACCTATCGGGACCTGCGCAATGGCGATCCCTGGCAGGAAGGTGAATGGAGCTTTGCGGAGGGCCCCGAGGGCAAGCAGCTTTGCTTCAAGCCGGGTGACGATGGCGGGGTCGAGCGATGCTGGGTGCCGGGTCGCGTGAAGGGAGACACGATGGTGGCCAACGGCCCCAATGACCGCCGGATCGAACTCCAGCGCGTGGATTATGCGCCGCCCGCCGAAGAGGGCGATGCCGAAGAGTGAATTCGCCCGGCGCGCCAGCACTCGAATTTCGTGACATCGCCAAACACTATGGCGAAACAAGCGCGGTCGGCGGGGTCTCGCTGACCATCCCGCACGGCCAGTTCGTGGCTCTGGTCGGGGCTTCGGGATCGGGCAAGTCCACACTGCTCAAGACGGTCAACCGGCTGGTCGAACCGACTTCGGGCGAAGTGCTTTTCGAAGGCGATGACGTGACCGGCCTTCCGCTGCCCGCCTTGCGGCGCCGGATCGGTTATGTCTTCCAGTCGATCGGACTGTTCCCGCACATGAGCGTTGCGGAGAACATCGCAATCGGCCCGCGGCTGGCAGGCGAGCGGTTGTCGCGCCAGCGTGTCGGCGAATTGCTCGAGCTGGTAGAGCTGGAACCCGATATGGCGGATCGCATGCCCGACGAGCTTTCCGGCGGACAGCGCCAGCGCGTCGGCGTTGCGCGTGCACTGGCGGGCGATCCGCATTTGCTTCTGATGGACGAGCCGCTTGGGGCACTCGATCCCGTCACGCGCGATGCACTTGGCGAACGGATTCGCGGCCTGCACCGAGAGCTCGGGCTGACGACGATCATGGTCACGCATGACATGGCCGAAGCGCTCTTGCTCGCCGAGCGGGTTCTGGTGATGGACGCGGGCGCTATCGTTGCCGACGAACAGCCCGCCGCGCTGGTCGCAGGCAAGGGCGGTGAGGTCGCCCAGGCGCTGGTCGCCGTGCCACGCCACCAGTCCGAACGGCTGGCGGAGCTGTCGCGGTGAACGGCCTGTGGGATGCTCTTCTTGGCCTCGGCGACCAGCTTGCGGCACATGTGCTGCTTTCGGCAGCAGCCATTGCGCTCGGGATCGCGGTGGCCCTGCCGCTGGCGGTTTGGGCGAGCAGGTCGGAACGGGTGGCGCGCGCCTCGCTAGCCTTTGCCAGTCTCGTCCAGACGATCCCCGCGCTTGCCCTGCTGGCGCTGTTCTTTCCGATCCTGCTGAGCCTGCGCGCCATATTCGGCGAGGGGCTCCCGACGCTCGGTTTCCTACCGGCGCTGCTGGCCCTTGCCCTCTATGCGCTGCTGCCAATCCTTCGGAACGCCGTGACCGCGCAGGCCAATCTCGACCCCGGCGTGATCGAGGCGGCAGAGGGGGTGGGAATGAGCTTCCGCCAGCGCCTGCTGCTGGTCGAGGCACCGCTATCCGCGCCCTATATCATGGCGGGCATTCGCACCGCTGCCGTCTGGACCATTGGCGCCGCGACGCTGGCGACGACGATCGGCCAGAAGAGCCTCGGCGATCCGATCTTCGCCGGGCTGCAGACGCAGAACTGGGTGCTCGTGCTGGCGGGCTGTATCGCGAGCGCATCGCTGGCGCTGGTCGCAGATACGCTGCTAGGCCTTATCGAACGCGGCTTTCGTGAACGCCGCCGGGGCCTGTGGCTAGGTGGATTGGCAGCAGTTGTGTTGGGAGTCGGTGCGGCGCTCTTCGCGCAGTTCGGCGGAGGAGATGACGAGGACCATATCGTCATCGGCGCGAAGGGCTTCTCGGAGCAATATATCCTTGCCCGCCTGATCGGGCAGAGACTGCAAGCAGAAGGGTTCGCGGTCGAATATCGCGACGGGTTGGGCTCGGCAGTGGCGCATAGCGCGGCTGCGAGCGGCGATATCGATATCTATGTCGACTACACGGGCACGATCTGGACCAACCAGATGAAGCGCGAGGACAATCTGCCGCGCGAGCAGATGTATGCCGAGATCGTGGAGTGGGAGACCGAGAACACCGGTATTTCGGTGCTCGGCCGACTGGGCTTCGAAAACGCCTACGGCTTGGCAGTGCGGCGCGACCGCGCGGAGGCCATGGGCCTCCAATCGATCGACGACCTGTCGCGCGTCGCGCAGCAGATGACCATCGGCGGCGACCCCGAGTTCTTCGAACGCCCCGAATGGATAGCGGTGCGCGATGCCTATGGATTGCGCTTCGGCGAGCTGCGCAATTTCTCGCCCACCTTCATGTATAACGCACTGCAATCGGGCGAGGCCGATGTGATCGGCGCCTATACCTCCGACGGAAGGATCGAGGCGGACGATCTCGTCATCCTCGAAGACCCGCGCCGGGCCTTCCCAAACTACGATGCGGTGCTGGTGCTAAGTCCTGCCGCGTCACGCGATGCCGCGCTTGTTTCGGCCTTGCAGCCGCTGGTCGATGCCATTGATGTCGAGGCGATGCGCGAGGCCAACCTCGCTGTCGATCGTGAGGACAACAAGCTCTCATTCGACGCCGCCGCTCGCCTGCTGGCCGAACGCGCCGGTCTTTGAGCTAGCTCGCCCGTTTCCAGATCTGCGTCTGGCAGAAGGGGCCGATGCATCCCTTCACTTCGAGCGTCGTCGCATTGATGCGGCGAATGACCGAGCGATAGGTCTTGCCGCTCTTGGGATCGTAAATCTGCCCGCGCCACAGATCGTCTTCTTCCCGGAAGCCGGAGAGGACCGGCATGCCCAGGAGCTTGCGGCTGCGCTTGGCGGGGTCGCGATTGTTGACGTCGCGCTGGTCCGCACCTTGCGGCGGCGGGACGAGGAAGCGCAATATCCGCCCGCATTTCGTGCTGCCGCAATCGCCGACAGTAATGACGGCGTCGCGCTCTGCCGTAATCCACTTGCCGTCGACCGGCTGGGCTGCGGCAAGCGGCGCAGCAAGGAACAGGGCAGCGAGCGGAATGAAGCGACCAATCATGTTCTCTCCTTCGTCCCGCGATCCTTGCGGGTTACAGCGGTGATGACGGACGAGGGATGAACCTCAGCCGAAGCCCGCACCGCGCACGCCTCCACGAGGCGTGATTGCCATGACCTTGAAGAGCTCACCCATGCCATCGGTTCCCGTCAGCCGCGCATGCGCCGCTGCGATCTCCTGCGCCCGTTCGGGGCTGCGCTGGCTCAGGGCCTGGGCACGCAAGCCCATGCCCATGGCTTCAAGCCACGCCCCCTGGGTCGCGGTCTCGACGGCCAGCCCCTCCTTCGCTGCGATGTCGGCGAGCGTCGCGAAATCGACCAGCGCGGTCAGGTCCATCTCTCCCGGCGCATCGAATACGCCGACCTTCTGGTGGGTCCTTACCGCTTGCAGCGTTTCGCCGTTCTGCGGTTGAAGATACCCATAATCGATGAATAGGGCTGAGCCCCCTTGTACGTCGATCCGACGGGCAATCGCCTCGATCGTCGCGGCCGCCGCAGGGCAAGTCTCGATCACCGTGCCGACCGGCTGCGCGCGGCGTTCTGCGGGCACCGCTTCATCCATCGGGTTCGGTCCGGCGGTGAAGACGAATTGCTCGCCATCGAGCGCGATCATGCGTTCGCGCCAGCCCTTCTCGGTCATCACCAGCTGGCGAATGGGCAGCGCGTCGAGGAATTCATTGGCGACGATGTAGAGCGGATGATCCTCCGGCAAGCTGTCTATCGTGTCGTGGAACTGCGCTCCGGAAAGCGCACCCGACTGAACCTCTCGCAGCGCAGAGGAGCCTTCCACCAGATGCACCGGCGGGCGCAGGCCCTGGCTAGTCATCGCGCGCAGGGCGTCGCTCGCTAGCGTCCCGCGCCCCGGGCCAAGCTCGACATAGGCGGCATCGGGGCGGCCCGAGCGGCTCCACAGGTCGGCAAGCCAAAGGCCGACCATCTCGCCGAACATCTGGCTGATCTCTGGTGCCGTCGTGAAGTCGCCGCCCGCGCCGAGTGGATCGCGGCTCGCGTAATAGCGCGCGTTGCTCTCGCCCATGTAACGCGACACGGGCATTGGCCCGTGGCGTTCGATCAGTCGGCGGAAAGTGCTGGCGAGGTCGGTGTGGTTCGCGCCGCTCATGCGGGCTGCGGCTTGCCCGATGCCTTTGCGCCGCCGACCGGAGGACGAACGAGCGCATAGACCATTACCGCGATCCCTATCCCGATCATCGGTAGCGACAGCCATTGCCCCTGGCTGAGGCCGGTTTCGACCACGCGATGCGCCAGGTGGGCATCGGGTTCGCGGAAGAACTCGTTCACGAAGCGCCCCACGCCCATGCCGACGGTGAACAGGCCGACGAGCAGGCCCGGGCGGTAGCGTGCACGCGTTTTCCAGAAGAGAGCGATGAGGATCAGGCCGAGAAGCAGGCCTTCGAGCCCGGCCTGGTAGAGCTGGCTGGGATGGCGCGCGACATCACCGCCGCCGGGGAAGACCATCGCCCAGAGTACATCGCTTTCGACGGGCCGGCCAAAAAGCTCGCCATTGATGAAGTTCGCGATCCGGCCGAGCATGTAGCCGATGGGGACGTTGACGGCGATGTAGTCACACACCCGCAGCCAGTTGAGCGAGCCGCGCCAGGCGACCCAGCTGATCGCGACCAGCACGCCGATCACCCCGCCGTGAAAGCTCATTCCGCCATTCCACAGCTGGAACAATTCGACCCCGCCGAACAGCTCGGGCTGGTAGAAGGCCGCATAGCCGAGCCTGCCGCCGAGGATAACGCCGAGCGTGCAATAGAAGAACAGGTCGTCGGCATGGCGCTGCGCCAGCGGCGAGCCGGGCGACTTGATCATCCTCGACAGGTGCCAATAGGCAAACAGGATGCCGAAGAGATAGGCGAGCGAATAGTAGCGCAGCTGGAAGCTGCCGAGCTCGAACAGGTACGGCCTCAGGCCGAGTTCGGCCCATTGGATCGGTTCGGAAGCAACTGCGCTCGCAGCCAGTAGTGACAGCAAGGTCTAATCCCCTTAGAGAAAGTCTCGAAGGCCGACATGCGCGACCAGTTTCGGATGCGGCTTTTGGCATAGCAGGCCTTTTGGGGAAAGCCTGTCTCGCACCTTCTCCGGCTTTTGCCGGGGAGATGCGGATATGCCCGCGCTCGCAACCGGAGAGGACCTTACACCACCATGCCGACCGAACTCGACAAGGATATTCATCGTTTCACCGCCGCCGTGACGGCACCGGGCCAGATGTTCGAAACCACCCCCATCGAACGCCGCGGTGTGCAGATGCCCGTCTTCAAGAATGCGCCCCCGAGCCTTGCGCATTACTTCGCGCATTTCGCCAACGAGAAGAAGGACGAGCTATTCCTGGTCGATGGCGACCTACGCCTGACCTTCGGTGAGGTATATGCTGCGGCGACGCATGTCGCGCATGGCCTGGCAAGCCGGCATGGCGTGGGGAAGGGCGACCGGGTCGGCATTGCCGCGAGAAACTCCGCGAACTGGATCATCGCCTATATGGGCACGCTGATGGCGGGTGGATGCGCCACGTTGCTCAACGGCTGGTGGACCGGCGAAGAAATGGCTTACGGCATCGATCTTTGCGAATGTTCGCTGGTGCTCGCCGACGAACAGCGCGCCGCCCGCATGGAGGGTCACGATATCAGCGCGAAGATCGTCGTGTTCGACCACGGCACGCCTGAGGAAGGCCTCGCTCCGATCTGGGCAGCCGGCGATACTGCGATGAAGATGATCGGCGAATTGGGTCCGCATGACCTGGCGACCATTCTCTATACATCGGGATCGACCGGCCATCCCAAGGGCGCCTATTCGGACCATCTCGGCGTTGTTTCGGGTGTGATGAACTACGTCGCCCAGACTGCCATGATCCTGCAGATCCTGACCGAACGCGGCGAAGCGCCGACCGTCCAGCCTTCCGCGCTGGTGGCGGTCCCGCTGTTCCACGTGACCGGCGAAGTGCCCCTTTTTCTCCAGAGCTTCGCCTTGGGCCGCAAGCTGGTGCTGATGCCGAAGTGGGATGCGCGCGAGGCGCTGCGCCTGCTCGACGAAGAAAAGATCACCTACTTCGTCGGTGTGCCGCTGATGAGCTACGAGATGGCGACGCACCCCGAACGCGACCAGTTCGATATCTCCCAGTGCAAGAGCTTTGCCGCCGGCGGCTCGGCGCGCCCACCCGAACATGTGAAGAAGATCAAGGACGCTTTCCCGGAAGGATTCCCGCTGCTCGGTTACGGACTGACCGAGACCAATGCGGTTGGCTGCGGCAATCTCAACGAAAACTATATGGCCAAGCCCGGGTCGACCGGCATGCCGTCGAAACCCCTCGTCGATCTTGCGATCCTCGACGATGACGGCAAGAAATTGGCGCAGGGCCAGGTGGGCGAAGTGTGCATCCGTTCGGCGGCCAATTTCCTCGGCTACTGGAAGAACGAGGAAGCCACGAAAGCGGCCTATACCGACGATGCCTACTTCCGCACGGGCGATCTCGGCTATCTCGACGAGGACGATTATCTCTTCATAGTCGACCGCAAGAAGGACATCATCATCCGGGGTGGCGAGAACATCTCCTGCATCGAGGTGGAAGAGGCGATCTATGCACATGACGCGATTGCCGAGTGCAGCGTATTCGGCCTTCCCGACGAGCGTTTCGGCGAAGTGCCTGCCGCCGTCTACCTGACACATGAGGGTCAGGATATCTCGCCGGAAGAACTGCAGGCATTCCTGCGCGAGCATATCGCTGCCTTCAAGATCCCGGGCATCATGTGGCGCGCAACGGACCAGCTGCCGCGCCTTGGCACGCAAAAGGTCGACAAGCGTACCGTCAAGGCGACCTACGCTAAGGATTACGCGTAAGCTTGAGCAACACCGCGATCCCCGACCAGCGCGCGATCATCGACCGGCGCAAGCTCGCCTCCGAGATCGAAGCGCTGGTCGAAAAGCACGGCAGCAACTCGCGTAAGAGCGTGGTCGACGCGCTCAAGTCGGCCCTTGAGGCCGGGCGGGCCGAGATGGAGCGGCGCCTCGAAGCGCGCCCGTCGGCGGGCCATGCCATCGCCGGCGGCTATTCCTTCCTGATCGACCAGCTCATCCGCGTCATCCATGAGTACGTAACGCAGCACACCTATCCTGCGCCCAATCGCAGCAGGGGCGAACGTCTCGCGATCATGGCCGTGGGTGGATACGGGCGCAGCGAGATGGCGCCGCATTCGGATGTCGATGTGGCATTCCTGGTGGGCGAACGTCGCAACGCATGGTGTGAGCAGGTGGTCGAAGCCATGCTCTACCTGCTGTGGGACCTTGGCCTGAAGGTCGGACATTCCACTCGCACGATCGACGAGGCCATCCGGCTGGCGAAGGAGGACCTCACCATTCGCACCGCCCTGCTGGAAGGGCGCTACGTCTGGGGCGACCGCGATCTCTACGAAGAAGGCGGAAGGCGCTACACGCGAGAGGTTGTCAGCGGCAACGAGCGCGCATTCCTCTCGCAGAAGCTGGAAGAACGCAACAACCGCCACAAGCGCATGGGCGACAGCCGCTACGTGGTCGAACCCAATGTCAAGGACGGCAAGGGCGGGCTTCGCGACCTGCAAACGCTCTACTGGATCGGCAAGTTCATCCACCGCGTCACCAATGCAGCAGAGCTGGTTGATACAGGCCTGATGACGCAGGCCGAGTATCGCAGCTTTCGCCGTGCCGAACGCTTCCTCCTTGCCGTGCGCTGCCACATGCACACGGTGACGGGGCGCGCCGAGGACCGCCTCACCTTCGACTTGCAGCGCCAGGTGGCGGACCGCATGAATTTCGCCGACCGGCCGGGCAAGAGCGCGGTCGAGCGGTTCATGCAGTTCTATTTCCTGCAGGCGAAACGGGTTGGCAGCCTTACCGGCGTGTTCCTTGCCCATATCGAGGATGATCTCGCCCGGAACGCGGCGCGCAGCGGTTTCTTCGCCGGCTTCCGCCCGCGTCCGCGCACGGTCAAGGGGTACCGCGTGTTCGGCGGAAGGATAGCCGCCCCGGCTGAAGACTGGTTCGCCAAGGACCCCGTCCGGCTGATCGAGATCTTCCAGATCGCCGAGAGCGAGGGTCTCGAGATCCACCCCGAAACCATGCGCCAGGCGGCGCGCGATGCCAAGCTGATCGACCATGATGTGCGCGAGGATCCGCGCGCCAATGGATTGTTCCTCGACCTGCTCTGCGGCCGCAACGATCCGGAAACCGTCCTGCGCTGGATGAACGAGGCCGGGGTGTTCGGACGTTTCGTGCCCGATTTCGGCAAGGTCAACGCGCAGATGCAGTTCGACATGTACCATCACTATACGGTGGACGAGCATACGATCCGCGCGATCGGGCTGCTCAACAAGATCGAAAAGGGCGAGCTAAAGGCCGATCACCCGCGCGCCACGCGGCTGATCCACAAGGTCGGCTCGCGCCGCGTCGCCTATGTCGCTGCGCTGCTTCACGATATCGCCAAGGGCCGCGGCGGAGACCATTCGGTGCTGGGTGCCGAAGTGGCGGAGGAACTGTGCCCTCGGTTCGGCCTGACGGAGAGCGAGACCGAGCTCGTCGCCTGGCTGGTGCTCAATCATTTGCTGATGAGCCACACGGCACAGAAGCGCGACCTCACCGATCCGAAGACGATCGAGGATTTCGTCGGGCAGGTGCAGGGCCTCGAGCGATTGCGTCATCTCGCGATCCTCACCGCCGTCGATATCCGCGCCGTCGGGCCCGGCACCTGGAACAGCTGGAAGGGGCAGCTGCTCGGCGAACTCTACGATGTCTCGTCCGAACGCCTTCGGCTCGGCCACATGCGGCACGGGCGTAAGGAGAAGGTCGCCGCCAAGCGCGCGCAGGTTGCCGAGATACTGGGCGACAATGCCGCGCTGGTCGATCAGCACGGCGCGAGCTTCGGCGATGCCTACTGGATTGCCGAACCGGTCGACATCATCGCGCTCAATCTCGTTCACTACGCAGCCGCTCGCGATCTTGAGCACGAGCTCTCGGTCCACTGCGAATATTACGAGGCGCGCGGGGCGACACTGGTGACGGTCATCGCATCCGACCATCCCGGCCTGTTCTACCGTATCGCGGGCGGTATCCACCTTGCCGGGGGCAATATCATCGACGCCCGCATCCACACGTCGCGCACCGGCTGGGCGCTCGACAACTTCCTCGTGCAGGATCCCCACGGTGCGCCCTTCCGCGAGGAAGCACAGCTACGGCGGATCGAGCAGAGCATCGCCGATGCGCTGGCCAACCGGATCGACCTCACGCCCAAGCTGGCCCAGCGCCCTCTGGCGCACAGCCGTTCCAAGGCGTTCGATGTCAGCCCGCGCGTGCTGTTCGACAACAAGGCTTCGAACAAGTTCACCGTAATCGAAGTCAATGCGCGCGACCGCCCGGCCTTGCTCAACCGGCTGGCCAGAGTGCTGTTCGAGGATCGGCTGGTCGTCCAGTCCGCCCACATCACAAATTATGGCGAAAGGGCCGTTGACACATTCTACGTAACCGACCTCACGGGCGGAAAACTGCTTGAAGGCGAACGACAAAATCGCCTCGAAGCGCGCCTCGTCGAGGCGGCAGGTGATGCATTACAGGCACGGTTGGAAGACGCCTGACACCCGTTCGTGGTTTGATTGTTGCACTTAGGTTGCAAATCGCCCACTGAATCTTGCGAGAGAGTACCAAAGGAGAGACCCCCCCATGCGAACCACTACGCTTTCATTGCGCTCGCTTGCCATTCTTGGCGCCGGATTCACGTTGTTGCCCCAAGCGGCCTTGTCCCAGGAAGTCGCGGAAGAAGGCGACGTGGTCCAGAACGCGGATGTCGACGACACCACCCCCGTTATCGTGGTGACAGCGCAGGGCCGAGCCCAGAACCTCGCAGATGTGCCGGTCGCAATCTCGGCTGTGACGGCGGAGACACTTGAGAATTCTGGCACCAGCGACATTCGCGAGCTCAATCAGGTCGCTCCCTCGCTGCTCGTTTCATCGACCGGCAACGAAGCAAACGGGTCGGCACGTATTCGCGGTATTGGCACCGTGGGGGACAACCCCGGTCTCGAAAGCTCGGTCGCCGTATTCGTTGACGGTGTCTATCGCTCGCGTTCGGGTAACGCCTTGTCCGAACTCGGCCCGCTCGATCGTATCGAGATCCTGCGCGGTCCGCAGGGAACCCTCGGTGGGCGCAACTCGTCGGCCGGGATGATCTCGATCTACACCGCCGAGCCGGAGTTCCAGTTCGGCGGCTATGCCGATTTCACCTATGGCAATTACGATGCCCTGCGCATCGAAGGCGGCGTGAACGCTCCGCTTAGCGACACAGTGGCCGCTCGCATCGATGGTGTGTGGTTCCAGCGCGACGGCTTCTACAACGATGTTACCAACGGCACCGACATCAACAATCGCGATCGCTATCTCGTCCGTGCACAGGCCCTGTTCGAACCGAATGAGGACATCAGCTTCCGACTTGTGGGCGACTATTCGAAGAAGGACGAAGCCTGCTGCGCGGCGACCTTCGTGCAGCCCGAGTTTGCCCCGCTTGCGCGTGTTTCCGGCCCGACCTTCGATGGCTTTACCTACCCCGCTGCAGGGACTCCGGCGCTTACCGACTTTGGTCCGGGCGGAAATCCAATTGCCGCAATTCTGGTCGGAATGGGTAACGACCCCCGTGCCCTGACCCAATCAACCTTCGACCGCGACATTTATCCGACCGCGGGTCGTTCCTATGAGGGCGAAACCGAGGACTACGGTATTTCGGGCGAGCTAAACTGGAACCTCGGTGCCGCGACGCTGACGTCGATCACGGCCTATCGTGAATACTCGAACAACCAGGCCTCCGACACGGACTACACCGGCGTAGACATTCTCTATCGCGCGCCCGGGCCCAATGCCGGCGCTCGCGAGTTCGAGACCTTCACGCAGGAATTCCGCCTCAATGGCTCGGCGTTCAACGACCGGCTCGACTGGCTTGTCGGCGCCTATTATGCGAACGAGAAGCTGGAAGTGCGCGACAATCTGCGGTTTGGCACGCAGTACGGAACTTTCGTCAATTGCCGCCTGGCCATCGCTGTTGCGGGTATCCTCGGAGCTCCGGACCCCACGCAATCCAATTGCTTCAGCCCCGCTGCTTTCGGTGCGATCCAGAGTGGTGCAGTCTTCGGTGCAGCAACTCCGGCTGTCGTCGCAGGTATCAACAATCTTGCGACGCTCAATGACCTTGGCGGCACAGGCGATGTCTACAACCAGTCGAGCGAGAATTATGCGATCTTCACGCATAACATTTTCCACATCACCGACACGCTCGATCTGACGCTTGGCCTTCGCTACACCAACGAAACCAAGGAGTTCGACGCAACTTTCAGCAACGACAACGATGTCTGCCCGACCAACCGGGCGATCCTTGGACCGATCGTCGGCTTGTCGCCTTTCTTCGCAGGTATCCTTTCGCTGTCTTGCCAGGGCAACTCGACCTCGGAACTCGACGGGGTCTCGCTTGCGGATACACGCGACGAGGATGAATTCACCGGTACGGCGATCCTGAGCTGGAAGCCGGTCGACGATCTCCTCGTCTACGGTTCCTACTCGCGCGGCTACAAGGCAGGTGGCTTCAACCTGGATCGCTCGGCGCTCAGCAATCCGTTGACGCTGGATGTCACGGCTCTCGACCCGGCAAACCTGCAGTTCGACGAGGAAACGGTCGATGCCTATGAAATCGGGCTCAAATACTCGACCCGTCAGTGGGGCTTCAGCCTCGCCGGATTCCGGCAGGAGTTCAGCAATTTCCAGCTGAACACCTTCAACGGCTCGGTCTTCCTCGTCCAGAACATCAACGGCTGCTCTGCCAATCTGGGTGGTGCTGATCGTGATACTGACGCGACAACCGGGGCCTGCGCGCCGGACGACGTCGCACCCGGTGTGATCTCGCAAGGTTTCGAATTCGAAGCCACGCTCAGCCCGACCCGCAACGTCAACATGACGATGGGCATCACTTATGCGGACACCACCTATGAGGATAACCTCGTGGGGAGCGATCAGGGTGATCCGCTCGATCCGGCACTCCGCCTGCTTCCGGGCGATAATCTGTCGAACGCTCCCGAGCTGGTGGCAACGAGCTCGTTCACCTTCACCCCCGACATTGGGGATTCGGGCATGAAGGGCCTGTTCTTCATCAACGCGCGCATGACCAGCGACTACAACACCGGTTCTGACCTGCTCTACGGCAAGGAACAGGACGGCTTCGTTGTCGTGAACGGGCGTATCGGTCTCACCAACATCGCGGACCGTTTCGCAATCGAGGGCTGGGTCCAGAACATGTTCGATACCCAATACACGCAGGTTGCGTTCAACACGCCCTTCATCGCTCCGCAGCAGACGTACTCGGCCTTCTTGGCGGAGCCGCGGACCTATGGTGTGACGGTACGCGCAGAGTTCTGATCGAACCTGCCATGTGCAATTGGAGAAGGGGGGCCATACGGCTCCCCTTTTTCGTTCAGGAAGGGCGCTCGCCGAACAGGGCCGTGCCCACACGCACATGGGTCGCGCCGAGCATGATCGCGGTCTCGAAGTCGCCGCTCATGCCCATGCTCCGTCCCTCAAGGCCATGGTCGCGCGCCAGCTTGTCTAGGAAGGCGAAGAAAGGTGCCGGTTCGATGTCTGCCGGGGGCAGGCACATGAGGCCGGCGAGCGGGATATCGGCATCGCGCGCCTGATCGAGCAGGGCGGGGAGTTCCGCCACCGGGCAGCCGCCCTTCTGCGGTTCGTCACCCACATCGACCTGCACGAAGCAGGGCACGCGGCGGCCGGTCTTGTCGAAGGCCTTGGCAAGCGCTTTCACAAGGCTCGGCCGGTCGAGCGAATGGATGACATCGAACAGCGCAGCTGCATCCTCGGCCTTGTTCGACTGCAACTGCCCTACGAGGTGCAACTGCACGCCCGGATGCGCTTCGCGCAGGGCAGGCCATTTCTCGGCCGCTTCCTGCACGCGGTTCTCGCCGAAATGGCGTTGGCCTTGAAGCAAGAGTGGCTCGATGGCCGAAGCCGAATGCTTCTTGCTGATCGCCACCAGAGTCACTTCGCCCGGGTCGCGCCGTGCGCGCTTGCACGCCTGCGCAATCTGGCTGCGCACCTGTTCGAGCGGAGTATCTGCCTTTTCCATCGCGGCGCGCTATAACGCAGTTGTGACCTCGCGCCAGACCCTACCCCTGCTGTGGCTGCTTTCCGATGCGCGCAATGATGACGGGCTGGAGGAAGCCCTGCGCTGCCTGCCAGAAGGATCAGGCTTCGTGTTTCGTCACTATCATCTGGACGGCCCCGAGCGCCGCGCGCGGTTCGACGAATTGGCGGCGATCGCGCGGGAAGAAAGGCACATGGTTATCCTCTCGCGGGGCGAGGGCTGGGGCGAAGACGGGTCCTACGGTGGGAGCAGGCCGCAGTCCGGGTTCTGGCTCGCCACTGCCCACGATGGAGACGAGATCGAGCACGCCGTGGCGGCCGGGGCAGATGGGATCTTCCTGTCGCCGGTATTCCCGACCCGTTCGCATCCCGAGGTAAAGACGCTCGGCGCTTTCGGGTTCCACGTCCTCGCGCAGCAATCGCCGGTTCCGGTGATCGCGCTGGGTGGAATGACCCGCGAACGCGCTATCGAGCTCGACTGGCCGCGCTGGGGTGCGATCGACGGACTCGCTTCGACGAAGGTCGCTTGACGGCAGAGTCCTGCTGAATTCATACTGGCGGCAAGACGGAAGAAGGGAATTTCCATGGCAACGCGCGCTGGCGCCAAACCCGATTGGCGGGCGGCTTTTCGCCGTTCACTTCGCCGCGCCACTCATATGGCGGGTGCTGGGTTGCTATTTGTCCTGCTGCTGTTCCTAGCCCTCGCTCTGGCCAGCTATTCGCAGACCGATCCGAGTCCGTCGACCGCGGCATCGGGAAGCAGCATCGCGAACTGGATGGGGGCTAGCGGGGCCTGGGCGGCAGAACGCGCCTATTTCCTCTTCGGACTGCCCGCATTGCTGCTGCTGCCCTTGCTCTGGATTTCGGCGCGCCGCCTTTGGACTGGTGTCGAAGACCCGGATGAAGAGGAAACACCCGGCAAATGGTGGAGCCCGTTCGCGCTCCTGCTGCTCGCAATCCTGCTCCTCGGCACCGTCATCGCCCTGTTGTTCGAGGGTAGCCCCGGCCCCTTCCCGGCAGGGGCGGGCGGCCTCGCCGGACTGCTCGGTGCAGGCGGCATAGAGGCGGTCGCGACGCGTTTCGGCGGCGATTTCTCGGGTTGGGTCATTGGTGCTCTTGGCTTGGTCTCGCTCGGCGGAGGCTTGGCACTGGTGACCAAGGTCTTCGCGATCGACTGGGCGGAGTTCTTCACGCTTCCTGAGATGCTCAAGCGGCGCCCACAATTGTCCGGGATCGAGCTCCCGGTAGGCCCGAAGAAGCAGAAGCGCGCCAAGCGAGCCGTCGCCGAAGATGAGGATGATGACGAGGCGGAGGCACGCCCTGCACGCCGCGCCCCTGAAATCGCCGATCCCGTCTCCGCGCCCGCCAAGTCGAAGCCGGCCAAGGCCAAGCAGCGCGACATGTTCGCCAACTACCAGTTGCCAAGCCACGATCTGCTGGCCGACCAGCCGGAACACAAGGGCGTGAAGCTCGACAAGATCGCGCTCGAAAGGAATGCGCGCCTGCTCGAAAACGTACTCGACGATTTCAACGTGAAGGGCGAGATCACCGCAGTCCGCGCCGGCCCGGTGGTGACCATGTACGAGCTCGAACCCGCGCCCGGCATCAAGGCGAGCCGCGTGGTGGGCCTGGCCGAAGATATCGCCCGCAACATGAGCGCGATTAGCGCGCGCGTCAGCCCCATTCCGGGCAAGACCGTAATCGGGATCGAACTGCCCAATGCCGACCGCCAGATGGTCAGCTACAAGGAACTGGCGACCTCCAGCGCCTTCGTCGATCATCGCGGCAGCCTGCCGATGATCCTCGGCAAGGATATCGCTGGCGAACCGATCATCGCCGACCTTGCCGCCATGCCGCATTTGCTCGTCGCCGGCACGACGGGTTCGGGCAAGTCGGTCGGATTGAATGCTATCCTGCTGTCGCTGCTCTATCGCTTCACGCCGGACGAGTGCCGCCTGATCCTGATCGATCCCAAGGTGCTGGAGCTCAAGACCTATGACGATATCCCCCACCTCCTGAGCCCCGTGGTGACCGAGCCGGCGAAGTCGGTCCGCGCGCTCAAATGGGCGGTCGAGGAGATGGAGCGTCGTTACCGGATGATGTCATCGGTGAACTCGCGCAACATCGCGGGCTTCAACGACAAGGTCCGCAAGGCGATCGAGAAGGGCAAGCCGCTCGGTCGCCGCGTGCAGACCGGCTTTGATCCCGAGACGGGCGAGGAGCTCTACGAGGAAGAGCAGCTCGATTACGAACCGCTGCCGCTGATCGTGCTGATCGTCGACGAGCTGGCCGACCTGATGGTCACGGTGGGCAAGGAGATTGAGGTCCTCATCCAGCGCCTCAGCCAAAAGAGCCGCGCTGCCGGCATCCACCTGATCATGGCGACGCAGCGGCCCTCGGTCGATGTCATCACCGGTGTCATCAAGGCCAACCTCCCGACACGCATCAGCTTCAAGGTCACGAGCCGCATCGACAGCCGCACGATCCTTGGCGAGCAGGGAGCGGAGCAGCTGCTCGGCAGGGGCGACATGCTCTACAAGCCAAACACCGGCGCACTGGTGCGCGTTCATGGACCCTTCGTCGCCGACGACGAGGTTGAGCGCGTGGCCGATCACTGGCGCGGTCAGGGCAAGCCCGACTATGTCGATGCTGTGACAGAAGAGCCTGAGGATGGCGGCTTCAATTTCGAAGACGAGTTCACCGCCTCGGACAATCCGGAAGAGCGCAAATACCGTCAGGCCTGCCAGATCGTGATCGAGAACCAGAAGGCGAGCGGAAGCTGGCTCCAGCGCCAGATGGGCGTGGGGTACAATACGGCTGCCAAATGGATCGAGCGGATGGAAAGCGAAGGTCTGGTCGGCCCAGCCAACCATGTCGGCAGGCGCGAAATTTACCGCGACCAGGACGGAAATCCCATCTAGAGGGCTGCGATGAACGCGACGACGACCGAGAATTCCACCGCTGCCGACCAGCCCGAACGCGTGGCACGGTGGGTCTATTCCCCCGTAGGTCGCTCGATAGCCCCTATGCGCAGCTGGTGGCGCAAGGAAGTCGTGTCCAACGTCGATCACAAGGCGGTGGTGGCCAAGGTCGCGCTCGAATGTCCGGCCACCCCGCGCTACATGCTCATGACGATGATGTCGGCGGGGATCGCGATCCTCGGCCTGCTCCTGTCCTCGGGCGCAGTGGTGATCGGGGCCATGCTCCTTTCGCCGCTGATGAGCCCGATCCTTGGCGTGGGTTTTGCGCTTGCGACTGGCAAGCAGAAATGGCTCAAGATCAGCGCCCGCTCGCTTGCGCTGGGCAGTCTGGCCGCCATCCTCTTCTCCGCTTTTATCGTGCTGGTGTCACCGCTGGAGACGATCACCGAGGAAATCGCCGCTCGCACGCGGCCCAACCTGCTCGACCTTATGGTGGCACTGTTTTCCTCCATCGCCGGGTCCTACGCGATGATCCGCGGGCGCGAAGGCACCATCGTCGGTGTGGCGATTGCCACTGCCCTGATGCCGCCGCTCGCGGTGGTCGGTTTCGGGCTGGCAACCTTCAACTGGACGGTGTTCTTCGGCGCATTCGGCCTGTTCATCACCAACTTCCTGACCATCGCACTGACCGCGACTCTGATGGCGCGCCTCTATGGCTTCCGTACAAGTCTTTCGACGCGCCAGGGCTGGTTCCAGAATGTCGGCATATTCGTGATCTTCGTCGCCATGGCGGTCCCGCTTGGCCTGACGCTGAGGTCCATCGCCTTCGAGGCAAATGCCCAGCGCATTGTCACGAGCGAGCTGGAAAGCGCCTTTCCCGACGATGCCGAAATCGGCGGCACGACGATCAACTGGGAAAGCGATCCGGTTCAGATCAGTGCGAATGTCTTCACCCCCGAGTTCAGGACCGGCGCAGAAGCAGAGGTCAGCCGCAGACTCAAGGATCGTCTCGACCGTGAAGTCGTCGTCTCGCTCGACCAATTGCGGGTCGGGACCGATCCCGGCGCAGCGCAGCAGGCCGAGCTAGCGAAGGCGCGCGCTGCGGAACAGGCTGCAGCGACCGAGCGGCAGATCGCGACGATGGTCGATCGGATGGCGACGGCGGCCGGCGTCGAACGCGGCGACGTCATGCTTGATCGCGACATGCGCAGGATAGCCGCAACTGCCAGACCCCTGCCGCAACTGACCCTGGCAGGCTATCGCGAACTGGAACGCCGGGTGGTCCGCTCGACTCCGGGATGGACCGCGCAGCTGCGACCGCCGCTCCTCCAGCTGCCGCGCGTCGCGATGGCGGATGGCAAGCCCACGGATAGCGGCCGGGCCAGCCTGCAACTCGCGATCTGGGCTGCACGCCGGACGGGTGTGCCGATCATGGTGACCGGGAGCGCAGAGGAAGCATCATCCGTCGCCAAAGCCCTCGAAGATGCGGGGATCGAAGCGACCGCTACCGAGACGCTCAGCGGGGACGAAGTCGAACTGTCCTGGATTACGCTTTAGGCCAGCACACAGGCTTGCCGCAGATTGGTTGCAGATGTAACGGGTGGGGTTCGTTCAAGGAGTCCTCCTCATGCGCATCGGTTGCCCCAAGGAAATCAAGAATCACGAATATCGCGTCGGCCTGACGCCCGAAAGCGCGAAGGAGCTCATCGTCCAGGGCAATGAGGTCTGGATCGAGACACAGGCCGGCTGCGGTATCGATGCGACCGACGAACAATATATCGAGGCGGGCGCAAGAATCGTCGACACGCCCGACGAGATCTTCGCCGAATGCGAGATGGTGGTGAAGGTCAAGGAACCGCAGGCGGTCGAGCGCAAGAAGCTGCGCGAGGGCCAGATTCTCTATACCTATCTGCACCTTGCGCCCGATCCGGAGCAGACGAAGGACCTCGTCGAAAGTGGCGTGACCGCAATCGCCTACGAGACCGTCACGGGTACGGGCGGGCAACTGCCGCTGCTCAAGCCGATGAGCCAGGTTGCCGGTCGCATGAGCGTGCAGGCAGGCGCCACTGCTCTCGAAAAGGCGCACGGCGGGCGCGGCGTTCTGCTGGGCGGCGTGCCGGGCGTGATGCCGGGCAAGGTCGTGGTGATCGGCGGCGGCGTGGTCGGCTTCAACGCGGCACAAATGGCGGCGGGACTCGGTGCGGATGTCACCATCCTCGATCGCGATCCGGACGTGCTCGAAAAGGTCGGCACGCATTTCGAATCGCGCGCGAGCACAAGGTTCTCGAATGCGGCGAACCTGTACGACGCCGTCTGCGGTGCGGACCTCGTCATCGGTGCAGTGCTGATCCCCGGCGCGGCGGCTCCCAAGCTGGTGACGCGCGAAATGCTCAAGGACATGCAGAAGGGCGCCGTCCTTGTCGACGTCGCCATCGACCAGGGCGGATGCTTCGAGACCTCCAAGCCCACCACCCATGCCGAGCCGACCTACGTCGTCGACGACATCGTGCATTACTGCGTGGCCAACATGCCCGGTGCTGTCGCGCGTACCAGCACCTATGCGCTCAACAACGTGACCTTGCCGCACGCGCTGCGCATCGCCAGCCTTGGCTGGAAGAAGGCGCTCGCGGCCGACCCGCACCTCGCTGAAGGCCTCAATGTGCACAAGGGCGAAGTGACCTATGAAGCCGTCGCCAAGGAGCTCGGCTATGACTACCGGCCCGTGGCCGAGGTCGTGACCGCGTAAATACGCCTAACATTGCCTTACCGCGGGGGTAATTGGACCTTAAGTCCGCTTCGGCTATGTCCGCCCCCAATGCGACTGGAGTTCGGGACTTTCTCGCGGCCTGCCGACTGGCGGGCCGTTTTTGCTATCGTGCTTTGCGCGATGCTGTGGCTCGTCCCCGGCCCGCTTTCGGCGCAGGAAAAGTTCGCACCCGGATCGACCTGTCACATCTCGGTCGACAAGAGCGTTTCCTATGACCAGGCGCTTGCCGACCCCTCGGCATGGAAATGCGAGGGGGCCGAGTTCGAATGGCGAGCGGAGAGGCACATCATCCGCCACACGTTGGACGGCAGCCTCGATCCGCGGGCGGCAGAGTTCGACCGCTACGAGTTCGAACGGCTCGAAGTCATCGTGGAGGGCGAGGACGGCCGCCGCCTGTCGCGCGAATACGGCTTTCGCGATCTCAAGATGGGCGCATCGAGCCTCAAGGCCATGGTAGAGCTACCCAATCCGGGAACGCCGATCGCCAATGTGATCTTCATTCACGAGGGTGGCTGGTTCCCGGAGACATTCGTCGCGACCCGACTTGCCGAGAAACCGCAAGTCCCGGTCGTCGCGGGCCACATCCATTTGCTGGCGGCATTGCTCTGCGGCTTGCTCCTTGCCCCGATAATCTTCGACATCGGCTTCTTCCGCGCGCTGCGTGAGCCCTTTCCGCTGTATCATGCGCTTTTTTGCCTCATGGCCTTCGTGCAGACGGCCGCGGTGTCGGGCTTGCTGCCCATGATGGTGGTCCTCGACTACGAGACCGAACTCAATGTCACCTACCTCAGCCTGGACCTGATGGTCGCGGCGACATTCCTGTTCGCCTACCACTTCATCGAAGATGGGCGCCTGCCGCGTCGTTATCGCAGGTGGCTGCTGGTTTTGCCGGTGCTGACGCTTGCCAACGGCATCGTCTCGACATTCGCGATGGACGTTTATGGCGAATGGATCGACCACATCTACTTCAGCATATTGGTCTCCATATTCGCGGGCTATTTCTTCATCTTGTGGCAGGCCTTCCAGCAGCACAGCCGGATGGCGCCCTACCTCGCATTCGGGATCGCTCCGCTGGCCTTCATCGTGCTGCTGCAGGCAGTCATAGTCTACACGCTGCCGGAAGCCTTCATCTTCGATGAGACCTGGGCGCAGAACTTCGCCCTGCTGTTCGAGGTGATCGCTACCGCGCTGGCCGTCGCCGACCGTTTCATCCGGATCCGCCGCGAACGCGATCAGGCAATCACCATCGCTCGCGATCTCGAAGTCTTGAGTGAACACGACGAGCTCACCGGGCTGCGCAATCGCCGGGCGCTCGATGCGCGCTACGGGGAACTCGTTCGCGAGGGTTTCCACGCGATGGCGGTGGTGGATATCGACCGCTTCAAGTCGATCAACGACATCCATGGGCATCCCGTCGGCGACCTGGTGCTGCGCAGCGCGGCATGGGCGCTAAGCCCTGGAGACGACAACGATCTGGTCGCTTTCCGGATCGGCGGAGAGGAGTTCCTGCTCCTGCTGCGCGGCGAGGATGCTCTCGAGAAGGCAGAGGAACGCCGCCTGGCGGTAACCCAGCGTGTCATGGCCGGTGTCGACGAAATCCACCGACCGGTCACGGCTAGCATGGGCATCGTCGATTTCTCTGCAATTGCAGATGAGCCCGGACTGAGCTTTTCATCGCTGTATTCGCAGGTCGACAGGCTGCTCTACGAAGCCAAGGTAGCAGGCCGCAATCGCACTCGTTCGCAGATCGTCGAGGCTCTCCCCGATCGCCGCGCAGGCGACCGGCGCGTGGCCGCCTGATCAGCGGCGAAACGGTTCGAGCACCTCGGGCCGCACGCGTACCAGTCTCTGTGTCTCACGGTCGAGCATGGCCCAGGTCGTCGCCGCCGAGACGATCACCTTGCCCGCCGCGTTGCTAAAATCGACCCGCCTGATCGAGGTCGCACCGCGCGGTTCCCCCTCTATCCACGTCTGGCCGGTCACGCTCTCGCCGACCGAGACATTGCCGCGATAATCGATCTCGTGCCGGGTCACGACCCAGAAGAACCGCGCGCTATCTCCGGGCCGCGCGGCATGGGTCCAATGGGCCGTTGCAAGGTCCTGGATCCAGCGGACCCAGACAGTGTTGTTGACGTGCCCGAGCTCGTCGATGTGCTCGGGCAGGGCGGTAAGGGTCTGCTCGAAGCGCGCGGTCATTTCGCCTCGCCCATTTGCCACAGGATGAAGGCGTATTCCTCGGCCACCTCGTAGATGGAGGCGAAGCGGCCTGACTTGCCGCCATGGCCAGCGCCCATATTCGTCTTCAGCAGCAGCTCGTTATCATCGGTCTTGAATTCGCGCAGCTTGGCGACCCATTTCGCCGGCTCCCAATAGGTCACGCGCGGATCGTTTAGCCCGGCTGTGACCAGCAGCGGCGGGTAGTCCTGCGCCACTACCTGGTCATAGGGCGAATAGGACAGGATGTAGGCGAAGGCCTGCTTGCTCTCGATCGGATTGCCCCATTCGGGCCATTCGCCGGGCGTCAGCGGCAGGTCCTTGTCGAGCATGGTGGCGAGCACGTCGACGAAAGGCACATGCGCCACTACCGCGCCCCAAAGCTCGGGATTGGAGTTGAGTACCACGCCCATCAGCTCGCCGCCGGCAGAACCGCCGCTTGCGCTGATCTTGCCCTCAGAGGTGTAGCCCTTGGCAATCAGGCCTTTGGCGACATCGACGAAATCATTGAACGTGTTGGTACGCTCATTGAGCTTGCCCTGGAGATACCAGCTGCGCCCGAGGTCGTCGCCGCCGCGGATATGGGCGATGGCGAAGGCGAAGCCGCGGTCGACAAGGCTCAGCCGCGTGGTCGAAAAGCCCGGCGGATAGGCAATGCCGTAGGCTCCATAGGCATAGAGGTGCAGCGGACCGCCCATCGCGCGATCCTTCCGGCTGACGATCGACACCGGCACCATGGTGCCGTCGCGCGCGGCGATTTCGATCCGCTCGACCTGGTAGAGGCCGGCATCATAGCCGCTTGGGATTTCCTGCTGCTTGAGCAGCTCGAGCTCGCCGGTCGCGACATGGTAGTCATAGACCGAATCCGGCGTGACCATGCTTTCATAGGCAAGCCGCAGCTTGTCCTGGTCGTATTCGGGATTGTTGGAAAGACCCGTCGAGAAACTCGCCTCGGTAAAGGCGATCGGCTTCACGAGATTGGGATCGGCGTAGCTGCGCAGCTGGATCTGGTCGAGCCCGCGCAGCCGCCCTTCGGTCACGTAGAAATCCTTGAACAGCTCGAATCCGTCGAGGTAGAACTCATCCGATCCTTCGATCAGCGTGGTCCATTCTCCGGGATTGTCGAGGCTAGCGGTGGCAAGCCGGAAATTCACATGGTCATCGTTCGTGTGGACGTAGATCGTGCCGTCCCGCACATCGACATCATATTCGCGGCCCTTGAGGCGCGGGGCGATGAGGATCTGCTCGCCCGTCGGATTGTCGGCGCGAACGAGCCGAGCCTCGCTGGTTTCATTGTCGCCGGTGGCGATAACCAGCCAGTCTTCCTGCGCGGTTAGGCCGGTATCGACGCTGAAACTCTCGTCGTCTTCGCGATAGATCTCGACGTCGTCGGAGACCTGCTGGCCGAGGACATGGACCTTGGCGTTGAGCGTGCGCCAGTTCTCGTTCGCCTCGCCGTAGACGACTGCCGTATCGCCTGCGACCCAAGTCAGGCTGGTGCGGATGCCCGGGATTGCGTCGGCAAGCAGTTCGCCTGTCTCGAGGTCCTTGATTCGCGCAGTGTACCGCTCCGAACCGTTGGTATCGCTTGAATAGGCGAGATAGCGGCCGTTCTTCGAAACAGAGAAGGCACCGAGCCGGAAATACTCATGGCCATCAGCGAGCGCATTCTCGTCGAGGATGACTACGGCATCCCCGCCCGCCAGCGGCCTGCGGTAGTGTTTGCGATATTCCGTGCCCTGTTCGAACTCGGACCAGTAGAGGAAATCTCCGCGGCGTTGCGGGACGGAGGAATCGTCCTCTTTAATCCTGGCCTTCATCTCCTCGTAGAGCTCCTCTACCAGGGCTTTCTGCGGGGCCATGCGCGCTTCGAACCACGCGTTCTCCGCCTTCAGGTGATCGAGCACATCCTCATCGTCGATGGTCGGATAACCCTGGTCGCGGAGCCAGTGATAGGGATCGGCGATCGTGACCCCATGGTGGGTGTAAGAATGCTCTCGCTTCTCGGCGACAGGCGGCGCGGTTGGTTCGGTCACTTGGTTCCCTTGGTCGGTCTGGGGAGAATTGGATGCGGCATGGGCCGGTGCGGCCTGAGATAGGCTGGCTCCACCAAACTTCAAAGGCACGAGTGATTATGCGCGGCATTGCACCGCATCGAAACTGTCAACTAAGGCTGACGGATGGGGAGTTAGAGGTCGAGCTTGGCCATCGGGACAGCGCATTCGAGCGCCAGCCGCGCAAGGGCGTCAACCGGGGCCGCCTGATGGCCCGCCTCCATCGCTCGCTGGATCGCGAAGCCAAAGGCGGCCGGGCGCTGCTGTGGCGGGACCTCGTAGGTATCGAGAGCCTCGGCAAGCTTTGACTGGAAGACCTTCACCCATTCGATGGGCAGATCGCTGGCCCGCTCGCGTTCGTCGAGACGGGGCACGCCGAATTCGGGCGAGCCGACAGTCTTGGCGACATGCCCCATAGTCTCTTCCACCATCTGGACCGAGACCTGCGCACCGAGGCCCTGCGCCGCGCCCAGCGTGAGGCTGAGCAGCGAGGTTTCGCTTTCCCAGAGGAATCGATTGGGCAGGTCACCGTAGAAATAGGTGCGTCCGTCCGCGCCTTCGATCACCATCATCCCGGCCTCCTGAGGCGTGCGACCGGCCTCCTGCACTTCGGCGAGTGCCGCCTTGAGGCACGCTGCACCGCCGCAGCTGGCAAGGATGGCAATGAGGTTCTGGATATGCACGCCGCGCTCGTCGGCGATGATTTTCATCACCAGATCGAACAGAACCATGCCGCCCATCTGTGCGCGCTGGTGCGGCTTTTCGTCCTGCTCCCGGTCGAGCAGTTCGAGCACATTGCGATGCCCGGGCGATGTCTCCGCACGCTCTTGTGCTGCTGGATACCTGCGCTGTGCGGGCGTCGTGAGCCCCTTGCGTCCAAAAACCAAATTTGATCCCCTTTCGCAGGCCAAACTACTGAGAAGGTTCTAAGAAATAGTTGGGATGCAGGGAGGGGCACCAGTTGCTATATGGCCGGGCATACAGACCGGAATCACAAAGAGAGACCCTTTCAATGCTTATGCAGACCCATGAAGCCCGTCTCGACGCGCTGCGCACCGAAATGGCCAAGCGCGGCCTCGACGGCTTCGTCATTCCCATCTCCGACGAGCACATGAGCGAATATGTCGGCTCCTATGCGCAGCGGCTGCACTGGCTGACGGGTTTTGGCGGGAGCGCGGGCAGTGCAGCGGTCCTGAAGGACAAGGCCGCGATGTTCACCGACGGCCGATATACCGTGCAGGTGCGCGAGCAGGTCGATGGCAAGCTCTACGATTACGAGGATGTGCCCGCGACATCGCCCGCCAAGTGGCTTGCGGAACATGCACCAGAGGGCGGCAAGATCGGTTACGACGCCTGGCTCCACGGCGTGGAATGGGCCGAAGAAGCGAGCAAGCTGTTCGCCAAGAAGGGCATCGAGCTGGTCCCGGTCGATGGCAATCCGATCGATGCGGTCTGGGCCGATCGCCCGCAACCCTCGCTTGCGCCCGCCGTGCCGCATGACGAACGGTTCGCCGGTCGCTCAAGCGCCGACAAACGCGCCGAGGTGGCCGATTGGCTCAAGCGCGAAGGCTATGACGCAACTGTCATCACCGCGCTGGATTCGGTCGCCTGGCTGCTCAACATGCGCGGGGCAGATGTCGACAACACTCCGGTCGCGCTGTCCTATGTGCTGGCCCATGCAGACGGTACGGCAGAGCTTTTCATCGCCCACGAAAAGGTCACTCCGGAACTGACCCAGCACCTAGGCAATGCCGTGCGCGTGAGGGACCGGGCCGAGTTCGAACCCGCGCTGGCCGAATTTAGGGGCAAGACCATTGCGGTCGATCCCAAGCATGCCGTGGCAGGGATCTTCCATGCGCTGGAAGAGGGCGGTGCAAAGGTCGTGCGCGATGATGATCCGGTCGTGCTCCCTAAGGCGATCAAGACCGAAGCGGAACAGCAGGGCCACCGCGAGGCTCAGGCGCGCGATGGTGCGGCGGTCGTTCGCTACCTGCGCTGGATCGAAGAATATGCGCCCAGCGGCGAGGTGGACGAGCTTTCCGCCGCGGCCAAGCTGCGCGAATTCCGCGGCCTCAGTCCCGACATGAGGGACTGCAGCTTCAACACCATCAGCGCCGCTGCAGGCCATGCTGCCCTGCCGCACTACAAGGTGGATGAGGACAGCAACATCCCGATCCCGCCTTCCAGCATCTATCTGTGCGATTCGGGCGGGCAGTATCTCGACGGAACGACCGATATCACCCGCACCGTCTGGGTTGGACCGGGTGAGCCGACCGTGGAAATGATCGACCGCAATACGCGCGTCCTCAAGGGCCACATCGAACTCGACCTCGCCCGCTTCCCCGATGGCACCAGTGGCGGTGCGCTTGACGCGCTGGCGCGCATGCACCTGTGGCAGGCAGGCGTCGACTATGGCCACGGGACGGGCCACGGCGTGGGTAGCTATCTCTCGGTCCACGAAGGGCCGCAGCGGATTTCCAAGCCCGGCGGGGCCTTCGCCGGGACCGGAGCGCCCTTGCGCGAGGGCATGATCCTCTCGAACGAGCCGGGCTATTACAAGCCCGGCGAATACGGCATCCGGATCGAGAACCTCGTGCTGGTGGTCGATGCGAAGGTCGAAGGTAGCGAGGGCAAGTATCTGACTTTCGAGACGCTCACCCACGTGCCACTCGACCGCAGGCTGGTCGACAAGGCAATTCTCACCGACCGCGAGATCGCATGGTGGAATTCCTATCACGCGAAGACACGCGAGATCCTCGCCCCCCAACTCGAAGGCGACGACCTCGCCTGGCTCGAGCGCGAGTGTCGCCCGCTGTAGGAACAGCTTGCAGCAATAGGTATGTTCACGTAATGTTCCATCGGTCGCGAGTCGCTTTCAGCAAGGAGTAGGGCAGATGATCGGTTACGTTACGGTGGGCACAAACGACCTCGAGAAGGCCGCGAAATTCTACGATGCCATCGCCGCAGAAATGGGCGTCGGGCGGATGATGGAGTTCGACACCTTCATCGCCTGGGGCAAGTGGGATGGCGGCGCGGGCGTTGCTGCGACCAAGCCTTTCGATGGCGAGAAAGCGACGGTCGGAAACGGTACCATGGTCGCGCTCCAGGCGGAGAACCGTGACCAGGTGAAGCGGCTCTACGACATCGCGCTCGCCAATGGCGGCAGCGACGAAGGCGAGCCGGGCCCGCGCGGGGAGCCGGACGAGAACGGCATGCAGTTCTATGCTGCCTATTTCCGCGATCCTGATGGAAACAAGCTCAACGCCTTCCTGATGGACAAGGTCGGGTAGTGGCCGACCCTCGCCGCCTGCCGGATAGCTTCATTCACCTTGGCCTCGGCGCCACGGCGGTGCCTCAGCCACCCTTCGACGGGATGGAATGGTACGAAGCTTACGGCAAGCGGAATGGGGTCGATGGCCGTGAAGGAAGACTGGTAAGCCAGCACACTTTCACCGAAAGCTGGCCGAGCTGGGAAATGCACCCGCTGGGAGATGAGGTGGTAATCTGCATCTCGGGCGAGATGGTGCTGACGCAGGAGTTTCCCGACGGGCGGATCGAGAAGACGACGCTTGGTGCAGGCGACTATGCGATCAACGCGCCCGGCGTTTGGCATATTGCCGACATCGAGCTTGAGGCAACGGCTATATTCATCACGGCTGGCGAGGGCACCCAGCACCGGCCGCGTTAGAGATTTCACGTTCGTGAACGGCGCTTCACGTTTGTGACAAAGCGATACAATTCAGCCATCCTGCGGGATATTGCTGCGACATTGCTCCTGCAGAGAGGATGCACGAGCTGCGGTGCGGACAGACCTGTTCTCCCCCCTCCCGCCGTGCCGCAGCTCTCCACATCTGGAGGCTTAGACATGAAGAAGATCGCACTTTCCCTTTCCGCCACCGCACTGGCCCTGGCCGGCACGGCAGCTCTCGCGCATAATCACGGCGGCAAGCACAATCCCGATGCCGATGGTGACGGCACCATCACCCAGGCCGAAATGGAAGCCCATGGCGCGGCGCTTTTCTCACGCATGGACGCGAATGGCGATGGCGTGGTCGACGCCGATGATCGCGCAGCCCACCGCATGGAGAAATTCGCCGAGGCCGATACCAATGGCGACGGCGAGCTTTCGCATGCAGAGATGATGGCCATGCATGAAGCGCGAATGGAGCGTCGCAGCGAACGACGCGAGGCTCGCGAAGGGCACCGTGCCCAGAAGATGGCAGCCCATTTTGAACGCATGGACACCGACAATTCTGGCGGACTATCGCAGGATGAACTCAAGGCCATGCACGAAGCGCGCGGTGAGCGTCGCGATGGCAAGCGCGGCAAGCGTGGCGGACGCCACGGCGCGATGCAGATGCTGCGAATGGCGGATGCCAATGGCGACAAGTCGGTGACCCGCGCGGAATTCGACGCGGCGCTGGCTGCCCGGTTCGCCAAGGCCGATCGCGACGGTGATGGCGTCGTCTCGGCTGAAGAGCATGCGGCCGCGAAGGCAGAGCGCAAGTCGCGCCGTGAAGGGCGTCGCCAGTAAGCGGCTTGCGCCGCAGGTCGCACAAGCGGTAGTCGCCGGATCGACATGAACGACAGCGCGCCGACCAAACTCCTCCTCGTCGATGACGAGCGAAGCCTGCGCGAACCCCTGGCGGAGTATCTCTCCGGCCAGGGGTTCAGCGTCTCGCAGGCCGAAAGCGCAGCCAGGGCGCGGAGCGAGCTGGAAACAGCCACACCCGATCTCGTGCTGCTCGACATCATGATGCCGGGTGAAGACGGACTATCGCTCTGCCGCCATCTCGTTGAGGCGCGCGGGCTCCCGGTCATCCTCCTGACCGCAAAGGGCGAAGCGATGGACCGCATCGTCGGGCTCGAAATCGGGGCAGACGACTATGTCACCAAGCCCTTCGAGCCGCGTGAACTGGTGGCGCGCATCCGTTCGGTGCTGCGCCGTGCAGAACGTGCTCCCGAAGCTGCGGGTGAGGACCTGCTCTATCGTTTCGAAGGATGGACGCTTGATCCCCTGAAACGGAGGCTCAGCGATCCGGACGGTACCCTTGTCCCCATCTCGACCGCCGAGTTCCGCATGCTTCGCGCCTTTTGCGACCATCCGCGCCGCGTGCTGGACCGCGACCAGTTGCTCGACATGGTGCAGGGCCGCGAAGCCCATCTGTTCGACCGCGCGGTCGACAACCAGGTCAGTCGGCTAAGGCGCAAGATCGAGGCCGACAGCAGGAATCCGCACTTCATCCAGACGGTGCGTGGCGGCGGCTACCGGTTCGGCGCCGATGTCACGCGCGCTGCGCAAGGAACGGCATGACGCGCTTCCTGCCAAAGAGCCTGCTCGGACAGGTAACGCTCGCGGTCGCCCTGACGCTGCTCGTCGTCCAGGGCGTGAATGCGGTTGTCGCTTGGAATATCGAGAAGGACCGGGCCGAAGCCGCGCTGGTCAACATGCTTGGCCTGCGTTTCGTTGCGGCGGCGCGGATCGCGGAAGAAGGGTTTCCTGCGGTTCGCATCGATCCCGGACCAAGGCGCGGGGCCGAGGGAGAGCGCCGCCTGCCGCGCAGGGCAGATAGGGTTGCACGGAGATTCGGCAATACCGATTTCAGTCGCAGCGCGGAGTTCCCGGGCTTTTCCGTTGACGAGGACCGTCCCGCGATTGCTCGACGGCTCGGCGAGACATTGCGCAACAATGGCCGCGAGTTCGACGATATCCGTGTGGTCGAGCGCCCCGCATCGGCCGACCCGGTGGCCCAGCGCTTCCTCCGCCGGATGGCAATGCGCCGGGGTCTACAGCAAGAAGATCTTCCGAAGACAGTCGCGGTCGCCGGCATATCGAGCGGCGGCACATGGGAGGTCGTCCGCGCGCCGGTCCGCGCTCCGCACAGGCATTTCGGACCCGCCTTTCCGATCCTGCGCGCTGCGGCGCTGACCGCGCTGCTCTGCTTTGTCCTGTGGCTGATCCTGCGCCGTATCACCGGCCCCCTCGCACAGCTGACGAAGCGGACCGAGGACTTCTCGCAATTGCCTGTCCATGCCTCCCCGATGGAGCCGCAAGGTCCGGAGGACGTGCGGCGGCTGATTGCCGCGCACAATGCGATGGAAGCACGGATCGGCGCGATGATCGACGAGAAGGACGTGATGCTGGGCGCGATCGGCCACGATCTGAAGACCCCGCTCGCCGCGCTTCGGGTGCGCGTCGAGGGCGTCGAGGACGAGGCGACGCGCAGCCGCATGGTCGATTCGATCGAGGACATCACTCGCACGCTCGACGAGATCCTCCTGCTAGCCCGGATCGGCCGCGCCGATCGCCCCGCCGAAAGAACCGAACTCTATGCGCTGCTGGTTTCGGTGATCGAGGAATTCGAGGATATGAATCAGCCGGTCGCGCTGCTCGATGGTCAGCGCCTTGCAGCCCCTGTGCACCTCACCTGGCTCAAGCGCGGCGTGCGCAACCTCGTGTCGAATGCGCTGCGTTATGGCGGCACGGCGGAAGTCAGCCTGACGCGCGAGGATGGCCATGCCGTGATCCGGATCGAGGACGATGGGCCGGGCATTCCCGAAGGCCGCATCGCCGAAATGCTCGAACCCTTCACACGCGGCGAGGCCAGTCGCAATCGGGCCACCGGAGGGGCGGGACTTGGTCTCACGATCGCGCGGGCCGTGGCAGAACAGCATGGCGGTTCGCTGGAGCTGGCCAACCGGCAGCAGGGCGGATTGCGCGCCGAGCTGCGCCTTCCGCTGGGCTAGTGGCTCGCCCAGAAATCGTAGGTTTCGGCCTGTAGCTTCTCGACGTATCGCTTCGCCTTGGCGCCGGTCCATTCGCCCTTGAAATCGCGGCGGGAGATCCACCAGCCCTGGCCCGGCAGGCCGTCGCTCTCGCGCACCACGAGGACCGCAAGCGGGGCCTCGGAGCGGGCCTTTCCTTCAGCGTCTAGCGTGTCGAGCGTCTTGCAAAGGGCGCGCATCTTCGGGCGGGTGAAGCGAAAGCCCAGCCGACCGAGGATTTCGGAGTAGCTCATCGCACGTCGCTCGCGCGCGGCCTCCACCAGCAGGGCGCGGACTCGCTCCGTATCATGAATGGCGGACAGGTCGGGCGTCTCGGAAAGGCCGTTGTCGGCCAGGAATTCTCCGAGCGCGCGATCCATGGTCAGCGCATCAGTCCGCCGACGATATTGCGGACAAACGCATTGAGGCCGGTGCGAACCGGATCGGCGCGCGATTTCTTGCCCAGCACCGTGGCGACCGCGACCGAGGTCAGCGAGCCCGCGGCTGCCTTGGCCGCAGCCTTGCCGGCCTTGGTCCACATGGAGGGCGTCTTGCGCTCTCGCTTTGCGACTTCCTCGCGGCTCGTTTCCTCGACCTCCTTTGCGGTCTTGGCAGCATCGGCAGCCTTGGCCGCAAGAACCTCCTCTGCACTCTCGCGATCGACGGCCTCGTCATACTTGCCGTCGAGATCGCTCACCGAGTTGATGATCTTGCGCTCCTTCTCGGTCACCGGACCGAGGCGCGAGTGCGGAGGCTTGATCAAGGTGCGCTGCACAACGCCCGGTGCGCCGTCTTCGTCGAGTGTCGAAACTAGCGCCTCGCCCACCCTGAGCTGCGTGATGGCTTCCTGGACATCGAGATCCGGGTTGATGCGGAAGGTCTCGGCCGCTGCCTTGATGGCCCGCTGGTCGCGCGGCGTGAAGGCGCGCAAGGCGTGCTGTATGCGGTTGCCGAGCTGGCCGGCGATCTTCTCAGGGATATCGATCGGGTTTTGTGTCACGAAATAGACGCCGACGCCCTTCGAACGGATCAGGCGCACGACCTGTTCGACCTTGTCCTCCAGCGCCTCGGGCGCATCGTCGAACAGCAGGTGTGCCTCGTCGAAGAAGAAGACGAGCTTCGGCTTGTCCGGATCGCCCACCTCGGGAAGCGTCTCGAACAGTTCGGCCAGCAGCCAAAGCAGGAAGGTCGCATAGAGCTTCGGGCTGCGCATCAGCTTGTCGGCAGCGAGGACATTGATGATCCCGCGACCCTGGTCGTCGGTGGCGAGGAAATCGTCGATCTCCAGTGCAGGCTCGCCAAAGAACTGGTCCGCGCCCTGGCTTTCGAAGCTTAGTAGCTGGCGCTGGATCGCGCCGACGCTGGCCTTGGAGACATTGCCGTATTTGCCCGAGAGGTCCGACGCGTTCTCATGCGCGAAGGCCAGCATTGCCTGCAGATCGCCGAGATCGAGCAGCAGGAGGTTGTTCTCGTCGGCATAGCGAAAGACTATGTTGAGCACGCCTTCCTGCGTCTCGTTCAAATCGAGCAGCCGGGCGAGGAGCAGCGGGCCCATCTCCGAAATCGTGGTGCGGATCGGGAAACCCTTTTCGCCGTAAAGGTCCCAGAAGACGGCGGCGTTATCCGCATAGGCATAGTCGTCCATGCCCAACTCTTTCGCGCGGCCCTCCAGCTTGTCGGCATGCTTGAACTGCGGCGAACCCGCCATCGATATGCCCGCAAGGTCGCCCTTCACATCGGCGACGAAGACGGGAACGCCATTGGCGGAGAAGCTCTCTGCAAGGCCCTGCAGCGTCACTGTCTTGCCGGTTCCGGTCGCGCCTGCAATCAGCCCGTGACGATTGGCCTGTTCCAGCCGGAGATGCTGGTTCTCGCCATCGCCGCCCAACCCGAGAAAAATGGTGCTCATAGAAGTCCCGCCCTTGATCTGTGTTTGCCCAGATGTGGCGCAGGGGGCGCGGCAAGGTCAAGCGAGCACTCGACTTGGCTGCGAAGCGCTGTAAATGCTGTTTGCGCAATGGCGGGCGGACATCCCTTTGTTTTGCTGGACGATGCGCGCGAAAGCGGCGCTGCCGACGCGCTGCTCTATGAAAACCCGCGCGAAGTGTTTGTCGCAAGGAGGGCTGACGAGGTCGAATGGGCGCTTCGGGCTGCCGAGGCGGCGCGCAAGGGCGGCGGCGAACTCGCGGGCTACATCACCTACGAAGCCGGACTCGCGCTCGAGGATCGTTTGGCAGCCCGTGCCGCAGCGAAGACCGGTGCAACCGGTCCGCTCGTGTGGCTTGGCCTGTTCGATGCACCGGAAAAGATCGCGGCAGCTGACATGTCCGACTGGCTGCAGGCACATGCACGGGGGCCCGGCTCGGTCGGGCCGCTGGAACCGCAAATCTCGCCGGGCGGATACGAGGCAGCGTTTGCGAAACTGCAGGAAGCGATCCGCGCTGGCGATATCTACCAGGCGAACCTGACCTTCCCCCTGGCAGGCAATTTCACCGGCGATCCGCTGGGTCTCTACGCGGCGCTCCGGCCCGCCGCGCAGGCTGGCTATGGCGGCGTGATCTTCGATGGCTCGCACTGGCTCTTGAGCCTCTCGCCCGAACTCTTTGTCTCGCTCAAGGGTAACGAGGCCAAGGCCAAGCCGATGAAGGGGACGCGCCCTCGCTCTTCTGACGAGCCGCAGGATCGGGCCTATGCCGAAGAGCTCGCATCCTCGGTGAAGGACAAGGCCGAGAACCTGATGATCGTCGATCTCATGCGCAATGATCTGTCTCGCGTGGCGGAGGCGGGCAGTGTGCGCGTGGACGAACCCTTCGCGATCGAAAGCTACCCGACCGTGCACCAGATGGTCAGCGTCGTGCGTGCCGAATTGCAAGACGGGATGGGGGCGATCGACCTCGTCCGCGCACTATTCCCCTGCGGTTCGATCACCGGGGCGCCGAAGATCCGCGCGATGGAGCTGATCGACGAGGTCGAGCGCGATGCCCGCGGTCCCTATTGCGGGGCCATCGGGCGGATCGGTGCAGACGGGGATGCCGCATTCAATGTGGCAATCCGCACCCTTCGCCTGACCGAGATCGAGAATTCGCGCGGCAAGGCCGTGCTCGGCGTTGGCGGCGCGATCGTCGCGGACAGCGAAGCGCATACCGAATGGCGCGAGGCGCTGCTCAAGGGCGCTTTCGCCCGCTCGGGCTCGCCAGACCATCGCGCCGCGCAATTCGACCTGATCGAGACGATGCGCTTCACGCCGGAAGAAGGCATCGCCCTGCTCGAGGCGCATTTGCTGCGCATGAAGAGCAGCGCACACGAGCTGGGCTTCAGCTTCGACCGGCACGAGGCGCGCAACCAGCTCCATGCTTGCTGTTTCGTGCTCGACAAGCCGAGCCGCGTGCGCTTGCTCGCATCGCGCAGCGGAGCGATCGCGCTGGAGACGTCGGGGATGCCGCAAGGCTGGGAGGAACCGGCCAGATGTGTCGTGCTGCCCCTGCCGGTCGATCCGGGTGACTGGCGCCTCAGGCACAAGACCACGGACCGCGGCTTCTACGAGGATGGTCGCGCGGTGGCGCAGAGCCAGGGGGCCGACGAGGCGTTGTTCGTGCGCGAAGAGGGTCTCCTCACCGAAGGCTGCATCACCAGTATCTTTGTCGCGCGCGATGGCCTATTGCTCACGCCGCCCGCAACGCTCGGCTTGCTGCCGGGAGTGTTTCGCCAGTCCCTTCTCGACGAAGGAAAGGCGCGCGAGGCAGAGCTCACCATTGCCGATCTCGAGGACGGTTTCTTCCTCGGAAATGCGCTGCGCCAGCTGGTGCGCGCCGAACTGAAGACTGCATGACCGATATTCCCATCCTGTTCGAAGACGGCGAAGCGCTCGTCATCGACAAGCCCGCGGGCCTTTCCATCGACCGTCCGCGCAAGGGCGGGCCGGCGCTGGAAGACCACTACGAACAGCTGAAGCTCGGCTTCCAGCGTGCGCCTTCGCCTGTCCATCGGCTCGACACCGATACCAGCGGCTGCTTGCTGCTCGCGCGCAATCCGAAGGCACTCAAGCGCTTCGGCATGGCCTTCGAGCAGCGGCTGGTCGAAAAGCGCTATCTCGGCATCCTCTCGGGTATTCCCGAGGGCGAGGCAGGCACGATCGAGCTATCGCTGTCCAAGATCAGCAGCGCGGACAGGGGCTGGCGCATGATCGCGGCGAAGAAGGGGAAACCCTCGGTCACGCACTGGCGGAAGGTGGCCGAACACGACGGCAAGGCGCTGATCGAGTTTCGCCCGGAGACAGGTCGGACGCACCAGATCCGTATCCATTGCGAGGCTGGGCTCGGCATGTCGCTGCTCGGCGATCCGGTTTACGGCACGGGCCCGGACAAAAAAAGCGGTGCGCCGCGCACCATGCTGCACGCAGCGGGCCTGGTCGTACCGCGCGAGAACAAGCCCGCAATCGAGGCCGCAGCTCCGCTTCCGCGGGACTTTGCCGCCCTCGGTTTCACCGATGGGTAGAATTGCCGACCGCGCGCAGGAGATAGCCGAGGAGAAGTTCATCGCCTCCTCCGGCCCCGGTGGGCAGAACGTCAACAAGGTGGCCACCGCCGTCCAGCTGCGCGTCGACGTCTTTCAGCTCGGCATGCCGCCCGATGCCTTCGAGCGGCTGAAGGAACTGGCTGGTAGCAAATTCACCAAGGCGGGCGAGATCGTGCTCACTGCAAACGAATACCGCACGCAGGAACAGAACCGTGAGGCAGCGCGAGAGCGGCTGGTCGCGTTGCTCGGCGAGGCGCTCACACCGCCAAAGAAGCGCAAGAAAAGCCGCGTGAACCGCGTGGGCAAGGTGAAGCGGCTCAAGGCGAAGAAAGTGCGCGGCGAAGTGAAGGCAAATCGCGGCAAGGTCGACTGGTAGCGGATCGTCGGCTGACGCTTGACTTTTCCCCGTGAATCACACAAAGGGCGCGCCGGACGGCGGTGCAGCTCGCGCCGCCCTTATTATTTCGGCCGAAATCGGCCGCCACCGAAAGATCTTTAGGAACACGCCATGGCGAAGCCCGCAACCGTCAAGATCAAGCTCGTCTCGACCGCCGACACGGGCTTCTACTACGTGACGAAGAAGAATCCGCGCAACCACACCGAGAAGTTCGTCTTCAAGAAGTACGACCCGGTGGCGCGCAAGCACGTCGAATTCAAGGAAGCCAAGATCAAGTGATCTGGCGGGGCGTTTGCTCCACAAGCTGAATGGCGGGAACGCCTTTAGTTCAGTGACAGTTCAATGCTCCGACTGTAGATCACGGAGCATGAACACCTTGTCTCTCTTCAAGAACCGACCTGTCGCCTCGGCCTTCGCACTCGCGTTGGCCGTTGGCGTGCCTGCCTCATTCTACGTGGCTCCCGCACCTGTCGAAGCGGCAGCGGGCGATCTCGACCGTGCGGTCGATGCTCTGCGCGGCATTTCGACGATGAAGGCCGATTTCGTCCAGACCGACCGCAACGGCCAGGCCGTGTCGGGCGTCATGACGCTGAAGCGCCCGGGCAAGATCCGGTTCGAATATGAGAAGGGCGTCGACCTGCTTGTCGTCTCGAACGGCAAGTCGATGTACATGATCGATTACGCGGTGAACCAGGTCCAGCGCTGGCCGATCAGGAATTCGCCGCTCGGCGCGCTGCTCGATCCCAATCGCGACGTGAAGAAGTATGGCCGGCTGATCGAGACCTCGCATAGCGACGTGGTCAGCATCGAGGTGCGCGACAGCGATCGCCCCGAATTCGGTGTGATCACGCTCATCTTTCAGCGCGACGCATCGGCACCGGGCGGACTGCGGCTGACGCACTGGGTCGCGCTCGATTCGCAGAACCACCGCACCACCGTCCGGCTGCGCAACCACCGCTATGGCATGGCGGTTGCCGACAGCACGTTCAGGTTCCGCGATCCGCGCCGCACATCCCGTCGCCCGGGATAAACGTTTCGGCGCTGACATGTGGCGACTATGCGATCCGCCGAAGTGCAATGTTCATTGAGCAGCAAGCCGAACAGGGATAAAACAGTCCCTATCGAAGCGGCGGGCGGCAATTTCCCCCCTGTTGATTGCCCCGCCCGATAAGTCGCTCGGTATCCAAGCGTGACGAACGCTCACATGGAACCCTTGAGCCAATGCCCCCGGCTCAAGGGTTTTTTGTTGGGGAAGGCGGGTAGACCCGTGGCGCGCGCCGCCCTATCTCCGCGCCATGGTTTCTGTAGCTACCTGGAACATCAATTCCGTCCGCCTGCGCATGCCGATCGTCGAACGTTTCCTCAAGGAGACGTCACCCGACGTGCTGTGCCTCCAGGAAATCAAATGCCAGGAGCAACAGTTTCCCTTCGAAGCCTTCAAGGCGTTGGGCTATGAGCACGTCGCCGTGCATGGCCAGAAGGGCTATCACGGTGTTGCAACCGTAAGCCGCGTGCCGCTGCGCGAGTTCTCGCGCCACGACTGGCAGGATAATGGCGAGGCACGCCATGTTGGTGTCGAGCTGCCGGATCATGACGGGATGATCATCGAGAACGTCTACGTGCCAGCTGGCGGCGACGAGCCCGACCGCGAGGTGAACCCCAAGTTCGGCCAGAAGCTCGATTTCCTCGAGCGGATGACGAAATGGGCCGACAAGGTGGATCGGCCCACGCTGATCGTCGGCGATTTCAACATCGCCCCGCTCGAAAGCGACGTGTGGAACCACAAGCAGTTGCTCAAGGTCGTCAGCCATACGCCGGTGGAGGTCGAAAGCCTCCAGCGCTTCATGGATGCGCATGGCTGGGCCGATATCGGTCGCGAGCACATCAAGGCTCCCGAACGTTACTACAGCTGGTGGAGCTACCGCGCGAAGGACTGGAAGGCGAATGATCGCGGCCGCCGCCTCGACCATATGTGGGCCAGCCCGGAACTCGCGAAACAGGCGACTGGGCACTCGGTCCATGAGTATGCGCGCGATTGGGAAAAGCCGTCCGACCACGTGCCTCTGGTGACGGAGTTCAGCCTCTGAGCGAGCCGTCGCCCTCCCGCCGCGCGGCGCTGGCAGTGGACGCTCTGCGCCACGGCTGGCCGCTCGCGATCGAGGGCGCACCTTTGCTGCAACCAGTGGAGACGGCCTTCTCCGAACTGTCGGGCGAGGCGATGCTGATTTCCGCCTCGCGCGCCGCGACGCTCAAGCTCGCCAATCAGCTGGAGGCCGCTGCACCGCGGCAGCCGGTGTTGATGCGCAGCGCGGAGACTTTCGACCTCCCTGCCGCACTCGCCATTGCTGACCCTGCGCTCGATTTGCAGAACCCGCTGAAGGGTCCGTTCAAGGCGCTTCCGATCGAATGGGAGGAGCAGGCCAAGGCGGCGCTGGAACTTGCGCGCATTGCGGGCATCCTTCCGGCTTTCCTCGTCGATCCCACGGGGGCGGGCGAACCGGCTTCGGTCGAGGTCGGCGACCTCGCCGCATTCACCGACCCGCAGCGCCTGAAGATCGCGACCCGCGCCAGGCTCCCTGTCGCAGCAGCTGAGGGCGCCCGCATCGTCGCCTTCCGCAGCCCCGACGACACGCGCGAGCATGTCGCCCTCGTGATCGGCGAGCAGCGCGCGGACAGGCCGCCGCTCGTGCGGCTCCATTCGGAATGCCTGACCGGCGATATTCTCGGCAGCCTCAAATGCGATTGCGGGCCGCAGCTCGATGCAGCGCTGCGCGCGATGGCGGATGAGGCTGACAAGGGCGGCTGGGGCGTGCTGCTCTACATGCGGCAGGAAGGGCGCGGCATCGGGCTGGTGAACAAACTGCGCGCCTATCGGTTGCAGGATCAGGGGTTCGATACGGTCGATGCCAATACGCGGCTAGGCCTGCCCGACGAAGCGCGCGATTTCCCGACGGCAGCGCGCATGCTCGAATTGCTGGGCGTGAAGGAGATCCGGCTGATGACGAACAATCCTGCCAAGGTGAAAGCGCTCCAGTGCGAGGGCCTGACTGTCACCGAGAGGGTCGCCCATTCGCTGCCCGACAATCCGCACAACGCACGCTACCTTGCGACCAAGCGCGACCGCGCGGGGCACATCCTCCCATGAGCGCGCTAACGATCCGCCCTGAGGATTCCTGCGATCATGCCGAGATCGCAGTCGTCACCAACGCCGCCTTCGCCGAAGTCGAGCATAGCGATGGCAGCGAGGTCCAGATCGTCGACGGCTTGCGTGCAGCGGGTGATCTCGCTCTCTCGCTCGTCGCCGAGGATGGCGAGCGGATCATCGGCCATGTCGCGGTATCGCCGGTCACGATTTCCGATGGGAGCGAGGGCTGGTACGGCCTTGGTCCAATCAGCGTCCTGCCTTCCCATCAGCGCGAAGGCGTGGGCCTGCGCCTGATGCAGCGCGCCATCGCAGACATGCGGATGAAGGGTGCTCGCGGCCTCGTGCTTCTGGGTGAGCCAGCCTATTACAAGCGCTTCGGTTTCGAACACGATCCGCAGCTGACCTATCCCGGACCACCTGCCGAATATTTCCAGCGCCTCGTTCTCGAAGGCGAAGCGCCGCGCGGGACTGTCAGCTACGCGCCGGCTTTCGGCTGAAGCCGCTTCCCGATCGCCTGTCCCATGCGGACGGCATCACCGGCCTTTAGCGAGGCATCCCATTCGACCTTGCCCGGTTCGAACAGCAGCACAGCAGTCGAGCCGAGGATGAAACGGCCCATCTCGTCGCCCGCTTCGAAGGCATGCTCGCCCGCCCCGAACTCTTCGCGCACCAGCTTCGGATTATGCGTTTCGACGAGACCGCTCCAGACGGTTTCGATGCCCGCGACAATCATTGCGCCCACCATGACATTTGCGAAGATTCCATCCGGCCCCTCGAAGAGGCAGGCGAGCCGTTCGTTCCTGGCGAAGAGTCCGTCGACATTCTCTGCCGTCACCTGGTTCACCGAGAAGAGCTCGCCCGGGACGTAGGTTGTCGATGTCAGCGTGCCGGCGGCGGGCATATGCACACGGTGATAGTCACGCGGGGAGAGATAGATCGTGGCAAAACTGCCACCTTCGAACCTCGCCGCTGCTTCCTTGTCTCCACCGAGCAATTGCACGGTCGTAAAGTGCCGCCCCTTGGCCTGGAAAATCCGCCCCTGCTCGATCTTGCCGATCTGGCTCACCGCGCCATCGGCGGGGCTCAGGATATGCGCCGAACTGTCTGCAAGAGGCCGCATCCCGGGCTTCAGTTCGCGCGTGAAGAAGTCGTTGAAGCTCTTGAACTCCTCCACCTCGCGCGCCGCTTGGCTCATATCGACGTCATAAGCCTTGATGAAACGGCGGATGAGCAGGTTCTTGAGCCACGGCACTTCGCTCGAAGCGATCGAGCCAGCGCCGCGCGAGACGGCGTGATGAGGAAGGACGTGCTGTAACCAGATGAAGGGCGAGGTCATGCGGGTGTCCATAGTCCAGCCGCGCTTCAGCGCAACTGGCTGTCCTTGCTGCCACGGCGATTGATACCGGATTGTCGAACAGCCGCATCGCGGCCCGACTGGCAGGCGACACAGGTGCGCACTCCCGGCAGGGCTTCGCGCCGCTTTTCCGGGATCGGCTCTCCGCATTCATCGCAATACTTCGCGCTCTCGCCAGTCGGCATGCGCGCGCGGGCGGCGCTGACGGCATCGTTCACCGTATCGTCGATCTGGTCCTGAACGGCGCCATCGCGCGCCCATCCTCCGGCCATGGGAAACTCCTTTGCCCGCTCAACGGGCGGAGGAGGGTCGGTGTTCCTTCAGAAAAGGAAGACGGCAAGCGGAATAAGCGCGACCGAAGCCAGCGCCACTGCGGCGACGATCCACTCGGGAAACCGCTGGGTATTCGAGATGACACGCCTGTCCATCCTGCCATCTTGGCGGGAAAAGGTTAATATCCGGCATGGGCCGACCTAGGGGTTCGAAGGCGGGCGCCCCCGGCGTGGTGGCTTGGACGGCGCGATCTCGACACCGCGCTTCTTCAGCGCCTCGCGCAGCAGCATCTCAATCTGCGCATTGGCACTGCGCAATTCGCTGGCAGCCAAGCGCTCGACCGCGGCGTGGACTGCCGGGTCGAGACGCAAGGCAAAGGCTTTCTTTTGCGGCATGGGAGAGTTCCCGTGCGGGCTCCGTTCCTAGTAGATCGAACCGGCGTTGATGACCGGATGCGCTTCCTTCTCGCCGCACAGCACCACCATCAGGTTGGAGACCATCGTCGCACGGCGCTCGGCGTCCATGTCGACGATGCCGTCCTCGCTGAGCTTGGTCAGCGCATCCTCGACCATTCCCACGGCACCAAGAACGATCTTGGCACGCGCCGCGATGATGGCGTCGGCCTGCTGACGCTTAAGCATGGCGCTGGCGATTTCGCTGGCATAGGCAAGGTGGGTGAGGCCCGCTTCGTCGACCATTACACCGGCAACCTTGAGCCGGTCGTTTAGCTCTTCGAGCAGTTCCCCATTTACTACCTCGGCGCCGCCGCGCAGCGTCACTTCCTCGCCTTCGAAGTCGTCATAAGGGTGGCGCGAGCCCACGGTGCGGAGTCCCGCTTCGATCTGGATGTTCACGAATTCCTTGTAATCGTCGACATCGAAGCTCGCCTGTGCGGTGTCGCGCACGCGCCATACCACGTTGCAGGCGATCTCGATCGGGTTGCCGCGCAAATCGTTGATCTTCACCCGCTCGGAATGGATGTTGTGCGCACGGGCGGAGATCTTGTTCTTGCCCATCCACGGCCACACCCAGCGCAGCCCCTCGGTCCGTTCGGAACCCTTGTATTCGCCGAACAGGGTGATGACCGCGGCCTGGTTCGGCTGGATCATGAAGAAGCCCGAAGCGAGGACGAGCACGCCGATCAGCGAGACGACGAGCATGCCCACAAAGCCGATCTTCACGGCTTTCGGTGCCCCGTCATAGGGCGCCATCCCCGGCAGGATAAAGGCCAGCGCTGCCACTGCGACCACGAGGATCAGCAGCATGATGTAGCCATTGTAGCTGGTCGCCGCGCTTTCGCGGCTGGTTTTCATTCCGGACAGGTCGACCGACATGTTCGTGCCTCCTTCGATATAATTATGATATCATATTTATATCAAATGATACGAAAGTCAATCGGATCCGGTCAGTGGCGTGCGATCTCGCTCAGGAAACGCTCGCCATAGGCCTCCAGCTTCTTGCCCCCGATCCCGCCGATTCGCCCCATCTCGGCCATGGTCGTGGGGCGTGTGGAAATCATCTCGCGCAGGGTGGAATCGTGGAAGATGACATAGGGCGGGACCTGCGCCTCTGCGGCCAGTTCGCGGCGCAGTTCGCGCAAGGCTTCGAACAGCGGGTCGCCGACCGGGTTCGCCTCGTCGCCACCGCGCTTCCGGCCGCGCTGGCGTTTGGGCGGGACGACGATTTCCACCTCTCTTTCGCCCTTGAGGATCTCGCGTGCGCTTCCTCCAAGGGCGAGGCCGCCGTGCTCGGTCGGTAGGAGGTCGCCGCGTGCCTGTAGTGCGCGCCCGAGTGGCTGGAGCAGCCGTGCCTCCTCGCCCTCGACGATGCCGTAGACGCTCAGTCGGTCATGGCCTTTCTGGCGGACGCGATCGTCTTCGGCACCGATCAGTACCTTCTGCAAATGGCCCATGCCGAAACTCTGGCCGGTCCTGTAGACGGCAGAGAGCAGCTTGCGGGCCAGTTCGGTCACGTCGGTCACGCCCGGCGTGTCGAGGCAATTGTCGCAATTGCCGCATTGCGCAGGCGGGTCCTCCCCAAAGTGGCGCAACAGCACAGCGCGGCGGCAACCGGCGGTTTCGACAAGTCCGGCGAGCGCATCGAGCCGCGCACGTTCGGCATTGCGGCGATCCTCATCCACCTCGGCCAGCCGCGCGCGTGCTGTCGCGAAATCGCCCGCGCCCCAGAACAGGGTTGCAGCGGAAGGATCGCCGTCGCGGCCTGCTCGGCCCGTCTCCTGGTAATAGGCCTCGATCGACTTGGGTACGCCGACATGGGCGACAAAGCGCACGTCGGGCTTGTCGATGCCCATGCCGAAGGCGACTGTGGCGACGATCACCATGTCCTCGCTGGCGACGAAGGTCGCCTGATTGGCGGCGCGCGTGTCGGCGTCGAGGCCGGCATGGTATGGCAGGACCTGCCGCCCGGTTGCAGCCGCGAGCTTCTGCGCCAGATCCTCGACCTTGCGGCGGGTCTGTGCGTAGACGATGCCCGGGCCCGGCCGCTCAATCATGAGATCGGCCAGCTGGCGCACGGGATTGTCGCGATGGCGGATGGCGTAGCGGATATTGGGCCTGTCGAACCCCGCAAGGATCAGGCCGTCATCGGGAATGCCGAGCTGCGCCAGCACATCCTCGCGCGTCTGCCGGTCTGCGGTCGCGGTCAGCGCAAGACGCGGCACGCCGGGAAAGGCATCCATCAGCGGGCGCAGCATCCGATAGTCAGGCCGGAAATCGTGCCCCCATTCGGAGACGCAATGCGCCTCGTCCACCGCGAAGAGCGCGATGCGGGCGCTGGCGAGGAAATCCCGGAATTGCGGCTGGCTTGCGCGTTCGGGCGCGACGTAGAGCAGGTCGAGCTCACCTGCGCGATAGGCGTCCTGCGTTTCGCGCCAATCGGAATCGGCGCTGGTCAGCGTGGCGGCGCGAATGCCATTGGCCCTCGCGCTTCTCAGCTGGTCGTGCATCAGCGCGATCAGCGGACTGATGACGACGCAGGTCCCTTCGAGCATCACGGCGGGGAGCTGGTAGGTCAGCGACTTACCCGCGCCAGTCGGCATGACCGCAAGGCTAGATTGTCCTGCCAGCGTCCGCTCGACCACTTCTGCCTGCCGTCCGCGAAAGTCCTCGAAACCAAAGGTACTCCTCAGCGCGGCGCGGGGATCCAATTCGGCTATGTCGGAAGCGGCGACCATACGCCCCTCCTGCCACACCTCCCGCCCGGTGCAAGGAGCCGCCGCGCATTTTCCCCTTGGCGTTGATGCGAACAAGCGATTAACCACGCCGCACAGCCCCTAAAGGAGATTACCACATGAAATTCCGTCTCGTGGCCGCTGCCACTGCCAGCCTCGCTCTCGCCGCTTGCGGGAGCTCGGACAATGCCTCGACCGAAGCCGAAGCCGACACGGTCGAAGTCGCCGCCGACGAGGCCATGGACGGCGTGACCGACGAACCGGTCGCCGATCCCGAAGCCGCGATCGAAGAAGACACAGGCCCGACAGCAGCCGAAACCGCCAGGGTCGAGGAAGCCGCTGACAACGCCGCCGCTACCGCCGAAGCGGCCATGGACGCGATGGGCGAAGATCTGCCCGAGTAAGCCAGAAACACCGGAAGGGCGGGTTGGAGCCCGGGCTTCGCTCGCCCTCTTCCGTAGCGGCTTTGGCGCTTGCGCCCGGGAGAGATAGCATCGCCGCCATGAACAGACTCGTCCTTTTGCCCGCATTTGCGACCATGGCAGTCCTTGCTGCTTGCAATTCCTCCACCGAAGGGGTCGATCCCGGCCCGGTCACGCAGGAGGAAGCCGAGGCGCTGGACGATGCCGCATCCATGCTCGACGAGCAGCGCTTGATGGCCGAACCGGGCGAGGAAGCAGGCGACACCAGCGAGGGAGAGACGCCGTGACGACACCCAATCCCGGAATGGACCAGGACACGTTCGACCAGTTCCTCGAACAGCTTGAACGCTATGTCCGCGAACGCCTGATCCCTGCCGAAAAGCAGGTGATCGAGGAAGACAAGGTTCCCGACGACATCCTCGCCGAAATGAAGGACATGGGTCTTTTCGGCCTCACGGTTCCGGAAGAGCATGGCGGCGCAGGGCTCAATATCACGCAATATGCCAAGGTCGTGCAGACGATGGCCTATGCCGCGCCTGCCTATCGCTCGATCTTCTCGATCAACGTCGGCATGTTCAATTCGGCGATCAAGAACGGCGGCACGCCGGAACAGCAGGCCGAATGGTGGCCGCGGATCGCTGCTGGCGAGATCGCCTGTTTCGGCCTGACCGAGCCCGGCAGCGGCTCTGACAGCGCGGCGATGCAGACCATGGCCAAGCCCGACCCGGACGGGAACGGCTGGATCCTCAACGGCACCAAGCGGTACATCACCAACGCCCCGCACGCCGATGTCGCGCTGATCATGGCGCGAACCGAGAAAGACGCTCTGCCGAAAAACGCGCATGTCAGTGCCTTCATCGTGCCGATGGACACGCCGGGCATCTCGACCGGTAGCCCCGACAAGAAGATGGGCCAGTCGGGCAGCCATATCTCCGATGTCATGCTCGACGATGTGCACGTTCCGGGCGAAGCGCTGCTGGGTGGGGAGACCGGCAAGGGTTTCCGCTTTGCCATGATGAGCCTCGACAATGGCCGCATCTCGGTGGGCGCGGCGAGCGCTGGCTATGCCCGCCGCGCGCTCGACAGCGCGATCAAATATGCGAACGAGCGGCAGGCTTTCGGCGAACCTATCGCCAACTTCCAGCTGATCCAGCAGATGCTCGCCGAAAGCTGGACCGAGATCTACGCCGCCGAAGCGATGATGGCCGACGTCACCGCGCGCGTGGACCGGGGCGAGGACACGGTGAAACACGCCGCCGCCTTCAAGGTCTTCGCTAGCGAAATGTGCGGCCGCGTGGTCGACCGCGTGGTGCAGATCTATGGCGGGGCAGGCTATCTCGCCGAATACGATGCGGAGCGCTTCTTCCGCGATGCGCGCATCTACCGGATCTACGAAGGCACGACGCAGATCCTCCAGCTGCAGATAGCCAAGCGCATGCTGCGCGAATATGCGGCGAGTGTCTGAGGGGTGTACGGCCTCCTCAACGACCTGAGCATTATCGAAGCCTCCAGCTTCGTCGCCTCGCCCACTGCCGGGCTTTACTGCGCCCAGATGGGTGCAGAGGTGATCCGCGTCGATCACAAGGCGGGCGGTCTCGATTACGACCGCTACATGCTCACCAAGGAGGGCCGCTCGCTAAGTTGGGAAAACCTCAACCGGGCGAAGAAATCGGTCGCGCTCGACTTGCGCAGCGCCGAGGGGCGCGAGCTGCTGGTCGAACTCTCGGCGAAGACCGGAAACCTCATCACGAATTTGCCCGAGAAGAGCTTCCTCTCGCACGAAGCCGTGGCGGCAAATTGTCCGGAGCTTGTCAGCGTGCGGATCATGGGCTGGCATGATGGGCGCCAGGCGATGGACTTCACGGTCAATGCCGCGAGCGGTTACCCGTTGATGTGCGGGCCGGAGGAATGGGATGACGCCACCGCGCCGCCGGTCAACCAGGTCCTGCCTGCGTGGGATTTCATCACCGGCGCATACTGTGCCTTCGCCTTGGTCGCTGCGATCCGCCACCGCGATCACACGGGGGAAGGCAGCGAGCTTCGCGTGCCGCTGGGCGATGTGGCTATCGGTACGGTCGCGAACAGCGGAGCCATGGCCGAGATGCTCTATCGCGGGGCCGACCGCGAACGGCTCGGCAATGCGATCTGGGGAGCTTTCGGGCGCGATTTCCGCAGCCTCGACAACATCCGCTTCATGGTCGCGGCACTCACGGCAAAGCAATGGACGGGCCTGGTGAAGGCCTTCGGGGTCGAAGATGAAATCGCTCGACTCGAACAGCAATGCGGCGTGCGTTTCGCCGATGGCGACGATCCGCGCTTCAAGCATCGCCATGCGCTGTTCGACCTCTTCCAGTCACGTGCTGGGACGATGGACTGGCCCGAGCTCGAGCGCCGCATGGCTGCGGAAGGCTGTACGTTCGAGCGTTACCGCACCATGCACGAAGCGGCGAACGACCCTGTTCTGGTTGACGAAAATCCGCTCTTCACGAAGACCGACACCAACCCGTCCGGTTTCGAATATCCCGCCACCCGCAGCTTCGCCAACATCCCGGGCCGCGAGGCCGGTGAGCCCGCTCCTGCACCCTATCTCGGGCAGCATACGGAGGAGGTGCTGGCAGAGAGGCTGGGGCTTTCGTCGGGCGCGATTGGAGAATTGATTGACAGGGACATAGCTCGTTTGTCTGACGCGCCCACCTAATCACCGTTCGCCCTGAGCTTGTCGAAGGGCTGCACTTTATTTTAGCGCTCGTCCCAAAGTGAAGAACAGGGCTTCGACAAGCTCAGCCCGAACGGATTGAGAGGAATTTCTGTGACCCAATTACGCCGCGTCGCCATCTGCAAGCCGCTTCGTACGCCCGTCGGCAAGTTTCTCGGCAGCCTCGCCCCGCTTGAAGCAGGCGAGCTCGGTGCGGTCATCATCAAGGCGCTGGTCGAGCGTTCGGGCATCGACCCGATGCGTGTCGACGATGTCGTGTTCAGCCAAGGCTATGGCAGCGGCGAAGCGCCGGCTATCGGGCGCTGGAGCTGGCTCGCCGCAGGCTATCCGATCGAGGTCCCCGGCATGCAGCTCGACCGGCGCTGCGGCTCGGGCCTGCAGGCGGTCGCCACCGCTGCCATGATGGTCCAGACCGGCATGGCCGACTGCGTGCTCGCGGGCGGCGTCGAGAGCATGTCCAATGTCGAACACTACACGACCAAGGCCCGCCACGGCGCACGCATGGGGGACATCGTGTTATGGGACCGCCTGACCCGTGGGCGCCTGATGAGCCAGCCGATCGAACGCTTCGGCGTGATCACCGGCATGATCGAGACGGCGGAAAATCTCGCCAAGGATTACGATATTAGCCGCGAAGCGTCGGATGCCTTCGCCGTGCGCAGCCACCAGAATGCGGCACGCGCATGGGACGAGGGCAAGTTCGACGAACAGCTGGTGCCGGTCGAAATTCCCCAGCGGCGCGGCGACCCGGTTGTCTTCGCCAAGGACGAGGGTTTCCGGGCGGATGCCGATATGGAGAGCCTGTCGAAGCTGCGCGCCATCGACCTGAAGCGCGATCCCGATGCCATTGTTACGGCGGGCAACGCCAGCCAGCAGAACGATGCGGCGGCCGCCTGCCTCGTGGTGGCGGAAGACAAGGTAGAAGAGCTCGGTCTCGAACCGATCCTGTGGTTCCATTCGTGGAGCGCGGCGGGCTGCGATCCTTCGCGGATGGGCATCGGCCCGGTCCCGGCGGTAGAGCGTCTCTTCGCCAGGAACGGCCTCGGCTGGGACGATATCGGCCTCGTCGAACTCAACGAAGCCTTCGCCCCGCAGGCGCTGGCGGTACTCAACGGCTGGGGCTTTGCAGAAGACGACAGCCGCCGCGATATAGTCAACGTCAATGGCTCGGGCATCTCACTGGGCCATCCTATCGGCGCGACCGGCATCCGCATCCTCGCCGATATGGCGCACGAAATGCAGCGCCGTGAGGTACGCTACGGGCTCGAGACCATGTGCATCGGCGGCGGGCAGGGCATGGCCGCCGTATTCGAGCGCGCCGCCTAGTCTACCGGATAGTTCGCGATCGGCTTGAGCACGCCGTAGGTTTCTGCCTGGGGCTCTCGTCCAAGCTCGGGAAAGTCGATCTCGGCTGGCTCGCAATAAGTGTCCGGCATCCGGTCGAGCAGGTCGCGCACGAGGGTGAGCCGGCCCTGTTTCTGATCATTGAAATCGACAAGGGTCCAGGGTGCATGGCTGGTATGCGTGCGCCGCAACATCTCCTCGCGCGCATCGGTATAGGCGTCGTATTTGTCGCGCGCGGCCAGGTCGATGGGTGACAGCTTCCAGCGCTTGAGGGGATCCTCCAGCCGTTCGCGGAGCCTCTCCTCCTGGTTCGCTTGATCCGTGCCGAGCCAGTATTTGAAAAGCAGGATGCCGTCATCGACGAGCATTTTTTCGAACGTAGGAACCTGGTCGAGGAATTGCTCGACCTGCTCGTCAGTCGAGAAGCCCATGACTTTCTCGACGCCCGCGCGGTTGTACCAGCTACGATCGAACAGCGTTATCTCGCCCTTGGTCGGCAGGTAATCGACATAGCGCTGGAAATACCACTGGCCCTGCTCGTCTTCGGTCGGCTTGCCCAGCGCGATGACGTGGCATTGGCGCGGGTTGAGCTTTTCCGAAACAGCGCGGATCGCGCCGCCCTTGCCGGCGGTATCGCGCCCTTCGAAGATTACCACGATCCGTTGGCCGGTGACCCGCGCCCAGCGCGCCATAGCCACCAGCTCCTCCTGCATCGGCTCGATCGCGTCCTCGTAATCCGATTTCTTCATATCTCCCCCTCTCGCTGACCATTTGCGTCGCACCGGCAGTAGTAGTATCAACGGTAACGATATGGCTACACTTGCAGAATCCGATCAGGACTTTAGCCGCCTTCCGGACCTTCCGGCAGACGTTTTTACCGCGCCGTTGAAAAAGCCCGCGCATGTCGGTGACGACTGGCTCGAGCCCAAACAGACCGAATACGACAGCGAAGACGATGCCATCTGGGACGATCTGTTCAAGCGGCAGATGGAAATGCTGCCCGGCCGCGCGGCGACCGCGTTTATGGAAGGCACCGAGAAGCTCGACCTTGGCCGCGGCGGCGTGCCCGAATTCGGCAAGCTTTCCGAAGAGCTCGACAAGCTGACCGGCTGGAGCGTGGTGCCCGTTCCCATGCTCATTCCCGATCACGTCTTCTTCTGGCACCTTGCTAACCGCCGCTTTCCGGCGGGCAATTTCATCCGCACGCGCGAGACCTTCGATTACATCCAGGAACCCGATGTCTTCCACGATGTCTTCGGCCACGTCCCGATGCTGACCGATCCGGTCTATGCCGATTACATGCAGGAATATGGCAAGGCCGGCTGGAAGGCGATGCGCTACAACCGGCTGAAGGCGCTGGGCTCGCTCTACTGGTACACGGTCGAATTCGGCCTGATCGAGGAGGCGCCTGGCGACATCCGCGCCTATGGTGCAGGTATTCTGTCGGGGCCGACTGAAGTGGTCTATTCGGTCGAGGCCGAGAGCCCGAACCGGATCATGCTCAATGTCGACCGCGTTATGCGTACCGATTACGTCATCAGCGACCTGCAGCCGACCTATTTCGTAATTTCGAGCTTCGAGGACCTTTACCGCCAGACAGTGGAGCGCGATTTCGACAAGCTCTACAAGAGCCTTGGCGCGGGCTTCACCTATGCCAATACGGCGGTGATCGATGTCGACTATGTCGTGAACGAGGGCACGCTCGAATACACGCTGCGCGGCGGTCGCGGATCGGGAGCAATGCCGGTCTGAATCGGGACGCCAGCTGAAATGAAAAAGGCTCCGGATCGCTCCGGAGCCTCTTCGTTTTTCCCGAAGGAAATGTCTGGCTTACATGCCGTCCATTTCGTCGGCAGCTTCTTCACCAGCGTCTTCGACGGCGTCAGCCTTGTCTTCCATGGCTTCCACGGCCTCTTCCGAAGCGCCAGCGTCTTCCATGGCTTCAGCCTGTGCGTCGATGGCCGATTCCTGCTCTTCAGCAGCATCTTCCATGGCTTCTTCCTGCGGACCGTCGCATGCTGCGAGGCCGAGGCTCAGGGCTGCTGCCGATGCGACGAGCGTAGCTTTGGTGAATTTCATGTTTAGTTCCCCTTGGTTACCTTGATTGCGAGACCTGCCGCGCCCTCGCGACCAACCCTCAATCATGGCAAGAATGTGTCGCAGGCGATTTGGTTCCGCTTGGGATGAAAAAAGGGCCCCGGATTGCTCCGGAGCCCCTTTCGTATCTTTGATCGAACAGTCAGACCTACATCGTCTCGTCGATCTCGTCTTCCATGGTCTCTTCCATGGCGTCGGTCTGGTCGTCCATGGCATCGGCCTGGTCTTCGGTGATTTCGCCCGATTCTTCCATCTGGTCGACGGTTGCGTCACGGGTATCTTCCATGGCTTCGACTTCGTCTTCGGCCTGGTTTTCTGCCGGGCTGTCGCAGGCTGCGAGGCCGAGGCTCATGGCGGCGGCCGAGGCGACGAGTGCGGTCTTGGTGAATTTCATGTTGTATTCCCCTTCATTGAGAGGCGCGAGCAGAAGCGCTGCGACCTCATAAGCGTTTGGTAAAGCGTGGCGAGCCTATGGCAAGGCCTTCTCGCGCACGAAATTGTACAAGCCAATCAGCACGATAGCTCCGATCGCAGCCCACAGGAGCGTGCTTGCCCGGATAGCGCCCAGAAAGACGCCGCCCGAGGTCGCCAGCCCCACGCCCAGCGAACCGATGATGCCGACAACGACATTCCGCAGAATGCCGCGCCCATCTTCGATTTTCAGGGCGATCGTCGCCAGCCAGCCCAGGAGGGCGCCGGTTACGATCAGGATGATCAGACCCATTAGTGCTTCCTTGCAATTGGTACTCGCCCTATCAAACCATGCGCGAGGCGATGGTTCCGGCAATGTGACGGAAAGATGGCGGGGTGCGGCGAGCCGAGGACTTAAAGCAGGGTGAGCAGCGCGATCCCGAGGACCACCCGGTAGACCACGAATACCAGCATCGATGCCTTCTTGAGGAAGCTCATTAAGAACATCATCGTGGCGAGCGCGGTGAAGAAGGTCAGCACGCCCGAAACAAGCGCATCCTGCTGCATCTGCGCAGTCGCTTCCGACAGGTCGAATGCGGCCAGAATGCCCGCGCCGGCAACGGCCGGGATTGCCAGAAGGAAGGAGAACCGGGCCGACTCCACCCGGCCGTATCCCAATGCCCGCGCTGCCGTCATGGTGGCGCCGGAACGGCTGGTGCCGGGGATCAGAGCCAGCGCCTGCGCGATGCCCACCAGAACGGCGTCCTTGAGGCTCATGTCCTCATAGGCCTTGGTCTGCTTGCCGAATTTGTCGGCAAGGCCGAGCAGGATACCGAACACGATGAGGTTGGTCGCGACGAGGTCGGTCGAGCGAAATCCCTCCAGATAGCCGCCCATCTTGATGAATAGCCCTGCGAGTACAGCGGGGATGGTACCGATCGCGATGAACCAGAACAGCTTGCGCTGCTGGTCATCCTTGCCGAGCCCGACGCTCGCGAACCCGCCGCGCGCAAGCCCCATCACGTCCTTGCGGAAATAGAGGATGATCGCGAGGAGCGATCCGACGTGGACGGCCACATCGATCAGCGGCCCCTGGTCGGGAAAATCGGTCAGCTTCGGGATCAGGATGAGGTGTCCCGAGGATGAGATCGGGAGAAACTCGGTGATGCCCTGGACGATCGCGACGATGAGTTCTTGGAGGAATGTCATTGGCGGCGGGAATTGGCACAAGACCGGGCCAAATCAAACCATTTTGTCGCCGAGGAAAGCCGGGCTGATTGAGGTCCGGCAAGGGCGACCGCCCGCCCGCAGCGGGTGCAGCGTGCTGCACGCATAGCGAGGATGAATCCGCGGAGGCGGGTTCACAAGAGATCAGCACAAACAAAAAACCCCGCCGACCACTGGCCGACGGGGCTTCGCTCCTCTCTCGAGAGCTCGATTACCAGATCTTGATGCGCTGTTCCGGCGGCAGGTAGAGCGCATCGTCCTCGGTGACGTTGAACGCGTCGTACCATGCATCGATGTGGCGCACGGCATTGTTGAGGCGGAATTCACCCGGCGGGTGGTTGGCGGTCATCACGCGGTTGCGCAGCGATTCCTCGCGTTCCATCCCACGCCAGATCTGCGCGAAGCCGAGGAAGAAGCGCTGGTCGCCGGTCAGCCCGTCGATTACCGGGGCTTCCTCGCCATTGAGCGAAAGCTTGTAGGCCTGGTAGGCCATTTGCAGGCCGACCACGTCGCCTAGCGTTTCACCCATCGACTGGCCGCCGCGGAGGCAGACTGGGCCCTCGGGGCTTTCGACCGGGCAATAGGCTTCGATGAACTCGGCCATGCGCGCGGTGTAGCGTTCGAAGCCCTCGCGGTCTTCGTCCTGCCACCAGTTGCGCAGCGTGCCCTTGGCATCGAACTGACTGCCCTGGTCGTCGTAACCATGGCCGATCTCGTGGCCGATAACGGCACCGATTCCGCCATAGTTCACCGCTTCATCGGCATCCGCGTTGAAGAACGGCGGCTGCAGGATGGCGGCGGGGAAGACGATGCGGTTGGTGAGCGGCGAATAATAGGCATTCACCTGCTGCGGGAACATGCCCCATTCGCTGGGATCGACTTCGGTTCCGAGGCGTGCACGATTGTCTTCACGGTTCCAGCGACGCGTGCTCATGAGGTTACCGAGCGGGTCCGTCGGATCGATTTCGAGCCCGTCATAGGTCTCGAATTCCTCGGGGTAGCCGATCATCGGGGTGAAGCCGTTCAGCTTCTCGCGCGCCTGCGCGATCGTATCGGGCGTCATCCACTCGTTGCGATCGAGCGCGCTGTTCATCGCACGCTGGAGATTGGCGACGAGCTCGTCCATCCGCGCCTTGCTTTCGGGCGGGAAATAGCGCGCCACGTAAAGCGCACCAAGCTGTTCGCCAAGCGCGCCTTCGACATGCGCGATGCCGCGCTTCCAGCGTTCCTGCTGCTCGGTCTGGCCATTGATCGTGCGGCCGTAGAAATCGAACACGGCTGCGTCGAGATCGCTCGACAGGACTGCCGCGTTATTGCCGAGGAAGTTCTTGGCCATGTAGGCCTGGATCGTGGGCAGCGGGGTTTCGGTAAGCAGCTGCATCATCGCGGGCAGTCCGCCGCCGATCATCGCCTTCTGCTCATCGGTCAGCTTTTCGCTTTCCATCTCCTCGTCGGTCGGCGGGATCTGGTTGGCGAGGAAGCGCGTCTCGCCTTCGAACCGGGAAGTGGCGAGCAGGGTCTCGATCGGGAAATCGCCAGCCATTGCGACGAGATCGTCACGCGAAAGGACATTGTAGGTCAGCTGCGGACGGCGCAGCATCTGGCGTGCCCATTCGAGTTCGGCGACCTTGGTCTCGAAGGCGTAGACGGCCTCTGCAGCTTCGCGCGCATCGGTGTAGCCCGCCGCTCCAAGAACCGTGGTCAGATAATCGAGATAGGCCTCGCGAACCTTCAGATTGTTTTCCGAATCGACGAGGTAATAGTCGCGATCGGGCAGCCCCATCCCGTCGAAACCGACGGTCACGGCATGCTGCGTAGGGTTGCGCGCGTCCACGCCGACATTGGCGCTGACCATTGCGGAGTAGCCCGGCGTGCCGAACAGCTTCACCAGGTCGTCGAGCGATTCCGCGCCAAAGATCTTGCCGAGATAGGGCTGGGCGGGGGCGAGGCCGGAGGCATCGATTGCGTCCACGTCCATATAGGCGTTGTAGGCATCGACGATGCGGCGTGCGGAGGTGCCCGGTGCGGGATCGGACGCGACGAGGTCGGTCACCAACCGGCGCACGTCATAGATCGCTTCTTCGCGCAGCATATCGAAGGCACCGTAGCGATTGCGGTCGCCCGGGATCTCGTTCGAACTGATCCAGATGCCATTGGTATAGGCATTGAAATCGTCGCCCGGATCGACACTTTCATCGATCAGGTCGAGGCCGACGCCCCACTCGCCGAAATCCATGGTCGGCGCGGTGCTTTCGGCGGTCTCCGCCGCGGCAGGCGCCGCAAGCATCAGGGCAAGCGCCGAAGCGCCTGCAGCAAGGAATGTCTTGGTCATCAATAACTCTCCGAAACAGGTAGCAGGCCGGGCGCGTCCCTCTTGCGCACGATCGGCCCCGTGCGAAGCTGATTAGCAGCTTGCGACTTGTGAAGTTGTCGTTCGTCGGCTGGCGCTGGGGATTGGTCGAGCGATCAGGCGGTTTCCTCACCGAACTGGAGCTTGGCAAGCCGCGCGTAGAGCCCGCCATTGCCAGCCAGTTGGTCGTGCGTGCCCTGTTCGACGAGGCGTCCATCCTCCATCACGACAATGCGATCGGCCGCACGCACGGTGGCGAGGCGGTGTGCGATCACCAGCGTGGTGCGGTCTTCCATGAGGTGTTCGAGCGCATCCTGCACCAGGCGCTCGCTCTCCGCGTCGAGTGCGCTGGTCGCTTCGTCCAGCAGGAGGATCGGTGCGTCGCGCAGCAGGGCGCGCGCGATGGCGACACGCTGGCGCTGGCCACCCGACAGCTGGGTCCCGCTTTCACCAAGGTAGGTGTCGAGGCCCTGCGGCAGTTTCTCGAGGAACTCTGCAGCGTTCGCTGCGCGAGCGGCAGCCCAGATCTCCTCTTCGGTCGCGTCCCAACGGCCGTAGCGCAGATTGTCGCGTGCGCTGGCGGAGAAGAGCACGCCTTCCTGCGGCACGAAAGCCATGCGGTCGCGGACATGCGCCGGATCTGCCTTGGTCAACGGAATGCCGTCGAGGCGAACCGTGCCCGCCTGCGGGTCGTAGAAGCGTTCGGCGAGCTGGAAGATGGTCGATTTGCCTGCCCCGGAAGGGCCGACGATGGCGACGGTCTCGCCCGGCTCGACTTCGAGGCTGAAGTCGCTCAGCGCGGGGGCCTCTGGCCGGGTCGGGTAGTAGAAGCTGACATTGCGGAATGACAATCCGCCGCGCGGCGGGCTGGGCAGCGCCATCGGGTTATCGGGCGCCGCAATCCCGGGCTGCTCTTCGAGCAGTTCCGACAGCCTGCTGGCTGCTCCGCTGGCGCGCAAAAGGTCGCCGTAAACCTCGGTCAACGCCCCGAAGGAGCCGGCGACGAGGCCCGCTGTCAGGACGAAGGCCGCAATGGTGCCGCCAGAAATCGTCCCTTCGTTGACGGCCTCGGCACCGCGCCACACCAGCAGGGTGATACCGCCGAAGATGAACAGGATGATGCAGGCGGTGAGCGCAGCGCGGATGATGATGCGGCGCTTGGCGACGGTGAAGGTCCGCTCGACAGCCTCGCCGAAGCGTTGCTGTTCGCGGGTCTCCTGGTTGAAGCCCTGCACGATCTTCATCGCAGACAAGACTTCGGTCACCATGGCCCCGATATCGGCGACGCGATCTTGGCTAGTGCGGCTGACCTTGCGCAGCCGGCTGCCGAACAGTGTGATCGGGATGACGATGGCGGGGATGATCAGCAGCATGCCCATGGTCAGGCCGGGCACGAGGTAGAACAGGTAGGCTGTACCGCCGATCGACACGAGCGTGTTGCGCAGGGCGACCGAGACCGTGCTGCCCACGGTCGTTTCGATCAGCGCGGTATCGCTCGTCATCCGGCTGGAGATTTCCTTGGGGCTGTTCTCTTCGTAGAAACCGGGGGCGAGGCGCAGCAGATTCTCCTGCACGCGCATGCGCACGTCGGCGACCACGCGCTCGCCCAGCCAGCTGACGAAATAGAACCGCATGGCCGTCCCGAAGGCCAGCACGCACACGATCATGAGGAGGTAGCGGAACCAGCGGCCCATCTGGTTGGGATCGCCATCGGCACCGAAACCGCTATCGATCACCATCTTGAAGCCTGCCGGGATCGCCAGTGTAGCGGCGGCTGTAATCAGCAGCGCGATCAGCGCCAGCGCGACATGGCCAGGGTATTTCCGCATCGCAGCAAATACCATCCGCAGCGGCTTCAGCGTGCGCGGTTCGCTCTTGCGGCGGCGGAACAGCCTGCGCTTAGATTTCTTCGTGTTGCCCGTCTCGTCCATTGCCGCCCAACTAGGCATCGCGACAGGGAAAATCCACAGCAGAGGCACCTTACCGGCACTTTTACCCCGTTTGTGCATTGCACAATGGGATTCTTCGCGGCAGAACCCTCGGTTCAACATTGTCCGTTAGAGAAAACACAACACAGGCGGGCCGCAGGGGACGAGAATGCTTTACCACGCCTATGAACTGCAGCGCAGCTGGCTTTCGAGCGCCAGCACCTGGGCTTCCATCGGAGCCGAGATGCTGTCCAACCCGGCGCTGCCTTTCGGCTACATGGGCATGGGCCCGGTGGCTGCGAGCGCGCTCGACGTGTTCGCGCACGCAACAGCCACGTACGGCAAGCCCGCCTGGGGCATCGAGACGGTTGAGGCCGGAGGCCACCATTATCCGGTAGTCGAGGCGACGGTGGTCAACCGGCCCTTCGGCGATCTGAAGCGGTTCCGCCGCGAAGGCCTGCCCGAAGATGCCCCGCGCCTGCTGGTCGTTGCGCCGATGAGCGGGCATTACGCCACGCTGTTGCGCGGTACGGTCGAGCGGATGCTCGAGAACTATACCGTTTACGTCACCGACTGGGCGGATGCACGCGACGTACCGCTGCACGAAGGACATTTCGATCTCGACGATTACATCGATTACGTGATCGGTTTCCTCGAGCATATCGGCCCCGGCGCGCAGGTCATGGCCGTGTGCCAGCCCTCGGTCCCCGTGTTCGCTGCGACTGCGATCATGAACCGCGACGCGCACGAGTGCACGCCGAAGACGCTCACCATGATGGGCGGGCCGATCGACACGCGCTGCTCGCCCACCAGCGTCAACGACCTCGCGATGGAACGGCCGATCGAATGGTTCCGCCAGAACGTGATCGCCACCGTCCCGATGCAGTATCGTGGCTCCGGACGCCGGGTCTATCCCGGCTTCATGCAACTTGCCGGCTTCATGAGCATGAACCTCGGCAATCACATGATGAGCCATTACGAGATGTTCAAACACCTCACCAAGGGCGACGAGGCCAGCGCGCAGGCGACCAAGGATTTCTACGACGAATACCGCAGCGTCTGCGACATGACCGCGGAATTCTACCTCCAGACCGTGCAGGAGGTTTTCCAGGACCACGCAATCCCCAACGGCACTTTCATGCACCGAGGCAAGCTGGTGGACCTCGGCGATATCACCAGGACGGCGCTGCTCGCCATCGAGGGTGAGCGCGACGATATCTCCGGGCTGGGCCAGACCAAGGCAGCGCTCGACCTCACGCCCAATCTGAAGGCGAGCAAGAAGCGTTACTACATGGCCGAGGGGGCCGGGCATTACGGCATCTTCAACGGCAGCAAATGGCGCGGAAAGATTGCCCCGGTGGTCGAGGAGTTCATCGCCAAGCATGGGTGAGGGCGACTCCGGCTCTCGCACGGATTGCGCTACTTCTACCGCACGCTAAGGCTGCAAGAAAAGGCCTGTAAACAGAGGGCTTTGGCCCCATTTTGCGATTGGCGCACAGGAAGCGTATGCTTCCCGCTCCCGAAACCTGGGGTCGCGGGAGGAAACCATGAAGATTTCTCGCCTTGCCGCATCGATTGCGGCCCTGACCCTCGCCACCGCTTGCAGCCAGACCGAGAACGAATCCGACGCTGGCGAGACCGATTCCGGGCAAACAGACCCGGCAGATCCCATGCAGAGCGCCCTGTCTGCCGGCCCGGCCGATGTTACCGATGCTGCGACGGTACTCGACGCGGATGGCAACGTCCTGCGCGAAGGAACGAACGGGTGGACCTGCATCGCCGAGACGCCGGGGATGGGCCCGATGTGCAATGATGCGGTCTGGATGGAAGCGCTTGGCGCGATGCAGGCCGGCGAGGCATTCCCGACCGGCAAGTTCGGTGTCTCCTACATGCTCGCAGGTGAGGGTGGGGCGCCCGGTGTCAGCAATATCGATCCCGCCGCGACCGAGCCCACCGAAGACAACATGTGGATCAAGGATGGTCCGCACATGATGATAATCCTGCCCGATCCCGCTGCGTATGAGGGAATGACGAACGACACGTCGGAACCCGTTTATGTCATGTGGAAGGATACGCCCTTCGCGCATCTGATGGTGCGTATCTCCGACGAGGAATAGCGAGGAAAGCCCATGCTGAAGATCACCAAGCCGTTTGCCGACCGCGTCGATATCGAGCTCGACGGAAAGATCGACGCGGAGATCATGCGCAGCGCGCTAGATGATCTGATCGACAAGTCGCAGGGCGTGAAGGGTGGCAAGATGCTGTACCGGATCACGAATTTCGAGCTCCCGACCCTGGGTGCGATCGGGGTCGAGTTCAGCCGCCTGCCCAAGCTTTTCGGCCTGCTCGGTGCCTTCGACAAATGCGCCGTTCTGAGCGATTCCGACTGGCTGAAGAAGGCCGCAGAGATCGAAGGCGCGATCTTTCCGGGTATCGAGATCAAGAGCTTCGATCTCGACCAGCGGGACGTGGCCGAAGAGTGGCTTGCGCTTTAGTTCAGCCGCTCCGCATGCCAAGCCACGTGCTCGGCCATGAAGGTCGAGATGAAGTAGTAGGAGTGGTCGTAGCCATCCTGCATGCGGATCTCGGCGGGAATGCCTGCCTTGGCGCAAGCGACCGATAGCAGGCCGGTCTTCAACTGCTCCTCGAGGAAATTGTCAGCCATGCCCTGGTCAACCAGCAGGTGCTCGAGCCGTGCACCGTTTTCGATCAGCGCGACCGCGTCATACTCGGCCCAGGCCTCGCGGTCTTCACCCAGATAGCGGCCCAGCGCCTTTTCGCCCCATGGCACCTTGCTCGGAGCGACGATGGGGGCGAAGGCGCTGACCGAGCGGAAGCGGGCGGGATTGCGCAGGGCTATCGTCAGCGCGCCGTGGCCGCCCATCGAGTGGCCGGTGATGCCCTGACGCGCCATGTCGGCGGGAAAGTTCGCCTCGATGATCGCGACCAGTTCGTCCTCGATGTAGCTGCGCATGCGATAGTGTTTCGACCATGGCTGCTGTGTCGCATCGACATAGAAGCCCGCGCCCTTCCCGAAGTCGTATTCGTCCTTCGAATCCGGAACATCCTCGCCGCGAGGGGACGTGTCAGGCGCGACGAAGATTACCCCATGCTCAGCGCAGGCCGCGCGGTATTCGCCCTTCTCGGTCACATTGGCATGCGTGCAGGTGAGGCCCGACAGGTACCACAGAACCGGCAGCTTCGCGCCTTCTGCATGTGGCGGGACATAGACCGAGAAAGTCATCTCCGTCCCCGTCGCCTCCGACTGGTGAGAGAGGACGAACTGGTCGCCCCCGAAAGCCTTGTTCTGTGAGAGATAGTCGAGCGTCATTCGGATTCCAATGCGGGGATGTCGGCGATCATCGGCGCATGGCCCCAATGCTCCAGCAGCCGCAAGGTGTCCGCGCCGGAAAGCCCGATGGTCGCGGTGTTGCGCAGTGGGTGGACGTTGATCCGGTCCGCTTCGGCGAGAGCGCAGTCGAGCACCACGGTGATGCTGCCCGGCGGCGCATGGATTGCTCCGAGCGGGGTGACCGAGCCCGGTGTCAGGCCAAGCAGCTCAAGCATCGGCTCGGGCTTGCCGAAGCTCACGCGCTTGCAGCCGATGGCACCGGGAAGCGCTTTCAGGTCAACCCGCATCTCGCCGGGGACGGTGACCAGCCAGAAGGCCCCGCCTGCATCCTTGAGGAACAGGTTCTTGGTATGCTCGCCGGGGATCGCGGCCTTGATGCCCGCGCTTTCCTCGACGGTGAATACGGCTTCGTGTTCGAAATGCTCGAAGGGGATTGCGAGGGCGTCCAGATCCTCCCGCAATCCCGCTTCGCCGCGATGCTTGTGTTCGCTCAATCGGTCACGCGGTGCAGTGCGCAGAGTTTGTTGCCGTCCGGATCGCGCAGATAGGCAAGATACATCTTCATTCCCGATCCCTCGCGGATGCCCGGCGGGTCTTCGATGGCGGTGCCGCCGTTCTCAACGCCAGCCGCATGCCATGCATCGGCCTGCTCTGGGGTCATCGCGAAACCCACCGTGCAGCCATTGCCGTGGGTTGCCGGTTCGCCGTCGATCGGCTTGGTGACGAGGAACAGGCCGCCGTTGTGCATGTAGATCAGGCGGCCCTTGGGATCGACGCTGCCCTCGCGGCCGCCCATGGCCGTGAAGGTCGCATCGTAGAACTTCTTCGAACGATCGATGTCGTTCGAACCCACCATCATGTGGCTGTACATGGAACTCTCTCCTTTAGGTTTCGATTCGCCACCTTAAGCGCGGCGCGCGGCGGCGCAAGCGCTCAGATGTCGACCGCGACCTTGGCCGTGGCATGGTCGCCCGAATTCGGCGTGCCCTCGGTATCCATGACAAAGAGCTTTGCCTCGCCTTTTGAGGCGCGCGGGCGATGTTCGGTTCCGCGCGGGACGACGATCATCTCTCCTGCGGCAAGCTTTTCCGTCCGGTCGCGAAAGTCGATTTCGAGTTCGCCCTCGACGACCAGGAACAGCTCGTCCGTGTCGGGATGGCTGTGCCAGTGATAGTCGCCTTCGACCTTGCACAGCCGCACCTCGTTGCCGTTGAAGCGCGCGGCGATACGCGGTGCCCATTGTTCGCTGAACTGGCCGAACTTCTCGTCGAGATTTACCTTGTAGGGCATCAGTCGTACACCACCACGGAGCGGATGCTCTCGCCCGCGTGCATCAGGTCGAAGCCCTTGTTGATTTCTTCAAGCTTGAGGACGTGGGTGATCATCGGGTCGATCTGGATCTTGCCGTCCATGTACCAGTCGACGATCTTCGGCACATCGGTGCGCCCCTTTGCCCCGCCGAACGCGGTGCCGCGCCAGTTGCGTCCCGTGACCAGCTGGAAGGGGCGCGTCTCGATGGTCTTGCCCGCTTCGGCGACGCCGATGATAATCGATGTTCCCCAACCCTTGTGGCAGCATTCGAGCGCCTGCCGCATCACATCGGTGTTGCCGGTGCAGTCGAAGCTGTAATCCGCCCCGCCGTCGAGCATTTCGACGATGGTTGCGACCACGTCCTTCACCTCCTTGGGGTTGATGAAGTCGGTCATGCCGAAATGCTCGGCGTAACTCTTCTTGTCGGGATTGATGTCGACGCCCACGATGCGGTCCGCGCCGGCCATCTTCGCGCCCTGGATGACGTTGAGGCCGATGCCGCCGAGGCCGAACACCACGACATTGTCGCCGGGACGGACCTTGGCGGTGTTGACGACCGCGCCCACGCCCGTGGTCACGCCGCAGCCGATATAGCAGCTGGTGTGGAAGGGCGCGTCCTCGCGGATCTTGGCGACCGCGATTTCGGGCAGGACGGTGAAGTTCGAGAAGGTCGAACAACCCATGTAATGGTAGATCGGCTTGCCCTGATAGCTGAACCGCGTCGTCCCGTCGGGCATCAATCCCTTGCCCTGCGTCTCGCGGATAGCGCTGCACAGGTTCGTCTTGCCCGAAAGGCACATTTTGCACTGGCGGCATTCCGGCGTGTAGAGCGGGATCACATGGTCCCCCGGCTTGACCGAGGTCACGCCCTTGCCGACCTCGCGTACGATGCCTGCGCCTTCGTGGCCGAGCACGCTGGGGAAGATACCCTCGCTGTCGAAGCCGTCGAGCGTATAGGCATCGGTGTGGCAGATGCCGGTGGCCTTGATCTCGACCAGCACCTCGCCATCCTTGGGGCCTTCGAGGTCGAGCTCGACGATCTCGAGCGGTTTCTTGGCTTCGAATGCGACGGCGGCGCGAGTCTTCATTGGCGATATTCTCCTCTTCGCGCAGGCCTAGGGAAGCGCGCGGGTAGGAGCAAGTTGCTTGCGGTTCATCGCGGCTGGTCTAGGAGTACCCGTATGAAGTCCCTGATCAGCGCTTTCGCCCTTCTGGCCCTTGCCGTTCCTGCCCATGCACAGGAAGCACCGCCGCGCCCGCCCATGCCCGAGAAGCCGGCGAACCTGCCGCCGCTCACTGTATCGCAGACGACCTGGCTGCGCTGCGCGGTCAATCTGGCGATGGTGGCCAAGGGGCAGGCAGGCGGCGTCGCATCCACGCAGCACTATCCAGCGGTCAGCCAGGATCGCGCACGCGAATTCTTTGTGCAGGTCATGGCCCGCCTGATGGACGAGGCGAAACTCTCTCGCGACCAGGTGCGCGCCTATACGCTGTACGAAACCCAACTGATGGCTGCCCAGGGTCCCGACGCGCTCCACGCGCTGATGCCGGGCTGTTTCCAGCTGCTCGAGGCCGCGGAGGGATAGGGGCCGTTCAGCCCTGTGTCAGCGGCGTCCGGCTAGGAAAGGCCTACGTCGCAGTCACCAGAGGCTCCCATGCGCAAATATCTTTTTCCTGCAATTGCAGCGGCAGCTTTCGCCGCGCCCATGCCGCTTCTCGCGCAGGACGAAGAGGCCGAAGCGCCGCTTGCCTTCGAAGAAGGAGATGCGCCCTTTTCTGCCATGGCAGAGCGCATGCAGGATCCCGAATACCAGCGCGAGATGGCGCTGATGCTGCGCACGATGAGCGAAGTGCTGCTCGACCTCCCGCTCGCCCCGCTGATGGAGGCCATGGGCGATGTCGCGGGCGAAGACGCGCCTGACGTCGCTCCCGATGCCACGCTGCGGTCCATGGCGCCCGGGGCCGACCGCGTACCCGAAGAAATCGAACGCAACCTGCCGCGCGCGCTCGATGCGATGGGCTCGATGGCCGAGGCATTCCAGACCATGCTGCCCGCGCTCGAACAGATGGCCGAGCGTATGAAGGACGTCGCGCCGCAAGCCGACTGATTCCGCAGCTAAAATCCGGGCCGGAAAATTTTGGCACACCCGCGCTTCCCCGTGTGGACGCGGGCGCGCGGGTGAGGCATGGGGAGGCCAGCTATGTGGCAGCTCCACCAATTCCCTTTATGTCCTTTCAGCCGGAAACTCCGCCTCCTCATGGCGGAAAAGTCGGTCGCCTATGAACTCGTGCGCGAGAACCCCTGGGAAGGGCGCGATGCGTTCTGGCAGCTGAACCCTGCCGGTCGCACCCCGGTGCTGCATGACCCCGCGCGCCGCATGACCTTGTGCGACAGCCAGGCGATCTGCGAGTATCTCGAAGAGACGGTCGAGCGGAACCCGATGATCTCGGGCAGCGCGGTCCAGCGCGCGGAAATTCGCCGCCTGACGACGCTGTTCGACGAGAATTTCTACCATGACGTCACCGAACCGGCGCTGCACGAGAAGATGAAGAAGCGCCTGATCCTGCGCCAGTCGCCCGATGGCCAGGTTCTGCGCCAGATGGGCCGGATGCTGCACGGCCATCTCGACTATATCGACTGGCTGGTCGACACGCGGCAGTGGCTCGCGGGCCCGCAGCTGAGCCTCGCCGACCTCACCTGCGCGGCGCATCTCTCGGTGGTCGATTACCTCGGCGCGGTCGACTGGCGCGGGCACGAGCAGGCGCAGGGCTGGTACATGGTCATGAAAAGCCGCCCCAGCTTCCGCCCCCTGCTGAGCGAGAAGATGGACGGCCTACCCCCGCCGCGGGAATATGCTTCACTGGACCTATGACCCCTATCTTCCGCCGATCAAAGAAAGATGTCTTCCTGTCTCGACGTGATTGGGAAACTTCCAATGACCCGAGGAAGCTAGTTGCGTTGTTGCACGCCGAGCAGCCGAAATTCTTCAGAAAGCAGATAAAGGAATTACACCGCTTCCTGATTGCTTGTTGCTGGCAAAATGAGCACCTCATCCCGCAAGCCGCATTACGCGAAGGTTTGAAAGGCGCTGAGAGATACATCAATGGGGAGATAAGCACTAGGGAGCTCAACGATCTGGATTGGTACGCCGAAGCTGCGGTGTTCGCTATCGAATACGCTAGAACTGATGAGCAAATTGTCCAATTGAAGTCCTTGATATCCGGCGTCGATGCCGTGCGGGAATTGCCGTTTGAAGAGGCCAAAGCGGTAATGCTGGACGCTGCTTACTTCGCGGAGGGCTCGATAATCTTTCCGAGAATTTCCGGAGCGCCGTGGGTCGAAAGGCTATTCACCTCGCAATTCCTCTCTGCGGACTTGCTGCGAGAATTCGTACATCCTGTATTCGCAAACTAGTCAGCTACAGCGATCCGGATCACCTCTGACAAACCGGGCAGAACCACGTGCTGCGCCCGCCCTGCACGATGCGGCGGATCGTGCCGCCGTCCTCGTGGTGGCAGGGTTCGCCCTCGCGGCCGTAGACGTGGAAGCGGGTGGCGAAATAGCCTAGCTCGCCGTCGGGCTGGGCGAAATCGCGCAGGGTGCTGCCGCCGTCGCGGATGGAGCGCTCCAGCACGTCCTTGATCGCGGGGACGAGGCGGCGGAGCTGTGGCATGGTCACCTTACCGCCCGCCTTTCGCGGATGGATCCCCGCGTGCCACAGCGCCTCGCAGACATAGATATTGCCGAGGCCCGCCACGATGCTCTGGTCGAGCAGCAGCAGCTTGATCGCCTGCTTGCGCCCGCGTGTCGCTTCACGCAGGTGCTCGGGCGTGAGATCATCGCCCAAAGGCTCCGGCCCCAGCGCGGCGAAGGGTTTCCATGTCACCAACTCGCCATTGGTCATCAGGTCCACCGAGCCGAAGCGGCGCGGGTCGTTGAGCGCGAAGCGATGGCCCGCGGTCTCGATCACGAGATGGTCGTGCTTCTCGTTTGCCTCCGGATCGATCCGCCAGCGCCCGCTCATGCCGAGATGGAACACCATCGCATGATCGCGGCTGGTGTGGATGAGGCCGTATTTCGCCCGGCGCGAGAGATGCGTCACGCTGGCGCCAGTCAGCGCCTGCACCAGATCGGGCGGGAACGGGCGGCGCATGTCGGGACGGTTCACCGTCACCCGCGTGATCGTCTCGCCCTCGAGGAACCGTGCAAGGCCGCGCACCGTTGTTTCGACTTCAGGTAATTCCGGCATGAAATACCCTCTAACACCCTTTGCGCCCCGCTCAATTCCCCCTAAGGCCTGCCTCCATGAATGACACCGTTTCCTTCGGCTACGAAGATATCGACGCGAGCGAAAAGACCGGCCGCGTGGGCGAGATCTTTTCGAGCGTCGCCGCCAAGTACGACGTGATGAACGACGCGATGAGCGGCGGCATGCACCGGCTCTGGAAAAACCGCTTCGTCGGACGCGTAAAACCGCAGCCGGGCGAGCAGATCCTCGATATGGCAGGCGGCACGGGCGACATCGCCTTCCGCATGGCAGAACGCGGGGCGAGCGTCACCGTCAGCGACATCAACCAGGACATGCTCGACGTCGGCATCGAACGCGCGATGGAGCGCGGGATCGACGGGCTGGTGTGGAGCCAGCAGAACGCGGAAGAGCTGACCTTCTCCAGCCGCACCTTCGATGCCTACACCATAGTCTTCGGTATCAGGAATGTGACCTATATCGACAAGGCCCTGCGCGAAGCACACCGCGTGCTCAAGTTCGGAGGGCGCTTCTTCTGCATGGAGTTCAGCCAGACCGACTGGCCCGGCTTCAAGGAAGTCTACGACCTCTATTCGCACAACATCATGCCGAAGATCGGCAAGGCGATCGCCAATGACGAGGACAGCTATCGCTACCTCGCCGAATCGATCCGCCGCTTCCCCAAGCCACCCGAGTTCGAAGCCATGATCCGCGATGCGGGCTTCGAGAACACGCGGGTCGAAAAGATCCTCGGCGGCGCGGTGAACATCCATTCGGGGTGGAAAGTCTAACCAGTGGCACGCCCCGCTAAGCATATCTTCCGGCTCCTGAAATGGGGCCGCACGCTGGCGAAGCATGGCGCCCTGCGCGGGATCGAGCGGGATCCCAATACGCCTCCGCCGGTCAAGCGGCTGGCACGGATTGCGCGGTTCGGCACGGTGCAGCCCAAGGAGCCGGATTACGCGGGCGCCTTTCGCGATATCGGCCCTGCCGCGATCAAGCTTGGCCAGACGCTCGCCACTCGCCCCGACCTTGTAGGCGAAGATGCTGCGAGAAACCTGCTCAAGCTGCAGGACGATTTGCCGCCGGTCTCATTCGACAAGATCAAGGCCAGCATCGAGGCAAGTTTCGAACAACCGCTCGAAGCGCTCTATTCCCACTTCGATCCCGAGCCCATCGGTGCAGCCTCGATCGCGCAGGTCCACCGCGCGGTCACGACCGAGGGCCGTGAAGTCGCGGTGAAAGTGCTGCGCCCCGGCGTGCGCGAGCAGTTTGCGCGCGATATCGACACCTATGAATGGGCCGCGGCCCATGTCGAGGCGATGGGCGGCGAAGCTGCACGCCTGCGCCCGCGGCTCGTCATCGCCAACTTCAAACGCTGGACCAATCGCGAGCTCGACCTGCGGCGCGAGGCGGCCTCTGCTTCCGAACTCGCCGACCATATGGTCGGCACGGAGAAGTACGAGATCCCCGGCATCGACTGGGACCGCACCAATGGGCGAGTGATGACCATCGACTGGATCGACGGCATCAAGATAAGCAAGGTCGATGAGCTGCGCGCGGCGGGCCACGATACCGAGGAGCTTGCCAGCCGCCTTGTGCTCGCCTTCCTCAAGCAGGCCATCGCGGCAGGCTTCTTCCACGCCGATATGCATCAGGGGAACCTGTTCGTGAAAGCGGACGGGACCATCGCCGCGATCGATTTCGGCATCATGGGTCGGATCGATCGGCGCGCGCGTATGTGGCTGGCGGAAATCCTCTACGGCCTGACGACAGGCAATTACAAACGCGTCGCCGAAATCCATTTCGAGGCGCAATACGTCCCGAGCTACCACAATGTCGACGAGTTTGCGACGGCGCTGAGAGCGGTCGGCGAACCGATGCGCGGCAAGCCGGTGAGCGAGCTTTCGGTCGGCCAGATGCTCGATGGACTGTTCGCAATCACGCGCGATTTCGACATGCAGACGCAGCCGCATTTGTTGCTGTTGCAAAAGACCATGGTGATGGTCGAAGGCATCGCCACCCAGCTCAATCCGCAGATCAACATGTGGGACACTTCGGCCCCCTATGTGCGCAGCTGGATCCGCGACGAACTCGGGCCCGAAGCCGCGATCGCGGACCGCATTCGCGAGGATACCGAGACGCTGCTGCGCATCCCCGATCTCGTGCGTCGGATCGAGGACCGCTTCCCGCCCAAGGGCGGCGCGCCCGAACCTCCACCGCTACCCGAGGTGGAACTGATCATAGGGCCGAACGCGAAGAAAGATCGCAGCTGGTTGCGCTACCTCGTCACTTTCGCGGCGGGCGGTGGCGCAGTTTGGTTTGCGCTTACGCAGGGACTGCTGGGCTAGCACCCCGCCAGGGGAATGTCCTGATCGCCAGCGCGATCACGATCAGGTGCAGCGCCTCGACCGTCATCGGCTGCCACCAGCCGTCATAATCGCCCACCACCAGCAGGTTCACCAGCCGCCCGGTAAAGGCGATGGCAAACAGCGCGAGCGCGGGCCAGAGCACGTCGGCGCGGCGCTTCCATGCGCCGATCCCCATGCTCAATGCCGCCACCCAGAAGAAGGCCGCGAAATCGCCGCGCATGGCCGAGAGGCCCATCGGCGTGGGCGACTGGAGGCCGAAATCATTGCCTGCCGTTGCCGGGTCGATGAAGAAGCTCAGCCCCAGGAACAGGTCGAGCAGCGCGCCCAGCGCAAGCAACGCCGCAAGGATGAAATGCATGGTGAAAGCCCCCTCGTTACCGTTTTCTCAACCATAGGCTGCCAAGGCTAGCCGTCAATTGCGCCGGATTCGGCAGGGCAAAGCCTGCCCGATGGCGCTGGCAATGACGGACAGGGGGCGCTAGCAAGCGCATCGATGACGCAATGGGAATGCACCAGCCGATCCGCGCGGAAGTCTCCGCGCGCTATGAAAACAGCGGAGACGGGCGCGTGAGCGGTCCGAAGATCCTGCTCGTGATCGGGGGCGGTATCGCCGCCTACAAGTCATGCGAGCTCGTGCGGCTGATCAAGAAGGCGGGCGGCGATGTCACCTGCGTCCTCACCGAAGGTGGTCAGCAGTTCGTCACCCCGATGGCGCTCGCCGCATTGTCCGAGAACAAGGTCTATACCTCGCTTTTCGATCTCAAGGACGAGGTCGAAATGGGCCATATCCAGCTTTCGCGGCAGGCCGACCTCGTGGTCGTGTGCCCGGCGACGGCAGACCTGCTGGCCAAGATGACCGCCGGCATTGCCGACGATCTCGCCACCACGCTGATCCTCGCGACCGACAAGCCGGTGATCACCGTTCCGGCAATGAACGTGCGGATGTGGGAGCATTCGGCGACGCAGCGCAATGCCGAATGGCTGCGCCAGGCGGGCGTCACCGTGATGGACCCGGACGAAGGCGCGATGGCCTGCGGCGAATTCGGCCCCGGCCGCCTGCCCGAGCCCGCCGCGATCCTGCAGAAGATTGCCGAAACGCTCGATCTCGATATCGACCTGCCCGAACTTGCCGCTCCCGCGCCGCAGCTCGCACCGCCGACTGATGAGGTGGTTGAGGAAGAGGTCGAGGAAGAGTTCACCGAAGAACTGCCCGAACCCGAGGAAGAGGAAGAAGACCTCTCCGCCCGCTCCGGCCTTGGCAGCCTGCTCAACGCGATCATCCCGCGCAGCACAGCAAAGCGCAAGCAGCAGGAAATCGAGGAAGAGGAAGCATTCGAGGAAGAGGCTTTCGAAGAGGTCGAGCCGGATTTCGACGCGGAAGACTTCGAGGAGCCGGAGTTCAATCCCGACCTTGGCGGATCGCTTCTCGCGAAGAAGGGCGGGGCTGCTGCCGCGCCGCCGACCGACAAGGAAGCGATCAACCACACTGTCGGCAAGCAGGATGCACGCGCCAAGGCGCAGCCTATGCCCGAGGACGTCGAAACGCTCGACCATGGCGAGGCGCTGGCCGCCGATCCGCTCTACGGGCAGGCGATCTTCGATGAGGATCCCGAGCATCGCCCGCTGCACGGCAAGCACGTTCTCATCACTGCCGGCCCGACACGCGAGCCGATCGACCCGGTACGCTATATCGCCAACCGCTCGAGCGGGAAGCAGGGCTTCGCGATTGCCGCCATGGCCGCCGCAGCCGGCGCGCGCGTGACGCTGATTTCCGGCCCGGTCCACCTGCCCACGCCGCTGGGCGTCGACCGGATCGATGTCGAGACGGCGGAGGACATGGCCGAAGAAGTGCGCAATGCGCTCCCCGCCGATGCCGCCTTCATGGTCGCCGCCGTGGCCGACTGGAAGAGCCGCCATGTTGCCGCCGAAAAGATGAAGAAGCGCGGGTCTGCCCCGCCGGCCCTGATCCTGGCGGAAAACCCAGATATCCTCGCCGCCGTAGCTGCAGGTCGCAAGCGTCCGCACCTCCTCATCGGCTTTGCCGCCGAGACCGAGAACGTGGTCGAAAACGCCAAGTCCAAGCGCAAGCGCAAGGGTGCCGATTGGATCGTCGCCAACAACGTCTCCTTCGCGGAAGGCGAAAGCGTGATGGGCGGCGACATGAACCAGGTGCATATCGTCACTTCGAGCGGGGTCGAAAGCCTTGCCGAAATGCCGAAGGAAGAGGTCGCTCGCGAACTCGTCCGCCGTGCCGCCGAAGCGCTCGCAGAGCCGGAGGAAGATCCGCGTGACTGATCCCGTGGGCGTAGAGATCAAGCGCCTGCCGCACGGTCACGGCCTCGACCTTCCCGCTTATGCCACCGATGGCGCTGCGGGGATGGACGTGCTGGCGGCAGAAAGCGTTACGCTGAAGCCCGGCCAGCGCCATGCCGTCGCCACGGGCCTCGCCATGGCCATTCCGCAAGGATTTGAGATCCAGGTCCGCCCGCGCTCGGGCCTTGCGCTCAAGCACGGCATCTCGGTGCCCAATACGCCAGGCACGATCGACAGCGACTATCGCGGCGAATTGAAGATCATCCTCATCAATCACGGGGCGGACGATTTCCCCATCGCCCGCGGTGATCGCGTTGCACAGCTGGTGCTGGCGCCGGTTACGCAAGCGAAATGGACCGAGGTCGAGGAACTCGATGCGACCGAGCGCGGCGAAGGCGGTTTCGGTTCGACCGGCGGCCACGAGAAGCTGTGACCGCTTGACCAGCGGGGTCGCAGGCCCCTAATTGCCTCCATCGCATCCGCGACCTGAAGGATTTATGCCAGAGATTGCCATCCGCTGAGCTGCCCGGCCCGCGTCTGACATGCGGGATGGGCTGACGTGCGCGTTGCAGGGCCAATGCCCGCGGCAGCTGCACACCTGTCCAGCAGATGGAAATCTGACATTGAATATCTCAAAATACGAACAGCGCGTGCTGCACGCGCTCGCGCAGGGTGGACGCATCGAGTTCATCCGCACCACCGGCGGCCGGGTGACCGAAGTCGATTGCTTCAACCGCGATGGCTTCCGTCTCGCCGATTGCACGCTTCCCGTCTTCGACCGGTTGCGCAAGCGGCGGCTGATCCGGAGTGTAAATGGCAACCCCTACCGCATCACGAGGCAGGGCCTCGAAGCGGTTCGGGCACAGCTCGACAATCGCTGATACCGCACAAAAAAGGGCGGCCCGATCCGTGGCCGCCCTTCCTCGGTAGTCCCCGTCCAGACGGGATGTCTTGCTCGCGTCAGTCGATCCGGCGAACGGTGTTTTCCTCTTCCGGCTTGACCGAAATGCGCACCGTCTCGCCCGAATTTCCGGGGAAGTCGGTGAACATGGCCTCGACCAGGTTCGGGACGAGATACTGCAGGCGGTTCGAGGTCGACAGGGCCTGCGCCTTGCCTTCGAACAGCCTCTCGCCGGTTGCCGAACGGTCGATCTTCATGTCGATGCCGCTGGTGTAGACGGTGTAGCTGCGCACTTCGGGGCCGCCGAACCATGGGTCGTAGAAGCCATAGCCCCAGCGGCTGCCGACATAGCCCGTGCGGATCAGGCGTCCGTCGCGCGTGCGATAGTAGCGCGGGCGGTAGAAGGGCGAGTGGCGGTGGAAACCGCGATAGCCATACCAGGGCGAATAGAACGGATCATGGAAGCCCGTGGTGCGCACGCGCTCACGACCGTTGTCGACACCATAATCGAAGCGCACCAGCAGCGATGCATCTTCGGCCGAAGGCGCCTGGACATAGCCGAGGCGCGCCATCTGGCCTTCTACCAAGTCGGCATATTGCGCAAATTCGAGACCACCGGCGAGCGACGGATCGTCGGCCACCACGTAGAAGCTTTCGCCCTCGGGGGCGGGAAGCTGCGTCTGGAAGCGCGAAACATCGGCCTTGAACGGCGTGGCGCAGGCAGCAAGGCCCGCGAGGATCATCGGAACGGAGGCCAGCTTGAGCGCGCGCCCCCAACCCTTGGTACGGGTAGTCATGGCAGTCATCCTTTCGCTTCGTGGCACCGGTCTCGCACGGTTGCGCAATCGCCGTAACACGAAATTGTCATAGTGTCGCCTCGCGCCCGTTCCCCTTGGGCATTCTTCCGGCGAATGATCAGGGTGTTACGCCAAGTGCCATGAACCGGTATTGAATGCCGCGATTCACTTATGTTGCAGGGCGCACGAGGGTTGTCGGCAAGGGGGGAGGAGGGCTAAGGGAGCGCTCGATTCCATTCATCTGCGCCCGATCGTCCGGGCAAAGCGAAGCGAGACCCATGGCAGGCCATTCCAAGTTCAAGAACATCATGCACCGCAAGGGTGCGCAGGATAAGAAGCGTTCGAACCTCTTCTCCAAGCTGAGCCGCGAAATCACTGTGGCGGCGAAGATGGGCATGCCCGATCCGGACATGAACCCGCGCCTGCGCCTTGCCGTCAATGCGGCGAAGAGCCAGTCGATGCCCAAGGACAATATCCAGCGCGCGATCGACAAGGCTTCGGCAGGCGATGCAGAAAACTACGAGGAAGTCCGCTACGAAGGCTATGGCCCGGGCGGTAGCGCGATCATTGTCGAAGCGCTGACCGACAACCGCAACCGCACCGCAACGGCAGTGCGCACGGCCTTCAGCAAGAATGGCGGCAACCTTGGCACCGAAGGCAGCGTCCAGCATGGCTTCGAACGTCTCGGCCTGATCGAATACCCTGCCAGCGTAGGTGACGAAGAAAAGGTTCTCGAGGCCGCTATCGAAGCAGGTGCAGAGGATGTCGAAAGCTCGGAAGACGGTCACACTATCTGGACGGCCGCGGACGATCTCCACCAGGTCGCGGGCGATCTCGAAAAAGCGCTCGGAGAAGCAGAGAACGTGAAGCTTGCGTGGAAGCCGAACATCACCGTCGAAATGGACGAGAAGGGCGCGGGCACGCTGATCAAGCTGATCGACGCGCTGGAAGACGATGACGACGTCCAGACCGTCTGGGGCAATTACGAAATCTCCGACGAGGTGATGGAGAAGGTCGGCTGATCCATCCGTGATCATCCTCGGCCTCGATCCCTCGCTTAGCTGTACCGGCTGGGGCGTGATCCGGGCCGAGGGCTCGCGCATTGCGCATATCGCCAATGGCCAGGTGCCAACCGATGCCAAGGCGCCGATGGCCGAGCGACTGGCATCGCTCCAAAGCGCACTCGCCGAGGTCATCGCCATCCACCGCCCCGACCGCGCCGCGGCGGAAGAAGTCTTCGTCAACAAGAACCCGCAATCGACGCTGAAGCTGGCGCAGGCGCGCGGCTGCGTGCTGGCGGCGTGCGGCGCGCAGGGGCTGCCGGTCAACGAACACGCCGCGCGGCTGGTCAAGAAGGCCGTGGTCGGTACGGGCGGGGCAGACAAGGCGCAGGTACAGGCAATGCTCAAGGTGCTGCTACCTGGCGCCAAGATCGCCGGAGCCGATGCGGCCGATGCGCTTGCCGTGGCTATTGCCGATGCGCATCTTTCCTACGCGCCGCACCCGCGTTAGGCAGGCTCCGACATCGCGCAGGATCGGCTGGAAACAGGCGAAAATGTGCGGTTTATGCGGGTGGGGCCTTTTCTCGCCTGGACCGTGTTCCATCTGTTCCATCCTGTAGGACGATCCAGTGACCATTCACCTCTACGGCATTCCGAACTGCGATACCGTCAAGAAGGCGCGCAAGTGGCTTGATACGAACGGCATCGACTACGGCTTCCACGACTACAAGAAGGAAGGGGCCGACGCGGGCAAGCTTGCGGCATGGGCCGATGCGGTGGGGTGGGAAGTGCTGCTCAACAAGCGCGGCACGACTTTCCGCAAGCTATCCGATGCCGACAAGACGGATATCGACCGCGCAAAAGCGATTGACTTGATGCTGCAACATCCAAGCATGATCAAACGCCCGGTGGTCGAGCATCCGGGCGGGGTGCTGGTCGGCTTCTCGGAAAGCGAATGGGACCTAGTGCTATGCTGAAGCGATTGGTCGCGATCATCGCGCTGGTTCTTGGACTGCCTGTGGCAGCGCAGGACCCGCTGGTTATCGCCCATCGCGGCGCAAGCGGTGAGCGGCCCGAGCATACTTTGGCCGCCTATGAACTCGCGATCGACCAGGGCGCGGATTATATCGAACCCGATCTCGTGGTGACCAAGGACCTCGTGCTAGTCGCACGGCACGAGAACGAGCTTTCGGACACGACCGATGTGGCAAGCCGCGAGGAGTTTGCGGATCGCCAGCGGTCCAAGACAATCGACGGCCAACTGGTGAGCGGCTGGTTTGCAGAGGATTTCACGCTCGCCGAACTGCGCACGCTGCGAGCCAAGGAGCGCCTGCCCGGATTGCGCCGCGCCAATGCGCGCTTCGACGGACTCTATGGCGTCCCGACCTTTGCCGAAATCGTGCAGCTCGTGCGTGCGAAGGAGGCCGAGACGGGCCGCACCATCGGCCTCTATCCCGAGCTCAAGCACCCCCATTTCCTGCTACAGGAGGCGGGAATCGACAGTGTCGACCTGCTGGTGACGGCACTCCGCGAGGCGGATCTCGACGATGTCGATGACGCGGTGTTCATCCAGAGCTTCGAAGTCGCTCCGCTACGGCGCCTCGACCGGCTGGTCGATGTGCCACTGGTCCTGCTCGTCAAGCCCGGCGCGGGTCCGGCGGATGAACCTGCGTTGCGTTATGAAGACATGGTCTCGCCGAGCGGCCTTGCCGAGGTAGCAGGCTATGCCGATGCGATCGGGGCGGACATGCGCATGTTGCTGGCACCCGACGGGAGCTCCACCGGCGTGATCGAGGCGGCGCATGAGGCAGGTCTCCAGGTCCATGCATGGACGCTGCGCAAGGAAAACGCCTTCCTCCCCGCGCCCTTCCGCAAGGACGGAGGAGAGGGCACGGCGGGAAACCTGCCTGCGCTTGTCTTGCTGGCTTCGGCTGCGGGGATCGACGGGCTATTTACCGACGATCCCGCCGTGGTGCTCAGCGCGCTCGGGCGGTGACGATGTAGTTCAGCGAGAGGTCGTCCGAGAGGTGCAGGCCCTTCATTGGCGAGAAGGCGATGCCGCGTGGCTCACCCATGTCGAGACCCGCGACGGCGAGGATGTCGGACAGTTCCTCGGGTGTAATGAAATCGTCCCAGTGATGGGTGCCCTTGGGGATCAGGCCAAAGCCTTCGGCCGCCCCGATCATGAGGGCGCGCGAGCGGGCGGTGCGGTTGGGAGTGGAGAGGACCATCAGCCCGCCAGGTGCGAGCCTCGCCGCCAGTTCGTTCGCGAAGGCCTGCTTGTCGGCAACGTGCTCGATCACCTCCATCGCCGTGACGAGGTCGAATGTACCGATGTCATGGCTGGCCAGTTCGCCCGCCATGTAGCGGATGTCGAGGCCCGCCCGCTCGGCATGGATGGCGGCAGCTGCAGTGTTCTCGGGTGCGGCATCGACGCCGGTCACATCTGCGCCAAGCCGCGCCAGCGGTTCGCACAAAAGGCCCGCGCCGCAGCCCACGTCGAGCGCGCTCCTGCCGGCCAGCGGCCTCGTGTCACGCACATCGCCCGCCCAGTGCAAGTCGATCGCGTCGCGCAGGAAACCGAGCCGCACCGGGTTGAGCTTGTGGAGCATTGCAGAGGAACCCTTCGGGTCCCACCAATCCTTCGCAAGCTTGCCGAAATGCGCAGCCTCATCGGGCCGGATCGTTTGGCCTGCCGAAGTATTGCTTGCATGGCTCGTGGTTGCATCGCTCATGCCGCGTGGCTAGCAGCCTCAGGGCAACCATTCCAGCACGGAGAATTCCTCGCTTGGCCCGTATCGTGATGAAATTCGGCGGCACCTCCATGGCGGGGACCGAACGCATTCGCCGCGTCGCCAACATCGTGCGCAAGCAGGCTGCCGGTGGCAATGAAGTTGCAGTGGTCGTCAGCGCCATGGCGGGCGAGACCGACCGGCTGGTCAATTTCTGCCGCGAAGCCAACGCGCTTTACGACCCGGCGGAATACGACGTGGTGGTGGCGAGCGGTGAACAGGTCACTTCGGGCCTTCTCGCCCTCACGCTGCAATCTCTGGGCTGCAAGGCGCGCAGCTGGCTCGGCTGGCAGCTCCCTGTCCGCACGATCGAGGCACATGCCAAGGCGCGCATCGAAGGCATAGACGCCGATGACCTGGTGGCCTCGATGGAAGCGGGCGAGATCGCAGTCATCCCCGGCTTTCAGGGCCTGTCGGACGATGGCCGCATCACGACACTTGGGCGGGGCGGTTCAGACACCTCGGCCGTTGCAGTTGCTGCGGCTGTGAAAGCGGACCGCTGCGACATCTACACCGATGTCGACGGCGTCTACACCACCGACCCGCGGATCGTCGCCAAGGCGCGCAAGCTGAAGGCGGTTACCTACGAGGAAATGCTCGAGCTGGCGAGCGTGGGGGCCAAGGTGCTGCAGACCCGCAGCGTGGGCCTCGCGATGAAAGAGGGCGTGCGCGTGCAGGTCCTCTCCAGCTTCGTGGGCGACGACGCCGTCCCCGCAGATGAGCTTCCGGGCACGATGATCGTGTCGGAAGAAGAAATGATCGAATTGGTGGAGAAGGGCGAAGTGGAACGCCAGCACGTAACCGGTATCGCGCATGACAAGAACGAGGCCAAAGTCATCCTCACCCGCGTGCCCGACAAGCCGGGCGCAGTGGCGCATATCTTCGATCCGCTCGCCAAGGCGGGGATCAATGTCGACATGATCATCCAGAATGTCGGCCGCGACAAGGGTGAGACCGACGTGACCTTCACCGTCCCGCAAGCAGACCTCGCGCGCGCCCAGGCGCTGCTCGAGGACAAGCGTGACGAGATCGGCTACAACCGCCTGATCACCGACAGCCAGATCGCCAAGATCAGTGTCGTGGGCGTAGGCATGAAGAGCCATGCGGGTGTCGCCAGCACCATGTTCCAGGCGCTCGCCGATCGCGGCATCAACATCCAGGCGATCACGACCTCAGAGATCAAGGTCAGCGTGCTGATCGACGAGGACGAGACAGAGCTTGCCGTCCGCGTGCTGCACACTGCTTACGGCCTCGATGCGGCGGATGAGGCGGCCTAGGGATCGGCGATGAGCCACACGGCCAAAATCCTCCTTCTCGGATCGGGCGAACTCGGCCGCGAGTTCGTGATCTCGGCCAAGAGGTTGGGCGCCTATGTCGTGGCCTGCGATGCCTATGACGATGCGCCTGCCATGCAGGTGGCGGATAGCCGTGAAGTCTTCTCCATGCTCGATGGGGACATGCTGCGAGCGGCTGCGGAGAAGCATCGGCCCGACTATATCGTCCCGGAGATCGAGGCGATCAGGACGTCCGTACTCGCAGAACTGGAAGAAGAGGGTTTTACGGTCGTTCCCTCTGCACGCGCCGCGCAGCTGACCATGAACCGCGACGCGATCCGCGATCTTGCCGCGAACGAACTGGGCCTCAAGACCTCGAAATACCGCTACGCCAAGAACTTCGACGAAGTGCGCGCGGCAGCCGAGCACACGGGTTTCCCATGCGTGATCAAGCCGGTCATGTCGTCCAGCGGCAAAGGCCAGAGCACCGTCCGCGAGGAAGGTGCGCTCGAGGAAGCGTGGGATTATGCATGCGCGAACATGCGCGGCGACAGGCAGCGCGTGATCGTCGAACAGTTCGTCGATTTCGATTACGAGATCACCCTGCTGACAGTGCGCCACAAGGGCGGGGTCACGTTCTGCCCGCCGATCGGCCACCGGCAGGAACGCGGCGATTACCAGGAAAGCTGGCAACCCACGCCAATGAGCGATGAGGCCATTACCAGTGCGCAGGACATGGCGCGCAAGGTGGTCGACGATCTCGGCGGCCATGGCCTGTTCGGTGTCGAGTTCTTCGTGAAGGGTGAAGAGGTGATTTTCTCCGAACTCAGCCCGCGACCGCACGACACCGGCATGGTGACGTTGGTGAGCCAGAACCTCACCGAGTTCGACTTGCATGCCCGCGCCGTACTCGGTTTGCCAGTGCCTGCCGAACTGCGCGCCCGCCCCTCCGCCAGCGCCGTGATCCTCGCCGAGCGGGATAGTGCGCAACTTGGCTACGACGGCCTCGCCGAAGCGCTATCCGAAACCGGCACGGACCTTCGTATCTTCGCCAAACCCACCAGCCGCCCCTATCGCCGCATGGGCGTGGCGCTGGCCACCGCGGGTGATACCGAGGAGGCCCGCCGCAAGGCCCGGGATGCTGCCCACAAGGTGCGCATCGTCTACGGCGACTGAGCAAGCCGCTTGCCGTAGCGTTCGGCGCGCCTTAAGCGCCCCTCGTATGACTACTTACCCCAAGACCGACCGCCTGATGCAGCGCGGCGCAGAATTCCTCGGTTCGAAATATGCGATCCTGTGCGGCGCGATGAGCTGGGTGTCGGAACGCAATCTCGTCTCCGCCATCTCCAATGCCGGGGGCTTCGGCGTAATTGCCTGCGGTGCGATGACGCCTGAACTGCTCGAAACCGAAATCGCCGAAACGCAGAAGCTCACCGACAAGCCGTTTGGCGTGAACCTCATTACCATGCACCCGCAGCTGTTCGACCTGATCGAGGTCTGCGACAAGGCGGGTGTCAGCCACGTCGTGCTGGCTGGCGGTATCCCGCCCAAGGGCAGTGTCGAGGCAATCAAGGGTGGCGATAACCCGGCAAAGGTCATTTGCTTCGCGCCCACGCTCGCGCTCGCCAAGAAGCTGCTGCGTTCCGGTGCCGATGCGCTGGTGATCGAAGGCATGGAAGCAGGCGGTCATATCGGCCCCGTATCGACCAGCGTGCTGGCGCAGGAAATGCTCCCCGAGCTTGCCGAAGAGCACCTAATATTCGTGGCTGGCGGCATCGGGCGCGGTCAGGCCATTGCGGGCTATCTCGAAATGGGCGCGGCGGGCGTCCAACTTGGCACGCGTTTCGCCTGCGCTACCGAGAGCATCGCGCATGAGAATTTCAAGAAGGCATTCTTCCGCGCCAGTGCCCGCGACGCGGTCGCCAGCGTGCAGGTCGATCCGCGATTGCCGGTGATCCCGGTTCGGGCGCTCAAGAACAAGGGCACCGAGGAATTCACGCGCAAGCAGATCGAGGTGGCCGGCGTCCTGGATCGCGAGGAAATCGCGATGGACGAGGCCCAGCTGCAGATCGAGCATTACTGGGCAGGCGCGCTGCGCCGCGCGGTGATCGATGGCGATGTCGAGAACGGCAGCCTGATGGCCGGGCAGTCGGTCGGCATGCTGAAAGCGGAAGAGCCGGTGGCCGACATCATCGAAAAGCTGATGGCACAAAGCGAAGAGGCGCTCACGCGCAGGTAGGATGGCGATCCATTCGCTCGATCTCGATGTCGCGATATACCGCGACAGGGTGCAGGTGACGCACCGCGGGACCGAGACTTTCGTCGATCAGCGAGCCGAATATCCCTTTTCGTCGGAAAGCTCGCTGGTCGCTCATCCGAGGTTTCTCGAAGACACGATCGTCCGTGCGATCCGCAAGATCCTGAGCGAAGGCGGTTTTTCGCTTCGCCATCCGATTGCCCATGTCGTGCGATGTGAGGGTACACTGATCGATGCCGATCGCGCGGTCATCAAGGCCGCGCTGCATGAAACAGGTATTCGTGAGGTCGTGTTCGAGAGCGACGACTGACAAACACTTCTTGACCGCGGCGTAGGGCTTTGACCTTGCCGCGCGGCCTACCGAACCGGCACAACCTACCCATGTCCGAACCGCTTGTCCTCACACTGTCCTGCACCGATCGCCCCGGCATCACCGCGCGCGTTACCTCGTTCCTGTTCCAACAGGGCGGCAATATCCTTGAGGCACAGCAGTTCAACGACCGGGCTTCGGACGCCTTCTTCATGCGCGTGGAATTCGATCCGAGCGAAACGCATCGCGACACGATCCGCACGGGCTGCGCCCAGCTCGCTGCCGAATTCGGGATGGATTGGAAGCTGTCGTTGCGCGATCGTCCGCGCCGTGTGCTGATCATGGTGAGCAAGTTCGATCATTGCCTTGCCGACCTGCTCTATCGCTGGCGCATCGGCGAAATGCCGATGGAGCCGGTGGCAATTGTCTCCAACCATCCGCGCGAGGCAATCGAGCACACGCCGCTCGGGGACATTCCCTTCCATCACTTGCCGATCACCCGCGAAACCAAGGCCGAGCAGGAAGCGCAGGTACGCGCGCTTGCAGAAGAGTATGACGCCGAGCTCGTGGTGCTCGCCCGCTATATGCAGATCCTGTCAGACGAGCAGGCCGCGCATTTCTCGGGGCGGTGCATCAACATCCACCATTCCTTCCTGCCCGGCTTCAAGGGCGCGAAACCCTACCACCAGGCCTATGAGCGCGGGGTCAAGATGATCGGCGCGAGCGCGCATTATGTGACCGCCGACCTCGACGAAGGGCCGATCATCCACCAGGCCGCCGAACCGATCAGCCATGCCGACAGCCCGGATGAACTGGTGCGCAAGGGCCGCGAAATCGAAAGCCGCGTGCTGGCCGAAGCGGTACGGCTCCACCTCGAGGAGCGCGTTCTCCTCAATGGCCAGCGTACCGTCGTCTTCAGGGGCTGACTTGCGCGCCCGTGCCGCGCGCCCTTGTCGATACTCCCTTCCCTGCTACGCTCGTCCGCAAACGAGGTGGTGGAGAGACTGCGATGTGCGATCAGGAACAAGTGGCCCGCTGGGCGAAAGGCCGCCTGACGCGGCGTGGATTCGGCAGTGCGGCCATGGCGGTAGGAGCTGCGGCCTGCGCGTCCAATGCGAGCGAAACGACCGAAAGGCTCAACGATCTCTCCGAAAGTACCGTCGCGATCACCACCGCTTCCGGCACCATGGATGGATTCTTCGTCCGTCCGATCGAAGGCGTGAACAAGCCCGTCCTCCTGTGGCCCGATATCGCGGGGCTGCGCGAATCCAAGCGTGCGATGGCGCGGCGTCTTGCCGACGAGGGCTATGCGGTGCTGGTCGCCAATCCCTATTACCGCGATGTTGCGGGCGAACAATTCGCCGATTTCGCGGATTTCGCGGGCAATGGCGGCTGGGAGAAGGTCACTCCCTGGCGCGCCAAGCTCGATGCCGAGGCCATTCAGAGCGATGCTCGCGCGGTGGCTGGCTGGTTCGCCGAGCAACCCGGTGTCGACCAGTCCGCAGGAATCGGCACGCAAGGCTATTGCATGGGTGGTCCCTTCACCGTGTGGAGCGTTGCAGCGCACGAGAAATTCCGGGCTGCGGCAAGTTTCCATGGCGGCGGGCTGGTGCGCGACAGCGACATGAGCCCGCACCGCATGCTGCGTGAAAACGCACACTACCTCATCGCCATCGCGCAGAACGACGATGCGAAGGACCCTGACTCCAAAAAGGAGTTTCGCGAGGCTGCGGATGCGGTGGGCGCCAATGCGGAAATCGAGGTCTACGCAGCCGATCATGGCTGGTGCGTGCCCGACAGCCCCTCCTACGACCGCGCAGAAGCCGAGCGTGCCTGGACCCGCCTGCTCGCGACCTATTCGAAGGCACTCTAGGCGGATTTCATCCGGTTTCGCTTCCCCCGATAGGCAAGCCGCGCTAGCATCGGCGCAGGATTGATTTGGGGGGTTGCTATGGATCTGCTCGTATTCGCTTTCGCGATACTCGTCTTCGTCTTCATTTTCCTGGCGATGGGCGTGCGCGTGGTCAAACAGGGCTATGTCTACACGATCGAGCGTTTGGGCAAGTTCACGCTGGCTGCCGAACCGGGCCTTCACCTCATCATCCCCTTCATCGACCGCGTCGGCCAGAAGGTGAACATGATGGAGCAGGTTCTCGACATTCCCGGCCAGGAAATCATCACTGCGGACAACGCCATGGTCGGCACCGATGCGGTGGTGTTCTTCCAGGTCCTCGATGCGGGCAAGGCGGCCTATGAAGTGTCGAACCTCTACAACGCGATCATGGCGCTAACCACCACCAACCTGCGTACGGTCATGGGTTCGATGGATCTCGACGAAACGCTGTCCAAGCGTGACGAGATCAACGCCCGCTTGCTTTCGGTGGTCGACCACGCGACCTCGCCCTGGGGAGTGAAGATCACCCGCGTCGAGATCAAGGATATCCGTCCGCCGATGGACATCTCCGAGGCGATGGCACGCCAGATGAAGGCGGAACGCCTGAAGCGTGCCGAAATCCTCGAAGCAGAAGGTGACCGCGCTTCGCAGATCCTGCGTGCCGAGGGCGAGAAGCAGTCGACCATCCTGGAAGCCGAAGGGCGCCGCGAAGCCGCCTTCCGCGACGCCGAAGCGCGTGAGCGCGAAGCGGAGGCGGAAGCCAAGGCGACCCAGGTCGTCAACGATGCCATCGCAGGATCGGGCGGCCAGGCGCTCAACTACTTCGTGGCGCAGGAATACACCAAGGCAGTGGGCAAGTTCGCCACCAGCCCCAATGCCAAAACGATCCTGTTCCCGGTCGAGGCCACGCAGCTCATCGGTTCGCTCGGCGGAATTGGCGAACTCGTGAAAGACATTACCAGCGACGGACCGTCCTCTCCGCCTCCTCCGCCGGCGCCTCGCCCCACGCCCAGCGTGCCTCGTAGCGGTCCGGGAGCTGCACGATGATGGAATGGCTCAGTTCGCTCGATCCGTTCTGGATTTGGCTGGCGATCGGCCTGCTCCTGGCCACGGCGGAAATCCTCATCCCGGGCTTCTTCCTGATGTGGCTGGCCGGCGCTGCCATGCTGACAGGCATCGTTGCGCTGCTCTTCCCCGAGGCGGTCCTGCTCCAGGTTGTCGTCTTTTCCATTCTGTCGATCGTGATGGTCTTTGCAGGGCGAAACTATGTCCGCCGCAATCCGATCGTCGATGCCGATCCCAAGATGAACCGGCGCGGCATGCGGCTGGCGGGTGAGACCGCCACGGTTGTCACAGCGCTCGATGGCGGCACGGGTCGTGTGAAGCACGGCGACAGCGAATGGCTTGCCAAGGGCTGCGATGCGGCAGTGGGCGAACGCGTCAGGATCAGCGGCAGCGATGGTGCCGTGCTGATCGTGGAAAAGATCGAAGATTAGGCTCGCATCAGGCCGACAAGCGCGGTTCGAAACGGCCGTGCTTGCGGAACCGCGTCATCCACTTGTCGAGGAACAGGCCGAGCGGCTTGGGTTCGATATCGAATTTCTCAAAGCCGGGATAATCTCCGCTGGCGACATTGCCCTGCTTGAGCAGGTTCCACTGGTCGCTGCCCATCGGTGTGCCCGGTAGGGCGGCAAAAGTTGCCGACAGGGCATCGGGCATCGGCAGGAATGTGCGCTTGCGACGTTGGGCATCGGCAATGCGCTGGTTGACCTCCAACATCGACAGCGCTTCAGGCCCGCCCAGCTCGTAGGTCTTGCCGCCATGCGTACCGGGATTTTCGAGGGCCTGCGCGATCGCCTCGGCCACATCGTCGACATAGACGAGCTGCAGTTTCGCTTCGGGACCGAAAACCGGCAGCACCGGCAGCTTGGAAATCAGCTCACCGAACATGTTGAGGAAGTTGTCGTCCTTCCCGAAGATGATCGAGGGGCGGATGATCGTCGATTTCTTGAACGCCTCGCGCACGCGCCGCTCGCCCAGATGCTTGGCGCCCGCATAGGCATTGTCCGTGTCCTCATCCGGTTCGGCAGCGATCGCGCTGACATGCACGAAACTGCTGGCGCCAGTTGCCTTCGCTGCCTCGGCCATCCAGCCGGGCGCCTCGCCCATCAGCTTGTAGAGATCGCCGTCGAAGCTGCCGACGAGGTTCACCACCGCATCGGCGCCATCGATGCAGCGTTCGACGCTGCGGCGGTCGGTTGCATCCATCCGTACGAACTGCAGCTGGCCGAGGTTGGCAAGCGGCTTGAGCTTGAAAGCAGCCTGCGGATCACGACCGCAGATCCGCAGCCGGGCGCCGCGCGACAGCAGCGCCTGCGCTACGTAATTGCCTAGGAATCCGGTGCCGCCCATCAGGACCACCATCTTGCCGTTCAATGCGCCGCTCTTAGCCATGTGTCTCGTCTCGAATATGCGAAGTGGGGATTCGTCGGGTGCGCCCTAGCCATAACCGGCGAGCGCCTGCAAGCGTTCCGCGCGCGCCGCGACCAAATAGCGTTGACAAGCCCCGCGCCGCTTCGCTAGTGGCGCGCGCCTACCACGGGTGCGGACTCGGATGATCCGCAAATCCCGTAAGTGTGCCCAGATGGCGGAATTGGTAGACGCACCGTCTTCAGGTGGCGGCGCTCGCAAGGGCGTGGAGGTTCGAGTCCTCTTCTGGGCACCATCTTCTTTTCAGAGAAACACATTGGGGCAAACTGTTCGCTCCAATCCCGAAGTCCATCGGAGTGTTCGTCTTCGATGACTCTTGCGACCCCAGCGGCATCGAGTAATCGGCCCCGTATTCCCTATCTCTAGATCAGTTCACTCGTATTGATGGCATCGCTGCCAGCAGGGAGGGAGAACAGCATGCCGTCCTCGCCAACCACCAGATCTCCATCGAAGCGATTTTCCGCATCGCCCAGGAGAGCGGGATAGAGGTATTTGCTCGGTAGCGGCGGGACGAGGTGGGAGAGCACGAGCATGCGCGCGCCCGCCAGCTGCGCGCTATCGGCGGCATCTTCGGGCGATGCGTGATAATCTTGGATGTCGACCATGATCTTCGCGCCCGAGGCGTTGCCCGAGGCGGCCAGTTGCGTCTCCATCTCCGCGACGAGGGCTGGCTGGAGCGCCTCGTGCACGATCAGTTCGGCACCCTTGCAGGCGCGTTCGAGGTTGGTCGATTTCGCTGTGTCCCCGCTGATGCAGAGCGAGCGGCCCTTGTAGTCGAAGCGATAGCCGACCGCCGGATCGACCGGCGCATGCTGGACCTTGAATACCGTGACCGTCAGCCCGTCCCTTTCGAGAACCACGACACTGTCGCCCGCCATGTCGAAGACGCGCGCTTGCGCCCCGCCGCCGGTCGAGGGAGCGACGTCCTCACCGTGATGCGCAGTGCGATAAGTGTCGTCGGTCGCATAGGCGGCGTTGAAACCGTCTACGATCGCCTCGACCCCGGAAGGCCCGTAGACCTGCAAGGGAGAGGTGTTCGTTCCGCGGATCCAGAAATTGAGCATGAGCGGCCCAAACCCGTCGATGTGATCGGAGTGAAAATGGGTGAGCAACAGCGCATCGAGCCTGCCTACATCGACGCCCATCATCGCGAGGTTCCTGACCCCGCCCTCCCCAATATCGACGACGAAAACCTGCTTGCCAGCGACCACGAGGTTGCACGGGCCGGCACGGTCGGGATTGGGCATGGGCGAACCGGTTCCGCAAAGTCCGACGTGCAAGCCATCCTCTAGCGCTGCGAGGCTATCGCGCCCGTTGTTCTGCTCGACCGCACGCTTGAACAGGGCGGTGCCAATCTGAGCCTGGAACGCGATCGCGGCGACCAAGGCGAACGCGACGAGGCCCGCCAAAATGATCCCTGCCTTTTTCACCATCGAGCCTTCCCCCTCTTCCAGATTACCTGCGCCCAACAAGGATGAGGCGCAAGCTTTTGTCGGGCTGTACTAGGTTGCAAGCATTGCAGGTTGTCGGCGCGCTTGATCTCCCGCTATCATCGGAGAAGGAGATTAGGGGCGGGAGCGCGCTATCAGGCGCGCCAAGGGGAGACACGCGATGCGGCCAGTGGGCAATCTGAATTTCGGTGGAATGCTGCTTGCGGCTTGTCTCGCCTTGACGGCCTGCGGGCAACGCGAAGCGGGCGGGATCGACGGCGAGACTTTGCGCAACGCTGATGCTGACGATGCCAACTGGATTACGCATGGCCGGACCTATTCCGAACAGCGCTTTTCGCCTCTCGAACTGGTCAACGAGCTCAACGTGGGCGATCTGGGCCTCGCTTGGTTCGCCGACATGGATACGGCGCGCGGCCAGGAAGCGACGCCGCTGGTCATCGACGGCAAGCTCTACCTCACTACCGCATGGAGCAAGGTGAAGGCCTATGATGCCGTATCCGGCGAACTGCTGTGGGAATTCGATCCCGAAGTTCCCGGCGAAACGGGGGTCAAGGCCTGCTGCGACGTGGTCAATCGCGGGCTAGCCGCATGGGGCGATAGCCTGTTCTTCGGCACGCTCGACGGAAGGCTGATCGCGCTCGATCGCGAGACAGGTGCCGTCGAGTGGGAAACCGTCACTTTCGACCAGTCCGAGAACTATACCATCACCGGTGCGCCGCGTGTGATCGATGGCAAGGTCTTCATCGGCAGCGGGGGCGCGGAGTTCGGGGTGCGGGGCTATCTCGCCGCCTATGACGCGAGCAATGGGGAGGAGTTGTGGCGCTTCTATACCGTGCCTGCCGGCGACGAGGATGACAGCTCGCCCGCCTATCTCCAGCGCGCCGCTGAGACCTGGCATGGCGATGTCCTCGGCAGTGAAAGCGGCATCGGCGGTGGCGGCACCGTGTGGGATTCGATGGCTTACGATCCTGAGCTCGACCTGCTCTATTTCGGGGTGGGCAATGGCTCGCCCTGGAACCGCGCCTATCGCAGCCCCGGGCCCGACGGGAAGGGCATGGGCGATAACCTCTACCTGTCCTCAATCGTCGCGGTCCGCCCCGACACGGGTGAATATGTCTGGCATTACCAGACCACGCCAGGCGAGACCTGGGACTACACCGCGACCCAGCACATCATCCTCGCCGATATGGAAATCGAGGGTGCTGCGCGCAAAGTCCTGGTGCAGGCCCCCAAGAACGGGTTCTTCTATGTCCTCGACCGCGCGACCGGCGAGTTCATCAGCGCCGAACAATATATCCCGCAAACCTGGGCGGAGGGAATCGATGAGAACGGTCGCCCGATCGAGAACCTCGAGGCGCGGATCGATGTGACGGGCGAGCCGGCGATGATCCTGCCCAGTCCGCTGGGCGGCCACAACTGGCATCCCATGGCCTACCACCCGGGCGAAAACCTGGTCTATATCCCGGCCTTCGAAGCCGCATCGGTCTACGCACCCGAAGCCGACTGGAAGCCCGATCCGCAAAGGGGGATCAACATCGGTTTCGACGTTGCTGCCAGCAATCTGCCTGCCGATCTGGGCATCAGGCGGCAGCTTTACGGCACGGTACGCGGCAAGCTGCTCGCCTGGGACCCGGTTGCGCAGAGAGCGCGCTGGGAAGTGGAGCATCCCGGCCCTTGGAACGGCGGCATCCTCGCCACCGGCGGTGGTCTCGTGTTCCAGGGCAACGCCTCGAGCGAGTTCGCGGCCTATCGCGCCTCGAACGGCGACAAGCTCTGGAGTTTCGACGCGCAGACCGGCATCGTCGCTCCCCCCATCACCTACAGCGTAGGAGGCGAACAATATGTCGCAGTCCTCGCAGGATGGGGCGGGGCCTTTGCGCTCATCACAGACGGCAGGTTGATCGACGATGCGCGGCCGGTTCGCAACATCAGCCGCCTGCTGGTATTCAAGCTCGGGGGGAACGGGCAACTGCCCGAGATACCTGCGCTGGCGAAGCTGCCGCTCGACCCGCCTCCCAGCCGGGCGAGCGCGGCGACCATTTCCCTCGGGAGCACCAAGTATGCCCGCTACTGCGCAGTCTGCCACGCCCCTGCTGCGGTCGGCACCGACTACCTGCCCGATCTTCGCCGCAGCGGGACGCTGAGCAACAAGACGGCGTTCCTGGCGGTAGTCCACGACGGCATCCTCAAGGACAACGGCATGGCGAGCTTCGCCGGGTCGCTGACCAAGGAAGAGATGGACGCTATCCGCGAGTACATCATCGCGCGCGCGAATGAGGACAAGGCTGCCGGGGTGAACTGAACGAGCGCCTAGGTCGTCGGGACGCGCCACCATTTCTCATTGGCGAGGTACCAGTCGATGGTCTCGGGGAGCGACTGCATGAACTCGCGGCGCGGCGAATAGCCGAGCTCTCTGCGGGCCTTGTTGTCGTCGACCGAATAGCGGCGGTCATGACCCGGACGATCCTCGACGAAGGTCACCAGCCGACCGGTTTTGCCTCCATGTGCTGCGGGACATGCAGGGTAGCGCTCTGCCAGCTCAGGGCGCTCGTAGAACATCCGGTCGATATGGGCGCAAATCGCCTCGACGATCTCCACGTTGGGCAGTTCGGTGCCACCGCCCAGATTGTAGCTCTCGCCGACAGCGCCCTTGTCGAGACAAAGCTCGATCCCGCGGCAGTGATCTTCGACGTGGAGCCAGTCGCGCCGGTTGAGCCCGTCACCATAGATCGGGATTTCCCTGCCCTGCAGCGCGCAGAGCAGTGTCAGCGGAACCAGCTTTTCGGGATATTGGAACGGGCCGAAATTGTTCGAGCAACGGCTGGTCGTGACCTCGAGACCATAGGTCCGATGATAGGCGCGCACGAGGTGGTCGGAGGCTGCCTTCGACGCGGCATACGGCGAGTTCGGTGCCAGCGGTGAATTCTCACCGAAAGGCGGATCATTGGCCCCTAGCGAACCATAGACCTCGTCAGTCGAGATATGGTGGAACCGGTGTGGACTTCCGCTGCCTTCGTCGAGCCACACGGCCCTTGCAGCCTTGAGCAGGCTGTGGGTGCCGACGACATTGGTCTCGATGAACGCATCCGGCCCGGCGATGGACCGGTCGACATGGGTTTCTGCGGCGAAGTGGACGATCGTCTGGATCGCATGGTCGCGCAGGAGGCGCTCGACGAGGCCGGTATCGCGAATGTCGCCCACAACCAGCTCGGCTTGCTCGACGCCTGCAATGGTCGAAGCATTGCCCGCGTAGGTCAGTGCGTCGAGAACGACCAGGCGATCGGCCGGATGGCGTGGGGACCAATAGTGGACGAAGTTTCCGCCGATGAAGCCTGCACCGCCGGTGATGAGCAGGTTGGCCATCAGGACTAGCTCGCCCTAGTTCCCGAGCGTGCCTGCATTGGGCTCGATGAGCGTTCCGGCACGCTCGTCGGCGCGCAGGATCGAGGGTTGCAACTCCGGTCCTGCCGGACCCGAGTCCACCAGCGGACCCGTGGCACGATCGTCTTCGAACAACGGGCTTGGGACGATCGCAGTCTCTGCCCCGGACGGGGCGATCTCTTCGATCAGGGCGTCGGTCTCTGCAAGTTCTGCCAGTTCATCCGCCATCGGCTGCTGGCGATAGGCGGCCCGTCGCCCCCAGGAGCCGGGGAAGCGGTAGAAGTAATGCATCCCTACCCGCTTGATCTTGGTGAGGTTGAAGGCCCACTTGGGAACGACGTATTCGGCATGGTAATGCGTGGCCATTCCGACCGAAGGTTCGACGGACCCGGACAGGGCGGCCTGGGCAATCTGGCGCGCTTCGTCCCACGCCCAGCGCTGCGGGCTGCGTGCCTCGCTTCCGTCGCAGGTGAAGGTGAACTGGCATCCCGTCCGGCGGGCCGAACCCTCGTAGACGACTTCGCAGACGGAGGCGGGATAGGCTGGGTGGCGGACCCGGTTCAGGACAACCTGTGCGACCGCACGGCGCTCTTGGTCGGACTGGAAGCCGGCCTCGTAATAGACGGCCGACGTCAGGCAATCGACTGCGCGCTTGCGAAACAGCGGATTGGACACGAAGCTTTCGAGATGCAGCGGCACAGCCGCCTCGATCGGATCGCTGGAGAAGGGGATCCGTTCGTTTTCCGCCATTGCCGTGTCGGCGGTCAGTTCGAGCAATTCATCGTCTTCGGCCGCCGCGCGCAGTTGCTGCGTGGGCACTTCGGGCGTGGTGGGTATCTCGACCCGCGCTGTCGGCCCTCTTGTGTTCAGCAGGACCATAGCCAGGGCGGCACCGGCCAGGAGGAGCAGGACGCAAAGAAACGCCATCCTCGCTGCCGGCGGCATTGCACGCTTGGTCACGCCCAGTTTTCCCATGGTGGTAATTGATGCTTACCTTTTGTGTTTTACGCAATATAACGTTTTCGGGATCTCGGGCGGGTATCAAAGCTGGACAGACTGGCGATCACCCTTGCCTGGGACGGGCGAAGCAATAGGATTTCCGCAAGTAGACGTGGATATGCCTCTTGCGTCGAGGGCGATGAAATAGACCGAACATGGCAACTCTAGTGGAAGATACCGAGCAGAGATCGGGCGGCTCGCCCGGCGCATTCTGGCGCGATCCCCTGGCAGTGATCCTCGTGGCGGCATTGGTGATATTTGCCGCTCCGACCATGTATTTCGTGGTGAGCGAGACCTGGACCGGCGAAACCGGCGCGCATGCACCCATCATCCTGGCGACCGGGCTCTGGCTTCTCTACGACACCTGGAAGAATGAGCGCGAGGTCTTTGCGGCGGCACCTGCCGTCGTGCCGTGGGGTCTCCTGGCGATATTTGTCCCATTGTTCCTGTTCGCCAGGATCACCGGCATCGTCGAGATCGAAGGCTACGTTATGTACGCCTGCCTGATCGCGGTCCTGCTCAGCATTGTGGGGATCGAAGGCATCAAGCGCCTGTGGTTCCCGCTGCTTTACCTGGTCTTCGTATTCCCGCCGCCCGAAACCGTCGTCGCGGCAATCACGCTTCCGCTGAAGATGTGGATCTCGCAGGCCGCCGTGTGGTTCCTGCAGCTGGTCGGCTATCCGATCGGCGGCATCGGGGTGACAATCAATATCGGGCAGTACCAGCTGCTGGTTGCGGCAGCCTGTGCCGGTCTGAACACGATCATTTCGCTATCCGCGATCGCCCTGTTCTACATCTATGTGCGGCACAAGGCGGAACCCGCCTACTTCCTGATGCTCGCCCTGTTCGTGCTGCCGGTTGCGATGTTCGCGAACTTCATTCGCGTATTGATCCTTATCCTGCTTACCTACCATTTCGGGGAGGCCGTGGGGCAGGGTTTCATGCATAATTTCGCCGGGCTGTTCATGTTCGCACTCTCGCTGGTGTCGATCTACCTGCTCGACGAATTCCTCCACCCGCGCTGGGCGAGGCGGCGCGCTGCGAAGCTGGAAGGGGAGAGCGATCGTGACGCGTGATGGAGATACGGATACTCGCATGAACGGGGTGCGGATCACACGGCGACAGGCTCTGATGGGGGGTGTCCTCGTTGGCGCGTCTGCCTTCGCCTACTCCCGTATGCCCGAGGCGAACAATCCCGTTATCGATCAGGACTCCTTCGTAAGCTGGGTCCCGAACAATGTCGGGAACTGGCGCGATACCGGCATGGGCGATGTCGTGCTTCCGACCCCGGATTCGCTGTCCGGCCGGCTCTACGACAACCTCGTGACACGCACCTATGTCCAGGACCGCCAGGTGATCATGCTGTCGATGGTCTACAACAATATCCAGGATGGCATGATCCAGGTGCACCGGCCCGAGGTCTGCTACCCTGTGGGCGGCTTCGAATTGTCCGACGGCAAGGAAACGACCCTTGCCATGGGCGGCGAGAAGGTTCCCGCGTCGCGCTTCACCGCGGTCGGTCGCGGCCGCGTCGAGCACATCGAATACTTCACTCGCGTAGGGAAGGAATTCCCGCGCACATGGACCGAACAGAAACTGTCGGTGATACGGGCCAATCTGCGCGGTGTCATACCTGACGGCATGATGGTACGCCTGTCGAGCATCGATCCCGACGAGAACAGGGCCTTCGCATCGCTGCAGGACTTTGCCAGCGGCTTCTTCGAAGCCTCCGCAGAGCCCCTGCGCAAGCTGATGGTCAACGTATAGAAATTCATGGAGGAGAGCACTGTGAGCAAGTTTTGGCGCGGAATGATGGTCGGGGCTGCGGCGCTGGCTTTGACGGCTTGCGAGAAGGAGCCGACCGGGCAGGTAGCTGCCGTTGTCGGCGACGAGGAGATCACTCTCCAGCAAATCAACGGGGAATTGGCGGCACTGCAGCTGCCTGTCGGGACCGACGAAGACGCGGCGCGCAATATCGCGCTCAACCGCGTGATCGAGCGCCGCTTGCTGGCCAAGGTCGCTCGCGAGGAAGGCCTTGACCAGACCCCGGAATTCTTCGTCCAGCAAAGCCAGCTGATCGACGGCCTCCTGATCCGCCTGCTGTCCGAAAAGCTCCGCCGCGGGGTCAGCGTACCGACCGAGGCGGATATCGAGCAATATGTCGCGGAGAGGCGTGAAGCATTCGAAGGACGCAAGTTTCTCCAGGTCGACCAGATACAGTTCCCGCTCGCCGGCAACCAGGACAAGCTGGCGGAACTCGAAGACGACCAGTCGATGGATGAAGTTGCCCAGACGCTGAACTCGCTGGCAATCGACTATCGGCGCGAGAATACCGAGATCGACAGCACCATGCTGGGCGCCGAGCGACTGCGGCAGATCGAGGCTCTGCCCGATGGCGAACCCTTTGTCCTGCCAGGGCCGCGCGTCGTTACAGTCGCAGTCGTTACCGGAGAGCGTGCTGCCAGCCGCGACAGCGCGGGTGTCGAGCCGCTCGTCGCCGAAGCGATCCAGCGCGAAGCCTTGGGCGACCTTCTGAAATCGCGTCTCGACGGCGCGCGTGCCGCTACCGAGATCAAGTATGGCGACGGTTTCTCGGCGCTTGAGAACCCGACGGGCGCGGGAAGCGTCACAGCAACCGAATAGCACACCCTATAGCCGGATTCTGCGCCCTGACGGCGCGGGATCCGGTTTGAGCTGGACGAGGAGCCGGACCGGGTCAACGGACAATCGATGAAGATCCTATTCGCCCTCCCGGGCTTTCATAAATACCACCGCGGCGCAGAAGTCGCCCTCCTCTCCGTGGCCGAACAACTGGCCAAGGCGGGAGAAGAGGTGACGGTTGCGGGATCGGGCGATGAAAGCAGCGATGCATCCTATCGTTTCACCCGCGTACCCTCGATTTCGCGCGAGACATTTGAACGCTTCCCTACCTTCCCGCCTTTTCGCAGCGAGACTGCATGGGAAGACGCAACCTTTGCCGCCAACCTTATGCGAAAGGTCGATGTAAGGTCGTTCGATGCGACGGTGACCTGTTCCTTCCCCTTTACGCACTGGGCGCTCCGGCGTGGCGGCAAGAAGGCGCCCGCACATATCTTCGTGACCCAGAACGGGGAATGGCCCGCCGTATCGGACAAGAGCGAATATCGCTTCTTCGATTGCGACGGCCTGGTCTGCATCAACCCCGACTATTACGCCACCAATCGCGAACGCTGGAATTGTGCGCTCATCCCCAATGGCGCAGATCTGGCCCGCTTCCGCCCCTTCGATAGCGACCGCGCGCAGTTCGGATTGCCACAGGACAAGAAGATCGTCCTGATGGTCAGCGCCTTCATCCCGACGAAACGGGTAGAGGCCGCCGTTCGCGCCATGGCGGAAATCGACGACGCGTTCCTCGTGGTTGCCGGTGACGGTCCGCTAAGGGACGAGGTCCAGGCGCTGGCCGACAGGCTCCTGCCGGGCCGGTTCAAGCGGCTCACGCTGACGGCGGGCGAAATGCCGAAGCTCTACAATGCGGCGGACGTATTCCTGCACATGTCGCTGTTCGAATCCTTCGGCAACGTCTTCGTCGAGGCGATGGCCTGCGGCTTGCCGGTGGTCGGGCACGATACCGAGCGATTGCGCTGGATCGTCGGCGACGAGGAATTCCTCTGCGATACCGAAGATCGCCCACGCCTCGTGGCGAGTATCCGGGAAGCACTGTCCGCCGGTGAGCGCCCGCTCAATTCCAACCTCGAGCGCTTTGGCTGGCCCGCGATCGCGCAGCAATACGGCGCCTTCATCGCCGAAACACTGGCTGGGCGTTAGAGGAGGCCCCGGAAGAAGGGGATCGTCTTTTCCAACCCGTCGCGCAGTGCAACCGTCGGCTCCCAGCACAGCTTGTCCTTCGCCAAGGTGATATCCGGCTTGCGCTGCGTGGGATCGTCCGAAGGCAGCGGTTCGTAGATGAGCTTCGATTTCGAGCCCGTCATCTCGATCATCAGTTCGCCCAGTTCGGCAATGGTGAATTCGACCGGGTTGCCGAGATTTACCGGGCCGGCGAATTCGGGCGGGCTCTCCATCAGGCGCATGAGGCCATCGACAAGGTCGGCGACATAGCAGAAACTGCGCGTCTGCGAGCCATCGCCATAGATCGTTATGTCATCGCCCCGCAGCGCCTGCATCGCGAAATTGGAAACAACGCGGCCGTCGGCGGGATGCATGCGCGGGCCATAGGTATTGAAGATGCGCGCCAGCTTGGTGTTGAGTTCGTGCTGGCGGCGATAGTCGGAGAACAGCGTTTCGGCACAGCGCTTGCCCTCGTCATAGCAGGAACGCAGCCCGATCGGGTTGACGTTGCCCCAGTAATCCTCGGTCTGCGGGTGGACCTTGGGGTCGCCATAGACTTCGCTGGTGGAGGCCTGGAGGATCGGGCAGCGCAGCCGCTTTGCAAGGCCGAGCATGTTGATCGATCCGACCACCGAGACCTTCAGCGTCTGGACCGGATCGTACTGGTAATGGATCGGAGAGGCCGGGCAGGCGAGGTTATAGATCGCATCGACTTCGACGAAGAGCGGGAAGCAGATGTCGTGCCGCATGAATTCGAAGCGCGGATTGCCGAGGTGGTGCGCAATGTTCTCCTTCGAGCCGGTGAACAGATTGTCCACGCACAGGACCTCGTGGCCCTCCTCCAGAAGGCGGTCGATCAGGTGCGACCCGACAAAGCCCGCACCTCCGGTGACGAGGTAGCGTTTGCGCGAGAAATAATTGCGTGACATCTGGTCAGCAGCCCCTGTTCCGTAATCCCGGTGCCGAGCGCGCAGCGCACCCGGTAAGGTGTTTCAATAGCGTGAGAAGGCGTTAAAAAAAGCCCATGCCGACAATTCTTTCGCTGCTTTCCTGGCTTCTGGCTGCGCCGATCGGGCTGATGCTTTGCTACTTCTCGCTCGAAATCCTGATCGGGCTGGCACCTGGTCGCAAGCCGTCTGACAAGGGTGCGCCACATGAGGACATAACCATCCTCATACCGGCGCATAACGAAGAAGAGGTTATCGGCGCGACACTTCGCGGCCTGCAGGAGGCAGCACCCTTGGCGCACATGCTGGTCGTCGCGGACAATTGCAGCGACAGGACCGCAGAGATCGCCCGCGAGGCCGGCGCCGAAGTGGTCGAGCGCCATGACGAAGAGCGGCGCGGCAAGGGCTATGCGCTGGCCTTCGGGCGCGATCACTTGCGCAGGCGCGAGCCGCGTGTGGTGATGGTGCTCGATGCCGACTGCCGTATCGAACCCGGCAGCGATGCGGCTATGATCGCGGCGGTCGAAAGCCAAGGAGGGGCCGTCCAGGCGAGCAATCTGTTCGAGCCAGACAAATCCGCACCCGCGATGGTCCAGATCTCCAATTTCGCGATGTTGGTGAAGAACCTCTTCCGCGTCCGCGGCATGCGTCGGATCGGCGGCACGGCGATGCTGTTCGGCACGGGGATGGGCTTCCCCTGGCGCATCTTCAAAGACCTAGAGCTGGCGAGCGGGGAGGCGGTCGAAGACTTGGGCCTTGCCATCCGTATGATCCGCGAGGGGCATCGGATCGGCCTTGCCGAACAAGCGAAGGTGTTCAGCCGGGCGGCGACGGCTTCGGCGACGGTGGGGCAGCGGAGCCGGTGGGAGCACGGCTTTATGGCGCATGCACTGAAATTCGCGCTGCCTTCGCTGCTGCGCGGGCTTGCCGGATTCAAGCGGTCCTTGGCTGCGCTCGGGATGCATATGCTGATCCCGCCGCTGGCACTGTTGGTGGTAGTAGCGTTGGTCGCCCTTGCAGTGATTTCAGGGCTGTTCGCTGCGGGAGCGTCCATGCTGCCTGTGACTGCGCTTGCCACTGCATTGGTCCTGGCAGTGGCCTCGATCGCGTTCGCCTGGCTGGCGGGCGGACATCGCTATCTCAGCGCGCGCGCATTGGCGCTGCTGCCCTTCTACTTGCTCTGGAAAATCCCGATCTACCTGCGGTTCGTTACTGCCCGGCAGCTTGGGTGGAACCGGACACCGCGCGACGTTCGGCCCGACGAGCCTTGAGCCAGCGGGCCCAGGCGAAGAAAATGGTCGGGCCCTTGACCAGGTAACGGTGAGCCAGGCGATGCGGCTCGCTCAGCAGGCGGAACGCCCACTCGAGACCTGCCTTCTGCACCCAGAGCGGCGCGCGCTTCTTCTTGCCGGTTACGAATTCGAGCGAGGCACCGATGCACAGGGCGAGGCCGCGGGCCTTACCCGTCTTGGCGATCTTGTGGCAGACCAACTCGCTCTGCGGCGCGCCGATGGCGAGAAACGTAACGTCTGCACCCGTGCGGCAGACGAAGTCGACAATGCCTTCCTGGTGCGAGACCGAGCGGCGCACGCCCATGGGCGGCATGTAGAACACCCAGTTGAACTGCGGATAGCTGGCTTCCAGCTCGCGGTGCACGTGCTCGTCCCCGCCTACGACGGCGATCGAGGTGCCTTCGGGAAAGCGTGCGATCAGCTTGCGGGTGATGTCGCTGCCCGGAACGGCAGGAATATCGAGATTGGAAAGCCGCGCCATCATCGACAGGACACGGCTGTCGTTGATCATGAAATTGGCGGCGCGATAGGCAAGCTGCAGGTCCTTGTCGTCGCTTTCCTGCGTCAGGGTGACGAGGTGGTCGACATTCGGAGTGACCAGATAACTGAACGGAGTTGCACCGATTCGCGCCACCAGTTCATCCAGAAGCTCCGGAAGTGTCGTCAGATGAAACGACTGGCCGATGAATTCCTGACGCGGAAATTCGCAGGGCAGGGGGCGCGGATGCGTGCGGCGTTCTACGAAGACGTCGCCGAATTTCGGAGGATTACCCTTAAAGAACAGGCTTGAATCGGGCGCGGGAAGAGAAACTTCGGCGAAACCGATCTCACGACGAGAAGTCGCGGCAGTATCAAACTTGGCGCTTACTTCGTTCATTCGATACCCCCAAATGCTGTATTTCTACAGCAGTCGAAATTCTGCTCCCAATGTGTTGCGACTACTTATTCAAGCCGTCCCTGGATGGTTTGTTTTCCAAGGCGCCCTTTGTCTTCAGGTTAGAGCCGTTGTGCAGTGCAACTTTCGGCAATTCCTGACCTTTTTCCAAGGGCAACCTAGGTGATATTCCAAAATGGGACAGGTTGCCGTGAGGTTAACCATAGGCGAGCGCAAGGGTTTTGGAAAGCGCCGATTGCGTTAACGATCAGGGGGTTGGTGTTGTCCGGTGCGCAACCGGGTCGATCGCCTCAGCGGATCAGGAAGCGACCGAAGAGCCCGTTCGGCGCGCGCTCGCCCGGGACCGGGTCGATTCCGAAGATGGTCTTGGAGTTTGCAAGGCCTTGCCGGGCTATGTTGTCGCAGCCGGCATCCTTTTCCTCGCAGATGGCGAGATAGGCTTCCCACGAGGGCGTATGTGCCGGCATCGCGCGAACGAGCCGGCGATAGGCAGCGACAGCTTCGCGGTCGCGACCGTTTTCTTCCAGCCATTCGGCATAGGCCCGGGCAATCGGCGGATCTTGCGGGTTGGCCGACGTTCCTTGCGCGAAGGCGCGCTCGACCTGTTCGGGCATTTCGAGACCGTCATAGGCGCGTCCAAGGGTTATCCAGCTGTATCGGAGTGTAGGGCATTCCGACGCCGACTGCTGGGCGGAGCGGATCGCAGGCCGCAATTGCCCCAGGCCGATCTCGGCGCGCGCGCGAACGTAGAGGAGGAAGCAGTTGGAGCCGTCTTCCTCCAGCACCATCTCGGATAACTGCAGGGCCTTCTGATACTGCTCGTTCTCCGCGGCGATCAGCGAGCGGATGGCCACCACTTGGTTGGGCGGAAGGTTCCTCGTAAGCCTGACGGCGGCCTGTTCCTGTCCCCCTTCGACCAGCAGCTTGGCGACTTCGAAGCGCGCATCTTCATTCCCTTCGGCCTCGATCAGATCGATATGGGGCAGCAGGCGCTCTTCGACCGCGTAGTTTTCGATCAGCTGGATAATGCTGGTCAGTTCGCGCGACCGCAATTCGGGCTTTGCAAGATCGGTCGAGAGTATCTCGAGGGCCTCATCGGACTTGCCGGTCTTCAGCAGGAAATTCGCGTGATCGATGCGCAGCGGCACATTGTCCGGAAGGAAGCCGCGCATCTTTTCGAAGGCGCGAGCCATGCCCGCCTCGTCGCGCAATTCGCGATAGACTTCGAGCTCGGTCGCCGCGAGCGTGGTGGTGCTGGGGTTGTTGGCAACGAACTCTTCCAGGATTTCCCGGCCTTCCTCGCGTTTTCCGGAAAGGATGCTCGCGCGGACCTTGAGGATCGTACCGCCTTCGTGCCGCGGGTTGTTCTCGAGGATTTTCTCCGCGTCTTCGATCGCCTCTCCGTAGCGCCGCCTGATCTGGCTATGCAGTCCCCTGACGAGCAGCGCCTCGGTGAAGTTGGGATTTGTCATCAGGAGGCGACGGGTGGCATCGCGCGACTGTCGCAAACGGCCGATCTGCAGTCCGATCTGCGCTACGGCAAGCAAGGCCTCCTGGTTGTTGGGGGCAAGCGCCAGCGCATCTGAATAGGCCCCGAAGGCCGAAGCGGTGGAGCCCGACTGGAAGCTGATCCGCCCCTTCATGATGTGGAAGGCGGTTATATCGTCGCGAATGGCGATCGCCTTCATGATCGATGCCTGCGCTGCGGGAAAATTGCCGGCCTGCCGGTAGCTTTCGGCTTCACCGGCGAATTGGGCGGCTCGCGTAGTGCTGTTGGAATAGAGGTACCAGGCAGTGGCCGCGCCTATGATTCCGATCACGACTGCCCAGAATGATACAAATTTCAATTTTCCGTGTCGTGGCAGCATCATCGCGGTTATACGTGGCCTTTCCAAGCAAATCGAGCCGCATATAGGGCAGAAAATGAAGAAAAATTCTAAAGGCCTTGCAATCCTCCTCGCCTGTGCGGTCCTGGCGCCGATGGGTGTCGTCCAAGCGCAAGAGACGGCCGCCCTCGCGAGCGACAATTCGAATTACCGGGTCCTGCCCGGGGACCAGATCGAAGTCTACGTCTGGGGCGAAGAGCGGTTGCAACGCACCGTTTCCGTGCTGCCCGATGGCACGCTGGCCTTCCCCCTGGTCGGACAGGTCGATGCTGCCGGCCTTTCGTTGAGCGAGATCGAGACTTCCATCACCGAAGCACTGCGTCCCGAATATCGCGGCGAAGTGCCACGCGTCACTGTCTCGGTGGTGGCGACCGCGGGGCTGCAGTTTTCGGTCATGGGCCGGGTCAATGCGCCGGGAACTTTCCAGCCGGGGCGTCCGGTGAACGTGCTTGAGGCGCTCGCCTTTGCAGGTGGGCCCAGCGAATTTGCCGATCTCGATGATGTTCTGATATTGCGCAAGCGCAACAATACGCTGGTTCCGATCAAGGCCAGCCTGGCGCGCCTGTTCAAATCGCGGGTCAGCCAGCGGGATATCGAGCGGGCTAACATTCTCGCGATCGAACCCGGCGATACGATCATCGTGCCATAGGGGGAGGCGCATGAAACAGACTAACGGGATCAGCACCGCCGTTCTTGCAACGGCAATGGCAGCCGCAGCTGCACCGACGATGGCGAATGCACAGGATTCGTCGACGGTCGATATCTCTGCTTCGACCACCTACGCGTCCAATGCCTTTTCGGAAGCTGGGGACGATACGGATGGCGTCGCCGCGAGCATCGAAGTCGCACCTGCATTCCAGTGGAGCGACCAGCGCTCGACTCTCAGCCTGCGCGGTGCGGTGCGCTACGATCAATGGATCGGCGACGATGAATCGGATCTCTCCGGCTCGGCGCAGCTCGCAGCGAACAGTCGCCTCGATGAGAATACCAGCATTTATGGCGCGGCCAGTTTCCGTTCGAGCCGACGGACCCTGCGCGACTTCCTGCTGGGCGACGGCCTAGCCCTGGAAGATCCCGAGGTCGTTCCGCCGACCTTCGAGGTAGACCCTACCTTCGGGGATCGCTTCTCCCGCCGTACCTCGGCGGGCATCTCGGGCGGAATCAGCCAAGCGCTCTCGCCGACCCAGTCGCTCTCCCTAGGCATGGACAGCACCTACAATTGGGCTGGTGGCGAATTGGAGGATTACCGCACCCACGGCGCCAACATGAGCTACTCCCAGCAGCTCGGACCGCGTTCGCGCCTGGTCGTCTCGGTGGGCGGTGGCCTTAGCGATTATGACGAGCGCGAGTTCGGAGACAGCGTCTACGGAAACGGATTCCTCGGGGTCGAATTCGACCTGAGCGAGACAGGCTCGTTCAGCATAAACGGCGGTGTCGGGATTTCGGATACGGATGTACCCGACGGGATCGACGGTTCGCGCACGACCTTCCTTGCAAATGCGCAGCTTTGCGAGCGCGTCCTCAACGGGAGGCTGTGTGCGTCCGGTGGCCGAAGCCTTGAACCCACACTTCTGGGCGGCGCCAGCACGGTGACCAATGCAAGCTTCGGATGGGTAACCGCCCCCGAAGGTCGCGACACGTTCAGCTTCAACGCACGATACAGCAAGGTCGACAGCGAGATCGATCTCATCGATCCGACCACGCTGCGGGGTTCTGAATTCGTGGGCCTCAGTGCGCGTTATTCGCGCGAGGTCAGTAGCAATCTCGATCTCTACCTTGCTCCCTCGTTCAGCAAGATCCTCGACGATACGCTGGATCGCGAAGCAAACTACCAGGTCGAAGCGGGCCTGAGGCTAAGGCTCGGAAGGTAAGTTATGGAATACCCTTCGGAAGGATATGACGATACCGAAAGCGGGTCTGGCGGCAATCTGATTGCCCAGATCCCCAATATCCTGTGGCATCGGAAATGGTGGATCATCATGCCTTCCGTGCTTGGAACCATCGCGGCTCTGCTCGCAGTGTTCCTGATCCCCGAGAAGTATACCTCGCAGGCGATCATGCTGGTGGAAGCGCCGCAGCTTCCTGAAGGTGTGCTCGGGCTCGACCAGAACGATATCATCGACCGGCGTATCGCTCGTATCCGGCAGCAGATCACCAGCCGTCCCGACCTGATTGCCATGATAGAGCGGCATAGCCTTTATGGCGAGCGGCGCGGAAGCGATCCGCTGTCCCAAATCCTTTCCGACATGCGCGATTCGATCGACATTACTCCGACCACGGCAAGTGGCGGAAGCAGCCGCGATGCGCAGACGATCGCCTTCTCTTTGGCCTTCACCTATGGTGAGCCGGCGACTTCGCAGGCTGTTGCGCAGGACCTGATGGAACGGATTCTCCAGCTCGATGCGCGCGGGAATGTCGAACAGGCGACCAATACGGTCGACTTCCTCGCCGACCGGGCGAACCAGCTTGAGGAAAGCATTCGCGAGATCGAGAATGAGATCGCCCTGGTGAAGGCCCGCGACGGTCTCAGCCTCTCTTCGGGCGGCATGATCATCTCGGGCGGCGGTACCAATTACGATGTCCAGATCCTCGGGCTGCAGCGCGACAACCAGATGCTGCTTGCGCAGAAGCGTGCCGCCACGGAGACGGACACGCGCGATCCGATGGTGATTGCGGCGGAGAACAATCTGGCAGCCGTGCGTTCGGTCTACTCCGAAACCCACCCCGACGTGGTGATCGCCAAGCGGCGTCTCGAAGAAGCGCGCAGGATATCCGACGAGAAGGGGCCGTCTGAACTGATCGTCGGTTCGATCGATCGGCAGATCGAGTTCAACCGTTCGCAAATTGCGGCCTTGCAGGCTGCCAAGTCGCGCGAACAGGCCCAGCTCGATGCGAGGCTTTCCGCGCAGGCACGCGCGCCGATGGTCCAGCAACAGGTCACCAATCTCGAGCGTCGCCTCGAAGGCTATGCCCAGCAGTATGAGCAGGTGAGCGAACAACTCTCCGCTGCCCGCGCCGAGGTCAAGGCGGAGGACGAGCAGATGACCGAACGCCTCGCCGTAGTCGAGCCGCCGGTCATTCCCGATACGCCCTCTTGGCCAAACCGCCTGCTTATCCTTGGTGTAGGCATCGGAGGCGGATTGGCGCTCGGTCTCGGGCTTGGCCTGCTGATCGAGATCTTCCAGCGACCCATTCGCGATCCGGCAAGCCTCGAGATGCTACTGGATGCACCGCCCCTCGGCGTGGTCCCGACAATCGCCAGCGCGCAGGTCAAGGCATCGAATGACGAAGAACCCTCGGGCTTCTTTGCCCGGTTCAAGAAGAAGAGAGCAGCATGAACAGCGAACCGCTCAACCTCCCGCTCTCCTCGGTGAGCGAGGCCCTGAGGTTCCAGGATGTCCCCGAGGTCTCCTATGCGGCAGGAGAGCGACCCGGATGCCTCTTCACGCGTTCGCGTGGCAGCGAAGCCCGCCCGCTGACCCTGCTTCGCAGCAAGTTGCTCAAGAAGCTGCAGGAAGAGAAAGCCAATATCATTGGTCTCACCTCCGCGACACCGGACGTTGGGAAGAGCTTCCTCTCGATTGCCCTTTCATCCTCACTGGCCCGCGTCACCGAGAAGCCGGTGGTGCTGGTCGATCTTGACCTGCGGCGCGCGTCGGTCGCCGAATATCTGAAACTCGAAGTCGGCAAGGGCGTCGGAGATTATCTGGCCGATCCGTCTCTGTCGTTGCAGGACATCGCCGTAAGGATCGCCCAAACCAATCTTTTTGTATTGCCCACGCGTGCAATCGGTTCGGAATCGGCGGAATTGCTTGCAGGGCCGCGGTTCGAGGAATTCATGGCCAGCCTGCGAAGCTTGGGCCCGGATGTGACCTGTGTCGTCGATCTGCCGCCTGCATTCGCAAATGACGATGCCATGATCGCCTTGGAGAAGCTCGACGGATACGTGCTGGTCGCCGAATACGCCAAGACCACGAAACGGCACATCCTCGACACGCTTTCGATGCTTGCGCCGGCGCCGTGCCTGGGCTCGATCCTCAATCGCTACGAGGGTGGTTTCGGCGACACCTACGCTTATGGCAGTTCGACCTACTCGCGATACTACGAGTAAGCCGAACCTAGCGAGGTTTGCCGAATAGTGTGACGAGCGGCTCTATCGCCCGGTCGATATCGAAATCGGTGTCGAAGCTGTCACGCGCGCAGGTGGTCATCTCGGATAGCCGTCCGCGATCGGTCAGGAGAAGGTGAATCCTGTCGGCGAGCTGGTCCCAGTTGCCAGGCTCGATCAGATAGCCGTTCTTTCCGTCCCTCACGATTTCGGGAATGCCTGCAACGCCGCTGGCGATGACGGGCTTGCCGAGCGCGAGTGCCTCGATCAGCACCACCGGCAAGCCTTCCATGAGACTGGGAAGGACCAGCACATCGCACCCGGCGATCTCGCGAAGTGTCTCGTTCTCGGGAAGCGCGCCGAGGAATTCGACGCGGTCCGACAGGCCCGCTGCCGTGACGGCTTGCTGTATTTGGTCTCCCTGAGGCCCGTCACCCACGATCCGCAAGCCATAGTCGGTGTTCGCGAACCGCTCGTCCGAAAGGGCTTCGACCAGGCCGAAATAGCCTTTCTCGGCAGATAGCCTGCCGACACACAGAAGGCGGACCGCTGGCGAGATTTTGTGCGTTGCTAGTTCATGGAGGCGCGCGGTATCGACTCCGCATCGGACCAGCTTGAACTTGTCCCATTTGTCCGGATCGAGCCTCCGCATGCCCTGCGCCATCATGAAGCGGCTGGCACAGGCGACGAAACGCGCCCGCGCCAGCTTGTCGGGCAGGGTAGCTCCCGCCGGATGGTCGGTTTCAGAGATGCCGTGCAGCGTAAGGCTCCAGGGGATGCCGGTGAGATGGGCGGCGAGGAGGCCGACGCTCGCCCCGCTGTTGGCAAAGTGGTTGTGGAGGTGGTCGATCTTCGCCTGCTTGAGCTTCCGGGCGAGAAAGACTGCTTCGATGAAGTGAAACTGCGACCAGAGCAGGTCTCGCAGTCCTGCCGGACGATGGGCCAGCGCGAGCCACCATGTTCCGAACAGGCGAAGGGGGTTGGTCAGGAGTGTAGCGACGATGGCCAGGACATAGGCGAATGGCGAGTGGCCGATAACGGTATGGTCGAGCGTGTCGTCCTTGTCGGAATTGCGGATCGAGAAAGCGTCGATATTAGCTCCGCGCTTGCGTAGAGCTTCGATCTCGCGGCGCACGAATGTGTGCGACGGCGCGTGCAGGTCGCTGACGAGATAGGCAATCCGCTTCATTGGTGTCGTTCTCGCGAACCCTGTTCGATCCGGTGAGTGCTAGATGGCCTGGCTTTCGACAAGGGTCATCGGCTGCCGGGCAGGCGGACGTGGAGGACCTTGAAGACATAGATGATGATGGCGACGAAGCCGATTGCCGCCGGGATGTGATAACCCTCGTTGCCGATGTAGTTGACCACCGCACAACCGATTGCGGGCGGTGCATACTGCCAAAGCGAATCCGACGGTTCTTCCTCCATCGAGCGCTGGATCATCAGTGTGACCAGCCCCGCAAATGCGAAAACCGTGATCCAATCCCAAACCGTTTCCATAATTTCCCTCCACGGCAGAGCTGCCGACACGACTGTATAAGGCTGGCCTGTTACATCAACCCGCTTTGCATCTTGGGCCAGAAGCTGTCCGCAATGCCGATCCCGACCAAGGCCCAGCGCACCAGGACAGCGCAGCCGAGCAGGGCTGCGGTTGCGAGGAGGTCCTGCCGGAAGAACCCTAGGCGCTCCTTCATGTGCGCAGCAGAAAGGATGAGATAGCGCGGTACGTCGGCGGCGGCGATGACAACCAGCGCCCAGAGGAAACCCTCCTGCGCGAGCGCAAGTGGTAGCGCGACGACAAGCCAGAGCAATTTTGCGGCATTCCCCCATGCATTGAGGGCGGGGCGGCCGGTGCCGTAGACAATGGATTCGAACACGATCGACAGGATCGAATACCATACGCCGACGAGCAGGAACGGCAGCATGAAAGCCGCGGCCTCGTAGCGCTCATCATAGAGAAGGTAGATGACCTCGTCCGAAATCGCGATGCCGACACCGAGGAAGAGCGCCGTCAGCAACAGGCCCCTGCCGCGCGGGCCCACGATAGAGTGAAGGCTCTCGCCCCGATTGTGCGCTTCCGCCACCTTGGGAAAGACGATGAACTGCGAGATGCGTAGCGCGAGAGTATATCCTGCCTCGGAGAGTGATCGAGCGATGCTGTAAATCCCAAGCAGCGTCAGCGGGATCTCGGCACCCAGGTACAGTCGGTCGAAGCTGTTGGCGGCGAAATAGAGCAGGGTGGCAACAAACACCCATTTGCCAAACGACAGGATTCGCACGGCAGTCCTGCGGGACAGCTGGATGCGCAAATCGCGCCAGTTCATGCCGAAGAGATATCCGAAGACGGCAAACAGGTTGCCTAGCAGGAGCGCCCAGACAATCGCTTCCGGCGTCGGGGAGTAGAGCGCAAAACCGATTATTGCGACAGCACCGAGTACGGCGACGATCAGCTCGATAACCGTGAGCACCACCAGCCGCTGTTGCTTCTGGAGGAGGAAGCGAGCTGGCGGGACAAACCCGGTTATTACGAAGATCGTAGCGAATATCGGGAGCAAGTCCTCCAGTTGCCCCTCGCCGAAAGTATCGGTGAACAGGGGAGATAGCAGCAGGAAGATGCCAAAGAGCAAGAAACCCCGGACTATCTGGATGGTCCAGGCCGTGTTGTAGAATAGCTTTCTTGCGCCGAGCCGATCATAGATGATGTTCTGGCCCAGTCCCACGTCGGTGATCTGCTCTGCACCCGTCCGCAGGGTGTTGAGGATCAGCATGATACCGAAGACGGCGGGCGAGATTATGGTGGCAAGGATAACATTTGTTCCAAGCCGAATTACCTGACGCAGCGCAAAGCCGGCTGAGACAATTCCGACTTGACTGAGAATGTTTGGCTTCGACACGGGCGATCGCCAACTAATCAACGGTGTCGAGCGAAATCGCCATAGGACGGCATGTGCTTGAACTTGACCAATCGGCAAACACAGGGTTGTCGATTCCGGTTGCCGCTGGCAGCTGGCGGCAGTCAGGCTGGCGATACGGCATCAAGTATTTAGCCCCACGAATTCGGATCGCGCGAGCCTTACACGGCACAACTCGGTGCCGAAAGTAGTTGGAGCCACTTATCCGTGTCGAATGGGGAGGTGTGCCATGCTGGCGCAGGCGACCTGGAAGCCTTCGGCTGGAGCTCGAATCAAATAGGCCGCCAAAGACGGCGGCCTATTCGGTCTCGCGTTCTGCGACTAGCGTGGAATACTGCTCAGGCTGACCAATTGGCGCGGAGCATCGAGGCGATCGTAGAATTCGTTCCACGCCATCTTGCTTCCATTGCCAAGGTTGCCGCTGTTGCAGCTCAGGTGCTTGTCGATGCAGTTGTCATGCCATGCTTCAAGCACGCCATCTTCCCAGGCGCCAAACCAGTCGGCGTGTAGCGATGATCCCGGCTCCCTACCGTCCATGTCACTTGAGAAGCGCCACAGGGAGGGCGAATCTCCGACCTCGATGTCCCATTTTACGGTCAGTGTCAGGCGACCCAGGTGATACGGGTGGCTGGCAGGGCAGGATTCACCACCTGCAGGAGAGCCCTGATACTTCATGTGCGAACGGTGATCGGGGCTGTCGAGGTTATAGCCGTCCCAACACTGCGGCGAAGGGATGACCGCATAGAACTTCGATCCTGGCGAGCACTGGCTGAGGACGTCGGGCATCGAATGACCCTGTGGTCCGCCTTCACATCCGAATGTTGGCTTGACCCCGTCATCGCCGAAAACATACCGCAGACCGCGGGGCAGGATGTCGGGAATGTCACCTTCTGCACTGAGCCACGGGTCGGACTTCGGGCGACGCTTGTAATAGACGGTCAGGTGCGAAGGAACGATTGCCGAGCCCTTTCCATCGAGCAAAGCTGGCATCCAGTAGGCCGAACGGTTGAGTTCGTTGACGCAGGTGCTTTTTCCGGTCTTCCGCAGACTCTCGTAAGTAGAGAACGCATCGGTGCCGGTATTTCCGAAGAACATGTGGAGGTGGGCAGCGCCAGGTTTTCCGGGGTGGACGATCGGGTCGTCATAGCTGAAGTGGCTGGGAACGCAGGCGAAGCGAAACGCGCCGAGAGCGTCCGCGCCGGCGTCCGACGTATCGCCCGCTGGTCGGAGCATGCTGTTAACATCGATACCGGAGGCGACTTTCGCCATCTGGACATTCGACGAACCGAGAGTCGCCGAAGGCGGCACCGGTGCGGGCGTCGGGGTTGGAGAAGGTGCGGGCGCAGAGGAGGGGGTCGGAGTCGGAGCGACTACGAGTTCTCCGCCAGAGGTGGTCTCGGGACCTTCTACCGAACATCCGGTGAGACTGATGGCTGCGACGCCGAGGGCGAACATCGTTTTATAGTGGTGCAAGGCTGTTCTCCGCGCAATATGACGCGGTAATAGAATGGTGAGGTTAAAACCGAGTAAAAGTCCCGTCCGGATTGCTGACGGAGGGGAAGCGTTTTTCAGATTAACGCCAGATTAAGGCGCTTCTTCGGTTCCCTCGATCCGCGACCAGTAGTGCGGAGATGCCGTTAGGATGCTTGCTTGTCCCCAGCGGCCGGTAGGTGTGGTGGCACAAACGCGAAAGGCCGGTTCCTGTGCAGGGAACCGGCCTCCGTGCCCGTCTAGGACGGGCTCGCCAAAGCTCGTTTGGAATTACTTCGCCAGCAGGCGGAGCCCTTCAAGTTCACCCGCATTGCGCGCGCCCTTGCCGCGGCGCAGTGTGAAGCCGATGCCGGCAAAGCCGAGCAGCAGCATCAGCCAAGTGCCGGGTTCCGGCACGGAAGGCGTACCGGTGAGGTACAGCGTGCCGTTGGAGAAGGCATTGATGTTGAGCCCGTCGAGGTCCCCATTGAGAGCCACCGAATCGGCACCTTCATTGCCGAAGTCGAAAAGCCAGAACACCGAGACATTCTGCTGCTGGCCGAGGAGCGAGGCGCCAAAGTGCGCACCGACGACGGTCACGCCGTAAAGGGTCTGGCTAAAGTTCAGCTCGTTATTGTTGTCGCCCGAGAGGCTGAAGATGACCTGACCATTGTCGACGAGGTCCTGCCAGGTGCCGTTGTAGGGGTAGTTCATGCCCATATATTCGAGCGTCGCGATAGCAGCCTGCTGCTCCGCGAAGTTCGAATTGTTGAACATGTTGCCCGCGTAATAGCCGGCGCAATCCTGGGCACCGATTGCAATCGACGGATCATCGCACGGAGCGAAGACCGGAGGTGGCGTCACAGCTTCCATAACAGGCGTCAGGGAAGCAGCGGCGTATGCCGGGCTTGCTGACACTGCGAGTGAGAGACCCGCGGCTGCTAGAAGTTTCTTCATCGGAATGCTCCGCACAATGTACCCATTTTCGGGTGAAGTTTCAGAATCAACTGGCCTGAATTGCCTATTGTTTAACAGGTGGTTGCATTTCCGGCAAGGCAACCATCTGGATCGGGCGGCGCGCGTTTTCAAGAATGGCAGTAGGTCTGATACCCGCCAGCCTCGTGGTAAAAGTCTTTTTAAAACAATAGCATGATGAGACTGTCCGCTCTGTTCCGCGAGCGATCGAGTGCGTCCCGATATGGGACAGCCAAGCAGCTAAACCGTTAACGTGGCGGGTTTTTCGGACTTCGGGACTGACGAGAAAAAGTCAACGAGCGAACAGTCCAATCCCGGCGCACCCATGTGCTTGGAAGCTATTCTCCCATTTCTAGACGTCATCTAGCATGGATTAAACCGGAGTGCAGGAAGCACATCGTCCGGCAAAGTGGCCGCGGCACTCCGAGGGCGGCGGACAAGCCAATCGGTCTTCGCAAGCGGAGCCTGCGCACCGCTGTCCTGATTGCCAACTGGATCGATTCCATCCGGTGTGGAGATCGCTCTCCAGAAAGTCTCGCGATCGCCCCCTTCAGGCAGCGGAGAGGCCACACGCATGGGCAGGAAGGCGAGATGATCCTCCGGATTCCCGCCCTGAAGAGCGACCAGCAGCGGTGCGAGAAACAAGCGGGCGGTGACCATGGCCGATGTCGGGTTGCCCGGAATGCCCAGGATTGGTTTGGTCCCGACTTTGCCAAGCCAGACGGGCTTGCCCGGTTTGATCGCTACCTTCGAGAACACCAGCTCCATGGCCTGATCGGCAAACATCGCGCGGGCGAAGTCGTAATCGCCGACCGATGCCCCTCCGATAACAACCACGCAATCCGCATCGTTCAGGGCGCAAGCACCTGCTTTGCCAAGTTGTCCAAGGTCATCTCGGACGCGTACCAAAGTGGCCACCTGTCCGCCTGCGCCCTCAGCGAGAGCTCTGACGCCGCAGCTGGCCGATTCCGGGATTTGGGCTGCGGTTTCGGCAGCCGATCCCGGGGGAGCAAGCTCGTCGCCGGTCGAGATGATCGCCACACGCGGTTGCCGGGTTACCGACAGGTCACTCCTGTCCGCAGCGGCTGCGGTCACCAAAGCCTGCGGAGTCAGGCGCGAGCCCGAATCCAGAAGTACATCGCCTGCGCCAAAATCGCTTCCCGCGCGGCGAATATGCGAAGATGGGCCGTGACCATCCCGAAAACGCACGCGATCGCCACTGCGCTCGGCATATTCCTGCATGATCACCAGCTCGGCACCGCGCGGCACGGGCGCCCCGGTGAAGATGCGGACCGCCTGAGACTCTTCGAGCGTTCCTGCGTAGGGCATCGCCGGGCGTGCTTCGCCGGTGACATCGAGCCATTCGTTCCCTGTCGCTGCACGGTGGGCAACCGCATAGCCATCCATCATCGAGACGTCGCAGCGTGGCGCATCGAGCGCGGCGGTGATTTGCTCCGCGAGATAGCGGCCATGCGCCTCTTCGATTGCAACGGTCTCGGTGCCCAGCCTGTCGAAAGAGCGTGCGAGCAGGGCCACAGCTTCGTCGAAGGTGAGCATCAATTGCGTCTACCCGCCAATCGAGGCGAGGTGCGGAGTCGCACCGCTGTCGCCTTCGTGGAGGCGGTGCCCCTGTGTCTTGTCCGGCAAGGCTCGTGCAATAGTCTCGATCAACTCTTCCTGCTGGTCATCCCGCTCGAGAAGTCGGCGCAGATCGTATCCCTGCTCCCCGAACAGACAGAGATGGAGCCTGCCGCGGCTGGATAACCGCAGACGATTGCAACTGTCGCAAAAGCCCTCTCCATATGGGGTTATGAGGCCGATCCTCCCCCGGAAGTCCGGATGTACGTATTCCGTTGCCGGGCCAGCGCCCTCCCCACGATCTCGCTGCGTCCAGCCCGAGCCTTCGAGTTTTTCGCGGATGGCTTGCGATGCATGGACCTGCGATCGAAACTCTGCGGAATTGCCGTTGGTCCGCATCAGTTCGATGAAACGCCAGGTGACGTTTCGCTCGGCCACGAAGCCCAGAATCGCATCCCAGTCGGGCGCGCCGATCTCGGGCAGCAACACGCTGTTGATCTTGACCGCCGAGAAGCCCGCATCGAGCGCGTTGTCGACGCCCGCGATGACCTGGTCGAGCATATCGCGGCCTGTCACCTGAGCGAAGCGAGCCCGGTCGAGTGTATCGATGCTGACATTGACCGCATCGATCCCGGCAGCGCGCCAGCTTTCGGCTTCGCGCGCAAGCCGATACCCATTGGTGGTCATCGCCACGCGCCGAATATCGGGCTGACCGGCAATATCCCGGGCAATATCGGTGAAATCCGACCTTACCGTTGGCTCACCCCCGGTCAGGCGCACCTTCCAAAGTCCCAGCTTGGAAAACGCCCCCACAGCGCGGCCGATCTCGTCGCGCGTGAGTTCGGGTGGCAGGCCTTTCTGAGCAATAAACCCATTGGGCAGGCAGTAGGTGCACCGGAAATTGCACCGCTCAGTGAGGGAGAGGCGAAGGTAGGAGAACCGTCGTCCAAACCGATCCCGCAGCGCCGGGCCTACCTCCTGGTCGGGCCCTGTCTCGCTTTGTCCGGGGGGATCAAACAATGCCATGCGCAAGCTTCCTAACGTGCAGGCGCCCCCAAGGCCACCGATCATCGTGAGGCGTGACCCAATTTCAAATAGGTTGCAATCGCGCACGCTTTCGCATTGGGTAGCTCCCGCCGAATGGGAGAGAGAAATGGCCGCATCCGCCGCACATGGCCCGCTGACCGGGCTGAAGGTTGTAGAATTCCAAGGGATCGGGCCCGGCCCGCATGTGGCCATGCTGCTGGCTGACCTGGGTGCAGAGGTGGTGCGGATCGAGCGTCCGGGGCACCAGCCGATGAACCCCGTTGTCGAGCGTGCGCGCCACCGCGCCGCCGTCGATCTGAAGAGCGACGATGGACAGGCATTCGTCAGGAAAGCGCTTGGCGCTGCCGACGTGCTGATCGAAGGTTTCCGGCCGGGCGTGATGGAGCGACTGGGGCTTGGGCCTGACGAGGTGCTCGCGCTCAATCCGCGGCTCGTCTACGCGCGGATGACCGGTTGGGGACAGGATGGCCCGCTCGCCCAGGCAGCCGGTCATGACCTCAACTATATCGCGATCACCGGAGCGCTCGACAGTATCGGTGCCAAGGGCGAACTGCCGATCCCGCCGCAGAACCTCGTCGGCGATTTCGGCGGCGGGTCGATGTATTGCGCCTTCGGCATTCTGGCCGCGCTCTACGAACGCCAGAACAGTGGCAAGGGACAGGTCGTCGATGCTGCGATCGTCGATGGCGTCGTGAGCCTGATGAGCTTCTTCTACGGCCAGCCGCACAGCGCGCTGCGCACTACCCAGCGTGGTGCCGGCCTGCTTGGCGGGGCGGCGCATTTCTACCGCTGTTACGAATGCGCGGACGGCAAGGAAGTCAGTGTCGGCGCGATCGAGCCGCAGTTCTATGCTGAGCTATTGCAGCGCGCAGATGCGCCCGACGAACTGCGCGACGGACAGATGAACCCGGCCAATTGGGACGATTACACCGACAGGCTCGCCAAGCTGTTCAAGACGAAGACTCAGGCCGAATGGGTGGCGCTCCTCGAAGGCACCGATGCCTGCTTCGCGCCCGTCGTCCCGCTCGACGAGGCGAAGGACCATCCACACATGAAAGCGCGCGGAGCTTTCGTCGAGCACGGCGGCCGCTCACATACCGCGCCTGCGCCGCGTTTCGACCGCACGCCGGGCACGATCCGCGACAGTGCGCAGGATGGCGAAGAGGTGGTGGCGCGCTGGGCAGAAGGGGGCTAGGGAGCCGCGCATAAGGAGAGACAAGCTCATGCGCGATTGCACCAAGTTCTACATCGACGGCCAGTGGGTCGACCCGGTCACCGCCAACACCCAGCCGGTCGAGAATCCCGCCACTGAAGAAACCATCGGCCACATCAGTTTTGGCACCAAGGCCGATGTCGACAAGGCCGTTGCCGCTGCGCGCCGCGCGTTCGAAACGTTCAGCCAGACCAGCAGGGAGGAGCGCCTCACTCTGCTGCGCGCGATCCAGGGCGAGATCGAAAACCGCAAGGAAGATCTGGCGGTTGCAGTGAGCGACGAGATGGGCGCGCCGATGAGCCTCGCCAACGGTCCGCATGTCGGACTGCTCGCCGGGCACTGCCAGAAGGCCATTGAGATTCTCGAAGGCTTCGAGTTCGAACGCCAGGACGGCCCGACGCTGCACGTGTGGGAGCCGATCGGCGTCGTCGGCATGATCACGCCGTGGAATTGGCCGCTGAACCAGATTGCCTGCAAGGTTTTCCCAGCACTTGCGACCGGCAACACGATGGTCCTCAAACCATCCGAGATCGCGCCTTTCAATGGCTATATCTTCGCCGAGATCATGGATGCGGCAGGCGTTCCGGCGGGTGTGTTCAACCTCGTGAACGGCGACGGTCCGGGCGTGGGTGAAGCGATCAGCGGCCATCCCGATATCGACATGGTCAGCTTCACCGGCTCGACGCGCGCTGGCGTGCTGATTGCCAAGAACGCAGCCGACACGGTCAAGCGCGTGGCGCAGGAACTGGGCGGTAAGAGCCCCAACATTGTGCTCGACGACAGCGCATTCACCCAGTCGGTGATGAAGGGCACGACCGCGATGATGGGCAATTCGGGCCAGACCTGCACAGCGCCCAGCCGCATGCTGGTTCCGCACAAGCGCATGGAAGAAGCCAAGGCGGCGGCGAAGGAAGCCGCTGAAGGCGTCATTCCCGGCGACCCCAAGGGCAACGCCACCATCGGCCCGGTGGTTAGCCGCACCCAGTTCGACAAGATCCAGGGCCTGATCGAGAAAGGCATCGAGGAAGGCGCGACGCTGGTTGCAGGCGGTCCCGGCAAGCCGGAGGGGCTGGAAACCGGTCATTACGTGAAGCCCACGGTCTTCGCCGATGTCGACAACGACATGACCATCGCGCGCGAGGAAATCTTCGGACCCGTCCTCTGCATCCTCGGCTATGACGACTACGACGATGCCATCCGCATCGCCAATGATACCGAGTACGGACTCGCCAGTGCGATCATGGGCGAGGACATCGAAACCGCCCGCAAGCTGGCCAAGCGCATCCGCGCTGGCCGTGTGGCGATCAACGGCGGTTACGATCTGAATGCGGCATTCGGCGGCTACAAGAAGTCGGGCAACGGCCGCGAATGGGGCGAATGGGGCTTCCACGACTTCCTCGAGGTCAAGGCCGTGATGGGCCACAGCTGATGGCTGGAAAGCATTTCGACGAGTGGGAAATTGGTGACAAGCTGACCCACGAAATTCGCCGTACGGTGACCGAGGCGGACAACCTCTTCTTCACCGTGATGACCCACAACCCGCAGCCGCTCCACCTCGATGTGGAAGCGGCGAAGGAAAGCGAGTTCGGGCAGATCCTGGTCAACGGGACCTATACCTTCTCGCTGATGGTGGGGCTGTCGGTGGGCGACACCACGCTCGGCACGCTGGTGGCGAACCTGGGCTACGACAAGCTCGTTATGCCCAAGCCCGTATTCATTGGCGACACACTGCATGCGACGAGCGAGGTCATCGGCCTTCGCGAAAGCAAGTCGCGCCCCGACACCGGTATCGTGACGTTCCTGCACGAAGCGGTGAACCAGCGCGGCCAGGTCGTGTGTCGCTGCGAACGGTCGGCGTTGCTCAGGAAAAGGTCCTGATTTCACCCACCTGCACCCCTTTGTCGACTTCAAGCGTTGAGCGGCAAAGGGGAATGGAATGAGCGAGGAAAAACAGGGCAAGGAACCCGAAGGCGTCGAGGATGTCATCGGCGAACTGGATGAACTCGCGTCCAAGAATGACGAGGTCCGGGTCGGCGATGTGCTGGATGATTTCGGCCGTCGGAGCTTCGGCCCCTTCATCATGATTTTTGCCTTGATCGAAATCACCCCGCTGGGCGCGGTCCCGGGTGTGCCGAGTGCGCTTGCGGCCATCATCGCGCTGGTCGCGGTTCAGATGCTCTTCGGCAAGGACCACATCTGGATGCCCGAATTCATCCAGCAGCGCGCGGTGGAGTCGAAGAAGCTGCACAAGGCCATCGGCAAGATGCGCGGGGTCGCCCACTGGCTCGACGAACACAGCCGCGACCGGCTCGACGGTTTGACCAAGGGTGTGTGGATAAAGGTCGCGGCAGTCGCCATCCTAGTGTTGTGTGCGACCGTTCCGCCGCTTGAGGTCCTGCCTTTTGCCAGTTCCGGCCCCATGATCGCGATTGCCGCTATAGGCCTGGCGCTGATCGTTCGCGACGGGCTGGTCATGCTGGCGGCCCTCCTGCTCGCAGTCGCGGCAGTCGGCGGCGGGACCTATTATTACTACACCTCCGACGAGGAAGAGGGCAGTTCGGAAGGCATGGCGCTGATTTCCGCGCCAGCCGAGCACAGTCACGCTTGACCTGATAGCCCGCATCTGGCCACATTCCCTCGCGGAGGGAGAGGCGGATGAAATACGCGATTGCACTATTGTCTGCAGGTTTGGCGCTGTCAGGCTGCTCGCAAGGTGTACCCGGCGAAGCCACCGATGCCCAGCGCGGCGACGGCACGGACACGATCGAACTCGCCGAGTTTCCCGACCGTCCCTATTGGGGCGACACGCATCTCCACACCGACGTGTCTGTCGATGCTTTCGGCTTCGGCGTCCGGCTTGGTCCGGAAGTCGCCTTGCGGTTCGCCCGCGGTGAGGAAGTGACAGCGACCACCGGCATGAGTGCCAAGCTCGATCGTCCGCTCGATTTCCTCGTCATCTCCGACCACTCCGATGCGATGGGTGCAACGCGTCGCCTTTACGATGCTCCGCGCATGATGGTCCGCGATCCGACGCTGAGGCGCTGGCGCGACATGATGCACGAGAGCCCCGAACAATCGACGCGTGCTGTGGCCGAACTGATCACGGCTGCGGCCAATGGCGAAATCCCGGAGGCGCTGCGCGATCCAGAGCGCAATGCTGCAGCCACCCGCGAGCTGTGGGATCGCCATCTCGACCTGCTCGACCGCTATAACGAGCCGGGCACTTTCACCGCCTTTGCCGGGTTCGAATGGACGCTCATGCCGGGCGGCAACAACCTTCATCGCGTCGTCATGTTCCGCGACGGCAGCGGGAGGACCGGTGAGGTCCTGCCCTATCCCGGGATCGACGGCGAGGTTACCGGCCTGTGGGACTACATGGATGCTTATGAAGAGAGCACGGGCGGCAAGGTGCTCGCGATCCCGCACAATTCGAACCTGTCCAACGGCATGATGTTCGAACTCACCGGACCCGATGGCGGCGCGATGAGCGCGGATTATGCGCGCCGCCGCGCTGCGCATGAACCTGTGGTCGAAGCGACGCAGATCAAGGGCGACAGCGAGACGCACCCATTCCTTTCGCCCAATGACGAATTCGCGGGCTTCGGTGTCGCCGGATGGGAGCTGGGCAACCTGCCACTCACCGAGAAGACGACGCCGGACATGTTCGCCGGAAGCTATATCCGTTCGGCACTCCTTCGCGGCTTGACCCTCGAACAGCAGCTCGGCGTCAATCCCTATGCTTTCGGAATGATTGGCTCGACCGATAGCCACACCGCGCTGGCGACCGGCGATGAGGACAATTTCTTCGGCAAGCACACCGGCGCCGAGCCGCGCCAGGATCGTGCGATGGAGGAGCAGAACCTCGGCACGCGCGAAGGCCGCTTCGGCTGGCACTATCTCGCGGGCGGCTACGCAGCTGCCTGGGCGCGGGGCAATACGCGGGCGGAGATATTCGATGCCTTCATGCGCCGCGAAGTCTACGCGACAACCGGTCCGCGCATGGTCCTGCGCCTGTTCGCCGGACATGATTTTGCGGAAGGCGACTGGGATGGTGATTGGGTGCGCGCAGGCTACACCCGGGGTGTACCCATGGGCGGCGAACTGGAAGACACGGGCCGCGCGCCGACCTTCCTGATTTCGGCGCTCAAGGATCCCGACGGCGCCAATCTCGACCGTGTGCAGGTGGTGAAGGGCTGGGTCGATGCCAGCGGCACCGCGCGCGAGAAGGTCTATGACGTCGCCTGGAGCGCACGCGAGATGGACGGCGCTTCGGATTCACCGGTGCCGCCGGTGGGCGACACGGTCGACCGCGCTAAGGCCACTTACGAGAATTCGATCGGCGCGGCCGAACTGCGCGCGACCTGGACCGATCCCGACTACAAGCGCGGCGAGCGGGCGTTCTATTACGTCCGCGTTCTCGAGATTCCCACACCGAGCTGGGTGCTGTATGATGCGCTCCGCTTCGGCCTCAAGCTGCCGGCGAATGTGATCGAGGCGAACGTGATCCAGGAACGCGCCTACTCCTCGCCCGTATGGTTGCGCCCGCGCATGGCGCCGGGTGATGGTCCGCCGATCATGGACGAGGGATGATCCGCCAGGCGCTGCGCGATCCGCTCGCGCATTTCCTGATTGCTGGTGCGGCGCTCTGGGGGGTGCTGGCGCTCGCAGGCGACCCCGTCGACCCGGCGGATCGCACGATCACACTGTCCCGCGAGCAGCAGGCCGCGCTTTCCCTGCAGTTCGAGCGCACGATGCGCCGCGCCCCGACCGATGCCGAGCTCGACGCGCAAATCGAACAATGGATACGCGAGGAAGTGCTCTATCGCGAAGCGATGCGACTGGGGCTCGACGAGGGCGATCCAGTGTTGCGGCGCAGGTTGGCCACCAAGATGGATGAACTTGCAGGCGCCGAGGTGGAATTGGCGCGACCTACCGAAAATCAGTTGCGCGAGTGGTACCGTGCAAATGGCGGCGCCTATGAAACAGGCGAGGTGGTGGATTTCGAGCAGGTCTATTTCCCGACCGAAGAGGCGGCAATCGCGGCGCTGACTCAGGATAGTCCGAAGGGCGAGCCGATAAGCCTCCCGCGAAAGGTGGCGAAGCAGGATGGCGAATATGTCGAGCGGCTGTTCGGGTCGCAGTTCGCGGAAGGTTTGCTCCAGCTAGAGGCCTCGCCTGAATGGCAGGGCCCGGTCCCATCAGGATATGGCTGGCACCTGGTCCGCCTCACGCGCCGCGAGAAAGGTCTGGTCCCGCCATTCGGGGATGTCCGCGAGAGGGTCGAACGAGACTGGCGCAGCCGGACCATTGAGACACGGCGCCAGCAGGCATTCCAGTTGCTGCGAGACGCATACCGGGTCGAGATCGAGTAATGTTGCGCTGGCTGATTACCCTCGCAGCGCTAGCGCTGGCGGCACCGCTGTCGGCGGACGAGCTGCGACCTGTCTCGATCATGTTCGAGCAGACGGATGGAGATGCTTGGGAGTTGGGCTGGCGTGAACCTGTTCTCGCGCAGTCGGGCCGGGCGCAGACGCTCCCCCAGCTGCCCGAAGTCTGCCGCATCATTGGCGATCCGCACATCGAGAACGCGAGGCTGGTGATAACCGGTCGAGCTCAAGTCAGGTGCGATGGGGCCGTGGAAGGGCAAGCGGTCGGATGGTCATTCACGACACATAGCGAAGCGATCCTGCGCGTGGCGCCGCTTGGCCAGCCAGTGCAGGTCCACCGATTGACCCCCGTGCAGCCAAGCGCAGTGATCGAGGCGCAACCCTCGAGCTTGCAGGTTTGGCGCAGCTATTTTGTCATCGGGGTCGAACACATCCTCGCCGGATGGGACCATTTGTTGTTTGTCATCGCGCTGGTCCTGCTGGTGGGCGGCGCTTGGCCGGTGGTGAAAGCGGCAACCGCCTTCACTATCGCGCATTCGATAACCCTGGCGGCGGTCACGCTCGGATTTGCGGGCCTGCCACAGCGCCCGGTCGAGATGCTGATCGCGCTCTCTATCGTCTTCCTCGCTGTCGAGATCGCGCGCGGTTCGCGCGATACGCTGACCCGGCGCCTGCCGTGGCTCGTCGCCTTCGCATTCGGCCTGGTCCACGGCTTCGGCTTCGCCGGTGCCTTGCGCGAGATCGGGTTGCCCGAGGGCGAGGTGCCCGCGGCGTTGATCAGCTTCAATCTGGGGGTCGAGGCGGGGCAATTGCTGGTTATCGCGATCGTACTGGCGCTACTCGCGCTGTTGCGAAGGCTGCGGCCTGCAGCCGAACCAGTCACCGTTAAGGCCGCTTCCTATGCGATCGGCATCATCGGTGCCTATTGGCTGGTCGACCGAGTGATCGGCTGAGGTTCGCCGCCGAGCGCTTGCCACAGCAATACGCGCGCACGCTGGGCGCGGCCTAGCGCAGCAGCCGCGCGCTCCCCGCTCGCATCGGCGGCGCGGCGGGCTTCCAGCACGGTGAGGAAGTCGGCGAGGCCCGCCTCCTGCCGCGTCTCCGCCAGCCGGGCAGCACGTTGCAGGCTTTCGGCCTCGGCAGAGGCAGCCGCCAGTTCGCGATCGGCTGCGGCGACTAGGCCGTAGGCCGCCTCTGCATCACCCAGTGCAGTGTAAACGGCACCGCGATAAGCCTGGAACGCGGCCTGCTTCTCGGCTGCCGCGCCGTCGATCTCGGCAGCAATCCGCCCGAAGTCGAAGAGCGGTCCGGCTACCGCAGCGGCGAGCGATCCCACCACGCTATCCTCGTCGAAGATGTCAGACGGGCTGAAGGCGAGGAGGCCGATGGCGGCGGACAGGTCGAAGACGGGGAAACGGCGGCGGGCGGTAGCGGCCAGTTCAGCGTCTTCTGTGGCAAGCGTCGCTGCTGCCGCCAGGACGTCGGGGCGGTTCGCTAGCAGCGTCGAAGGCAAGGCTGTTGGCGTGGCGGGAAGCGAAGTGTCATTGTCGCCAAGCGCCAGCGCGGCGTGTACCTGGCCGCCCGATTGCGCGGTCAGCGTGACCAGCCTGCCGATCAGCCGTGCCCGCTCGCTTTCCAGTGCAGCAAGACGGCTGCGCGAGGAATTGGCGGCGCTTTCCGCACGCACGCGGTCGAAACCAGGCGCGATCCCGGCCTCTTCGCGCACTCCTGCGAGCCGTGCGAGTTCCTCCGCAGCGGCGATATCGTCCTCGATTTCGGCCTGTCGCGCTTCGAGCGTGCGCCAGTCGATCACGCTGGCGGCGATCTCGGCAAGCAGGGCGTTGCGCACCGCGCGCGACGAGGCCGTCGCTGCATCGACCCGCGCCAGCGCAGCGCGTTCCTGTGCGCGCAGGCGCCCGAAGATATCCGGGTCCCAGCGCGCCGTGAGATTGGCCGAATAGGCTACCTGCTCGGTGTCGAACGAGGCTCCCGGCGGCAGCGCGCCTCCGAACTGCGCCGGATTGGTGCGGGTGCCGGTGACCGCAGCATTCGCACCAAGCGAGGGCAGGCGCTCCGCACCGGCACGGCTGGCCCCGGCGCGGGCCTGGTCGATCCGGGCAAGGGCCTCGCCGAGAGTGGGAGAATTGGCGAGTGCCTGCGCCGCGAGTGCGCCATAGCTGGCGTCGTTCTCGGGCAGCAGCTGGGCCAGTTCGGTACTGCTCGCCGCATCGGGTGCATAGAGGAACTCGGGCGGAAGCACCGGTGTGGGGGTTGCCACCTCCGGCGGCGGTCCGGCTGCGCAGGAGGCAAGCGCCAGCGCGCCCGTCGCAAGGAGCAGTGCGCGCATCACTCGGCTCCCTTGGCGGGCATATAGGCGTCGACCTGCTGACCCACGCGGAAGAGGCCCTTGTCGCCGACAGCATCGGCGGGAAGTTCGTAGATCACCTGCAACACCCGCACGTCGACGCGCTCGGCGGCGGAATTGGTGAGCGAGCGCTTGGGCACGACGAGCGGTTCGGCGCGGACGAAGCGTGCCTGCACTTGCTGGTCAGAAGCGCCGCGCGGAGACACGGTCGCTGCTTCGCCCATGGCGAGGCGCGGAGCCTGTTCCTCGTCGATATCGATACGCACATGCATGGGCTGCGTCTGGCCCATCTCGATGAAGGGCTGCGAACCTCCGCCCATGGTGCTGACATATTCGCCCTTGCGGATGTTCACCGCGAGGATTTCGCCTGCAATCGGTGCCCGCACGGTCAGCCGGCCCAATTCGGTGCGCGCGGAAGCAGCGCGGGCCTGTGCCGCGTCGAGGCGCGCACGGGCCAGCTGGAGGCGCTGCGATGCTGCACTCGCCTCGCCTTCGGCACGGATCACTTCGCTACGGCTGACCGCGGCCGGATCGCCTACATTACGATAGAGTTCGAGCTGGCTTGCGGACGTGGCCTGTGCACTCTGGGCCTCGGCAATCGCGGCGCGGGCTTCGCTGATCGCGGCATTGGCTTCGCGCAGCTGAGAGCGCACGGCACGGTCGTCGACAGTGAAGAGCGTGTCACCCTGCGCCACACGGTCGCCCGGCTGGACATAGAGCCCGGTGACAAGGCCTGACAGCGCAGAGCCGATCTGGATTACCTCGCTAGAGGGTTCGACCACGCCCGATCCGGCGACGCGTTGTTCGTCGGCCAGCATTTCCGGCGCGCGCGGGGGCTCACGCTCGGGATCGCTCAGCTCGCGATCGGGCTGGCCAGACAGGATGTAGAAGGCCGCGAAGATCAGGCCGATCACCGCGATAACCGGCAGGATCTGCCGCGAGAAGCTGAGGTTGCGAATATCCAAGGCCATTAGTGATCCTCCGGCATGTCTTTGCCGTCATGAGTGACCTTCCCGTCCTCAAGCACGAGGATGCGGTCGGCCATGTCGAAAATGCGATTGTCGTGGGTGACGATGATGCAGGCGCGGTCTTCGGCCACCGCTACTTCGCGCAGCAGGTCCATGACCCGGCGGCCCGATGCCGCATCGAGCGCGGCGGTCGGTTCGTCGCAAACCACGAGGCGCGGTTCGTGAACCAGTGCGCGGGCGATGGCGACGCGTTGCTGCTGCCCGCCCGAAAGCTGGTTGGGCAGCTTGTCCGCCTGGTCGCCAATGTTGAGCTTTTCCAGCATGGCGACCGCCTTCGCGCGCGCTTCGAGCCGGTCCATCCCCTGTGCGATCAACGGAACGGCGGCATTGCTGGCAGCATCGATCGAAGGGATCAGATTGTACTGCTGGAAGATGAAGCCGATGTTGTTGAGGCGGAACTCGACGAGATCGTCATCGGACAGGTCGTAAATGTCGGTGCCGAAGACCTTCACTTCGCCCAATGTGGGCCATAGGATGCCGCACATGATCGAGATGAGCGTGGTCTTGCCCGATCCGCTTTCGCCGACAAGGAAAGTGAGCTCGCCCGCCTTCACGTCGAGATCGATGCCGTGCAGCACGGTGATCGTCTGCTGGCCAGCCTGGAAATCGCGCGTGACGCCGCGCGTACAGATCGCTGCTTCCGGGTTGCAGCCGCCAATCGCGGTCGTGTCCATCTTGGTCGCCATTACCGGAACACCGCCGCAGGTTCGGTCTTGAGCACGCTGCGCAGCGCCAGCCAGCCGGTCAGCGCCAGTATCACGGTGACGGCGACGGCGCTGATCAGCGGGATCTGCCAGGGGATGTAGAATCCCTTGAAGGTCGGGTCGGACGAGAAGGCCGTGATGAATCCAACCGTTCCGAGCACGCCGAGACCGTAGCCGATCAGCCCGACCAGCCCAGCCTGTGCCGCGACCATCCTACGGATCTTGCCATTGGTCACACCGATCGCCTTCAAGGCCCCGAACTGCTTGATGTTGTCGCGGATGAAGAGGCTGAAGGTCAGGCCAACGATGGCCACGCCGACGATGAAGCCGAGCGCCACGGTAATCCCGAAATTGAGCGGAATGCCCGTGTTCTCGATGATGAAATCGACGCCGTCACGGGCGAATTCCTCGCGCGTCTGGGCCTTGAGGCCGGTCTCGCGCTCGATCTTCTCCGAGAGGGCCTTCGCCTGTGTCGGGTCCTCCGCGCCGACAAGGACGAAGGAGAGGCGGTTGCGCGTGCCGGGCACGTAATTCAGTGCCTGGCTGTACTTGGTATAGAGCACAACCGTGCTGGTGAAGCTGGGGATGGCATCGGCGATACCGCGGATCACCGCGCGCTGATCGTTGAGCTCTAGCCGCTCGCCGATGGGCGACTGGCCGGGAAACATGCGGGTCATGCCGACATCGTCGATGATCACGCTATCGGGCTGGGAAAGGACATCGATCGAACCTTCCAGCATGTTCTTGGGCAGGCCGATCAGCGTCGCGTCGTCGACCCCGATCACCGCCACGCCTTCGAGGTCACCATCCTTCGTGCGGACCGAGGCCTGCGCTCGGATATGCGGCACGGCCCATTCGACACCAGGAACACCGCGCACCTTGTCGAGCGCGGTGGAGGGCATGGCATAGGCGACATCGGTGGTGCGACTGACCGGGTCCATCACCCAGACATCGGCGCTCGAGACATTGTACACGCCGCTGGCCCCGCGCTCGAGCAGGTTGATGAAGATCGTCAGCTGCTGGGTGATGAGCAGGGTGGAGAAGGCAATGCCGAACACCAGCCCGAAGAACTTCTGCGCATCGCCGGTCAGCATGCGGATAGCGATCCAGATCATGGCAGTTGCGACCTCGGCTTGCGAAAAAGATGCGACTCGTTCATTAGTGAACGATAGCGTTCAACTGAACGGAGGCGTTCACTTTGTCAAGTGGCGAATCGAAACGGAGTGGCAGGCCTGCTGACGAGGCCAAGCGCGCGGCGATCGTGGCGGCGGCAAGCCGTGCCTTCTTCGAGCATGGCTATGCAGCCAGTTCGATCGAACAGATCGCTGCAGATGCAGGCGTCTCGAAGGTCACGATCTATAATCGCTTCGGCGACAAACGTTCCCTGCTCAGCGCGGCAGTCGAACTCGAATGCGAGAAGATGCGCGGCAATTTCGAAGTACCGGCAATGCCGCAGGGCAGTCTGCGCGAGCGCTTGACCGCGATCGGCGTGTCCATGAGCGCATTCCTCTCCCGCCCCGAGATGGTCCAGTTCGAACGCCGGATCGCCGCGGAAACCGAGCATGACCCGGCAGTAGGCGCGGCCTTTCTCGAAGCGGGCCCGCACCGCATGAAGCAGGCGTTTGCAGCCTTCCTCAAGGCTATGGACGACGCGGGCGAGATACGCGTTGCTGACACCGAACTTGCTGCCGAACAGTTTGTCTCGATGTGCAAGGGGATGGGCGATCTCGAACGCCGTTTCGGCGCTCCGCACGATCCCGCGCGTGACCGGGATCGCGTCCTCGGCGCGGTGGAAGTGTTTTGCAGGGCCTATGCAGTCGATGGCTGTGACCGGAATTAAGCGATAAATCGCCCCTACCTAAACTTGCCATTCACCACTGTGCGCCTACATTTACGTCGATAGCAGAGGATACTTGCCGCCATGCGCGACGAAAACGACAATTCCACGCCCGATCCGGAAGGCAACGGCCCCAATCCGTGGATCAAGAGCCTGATGATCTGGGGCGGGGTTTTCCTTGGCCTGCTGCTCGTCGTGTCCATGCTCGGCGGTGGTGGCCAGGCGGCAGGCACGCAGCTGCTCTATTCGGACTTCAAGGACAAGGTTGCCGAAGGCACGATCAAGTCGGTCGAGATTGCCGACGATCGCATTACCGGCCTGACAAAAGAGGACGAGCCGTTCAACACCATCCCGGTGAAGAACGATCCCAGCCTCACCAAGCTGCTCGAAGACAACAACGTCGAGTTCTCGGGCAAGGAAGCCGATAACGGCAGTCTGCTCGTCTATGCGCTGATCAACATCCTCCCCTTCGTGCTTATCCTCGGCATCGCGTTCTTCGCGCTGCGCCAGGTCCAGAAGGGCGGCGGTGCAGGCGGCGCGATGGGCTTCGGCAAGTCCAAGGCCAAGATGCTGACCGAAAAGCAGGGCCGGGTTACGTTCGAAGACGTGGCCGGCATCGACGAGGCGCGCGAGGAACTGGAAGAGATCGTCGAGTTCCTCAAGGACCCCCAGCGCTTCTCCAAGCTCGGCGGCACGATCCCCAAGGGCGCGCTGCTGGTAGGTTCGCCCGGTACGGGTAAGACTCTGCTTGCTCGCGCCATTGCAGGCGAAGCAGGCGTGCCATTCTTTACTATTTCGGGTTCTGACTTCGTCGAAATGTTCGTCGGCGTGGGCGCGAGCCGTGTGCGCGACATGTTCGAACAGGCGAAAAAGAACGCTCCCTGCATTCTCTTCATCGACGAAATCGACGCCGTCGGCCGTTCGCGCGGCCACGGACTCGGCAATTCGAACGACGAACGCGAGCAGACACTCAACCAGCTGCTCGTCGAGATGGACGGTTTCGAAGCGAACGAAGGCATCATTATCATCGCGGCGACGAACCGTCCCGACGTGCTCGATCCTGCGCTGCTGCGCCCGGGCCGTTTCGACCGCCAGGTCGTCGTGCCGATCCCCGATATCGACGGTCGCGAGAAGATCCTCGCCGTGCACATGAAGAAGGTGCCGCTGGCCCCCGACGTGAACCCGCGCACGATTGCGCGTGGCACGCCGGGCTTCTCCGGTGCCGATCTCGCCAATCTCGTCAACGAGGCTGCCCTGCTGGCTGCGCGCCGCAACAAGCGCCTCGTCGCGATGCAGGAATTCGAGGACGCCAAGGACAAGGTCATGATGGGCGCCGAGCGCAAATCAATGGTCATGGACGAGGACGAGAAGAAGATGACTGCCTATCACGAGGCTGGCCATGCGCTGGTCTCGATCAACGAGCCGGCATCTGACCCGATCCACAAGGCCACGATCATCCCTCGCGGCCGTGCGCTGGGCATGGTGATGCGCCTGCCGGAGCGGGACAATTACTCCTACCACCGCGACAAGATGCACGCGAACCTCGCTGTCGCCATGGGCGGACGCGTGGCGGAGGAAATCATCTTCGGTCACGACAAGGTGTCGAGCGGTGCATCGGGCGACATCCAGTATGCCACCGACCTCGCGCGCAACATGGTCACCAAGTGGGGCATGAGCGACAAGCTCGGTCCGCTGCAGTACGAGCAGAGCCAGGAAGGCTATCTCGGCATGGGCCAGACGGCGCGCACCATGGCGGGTGCCGAAACCAACAAGCTGATCGATGCCGAAATCAAGGCGCTGGTCGAAGGTGGTCTCAAGCGGGCGAACGACGTGCTGCGCGAACAGGAGGACAAGCTCCACCTTCTCGCGCAGGCGCTGCTCGAATACGAGACGCTGACCGGTGACGAGATCGACCAGCTGATGAAGGACGGCAAGATCGACCGGCCCGACGAGCCCAAGGGGCCGGTGGCGGTCGCGACAGCCGGAAGCAGCACCGTTCCCAAGGCGGGCAAGAAGTTCGGCGGCTCGGGTGAAGGCGCACCTGCAGGGGCCTGATTCCCCGCCCCATCGAAACAATGCGAAGGGCGCCGCGCGGGAAACCGCCGGCGCCCTTCCTGCGTTCAGGCCTCAGTTTCGCATCCCAGAAAGGCCCTGACCATGAACCGCCCGCTTACTGTCGCCATCGCTCTCTTCACCGCCGCAGCGGCTACAGCCTGCTCCGAGAAAACCCAGCAGGATGCCGCCGAGACCGCAGAGCTTGCGGGCGATGATATCGAGGCCAATGCAGCCGTACTTGGCGAAGCGATCGAAGACGGTGCGAAAACGGCCGCCGGTGCGGTGGCAGAAGGCGCGGCCGATCTCGAGCAGCACATCGAGGCCAATGACAAGGAAACACCGGGCCCTGCGCCCATTACAGGCGACGACCTCAATTCCGACCGGGAAGCTCCGCAGCGATAGGTCAGAAGACGCCGATCACCAGCAGCAGCTGGAGGAACAGCACCAGCACGATGGCGATGAAGAGCAGCATCAGGACCAGGCGCCAGATCGCCGAGAAGCGCGAAAGGCCATAGGCGCCGCGCAGGTGCTTGTAGAGGTGTATCGGCGGAATCAGCAGGGTACCAAAGACGATGAATATCTCATGCAGCCCGGCCATTCCTGCCAGCACCAGCCCCAGGATCAACAGGGTCATGAAGCTGAGCGAGTACGTCACGAAGATCGCGTGATCGTATGCCTTGAACCGCCGCTTCCAGGCGAACAGCAACCACACAAAGGGGATCGACAAGGGGATCAGCAGCCAGCTGAATTTGTAGAAATTGGTCTGCAGCTTGTAGAGCATGAGGCCGGGGTTCGTGCGCCACTTCTCGATTCCGCCATCGATCCACTCGATGCCCGAGGCCTTCATCCTCATCGTCGCACCATCGCTGTCGGTCAGCGGTATGACCGTGTCGCCATCGGCGTCGGTCTCGACCGGCCTTGAGCCGTCGCCCGCTGCATCGGCCCCTTGGAGGAAGGGCACGTTCTCCCGCGCCTGCCGGATGGCGGCCACCTGGTCGGCCAGTTCCCGCTGCTGTCGCTCGAGTGTGGCCCGCTCCTCATCCGAAAGGTCGGGATCGGCCAGTTGTGCATCGACTTCCGCCAGGCGGTTTTCGACCCGCTCGAATTCGGTCGCGGCGAGTTCGGCCAACGCTTCGCCGTTGTCGCCGCGAATATCGGTCGGCGCACTGATACCGGCAAACTGGAACACCGCGAACATCAGGAAGATGAAGAAGAGGAACAGCGCCATGGGTGAGACGAAACGCGCGCGCTCGCCCTCGATATAGCGGCGGGTTAGCTGGCCAGGCTTGAAGAACAGCATGGGCAGCGTCTTCCAGGTGCGTCCCTCGAAATGGAGGGCGCCATGCAGAAGGTCGTGCATGAAGGCACCGATGGTGCGGTGGAGGTGCGCCTTCTGGCCGCAATTATGGCAGTGCGATCCGATCAGTTCGGTCCCGCAGTTGAGGCAGGTGCCCTCGGCGAAGTGGCCCTTCTCGAGCGGCGTATCGCCCTTGCCGTCGCCATCGACCGCCTTCGCCAGCAGACCGCCTTCGACTGCCGTCCCGATTGCCTCGCCGAAATCGCTCACCCAAACCCCCTTGTGTGTTCGCTGTCGATTATAGGCAGATGCGCGGCGAAGGCCAATCGACGCCTGCCGTCTTGAACAATCTCGTGGCTCTTGCGACATGCTGCGGCATGGACGCTATCGGCAAGTCGGCAGAACTGGGCGCATTCGCGGCCATGGCCGGAGTCTTCGTGCTGTTTGCGTTCATCGAACTGGCCGCGCCCGCCCGTCAGGCTCCGCGCGGTCGCCGCTGGGTCACCAACCTTGCGCTGTTCGCTATCGACACACTGGCCGTCCGCCTGATCGTGCCGCTGCTGATGGTCGGCGCGGCAGGGCTTGCGAGTGAGCGCGGTTGGGGACTGCTGAACCTCGTGGAGCTGCCCGAGTGGCTGGCAATAGCCATCGCAATCCTCGCGCTCGACCTGGCTTTGTATTTCCAGCATTGGGCAACGCACCGCGTGCCGCTGCTCTGGCGGCTGCACAAAGTCCACCATTCGGACCCGGCCTTCGATGTGACGACCGCTGCGCGTTTCCATCCCATCGAGATCGTGCTGAGCATGGTCTACAAGATGGCGGTCGTCGTCGCGCTTGGCCTGCCGGTCTGGGGCGTTTTCCTGTTCGAGGCGATATTCAATCTCGCCACGCTTTTCACCCATTCCAACTTCGCACTACCGCCAAGGGCTGAGCATCCGGTGCGCGCGCTGCTGGTGACGCCCGACATGCACCGCGTGCACCACTCCGCGAGGGAGCGCGAGACAAACAGCAACTACGGGACCTTGCTATCGGGCTGGGATCGCCTGTTCGGGACCTATGTCGCCAGCCCGCACGACGAACTCACCATCGGACTGGAAGAATATCAGGACCGCCGACCGCATGGTCTCGGCTGGAGCCTGATGCTTCCGTTTCGCAAATGAAAAACCCGCCCGGTGAGGGGCGGGTCTTCAATTGGTTTCGCGATGCGAAGGATCAGCCTTCGTAATCGGCCCCGATCGAGGTCGAACGGGTCGGTGCAGATGCGGTGATCCGTAGCGCTTCGGCCGACTGGCTGAGCGAGCCGACTTCATCCATCTCGTCGTCGTCATCGGGCAGGATCTTCTGCAGGTTTGTGACGGCGGCTTCCTGGAGGTCCTTGGGCTTGACCGTCTGCTCGGCGATTTCGCGCAGGGCGACGACCGGGTTCTTGTCGCGATCGCGATCGAGGGTGATTTCCGCACCGCCCGAGATTTCACGTGCGCGCTGGGCAGCCAGCAGCACGAGGTCAAAACGGTTGGGAACCTTGTCTACGCAATCTTCGACGGTAACGCGCGCCATGGGGCACTCCGGTAAGTAGTGAGTTCGAGAATCTCGGAAGAAGCGGGGCAGATAGGCATGAGAGGCGCGATAGTCAAGGATTTGCGCCCTGCGCACGGGCCGCTAAAGCACGGGGGCATGGGAGAGCCAGCCACTCAAACCACCAAGGTCGCATTTCGCGATCCGCCGCCGTTCGAAGCGAGCGCGCAGGGCCAGTCGCTGACCTTCTATCCAGCGGGCGAAGACCGGCGTAGAGCGCTGATGGAACTGGTGCGATCGGCGACCAGAACTCTCGACGTCTGCTTCTACATTTTCGCCGAGGACGAAGTCTCGACTGAACTTCGCGACGCGCTTGTCGATGCGGCCCTCCGCGGTGTCGATGTTACCCTCATCATCGACCGGTTCGGCGCCTCGGCAAGCGACAAGTTTCTTGAACCGCTGGTCGATGCGGGCGGGCGCTACCTCTTTTTCAGCCCGCGCTGGTCGATGCGCTACCTCATCCGCAATCACCAGAAGATGGTGATCGCCGACAATGCCCGCGCAATGTTCGGCGGATTCAATATCGAGGACGACTATTTCGCTCCGCCCGAACGCAACGGCTGGAACGATATCGGCATACGGATCGAAGGCGATGCCGTGCAGGGCCTCACCGACTGGTTCGCGCGCCTGCGCGACTGGACCGATGACGACGAGGCGCATTTCAAGGCGATCAAGAAAGCCGTCGGAGATTGGAGCTGGACCTCCAGGGAGGGCCACGCGCGCTGGCTGGTGGGCGGGCCGACGCGCGGGCTGTCGACCTGGGCACGCTGCGTCACGCAGGACCTGAAGGAAGGCGAGAAGCTCGATATCTTCATGGCCTATTTCTCGCCGCCCTATACGCTGCTGAAACGCATCGCACGAGTGGCGAAGAAGGGGCAGACGCGCCTGCTGATGGCGGCCAAGAGCGATAATGGCGCGACGATCGGCGCGACCCGCTCGCTCTACAACTACTTGCTGAAGCGCGGCGCGAAGATCTGGGAATTCAGCCCGTGCAAGCTCCACACCAAGCTGCTCGTGCTCGACGATGCGGTCTATGTCGGCAGCGCCAATTTCGACATGCGCAGCCTCTACCTCAACCTCGAGATCATGTTGCGGATAGAGGATAAGGCACTTGCCGACCGCATGCGCGAGTTCGTCTCCACGCATATCGCGGCGTCCGAAGCCATCACGATGGAAAAACACAAGCGGCGCGCAACGCTGTGGAACCGCATCCGCTGGACCATGGGTTGGGTGCTGGTCTCAGTGATCGATTACACCGTGGCCCGAAGGACGAACCTGGGCTTCTAGGCCCTATTCGTAGTCCTCGTAGCCGCCGCGCATCTCCGGCGAAGTGAACTTCGTGAACTCGCTCTGGAACAGCAGCGGGACGTTGCCGGTCGAACCGTGACGTTGCTTGGCCACGATGAGCGTGGCGCGGTTGACCAGTTCGAGATGGCGCGCTTCCCAGTCGGCATATTTCTGGCGCACGTCCTCGCTGCTGGTCTCGTCGGGCGTGTCGGGCTTCAGCGCATTGTGGTAATATTCGCCGCGATAGATGAACCAGACCATGTCCGCGTCCTGCTCGATCGAGCCGGATTCGCGCAGGTCCGAAAGCTGCGGGCGCTTGTCTTCACGCTGTTCCACCGCACGGCTGAGCTGTGAGAGCGCAATGACCGGCACGTGCAATTCCTTGGCGAGTGTCTTCAACCCGCGGCTGATTTCCGAAATCTCGTTCACGCGGTTGTCGTTCGCGCGGCCCGAGCCTTGCAGCAGCTGGAGATAGTCGACGATCACAAGGCCGATATCGTGGCGGCGCTTTAATCGACGCGCGCGGGTACGCAGCGCGCCGATAGTGAGGCCGGGCGTGTCGTCGATATAGAGCGGAAGCTCGTTCAATTCCTGGCTGGCGTAGGACAGCCGCTGAAATTCTTCCTTGCTCAGCCGGCCCGAGCGCAGCTTCTCCGACGAGATCTCGGCGGTTTCTGCGAGGATACGCGTGGCCAGCTGGTCGGCGCTCATTTCGAGGCTGAAGAATGCGGTCGCCGCACCGGGGCTTTCGCTCTTGTCGATGCCGATCTTCTCGTCGTCCATCAGCCGGCGCGCGGCATTGAAGGCGATATTGGTGGCGAGCGAGGTCTTGCCCATACCCGGGCGGCCCGCGAGGATCACGAGGTCCGAATTGTGCAGGCCGCTGGTCTTGTCGTTGATTGTTTCGAGGCCGGTCGTTTTCCCTGAGAACTTGCCGCCCGAATTGATCGCGGCCTCGACCATCTTGAGCGCACCGAGCGCTGCCGTGCGAAAATCCTGCGCTTCGCTGCCCGTGGTCGCGCCTTCTGCAACCTTGTAGAGATCGGCTTCGGCCTGGCTGATCCGGTCCATCGGCGCGACTTCTTCGGAGGTGTCGAGCGCTCCCTCGACCAGATTGCGCCCCACGCTGACGAGTTCGCGCAGCAGGGCAAGGTCGTAGATCTGCTCGGCCAGCTTGCCGGTCGCGAGCAGGCCCTGACCATCGGCGGTCAGTTGCGCGAGATAGGTCACTCCGCCCAGCTGCTTGAGCGCTTCGTCGCTCTCGAAATAGGGCTTCAGCGTCACCGGCGTGGCGACCGAGTTGCGGTCGATCAGCTTGTGGATGCGTTCGTAGATGCGCTGGTGCACGGGTTCGAAGAAGTGATGCGGCTGGAGCGGGGTGTTGAGCTCCTGAACGACCTGGTTGTCGATCAGTACCGCGCCCAGGAAAGCCGCCTCCGCCTCGACATTGCTCGGCAGTGCCGTGCCCTGCTTTTCCTGTGCAGGGGTCGAATCAGTCGCGGGGAAGAGGAGATCGGTGTCGGCCATGCGCGGCACCATGGCGGTCACGGACTCTCACGACAAGCGATTGGCCGTGCCGATTTGTCGCGGTGGCTTGTGGATAGCGTGGATTGTTTCGCAACCCCTTGCCCCAAGCCCCGGCAGTTGCGAAAGCGGCGCGAACACATGTCCGAATCCGCAAGCTCTTCCGGCGACCAGCGCATTGCCAAGATCGACCTCGACGAGGAGACGATCATCTGGCGCAATGCGGATATCGAACAGGAACGCCGGATCGCGATCTTCGACCTGATCGAAGACAATACATTCAAACCGCTGCGCGCTGTCGAACGTGGGGCTACCGGGCCCTATCACCTGCGGCTCGCGGTGCGTGACGGTCGCCTACTGCTGACGATTGCGGATAGCGAGGACCAGCTGGTCGAGGAACTGCTGCTCGGCCTTGCCCGCTTCCGCCGCCCGATCCGCGAATATTTCGCGATCTGCGACAGCTATTACCAGGCGATCCGCAAGGCGACGCCGGGCGAGATCGAGACGATCGACATGGCGCGGCGCGGCATCCACAACCGTGCTGCCGAGCTTCTGCTGGAACGACTGGAAGGCAAGGTCGAAACCGATTTCGCCACCGCACGCCGCCTGTTCACGCTCATCTGTGTCCTGCACATCAAGGGCTGACCGGCGATGGCGAAGCGCAGGAAGGGACGCCTCGGGCTGGTCCTCAAGCTGGCCTTGGTCGCCGCATTGGCGGGGGCAGGCTACTGGCTCTATCTCGATCACGAACGCAGCGGGTGGCGACCCGACGAGGATGCCTATCCCGACCAGGGTGCCTTGGTCGGAGAAACCGACGGTGCCGTGAATTTCGCTGTCCTCAAGGGGCTCGGCGCAGAGTTCGTGTATCTCGAGGCGAGCCGGGGCGCAGATGGGAAGGATGCCAATTTCAGTCGCAATCTCGCCAGCGCCCGGGAGGCCGGATTGCAGGTCGGCGCCGTTCACCTGTTCGACCCTTGCGAAACTGCCGACGGTCAATCGGCGAATTACGTCACCATCGTTCCGCGCGATGCCGATTTGCTGCCGCCTGCAATCCGCCTCACCCGGACCACCGATGAATGTTTCGAGCGAGTTTCGGACGCCGCTGTCCAGAGCGAGCTGCTCACGCTGGTCAACCAGATCGAAGCCCATACCGAAGCGCCGGTCGTACTCGCGCCGAACGAGGAGTTCGAGACACGCTATCGTCCTGCGCGCCGGCTAGAGCGCGCGCTATGGCTCGATGGCGACATGACCGAACCCGATTATGGCGGCCGTCCCTGGACCGTGTGGACCGCCAACTCGGCCTATGCCAGCGATGCAGCCGAACAGCCCTTGCGCTGGCTGGTCGTGCGTCCCTAGGAGCGCCTGATGAATGATGACGACCTGATCGCCGCAGCCCGCAAGGCAGCCGAGAACTCCTATTCTCCCTACTCGAACTTTGCTGTCGGCAGCGCCCTGCGCTTTGCCGATGGCAGCGTGGTGACGGGCACCAATATCGAGAACGCTAGCTACGGCCTCGCGCTGTGTGCGGAGACTGTGGCGGTTTCCAAGGCCATGGCCGGCGGCATTCGCGGCGGGCTGGAAGCGGTTGCGGTGACAGGGCCGGGCGAAGCCCCGATCACTCCCTGCGGACGCTGCCGACAAGTGCTGAACGAACTGGCGCAGCTTGGAGGAACGGACCCGCTGATCCTGTGCGTGGGCCCCAACGAAATCCGCCGAGTGAAGCTCAGCGAACTGCTGCCCGATGCGTTCGGCCCTGCGAGCCTCGACTAAGCGTTTCTTCATGAAATCGGGCTAGTTCGGCAGGCGCAGCGCATGGTGCGCCAGGAGTGAGCCCAAATGAAGTTCGTGCTACTTGAATCGCGCGGCGGCAACTACATGGTCGTCGCCAGCAACGTTGCTTATCTTCGTGTCGGCGAGAACGGCCAGACGCTGGTCGGCATGGTCGGGAGCCAGCCCCTGCTGGTGACCGGTACGCCCGAAAGCGTCGCGCAGAAGCTGCTCGAAGGTTGAGCAGAAGGGCAGGGGATCAGATCCCCTGCTCGTCCATCCATTCAACGAGTGCCGCAAGGCAGTCGCGCGCCAGCATCTTGCAGCGTTCGGGTGACCAGCCCTGTTCGGGCTCGGGATCGGCCTTGTTGTCCTTGTACGGCATCTCGAGCGTCATCGAAGTGGCGCCGAAGCGTTCGGCGACCTGCGTGGTGCTCATGGTGAGATTGGCCTTGCCCGGCGCAGCCTTGGTATAGCCCTGCTCGGTCTGGAAATCGGGGGTGCGGCGGTCGAGGATGCGCTCGTAGCTGTAATAGCGCTCGCCATGCTCGTCGGTCCAGCTGGGGATGCCTTCGTATCCCGCGAGGAAGCTGACAGGGATCGCTTCGTCGCCATGGACATCCATCGCGAAATCCACGCCGGTCTTGTCCATGTGGTTGCGAATGGCGAGCACTTCCGGGCTGCGCTCGGCCGTCGGGTTTTCCCATTCGCGGTTGAGGTTGGCTCCGGCCGCATTGACGCGCAGGTTCCCGCGCTTCGAGCCGTCGGGGTTGCAATTGGGCACGATATGCAGGCGGCATTTCTGGCGCAGCTTGCGGCCGACACTGTCGGCGGGATCGGTCAGCACCTCCAGCGCGCCTTCCATCCACCATTCGGCCTGCGTTTCGCCCGGATGCTGGCGGGCGTAGAGCCAGACATTGAAGCTGCCCTCACCCATTTCGAGGCAGTCGATCGGCTGACCGTCGAGCGTGTTGCCGAGTGCAACGTGGTCGACACCTTCCGAGGCTGCCGCTTCGGCGACGAGATCGTGGTGGCGCTCCATCGAATAGGGCGCGAAATAGGCGAACCAGGCGATGTCGCTGGCCGGCGTATAGCGGATGGTCAGCGTGCCGCCTTCCTCATCCTTGTCATAACTCGTGTCGTTGGCACGGCCCCAATAGTCGCGATCTTCCGACACGCAGGCGGTGTAATCGGGCCAGCCATCGGGATAGGCGCTGTCGGAAAGCTGGGTGATCTTGAGCACCAGCTCGCGCCCCTTGGCGCCGGCCACGCGGAAGTGGAACCACTGCTTGAATTCGCTGTTCGTATCCAGCGGAATGGCGAGGCGCGCACTGGCGCCGTCAACGGAAAGGACTTCGATATTGCCGCTGTCGAAAGCGGAATCGATCCGGATATCGCTCACTCGGAAACCTCTACTTCTATTGTCTCGCCATTATTGCCGGGAAAATCGCTGAATAGCGCGGCGGCCACCGTCTGCGCGTTGGCGGTTGATTGCGCAAGGGGAGAATTATCTTTCACACGGAAGTCGGCGCGGCCTTCCCACAGAGACTGCGAAGTCTGTGCATCGCGCAGGGTCACGGCCAGCTGCGTGCCGATCTGGTCACGCTGCCCGCCGCCTAGGTTGATGCCGACGCCAAGGCCGATACCGGATCCATAGCTTCCGGTACGCCCGCCTACGCCAACACTGACCGGCGAACGGCGCCCTTCCGCGGTCAGCACGTAGCGTTCGATCGACACGGTCGCGATTTGCGCGGCCGATGCGCGCTCGCTTTCGGTGTAGCCGAGGCGGCGCAATTCTTCGGCGACGGCGGCCTTGTAGGGGGCCATCGCAAGGCTGTCGGTATCTTCGCCCGGCGCGCTCTCGATGAAGATTGCGCCCTGGCCCAGGCGCTCCACACTCTCGGGTGCAAGGAAGCGGGTGACCTCGACCGGACTCGGCGCGGTGGCGCAGGCGGCCAGTGAAAGTGCGGCGAGGCTGGTGGTAATGGCTGCGGGATACTTCATGGGGCGACCTTTCGTGCGGCTGCGGTGTACTTGGTTCGAACGCGTGTATAGCGACAAGGCTCCGCCGACCGGCCGGCGGTCCCTAAGCGATTGCCCTTACCAAATCGTATGCTACTTGCGCGAGCCATGAATAATATCGGGAAAGTGCCGGTGCTGGTCACCGGGGGCGCAGGGTATATCGGCAGTCACGCGGTGCTCGCGCTGAAGGATGCCGGCTGGCCGGTGGCGGTGATCGACAATCTGTCGACCGGCTTTACCTTCGCCGTGCCCGACGACGTGCCGCTCTACGAAGGCGATATTGCCGATGCCGAGCTGCTGGCGCGTATCTTTGCCGAGCAGGGCATCAAGGCGATCATGCATTTCGCCGGATCGATCGTGGTCCCGGAATCGGTCGAGAACCCGCTCAAATATTACGAAAACAACACGGTGAAGAGCCGCACACTGATCGAGGCTGCGGTAAAGGGCGGGGTCGAGCATTTCATCTTCTCCTCCACCGCCGCAACCTACGGCACGCCCGATGTCTCGCCCGTCACGGAAGAGACGCCCAAGGTGCCGATAAACCCCTATGGCTGGTCGAAGCTGATGACCGAGCAAATGCTGGCCGACACGGCCTTCGCACATCCGATGAACTATTGCGCGCTGCGATATTTCAACGTCGCGGGGGCCGATCCGCAGGCGCGCACCGGCCAGTCGACCGCGGGCGCGACGCATCTGATCAAGGTTGCCTGCGAGGCGGCTACCGGCAAGCGCGACGGCGTGTCCGTCTACGGCACCGACTACGACACGCCCGATGGCACGGGGGTTCGGGACTACATCCACGTGAGCGACCTCGCGAGCGCACATGTCCTCGCGCTCGAGGCGCTGATCGAAGAGCCGAAACGATCGTTGACGATGAACTGCGGCTACGGTCGGGGCTTCTCCGTGATGGAAGTGCTCGACGCGGTCGACCGCGTGACCAACGCTGATATCCAGCGCCGGATCGAACCTCGCCGCGCAGGCGATGCGGGCGAACTTGTCTCGGATCCGAGCCGTATTCGTGCGACCCTCCCATGGGAGCCCAAGCATGCCGATCTCGACGAGATCATCCGCCACGCGCTCCAATGGGAACGTAAACTCGGCGAAATGCGGGGAAATGCTTGACCAGAATCACCCTCGCCGCTAACGGGCGCGCTTGAATTCGGCGCGCCGGACCCTACTTCCGGCGCGTATTTATTTTACCAGAGAGATACGATGAAGATCCGCAACAGCCTCAAGTCGCTCAAGAGCCGTCACCGCGATTGCCGCGTGATCCGTCGTCGCGGCCGCACTTACGTCATCAACAAGACCAACCGTCGCTTCAAGGCCCGCCAGGGCTAAGCTTCGGCTGCGCGGAAGCAGTTCCGCGCATGTCTACCGACCGGCCCGGCTCCGCAAGGAGTGCGGGCCGTTCGCATTTGGGGGCAGGCGATGAGCGAAAACCGGGTGGATGCCGTTGTCTTCGATGTCGGCCGCGTGCTCTATCAATGGGAGATGCGGCTGCTGTTCGAGAAGCTGACCGACGATCCCGCGCGTCTGACCAGGGTCGTCGATGAGGTTATCAGCGAGGAATGGCACAAGCTGCACGATGCCGGGAGGCCGCTCGATCAGCTGCTGGCCGAGCGGCTTGCCCTCTACCCCGATTTCGAGCCGGAGATCCGCGCTTATGCGACCCGGTTCAGGGAGACCATTCCCGGCCCGGTCGTCGGCAGCCATGATCTGGTCGAACGCCTCGATGCGCGCGGCGTACCACTCTTCGCGATAACCAATTTCGCGCATGATTTCTGGCAGGAGTTCCGCCCACGCGAGCCGATCTTCGACCGGTTCCGCGATATCGTGGTCTCGGGTACCGAGCGCCTCGCAAAACCCGATCCGGCGATTTTCACGCTCGCAGCGGAGCGTTTCGGCCACGAGCCCTCACGGATGCTCTTCATCGACGACAATGCCGACAACATCGAATCGGCGGTCAGCTGCGGCTGGCAGGTGCATCACTTCACCCATGCCGCTTCGCTCGAAAGCGATCTCGCCTCGCGAGGCCTCATCTAACGCGCAAAAAAGCCCCGGCGGGACACGCCGGGGCCTTGGAGGTCCACCCTGATGGAGAGGGGGTGGGGGATAGGGTCGTCAGCGGCTTAGCCGTTGCACTTTGCCAGCTTCTTCGCTTCGAGCGCTTCACCCTTGGTGGTGAAGCTGGCGATTTCGCCGAGATCGCGCTGCAGGCCGCGGCAAACGCGCAGCGGGCGCGAGGTGCCCTTGGCGGCGACGCAGGTCGTTCCTTCGCAGGTCCAGGCGACGCCGCTGGCAACCACGATGCGTTCGGCAGCCGGCTGGGTCAGCTCGGCGCGGTAGTAGGGAGCGTTGTCGCGCGCTTCGGCAGCGGTGGGGGCCACAAGCGTGCCGAAACCGGCGACGGTGTAGAGGACGGCAGCGCCGAGTACGCCGAGCTTGGTCGAGGGGGAGTTGGAGAGGGTCATGACTCGTACCTTTCGGTTGATGCAAATTTTACAACACCACTTGCCAAAACTGCAATTTGAGTTTCTGATTGCAACTGGTTGCGAATCGCTACCTACTTATATAGGTTTCTTGATGCAACCCTTTTTTGCCATTTTTTTCACAGGGCCTTTGGCTTGCGGGCAAACCGCGCTAGATAGGTTGCTGGAAGAGGACTGAATTTATGGGCGATATCCGCGAACCTTTGCGCGAGCTTACCGAATGCGGCCTGCCGCAGGCACTTGAAGTCATGGGCGAACGCTGGAGCTTCATGATCCTGCGCGCCAGCTTCAACGGGCTCCACCACTTCGAGGAGTTCCTCAGCGAGCTGGGCATTGCGCGCAATATCCTGTCGAATCGTCTCGCCAAGCTGGTCGAGCACGGCATCCTGCGGCGCGACCCGTGCCCGGACGATCGGCGTAAGATCGAATATCGGCTTACCGAAAAGGGGTTCGACCTGCTCCCCGCCATGGTCGCGCTGCGCCAGTGGGGCCAGAAATACGGTGCCGAGGTGATTGAGAATCCCGTCCTCGTCGACGAGCGCGATCGCCTGCCGATCGGGCCGACCTCTATCCTCAGCCACGATGGCCGCATTCTCGGACCGCAGGATCTGCATCTGGTCGAACGCGCAAATCTGGGTGTACGCGCCGATGGCACCCGCGCAACTGCGGGCGAAGCGCTCACCAACGGTTCTGTCGTGGACCTCGAGGCTCTGCGCAAGGCGCGCGACGCGGCCTGACCTCACCAGGGGCGATGTCGGCCGCCGCCGAATAGTTAACGATCCCCTGCAAAAGTGACGTCAATTCCGGCGCTGACGCTGTGACGTCATCGTTAAAACCATCGCAACACCTTTGTGACATAAACGCCTGTGAATCGGGGCGCATGCCCCTTTGAGCCGGAAAAAATCGTGATCGAAATCGAAGTCCAGAACGAGACGCACCAGACGCAATTCCGCATCAAGTCGGTCAGCGTGCCGCGCATTGGCGAGGGCCTGCGCCTGAAGGAGCCGGACGGCACCTGGGCGAGCTACGACGTGCTCGACGTGTGGTACCAGCAGGCCGATTACGGCGAAGTCTGGGTTCCCTACCTGCACGTGAAGACCACGCCAGCTGCCGGCAATGCAGCGCCCGCGCCCTCCGCCTCAGCGCAGGAAGTGCCCAATCAGGCCATGCCGATCGCCGATTTCCTCGCCAAGTTCGAAGGCGACCACGAGCATGAAACGGTCAAATTGAACCTCGACATGAGCGAGGAAGACTGAGGCCGAGCTCCAAGCTTGGGAATTTGAAAGGCCGCTCCGGAAACGGGGCGGCTTTTTTGCACTCAGCCAACGAAAACCGCTTCCGCCCTAGCCGAACATGAGCTTGGCGGCGGACCAGACGAGTACCGACCACCCGGCGATCACGGCGGCAACCGAAATAGCCCCCAGGCCTGCAGCCGTGCGCTGGACCACGCCCCCGGCGAAGACGAAAGCGTTGATCCCGAAAGCGCGCAGGAAATAGGGCACGGCGTTCATCCATCCACCAAAAATAAGAGCGGCGACAACCCAAAGCGTAATGGCCAGGTCGAAGGCGAATAGAAGCCCCGCAGCCAGAGCCTGCATGAAGGCGAGCATGATCCAGTCGAGATGCGCCGAGAGCAACTGTCGGAAGTTCACCCCACGCGTGGCTTTCGTCAGTGCGGCATTTCGCAAATGCGGGATCATCATGAACAGGCCCAGCACCGATGACCACAGGATTGCGGCCGCACCGCTGAACAGCAACCATCGCGCCGCCGTCGCCGCATCAATCGGTTCGAACACTTCAGAATTCCTCCCAGCCTGATCTTGGTGGGAGCAATGCGTGAAGCGGCACCCGGCGTCTTGTAAGAAGCGCTTGCGTGAGGGAAGCGAAGGCTCGCGCGCTAGCTTGCGTTACGTACCGGAGCAATCTCCGAGGGTGCGGCCCCTAGAAGCCGCCGCATGGCGTTCGTGAAATGTGCCTGGTCGAAGAACCCACCTGAGGTGGCGGACTGGGCCAGACCGTCGCCGTCTGCAACGCTTTGCGATGCCTGCTCCAGCTTCTTCCAGAGCAGCCATTGCGACAAGGAGATGCCGAGATCGCGCTTGGCTATGGCGCGCATTCGGGCCGGTGACAGGCCGACGCGACCGGCAACTTCCCGGATCGTGAGCGTGCCCGGCGCCTCGGCGAGCAACCGGATGGCAGCGTCCAGCCGCGCATCCTTTTCGACTTTTCTGGGCTCAAGAGCATTGCTGAGCAATTCATGCGCGCTAGCCAGATCCATGTCGGGTATAGTTCGGAACGGCTCGGGTTCGATCGCAGTAAAACCACTTCCGCCACTTTCAGTCGGCGCACCGGCGAGCGACCAGTGTCCAGGGCTGAGGAAAGCGATGGTCAGCTTTCGGTCGGGTGCGACAATGTGCGGTGTCATGGGCCGCACCATGCAAACCGCTCCGCCAACTTCGCGCCCATCTCGATCAAGGATCACGGTCGAAGGTTCGTGACCGATGGCCAGCACGGTGACAGGCATCGCATGGGCGACATTGGTTGCGGACATACCCGTGAAGACGATCATGGAGGGGCCGAAAATGGCCTCGCCTTCCCACTTCATCTAGCGCCACCTCGGACAGGTCGTGTTGGGTTCTCGCATCCTGGTGCAATCCGGTCGCCGCAGGCGGCTGTCAAGCACGAGGCGGTTGTCTGCGATAGCTCAGGGCTTCGGCTACATGGATTCGTCCGACCTTCTCCGCTCCTGCCAGATCGGCGATTGTCCGCGCTACCCGCAGCATCCTCGTGTAGGCCCGCGCCGATAGGCGCATCGCCTGCGCTGCCTGCATCAGCAGTTCGCGGCCCTTGTCGTCGGGTCCGGCAAATTCCTCCAGCGCGTCGCCTTGCAGCTCGGCGTTGGTGCGTGCGCCGCTGGCTTCGGCGCGCGCGGTTTGTACCCGGCGCGCCGCGGCTACTCGCGCGGCGACCTCTGCCGTGCCCTCAGCCGGCGGGGGTAGTGCAAGGTCGGCGGAGCTGACCGGGTCAACCTCGACATGCAGGTCGATGCGGTCGAGCAGCGGCCCGCTCACCTTGCTCTGGTAGTCGGCTGCGCATTTGGGGGCGCGGCTGCAGGCGAGCGCAGGGTCACCTAGATGCCCGCAGCGGCACGGATTCATCGCCGCGACCAGCTGGACATTGGCGGGAAAGGTCACATGCGCATTGGCGCGTGCGACATCGACCGTGTTGGTTTCCAGCGGCTGGCGCAGAGAGTCGAGGACCGCTCGCTGGAATTCGGGCAGCTCGTCGAGGAACAGCACGCCCAGATGCGCGAGGCTGACCTCGCCCGGCTTCACCTTCAGTCCGCCTCCTGTGAGCGCGGCCATGCTGGCCGAATGATGCGGCGCGCGGAAGGGGCGGGCGCGGCTGATGCGGCCTTCTTCCAGCAGGCCCGCAACCGATTGCACCATGCTCACCTCCAGCGCCTCTGGCGGGGAAAGCGGCGGCAGGATTCCCGGAAGGCAACTCGCCAGCAGCGACTTCCCTGCGCCCGGTGGCCCGATCATCAAGAGGTTGTGACCGCCCGCTGCCGCGATTTCGAGCGCACGCTTGGCGGTTTCCTGCCCCTTGACTTGGCGGAGGTCCGGCGCCTTGCCCGCATCTTCGACCACGCCCTGTTCGGGCTGGGGCAATTGGCTCGTGCCCTTGAGATGGTTGAGCAGGCTGGTGATGTCGGGCGCGGCGAGCACCGGCACATCGCTTGCCCACTTGGCTTCCGATCCTTGTGCGGCGGGGCAGATCAGTCCCTTCTGCGCCTCGCTCGCGTGAAGCGCAGCAAGAAGCACGCCGGGCGAGGGCTGGACGCGTGCGTCCAATGCCAGTTCGCCGACAACGATCCAGTCTTCGAGCTGCTCTGCGTCGGTGATCCCCATCGCCGCCAGAACCGCGAGCGCGATCGGCAAGTCGTAATGCGAGCCTTCCTTCGGCAGGTCGGCAGGCGAAAGGTTGATCGTGATGCGCTTGGGCGGGAGCGCAAGGCCCATGGATGAGAGGGCGGCGCGCACTCGCTCCTTGCTCTCCCCAACCGCCTTGTCGGCGAGCCCGACGATGTTGAAATTGGGCAGTCCCGGCGCGAGCGAGCATTGCACTTCCACGCTGCGCGCTTCCAGCCCGAGATAGGCCACCGTCCGGACCAATGCGACCACGTATTTCCCCCTTGTTGCCTCGCGGCATGACAAGAAGGTCTTATGTTGTCGAGACTTACTGAAACGGAAATGGCGGAAAGCGGCTTGAGGCTTGACCTTGCGAGGCAATTTGCCTAATCGCGCCCCCACGAGAGCGGTCGCCCCATGCGGCGGCCCTTTTTTCGTCGGAGCGATTCGCCCGGCAAACAACGTTTTTTTTGAAGGACCATCCGATGAAGCGGACTTTCCAGCCCTCGAACCTCGTGCGCGCCCGTCGCCACGGTTTCTTCGCGCGCAAGGCCACCCCGGGTGGTCGCAAGGTTCTCCGTGCACGTCGCAATCGCGGCCGCAAGAACCTCTGCGCTTAACTTTCTAGACCCTCAGACGCCGGGCGGCGGACATCCGTCCGCCTTGGCTTCGCGGCAGTGGCCGCGACGGGCAGTCGCCCTTGCGGGCTCCCATCTGGGAGCCCGTTCTGGTTTAAGCCGTATGGATAAGCGCAATCAACCGGAGCGTAGCGGAGGCAAGGCCGACCGGCCGCCCGCAGCGACGCGACCTTCAGGTCGCATGAGCGAGGATTTCGCACTTGCGGAGGCGAGTGCGGAAAACAAAGACTCAAAGGCCCGTTTTGCGTATCTGGCATCTATGCACCCGAGCCTCTCCGTCATCCGCAAGCGCAGCGACTTCCTCGCTGCCAATCGAGGTGTGCGGAACGCCAAGCCCGGGTTCGTGCTTTTGACGCGCCCGAACGAGGGCAAGGGCAAGCGCTATGGCATCACGGTCACGAAGAAGATCGGTAATGCCGTGGTGCGCAACCGGATGAAACGGCGGTTTCGCGAGCTGCTATGGGCTGCGCTGCCCGAAGCGGGCCTCCCCGATCACGACCATATCCTGATCGGCCGCGAGGGCGGGGTAGAGCGCGATTTCGCCGCCTTGTCCGAAGAACTGGACGCCGCACTGGCTCGCGCTGCTACCGGCGAAGGTGACCGCGCCCGCCGCCCGCGTCACAAGCGATCGAGGCGGGCATGAAGTACCCGCTCATCTGGATCGCGAAGGCCTGGCAGCTCGGGCCCAGCCGCATCCTGCCGCCCACTTGCCGCTACTCGCCGTCATGCAGCCAGTATGCGATCGAGGCGCTGCAGAAATACGGCGCAATCAAGGGTGGATGGCTGGCCCTGAAGCGGCTATTGCGCTGCCAACCCTGGGGGGGCTGCGGCCACGACCCGGTTCCTTGATGGACCGGTGTCTTGACGTAGCAATACACTATCCCCACCTGATCGAAGACATTCACCAACGGGACCGACCTTGGAAAACTCACGCAATTTTGTGCTCGTGCTCACGCTTTCGCTGGCCGTCCTGATCGGCTGGCAATGGGCGATGGACTATTTCTATCCGCAGCCGGAAGAAGTGCCCGTAACCGCTGAAAAGGTCGACACTCCGGCCGAACAAGTCGCTGCTGCCAGTGGTGAGATCGGCGAAGGCGCGGCGGTGGCCGTCGATCTCGACAGCTCGCTGTCTTCGGCAGAGCGTGTGCGCATCGATTCGCCCAAGGTTGCCGGCTCGATCAACCTCACCGGCGCGATGATCGACGACATCGTTCTCAAGGATTATGCCGCCAGCACTGATGAAGACAGCGGCCCGGTCCGCATCTTCGCCCCGCGTGGCACCGACATCCAGCAGTTCGCCCAGTTCGGTTATCTCCTGAACGGCAAAAAAGTATCCGATGATGCTCTGTGGCAGGCCGATGGCGAGGTTCTGTCGCAGGATAGGCCCGTTACCCTGCGCCATGATGCAGGCGATGGCGTGGTGCTCGAACACACCTATTCGATTGACGAAAATTACATGGTCACGGTCGAGCAGGCGATTTCCAACACCGGCGCGGTCCCTGTGGTCGCGCAGCCCTACGGTCTCGTCGGCCGCACCAGCGAGACTGCCAGCGCCGACTTCATTATCGCTCACTCGGGCCCAATCGTGTCCTTCGATGAAGCGGTCGAGTATGACTACGATTATGACGTTGTTGAAGAAGATGGAAAGGTCAGTGTCCCCGGCGCGACCGACTGGATCGGCTTCACTGACATATACTGGCTCGCTGCGCTTGTCCCTCAGGAAGGCAGTGCGCCCGACGCCACCTTCCGTTCACTCGGTAACGATGTCTACCGCGCCGACATGATCTATGATCCGGTCACCGTTCCGGCCGGACGCAAGATCACCACCACCTCGCGCCTGTTCGCGGGCGCCAAGGAAAGCGCGATCCTCGACGCCTATCAGGACGCCGGCATCCCGCAGTTCGGCCTCGCGATCGACTGGGGCTGGTTCCGCTGGTTCGAAAAGCCGCTCCTGTGGCTCCTCACCAACATCTTCGCGATTGTCGGCAACTTCGGTGTCGCGATCATCTTCCTGACCGTGATCGTGCGCGGGATCATGTTCCCCATCGCGCAGAAGCAGTTCGCTTCGATGGCAGCGATGAAGGCGATCCAGCCGGAAATGAAGAAGCTGCAGGAGAAGTACAAGGACGACCGCCTGAAGCAACAGCAGGAGATGCAGGCGCTGTTCAAGCGTGAGAAGGTCAATCCGCTTGCGGGCTGCCTGCCGCTGCTCCTGCAGATCCCGATCTTCTTCGCACTCTACAAGGTCCTCTACCTCGCGATCGAGATGCGCCACCAAAACTTCCTCTACATCAAGGATCTGAGCGCGCCCGATCCGGCCACCATCCTCAACCTGTTCGGCCTGCTGCCGTTCACTCCGCCCAGCTTCCTTGCCATCGGCATCCTCGCCGTCCTGCTGGGCGTGACGATGTGGCTGACCTTCAAGCTGAACCCGTCCGCCATGGACCCGGTCCAGCAACAGGTCTTCGCCATCATGCCATGGGTGCTGATGTTCATCATGGCCCCGTTCGCAGCGGGCCTGCTGCTCTACTGGGTAACCTCCAACATCCTCACGCTCGCACAGCAGAAATATCTCTACTCCAAGCATCCGCAGCTGAAGGCAGCGGCCGAGAAAGAGAAGGCCGAGAAGGCTGCCGAAGCGGCCAAGGCCAAGGGCTGAGGCGCGGCTGATGACCGAAGAAGAAGCCGCCGAACTGGCCCAGCTGGAGCGGCGCGCAAACAAGCTGTTTTCGGGCCGGGTGGAGTTCCTCCTCTCGGCTCCGCAGCTGAAATTCCTGCCTGAGCCGACCGTGCCCGAGATCGCCTTCGCGGGCCGTTCCAATGTAGGCAAGAGCTCACTTCTGAACGCTATCACCGGGCGCAAGGCCATCGCACGTGCCTCGGTGACGCCGGGCCGCACCCAGGAACTCAACTTCTTCGAAGTCGGCGAGCCGACCCAGTTCCGCCTCGTCGACATGCCCGGCTACGGCTTTGCCAAGGCGCCGGTGAAGGTCGTCGAGAAGTGGAAGAACCTCGTACGCACCTATTTGCGTGGACGGCAGGTGCTGGTGCGCAATCTCGTGCTGGTCGACAGCCGCCACGGGTTGAAGGACGTCGACCGCGAAATGATGAAGATGCTCGACGAGGCCGCCGTGGGTTACCGCGTGGTCCTCACCAAGGCCGACAAGATCAAGGCGAGCGAACTCGCCAAGACGGTCGCCGCAGTCGAGGCTGAAGCGAAGAAGCACGTCGCCGCCTATCCGCAGATCCATGTGACCAGCAGCGAAAAGGACATGGGTATCGGCGAACTGCGCGCGGCTCTATTGCGCGACGCAGGGATTTAGTTAGCCCATCGCTGCACAGGTCTGCTGTCGGCCACGAAGTGCCTTGATTTGGGGCGCTCGCCTTTGACTTTTTGCCAGGTCCGCCCGCAAAGGTTACAACTCCGTGACAATATCACGGTTTGGTAGCTCCGCCGAGTTCGGCGGAACCAGAAGGGGGAGTTCGGGACTCCGTTCCCGGGCGGCAGGATATGGACACACGCGATAGTCCGATTTCTGGAGATCAGCGGGCCAACAAAGTCTTCGTCGCGCACATCTTGCTCATTGCGCTCATTCTGGCGGCGCATGTCGGCTGCAAGATCCTGATGAGGATTAGTCCGACTGCCCTGAGCTCGCGGACCGACCAGCTGTTCGACCTTGCGCTCGAAAACAATGTTCCAACCTACTTCTCATCGCTTGCGCTCATTGCCACGGCGGGAGTGGCAATTGTGATAGCAATGCGTGCCTCTGCCCTCCGCAAAGGGCCGGTACTGAGCTGGCTATTCGTGGCCGTCTGCCTCTTCTTCATGGCTGCCGACGAGGCCTTCGCGATACATGATGGCTTCTCACCGGCCCTGCGGGCGCAGTGGGAAACGAGCGGTGCATTCTTTCACGCGTGGACGCTCGTGTATGGGGCATTGGCCATTGTAGTGGTGCTGCTCTGCCTACCGCTGGTCCGACATTTGTCGCGTGCGACCTTTGCTCGCCTTGCTGTCGCGGCGGTGGTCTTCCTGGGCTCGGCGATCGGATTCGAGTTGATCCAATCGATGTTCCTATCGGAAGCGCTCGGACCGAGATCGAGTGGAAGTGTGAATTGGGAAACGGTCCAGTTGAACCCGCTCAACGCGCTGACAGTGATCCTGGAAGAAGCGGGCGAGATGTTGGGCGTGGCCTTGGCGCTGCGCGCCTTGATCCTGCACTACGATACGGAAATGCAAGGCAACTCGGCGACGAAAACAGCCTGACCGGCAAGCCAATCACCTCGCAAACAGCATTGCATCGTCAGCGAAGGCCTTCATCTCCAGCGCATTACCGCTCGGGTCGCGGAAGAACATGGTGGCCTGCTCACCGGGTTGGCCCTTGAAGCGGATCGTCGGTTCGATCACGAATTCCACCCCGGCTGACCTCAGCCGGTCGGCCAAAGCCTGCCAGTCCTCCATCTTCAGCACCACGCCGAAATGCGGCACGGGGACATCGTGGCCGTCGACCGCATTGCTCGCGCGGTCCCCGGCCTCGCCGCCCGTATGCGCCACTATCTGGTGGCCGAAGAAATCGAAGTCGATCCATTCGTCGGAGGAGCGGCCCTCCGCGCAGCCCATGAGCCCGCCGTAGAAAGCGCGTGCTTCTTCGAGGTCGTGGACGGGGAAGGCGAGGTGAAAGGGACGCAAGCTCATGGCGCGAGCATAGTCCGCAAGCTTCCGTTTTCCTACTCCCATCGCGCTGTGCAAGCTCACGGTATGACAGCAGCAATGACACCCGAACAGGCGCGCGCAGTAGTTGCCGATTACATCGCAGGACTGTGTTCCAGGCGTTCCATCGTTCAGGCTCGACAGCGCGTGGATGAACGCTTAGGGCGCGAGGAAACGCGGAAAGGTGGAGCCCGCATGAAGATCATCATCGGCAACAAGAACTATTCCAGCTGGTCGCTGCGCGGCTGGCTCGCGGCCAAGCAGTCGGGTCTCTCTTTCGAGGAGCTGATCGTGCCGCTCTTCGGTGAGGACTGGGACCAGCGCCATCAGAAGGACGGGCTGCAGCCCAGTTTCGGCAAGGTCCCGATCCTATGGGACGACGAAACGGTTGTGTGGGACAGCCTCGCCATCCTCGAATATCTGGCTGACAAGGTCGGGCGCGACCGCTTCTGGCCGAAGGACGATACCGCGCGCGGCATGGCGCGGTCGATGGTCGCGGAAATGCACTCTTCCTATGCGGCGCTGCGCAGCGAATGCCCCATGAACGTGCGCAAGCGTTTCGACGGGTTCGAACCGAGCGAGGCGTGCAAGGCAGACATCCTGCGCATTCTCGGCCTGTGGGCGGAGGCACGCAGCCGTTTCGGCAGCGGCGGGCCCTATCTCTTCGGGACCTTCGGCGCGGCGGACATCTTCTTTGCCCCCGTCGTCAGCCGTTTCATCAGCTACCAGATACCCGTCCCCGGCTTCGCGGCGGCCTATATGCAGGCCGTGTGGGAGCATGAGTGGATGCGTGGCTGGATCGAGGCATCGGAAAACGAAGAATGGGTCATCGAGCAGTACGAAACCGTCTCCTGATTGCATGTGCGGCGCTGCTGGGGCTGCTCCCGGCACAAGCGCAGGCCTGGGGATTCTTCGCGCATCAGACGACGGGGCAGATCGCGTGGGAGAACGTGGCTCCGGCAACTCAGGCGAAGATCGCGCGACTTTTCCGCGCCGCGCCGCTGCTGGCCACGCCCGAGTGCCCCCTGGCGAGCATTGAGGATGCGAGCACATGGCCCGATTGCGTGCGCCGCACGCGCTGGCGCTGGGGCTACACCGCGGCGTGGCACTACCGGACAGCGCCCGTTTGCGAGGCCTACAATCCGCGCAGCAACTGTTCGGGCGGCAACTGTGTGACCGCGCAGATCGAGCGCAGTCAGCGCCTCCTCGCCGACGAAAGCCTGCCCGCGCATATCCGGCTCGAGGCACTGGCTTTCATGGTCCACTTCATCGGCGATGTGCACATGCCGCTCCACTCGGGCGATCATGAGGATCGCGGGGGCAATGACATCGATACGGCCTATGGCATTGCGCCAGGGTTGAACTTGCACTGGATCTGGGACGGTCCACTGGCCGAGCGCGCGATCACGTCGGCAGAGGTACGCCTGGTAAGGCGCTATTCAGAGGAAGAGCGCGCGGAACTGGGCGGCGGCGATCCGGCCGAATGGGGCCGCGAAAGCTGGCAGATCAGCCGCGATTTCGTCTATCCCGAGGCCTTCGACAGGCCCGCCTGCGAAGGGGAAGACCTGGGCGACGAGGCGGCCTTGACGCAGGAGGATATCCTCCGCGCCATCCCGATATCGCAGCGCCGCGTGCAGCAGGCAGGGATCAGAATAGCCGACTATCTCGAGGTTGCCTTCGCGCCGGGTGCCTTACCGGAAGCGGAGCGGAATTAGGGCACGCGCTGGGTCGGATAGGGCGTGCCATCCTTCTTGAAATAGCCATCGGGCGTGAAGACCATGTCGATGTCTGGATATTCGCCGCGGTCCTCGTCCCGGTCACCCCCGCTGATGGCGATGAATACGCAAGGGATGTCGCCGCGATTGTGGAGCCTGTGCCCGTTTTGCTCGCCCGCCTTCCACGCAAGGATGTCGCCCGGGCCAACCGGGATTTCGCCGGCGTCCTCGATCAGCACGGCCTCGCCCTGCAGCATGATGACCAGTTCGTCCTGCCCCTCGTGCCAATGCCGCTGCGAGGAATAGGCGCCCGGGTCGAGCACGACATGGCTCGCGCCAAGCTTGGTCAGGCCGGCTGCCGGGGCAAGGCGGCGATAGTTGCGACCCGCGACATCGGCATCGAAGGGCGGGGGATAGCCCGTCGCATTGGTCTGGGGGATGGAATCGAGATCGAGCTTGGGCATCTGCGGCTACTCCTGCTAGCGGAGCGATGATGACAAGGGTTCTCGATCTCGCCAAGCGTTTGATGGCCGCCGAAAGCGTCACACCCGCAACCGGTTCCGTGTTCGACGCGATGGAGGCGATGCTGGAGCCGCTCGGCTTCGAAGTGCACCGCTTCACCCGCGGCGACGGTGATGCAGGCAGTCCCGAAGCGCCGGTCGAGAACCTCTTCGCGATCCGCAAGGGGCCGGAAGGATCGAAGCATTTCTCCTTCGCGGGCCATCTCGACGTTGTCCCTCCCGGTGGAGGCTGGGCCTCTGACGCGTTCGAGCCCGAAGTTCGCGGCGAGTTGCTCTACGGACGCGGGGCTGTCGACATGAAGGGTGCCATTGCCTGTATGGTCGATGCGGTCGCCGAAGTGCCGGCCGAGGCAGGTACGATCAGCTTCATCATCACCGGCGACGAGGAAGGCCCCGCGCTTCACGGCACGCGCGCTCTGATCGACTTCATGCGTGATCATGGCCACCAGCCCGACCTTTGCCTCGTCGGCGAACCGACAAGTGTGAACCGCCTCGGCGACATGATAAAAATCGGGCGACGCGGCTCGGTCAATATCTGGCTGGAGGTCGAAGGGACGCAGGGCCACGTCGCCTATCCGCACCTTGCCGATAATCCGATTCCCAAGCTCGTCGCCATGCTGGCCGAGCTGGACGCGCTGGTGCTCGACGAGGGAACCGACTGGTTCCAGCCATCCAATCTCGAGATCACCGATCTCGAAGTCGGCAACATGGCGCATAACGTCATTCCGGAAAAGGCCGAGGCGCGCATCTCGATCCGCTTCAACGATCGGCACTCTGGTGCCTCCCTATCCGAGAAAGTCGGTGCAATTGCGGAGAAGCATGGCGGGCTCGCGAAGCCGATCATATCGGGGGAACCTTTCCTCACCCCGCCGGGCACCTTCAGCGACATCATCGCCCGTGCGGTGAAGGCGGAGACCGGTCTCGATCCCGAACCCTCCACCACGGGCGGAACTTCGGACGCCCGCTTCCTGCGTGCCGTATGTCCGGTGATCGAATTCGGCCTCGTCAACGCTACGATGCACAAGCGTGACGAGGCGGTAGCCATCGAGGACCTTTCCACGCTAAGCCGCATCTACGCGCGCATTGCAAAGGACGCGCTGCAATAATTCAAGGGACGTGAGGGGATAGAGATGCTGAGGGTTTGGTTCGAAATTCCGCTGTGGCAGCGCGTGCTGACTGCTCTCATCCTCGGCGTGCTGACCGGCTATGCCTGGGGTCCCGAAGCCGAAAGCATCAAGTGGATCGGCGACTTCTTCATCAAGTCGATCAAGATGCTTGTCGTTCCGCTGATCTTCTTCAGCCTCGTTGCCGGCGTTGCCGCCATCGGGGACCTCAGGAAGCTCGGCGCGGTCGGCGGCAGGGCCATGCTGCTTTTCATCGTAACCGGCCAGATCGCGGTTTGGCTCGGTCTTGCGCTCGGGACCTTCGTCCAGCCGGGCGCGGGCGTCGATACCAGTGCAATCCAAAAGGGCGCGACGCCCGAACCCAACCCGACGACGGCGGTCGACATGATCCTGTCGATAGTGCCCGAAAGCCCCGTGCAGGTGATGGCGGACGTGGCCGTGCTGCCGCTGATCGTCTTCTCGCTGCTGATCGGCATTGGTATTCTGATGGCGGGCAAGGACGGCGAACCGGTTCAGAAGATCTTCGATAGCGGCGCGGTGGTGATGCAGAAGGTCACCATGATCGTGATGGAGCTCACTCCTTTCGGTGTCTTTGCGCTTATGGCCTGGGTCGCAGGGACACTCGGAATCGACGCGCTGATCAGCCTCGCCAAGCTGGTGGGCCTCAACTACCTCGGCTGCCTGCTCATCATAGTGCTGATCTACGGCAGCATGATCAAGTTCCTCGCCAAGCTTCCGGTGCGCGATTTCTTCCGTGGTATCGTGGACGCGATGGCGGTGAGCTATTCGACAGCATCCTCCAATGCGACGCTGCCCGTGACGCTGCGCTGTGCGGAGCGCAACCTCGGCGTGTCGAATTCGGTCGCCAGCTTCGTGATCAGCCTTGGCGCGACGATCAACATGAACGGTACGGCGATGTATCTCGGCCTCGCCACTCTGTTCGGCGCGCAGATCTTCGGTGTCGACCTGACCATGGGCGACTACTTCCTGATCTCCATCCTCGCCACGCTGGGCGCTGTCGGCGCAGCGGGCATCCCGGGTGCGGGCTTGATCATGATGGCGCTGGTCTTCGGCGCGGTTGGCGTGCCGCTCGAGACGATCGCCTTCGTCGCCGGTGTCGACCGGATCATGGACATGATGCGCACCACGACCAATGTGTCAGGCGATGCGGCCGTGGCGACGACGGTGGCAGTGATGACGGGCGAGATCGACCGGGCCGAGATGGTATCGGCCGACGATGTCTGAGCACTAGTCCACCGTTCGGCGGTACAAGTGCCAGGTGGCATGGCCGAGTACCGGTAGCACCACGAAGAGCCCGAGGAAGAAGGGCAGGATCGCTGCAAAGAGCGCGAGCGCAATGACGAATGCCCAGAGCAGCAGCACACCGAAATTGGCGCTCAGGGCTTTGAAGCTGGTGATGATCGCGGTGATGAAATCGACGTCGCGATCGACGAGCATCGGCAGGCTCATCAGTGTAATGGCGTAGAAAACGAAGGCGATGACACCGCCAACCACTCCGCCCACGGCAAGCATCGTAAGCCCCAGCTCGGAGGTCAGGAATGCTATCCCTTCGCCAAGGCCGGCAGCAGAGGCGAAGATGGCGAAGATCATGTGCGCGATGATCACCCAGAAACTGAATCCCACGAAGATAATCCCGCCCATCAGCAGCAACTGCTCGTCCCCACGCCCCCGCAGTGCGCCGAGCACCGTACTCCAGTTGGTAGGCAGTCCATACTCGAGCCTGCGGCTGACCTCGTAGAGCCCGACCGCGGCGAAAGGCGCGAAGAGCGGGAAGCCGGCAACGGCGGCGATGAGCCAGCGGGTCTCGCCGCGAACCATGAAGAGGTAATACAGTCCCAAGCCCGCCGCGACATAGAAAGACGCAAAGAAAAGGCCATAAACCGGCCGCGCCAATAAATCGCTCCATCCCTGTCGCAGGGCCGCGGTCAGATCACGGATTGATAGGTCGGTCCGGACTTGCGCGGGGTGGTGCTGGGCTTCGGCGGTCACATTCCCTCTCCTCTTGCGGGAATGTGCCGCGCAGGGCGGCCCTCTGCAAGCCCGCCTCGCGCAGCGGGAAGTGTCTACCCCTGCTCTTTTGCCTTTGGCTCTACGATACCCTCGCTCAGCCTCCGCAATGCCGTTCGACACGGTTTCTCCAGCAGCACAAGTGCGAGGTGGGAGATCGCGAACAGCACGGCGAAGCGCAATGGTAGTTCGATGATGGTCGGCAAATCGACCAGGTATACCTCGTTCATCAGTCGCTGGACGGGCCGGTGGAAAAGGTAGATCCCGAAGGATATCTCGCCGAGCCAGACTGCAACAGGCAGGCTCAGCATCCGGTTCGCCCAGCAATCGCCGGCAGCCATCGATGCAGCGACGATACAACCGCAGGCGATCAGGGCCCAAGGCTCGATGTAGATCAGCCGGTGGACGTTGTTCTGGTAGGCGATGAAATAGACCGCAGCATAGAGCAGGAGTGCAGCGATCAAACCGACATGCGCCCAGCCAGGCCTCAGCTTCTTGAGATCATCGCCCAGCAAGGCGATCAGGATCCCGATGAAGAAGACGTGCACATAACTGAAGATGTCGACCGAATTGGCGGCCCCACCGAGCAACCAGGCCCACACCAGGCCCGCCGCTATCGTGCCGGTCGCGAGGAGCCTGCTGAAACCGAAACGACTGGTAACCCACCAGAAAAGCATGAACAGGAAGTAGAACTGGAATTCGACGCAGATCGTCCAGATCGTCATGTTCGAACCGTAGAGCAGGAGGTGATCGTCGACCTGCCAGGGTTCCAGATTGAAGATGTGCACTTCCGGAATCGCCACGTTGATCGCGGCCACGGTAATGACGACGAACGCGAACAACGGGTATACGCGAGCGAAGCGGGCGCTGATGTAGAGCCACGCAGTGCGCAGGTCGAAGGTCTTGGGCAGATAGAGCTTGCCCATCAGGAAGCCGCTGAGGACAAAGAACAGGACCACACCAAGGCTGGCTGAACCCGGGAAGCCGAAATGCCCGACGACGACGGTCAGTGCAGCCATGCCGCGCAATCCGTGTAGCGGCTTGATCAGATCGCCATGCGTCACTCGGGCTCCTCCACGCCGGGATATATTCGGCGCGGCACCAAATAGGTCACCAATTCCCCAATCGTGTCAATCTGGGCCGCTACCGCCCTCTCGGCTTCTCGAGTACCTTCTTCCGGAAGCTGCACAGGTCCACTACCGGGCAACGCCAGCACTCGGGCGTACGTGCCTTGCAGACATAGCGGCCGTGCAGGATCAGCCAGTGGTGGCCGCCGAGCCGGAAGGGTTGCGGGACACGTTTTTCGAGCTTTGCCTCGACCTGTTCGGGGGTCTTGCCCTTGGCCAGGCCGGTGCGGTTGCCGACGCGCAGGATGTGCGTGTCAACTGCGAAGGTTTCCTGCCCGAACCAGCAGTTGAGTACCACATTGGCCGTCTTGCGGCCGACGCCGGGCAGGCGGACGAGGTCATCGCGCGTATCCGGGACCTCGCCGCCATATTCGTCGACCAGTAGCTGGCTGAGGGCGATCACATTCTTGGCCTTGGAGTTGAACAGGCCGATCGTCTTGATGTGCTCTTTGAGTCCCTCCTCGCCCAGGTCGAGCATCTGCTGCGGCGTTTCCACTTCCCGAAACAGTGCGCGGGTAGCCTTGTTGACCCCCACGTCGGTCGCCTGGGCCGACAATGCCACGGCGACTACCAGCTGGTAGCAATTGCCATATTCCAGCTCTGTCTCGGGCGAGGGATTATCCTCGGCAAGGCGGCGGAAGAATTCGAATATCTGGTCCTTGGTCATGGTCCCGGAGCTATCTTGGGCGATGCCTTATGCCTGCACGCAGCAACGGCAAGGCCGCGACGATCCATATCGCGGAGAAGAACAGCAGCGCGGCACCTTGCTCTTCGCGAAGTTCGGCGGATTGCAGTAGCGGCCACCAGGTCCCGGCCAGCGCAATGATCATGGCCGCAAAGAGGAAGCGCGAGGGAAGCTGCGGGAGCAAGCGCGAGGCCTTCATCCAGTACAGTATCGGCAATCCGACCACGCCGGCGATCGCGAGGACCACCGGCGCGAGATAGCCCTGCGTTTCGTGAAGATAGGCCATCGCATAGCCGATTACACACAATACTCCGCCGACAAATACGCCGCACAGGACGGCGAATACCCTCACAGCCCCAGGACCTCCTCCATCGAATAGCGCCCGGCATCGCGCCCTCGCAGCCACTCGGCCGCACGGATCGCGCCGCGCGCGAAGATCATGCGATTTTCCGCGCTATGCGACAGGGTCAGGCGTTCTTCGTCGCCGGCGATGATGACGCTGTGCTCTCCGGCGACCGTTCCGCCCCTCAGCGCTGCAAAGCCGATGGCACCGTCGGCCCGTGCACCCGTGTGACCATCGCGGCCACGCTCTGAATTTCCGGAAAGCTCGATGCCGCGTCCAGCGGCAGCTGCCTCGCCGAGCAGCAGCGCCGTTCCCGAGGGTGCATCGACCTTGCGTCGATGGTGCATCTCGACGATCTCGATGTCCCAATCGCTGTCGAGGCGCGATGCCGCCTCGCGCACGAGATGGGCCAGCAGGGTCACGCCGAGAGAGGTATTACCCGTCTGCAGGACCGGGATCCTGCGCGCCGCTTCGTCAATCGAGCCATGGTGCGCCTCGGAAAGTCCGGTGGTCCCGACGACGATAGGGATGCCCGCGTCGGCAGCGGCATCGAGGTTCGCCTCTAGCGCGGAAGGGGCAGAAAAATCGACCAGCACGTCGGAAACCGCGGCCAGTTTGCGCACGTCGTCGCCCTTGTCCGCGCCGCCCGAATAGTCGTGTCCCGAGGCTTCGAGAACCTGCCTCAGGGCTTCGCCCATTGCGCCCTTGCTGCCGATAATACCGATGTTCATTCGTGTTGGGCCCTATCGCCTTGCTGCTCTTGGGCTGGGTATTTCGTCATGCCCAGTGGCTTGCTACTTGAGGGCAATGACACAGATACGCAACATCGTCATCCTGACCGGCGCGGGGATTTCGGCGGAAAGCGGGATCGACACCTTTCGCGATGCCGGTGGCTTGTGGGAGCAGCACCGTGTCGAGGATGTTGCCACTCCCGAAGGTTTCGCGCGCGATCCCGAACTCGTCCAGCGCTTCTACGACGCACGGCGAAAGGCGGTGCAGCAGGTTGCGCCCAACCGCGCACACGAAGCGCTGGCGCAGCTCGACCGGGCATGGGAAGGCGAGCTGCTGATCGTGACGCAGAATGTCGACGATCTCCACGAACGCGCAGGTGCAAGACGCGTGCTGCATATGCACGGAGAGCTGCTGAGCGCGCTCTGCTCCAGCTGCGACTCCCGGCACGAGTGGCGTGAGCCGCTATCCGAGAGGCCGGCCTGTCCCGGATGCGGTCAGCCTGCTTTGAGGCCCGATGTCGTGTGGTTCGGTGAGATGCCCTACCAGATGGATCGCATCTACGCGGCCATTCGCCGGGCGGACCTGTTCGTGAGCATCGGCACCAGCGGCGCCGTCTATCCGGCAGCAGGTTTCGTGCGCGACGCGCGCGAGTTCGGCGCACGCACGCTGGAACTCAATCTGGAACGGAGTGAAGGCTCGTACTGGTTTCACGAATCGCGCCAGGGTCGTGCCGGGGAGTTGGTGCCAGCATGGGTGGAGCACCTGCTCATGCCCAGCTGACTACGCTCAGGGACGCTGGGCGAGCTTCTCGTTGATCCGTGCCGTGGCGGCCTCCATGTCGATGGCGATCTGCTTCCATTCGGCCGTGTTTTCGTAGCCGCCTTCTTCGTTCAGCATCATGATGTCGGCACGCCGATCGTCGAGTCTGCGGTATACGATCCGCAACTGCTCGAGCTCATATTCGAACCGCTGGTCAGGGGTCATCTTCGAAGGGTCTGGCGGAGCGAAGTAGGCCCTGCGCTCGGCGTCCTCCTTCTCCCACTGACGGGTAAAGTCGACCGCTTCGGCGACGGTCTGCGGTTGCTTGCCGTGCAGGTGGCGCTCGAAGTTTCCGCATGCGTATTTCGTCTGCGCGATATGCCGCAGCGCATAGGTCTTGAAGACGCCGGCATCCTCGGGCGCGAGCGAGGACGCAATATCCGCCACGACATCGGCATTGCCGAGATCGAGTTCGGACAGGGGTTTGGCATAGGGGTCCTCGAAGCAACCGCCCAATGTAGCGAATGCCGCGAACGCTATTGCCAAACTCAAGGGATTCGAACGCTTCATCGCCCCGGATTCTAGGAAGATATGCCTAATTTACCATGAATACGGCTGGCGCCTGCCGCAGGATTGTCACCTACTGCCGCAAGCCTTGCAGGCGGGGTCCTTGGCGATCGAGAACTGGCGCATGCCGGGCTTGATGCCGTCGAGCAGGTTGACCCGGCTCCACTGCGGATCGCCATAAGCGCTAACCCCAGCGAGGAGGACGCGAATCGCATGCAGCGCGGCGAAGCTCGCCACCCATCCCGCCATCGCGCCGAGGATGCCGTCCTCGGCGCAGGTGTCGCAATCATCGGCATCGAAGGCGTCACCGACGAAGCAGCGATAGCAGGCCTCTTCGGGCAGGTGACCGGCGAAGGCGCCGACCTGGCCCTGGAAACGGCCGACCGCGGCTGAAACCAACGGGACCCCTGCCTTCACACAGGCATCCGAAACGGCGAGGCGGGTGGCGAAATTGTCGGTGCCATCCAGGACGAGGTCCACGCTCTCTACCAGCGCGGCGGCGCGTGTACTGTCGATCCGCCTGTCGCTGATCTCGACCTCGAGCGCCGGATCGAACAGCTTCACCCAGCGCTTGGCCGAAGTGGCCTTGCCGTGCCCGATGTCGCGTTCGTTGTAGAGCGTCTGGCGCTGGAGGTTCGAGGCATCGACCTTATCGTCATCGACGAGAGTTAGCTTCCCGATCCCCGCGGCTGCCAGATATTGAAGTGCGGGGCTGCCGATCCCGCCGAGGCCGACCAGCACGAGGTGCTTGCCAGCCAGCGCGACCTGACCTGCGCCGCCAACTTCGGGCAGGACGATATGACGGGCGAACCGTTCGAGGCGTTCGGGCGACAGGCTCATGGCCGCTCTTCTTCGACCCGCTCGCGCTTGAATCCGTGCATCCCGTTCCACCATTGCAGCGCGATTACCGCGCCCTTGGAAGGCTGGAGCAGTCCGATGAGCATGACGATGGCGAGCGAAATGATGATCGCGAGGAGCACGGGAAGCGACAGCGAGAAACCGGTTACGAGTGCGATAATGACCGGAGCAAGCAAATGGCCGGTCACGAAGATCCCGATATAGGCAGGAAGATCGTCTGCCCGCTGTCCCGAAATATCGAGATCGCAGTGCGCGCACCGATCGACCGGCTTGAGCCAGCGACGGAACAGACGGCCTTCACCGCAACGCGGGCAGCGGGAGGAAGCACCGCGAAGCATGGTCGCTGCAAAACTGCGGGGAAGGGTTATGCGTTCGCTCATGCGCGTCCCTTTGGACGCTCACGCGCGCGCTGTCGACAAGCCTGTGAACAAGCTGTCGATCAGCGGTGCATGGAGGAGTGCGGAGCCTGCCTCAGCTTTCGAGCTGGCGCAGCAGGCTGCGTACGTCGCCGTCCATATCGGCATCGCGCTGGCGCAGATCCTCGATCAGGCGAACGGCGTGGATCACGGTCGAGTGATCGCGACCGCCGAACTTGCGGCCGATCTCGGGATAGCTGCGCGGCGTGAGCACCTTGGAGAGGTACATCGCCACCTGGCGCGGGCGGACGACGGCGCGGGCGCGCCGCTTGCTCGACATCTCGCTGCGGTCGATCCGGTAGAACTGGCACACGGTGCGCTGGATCTCGTCGATCGTGATCCGGCGGCGGTTTGCCGAGAGGATGTCGGTCAGCTGTTCTTCGGCCAGCTGGAGCGAGACCTCCTGCCCCGTCAGCTGCGCGTAGGCGATCAGCTTGTTGAGGCCGCCGACCAGCTCGCGGACGTTGCGGGTGATCGTGCGGGCGAGGAATTCGATCACGTCCTCGGGCACGGCGAGCGGCGCGAACTTGGTGAGCTTGGAATGCAGGATCTTCTTGCGCAGCTCGATATCGGCTGGCTGGATATCTGCAACCAGACCCATCGAGAGGCGTGAAAGGAGCCGCGGCTCGACCCCGTCGAGAGCCTGCGGCGCGCGGTCTGCAGCAAAGACAAGGCGTTTGCCTTCGGCCAGCAGCGCGTCGATCGTGTAGAGCAGCTCTTCCTGCGCGGAAGCCTTGCCGATGATGAACTGGATGTCGTCGACCAGCAGCAGGTCGAAGCTGCGCAGGCGAGCCTTGAATTCGATCATCCGATTGGCCTTCAGGGCCTGGACGAACTCGACCATGAAACGCTCGGCGCTGCAGTAGAAGATGCGGCTGCGGCTGTGCGTTTGTAGGAAAGTGTGGCCGATGGCGTGGAGCAGATGTGTCTTGCCCTGGCCGGTCGCACCCTTGAGGTAGAGCGGGCTGAATTGCGGCTTCTCGGTCGCAGACATGCGCTGAGCCGCATTGAAGGCTAGGATGTTCGCTTCGCCGGTAATGAAGGCAGCAAAGGTCAGCGAGGCATCGAGGCCGACGCTCGAAGTGAAACCCGAATCCCCGAGCGTATCGGCGCCGATCGCCATCATCGATGTGTCAGCATCATTTGCCGGACGGCGGCCATCGGTGTGCAGCTGGAGGTCGGCGACCTGGCGACGGCCCGGGTGCACCGAAATGGCGACCTTGCGCACTTCGCTGCGCGCGATTTTCCAGGCCAGGCTCAGCCGGTCGGCAAAGCGATCCTTGACCCAGTTGGCGCTGAATTCGGTTGGCAAGAAGAGATCGAGCGTGCCGGATTCCGGATCGATCTTGCCCAGCTGGATCGGCTTGATCCACTGGCTGTGAAGCTGGTGACCCAAATCTTTCCGCAGCCCCTGGCTGATATCAGCCCAGTCAGCCGCGAGGTTCACCGCCTCGAGATCTTCCATGTCGTCAGTCGCCTTCCGCTTGCCCGCAGGCTCACCCGTTCTTGCCATTGCTCTTATCATTCCCCCGAACGACCCACCGGATCGTGCATCCAATTATTGTATGCCTGGGGAGTAGGCACGGCTCCGCCCTTACCCGGAATCGCGAGATTCTCGGGTGGTCCCTCCCCATTGGCCATCGATGTGAAAACCCGGGCTGTCCCCCCCGGGCATTCCATTGTGTAGGTCGCACCCGTGATGAGTCGCAAGGGGGATAACTGCAAAAAATCTGAAATAAACTTGTTGACTCACCGCTACCCCGCAGGGCTGCGTTGATGTGCTTGAAATAACGAGATTTTGTCCGATCAGGGTATGCGAATCGCGGGTTTTTCGTGACTTAGGTTGCGTGGCCGCGACCGCAGCATTTCGAAGTGCAACGCAAACGTGACGAGGGGGCCACCGCGTTGCGCGGCGACCCCCTCGTTGGAATACCTATCCGGCCGGAGCCGGAAGCGAATCAGAGCGCTGCGACGCGCTTCGTCAGGCGGCTCAACTTACGCGATGCAGTGTTCTTGTGCATCACGCCGCGAGCAACACCGCGAGCCAGTTCGGGCTGTGCATTCTTGAGCGCCGTCTGGGCGGCATCCTTGTCGCCGGCTTCGCAGGCCGTCTCGACCTTCTTAACGAAACCGCGGATGCGGCTCATTCGCGCACCGTTGATTTCGGCGCGGCGGTTGTTGCGACGGATGCGCTTCTTGGCTTGCGGCGTATTGGCCATGTCTGTCCTCGATCGGGCCGCACGTAAACGCGGCGGAAATTCTGTCTGGTCGTGTCGAAAAGGGCGGAAGGACCGCCGGAAAGCGGCGCACTTAGCGTCGGCCTTGCGAATCGTCAAGCGAAAGCGGAACTACGCAAGGCGTCCCTTGTTGGCGTATATGGGAAGGGCCCAAGAGAAGGACAAGTGGTGACCGACAAGCTCGAGATGACCGAAGACGAATGGCGCGCCAAGCTGACGCCGGAACAGTATCATGTGCTCCGCGAGAAGGGCACCGAACGCGCCTTCACCGGCAAGTACGACAAGAACAAGGCCGAAGGCGAATATCACTGCGCGGCCTGCGGGCAGCTCTTGTTCGAAAGCGACGACAAGTACGACAGCGGTTGCGGCTGGCCCAGCTTCACCGCGCCTGCCGGAGGGGAAGCGGTTGAGGAGCATCGCGACACCAGCCATGGCATGATCCGCACCGAAGTGGTCTGCTCGAAATGCGACGGTCATTTGGGACACGTATTCCCGGATGGCCCCGGCGAGACCGGCCTGCGCTATTGCATTAACTCCGCTGCGCTCGATTTCGAGCCGGAGGATTGAGCCCGCCCCGGCGCCAAATTGCCCGGCGTTAACCCGAGGTTCCATCTCGCCATGACAGATCGTGGCCCTTATATGGCAGCGCATTCGATCACGAAGGGTATCGCGACGCATGGATAAGAGAGGCAGCCGCCGCAAGAACAGCCAGCGCAAGGCGCGCGCGGCACGGGCGGAGGCGGAAGGCAAGCGCGATTTCAGCCGTGTGAAATTCTGGGCGAAGAGGCTTTCGCTCTGGGGCGGCGGACTCGCACTGCTCGCACTGGTGTTCCTCGGCATCGCGGTGGCTTTCGCGGCGCGTTCGCTGCCGAGCTATTACCAGCTGAAGGCAACCCAGACTGCACAAACTATTGTCGTGCGCGCGCGCGATGGTTCCGAACTTGTCGAAATCGGGCCAAGCTATGGCCGGTGGCTGACCTATGACGAAATCCCCCAGGTGATGAAGGACGCGATGGTCGCAGTCGAGGACAAGCGATATTATTCGCACCCCGGCGTTGATCCGATCCGCCTGACCGGAGCGATCGTCGAAGGCGTCACCGGCACCCGTTCGCGGGTTGGCGGCACCTCCACGATCACCCAGCAGCTGGCCCGCAACGTCTTCCTCAACTCCAATCGCACGGTCGACCGCAAGCTGCGCGAGGCGATCCTTGCGATGGCGCTCGAGTGGAAGTTCTCCAAGGAGCAAATCCTCGAACTGTACCTCAACAAGGTCTATTTCGGGGGCGGCGCCTATGGCATCGATAGTGCCAGCCGCAAGTTCTTCAGCCACCCGGCCGACCGGCTTTCCGTGGGCGAGGCGGCAATCATTGCCGGACTTGTGAAAGCTCCCAGCCGCTATTCGCCGACCGCCGATGTCGATGCGGCGGTAAGCCGCGCGAGCGTGGTGCTGCGCCTGATGCGCGAGCAGGAGAAGATCAGCGCGAGCGAGGCGCGCGTCGACGTATCGGCGGTCAATCTCAAGCAGGAAGCAAGTACCAATTCGGTCCGCTACTTCACCGACTGGGCGCTACCGCAGCTCGATCTGCTGCTGCCCGAAACCTTCGAGCCTATCGAGGTCTGGACCACCCTCGACCCGGGTATGCAGAAGGCCGCGACGGCTGCAGTGGCCGGCAACGCGCCGGAAGGCACACAGGGAGCCCTCGTCAGCCTTGATCGGGACGGAGCAATCCTCGCTCTCGTCGGCGGCACCGATTATGTCGAGACAAACTACAACCGCGCGACCAACGCCCTGCGCCAGCCGGGCTCGAGCTGGAAGCTGTTCGTCTATCTCGCAGCCCTGGAAGCGGGCTATACGCCCAACGACCGCGTCGTCGACACTGAGGTTTCGATCGGCGGCTGGGCCCCGCGCAATTCGAATGGCCGCAACATCGGCGAGACCAACCTGCGCACGGCCTTCGCCTACTCCATCAACACAGTTGCGGCGCAGCTTGGCAATGAAGTCGGCTTCAGCCAGGTCGCCTCGATGGCGCGGCGGTTCGGGATCACGACCCCGATCAACACTTTCCCCGCCATGGTGCTGGGTTCGAACGAGGTCCGCCTCCTGGACATGACCCGCGCCTTTGCCGCAGTCTCGGCGGGCGGCCAGTCGGTCGAACCCTATGGCATCGTCAAGGTCACGACGGCCGATGGCGACCTTCTCTACCAACACGAACGCGCCCGCACCACGCAACTGGTGCCGGACCATGTTGCACGGGGGATCACCGATCTCCTCCAGACCGCCGTGCAGACCGGCACAGGCCGCGCCGCGCAGATCGGGAGGCCGGTGGCAGGCAAGACGGGTACCACCAGCTCCAACAAGGACGGCTATTTCGTCGGCTTCTCGAGCGGAATCACGACCGGCGTGTGGATGGGGCGCGACGACAACCGTCGGGTCGGCGGATTGCAGGGCGGCAGGGCGCCCGCCCAGGCCTTCGCATCCTACATGCGCTATGCGGTAAAGGATCGCCCGGTGGAGGAATTCGACGTCGAATTGCAGCTGCCCGAATGGCAGCTCGACGAGGAAGACGACTTCTTCTTCGGCGATCCCGACGACTATTACTATATCGATGAGCAGGGCAATCTGATCGAGCCGGGTCGCAGCGAAGGCCCCGCAGGTGCCCTGCCAGGCCAGGACGGCGAGGAGAACGGTCTGCGTCCCCGCGTGCCGCCTGCCGGGCAGCGCGTACCGGGGCAACGGACCCAGCCTCCCACGGGAAGGGGCGCCGATGGCGCTCCGCAGGCAGTCGATGACGACTTTCTCGACGGGGTGATCGGGCGCGACGAAAGACGCCGACCGGAAGAAGACCGCCCATCCAATTGAAACGAGAAGGCCCTCCCGGCATGAACCGGGAGGGCCTCGTCACTTGCGCTGTTGCTGAATCCTAGCGGAGCCGCACCGCGATATATTGCGGCGAACCACCGCGGCGCTGGACGCGCAACAGGATCGCTTCCCTATCATCGGCCTGAGCGCCGCGAACAGCTTGCTCGAGATCGGCAATCGCAGTCACCGGTCGATAGTTCGCCGTCAGGATAATGTCGCCGCGTTGCAGCCCCTTGCGCGCCGCGTCCGAATTCTGGTCGACCGACGCGATCACGAGACCGCGCGTATCCGCATCGGCACCAAGCTGGCGCGCGATGGTTGCTGTCAGCGGCATGACTTGGAGCCCGAGGTTGTTCTCGATCACCTCGCTATCGCCGGGGACCATGTCCTCTTCCGGCTCGGCGTCCGGATCGAACATCTGGCTCTGGCGGAGTTCTTCCTCGCTCGGGCGCTTTCCGACAGTGACATTGATGCGCTGACGTTCGCCATCGCGCAGCACAACGACCGGAATGGTCGTGCCCGGAGCGATGTTGGCAACGAGATAGGACAGGGTCTGGTCAGGCGTTACATCACGGCCATTGACCGAAAGGACGATGTCGCCCGCTTCGATTCCCGCACGCGCAGCGGCTTCGCCGGGCTGGACCATCTGGACGATCTCGCCGCGATTGCGCGGGAGACCAAGCGAAGACGCAAGATCGTCGGTCACGGGCTGGATCTGGATGCCAAGATAACCGCGCTCGATCTCCACGCCGCGCACCAGCATGTCGACGATCGGCTCGGCAGTCTCGGCGGGGATGGCAAAGCCGATGCCCACACTGCCGCCCGTCGGGGAGATGATGGCGTTGTTGATGCCGATCACATTGCCCTGCATGTCGAATAGCGGGCCGCCCGAATTGCCGCGATTGATGCTGGCATCGGTCTGCAGGTAGCGGTCGTATGCACCGCCGCCGGTATTGCGCAGCACGCTTGAGACTATGCCGCTGGTAACGGTGCCGCCAAGGCCGAAAGGGTTGCCGATTGCGATGACCCAGTCACCCACGCGCGCCTGCGCGGAATCGCCGAAACGCACGAAGGGAAAGGGTTCGCGGCGATCGACCTTGAGCACGGCGAGGTCCGATTGGGGATCGGTTCCGACGAGTTCTGCCTCATACTCGGTGCCGTCGGGCAGGGTGACCGTGATCTCGGTAACCGAACCGCGGCCGTTGGGGCTCACGACGTGATTGTTGGTGACGACATATCCGTCAGCCGAAATGAGGAAGCCCGAACCGAGCGACTGGCCTTCGCGGAACTGCGGCTCGGCCTCTTCCTGATCCTGCCCGCGGCGCTGGTTGAAGAGGCCTTCGAAAGGCGTGCCCGCGAAAGGATTGCCATTGCGGGTCTGCACTTCGATCCGCTGGCGGGTCGAGATGTTGACCACCGCAGGCTGCAATTGCTCGGTCAGGTCGGCAAAGCTTTCGGGCGCACCTGCACGCGGGACCACACGGGCCATTTGCGAATCGTCGTTCTGGGCGACCTGTGCGCCTGCAGGAAATCCTGCGAGCGACAGGGCTGCACCACCGGCAAGCAGGGTGGCGGTTACGGAATAGGCATATCGCACTGGTTTAACGTCCTCTTTCAGATCCTCGATTTCCGCGATTTCGCGAGCATATCTAGCCTATGCGCGCGAAGCACCGCGGTTCCGCACAGCAGACTGCGGGCGGGGGCTTAATACGCGTTGAACGGCGGGCTCTTGCGGCCCGCGCATTCGACAAAGGGTCAACGACGTCCGCGGAACTGCTGCAGATACTCATTGTCCGGCGAGAGGATGATGCTGCTAGCCGCATCGCCATTTTCGGGCGAGAAGGTCGCATCATAGCTCTGCATCGCGCGATAGAAGTCGTAGAATTCCGCATCCTTGCCGAAACTCTCGGCATAGATGCGCGCGGCTTCTGCGTCCGCCTCTGCACGGATGATACGGGCATCGCGTGAGCCACCGGCACGGATGGTTCGGGCTTCGCGCTGGCGATCCGATTCCATGCGGGTAAAGGCGGACTGCAGCGGCGCTTCGGGAAGGTCGGTGCGCGTGATCTGCACATCGACAACTTCGGCGCCGTACTGGCGGGCCTGACGATCCAGATTGCTTCGGACGTTTGCGAGTGCCGAGCCGCGTTCGGCGGTCAGCATGGCCTGGAAAGTCCTGCGACCGAGTTCCTGACGCAAGACGGAGTTGAGGATCGGTTCGAGGGCCGAACGGACACCATCGGTCGTGCCGGCACGTTCTACCATTCGGATCGGGTCTGTAATCCGGAAGCGCGCATAAGCATCTACCAGCAATCGCTGCTGGTCATTCGACAGCACTTCCTCATCGGTCATTTCGAGGTCGAGTAGACGGCGCTCAATCCGTACCAACCTGTCGACGAATGGTGCGCGTAAATAAAGGCCGGGGCCGGTGTCGCTGCCGACAGCATTCGCGACGCCGATGGGGTTACCCGTTCGAACGCGAACAACCTGTTCTTCTTCCGGGACCACATAGGCACTCATGCTGAAGCCGACTAGCGCCAGCGCGAGCGCGATGATAGTCAGGCGATGGTCTTCCCACAAACGCTGCATGTTACTGTCCTTCCGGCGCGGTCACGGTGGTGGCGGGCTGCGATTGCTGCGCGCGGCGCCGGATTTCGGGAAGCGGTAGATAAGGAGTCACACCTGGAGCTTCCACGATGGTCTTGTCGGTCTTGCTGAGCACACGCTCCATGGTCTCGTAATAAAGTCGCTGCCGCGTGACCCGCGGGGCAAGGCGGTACTGTTCGTATACCTTGTCGAAGGCTTCGGCTTCACCTTGCGCCTGTGCAAGCACTTGCTGAGCATAGCCTTGCGCCTGGTTGCGCGCAGCGTCAGCGTTCTGTTCGGCTACCTGCACATCGCGGAAAGCATCGACGACTTGGCTGGGCGGGTCGGCTTTCTCGATTTCCACACCGAGGACGCGAATACCGGCCTGGTAGCCATCAAGCGTGGTTTGCATCCGCTGGAGAACGTCCAGTTCGATCGATGCACGCCCTTCACCCGAGAACGTCTCGTCCAGCTGCTTCTCAGCCACTGCGGCGCGCATGGCCGCTTCTGCGACCTCCTGAACAGTTTCTTCGGGATCGACTACACGGAACTTGAATTGCTCCAGATCCTTGATGTTCCAGCGCACAATATAGCTGAGATCGACGAGGTTCTGGTCGCCTGTCAGGATCAGTTTGGCCTGGCTGTCGTTGCCAGGAATACGGATCGGGCGAACACCTTCCACATTCTCGATATCGACCGTTTCGATCGGGAACGGGAACGAGAACTGAAGGCCCGAATCCATCGTACGGCTGTAGTCGCCCAAGCGCTTGACCACCGCTTTTTCCTGCGGATCGATCAGATGCGTGCTGGTCGCAAGCACACCGAGCGCGAGAATGCCGACCACCACAACCGGGAACCAGCTCTTGCCGCCGGGGCGCTGAGGGAATCGGAAGTTCGGACCGCCGGGGCCGCCGCCCTTACGGCGCGGGCCTTCGGGGCCGCGGTTCTTGAAGATGTCTTCTATGTTGGGGCCGCGCTTGCCGTCGCCGCCCGATCCGGGCGGAAGCCATGGATTGCGAGGGCCCTTACCCTTGTCGCCCTTAGGCGCGTCGTCGTTGCCGGAGCCCGAGGAATCGTCGCCCTCACCGCCCCACGGATTGTTTCCTGCCATTGCTAGGCGGATCCTCTGTCCAAGCCCGTCCAAAATTCTCATATCTGTCTTATAGGTAGCCTTTGTAGGAAAAACAGGGGTTGCGGCGCGCTTTTCGATGATACAGCAGCGCCTTCCATGAGCCGCGCCGATTTTTCCGCCGATTTGCCCCCCGAACTTGCCGCCCGCGTCACGGGATCGGTGCTCAATGAAGGGCGGGCAACTGTCGTCGTGGATGCGGCCGGTCTCGACGAGGACGCGCGGAGCGCTGTCGAGGGCGCGATCAGCGACGCCGTCGGCGCGCGCGGGGATGTGAACGAAGTCCGCGTGGTGATGACTGCAGAACGCAAGGGCCCGCTCATCATAGCGATCGGATCGGGCAAGGGCGGGGTTGGCAAATCCACCCTGACCGCCAATCTCGCGATTGCACTCGCCCGGACCGGTGTGAAGGTCGGGCTGGTCGATGCGGACATCTACGGTCCATCGCAGCCGGTCATCTTCGGGACGCAGGGGCGCAAGCCCGAAGCGCGAGAGAACAAACCCGTTCCGCTGGACAGTGAGTTCGGCGTGCCGCACCTCTCCATGGGTCACCTCGTCGCGCCCGGAAAGGCGCTGGCCTGGCGCGGCCCGATGGCGTCCGGTGCGATTACCCAGTTGATCGAAGCCCATTGGAGTGGCGATACGGAAGTCCTGCTGGTCGACCTGCCTCCGGGAACCGGCGACGTGCAGCTCACGATGATCCAGAAATTCAAGCCGGCCGGAGCGGTGCTGGTCTCTACCCCTCAGGATCTTGCCCTGATCGATGCCGCGCGCGCGGGGCAGTTGTTCGATACAGCCGGCGTCCCTGTGATCGGGCTGGTCGAGAATATGTCGGGCTATGCCTGTCCGTCCTGCGGCGAGGTTTCCGATCCTTTCGGAGCTGGTGGTGTCGAAGCAGCTGCCGAGAGACTGGAACTGCCGTTCCTCGGGCGCATTCCGCTCGACATGGCCATTCGACAGGGCAGTGACGCAGGTAAGCCGCCTGCAGCCGGAGATGCGGCGATTGCCCAACCCTTCATCCAGATTGCCGAAAGGCTTCGGGCATGGATATCCGCGAGAGGCTGAGCGGCATAGAGGTATCGCGCCGCAAGGTCTTGGCGGGCGCGGCGGCAGGCGGCGGATTGTTGCTCGCCTGGACCTTGTGGCCGCGCGACTACCGGAGCCCGCTCACTGCCCGTGAAGGCGCTGAGGTTTTTGGCGGCTGGCTCACGATCGGGCGCGACGGCGTGGTCACTGTCGCCATGCCGCAGCTCGAGATGGGTCAGGGCATCGGCACGCTGCTGGCCCAGATCGCGGCGACCGAGCTCGGTGCCGATTGGCGCCAGGTCGGGATCGATACGGTCCCGCCCGCAGGTCATTTCGCAAACCTGCCACTTGCAGCGGAGTGGTCCTCGCTCTGGGAAGGATGGCTGGGCGCCGGCGACGAAGCTGACGACTGGTCGGTGGGCCGCTTTGCCCGGCGGAACGATTTTTCCGCGACTGCCGCCGGGACCAGCCTCGCGGCCTACGAGCTGCCTTTGCGCGAGGCAGCCGCCAGCGCGCGCGACATGCTCACCCGCGCTGCCGCCGAAAACTGGGATGTCCCGCATGAGCAATGCCAGGTGGTCGAAGGGTTCGTGATCCACGAGCGCAAGCGCCTGCCCTTTGGCGAGCTGGTCGACCGGGCGGTAGAATTCGATCCCCCCGATCCGCCCCCGCTGCGGCCCGATGCGGCTTTCGAGGAGCCGCTACCGGGTGAGGGCGACGCGCCGACCCTCTTCCCGCGCCTCGACCTGCCTTCCAAGGTGGATGGGAGTCACCTCTTTTCCGGCGACGTCCGGTTGCCGGGCATGGTCTATGCCTCGGTAAGGCATGGCCCTATCGGGCTTCCCGAACTGCTGCCCGTTGACGAAGCGCGGGTCCAGGGCACGCGCGGACTCCTGGCCGTTGTGAAATCGAAACGCTGGATCGCCGCGGTTGCCGAGAGCTGGTGGATCGCGGATCAGGCATTGGCCCGGTTGCGACCGCAATTCACCGGGCCGGGCGCACTCGATCAATCCGCTCTGGAAGCGCAGATGGAGCGAGTGGTGGCAGCGGGCGAAGAGACCGCAGAGAGGATCGAGACTATCGGGGAGCCCGATGGCTACCTTGCGGACCCGACGATCGTCCGACGTTACGATGTGGCGGCAGCGCCCCATCTTCCGCTTGAGACTGCGACGGCCACGGCGCGGTATGCCGATGGCCAGCTGGAACTGTGGATCGCGTCGCAGGCCCCGGCAGCAGCAAGAGATGCGGCTGCAGAAGCGATCGGCATTTCGCCGTCCGACGTGATCCTTTACCCCATGCCCGCCGGGGGAAGTTTCGATGCGCGACTGGAGAAGCAGCATGCCATCGAAGTTGCCCAGATAGCAGAGCAGGTTGGGCGTCCGGTGCAGCTGACCTGGTCTCGTCCCCAGGACATGCAGATGGCTCCCTATCGCGCGCCGGTGGTGGGAGAAGTTGCTGCCACTCTCGGTGCGCAGGGCCAGCCGGTTGCGATGCGCACACGGATCATTTCCCCTTCATGGATGCGCGAGACCGGCCACCGCCTGTTCGACAACTACGTTTCCGACGCAGCCAAGCGCGAAAGCAGCGGCGAGGGCGATCCGTTCGTTGTCGAAGGTGGCGTACCGCCTTACAACATCGCTCATATCGCAGTGGACCATGTGCCAGCAGACATCGCGCTGCCGACAGGTCGGATGCGCGGCGGGGCTCAGGCCTACACGGGCTTCATCACCGAGAGTTTCGTCGACGAACTGGCGCGCAACGCCGGACGCGATCCCTACCTCTATCGAATGGCCATGCTGACAGGGGCTCCGCGTATGGCCGAGTGCCTGCAGCGCGCCACAAGGCTGGGAGACTGGAGTGGCGCAACAGATGGGTCGGGCGAGGGGATCGCCATGGTCCGCATGGGCCGCGATCCGGCAAACGCGGGACATATTGCCTGCGTCGCCCACGTTTCGCGTGGCGAGGGAGGAATCCGGGTTCGGCAGTTGAGCGCGGTGGCCGATATCGGGCGTATCGTGAACCTCGATATAGCGCGCCAGCAGATCGAGGGCGGATTGCTCTTCGGAATGGGTCTTGCGCTCGGCGCGCCGTTGCAATTCGACACCGGCCATCCCGTGCCGCGAACCCTTGGAGAAATGAACCTGCCGGGGCTGTCCGAAGCGCCCGATATCCTCATCGACTTCGTGTCGAGCGAGGCAGAACCCTTCGATCCGGGCGAACTGGGCGTGGCAATCGCCCCGCCGGCGATCGCAAATGCACTCTTCGCCTTGACTGGCGAGCGTTCTTACCGTCTGCCGCTGGGCCCATGACCTGGCAGCAGCAAAACCTCCCCGCCGATCATCCGCCCGTGAAATCCGGAAAGGTCGGGGTGCTGATCGTAAACCTCGGCACACCCGACGCGCCCGAGACGGGACCAGTGAAGCGCTACCTCGCCGAGTTCCTCTCGGACAAGCGCGTGGTCGAGATACCTTCGATCGCCTGGCAACCCATCCTGCGCGGGATCATCCTCAATACGCGTCCGAAGAAAAGCGCCCATGCCTATAGCCAGGTCTGGACGGAGGAAGGCTCGCCGCTGGCGGTGATTACCCGGCAGCAGGCCGAGGCGATGCAGGCTAGGCTGGGCGATAGTGTGCAATTGGATTGGGCGATGCGCTATGGATCGCCGTCGATACCCGGCCAGCTCCAGAAACTGATGGACGCAGGGTGCGAGCGCATTCTGCTCGCGCCGCTCTACCCGCAATATTCGGGCGCGACGACGGCGACCGTGGTCGACAAGGCGGCTGACAAATTGCGCGAGATGCGCTGGCAGGCGAGCCTCAGGATGTTGCCGCCCTATCACGACGATCCGGCCTATATCGATGCGCTGGAAGAGGACGTCACCCGCCAGCTCGATGCGCTCGATTTCGAGCCTGAAGTGCTGTTGTTGAGCTTTCACGGTATGCCGCAGCGCACGCTGGAGCTGGGCGACCCCTACCATTGCCACTGCCAGAAGACTTCGCGCCTGTTGCAGGAACGCCTCGCCGGTCGCGACCTCAGGATCCGCACCACATTCCAGTCGCGCTTCGGCCGGGCCAAGTGGCTGGAGCCTGCCACCGACACGGTGATTGGCGAAGAAGCGGCGAAGGGGACCAAGCGCCTTGCGATTGCAGCTCCCGGCTTCTCAGCGGATTGCCTTGAAACGCTGGAAGAACTCGCGATCCAGGGGCGCGATCAGTTCTTCGAGGCAGGCGGTGAGAGATTCACGGCGCTTTCGTGCCTGAATACTTCCGATGCTGGTCTGGCGATGCTCGAGAAGCTGTTGCGGCGCGAACTCGGCGGATGGATTTAGATTGCTAATTGCCACTTAATAATTGCTGAGGCATGATGGGGCCATGGCAACACTTGCAGCACACGATCCGATCCCGACTCACTGGACAGAGGGCAACCCAACCGCCGGTGATCTGGCCCATATCCCCGGCGAAGGCGGCCTGCCGATAATTGGCAACACCTTCAAGATGCTCAAGGACCCGCACAGCTTTGCGCAGCGGATGGTCGATACCTATGGTCGGGTCTATCGCAACCGCGCGTTTGGCGGCTGGGTCGTTGCCCTGATCGGTGCTGATGCGAACGAGCTGCTGCTGTTCGACCGCAACAAGAATTTCTCTTCGGAGCAGGGGTGGGGGCCGATCCTCGACCAGCTGTTCCCGCGCGGGTTGATGCTGATGGACTTCGACCATCACCGCGCCGATCGCCGTGCGCTGTCGATTGCCTTCAAACCCGGTCCGATGCGCCACTATTCGGGCAGCCTCAACCGAGGCATCGCCAAAAAGGTCGAGGATTGGGGCGCGGGCCAGATGGAGTTCTACCCTGCGATCAAGACGCTCACGCTGGACCTTGCTGCCGATAGTTTCATCGGCATCGAATGGGGTCCGGAAGCCGACAAGATCAACACCGCCTTCATCGACATGGTGCAGGCCAGCGTCGCGCCAGTGCGGCATCCGCTGCCCTTCACCCAGATGAAACGCGGCGTCGACGGGCGCAAATTCCTGGTCGAATATTTCACGAAGGAAACGCACCGCCGCCGTGCAGAAGGTGGCGGGCAGGACATGTTCAGCCAGTTCGCCACGGCCGAATATGACGATGGCAGCCTCATGCCGGTCGACGAGGTGGTCGACCATATGAACTTCCTGATGATGGCCGCGCATGACACGATCACCAGCTCGGCAACATCGCTGGTCTGGCTGCTCGCCAAGCATCCCGAATGGCAGGAGAAGCTGCGGCAGGAGATCGAGAGCGTGACCGGCGGTCTCGATGCCAACGGCCGCCCGCGCGATCTGGCCTACGAGGATATGGGCAAGCTTGAGCTGACCGAGATGGCCTTCAAGGAAGCGTTGCGGATGGTACCGCCGGTGCCCTCAACCCCGCGCCGCGCCCTGCGCGAGTTCGAATATGGCGGTTATCGCATCCCGGCTGGAACACATGTGGGCATCAATGCCCATTTCGTGCATCACGAGGAAGAGCACTGGGATACGCCGCATGAATTCAACCCGCTCCACTTCACGCCTGAAAAGATCAAGGCGCGGCACAAATACGCATGGGTGCCTTTTGGCGGGGGCGCGCACATGTGCCTCGGCCTCCACTTTGCCTATATGCAGGTAAAGGTGCTGATGGCGCAGCTGCTGCCACGGTATCGCGTCACGTTGGAGCAGGAGCCTGACTGGCAGGCATGGCCGATCCCCAAGCCGCGCGACGGGCTTAAGATCAGGCTCGAAGCGCTGTAATTTCCGAGCCGATAGGCGAGGCAAGGCCAAGTGGCCGCCCGCAGCGGGTGCAGCTTGCTGCACGCATAGAGAGGATGCTCCCGCGGAGGCGGGATCGCGAAAAAAACGTCAAAAATCGATTGCGATGCCGTCCTTGACCCAGTCGCCATAGCGCGTCGGGCTGAGATCTTCCTCGTTCTTGCCCTTCTCAGGCTTGGGCGGCGGTTCGCTACTCCAGTGCTCGGGCTTCTCGAATTTCTCGGGCCGCTTGGTCGCGCGTTTGGTCATGTCTTCCAAATGAGCGGGCTGGCGCGCGGTTTCAAGTGCGGGTAGGGGCGCGCGAACATGGCCCAGCCTCCCGGAATATATGCGCGCCGCGCCGCGCTTCGCCTGCTCGATGCGGTCCTCCGCCGCGGCGAGACGCTCGATATCGCCTTCGGCGCGGCGACCAAGGACGTACGCAAATTCGAGGATAAGGCGCTCGCCAGGGCGATTGCGAGCGAAGTCCTGCGCTGGATGGTCGACCTCGACGGCCTGATCGACAGCGCGACTGCCAAACCGCTGCCGCACGATGCGAAGGCTCGGACGGTCCTGCGTATGATGCTGGCGCAATGGCTTCGGCTGGATACGCCGCCGCATGCCGTGATTGCGACCTGCCTGCCCCTGTTGGTGGGCGGTCCGCGGCGGCTGGCACACGGCGTGTTCTCGACCTTGTCCAAGCGGGAGGCAAAGCTTCCCGAGGCTCCGACGCTGCCAGCCGATGTCGCCGCGCGTTGGGGCGAACGGTCAGGGGCAATTGCGGCGGGTCTTGCCGAGCCACCGCCGCTCGACCTGACGCTGAAGGACCCGTCGCAAACCGAGGTTTGGAAGGCAAAACTTGCCGCCGACAGCCTGATGCCCGGACACCTGCGTCTCGCGCGCGGGGAGAATGTCGAGAAGCTGGCGGGTTTTGCCGATGGCGAATGGTGGGTGCAGGACCTTGCCGCCTCGTTGCCTGCGCGTCTCCTGGGTGAAGGCGAAGGGCGCCACGTCCTCGACCTTTGCGCGGCACCTGGAGGAAAGACCCTGCAATTGGCAGCGCAGGGCTGGCAGGTGACGTCGCTCGACATATCGAGGCGGCGCCTCGATCTCCTGAAGGACAATCTCAAGCGTACCGGGCTGAAGGCGGCTACCGTTCGTGCCGATGCGCTGACCTGGCAGCCCAAGCACCAATATGATGCGATCCTGCTGGATGCGCCGTGCACGGCCACGGGGACCGCTCGCCGCCATCCCGATGTCCTCCATCGCATTTCGCAGCGGGAGATCGAGGAAATGGCAGAGCTCCAGTCCGCGCTTCTCGAACGGGCAACGGGTTGGCTGAATCCCGGCGGCGTACTGGTCTACGCCACCTGCTCACTCGAACGACAAGAGGGTGAGGGGCAAAGTGTGCCCGCTGGCCTTGCTCCCGTTGCTGTCGAGACCAGCGAGTTGCCAACAGGCATTGACCCGATGGCTTCGGGGGCGCTGCGAACCGATCCGGGCATGATTCTCGAGCAGGGGGGAATCGACGGATTCTACATTGCACGTCTCATCCGCCAGGACTGAATAGCGGCGAAAAAAAGGCAAGGAATTAACGGTTCGTCGCATCATCTGCCCGAACCGCCCCCTAGCCGGGCACCAAAGCTACCGCATTCACATTTTGGAAAGCATAGGGTCAACAACCGAGGCGTCCTCAACCCGATCCTGCGGCAATTGTGCCGTCGGAACGCAGTTAGAAGATGCTTGAATTTCTACAGCCGGGACGCCCCCCAAAGAGCGGCCGGAACAAGAGCCGTCAGTCTCTGGCTGTTGCGATAAGAAGGAGAATACCGTGACTGCATTTACCAAGAAGGCAGCCCTTCCCCTGCTGCTGTCTGCCATCGCCCTGCCGATGAGCGTTTCGGCACAGGACGTGGCGACCGACACCAACATCGACGTTTATGGCTCGAAGCTCTCTGAAGGCCCCGAAGTCGAGGGCATCATCACCGCTCGTGACGCTGAGTCGATCCGCGTCACCACCACCGATGGCCGCAACACGACCGTCTTCGTCGACGAAGGCACCGAAGTTAAGGCAACCGGCGGTTTCCTGGGCCTTGGTACCAAGACCATCGCAAGCAGCCGTCTGATCACTGGCATCCCCGTCGAGATCGAAACGCTTCAGTACGAAGGCGGCCTCGTTGCCAGCAAGGTCAAGCTCAAGGCCAGCGACCTCGCAACCGCCGACATGATCCGCGGCGCAACCGCGCAGCAGTTCGCCGAGCACCGCGCCGACATCGACAAGAATGCCGCTGCCGCAGAAGCCCTGCGTGGCCGCATCGCGAACATCGACAACTACAATGTCCGCGGCGTCACCAATGTCTACTTCGACACTGGCAAGTGGAACATCTCGGCCGAAGGCCAGCAGGAAATCTGCAACATCGCCCAGCAGGCCGAAGGCATGGACAATGCCCTTCTCCTGGTCGTTGGCTACACCGACTCGGTCGGCAGCCAGGAATACAACCAGGTCCTGAGCGAGCGTCGCGCTGGCCGCGTCGTGAACTACCTGCAGCAGGAATGCGGCTGGAAGCCCTGGCGCATGCTGACCCCGACGGGCATGGCCGAAGCCGATCCGGCAGCTGACAACAGCACGCCCGAAGGCAAGGCGATGAACCGCCGCGTCTCGGTCAACATCCTCGTCAGCAAGGCGACCGAAGACAGCGAAGCCTAATTCAGGCGAAAGCTATCATGGCGGGGCGGGCAGCGATGCCCGCCCCGTTTTTCATGCTCGGTCTTCGGGCTTGAGATATTTCTGGAAGCTCTTGCGCAGCTTCATCAACTTGGGCGGGATTACTGCGAGGCAATAGGGATTGCGCTGGCCTTCGCCTTCCCAATACTCCTGATGGTAATCCTCGGCCGGATACCACTCGCCGCTCTCGATAGTCGTGACTGCTTCCTGCCCAGGATGTTCTTCGTTCCAGCGGGCGATAGCGGCCTCGGCGGCTTCACGCTGTTCGTCCGTTGGGAAGATTGCGCTGCGATATTGCGTGCCGATGTCATTGCCCTGCCGGTTGAGCTGGGTCGGATCATGCGTGCCCATGAACACGTCGAGGATCTGGTCGAGCGTGATCTGGTCGCTGTCGAATGTGACGCGTACGCCCTCGGCATGACCCGTATTGCCGGTGCAGACTTCCTTATAGGTCGGATCCGCCTGGTGGCCGCCGATATAGCCGCTCTCGACTTCGCTGACGCCGATCACGTCCTTCATCACCGCCTCGGTGCACCAAAAGCATCCGCCCGCGACAATCACCTGTTCCTGAGCCATCAAAATCTCCTTTTCGCCAAGCATCTAGGAATGCGAGCGCCGCTTGTCATCAGGCGCGCGTGCGGGCAGGGAGGCGCGAGCACTTGAGAGGAGAAACCCGATGCGCCTGTTTCTGACTGCCGCCGCCGCAGCCCTGATTGCCACCCCGCTCGCTGCCGACGATCACGCTCCCGAGCTCGAGGAGGTGCTGGCCGCCGATCTGCGCGACGAAGACCGTGCCCGCGACCAATATCGCCACCCGGCAGAAACTCTGGAATTCTTCGGGGTCGAGCCGACCATGACGGTCGCAGAATTCGGCCCGGGCGGCGGGTGGTATACCCGCGTGCTTGCCCCCTATGTCAGCGCGGCTGGCAAATACATCGCCTTCGGTCCCGACAGCGCTGGACGCGAATACCGCGACCGCGCGCAGGAGGCACGCGCCAAGGGCTGGACGGAAAGATTCACCGAAACGCTTTCCGGCATGGAAGGGGTGAACGCCGCCAATGTTTCCGCCTTCGAGATCGACGAGATGCCCGAAGGCACTGAAGGTACAGTGGACCGGGTGCTGATCTTCCGCTCGATGCACGGGCTCAACATCGGCAACAATGCGGATGAGGTCCTGAAGGCCGCGCGCCGCATGCTGAAGGACGATGGCATGGTCGGCGTGGTCCAGCACCGTGCGCCCGAAGGGGCAAGTTACGATGATTATGGCGCTCGCCAGCGCGGCTACATGCGGACGCAGGACGTCATCGCGATTTTTGCCGCGAATGGTTTCGAACTGGTCTCGCAGAGCGAGATCAACGCCAATCCGAAGGACCCGGCCAATTGGGAACGCGGTGTCTGGACATTGCCCCCAGTCTTGCAGTTCGGCGAGGAAGACCGCGACCGCTACCTCGCCATCGGCGAAAGCGATCGGATGACGCTGCTGTTCAAGAAGGCCGACTGACCCTTCGTCAGTCAGCGTTCATCTCAAACCTGCAAACCCTCCGATGTGACAGTATTACATCGGAGGGTTTTTTCGTGAAAAAACTGATTCTTGCCACGACCGCACCGCTTACCCTTGCAGCTTGCGGAGACAGAGTTGATGAAGCGCGCGGCGTGGATCGCGGCGAAACACTGCTTTCCGTCAGCGCCACCGGTCAGGCCGAAAGCCGACCCGACCGGGCTCAGTTCCAGGCCGGGATCGAGACATTCTCGCGCAGCGCAACTGCGGCAAGCGAAGCCAATGCCGAGAAGATCGAAGAGATCGTTGCGGCACTGCGCGAGTTCGGGATCGCGGAAGACGATATTCAAACGCAGAACGTCAGCGTCCAACGCGTGCGCTGGGGCGATCGCAAGGGCCAGTACCAAGCGAGCAATGTCTTCGAAGTCACGATGGACGATCCTGATCGGGCAGGCGCTGCGATCAGCGCCGTGACAGAGGCGGGTGCGAATGTCCTCTCCGGGCCCAACCTCACGATGAGCGAGCCCGAGAAGGTCCTGAATCTCGCTTATGCCGATGCCTATGCCGCCGCGCGCGAGCGGGCCGAGGCCTATGCCGGCGCGGCAGGAATGGAGATAAGCCGGGTGCTCTACATTCGCGATGCCGGTGGGCAGCAGGGGCGCGAATGGATCCAGGGCGCACAAGTCATGAACGACGCAATTGCGGAAAGCGCGGCCATGGCACCACCCCCGCCCCCAGTATCACCCGTGGTCCGCACGCAAGGCGGCTCGCCTGGCATGATGGTGGGCACGACACGCAGCCAGGTCCATATCCAGGTGGACTTCGCGCTCCGGGAGAAATAACGCTCTCGCGCATGAGAGAGTTGACCGTATCCGTCCTGCAATTGCCGCTCGCCCGGGCGGACGTGGCCGAAAATATTGCCGCCGTCTCCGCGCTGGTGGAGGAAGCGGCGGGCAAGGGCGCGCAGGTGATCCTGCCGCCCGAGCTGTTCGAAGGCGAATACTTCTGCCGCGAGGAGGCGGAGGAGCTATTCGCCCGCGCCCGGCCCACGCAGGAGCATCCTAGCGTGCTGGCGATGCAGGAACTGGCGAGGAAGCTCAAAGTCGCGATCCCGACCAGCTTCTTCGAGCGCGACGGGCATCACTATTACAACACGCTCGCCATGATCGGACCCGATGGCGAGATCATGGGCACCTATCGCAAGAGCCACATCCCCGATGGGCCGGGCTATGAAGAGAAGTACTATTTTCGGCCCGGTAACGACGGCTTCAAGGTGTGGGACGTCTTCGGCGCGCGCATCGGTGTCGGCATCTGCTGGGATCAGTGGTACCCCGAATGCGCACGCGTCATGGCGTTGAAGGGCGCAGAGGTACTCTTTTATCCGACCGCCATCGGGTCGGAGCCCTACGACGCCGATCTCGATACCAGCCGGATGTGGCGGCGCGCGATGATCGGCCATGCCGTGTCAAACTGCATGCCCGTCTGCGCAGCCAACCGTATCGGACACGAAGGCCCGGCGGATCGCCAGCAGAGCTTCTACGGTCACAGCTTCATCTCGGACGAGTGGGGCGACCTGCTGGAAGAATATGGGGCGTCGGACAGCGGCGTGCTGGTCGCCACTCTCGATCTCGAGCGCGCCGCCAAACACCGCGCGGGCATGGGCTTCTTCCGCGATCGCCGCCCGCAGCTTTACGGCCGCATCTGCGAGGACATCTGAGAGCTCGGGTACAGGTTCTGTGATCCACACCTACCTTGTAGCGCTGGGTTCCAACATGCGGGTGCCGGGCATCGGCGCTCCCCCGCGCGTCATCGATGCGGCAGTCGTGGCGCTGGAAATGGCGGGAATCGATGTGACTGCCCTCTCTGCGACAATTGCCAGCAGGCCGGTCGGACCCTCGATGCGGAGCTACGCCAACGCAGCAGCGCGCGTCGAATGCGATCTCGCGCCGCCGGACATGCTGGCAGCGATACAAGAGATCGAGGACGACTTCGGCCGGCGCAGGCGCGGAGCCCGCTGGCGCGCGCGACCGCTCGATCTCGACATCATCCTTTGGAGCGGCGGCTTGTGGCATTCGCCCGACCTGACCATTCCCCACCCGTCATTCCGGGAGCGGGACTTCGTCTTGGCCCCTGCCGCCGCAATCGCTCCCGACTGGTGCGATCCGGTGACGGGCCTCACCCTGCGTCAGATTTCAGCGCGCGCTTCCTGACCTCTGTCGCCGGATTGCCGCGATAGATCGTCCAGCCCTCGGCATCGTCGAACAGGGCGCCTCTTGCGGCGAGTACCGATCCCTCTCCCATGATCACACCTGGGCCGACGAACGCCTCTGCCGCGATCCAGCAATTTGTCCCTATCGAAATCGGGCGCAGGACCAGCTGAAAATGCGGGTCCGATACATCATGCGTTGATGCGCAGAGATGGGCGCGCTGGGAGACGATGCTGTCGCTCCCGATCGTGATGTGTCCCTGGTTATAGAGCCTTGCGCCCGGGCCGATCAGGACATTGTCGCCAAGTTCGAGATTGGCGGGATGCCAGATCGCAGCGCTCGCATGGACGCGGCATCTGCGGCCAAGCCTCGCACCGAACAGCTCGAGCAGGAATGCGCGCCAGCCATGCAGCGCTGGCGGGGTCCAGCGCGCGAGCAGGAACCAAGTCGTCATCCAGAGAACACGCGCAAGCCGATTGCCCAGCGAAAAGCTCGGTCCCCCGCTCCTGCTTCCCGATTTGCGTGCGTCCAGCGGCGTCATCGACCCTGTCTCCCTCCCTCGATCACCGCCTAATTGCACGCGCGGGCGAAAAGCAAGCCAAACCGCGCTTGACCCCTCGCAATCCCCTCCCTAGGTGAGCCGCCGTGGTCGGGCCGTTAGCTCAGTCGGTAGAGCAACTGACTTTTAATCAGTAGGTCGCTGGTTCGAACCCAGCACGGCTCACCACGATTTTCCATCTCCCCTTCACGCGGCGCATCCAGTCGCTATCCTGCACGGCGATGGCATCCCCCAGACTTTCGATTTTCGCGCGCCTGCCGGTTCCCGGGAAGGTCAAGACTCGGCTCATCCCCGCGCTGGGCGAGGAAGGGGCGGCGCGGCTCTATGCGCGTCTCCTTGTGCAAACCGTAGAGGAGGCGAGGGAAAGCGGGCTCGCGTTCGAGTTGCGGGTGACTGGCGGCGAGATCGCTGCGTTTCACGAATTGCTGGGCCCTGATGTTTCAGTGGTCGATCAAGGGGAGGGCGACCTCGGCGAACGTATGGCGCGGGTCGAGGCGCCGGCCTTGCTGATCGGCAGCGATTGCCCGGGGGTAACCGCACCCTTGCTTCGCGCGGCGGCCGATGCGCTCGACGACCGGCGCGTGGTGCTCGGCCCTGCCAACGACGGAGGCTACTACCTCATCGGCTATCGCGAGCCTGTACCTTTCCTGTTCGAGGACATGGCGTGGAGTACACCTGCCGTCTTGCCGGAAACGCTCGCTAGGCTGGTGGCGCGCGGCATGGGGCCGGCAATCCTCCCCGAGTTGACCGATATCGACACCGCCGAAGACCTTGCGCAGGGGCCCGAGTTCGAATGAGCGTCACGCTTCTCGTTCCGACGCTCGATGAAGAGAAGGCGCTGCCAAGGCTGGTCGAGGCTTTCGCCGCGCTCGATCCGCGCCCTGCCGAGATATTGCTGGTCGATGGCGGGAGCCGCGATGCGACCTTGGCGATCGCACGCGAGGCTGGCTGGCGCGTGCTCGAAACCGAGAAGGGGAGGGCGCTGCAGATCAACCGCGGGGTCGAGGCTGCAGGCGGGGAACTCGTCTGCGTGGTGCATGCGGATACATTGCCGCCGCTCGACATGGTGCACCACATCGAGGAGACTCTTGTCGACCGCAGCATAGCACTCGCAAGCTTCACCCCGGTCATCAGGGGTGCGGAGAAAACTCGCTGGGGGACGACCCTCCACAACTGGGCGAAGACCTGGTACGCCCCGCTCATCACGCGGCCGCACCTGTTCTTCCGCGGGGTGCGTCTGCTGTTCGGCGATCATGCCATGTTCTTCCGGCGCGCCGATTTCCTGACGGTCGGGGGCTGCACGCCGGGCGATGCAGTGATGGAAGAGGCCGATCTGTGCGTGAAGCTCGCTGATCTTGGCCGTATCCGCATGATCAGGCGCCGGGTCTATACTTCGGACCGCCGGATTGCCGCATGGGGGCCGCTCAAGGCGAACTGGATCTATTTCAAGGTCGGAATCTTGTGGGCTGCCGGGCTGCGTGAACGGATGGCACGAAACTATCCCGATATCCGCTAGGCGTCCGGAAGGAAGCCCACTTCGATGCAATGATCGATGAGGCGCCGGATATAGGCTTCGCCCGTTGGCGGGCACGCAAGCCCGGTCATGGCCTGGAATCCGCTGTCGTCGAAATGCGGATCGCGCTGGAAGTAGCTTGCGTAAAGGCCGGCCACCCTCCGGAACAGGCGGCGCTCGAGCGCCGGCAGCGCTGCGGGATCGAACTCCTCCGGGGCGACCAGCTCGGGCTCGTGAAATTGCGGATAGGCGCCGATCGATCCGGTGAAGGCTGCAACGGGAAGCGGCTGGCCGGACACGAGATGGTATGCCCCGCCCGATGCCGAATCCATATTCTCGGCCAGCGCGACGATCCCTTGGGCGACATGGTCGAGCGGGACGAAGTCGAGCGTTGCGCCTGCTTTTGCCGGCATGTGCCGCACGCGCCCTTCTGCGATCAGCTTGAAGGCCGCATAGGTCGTGTCGAACTGGCGGATCGCACCGCTCTCATGCTCACCGACAACGATGGAGGGGCGCGCAATAGCCCATTCCAGCCCGCTCGCACGGACCAGTCGCTCTCCGGCTGCCTTGCTGGCCTCATAGCCATTGGCGAAGCCAATTTGCGGCAGTGAGTCCTCCTCGCCGATGTGGCCATCGCGGGTGCCGCACACATAGGCGGTGGACACGTGGAGGAAGCCCATGCCCCCGGCTTCGGCGAGGGCGAGCGCGTTGGCCACGCCATCGATGTTGGCGGCCCGGTAGTCGGCTTCGTCGAGATCGAACCGGACCGTTGCCGCGCAATGCACCAGCAGGTCGTGGCTCTCAGTGATATCGGCCCAATCGGTATCGCTCCAGTCGAACTGCGGTTTCGAGACATCGCCAGAGATAGTCCGGACGGGGACAATCGTACCGTTGTTCGCGCGCACCTCGGGGTTGCGATGGACGAGCGCGGTCACCGCATGGCCCGCCGCGACCAGCCGCGCGCAGATTTCGCCGCCCAGGAGGCCGGCAGCTCCGGTGACGAGAATTCTCAAGATGCGATGGCCAGTGCCATGTAACCGGGCAGTCCGTGCGAGCGAAGGGTAAGGGCGTATGCGAGTTTCTTTCGCATCTCCCGCAAATTGGGTTACGGAGCAAGCGATGAAATTCACGCATGACGTTATCGTGATCGGCGGCGGGGCTGCCGGCCTCACCGCTGCCGGGGGCTGCGCGCTCTTTGGATTGAATGTTGCCCTGATCGAGGCGCGCAAGATGGGCGGCGAGTGCCTGAACGATGGCTGCGTACCATCCAAGGCCCTGCTGGCAGCCGCCAAACGCGCCGCCGAGGCGAACGAGACGACCCGCTACGGCATCACTCTGCAGCCCCCCAAGGTCGAATGGACCGGCGTTCACAAGCACATCCACGATGCCATCGCCGCCATCGCGCCGCACGATAGTGAAGAGCGTTTCGAAGAGATGGGCTGCGAGGTTTTTCGCGATTGGGCGCAGGTCACCGGCCCGCAATCGGTCGATGTCGGATGGCGCACTTTGACCGCGCCGCGCATCGTCATTGCCACGGGATCGAAGGCTGCGGTGCCGCCGATCGAGGGGATCGACAGCGTTCCCTACCTGACCAATGAAAACCTGTTCGATCTCGACGTGCTGCCCGATCATCTTGTGATCGTTGGCGGCGGTGTGATCGGCATGGAGATGGCTCAGGCTTTCCGACGCCTTGGCAGCGCCGTAACCGTCGTCGAACCTGACGAACTCATGGGCCGCGACGACCCGGAAAGCGTTGCCGTGGTGCGCGAGGTGCTCGAGGGCGAAGGCGTGCGCTTCGTGAAAGGCCTCGCGCAGAAAGTCGAGGGGAAGGATGGTGCGATCCGCGTCACTGTCGGCGAGGAACAGATCGACGGATCACACCTGCTCATCGCCACCGGCCGCAAAGCCAATTGCGAGGGTTTCGGCCTCGAGGAAATCGGCGTGAAGATGGGCAGGGGCGGAATCGAGACCGACGACCGGCGCCGGACCTCGGTCAAGGGCATCTACGCCATCGGCGATTGCCGCGATGGGCCGCGCCTGACGCATGTTTCGGGCTATGAGGGCTCTAACGTGGCGCTCGAAATCACGCTCGGCCTGCCGACCAAGGTGGATTACTCGGCGCTGCCCTGGGTCACCTACACCGACCCCGAAGTCGCCCAGATCGGCATGACCGAGAAGGAGGCGCGCGCGAAGCATGGCGACAAGGTTACGGTGGTGAAGGAAACCTTCCATGACAATGAGAGGTCGCTCGCCGAGGCAAAGGACAAGGGTCACCTCAAGCTGGTGCTGAAGGGCAAGAAAGTCCTTGGCGCGAGCATCGTCGGCACAAATGCGGGTGAGCTGCTGCTTCCCTTCGCGCAGTCGATCACCGGCAAGAGCAGCACTTTCGCGCTCGGCTCGGCGATCATCGCCTATCCGACGCGGAGCGAGATCTCGAAGGCTGCAGCATTCCAGGCTTGGGAGCCGACCGTATTCAGTACGGTGCCGAAGAAGTGGGCGGGTTTCCTTGCGGGCATGCGGAGACGCTTCTCGTGAATGCCACCCGCGCGGCCACGCGCAATGCGCCGACCGGTCCCTCTCCCTTTGCAGTCGAGGCTGCGCCTCTGCCGCCAGAGAAGTTTAGCGATCCACTGGTGACCGCCAAGGGCGAGGCTCGTGCCAGCGTGCCGCTCGCTAGGCTTGAAACGCTGTGGCTGAATACTGGTACGCTTTGCAATCTTGCCTGCGCGACCTGCTATATCGAGAGCAGCCCGACCAATGACGCGCTGGTCTACCTGAGTGCAGCAGATGCGTCGCGCTTTCTCGACGAGGCGGAGAGGCTCGGCACCCGCGAGATCGGGTTTACCGGCGGCGAGCCCTTCATGAATCCCGACATGTTGGCCATGCTCGAAGACACGCTGGCCCGGGGGTTCGAGGCGCTGGTGCTCACCAATGCGATGAAGCCGATGCGACGCCATGAGGCCGCGCTTCTCACATTGCGCGCAATACACGGGCCAAAACTGACCTTGCGGGTCAGCCTCGACCATCACTCGCAAGAGGCGCACGAGGCAGAGCGTGGTCCGCGCAGTTGGAACCCGGCGATGGAGGGCCTGCGCTGGCTCTCGGGAGAAGGGTTCTCGATCGCCGTGGCGGGTCGCCTCCTGCCCGAAGAGGGCGAAGAGGCGGCGCGCGATGCCTATGCCGCGCTGTTTGCGCGCGAAGCCATTACCATAGACGCACACGATCCTGCGCGGCTCGTCCTGTTTCCCGAGATGGATGCGGCAAAGGACATCGCGGAGATCACCACCGATTGCTGGGGCATTCTGGGCAAGTCGCCTGCCGATGTTATGTGCAACACCAGCCGCATGGTGGTCCATCGCAAGGGCGAGGATAGCCCACGCGTCGTGGCCTGCACGCTGTTACCCTATGAGCAAGGCTTCGACCTCGGCGACACCCTTAGCGAGGCGAGCCGCGAGGTCGCGCTCAACCATCCGCATTGCGCGCGATTCTGCGTGCTGGGCGGGGCGAGCTGTTCCGCCTAGGAGCCAATCGTCCAAGTGTCCGTTAACTGGGCATGTTCTTCGAAAACACCCTGCTCGACCTTACCGCGCGCGGCCTTGTTCTTTCGGCCATCGGCCTTGCATGGGTCACGCTGCTGATCCGCGTTGTGGGCCTGCGCTCGCTGTCCAAGATGACCAATTTCGACTTCGTCATGACGGTGGCGCTGGGTTCGGTCCTCGCCGCTGCGGTAACAACCGACAAGTGGACGACTTTCGGGCAATGTCTGCTCGCGATGCTCGGACTGTTCGCGGTCCAGTGGCTGATCGCACGCCTGCGCAAATCGTCGGACGGGTTCGAGACAATCATGCAGAACCGCCCCGTTTTCCTAATGCGTGACGGCGAATTCTGCGAGGATGTGCTCAAGGAAACGCGCGTGGCGCGCAGTGATGTGATCGCCAAGCTGCGCGAGGCCAATGTTCTGTCGCTAGCGCAAGTCCGCGCGGTAGTGCTGGAAACCACCGGCGATGTCTCGGTGCTTCACGGAGACAGTCTCGACGAGGTCATCATCGAGGACGTCGGAAATGACTAACCCTTCCGTGTGTCCAGCCATTTGGCGAAAGCCACGCCGCCGGTGATGAGGAATGGTACGAGCACGAAACTGAGAGCGACCTTGGCGATGACCTGACCGATCAGCAGGTTGGTGATCTCGAACTGGCCGTAGAAGGCGAGCGTGATGAAGATCACGGAATCGATTGCCTGGCTCAGTGCAGAAGCGATCGCGCCACGGACCATCAGTGAGAATGTCGAGGCACCTTCCGAAGAGCCGCGTAGGCGCGAGAAGATCCACACGTTGAGCAGCAGCGAAACGATGTAGGCGGCCGGACCAGCAGCCCAGATCCGCCACAATGTCGCATGGACCCGCTCGAATGCAGCCAGGTCGTCGGAGCGGAATTCGACCATCTCGGTCGAGGCCGGGAGATTGAGCACCAACTGCATCAGGAGCGAGGCGATGAGCAGCGGGACAAACCCCCACCACACGATCCGGTTGGCGAGCTTCTCGCCGTAAAGCTGGGCGATCGTGCTCGAGATCACCACCAGCAGCAGGAAAGCGAAAATCCCCGCCTCGACTGCAAGGTCCGTCGGATAAAGCTGCACCTGCTTGTAAGCGAGGACGCCCGCCAGCACGGTCATCCCGCCATAAAGCAGGGTGTATACGAATAGTCCGAGAGGCATGGCAGCAGCTGCCAGGCGGGTTTCATTGGCCGGTTGGTCGGTCATGCTGGCGATACGCGCCCCTTATCGTTTGGTGGCCACTTATCGTCTGGTGATAGGCCAAGCTGGAATCGAGCGTGAAAATTGACTAAGCGGGCCCGCCGCGCAAGGTAGCGGCTGATTTCATCCGCAACTAGCGCACAGCCAAAGGGGTCGGCATGCCGCCAGTCGTCATCAATATTCTCGGTATCCTCGCTATCCTGGGGATCGCCTTCCTCCTTTCCACCGGCAAGAAGCGCATCAAGCTTCGCGTAGTGGGCGCGGCCTTTGCACTCCAGGCCGTGATGGCGCTCCTTGTTCTGCGCACGCCATGGGGTGTGCAGCTGATCCAGGGCATGTCCAACGGCGTAATTGCTCTGCTCGACTTCTCCAAGGTCGGGATCGAGGCCGTGTTCGGCCCGATGGGATCGAACCCATTCACCAATACATTCGTGATCGCAGCCTTGCCGGTGATCGTCTTTTTCGCGGCGATCGTTTCGATCCTCTATCACTGGGGCATCATGCAGCGCCTCGTGCGCTGGGTCGGAGGGGCGATCGGCTGGATTACCGGGATCAGTAAGGTCGAGGCGCTGGGCAGCGCGGCCAACATTTTCGTCGGCCAGTCGGAAAGCCCGCTGGTGGTGCGGCCCTATCTCGCCGCCTTGACGCCAAGCCGGCTCTTCACGCTGATGGCGGTCGGCATGGCAGGCGTAGCGGGCACGATCCTTGCGGCCTATGCCAGCTTCATCGGCTCCGAAGCCGTGCCCTTCCTGCTTGCCGCAGCCTTCATGTCCGCGCCTGGCGGCATCCTGATGGCCAAGATCATCATGCCCGATGACGAGAGCGACCTGGCCCGCGATGCAGCCGAGCTTGCCGGCACCGAGGACGAGATCAAGCTGCCCGATGCCCGCATCAGCGCCGAAGGCCCCGCAGCCCTGACCGAAAGCGGCAAGCCGCATGAAGTCGAAGTCGCCGAGACTTTCGAGGAAGGCCACAAGCCCGCCAATGTGATCGAGGCCGCCGCGCAGGGTACGCAGACCGGCGTAAAGCTTGCCGTTGCCGTTGGTGCGATGGTCATGGTCTTCGTCGCGCTTGTGGCGCTCGCCAACGGCATCCTCGGCGGTATCGGTGGGCTGTTCGGCTATCCCGATGTGACCTTCCAGATGCTGCTCGGCTATGTGTTCGCGCCTGTCATGTACATGATCGGGATTTCCGACTGGAGCCAGGCGCAGTTCGCTGGCGGGCTTTTCGGGACGAAGATCGTGCTCAACGAATTCGTTGCCTTCATCGACCTCGGCGCCATGGAGGCGGGTACGCTGACCGATCGCAGCCGTGCAATCGTCACATTCGCGCTGTGCGGCTTCGCCAATTTCAGTTCGATCGCCATCCAGATGGCAGTCACCGGCGGCCTTGCGCCAAATCAAAGACCGGTGATCGCAAAGCTGGGTATTCGCGCGCTCGCCGCCGGCAGTCTCGCCAACCTGATGAGCGCAGCGCTGGCGGGGATCTTCCTCCCGTATTAAAGGGCGCACCACTATGACCGAATCGAACACCGATATCGCGGTTGTGTCGCTGGCACAGCCGCTTGAGAGCATTGCCGACGAGATCGGCCGCAGTTTCCAGGAATATGGCTTCGCCGTAATCCGCGACCACGGCATTCCGCAGGAGCTGATCGACCGTGCCGAGGAGCTGTCTAAGGAATTCTTCGCCCTGCCCGAAGAGGTAAAGAAGGCCTACCACATTCCCGGCGGTGGCGGTGCGCGTGGCTATACTCCTTTCGGCACCGAAAAGGCCAAGGACGCCAACGTCCATGACCTGAAGGAGTTCTGGCACGTCGGTCGCGAGCTGCCCGAAGGTCATCCCCTCGCTGAATTCATGGCGGACAATGTCTGGCCGGACGAGGTCGACGGTTTCCGCGCGACCTTCAGCGAACTCTACTCGGCCTTCGAAACGGCCGGCGGACGTGTGCTCGAGGCGATCGCGATCCATCTCGGCCTGCCGCGCAACTTCTTCGCCCCGACGGTCGAGGATGGCAATTCGGTCATGCGCCTGCTGCGCTACCCGCCGCTGGAGGGCAAGGAAGCCGAAGGTGCGATCCGTGCTGCCGCCCATGGCGATATCAACACGATCACGCTGCTGCTTGGTGCGGAGGAAGCGGGTCTCGAACTGCTGACCAAGCAGGACGAGTGGAAAGCCGTGGACGTGCCGGAGGGCGCGCTGGTTATCAATGTCGGCGACATGCTCGATCGGCTGACCAACGGCAAGCTGCGTTCGACGACGCACCGCGTCGTCAATCCGCGCGGCGAGGCTGCCTACAGGGCGCGCTATTCCATGCCGTTCTTCCTGCACTTCCGGCCGGATTACGTGATCGAGACGCTGCCTTCCTGCATCGATCCTGCGAATCCGGCAGAGCACCCGGCGCCGATCTCCAGCCATGAATTCCTGTTGCAGCGTTTGCGTGAGATCAATCTCGCCTGAGACACGCTTCGTCGGTGCGATATGCCCCACCCGGGGAATCTTTTTCCCACATGTGTGGTTTTTGCAACAAGGCTAAGTGGCGGAAAACCTAGCGATTTCTTGCGCAGAGTGACTCGCCCTCCACACGCGGGGGCTCCTTGTCTTGACTCTGTCACAAAAGGATAGCTTTGGCGAAACATCGCCCGCCTAGCGCGGCGGCGCATTCTTCAGTGCTTTCACATTTTCTATCCGATGAGACGAAGGGGTCTTCTCCGATGAAGTTCAAGTATCTCCTGGCGGCCAGCGCTGTCAGCCTCACCGCAACCGGCGCCATGGTGGCTACTCCTGTCGCTGCGCAGGAAGTCACTTCCTCGGTGCAGGGTGTCGTTACCACCGAAACCGGCGATCCGGTTCCCGGCGGAACCGTAACTATTCTCGATACTCGCACCGGCCGTACTTCGACCGTGCAGACCTCGGGTTCGGGCTCGTTCACCTTCCGCAACCTGGAAGTCGGCGGGCCATTCACGATCACTGCCAACGCTCCGGGCTATCAGGGCGAGCAGGTCGAAGGCATCTTCGCCACGCTCGGTGATACCGCATCGCTTCGTTTCGAACTTGCGTCGGCAACCGAAACCGAGATCTCGGAAAACATCATCGTGGTCACCGCGCAGTCGATCATGACCAGCCCGCGTGCTCTCGGCCCGGGTTCGTCTTATGGCCTGGCAGTTCTCGAAGACCAGCCTTCGGCAACGCGTGACATTCGCGATGTCATCCAGAACGATCCGCGCGTTCTGCTCGACTCGACCTTCCCCGACAGCTCGTCGAACCGCGGGACTGTGTCATGTCTCGGCGCCTCGACCCGCGTCAACTCGCTGACCGTCGACGGCGTCCGCCAGGACGACGGCTTCGGCCTCAACGATTCGGGCTTTCCGAGCGAATCGCAGCCCTTCCCCTTTGAAGCGCTATCGTCGGTTTCGGTCGAATTCGCGCCGTTCGACGTTCAGTACGGCCTGTTCTCGGGTTGTAACATCAATGCCGTCACCAAATCGGGTACCAACGAGTTCCACGGCGGTGCATTCTTCTACTACACGGATGACAGTCTTGTTGGCGGCACCGTCAATGATACAGACGTCACCATCGGTGCTTTCGATACCAAGAAGTACGGTGCTTACATCGGCGGCCCGATCATCAAGGACCGCCTGTTCTTCCACCTTACCTATGACAAGGAAGACGGAAGCGAAGGCGTCGACACTGGCCCTGCGGGTTCGGGCGTTGGCCGTATTGCCGATAACGTCACTCAGGCCGACATCGATGAAGTCGTTTCGATCCTCGACAGCGTCTATGGCTTCGATGCCGGTTCGTGGCTGCCGACGATTCCGCGCAGCACCGAACGCTGGCTGGCACGTATCGATGCGAACATCACTGACGATCACCGTGTTGCGTTCAACTATCAGCGCACTCGCGAGGATTTCGTCACGACGCAGAACCTCGACGCTCGCGACGACGAGATCGGCTTGAGCTCGAACTGGTATCAGTCGGGCAACACTATCGACTCCTACTCGCTGCGACTGTTCAGCGACTGGTCGGACAATTTCTCGACGGAAGTTCGCCTTTCGCGCATCGAGAACCGCGACCAGCAGGACAGTCTGAATGGCGTCGATTTCCAGGAATTCGAAGTTGCCACTCCAGGTGGTGGCACGATCTTCCTTGGTCCGGACGAGTTCCGCCAGGCGAACGATCTGCGTACCAACACCACGCAGGCCAAGGTTGCCGGCTTCCTTACCGCCGGGAACCACAACTTCACGATCGGTGCTGAGTACGACCAGTTCGACGTATTCAACCTGTTCGTGCAGTCCGGAACCGGTGTCGCCGAGTTCGACAGCTTCGACGACCTGCGCAATCAGATGCCTTCGGCGTTCCGTTTCCGCGGTTCGCCGACCGGTGACATCAACGATGCGGCTGCTTCGTTCAAACGCGACATCTATAGCTTTTACATCCAGGATGAGTGGCTTCCGACACCCGACCTGACGTTGCAGTTCGGTGTCCGTTACGACTTCTACGATGGCGACAGCCGTCCGACCGAGAACACCACGTTCTTCGACCGCTATGGTTTCACAAACACCGTCGGCTTCGACAATCTGGATGCTCTGCAGCCGCGCCTTGGCTTCCGTTACGATGCGGGTGATCTCGGCCTTGCCGGTGACACGGTCATTCGCGGTGGAGTCGGCATCTTCTCGGGCGGTGACCCGTCCGTGATCTTCTCGAACAGCTATACCAACAATGGTATTGCGCTGGACGACATTGATGAGGACGATCTGGCCGCAGCAAGTATTCCGCTTACTACCGACGGTCGGAATCCTCCTGCGGGTACGCAGGCGCTGCTCAGCGCGGGTGACGGTGAAGTCAACGCGATCGATCCGAACTTCAAGATCCCGACGTTCCTTCGCGCGAACATCGGTTTCGATCACGAGTTCAACTTTGGTTGGCGTTTCATGGTCGATTACCTCTACTCGAAGAGCTACGATCCGCTGTTCGTGCAGGATCTCACCCTTGCGCAGATCGGCACAGCGCCTGACGGGCGTCCGCTCTACCGCCAAGTCGATTTCCTCGATCCGGATTGTTCGGTTACGCCGGGCGATTCGTCGGTTTGCGACAGCCGCGGCACTAGCGACTACCTGCTGACCAACGGCAAGGGTGGCCGTGGCCACATCATTAGCGCTTCGCTGAGCAACCGCTGGTTCCAGGACGAAGGTCCGCTCGGTATCGGTGGCTCGGTTACGCTGGCTTACAGCTACCAGGATGTGACCGAGATTCAGCCGCTGACTTCAAGCCGTGCGGTTTCGAACTACGGCAACTTCTCGAAGATCGACATCAATAACCCGGTCGCTGGCACTGCCAACGCATCGCGTGATCACAATGCGACGTTCCGTCTCAACCTCGAGAAGGACTTCTTCGAAGATGCGACGACGAGCTTCACGTTCTTCCTGAAGTATCGCACCGGTCAGCCCTTCAGCTACACCTACGAAACCTCGTCGGGTTCTCGTAACCCGTTCGGTGACCCGCGTCTTTTCGAAGACCGCGTTCTGGTTTACGTGCCTGAAGTGAACGACCCGAGCGTCGTCTACGATCCTGGTTTCGAACTGAATGATTTCAACGCCTTCCTCGCGGAAAGCGGGCTTGAAGACTATCGCGGACAAATTGTTGGACGTAACACCTTCAATTCGTCGGACTATTGGGATCTGGACCTGCGCTTCTCGCAGGAAGTCCCCGCTCCGTTTGAGGGCCATCGTCTGCGCTTCATCGTCGATGTCGAGAATGCTCTGAACCTGATCGACAGCAGCTGGAATACGCTGGAGCAGATCGGTTTCGAATATAACCTGCCGATCATCGATACGAGCATCGATAGCAACGGTAACTACGTGTACGAGCGTTTTCGCTCGCCGGGTTCCGAACGCTTCTCGACCTTCCCGTCGGTCTGGCAGATTCAGTTCGGCGTGACCTACGAATTCTAATCCCGCAGGGATTGGATAACAGAAAGGGCGGTCCTTCGGGGCCGCCCTTTTCCTTTCGGGCGTCGGAGCCCGGCAATAGTCACGCGGCGGCCAGCAGTTCCTCGGCCAGCTTGCGGCGGACTTCGCCTTCCACCCCGGCCCGCAAGGCGCGCTCCAGCGCGGCGGCCTTGCGGCCCAGTTCCTCTTCGCCGAACATCCCCGCAGTTCCGGCCAGCTTGTGGACGGTCCGCGCGAGTTGCTCGATCCGGACGCCTTCGAAGGCATCGTTGCGTACCGCTTCCGAAACAGCCTCGATCGCTTCCGAGCGGCGCAGGTTCCACCGCTCGCGCATTTCGCTCGACTGGACGGGAACAGCGGGCGCGGTTCCCTTCGCTTCGAGTACACCCTCCTCGACGATCTTCACGGGCAGCCACCGCGCAAGGGCTTCGGCCAGTTCGCTAAAAACCAGCGGCTTGGCGAGATGCGCCTGCATTCCCGCCTCGTGTGCGGCATCGATATCCTCGGGATAGGCATTCGCGGTCAGGGCGACAATCGGCAGTTCCTTCTCGCCGATACCCGATCTGCGGATCATGCGGGTCGCGGAATAGCCATCGCACCCTGGCATCTGCACATCCATCAGCACGAGGTCGAACGCATTTTCGCTGCCATGCGCGTCGATTACTGCCGATACTGCCTCCAGCCCGTCTTTCGCCACGGTGACGGTCTGGCCGAGCTGTTCGAGCATGGCGACCACCAGCATTCGGTTCACGTCGTGATCTTCAGCAAGCAGGACGCGGGCCCTGCTCCTGAGCTCGGGGATCGGGTCCTTGCCCCTGGCTTCCTGCTTCCTGGCGGGGTGGGTATCCGCGACTTCGAGAGGAACGCGCAAGGTGAAGCGCGAACCCACGCCCGGCATGGAATCCACGGTAAGCGAGCCGCCGAGGAGGTCGGCCAGTTGGCGCGAGATGCTCAGGCCGAGGCCCGTCCCTCCAAACCGCCGCGTGGTGCTCGATTCCTCCTGGATGAACGGATCGAAGATCCTCTCCAGCCGACTCGGATCGATACCGATACCGCTGTCCTCGACTGCGATCGTGAGGCAGTCGTTCTCGCGCCCGACCGCGACCTCTACCTGTCCCTGTTCGGTAAATTTCACCGCATTTGCAATCAGGTTGAGGATGATCTGGCGCAGCCTCAGCGGATCGCTGACCGCCCGCCGGGGAAGGTCGGGATCGCAGCGAAGCGACAAGCGTACGCCCTTGCTCTCGGCGCTGGCGAAATGGAGACTGACGCAGTCTTCCGCCATCTCGCGCAGGTCGAAGTCTTCGAGCGAGAGGACCAGCTGGCCGGACTCGATCTTGGAAATGTCGAGGATATCGTTGAGCAGCATCATCATCGACCGGCCCGAACGAACGATCATATCGGCATAGCGGGAGGCGGTCTGATCCAGCTCCATCTGCCGCAAGAGGTCGGCGAAACCCAGCACACCGTTCATGGGTGTGCGGATCTCGTGGCTCATGTTCGCGAGAAACTGTGCCTTGGCGCGTGCTGCATTCTCGGCATGACGCGTGGCACGCTTGAGCTGCCGTTCGAGCTCGACCCGCACAGTAACGTCGCGCGCGGACACGATGATCCCTTCGCGCTTGCCCGTCTCCCCATTGCGCGCAATGGCACAATCTGCCTCGAGATAGACTGCTTTGCCCTCGTCATCGTCGAGCAGACGACGATAGGTGAAGCGTTCCGTGTCGGATTTGCCGGTGGCCAGCCGATGAAGCACTCCGGCGATGGCGTCGCGCGATTCCGGATGCGAACGCTCGGCGGTCGTGGAGCCGACAAAGGTGGAGGGCGCTTCGCCCAACACGCGGGCGACCGATGGCGATGCGTAAGTACACCGCCCGTCGAGATCGTAGCGCAGGATGGCATCGGTAATGTTGTTTGCGAGCAAGGCAAGCTGCCGCCTGCCCTGCGCTACTTCATGGGCCATGCGTTCCCGTGTCGAAAGGATCGCCGCGACGGGCATTCCCACGATTGTTGCCGAAGCAAGGAAGGCCTCGAGCAGCAGCATCTTCATGCCTGGTTCGAGCGAGAGGATGCTGATCGGCCCGCGTCCGAGTTCGGTAAAGACGAGCGCGATCAGCGCCACCTTGAGCACGGAGAACGCGGTGCCAAGGCTGCCCAGCCGGAATGCATGCGCAACGACTACAGGCGGAATCAGAAACAGAAGCGGGTAGGTGGACTGGTTGAAAATCACATAGGTCAGCGTGGTCCCGAAGGTCGTCAGCAGGATCCAGTCGATCATTTCGGAGCGGTTCGGCCTCCTCCGGTTGGTGAAGGCATCCCAGAAAACCAGCGCGCTGGGGGCGATTACCAGCATGCTCAGCGCGTCGGACATGGCCCAGCGGATCATGCCGCCGATCCCGCCGCCTGCGCTTTCGAAGAAGGCAAGGCTTGCGATTGCTGTCGACGCGATCGGGGCGATCGCGCAGGCGGCGAGCATGAAGCGCGTGAGATCGGCAATATTGGCCATGTCTGGCCGGGCTCCGCACCACTGCCGGACCAGAAATACGGCAAGCATGACCTCGACCGAGTTCGCGACAGCAAGCGTAAGTGCGAAGTGAACCGGATCGCCGACGAACAGGTTCGCCGCCAGATTGCCCAATAGGCAGGCGGCCAGGACCAGCCGATCCGAGCCCAGGCTTGTTCGCAACAGGAATGCGACAGCAAGCGCATTTGGTAGCCAGATGGAGGCGATACGGCCCGAATTGCGCGTGAGTTCGATACTGACATAGGCGAGCAGGCCAAAGGTCAGGAACACCGAAAGGGCGAGGGCTGCGGCGTGCAATGGCCGCATCCCCGGCACCGAGCCATCGTCAAGGATCGGGGAAAGCGTGGCCATGTCCTGCTTTTCACCTCCCTTCCGTTTGGCAGCTTCGACGCGGAGCTTGGAACGCGGAGGCCCTGTGCCTCGTTGAAGCCGGTATGGCGGGTGAATCGACCAAATTCAGTTCTACAAAGCGGCGACCCAATCCCTGGGTTATCCTGCTTATAATCCTGATTCACTTGGCAATCTTCTACGCATTGATACGTAGCCTCGCGCCGAATGCGGTCGCCAGCGTCGAGCGAACCGTCGTCTCCGCATTCTCGGTGACAGTGACGGCGCCGGAGGAAGAAACACCGGTTGTCGAGCCGGAACCGGACGAAGGTGCGCAGGGCGATGCGGGGGAGGAAGCCGTCCCGCAACCCGTCACCGCGCCGACGCCGAGAAGGCAGGTAAAAGAAGATCAACCAGTTCCGCGCGCTGCCTCTACCGGGGCAGCTACGACATCGGGTGCGACCCAGGCCGGGGACGGGACAGGCGCGACGGGCAGCGGAGTCGGAACAGGGGCCGGCCGTGGCGGCGGCGGACAAGGCGGTGTCGCCGCTACCAAGCCCGTACTCGTGCGTTCGATCACCGATTCAAGCGCCTTCCCCATTCCTCCGGGTGGGCGCGAGGCGCGCATCGGGAAATCGGTAATCGTCAGGCTGATGGTTTCCCCGCAGGGCCGTGTAACCGCCTGTTCGATCTACGAACCGAGCCCCTTCCCCGAGACCGATGCGATGGTTTGCCGGCTGTCCTACGAGCAGGTCCGCTTCGAACCGGCCCGCGATGCGCAGGGCAATCCGGTGGCTGCCCCATTCTACTACCGCCAGAGATTCTTTAACTGACATTCAATATTGCTGTGGTTAAACACCGGGTAATGTTGGGGCTATTTCATTGATACAACCGGTAATCCTATGCGGCGGGGCCGGGACGCGGCTGTGGCCGATCAGCACACATGAGCGGCCCAAGCCGTTCCTGAAGCTGATTGGTGAACGCACGCTCTTCCAGCAGGCGCTCGATCGTGTGGCCGATCCGGGACGCTTCGCTTCGCCCCTGGTCGTGGCTGGCGAAGGCCATGTCGATTTCATTTCCCAGCAGGCCGGTGACCATCGTCTTATCGTCGAACCGGCAGCGCGGAATACCGCCCCGGCCATTGCGCTGGCAGCGGCCCGGCTCGATCCCGAGGCCGTAATGCTGGTCTGCCCAAGCGACCATTACATTGCCGATGAGAGCAGTTTTGCCGCGGCCGCGGGACGAGCGGCCGAGCTGGCAGGCGAGGGCTGGCTGGTTTCGATCGGCATCGAGCCGACGCGGCCGGAAACAGGCTATGGCTATATCCAGCGCGGCGAGGCGCTCGGCCCGGGCCACCGGGTCGCACGTTTCGTCGAAAAGCCCGATCTGGAGCGGGCTAGGGAGTTCCTCGCCGATGGCGGCTTCGTTTGGAACGCGGGCATATTCGCCTTCAGGGCCGGGACCTTTCTCGAGGAGTTGGCCCGGTACCGTCCCGAGATGGCGGACGCAGTCCGCGAGGCCGTCCGCCAAGGATCGGAAGAGGGTCCGCGTTTCTATCCCGCCGCGCAGCCATTTGAAGCGAGCCAAGGCGAAAGCGTCGATTACGCCATCATGGAGAATACCGACCACGCGGCGGTCGTGGCTGCCGAAATGGGCTGGTCGGACATCGGCAACTGGGATGCGCTGATGTCAGCACGCCAAGCCGACGCGCAGGGCAACGTCTGCGGGACGGATGCGCGCTTGCTCGGTTCCTCAGGTGTCATGACCCAGTCCGACGGACCGCGGATATCCGTGGTAGGATTGGAAAATGTCATCGTCGTCGTCGAGGATGGCGAAGTTCTCGTCGTTTCACGCGACGCCGTGCAGCAAGTCTCCAAACTCAGCGAAGGCGGCCAATGATGGCGGGACCCGGCATCCTGACCGAGACGCGGCTCGTCAAACCCTGGGGACGCTGCGATCTGCCGCAATCATTCGACCGGGGCGATGGCGCGCAGATCGGGGAAGTCTGGTTCGATCCGCCGGAAGAACTGAAGAGTGTGCTCGCAAAGTATCTCTTCACTGGAGAGCGTCTGTCGGTCCAGATCCATCCGTTACCGGAGAATAGTCCGACCGGTGTGGGTAAGGACGAGTGCTGGCTGATCACCGAAGCCAAACCTGGGGCAACACTGGCGATCGGCTTTCGCGAGGAATTCAGTCCGGAAGACATTCGCGCGGCGGCGCTAGATGGGTCGATCGAGGACATGCTCGACTGGCGCGAGGTCAAGGAGAACGATTTCCTCTATGTGCCATCGGGGACGGTGCACGCGATCGGGCCGGGGCTCACGCTGGTCGAAATCCAGCAGAACAGCGACATCACCTACCGCCTGTACGATTACGGGCGCGATCGGGACCTGCATCTCGACGATGCCATGCGTTCGATTGACGGGGGACCATATCCCGACCGGCTACTACAGAAGGTAGATGCCGGTGCGGAGACGGTGCTCGTCGACGGTCCGTATTTCCGGTTGGTGCACAGCGTCGGGATGCCCTCGACTGCGATGGAAGGTGCAGTACAGGTGCTGCCCTTGTCGGGTGCATGCCGGATTGGCGGTGAGACGGTGAGTGCAGGAGCTTCGGGCTGGGCCAGCGAGCTTGGCGACGTCGACTTCTCGCAGTGCGGTCGCTGTCTCTTGATCGCGGCCTGCTGAGGCTCAGCTCTCTTTCGCGCTCCCAAGGATTGAGACCAGATCGTCGCGTCCATAGGGCTTGGTCAGCATGCCTTGCGCGCCGATCTCATCGAGCCGGTCTGCCATTTCGCCATAGCCGGTCGCCAGCCAGAAGGGGATGCCCTTCTTCGACAGCGCCACAGCCACCTTCTCGCTGCTCTCATTGCCGAGATTGTAGTCGAGGATCGCGAGTTCCGGTGACTGCCTCTCAAGCGATGCAAGTGCCCCTGCAACCGTGCTTTCCGTGATCACTTGCCGGACGCCGAGTTCCTTGAGGCAATCCTCGGTATCGAGCGCAATGATCATGCTGTCTTCGACCAAGAGGACGGAACCGGGCAGGTCGCCGGGAGGCGGATCCCGCCGGGTGACCTTGCCGTTGGGCTCTTCACCATCGCTGCCACCTGCACTGCGCCATTCGATGAAGCGGGCAGGAATGGAGAAGCGTGCGTGCAATCCCGACAATTTGTAGTCCACGTCCGCTTCGCCTTCGAGCTCGAACGGGATCGAGCGCTCGATGATGGTGGAGCCGAAGCCGCGTCGCGTGGGCGCCTTCACTGGAGGGCCTCCGCTTTCTCGCCAGCTGAGGCGTAGCGAATGATCGTTGTCGCGCTCGATCTCGATATCGAGCTGGCCGGAACTGTCGGAAAGCGAGCCATACTTGGCGGAGTTCGTCACCATCTCGTGGATCACGAGGGCGAGCACCGTGTAGGCTTCGGGCGCCACAAGGACTTCCGGCCCTTCGACCGAAACGCGGTCGCGCTTGTTGTCGAGATAGGCCTGCGCTTCACTATCGATAAGGGTGCGCAGCGGAGCAGCCGCCCAATTGCCCTTGGTAATGTTGTCATGCGCGGCAGCAAGCGAGGTGATGCGCCCGCCGACGATATCCGAAAACTCCTCGATGGAGCCCGCTTCACGTTTGGACTGGCTGATCAGCCCGCGGATCAGGTTGAGGATATTGCGAACGCGGTGGTTGAGCTCGGCAATGAGCAATTCCTGCTGCGCCTGCGACTTCGCGCGCTCCTTGACCGCATCGTCCGTGAGGCGAAGGATGATTTCGAGCAGGGTTACGCGCAGACCGTCCGCCACTTGCAACTCGCCTTCGGTCCATGGGGAACTCCTGCCCTCGACCGATTTCTGCCAGGCCTCGAAGCTCTTGCGCGGTGTCAGCCGCGCGCCATTGGGGCCATATTCGACCGGCTTTTCCGGGTTCCCGGCCCAGGTCACGGTCTGGGTCAGCCCACGCCGCCACAGCACGAGATAATCACGTGGTGTGCGCGAGATCGGGATGACCAGCGCGCCGACTGCGCGGTCGGCGAAGCGTTCTGCCTTGGGTGCCCGTTCGGCAATCGCATCGCTGGCAAGAATACGACTGGTCGCCGCGCTGTTGAGCATCGGCACGATGGCGCGAAATTCTTCTTCGTTGGGCGCGGCACCGTTCTGGTCGTAGATGTCCTCGATGAAGACGCTGGAGCCGTCGTGCGGGATGACCTGCTGGATGACCGGGGTCAGCAGCGGCAGGCTTTCGGAGAGCGGCGTGCCCGCAGCGATGTCGCGCATCAGTCGGTTGTGAACGACCTGCCCCGCCTCGCGCAATTGCGCACGCTCGCGCGAAAGCGAACGCTCGAGCATCAGCGAGAACAGCTCCGAGAATAGCTCAGCAGCCGTGCGCTGCGAATAGGGCAGGATCTTGGACGAATAGTGATGGCAGGCGAAAAGGCCCCACAGCTTTCCGTTGATCACAATCGAGATCGACAGCGATGCACCCACACCCATGTTTTTCAGGTACTCGATGTGGATCGGCGAAACCGCGCGCAGAGTACTCATCGAAAGGTCAAGCGGTTCGCCCTCGGGCGTCTGGCCCGGTTCAATCGCAACCGGTTCCTCATTCACATCGCTGATGATGCGGAAGCGATTGCGCTTGTAGAGCTCGCGCGCCTGGGCAGGAATGTCGCTCTTGGGATAGCGCAGGCCATGGAAGGCCTCGAGATCGTCGCGCCGGGCTTCGGCAACGACTTCGCCGGACAGATCCTCGTGAAAGCGATAGACCATCACCCGATCGATATCGAGCGATGCACGCAGCTGTCTTGCCGCCTGCGATAAAAGGTCAACGGTATCCTCCAGCCCGTCCAGCCTTGCCATGATCGGACGCAGCAGGGCTATCTGGCGATTTACGTCACCGGCTGCGTGAGGCTCTAGCTCGATGATGGTATAGTTGCCGCTGCAATGGATAGCGCAATCGAAAAGCTTGCCGCTGCCTGTCAGATCGAGGCCAAACAGACGTTCGATCTGATCTGTGTCGGTTAGCGATGCGGTGTTGCTGCGCAACCGCTCAAGTGCCGGACGATCCATTGCGTCGGACAGTCGTGAACCAATTTCAAGTTCGTCCTCCAGGCCGAGCATTGCCTCAAGATTCGCCGATTTCAAGGAAACGAACCAGTCTGCATTGACCGCGATCAGAGCGCCGAAGCCCTGGATTTTCCCCAATTGGTGGATCGGTTCGCGATCGCAGTTGGACAGGTCTACTTGGGTTTCCTGCCCGTTCATGCGGCTGCTTCCATGTGTGGTTGGGCGAATGCCTCTTCGAAGATGTTGAAAGCGGCCTCTGCTCCAGTGACAGCCGCCGCCAATTCCTCAGGGCGATGCGGTCGAGCGAGTACGCTTAGCAACTCTCGAAAATAGCTTGGGAGGCAGGAATCGGAGAGAAACCGCTCCGCGCCTGATAGCCCGGCCTTGCGGCGCCGGACGAGGAGAGTGCGATTGCCGAGCGAGGAGCCGGAGATGGCCCATGCGGCGCCCAATGCGGCGTAGGGATCATCGAGCGAGAAATCGCGGGAAACCGTTGGTGCAGCAAATCCGAGTTCGCCGAGGTCATGGGCGATCAGGCTGGTCTGGGCTGGTGGAGCCTCGATCATCGCAGGGGGCTGCCGGCGAAATGCTGCATCGAGGCAGGACCGTGCCTCGAACTGTGCCATCAGGAAAGCCGCGTAGTCGCGGTTCGATGACAGAGGCCATTGGCCCACGGCTTCGTCCATGCGCGAGTGAGTTAGCGCGGTCGCCTGCCTCAACTGCTCTCTCAATTCCCGGACCCCCATCCTGGCATTGCATGTTCAAGGGTCGGGTCCAGCTGGCTGCGTCCGAACGAAACCCGATTTTTTTGCGTTATCCTAAGCGCTTGAACCGCAATATGGTTCCGCGGCAATAGAAAAAACCTGTGTCGCCCGGGGGGAAGGCTGGCCGCGCGCGAAACGCCTTACTTGGCTTCGAGCAACTTCTGGCCCTTCTTGCGGATCGCACCCGCGATCATCGGCTCGACGAAAGACAGGGCCGCGGGCAGATCGACCTCGAAAATCACCTGCGTTTCCTCGATCAGTACCTGCGCGCCGATCCGATTGCCCATGGCATCGATGCCGAGCGCCATGCAGTCCTCGTTGGGCCAGCTGGTCGTGACCTGGGCCATGCCGCCGGGGATCGCATCGCCGATCTCGTGGCTGCGTTCGCGCAGGCGGCGGCGGACTTCTTCCTTGCCGAGGTTGTGGGGCAGGGGGACACGCATCAGCTCTTGTTCTCCAGTTCGGGAGCGGTCTGTGCACCTTCTCCGAATTTGTAATCGAGGTAACGGTGCTTGATCGCGAGGTCATCGAGCGACCCTTCGGCGAGCTGGCGAGTGATCGAATCGATTTCGCTGCTGATCTTGCCAAGGCTGTCGGTCAGCTGCTCGTCGGGCGTCGCACCTGCTCTTTGCTCGCTGCGCAGGTGGGACGGAATCTTGCGATAGCTATCGATCATGCCGGGCAGTTGCTCGCCCACGAGGCTGCGCACCTCGCGCGCCTTGGGATGGTTCTGGTCCACGCCTTCCAGCTGCAGGCCGAGCGCGTCGAGCTGTACGCCCATGTCGCTCACGATCTTGGCAGCGGGCGGGGGCAAGGCAGGCCGCTGGCTTTCGAGCCATAGTTCGGTGCGGCCGACCATCTGCTGGACATTGCCCTTGTTCAAGCTCTCGCGGCGCGGGGTCTTGAGCTTGGGATAATTGCCAAGCACGGCCACGGCGATGACGCTTGCGACAATCAGCGCCATCACGCCCGCAAAGCCGATCCCGTTGAGGATCAGGCCGGCGACGCCAGTGGCAACCCAGATGCCGAACAGCGCGATCACGATATTGCGGATACGCTTGATCCACAGGCCCTGCTTGATCTTGGCGGAGCCCGCTCCGATCGAGCCCTCGCGGCGGTGACGTCCGCCAGTGCGATTGTCGTCGCGTACGCGGCGCGCCTCGTCCATGATCCGGTCGCTGTCGCGGGTGAGGTCGCCCAATGTCCTAGCCCTCGATGCTCAGCAGGCTGCTTTCGGCGACCTGCTTCTGGGCCTGTGCCTGGCCTTCGGCGCGGGCGATATAACCCTTGGACTTCTCCACCTCGTCGGACAGCACGGTGACCGTCTGCTTCATGCTTTCCAGCGCACGGACTTTGAATGCGTCGACTTCGTCCATGGTGTCGTAGATGTTCTGGAAAGCACGCTGCAGCGTCTCCAGCGGGATCGTGCTGGCGGCGGCCTGCTCGTGGATCTTGCCCGTCTGGTCGCGCAGCATGGTGCTTGTGCTGTCGATGATGCCGGCGGTGGTGTCGTTCAGAGCGGTGATCTGGCCCAGCACGAGGCGCTGGTTTGTCATTGCCTCGGCCACGGTCACAGCGGTGCGCAGTGCGCCAACGGTGGTGGTGCTGGCTCGGTCGACGCCCTTTACCAGCTCGACATTGTTCTTCTTGACGAGATCGAGAGCGAGATAGCCCTGCACGCTCACCGCCATCTGGGTGAGCAGGTCCTGCGTGCGCTGGCGGACGTAGAACAGCGCCGTCTCGCGCACGGCCTTGGCCTTGGCCGGATCGGTCGCATCGAGTTCGGCGGCCTTCTCTTCCAGCTTGCCGTCGAGTGTGTTCGAGATGTGAATCATCTGTTCCAGATTGCCCATCGCCTCCCACAGCTTCTGCCGTTCGACGTCGATCGCGGCATTGTCCATGATCAGCTCGTCCTTGCCGCTGGCAAGATTGCCGAGGATCGACTGGATGTGGGTCTGCGCGCTCTGGTAGCTGCGGAAATAGTTCGTTAGCTTGTTCCCGAAGGGAATGATGCCGAGGATCTTGCGCGTGCCCGACAGCTTGCCGCGCTTGCCCGGATCGAGGTCTTCCACCACGCGGCGCAGTTCGGCAAGGTTGGCACCGACGCCCTCATCCTTGTCCATCGCGCGCACGGGACGGTCGAGGAAGCGGTTCGACATGCCCGCCGCCGCCATGATTTCCTTGCGGCCCATATTGGTCAGCTGGTCGACCTTCTTGCCGAACTCCGGCGAATTGGCATCCTGCGCAATTAGGTCCTCGACGAAACCGTCGACCTTGCTTTCCAGCTTGCTCTTCACCTCTTCCGAAACGGGCACCAGGCCCGCGGCCTTTTCGGGCGCAACGGCAGGAACCGGATCGGGCGGGGTGAGGTCGAATTCGGGCGGGGCCGCCGTGGTGGTGGGCGCAGCCTTCGCAGGTGCGGGCGCAGCTTCGGCCTTGGGCGTTTCGTCACTCATGATATTTCAGCAGACCTCCGTGAGAACCTTATCTTCTGTATTAGGTATCTAAGACAGGCGTTGCAAGTCGCAACGGCATATCAGGACCGCGAGAATGCGGAAGAGACGCCTAGGTCAGAACGCGCTCTACCAGTACAATCCAGGCGGGTTCGTTGACCATCTGTTGCCTGACGCCTCCGACAACCACGACCAGGAAGATACCAATCAGGTAAATCCACGGTACGGCGCGCCGTTTCCAGATATCGAGTAGCAATCCCACAAGCAGCGGAAAGCTGATCAGCAAGATGATCAGGGGAACAGGCGGGATTTCGAAAGTTACCAGGGCACGGGCCGCGGGCGGAGCCAACAATGTGCAATGGGCCACAACTATCCAGCGTTTATGATACTCGGGGCGCTTGCGAAAATGAATCGCTAGCCCGAAGGCCAGCGCAAACATTGCCAGCGTTCCCAATGGCACGATGACGAAACCGGGCGTCTCTCCCGTAGCGGCAAAGCGAACCGCCTGGCTCCATGTCACAACCAGGCCGGTTACGATCAGCAGGATTGCAACTACCGCACCCCAGCGTCCTGTCTTGCGGTGAAGGGCGGTCTTGCCTCGCATGACCAGCCATGGCTGCCAGACAGCGAGAGCCATCCAGGCGGTGCAGACGAGCCCGTGAAGGATTGATCCGGCATAGATTGGACCCGCGTCGGCAAGCGGCTCCGATCCGAAGGGACGCAGGTAGAAATTGCGTGCGAAGCCGACCGCACCGAGGACGAAGACGTAAATCCCCGTAGCAAGATAGAAGCGGTGCCCTATCCTGCGGTCCATTCGGTCAGGCGGCCATCTCGAGTTCGATCGGCCGGATTTCGCCCGAGAGGTAGAGCCTCTTGGCCTTCGCGCGGCTGAGCTTGCCAGAACTCGTGCGCGGCAGTGTGCGCGGAGGCACGAGTTCGACCACGCAGCTCATGCCGGTAACGCCGCGAACCTTGTCGGCGATCTGGTCGCGCAGCTTGAGGCGTTCTTCGGGCTCCGAAACGCGGCAATGGACCAGCACCGCAGGCGCTTCCTCACCATCGGGCGTGTCGACCGAGAAGGCTGCGATGTCGCCGTGATTGAAGCCGGGCAGTTGCTCGACCGCCCATTCGATATCCTGCGGCCAGAGGTTCTTGCCGTTGATGATGATCATGTCCTTCGCACGGCCGACGATGAACAAATAGCCATCGGCGAGATAGCCCATGTCGCCTGTGTCGAGCCAGCCGTCGACGAGGCATTCGTTCGTCGCCTCCTCATTACGGAAATACGAGTGCATGACGCTCTTGCCGCGGCACCATACCTTGCCGATCTGGTGATCGCCCCTTGCATCGCCGCTTTCGCCGCGGATTTCGACTTCCATGCCCGGTAGGGCCTTTCCGCAATTGACGATGGCGCGATAACGCGCGGGCTTGGAGATATCGCGTGGGCGGCCCGACAGGCGCTCTTCCTCGACCAGCTCGACGCGGATGCCTTCGCCTGGGGGCATCACGGTGACGGCGAGGGTTGCTTCGGCAAGGCCGTAGCTAGGCGTGAAGGCGCTGGCCTTGAAGCCCGCCTCGGCAAAGGCGTTTACGAAATTCTGCATCACGTCGGGCCGGATCATGTCGGCGCCATTGCCCGCCGTGCGCCAGCGCGACAGGTCGAAGCGTTCCGACACGTGGCTCTGGCTTGAGATGCGACGTGCGCAAATGTCGTAGCCGAATGTCGGCGAATAGCTGAGCGAATTGCCCTGGTTGCGGCTGATGAGGTCGAGCCAGGCAAGCGGGCGGCGTGCGAAGTGTTCGGTACGGATGAGATCGGCACTGACCTGGTTCGCGATGAGCGAAAGGAAGCAGCCGACGAGGCCCATGTCGTGATACCACGGCAGCCAGCTCACCACGCGATCATTTGGGCCGATGTCGGTTGCCATCGCATGGCCGCGCAAATTGTGAAGCAGCGCCTCGTGAGTAACGGCGACACCGGTAGGGAAGCGCGTAGAGCCCGAGGAATACTGCAGGTAGCTGATGTCGTCGGGCTTCGCTTCGGGCAGCTCACACTCTTCGCCATCGCGCGCTGCGAAGTCTTCCCAGGTTATTCCCTCGCAGCCCTGCTTGTCTGCCGCGGCCTTGGCCATTTCGGCGATGTCACTCGGGTAGAGCAGCATCTTGGGATCGCTGCTCTGCAGCTGGACCGAGAGCTGGTCGATATAGCTTTCCTTGCCGCCAAACGTGGTAGGCAGGGGAAGCGGGACTGGCCATGCACCGGCATAGACGCAGGCGCAGAACATGGCCGCGAATTCCGGGCTGGTTTCGGCGACCAGCGCGATGCGATCATCCTTCCCGATTCCCGAGGCATTGAGCTTGTAAGCCAGCTGCAGCGCATCGGCGCGCATCTCGGAATAGGGATAGGGACGCGCGAGATTGCCGCGCATATCGTGGAAATTGAGCCCCTTTTTGCTGCGGGCAGCGTAATCGATGGCGTCATTGAAGGTCGCGAAATCCGACCTGCGGCGAGGCAGATCGCAATCGTTCGGCGTCGGCGTCAAAACGGCGTCGGTCATATTTTCTCTTGTAACCTTTTGAAATCAATGCCTTGTTGGCGACCCTCATGCGATTAAGCACTGCCCTCCCACTGGCAGTGCTTAATCCATCTTTCCCATTCGATAAGGTTTGTGGCACGAATATGGCCGATGACTGATGGTCATGCAACACGCCGGCGCACTCGTCGCACGCCAAAACCGCTCGACCGCACGCGTCTGAACGACCTCGCACTGCATTATGTCGCCCGGTTCGCGACATCGTCGGGCAAGCTCGAATCCTACCTCAGGCGTAAGCTGCGTGAACGAGGCTGGGACGGCGATAGCGAGCCCGATATCGCTGGTTTGGTAACCCGGTTTGCCGAGAAGAACTATGTCGACGACGCGGCCTATGCCCGGATGAAGGCGAGCGGATTGCTGGCCCGTGGATATGGCGCCCGAAGGGTGGAGCAAACACTGCGGGCAGACGGGCTGGCGGAGGACGTGCGGCAGGCCAATTCGCCCGACGAGGCGCAGGCGCGCGAGGCCGTGCTATCCTATGTCCGCCGCCGGCGCTTCGGCCCGTTTCGCATCGTGCCCCGAGGGGAAAGCCCCGACGCGGCACACAAGGCGCGCGAGAAGCAGCTTGCGGCGATCGTGCGGGCGGGCCATTCCTTCGACCACGCCCGGCGCGCTGTCGAGGCGAAAACCGAAACGGAGCTGGAAGAATGGGTCGCCGAAGCACGAGACTGATTGCGGGACTGCTTGGAGCCGCGCTCGCTGCCTGCTCGCCCCAGGCGGGCGCTGATAGGGCGACCGCTCCGACCGAGGATGCAAGCGAGGCGACGACCCACCCGGTTTCGGGTCTCGAAATCATCCCAGTCACCGTCGATACCGGCGAAGCACGCCACGTCTTTCGCGCCGAAGTGGCGGCCAGCCGCGAGGAACAGGCGCGCGGGCTGATGTTCCGCACCGAACTGGGCCCCGACGAGGCGATGATCTTTCCCAGCGAAACGCCCACTGCGCGCAGCTTCTACATGAAGAACACACCGATCCCGCTCGATATCATTTTCATCGGGGTCGACGGTCGTATCCTCAATATCGCTGCCATGACCGAACCCTATTCGCTCGAATCGGTCTATTCGGTCGGCTCCACCAGCGGGGTGCTCGAAATCGCTGGGGGGCGCGCTGAAGAACTTGGTATCGAACCGGGTGATCTGGTTAGCTGGTAGGTGCTTGGCGAGGGCGCTCGAATCGGCTAGGCGCGCGGCCATGAGCTTCCTCGGAAAAATCTTCACATGGTGGAACGGTGCGACCATCGGCACGCACCTCTGGAGCTGGCGCAATGGCGAACAGGTCGGCACCGATGCGCAGGGCAATGCCTATTTTCGCTCCAGGCCCAAGAAGGACCAGCGCGAACGCCGCTGGGTAATCTATGAAGGCGCCAATGATGCGAGCCGCGTGCCAAGCGAATGGCATGGCTGGCTACACGGCGCCTTCGACGACGTTCCCGAAAGCAATCTTCCGCCAGCGCGCATCTGGGAAGCGGATTACACGCCCAATGCCACGGGGACTGCTGCCGCCTATCGCCCGCAGGGCGCGCTCGAGAGAGGCGGCAAGCGGGCAGCAGCGGTCGGCGATTACGAAGCCTGGTCGCCGGACGCCTGACCATGATCCGGGCCGGCGCGCTCCTGTCCTCACTGGCGCTGCTGGCCGCCTGTTCCGACGATCCGCCGGCGCCGGAGCCGATCCAGACCGAAATTCCAGAAGAGCTCGAGAATGTCGAGCTACCCCGGATTGTGGGGGACGAGGCGGGAATCGGAACGCCCATGGAAGAGCGCGTTGCGACGATCGGCGTGCTCAACAAGCGCAACAACCTCACCCAGGAACTCGAACTCAAGCCGGGCGAACAGCGCCGTATCGGCGATGTGATCGTGCGACTGCGGGCTTGCGAGCGAACCGCGCCTTGGGAGTTCGACAAGGAGGAGGGCGCCTTCGTCCAGGTCCTGGTGCGTGAGCGTGGCAGCGAGAGCGATTTCCGCCGGGTCTTCTCCGGCTGGCTGTTCAAGAACAAGCCATCGATCAACGTGGTCGAACACCCGATCTACGATGTCTGGGTCAAATCCTGCGCGATGGAGTTCCCCGGCGAAGAGTGAGCATTCGCTGCGGCGATCTCGAAAGGGATCGTCGACGCGGGCGCACCGAATGCCGCGAGCAATTTCTCGAGATAGGCCATTTGCGGCAAGGTCACCGCGCCCATTGTGGCGAGGTGGTCGGTCATGAACTGGCAGTCGAGCAAAAGGTATCCGGCCCGTCGCATGGCCGCGACCAGCCAGGCGAGTGCCACCTTGCTGGCATTGTCGGTCCGGCTGAACATGCTCTCGCCGCAGAATACCCGGTCGAAGGCAACGCCATAGAGGCCGCCAACCAGGTCCTCGCCTTCCCACACCTCGACCGAATGTGCGTGGCCCGTGCGGTGCAGCGCGACATAGCTCGCCTCGATCTGGTGGCTGATCCAGCTTTCGGCCAGTTCCTCGCGCGGTTCGGCACAGGCAGCGATCACCCGGGCAAAGTCCTCGTCGCAGCTGATGCGGAAGCGGTCCTGCTTCAGCACCTTCCTCAGGCTCTTCGACGTGTGGAAGCCATCCAGCGGGATGATGGCGCGCTCGCGCGGTTCGACCCAGTAGACCTCGCGGTCGTTGCGATGGTCCGCCATGGGGAAGACCCCGCTGCGATAGGCTCGCAGCAGCAGTTCGACCGGGATCGTATCGGGCACGGGGGCATGCATGCCCTCAGTCCTAACAGTTTGTCGCCCAGGCTGCGATACGTGTCTTGCCAAGAGCGCGGTGCTATACTAGTGCGCGCCTTCCTCTGCAGGGGTGTAGCTCAGCTGGTAGAGCATCGGTCTCCAAAACCGAGGGCCACGGGTTCGAATCCTGTCACCCCTGCCATTTTCTCTTCAATGACTTGTCGCTCGCGCTGCCGCGCACTATCGCGGCGCATATGACAGAAGAAGAAAAGCAAAAGCGCGGCATCTCAGACCGCAAGTTCTACCCGGCTAAAAAAGAGGCCCAGTTCGAGAAAAAGGGCCTCGAGACACATACGCCGCAAACCGAACATCCATCATACAAGCTGGCCTTCCAGGATACGGAATTCCTCCTGCGGGAAGAACTGCGCCCGGTGCGGTTCCAGCTGGAATTGCTCAAGCCCGAAATGGTCCTGGAAGAGGCCGGGGTCGGTTCGACGCTGGTCATGTACGGCAGCGCCCGAATTCCGCCGCCCGAAGCTGCCGAAGAAGCGCTCAAAGGCGCCAAGGACCTGCCCGAAGACGAACGGGCGATCGTAGAAAGCCTCGTCGCCAAGTCGAAATATTACGGCGAGGCACAGAAGCTGGCAAAACTGGCAACCGAGAAATCGATCATCGAGGCTGGCAAGCGCCAGTTCGTCGTCTGCTCCGGTGGCGGCCCGTCGATCATGGAAGCTGCCAATCGCGGCGCGAGCGAGGCCGGCGGGGAATCGATCGGTCTCAACATCATCCTGCCGCATGAACAGGCTCCCAACCAGTACGTGACGCCGTACCTGTCGCTCAATTTCCATTACTTCGCGCTACGCAAGATGCATTTCCTGCTCCGCGCACGGGCGGTGGCGGTATTCCCGGGCGGCTTCGGGACGTTCGACGAGCTCTTCGAACTCCTCACCCTGATCCAGACCGGCAAGATGAAACCCATCCCGATCCTGCTGTTCGGCAAGGATTTCTGGACGCGCGTCGTCAATTTCGAAGCGATTGCCGAGGAAGGGACGATATCGAAGAAGGATCTCGACCTCTTCCGCTGGTGCGAGACCGCAGAAGAGGCCTGGGCCTATCTCTGCGAGTTCTACGACCTCGGCTGCTAGGTTTCGTCGCCGGCGGAAAGCTTGCGCACGGCCTGGTGGCCGAGCGGGCCGCTCCCATCACCAAAGCCCGGTGCCTGCTCGATAGCGGCCCGGGTGAAGGCGCGCGCGATCCGGATGGCGTGGGTCAACGGCTGGCCGTATGCCAGCATGGTGGTAAGCGCCGCCGACAGGGTGCAACCCGTGCCATGCGTGTGAGGCGTATCGATCCTCGCGTGACCGAAACTGGCAATCTTGCCGGATGACGAAACGACATAGTCGATCACCTGGTCGCCATCGCCATGCCCGCCCTTGGCCAGCACGATAGTGTCCTGAGCCTCGGCCAGTTCACTCGCCGCATCGAACACCTCGTGAGGCAGGATTTCCTCACGCTCGGTGAGCGCGGCGAGTTCGGGCAAGTTCGGTGTGACTACGGTTGCGATCTGCATCAGCGCGCCGAATGCGGCGATGGTGGCCTCGTCGGCCAGATCCGATCCGCTTGTGGCAACCATGACCGGGTCGAAGACGATGGCGCCCGAGAAATTGTCCAGCCGCTCTGCCAGGCGCATTGCGATCTCGGGCGAGCCGAGCATGCCGATCTTGATCGCGTCGGCTCCGATGTCGTCGAGGCAGCTGTCCACCTGGTCAATTACGAGGTCCGGGTGCATCACTTCGATCCCCTGCACTCCGCGCGTGTTCTGTGCGGTGACGGCGGTGATCGCGGTCATCGCGTAGCCGCCGAGCATGGTGATCGTCTTGATGTCTGCCTGGATGCCCGCGCCGCCGGAGCTGTCGGATCCGGCGATGGAAAGGACGCGAGGCGGAGTGCCGTGGTCGTTCACCCCTTGAACTTCCGCTCGGTGCTCGGCGGAAATTTCTCCTGCAGCTTGGGCGCGCGCGTCGGACGATCCATCAGTTCGCCGCCGCAATTCGGGCAGAGATCGTCGACGTCATCGGCACAATCGGCGCAGAAAGTGCATTCGAAGCTGCAGATGAACGCGCCGCTCGCCTCGGCGGGCAGATCGACGCCGCAGCGTTCGCAATCGGGACGCATTTCCAGCATCAGACTGCCTCCCGCACGGCGTCGCAAATCCGGTCGACTACGGCCTCGACCTGGGCTGCATCGTCACCCTCCGCCATCACGCGAATCACGGGTTCGGTTCCCGACGGACGGATCACAAGCCGGCCCTTGCTTTCGAGCTCCTTCTCGGCTTCCGCGATGACCGCCTTCACGCTATCCGCCTCGAGCGGTTTGCCGCCCGAATAGCGCACATTCTTGAGCAGTTGGGGCACGGGATCGAAGACATGGAGCAGTTCGCTCGCCGGCTTGCCCGAACGGACAAGGCTCGCGAGCACGCGCAGCGCTGCGACCGTGCCATCGCCGGTGGTTCCGTGATCGGTCAGGATCATGTGTCCCGATTGTTCGCCACCGACATTGAAGCCGCCTTCCTTCATGCGTTCGAGCACGTAGCGGTCGCCGACCTTGGTGCGCTCCAGCGTAAGGCCCTTGCCTTGTAGGAAGCGTTCAAGCCCGAGATTGCTCATCACCGTTGCAACTACGCCCCCGCCCTTGAGGTCGCCGCGATCGGCGAGGCGCGAGGCGATCAGCCCCATGATCTGGTCGCCATCGACGGTCTGGCCCTTCTCGTCGATCACGATCAGGCGGTCGGCATCGCCATCGAGCGCAATGCCGATGTCGGCCCCTTCTTCGACCACCCGCGCCTTGATCGCATCGAGCGAGGTCGATCCGACATTGCGATTGATGTTGGTGCCATTGGGTTCGACGCCCATGGCGATGACCTTCGCCCCCAGCTCCCAGATGGCGGAGGGCGCGACCTTGTAGGCAGCCCCATTGGCGCAATCGACGACGACCGTTAGCCCGTCGAACCGGATATCGCTGGCGACCGATTGCTTTACCGCGTGGATGTATCGGCCGCTGGCATCGTCGATCCGGCGTGCACGACCAACCCGATCCGGGCTGACGAGCAGGGGCGTCTGCTCCATCAGCGTTTCGATAGCTGCTTCGGCTTCGTCAGAGAGCTTGTACCCGTCAGGACCGAACAGCTTGATGCCATTGTCCTCGAACGGGTTGTGGCTCGCCGAGATCATCACCCCGATGTCGGCGCGCATTTCGCGCGTCAGCAGGGCGATGGCGGGCGTCGGCAGCGGCCCGGTCATGATCACGTCCATGCCGACGCTGGTGAAGCCTGCGACCAGCGCGCTCTCGACCATATAGCCCGACAGGCGGGTATCCTTGCCAATGACGACGCGGTGCTTGTGTCCGCCGCGCAGGAAATGCGTTCCTGCCGCCTGGCCGACCTTCATCGCGATTTCGGCAGTCATCACACCTTCGTTGGTGCGACCGCGAATACCGTCTGTGCCGAAGAACTTGCGGGCCATGGATACCTTTCGTGTTACCCCTCGTGGGCCCTTCTGGCGCGAAAGCGGAAACAAGAAAAGTCTGTTTGCCCCCCTTTCCCATCCAATCATCGCAGCCTAGTGCAACCACGCGCGCGCTCAAGCGTTAGGGTCGCAGAAGAGCTATACGCAAGAGACTACGTTTCATCTTTGGAAACACAAAAGGGGAATTTTTTCATGGCTTTTGAGCTGATCGACCTGCCTTACGACGATACCGCGCTGGAACCGGCCGTTTCGGCCAAGACGCTGAGCTATCACCACGGCAAGCACCACAAGGCCTATATCGACAAGACCAATGCCGCGATCGAAGGCGGCGATCTTGCCGGCAAGACGCTCGAGGAAGTGATCGCGGCGGCCCGCGACAGCAACCAGGGCCTGTTCAACAATTCGGCCCAGAGCTGGAACCACGGCTTCTACTGGCACTCGATGGCTGCGGAAGAAACCAACGCTTCCGACGAGCTGAAGAGCATGATCGAAAGCACGTTCGGCTCGGTCGATGCACTCAAGGACAAGCTGAAGGAACGCGGCGCCGGGCATTTCGCCAGCGGCTGGGTCTGGCTGGCGGTCAAGAATGGTGGCCTCACCATCGAAGAAACCCACGACGGCGACACCCTGGCCGACCACGATGGTGTTAACCCCCTGCTTGTGATCGACCTGTGGGAACACGCATATTATCTCGACCACCAGAACGCGCGCCCGTCCTACCTCGATGCGGTGAGCGGCAAGCTCAACTGGAAATTCGCCAGCGAGAATCTCGCGCGGGGCACGACCTGGCAGTATCCCTGCTAAGCCGGAACCAGTCTGAAAGATTGGAAGGGCTCGCTTCGCAAGGCCGAAGCGGGCCCTTTATTTTGCCTCGTTGCCGTCCTGGCCCATGTCGAGGATATTGGCCGCGAACAGGGGCTCCCCGAAGATGAAACCGATCAGGTTTGGCCTCCCGACATGGTCGAACAGGGCCGTCAGCATAAGCAGGATCGGGACCGACAACAGCGCCCCGAAGACGCCCCAGATCCAAGTGAAATAGGAGAGGGCGATCAGGATCATGACCGGGTTCATCGTGAACCGCGCGCCAAGGATCGAGGGCGTGATGACGTTGGCTTCGATCGTGTGCAGAGCGAGGTAGGCTGCGGCGGGAATTAGGCCCAGCAGGACCGTGTCGGCGGTGCCAATCCCGAACAGGGTAAGGAGGCCGATCATCATGGTCGGGCCGATATAGGGCAGGAAGTTGAGCAGGGCGGCCAGCCCGCCCCACATGATCGGCGCGTCGACCCCCAGTGCCCAGGCCCCGAGTGCCACCACGACGCCTACCAGCGCGTTTATCCACCCGACCGTGAGGATATAGGCCGCCACCCGGTCCTGCACTTCGCGCAGCACGCGTGCCGCCTTGATGCTCGTCCCGAAGCTCGTCCGTCCGAACAGCAGCTTCTGGCGCAGCCGAACACGCGCCTCGATCATGAAGAATGCCATCAGCAGTGTGAGGATCGTCTCGATCACGAAGCTCGGCGTGGCGAAGGCCAGCTCCTCCAGCAGGCTGGGCGTTGCCACCACAACTTCGCGCGATTCGCCCCGGTTTGCCAGCTCTGCCAGCTGTTCGTTGATCTGCGCCAGCCAGGCGAACTGGTCACGCAGCTGCATGAATCGGTCGCCCACCTGTTTCAGCAGGGCGGGAAACTCGTCGAACAAGGCGATCGCCGGCTGGAGAATGAGCGCCAGTGCCAGCAGTAGGATGGCGAAGAAGACGAGCAGCGATATCAGGGCCGCGAGGACGTTGGGGATGCCCCATCCGTGCAGTTTGTCGGCTAGGGGCGACAGGATGACAGTGAGGATGATGGCGGTGACCAGCGGCAGGAAAACGACCGATCCGATCGACAGGACGAAGGGGAGTGCGAAGAACAGTCCGAGGCCGATCAGCACCACCAGCGCCGATATCAGTCTCAATTCCTGTTCGGCAAAGGTGAACCGTCGCCCGTGGGGGGTGCCGGCTGCCTTTTGTGGTTGATCGCCCTCGCTCATCCCCACCCTATCTGCCGCGATGCCCTCCCGAGGGCAAGGTGCGGGCCAAAGCTATCAGCTCCGCGCTGCGACACCCTGGCCGGCAGCGACATCGTCGAGTTCTTCGAGGATAGCGCGGTGCGCCGTCTCGTCATCGATCGAGCGTTTCGGGATCGAGCCATCACTGAGCATGGTGTTAAGCGCAGCGCGGGCGCGGCCCACGCGGCTCTTGATCGTGCCGACAGCGCAGCCGCAGATATTGGCCGCCTCCTCGTAAGAGAAACCGCCCGCGCCCACCAGCAGCAAGGCTTCGCGGCGCTCGGGGGGCAAAGTGAGCAGTGCGCGGTGCATATCCGAGAGGTGGATCGGCTCTTCCTGTCCGGCGGGTGCGGTCAGCACGCGCTCGGCGACAGTTTCGTCATACTCACCGCGGAAGCGGTTGCGGCGCATGTCGGTGAGATAGGCGTTGCGCAGGATGACGAAGGTCCATGCCCGCATGCTGGTGCCCGGCTGGAAGCGTTCCTGTGCCGCCCATGCCTTGAGCAGCGTTTCCTGGACGAGGTCGTCTGCCATGTCGGCACGACCGCACAGACCGCGTGCAAAAGCGCGCAGGTGCGGGACCACTTCGGTCAGCTCGCGTTTGAAATCGGCCTTTTCCGAGGCCGTGCGTTTTTCGGCCCCCATCAGTCCTTCGCGTCCAATTGTGAAAGTAAGTCCTTGAAGCTGTCGGGAATATCTTCCTCGACGACGGAATCGTAAAGGCGTTTCAGACCATTGGCCCATTCGGGCTGGTCCTTGCGCGTCGCTTCCTTGCTCCTGCCCGGCGCGGGCTGCTTTTCGGAAGGTGCTTGAGCGGTCATCGTAACGTGAATTGGTCCTTGCCTTCGTGACCAGAAAATGGACGCGCAATGCACGATCGTCCCAGCCACAATTCGATCCCATTAGTCCGTGCACAACGCCAGATATCCCATTCGGTTCCTCCCTTATCCTCCGAAATGGCGGAAACTCGCGGAATTGGCGGAACCATACGCCCTTCGGCGGATAGTAGGCAGAACCGGGGCAGTAACCAGAAGAGGCGTGACGCTGGTACAGGACGATCTCATGCGCAGGGGCAGGCGGCGGCGATGGCTCGTCGACTATCCGCGTGCGGTGCCCCTTGCGATCTTCATGCTGGTTGCCGCCGTCACCATAGTCAGTGTCTTTGCGATCGAGCGGGGCGAGCGTGTGCGAGAGAGCGCCGAACTGAACCGCCAGGCACAGTCGATGGTTTCCGCGATCGAGCGCCGCGCCTACTCCAATTCATCCTTCCTCAGGGCAGGGGCCGCCTTGTTCGGATCGCAAGAAGAGGTCACGGCCGACCTGTTCCGCCAGTTCGTATCCGAACTGCGGCTGGACGCCGATTATCGCGGGGCGGAAGGGATCGGCTGGGCGCCCGTAATCTCCGCAAGCCAAGTGGAAGAGTTCGAGGGCGAGCTGAGTTTCGGCAAGATCGGCATGCTCAGGGTGAGGCCTGCGCTCGAGGGCAATCCGCGTCGCGAGCTCGTGCCTATCCTCTACCTGCAGCCCGATACGCTGCGCAATCGCCGGGCCCTCGGCTATGATATGTACTCCGAGCCGGTTCGGCGAGAAGCGATGGATCAGGCCACCCGCACCGTCAGGCCGACTGCAAGTGGGCGCGTCGTGCTCGTCCAGGAAGACGGAAATGAGGAGAGCGGGTTCCTCATCTACATGCCCGTGTTCGATGGGAACGGCCCCGGGCGTAGCCTGAAGGGCTTCGTCTACAGCCCGTTCAACGCCGGCCAGTTCCTCGAATCCGCCTCGGAGCTGGTGACTGCGGATGCGGCCAACGTTCGTTTCTTCGATGTCGAAGGAAGCGAACGCGTGTTGATGGCGCAGACTGCGCAATGGAGCGAGGAAGGCGAGACCGTCGAACGCGAAATCGATCTGGCCAACAGGCGCATGCTGCTCGTGGTGCAGTCGACCCGCGACAATGCGCTTTCACCCCTATCGATGATTACGCTCCTGTTCGGGCTCGCGGTCGCCAGCCTCCTCCTTGTCGTGGCGCGGCTGCTTACCCAACAGGCGCAGGAAGACAGCAAGTCGCTCGAATGGTTTGCCCAGCAGAACTCCATTCGCAATTCGCTGACGCGCGAGTTGAACCACCGGGTGAAGAACACACTCGCCAATGTCCTCTCGATCGTGTCGCTCACGCGCCGCAGGACCGACTCGCTCGATGAATTCGCCGAGGGCATCGACAGTCGCATTCGTGCCCTCTCGGCCACGCATGACCTGCTCACCCAGTCGGAGTGGGGGACCACGCCGATCCGCTCGGTCGTCGAAGTCGAACTGGCGCCCTATGCGAACGACCACGACCATACCGTCATTGCCAAGGGTCCCGCCACCGAGCTTGCGCCCAATGATGCCCTTTCGCTCGGGCTTGCACTGCACGAACTCGCGACCAATGCCGCGAAATACGGCGCGCTTTCGTGCAGTGGCGGACAGGTATCGATTACCTGGACATTGGTGAACGACACCTTGGCGCGGATCGAATGGGTGGAGAGCAATGGTCCCCGAGTGGAGCTTCCAAGTCGGCGCGGATTCGGTACTGACCTCATCGAGAAGATCGTCGCCCACGAACTGCGCCATCCTGTCGAACTTGAGTTTGACCCCAATGGTGTGCGTTGCACCCTGCTCGTTCCCGTCCGAGAGCCTAGCGAATTCGCGCTCCGTAGCGACCGTCCTGTCGCCACCCGCGGGCACTGACCACCGGACAAATGAAAAGCCGCCCGGATCGCTCCGGACGGCTCCATGCTTGATTTGAACTTGAGCGCTTAGCCGAGCGGTCTGCTCGAGCCGAAGAACAGTGCCTGGCTGATGGCAGCGCGCACGGTCTGTTCCTGAAACGGCTTGGTCACGAGATAGGTCGGCTCGGGACGGTCGCCGGTCAGCAGCCGCTCAGGATAAGCCGTGATGAAGATCACCGGCACGCTGTCGATCGCAAGGATATCGTCAACCGCGTCGAGGCCCGACGAACCATCGGCAAGCTGGATATCGGCGAGCACGAGCCCGGGCGTCTTCTGCGCGACAACTTCCTGGGCCTGCGTACGCGTGGCCGCCGTGCCGCAGACTTCGTGGCCAAGCGAGGTCACGAGGTCTTCGAGCTGCATCGAGATGAGCGGCTCGTCCTCGATGATGAGCACGTTGGTGGCACTCTCGCGATCGATTTCGCTGACCGCTTCCTGGACCAGGCGTTCGATCTGGGCAGCTTCGAGCTCCATGATCTCGCCGGCCTGCTCGACGCTGAAATCCTCCAGCGTGGTGAGCAGCAGGGCCTGGCGATTGAGCGGAGTGATCGATTTGAGGCGGTCCTGCGCTGCACCTTCGTGGCCGGTGTCGCCTTCGCTTTCAGGGACATCCATATAAGCGCTCGACCAGACCTTGTTGAAGGCGCGGTAAAGCGGGACGCGCCCACCCTCGAGCGATGACTTGAGCTGGTCGTCCGCCAGCGCCGCTTCCAGCGTGGCTCGGACGAAGGCATCTCCGGTAGCCTGCGATCCGGTCAGCGCGCGCGCATAGCGGCGAAGATAGGGCAGGTTTTTAGCAATCTGGTCACCAAGCGACATAGAACCCCTTCCGTGGTTTGCGCGTGGAGAACGCCCACGCTCGGGTTCGGTTCCGCTCCGCTATCGGCAAACGTGTCATTTGACAAATCAGTCAATTGCGACAACCAACGGGCGCGTCGCACAGTCTTTCGTGGCCAGGGGGGACCCGCCCGTGATCGAAGTAGCCAAACCGTACGAATGCATGAACTGCCCGCTTCAGGATTGCCGCGGCCTGCGACCCCTCGACCGCGAACAGCGCGCCTACATGCAATCGATCAAGCAGGGCGAAAAGCTGTTCGAGCGCGGTGATACGATCCTTCGCGAAGGCGACGAGGCGAGGGAGCTCTATACCGTGCTCGAGGGTGTGCTGATCCGCTATCGCTCGCTTGAGGATGGTCGGCGGCAGATCGTCAACTTCATGTTCCCCGGCGACCTGGTCGGCTTGCAGGGCGCTTTCGACGAACCATCGAGCCATTCCGTGGAGGCACTGATTCCTGCGCGGCTTTGCATCTTCAAGCGCAGAGACTTCACTCACCTGATCAAGGAGAACCCCGAGCTAGGCTACGATGTGACCTGGCTGGCCGCCAAGGAAGAAACCGCGCTGGAAGGCCATATCGTTTCGCTGGGCCAGCGTAGCGCAAAGGAGCGGGTGGTGTTCCTGGCGGTCTGGCTGCTGGACCGGGCAATTGCCACAGGCTTGGCCCATGACAACAACATCCTCGACATCCCGGTAACCCAGACCCAGATTGCCGATATGCTGGGCCTTTCGCTGGTCCACACCAATCGCACCATTCGCGCGCTCGACCGGGAAGAACTGGTCCAGTGGAATACGCGGGAGATTTGCGTTCCCGACATGGAGAAAGCTGCGGACTACGCGGATTTCGAGCGTTCGGAGAAGGGCAAGCGCCCCTTCATCTGACCCGGCCTAACCGAAGGAGAAAAAATTTTTCACCGCACGGGAACTGCATTCTGGCTTGCTCATTTACCTTATGTCACCGCCGAGACCCCCCCTCCCGTCCAAGCGGCTGGTGATACGATCCCGAAAGGCCTTCGCTCCAAGAGAGCGGAGGCCTTTTTTTCGCAGCGGCATGACGCGGTCGGCTATTCGCCGAAATGGGGCGTGAGAGTGCGCCCCTACTTGCCTTCTGGGGTAAGCGCGCCGCGCAGGCGCGATATTATGCCCTTGCGCTGGGGTTCGCGCAGGAGATCGACCAGGACCTGAGCTTCGTAAGGCTTTTCAAGCACGCATCCGAGCTCGGCGATGTGGTCCGGGATATCCTTGGGCATTCCGGTCGAGAAGATGATGCGTGGGCTATCCGGACCGAGTGTCCTAACCAGCTCGGCGATCGCCCAGCCGTCGTCGCGGTCCGCCAGGTGCACGTCGAGAACAATCGCGGCGGGCTGCTTGCGCCTCAGAGCGGCCAGCGCTTCGTCGGTAGTGGGACAGATTTCGACCTGCGATACGCCGTTGTCGAGCAAGGCCTGCTCGATCGTCAGGCCGATGACCGCGTCATCCTCCACCACCAGCACGTGATCGGGAAGGGGGGAGGCTTTCTTCGGCTTTCTCACGTGGGTCCTGTTGTTCCGGATGGGTCGGGGCTTGTGCACCGATGCAATCTCCCGAACGGTGCCGATGGGTGGCGAGTTCCCGCAGGTTGCGCGTTTGCCGCACATCTGTTGCTGCCGGGCAACGCCGTGCCTCTCAAAGAGGTTTCTCGTAGATCACATACTCGCGATTGATCGTGCTTTCGATCGTGTCGGCGATGGCCACCATCCCCTTGTTGTCATCCAAGATCCAGCCGATTTCTCCGCGCGTGCTACCGTAATCGGTTGTCGCATTGCGACGGATGTACTCGATCATCATGAAAGCCAGCTGGCTTGCGAGGCGGGAGTTCTGGAATTCCTTGAGCACGCCCATCAGCGGCACGCGCATGTCCGAGCCGGTCGGCTTGCGCAGCCAGCGCAGCAGGTGAAACCAGCCGAACGGGAACAGCTTGCCATCAACCTTCTTGAGCACCTTGTTCACGTCGGGCAGCACCATCATGAAGGCGACTGGTCGCCCGTCGAGTTCGGCGATCATGTTGAGGCGCGGCTTGATGATCGGCTTCATCTTTTTCGATGCGTGCGCGATCTCTTCCTCGGTGAAAGGCACAAAGCCCCAGTTCTGCGACCAGGCATCGTTGAGGATATGCAGGACGGTGCGGATTTCCTCGTCCCAGCGTTTCATGTCGATCGGGCGGATGGTGATGCGCTCGTTGCGCTCGCCCGAACTCACGATCCGCTGGACGAGCTTCGGGAATTCCTTCGAGATGTCGAGCTCGTAGGTCATCAGGCGCTTGGTCTCGGTGTAGCCATTGCCTTCGATCAGCCCGGCGTAATGCGCCGGATGGTGTCCCATCATGATCGTTGGCGAATGGTCCTGTCCTTTCACCAGCAGCCCCGGCTCCTCCCAGATGGAGAGCGAGATCGGGCCAATGATGCGGTCCATGCCCTTCTCGCGCAGCCAGCCTTCCGCTCGGGCGAGCAAGGCGGCAGCGACCTCTTCGTCCTCGGCATCGAAATAGCCGAACATGCCGGTCCCCGGGCCCATTCCCTGCTCTCTGGGCAGCTCGAGCGCCAGATGGTCGATATGCGCGGCAATCCGGCCCACCGGTCTGCCTGCGCGATAGGCGATGAAAAGCTGGACCGTGGCATGGCCGAAGAAGGGGTTCTTGTCCGGATCCACCAGCTCGATCTGCTCGGAACGGAGCTGCGGTACCGAATGCGGTTCGCGGGCGGAGAACTCCCGTCCCAGATCCACGAAGGCGGCGCGCCCCTTCTTGCCATCGACGGGTTCGATCACGATATTGGTTTCAGCCACGCAGCAGGTCCTTTGAAACGGCCGGTTCGTTCAGCCGCGGTTAGCCCTGAGTGTGGCAGTTGATCAATGTCAAGGAAGTGCGCGTGCCCGATCACTATGATCGAGAGCGAAGGCTGTCATTTTTCGCGCAACTCGCCTAATGCCGCCCCTCAGGAAAGACCCATGAACGCCGAACAGACCATTTCTGTCGCCAAGGACGCATCCGCATTGCGTGAACGCGGCTGGCATTCCCAGATCGCCGACGACAAGGCGATGCTGCGTGCCGCGCGCGATCTGACCAAGGACATCGGGGATCACCGCGCCGCGATTTACTGGGCCGACATGATCGGTTCGGCGCTGCTGGGATATGGCGCGCTCGCTGGTGCGATACTGGTCGAGAGCATCACGCTCGCGGTGGCATTCGCCGTGGTGTCGGTGCTGGCCCTCTACCGTGCGTTGCTGTTCATCCACGAGATTTCGCATTTCCGCGGTGATGTCCTGCCGGGCTTCCGCACTGCCTGGAATGCGCTGGTCGGCATTCCGATGCTGACACCTTCCTTCATGTACGAACAGGTGCACACGCTGCACCACAAGCGCACGCAATACGGGACGGTGGCAGACCCCGAGTATCTGCCGCTGGCGCTAATGAAGCCGTGGAGCCTGCCGCTCTTCGTCATTATTGCGATCCTTGCGCCGGTGGCGCTGCTGTTCCGGTTCGCGGTGCTGGTACCCCTCGGGGCGATCTTCCCGCCGATCCGCCAGCTGACCTGGCAAAGGGCGAGCGCTCTCGCGATCAATCCCGAATTCCGACGCCGCCCGCCCGAAGGCGACCTGCGTCCGCGCGTGCTGATGCAGGAAGCAGGCGGCTTCATCTGGGCCTGGCTGTTGATCGGCAGCGTGTTCGCATTCGGCTGGAAGCCGCTGCTCACGGCGCTCGGCGTGGCTTCGGTCGTTGCCCTGCTCAACCAGCTGCGCACCCTGGTCGCCCATCTCTGGGAGAACGAGGGCGACGCGATGACCGTCACCGCCCAGTTCCTCGACAGCGTGAATGTCCCGCCGCCGGGTGTTGTCGCCGAGATCTGGGCGCCGGTGGGCCTGCGCTATCACGCTCTGCACCACCTCATGCCTTCGATGCCCTACCACTCGCTTCCCGAGGCGCATCGCCGCCTCGTCAAGGAACTGGGGGACGGATCGACCTATCACGGCGCAAACCACAAGGGCATGGGCGTTCTGGTTGCCCGGATTGCGCGCAGCACGATGGGCCGCCGCTCCTGAGCGCACGGAAAAGGGCCGCTCCCCTCGGTGATCGGGAACGGCCCTTCCAAACACGGGTCGTGCGACCCCGTGAAGCTCTGGCTTAGTTGGCGTCGATTTCCGCCTGCACGCCGTCTTCGCTGATCGTGGCGTCGACATCGGCGCCGTCGATCGTGACGCTCGAGCCTTCATCGGTCTCGACCGGCTGGGTCACGACCGTATCGGCCGGTTCCTCGACGACCACGGTGTCGGTGCCTTCGTCAGCCGGCGCTTCGGCTTCGGCGCAGGCGCCCAGTGCGATCGCGGCGGCGAGGGCGGGGATTGCAAACTTCTTCATGCCGTTTCTCCTTTGTGGCAGCATTGTGTCATCAATGCGCCGGAAATGAGGCGGTTCCCGGAAATCGTCAGTCCAGAAACTTGATCATCGCGCAGCGTCTCTCGCGGGGGAGCCCCAGTTCGGCCGCAGCTTCAAGCGATTCTGCCAAGTGGGATCGCCCTTCGAAATTCTCGACCTCGACAAAGCCGTGCCGCGCATAGAACGGCCCATTCCAGGGGATATCGCGATAAGTGTTGAGAGTTATTGCCTGCAGGCCGCTATTGCGCGCATCGATGGCCAACGCCCGAAGCAATGTGGCGCCGATGCCTTTACCTTGGCTGGCGCGGCGGACGCTCAACTCGTGGAGATGCAACTCGCGTCCGACGCGGCCAGCAGCAGCAAATCCGGCCAGTTCTTCTTCTTCGAATGCAGCGAGGCAATTTCCCTTCGCAATTAGGCGGCGATAGTGGTCCGCACTCTCGCTTGGGGGGATGGGTATCCCTTCGAGCGAGGGTTCTTCACGCAGAAGAGTGGCTGCGTCGTCCTCGACGAGATTGAACGCCTCGGCATCCTCTTCCCGCGCCAGTCGGATCGAGAAACCGCTCATTCCTCGGTTCTGATGAGGACAGTCTCGCCGATCAGCGCGAACAGGAAGAAGGGCGCCCATGCCGCCAGCAGCGGCGGGTAGCCGCCGAAATTGCCCATCGCGAGAGCGGCGTTGTCGACCACGAAATAGGCAAACCCCAACGCCATGCCTATCAGGGCGCGCACGAACAGCGCACCCGAGCGGGCAAGCCCGAAGGCTGCAATGGACCCGAGCAACGGCATGAGAAAGGACGAGAGCGGACCGGATAGCTTGTGCCACCACTTTGCGCGTAACTCGCCCGTGCGGCGGCCCGCTTCTTCGAATGCGTCGATCTGTTCGCCAAGGCTCCAGAAGGGCACTGCATCCGGATCGATTTTCGCAAGGTCGATCTGGTCGGGCGTGAGGCCCTCACCGACCACGATTTCATCTGCCGTAAGTGTCGCGGCGCTGGCCACATCGAAACGCTCGATCTCTTCGAGCCTCCAGCCTGGCCCAGCGTAGGTGGCAGTTGCAGCATCGACCTGCTCGACGATCGCGCCATCGGGGCTGCGCCTGTACCAGGTCACATCGCGCATGCGGATAGCTTCGCCCGTCCCAGTCAATTGAGCGGCGGTGAGGACATCTGCACCATCGGCGAGGTAGACGTTCGCCCGGACCGAAGATTCCTCGGGTATCGGCCCCCAATTGGCAGCTTCCCATGCCTTGAGCGTGGCCGTCGCACGGGTCACGACGCGCTCGTTGAAAAGGAAGCTCGCGCCACCGACCACAAGTGCGGTGAGCAGCAACGGCGCCAGCACCTGGTGTGCCGAAAGCCCGGCCGCTTTCATCGCGATCACCTCGCTGTTCTGGTTCAGCGTCACCAACGAGATCAGCGTGGCCAAAAGCACCGAATAGGGAAGGAATCGCTGGATCAGCTGCGGAATTCGCAAGCTGGCATATTTGAGCAACTCGCTTTGCCCATTGCCCTCGACAGCCAGGATCTCGCCGCTGCTCGACAGGAGGTCCAGCATCATCAGGACCAGCACCAGCATAACGAGGACCGCGAGGATGCGGACCACGAACATCTTGGCGAGATAGCCCGTCAGCGTGCGCGAAGGGAAAAAGTCGAGCTGCATGGCCTAGGCCTCCGCCTCCTCGTCGAGCACGACGCGCCGCTTCCTTCGGAACAGCTTGCCGAAGCGCTTGCTGACCTTCGCAAACCAGCTCTCCAGCGCGCCGATCGCCTGACCGCCGGGCACGAAGGCCACGCGGTAATACATCCAGATGATCAGCGCGGCGAAGAGCACGAACGGCACCCACAATGCGAGAATCGGATCGAACATCCCGATCGCCGCCAGATCCTCTCCATATTGGTTCACCTTGTGATAGGCGACGACCATGATGATCGAGAGGAAGACGCCAAGGGCGCTGGTACTTCGCTTTGGCGGTATGCCCAGCGCCACTGCTAGCAGTGGCATCAGCGCCATCATCACCACCTCTACCAGCCGGAAGTTGAAGCTGGCCTGAGAGGCATCGCGCTTGGTTTCGCTCTGGTTGTCCGCCCAGCCGATCCGCAACAGCTCGGGTAAGATATACTCGCGCTCGTCCTCGCCGCGCGCACGGAATTCCTCGATAGCGGGCAGGTCGATGGGAAGGTCATGCCGCGTGAAGGTCAGCACGCGCGGGGTCTGGCTGCCGGTGTCCTGCACGATCGTTCCCTCGGTCAGGCGCAGGATGATAGTGTCGGGATCGTCGGTTGTGGCGAGGAATGCGCCTTCCTTGGCGCTGATGGATAGCACCTGTCCCTTGTCGTTCGCCACGCGGGCGAAGATGCCCTTCAGCTGGCGGCCATCGTCCTCGCTCTCCTCGATCCGAAGAGCCATTCGGTCCGCCAGGGTGGTGAACTCGCCGACCTTGATCGATGCACCCAGGGCGCCCGATCGCAGCTCGTACTCGAGCCGCTCGTAGGTAAAGCGGCTTACCGGCTGGATGAAGAAAACGAGCGCGACATTTACGGCCATAAGCACGGCAGTGATCGCGAATGGCACGCGCAGCAGCCGTCCATAGGACAGGCCGACTGCGCGGAAGACGTCGAGTTCGCTGGTCGTGGCAAGCTTGCGGAAAGCGAGCAGGATGCCGAGCAGCAGGCCGAGCGGGATGGCGAGGCTGGCATATTCGGGCAGCAACGTCGCCAGCATCTGGAAAACCACGCCGATGGGGCCGCCTTCCACCGCTACGAAGTCGAGCAGCCGCAGCATCTTGTCGAGCACCAGCAAAGACGCCGCGAGCGCGAATACGCCCAGCATGGGCACGATCACCAGCCGGAAAATGTAGCGGTCGATTGCAGGGAGGAAATTGAGCACTCGGTTTCCGGCTGTTGGGGCGCGTCTAAGGCGGCCCTAGCGCGAAATATTCCGCACGTCATGCCCCCGCGCCAAAACTCTGCCGCGTCAAGCCTTCTCCAGCGTGCACTGGAGCGGGTGCTGGTTCTGCCGGGCGAAGTCCATAACCTGGTTCACCTTGGTTTCGGCGACTTCATATGGGAAGATCCCGCACACGCCCACGCCCTTTTGGTGAACGTGCAGCATGACTCGCGTCGCTTCCTCCATGTCCATGCGGAAGAAGCGCTTCAGGACAATCACGACGAACTCCATCGGAGTGTAATCGTCGTTCAGCAGCAGCACCTTGTATTGACTGGGCTTCTTGGGCTTCGCGCGGGTCTTGGTGGCAATGGCAACCTGGCCGTCGCCTTCGCGCGTGTCGTCATCGCCTTCGCCGGCGCGGATCGGTTCGAGATGGTCGGAATAGATCATCGAGGGCGCCAATATCGTATCGGTCTTAATAATCGCAAGCGCGGAAACCATGAATGTACTTCTGCGGGCGCATCATCAACGTGGAAAGAGCGCTTCGGTGCCCCAAAAGCAAACGGGCCGGACGACACTGGAGTGCCATCCGACCCGCCGTTTTCAACCACCGGGCAAGGGAGAGAGGAGAGAGATGCCCGGCGGGTTGAAGCTCGTGCTAATTAGGCAGCCTTGCGGACCTTCTCGGCGGCGAGGCTCATGCGGCTCGAAAGCGGAGCGAAAGCTTCGTTTGCGAGCTTGATCATGGCTTCGGTGTTCTTCGAGGTGGTCGAAACCATGGCGTCGAAGTTGCGACGTGCGATTTCGCCCTGAAGCTGGAAGAGTTCGGTCGGCGACTTGACGGCAGCAACCTTCTTCACGTCGGCCTGGACGGTTTCAGCAGCCGACTTGGCTTCTGCGACATAGGTACGGCCCATGTCCTGCATGCCCGAAGCAAGGATCTTGCCGCTTTCCACGAGGGCTTCGAAGTTGCCCTTCTGGAATTCAACGACGTCCTGGGTCATCTCGGCGCCCTTGTCGTAAGCAGCCTTGGCGCGGGTCTGCACATCGGCAGCCATTTCCTTCGCCTTGGCGGTGTAATCGGTGGTCTTTGCGTTCTTGGCAGTAGCCATGATGGTATCCTTCAATTTCGTGATCGGGGTAACAGAGGTCTTGGCAGCGGCCTTCTTCGGAGCCGGTGCAGCCTTCTTTGCGACAACCTTCTTCGGAGCAGCCTTCTTGGCGGCCGGCTTCTTCGCCGGAGCCTTCTTGGCAGCAACCTTCTTAGCCTTGGCAGGGGCCGCCTTCTTCTTGGCAGGCGCCTTCTTGGCCTTGGAAGCCACGGCCTTGGCAACCGTCTCGGTCTTCACCGGAGCGGTCTTGTCAGCTTTGACAGCCTTCTCGACAGCCTTGGTATTCACTTCGGCGGTCTTCTTTTCGGCAGCCTCGGCGTATGCCTTCTCGGCAGCAGCATCGATTTTGGTCTGGCTCTCGGCCATGGGATTAACCTCGCTTTTGTTGCACTGCACAAAATAGGCATTGCAGGTGCGAAGTCAAGGGATTTTTGTGCAGTGCACAATAAACTGCGATGAGGCGTTATTTCAGCGAGTTAAGCGGCAAATTAGCGTGTGGCGACGTAGCGTCCAGGCGCGTCTTCGATCACTTTATCGCCTTTTCCGCCCGGTTTCCGTTTACCCGTGGCAGGCACGGATTCGCCATCCTGCTCGCGCAGCCAGTCGATCCAGTCCGGCCACCAGCTGCCGGGATGTTCGACCGCGCCTTCGCGGAATTCGGCGAGGTTGCGGGGTTCGCCATCATTGAGCCAGTATTGGTATTTGCCCGATGAGGGCGGGTTCACGACCCCTGCGATGTGGCCCGATCCGGCCAGTACGAATTTGAGCGGTCCGGTGAAGTGTTCCTTCAGCCGCCAGACGCTCTCGGCCGGGGCGATATGATCTTCCTTGCCAGCCTGGACATAAGTCGGGGTCTTGACCTGGCCGAGATCGATAGGCGTGTTGTCGACGCTCAGCGCATCGGCTTCGACCAGCCGGTTGTCACGATAAAGATCGCGCAGATACTGCTGATGCCACTTGGCGGGCAGGTTGGTGACATCGCCGTTCCAGTGCAGCAGGTCGAAGGCCGGATAGTCCTCGCCCAGAAGGTAATTGTTGACGACGTAGTTCCAGATAAGATCGGTGCCGCGCAGCAGGTTGAAGGTCGCGGCCATGTAGCGCCCGTCGAGATAGCCGTCGGGCGACAACGCCTTGATCGTGCCAAGCTGGGTGTCGTCGATGAAGTTGAGCAGCTCACCGGCCTTCTCGAAATCGACCTGCGCAGTGAAGAAAGTCGCGCTCTTGACCTTGTCCTCCTGACCTCGGCGATGAAGCAGGGCGAGCGTGGCGGCGAGCGTGGTTCCGGCCACGCAGTAGCCGATCGTGTGCACGCTCGGCACGTCGAGCCTTTCGCGGATAGTGTCGATAGCATCGATCTGGGCGCGCACGTAATCATCCCAGATTACGTCCTTCATGCTTGCATCGGCCGACTTCCAGCTGACCATGAAAACGGTCACGCCCTGGTCGACTGCCCACTTCACGAAGCTCTTCTTCTCGTTGAGGTCGAGGATGTAGAAACGGTTGATCCATGGCGGGAAGATCACCAGCGGGGTCGCCATCACCTTCTCGGTCGTCGGGCTGTACTGGATCAGCTGGTAAAGCGGCGTTTCGTGTACGACCTTGCCGGGCGTCGTCGCGATGTTCTCGCCCAGCGTGAAGGCGCTCGCATCGGTGTGGCTGAGCTGCCCGCGACGCATGTCGGCGAGCAGGTGTTCCATCCCCTTGACCAGGTTCTGGCCCTTGGTCTCCAGCGTCCGCTCCATCACGACCGGGTTCAGGAGCGGGAAATTTGCCGGGCTTGCTGCCTCGGTGATCGCCTTGGTCGTGAAACGCAACTGCTCGCGCTGCTGCGGGTTCAGGCCCTCGATATTGTCGGCCATTTCCTCCACCCGCTCGGCGAGGAAAAGATAGGTCTGGTGGATCAGGGCAGAGGCGGGGTGCGCGCGCCACTTCTCGTCGGCAAAGCGTCGATCTTTGCGCGGCAGCTCGATCTCGCCGCCCGCATTTTCGGCGGCCTTGGGACCAAGACCATACTGGCCGAGCACTTCGTTCCAGAGCTGCATGCCCTCGTCCCACAGTGCCTTCTGTTGTTCGGCCTGTGCGATCGGCATCTGCTTGTACCAGTCGGTCGCCAAGGCAATCCATCGCGCCGGATCGAAATAGGGGACCAGCGCCTGCGGATTGCTCATCTGCTCGGCCTGGTACTGGGTCCAGAGCGTCTGCAGTTTTGCTCCCGTTTCGGCCCATGCCTGAGCGTCTTCCGGCTTCATCGCTCCTTCGCCCATCATCATCGCGGGATCCACCGCGCCAGCCATGGGCGCGAACATTGCGCGCATCAGCTTGGCGGGATGCTCATAGAGGTTGGTGAAGGGATCGGGCGTCTCGTTCATGGCGGTCCTCTGGCCGGGAAAAGCGGCTCTTGTCCGGTCTCTAAGATAATTCGCGCATTCAATATAGCGAGTGCTTTGCGCTTGGGGCACGAATAGGTAATCAGTGTGACAGACCAACGCGCCACGGAGCCTAAATGTCCGACGAATTTTACCGCATCAAACGCATGCCGCCCTATGTCATCGCAGAGGTCAACGCGATGCGTCACGCGGCACGGCAGGCGGGGCGCGACATCATCGATCTCGGCATGGGCAATCCCGACCAGCCCCCGCCGCAGCACGTAATCGACAAGCTGTGCGAAGTCGCGGCCAAGCCCGATGCGCATGGCTATTCGCAGTCCAAGGGCATTCCCGGCCTACGCCGCGCACAAGCTAACTATTACCAGCGCCGTTTCGGGGTCGAACTCGATCCCGAGAGCGAAGTCGTGGTCACCATGGGATCGAAAGAGGGGCTGTCATCCATGGCCACCGCGATTAGCGCTCCCGGCGATGTGATTCTCGCCCCGAGCCCGGCCTATCCGATTCACACTTACGGCTTCATCATCGCAGGCGCTACGATCCGTAGCGTGCCGACCACGCCGGACGAGAGCTATTGGCGAGCGCTCGACAATGCGATGGCCTATACCGTTCCCCGGCCAACCGTATTGGTTTGCAACTATCCCAGTAACCCGACCGCAGAGACCGTCGATCTCGATTTCTACGAAAGGCTGGTTGCCTGGGCCAAGAAGAACGAGGTCTGGGTGCTTTCCGATCTCGCCTATTCGGAACTCTATTACGACGGCAAGCCGACCCGTTCGATCCTCGAGGTTTCGGGGGCAAAGGACGTGGCGGTTGAATTCACGTCGATGTCCAAGACCTTCTCCATGGCCGGCTGGCGGATCGGGTTCTGCGTCGGCAACAAGAAGCTGATCGCTGCCTTGACCCGGGTTAAGAGCTATCTGGACTATGGTGCATTCACCCCGATCCAGGCGGCCGCGTGTGCCGCGCTCAACGGGCCGGAGGACGTCGTAGAGGAGAACCGCGCCCGCTACCAGCACCGGCGCGATGTCATGGTCGAAAGCTTCACGCGCGCAGGCTGGGAGATACCTTCGCCGCCTGCCAGCATGTTCACCTGGGCCAAGCTACCGCCCGGCTTCGAGCACATGGGAAGCCTCGAATTCTCCAAGCAGCTGCTCCAGCACGCCGAGGTCGCCGTCGCGGCCGGCGTGGGCTTCGGCGAAGAAGGCGAAGGCTATGTGCGCATCGCCATGGTGGAGAACGAGCAACGCATCCGGCAGGCGGCGCGCAACATCAAGAAATTCCTCGCCGAGCACGGAAAGTAAACTCCACGGGAAAACACCGATAGGTAAAACCCCGGATATCCCCTTGCGGGATTCCCTGCTTGTGTAATGGCTTGGCGGGAGGGCTATGGAGAGCCCCCGTGGAGATTGCAGAATACACATGGCTGTCGGTCGCTCCCTCGCCCCCGGGGCGCTGGGACCTGCGCCTGCTCGGGTGGCGCTTGCGACCCGAATTCCGGCCACAGGCGGTCAGGCCAGGCCTGCCAACCCTGCTCGACTGGCGTATCGGCTTTCGCTGCTCCGACTGGACCGAGCTGCCCCACAAGCAAGCGGTCATTGCCGTCGGCGTGGACGAACCCGAAGTGCGCGCGCAGCTGATCGGTGAGGGGTTCGGCGATGCGCTGTCCTCGCAGATCGCGCTGGTCGAACTGGCCGCGCGGCTCCTGAAGCTGGAAGGACTGGACAGGAAAATCCCGCGGCAGCAGCGGATCGGGCCGGTGAACCTGGACCTGTTTTTTCGCGATGCGCAGGTCGATGGGAAGTGGATCGGGCTGCACCCGCGCGAGTTCGCACTGCTGTGGCGCCTTGCGGAAACACCCAATCGGCCGGTCTCGCGCGCCGAACTGCTGCGCGATGTCTGGCGCCTCAATCACGAACCGGAGACCAACTCGCTCGAGGTGCACGTCTCACGCCTGCGCGCCAAGCTCGCCGTGAGCCATGTCGGCTGGATCGTCGAAACGCATGAGAACGGAGGCTACTGTATTGGGAGTAGGCCCCACGGGGAATATCTACGGGTGGACAGGGTGGAGCCGATGACGCAGGAGTATCGGCCAGAGCAGCCGAGGATTTCGCAAACCCATGAGTTCCCAAGACCGCGTCACGATTGACCTTGCCGACAATGGCGTCGCCCAGGTGCGTTTCAACCGTCCCGACAAGATGAATGCGCTCGACCCGGCGCAATTCGAAGCGATCATCGAAGCTGGTGAGACGCTGCGTACGATGAAGGGCCTGCGCGCGGTGGTGCTGGCGGGAGAGGGCAGGGCGTTCTGCGCGGGGCTGGACGTGTCGAGCTTCACCGCCGCCCCCGATGGCGAGCGCAAGCCGCTGACCGAGCGCACGCATGGCAATGCCAATACCTTCCAGGAAGTCGCCATGACCTGGCGCAAGTGCCCGGTCCCCGTGATCGCCGCCGTCCATGGCGTCTGCTTTGGCGGCGGGCTGCAGATCGCCAGCGGCGCGGACATCCGCGTGGTCCATCCGGCGACGCGCATGGCGGTCATGGAAATGAAATGGGGCCTCGTCCCCGATATGGGCGGCTACCACCTCTGGCGCGGCAATGTGCGTGACGATGTGCTGCGCGAACTCGTCTACACCAATCGCGAGTTCACCGGCGAAGAGGCGCATGGATATGGCCTCGCCACCCACGTCACCGAGGACCCGCTCGGCAAGGCGAACGACATCGCTAACGAGATCGCCAACCGCAATCCCGAAGCCATCCGCGGTGCCAAACGCCTGTCGGAAGCCATGGTCGAGCAGAAGGGCGACGATATCCTCATGGCCGAAAGCGTCGAGCAGGCAGCGGTCATGCGCAAGCCGAACCAGATCGAGGCGGTTATGGCCGGCATGCAGAAGCGCGCAGCGAATTTCACGGATGTTTGAGGTCCTGGTCGCCAACTAGTGGCCACTTCGAGACGCACTAGTTGGCTTAGGAGTGCGATGCGGTGAAGCGCTTATTCATGACCATTACTGCATTGCTTGGCGCATCAAGCCTTTATTACTATCTTGGTTCGTACATAATAGTCAAAGACAAGACCGGGTTGGTAACCGAAGTTAAGATCTCGAATGGGATTACGCAACAGAAGCTTAAGGAGCTCTCGTCGGGCTACTTTGTAGGCATTCAAGATCAACAGGGGCAATTAGTGGTCAAGTGCTCGGATGGCTCTGAGTTACGCGGGCTATATGTGGGCGCTCACTATCGATACCGATGGAAGGTTGTCGGGGATGGTACTTGCGACGATATTTGGAAACTGTCCGCTTCCAGTTCGCATTCAGGCATCCGACTTGCCGATGATGCATTTGCTGGGTCCGACCGAACGTTGCTTTGAATCTATGGGTCGTCATTGGATGAGGAGCCAATAGTGGACCTCGCTCAGAATTCCGACAAGGTTGCTACATCCGCTGCCCGATCGCGGCGATCAGCAATACGAGCGAGACCGTGCAGGCGAGCGTCCGCACGTGGTTCCAGCGGGTCCACTTGGCAAGGTACTCGCTCCACATCGCCGGTCCGTTGGGGCCCTTGGCGTCGGTGGCTTCGAGGCGATTGTTGAGCGGGACATTCCCCGCCACGGTCACAAGGAAGATGCCAGCGAAGTAGATTGCGCTACCCCAGAGCGTGAGCTGCGAACCGGGTGCTGACGGAGCCATAAGCGCAAGGACGGCCAGGGCGGCCGAAGCGAGTGAACTGGCAAAGAAGATCGGCAGGAAAAGCGTCCTGACGATGATCCGGTTGATCGACTGCATGGCAAGCATGCCGGCGGGCGCCTCGATCGCGTCCAGCGATTTCATCACGAAAACCGAAAAAGTGAAGTAAATCCCGGCCATCAAGCCGACCGATATGGCCGTGAACCAAAGCAACGCATCGATAGCGGGTTCCATGAGACCCTCCCTTGGAATGCGACCCGCGTGCCGCTGCCTAGCAAGGAGATGCATCCCGGGCCAAGGGCGAAGGTACTATCCGAAAATTGCCACGCATTGCATCCCGTCCAGAACCTGCATCCCGTCGGCATTCCACAAGCGCAGTCGCTCCGATGAATAACCGGCTGCGGCATGCTGGCTCGCATTCTCGGACAGCCACCAGCCATCGCGTGTGGTTGGCGCCGTATCGAGCAAGTTGAACGACCAGTTGATCGAACTGATGGGGCCCTGCCGCTGCATGGCGCGCATGGCCCCGGGTGGCAGGACATCGCCGAGAAGGATCAGTTCGCTCACCGGATCGAGCCCCTCACGGTCGGTCAGCCGGGCCCAGCGGCGCACGACCGGCTCGCCCGGCCCGCTGAAATCCTGTGCGCGCAAAATGTCGAAATTATGCCGGATAAAGGCCGGGCCCTTGTCCTTCATCGCGAGCTCAGCCTCTTCCGGCGGGCCGGGCCAGTCTTCCACCTTCGCAGCGGGATGTTCGGCATTGGGCTCGCGTGCGGTTCCAAACAGCCAGAATGCGGTGAGGGTGCACTTGCCCTCACACCAGATCTCGCTGCGCACTTGCGCAACGTTTCGCCCCTGGCGCACGATTTCGCGCTTGAGCTCGACCTCCGGGCCCGTCGGCGCGACGAAGGCCACCTGGCCTGCACGCAGCGGGGGAAGGTCGGGGAAAGCGCGGATCGCCGCTGTATAGGCGATAAGGGCCGAGGCACCGCCATACAGGGTCCGGCCCTGCAACCAGTGATCGAGATTATCGAAACGGGTAGTCCCGCCTTCTGCGGTGATCGGATCGATCAGGCTGGCAATGCTCATGCCCCCACCATCGCCTTGCATTTTCGCTTCGTCCAGACTGACGTTACGTAAGGCGATTGCAAAGCCTGGGGAGAATCGCTAGTGGGCCGCTTCCCGCCTGCGAAGGTCGGGTGAGGCCCGATGGCGGAGTGGTTACGCAGAGGACTGCAAATCCTTGCACGCCGGTTCGATTCCGGCTCGGGCCTCCACTTCCCTTGCTTGGGAATGTGCCGCTTTAGCTCAGTTGGTAGAGCACATCATTCGTAATGATGGGGTCACGTGTTCGAGTCACGTAAGCGGCACCACCAACCCATTTCTCTACGTCTCCAGAAGCATTGATAAGCAAGGATATTTGCTGGATAGTCCGGTTCTTCGTGACGCTGTGCGTGTCTGCTAGTGCCCCCAGAATTCAAGTATCTTGGGGGCACTTGTGGGGGCACCAGCCGCAATCTTGAACCGAGGTGCCCCCAGATGACGCTCAAGGCGTTGTCAATAAAGAACTTTTCGCCAAGAGATAAGACCTACCGCAAGAGCGATGAGAAGGGTCTCTATCTCGAAATTCGTCCAAGCGGATCAAGACTTTGGTTTCTGAAGTACCGCATCGATGGTCAAGAAAAGCGGATTGGGCTGGGCAGCTACCCTGATGTCAGCCTAGCGGATGCGCGAAAGGCAAGGGACGAGGCCCGGATCAAAATTCGGACAGGACGCGATCCGCTTCAAGAGCGCAAGATGGCGAAGATCGAAGCGCGTATAGGAGCGGGCAACACCTTCGATTCTGTTGCCGAAGATTTCATCACAACCCGCCTTGAGGCAAATCACAAGGCGGAGTCGACGATTGCAAAGGCGCGCTGGTTTCTATCTCACTTAAGTCTTTCAATAGGAAAACGGCCCATTGCTGAGATCGAGCCTGCCGAGCTGCTGGCGGCGTTGAAGAAAATCGAGAAGCGTGGCCATCGTGAAACTGCTGTGCGTACGAGAAATTTTGCAAGCCGCGTATTCCGGCATGGGGTTGCCACTGCGCGCTGCAAATCGGACCCGGCACATCTCTTGTCCGGTGCCTTGGCAACACCGATTGTAAAACACCATGCAGCGATAATCGAACCCAGGCTGCTCGGTGAGTTCTTGAGAGCAATCGATGGCTTCACTGGTGGGCCGATCGTCAAGCTGGCTATGCAGCTGAGCCCGCACGTGTTCCTCCGACCTGGTGAACTGCGGCAAGGACGGTGGGAAGAAATCGACTGGGATGAAAAGTACTGGACCATACCGGCTGATCGCACAAAGTTGCGCCGCCCTCATGCGGTCCCCCTGTCCCATCAATCGCTAGAGTACCTGCGTGAGCTTGAGCAGCATTCTGGCGGATTCGGGCTAATGTTCATCGGTCAACGCTCGCACCTTCGCCCAATGAGCGAGAACGCCCTTAACGCGGCTTTTCGTCGTATGGGCTTTGGAAGCGATGTGGTGACTGCGCACGGGCTACGCTCAACGGCTTCAACTCTCCTGAACGAAAGTGGACTGTGGCACCCGGATGCAATCGAACGGGCCTTGGCTCACGGCCACAGCGATCAAACTAGAGGCACATACGCACGAGGCCAGCACTGGGAGGAAAGGATCGCAATGGCGCAATGGTGGAGCGACTATCTGGACCGGGTGAAGGCGGGAGGAGAAATTGTGAACTTTCGGTTGGTACAGCCCTCTAGGGCGGTATGAGGCGGGATTGCGCAAAACGATCCACGCTATCCACAAGGCTTTTGCCCGAATCTCTTAAGTGATTGCTTGCTCCCAGAGGGGCTGGAGCGCAGAGATAAATGCGCACGCAACGTGAACAAGCTGGGAACAGTCGCCTTCAGGATGCGATGCACCGTCTGACCGCTACGGTCGTCACATAGGATAGAGAAGAATGGCAGCGTTGCTGACAATCAAGAATTTTTGCGATGAATACAATGTCAGTCGATCAACCGCCTATCGCTTGCGCGACAGCGGAGACCTTCCCCACGTTCATATCGGGCGTGCAACGCGCATCCGTCGCGAAGACGCAGAGCGATGGTATCAGTCGCTAAACGTTGACGCAGCGAACGACTGACCCGGCGGCAGAAAAGCAAGAGCGCCAATAAGGCTTCCGACCTTATCAGCGCTCGTATCCAGTGGTAGCTCCCAGTTGGATACCGCTTCAATGCCAAAGGAAACCCGGACCGTCCACACCAAATGTGTATCGGTCTACGCGATTGGGGCGGCTGGCTAAGTGGCTGGTCGCCCCGTCCAGCCGCGCACGCTTCATACCTCGGCGTTTCTGGTCGTATCTTTGAAACCTGCAGCGGATTGTGCCTGATTGTCGCAAGTCGGATATCGATTTCAATTAGAAATCAAAGACTTGTTCGGCTGACTTGTATCCCGCCCTTTATAGGAGGGTTTTCCTTGCCTGCAGCGAACTTGAAGCGTGGCGGCGCGCGCAATCGAGCGGACCGCATAAGCTGGCAGTTAAGTGAACACCAATGCCGGTTGCTGCTGAAGCGTAGCGAAGATGCATGGCTCGCTGGATTGCCCCTGAACCGCTTTATTACCCTCGCCTGGGGTAAGGCGGCGCTCGAAGGCCCAGACGCAACCAAAGCCACCGGAGGGTTTATCCGCATGGCCCGTGATTGGATGCGTTGGCATGGCCATCCGATGCCCTGGGTTTGGGTGCAGGAGACCGGTGACACGTTCGGCCAGCACGCACATGCCTTGCTTCATGTTCCGCCAGAGCTGGATCTACTATTCCGCACCATGCCGCTCCGATGGTGCAAGTCGGTGCTGAAGGGCGCGTACGTTTCAAAGACGTTAGATACTCAGCGGTTGGCCTCAGCCTATTCCAGTGAGACTAATCCCGAACTCTACAGGGCTGCTCTTCTCGGCAAGCTACACTACATGATGAAGTGCTCGCCAAAGCGCCTAGAGGAACAGCTTGGAATGATTGGCTTGGGGCATAAGCCATGGGGGCAATCTAGCCGCGTAGTCGGGAAGAGGGCGGGTGCTTGGCAACGCAGACCGGAGCTATAGGCGCACCAAATCCCATCAAGAATCCATCACGTCCAGTGCAACAAGGTTCACGACGCTCAGGTCCAAGATTCGACCCTGTCGAACCGAATAAAATAGGCCGAAATATGCGCGGCAGCCCCTGTTTCTCTTTGTTCCTCTGTGGCCGAAGAGAACAAACCTTGCAGATGATTTCGGAAAATCTGAGTTGGGCGGCTAGCGGGGTAGAAAGTACCCATCATCGCCGTGCCGCGCGCCGCCCATGTCGACCATGATTTCGAGCACGCGGGCGACGCGGGCCTTGCGCTTGGGCGTGTTGCGGCCTTTGAACAGGGCGGAAAGCGCTTCGGCGGGTAGTGGCGCCTCGGCCTCGGCCAGCACATCGCGCATGGTGGCGAATTGTTCGCGCTCTTCGGCAGGCCATGCGCGTTCTTCGACCACGCCGGCTTCGACCAGTTCCATGTCGAGATCGTCCTGCCCCTTCACCTTATGGGCGAGGCGCGGTTTCTGGTATTCGGGGCGCAGCCAACGCACGAGGCCGCGCTTTTCTTCCGCCGCGCGTTCCTTGTTGAGCGCCACCAGCCGCGTCAGCAATTCTTCCTCGGCGGCCTCCTGGTCCTCGGACTTGTGCTGGCTGGGCGTGGTCGCGCCGGGGCGGCCGACCAGCCGCGCGCCAAGGTCTTCCCAGCCATAGGCGGCGAAGACTTCGCGGTCGATATCGTCATGGATTTCCTTGAGCACCGAGATCAGCCCCGCCTCGTGAATATCGCGCTCCTTCTGGCTGAACGGCTCGCCAACGCCCTGCTCGAGCTCGCGCAGGCGTTCGAGCACATTGTACATGTCGGTCATGGTGAGGAAGTCGTGCTCGGCCAGCCGCTCCTTGCGGAAGGCATCGAGCCGTTCGCCGAGCTGTTCGAGTGTGGCGGAATGCGCATCGGTGAGAGCTGGGAATGGGAAGGGATCGAGACACTTCGTCTTATTATAGCGAGGCCGGTCTTCGAGCGTGCCGCCTGTGCCCAACATCCATGAAATGTGGAGACGCGACGATAATACTGCGACTGCATTCGCACCTGACAACGCGACAGCAACGAGCATGTTGTCTGGTAGTATCGACTGATCGAGAAATTGGAAAAAGCGATGCTTCGCGGTTTCGATCGTGGCGATGTATCGCTCAAGCCGATCAAGCGCGGGACGTAGGTCCGATCGAGGTTCGCCAAAAATCCACCAGTTATCACGGTACGTTGCGCGATTGTTCTGGTCGCGCTCCGGCTTCACGTGCTCAACGACATACTGGTAAGTAGCGGGAAAACGCCTCTGAACCTCGTCCGCCTTCAAACCGAAAAGGTCAATCACCATGACCCCACGAGGTTTCGACGCCAAATCACGACCATTCCTGTAAGGCCGTATATGTTGATTCAAGCCTTCATTCGAATGCACCCCAAGCGAAGAAGCAGTCCTCGGAGAAACTATAAATCCAGAACCATGAAGCTTCACCCCTGGACTGGAAAGCTGTTCGTTCGCGATTAGGGCCTGCACATTCGACATGTCCGCGCCCAATCGAAGCCCGCTCGTAATCTTCCCCTCATCCACTTCCAGCCGCACTTCGGGCGTGTCCGTATTCAGCCCGCTCTCGTGCACCACTTCCGCCAGCTTGCCCTGCCGCTCGCCGCGCACCGCGACGGTCATCGCAATGCGCACTGCCGCCTTGTCGCTTGCCTTGAGCCAAGGGTGGTCGGGAATGGCGTAGACCAGGCTTAGCGGCAGCTTGGCGTTCATGTGCCGCTCCACCACGCGGCGACTGAAGGTCTGGGTGATCGAATTGGTGGTGATGAAGCCAAACCGGCGCAGCGGGTTCTCGCCCTTGGCTCCCTTGGGCGGCTTGGCGAGCAGGCGCGTCGCCGCCTCGTCCCAAAAATGCATCACGAAATCCGCGCCGCCGGGCACATCCTTGCGTACCTTCCAAGCGGCCTCAGCGTAGCCATCGCCCAGCTCGGCGCGCATGTCCTTGCCCCCGATGAAGGGAGGGTTGCCGACGATGAATTCCACTTTCGGCCAATCGACCCGGCACGGGTTCACATATTCGTAAAGCTCCATCTTCGCATCGGTATCGGGGATTTCCTCGCCCGTGATGGGATGCAGCTTCATTGTCTCGCCATCCCAGCGGCTGAGCGGCTTGCCTTCTTCGTCGCGCAACATTTCCATGCTGTCATAGGCCAGCAGCGCGTCCTGATGGCGGATATTGCCATAGGCGTGCAGGATCGGTTCGGGCAGGTGCTTCGCCTCGGTCGTGCGCAGCTGCCATTTGAGGAAGCCGATCCACAGCACGAGGTCGGCAATCGGCACGGCGCGCGGGTTGATTTCCAGGCCGTAGAACTGGCGCGGGTTGACCGTCTCACCGTCGAGCAGCAGCCGCGCCTCGTCGTCGCCCAACGCCTCCAACGCGTCGAGCACTTCGCCTTCCAGCCGCTTCATCAGTTCGAGGCTGACATAGAGGAAGTTGCCCGTGCCGCAGGCCGGGTCCAGCACGCGCGTAGTACATAACTGGTGATGGAAGGCGCGCACAGCTTCCAGCGCGGCCTCCTGCTTGCCTGCGCGTGTCAAGTCTTCGGCCAGCTGCTGGACCTCTGCCCAATCCTCGCGCAGCGGCTCGATGATCGTGGGCACGACCAGCCGCTCGACATAGACGCGCGGGGTGAAATGAGCACCCAGCTTGCCGCGCTCCTTCGCCGCTAGGGCGCGTTCGAGCAGTGTGCCGAAAATGGCGGGTTCGACTTCGTGCCAGTCCTTCCTCGCCGCCAGCCACAGCTCGCGGATATCGTCGGCTTCAAGCTTCAGCGCGGTGCGGGTCTTGAACAGCGAGCCGTTGAAGCGTTTGAGCGGCCTGCTGATGTCGCCCGACCAATCGCCCTTGTCCATTGCAGTCCAGAGGCTTTCTAAAGCAGGCGGAAAATACTCCGGCGTATCGATCATACGTTCCAGCATGGCCTCGAAGGGGCCGATGCCGGTGCGCTTTTCCTCTTCCGTTTCCTCTATCAGACCCACGTCCTCGGCGAACATGGTGAAGAGACATCGCATCAGGAACTCGGCGATGTCCTTGGGATCGTATCGCCGCTCTAGGCTCTTGGCGATCTTGGCAAGACGCCGCGCGATGTCCTCGGTGACTTCGGCGCTGATGCGTGCGGGGTCGAGAGAATGCGGGTCGGTCCAGATGGCGCGGAGGCGGTCCTGAACCCGCGGGTCGAGCAAATCGGCCATCGACAGCTGATAGCTCTGGCGGTCGGGGAAGTGGGCGTAGTTGCGTCCCTGCCCGCTGAAATCGGCATAGACCTCGATCACATTCCCGACATCGGCAACCATGATGAAGGGCGGGTAGGAATGGTCGTCGGGCAGTGCGCGGGCATAGCCCTCGGCCTGTTGCTTGGCCGCGATCATCACTTTGTCCCAAGTCTTCGTGCCGCGCTTGGCGTGGCCGAGCTTTTGCGGGGCCTCGACACCGACCAGTTCCAGCTGTTCGGTCTCGCGCGACTTGGCGCGCTTGGCCGACTGCTTGGCTTCCCAGATGAAGCAATCGCGCTTGTAGCAATCGATGCGACCCGTGGTGGTCGAACCGTTGGGATGGCGGAACAGGACGCCCCGCTCGAACACATAGTCGTTGTGGCGCGTGTCTTCCTGTGCGGGCGATGGCTGGTCCACGCCCAGCGCGCCGGTCAGGCGTTCCATAAAGAGCTGGGCATTGGCCATTTCGGAGCCGCCCGAACCCTCGAACTCGTCAATCAGCTTTTCCAGCGCGGTTTGGTTCGTCTCCCCCATCCAAGATGCATGGCGCGCATAAGAAATGCGTTCAAGAAAAAAGACTTGAGAGGAATATGTAGGTGATAACTCGACCAGTTTACTGGACTTCACAGATGTGCTGTAGTAAGACAGCAACATGGGCGGTCTAGGGTCAGGTAGGTGCGCTGGGTCGCCGACTGCCGATGCGTCGCGCAAGATCGATCTAGCTTGGATGATGCGTAGCGGGCTGGCCGCGATGGGAATGGAATCGGCTGGGACGCTGCGATGGAATTGCGGGGGCGAACCTGCAGGTAGCGTTAGCTACCGTGCGCTGTTTAGCGAGCAGGGGAATGAACGCCTCGCGTTGAGCTATACTCGCGATTCCGGTGACGATCGAGAAAGCGTCATACAGACGATCTACCTTACCGCAACGGACCAGAATTTCGGCGGAAAGCGATGGTGGATGATCTGCCCCTACAGGGGCCATCGTGTGGGTAAACTCTATATGCCTCCTGGGGGTGATCGCTTCGCATCACGGAAGGCGTGGCGGCTGGCTTACAACTCGCAGCGCATCGCAGAACGCGACAGGCCTTTTGAAGCGCTTTTCCGGTTGCAGAGAAAGCTTGGATGCGAGCAAGGTTGGGGCAACTGGGTCAGTCGGCCCAAGGGCATGCATCACAGAACCTTTGAGCGGCATCTTGACGAGTTCCAATATCTTGACGCGAAGTGCGGAATTGAGATGATGCGGGTGATTGGCATGCTCCGGTAGCGTCAGCTAGTGCTCTCAATTAGCCAATTCCCGTCATTCCGCTAGCGACCCGATTGTGGACGGTCCGCATCTGGAGTCCGAAGAGACCAGGGCCCATACCCTGCTCACGAGCCGACATTGCTCTCAATTTTGCACGATTGGCAGACCTTCAAGCCCCATATCGCATGAAATCTTTGTCGGGACTTTGAGATTTTGCTGGAGCTAGCCAAGAGCCAAGATGAAAAAGTATTGGCGGAAAGGCGAAGAGCAACCGTTTTGCCCGCAGTAGTCTGGCTCTGCGTGTTGATTGCCCCTCGCAGTAAGTTCGGCGATTATTCGTTTGAAGGGATCGATCACGCCACATTGACCTGCGTCACTACCATTGCGACAGCGCTGCTGATAGTAGCCATCGCACAGATTGTAGAGGCAAGCGCCAGCTTCATCTTCAGCTGGATCGGATTTTCGGTCTTAACGTACATTTTCATTCTCCTTTGTCTGGTGTCGCCGTTTCGCCGGCAACAAGGAGAATATGGCCGGGCCGTGTATCACCCCGATATCGCGAGGCCCGAATTTTCGTTTCGATTGTTTCGGTGGGTCAGGCGGCAGCCTGCGAAATTGCACGCCATGCGGCGGCGATCTCGTTGACCATCGGTGCGATGTGGTCGGGACCGGTATCGCCATTGGTAATCGAGAAGCGCAGCAGTTTGCGCCCCTGCCAATGCGCTGTGCGCACGAAATAACGCCCGCTGGCGTTGAGCGCCTGCGCCACGGTTTCGGCCCCGTCGCAATGCGGGCTGTCGAACGCGACCGCGAGCTGGTTGAGACACTGGCGGTTGATGATTTCCACCCCGTCGAGCCGCTTTAGCGACTGGGCTAGAAGGTGGGTTGCGTGACAATGGCTTTCGATCATGTCCTCGATGCCCTTGCGCCCGAGGCTCTGCATCACCGCCCAGACCGAGAAGCCGCGCGCTCGGCGCGAGAGTTCCGGGACATAGTCCGAATTGTTGCGCAGCGGTTCACCTTCCGGGAGGTATCCCGCCTGCATCGACATGGCGCGGCGGTGGTATTCTTCGTGCTTCACGATGGCGAAGCCGCAGTCGTAGGGAATTTGCAGCCACTTGTGGCCGTCGACCGACCAGGAATCGGCCAACTCGACACCTTCGGCAATGCGCCGCATCCTTCTGCTGGCACGTACCCATAGGCCGAACGCCCCGTCGACATGCAGCCATGCGCCGTGGCGCTTGCACAGCGCGGCGAGGCGCGTGAAATCGTCGAAAGCGCCTGACATGATGTGGCCCGCCTGTGCCAGCACGATCCGCGCGGGCGTATCGTCTTCGGCCATGGCTGCCTCGAGCGCGTCGCAATCATAGGTTCCGTCGTTCAGCGAGGGGATCCGGCGCAGCTGGTCGCTGCCGAAACCGAGGTACCGGAGCGCCGAGTAGTTGGTCACATGGGCATCGTCGGCAATGTAGATCGCCACTTCGGCACAGCCGTGAAGGCCCTTGCGTTCGAAATCATGGCCCGCGCGTTCGAGCACGCACAGGCGCGCGGCGGCGAGCGAAGTGAAGGCTGCCATGGTCGCACCGGTGGCGAAGCCGACCGAACTTTCGCGCGGCAGGTCGAGCAGGTCGAGGAGGTATTTCGCGCTTGCCGCCTCGGCCTGGGCAGACGCTGGCGAAGCTTCGTAGACGCAGGCATTCTGCCCCCATGCCGCGGCCATCCAGTCGGCGGCCACCCCTGCGGGATGCGAGCCGCCGATCACCCAGCTCATGAAACCGGCATTGGTCATGCCGGAGAGGCCGGGACGTGCAGCACTATCGAGCGATTCGATCACTTCGAGGGGGTCGCGCCCCTTGCGTGGGAGTGCGATATCGAAACTGTCCTGTGTTGCGATCGGCGCCTGATGGGGATCAAGCGCCTGGTCGCTGTAGCGACCCCGTGTCGCCAGTCGCGCTGCCTTTTCCAACAGGCCCTGGGCGATCTTCTTATCGGGGAAAGAACTCATCTTTTCTGCAACCACTTCGGAAGGAGGGAATAGGCGTTCTCGATGCCGGGCTGTTTGTGTGCAATGCTTGCGTCGTCGAAAATGGCGGAGAGCCGATCGTCGTTGAAGGCGTCGAGCAGGTCGGTCGCCCCACCAAGGTGCTCCGTGCCGATGAATATCTGCGGGATCGTCGGTGCGCCGCCGCTGCGCTGGGCAAGCGCGGTACGCACGTCCCCGCCCCATGCCGGATCGGCATAATCGGGTCCGTCGAGATGGACGGTGCGATAGTCTACTTCCATCAGGTCGAGCAGCTTCTGAGCCGACCAGCAGAATTCGCACCATTCGAGCGCGAAGAAGACGAGAGGCTGCGTTTCGTCGCCGATGATCGCATCGACATGGGCAAGCGCGCGTTCGTTACCCTCAGGTGCCTTGGCTGCGGGGGCGGCAGCGGGTGCGGCATCGACGCGTGCGCCGGGGGTCGAGCGCGAGATTTCCATCTCCGCCTCGTTCATGTCTTCCTCGATGTCGCCGAACAGCGGCGTGGTCATGTAGCGCTCGCCCGTGTCCGGGATCATAGCGAGCACGCGCGAGCCCTCGGGCAGTTCGCTCGCCAGCTGACGCGCGGCGGCGAATGTCGCGCCCGAGGTGATGCCGCAGAACACGCCTTCCTCGCGGGCCAGACGGCGCGACCAGTCGAGCGCATCGGCGCCCGCGACAGGGACGATCTCGTCGATCACTCCGTCGGTAATGGCACGGCCCGTAACAGCGGGGATGAAGTCGGGTGCCCACCCTTGCATCGGGTGCGGGCGGAAGCGGGGGTGGCTGGCAGCGGGCGAGCCGTCCTTGGCATATTGCTGAGGCACACCCGAGGCGAGGACCGGGGAATTGTCGGGTTCGCAGGCAACGATGCGCGCCGACGGCATGTGCGCCTTGAGCGCGCGGCCTACGCCCGCAATCGTACCGCCGGTGCCGAGACCGCTGACGAAGGCATCGAGCGGTGCGTCAGCGAATGCACGGACGATTTCCATGCCGGTGGTCGTTTCGTGGATCTTCTCGTTATTCTCGTTCTCGAACTGGCGCGGAAGGAACCAGCCGTGTTCCTCGGCCAGTTCGCGGGCCTTGTCGACCATGCCGGTACCCTTGAGCGAGGCCGGGGTGAGCACGACCTTCGCGCCTAGGTAACGCAGGATCTTGCGACGCTCGACACTGAAGCTTTCGGCCATGACGATGACCAGCGGATAGCCCTTGCGTGCGCAAACCAGTGCAAGTCCGATGCCGGTATTGCCGCTAGTCGCCTCGACCACGGTCTGGCCGGGCTTGAGCGATCCATCCTTTTCGGCGGCTTCGATCAGGCCCAGCGCGAGGCGATCTTTGACGGAACCCATGGGGTTGGCGCTTTCGAGCTTGAGCCACACTTCGCGACCGGGAGGGGAGAGTTTCTCGGCCAGCACAACCGGGGTGTCGCCGACGAGTTCGAGGACGGACCCGCGCCTTTCGCTTCCTTGGGGACGGGAGATGGGACGGGGGAAAGGAGCGTTCATGGCGCGGGTCCTGAGCTGTTTTCAATGCCCATGACTATGCGCGGCCTGCGTTTCAGCCCGATATCGCTCCGACGCCCATAATGTTTCAATTGTATCGCTGGTGAGGTCGTACGCGCCTAGTCGGGGTCGTAGATATACCCCAGCCCACGCACCGTGCGGATGACCGCCGGCTTCGACGGATTGTGCTCGATCTTCTTGCGAATGCGCGAAATGCGGATGTCGATGCTGCGATCGAACGGGTCCCATTCGCGGTCGTGGGCGCCTTCCAATATCTGATCGCGGTTGAGCACCCGGCCGCGATTCTGCGCGAACAATTTTAGCAGGTTGAATTCCATCGCCGTCAGCGGGATCTGCTTGCCCTCCTCGTCGAACAGCTTCGCCGCTTCGAGATCGAGCCAGGTCTTGCCGAAGGGGAGGCGTCCCTCGGCTGCCTGCGGGTCTTCGATCTCCTTGGTTGCAGAGCGGCGCAGCACCGCGCGCACTCGGGCGACCAGTTCGCGCAGGTCCACGGGCTTTGCGAGGTAATCGTCCGCACCCATTTCCAGCCCGACGATCCGGTCTACCGTTTCGCCCGCTGCAGTGAGCATGATGACTCGCGGCGCGCGCTCCTTGCCCTGCAGACTGCGCAGGACCGACAACCCGTCTTCGCCGGGCATATTGATGTCGAGCAGAAGCAGCGCAGGCTCGCACCTTTCCAGCGTTTCGCGCAGGTTCGCCGCGTCATTGGCCTGAACCGTCGCAAAGCCATTCTTTTCCAGGTATTCGGCCAGCATCTCGCGCAGCGGCTGCTCGTCGTCACAGATGCAGACCAGCTTAGGTTCGTCCATGTCAGCGGCTCCGTTTCACGATCTGTGCGGCAAGCGCGCGTATGTCCTTGGGTGCGACCGGCTTTTCCAGGAACCGGCACCCGCAGTTGTCGAGGAAACCGCGCGTCTCGGGACTCATGGTGCTGCCGGTGACAAAAGCGATCCGCTCGACCAGTTCGGGGCGTTCTGCCCTGATCCGTTCAAGGAAGCCCTGCCCCCCGATACCGGGCATCTTGATGTCAACGAGTATGGCATCGTATTCGCCCGCAGCGCAGGCTTCGAGCCCGTCCTCGCCCGAATGAACCATGTCGACGTCATATTCGTCGCGACGCAGGATCTCCGCGATCAAGGCTGCGACATCGTGTTCGTCGTCGATCACAAGGACCTTGCCTCTACGTTCGCCCGCTTCCTGCAGATCGGGAGCCGCCTCATCTTCGCGCGAATCCTCGCCGAGCGGCAGGTGGATGCGAAAATGCGCTCCGGTATCGGAGGTGATCAGCTCGATCGATCCACCATGCGCGGTCAGCACGCGGTGGCAGAAGGCGAGGCCGATGCCCGTTCCCTGCCCCACTTCCTTAGTGGTGAAGAGCGGCTCGAACACGCGTTTGCCGACATGTGCGGGAATGCCCGGTCCATCGTCGCAAATGTCGATCACCATGAGATTGCGGCTGCGGTCGGGGCGAGCGGTGATCTCGATCCTGCTGCCCTCTCCCGACTTTGCGATGGCCTGCTGCGCATTGACAAGCAGGTTCGTGACGACCTGTTCGAGCTGCGCAGGATCGCCGGAAAGCGGCGGAAGGTCGCCGGACAGGTCGCACTCTACCTCGACTGTGAAATCCATGTCGCCTTCACGCAGGCTACGAACCGCATCCTCGACCAATTCGGCAAGGCCTAGCGTTTCCTTCGCAACCTGCTGTTCGCGCGCCATGGCGAGGAAGCTCTTCACGATCTTCGCGCAGCGTTCGGCGGCATTCTCGATCTGCTCGACCCGGCGCAAGATTTCCGGATCGTCGGTCTCCTCGCGCAGCATCAGCGCATGGCCGACAACGACCGAAAGCGGATTGTTCAACTCATGGGCGACACCGGCCAGCAATTCGCCGAGCGCTGAAAGTTTCTCGGTTTCGAAGATCCGCTCGCGCTGGGCAGCGAGCATCTTGCGCATCTCGATTTCCTTGGTGATGTCGACCAGCGACGACACCGCCACATCCTCGCCGCGATATTCGATCAGCCGCGAGGAAACGAGCGCGGGGAAACTCTCTCCGCCGGTATTCCTGAGCAGGATCGAAACGTCGTCGAGTCGGCCCTGGGGCAAAATCTCGGTGACGAAATCAGCGAGGTCCGAGCGCTTTACGAAATGTTCGGCAACCTTTTTGCCCGGTCCGAGGACTTCGCGCGCCGCAGGCGAGCGATAAATGATCTGACCGTCATCCATGCGCGACATGACGAGGTTGGCTGGACACGCCTCCATCACCTGCCGGAGGATTGCATCGGCTTCCTGGTCGTGCTCGCTCGCCATCTCGCGGCGCGTAACATCGCGCTGCGACAGGGCGAACCCGCCGTTCGACGTCGAGACCAGCAGCACCTCGTGGAGACCCATGTCCCGCATTTCCACGACCGCTTTTTCGCTTTGGAGATTGTTTTCCGTGAGACCTCGTTCGAACTGGCGCAGCCGTTCCTGCGCCCCCCTATCGATTACGCCGCGCGCAACCCACTCGATCAGCAGCTGGTCCCATTCGAGGCCGGGCGTGAATAGATCGTCGAGCGCAGGGTTGAGCTGCGCCATCGCATGATTGCTGTAGAACAGCCGTGCATCTTCATCGAATAGCGCCACCCCCAACCAAAAATGATCGAGCAATTCGCGGAAAACCGGCGACTGTCCCTGCTCCCCGATTGCGGGCGTGGAGTTGGCTGGAGTGCTCACCTCAATGGCTCAGGCTGCCGTTCCCGGACAGCACCCGGACAATGTCCACCGCAGTTCCGTCAGCCAGCGCGCCGGACCCGGCAGCTTCGGTCTCGTGCGCTTCGCCGAACCGCTCCGCAAAGTTGGCTGCCGCAACGATCTCCATCGCTCCAGCCTCTTCGCGCAGGCGCATGGCGTCGGCAACGGCCGGTCCGAACACGTCGTAGATGTACTTTTGCACGCCCACGACCGATCCGATCACCGAACCTGCAGCCAGACCGATCCGACAATTCCAGTCGACCGGGTGGCTCTTGTTGCGATTTTCGAGGTAGCGCACGAAGCGAACCGCGGCGTCCGATACCGACTGGATGGACCTGTCCGAAGGGTCGGGCATGCCCGCAACGGTAATGTAGAGATCGCCCACGGTCTTGATCCGCTCGCAGCCGAATTGGTCGCCGATGCGGTCGAAGGCGGTGTAGATATCGTTCAGTTCGCTGACGATCACGCCTGCGTCCTGTTGTTCCACCGTGGCCGAGAAGCCGGAGAAGTCGAGGCACAGAACCGCGACGTTCTCGTAGGTGCGCGGCGTGACCACGCCGAAAGTCTTGTATTCCTCGTAGACCGAGCGCGGCATCATGTTGAGGAGCAGCTTCTCGACCTGCTCCTTCTCTCGCTTGATCTCTCGCGTGTTGCGTTCGACCATCATCGAATAGGAATCGATCATCGATTCCAGTTCCTTGATCCGGCTGATGTTCTGGCAAACCAGGACTGCGACCTTCTGGTTGCCCTCGAGCGCGGGATTGATCGTCATCGCGATCGTCATCGTGCGACGGCGAATGCGAAAGCTTGCCTCGCTCGTGAACTGGCCGGTTTCCTGAAGCGCCCTGGTCACCTCCGCAGTATCGATATCGGGAAAGACGTCGCGCAGTTGCTGCCCGGTCTCGATCTCGGCGAACCATTCTTTGAAGGTGTCGTTGAAGAAGCGGAACTTGAGCTCCGATGTGTCGAGAAGGGCAACGCCCACACCGATGGCGCGGAGCAACTGCTCGTTGATGGCTTCGATCGACATGCTCAGTCGTTCACCACGAGGCCGCGACGCTGCGCAAAGGCGCCGACGACTTCCTGCGCGTCCTCATCCTCGACTCCATGGTCCTGGAGAACCTGGGTCAGCATGACGGCGAGCTTGTCGAAATGCGCATCGGAAATCGGGAGGTGGCTGTGGAGCTTCTGGATCTGCACGTCGGTGTAGGAAGCCGGACCGCCCATGACCGAAGACACGAACTTGGTCTGGTGGTCGACGATCCTCGCAAATTCGACATCGTCGAAGAACGGGCCGAGATCATCGTCGTCCAGCAGCCTTTCGTAGAGGTCCAGCACGATCTTGCTGACCACCGAAAAACCACCGTATTTGTCGAACATCGATTGCTGTTGAGCCATGATAGCCTCCCCACCGCAAAGCGGCATGCTGCTCTGATGACAGAGCAAAATCAAGCCGCCGCCCGAGTGGTGTATAGGTTCTCGGCCATCCAGAGCTGGTTCGCCTGCATTGCCGTGTTGAGCGACTTGTGCAGGGCAGCCAGTCCCTCAAGGCCCATGTCGTAACCGGCGATCTCGTCGGACAAGCGAAAGATGTCGTGCGACAAGGCATCGCGGACGGCAGGATAATCATCAAGCCTGCCGCGCGCCCAGCTGTCGGCCAGAAGTTGCGCATCGCGCAGCGCATCGGTGATACCATGCGCAGTAATCGGGTCCTTGAAGTAGCCCGCATCGCCGACCAGCGCCCAACCGTTTCCGCAGGCCTCACGCATGTGCCCCGGCTGGCCACCAAAGCTGCGGATCTTGCCGGAAAGGCTCGCTCCGCGCAGTTCATCCGCCATCTGCGGCATCATCTTACCGGCAGCGTAGGCAAAAGCATCGGCGCCGCGCATGCCGCGCAGGTCATAGGGCCCGTCGTGTGCAGCCGACAGGAATACGCAGGCCTCGCCGTCATTGGTAGGGATCACGCCGCCGCCGCAATCCTCGCCCCAGTACCAGCGATAGTCGCGCTGACCGAGGCCCGTGAAATAGCCGAATGCAACCTGAGACATGTTGGTGCCGCGCTTGATCAGTCCCGCACCGACGTGCCGGGCGAGCGAGGAATTGCGGCCTTCGGCTCCAACTACAAGGTCGCAGGCAATTTTGTGCGTGCATTGGCGGCCCTTGATAGTGACGCCTTCGATGCGCCCTCCGCCACCCTTGACCACGCCGGTCATGGAAACGCCGAAAAGCGTATCGACCCCGGCTTCGCGCGCCGCACGGACCAGCTGGCGGTCGAGCACCGTACGGCGCGGCGCATAAAGCGCGCGCGTGCCGAAGCTGTCGGACAAGTCGATATCGATCGGGTCGGCATCGCCGTAGATGAAGGAGGTGCGAAGGATCGGCGGCGTGTTTTCCGCAATGATCGAGTGCAGGACTCCCCAATTGTGAAGCTGCATGACCGCCCCGCGCATCAGCGCATGGGTCGAAAGCGTGTCGCTTCCTTCGGCGGCACGATCGATCATCAGCACGCGCGCTCCATGGCGCGCCATCAACATCGCAGTGGCCGCGCCTGCGCAGCGTGCTCCGACAACGACGGCATCGTAAAGATGAGTAGGAAGGATATTGTCGATCACGTTTATTCTCCTCAGGCTGCTTGCAGGGCGTCGGAAGCTCCGAGCCGGGCGGCAATGACGGGGGCGAGGGCTTCGGCGTCGCGGCCGACGCCGTCGATGAAACTGGATGCGCGATGGCGCATGAAAGGCAGGCCCAGCGCGTAGAGGCCGGACGTGTCGCACAGGCCGCCCTCCTGCTTCAGTTCGCCGTCTGCATCGCAGGCATCGAAATGAATCCAGGAGTAATCACGCCGGTAACCGGTCGCCCACAGCACGGTGGAAATCCCGTGCTCGGCAAGGTCGATGGCGCCGTTCATTGGCATGAGGAAGCCGGTGTTCTGGCGGGCGGCGGGGTCCTCGGGAGCATCGATGCCTGCTGAGCCGATGAAGGCGTCGATCTGGCTGAGCATCCGCTGGCGGCGGCGCTCGCCAAGGGCGAGGCTGCACGCAAGATCATCGGCAAATCCGACGACGCTGCCTGCCGCGCCAGAGGCATGGCCGGCAATGATCACACCACGGCGCGCGAGGCTGTAGAGATCGATTTCGCGATCATCATCGCTGCCGATCAGCTGCATCGAGGGCTGGGCCATGAGCTGGGCGGGCGAGCGGCCTGTCGCGGTCGGCTCAGCAAGAAAGCCACTGGCATCGAGCCAGTCGAACAGGTCACGGCCGCGATAACGGCGCGGCGAACGCACGTGGCTGCCTGCCGCGAGGATGGTCTTGCGGCCCGACGCCGCAATCTCGCTCGCCAGTTGGACCCCCGTTGCCGAAGCCCCAACGACAAGAACGCCGCCTTTGGGAAGCTGTTCTGCGCCGCGATATTTGGTCGAGGCAATCTGGTAGAGGCTTGGCGAAAGGTCGCGGCCCCAAGACGGAATTCGCGGTCGGTCGCAGGCACCGGTCGCAACGACAACGCTGCGTGCGATCCAGCTGCCGCGCGAAGTAACGGCACGAAAGTGGTCGCCCAGCTTCTCGAGCGCGAGCACGTCGATATTCTCGATGACGGGAAGGCCCTGGCCTGCTGCATAATCCTGCAGCCGGGCGGCAAGGTCGCCAGCGCCTAGAAAGCCTTCCTCGCGGCGTGCCAGCTGCTGGCCGGGCAGGCGGGTCATCCAGCCCGGCGTCAGCAGCCGCAGCGAAGGCCAACGCGCTTTGCTCCAGCGATTGGCAATGCTGCCACGTTCGAGCACGACGTTCTCAATACCTGCGTCGAGCAGGCTGCGGCTCATCGCGAGACCGGCCTGGCCTCCGCCGATAATCAGGCAATCGATGAACTGTGTCATGGGACGAACTCCGTTGAATTGGTCCGTCCCTTCTCGCCTGCCAACGTATCGCTCTTGTGCCGCCAAATCCGGTTTTGTGTTTCAGAGGTTTCAGCAGCGACAGCGAGCTCTGGTGGCAAAAGGAAGGCCCGCCGGTCCTGAAGACCGACGGGCCAGTGTTGCGGCAACTCGGGTCGCGAAGAGCGCCGCCACACTTTCGGGGGCTTGGGTCAGCCGACCTTGGCGGCAACCGCGACGGGGACGCCGTTGGTCATCACGTCGAACACGGCCGAACGGGCAACCGACTGGCGCACGATCTTTTCTAGCGTTTCGTCATCCGCATTGCCCTTGATGGCGACAGTAACGCGAACAGCCTGGAAGCCGTTGCGAACCTGCGGGTCGAGGCCGAGGATGCCGTTGAGATCGATATCGCCCTCGACCGTGCATTCGACGGATTCGAGTTCGACCTGACGCATCGAGGCGATGTTGCCGATGCCCGCCGTCAGGCAGGCCGAAAGTGCGCCGAGCAGCAGTTCAGCCGGGGTCGGGGCATTGCCGGTGCCGCAGAGAACCTCGGGGTGGTCACCCTCGATGGTGTAAGTCTGCTTGTGCTCGCATTCGGCACAGGCACCATAGAAATCCTTGAACGCGACGCGGCTGTGCGTGCCGGCCAGCCATTCGCTGTTTGCACGGAACGTGAAGCGGGCAATTTCGCGCTGGCTGTCGACTGCACCGAGCGTGGCGACGAAAGTCGGAACATCGACGCCGTTCATGGCGACGCGGGCGGGCTTGGTCATGGTATCGGTCATTTGGGGGTCTCCATTCAATCATTGCACTGCCCGTCACCGTGACGGGAGAACGAGTGAATGAATGCGCCGCCCATGTTTCTGTTGGATGCCGCAACGACCGGTATTTCATTTCAGTTGTTTCAAAGTTCCGGAACGAGATCGTCCGCTTTTTTGATTGAACAGAAGAGCTATGACTGTCCGCTTCCCACCCATCTGGCGACGCTCTCACCAAGCTAGCCATGTGCCACGAGCGGACCGGCCGCTAACGACCCGATTGCAGACATTGGCGCCAAGAACTCAGTTGCTCGATGTGCCCGCCCTGGCCAGATCAATCCCCTCGGCGATGCTGGAGATGTATTTCATTGAGAGCTCGGTCATGGGGCGTAGATCCTCGGCGCCTCGCCTTCCCATTTTCCAATGGCCGCACTCGTCCCGCTCTACCCATAACTTTGCTTCCATTTTGGCGAGTTTGCGGCGAACTGTCTCGCGCGGGATGCCCGTTACCTGGGAAATCGACAGCGTGTTCAACGGCTTTCTGAAATCGATGTCGCGCTGTTTGAGCAGCTCCGAATAGCTGAACGAAATCGGCAATTCGTCCTTCGGCAGGAGGGCTGCACCAATCACAGCGAGGATGAGGGTGGCATCGAGGTCACCGTCGAAGGCTTCCCTTAGCTCGCTCAGCAGGGCGATCATCCCTTCGACGTGTCGAGGCCAAAGGATCGAGAAATGGTCGTCGGCGATGCTCAAGGGATTATCCTGCGTTCAATTACATAGAAGCGGATGATGACAGGAGTGCCCATTTTGGGCAATAAGGGTCTGGTCAATAATGCTGGCCTGATGAAGACAGGGGTCAGCGGGTCGCCGAATCCACTTTGCTTGGAGTTGGCGAATGAATTTTCGAGCTGTCGCTTGCCAGACTACCGGCCCTCGTCGCTCCCTGCGCGATTTGCCGTTTACGGTCGGTCTGTTGACGGCCTGTCTTGCCTTTGCCCCCGTAGCGCATGGTCAAGACGAACCACCTCCGGATAGCGAACCCGTCGAAGACAGCGATACCCAGATCAAGTTCACTCTCGAAGGCGGCATCAACGCGGTTGCCGAAGAGAACCTCTACTGGAACCTCGCAGACCGTTTCGCGCCCTCGGCCAATTTCGATTCCGACACGCAGTGGCTCGAAGTCTACGCGAAGCCCGGCGTCGAACTTACGCATGACCTCGACAGCTCGAGTGAGATCTATGGCGGGTTTTCGGTAGTCGCATCAGCGACGCTCGGCACCGATGCCTTCGACCAGAAAAACACGGGGCGCGTGACGATCGAAGAGGCGTTTCTCGGTTTCAGGACCGGGTCTGTCGAAACGGGCCAGTTCGATCTTTCGATCGGCGCGCAAGAGCTCAAGCTCGGCACCGGCATGCTCATTTCGAACGGCGCCTCCAACGGTTTCGAGCGTGGCGCCGTGAAGCTGGGTCCGCGCAAAGCGTGGGAGCGGACGATCATCGCCCGCTTCCGCAGGCAGGAACTGACTGCCACGGCATTCCTCATCGACCCCAACGAACTCGCATCCAACAACACGAAGACGCACAGTGTCGGCGGCGACATCAGGCTCGATTGGGGCAAGGGTGACTTCGCAGGCGTCAGCTACGTCAACGTCCTGCAGTCGGGAGCACCCTATCCGCAAGCCGCGCCCGGCGGCATCGGGCCGCCCGACTTCCTCGACGGCGGCCGCGAAGGCCTGAATGCCGTTTCGTTCTACAGCCTCGTCCACCCCGCTCCTGATGCCGTTCCGGGCCTCTATGTCGGCCTCGACGGGGCCTACCAGTGGAACGACCGGATCAGCCTCGATGCCTGGGGCGGGCGCATCAAGATCGGCCATGCCTGGAACGACAAGCCGTGGCGCCCCGACCTATTCTGGTCCTACCAGACCTTCTCGGGCGACGATCCGGACACGCCCGAACTCGAGCGGTTCGACCCGCTCAACTACGAGGGCTCGCCGGCGAGCTGGGCGACGGGATCGAAGGCCGCGCTGGTCTTCATCAACTCGAACGTCCAATCCCACCAGCTGACGCTGAGGACCATGCCGAGCCCCAAGGACTTCCTGACATTGAGGGCAGCCCACATCCGGGTGAACGAGCAGCGAAGCCCGATCCAGTTCGGCCAGGCGACCCGTCTCGAGATTAGCGATGACCTGGGCAGCGTCATTTCCGGCGTCACCGCGAACCACCTCGCTGACGATTTCTTCGTCGAATACACGCGCGTGCTCACGCCGAATATCTTCCTGACCGGCGGTTTCAGCATCTCGATCCCGGGTGAGGGAATCGAGAACGCATTCGGCGGTGACGCTCCCAGCTGGACCGGAGGTTTCGTCAACGTCGTCGTGAATTTTTAAGCGCGCCGCGAAGGCGGTTTCCCAAGGAGAGGAGTTTGAATGATGAAAAGGCTCATGACCCATTCACTGGTGGCAGGCGCGCTCACGCTCACTGCCGCAGGGATGTCCCCCGTCAGTGCGCAAGACGATGCTGGCGAAGCGCTCAGCGAGGAGGAGCAGGTCGACAACGGCCTGAAGAACTTCGGCTATATCGCCGGTCTCTCGCGCGGCTGCGTGGCCGAGAACCAGCAGGCCGCCTTCGAGCGTGACGTGCTCGAAATCCATGCTTCGATCACGCGGTTGCTCGGCGTGGACCGGGCGTTCCTGTTCTCCGCCGCTTTCGGATACGGGACGAGCGTGATTACCGATAACGAGAATTGTGTCGAAGTTCTCCGCCAATACGAGAGCCGCTCGGAAAGATTCCGCAGCGCCGCAAAGGGAGGATGAGCGATGTACGGCAAGATATTGGTGTTGGTCGGAGCAGCGACCGTGCTCACCGGCATGCCGGTCGAGGTACAAGCCCAGAGCTGGGAAGTGCGCCGGGAAATCCGTGAAGGCAACCGCGAGGTCAACCGGGAGCGCCGCGAGGCGGACCGGCGCATCCGGCGTTGCAAGGATCGCGAATGCGTCGAACGCGAGTATCGCCGCGCCAACCGCGAGGTTGCGCGTGAACGGCGCGAGGCGCGGCGGGAAGTCAGCCGCGAAATCCGCGAGGATTATTACGACCGGTTCTATCGCGGAAACGGCCGCTGGTGGCGCGACGGGCGGTACTGGAACCGCAACGACTACCTTCGCCGCTACTACAACCGCCGCGACAATGACGGTGCGGATGTCCTTACCGGGGTCCTCGTCGGCGCTGCCGTGGTCGGGGTGATCGCAGCAGTGACGGACGACGACTGACAGCCTTGAACAGGGAGTAAATCCATGCGCTGCATCTCTAAGATTTCTCGGGCCCTGCTCTCGCTGTCGGTTGCTGGCGGGATGGCCACCACGGCGGCCGCCCAGCAAGGACAAGCCCCCCTCTCGGCGGAGGAATCCGATCCGCGGGTCATGGGATGGATGGTCGGCTCGCCACCGCCGGAAGACAAGATCATCACGCAACCGGACTCGGTCTATTTCAGCTTTCCACGCCTTAGATGGAGCGTGTGTCACCTGCGCGAATTCCTTCCGACCGAGGAGATCAGCCGCGGACTGGGCGCCCCCGTTCCCCTTTCCTACCTACCGCCCGACCAGCTCGGCGAATATGCGGATGAAATCGATGCGCTGACGTTCACGCCGATGAATTCCGACGATGAGATGACATGGCAGGAATCGCTCGGCGCGAACTACACCGACGGGCTCCTGATCATGCACATGGGCCGGGTGGTCTATGAAAAATACTCGGGCTGCCTGACCGAGGACGGGAAGCATGCCGCCATGTCGATGACCAAGTCACTCACCGGCCTCCTCGCCCAGATCCTCGCGACCGAGGGCCAGCTCGATGAAACCGCACGCGTCATCGACATCATCCCTGAGATCGAGGGCAGCGCCTTCGCCACGGCAACGGTGCGCGAGGTCATGGATATGACCACCGGCGTCAAATATTCCGAGAATTACGCTGACCCGAACGCAGACATCTGGGTCTACTCACGCGCGGCGAGCCCGCTCCCCAAGCCGGAGGGCTACACCGGTCCCAACGGCTATTGGGAGTATCTGCAGCAAGTCCAGCCAGACGGCCGCCACGGAGATGAATTCCACTACAAGACGATCAATTCGGACATGCTTGGCTGGATCATCACGCGCGTCACCGGGAAAGAGGTGACGCAGCTGGCCTCGGAACGGCTCTGGTCGAAAATGGGCACAGAGCAGGCCGCTTATCAGACCGTGGACGGCAAGGGCGTCCCCTTCGCTGGTGGCGGGCTGACTGCCAGCTTGAGGGACCTCGGCAGGCTCGGCCAGCTCGTCCTGAATGGCGGCGTCATCAATGGAAAGCGGCTTTTCCCGGCCGCGGTAACGGAGCGGATAAGTCAGGGCGGCGATCCGTCCAAATTCCTTGGTTTCCCGACAATGCCGGGTGGCAGCTACGCCAGCCAGTGGTGGTCCTTCCACAATGAGCACGGGGCGTATGCCGCTCGCGGTGTCCATGGCCAGACGATCTATATCGACCCGACTGCCGAGATGGTGCTCGTCCGATTTGCTTCGTTCCCGACAGCAGCGAACGGAAGGATCGATCCAACCTCGCTACCGGCATACCAGGCGGTGGCCGAATACCTGATGTCGAAGGACTGAAAGCAAGCGCGGCGGGGGAAAAGCGATGTCGGCATTAAGATTATGGGCACTTTTGATAGCGGCCTTCGTGGCGTTCGGGTTTCCGACAGGCACGCTCGCACAGGAGGCCGAACCGGACAGGCAGGAGCCAGATGTCACCGAGGCTCCTGCCGAACCCGCTCCTGACGAACTGGTCGCTCTTGCCAGCCAGCCGAATATCTCCGTGGCGCAGCTTTCTCATCTGCTTGTGCCGTTGACCGTGGAGGAACTGGAGGAAGTCAGCGAAACCTGGCTCCAACTCGTCCGCGGCAAAACCGCTGAGATCGCACGGGCGCAAGCAGAGCGCGTAAGCAGTGAAAACCCGTCGGACGAGGCGAAGATCGCCGCGATCGTGGGCCTCGTCGAACAGCGTGCCCGCCTGCTCGAGCGGTACACACTTGTTGTCGACTCCCTGGAGCGCAAAGGCGGCAATCCCGAGCTGGTTCAGAAGCTTCGCTCTTATCGGCAGGGCATTCTCTACGAGGAAACCGCGCTTGCTCCCGCAAGGGCGCTCTTGGGCTCCTTCATCGAATGGCTCGGGAGACCTGACGGAGGCATCGCCGTACTCTGGCGGATATTCGTCGCCTTCCTCGCGGTCGCGGCAATCATTCTCGTAGCCCGGATTGCGAGAGGGTTCGTGAAGCTCTGGATCGGCAGGTTTACGAAGATTTCGAAACTGCTGCAGGCATTCATCGTCGGAGCTTTCTTCTGGCTGTTCATCCTCGCCGGCATCATCGTCGTGCTGGCCTCGATCGACGTCGATATAACGCCTGTGTTCGCACTCATCGGCGGCGCTTCCTTCATTCTTGCGTTCGCGTTCCAGGATACGCTCGGCAATCTCGCGAGCGGACTGATGATTATGATCAACCAGCCGTTCGACGAGGGCGACTACATTGAGGTCGGCGGCGTCGGCGGGACTGTAAAGAATGTGAACATGGTCGGCACCACGGTGGCGACACCGGACAACCGGATCATCGTCGTCCCGAACAAAAACGTCTGGGGCAATGTGATAGTGAACGCGACAGCCAGCGAGACGCGGCGCGTGGACCTCGAGTTCGGCGCTTCTTACGAGGACTCGATCCAGGAAGTGCTGGACCTTCTCACGGAACAGGTCGCGGCGCACCCGAAGGTTCTGTCCGAACCTGCGGCGGATATACGCCCCGCCGAACTCGGCGCGAGCGCGGTGAACTTCGTATGCCGCCCGTGGGTGAAGGCCGAAGACTATTGGGATGTGAAATGCGAGCTCACGCAGAAGGTCAAAGAGGCCTTCGATGCGCGCGGCCTGGCGATGCCTTTCCCCCAGCAGGACGTGCACGTGAAGTCGCTGCCCAAGGACGCCAAATAGTCCCTCACAGATCGCGTATTCTGCGCCTTACGAAGATAGCAACTTGCCTCTTGCGGGGCGCATTTCATAGGTTAACTCGCCTTCGCGATGGTCTCGCCTTACCGGGACCCTACAGGCTTTCGACCCTCGATTAAGCGCTCATCACACCCCTCCGTGAGTAATGCATCTCAAAGTGATGTCCGCTTTCCACCCATGAACTGACGTATCTGCCGAGTGGGACCGTGCCGTAAAGCGGACTAGCCGCCACAAACCTAATAGCGGACCTTCCGAGGGCCGGGGGTGACTGCGGGTTACGTGCCTGTTAGGCGAGACCGCCATTGGCGATC
>NZ_JAIGNJ010000002.1 GCF_019711415.1 Qipengyuania vesicularis | reverse complement strand
GATCGCCAATGGCGGTCTCGCCTAACAGGCACGTAACCCGCAGTCACCCCCGGCCCTCGGAAGGTCCGCTATTAGGTCTGTGGCGGCTAGTCCGCTTTACGGCAGGGTCCCACTCGGCAGATACGTCAGTTCATGGGTGGGAATCGGACCTCCGTTCTCAGTTCGATACGTTCAAGGCCGAAACGAAGGTGTAGAGGTCATTTATCTCCGGAAAACGCTCCAGCTCACATTCGTGACGTGTGATGAAGGACCTTTGTAGTGGACTTAGCCTTTCCACGACAATTTGCGTTCCGTCCCCACAAATGGTGATGAACTCATCGCCATTTTCGTCAACTTTGACTCGAAGGTCGGCTTCAGGCTGCGCTGATGGCAATCGAGCTTCATTGAGGACAGCGAGAAACGCGCCCGTCTCACCAGGTGTCAGATAACGCTGAACTTTAACAGCAATCCGCCCCGGCTCATACCCACCCGCGCCGTCTAGTAGCGTGTAGGTTAGCCTCATTGCGCCAGTATCTGTCTCGTCAATACGATAAACCGAGGTATGGGAGAAGGATGGAAGAACCATCAGCCGGAAACGATTTGCGTATGGTCCGAGATCTTGTTTGTTAGCGAGCACGGGTTCTGATGCAGCCGCGAGCTGCTTGCCGAACCAATCTTCATAAAACTTCGAATCCGACTGGTCTGGCCACCCTTCGTCCGGAACATAATTTAATGTTCCGCACGAACTCAAAACCACCATGCAAATAAGAAGGTTTGAACAGACTAATCTCTTAGTAATCATCAAGACAGATTAGCAGCCAGCGCTCTGTCAGCAATCGGGTCGTTCGCTGCCTCCCGCTTCCGGACGGATTATGCCGAAATCAGACCTTAGGCTAGCGGCGCCTCAGCTGATGTCATCCCAAGCCAAGCGGAAACGCGCTAGGTATTTGCGCAGCCGATCGGCGTCATTAGTCGATTTGCGCCGCAGCCTGGACGACGCGAATAGTTCCCTTCCCGCTGCTGATAGCGAGGTGTGACGGCGGCAAGTCGCGATAACCTCGGCAAGCTGGGCGCGGTCGAAGGGATCCAGCTCCGCGAGCGGCTCGTGGCCTAGGACTTCTACGAGCAGCGCGTCGCTGCCCCTCTCCTCGCCCGAGGTCCAAAGCCTTTCCAGCCGCACAACTTCGGCCTCGACCGTGTCGGTATCGATGCGACCGTCGGGGCTCAGCGTGGCCATGCGCATTATGCTGGCGGAAAGGTCGCGGAAATTGCCATTCCACGATGCGCGTGGCGATGTGGCGAAAGCGAGATAGCGCGCGCGCGCCTCCTTGTTGAAGGTGACGCGCGTGTCCTCTGCCGAAGCGTAGCGCTCTAGCTCGTATTCGAGGTTCGGCTCAATATCCTCGCGCCGCTCGGCGAGGCCGGGCAGGTTGAAGGTCCACAGGTTGAGGCGCGCAAACAGGTCTTCTCGGAATTCGCCCTTGGCCACGGCATCGACCAGGTCGCGGTTGGTCCCGGCGATGAGCTGAAAGTCGCTCTCGACCTCGCGGTCCGAACCGACGGGGAGGAAGCGCTTGTCCTCGACCGCGCGCAAAATCATCGCTTGCTCGTCGAGGCCCAGCTCGCCAATTTCGTCGAGGAACAGCATGCCCTTGTTTGCGCTGCGGAGCAGGCCGGCTCGCTCAGACACGGCGCCGGTGAAGGCGCCCCTGGTGTGCCCGAACAGCGCCGCCATGGCATTGTCGCCCTTGAGCGTGGCGCAATTGACCTCAACGAAGGGGCCGGACAGCCGGTGCTGGTCGGCCTTCAGTTCGTAGATACGCTTAGCGAGCAGGCTCTTTCCCGCGCCGGTCGGTCCCATCAGCAGGAGAGGGGCGGAAGAGCGCGTCGCGACCTGCTCGATCTCGTCGATCATGCTGTTGAAGGCCGTGCTGCGCGTTTCGATGCCGCCCTTGAGGAATGACTTGCTGGCGCGGCTGCCTTCGGCGAAACGCTTGGCAATCCTGTCGTAGCGGGAGAGGTCTAGGTCGATCGAATTCCACACGCCTGCCGGATCGGGTTTGCCGCGCTGAGGCTGGGTCTGGAGCAGCTTGCCCGGAATGAACCGCGCTTCCGTCAGCAGGAAGAGACAAATCTGCGCGACATGCGTCCCGGTGGTGATGTGGACGAGGTAGTCCTCGGCCTCGGGCTCGAAAGTGAAGCCGCGTACGAAGTCGAGTAGTTCGGCATAGACCTCTTCGAAATCCCAGGCGTCGTCGAAATTCATCAGCACCAGCTCGACCTGCGTTTCCGGCGACACCGAGGCGATGTCTGCGGTGATGAAACTGGCGAGGCTTTCGTGCTGGCGTCCGTGCAGCAGGATCAGCCGATCGACGCGCAAGTCGGGCTGCATGCACAGGCCCACCGTCGGCCGCCACTTGTTCCAGCGCGACGCATCGCGCTTGCTCGCATCGAGCGTGGAGCCAAGGAAACCGATGACTGTCGTGCCTGCCATATCTATCCAATATTATAACTTTGTAGAGAATGCGATATAATTTTTTGGTGTCTTCGAAATCGCGGGCCCACGCCCGAAATCACGAAAACATTTTAAAACAGAGTGTTATAGAATTTTCGAAGGCGGGCGCAGAGTTTGGCACGCTTCCCGCAACACACATGGCGCCGGGTCGGTCGAACGCCCGGTGATGACGAGGCCGGGGTGGCTGGAATGGGCCAGCCACCCCCAAGGCTCACGCAAAAGGAATAAAGCGATGACCCAGGTAGGGTACGAATTTCAGAAGGTAGAAGGCGGTTCGCCCGTCAAGATGTGGACCAAGGGTGTCCCGGTTGACGCGAAGGCGCGCGAGCAGCTCGCGAAGGCCGCCAAGATGCCTTTTATCTTCAAGCACGTGGCAGCCATGCCCGACGTCCATGTCGGCATCGGCGCGACCGTCGGTTCGGTCATCCCTACCAAGGGCGCGGTCATCCCGGCTGCTGTAGGCGTGGATATCGGCTGCGGCATGATGGCTGCGCGGACTTCGCTCCACGCGAGCGATCTTCCCGACAACCTCGAAGGCATCCGTTCCGCAATCGAGAAGGCCGTGCCGCATGGCCGGTCTTCGGGCCGGGGCGGACGCGACAAGGGTGCCTGGGGCGATCCTCCGGCTGAAACGATCGAGGCATGGGCTACTCTTGTCCACCGCTTCGACCGGATCACGGCGAAGTATCCCAAGCTCGAGCGATCGAACCATCTCGTCCATCTCGGCACGCTGGGAACGGGCAACCACTTCATCGAACTGTGCCTCGACGAGGACCAGCGCGTGTGGGTTATGCTCCATTCCGGCAGCCGCGGTGTCGGCAACGCGATCGGACGCCACTTCATCGAACTGGCAAAGGAAGACATGCGCAAATGGCATATCAACCTGCCCGATGAAGACCTCGCCTATTTCCCGGAAGGGACCGACCATTTCGACGATTATGTCGAAGCAGTCGAATGGGCGCAGGACTTCGCGCGGCTCAACCGCCAGGTGATGATGACGCATACGATTGCCGCGCTGCGCGGACAGATCGCCAAGCCCTTCACGGCCGAGTGCGAAGCGGTGAACTGCCATCACAACTACGTGACGCGGGAAAACCACTTCGGCGAAAACGTGCTCGTTACCCGGAAGGGTGCGGTGCGCGCCGCGAAAGGAACGCTCGGCATCATCCCCGGTTCGATGGGCGCGAAGAGCTTCATCGTGCGCGGGCTCGGCAATGCGGAAAGCTTCGACAGCTGCTCGCATGGTGCAGGCCGCGTGATGAGCCGGACCCAGGCCAAGAAGGAGGTATCGCTCGAAGAGCATATCGCTGACACGGCAGGGGTTGAATGCCGGAAGGACGAAGGCGTGATCGACGAAACGCCCAAGGCGTACAAGCCGATCGAAAAGGTCATGGCTGCACAGTCGGACCTGGTCGAAATCGTCCACACGCTTAAGCAGGTGGTGTGCGTGAAGGGTTGATGCCCTTCACGCCGCCATCAAATCCACTAGAGAGATACTATGATCACCATCGACGGCTCCGAAGGGGAGGGCGGCGGACAGGTCTTGCGCAATGCATGCGCGCTGTCGCTCGTGACCGGAGAGCCTTTCACTATCGAAAAAATCCGCGCCAAGCGGGACCAGCCCGGGCTGATGCGCCAGCACCTGACCTCGATCGAGGCCGCTTGCGCGATCGGCGGGGCGCAGTGCGAGGGGCTGGAGCTCGGCTCGAACCGGATCGTTTTCCGCCCCGGCACCTTGACGCCGGGCGATTACCGCTTTGCCGTGGGCACGGCAGGCTCGACCGCGCTCGTGCTGCAGACGGTGCTCATCCCGCTCGCGCTAGCCGACAAGCCTTCGCATCTCGTGATCGAGGGTGGGACGCATGCCGGTATGGCGCCGAGCTTCGACTTTATCGAGAAATGCTTCCTGCCTGTGCTTGAGCGCATGGGCCCTCGCGTCTCTGCGCGGATCAAGCGGCATGGCTTCTTCCCGCGCGGAGGAGGCCGGATCGAGATCGAGATCGAGCCTGCGCCGCTGCGCCGGATGGAATTCACCGAGCGCGGCGCGATGCAGGGTCGGTCGGGCATGATCGTGTTCTCCTCGCTAGGAGCGAACAAGATCCCGAACCGGATCCGCAAGGCTGCGCTGAAAGCCCTGCCCGAGTGGGGCGAGGAGATGATCGCCATCCGCGACCTTCCCGCAGACCAGGGACCGGGCATCGCGCTATCGCTTGAGGCTTCGTACGCCAATGTGACCGAGGTCGTTTCAGGCTTCGGCAAGCTCGGCCTGTCGGCAGAGCGGATCGGCAATACGGCCGGCAAGCGCATGGCGGGCTACGAAGCGTCGAAAGCCTTTGCCGGACCTTACCTGCAAGACCAGCTCATACTGCCGATGGCGCTTGCGGGTGGAGGCACCTTCACCACGGTGAAAATCAGCCAGCACACGCGCACGGCAGCTGACATCATTTCGCTCTTCACGGGCCGCCGGGCTCATTTTGAGGAAGCGGGCGACAAGGGCCATTGCGTCCGGATTGTCTAATCTCACGCCGGAAGCGGATAGTCCGCTTCCGGCCCAAATCTCAACCCGTGTAACCTTTGACGATACGTTGTGAGGGATAAAACAGGTTAGCAAATCCGCGTTCAGATGCAGCTAGCGAATGATCGCCGAATTCTACACCTACGCCTTCGTCAACGCGTCCCGCACGCTCGCCATATTGCGGCGGCTCACGGGCACCGTGCTGCCATCGGACATTTCCAGATTTCCTGTGCCAGCGCTCTCGCGGGTCAGGGATCTGACGAAGGCTGCATTGACTATGTGGGAGCGGTGCACCCGAATAAAGCCGTCCGACAGCTCTCGCTCCAGCGCTGCGAGGCTGGCATTGTATAAGGCGCTGCGCCCGCTGCTTAATAACACCTCGACATAATCGCCCGCCCCGCTGAACCGCACGATATCGGCCGCATTGACAAATTCGACTTTGCCATTGCTCGTGAGCTCTATGCGTTTCGGCGCGCTGTCATCGGCCACCGGGCCTTCAGTCAGATTGCCGCCGCGCGCTTGCTTGAAAAACAGCCACAGCAGGCACACCGCGACCATCAGATAAAGGATGGTGTCGAGAAAGAACCCGCCAAGCCAATAGATCGCCGCCGCCAATGCCGCGCTGGCCACCGCGAGCCACAAGGCACCGCGATTGCTTTGTCTAAAATACGCGAGTGCCCCGGCAATTCCTGTCCCAAGTAAAGCGGCGATAAGGACAAAGATGGTCTTAAGGTCAAAACCGGGTTGAAACACGCCGATCGTCAGCATGACAGCGAACAGAGCCGCCAAGGCCAGCAGGCGTCGCCGCGGATATGCTCTAAACAGCCTCAGCAGCACATAAGCGGCAAAGCTAAGCCCCAGGCCAATCGCAAAGGTCAGGATCAGCGACAGACGCAAATCATGCAAAGGATAAGGATAAGGCATGACATCGCGCGCCACCTCAGCCGCGAGCTGCAAAGCAGCGGCGAGCGAGAACGCGGCGATCAGCGCGGAGTCCTCTCGATCATATCCGCGCAGCGACCGCACGCCAAAAAACACAAAGCCCGCAACAAACAGACCCAAAGTGATTAGCGCAAACCATGTCGCAGGCCCCGGTTGGCGCGGATCGCGATAGGGCGCGAGGGCGATATTGTGGATCGGCGAATTGAGCGTGATGCCGCCATTCATCGAGGACAGCCGCAAGACCAGCCGATTCTCACCCGGTCTCAGCGTGCCTTCTGGCACAAAGAACACCGCGTCCATATCACCGGGTTCTTCGCTGCTGTGATTGGGGCCGGGTCTGCCATTTGTTCCAATCGGCACCCCGTTGAGGAACGCCTCGCTAGAGCCCTTTGCGCTCACAAACAGGCCGAGCGGGCGGCCGTCTTCAAGCAAGGTAGGCTCTGCCTGAAACCTGATCTCCGCCCACAGCATCCGGTCCTGTGGGTCAACCTGATAAAACAAAAGAGACCGGCAATTCGTGCCCGCGAAATCCGGAGCCGTATCAGAGGCCGTATCGGCATCACAAACCCGCGCGGGGGAATCGAAAAAGCTCTGATAATCCCGCGCAAGAGCGGCAGCCGAAAAGGTCAGAAATGACAGGAAGAAGATCGCAAAACGCAGCACTGCAATTTCTATAGCTTCCGAAAAGCGGGAAGTCCCCCCGCTCACCGATTAGAAACCCCCGTTAACAGATCAGTCCCTGTTCAAAGCCCCGGTTTCCGCCAGTCTCAGGCTCAATCCATGATCAACCAATCGGAAGAAACTCGTCATGAAAAAGCCACATCTGATCAGCGCGCTTGCCCTAGTCTTGGCTGCCCCTGCCCTCACTTTCGCGTCCAGCATGGTGCATGCTACGCCCAATGAAGAAGCCATCACCTTTGAGGCGCGCAGCGGCGAGAGTGTGGAGGCTTTTCAAGGCACGTTGACCGTGCCGATGAACCGCAACGATCCGGCCAGCGGGACGACAGAGCTCGCCTATGTCCGCTTCCCGGCCACGACAGACACGCCCGGTAATCCGATCGTCTATCTGTCAGGCGGCCCCGGCGGTTCTGGAATTGGCACTGCGAAAGGGCCGCGCTTCCCGCTGTTCATGGCGATGCGCCAGCACGGCGATGTGATCGCATTTGACCAGCGCGGCACCGGCCAATCTCAGCAGCCAGAGCGCTGCACGTCCAGCGTCACGATCGGCAAAATGGAGCGGATCAGCGATGCCGAGCATGCGATGCGTTACCGGCTGGCGGTGCGCGAATGCGCGGCTAAGTGGCAGGCGGACGGAGTGGACCTGCGCGGTTTCACAACCGCCGAAAGCGCGCAGGACCTCTCCGACCTTCGCCAGCATCTTGGGGCGGATCAAATTTCACTGTGGTCGATTTCCTATGGCAGCCACTTGGCGCTGGCCGCACTCGCCGCAATTCCGGACGAGCTCGACCGCGTGATCATGGCGGCGACCGAGGGCCTTGATCAGACGGTGAAACTGCCATCTCGCACGCTCAGCTATTTTGAACGCTTGCAGGCCGCCGTCGATCAGCAGCCTGAAGCAGCGCAGCTCTATCCCGACATATTGGGCGTGATCAGCCGAGTTCACGCGAAACTCGATGCCGAACCGATGACGGTCACCGTGCCGATGCGTGATGGCACGACCCATAACCTGCTGCTGCAGAAGCGGCATTTGCAGCAATTCATGGGCGGACTGATTTCCGATCCGCAGTACGCGGCTGTGATGCTGATGATGTACAGGCAAATCGACATGGGCGACCCGACATTGATCACCTTTATCCTGCAGCGGTTCTGGACCCCGGATGAGCCGATTACTCTGTCGGCCATGTCAATGGCGATGGACCGCGCATCGGGCATCACGCCCGCCCGGCTCAAGGCATTTGAACAGCAGGCCGCGGCCTCTCCCGTCGGTGCCTTTCTGAACTTTCCCATGCCGCAGATCCTCGCCGAACTGCCAGAAATCGACGCGGGTCCCGATTTTCGCGATGGCCCATTTGGCGACACGCCGGTGCTGATGCTGACCGGAACTTTGGACGGCAGAACCTATCCCGAGGGGCATGCCGAAGCGACCGCAGGCTTGAGTAATGTCGAGCAGATCATAGTCGAGAATGCGGGCCACAATCTGTTCATGACCTCCCCGGAAGTTGGCGAGGCAATGCACAATTTCATGCGCGGCGAACCGGCCAAGTCGAACCGGATTGTCGTCGAAGCCCCGGACTTTGCAAAACTGCCAGACCTGGGGGGCTGAGCGTCCTTTGGTGGGCAGCAGTTCGATGAGAAAAGTGAAAAACGTCCGCAATTGGGTGGGAAACCAGACGGTCGGTTTTCGGCCCAATTTGCGTCACGCCATTGCCAATCTATACACTTCTGGCGAGCATCTCGAACTGACAACCCAAGCAATTGAACGGGACCGATTCAGCGCTAGCGCGGTATCGGCTAGACAGATCGTCCTTGGCTACTCCCTGCCACAGGGCAACGAATGATCGGGGAGATGGCTTTATGTCTTCTGGCCGCCAAGCAGTAACCCCCGACCAGTTTCGACTGGCGGGGGTTTTCCTTAGATTGTTTTTGGCCTTCGCGCTTTTGAGGTGCCTTGAGCGTCAGTCTCGCGACTTGCCCCTCCACCTTGCGCGCATTTCATCTCTACGTCGCCGCCACCTTCGATAGTCCCGAAATGCAATAACAGCGATGGCGACAAGGACCAAGAGCAGCATTGCTCCAAATAGGATGGTGCCTAAATCCACTACGACCCCTTCAGAGGCTCGTAGTGCACTCAGGGCCCGGCAGTGGCGGGTGCCACTGAAACCGACCTTGGCACGGCTGGCCTCCGTGTATCGGCGATGGAATGCAGATAGGCTGAGTAGAACGGGTCGGTTTCCCGATCGGCGCGATCCCTCAGCCTCTTTTCTGAGAACTTTGTGCTAATCATTTTGCGAACCCTTCAGCGGACCAATTGTAGTCGCTCGATATGGTTCCGCATCACGTGCATCGCAAAGCGCTGAGGCGAACCTCAAAGTCCATCATATGATAATTGACTCCGGACACTCCCCGCTTAGCCTTCTGGGTGAGGGGACGTGCCATGGGTCAAAACGAGATGCTTTGGGAGCTACGCAACTCGCATCGAAAGCTGGAGGAAGCTCGCCAGAGCAATGACGCTACTAAAATCGGCCACGCGCTGGGCAATTTCCTAGCCTGTGCCGAGGTCGTAGCACGAAGGGCGCTAGTTCAAGAAGAATAAGGGCGGAGGCTCTCAGCGGCGAGGACGCAAGCCCAAGAGCTTCGCCACCTTCTGCGCTATGCGTTGGGAGGGCGGGGTGATATTGAAGGCTTCCGATCTTGCGAGTTCTCTGGCCTTGCGATCATGCTTGACCGCCATCTCGCGAAGGTGCCGCCGCACCGCAGGATCGGAGTGACCTGCGGCAAGCTGGCGTGCCTTGCAAGCGATTTGGGCATGATGGATTGAGTCGCGTTCCTCGTGCATCTTGGGAAGACGCGCTAAGGCTTCGTTGGTTCGCGGTAAATAGCGGTAAGGAGACTGTCCGGTTCCGTTGGTCAAACGCCGAGAAGCTGACTGTCAGCTTGCGGCCCGATAACAGCCATTTGCTCAGTACGAGCCGGGTTGGTCCGTTACGGTGCCACCAAATTTAAGACGGAATGGCACCCATCTGCCCGATTACCCTTCGCGCCAGATTTTGGCCGGATTCCGCGCATTTCAGCGGGCACTCTCCAAGTAGGTATGCTGAAAGGAACCCGGCATTGAACGCATCGCCGGCTCCGCTGGTGTCGATCACCTCGATCTTTGTCGCGGGTAGCAAATCCGGTTCGGCTCGCTGGCCTTGCATGAGCAGGCACCCCTTATCTGCCGCTTTAAGGGCTATCAGTCGCCCATTGTCTGCCCATTTCCGTACGATATCGGCGTCGGACTCAGAGGTGTCCCAAAGCTCCCGCTCGTCCGTATTGGTCGGCAACCCGATCGAACATGTTTCTACTGCATGTCTCGATGCGTCTTGTGCGTCTGCGAGGCTGTTCCAGAGGGCAGGGCGAAAATTGCTGTCATAGGCGACCGGGCTCCCGGCCTCGCGCCTTCTGGCAGCCAAGCCGAGCAAGCGATCGCGCCCCTCATCACCTACTACGGCTAGGGTAATGAGGCTGAAGTAGAGCAAGCTCGCGTCCATGGCCGCAGACAAAGCCTCTGCCATTCCTTCCAAGGCAAACATTTCCCGCGCGGCGCTTCGGTCGCGCCAGTAGAGAAAGCTTCGCTCGCCATGCTCGTCGAGATGGATGGCGTAGATGCCGGGGTTGCGGGTCGGATGGCGCAGGACGAAGCGTGTGTCGATGCCTTCGGCGGCCCATGATGCGACCAGCGCATCGCTTATTGGATCGGTCCCGACAGCTGTCACATAAGCGACTTCGTGGCCCGCGCGGGCGAGGTGAATAGCGGTGTTCAGCGTATCGCCGCCATAGCGCAGGCCAGTACTGCCCTTGCTGTGGTATTCCAGCATGGCCTCGCCGAAGATGAAGACGGTCACCGCAAGTGGTCCGTCGGGCTACCGTGCCAGCCACCCGCCATCAACGGCGAGGATATGGCCCTGCACATAATCGGAGGCGCTGCTAGAAAGGAATACGGCGGCACCGCCAATGTCGGCCGGATCACCCCAGCGCCCTTCAGGGATACGCTCCAGTATCTGGCGATTGCGCGTTTCGTCCGCCTGGAGCGCGGCAGTGTTGTTGGTCGCGATGTAGCCGGGGGCAATAGCGTTCACATTGATGCCCTTGGCTGCCCACTCATTGGCCATCAGCTTTGTTAGGCCACCTACGCCGCTTTTGGAGGCGGTATAGCTCGGCACGCGAATCCCGCCCTGAAAGGTCAGCATGCTCGCAATGTTGACGATCTTGCCGCGACGCCGGTCTTGCGAGGTCCACCCGATCATATGCCTAGCCGCGGCCTGGCTCAGGAAAAAGAGAACCTTCAGGTTCACATCCATCACTGCGTCCCAATCCTCTTCCGAGAATTCCAGCGCATCCTCGCGGCGGATGATGCCGGCATTGTTGACGAGGATGTCGAGACGCCCGAGTTCGGCGACGCATTCGCCGACTATTCGCTCGCACGGCTCGATCGACGAAAAGTCAGCCATTATGACAAGGGCCTTGCGACCTTCCGCTTCGACCAATTTGCGGGTCTCGGCCGGATCACGCCGCGCGACAAGGGCGACGTCGGCACCTGCCCTGGCGAGCGCAACGGCAATCCCTTGGCCGATGCCCGTGTTCGCGCCAGTCACGAGCGCAACTCTGCCCGAAAGGTCGAATGGATTCCCGCTCATCGCCTTACCTCCCTGCGGCTTGTGTTACAGACCGCGAAGATATTCGCTGATCGCCTCGTCCTTCGAATTGGCATAGAATAGTTCGGAGAACTTTTCCCCGGCAATCGCGCTTTTGAGCAGGTCCTGATCTACGGTCTTCAGGACGGTCAGCATGTCGTGGCAGGTCTTGGCCTTCAAATCGGCCAGGACGCCGCGGTTCTTCTTCATGATCGCGGCGCGCTCCTTGGGATATCCGACGCCGCTTTCACCCTCGAACAACTTGCGATAGCAGTCCTGCAGATTGAGTTCCGCAGCCCATCCGAAGCCCTTGGCATAGGGCATGGCAACTGCGTTTCCGTCGTTGATCTGGGCAAACAGGAACGCGTCGGTCGGATCGATTACCAGACCGCAGAACACGCCCGGCATGGCGTTCGAGGCAAGCATCGAACCCGTCCCCGTACCGCAACCTGTAACGACGAAATCGGCAGCCCCCGAATTGAGAAGGATGCCGGTGAGCAGGCCCACCATCGGATATGTCAGCTGCGCCTCGTCGTCGGCGGCATACATGCCGTAATTATGCACTTCATGCCCCAGCGGTTCGACGACGGCCGTCAGGGCATCGTGGACGATGCAATTCTTCGCGGCCTGGCTGTTCTCATTGATAAGGGCAATTTTCATTGGTGCTCGCTTTCTTGTCCCGCGTGGCCGGAAGGCTCGCTCTTCGTACATTTAGGTAACCGGTGTCATAAAGAGGTGCAAGCGATATTCGATGCTCAGGTCCAGTCGGTTTCAGACGGTTGGTGGGACGACCGACGACCGCTCGATCAAGGCCGAGGGAAGCAGCCAGGTCGCATTGGCTTCCGCATCCTCCGGTGAGATCAGCTTCTTGGCCGCAGTGCGTGCCATGTCGACAATCGGCCAACGTACCGTGGTCAGCGAAGGCCAGACATGGCTCGACAAGGGCGTGTCGTCGAAGCCCACGATAGAAACGTCCTCGGGGATGAGGAGGCCGCTTCGGCGTGCGGCGATCATCGCTCCGATAGCCATTTCGTCATTGCAGGCAAAGATGGCGGTTGGACGATTTTCGAGCTCCACCAGGGCCTGTCCCGCAGACACACCCGATTCGAAGGTATAGCTGCCAGGACGTACCAGGGCTTCGTCCACTTCCAGTCCGGCTGCTGCCATCGCCTCCTCGAAGCCGGCCCGGCGTTCTTGGGGTGAGGTAAATCCGCTCGGTCCTTCGATCAGGGCAATCCGCCGATGGCCCTTTTTGATTAGGTAGCTGACCGCCTCTCGGACTGCTTCGCGATCGTTGGAACTGACGGTATGTTCGGCTTCATCAAGCTTTACCGAACCCATCCTTACGTACCGACAGCCCAGATCGTCGCACAGGCGGGCGATCTCGTCGTTCTCGGATATCGGGGGAAGCAGGACTACGCCATAGGGCCGCTGTCGCTCGAGGAAGTCCCGAATGTCCTCCGTTATGTTTGGGGATTTGCGATCCACCGGCTTGACCATCAGGTTGAAATCGCTGCCCGCCAGACCGTCGAGTACACCCTGCTGCACGTTTACGAGGAACTGGGCATTCGGATTATCGTGAATGGCAGCGATCACGAAGTTGCGCCGCAATGCCAGTGCGCGTGCCTGCGGATTGGGCACATATCCGATGTCGGCGATGACATTTTCGACGCGTTTGCGTGTTTTCTCGCTCAGCAGTGGCGACTTGTTGATGACGCGGCTTACGGTCTTCTTGGAAACCTCGGCGATGCGCGCCACGTCATTGATCGTCGGTTTGCTGTCGCTGGCCATAGCTTCCCATATTTAAATGAACGGCGCTGGCCAAGTACCCCGGGACTAAAAGGCTCCCGGAAGCCACAGGGAAAGGGTGGGGACGAAGCTTATAACGGCCAGCGCAGCGATGAGCGTGAGATAGAACGGCCAGATGCTGCGGACCATTTCGGCGATCGATATCTTGCCCACCGCGGAGCCGACGAACAGCACGGAGCCGACCGGCGGCGTGACCAGCCCGATGCCCAGGTTCAGCATGAGGATAATGCCGAAATGGACCGGATCCACGCCGCTCGCCATTGCTACGGGCAGGAAGATTGGCGTGGTGATGACAATGAGGGGAGCCATGTCCATGAACGTGCCGAGCAAAAGCAGCATTACGTTGATAATGAGCAGGGTCAGCAGCGGATTGTCTGTCATGACGCCGATCAGGCTGGCGAGCGCAGCAGGTACTTCGAGCAGGGCAAGCGCAAAGCCGAATGCCGTGGCCGCGGCGATCACGAAGAGTACCATGGCCGCCGTTCGGACCGATTTCTGCGCTGCTTCCCACGTTCCTTCCAGCCCGAGGTTTCGATAGACCAGCGTTCCGATGACGATGGTGTACAGCACGGCAATCGCCGAGCTTTCGGTTGGCGTGAAAATACCCGACAGGATGCCGCCCATGATGATTACGCCGGTCATCAGCCCGGGCACGGCATAAAGCGCCGCTCGCAAGAAGCTGCGCCAGCCGGGGAAAGTGCCCTTGGGCAGGTTGCGTTTGCGCGCCACCACCCATGCGGTCAGCATCAGCAGGCCACCGGTGAGGATGCCCGGGATCACTCCGGCCAGGAACAGGTCACCGATGGAAACGCCGATACCCGATGCGGCGGCATAGATGATCATGTTGTGTGACGGCGGGATCAGGAGACCGACTATGGCAGCGGTCACCGTGACATTGACCGAATAGTCTCGGTCGTATCCCTTTTCGTCCATCAAGGGCACCATGGCCGATCCGATGGCGGAGGCGCTGGCAATCGCTGAGCCGGAGACCGCACCGAACATCATGCTTGCGCCGACATTGACAAGGCCCAGGCCGCCCCGCACCCGGCCAAGGGCAGCGTCGGCCACCCGGACAAGCCGCTCCGCAATTCCGGCACGATACATAAGGTCGCCGGCGAAGATGAAGAACGGGATCGCCATCAGGGTGAAAACGCTGATGCCCGCGGCCATGCGCTGGACCGCTACGATGAGGGGGATATCGATAACCGCGAAAGTGGCTAGCGCCGCGCCGAACAAGGCGAATGCTACCGGCACTCCAAGCGCGAGAAGCACGAACAATGTGCCGAAGAGAACGAATATCTCCATCAGTCTGTCTCCGCCAGACGCACGCGGATACGGCCCAGCGAGAATAGCGTGATGAGAGCGCCGGTGGCGGGGATGGGCAGGTAGGCGAAGGCCCGGCTGATCCCCAGCGAGGGGATAACATGCTCGCTCACGAGCCATACCAATTGCACCCCGAACACGAGAAGGATCAGTCCCATTGCTGCGATGAGTGCGTGGATGGCGATCCTCAGGCGCTTGCGGCTGCCGGCTTCGAGGCGCTGTTCGAGAATTTCTATCCGGATGTGGAAGCGCTCCCACACGCCTGTGCCCGCAGCGAGGAAGACATACCAGATCATCAGGATGAGCGCAGCCTGTTCCGACCACGAAGGACTGCTCTGTAGGATGAAGCGTCCGAACACCTGCCAACCCACGATAAGGGTCATGAGCATCAGCCCCAGCGCGCCAATTTTGACGCACGCGCTTGCAAGCCTGTCCATCAGGATGGTTCTCCCACTTCCACGATGCGCCTCGCTAGGTCGCGTTGCTCGGGCGTGGTCAGGAATTCGTCCCACACCCCGCGCATCCGCTCGGCAAAGGGTGCCGGGTCGATCTCGTTTACCTCGACGCCGGAATTCATGATGATGGCCTTGCTCTTCTCGACCTGGTCATCCCACAGCTCGCGCATATACGGCACGCTCTGCTTGGCCGAGCGACGGATCAACGACTGATCGTCGGCGGACAGGGTGTCCCAGCGGCGCTTCGACATGACGAAGACTTCCGGCGCGAGCAAATGACGTGTCAGGCTGTAAAAACGCGCGACCTCGAAGTGTCGCCCGCTCTCGAAGCTGGGCCAGTTGTTTTCCGCCCCGTCGATCACGCCTTGGGCGAGGCTCTGGTAGACCTCGTCGAGCGGCATGGGAACGGCATCGGCACCAAGTGACTGGACCATGGCAATGTAGAGATCCGATCCCGGAACACGCAATTTGAGCCCGCGCATATCGTCGGGGGTCCTGATGGGACCGCGTGTGTTATAGAAGCTGCGCGCACCGGAGTCGTAGAAGCACAGGCCGATGAGCCCATGCGGTTCGAGCGAGGCGAGGATCTCGTCGCCGATCGGACCATCGAGGGTGCTGCGCATGTGCTCGATCGAGGTGAACAGGAATGGCAGCGCCGCTACGGTCGTCAGCGGCTCGATTGAATTGAGCGGGGCAAGGTTTACACGGTTGAAATCCAGCCCCCCGAAGGTGGTGATTTCCAGCGTGTCGCGTTCGTTGCCCAGTTGTCCGCCAGGATACATGCGCAGAGAGAGCCTGCCGCTAGTCGCCCGTTCCAGCATTTTGCCGAACCGGATGACCGCCTGCACGGTCGGATAGTCGTTTACGTGCGTGTCGGTTGCGGTCAGTACTCCGGGGCCCAGCCCGCGTGAACACCCTGCTGCCAGTGCAGCCGCACCCCCCGCCAAGATGGTGCGACGGGATACCTGCAGCGAGGCGAGGAGGTCGTTCATACCAAGGGTTTCGCTTCCGTCAGTTCGAGATGCAATACCCCGAACCTGCCGAAGTCGAGTTTCGAACGGGCGCCAATTTGGGCTTCGTGGACACCAGTGATTGCACCCGATGAGACGAGGCTGCCCTCGGGAAGGTCGAAACTCAGGTTGTCGGAAAGCGCAGAAAGAAATTCCCTCGCTGCTTCGACATTCTCACCCAGAACCGGAATGTCGCGTGACGCAATTTGCTCGCCATCGATTTCGCAAACGACCGTGACGGGTTGGCGCTCCTTTCGCCACCCCTCGATCTCCGGTCCGACCAGCAAGCCGTTGTTGTTGCCGAAGTCGGAAATGACAGCGATCGGACCGTAATCGTTGATGGATGGGATCGGGCTGCTGGCGATTTCCGCCCCGATATACAGACGGTCTTCGTCTCTTGTCCGGCCAAGCCGCAAGACGAACTCAGGTTCGATCGCTGCGAACCCGCCCGCAAATACCGGCATGCTGGCCGTGCACGATTCCGTTGCGTGAACGACCGTCTGACTGAAGATCGGACCAGCCAGCCTCGTCTCATTGAAGCGCTCGACATAGTCGGACGGAACGCCCCCAACCTTCCAGCCCGCCACGGCGTCGGGCCAGCGGTCGATCGAATGGTGCTGGATGCCGTAAGCGGTACCGAGATCATCAGGCAATCCAGGGGGAGGTCCGGGCAGGGCTGAAGCTGCCAGCCTTGCCCGGACCAGGATGGCCGAGACGTCTCGTGCCTCAGCCGGGAGGATCGATCCTTCGCGTCTCATCGCCCCGCTCCCACGAGGGGTTTCAGAACCTGCCCCGGACACCGATGAAGTATCGCGCGCCGGAATAGTCTGCCTGGGCCAGACTGTCGGGTGTCGGCCGATAGAATACGTTTGGTTCATCGAGGATATTCAGTGCCTGGAAACGCAGCTGGATACCGTCCATCAGGTCCATGCTGGCAGAGAAGTCCAGGAAACCCTGATCTTCGGTATAGCGGTTCGCATCGCTGCGGAACGGCTTGAAGTACTCCGAACGCCACTTGTACGCGAGGCGGGCCGAGAAGGGGCCAGTCTCAAAGAACACCGTGCCATTGAGGCTGTGCTTCGAATAGCCAGGGATATTCGCCGGCTGGACATAGTTTGCCAGCGGCACCTCACCGGCAGAACCATCGATGCGGATTGGGACCGTGGTCGGATCGGGGAACTCGAAGTTCGAATCAGCCCAATTGTAGCTGGCGAGGAATCCTAATCCGAAGTCGAACTTGTGCTGCACAGTTACTTCGAAACCATAGAGGTCGCTCTTGTCATCGGAGTTGACAGTGCGGGCTATCGTCACCGGTGTCGCAACACCGTCTACCAGCAGGCTCAGCCCTGTTACGTCGGTCTCGAACCCGGTTTGCAAGCTCTTGTAGTAGCCCGCGACTGCGAGCGACGTCGTAGGCGAGGCGTACCATTCGAACGATATATCGCCATTCCACGACTCCAATGGCTCGAGGAATGGGTTGCCAGTCGCCGTAATCGCCCGCCCTACGTCCTCGAAATCGTCATCGCTGAACGTGAGCGCGGCCGACATTGCCTCCTGGTCGGGCCTTGCAATGGCACGATATGCGGCAAGGCGCAGCAGCATGTCCGGATTGACTTCGAGAATGAGGTTGCCGCTTGGCAGGAAGTTCCAGAAATCGTTGGTTTCCGTGTTAACGATGGGATCGCCAATCGGGGTCACGACCACCGTGCCCGGTTCGGAACCGGGAGACGTCTGAACCGCGCTGCTGATCCCGACCGAAGTGATCTCGGTCCGAATTGCACGCAATCCGAGATTTCCGCGGGCCGGAACTCCAAACATTTCGGAGTCGAAGTTGGCTTGGACGTAGCCGGCCCAAGTCTCTTCGGTCACGTCGGTGTCTTGTGGCGATAGGGTAGACCCTGTGGGCAAGCCCGCATCGTCGCTGCCGGTTAAGGCCGCAAATAGTTCCTCGGCATTCCATGCTGCGAAAGTGAGACCTCGCATCGGGCCGTTCGAGCCGGCGTAAAGATCGCGTACCAGGAAATTTCCACGGCGCGCAGCGATTGCTTCCGGACTGTCGTAACCATTCACAAGGCCGACGGTCTCATCGATCCCGTCATCGTGGAAGCGTTTGCGCTCAGCCCAACGCACACCGGCCTGAAAGGAGTTGAAGAACCCATCCATCTCGTAAAGGCCGTCGAGGCGGAATGCGAGGATGCTGTCGTCGACGTTTTCGAGGCGTCGGCGAGCCCGCGCTCCATTGTCGTAGAGATCATGATTGTCGAGATCGAACGCCAGACCTGTATCGTCTTCGACGTCAGAGACATCGGTCAGGATAAGGTTGGGGATGTCGTATCCGCGCTTGTCGAGTTCGTAGAGCACCCGATCGCTGGTGCGAATACGCATGTCCTTTTCGTCTTGGCGGCGTTTCGTTTCGGAATACCCCGCGTCGGCCGTCAAGACAAAGCGGCCGTTGGTCCATGCGACATTGCCGCCCAGGCCTAGGTATTCTTCTGTCCGTTGGCGCCACACAGTTTGGTTTTCGAGGCGGGTCTCACCGCTCCAATAGAGCAACGCGCCGGTGTCTGAGACTTCAAGCGGCACGATATCTCGGCGACCGTCCGCAATCACCAGGTTGGCGCGCTCTTCAATGTCGTCGCGGTAAGAATACTGGGCGTCGACATTGATATCGAGGCTGGGTGAGGGCTGCCACTGGATTGCCCCCATGATTGCGTCGCGATCGGCATCGGTAGCCTGAGCGCGGTAAATGTACTGGTTGGATACAAAGTAGAAATCCGCGCCGGCTGCACCTGTGGGATTGCCAGAATCGTCGAATTCGAAGTCGCAGTTATTGCTCTGACCCAGCCCCTCAATCGTGTTGCACGGGCGGTAGGTGGAACTCGACGTGTAGATATCCTCAGGCGCATTGTCGTTGCGGATTTGTCCGCCAATAGCGATCCCGAACTCGCCGTCGCCGAGTTCGAACTGGTCGATATAGGAGGCCGTCAGGCGGGTGTTCAGCCCGCCGCTGCCGACCACCCGGTCCTGGTAGGGGCTGTAGCCGACCAGCCCTTGCACCTGTAGTCGCTGTTTGCCGTAATCGATGGGGCGCAAGGTTTGCAATTCGATAATACCCGAGACACCGCCTTCGATGAAGCTGGCCTGCTGAGACTTGTAGATGATCGCACCATTGATCAGTTCGCTGGGGAACTGGCCATAATTTACGTCTCTTCCGTCACTGCCCGACGAAACCTCGCGCCCATTGAGTACGGACGAGCCAAGGAAGGCCCCAAGCCCGCGAACCGAGAGCTCGGAAGCACCGCCCTTGAAGCGGTCGGACGTGACGCCAACAATGCGCTCGAGTGTTTCCGCTACCGAAAGGTCGGGCAGGTCGCCGACATCCTCACCAACGATTGCGTCGCCGATGACGTCGAGCTGGCGCTTTGTTTCCAGCGAGTTCTCGATTGTGCGCGCAATTTCGCCGCGGACCACGATTGTCGTGTCGTCCTGCCGTGTTTCCTCGACGACATCGGAATCGTCGTCCGGAGGTGCAGCCTGCGCAGATGCGATCGATGGGGTCGCAAGCATGGCAGAGGCAAGCAGGGCATATTTCAGTAGCAGCTTGCGGTTGCCGAATGCACACGGCTGGCCCTTGGCGGAAATGAACATCGGGTGTCTCCCTCCCCAATTGGTCGTTGCGTCGTTGCGCGACATTGGTGCCTAATTGACACCGGTTACCTTATTTATTGACACCGGTGCCATTGCGCGTCAATAACCAATTTGCGAGAGACGCTTGGGAGAGGCTAATATGTCGCGCGGCTTTGCCAACACGTTGAAAACAGGGGGGCTCGGTGTCGTTGCAATCGCGGCAATGGCGGCCCCTGCCAGTGCAGCTGCCCAATGGTTGCCTCCAATCCTCGAAAACCCGTCGGAAGATGGTGCGGACTGGTTGCCAGACTTCTCTTACGCCGGCTTCAGGGTGGGAACAGGTGAGATTCCGCAGGTCGCGGAGGAAATCCTCGTCCGCGATTTTGGCGCAAATCCGGATGATGCAATCGACGATACCAAGGCGATCAAGGCTGCTATCGAAGCGGCGTCGGAACGAACTGGGTCGGTCCGGGTGCAGTTCGATGCCGGACGTTACCTCGTGAGCGAAATTCTCTGGATCAGTAGGAGCGGCATCGTGCTGTCGGGTATGGGTGCCGGAGAGAAGGGGACGGAACTTTATATGCCGCGCCCACTTGACCAGGTGGATGATGGCGGCGCCCTTGATGAGTTGCGCACCTATCTGGTCGAGAACGACAAACGCGAGAGGCAGAAGGATGCCAATCTCGATGTGCTCTTTTCACCATGGAGCTGGAGTGGGGGCTTCATCTGGGTGCGCTATCCGGAGGGGCGGCACGCAACTTACCTCGAGAGCCATGATCGACCGATCCGGAAGGTGGTCGAGATTACCAGCGGCCTCCGGGGCGAAAGGCAATTACGCGTGGCAAATCCCTCCGCGCTTGCGGTGGGAGATGTCTTCCAGATCCACTGGCACAACCGCGCCGGTTCGGAAGGTCCGCTGATCAGGGAAATGTACGGCGATACGGACGAGAAGATCGGGTCGCGTCATTGGGAATTGCCCGATCGGCCGCTGGTCCGGCAAGCGACGCGGATCGAGCGTATCGACGGAAACCTCGTGACGATTTCCGATCCTTTGCTTCATCCGGTCAGGGAAGACGTCCCCGCGTATTTCGCTCACTGGGACCATCTGACCAACGTCGGGATTCAGGATCTTGCACTCACCTTTCCTGAGAACCCCTTCTTCGGTCATCATAATGAGGCCGGTTACAACGGTATCTATTTCACCGGCGTGTTTGACGGCTGGATCCGCAATGTCACAATCGCCAATTCAGACAGTGGCATACTGACCGACGACCTCGGCAACGTAACCATTGCGAACGTCGTTACGAAAGGCGATCATATGGCGCACTACAGCGTCCATATCGGCAATGTGCATAATGTCCTGGTCGAAGACCTGCATGTCTATAATCCAACCATCCACGCACTGAGTTTCAACACGATGGCGACGAAGTCGGTGTACAAGGATGCCGTGGTCTGGTCGCGGCCCAGTCTCGATCAGCATGCGGGCGCAAACCACCAAAATCTTTATGACAACGTTACGGTCCATCTCACCCCGGACCAGGTTGCCGATGACGGAACGCCGCAGTTCGACCTCTACAAGGCAGGCGGGGCGGGATACTGGCTGCCGGGCCATGCCCGCTACAACACTACTTGGAATCTCAATGTCCTCGTTGATGGCGGAGTGACACCTGGCCGACCCATAACAATCCTTGCCGCTTCCGAGGGTCCGGAAGCGCGGATTATTGGCATGCACGGCAACCGGCCCCTTCGCCTAGATCACAGGCCGGAGCCACTTGTCGAATGGCTCAACAGGCCGGTCGAGGGCGCGCCATCGCTCTACGATTACCAGTTGCAGCAACGAACCAGAGCAAGGTGAGAGGGTGCCGATGGAGGCGAGCAGCGCAAGATATGGTTTGGACCCCAGGGCGGGGCATTGGACCCACCGGTTCGCCGCATGTAGAAAGGATCGTCGCGGAATGGCACCAATTGGGCCCCTTCGTCGCCTCAAAATGACACCGGTTACCTTTCGATCGGCGGTGCGCGGACGCGCGGAGATGTGCGGAAGCTCTACATGATCCTCAAAATTGGTAGGACAGAATATACTAATGGGTAAACCAAAGTGGTTGACATAAATGGTTTAGAGTAGGACAACACTTTCAAAGTTCCTTGGGAGGGAAGACAAGATGGCAAAAGATTCTGATCGTAACCGCGTACACTCCAATCGGCTCCTGACCCTGCTGATGTCGGGGGCTGCCATGGGTGTGTTGGCCCTTCCGACATTTGCAAGCGCGCAGGAAGTGGAAGAAAACGAAGGCGCAGTCGACGCGGTCGAGGACGGCGACTTCGTGAACCGCACTGACGATGGTGAGGTGATCGTGGTCACCGGCATCAGGAGCGCACTTCAGAGCGCTCTCAACGAGGAGCGTCTTTCCGACAGTCTCGTCGAGGTTATCCAGGCAGAGGACATCGGCAAGCTCCCCGACCAGAATCTCGCGGAAGTTCTCGAGAATATTCCCGGTATCCAGATTACGAGGGATGCCGGGGTGGGAACCGGGGTGCAGATTCGCGGAACCAACGACAACCGTACCGAGATCAACGGTGTCGGGACAGTTAGTTCGGGCAGGGGTCGCGGTGGTATCAGCTTCGAAGATGTGAACGCCGCCATCATCTCGTCGGTCGAGGTAATCAAGTCGCCTCAGGCGAACACGATCGAAGGTTCGGTCGGTGGCACCATCAACCTGCGAACAATCCGTCCACTTGACATAGTCGATCGCGTGGCGACGCTGAGGGTGCAAGGTGAATACAGTGAGCTTTCCGACAGTGTCACGCCTCGCATCGCTGCCAGCTTCGGCGACAATTGGAGTGTCGGCATCGGAGATATCGGCATTGTTATTGCTGGCAGCTACACGGAGCAGGAAGCCACCTCATTCCGTCCGCGCGTGGACCGTGATGGCGGCCTTGTAGAGAACATCAATGCTGATGTTATCCGGAATGGCAACCTTGAGGATCAGGCTACCCGTCGTCCAGCCGCGCAGGATTTTGATTTCCTCGGGATTCAATTCCTCAATCAGGAGCTCGAGAACTTCGAGTACACCACCATCAATGTCGCGGGCTCGCTGGAATGGGCGCCGAACGATAATCTGAGGATCTATTTCGACGCGTTCTATAACGACCAAGAGCGTCGGCAAGACAGCTCGCGCGTCCAGGGATCCGGTGTAAGCTCGGTTCTTAACTACAACGTTCCCGATAGTTTCGAGACGGTCGACTTCGGCTCCCTAGACGGGGTCAATTTGGGGTCAATCCAAGCGGCCGTGACGGGTACGATCCAGCCATTCCTCTCAGTCGATGACGACGACCCGAACCTTCGCTTTTCGAGTGACACCGGCGCCCGCCTGACCGAAAGCCAGCTCTACCGTATCGGGGCGGAGTGGCAATTGGGCGGCATGGATATCCGCTTCGAGGCTTCGACTACAAGTGCCGACACGGTCAACCCGGAATTGAGTACGACGTTGAACTTCATCAATCCGAATACGCCTCTTGACGGCGGTGGAGGGAACGACAACGCAGTTCCCTTCCGATACGACTTGCGGGACGGGTTGGCATTCGGAATTGATGCCGATTCTCCGTTTGCTCCCACCGTCGCGCAGTTGCTGGATCCGGCAAATGTGGTGCTCGATGCTATACGGACTGGTGCCGATGAAACCAACAACTCGGAACACGCGATCCGGTTGGATCTATCCTATGCTGGCGGCGCGCTCCCATCATTCCTTTCGTCACTCGATGCGGGGGCGCGATTCAATGTTCGGAAGAGCACCTTCCAGGAAATTGGGTCAAATCTCGGCTTAAGTGCGCTAGCTGACAGCCCGCGTGGGACCGAGTTTGCTTCACTCCTGGTGCCGGGACCGGACAATTATGGCGATGCCGATGGCCGCACATTGTTCTTCGGCGATTTCCTCCTGGTCGATCCAGATCTGGCTTTCAGCGATCCGGAAGGAACTCTCGCAATCCTGAGAGCGGCGCTGGCTTCTGTCCCTGGCATGCGCACTATCGACGATCCCACTCCAAGCTTAACAGGCTTCTACGACATCGAAGAGAAAACCCTGGCGGCCTATGCCCAAGCGAATTTCGAATTCGGCCCGGTGCGCGGTAATGTCGGGGTACGCTATGTCGACACAATCATCGAATCCATCGGCAATAACGTGACTGGCTCCGACGTGGAAAAGGTGCTGACCAAGGGGGGGTATACTGAGTGGTTGCCTCGCGTGAACGTAATCGCCGACATCACTGACGATCTTGTTTTCCGGGCGAGCTATACGGAGGACATCAATCGTCCGGACTTCAATACACTCTCAACGTCGATCGTCTTCGGTACAAGTTCGCAGGCGTCGGTCGCGATTGGTAACCCGAATCTCGCTCCAGAGACCGTCCAATCCTACGATGCGTCGCTCGATTGGTATTTTGCGCCTTCTGCCCTTCTGAGCGTGGCCTTCTTCCATAAGGATCGAACAAATCTCTTCGTGCGGCAGCTTGAGGAGGCATTCCGAGATGGTAATGGATTTGGTGATATCACCCCGCCATGCGAAGGCGGCGGCATCTTCAACCCTGTCGCAGACCGAAACATCTCATCGCCGATACCTGGCGACGGAATCTGCGTCGACATTGTGACGACCATAAACGACAGCGCCAGCACGACCCAAACAGGTGTCGAAGTTGCTTTCCAGTACGACCTATCGCAGTTCGAGGACACTCTCGGATTCGCCTCTGGTTTCGGTGTCTTGGCGAACTACACTTATCAGGAGTTTGGAGGCGGCGAAGCATCCAATACCTCGGCCTCGCGCGGCACCGACATATTTAACGCAATCAATGGCATCTACGACGATGCGGATTTCGTGCCGGTCACGTCGGTACAGGGTCTGCTCGATTTCTCGCCTCACTCTTACAACGTCACCCTGTTTTATGAGAAGTACGGCATCTCGGCTCGTGCCCGCTACACCTGGCGCGATGCTTTCCGTACGCTGGACACAGCCGGGGGAGCTTCTTTGAACAGTACCTTCGGTTTCCCGGTGGTTACTGAAGCGCGTGGGCAGCTGAATGCTAGCGTCACCTATGATGTCACGGACTTTCTGTCTGTAGGTGTTGAGGGCGTAAACCTCACTAAGTCTGACATCACTCAATCGTGCGTGAACGAGGGCGGCCTGTTTTGCTTCCAAGGCCTGCCCGACCGACGGATTACATTCGGAGTTACGCTCCAACTCTGATCGGGCTCGAACTACAACTAGCCTTAAGAGGCGCTCCGCTTGCGGGGCGCCTCATCTTTTTCGCAGCCAGCCAATCCATTCACTAAATTGGTATTACAAACAATTACATTTTGGTATTTGACTTAGGTTGACAAAAGTGGCGGATGATTGTTAGGCCCCTCTCCCAAGGAATATGGGAGGGGAAAATCATGGCAAGAACCAAGACCACGTGTCTGCGAAATTCGCTGAATCGATTTGTCGGTAGCCTGCTCGCAACCACTTCGCTCGTTGCGGCGCCTGCGATCGCCCAGGATGCAGATCCGAAAGTCGATGCTAGCGAGTCCGAGGCGGTAGCGATCCAATCGGAGGATGCCGACACCACGATCGTGGTGGAAGGCATCCGCGGAGTTATCCAAGGCTCGATCGAAGAAAAGCGCGCTTCTGTCGAAGTCTTCGATGCCTTGTCAGCTGACGAAATCGGAGATTTGCCCGCCTTGTCTATCGGTGAAGCGCTGGAGACGCTGACCGGGGCTGGCTCTCACCGTGAGCAGGGTGGTGCGACCGAGATCTCGATTCGCGGTCTTGGCCCATTCCTTGGTTCTACTGTGATCAACGGGCGTGTCGCTACTAATGGTAGCGGGGATCGCTCGGTCAATTTCAGCCAGTTTCCCTCCGAACTCTTCAACAAGGTCGGGATCTACAAGACCCAGGCTGCTAGCTACATCGAAGGCGGGGTTGCGGGTCAGATCGTCCTCGAGACCGTGCGGCCTATCGATTATGGCAAAAGCCGGATCCAGGGTGACTTCAAGGTCAATTACAACCCGGACAACTATGACATTGCCGAAGACCAGCGCCTGCGCGATCTCGGCTATCGCGGTACAATCAGCTACATCGACCAGTTCCAGCTCGGCGGCGGTGAATTGGGAATTTCACTCGGATATGCTCGAAGCAGGACCACCAATCCGGAACAGGAGGCCGGGGTCAGCAACACGATCCGCGCCTGTGTGATTGATCCCACAACTACGAGCGACGGCGTCTTCGATGATGGCAATTGCGATACCAGCTCGAGTACGATTAGCGGACTGCGCGATGGCAGCGTAACCGATGATTTCATCATTGCGCGCAACAGCTATTTTTACCGTCAGAACCGCACGGACGATAAGCGCGATTCCTTCTTCGCGGCCCTTCAGCTTCAGCCCAGCTCGAACCTCGATATCAACTTCGATTTTCAGTATTCGAAGCGTGAGTTCCGCGAGCTGAGAAGCGATCTCATTTTCTCGGAAGGCCGTCGTATCGACGGGCCGGGCGACCCCAACCGGCTTGATTTTGACCTGATCTATACGGACAGCGGTGCCCTGCGGCAGTTCACGAACGAAGGCCGTATTGAAAGCGTCAGCGAAGATCTCACGCGGAGTGAAGAGTACTATGGCGCAGGGGCCTCGATCGAGTGGGCTGCAACCGATCGCCTTACGCTTTCGGCGGACTTCTCGCATTCGGAAACCTCGCGCTTCGAAGACCAGATCCAGATCCGCATGCGAACGCGCGATACTCTGGACATCTTTGGGAACGATGATCAGTGGCCCGATGGCGTGGAAAGCGATGGCAGCACGCAAAATGACCGTGTCGAAACCGCGATTCTCATCCGCCAGAACGGCTCGGAAATCTTCAACGTGGTCGTTCAGGACTTTGACGTCACAAATCCGGATCTCTTCGCTGGCGATGCCCGGGCACGCTACGATGTGGATCAGAACCGCTTCAATTCTGTTTTCGGTGCGCGGGGCGATGTCGCCTACGAAACCGACGGTTTCTTCACGCTTCTGCAGACCGGTGTACGGTACCAGGAACTTGACTACCGCGCTGCGCCGGGAACCCGAAACGAGGCAACATATGACAGCGACGCGCTTTCGGCTGCAAACCAGACTTGCCGCGTTGACTTTCCCGAAAGCGGATTCCTTTCATCGGTATCTGGCGGCAACCCGCTGGTCACCAATGTTGATGCGAGCGGCAACATCATCGGAACAGCGAATAGCTTCGCTAGCTTCAACGCGATCTGTCTTGCTCAGGTCATGGAGGCTAACGATCCCAGCGGCCTGACGCTCAACGCCAACGGAGTTCCGGAGTTTCCGGAAAGCAACTTCCAGCTCCTGAGCGCGGCCGACGTCATTGAGCGCAGCTGGGCTGGCTATGTGCAGGCGGACTTTGACAGCGATTTCGGATCGCTTCCGGTCCGCGGCAATATCGGCGTGCGAGTGGTCAACACCGAGGTCGATTCTCGCGGTTTCCGCAACCAGCTCACCTCGGTCGTGGACCCGGTATCGGGTGATGTGACATTGGTGGAAGATTCCAGCGAGCCGACCGAAGTGCGCGGTGGAGGCAGCTACACCGAATGGTTGCCAAGCATGAATCTTGTCGCCGAGTTTCAGCCCGATCTCCTAGGTCGTTTCGCGGCGTATCGCGCGCTTTCGAGACCCGACCCATCGGACCTGACGTTCGGACGCAACTTCTCTTCGGCCAATGACGATGGTGATGCGCAGACCATTCAGGATGCGCTGGGTATCGTGACGTCGACCGGTAATCCGTTCACAGACCCACTGCTGTCATGGAATGTGGATGCCGGTCTCGAATGGTATCCGAATCAAGATACGATCCTGGCCTTCAACGCCTATTACAAGAACTTTAGCGGCGGCTTCGAGCAAGCTGGCCAGATCGAGTCCTTTGTAGTTGACGGGGCCCCCGTCGATGCTCTCGTGGCCGTGACACAGACGACCGAGGACAACTCGAACATTGTCGGTATCGAGGTCACCGCGGCGCACCGTCTTAGCTATCTTCCTGCCCCACTTGACGGGCTGGGCTTCAAAATCAGCTACAACTATGCCGATACAAGCTTCGAGTTTGAGGACGACACTTTGGGGGCCATCTCGGTTCTTCAGGACGATGGAAGTTTTGTGACCCAGCCCGGCTTGATCCCGCCCGCAAATCTGTTCGGTTTCTCCAAGCACGTTGCGTCCGTCCAAGCCTATTACTCGCTTGGCGGGTTCGACCTGCAGGGCGTGTGGAAGTACCGCAGCCAGTACTTCCAGCAGTTCATCTCCACTCCGGGCCGCATCCGCTATACTGACGATGTGTCGGTCTTTGAGGCACGTGTGTCGTACAAGATCAACGACAATATCCGCTTCACGCTGGAGGGCTTGAACCTCTTCGGCGAGCCGCGGACCGATTGGCGCGGCACGGACGACAATCTTGGACAGGTTCTCGCATACGGACCGCGCTATTTCGCGGGCGTCCGCTTCAAGTTCTAGGCCAGCTGGCCTATGGCCGGTGCCACCAATTCTCCCGTGGCACCGGCCAACTTGCTGTCTGGAATTATCGTCGCAAACCTGCTTAGAGAAATTGGTATAGGATTTATCACGACGAGTGCGGAGCTGCTCAACGCCATGTCTTCAAAGCGACTATTTCAATCTGTAGCTGAACAGATTGCCACACTGATCGACGAGGGGGCTTATCCTCCCGGTACGCGGCTGCCCGGCGAACGAGAACTGGCCGAGAAGCTGGGTGTGAGCCGCGTGACGATCCGTGAAGCGGAGATTGCGCTTCAGGCCATAGGCAGGCTCGAGATCAAGACGGGTTCGGGTGTCTACGTAAGCGAGAATCCTCCTGCGATGGGGCAGGCCATGCCTCCGGCCAGCGCATTCGAGGTCACGGAAGCGCGACTTCTCATTGAATCAGAGACGGCTGCATTGGCCGCGCATAACATTGACGAGGCTGGGATCGAGAAGCTCGAAGGACTGGTTGAAGCGATGCGATCCGGATCTGAGGAGGAGGCCAACGAAGCAGACGAGATGTTCCATCTCACCATTGCCGAAGCTTCGAACAACGCAGCAATGGTCCATACGGTCAAATCCTTGTGGCAGATGCGCGAGCAAATACCGGAAGTGAAGCGAACCTATGCGGCTGTATGTATTCACGACACGCAGTCCAGAACCGAAGAACACAAGGCAGTGTTTGATGCAATCAAGGCGCGGGACCCAGCCGGTGCGCGTGCCGCCATGCGTGAACATTTTCACCGCCTTATCGATGCCATGCTCGACGCGACTGAACGTCAAGCGATGGAAGAGGTCCAGCAAAAAGCAAGCGCGAGCCGCGAACGCTTTGCCGCTGCTACTCGCATCTCTTGAATTGGTATGACATTTGGGATGTCATTTTGCATACCAAAGTGATTGACACCTAACCCGCTCCTCGGCTAGCTCCTTGCCCATTCACACGCCAATGGGCGGGAGGGGATTGTGCTGAGATATTGCCTGTTGTTGGCAATGACATTTTTGTTCGCTGCGCCCGCGAGCGCCGAGCATTTCTTCGTCCGCAACCAGAGCGAATACGCCCACGCCTTGAAAGACATCGAGGCTGGCGACATCATCATCCTCGCCAATGGCGAGTGGCGCGACTTTGAAATGGTCATCACTGGCAAGGGACGCAAAGACGCGCCCATCACGGTGATCTCCGAAGAAGCGGGTAAGGTATTCCTGACCGGACAGTCCAGCCTGCGGATTGGTGGTCAGTACATCCTCGTTACGGGTCTCGTCTTCAGGGATGGTTACTCCCCGCGCGGCGAAGTCGTGTCTTTTCGCCGCAACAAGCAGGACCAGGCTCGTCATTCGCGTGTGACCGAAGTTGTGATCGACGGTTTCAGCAAGCCTGACCGCTACGACAGCGACTACTGGGTCGGCATGTATGGCTCGAACAACCGTTTCGACCACAACTACCTCGTCGGGAAAACAAACAAGGGCGTCACCATGGCGGTCCGGCTCGACAGTGAGGAAAGCCGCGAGAACGGACACCGCATCGATCACAACTATTTCGGCCCGCGCCCCGTTCTGGGATCGAACGGCGGGGAAACGCTCAGGATCGGCACCAGCCACTATTCGATGTTCAACTCGAATACGCTGGTGGAGAACAACATCTTCGACCGCACCGATGGCGAGGTGGAAATCATCTCCTCAAAATCGGGAGGCAATATCTTTCGCGGCAACGTATTCCTGAATTCGCGCGGCACCCTGACCCTCCGCCACGGCGACAACAACCTTGTCGAGCGCAATGTCTTCCTCGGAAACGGTAAGGATTACACGGGAGGTATCCGCGTCATCAATCGCGGGCAGACGGTGCGCGGGAATTATATGGAAGGTCTTCGCGGCACCGGCTTCTCCAGCGCGCTGACGGTGATGAACGGCGTACCGAACTCGCCGGTCAATCGCTACGTTCAGGTGCAGGACGCGACCATCGCTAACAATACGGTAATCGACAGCCGCCGCGTCACGCTGGGTGCCGGCGCGGACGAAGAGCGGTCTGCCGCACCCATCGACACGACCTTCACGAACAACTTGCTAGGCGGAACACAGGTTGGGACCTTCCTCGAAGTGGATGCCGATATCTCGGGCATCGAGCGTTCAGGTAACCTGCTCGTCGCAGGCAAAGCGCATAGTGCAGTCGATGATATCGCTCGGGCCACGGTCGAGATGGTACGCGCAGACAATGGCCTACTCTATCCTGCCGACCCCGCGCTTGCGAATATAGGTGCGCCGCGCGACCTTTCGCCGGTCGCGCTCGAACAGGTCGGTCCCAAGTGGTACGCCAAGCCGGGCAACGATGCGCTGTTTGGCTCTTCCGGCACGGTGATCGAAGTGGCTGCCGAAGAAGATGAGCTGGTTGACGCCGCGGCCGCCGCTGGTCCCGGCGATATCCTGATGCTTGCCCCTGGCGAGCATATCGCGAACCGGGTCATCGCCCTCGACAAGACGCTGACTATTCGCGGTGCCGTGGCCGAGGAAGGCGAGGAAACCGTCATCCTCTTCACTCGCCCCGCGCTGGTCGAACTGGGCGAGGGAGGAAACCTCCAGCTCGAAGACATCGCGATCGACGGGAAGCTCGCTCCGGATTCGGTGGGGAATTCTGCCATTCGAACGACGATCTTCCCAATCCAGTCGAACATGAGGATCGAGATGGATCGCGTCACCGTACGCGATCTCAATGTGAACCGCTCGTTCAACGTCCTTACCCTGGGCAAGAGTGCGCTCGCCGACCGGGTAAGCATTCGCAACAGCGCCTTCACGAACATAAGCGGCACGGTCGTTTCCGCCGCATCGGAGACGGATGACTACGGCCAGTACAATGTCGAGTATCTGGAAATCGTGGGCAGCAGCTTCGCCCAGGTGCGAGGGGCCATCGCCGATGTCTATCGCGGCGGTCGCGATGAAAGCACCTTCGGCCCCTTCGTGACGATAACCGGCAATGCGCTTGCCGAGGTGGGCAAGGGCGGCGGGGCGGATACCGCCTCGATCCTGCTCCATGGTGTCCAGACGGCCCGCATCGAGCGCAACGCCTTTGCCGACACGGCCCCTTTGCGGATCGTCCACACGGTCGGTACGCCAGTGAGCGCCGTGATCGAGAACAGCTTCTCCGCCACTCCGCCGCCTGTCTACACCGAGCTTCATTATGAAGGCGAACCGCGGGTGGAAGAGCGTGGCAACACAATGGACGGGGTGGAGGCCGAATGATGCGCGCTGTCCTCATCGCCTCGGTCGCGTTGGCTGGATGTACGCCCGCGTTGGCGGACCATCACGTTGAGGCTGTAAGTGCTGCCGTGCCAGCCGCGCAGCTGCCGCCGCTCTACGCTGCGGAAGTCGAACGGGCGCGCAGCTTTGTCGACGGGATGATGGCGCAGGGCGTAGTCGTCCCAGTACCGAGCGACCCGGGCGGCGGCTTTACTCACGAACAGCACAAGCGCAATTACCGCGCGATTTACCTCGCCGGGCAGCTTTACAGCGTGACCGGCGAAGCGAAATACCGCGACTATGTGCGTGATATGCTGCTCGCCTATGCGGAGCTCTATCCGACGCTTGGAGATCATCCGGCTAAGGCGAACCAGAATGTCGGTCGTCTATTCTGGCAGGTGCTCAATGACGCGGTCTGGCTGGTCCATTCTATACAGGGTTACGGCGATATCCGCGACACGCTGACCGCCTCTGAGCGTCAGCATATCGACCACCAGGTCTTCCGCCGCGCCGCTCACTTTCTTTCCGTCGAATCGGAAGCGACTTTCGACCGGATCCACAACCACGCGACCTGGGCGACCGCGGGCGTCGGCATGACCGGCTACCTGCTCGACGATACCGATATGGTCGATCGCGCGCTGCTTGGTTCGGACAAGAGCGGAGAGACCGGATTCCTTCGCCAGACCGAGCTGCTCTTCTCGCCCGATGGCTACTACACCGAGGGGCCGTACTATCAGCGCTATGCGCTGATGCCATTCATGGTCTTTGCGGATTCCATCGCGAAGAACGATCCCGCGCGTCGCATCTTCGAACACCGCGACGGCATTCTCCTTAAGGCGCTGCAGACGACGATCCAGCTGACCTACGGCGGCTATTTCTTTCCCTTCAATGACGCCATCCGCGACAAGAGCCTCAACACCGACGAGCTCTATCACGGCGTGGCCATCGCCTATGCCGAAACGCGCGATCCGGGCCTTCTGGCCATCGCCGACTGGCAAGACCGCACGATCCTCACCGAGGACGGTCTCGCACTTTCGCGTGACCTTGCAGGGGGCAAGGCTCGCGCATTCCCCTTCCGCTCGCTTCTTCTCTCTGACGGGCCGGACGGGGACCGGGGGGCTGTCGCTATCCTGCGACATGGCGATGGCCCCAATCATACGGCGCTCGTCGCCAAGAACGCCTCGCAAGGCATGGGGCATGGGCACTTCGACAAGCTCAGTTGGCAGCTCTACGACAATGGCAACGAGATCGTGCGCGACTATGGCGCGGCGCGCTTCCTGAATATCGTGGCCAAGGCAGGCGGGCGCTACCTGCCCGAGAACGAGAGCTGGGCGAAACAGACGATCGCCCACAACGCGCTCGTGGTCGACGAAACCAGCCACTTTGGCGGCGATCGACGATTGGCTGACACATCCGTTCCAACCCAGCTCTACTTCTCCGACGCGCAAGACCTGCAGGTCACGAGCGCACGGATCGACAGTGCCTATCCCGAGAAAAGCATTACCATGCTGCGCACGCTGGCCTTGCTCGACGTCGACGGGCTGGACGCCCCCATTATTGTCGATGTGCTGAAAGCGAGTGGGGAGGGCGACCACCGTTTCGACCTGCCACTTCATTATTCGGGTCACATCATGGAAACCGGCTTCGAGGTCGCCCGTAATCTTGCCGGGCGCCCGGTGCTGGGCACTGACGATGGCTACCAGCACATCTGGGTTGACGGGGCGGCATCGCCTTCGGGCGATACGGGCTTCCTGACCTGGATCCTTGATGGGCGCTTCTACACTTACCGTTTCGTCCCGCAGCTGGGCGGCGAGGTCATTCTCGGCGAGAGCGGCGCGAACGATCCCGACTTCAACTTGCGCCGCGAGCCACTGGTGATCCAGCGGGTCGACGGCCACAGCAGTGCACACTTCGTGAGCCTGCTGGAAAGCCACGGGCTTTACGACGGGGCAGCAGAGCAGACTGTCGGCAGCCGCAGCCAGATTGCCTCGCTGCGGCACGAAGTTGCGAACGGCTACGATCTGGTAATTGTCGAGACCAAGAGCGGCAGGAGGACCGCGCTCGCCATGTCCTATTCGGACGATCCCGCTCAGACCCACACAGCGATGATCGATGGCCGCGAAGTGCGCTGGACAGGTTTTGCAGCCCGGATCGCGCTGGATTGAGAGGACGAGAGATGGACAGCCTTGTAAGAGATCATAGCCCCGCCTTCCTGGAAGCCCGAGCAGTCACCAAGGAAGATCTCTGCGGGGGGATCTCGCGCCAGATCCTCGGCTACAGCCCCGACCTGATGGTAGTGCGCGTTTGGTTTGAGGAAGGCGCAGTTGGCGAGGTCCACGCACATCCGCACAGCCAGTCGACCTATGTCGAAAGCGGCAAGTTCGAGGTGTTCATTGATGGCGAGAAGAGGGTGCTGGGCGCGGGCGACGGGTTCTACGTCGCTCCGCATCTGGACCACGGGGCCGTCTGTCTCGAGCCGGGCGTGCTGATCGATACATTCAGCCCCGCGCGCGAGGATTTCTTGGGTGAGGGAGCCTGCTCATGAAGATGCAAGGATTGCGCTGGTGGGTTGTTGGGCTCGTCGCTCTCGCCACGATTATCAACTACATCGATCGCCAGACGATCAACGTACTGTGGCCGGAGAACATCGCGCCCGAGCTGTTCCCGGACATGGACGCGGACGGGCACAAATACATTCTCGGCGTCATCAGCACGGTCTTCATCTTTGCCTATGCGGCAGGGCAAGCGATCTTCGGCAAGATATTCGACTGGGTCGGCACCCGTATGGGTTTCGTGCTGTCCATTGGCATATGGTCGCTCGCCACCGCCGCGCATGCGCTGGCGCAAGGCGTGCTGAGCTTCAGCGTCTTCCGAGCTGTCTTGGGTGTGGCAGAAGCCGGGAACTGGCCTGGCGCGACAAAGGCCAACGCGGAGTGGTTCCCGACAAAGGAGCGCGCGCTCGCTCAGGGTATTTTCAACTCCGGCGCCGCCATTGGCGGCATCATTTCGATTCCGCTGATCGGCTACATGGCCGTGTTCCTCGACTGGAAAATCATCTTCGTGATCGTCGGTCTGGTCGGCCTGCTTTGGCTCGTACCCTGGTGGTTTATCGTCAAGGCTCCGCCGCAGTCGCACGACTGGCTCACCGATGAGGAGCGCGAGTACATCCTAACCGGTCAGAAGGCCCCTGATGCCGCGAGTGACGATGACGACGGCTACAACCCGCCGACCGGAGAACTTCTGAAGCGCAAGGAAAGCTGGGGCGTCATCATCGCTTCGGCGGCGATCGACCCGATCTGGTGGCTCTTCATCATCTGGATCCCAACCTATCTGGTCGAGGTGCACAACTTCAACGTGAAGGACATTGCGGCTTCGGGATGGTTGCCATTCGTCGGTGCCATGCTGGGCGCCTGGTTCGGTGGACTGCTTGCACAGAACCGATTGAAGTCGGGTTGGAGCGTCAATGCTACTCGCAAGCTCACCATTACTCTGGGCTGCCTGATCATGCTGCCAGCGCTGTTGGCACTGTCGGCCGCCACAACACCGTGGGCTGCACTGTGGCTAATGTTTACCATCCTTTTTGGCTTCCAGACTGCGATCGGCAACGTGCAGACTCTCCCCAGCGATCTATACGGCAAAGGCACCGTCGGCACTCTCTCGGGCATCTCAGGGATGGCCGCCAAACTGAGCGCAGCCGCGCTTACATACCTCGTGCCGATCATGACAGCAGGGGCAAACTACTTTTCGGTTTTCGTACTGGGTGCCGGCCTAGCCATTACCGCGATCGCGGCCGTCTGGTTGCTGTGCGGCGAGATCAAACCATTGAAACCCAAAGCCGCCTGAGGCGGCTCACTCTCTTTACAGACGGGGACCTACACATGAAACTCAAGGGCAAAACCGCCATCGTCACCGGGGGCAGCAGGGACATCGGTCGCGCGATTTCGGTCAAACTGGCAAGCGAGGGCGCGAATGTCGTCGTCAATTGGTTTGATAGCGAATCCGATGCGGACGCAACGGTTGCCGAAATCGAAGCTGCGGGAGGCGGCAGGGCCATCAAGGTCCATGGCGACATGACCAAGGGCGCTTCAGCACAGGCGCTTGTGGCCGCGGCCCGCGAAGCCTTCGGCAGTGAGATTCACATCCTTGCGAACGTCGTCGGTGGGCTAGTGGCGCGCAAGACGCTGGATGAGATGGACGAAGAGTTCTTCAACTTTCTCATGCAGCTCAACATGACATCGACCTTCCTGATGACGAAAGCCGCCGTCCCGCACATGCCCGAAGGATCGGCCATCGTGAATTTCGCTTCGCTTGCCGGGCGCGATGGTGGGGGCCCCGGTGCAAGCGCCTACGCATCCTCCAAGGGCGCAGTCATGACCTGGACGCGCGCCATGGCCAAGGAACTGGGCCCCAAGGGTATCCGCGTGAACTCGCTCTGTCCCGGAATGATCGCCACGAAATTCCACGATGACTTCACCAAGGACGAGGCGCGCAAGAATGTCGCAAATTCGACACCGTTGCGTCGTGAAGGCCGTGCCGCGGAATGCGCCGCTACTGTCGCCTATCTTGCATCTGACGAGGCATCCTTCCTCACCGGAGTGAATCTGGACATCAACGGCGGTCTTGCCTTCTCTTGATGAGATCAACTTCGAGCGGGCATTAGCTATGACTACCTTCATCTTCGGCGAAGCGATGCTGGAGTATCACACGCATGGAGGGGAGGGTCTTCGATATGGCGGCGATACTCTCAATACAGCGATCCATCTTGCAAGAGCCGGTCACGAAGTCTCCTACGTGACTGCTGTCGGGACCGATCCGATTAGCGATGCACTGGTGGAAGCGTGGAAGGGCGAAGGCGTGGATACGCGTCATGTATTGCGTCACCCCCACCTCAACCCAGGTATCTATGCAATCCATCTCGACGAGCATGGCGAACGAAGCTTCCTCTATTGGCGCGATCGCAGCGCTGCGAGGGAGATGTTCGAACTGCCCGGAATGGAAATGGCACTGACTGACGCCGCTGATGCCCGGCTCGTATATTTCAGCCATATCTCGCTCGCCATCGTCGACGAGTCGGGGCGTAGCAGCCTCTTCGATCTTGCGAGGAAGCGGAAGGCAGCCGGACGAGCCGTCGCCTACGATAGTAACTTCCGTCCAGCTCTCTGGTCTGATCTCGAGGAAGCCCGGACAGTATCCCGACAAGCAATGGAAGCAGCGACGATCGGACTTCCGACAAACTCCGATGAGCGCGAGCTTTGGGGGTTCGAGGATGGTGAGATCGAGATCGCAAAGCGCTGGCTTTCTGCAGGGCAGGAGGCTGTTGCGGTCAAGGCGGCCGAAAAAGGCTGTGTGGTAGGCACCTCTCAAACAAAGGTACCGTATCTGCTCGATGCAATGCCCACCAATGTCGTGGACTCAAGTGGGGCAGGCGATGGCTTTAACGCCGGATTTCTTGGCGGTTGGCTCGAAGACAGGTCCCTGGATGCGTGCGTTGAGGATGGTCAGGCATTGGCCCGCGCTACGCTCGGTCATCAGGGCGCGATCAAACTTTAGACGGTGCTCGCCCTCGACTGAGACTAGTTGCGATCCGACTGACAGCACCGCCACCGGCTTTCCCCACAGTGCACCAGTCCTGGCGGCTGTCGCGATGGGCACAATCGTCTCTCGGAAAATAAGCGCTGGTCAATTGTCCGCGAGCGGTTAGCACTGGATCGATGGACGGATCGCTCGGTCTCACTATTGTCAGCTGTATCGCGGTCATGGCGCTCGTGGCCTGGGTCAGCTGGCGCAAGACGCGTGGCTCGGTCGAAACGCGGGAAGGCTATTTCCTTGCCGGACGCGGGCTGACCGCGGGGTTCATCGCCGGATCCCTCCTGCTGACCAACCTGTCCGCTGAACAGCTGATCGGCCTCAACGGCTCGGCCTACGGTTACAACATGTCGAGCATGGCGTGGGAAGTGACTGCAGCGGTCGCGACCGTGGCGATGGCCTTCCTGTTCCTGCCGCGATACCTCGCCGGAGCCTTCACGACCTTGCCCGAATTCCTTGCCGAGCGGTTCGACCAGACGGTGAGGCGGATGTCGGTCCTGCTGTTCATGCTCGGCTACGGCCTCGTGACGATCCCTTCCGTGCTCTACTCCGGATCGCTTGCGGTGATGCAGTTCTTCGACGTGCCGCAAATGAGCGGCCTCGACACTTTTCCGGCGCTGGTCGTCACGGTGGTCACTATCGGAGTGATCGGAGCCGCCTATGCGGTCTTCGGCGGTCTCAGGGCGGTTGCTGTGTCGGACACGTTGAACGGCATCGGCCTGCTCTTCATCGGCCTGCTCGTGCCGATACTAGGCGTCTTACTCTTGGGCGATGGCAGCTTTACCGGCGGCATGGAGCGCCTGCTGGGCGAGCATCCGGATAAGCTCGATGCCATAGGGGCGGCAGGCGACCCGACGCCTTTCGGCACGATTTTCACCGGCATGATCTTCGCCAATCTCTTCTACTGGTGCACGAACCAGTATGTGATCCAGCGGACGCTGGGCGCACGTTCGCTCGCCGAGGGACAGAAGGGCGTACTGGCATCGGGCTTCTTCAAGCTGATGGTGCCCTTCATGATGATGATCCCCGGCATTATCGCCTTCCACCTCTACGGGCCCGGTTTCGGGACGATTGACGAGGCCTATCCGCGGCTGGTCGAGGATGTGCTTCCGCCCTATCTCGCCGGCCTGTTCCTTGCAGTCCTGCTGGGCGCGGTGTTCAGCTCATTCAACTCCCTGCTCAACAGCGCGGCAACGCTTTTCACGCTCGATATCTATGCCCCGTTGCGGCGCGCCGAGCCGAGTGACGCGCATCTGGTGAGGGTGGCCAAGATTGCCAGCGTGGTAATCGCCCTGTTCTCCTTCGCGGTTGCCCCGCTGCTGTACTTCGCGGAGGAAGGCCTGTGGCAGGTCGTGCGTGTCTTCACCGGCTTCTACAACATCCCGACCGTGGTGATCGTGATCATGGGGCTGTTCACCCGCCGGGTCCCGGCGCTCGGCGCGAAGCTGGTGATCGTCTTTCACGTGACGGCATATGGGCTGCTGCGCTTCGTATTCGATGATGTCGTGACGCTGCACTTCATCCACCAGTACGCCGTGCTATTCGTGATCGAAGTGGGGATCATGCTGGCCGCCGGTGCGTGGCGCCCCAGGGCAGTCCCCTATGTCCCGCCGAGCAAGGAGAAGGTCGACATGACGCCTTGGCGCCTCGGCCGCCCTGTCGCCTTTACACTGCTGTCCTGCGTGGTGGGTCTCTACGTCTTGTTCTCGAAGATCGGCCTTGCGAACTCTGGCTCGTCCGGCATGGCCTTCACTGTTGCGATGCTATCGCTTCTCGCGGCCAATCTCGTCGTCTGGATATTCGCGCTTCGGCGCCCCCGCACTAGCTGACGAGCGAAGCGAGTACGCGGCGTTTCCCCGAAAAGGGGCGCCGTCCGTGCATCACCGCGAAATTGTCGACCAGCACCACGTCACCAGCCTGCCATTGGTGATCGTGGGCCAATTCATCGGAGAGCTGGATCACACTACGCATGTGTTCGGCGAGGATAGGCTCGCCATCGCCGAAGGTTATCGCCCTTGCGGGATCGTTGCGCGCATCGGACCAGCCGCGAAAGGCCGCGATGAGCTGATTGAAGAAGGTCTCCCTCCCATCAAGCAAGGTGCGAACCGCAGGAAGCACGGGTGTGGTGGCGCGCAGGCTATCGTCGTCGCGCCATTCCCAGTCATAGCCAAGCGACGCAAGCCGCGCCTCGGCCGCTTCGCGTGTGTCGACACCCAGAGTGCTACGCCAGCTGCGGCCTTGCCCCGAACCGGCGTCATTCTCGTCTGGCATAACATTGGAATACCGCACGCCGCGCGCCGCGAAGGCTTCTGCCTGGGCTGCATCGGCATCCTTCATCCGGGAATAAAGCAGGTCGGATCGGCAAAGCGGTGTGGCCCCGCCTTCATGGGGCGCAATCTCGCAGTAAAAGAACAGCTTCGATGGGTAGAGCGGGGTCTGCGCCATCTCATGATGGAGGTATATCTCGGTGCTCGGCGGGGCCTCGTTGGCCGTGAAGACACGCTCGGTCACATTGACGCGGACCGCGTTGCTGAGCGATTCCGAATAGGTGAAACCAGCCTCGCCATAGGCCTCGACCGCCGCGTCGAAGGCTTGAGGATCGGGAACGTCGAACCCGCGCATGAGCACGGCACCCTTGTCCTGAAGCAGCGCGTCAACGTCCTGCTTGTGGTCTGCGAGCCAGTGGTCGAGCCGGCCCGAACCCCCGATCACTCCCGGAATGCTGTCCATAGCGCTGCGCCTAATCGTAGATGGGGTGGAAGGTGCCGAATGCGGCTTCGGTGAACACGCCGGGGTCGTTGAAGCGTCGGCCCTGGTCGAGCGCCGAGATCGCGTCCATTTCATCCGCGCTGAGCTCGAAATCGAACAGGTCCAGATTCTCGCGCATGCGCTCCGGCTTCGATGTCTTCGGAATAATCGATGTCCCGCGCTGGACACCCCAGCGAAGGACGATCTGCGCAGGCGACTTGCCGTGCGCACTGGCTGCCTGCTGGACCACGGGTTCGGTCAAGACGCTGTCGCTCTTGCCGGCCATGTCCAGCTCCACGTAGGAAAGGGCGCCGAGCGGGGAGAACGCGGTTACCTCGAGGCCATAGTCTCGCGCGAGGCGGATCAGCTTGGGCTGCACGAGATAGGGATGCGCCTCGATCTGGAGGGCATAGGGTCCGATCTGCGCGTAGCTCATCAAATCGTGGAGCAATCCGCTGTTGTAATTACACACACCGATCCGCCGGACGAGACCTTTTCCGACCAGCTCTTCCATAGCTCCCCAGGTCCTGTGCAGGGGAACGCGCGCCCGCTTCATTGACGGATTGCTGGCCGAAGGATCGTGGATCCATTCGGGCGGGTAGCGCGCGTCGATCGGTAAATATTCGAGCGCGATGGGAAAGTGCACGAGGTATAGGTCGAGATAGTCGAGACCGAGATCGGCGAGCGACTTGCGACATCCTTCCTCGACATGCTCGGGAGCGTGGAAGGTGTTCCACAGCTTCGAGGTGATCCATAAATCCTCGCGGGTCACCAGCCCATCGGCGATGGCACGCGCAATCCCTTCGCCAACTTCTGCCTCGTTGCCGTAATCCGCTGCGCAATCGAGGTGGCGGTATCCCGCAGCGATTGCTTCATAGGCGATGTCGGCAGCCTTTTCGCGGGCGACTTTCCAGAATCCGAAACCGATGGCGGGGATGGAATCAGGCAAAGGGTTGCTCCTTGGTGAAGTCGATTGTGACCGGCAGTCCGGTGGAGATGGATTGCTGGGCCGCCGCGCCCATGACGACCGATCGATAACCGTCTTGCGCGCTCACTTCGGGCGGGCTGCCCTCGTTCAAGGCGTCACAGAACCGGCGGAGCTGGAAATAGGTCGCGCCGTGGTGGTCGCCCGCGGCCAGCGCTTCGGCAGGGGTGTCGACGGTTTCAACAATGGGGCCGCTACGGTCGCGCGGCGACCAGGTGACTTTTGCAGCGGGGATGGCAACATCGAGCCTGCCCTTGCCGCCGAGCGCGTAGATTTCTTCCTGCTGTTCTGCACCCTCGGCGAACATGCTTAGATCCAGAACTGCGCGTGCGCCACCGGCGAAGTCGATCGTCACGAATGCGTTGTCGAGAATGTCGGGCACCTTGCCATCGTATCGCTCGTCAAGATGGTTTTCATCCTGCCCGCCACTGGCGAAAATGCGCACCGGCTCGTCGCGCAAAGTGTGTCGCATGAGGTCGAAGAAATGGCAGCATTTCTCGACCAGAGTGCCGCCCGTATTGGCATTGAAACGGTTCCAGTCGCCGACCTTGGGCAGGAAAGGGAAGCGGTGTTCGCGGACGTACATCATCCGCACTGCTCCAGTTTCGCCTCCGTGGACCCGTTCGATGAACCGGCTGACAGGCGGCATGTAGCGATATTCGAGGCCGACCCAGAACAGCGCCGGATAGCCTTCGGCGAGCCGCGCGATCTCGCGCGCATGCTCCACCGTGGTGCAGAGCGGTTTCTCGACTAGGATGGCAGGTCGGTACGGCATGATCTCGTGCAGGACCGCGAAGTGGGTGTAGTTGGGCGAGGCGAAAATCACCGCATCGGGCTTGATCGCCGCCATCAGATCAGAGATGTCCTCGAAAAATTCGGGGTCTTGTCCCAATGAGCCGGAAAGCTGCCGAGCCGCATCGCGCGATCCGGCGTCGGGATCGGCAATCGCGACGAGTTCGAGTTGCTCTACCAGCGCGATATTGCGCATGTGTTCGCGGCCCATCATCCCGCAGCCGATTATCGCGATAGAAACGCCGGACATCCTGAGACTTTCTTTGGTGGATTAGCTCCGTGCAGCCAAGGCGGAAAATGCATTTGCGAATAGCGATCGTCCGCGACAGACAGGCACAACCCTCTTTCACTATGGAGTTCGCACCCCCGATGACCGGCATTCTGGCCAGCGACGATTTCGAACTTGCCCTCGATGCCCGATGCGGCGGTTCGATCAGTAGCGCGCGCTGGCGCGGTCTGGATATCCTCCACTTCCGTGAGGCCGGATCGGTTCTTGGTGCGGGATGCTTTCCTCTGGTCCCGTTCTCGAACCGGATTGCCGGTTCGCGCTTCCACTTCGCCGGGCGGGAGATCGAGCTCGAGCCCAATCATCCCGGCGATCCATCGAGCCCTGTCCTCCACGGCTTCGGCTGGCTGGGCGAGTGGTCGGTCGAACGAATGGACGAGCGAGAGGCGCGGCTCGTATATCGGCATGAGGCGGGAAAGTGGCCTTGGACGTTCGAGGCCACGCAAACGATCCGGGTCTTCGGCGGAGGATTCGCTATCGATCTCGGCATTACGAACCTGGCCGCTGATCCGATGCCCGTCGGCCTGGGATTCCACCCCTATTTCCCGCGCAGCGACACAACGCTCTACGAAGGCCTTCATCGCGGCGAGTGGCAGAACGATGCGGGATGCATTCCGATGCGGCTCGAGGAACGTCCGGAGGCCGTCGATTGGTGGCAGGGCCAGCCGGTGGCAACGCGCAACGTCGACACGGCCTATACGCAAAGGCAGGGGCCGTTGACCGTGCGCTGGCCAGATCGCGGGATGGGCGTGCGCATCGAACCCTCTGCCGACCTCCCGTTCACGGTGGTCTATGTGCCTGAAGGAGAGGATTTCTTCTGCGTCGAGCCGGTCAGCAACATGACCAATGCCTTCAATTGCGAGCGTCAGGACAGCGGATTGAGGGTGCTAGGGCCGGGCGAAGACTGGAGCGTTTCGATGCGCGTCACCGCCTTCTCGCTCTAGGCCACACGCGAGCTTGCCTCGCTGAACTCGCTTTCAATTTCCCGGGCGCGGTCGGGCGAGGTGACAACCACGACCGAACCGCCGAACCCGGCCCCGGTCATGCGCGCGCCGCCCTGTGTTCCGATCATCTTTTGCAGGCGCTCGACCAGCGCGTCGACCGTGGGATGCGAGACTTCGAACTGGTCGCGCAATGAGGCATGACCTTCTGACAGGATCCGGCCGAACGCTTGCAAATCGCCCTGTTCAATTGCGGCAGTCGCCTCACCGACGCGAGCGATCTCGCCCACGACATGGCGGGCGCGGCGTGCTTCCGGGTCCGGCAGGTCTTGCGCGGTGAGATCGTCCATGCTCGCATCGCGTAGGCTGGTGATGCCAAGGGCCGCCGCAGCCGCTTCGCATTGGCGTCGCCGGGCATTGTATTCGCCGTCCACAAGACCGCGCGTCACACCGGAATCCACCACCAGGACGGCCCAGTCCTTCGGGATGGCAACCTGCCGATAGCCAAGATCGCGGCAATCGAGCAGCATTGCGTGTCCCGGTTCGCCTGCCGCCGCTGCCATCTGGTCCATGATGCCGCAGGCCACCCCGGCAAAATCATGCTCGGTCTGCTGGGCGCGGCGCGCAAGAGTGGTGGCGTCCACCGGATCACCAGTCGCATCGACAAACGCGCGACCGAGGGCAATGCACAGCGAGGCCGAGGAAGAAAGGCCGCTGCCGCGCGGCAGATCTCCGGTAATCAGCAGTTGCATGGGTGGAAGATCGCCTCCCCACTGCGCCGCTATGCCGCGCACATAGGATCGCCAGCTCTCGTTCGATGGCTTGGCTGGTTTTGCCGGATCGAAGCGGTCTTCTTCGCCGAAATCGGCTGCGGTCACTTGCGTGTCGGCGTCATCGTGGACTGCCCAGGCTACGGCGGTTCCAGCGGCAACGGGCATGGGAAGGACCAGCCCGTCGTTGTAGTCCACATGTTCGCCGATCAGGTTCACCCGCCCCGGGGCGAAAGACACGCCATCGCAGTCGCGCCCGAAATGCTCGCGAAAAAGCTCGCGCGCCTTGGCGACCCGTGCATCGCTCATTTCACCAGCTCCCTCAGACGCTCAGCTGCAGCTTCGGGCGTCAGATCGCGCTGGGTTTCCGCCAGCAGTTCGAAACCGACCATGTGCTTGCGGATTTCGGCAGACCGCAGCAGGGGCGGATAGAAATGTGCGTGGAGCCGCCAGTGCCCGGTGTCGTCACCGGCGCCATGCGGCGCGCCGTGCCAGCCCATCGAATAGGGGAAGTCGGTGTCGAACAGCGCGTCATAGGCGCAAAGAAGCTTGCCGAGGACACTCGCAAGCCCCTCGCGTGCTTCCACATCGAGATTCTCGAGCCGTGCCACGGGTGTACGCGCCAGAACGAGCGTTTCGAACGGCCAGGCCGCCCAATGGGGGACGATGACGAGCCAGTGTTCGTTCTTAACGACCACACGCTCGCCCGAAGCGATTTCGGCAGCGATGACATCGCCAAGCAGAGGGCTTCCGCCAGCAGCGAATTGGGCACGCTGCTGCACATCCTCACGTTCGACGATGGTCGGCACGAAATCGCCCGCCCAGACCTGCCCGTGGGGATGCGGCGAGGAAGCGCCCATCATCGCGCCCTTGTTTTCGAACAGCTCGACATGCGCCCAGCGCGCGCCGAGTTCAGCAGAGAGTTCGCACCAGCTTTGAACGACCATGCGCCGCGCCGCGTCGTCCATCCGCGCCATAGTCATCGAATGATCGGGCGAGTAACAGATCACCCGCGCCTCTCCCCGAGCTGGCTGCTCTTCGAAGAGTTTACCGGTCGAGGCGCTTTCGCTCTCCGAGAGAAGTGCCGGGAAGTCGTTGGGAAAGACGAAGGTACCGTCGTAATGCGGGTTCGTCACGCCCCCGCTGCGCTCGTTGCCCGGGCAGAGATAGCAGGATGGATCGTGTGCAGGGCGGCTGGCCGGTTGGGCCATCTTGACCTCGCCCTGCCACGGCCGCTTCATGCGCTGCGGCGAGACGAGTACCCAATCACCCGTCAGCAGGTTCTTGCGTCGGTGGGGAAGGTCGCTGGTCATCGGGCCTCGAGATGGAAGATTGCCGCCGTCTCGGCGGCAAGTGCGGGTAAAGGCAGGCCGGCATGCGCAAGCCAGTCACCTGTAAATGTCATGCCATCCTTGCTCTGCGCTTGATAGGCCGAACCATCCTGAGCCGCGAGGACATGGGGATGGCCCGCCTTCTCGAGCAGGCGCACGCGCCAGTCGCGCCCCACCGCGAAGGGCAAGGCCAGCGGTGCGTCGCGCCGATCATGTGTGGGGGTGTTGCGAATGACCCAAAGCAAGAAGCTGTCGCCGTCACCCTGTGCTTGCCATGCGAGGCCATTCGGCGCCTCGCCAAGATGCACGGCGCCGCCATGGATGAGCTGTCGCCACTGCTTGTAGAAGCCGATCCAGTGAGCCAGCCGCGCGCGTTCTCTTTCGTCCAAAGCTTCAGGATCGAGTTCAACGCCGAAATGCCCCTGGCAGGCGATCGCAGCACGGAAATCGAGTGATTGCGTGCGTCCTGTCGCATGGCTGGGGCTCGCCCCGACATGTGCGCCCATCAATTCCGGCGGCATGAAGGCAAGGAAGCCTCGCTGCATTTCCACGCGCGAGAGCGCATCGATGTTGTCGCTGGTCCAGAAACGGTGCGTGAATTGCGCGATACCTGCATCGATCCGCCCACCGCCCGCTGCGCAGCTTTCGATCTCCACATCGGGGTGGGCTTCGCGCAGCCTTGCGAGGAGATTGTAAGTGCCTTTCACCTGAGCCGCACCCCCCGATGGCGCATGCGCGCGGTTGTGGTCCCATTTGAGATAGGAAATCGGAACATCCGTCAGCAGAGCATCGAGTTGCTCGAAGAGATAGTCTCGTACTTCCTCGCGACGCATGTCGAGCACCAGCTGGTTGCGCGACAGGGGGAGAGTGTCGTCTGGCCCGCCAAGCACCCAGTCCGGGTGCGCGCGGTAGAGATCGCTGTCGGGATTGACCATCTCCGGCTCGACCCAGAGACCGAACTCCATGCCGAGTTCGCGAACCTTGTTGGCGATTGGGGCGAGGCCCTGAGGATATTTGAGCGGGTCGGGTGTCCAGTCGCCAAGCCCAGCCCGGTCGTTGCCACGCCCCTTGAACCAGCCATCGTCGAGTACGAAGCGTTCAGCACCGATTGCAGCAGCCGATGCCGCCAGCGCTTCGATTTTCACCTCGTCATGACCGAAGTAGACCGCTTCCCAGCTGTTGAGATGCACGGGGCACGGTTTCATCGTGCCGCCGGGCCATTTGACGACCTCGCGCACCATCGAGTGTTGCTGCGCCATCGCGCCATTCCGTCCTGCCGTGCTGATCGCAAGATAGGCGCGTGGGGCAGTGAAGGTCTCGCCCGGTTCAAGCCGCATCTCGCCCGCTGCAATCAGCGCCTCGGCCTGGAGGACCGCAAAGCCCTCGTCGGTCTGTTCGACCGAAATTCGGCTATCGCCCGACCAGGCCAGCTGTGCCGAGAGTGTGAGACCCGAGTGCCGGTCGGCATTGCCGCACAGCACTTCGAGCGCAGGCGGTCCGCCGTGGCCGGTCATGCCTTGCCGGGTAACACGCTCCCAACCCTGTGCAGGCATCGCTTCGCGGCATTCGAAGAATTCGCCTGCATGGCGTCCGCGGCGCGAGATGATCTCGCTCGCCGAAGGAGGCAAAGGGAGCTGCACGCTGGCGAGCCGGTCCACCGTGATCGGATCTGATCCGACATTCGCGAGATGCGTCTGGGCCAACAAGCCGTCGGACCCGAATGGCAGGAAATCCACGGTCAGCACCACGCCATTCGCGCGATCTTCAAGCCGCACCGTCAGGTCGGTGGACGAAGCGAACACCTTCGACCTGTCGAACCGTGGATCGATACCGTCACCCGCAGAATTTCGCAGTTCCGCCGCCGACGGGCCAAACCAACCAGCTCCGCCCACGGACATGATGCCCATCGGCGGTTCGCCCTCAATCGAGAAGGTCGTCCAGCCGCGCAAGTCCGCGAGTGGAGGCAAGTCACCGGGTTCGACGCGCGCTCCGAGGTGGCGCCAGACTATCGCGCCATTGGCCTGCCGTTCGAGCACACAGCTCCATTGCGCGCCGTGAAGCGCGTAGAGCTCCGCGGGCTCGCTCACGCAGCCGTGCCTTCCTCGCCCTTGCCGCGGAACAGCTCGAAGCCGATCCATTCTGCGCGCCGCCCGAGCGCGAGGCGGTTGAATGCCAAGGCCGCCGCCACCGAGGTGAACAGCGTGACCACCATGAAGTCGATATAGTGGATACCCACCGAGGCCGCGAAGCCCTCGTTGAAGGTGAATAGCGCGTAGAGGCCGATGCCCCAGACCACGCCCGCAATCGCCGAGCGCGCCGCGACATTGCGGAACAAGAGGCCGACGATGAAGGCAGAGAGGATCGGCATCGAAGACAACCCGTTCAACTGCTGCAGCAGGTTGATGATGCTCTCCGCGTTCATGAACACCGGCACCATAACAATGGCGAGCACGGTGGCGAATACGCTCATTACCGCACCCAGCTTCCAGTGGTTCTTCACCTCTCCCACGAATTGCTCGTGGAAGTCGACCGAATAGAGCGCGACCGTGGAATTCAGCACAGCGCTGAAGGTAGTGATCACGGCGGCGGCGACCATCGCGGCAAAGGCTCCCGACAACCAGCTCGGCAGCACTTCGGCGACGAGCCTGCCATAGGCGGCATCCCCCACATCGCCGAACAGTTTGTAGGCCACCACGCCCGGGATCACGACGATCGGCGGGACGACCAGGATACGCACGGCGGCAGCGGCGAACACCCCCTTCTGCGCTTCCTTCACCGTCGGCGCGGCCATCGCCTTCTGGGTGATGTTCTGGTTGGTCGACCAGTAGAAGATCTGGATGAAGGCCATGCCGGTAAACAGCGTGTGGAAGGGGATCGGACTGTCCGCCGCGCCGACCATGCTCAGCCGTTCGGCGGGCACTCCTGTGACGATGTCGAAATCGACAGCTGCCAGCGCGAGGAACACGATCAGCAGGGCCAGCGCCAGAATGCCGATGCCGGAGAAGGTATCCATCACCGCGACCGCGCGCAGGCCGCCGAAGACAGTGTAGGCCGCGCCAATCAGGGCGAGGCCGACCGAGAAGTAGATCAGTGGCACCTGCGCCCCAAACAGCGACTGCAGGAACAGCCCGCCCGAATAGAGCGCGGCGGGCAAATAGATCAGCAGGTTCCCGGCGATGAAGATGGCCGAAATCAGCGTTCGGATCGAACGACCGTCATACCGCCGTTCGAGCAGTTCGGTGACCGTCGTGCAATTGTAGCGATAGTAGAGCGGCACGAAGATGAAGGCCAAGGTCATCAGGCCGACGAAGCCTGCAATCTCCCACCAGGCGAGCAGCAGCATCTGGTTGCCGTTCATGCCCACCAACTGGTCGGTCGAAAGGTTGGTCAGGGTGATCGCACCGGCAACGAAGATCCAGCTCAGTCCCTTGCCCGCAAGGAAGACGTCCTGCTCCGACCCATCATGCTTGGCGCTGCGGACTTTCCACCAGGTCAGCAGGCCGACCAGGGCCGTCAGGCCGATGAACACCGCCAACTGGCCCGCATTTGCGAAATCTGCCGTATCCCCGAACAAGCATGCTCTCCCAAAATCCCGCTGGCATCCATCGCAGAAACGGGGATAGACGCAAGACCATGCACCTCGGCGTTTGCTACTATCCCGAACACTGGCCCGAAGAGCGTTGGGCCGAAGACGCGCGCCTGATGCGCGAGACGGGCCTCACCCGTGTGCGTATCGGCGAATTTGCCTGGAGCAGGATCGAGCCCGAACCGGGCCGGTTCGACTGGGGCTGGCTCGACCGGGCTGTGGAGGTGCTGCACGAGGCAGGCCTCGGTATCATCATGGGCACGCCCACTGCCACGCCGCCCAAGTGGCTGGTCGATCGCATGCCCGACATGGTTGCGATCGATCGCGAAGGCAGGCCGCGCGGCTTCGGATCGCGGCGGCACTATTGTTTCAGCCACATGGGCTATCGGGAGGAAGCCCAGCGTATCACTCGCGTGGTGGCGGAGCGTTACGGCGAACACCCCGGCGTCGTCAGCTGGCAGACCGACAATGAGTATGGCTGCCACGATACGGTGCAGAGCTTCTCGCCCGCCGCTCGCGATGCATTCCGGCGTTGGCTTGCGAACCGTTACGGGAGCATCGAGGCGCTGAACGAGGCGTGGGGCAATGTCTTCTGGTCGATGGAGTACCGCTCGTTCGACGAGATCGACCTGCCCAACCTTACCGTGACCGAGGCGAACCCGGCGCACTGGCTGGCTTTCCGGCGCTTTTCCTCGGACCAGGTCATCGCCTTCAACCGAGGACAGGTCGAAATCCTGCGCGAGCATTCGCCGGGGCGCGATATCACCCATAACGCGATGGGCTTCTACACCGGCTACGATCACCATGATTTGGGGGCAGAGGTCGACGTTCTTGGGTGGGATAGCTACCCGCTCGGCTTCCTCGAGATGTTCTGCTTTTCCGAAGAGGAGAAGCGCGCCTACGCGCGGCAGGGCCATCCCGATATCGCTGCATTCCACCACGACCTTTATCGCGGCTGCGCGAAGGACGGGCGCTGGTCGGTTCTCGAACAGCAGCCGGGACCGGTGAACTGGGCGCGTTACAATCCTGCGCCGCTGCCGGGCATGGTAAAGCTCTGGACGCTGGAGGCCTTCGCACATGGCGCGGAGATGGTGAGCTATTTCCGCTGGCGGCAGTTCCCCAAGGCGCAGGAGCAGATGCACGCGGGGCTCCTGCGGCCCGATGGCAACCCGGCACCCGCCTTGGCCGAGGCGCGCGCGGTGGCCGACTGCATTGGGGAGATCGAGAGCGATGCGCCTACACCGAAGCAGGCTGCACTGGTTTTCTCATATGAGTCCGAATGGATCACGCAGATCCAGCCGCAGGGGGAGGGACGGTCGGGGCTCTGGGCGGCGTTTTCGGCCTATTCGGCTATGCGCGAACTGGGTCTCGATATCGATATCTTGCCGCCCGGCGCCGATCTTGCCGGGTACCGGCTGGTGGTCGTGCCCTGCCTTCCCATCGTACCGGACGCGCTCGCGCGTTCGCTTGAGAACATCGACGGGCAGATCATCATCGGTCCGCGGACCGGCAGCAGGACCACCGATTTCGCCATCCCGGAAAACTTGCCGCCCGGACCGCTCGAAGGGATGGCAGGCGGCACCATCACCCTCTCGGAAAGCCTGCGTTCCGGCGTGACAATCGAAGGCGACGGCTGGAGTGGGGGAGGCTGGTTCGACCATTTCGAAGGGTCTGCCGATGCAGAGATGACCGCGAAGGATGGGCGTGTCGTCCTGTGGCGGAAGGACAAGGCGCGACTCTTGGCGGTCTGGCCCGAGGGTTCGGTCCTGTGCGAAGCCGTTCGACGCGCCGCAAGAGATGCGGGTCTACCCCATGAACCCTTGCCCGAAGGACGCAGGCGGCGTCGCCGTGGGAACAACCGGTTCGAATTCGATTACCTGACCGGACAAGCCTCCTGGTCGACGGTGGAAAGCTGACGTCGCATCTGCCTCAATCCAAAACAGCCGCACAATTCGCCGGCTCCATGCCATTGCGGCACGGCGGGGAATTCCGCATAACCCTTTCCGGCCGAAGGGGCTGGGGTGCGCTGCGGACGGGGTAGTGCACCGGGAACGGAGAGGCAGGGGTCTTCAGCAATGACGAGCCAGAATGACAGACAGCTGATCTCGGTCGTCGTGCCTTGCTACAACGAGGAAGAGGTGATCGGCGAAACGCTGAGCCAGCTCTCGCGCCTCTGCGACACCGCGCCTGCCTATGATTTCGAGCTGGTCTTCGTCGATGACGGATCGCAGGACCGGACGCTCCACCTGCTGCGCGAAGCCGCAGCGCAAGACGCAAGGGTAAAGGTCCTCAGCTTTGCACGCAATTTCGGGCACCAGATCGCCGTTACCGCGGGCATCGATGCCGCGAAAGGCGATGCGGTGGTGCTGATCGACGCCGATCTTCAGGACCCGCCCGAAACCGTGGTCGAGATGATCGCGAAATGGCGCGAGGGTTATGACGTGGTCTACGGCACGCGCACCTCACGCCCGGGGGAAAGCCGCTTCAAACTGATGACAGCGCGGGGGTTCTACAGGGTCCTCAACGGCCTGTCCGAAGTGCCGATCCCCCTCGACACGGGCGACTTTCGCCTGATGGGGCGCAATGTCGTCGAAGTGCTCAAGGCCATGCCCGAACGCGACCGTTTCGTGCGCGGGATGGTATCATGGGTGGGCTTCAATCAGACGGCGCTTCCCTATGAACGGGCCAAGCGTTTCGCCGGCACATCGAAGTACCCGCTGCGCAAGATGATGCGTTTCGCGACCGACGGCATCCTGTCCTTTTCGGCCAAGCCGCTGCGTTTTGCGACGACCATGGGCATGGTCGCAGCCGCTTTCGCTATGCTTGGTATCGTCTACGTCCTGGTGCTGCGCCTGTTTACGTCGATCTGGGTCGAAGGCTGGACGGCCATCATGATCGCCTTGCTGTTCCTCGGCGGGGTCCAACTACTCTGCCTCGGAATTTTGGGCGAATATGTCGGCCGGACCTATAGCGAGGTGAAGAAGCGCCCGCTCTATGTCGTGCGCGAGAAGATCGGTTTCGAAGGATCGGACAAGGATCCATCGTCTGCTACGGAACACGGCTTGAGCGCTGCTGAATGAACCGTCTGCAGCCTAAACGGGTGGCACAATTCCTGTTCGGCATCGCGGTTTCCGTGGTGTTCCTGCGGCTGGTTGCGCGCAATGTCGACGGGGAACAGCTCATCGCCTCGCTCGCGCAGGCCCGGCCGGGCTGGATCGCGCTTGCGATCGGGATTTTCCTGCTGGGCTATGCCTGCCGTATCGCGCGCTGGCGCAGCATGCTGTTGAGCGACAACCCCGGCCTAAGCTGGAACGCCTGTGTGACGCCCTTCATGGGCTCGATTGCTGCCAATAACCTTTTGCCATTCCGCGCCGGCGATGTGCTTCGTGTTTACGGCCTGTCCGGTCATCTCGGCGTTCCGAGTTCGGGGCTGCTCGCCAGCGTACTTGTGGAGCGCTTGCTCGACATTCTCAGCCTGCTGGTCATCCTCGGCATTTGTCTTCTAGCATTCGATTTCTCGGGCCTGATGGGAGGAGCAGTCTTCCAAACCGGCCGTATTGCCGTGTTGCTCGCGGCCCTGACTGTACTTCTCCTGCTCCTGTTTCCGGCGCTCGTCGAACTCCCGGTCCGCATGCTGGTTCGACTTGTAGGAAAGCTGTGGCGTGGCTCGTCCATCAAGCTCGAGGGCTTCTTCGACCATCTGTTCACGACCTTGCGGCATCACGCCAAGGGTCCGAAAATGGCGGTGCTCATCGGCTGGTCTGCGGTCGCCTGGGGGCTGGAGTGGGCGGTGTTCTATGTGTCGGCCCAGGCAATTCCGGGACTTGTCGAGCCCGTTGGCGGCATTCTGGCCATGCCTGTCGCAACGCTAGCGACCCTCCTGCCGTCCTCGCCGGGTTACGTCGGCACGTTCGACTTTTTTGCAGCGCAGGCAGCGCAGAGCGTGGGCAATCCGGCAGCTGCGGCCACGGCATTCGCGCTGCTGGTCCATCTCATCATCTGGTTGCCTGCAACGCTGATCGGCGGCTACGGGATCGCCTTGTGGTTCCTTCGCGGAAGACCCGCAATAACGAGTGAACGCGACAGGATCGGATGACGGCCAGCAAGAAAACAATCACCGTCATCGGCGGAGGTTTCAGCGGACTTTCAGCCGCCTACGACCTTTCGCGCGCGGGCCACAAGGTGACCTTGCTTGAGGCAGACGATTTCGTCGGCGGCCTGGCCGGGGCGTTCGAAGGCGAGGGCGAACGGATCGACCGCTTCTACCACCACTGGTTCACCAATGATCTGGAGGTCATGGGCCTGATCGACGATCTGGGGCTATCGGACCAGGTGGTCACCAATCCGACCAACACCGGCGTCTATTACAACCGCTCGGTTTTCAAGCTGTCGACACCGCTCGACCTGCTTCGCTTCTCGCCGCTACCGTTCCTCGACCGAATCCGCCTCGGCGTGCTGACCTTGCGTGCGCGCGGGGTAAAGGACTGGAAGAGCCTCGAAGGAAAGACGGCGGCCCAATGGCTTCGCGAACTGGGCGGGGAGCGGGTTTTCAAGGTGATGTGGGAGCCGCTTCTTGCCGGCAAGTTCGGCCCCTATGCCGACAAGGTCTCCGCAGTCTGGTTCTGGAACAAGCTCAAGCTTCGCGGCGGATCGCGCGGGGCCAAGGGCGAAGAAAGGCTCGCTTACTTCAAGGGCTCCTTTGCGCGGCTCGCCGAAGCGGCGGCGGACGCGATCCGAGAGAATCGAGGCGAAGTTCACACCGGCACGCCGGCCTCAGCGATCACGCCGATAGAGGGGGACCGCTGGGTCGTCGAAGCGGGAGGACGTCGGTTCGAAAGCGACATCGTCATCGCCACACCCGCACTGCCGCTGATTGCGGATCTCGTAAGCGGATGGGCAGACGAGGACTATCTGAGTTCGCTTCGGCGGATCGATTATCTCGCTAACGTGTGCCTGGTGCTGGAACTCGACCGCCCCCTGAGTTCAACCTACTGGCTCAACGTCAACGACCCAGATTTTCCCTATGTCGGCGTGATCGAGCATACCAATTTCGAGAATGCCGAGAGCTATGGTGGCAGGCATATCGTCTACCTCTCGAAATACCTCCCGCACACCGACGCGCTCTATGGGATGAGCGAAGAAGAGGTGCTCGATTTCTCGGTGCCTCACCTCCAGAAGATGTTTCCGGAATTCGAACCGGGCTGGATCCAGCGCTCACACGTCTGGAAGGCGCGCTGGTCGCAGCCCGTGGTAGAACAGCACTATTCGCAGCTTATCCCGGATGAGGACGGCCCGCGCAAAGGGCTCTACATCTGCTCCATGGCGCAGGTATATCCCGAGGATCGAGGGACCAATTATGCTATCCGCGAGGGTCGGCGACTGGCCGCCAGGATCGTCGGGGAGACGGGTTAAGCTGTTCGTGAGGGGGTAGGGCGATGACAAGCGAAGCCGAGCAGCAGCGGGCATCTGGCGCAAGCCCAATACGCGATTGGGCGCTCCATATTCTCTGTGTCCTCGCCCTTATGTGGACGCCGCTGGCAAACGGCTTTGCCTTCTTCTTCGACGATACGACGAACTACATCCGTGCCGCAGACATGGCGGCCCACATGGCTTCGGGCAAGACATTCACGACCGACTGGAGCGAACGCTATACCGAGAAGCTTCCAGCCGGTTCTGGCGACAGCGAACCCGACGCGGAGAAACCGGCAGAGGATCCGGCGTTTCGGACGCATAACGACATTTCTTCAGGCCTCGTGATGACCGGGCGATCGCCCTACATGGGCGCGCTGATGTGGGTGGGGTATGTCACCAGCAATTTCTGGCTGTTCATTCTATTCCAGGCCTGGCTCGCCTATTTTCTTATTCGCCTGGCCCTGCGGCGGTTCGGCATTTCCGATCCGATTGCGACCACCGGCATCGTGCTGTTGCTGGCCGCGCTGACGACACTGCCCTTCTACAACGGCATGCTCCTGGCCGATGGGTTCGGGGCCTTCGGCATAGTTGCCTTCCTCCTGCTAGCGACGCCCGGGAAGCTGACGAAATTCGAGGTCTTCGTCCTGTTCATGACGATCGTTACCGCAGTCGTCTCGCATATGACCCACATCGTGATGATCGCAGGGATGCTGGCTGCGTTGCTGGCATTGCGTCTCGTCAAATGGGCGCCCGACGTTCCACGCCGGGGTTGGATCGCCGGTATCGCGGGGCTAGCCATCGGCTTCGCCTCGCTCCAGGTCACAGCGCTCGCGACCGAGGCGGCGATCGGGAAGAAGCCGCAGATGCTGCCACTGATGACGGCCCGCTTCATTGCCGATGGTCCGGGAAAATCCTTCATCGACAGTGGCTGCGATGGAAACCGCTTCCAGATCTGCCGGGTCGAACTGAACGATACCAGCCATGCTTCGGCGATCCTTTCCAACCCTACGCCGGGCGTGGGGACCTACCTGCTTGCCACTCCTGAAGAGCGCCGGACAATGGGAGAGGAAGACACAGCTTTCGCCATCGCCGTCATGCTGCACGACCCGATCGGGCAGGGCATGGCCATCGTACGAAACACGTTCCGGCAATTGACCTGGGTCCAGTACACAGGATTGAACCGGGCATGCTCGGCAAGGGCCTATTGCTGGGATGCGATCCCGCAATCGGTGGGAGAGGACATGAAGGCGACGCTGGCCGACAGGGAGGCCTGGCCCGAAGCGCTGATGGACACGGTGCTGAAACTCACCGTAGTCGCGTCCTTGCTGATGCTCCTGGTTTGTCTTTTCCAGCGTCGATCCGATCCGGACCACCGCTGGCGCACGCTGCGGAACTGGGCGCTCCTGACTCTATCCGCAATGATCCTGATTTCGGGTTTCGGGGGCGCGGTGGTTGAGCCGCAGTGGCGCTACATCAGCCGCCTGATCTGGCTGGTCCCGCTCTTCGCCATGATCGCCGTTGTGATACGCTGGCGACCTGCGCTCGCCCCGCCGACAGACCAGCACGCCGTCTGAGCCTGACAAGCCTGCCTCCCAATCTCATTGTCGCGCGGGCCCGCGGCATATAAGGTCTCTCTAAGCAACCGATTCTGCGCTTGAGGAGAGAGCCATGACCAAGACCTATGCGAACCTGATCGACGGCGAGATGGTGACGACGAGCAACACGCTCGAAGTCGTCAATCCGGCCAATGAAGAGGTGGTCGGCCTTGTCCCCTCCTGCGGCAAGGAAGAGCTGGACCGCGCGGTGGCTGCTGCCCGCGCGGCGTTCAAGACATGGCGCAAGACCAGCGCAGAGGAGCGCCAGCAGGTCGTGCGCGGCATCGCCGCGGCGATCAAGGAAAACGCCGACGAGCTTTTCCGCCTGCTCACGACCGAACAGGGCAAGCCGCACGCACAAGCCCAGATGGAGATCTTCGGTGCGGCGGGTCTGGCTGCAGCGCAGTCGGGCCTGACGCTGGACGACGTCATCAACCAGGATGACGACACGCGCCTCTCGCGCACCCGCCGTGTTCCGGTGGGCGTGGTCGGCGGCATCGTGCCGTGGAACTTCCCCGTCATGATGGCGATCCAGAAGATCGTGCCCGCGCTCATCTCGGGCTGCACCATCGTCCTCAAGCCTTCGCCCTTCACCCCGCTCACGACGCTGCGCATCGCCGAACTGGTCAAGGACGTCGTTCCCAAGGGCACGGTCAATATCATCACCGGTCCCGACGAGCTCGGCCCGCTGATCACCGAGCATCCCGATATCGACAAGATCACCTTCACCGGCTCGACCGCGACGGGGAAGAAGATCATGGAAGGTGCGGCAGGTGATCTGAAACGCATCACGCTGGAGCTGGGCGGTAACGACGCTTCGATCGTCCTGCCCGATGCCGATGTCGAGAAGGTCGCCGAACAGCTGTTCTGGTCGAGCTTTTCGAATGCAGGCCAGATCTGCGTCGCGGCGAAGCGCATCTACATCCATGAAGACATCTACGACGACCTGTCCAAGGCCATCGCTGAATACGCCAAGGGTGTGGTCGTGGGTGACGGCTCACAGCAGGGCACCGGCGTCGGTCCGATCCAGAACAAGAAGCAGTTCGAGCGCGTGTGTGAGCTGATCCAGGACGCCAAGGACAATGGCTATCAGTTCCTGACCGGCGGCGATGTCGATCCCTCAGGCACGGGCTATTACGTGCCGATCACTATCCTCGACAATCCGCCCGAAGACGCGCGCATCGTGGCTGAGGAGCAGTTCGGACCCGTCATGCCGCTGATGAAATTCGGCAGCGTCGAAGAAGCCATCGAGCGCGCGAACAATTCAGAATACGGCCTTGCCGGGGCTGTCTGGACCAAGGACACCGACAAGGGCGTGGAGATTGCCGAACAGCTTGAGACCGGCACCGTCTGGATCAACGAGTTCCTGCACATTTCGCCGCTCGCGCCCTTCGGCGGTCACAAGCAGTCGGGCTTCGGTGCCGAGTACGGGATCGATGGCCTCAAGGAATTCACCTATCCGCAGGTGATCACCGTCAAGCGCAACGCAGAGGTCTGATTATGGGGCCGGCGGCTTTCTAGCCGCCGGTGCCGAAGAGTCCTGTCAGCGTTCCGGGGTGGACGCCGACGCCGGCCATGGCGCGCGCGACCTCGGCGGGAAGCTCGAACTCGCAGGCAAGCCCGCGCTGGCTGCTGAGGCCCAGGAATAGCTCGAAATCGCCCGCTTCGACATGGAAGCGGCCGTCTCCGGAGTATTCGCCGATCTCGTCGCGACCGATTTCGAAGGTCAGCATCTCGCGCTCGCCTGGTCGCAGCCGGACACGCTGGAAATCTGCCAAGGGCATGCGGCCTGCTGCGGGCCTCTCTCCCGGTTGGGCCAAGCGGCGCAGGTAGAGTTGAACCGTTTCGACGCCTTCCCTCTCGCTCAGGTTGCGAAGGTCGGCATAGGCATAGATGCGGTCGCGACCGACCTCGTACGTCAGGTTGGTGAGTGCGAAATCGGAATAGGTGAGGCCGTGACCGAACGGTATTCCTGGCCCTCCATCGGGCCCGGGTAGGGCGATCGGCAGCTTGCCCGAAGGCGCGGCCTCGCCGGTGATGAGTTCGGCAAGAGCATGCCCGCTCATCGTGCCCAACTGACCGGCGTGCAAAATGCTCGGGAGATGTTTCCCATTGACCAGCGGATCGATCGGCTTCGGACCAAGTGTAAGTAGGACCAGCTTGGGATTGGCCGAAAAGAGCGCCGAAAGCAGTTTTTCATTCGCCTCGCCGATGTCGCCGCGCTCATTGCCCGCGAGGACCATGACGATCGTCCCGGCGCGCTTCGCCGCCTCGCTCGCCATGCCGATCGCCATGCTGTCGGCCGTGATCATGCGGTCGGAGCTGTCGCCATTGTCGCGAAGGGCGAGGCCGGGCACGTAGCGATGCGGGATGCCGAGCTGTTCGAGACCATCGATGACGCTTGCCGCAATACCATCGCGACCGGCCAAGGGTATGCGCCGATCGCCGGCGGCCGATCCGACCAGCAGCAGGTCCCCGGAATCGATTCCCAGAGGAAGTAGGTCCGGCTCGTTTCGCAACAGGACCGCGCAGCGTTTCGCCACGTCGAGTGCAACTTCGCGATTATGTACCGGTGTTGGAAGGGCACTCGCCTGGCGGCCGAACGGCGAAGCATGAGCGGCGCTCAGCAGTCCCAGGCGGAACTTGGCGCGCAAGACGCGGGCAACTGCATTGTCGACGCGTTCTCTATCGATACGCTGCGATCTCAATGCATCGACCAGCAGGTCGACAGGCACACCGCGACGGTCCGCCTTGAGACCTTCTCCCACGAGGTCGTGGACGATGGCCTGCCACTCCGACAGCAAGATGCCGTCGTACCCTCCGGGCCCCTTTAGGAAGCTGAAGGCTTTCTCGATCCGCGAGCGGGCTTCTGCAGCGATTCCATCGAAGGCTATGGATCCGACCTTGGCGCTGCTGATCGCCGCCATGGCAATGGCAAGTTGTGCCCGGGCTTCGGCTGTGCCGTCGGTCAGTTCGAGGCAAGCCAGGGTCGGCTGGGCTTCGTTAGACTGCAATCCACGTACGCGCGCGGCCGCGATCCGCGCTGCCAGAAATACTTCCTCCCCGCAGCTCTGCGCGAGCGTTTCGTCCAGGGAGGAAGTCAGGGCGATCTCGGGGGACAGTGCCCAGTTGAAGCCCTTGGTCTCCCCTTCATGGGCGACCACTGCCTCGGCGGCGGCCAACGCATCCATGTCCCAGCTCGCGCTCGACGCAAAGGGTGTGGGAAAGATGGTGTCAAAGCCGGTTCCGGTTTCTGCGGGGAAGAGCAGGGGGATCCCGAGGCGGCTTTCGTTTTGCGCCACGAGCTGGAGAAACTCGGCCTGTTCACGGCTGGCAATGCCGCTGACCGTGCCGATACGACCATCTCGCAGATCGCGGGCAAGGAGATCCATGCCGTCGCGATCGTCGGGTCGCGGCGCCTGCTGGATCGCAAGCTGCCCTGCCTTTTCCAGCGGACTCATTATCGCGAGCAGGTCCGATACGACGCGCTCGCGTTCGGTATCGGTGACGATTTGGCTCATGCAGGATCTCGCCCGCCGTAAGTGGCGCTGGAGCGGTCGTGCGTTGCTCTGCTGCCGTGCATGATTGCGCCCATTCCCAAATCCCGCAGGTGGGTGGCCGCGCGTCCGGACAGCCCGGAAACAGCGGCAGGGCACCTGCTGGCCCGGGTCTCGTGGTGGCGAAAAATGGTGAATATCCGGTAAGCAGCCGCGCAAATTCGGCGCTTGGCGGGCCAAGACAAAGTTTTTCCCGCGACGATTTACGGATATAAAAATATCTTTATATGTAGCCCTGATGCGTACCGAGGCACTCTTTCGCGCGCTGGCCGACCCCACGCGCCTCAGGATCATGCGGCTGCTAGGCTCGATGGAGCTGGCGGTGGGCGAGATCGCGCAGGTGCTCGGCCAAAGCCAGCCGCGTGTCTCGCGCCACATCGGCATCCTGTGCGACGCTGAACTGGCCGAGCGGCGCCGTGAGGGCAGCTGGATCTTCCTTCGAGCTGCCTCCGATCCGCAGGGCATGGCGCCGGTACGCTCCGACATCGCGCGGCTCCTGGCACGAACGGAGACGATCGACCCCGGTTTCGCCGAACAATGCGAGGCCGATCGCCAGAAGCTTGCTGAAATCCGGGCCGCGCGTGAACTCCAGGCACAGGAGTATTTTGCCGAGCATGCGCATGACTGGGACGAACTGCGCCGCCTCCATTCCTCGGATGAAAACGTCGAATCGGCGCTCGCCGAAGCGCTGGGCGAGGGGCGCCTCGGGCGTCTGCTCGATATCGGCACCGGCACCGGCCGCATGGCGGAACTGTTCGCGGAAAAGGCCGATCACATCGTCGCGCTCGACAAGAGCCTTGCCATGCTGCGCGTCGCGCGGGCCAAGTTGCAACACATATCTGCCGACCGCGTAGAGGTCGTCCAGGGCGACTTCACGAGCTTGCCCTTTTCGCCCGACAGTTTCGACACCGTCCTGTTCCACCAGGTCCTGCATTTCGCCAACAGCCCCGCGGCCGCGCTCTACGAAGCGGCACGGGTGACAAGCCCCGGCGGGCGGATAGCGATCGTCGATTTTGCCGCACACCAGCGCGAGGAACTGCGCGAGAAGCACGCCCATGCGCGGCTCGGATTTGCTGACGGGCACATGCGTGACCTCCTCGAAGATGCGGGCTTCGAACCGACGGCACCGATTTCGCTCGACGATGGCGAGATCGGCATCAAGATTTGGGTGGCGCAGAGGCGCCGCGCAGCAGAAAGGACTTTTGCATGAGCCCCACGCTCGACCAGATGCGCGAAGCGCAGCGCGCGCTGGAATCGCCGCTCTTCTCGGGCCTCCCGGGTGATATCGAAGTGAGCTTCGAATTCTTCCCGCCCAAGACCGAGAAGATGGGCGAGACCCTGTGGCAGAGCGTCAAAACTCTCGAGCCGCTCGACCCGCGCTTTCTCTCGGTGACTTATGGTGCCGGGGGATCGACCCGCGAGCGTACGCATGAGGCCGTGCGGCGGATCGTCAGCGAGACCGGAATTCCCGCAGCGGCCCACCTCACCTGCGTGCAGGCAACGCGCGAGGAAGTCGACCAAGTCGCGCGCGAATATTGGGAAGAAGGAGTGCGCCATATTGTCGCGCTGCGTGGCGACGCGCCCGATGGAAGCGGCAGCTATACGCCGCATCCGGGGGGCTATGAGAACGCCGCCGATCTCATCGCAGGCCTCAAGAAGATCGCCGACTTCGAGATTTCGGTCGCCGCATATCCTGAAGTCCATCCGGATTCGCCTGATCGCCAGGCCGATCTCGACAACCTGAAACGCAAGTTCGACGCAGGCGCAACGCGGGCGATCACGCAGTTCTTTTTCGAACCGGAATGTTTCTTCGATTTCCGTGACAAGGCCGCCGCGGCGGGGATCGAAGGCGAGATCGTGCCGGGCATCATGCCGGTAATGAGCTTTGCCGCCGTCCAGCGCATGTCGGGCCTGTGCGGCACGGCCATTCCCGACTGGATGGAAGGCCTGTTCGACGGGCTCGATGAACGCCCCGAAGCGCGCCAACTGGTCAGCGCGACCATCGCTGCCGAAATGTGCCGCCGCCTCTATGCTGGTGGTGTCCGCCAGTTCCACTTCTACACCCTCAACCGCGCCGAGCTGAGCTATGCGATCTGCCATATGCTCGGCCTGCGCCCGAAGGCCTGACCCATGTCGAAACGCCAAGAATTCGAAGCCGCTGCCGCGAAGCGCATCCTCATCAAGGACGGGCCCTATGGCACCGAGATCCAGCGTGCCAAGCTGGCGCCAGAGGACTATGCGGGCGATACCGGGCTGGAGGCTGATCAGAAGGGCAATAACGATCTCGTCAACCTGACCCAGCCGCAGGTCATTCGCGCAATTTGCGACAGTTATATCGCGGCAGGCGCGCACATCCTGGCCACCAACACCTTCAACGCCAACCGGATCAGTCAGGCCGACTATTCGGCTGAACACCTCGTGCACCAAATCAATGTCTCGGCGGCGAAGATCATTCGCGAAGCGGTGGACGATGCGACTGCCAAGGATGGCGTGCCGCGTTTTATTGCAGGCGCGATGGGGCCGACCAACAAGACGCTTTCGCTGTCGCCCGATGTCGAGGACCCTGGATTCCGCGAGGTGACGTTCGACGAGATCGTGGACGTCTATGTCGAGCAGGCCCGCGGCCTGATCGAAGGCGGCGCAGACTTCGTCCTGATCGAGACGGTCTTCGATACGCTCAATTGCAAGGCCGCGATCATGGCGGTGAAGCAGCTGGAGCGTGAGCTTGGTCGTGACATTCCGTTGATGATCTCGCTCACGTTGACGGACCTGTCGGGCCGCAACCTGTCGGGGCATACGGTTGAGGCGTTCTGGCATACTGTGCGTCATGCCAAGCCGCTGACGATGGGCCTTAATTGCAGTTTCGGTGCCGAGCAGCTGCGCCCGCATGTCCAGATCCTCTCGGATATCGCAGACACATACCTGATGGCCTATCCCAATGCAGGCTTACCGAACGATCTCGGCGAATATGACGAGTTGCCAGACACGACCGCCGCGCTAACGAAAGTCTGGGCCGACAATGGCCGGATCAACGCTCTCGGCGGCTGCTGCGGCTCCACTCCCGATCACATCGCGGCGATGGCCAGAGCAGTTGACGGCATTACGCCGCGCAAGCTGCCCACTATCGAACCCGACATGCGCCTTGCCGGCCTAGAACCATTTACGATTGCTGCCTGATCCATGCCTGACCTGACCACCGCCCGCTTCGTCAATATCGGCGAACGCACGAATGTGACCGGCTCGGCCCGGTTCAAGAAACTGATCCTTTCCGACGATTACGAGACGGCGGTCGAGGTCGCGCGCGACCAGGTCGAAAACGGCGCGCAGGTGATCGACGTCAACATGGACGAAGGCCTGCTCGACGCCGAGAAGGCGATGACCACCTTCCTCAAGCTGATCGCCGCCGAACCCGATATCGCGCGCGTTCCGGTGATGATCGACAGCTCCAAATGGGATGTGATCGAGGCGGGCCTGAAGTGCGTTTCGGGCAAGCCCATCGTCAATTCGATCAGCATGAAGGAAGGCGAAGAGCAATTCCTTGAACATGCGCGGCTGTGCATGGACTATGGCGCGGCAGTCGTCGTCATGGCCTTCGACGAGACGGGCCAGGCGGATAGCAAGGACCGCAAAGTCGAGATTTGCAGCCGCGCCTATAACCTGCTGACCGGCATTGGTTTCCCGCCCGAGGACATCATCTTCGACCCCAACATCTTCGCCGTTGCGACCGGGATCGAAGAACACGACCGCTACGGGCTCGATTTCATCGAGGCGGTTGCCGAGATCAAGCAGCGTTGCCCGCATGCGAAGACTTCCGGAGGCCTTTCGAACCTCTCCTTCAGCTTCCGCGGCAACGAGACCGTGCGCCGCGCGATGCACTCTGTTTTTCTCTATCATGCGATCCCTGCTGGCCTCGACATGGCAATCGTCAATGCCGGACAGCTCGACGTCTACGACCAGATTGACCCCACGCTCCGCGAGGCGTGCGAGGACGTGATCCTCATGCGCCGCGAGGATGCGACCGAGCGGCTGATCGACCTTGCCGAAAGCTACAAAGGCAAGTCCGCCGCCGACGAGAAGGCTGCGGAGGAATGGCGCGGGTGGGACGTGAAGAAGCGGCTCGAACACGCGCTTGTGAAAGGTATCGACGCGCATGTCGTCGCCGACACCGAGGAAGCGCGCGAGCTCGTCGCGGCCTCGGGCGGTCGACCGATCGAAGTGATCGAAGGCCCGCTTATGGACGGGATGAACGTCGTCGGTGACCTGTTCGGCAGCGGCAAGATGTTCCTGCCACAAGTCGTGAAATCGGCGCGCGTGATGAAGAAGGCGGTCGCCCATCTCATCCCCTTCATCGAAGCGGAGAAGGAAGAGGGCGCCAAGGCCAAGGGCGTGATCATCATGGCCACCGTGAAGGGCGATGTTCACGACATCGGCAAGAACATCGTTGGCGTGGTCTTGCAGTGCAACGGCTACGAGGTCGTCGATCTTGGCGTCATGGTGCCTTGGGCGAAGATCCTCGAAGCGGCGAACGAGAACAAGGCCGACATGATAGGCCTCTCGGGCCTCATCACCCCCTCGCTCGACGAGATGGTGACCGTGGCCGAAGAAATGAAGACCGCGGGCATGTCCATGCCGCTGCTTATCGGCGGGGCGACCACCAGCAAGGTCCATACCGCCCTGCGTATCGACCCGGCCTATGATGGCCCGGTGATCCACGTGCTCGACGCAAGCCGTGCTGTGGGCGTCGCCAGCCGCCTGCTGTCCGACACGCAACGCAACGACTTCGTGCGCGAAACCGCCAGCGAATACGTCAAGGTTCGCGAGGCCCGGGAGGGCAGGTCGCAAAGCGTGCTGTTGAGCATCGAGGAAGCGCGGGCAAACTTCTTCGACGCTTATCTCAGTGACAAGGCCGCGCCGCCGCTGAAGCCGGGTCTTCATGTCTTCGACGACTGGTCGCTCGCCGACCTTCGCGACTATATCGACTGGACGCCCTTCTTCCGCGCCTGGGAGCTGCACGGCACCTATCCGCGCATCCTCGACGACGAAGTGGTGGGCGAGACCGCCCGCCAGCTGAAGGCCGATGCCGATGCGATGCTCGACCGGATTATCGAAGGCAAATGGCTGACCGCCAGGGGCGTCACAGGATTCTGGCCCTGCGCCCGCGATGGCGACGATGTGACAATCCACGGCAACAGCGGCGAAACCCACACGGTCCTGCCCTTCCTCCGCCAGCAGGTGAAGAAATCTCGTGACAGGGCCAACATGTGCCTTGCCGATTTCATCGACCCGGCGGGTGACTGGATCGGCGGCTTTGCGGTCGGCATCCACGGGATCGAGGAGCACTCCAAGCGCTTCATCGAGGACAAGGATGATTACTCCGACATCTTGCTGAAAGCGCTCGCCGATCGCTTTGCCGAGGCCTTTGCCGAGCGCCTCCACCAGCATGTGCGCACCGATTTGTGGGGCTACGCGCCGCAGGAACAGCTGACCAATGAGGCGCTGATCAAGGAGGAATACCGCGGTATCCGACCTGCGCCCGGCTATCCCGCCTGTCCCGATCACAGTCTGAAGCCGATCCTGTTCGACTTGCTCGACGCGCCCGCGAATGCAGGGCTCACGCTGACCGAGAACTTCGCCATGTATCCCACGGCGGCGGTCAGCGGGTTCTATTTCGGCCATCCAGAGGCCGAGTATTTCGGCGTGGCACGTATCGGGCGCGACCAGCTGGAAGACTATGCGAAGCGGCGCGGGGTGGATATGGCGACCGCCGAGAGATGGCTGAGACCCAACCTAGACTGAATTCGGTCCAGCCGACGCTGGCCCACACCTCCCGGCTCGCGATCGCGGGCGGGGCAGTCCTGCTCCTCGCCTACCTTGCCTGCTGGCTTGTCGTGCCGAGCGATCCGGAACTCATGACCAAGTTGTTGTTCCTGCCCGGTGTCGGGGTGATCGGGGCGATCATTGCGAACGCTTCCGGGACGGGGGGCGGTGTCGTCTTCGTGCCGGTCTTCAATGCCTTGCGTGATCTCGAGATCATGCAGCTCGATCCGCTCCAGGTGGTCGCCGTGTCGATGGGCATCCAGGCCTTCGGGATGAGCCTGGGTGCGCTGCGCTGGACCGACCGGCTCTACCACCAGCACCAACCGGCAAGTCTGGAGGCGCGGGTGCGCGCGCGAGATTACTGGATAGTCAGCGGCGCCGTTCTGGCCCTTTCCCTGCCCGCAATGCTTGCGACCCAGCGCCTGATCGCGTTCGACGGACAGGCCGTGCTGATGGGCTACAAGATGTTCTCGATCGCACTCGGCCTCGCCCTGATTGTGGCGACATGGACCTTCAACCGGTCATTGCCCGAGAAACAGTGCCTCGCACGCGGGGACCTCGCTGCACTGCTGCTCATCGCCATTCCGGGCGGGGCCATCACGGCGCTCTTTTCCGTCGGCATAGGCGAGCTCGTCGCGTTCTACCTGTTCTTGCGGCACTACCCGATGGTGCTGTGCGTCGGCACGGCCTGCGTGATCTCGGCTGTAAGCTGCATCGCGGGACTTCTCTGGCATATCGACGCACAGACAGTGCAATGGGAAGTGGTCCTGCTCGCTGCACCCGGTGCGATGCTCGGTGCCTTCCTCGCCCGCCCGATTGCCTTGTGGCTCGGCGCGCGACGCCTGAAGACGGCCGGTGGGGTGTGGATCATCGCCTCGGCGCTCTATTTGCTGTGGTTGAACGCCAATTGAGCCATCTGCCCGATTGACCCGCGCCGCTTGATCGCGCAGGGCAGGCAAGTCGGCTGCAGGAGCGATTCTGCAGCAGGCGCGCACGGGAGAGATCGGGCGGTGACAGTCGCCCGACGCCGAAGGAGCAACCGCCCCGGAAACTCTCAGGCACATGGACCGTGCGCTGCCATCGACACTCTGGAAAGCGTTACCCGTCCGGGTGACCACCGAAGGGGTAAGCCTGCTCATCTGCAGGCCAGTCTCTCAGGTTTCCCGACAGAGGGGGCATGGGTTGGTTTGGCGCCTTGCGGGCGCTCCCATGCTTTTGAAGGACGGGACTTGAGCGAAGACAACGAAACCATCGACGAGATCCAGACGCTACCGCTCGATGCCTGGCATCGCCGCAAGGGCGCGCGCATGGTGCCCTTTGCGGGGTATGAAATGCCGATCCAGTACGAAGGCATCGTCGCCGAACACAACTGGACGCGCGAGCAGGCGGGCCTGTTCGATGTCAGCCATATGGGCCAGCTCATGGTCACCGGCGACAAGGCGGCCGAGGAACTCGAGAAGCTCCTTCCTGGTGCCATCGCTTCGCTGAAACCCGGCCGCACGCGCTATTCGCTGCTGATGGCCGAGGACGGCGGCATTCTCGACGACCTGATGGTCACCAATGCCACGCCATGGATCGAGGCAGATGAAGAGGCCGGCACCGAAGGGCATTGGGGCGATCCGGCTTACTACCTCGTCGTCAACGGGGCGATGAAATGGGACGATATCGGCCATCTGCGCGAGCATCTGGATGACGATGTCACGCTCACGCATATGGACGAACACGCGCTGATCGCCTTGCAGGGTCCGAACGCGGCCACGGCGCTCAACCGCGTGATGCGCAATGTGATCGACGACATGGTGTTCATGGACTCGGTCACCCACGACTTCGGCGAATGGCCACTGCGCATCACCCGCTCTGGCTATACCGGCGAAGACGGGTTCGAGATTTCGGTGCCCGCGGAACACGCAGAGAGCCTCGCCGACAGGCTGTGCGCCGAAATCGAAGTGCGCCCCATCGGCCTCGGCGCACGCGACAGCCTGCGCCTCGAAGCTGGGCTACCTCTCTACGGCCACGACATCACCGAGGCGACCGACCCGGTCTCCGCAGACCTGCTGTTCGCGCTGACGAAGAAGCGCCGCGAGGAAGGCGGCTGGATGGGTCATGAGGCGGTCGCCAAGGTTCTCGCCGAGGGCCCGAAGCAGAAGCGCGTCGGTCTTGAGATCGAAGGCCGCATGCCGGCTCGCGAAGGCGCGCTCGTCTACTCGGGCGACAGCCAAGTCGGACGCGTCACCAGCGGCGGCTTCTCGCCCACGCTCGAGCGCCCGATCGCCATGGCTTATATCGATACCGAGCTCACCCAGGAGGGAACCGAACTCGAAGTCGAGGTTCGTAACAAGAGACTGTCTGCGAAGGTCGCAACGATGCCCTTCGTCCCCAACCGCTACTACAGAGGGAAGTGACCTGATGGCCCGTTATTTCACCGATGAACACGAATGGATCGACCTCGAAGGCGATACTGCCACGGTTGGCATTACCGATTACGCGCAAGGCCAGCTGGGCGACATCGTCTTCGTCGAATTGCCCGACGTCGGCACCATGGTCGAAAAGGGCAAGGACGCCGCCGTGGTCGAAAGCGTCAAGGCCGCGAGCGACGTCTACGCCCCGCTTTCGGGCGAAGTGGTCGAAGTGAACGACGGCCTTGAGGACGACCCGGCACTGGTCAATTCCTCGCCCGAGGAAGACGGCTGGTTCTTCAAGATGACCGTCTCCGACAAGTCCGAACTCGAAGGACTGATGGACGACAAGGCCTACAAGAGCTTCTGCGACGGGCTTTGATGCGGTTTCTGGTCTTAGCCCTTGCACTCCTTAGTTGCGGATGCGTGGCTCGACCAGTCGCAACCGTCCCCCTGACAGTTTCCCAAGTCCGTGAGAATGCTCGTGAGCTGATAGGACGCGAGGTCACTGTCACCGGAGAGCTAACACGATGTCTTCCGCGCGGCTGCGCGATAACAGAAGGCGACGATGGATTAGCTATTGGAGCCTCGCCAGAATTCGACAAGTCAGTCGCCACGCTCGATGGTCAAAAAGTGATAATTCGAGCCGTTTTCACCGGGCGATGCTTCGACTTAGAATACGATGTCATCATCTCCCTTTGTTCGGACAGAGGGGATGCGCTTGCAAACCCTATCCTCCTCGGCAGAGCCGACTAACCAGTAGTGAGCTGAACATTCCAATGCGCTACCTACCCCTGACTGACGCCGACCGTTCGGCAATGCTTGAGAAAATCGGTGCGCCCGATGTGGACGCGCTGTTTGTCGATGTGCCCGAGGAAGCACGGCTCGACGGGCCGATCCAAGGCCTGCCGATGCATGCCAGCGAAATGGCAGTCGAGAAGCATATGCGTACTCTGTCGAAGAAGAACCTCGCGGCTTCGGATGCGGCCTTTTTCCTCGGCGCGGGGGCGTACAAGCACCATGTCCCGGCGAGCGTCGACCACATCATCCAGCGCGGCGAGTTCCTGACCGCCTACACGCCCTACCAGCCGGAAATCGCGCAGGGCACGCTGCAGATGCTGTTCGAGTTCCAGAGCCAGGTTGCACATCTCTATGGCTGCGCGGTGGCCAATGCCTCGATGTACGACGGCTCGACCGCTTGCTGGGAAGCGGTTGCAATGGCGAGCCGCATCGCCCGCGGCAAGAAGCGCAAGGTCGTGCTCTCGGGCGCGCTGCACCCGCATTATGCCGAGGTCGTGAAGACCATGGCGAAGTTCACTGATGACGAGATTGCCCACGCCAAGCCGGCGATGACAGCAGCTCCCGACACTGCCGGACTAATCTCCCGCATCGACGGCGACACGAGCTGCGTGGTGGTGCAATATCCCGACATCCTCGGGCGCGTGACCGACCTCCAGCCGATCGCCGATGCCGCGCATGAAAAAGGCGCCCTGCTGATCGTCGTCAACACCGAGCCGGTGGCCCTGGGAGCGATCAAGTCGCCGGGTGAGCAGGGCGCGGATATCGTCGTGGGCGAGGGCCAGTCGATTGGCGTCGGCCTGCAGTTCGGCGGACCCTATCTCGGTCTTTTCGCGGTGCGCGACCCCAAGCATGTCCGCATGATGCCGGGCCGCCTGTGCGGCGAAACGCAGGATGCGGAAGGCAAGCGCGGCTACGTGCTGACGCTCTCGACCCGCGAGCAGCATATCCGCCGCGAGAAGGCGACTTCAAACATCTGCACCAACTCGGGCCTCTGCGCGCTGGCGTTCAGCGTCCACATGACGCTGCTGGGCGAGAAGGGCCTGCGCCAGCTAGCGGCGGAGAACCATCGCCTCGCCTGCCTTGCCGCCGACAGATTGGCCGAAGTGCGGGGTGTCTCGGTGCTCAACGACAGCTTCTTCAACGAGTTCACCATCCGCCTCGGCACCGATGCCCGCGCCGTGGTCCGCAAGCTGGCCAAGGACAATGTGCTCGCCGGCGTGTCGCTCGGTCGCCTCTTCCCGGAGCATGATGAACTGGCCGATGGCCTCATTGTCGCGGTCACCGAGACCACCACCGAGGAGGACATCGAAACCCTCGTCTCCGCGCTGAAGGAGGTGCTGGCATGAGCACTCCGAACCAGTCCGGCTGGAAGCCCGGCAGCCCTGTTCAGGACCACAATGCGATGAGCGGCCCCGACACCGTCACCGGCAATCGCGCACTGATGCTCGAGGAGCCGCTGATCTTCGAAATCGGCACGATCGAGACGACCGGCGTGGACCTGCCCGAGCCATCGGGCGGCGCGGACCGCCTCGGCGGCCTCGACCGTTCCGAGACCATCGGCCTGCCCGGCCTCTCCGAACCGGAAACCGTGCGTCACTACACGCGCCTTTCCCGCCAGAACTATGCCATCGACCTCGGCCTCTTCCCGCTCGGTTCGTGCACGATGAAGCACAACCCGCGCCTCAACGAGAAGGTCGCGCGGATGCCCGGCTTTGCCGACGTGCACCCGTTGCAGCCTGTCGACACGGTCAAGGGCGCGCTCGAAGTCGTGAACGAACTTGCCAACTGGCTAATCGACCTCACCGGCATGCACGGCGTCGCGATGAGCCCCAAGGCGGGCGCGCATGGCGAGTTATGCGGCATCCTCTGCATCCGCGCCGCTCTCGAAGCACGCGGCGATGCGCGCGAAGTCATCCTCGTGCCCGAAAGCGCGCATGGCACCAACCCCGCCACTGCCGCCTTCGCCGGATACAAGATCGAGGACATCCCCGCCAACAGCGATGGCCGCGTCGACCTCGATGCACTCAAGTCGCGTCTTGGCCCCGATGTCGCAGGCGTGATGATCACCAACCCCTCGACGCTCGGCCTGTTCGAGCGCGACCTCAAGGAAATCTCCGACGCGGTCCACGCAGCGGGCGGCTTCGTCTATTGCGACGGTGCGAACTTCAACGCCATTGTCGGCAAGGTCCGGCCCGGCGACCTCGGCGTCGATGCGATGCACATCAACCTCCACAAGACCTTCTCAACCCCGCATGGCGGTGGCGGTCCGGGTTCTGGTCCGGTGGTGCTGTCCGAAGCGCTCGCACCCTATGGTCCGCTTCCTTACGTGGTGCGCGGCAAGGACGGCGAGGTGCATCTCGTCGAGGAAGAGAACGCGGGCGAGTTCGAGCACACAAAGGCCTTCGGCCGCATGACGGCGTTCCACGGGCAGATGGGCATGTTCACCCGCGCGCTGACCTATATCCTCAGCCATGGCGCGGATGGTCTGCGGCAGGTGGCAGAAGACGCGGTGCTCAACGCCAACTACATCCTGCGCAGCCTCGAAGATGTGCTCGATGCGCCTTTCGGCCACAGCGGGCCCTGCATGCATGAGGCGCTGTTCAGCGATAAGGGCTTTGCCGAGGACATCTCGACGCTCGACCTCGCCAAGGCGCTTATCGACGAGGGCTACCATCCCATGACCATGTACTTCCCGCTGGTGGTGCATGGCGCGATGCTGGTTGAACCGACCGAGACCGAGAGCAAGGCGGCGCTGGACCAGTTCATCGGCGCCCTGCGCAGCGTGGCAGAGCGGGCGCGGGCGGGGGACGAGAGACTCAAGACCGCGCCGCACTACGCGCCGCGCCGCAGGCTCGACGAGACGCTGGCAGCCCGCAAACCGATCCTCGCCTGGGAAGAGCCGAACCCTCCCGGTGGCACGCCGACGATGAGCGAGCAGGGCGGGCGGTAAGCCTGCCTCATGCGGACATGAAGATCGTCTTCAGCCGCAAGGGCTTCGACAGCGCGGCAGGCGGCGGCGCGTCTCCGATCGTGGACGGCAAGCCGATCAGCCTGCCGATTCCGGCTGGCGTTGCTTCGCGGACCACTTACGGCGACCTGGGCCTCGGCGATCACGCGGCTGTCGCCAGTCGCGGGAGGCTCGGAGAGAATGACCCTTGCCATCACGACCCGATGTTCCTGGACGACGGCACCTGCGTGTTTGGACAGGTAGGCGCGGCGCAAACACATCTGGCCAATCAGGGTGTCGGGGTTGGGGACGTCTTCCTCTTCTTCGGTCTGTTCCGTGAGGAAGAAAGCGGCGAACCGCATCACCGGATCTTTGGCTGTCTCGAGATCGAGCGAGTGGTGCATCTCGATAGCTGCGCCGGGCCTGAACGAGATGGCTTTCGCGATCTTGGCCACCCGCATGCCCTGCAAATGCACGGGACCAACGATTGCCTCTATATCGGCTCAGGACTTGCGGCGTCACGCGCCCCGAAAAGCCTCCGGCTCACCGTTCCGGGCGGCCCACCGAGTCTCTGGCGCCGTCCAGGCTGGCTGAGGAGAGGCGGCCTTAGCTATCACGACCGCCCAGATCGCTGGCTTTCCGGCAGCAGATTGCGAAGCGTTGCGCGAGGGCAAGAGTTCGTGGCGGATATCGGATCGCGCCGCCACCCGAGGGAATGGCTGGCGCAAACTCTCGCGGCATTGCGGAAATAATTCAGGAAAATCCAAGATTTGTGGCTGGATTTTTTAATCTTCGCGAGTCAGAACAGTCCACGGTATCGCGTTGTTGCCTTCGAGCCTTTCGGCCAGTCGCCCTACCGGGCAGCTGCGCGGTACCACCTCATATCCATCACAGCGTCTTGATCACCGCCGAGAAGTCGAGCCCGCCATTCTCTTCGGCAAAGGCTTCGTAGATTTCGGTCGCGTGACGGCCAAGCGCGGTCTTCGCGTCGACGCTGTCCGCAGCCTCCATAGCGAGGCGCAGGTCCTTGAGCATCAGCGCCGTGGCAAAGCCGCCCTGGTAGTCCTTGTCTGCAGGGCTTTCGACGCCAACCCCGGGCATCGGCGTGTAGGCATTGAGCGGCCAGCAATAGCCCGACGACTGCGAGCTGATCTCGTAGAACTTCTGCGGGTCGAGGCCGAGCTTCTCGGCCATCTTCATCGCCTCGGTCGTGCCAATCATGGTGATGGCGAGCAGCATGTTGTTGCAGATCTTGGCGGTCTGGCCCGCGCCTGCATCGCCCGAATGGATCACGGCCTTGCCCATGGCTTCCAGCACTCCCTCGGCGCGCTTGAAGGCCTTGTCGGTGCCGCCGACCATGAAGGTCAGCGTCCCGCCGTTGGCCGCCGCGATCCCGCCCGAGACCGGAGCATCGACCATGTCGTAACCGGAGGCTTCGGCCTTGGCGATAACGTCCTTGGCGGTGGCGACATCGATGGTCGAGCAGTCGAGCAGCACAGCACCTTCGGGTGCCTTGCCGATCACGCTGGCTTGGTAGACCGATTTCACGATTCCACCATTGGGGAGCATGGTCACCACGCCATCGACGCCCTGCACGGCCTCCGCCGCATCGGTGAAGGTCGCGCAGCCGTTAGTCTTGGCAGTCGCAAGCGCCTCTTCGCTTAGGTCGAAAGCGTTCACTTCGTGCCCCACCTTCACGAGGTTGGCGGCCATCCCGCCGCCCATGTTGCCAAGGCCGATGAAGGCGATTTTCATATTGGTTTCCTCTCCACGGCTAAAGGCCGTCGTTCTTTCTAGTCACGAACCATCGAATAAGGTGGAATAGAAAGATGGCCCCTCCGACAATCAGGAAAATGTGGCTGATGTATACCCAAAGGATGAGAGCGCTGAAATCGCCTCCATCGTATTCTGGTTTGGCGATCCAAGCGAAGGCCATCGCGCTGAAGTGAAGCGCGATGAGGAACAGCGCGATCTTCACAGAGGCTGTCAATCGACTCACCGCCCCTTCCACTTGCCCTCACGTTTTTCAACGAAGGCGGCCATGCCTTCTTTCTTGTCGTCGCTCGCGGTCAGGATCTGGAAGATGCGGCGCTCGATGATCAGCCCCTGGTCGAGGCTGGTTTCGAAGGCGGCGTTGACCATTTCCTTGTTCGCGATGGAGGCCATCGGCGGCATCGCGGCGATCTGCGCGGCAGTCTTCATCGTTTCTTCGAGCAGATCGTCATGCGGCACGACACGCGCGACGAGATTGCTGCGTTCGGCTTCCTCGGCACCCATCATGCGGCCGGTGAGACACATCTCCATGGCCTTCGACTTACCGATCGCCTTGGTCAGGCGCTGCGACCCGCCCATGCCGGGTGCCACTCCGAGCTTGATTTCGGGCTGGCCGAACTTGGCGTTTTCCGAAGCGATGATAAAGTCGGCCATCATGGCCAGCTCGCACCCGCCGCCGAGCGCGAAGCCGTTGACAGCTGCGATCCACGGCTTGCGGGTCTTCTTGACGATCTCGCTGGTCCAGGGCGCGAAGAAATCCTCGAGGTAGAAGTCGGCCGCTTCCTTCTCGCTCATCTCCTTGATGTCGGCGCCCGCTGCAAAGGCCTTGTCGCCCGAACCGGTCAGGACTGCGCATAGCTGGCTGCTATCGGCTTGGTAGGCAGCGAAAGCCTCGATCAGTTCTTCGAGCACCTTCGAGTTGAGGGCGTTCAGAGCCTGCGGACGGTTGAGCGTAATCAGCGTAACCGCGTCTCGCTGTTCGACGGTGATGGTTTCGTAAGTCATAGCGGTTTCCATTCCTCATCGGTGGGAAGCGGGGCGAAGATGCTGTCGAGCAGTTCCTCGCTCACGCCCTCGGGCGTTGCCGGTTCCCATTTGGGGTCGTTGGTTTTGTCGACGATTACCGCGCGCACGCCCTCGGCGAAGTCGGGGCGGGTCAGCACACGGCTGGCGATGCGGTATTCCATCACCATGTTGTCGGCGAAGCTACCGAGTTCCTTGCTCGTCGCCAGCTGGCGAAGCGCCACTTTGCAGGTCTGCGGGCTCTTGGTGTTTAGCGTGTCGCGTTCCTTCTGCGCCCACTCATCGCCGTCCTCGGCCGCCTTTTCGAGGCTGGCGAGAATGTCTTCGTAGCGATCGGAGGTGAAGTGACGGGCGATCCTGTCGGCATTACCTTCGATCCGCGCTTTGGGCGGCGTGCCGACGGGTTCGGACAAAATGCCGCGGATGCGGTCGGGCTTTTCGATGATACGAGCCTTGACGTCGGCGAGCATCTCGCTCGGCACGTAATGCGTCGCGATGCCCGCCCACAGACATTCTGCCCCATCGAGCCGCGCACCAGTCAACGCGAGGAACTGGCCGAGCCGCCCGCCGAGGCGTGAGAGGTGCCAGCCGCCGCCCACATCCGGGAACAGGCCAATGCCCGTTTCGGGCATGGCGAAGCGCGTGTTCTCGGTCGCGACGCGAAATTTGCAGGGCAAGGCAATGCCGACACCGCCGCCCATTGTGATGCCGTCCATGAAGGCCACGATGGGCTTGTCATAGGTCATCATCTGGTGGTTGAGCTGGTACTCGTCGTGGAAGAACTTGCGACCGCTTTCGCCGCCGTCGTTCAGCGCCGAGTGGCGTAGCAGGTTGATGTCGCCGCCCGCGCAAAAACCGCGACCCTCCGAATGGTCGAGGATTACCGCCTCGATGGCGTCTTCATTGGCCCACTCGGTAAGTGCCTTGCTCATCGCATGGCACATGTCGAGCGTCAGCGCATGCAGCGCCTTGGGACGGTTGAGCGAGATATGGCCGACCCGGCCATGGGTATGGATGAGGATGTCGTCGGTCATGTCCGTGCTCACTGGCGCAAGAGGTCGCGGCCCACGATCATGCGCATGACCTGGTTCGTGCCTTCGAGGATCGAGTGCACTCGCAGGTCTCGCCAGAACCGCTCGATGGGATATTCACGCAAGTAGCCGTAGCCGCCGAAGAGCTGCAGCGCGTCGTTGACGATCTTGCTGCCGCTGTCGGTCGCGAGGCGCTTGGCCATGGCGGAGAACTTGCTCTTATCGGGCGCGCCATCGGTGACTTTCGCCGCGGCGAGATAGAGCAGCGCACGCGCCGCCTCGAGGTCGGTCGCCATGTCGGCGAGCATGAACTGCGTGTTCTGAAAGTCGGCGATGGGCGTATCGAACTGCTTGCGATCCTTGGTGTAGGCCACCGCCTCGTCGAGGCAACGCTGCGCCCCGCCGAGTGAGCAGGCGCCGATGTTGAGGCGGCCGCCGTCGAGGCCCATCATCGCGAAGCGGAAGCCTTCGCCTTCATCGCCCACGCGATTGGCAACCGGCACGCGGGCATCTTCGAAGATCACCTGCGCGGTGGGCGAAGCGTTCCAGCCCAATTTCTTCTCCGGCTTGCCGAAGGAGATGCCCGGCGTGTCCTTGTCGATAACGAGGCAGGTGATGCCTTTCGTCTTGTGGTCGGAGGTGCGGACCATGGTGACGTAGACATCGTTGAAGCCGCCACCCGAAATGAACTGCTTGGTGCCGTTGAGCACGTAATGGTCGCCGTCGAGCTTCGCGCTGGTCTTCAGCCCCGCAGCGTCCGAGCCACTGCCCGGCTCGGTCAGCGCATAGCTGGCGATTTTCTCCATGGTGACGAGGTCAGGGAGGTATTTCTCCTTCACCTCGACGCCGCCGAACTGGTCGATCATCCATGCAGCCATATTGTGGATCGAGATATAGGCGCTGGTCGCCGGGCAACCATAGGCCATCGCTTCCATGATCAGCGCGGCTTCGAGCCGGCCGAGGCCAATACCGCCGCTCTCTTCCGAGACGTAAATCGCCCCGAAGCCGAGTTCGGCGCTCTGCTTGATGACGTCGCGCGGGAAATGCGACTTTTCATCCCATTCCGCAGCGTGCGGCGTGATGTTGTCGGCGGTGAAGCGCTGCGCCATTTCCTGGATCTGCAGCTGCTCTTCGGTAAGCTGGAATTGTCCTGTCATGGGCTCGCCTCTAGCCCTCTCGCGTGGGCAAGGGAAGGGGCCGGAGACCCTAGCCCTGAACGATTGCCTCGGCTTCGATTTCTACTTTCCATTCCTTGCGGCAAAGCCACGAGACGCCGACCATTGTTGCGGCGGGTTTCGCATCGCCGAAGAAACGCGCGTGGACCTCGCCGACGGCTGACTGGTCGTCGAAGTCGGTAAGAAACATGCGGGTGCGAACTATGTCCGAAGCCTTGCCTCCAAGCTGTTCGATGGCACGGAGGATCAGCGTGAAACAGCGCGCGGCCTGTGCGGCAGCATCGCCCTTGGTGCTCGAGCCGTCGTCCTCGATAGGCCCGGTGCCGGCTACGATGATGCGGTTGCCGTCACGCACGGCGCGGCAGAAACCGAACTGCTCCTCGAAGGGCGAGCCGCTGGTGGTGTGCTGGCGGGAAGTCACCCGCAGTAGATCCGCGTGACGACGCCATCCGCATCGTAGATCACGTTCACCCGGCCCTCTCGGTAATCCATGGTGAAGGCCGTGTCGGGTCCGCCCCAACGCAGTTCGCGAGCGTTGGTGGCCTCGAGGATATCGCGTCCGAGCGATTGAGATGCCTTTAGGCCGACAAACCGGTCGACATCACGCGCAGAACAGGCGGCTGGCGGTGCATCGGGTGCGTCCATTCCACCGACGGGTGGTGAATTTGCCATGCAGGAAGCTGTCAAGAGCGCGGGGATCAGAAGAAGCGTGCGCATGGGCATCACCCCATCGTTGGGATGACGAAGGCGTTCGACCCGTCACCGCCGCCATCGGGCCAGCGCTGGGTGACCTTCTTGGCCTTGGTCCAGAACTTGAGGCCTTCCATGCCGTACTGGTCGATGTCGCCGAAGCCCGAACGTTTCCAGCCGCCGAAGCTGTGGTAGCTGACGGGCACGGGAATCGGCACATTGATGCCGACCATGCCGACATTGACGCGGCTCGCGAATTCGCGCGCGGCGTGGCCGTTGCGTGTGAAGATGGCGACGCCGTTGCCGTACTGGTGTTCGCTCGGCAGGCGCACAGCGTCTTCGAAATCCTTGGCGCGCACGATCTGGAGCACGGGGCCGAAGATCTCTTCCTTGTAGCTTTCCATGTCCGTGGTGACACGGTCGAGCAGCGTCGGGCCGACGAAGAAGCCCTTTTCGTGGCCCTGAAGCGAGAAGCCGCGGCCGTCGATGACGACTTCGGCGCCTTCCTTCTCGGCTGTGTCGATCCAGCCTTCGACGCGCGCCTTGTGCTCGGGAGTGACTACCGGGCCGTAATGCGCATCGGGATCGTTGGAGACGCCAACGCGCAGCGCGTTGATCGCGGGGATCAGTTTTGCGCGCAGCTTGTCTGCCGTGTCCTCGCCCACCGGGACGACGACGGGCAGCGCCATGCAGCGCTCGCCGGCCGAGCCGAAAGCGGCACCGGCAAGATCGTTGACGACCTGGTCGAGATCGGCGTCGGGCATGACGATGCCATGGTTCTTTGCGCCACCAAAGGCCTGCACGCGCTTCGCATTCGCCGCGCCGCGCGAATAGATATACTGCGCAATGTCGCTGGAGCCGACGAAGCTGATCGCCGGGATATCGGGGTGGTCGAGGATGGCATCGACCATTTCCTTGTCACCATGGACGACCTGCAGCAGCCCCTCGGGCGCACCCGCTTCCAGCATCAGTTCGGCAAGACGGACCGGCACGCTGGGATCGCGCTCGGAAGGCTTCAGGATGAAAGCGTTGCCGCAAGCGATAGCCATGCCGAACATCCACATCGGGATCATGGCGGGGAAGTTGAACGGCGTGATGCCAGCACCGATGCCGAGCGGCTGGCGCATCGAATAGACATCGATGCCCGGACCTGCGCCTTGCGTGTACTCGCCCTTCAGCGCTTGCGGGATGCCGCAGGCGAATTCGATGACTTCAAGGCCACGCTGTACGTCGCCATGCGCATCTTCGACGACCTTGCCGTGCTCGCTCGACAGCAGTTCGGCCAGTTCCTGCTTGTTCGCTTCGACGAGACGTTTGTATTCAAACATCACGCGGGCGCGCTTCTGGGGATTGGTCGCCGCCCAACCGGGCTGGACCTTCTTCGCTGCATCGACCGCCCGCTGGAGTAGGGCTGCGTCACCCAAGGCGACCTCCGCCTGCACTTCGCCCGTCGACGGGTTCCAAATCTTGTGCTTGCGGGTCGCGGCGGGGCTGTCGCCGACTATGAAATGGTCAACCTGGCGCATGGGAGAATCCTCTCTTTTCTTGCCAACGGCTGTGGCAAGCGGAGGCTCCGAAATCAACCGGTTTCAGATGAAACCTTTGGCTGGGAGGCTAGCCAACACTTGCCATCATTTGCGCGCACAATATCGCGCCATAGGTGCCGAGCGCATAGCCTAGCACCGCCAAAAGCACGCCGACAGGCGCCAGCGCGGGGTGGAATGCCCCCGCCACGACGGGTGCTGAGGCCGCCCCGCCGACATTGGCCTTGCTGCCCACCGCAACGAAGAAAAACGGTGCCTTGATGAGCTTGGCGACCACCAGCAAGAGGACGATGTGGAACAGCATCCAGATCGCGCCGATCGCCATTAAGGCGGGGGCGTCCATGATCTTGGTCACGTCCATTCGCGTGCCGATGATAGCGACCAGCAGGAAGATGAAGAGCACGCCGAACTTGCTCGCGCCGACGCCTTCCAGTTCGCGGGCGCGGGTGAAGCTGGCGAGCAGGCCTGCAGTGGTGGAGATCACCACGACCCAGAAAAACTCGCTCGCCAGCGTCGCTTCCTCGCCTTGAAGCTCGGCAAAGAAATTGCCCAGCCAGCCACCGACAAGGTGCGATATTCCCACGACCGCGAAGGCCGCGCCGAACAGCAGGATATAGTCATTGGCCGAGGCAACCCGCTCCGTACGCGCGGTATAGTCCGCCATGCTGTCGCGCAGTTTCTCGATGGAAGAACTGTCCGCGCCGAGCCATTTGTCGACGCGCTCGTGCGCGCCTGCGCCATACAGAAGAAAGATCATCCAAATCTCGGCGACGATGATATCGACCGCGAGCAGGGCGGCAAAACCTTCGAGTGGATAGCCGTAGACTTCGAGCATGGCGGTCTGGTTTGCCCCGCCGCCAATCCAGCTTCCTGCGAGCGTCGCCAGCCCGCGCCACGCGGCGGTATCGCCCGAGCCGATGATGGATGGCTCGAACTGCGCGACGATCCAGAGGGCGAGCGGCCCGCCGAGGATGATCCCGACCGTCGCTGTCAGGAACATGATAATCGCCTTGTTGCCCAGGCCGAGGATTCCCTTGATGTCGATACTGAGCGTCATCAGGAACAGCGCGGCGGGCAGGAAATAGTCCTTGGCGATGGGCCAGAGCTGGCTCTCGCTCGCATCGACCAGTCCGGTTGTCACGAAGAGCGAGGGCACGAGATAGCAGACGAGGATGATGGGCACGAAGACGTAGAACTTCTTCCAGCCCGGCCGGTCGCGCGTGGCGAACACGAAGGCGAGCAGTGCAGCGAGAAGTCCGAGGATGATGCGATCGTCAGTGATCATGGTGCTTGTACTCCCCCGTTTCGGGATCAGCCGGCCGCGAATGTGCCGGTGTCGAAGAAATGCGCGATCTTCTTGCGTTCGGCCGTGATATCGAAGCCCTTGGTTTCGAGCCAGCCATCATCGAAGATCGTATCGCTATAGCGCGCCCCGTCGTCGCACAGGATCGAGACGATGGAGCCTTTCAAGCCGCGCTCGGCCATTTCCGCTGCGATCTTGGCGCAGGCCCAGACATTAGTCCCGGTCGATCCGCCGCAGCGCCGACCGAGCCTTGCACTGACCTCATGCGCGGCAGCGATGGAGCAGGCGTCGGGCACAGCCTCCATCCGGTCGACGACATCAGGCAGGAAACTGGGCTCGACGCGCTGGCGACCGATCCCCTCGATACAACCTGCGGAATGATCGACCCGCTCCACCGAGCGATCGGCCCAATGGCGATGGAAGACCGAACCTTCCGGATCGGCAACGCATATGCGTGTGTCATGCCGGTTGTAGCGGGCAAAGCGCCCGATCGTCGCCGAGGTCCCGCCCGTGCCGGCGCCGCAAACGATCCATCGCGGAACCGGGTGTGGCTCGCGCGCCAACTGGGTGAAGATGGATTCGGCGATATTGTTGTTGCTGCGCCAATCGGTCGCCCGTTCGGCGAAGGTGAACTGGTCGATGTAATGGCCCCCCAGCTCATCGGCGAGCGATTGGGCGACGCCGTACATCTCGCCCGGATCGTCGATGAAATGGCATTCGCCGCCTTGGAAGGCGATCGCATCGATCTTGGCCTGCGCGGTCGCTCGCGGGACTACCGCTATGAAGCGCAGGCCCAGCATGCGCGCGAAATAGGCTTCGGAAACAGCGGTCGATCCGCTGGAGGCTTCGACGATCGTTGTATCCTCGCAAATCCAGCCATTGCAAAGGCCGTATAGGAACAGCGATCTCGCCAGCCTGTGCTTGAGGCTGCCGGTCGGGTGGCTGGATTCGTCCTTGAGGTAGATCGCGATATCGGGGAGCGCGGGCACGGGCAGCGGGATCAGATGCGTATCCGCGGATCGGTTGAAATCCGCCTCGATCCGTCCGACCGCCCAGTTAACCCACTTGCGCCTCTCCGTCATTGGCACCTTGTAGCGCCCCTTGCAGCTTGCGAAAGTCCACCAGAGCGTGTTTTCCGCGGGCACCGCGGGATTGTGTTGACCGGCCAGCGCCATCCATGGCAAGCGCCGCGCCGATTTCGCGGGTGTAGCTCAATGGTAGAGCAGCAGCTTCCCAAGCTGACGACGAGGGTTCGATTCCCTTCACCCGCTCCAATTCCCACCCGTTGAGGCGCTGCTTTCCGGGAGCAAGGGAATATCTTAAAGCATTCCTTGCTATGGCGCTGTTGCCGACGGAAAACGCATTGATGTCCAATGCGTGTTTTTGCCGGCGGCAGGAGTGATGCCGCGGTTCTTGGTGGAATGGGATGAAACTACCCCTATCATCGCTGACGCTTGTGCAGTTTGTCCGCTTCGGGTTCGGCGGACTGTTCGTGACCGCCGTCTATTCGGCGATCTATCTCGGGCTGGTGTCTACCGGCCTTGAGGTCATGCCTTCGCATTTCTCGGCCTACGCAATCTCGATGGTGGTCGGTTTCATAACCCATCGTTTCTGGACTTTCCGCGAAACCGGACCGCGATCGAATTATGCATCGAGCGGGGCGAAATTCGTGGTGGTGACGCTGGTAGGCTTCCTGCTCAACACGACCTTCGTCTGGGTCATCGCAGGGCCTTGGCTGGGGCTTGCCCCCTGGGTTCCGCTCATTCCCGTGTTCTGCGTGACGCCGGTCGTCACCTTTATCCTCAACCGCTACTGGACGTTCTCGTAAACCGTTCGCGGCCGTTCCATGCGCACCAGCTGAAAATTGCAGCGAGCGCCAGGAAGAGCAACGTCCTGAAATGCGCGTCGAAAGCGGTTGGCAGGAATGCCATGCCCAGCTTCTGTGGCATGCAGAAAAGGACCAACACGCCGAAGAACAATATGGCTTGGCCGATAGACGAGCGATTGGTCGGCCAGAGCAATGCGACCGCCGGGGCCAGCAGGGCAATATCGTAAGAGCGCGAGAAGACGAGCATCTGAAGGCTCAATATCGTCGCGAGCGCCATGGGACCGAAGGGATCGATATTGCCGCGCAGGCGCAGGATGATGAGCAGGACAGCTCCCAAGCCGGTAGCCGCAATGACGGGGAACTCAATTCCCCCCACTGCCAACATGCTAGGCAGGCCCATGATCTGCCCGCTACCGAGTACATTCATCGAATAGTTCTGGTAGCTGGTCAGGCTTTCGATCCAGGCGAGCAGGGATTCGACCGGTCCCAGTCTGGCGAATGAGGCAACGCTCAGAAGGAGTGCCCAAGCCGATGCGCTCGCCAGTTCTTTCCAGCGACCATGGATCAGGAGCCAGAAGAACAGGAGAACGGCGACCTGTGGTTTGATCGAGATTACCGCGAGGGCGAGCCCCGCCAATACGAACCGCTCGTTCTTGACCAAGCCGAATACCAGCCAGAACAGCGGAACAAGGAGCAGGGTCAGCTGCCCGATCCAGATCGACGCCAATACCCCTGAAGCCCCGAGAACCAGCAGGACAGCCCAGTAGTGGTTCAAGGTTTGGTCGGAGTTCGATCCGCGCGTGCGACGTTCGGTCTTGATGACCAGCCACAAGGTCGCGCAAGCGGCAAGAATGCCAGCCAAATAGAATATCCATTTACCGACTTCGAGCGGCGCCGCAGACATGATCATCGCGAAGGGTGCGAACTGCGGTGGATAGGACAAGCCGGTCGATACCTCGCCCCAACCGGTAGCCTCAACGATAGGTGCGACACATCTCTGCGCGTACATATGGCTGCCGCTCTCGAAACATTCGCCCCCTGCGAAGAACCAGACGAAGTCGCTCATCCAGGTTCCGGGCGGCTTCCCGAAACCGAAAAATACTACTGCCGAGAAAGCCGCGAGGCCCACAAGCGCGGCGACAGGGGCTGTTGCGTTGGCGGCCCTGAACCACCACGGTACGGCAGCGCTGGTATCGTTCATGATCGCCTGTCCCCCGGTTTCGACCGGCATTGCAATATCTCAAGGGGCGATCGCAAGCGAGGACCCGCGAAAGTCCTGAATCCGGACAGGACGCCCGGAGAAGCTACTTCGGCGGCATCCTGATTGCCCCGTCCAGCCGGAACTTGTGGCCGTTGATGTAGCTGTTGCGCGCGATTTCGCAGATAAGCGAGGCGAATTCTTCGGGCTCGCCGAGGCGCTTTGGGAAGGGGACGCTGGCGTTGAGCTGGTCCCACATTTGCGGATTGCGATCCTTCATGCCGAGCATCAGGGGCGTCGCAAATATTCCCGGCATCACCGAGTTCACGCGGATGCCGAGGTCCATCAGATCACGCGCCATTGGCAGGACGAGGCCATTCACGCCTGCCTTGCAGCTGCCGTAGATGACCTGTCCGATCTGGCCATCCTGCGCCGCGACGCTGGCCGTCAGCGTGATACAGCCCCGTTCCCCGTCGTCGTTTAGCGGATCGCTGTTCGCCATGCCGAGTGCGGAGTGGCTGGCAATGCGATAGGAGGAGACCAGGATGCCTTCCGCGCCGAAAGCGTAGTCTTCGGTGGCCAGCCGCTTGTAGCCGCCCGCTTCCTTGTCCCAGCCCAGCGTCTTCCCCCTTCGGCTGGTCATGGCACAATGGACCGTGACGCGCTCCTGCCCATGGGCACTGCGAGCCTGCTCGAAGCCTTCGATGACCGATTGCTCGTCGGTGATATCGACCCTTGCGAATGTGCCGCCAATGTCGCTTGCATGCGCCTCGCCCGCTTCCTCGTTCACGTCGAAGATCGTCACCTTGAGGCCCAGGTCCGCCAACGCCTTCGCGCTTGCCTTGCCGAGCCCGCTCGCGCCGCCGGTAACCACGGCCGCCATGCCTTCGGTCAGCTGCATTACGTCTCTCCCCGCTGTCATAACTCCTTCACCCTGCTATCGCATGGCGATGGCCGACGCGCCAAGGAGAGATTCGTGACCGCAGACCTACATCGCCGACAGTTCCTATCTGCCACCGCAAGCGCATTGGCTGCGCTGTCGCTGAGTGGCTGCATGTCGCCGCCATCAAGATCCGCAACATTCACTGGATACGGACCGTTGGTTCCCGATCCCTTTGGCCTGCTCGACCTACCCGAGGGCTTTTCCTACCGGCTTCTCTCCAGCTTCGATGACGTGATGAGCGATGGCAGAACCGTGCCGGATGCCGCAGATGGCATGGGATGCCTGCCGCTGCCGAGCGGAGATATCGCACTCGTTCGCAACCACGAGCTGCGTCCCGGTCAGGGCACAGGCGGCAATCTTGTCGACGGCTATGATCGTCTAGCCGGCCAGGCCGTATTGCCCGGCGGGACAACCCACATCGTGCTCGATGCTCGAACGCTGGAGAAGAAGCGCGAATTTCGCTCGCTGGCTGGAACAATTCGCAATTGTTCGGGCGGGGTGACGCCCTGGGGCAGCTGGCTCACTTGCGAGGAATTCGTCTCCGAACCGCAGCATATCGGTCCTGATAGACTGGCCAAGGATCACGGCTGGATCTTCGAAATTCCCGCCGACGCAACAGGGCTGATCAACCCGGAGCCACTCAAGGCGATGGGACGCTTCAATCACGAGGCGGCCTGCGTCGATCCGCAAACGGGGCTGGTCTACCTGACCGAGGACCGGGACGATTCGGTCGTCTACCGCTTCATCCCCGATGTCGCCGGCGATCTGGCGAAGGGTGGTCGGTTGGAGGCGATGCGTATTGTGGGGCTGCCCGATACCCGCAACTGGGAAAGCGCAACGATGGAGGTCGGCAAGCGCTACAAGGTCGAGTGGATTCCTCTCGATGATGTCGATTCCCCACAAGACGATTTGCGCATGCGTGCGGCCGCCCAGGGCGGATCGCTCGTCGCCCGCGGCGAAGGGATTCACATGGGGACGGATGAACTGTTCATCTGCTCGACAAGCGGCGGTGCGAAGAAGCTCGGACAGATTTTCAAGCTGGTCCCCGGACGGGAGAAAAAGGCCGATGAGGTCGAGCTCTTCTTCGAGAGCGAGAGCGAAGACCAGTTCAACTATGGCGACAATCTGACTGTCGGGCCCAACGGTCACCTGATTGTGTGCGAAGATCAGTACACGCAGGTGGTCGACAATCGCCTGATCGGTATCACCCCGCAAGGCGAGCCCTATGTCTTTGGCCGCCTCAACATGCAGACTGAACTCGCTGGTGGGTGCTTCTCGCCCGATGGGAAGTGGTTCTTCGTCAACGCCTATTCCCCGACGCGGACCGTCGCGATTACCGGGCCGTGGGCTGCTTGATCCAACTGCGAATTGATCGCAATAACCGAGAATAAAACCATCCTTTGATCGAGTGATCCGATTAGAGCGGGCGAAACGCTTCGCGAAACTCCCGCGCCTCTGATCCGTTGATTGGGCAAGAACCCAGATCAAAGGAAAAACGGATGACCACTCTCGGAAACAACGCGAAATCGGGCCTCGTGACGGCGCTGAACGGCGCCCTTGCAGACACGATGGCGCTCTATTTCAAGACCAAGAACTTTCACTGGCACGTCGCGGGGCCGCGCTTTCGCGACCTCCATGTCCTATTCGACGAGCAGGCCGCCCAGCTGATCGGGACCGTCGACGATATCGGTGAACGCGTTCGCAAGAACGACGAGTATACGCTGACCTCGATCGGCACAGTGGCGTCCGAAACCCAGATTGCCGATCAGGACGATGTGACCCTGACCGCGGATGCGATGGTGATCGAACTGCGCGACGACAACAAGAAGCTGCACCAGCGCCTCGAAACCGTGAAGGAAGAAGCCGAAAGCGTCGGCGACAATGCCACCAGCGGTATCGTGGACGACTGGATCGACCAGGCCGAAGAGCGCATCTGGTTCCTAAACCAGACCAGCAAGTAAGGTCTCTGGCGCATAGCAATTCACCCGCTCCCGGCTTGGCCGTGGGCGGGTTTGCTGTATCGCTGTGACGCATGGCTGACATCACGATCATCGAGAACGCAGCAGACGGCGCGATTGCCGAATGGCTGGAAGGCAGGATTGCAGGCGCGCTGGCTTCGCGAGACGGGCCGGTCACGATTACCGTACCCGGAGGATCGACCCCGTTCCCGATCATCGCAAAGCTGCTGGAAGCCGATCTCGACTGGTCGCGGCTCGTCGTGTGGCCGGGGGACGACCGGATCGTCCCCGAAGATCACGAAGCCTCGAATACCGGCAAATTGCGCGCCCTGTTCGAACCTGCCGGGGCCGAGGTCGTCACGCTCACGATCATGGAGCAGGTTCCGCATTTCGACCTCGCCTGGCTCGGCATGGGCGCCGACGGGCATATCGCGTCGCTCTTTCCCAACACCGATCCGCAACTGGAGGAGCCGCGGCGCATCATCCGCCTGACCCCCGATCCCCTGCCCCCCGAGGCACCATTCGATCGCATCAGCCTTACGCTCCCTTCGCTGCTCGACAGCGGGGAAATCGCTTTCGTTATCAGGGGGCAAGACAAGCGGGACGTGTTCGATCAGGCGGCTGCGGGTAACAGCGATTTGCCGGTTGCGAGGCTGCTGGCAGGCGCTAAACAGCCTGTCACATGCTTCACCTGATGCCCGCACCGCTGCACCGCCTCGCCCTGAAAATCGGATACAAGGTGCGCCGTCGCGCCCGGGCTGTCACCGGCACCACGCGCGATGGCGTCAGCATCATCGGGCGCGATTTCGATGGGCAGGTCTTGCTCGTTCGTCATAGCTACGGTCCGCAGGAATGGTACTTTCCCGGCGGCGGTATCGCCGATGGCGAGGCTCCGGAAAACGCTGCCAGACGCGAACTGCTCGAAGAAACCGGCTGCGAAATCGAAGGCATGAAGCTGGTCGGCGTGATCGAGGAAGAATTGTCCGGCGCAGCGCACACGGCGCATGTGTTCGACGGGATCATAAATGATATGCCTGAAGCCGATGGCCGCGAGGTGATCGAGGCACGTTTCTTCCCCACCCATTCATTGCCCGAACCGTTGAGCCCGCGCACGCGCGAGCGGCTCAAGTTGTGGCAGGCCCGCAAGGACTAGAGCAAGCTCAACTGCGCATCGGGCCGCTGCGGCTCGTCCTCGCCGTCACGGTCCAGCTTCGACAATGTCAGTCCCATCAGCCGGATGGGCATCGGGAGGGGCAAGACCTCCTCCAGCAGCTTGCGTGATATCCGAGCGAACTCTTCCTTTCCTTCAATGGGCTGGTCGACTGTCTTTGCACGGCTGAAGATCTGGAAGTCGGTGTATTTCATCTTGAGCGTGACCGTACGCCCCTTGGCCTCGGCCCGCTCGATATAGCCCCAGACGATGTCGATGATGTCTTCCAGTGTCTCGCGCAGCTCGCTGCCCGATGACAGATCGCGGTTGAAGGTCCGCTCGCCGCCGACCGACTTGCGTATGCGGCTGGAGCGGACGGGTCTCAAATCGATGCCGCGGGCCGCGCGGTAGAGGTAATCGGCGAAGCTGCCGAAATGGGCGCGCAGCCACTCGATGTCCTTCGCCGCCAAGTCCGCGCCCGTCTCGATCCCGAGCCGCGCCATCTTTTCCGCCCCCTTCGGACCGACACCGTGGAACCGTCTCACCGGCAAAGACTGCACGAATTCTGCGCCCTCTCCCGGGCGAATAACGCATAGTCCGTCCGGCTTGTTCTGGTCGCTGGCGAGCTTGGCCAGGAACTTGTTGTAGCTCACTCCCGCGCTCGCCGTCAGCCTGGTCTTGGCGCGGATTTCCTGCCGGATGAGTTCGGCGATACGCGTGGCGCTCCCGATGCCGAGCTTGTCCTCGGTCACGTCCAGATAGGCCTCGTCGAGGCTCAGCGGCTCGACCAGGTCGGTGTGGTGACGGAAGATCGCCCGGATCTGCTGGCTGACCGCGCGATAGACATCAAAGCGCGATTTGCAGAAGATCAGCTCTGGGCATTTGCGCTTGGCCGTGACGCTGGGCATGGCGCTACGCACACCAAACTTTCGCGCTTCGTAACTAGCGGCTGCCACGACGCCGCGCCCGCTCGATCCACCGACAGCCACTGGCTTGCCGCGCAGTTCCGGGTTGTCGCGTTGTTCTACGCTGGCGAAGAATGCGTCCATGTCGACGTGGATGATCTTGCGCAGGCCATCTGCCTCATCTGCGTCGTCTTGCTCCTCTTCGGCCATGCGCCGGGGATAGGCGCGCGGGCGCGACAAATGAAGCACAGGGCATGAAAAATTGCACTCAGGAACCCGATGCGCCTTCCCATCGTATCCTTCGTCTCGCAAAGACACCCCCGCATGATCACCACCATCTCCTCAAGCGACGGCACCAGCCGTAGCATCGGCAGGGCCGAGTTCGTCGCATTGATGGCGGCGACGATGAGCCTTGGCGCGCTGGCGATCGACGCCATGCTCCCCGCGCTCGACGAGATCGCGGGATCCTTCGGCGTGTCCGAGCCGAACAGGCGACAGCTCGTTGTGGGTGTCTACCTGCTTGCGGCAGGCGTCGGCTGCCTGATCCCGGGTTCCTTTGCCGATACTTTCGGTCGGCGCCGCGTGTTGTTCGTGGCCTTCGCCGCTTATGTCGTTACCTCGATCCTGTGTGCCTTCGCGCCCACTTACGAGAGCCTGCTCTGGCTGCGCGGCATCCAGGGCTTCTGCACTGCGGGGCTGGGCGTGCTGCCCGCCGCGATCATTCGCGATCGCTTCGAAGGCGATGCAATGGCGCGGATCATGTCGACCATCTTCATCGTCTTCATGGTGGTGCCGGTGCTCGCACCCAGCCTCGGGCAGGTGGTGCTGGCTTTCGGCCATTGGCCCTGGGTCTTCGTGGTCATGGCCGCGATCGCGTCGCTCGTCTGGCTGTGGGCATGGTCGCGCCTGCCTGAAACGCTTTCACCAGAGGATCGGCAGCCGCTCGATTTCCGCACGGTAGCGCACAACCTGCCCCTCACGCTCACCACACGCGAGGCTTCGGGTTACGTCATCGGCAGCGCGCTGACCTTTGGCGCTCTGTTCGGCTACATCAACAGCGCGCAGCAGCTGATCGGCGAACATTTCGATGCGGACGAATACTTCCCGCTCATCTTCGGCCTGACCGCTTCGACGCTAGCGATGTCGAGCTTCGCCAATTCGCGCATCGTCGAACGATACGGTGCCCGGCGGGTGAGCCACACGGCGCTCGTGACCTTCATCTGCCTGGCGGCGATGCAGGTCTACGCCGCCTTCTTCCAGCCGGGCGATCTGTACTGGTTCGTGCCGCTGATGGCAGGCAACCTATGCCTGCTTGGCTTCATGGGCGCGAACTTCGGATCGATCGCAATGCAGCCGTTCGAGCATACTGCGGGCGCGGCTTCCTCCGCCCAGGGCTTCATCCGCATGGGTGGGGCCGCGCTGATCGGGATTGCGATCGGGCAGAATTACGATGGTACGGCAAAGCCCATCGCGCTGGCGCTGTTCGGGTTCAGCCTGTGCTCCCTGATGCTCGTGCTGTTCAGCGAGCGGGGCAAGCTTTTCCGGCGCCCGGGCGAGGCACGCAAGTACCTCGCCATGCATGAGGCGATCTAGGCCTCGCTCTCCAGCCTGCGCCAGGCAAGCTGAGCGAACTCGCACAGCAGCGGACGCGTGTCGCGCGGGTCGATGATGTCCTCGACATTGAAGCGTTCGGCGCTGCGGAAGGGCGAGGTGACCTTGTCCAGCCGCTCGCGGATCGCGGCGAGTTCGGCTTCGGGATCGTCGGCCGCCTCGAGCTCGGACTTGTAGGCCACCTCCAGCCCGCCCGCGATCGGCAGGCTGCCCCAGTCACCCGAGGGCCAGCAGAAGCGGTATTGGTAGGTCTCGGCGTTGCTCATCGCGCTGCCTGCGATTCCATAGGCGCGGCGCAGCACAACCGAGGCGAGCGGGACGCTGGCCTTGTAGATCGCGTTCATCGCCTGCACGCCATAGCGGATCGTGCCTGCCATTTCCGCCTCGCGCCCGATCATGAAGCCCGGATTGTCGACAAGGTGGACGATGGGAAGTCGGAACTGGTCGGCGAGCTTCACGAAGCGCTCGACCTTCTCGCTGGTCTTCGCCTCCCACGATCCGCCGAGATAGGACGGATCGCTCGCGAGAACCATGACCGGCCAGCCGTCTAGCCGGGCGAGGGCGGTGATGCAGGCGCGGCCCCACATGCGACCGATCTCGAACACGGTGCCCTGGTCGAACACCATCTCCATGCAGCGGCGCATGGAATAGACCTGCTTCTCTTCGCGCGGGACGAGGCTGAGCAGCGCCTCCTCGCGGCGATGGACCGGATCGGTACAGTGCGATCGGCGCGCAAGCTGGCCGACATGTTCGGGCATGAAGGAGAGGAAATGGCGCGCGCGGGCGAAGGCCTCGGCCTCGCTGGCAACCTCGTCGTCGACTACGCCGTTGCGCGTGTGGATTTCCGAACCGCCGAGGTCTTCCTTGGCTTGGCTGTGGTCGGTGGACCCCTTGTAGCTTTCGCCTAGCCCGTCGACGACGGCGGGACCTGCGGCGAAGATTTGGCTTAGGCCTTTGACCATGATCGAATAGTGGCTGGCGACCGTCCGCGCCGCGCCGAGCCCGGCAGTGGGGCCGAGCGCCAGCGCCACGACGGGCACGGTGTCGAGGTTCTTCACCACGTCCGACCAGCCGGGCACGGCGGGAATATATGTCGCACCAATCTGTTCGAGCGTCTTGACGCTGCCGCCGCCACCCGTGCCGTCGATCATGCGGATCAGCGGCAGTTTGAGCTCATGCGCCATCTTTTCGGCCTGGACCATCTTGCGGGAAATCCCCGCATCCGCCGCCCCGCCGCGAATGGTGAAATCGTCTGCCGTGGCGACCACCGGGCGGCCGTTGATGAGCGCCTTGCCGAAGAGGAACGGGGCTGGGGCGACGCTTTGAAGGTTGCCCTCCTCGTCGTAATGACCCTTGCCTGCGATCTTGCCGATTTCGCGGAAGGAGCCTTCATCGACCAATGCGGCAAGCCTTGCGCGAGCATCCATCTTGCCGCGCCCATGCTGGCGAGCGAGTTTGTCCGGCCCGCCCATCTGCTCGGCGAGGGCCTCGCGGCGGCGCAGTTCTTCGAGTTCCTTGGCCCAGCTCAAAAACCTCTCCCGTCATTGCGAAGCGACGCAGTCGCTGCGGCAATCCATCTCCCTAACCCGCTTCTGGCTGCAAGGTCAGGAGCTGGATTGCTTCGCTATCGCTCGCAATGACGAAAGGAAAGGGCGCCTACTCTTCGTTCGGCTCCACCACGCACAAAACCGCTTCCACCTGAACCTGCCCGCCCTCGCTGGCGGAAAGCTCGGTCACGGTCCCGTCGAAAGGCGCGGTGAGCGCGTGTTCCATCTTCATCGCCTCGAGCACCATCAGCCGCTGGCCCGCAGTGACCGCATCACCCTCGGCCACATCGACCGCGATGACCTTGCCCGGCATGGGGGCGAGGATCGCGCCATCAGCGGCGGAGGCGTGGCCGGTGCCGCGCTCTCGGAACTTTGCGACCTCGAATGATGCTCCATCTTCGAAGAGGACGAACTCATCGGACGAGGGCCAATGATCCTCGTGTTTGCTGTGGATGAAACCGATCTTGCTGACGGTCTCTTCGACTCCGCTAACGAGTACCCTGGTTGCCGTCCGACGCTCCGAGTTGAGTCTAAATCCTGACATGCCCTGACGATAGGCTTGTTGCTCGTAGTATGGATCATCCATTTCTAGGTAGAAGGTGTCCACTCTTCGCTTCGCTCGTGACAGCAGCATTTCCGATGGCACAGGCGGATCAATAAGAGTGTCGAGGTTCGATCCGATGTAGGACGTGTCGAACTCGCCCTCAGCGAATGCATCGCTCGACAGAAGGCGCTTTAAGAACCAAGCATTGGTTTTGACAGGGTAGCATTCCACCTCTGCGCTTGCTTCAATCATGGCTTCGATTGCCGCGTTGCGATTGATTTTCCATGTAATCAGCTTTGCGACCATCGGATCATAGAAAGGTGAAATCTCATCACCCTCTTCGACGCCCGTATCGACGCGTCTGCAATGGCGGAGGTTGAGGACTTCTAGTCTTCCCGTGCTCGGTAAAAACCCCTTCGCCGGATCTTCCGCATAGAGCCGAGCCTCAATGGCCCAGCCGTTGATGCTCAGTTCCTCCTGCTTGAGCGGTATCGGCTCGCCGCTCGCGACACGCAACTGCCACTCTACCAGATCGACCCCGGTGATTTCTTCGGTCACCGGGTGTTCGACCTGGAGCCGTGTGTTCATTTCCATGAAGAAGATGCGGTCGGCGCGCAGGCCTTCGCTGGCGTCGGCGATGAATTCGATGGTGCCCGCACCCTCGTAATCGACAGCCTTGGCGGCGCGGACGGCGGCGGCGCAGATTTCCTCGCGCGTCGCTTCGTCCATGCCGGGGGCGGGGGCTTCCTCGATCACCTTCTGGTGGCGGCGCTGGAGCGAGCAATCGCGTTCGAACAGGTGGACGACATTACCGTGGCTGTCGCCGAAGACCTGCACCTCGATATGGCGGGGCGAGGTGATCCACTTTTCCAGCAGCACTTCATCGTTGGAAAAGCTGGCCTTGGCCTCGCGTCGGCAACTTTCGAGGCTCGCTTCGAAGTCTTCGGCCTTGTCGACCTTGCGCATGCCCTTACCGCCGCCACCCGCGACCGCCTTGATGAGGACGGGGTAGCCGATCGCGTCGGCTTCCAGCTTGAGGCGCTCGACAGACTGGTCTTCCCCTTCATAGCCGGGTGTCACGGGCACGCCCGCCTCGCGCATCAGCTTCTTGGCCGCGTCCTTGAGACCCATCGCATCGATGCTGGAAGGCTTGGGGCCGACCCAAATCAGCCCCGCTTCGATCACGGCCTGCGCGAAGCCCGCATTCTCGGACAGGAAGCCGTAGCCCGGATGGATCGCCTCTGCCCCGGTTTCCTTCGCCGCGGCGATGATCTTCTCGCCCACCAGATAGCTTTCGGCAGCGGGTGAGGGGCCGATGTGGACCGCCTCGTCGGCTTGCCGCACATGCAGCGCCTTGGCATCGGCATCGGAATAGACCGCCACAGTGGCGATCCCCATCTCGCGCGCAGTGCGGATGATACGGCAGGCGATTTCGCCGCGGTTGGCGATGAGAAGCTTAGAAATCATACGAATGCGCGCTAGCCGTAGCTGCGCGCCGCATCAAGCTACCACCCGGCAACGGGCCGGAAATCGTGGCGCGACCAGATGATCGGCTCTTGAGGCCCGCTCGGCCGGTTCCACACCGACTGGAAGAAAGCGGTGAGCATGTGCCAGGCCTTTTCAGGACCGCTTACCCTGGTGCGGCTATCCCAGGCCAGCTGGCCGCGGGTCAGCACCTTGCGTCCGATTGCGCCGTAGATGTTCGCCGCCGAGAGCACTGCCCAGCGATGGCGAAAGCGCAGGCGTTTTGCACCCAGCCGTGCGGCGGCTTCGTGCTTCTCCATCAGCGCGATCATGCGCGGCATGAGGCTGGCGAGGATGAAGCGGTTCTCCGGCTTGGCGTGTTCGCCCGGTGCGAGGCCCACCTCGGCGAGCCATTCGGCAGGCAGGTAGACCCGGCCCGCCCCAGCATCCTCCACCACGTCGCGGCTGATGTTCGCGATTTGGAATGCGAGGCCGAGGTCATTCGCCCGGTCGAGCGTTTCGCCATCATCGGGATGCACCCCCATGATGTGTGCCATCATGATCCCGACCGCGCCTGCCACGTGATAGCAATAGCGCAGCATGTCGCGCTCGTTCTTGGGCGCGAAGCCGGTAGCGTCCAGCGCGAAGCCGCCGATGACGTCGCGCGCCATATCGTAGGTGAGCCCGCATTCGTCGGCTACCAGCCCGAAAGCGTCGAAAGCGAAATCGGCCGTAGGCTGTTCCTCGAATGCGCGCCTCGTCAGCACCTTGATCGCCTGGATGCGGTCTTCGGCTTCCTTGGGAGTACCCTGGTCGCCGAGCGGGCCGCCCTTGTCCTGGTTGTCGGCAATGTCGTCGCACCGGCGGCACCAGGCGTAAAGCAACCATGCCCGCTCGCGCGTCGTCTTGTCGAAGAGTTTCGATGCAGCGGCGAAGCTGTGGGAGCCGACCTCGATCGAATCATGTGCCTTCTGCACGAGCGCGGCCCGTTCGCGCCCACCGCCGGCGCGCGCCGGAGTGGGGCGCAGGTTCTGGGTCGTCAGTGGGCGGGGCTTGTTCAGAGGTCGCTCGCCTTCATCTTGAAGATCGGAGTATGCGGCTGGTAGCTTGCCATTTTCTCCAGCAACGCGCTTAACGTGTCTTCGGCGATGATGATGTTCTGGTGCGCCGGGCGCACGAAGCCGACGCTGGCCATATGCGCGTTGAAGGCGATCAGGTGGTCGTAGAAGCCGAATGCATTGAGCAGGCCGACCGGATTGTCGTGATAGCCGAGCTGCGCCCAGCTGACGGCCTCCCACAGCTCGTCCATCGTGCCGACGCCGCCCGGGATCGTTACGAAACCGTCCGAAAGGTCGGTGAACTTCTGCTTGCGCTCATGCATGCCCGAGACGGTGTGGAGCTCGGTGCAGTCGTGATTGGCCACTTCGCTGCTGGCGAGGGCTTCGGGAATGATACCGATCACCTCGCCGCCCGCATCAAGCGCGCCCGATGCCACCGCACCCATCAGGCCGAGCCGGCCGCCGCCATAAACGACGCCGATCCCGCGCTCTGCAAGGCCAGCCCCCACTTCGCGGGCAAGTTCGAGATAACGCGGATCTGCGGGCGATGCCGAACCGCAATAGACTGCAAGACGTTTCATCATTTCACCAAATCTTCGACCATCAATCCGGCAGTCGCCTTGGCGCTGCCGACCACGCCGGGGATACCGGCTCCGGGGTGGGTCCCTGCACCGACGAGGTAGAAATTGTCGATCACATCGTCCCGGTTATGCCCGCGGAAGAACGCGCTCTGCGTCAGCAGCGGCTCGAGGCTGAAGGCGCTGCCCTTGTGGGCATTGAGGTCCATCGCGAAATCGCGCGGAGCGTAATGGAACTTCGTCTTGATCCGGCCGTGGAGGTCTGGGATCAGGCGGCGCTCGACCTCGTCGAGGATGCGCTTCTCCAGGATCGGGCCCATTTCCTGCCAGTCGACCGACAGCTTGCCCATGTGCGCCACGGGAACGAGCGCGTAAAAGGTGCTCATGCCCTCGGGTGCGACGCTGGGGTCGGTAACGCTTGGATGGTGGAGGTAGATCGAGAAATCCTGCGGCAGAACGCCGTGATCGTAAATGTCTTCGAGCAGGCCTTTGTAGCGTGGTCCGAACAGGATCATGTGATGCGGGATACCCGGCCAGGTGCCCTCGATCCCGAAATGCACCACGAAGAGGCTGGGCGAGAACTTCTTGCGGGCGAGCGATCTGGCGTAGCTTTCGCCCCGCTTGGTCCCGCCGAGCAGGTCCTTGTAGCTGTGCATGATGTCCGCATTGCTGGCGACCGCGTCGAAGCGCTGTCGGAAACCAGAGTGGGTCTCGACCTCGCTCGCGGTGGTTCCAAGCGTGTGGATGCGCGTTACCGGATCGTGCAGCCGCACGGTCCCGCCGATACGTTCGAAATGCTTGACCATCGCGGCGATCAGCCGGTTGGTGCCGCCCTTCGCCCACCACACGCCGCCATCCTTCTCCAGCTTGTGGATCAGCGCGTAAATGCTCGAGGTCTTCATCGGATTGCCGCCGACGAGCAGCGTATGGAAGGAGAGCGCCTCGCGCAGCTTCTCGTTCTCGACATAGCTCGAGACCATCGAATAGACGCTGCGCCAGGCCTGCTTCTTAGCCAGCGCCGGGGCCGCCTTCATCATCGATTTGAAGTCGAGGAAAGGCACGTGCCCAAGTTTTACGTAGCCTTCCTCGTACACGCCCTCGGCATAGTCGAGGAAGCGCTGGTAGCCGGCGACATCGGCAGGATTGAGTTCAGCAATCTCGCGGAAGAGCTGTTCCTCGTCGTTCGAGTAGTCGAAATTCGTCCCGTCGGGCCAGTTGAGCCGGTAGAAAGGCATCACCGGCATGATCTCGATGTCTTCGGCCATGTCGTGGCCGGTCAATGCCCAGAGTTCGCGCAGGCAATCGGGATCGGTGATGACGGTGGGGCCGGCATCGAAGGTGAAGCCGTCCTTTTCCCAGTAGTAAGCGCGGCCGCCTGGCTTGTCGCGCGCTTCGATCACCGTGGTTGCGATCCCGGCGGATTGCAGGCGAATGGCAAGCGCAAGCCCGCCGAAGCCCGACCCAATGACGCAGGCGGTCTTGCCCGTGGGTTCGGGCAGGGAGGGAGGCGCATCGTTGTCGGCGACAGGGTGCGACGTCAGTTCGGCATTCATGGTTCGGTTCCTTGGACCAGCGGCGTGCCCTTGCCAAGCAAGGCTTTGACCGCTCGGCCAATAGCTACGGGCGGCCTGCCGGTCAGGATGCGCAATTTGTCCATTGGGGATGATCTGGCGGCGTAGAAACGGGTGATGAGTGGTTCGGGCAGGCGATAGAAGCGCTCGAACACCCTGTATCGTTCCCTCGGAAGGGCCGCGTCGAACAGCATCTTGCCAAGGAGGCGGTAATAGGCGGTTTGACTCCAGTGTTGCTGAGCCCGCTCTTCCACCGCACCGGCAAGCTGCGAAAGGTCGCCGCTTGCCGCTTCGGCGATGGCCAGCGCGTTGTCGACGGCAATGGGCAGCGTGTAGCTCGTCAGCGGGTGGACAAAGCCGCCCCGCGCGCCGGACAACGCCACGCCGGGCGTCGACAGTTCCGCGCGATAGGCCGCGAAATCACCGCCGGTGATGACCGGCAGGACGCCCGTTTCCTCATGAACCACCTCGCAAGCCCAACCCTTGTCACGGGCATAGGTTGAGATCCGCTCGCGAAGGCATTCCCGGTCGAGCGCGGGACTGTCGGAATAATAGGTATCCTCTACGAAGATCTCGTCATGACCGAGCGGCAGGAGGTAGACGAAACGGTAGGCATCGGGCTGCTCCACCGAAGCGTCCATGATGACCGGCCGCGCGAGGCCATGGGGCGCGTCGGTGCGCAGGTGCTGGCCAAGAAAGACCTGCCAGCCGCCTGTAAGATGTTCGCTGGGGACCGCGTCGCGGCAATCGATCACGGCGCGCGCAGCGATGCGTTCACCCGTGTCCAGTGTGATCCCGGCAGCATCGAGGCCTGCAACCCGGCTTCCGGGCCGGATCGACTCCTGCGGCAGGGCTCGGCGCATGCCCTCGTCGAAATCCCGGCTATCGAGCGAACGGTAATTGCTGGCCAGCTGCCGAGTATAAGAGGGGAAGCGCACCTCGTTCCCGCCGGACCACTCGGCCTTTTTGAAAGCCCCTAGTAGCTCGGTACCTCTCTCGTCGAGATCGCCTTCGAACCAGCTCCATCGGTGGTTGCCGCCGAAGCTATCGCCAGCCTCGAACAGGGCGACCGAAAGCCTGGGATTGACGCGATGGATCGCAAGCGCAGTCAGCCCCCCGGCAAGCCCGCCGCCAACGATGGCGATGTCGGTCTGGCCACCAGTCATATCGGTCGCTGGAGGGTCAGTAACCGCAATCATCGAGATGGGCGGTCAGCGCAGTGTCCACGGCTGTCTCGATCTCCCGATCCAGGTGAGGGGCAAAGTCCGAGTTTGCGATTTCCATTCCCCTAGCGAACATTTTAGGCCGCGCTTTGAGCAACGCTGCGAACCATTCCCGACCTCTCAACTGGGATTCGATGCTTGCCTTTTCTTCTGGGCTCAAGGTGAGGGCGGCGGCGGCGGCCGAGCGCAGGTTGTCCGAAGCAACGTCCTTCGGGTCGACCTCGAATTCATCCTCTTCGCTCTGCATGGCGGCATTGAGAGTGGTCTCGATCGAATAGTTGTCCATCACCGCCATGGTGAGCTTTTGGCCGATCTCGCTGGAATAAAACTCGCTCGCCGCTCTCGCGTGCTCTTCGGACATCTCTACCCTCAGGATTTCTACCATCGCCTCGCGGCGCAATTCTGCCTCGATCCGGTCATATTCGTAGAAGAATGGCGTGGTGGTCGCCATCAGCAGGTCTATCGTGCCGGGGCATTCGGCTTCCATCTCGATCAGATCGGCGTCCGCTTCGTAGACTTTCCTGATCTCGGCGATGGAATTGGTCGATGCTACCGCCAATCCTTCGGGGCTCATCATCGCATCGACCAGCGCGACGTGCGGATCCGCGTTCACGCCATCCTGCGTTTCCAACGACTGTGCCCCCAAGGAAGTAGAAAGCATGAAAGCGAGTGCGCCGGCGAACTTTGTCGAATACTTCATGGGTTTGGGTCTATTGCGTCGCTCATCGACTTGCAATGCGCAGCTGAAATCGTGGAACAGGCTGCGCGGGCGGTAGTTTCCCAGCAAAAGACAGAGGGAAATCCGCATGATCCGAACGGCAAGCATTGCTGCAACTATCTTCGCATCCGCATTCGCAATGCCCACCTTCGCTCAACAAACAGAGATCGAAGAACCCTTGCCCGCGGGACCGCCTGAAACAATCTTCGACGGCGATTTCCTGAGTGTCGGTATCGGCGTTGGCTACAATGCCAGCTATTCGGGCAGCGACGATTACAACATCAATATCCTGCCGATCGTGCAGGGCTCGCTCGGCGGGATAGACATCAATCCACGACCAGCAGGTGTCGCGGTCGATCTGGTACCCGATCCCGAGCGCGGTGTTTCCTTCTCCGCAGGGCCGATGTTCCGCTTGCGCAGCGATCGTGCCGATGTGGAAGATATCAATGACGACATCGTGGCCGCCTATGGCGAACTCGACCGTGCGGTGGAGATCGGCGGCACCGTGGGTGTCCAGTTTCCCCAATTGCTCAATCCTTTTGACAGCCTGAGCGTGAATGTCGATGCCGCTTGGGACGTTGCGGGCGCGCATGGGGGCATGTTCTGGAGCCCGAGCGTCACCTATTTCACCCCGCTCAGCCGTGCCACGGCGGCCTCGCTTTCGCTCAGCGCGACCTTCATCGACGACGATCTGGCCGATTATTACTTCACCGTGCCCGATGCCAATCCGGCGCTTCCGGCCGAAGACCTGCTCCCGGGCTTCCAGGCGGAAGGCGGGCTTCAGAGCCTCGGCGTAAACCTGCTGTTGGCGCAGGACCTGTCTGGCGATGTGACCGACGGCGGCTTGTCGATCGTCGCCATCGGTGGTTGGTCGGTGTTGCAAGGCGATGCTGCAGAAACCCCTTTCACCAGCATTCGCGGCAACAATGATCAGTACTTCATCGCGCTCGGGCTGGGCTACACCTTCTGAAGTTTCGCATTCACGATTTGGTCGAGCGCGCGCCGAGTTCTTTCCGCCGTTCCTCGATGCGCTCCACTCGTTCGCGCAACTTGCCCTCGAAGGGTATCCCAGCGGAAATCGGAAGGGTCCTGACCTTTCCGATATCGAGCCCGTAGATCCGGTCGTCCGCGCCCATGTAGGCGCGGGCGGGGAGCCCTTCCGCAAGACCATCGCCAACCTTGCGGATGCTGCTGCTGTCGACCGTCAACAGCCACTCGCCATAGCTGGTCGCAAAGATCAGGTAGCTGGTATCGTCATCCATCCCGACAGGCCGGAAGAATCGGACCGTGCCGCGTCGTTCGCGCCCACCCGCATAGGCGCGCCGCCGCTGGATGCGCAGCCAGCCATGGTTGATGCCAGCCAGGACCACAACCGCGCCGAACAGGCAAAGTATGATCGATATGGCGGTAGGCATGTCATCGGTGTCCGGGAACAGCCGCAGGCCGCCAGCGATCATGCCGCAACCGACGGCGATGGCGAGGATTGCCCGCATCTTCGCTTCCCCCAGAACTGACAACAGCCTGCGCCGTAACACGCCAATGGTTAGCGTTTCGAAAAGCGCCGCATTGTTCCACCTCTTGCCGCACGGCGAGGGAGCGGGCATCACGGCGCGATCAGGGGAGAGACTCGATGCGCAAACTGACTGCAATGATTGCCGGTTGCCTGCTGGCGGGCGCCGCGCCGGTTTTGGCCGAAACCACCGTTATCCATGCCGATGGCGTCATCCTGGATGCCGGTAGCCAGCCGATGGGCAGGGCGACCGTCACCGTGACGGACGGCCGTATCGTCAGCATCGAGGAAGGCTGGTCTGCCGTTCCCGAGGGGGCCGAGATGATCCATCTCGAAGGCAAGACTTTGGTCCCCGGCCTGATCGACCTGCACACGCACCTCTCCGGCGATCCTTCGGGCGAATTCTGGCGAGCGGCGACGACCCCGATCGAATGGAGCACTCTGGTCGCTGCCAAGAATGCGCGGATCACCGCACTGGCAGGCTTCACCACGGTTCGTGACGTAGGCTCGCGGTCCGACCAGGTCACGCAGATGCTGCGCCGCGCGACAGCAGAGGGCATGGTTCCCGGGCCGCGCGTCATCACCAGCGGGCGCACGATCGCAATCGTCGGCGGGCATGGCGATATCAACGGTTTCCGGCGCGAGGTGAATGACGCGCTCGGCACTTCCTTCGCCTGCACTGGCGAGGTCGAATGCGCCGAAATGGTCCGCCAGGCTTCGAAATATGGCGCGGACCTGATCAAGATCACCGCCACGGGCGGCGTGCTGAGCCAGCAGGGACGTGGGCTCGAGGCGCACTTCACCGATGCGGAAATGCGCAGCATCGTCACGACGGCGGAATCGCTGGGCTTGAAGGTCGCCGCCCATGCGCATGGAGCAAGGGGCATAGAGGCCGCGGCGCGTGCCGGTGTGCACACGATCGAACATGGCACCTATCTCGATGAAGCGGCAGCCAAGGCGATGCGCGAGAACGGTACCACGCTGGTCCCGACACTGATGGCTTTCGAAGGCATCAAGGGCAATCTGGGCAAAGGGTTCTACACGCCAGTGGTCGAGGAGAAGATCAGGGCAGTCGCGGCCTATGCCGGGACAATCGTCGAACGGGCGCGCAAGTGGAATGTGAATATCGCGTTCGGCACCGATGCGGGCGTGTTCCCGCACGGGCAGAACGGGGGCGAATTCCGCTTGCTCCTGAACAACGGCATGACCAGCCGCGAAGCACTGGCCACGGCGACGACGGGCGCGGCGAAAATCCTCGGCATGGAGAGCGAGATCGGCCGCATTGCCGTCGGCTATTCGGCGGACATCATTGCAGTCGAGGGCAATCCGCTGGACGATGCCACCGTGCTCGAGGATGTCGACTGGGTCATGGTCCGCGGACGCGTGATCGAGTGAGTCGATTTCGCTTTAGATATTCAGCAATCTTTTCAAGCCTATACCCCCGACAAAGCGAAGGGGGACAATATGTATCGGCTATTCGAAATCGCCTTCGAGCTGCACGACTGGAAGTCGCAGCCGGGCTGGGTGAAAGTGCTGAGTGCCATGATCGTGGCCGGCATCGTTGCAGGCTTCCTGCGTGAGGTGCTCCTCTAGCATACTGGTGGTATTGGCCTCGGCATTCCTAGCGCCGACTGCCGCGGCGCGGGAAGCTGCTGACCAGTGTCAGATCGAGCTGGTTGTTCTGGGAGCGGGTCAGGACGCAGGCGCGCCGCAGATCGGCAATTCGCATGACGCAGGGTCAAGCCTGCTTCCGAGCTCGCTTGCCCTGATCGATCGGTCGAATAGAGCGCGGTACCTGTTCGACGCGTCACCGGCGCTCACCGAACAGCTCGCCGCGCTCGACCGCATTGAGCCGCCGAGCAATGGGCTGGGCATCGATGGCATCTTCCTCACCCATGCGCATATCGGGCACTATCTCGGCCTCGCCTATCTCGGTCGGGAAGCTGCCAGCGCCAACGGCATTCCGGTCTATGCCATGCCACGCATGGCGGACTTCCTCGCGAGCAACGGCCCGTGGAACCAGCTGGTCGAGCTAGGACAGATCGAGCTGGTAAAGCTCGAGGGTGGTGATGCGATCCAGGCGGTTGCGCTGACACCCGATCTCGTCGTTGTCGCCTTGCCGGTCCATCACCGTGACGAATATTCGGAGACGGTGGGTTTCTACATCATGCCCTCAAATGGTGGCGGCGTGCTTTACCTGCCCGACATCGACAGCTGGGAGGACTGGGCGGGCACCGACGGATCGAAGCTGATGTCGCTCCTCGAACGCGCCGATCATGTCTTCGTGGACGCGACCTTCTGGGACGACGACGAACTGCCGGGCCGCGACATGTCGGAGATTCCGCATCCCCGTGTGACCGAAACGATGGATATGTTGCAGCACCTTCCCGCCAGCGAGCGGGCGAAGGTCCATTTCATCCATTACAATCACACCAATCCGATCCGCGATCCTGACAGCGCCGAGAGCCGCCAGGTTTCCGAGCGCGGCTATTCCGTTGCCCGGCGGGGCGACCGGTTCTGCATCGATTAGGTCGTTCGTCGAGCGGGGATCACCGCCGATGCAGGAAAGCTTGTGCTATCCGCCAAGTGCAGTAACCGGCCATCGGATTAGATTACTGGGGACATTCACATGATCATTGCACGCAGCTCGCTGATCGGCAGCCTGGCGCTTGCGCTCGCCGCCTGCACGACGACCGGAAGCCTGGAGCCCGGAAATGCGGCAAACGACGCTGCGGCCCAGGCAGCCGCGGAGCAGGCGGCGCATGACAAGCTCTTCGCCTTGTTTGCAGAGGCCGACGAGCGCGGTCTCAAGCTCAATCCCCTGGGCGCGCTGTTCAGGGGCGACATGCGCTATGCGGACCGGCTTGGCGATTTCTATTCCGCGAGCTTCAGCGACGCCCTGCGCAAGGATGCCGAGCGCAACCTCGAGGCGCTGCGCAACATCGATCGAAGCGAACTCTCCCCCACGGATCGGCTTGCCTATGACGTATTCGAATATGATCAGCTCGATGCCCTGAAGGGGCTTGCACCCGAAATTCTGGCGGCGACCTCGGTTCGCCCGATCAACCACTTCACGGGCCTCCACTCATTCTATCCGAACCTTGCGAGTGGCCAGAGCGCGGCGCCGTTCGAGACGGTCGAAGATTACGAGAACAACCTCAAGCGGCATGCGAATTACGCCGAGCTGATCGACCAGGCGATCCTCCGGTTCCGCGAGGGAATGGCCAGCGGTGTCGTCGAAACCCAGCTCTCGATCGGGAATGTGATCACCCAGCTCGACACGCAGCTCGCCGACGATATCGAGGAATCGCCCTTCTGGATGCCGATCGACAATTTCCCCGAAGGTTTCTCCGACAGCGACAAGGTGCGGCTGACGCGCGAATACCGAGCCTCCATCGGCGAGGTTTTCGCTGCCAATGAGAGGCTGCGCGATTTCCTGCGCGACGAATACTATCAGGCCGCCCGCGAAAGCGTGGGCCTTGCGCAGATGCAAGGCGGCGAGGCGCTCTATCGCCAGCTCATCGAGAGCACGACGACGCTGCCGCTCGAGCCCGATTACCTGCATGATCTCGGCCTCGCCGAAGTCACGCGGATCAAGGACGGGATGGAGGCGATCAAGGCCGAGGTCGGCTTCGAGGGCACTCTTGGCGAATTCTTCGACTACGTGCGCACCGATCCGCAGTTCAAGTCGGCGAGCCGGGAGGCGCTGACCCAAAGCTACTACGACATCGGTCACGCGGTCGATGCGAAGATCGACGACTATTTCTCACTCACTCCGGTCACGCCGCTCGAGATCCGTCCCTACGAACCCTATCGCGAGCAATTCTCCGCCGGCGGGTCCTACGAGAGCGGGTCGCCCGACGGGTCGCGGCCCGGCGTTTTCTACTTCAACGCCTATGACCTGCCGAGCCGGCTCACTACGGGCATCGTGACGCTATATCTCCACGAGGGCGCGCCCGGGCATCATTTCCAGATCAGCCTTGCGCGCGAAAACGAGGATTTGCCCTCCTTCATGCGCTTTGGCGGGACGACCGCTTTCGTCGAGGGATGGGCGCTCTACGCCGAAACGCTTGGCTACGAGATGGGGTTCTTCGAGGATCCTTGGAACCGTTACGGCACGCTCCAGGACGAGCAGCTTCGCGCGATGCGGCTGGTTGTCGATACGGGGCTTCACGCCAAGGGCTGGTCGCGCCAGCAGGCGATCGATTTCATGTTGGCAAACAGCGGCCTGACCGAAACCGAGGTTGTGGCAGAGGTGGAACGCTACATTGCCATTCCCGGACAGGCGCTCGCCTACAAGGTTGGCGCGCTCAAGATCCAGGAACTGCGTGCCCGTGCGGAAGCCGCGCTGGGCGATGATTTCGACATCAAGGCCTTCCACACGCAGGTGCTCGACACGGGCGGCCTGCCCCTGCCGGTCCTCGAAGCAAAGATTGATCGCTGGATTGCGCGCGGAGGCGACTAAAGATCACTCCCGCCGTCCCGTATCGGGACCGCTGGGCGGGATCGCGCAAGTCTCTGGGAACCGGGCACAACCCTACGCAGTTTTACGGGGCAGGACGCGAGGGAAAGGTTTCATGGAGGATATCCCATGTCTAGCTTGTCCTTTCGCAGCAGCCGCCCAGATCGGTGGGTGAAGCCGCGGCCTTATAGCGATGCAAGCCTTCGCCATAAGCACCACGGCAAGATCCTTCCGATGGAAGAGCCGGGCTTCTTCGCCCGCCTGTTCGGGGCGCGCTGACTGGAGGTTCAGTCGGTAAAAGGGCAGGGGCCGGGAGTAGCGAAACTCCCGGCCCCTTTTTCGTGCCGCCGATGCGGGAACCTAGCCTAGTATTCCTCGGGCTCTTCCGGCGTATCGGCGGTGTGCGTATTGCCAGCGGTCTTGTCGCCTTTAGCGAGCTTGAAGACCACGCCGGATAGTAGCAGAAGTGCAATCAAGTTCGGAACGACCATTGACCCGTTTGCAATGTCGCCCAGTCGCCACACAAAGTCTGATTTCTGGCTAGCGCCGGCCACAATGACCAAGCACCAGAACACGCGCCAGGCGATGTGCAACTTCTTCTCCCCCTCACGGGTCGAGCCAGGGATCCGATCGTAAAGGAATGTGATGGCTCGTTCGCCGTAGTAACTCCACGTCAGCAGTGTGGTGAAGACGAACAGGATCAGCACAAGGCTAACAATGATTGTACCAATGGGTGTCCCAAGTATCTCGAAGGGCATTGCTGTACCAAATGAGCTGGAGGTCATTGCAAATGGCTCCATTGCTGTCTGCCATGTGTACGCAACAATCTCTTTGCTCTGGGTTTCACCACCCACCTCGAAGCTGCCCTGAACGGTAAGGATCACAAGGGCAGTCATCGTGCAAACCACGATTGTATCGATGAACGTACCCAGCATTGCCATTTGGCCCTGCTGTTCAGGATCGTTCGTCTGTGCCACTGCGTGCGCGATCGGCGTCGAGCCTTGACCAGCCTCATTCGAAAAGAGGCCGCGAGCAACACCGGCACGGATGGCAAGGATCATCAACGCTCCAGCGAATCCACCAGTTGCTGCCGTAGGATTAAACGCGCTCTCAAATATCAGTCCGAATGTCGCGGGAATTAGCGGAGCATTCATTGCCAGCACGATCATGGCCAAGACGATATAGAGCCCCGCCATGAAGGGAATGATCTTCTCCGCGACATTCCCGATCGACTTGATCCCGCCGATGATGACTACAAACACGGCGACAGCGACAATCATTCCACCGACCACTTCGGTCAGTCCAAAGAGTTCTTTCAGGCTGTCGGCGACTGCATTGGCCTGGATGGCATTGCCGGTGACCATCGCGGAGAAAAGCAAAAGAATACAGAAAACTATGGCAAGCCACGCGTATTTCGGCCCCAACCCCATCATTATGTAACTCATGGGACCGCCCCGATACACACCATCGCTGGTTCTTTCGCGGAAACGGATGGCTAGTGAACCTTCTGCGAATGCTAGCGCCATGCCAAATAGCGCTGTGATCCACATCCAAAAAATGGCGCCAGGACCCCCTAGTGCTATAGCGGACGCAACCCCTGCGAGATTACCTGTCCCGACCTGGCCGGAAAGCGCCGTCGAAAGCGCAGCGAACGGGGAAATCTCCCCAGCCCCTTCACCCTTACGGCCCCTAAATAGTCCTCCAAACGCCGAGAACAGCTTGATGAGCGGATAAAACCGCAGGCCGATCATCATGTAAAGTCCGCCGCCGAGCAGCAAAATCGCGAGCGGAGGGAAAGGGAGAACTTGAGCACTGTCCCAAGTCCCCACCCAAAGGAAATCCGCGATATTGGTTACCAGCTCGAGAGCTGGATCAGATTGTGCCGCCATCTTTGGCTTCCCCTCGTTCGACCCAAAAGGCCATATGTTCCGAAGCGCGCAAGCTAGCCACCTCATGCTGGGTTGGAAAGCGGCAAAATCCGGCCCTTCCACCGCTTGCCTTTTGCTGGCGCGCGGACTACATGCCTGCGCGTCTTCCGACATCGATGAAGGAAAAGCCCCTCCCGACCTTGTATCGGGGCGGCGAAGACCCCATCCCGGAAGAGACGTAAGAGTTCAACGCGAGAGCATGACGATCATGGCCGACAACGCCGACAAGACACCGAAAGTCGCGAAGGGCAGCAAGACTTCGCCTGCCGAGTTCGTGAACCAGGTCCGCACCGAAGGCCGCAAGGTCGTGTGGCCGACCTGGCCGGAAACGGTCCGCATTTCGATCTTCGTCTTCATCATGATGACGATCCTCTCGCTCTTCTTCCTCGGCGTCGATTCGACCTTCGGCGCCCTCGTGCGCTGGCTGATGACGCTGGCCTGATCGCCTACAGGGATACTGAGAAACACATGGCACGCTGGTACATCATCCACGCCTATTCCGGCTTCGAGAACAAGGTTCGCGATTCGATCATCGCCGAGGCCGAGCGTCTGGGCCTGTCCGAAGGCGTCGAAGAAGTCGAAGTCCCGACCGAAACCGTGACCGAGGTGAAGCGCGGCAAGAAGGTCCAGGTCGAGCGCAAGTTCATGCCCGGCTACGTCCTCGCCAAGCTAAACATGACCGACGACGTGTACCACCTCGTGAAGAACACGCCCAAGGTCACCGGCTTCCTCGGCAACAACAACAAGCCGCAGCCGATCTCTGAAAAGGAAGCGGCGCGTTACTTCGGCGGCGTGGAAGAAGCCAAGTCGGCCCCGAAAAAGCAGGTTTCGGTCGACTACGAGATCGGCGACCAGGTCAAGGTGCTCGACGGCCCCTTCGCCAGCTTCAACGGCCTTGTCGAAGAACTCGATTTCGACAAGCAGAAGGTCAAGGTTTCGGTCTCGATCTTCGGCCGCGCGACGCCGGTCGAACTGGAATTCGAACAGGTCGAACTGGTCAAGTAAGACCGGTATCGATGCGAAAAGGGGAGCCGCTCTATCAGGAGCGGCTCCCCTTTTCGCATTTCAGCTTGCGATCTCCGGCAGCATCCCCAACGTCTGGGCATAGGCGAGGCTCATCATGATCACATCGACGGCGATGTGCGCGATGATGCAGGCCCACAGGTTGCCGTCGCAGCGGTAACGCAGCCAGCCGAAACCGATTGCGGCGACACCGGTGATGATCGCCCCGCTGACGCCCTGGTAAATGTGCAGCGATCCGAATATGGCCGCCTGCAGGAGGATGATCGGCCACATCCTGCCGCGCAGCCCGTCGAGCCGGTCCAGTCGGTCGATGAGGAAGCCGCGCAACATGAGTTCCTCGCCAATGCCGGCCGCGAAGACGGCGACGAGCACGATCCAGAGAATGAAATGGAACCGGCTCTCGGTGATCCAGCCGAAGACCTCGGCGGTGTCGGGCGCACCGAACCCAAGTGCCTGGAGAAGCATCGCTCCAAGAGTGAACCAGCCAATGATCGCGACCGTCGCGAGCACTGCATATATGAACGTCGTGGTCCATCCTGATGCTGGCGTACCCAGGTTCCACGCCCTTTTCAGCGCTCCGTCGCCGCGCAGCCAAAGCCACGCGACCAGAACTGCAGAGGCCATGCTGAGGGCGACGGAAACCGCGACACCGGTCGAACTGAGCGCGAAGGTCCCGTCAGCCGTCTCGTACCCCCAGAATAGCGCAGCGGGGACGCCGCCGGCGAAATAGGCGAATGCAACGGTTGCGAGTTGCAGGATGAAGCGACCCCATCCCAGTTCTCGGGCTGGCGTGTCCGACATGCTTATCCCCTCACATTTTGGCGACCCGCAAGGAACAGGGCGACCCCCGGGAGGCCGCCCTAGCATCCGAACCGGGTTCGATCACCCGGCCTTGGCGCGTTTTCCGCCCTTCTTTGCCGGGGCCTTCTTCGGAGGCGACTTGTCCACGTTTCGCATCGCCGCCAGCTCTTCCTCGATCTTGCGAGCGCGTCGCATCTCTTCGATCTCGCGTTCCACGGATGCGTTGCCTCGGCATTCGGCGCTATCTTCGGTCGCGAAGGCGGTGCGCTTTTCCAGCGTTTCGATGTGGTCCATCCGGCGTTCGGTGCGCTTGGCATAGCCGCTGCTGCCCGACCTTGCGCTCCCATCGCCATCGGCGGCGCGCTGGTCGTGATAGCGCTGGCGCACGTCCTCGCGCTTGGCTTCGAGTTCGCGCTCGGCGGCTTCCATTTCGGCGATGTCGGCACTGAGGCGCTCGATATCCTGCTTCACCCGCTCGATCCCGCCGCGGCAGTCCTCGCGCGCAAGCAATGCCTGTCGGGCAAGGTCTTCGCGGTTGTTGTCCATGGCGATCGCGGCCTTGTCGCTCCAGTCGGCCTCGCGCAGCTCGGCCTGGGTAAGCTCGTTCTCCAGTCGATCCTTCTGGCGCCGCGCCTTTGACTGTTCGCCATGAAGCCCGACCAGCGCTTCCTCGATCTCGCGTTGCAGCCGGACCAGCATTTTTGCCGGGTCTGATGCACCGTCGAGTGCACTCGAAACATTGCTCGAGATCAGTTCTTTTACCTGGATAGCGATACGAAACATGAAATGCGTCCCCCTTTGGTGCGCCCAACTTAGGAGCACCCCATGAATGCTTGGTAAACCGGATCGAGTTTATTGGCGACCTTTAGTTTGAATAACGGGCTCGCGACGCCATGGAGTAGAACTCTTCGGGAATAGTGCGGCCATATTCTTCGAAAGCGGACTTCAAATCGGCATGCTCTGCGAGCAGATCATTAGCCCGGCGAAGCTTCGTGGGCGTGTAGAATAGATCGACTTCCTCCGCCTGCATCTCCGTAATAATGCCCGATCGCTCCTTTTCGTTCTTGAAGCCTTCCAGCAACAAGGCGACCGCTTCTTCTTCTCGGTCCTGGCACAGGAGCGCCATCGTCGCGATGGTCGGGAACTCCGGACCGTTCTCGCGCACGAATGCAAGTTGCTCGGCTGCCTCCTCCGCGCGGCCCAAGGCTGTAAGTGAACAAAGCTGATCGCGCGCCACGAGGAGCTTTGCGAAGGTCGAGCCGTACACGTCGGACACGAGCTTTGCCTCGTTTGCGGCAACTAAGCCCTCTTCCCAGCGCTGTTGTCCGACAAGGCGGGAGGCGCGATTGATCACGAAATTCACGCCCCAGCCACCATTCTCGCGACCTACGCGGGCAAGGGAATCGAATACCTCGTCAGCTTCATCGCCCCTACCCAAGGCATCGAGCGTGTATGCCTTCAGGTTGAGAAGCCAGCCCTCGTCTTCAACCATGGTCTGTTCCAGATCGTCCCGGCCTAACTGCGCATCGGCAAATGCGAGCAGCTCATGGAATTCTCCTGCGTAATAGAGAGCGTGTCCAAGGTCGTTGAGATTCTCCGGATTCTCCGGATCGGCGGCAAACGCGCGCCGGGCGGTTGCGAGGTATTCGCGTATGATGGTTTCCATCGCAGGGCCCACGCGCCGCTCTATGATGGGCCAATAGGCTTCGTACTTCCGATCGGCGAGATAGGTATCGAAATATCCCGGTTGCCTATGCTGGCTGATCGCGGTCTCGGCGAGCCTGCTATCGTTTGAAGCTACTCCATGATTGAATGCTCCATCGACTATGGAATACCGGATTGCAGGGTCGAACTGATCGTGGTGGCCTCGCAAGAATATCTCGGCGTCCAAGGCGTCGATTTCCGCGGTGAGATCGAGGTCACGAGCCTTGCGTTGGGCAAAGAACCATAGGTCGCTGGTCAACGACGAATAGGATTCTGCATCGCCGTCGAGGGCCATGATCCGCATTCGGGCAAGCAATGCATCCCCTTGACCCGAATTTGCGGCAATCGCCAGTGCGGCCGGTTGCGAGAAGCTGCCATCCACCTCCTCCAGAGCTTTCAAGGCAATCAGCGCATTCGCATAGTCGTCACGTTCGTAGTGGCACCAGATTTCCATTCGCATGACATCATGACGGAGTTCGATGACACCCGGCCTCAGGACTTCAAGTGCTCGCAATAGGGGCAGCCTCGTTGCGCAAGTCGACGCGTCTCTATCAAGATTCTGCCAGGCATCGACGAGATCAGCGTCTGACATCGCTGCGTAATCTTCTGCCGGCTCAGGCATCGGTGCGACATCCTGCGCGGCCAGGGGTGTGGCCGCCATTGCAATCGCTAGCGCGTAGATTCTCAAGCTGTCCTCCCGTTAATGCCCTCATTCATCGGCAAAAATTCTCAAACTTGCAACCGTCTGTATCGACCAGTGTGATTTCCTACAGCGGGGCGATTTCCTATGCCTTACCGGATGGAGCGATGCGGGTTTTCCTCCTGCGGCAACCGATGCCGATGGTGTGCTTTCAATCCCAGGACCGTGTTCCATGTGTTCCATGCTGTCGGGTTGGTCTCCGGCCAGTCCAACCTGCGTCCAACAGGCACCTTCAGCGCTTGCAAAACCGCGCAGAATCGCTATGTGCGCGCCTTCCCAAGCGACAGTTCGGGATTCCACGCGGGAGGACTGCTTCATTGCAGGCCGCTCGACCGCTCAACATGAGGCTGGATCGAAGGATGCAGCCGACAGTGTGAAAGGAGGCCAGTAATGGCCAAGAAGATTGACGGCTATATCAAGCTGCAGGTGCCCGCGGGCACTGCAAATCCCTCACCCCCGATCGGCCCCGCACTGGGTCAGCGCGGCGTCAACATCATGGAATTCTGCAAGGCGTTCAACGCCGCCACGCAGGACCTTGAAAAGAACGCTCCGATCCCGACCGTGATCACGGTCTATGCCGACCGTTCGTTCAGCTTCGTCACCAAGACGCCGCCGGCTTCGTTCTACCTCAAGAAGGCAGCCAAGCTGAAGTCGGGCTCGAAGGAGCCGGGCAAGGTTTCGGCCGGAACCATCAAGCAGAGCGCGATCAAGGAAATCGCCGAAGCGAAGATGGTCGACCTCAACGCGAACGATATCGACCAGGCCATGAAGATCATCGAAGGCAGCGCGCGTTCGATGGGCCTCGAAGTGGTGGAGGGCTAAGGACATGGCCAAGCAGACCAAGAAGCAGCAGGTTGCAGCCAAGCTCGACCGTGAGAAGCTCTACACCGTGGACGAAGCCATCGCCACGCTGCGCGAGCACAAGGCAAAGTTCGACGAGACCGTCGAAGTCGCCATGAACCTCGGCGTCGATCCGCGCCACGCCGACCAGATGGTCCGCGGCATGGTCTCGCTCCCGAGCGGTACCGGCAAGGACGTCAAGGTCGCCGTGTTCGCCAAGGGTGACAATGCCGAGAAGGCACTTGCCGCCGGTGCAGACAAGGTCGGTGCCGAAGATCTCATGGAAGACATGCAGAACGGCAACCTCGACTACGACCGCGTTATCGCGACCCCCGACATGATGGGTGTCGTCGGCCGTCTCGGTAAGGTGCTCGGCCCCAAGGGCCTGATGCCGAACCCGAAGCTCGGCACCGTCACGCCGAACGTGGAACAGGCCGTGAAGGACGCCAAGGGCGGCCAGGTCGAATTCCGCGTCGAGAAGCAGGGCATCATCCACAGCGGCATCGGCAAGCTGTCGTTCAAGGACGAAGACCTGAAGACCAACTTCAAGGCTCTGACCGACGCGATCGTCAAAGCGAAGCCGTCGGGTGCCAAGGGCAAGTATGTCCGCAAGGTCACGCTGACCTCGTCGATGGGCCCGGGCCTCAAGGTCGACCTTGGCGAGGTGGAAGGCGCGTAAGAGCTCTTTCCTACTCGAAAGCGATTTGAAAAGGGCCGGGGGGAAACCTCCGGCCCTTTCTCATTGTCACACGTCTCTCGTTTTCGGCCCGGCCTTGAGCTGGCGCGAATAGAACCAGCCGATCCCCATCAGGCTGCCGCCAAGCGCCACAAAGCTGGCGACCCGCAAGAGCCCCTCGAGCCCTGCGGTATCGAAGATAAAGACCTTCAAGACAGTACCGATCATCAGCACTAGCGATCCCATCCGCCAGATCCGTTCCTCGCGCGCGCTGCCGATCAGAAGGAAGGCAATGGCAAGCAGGATGCCGACCAGCGACCGCAGCAGGTCCTCGCTCTGGCTCATCGGGAGCGTATCGAGGAATGTGCCTGCGAACATCTGTCTCAACAGGCTTATCGCACCGATGAGCGAAAGCAGCATGATCGCGATATCGAACGCACGCCGCCAGGCGGGCCACCACTTGCGGAGCGACAGCAGTGCGGCAATCGCGACGCCGTAAGCTGCCAGCACAAGGTTCGCGATCGGAACCTGGCCGACAGCCTGGTGCGCCCACAAGGGATTGTGCAACAGCAGTGTGTACCATCCGAAATGGACGAGCGCGGCGAGCGCCGGGACCGATGCGAGCGGCGCACTGCGCAGTTTCGTCCAGATGCACCAGCCCGCCGCGAGTAGAAGACCTTGCCACACGGTGCGCTCTGCCAGTCCCAGGACGGCGAAGTCGGGCTGTCCCTCGAGCGAAAAGAGCTGCTTGAAGACACTGTGCGCCACGATCCCGGCTAGCGGAATGGCGAGCCAGAACAGCGGTACTGGCCGATCCGAGAGGTTGCGAATGTGGACGCGCGCCGCGCCGAGCGCGATGGCGAGGGGCAGGACAAAGCCGAACATGTCGCGCAGCGGTGGTAGATAGCTTGCCAGCATGGGTTCGCCTGCCAGCGAAAGCAGCGCCTCTTCCAGCCACTGGCCTGCGGGCATTATCGCCCACAGGGAGATGCAACCGGTTAGGGCGAGGGCAGCTAGCCCACGCTCGGATAGCCGAAGGAAGATTGCAACGGCCAGCGCCGCCGCCACCCAGACCAGCGCTATCGGCGGCAAGAGCTGGGCCATGGCTCCGAAGAGGAGGAAGCCGGCCAGCAGTTCGCCCATGCTGCGGTCGTTACCCTCCTTCCCGAGCAAGGCGATCGCTGCAAAGGGCAACACCGCTGCAAGCCAGCGTAGGGCGGAAAGGATCGAGAGCGCCTCGACGCCGCTGGAAATCGTGTTGAATTCGGTGAAGGCGGTGTCGGCGATCGTCAGCGTGATCGCGGGGATGACGGCAAAGAGCCACACCACCGCCTTCAGCGAGCGACCGATTACGAGCTTCTCGCGCAGGAGCCATGTCAGGCCGATGGCGATCGCGCTGGCTGCAATTGGCACGAAGGTGTCGGGCAGCAGGCAGGCGGAAGCAAGGATGAGGATCAGCCCGGCGCTGGTGAGATTGGCAGCCAGTTCGCCTGTCGCAGGACGCGTGAACAATTCGCGCGCAGCAAGCGAGGGTGGAAGGGCAAGAGCCAGAAGTCCCACCGCCTCCCACATGTGCAGCCCGTCGACATCGAACGCGCCAAACGTGGTCATGACGACGATGCCGATGGCAAGCGATGCGGCCGCGATCGAAATGGTCTGAAGCGCGCCGCCGTCCTTCCACCTGATCAGGGCAAGTGGCACGAGTGTGAACAGTCCGGCAACTGCCGCGGCGACCAGGGCAAAGAGTAATGGCTCGGGCGAGGGCCACAACGCCAGCAGCGCGATGCCGATGGCTGCGGCCATGGCGCTCCCGGCGCGCATTTCGGGCCGACGCCAGCCGAACCACGCCAGGGCTGCGCCGAGCAGCAGGTAGAGACCCCAGGCCAGGGGCTGGTAGCCACCCTTGTCCACCAGAACCGCCAGCTGCAGGCCCGCAGCACCCGCAGCGGCGAGCCGTACTGGCTGCTGCAAGCGATCGATATCAAGGAAAGCGGGAACAAGCGCGCCGAGCAGGACGAAGTAGAGCCCCAGCGCCACAATCTCGCTCATGTCGTAGTCGCCGCCGAGCAGGAGCAGGGCGCCCCAGCCCAGCCCGCCGGCCAGCGCGCCAAGCCCGAGCCAGGAGCGCTTCTGGCGGTTAGCCGTTTGCGTCAGCCCGCCCGTCACCAGCGCAAGATAGAGCGCGAGCATCGGTAGATTGGCGTCCTCGCCGCCGACCAGGGCCGGGGCAGCGAACCCTCCGACCAGCCCCAGCACCGCGCTTGGCAGACCGAAGCGATAGGACAGGAAGATCGCGAGCGCGGTTACCGAGGCGAGCCCGAGGAAAGCGACCGTCTGGCCGATGAGTTCATACTGCGTGCCCGCGAGATAAAAGGCTGCATAAAGCGTCGCGAGACCGGCACCTGCCAGCGCCTGCCGCACGCGTTCATCGCGCACGCGGTCTTCGAACCGATAGGCCGCCTCTGCTCCGGCCAGCAAGGCGAGGCCGAAGAAGAAGGACATCGCCACGCGCACAAGCGGTGTCAGGAGGCCAGCCTCGATCGAGTAGCGCACCAGGAAGACACCTGCGACGGCCAGCGTGATACCGCCCGCCCAGATCGGGAGTCGGCGTCCGAATATCTCCTCGAAGTCGAAGCTGAAACAAGGAGAGGTGCTCTCGTCATCGAGAGCTTCGACAGGAGCTGGATCATGCTCCTCCTCTTGTCGTCGCTCCTCGACTTCCGCCGTGGCTACCGGCTCCGCCCAGCTGCGCAAGGTGACGGCAGGGGCGGGTGCGGCCGGCTCGCCTTCGGGTTCGGGCTGGGGATCAGGTTCGGGCGGTGCGGATGGGCTTTCCGCCTCTCCTTGCTCGCGCTCGGCCGCAGCCAGCGCCAGGATGCGCCATGTTTGCTCGGATTGCCGCTCTTCGAGATGGCCGATACGTTCCTCGGCCCGTTGCAATCGCTGGAACAGCAGTACGCAGGCCACGATCAGGCCGAAGACGAGGAGCCAGAGCATCGAACCGCGAAGCTAGCTCGGAAGTCGCAGCGTGCAAGTCCCGGTCAGATTCCGCCGTGGGTAAATTCGAACCCGGCCTCGGCGAGCCCGTCGCACAGCGCCTTCATGCAGGTGTCGAGATCGCCGCGATCGGTCGAGCGGATGACAAAGTTCGACCCCACGCGGCCTTCGCGGAAGAAGGGATAGCTGCCGATCTGGCAGTTCTCATGCGCCTTCTCGACATCGCGCAGCAGGATGGAGACTTCGCTTTCGGGGATGAAGCCCCCGACCGTCTCCGAGATTAGCGGCGCGCCGCCTTCCAGCGTGCCGGTCAGGGCATCGAGCATGCCTGCGGTGATGTGCGGGACGCCGGCCATCATGTGGACATTGCCGATCCTGATCCCCGGAGCACCCGACATGCGATTGGGAATGAGCTCGGCCCCTTCCGGCGTGCGGGCCATACGCAAGCGGCCCTCATTCACGCCGCCCTTGTCGGTGTAGTAGCGCTCGAGAATGGCGCGGGCCTCTGGATGGATGATTACGGGCACGCCAAGGGCCTTCGATACTGCATCGACGGATATGTCGTCATGCGTCGGACCGATGCCGCCTGTGGTGAAGAGGTAATCGTAGCTTTCGCGCAGTGCATTCACCGCTTCCACGATGCGATCGATCACGTCGGGTACGACCCGCACTTCGGCAAGACGGATGCCTTGCACCTGCAACCAGCTGGCGACTTGCGCGATGTTCTTGTCGTGCGTGCGGCCCGAAAGGATCTCGTCGCCGATCACGACGAGCCCTGCAGTATAGATGCGGTCACTCATGCGGGTGGTGGTAGAGCGGCTGGCTGCGGAAAGCTACTCCGCAGCTTCCAATTCCTCGGCCGCCCCGCGGGCATTGGCACCCTTGCGCCGCAGGGCGAGAATCCCGTCTTCGACAGGGTCCGTCCGCATGCGCTTGCGATCAAGGACATATTCCTGGTTTAGCCGCCAGGGATATTCGACTGCGTTCTTCGACATGATGTGCTTGCCGCGCTGGATATAGCCAGAGGAGAAATCGAAAATATCGTCCTCTTCGAGCTGGTGATCGTCTGGCAGCACAGGGACAGCGATATCGGTGCCGGTCGCACGCATTTCATTCAGGACGCGGCAGACGTAATCTGAATTGATATCCGCGCGCAGCGTCCAGCTGGCGTTGAGATATCCGAATACTACCGCAAGGTTTGGCACGTTCGAATACATGCAGCCCTTGTAATAGAAGCTCTGCGCCAGATCGACCGGCTGGCCTTCTATCGAAAGCTTTATCTTGCCGGCGACGGCGAGTTTCAGGCCGGTTGCCGTGACCACGATATCGGCTGGCAGGAAGCTGTCGTCTTCGAGCCTCACGCCGCCCTTTTCGAAGGCCTTGATCCGGCCCGTGACGACATCCGCCTTGCCGCTCTTGAGGGCTTCGAACAGATCGTCGTCCGGCACCAGGCACAGGCGCTGGTCCCACGGGTTGTAAGGCGGGGTGAAGGGCGCGAGGTCGAAATCCTTGCCCATGATCTTGGTGATCTTCTTGTGCAGGAACTCGCCGACCTTCTCCGGCTTGGTCCGCGCTTTCTTGAAGCTGATATCCTGCAGTCTGATATTCTTGAACCGGGTGATCCGGTAGGCGAGCTTCTCCGGCAGGATCTTGCGCAAGAAGTTCGCGAGCCCGTCTTTCGCCGGACGCGAGAACATCCAGGTTGGTGTGCGCTGGAGCATGGTGACCTTGGCCGCCTTGTCCGACATGGAGGGGACGATGGTCACTGCCGTCGCACCCGAGCCGATCACCACGACGTTCTTGCCCGCATAGTCGAGGTCTTTTGGCCAGAACTGCGGATGAATCACTTGGCCATCGAATTCGCCGAAATCGAAGCCGGGATCGTAGGGTTCGTCGTAGTCGTAATAGCCCGAACCGAGATAGAGCCAGTTGGCGGTAAGCATCTTGCGCTCGCCATCGTCGGTTTCGAGCGTGACGTGCCAGCGCGCGTCGCTTTCGCGCCAGTCGGCGGCGATGACCTTGTGGCCGAAGCGGATGTGGCGGCGGATGTCGCGTTCAGCGACAATCCGGTCGAGATATTCGAGGATTGCCGGACCATCGGCGATCGATTTCTCATGCTTCCAGGGTTCGAAATCGAAGCCCAGCGTGTGCATGTCGCTGTCCGAGCGGATGCCCGGATAGCGAAACAGGTCCCAGGTCCCTCCGAGGTTCTCGCGCCGCTCGACGATCGCGAATGTATGGTCGGGCGCCTTTTCTTTCATATGCGCTGCCATGCCGATGCCGGAAATCCCGGCACCCACGATCAGCACGTCGAAATCGGTGGCGCGGTTGCTCGTTGGTCTCTCACCCATGTGAATCAGACTATCGCATGAGTCCGCGGAGGGAAAGCTTAAGTTGCGCGGTGAAACCTATCGGCGCCCGGTGATGGCCTTTTCAGCCATCGCCTTGCGCCGCATTGCCGGGGTGGGCGTGTCGGCGTGGCCTGTATTGATTGCAGGGCGGCCTGGTGCGCGCATCGCCATTACAAGCCCCAATCCTGCTGCCAGCAAGAGCGGTCCGAAATAGAAGGGTACTCCGCGAAGCAGCGTCAGCAAGGTCCCATCACGAAAGCCGACCGCGCTGGTTGCGATGACGAGCGCATAGGTGAGTTGCGCGAAGGGGCCACCCCTGTTCTGCAACAGCAACCTGTAAGCGCCGCCGAAGATCAGCGCGAAGATGAGGGCCTGGATGACGATGCCCGGGTATCCGAGGCTCATCCAGCCGATCCCGGGCAGTGAAGCGGTCATCCCGATCGGCTGGCCGTAATCCCAAAGGGAGAAATGCTGCACGGGCGAGCCAACCGGTTTGTCTTTCCAGATCGCACGGGGGACGGGTTCGGTGAAAACCTGAAGAGTGTGCGCGAAATAGTCATAGGTGCCGGTGCGCTGCGGGACGGCGTAGACGATGTACTCGAAGTACTCGAGATTGGCGAAATCCATGTGCTCGAGCGGGTCGAGCTCGTCCTCGTTGACGTAGCGCGGGCCGAGGTCGTCGTCGAACAGCTCGCGCACCGCGCCGCCGCGGTCGATAACGATCTGGTTGAATGCGATAGCGGTCGCCAGAATGAGCACTACCGCACGCCAGTCGAACCACTTGCGCCCTCGTTCGAGCAGCCAGGCGATCCCGATCGCGGCGATGGCGAAGACTAGCGCATTACGGGTTCCTGTGCCGGCCTGGAGCAGGGCAAAGCCGCCGAAATAGGCCCAGCCCCACCAGCGGTAGCGGGCCAGCCACACCATCATGACGGCGATGGGCGCCATCATCAGCGCGGCGTCGGTAAACCAGCCATTGCCCTGGATGTTGACCGCGGCGCCCGTTGCGGCGTCGCGGACCATGGATTCGAAGTGATTGGCCCGGCGCGACCAATTGCCGATCTGCGAACCGACCGCGAGCGGGGTGAGGAAGGCTGCGGTTAGGAGTATTGGCCACATCAGGCGTCGACGGACTTCGTCGAACATGCTCGGTTCTACCGTTCGAAACGGCCGCGAGCCGATCGCCAGGCTTGCCAGTACGAAGCTGATCATGGCGAGGTTGGCACCGAGGATGACCGTGATCTTGTCCTCGACCGAAGGCTGGAAACCGTAGAGCCGGTAGACGAAGTCGAACTCGTACCAGCGGGCCACCAACGGTCGCAGGACGAAGATGAAGCCGTGGAAGGCCAAGTAGAAACTTGCCGGGTGTGACAGCGAGGCAGCATCGTGCCGCAGGTAGAGCAGCACCGCGCCGAGGAATGCGATCAGCGAAGCAAGAAGGAGGAAATCGTACACGGTCCCGCTTCCTATTCCGTCATCTCACGCTTCGGCAAGCCGGTCATGATCGCCTCGCCAGCTTGCGCGCCAAAAGGCTGATATCCGCAAAACGTTCGCGCGACGCGAGCGCAGCGATGAAGTCTCCGCTCGACCAGTCAAGCACCGCCAGCGCGCGCCGCATCGAGGGGATGAATTGCGAAGCTTCGGCAAGGATCAGCGGTGCAAGGACAAGCGGGAGAGGCGCGCCCGATATTCCCAGCGCGATCGCCAGCAACAGGGCCAGCGCGGACATGGCGAGATACCCTGCGACCATGCGTGCGTGTGCATTGTCCGCTGCCAAGACTGCGACAGGCGCCGCCGACAGATTGCGAAGGGTCGCAGCTGCCATCAGGATCAGCGCGACCCCCACATCGAACTGCGTCTTCCCGAGCGTATAGAGGTCTTGCAGCCATGGGCCGACAGCGAGCAGACCGAGCGTGAAGAAGGCGGCAATGACCAGCGAGACGAGGGTGGTGGTGGCCAGCATTCGACGCTGGATAGCGCGGCGGTCGCCCTTGATGTATCCGCTTTCGTAGAACTGCAGACCGAAGGTGACATTGGTCACAAGGTCGAGCAGCCGGGTGAGCGTCCGCGTGGCGGCAAAGGCGGCAAGGATTGCGGCGCCGAACGCCGCACCGACCAGTAGCAGGTATCCCTGCAGGTTGAGGCCGAAGACGATCGGCATCAGCATGAAGGCGAGCGATGGACGCCACAATTGCGCCAGGCTGGGGCGGATCGGTCCGTGGCCTGCTTCGAACATCTGCGGCGCTGCGCGGCGCGAACCGCGATAGATGACGAGGGCGGACAGGCAACGGAACAGCGCCAGCGCCATGGCGAGATCCGCAAAGCTGTCGCTCAGGCTGACTGCCAGCGCGATGACAGCGATTTCGCAAAGGCTGGCTGCGTTATAGAGGAAAATATGGTCGGGATAGCGACCGGCAACACGATAGGGGATGTCGAACAGCGCCATCTGGCTGGTGGCGAAGATATAGAGCGCCAGCCAAGCCGCGGCCTGTCCCATGTCGGATAGGTCGAGAGCGTCGCCCTGTCCCGCGAGCGCAGGCAGGATGAAGACCGAAGCACCGGCGAAGGCCACGGCAAGCAGGGCTGTCGAAACGGTCGAGATCGTCCAGGCTGCCCGGAAATCCCGCCTCGCCCGGGGCATGTCACCATCGCTCGCAGCGCCCAGTGCCGCCGTTCCTCCTGCTCCGGCAAAACCATTGCCGACGAGCGCGAGATAGGCGGGGACGGCAAACAGGATCAGCCAGCTGCCGACCGCCTCGACCGTCCAGCTGGCAAAGAAGATCGGGAGCGTGGCGAATTGCACTGCAATCCGCGTCCCGACCGCGACGAGATTGGCCGAGATACCGCGCAGCAATCGCCTTGAATCGTTCACGCCTCGGTGGCTCTGCCCAGGACCATCCGCCCGGCGCTCTTGGCAATGTCGATGGCTCCCTGCGCACCGCCGAGCATCATTACGCGGCGCTTCTCGCGCGGCTTGTGCGCCTCCCATTCGCGGTAGCGCGCGGCAATTGGCCCTTCGATCATGGCGACCCATTGCGCTGCCAGACGCTCGATCGAGAACAAGCGGGCCTTCTGGCGGCCCGCTTCCACCATAGCATCGTAGAGCGCGGGGTCGCTACGCAGCCGGTCGATCTGGCTCAACGCTTCCTCGCTCGAATGGGCTACAAGATGATCGAAGCCGGCCATGCCCACCTGGTTGAAGGCGGAATCGTTCCCTCCGACAAACGGGACACCCGCGATCCAGGCGTTGACCAGCTTGTTGGCGGGCTTTCGCGAATGGCGCGACGTGCCGAAGCTGCGCAGGCCGATGGCGATGTCGATGTCCGAGAAGTCGTGCCAGCGGTCTGGATCGCGGGCAACGAATTCGAGCCCTCGCGCGGCCAGCAATCGCGACCAGTCATCCGCGCTGGCGGCAAGGTTGCCGTCGAGCTTGCCGAGAAAGCCCACGCGCTTCACGCCATCGCGGGATTCGTCGCGCGGCACGATACCTGCTTGCGGCCAGAGATACTGAAGGGCCGAGTCTTCGCACAGCTGGTCGGCATTCTGCTGGACATGGAACTGCGCCCACAGCACGCGCGGGTAGTCGGCCTGGATCGAGACCTGGAACAGTCCTGCGTCCGGTCCGCGCCGCGACAGCGTCTTGGCCTTGGCCAGGTTGATCCGGCCCTCTGCGGGTTCGGTCGCTATCTCGATCCCGCTCACGCCGAGGTCGCGCAAGCGACACCAGGTCTGGACCGTCCAGCACAGGTCGCCGTTCTTGGCGAATGAGCCGAGAATATCGGGGCGTTCGGCCAGCAGCTTCGAAAAATCGTTGCTGGCGATCGCCTCCGCGGCGCCAAATCGATCATTGTGCACGAAGCGCACCGGAACGGGCGTCGCCAGCTCGCGCTCGCCAGTAGTGACGGAAAATTCGCTCATTCCATTCCTGCGCACATTTCCTGTGCCCGGCTCGGCATATGCCACATCCCCCGTGACCCTTGGCCGCAGCATTCCCACTTCTTGCGCGATGCTGCAAGCTTGCTGCACTCTCGCTTTCCCAATTTCTGTCGGCTAGGGCATGGACGGGTTTGAGGAGAAGCCATGACGAAAGAGGGTAATGGGAGGCCCCATCGGGTTACTTCCATCGATGTCGCCGAACGTGCTGGAGTCAGCCAATCGACCGTAAGCCGGGCGCTTTCGGGCTCTGAAACGATAACCGAGGCTACACGCCGCCGGGTGGAGCAGGCTGCTGCTGAGCTAGGCTACCACGTCAACATGCGTGCCGCAGGATTGCGCAAGGGCGAAACCGGCACCATCGCCATCGTCGTGATCGGGCGCGATGGGCAGGGACCGGCAGCGATCAACCCCTTTTACTACAGCCTTCTCGGCAGCACCTGCGCTGCTGCAGCGGAGCGCGGCTACGAAGCGCTGGTATCCTTCCAGGCGAAGGAAGACGAGCTCTTCGGCCACTACGTCGGACGCCGCCAGGCCGATGGCGTCGTCGTGATCGGAACCGCAACCAACCGGCCCGCGTGGGACTATTTCCGCGAAGTTGCAGCCGGCAGCGATGCCATCGCGTTTTGGGGTTCGCCCTTCGACGATGCGGTGTGGGTGCGTTCCGATAATGCCGAGGGCGGGCGGCTAGCGGTTGAGCGACTTGTTGCGGGCGGAGCGAAGGACATCGTCTTCGTCGGTGATCCCAATTCCTCCCAGAAACAGTTCCGCGAACGCTACGAAGGGTATCGTGTCGCGATGGAGAAGGCAGGCCTTGCCGTACGCGATCCCGCGATCGCCAAAGGCGAAGACAGGGTGTCGCAGGGGCGCAGTTCGGTCGGCCAGCTGTGCGACAGCGGTGAGAAGTTCGACGGACTATTTTTCGCCTGCGACGCGATGGCGCTGGGGGCACTGGAAGAATTGTCCTCGCGCGGGGTGGATGTGCCGGGCAAAGTCGGCGTTGTGGGCTTCGACGGCCTTGGTTCGGGCGAATTCAGCAGCCCGCCTCTGACCACGGTCGAGCCAGACTTCGCCGAAGCGGGTCGCCTCCTCGTCGAAACTGCGCTGGCGGGCGAGGGGGAGCGTGCCGAACGACGCGTACCCGTTCGCCTCGTGGAGCGTTCGAGCGCGAAATAGCGCGGTTCGTCGAAAGCGCGTTTGCCAAGCGGCGCGCGCAAGGTCTAAGCCTCCCCGCCTTATCTCAAGGGGAGAGATCTTCGATGAAAACCAGCATTGCTTCCGCCCTCGCGCTCGTCCTGTGTGCGGGAACCGTTCACGCACAGAGCCAGGAGCCGGAGCCGAGCCCGAACCCGGTCGAGGAACAGGAAGTCGATGCCTCGCAGGACGCGCTTCCTCCCGAGGGTAGCGGCGAAGCGGTCGATGCTGCCGCTGCCACCGTGCCGATGCCGGATGCTGAAAAGAAGGAAGAGGGCTGGGACGTTACCGCCCCGCGCGGTGCCACTTTACGCGAAGTGGCGATCGATACGGACGAAGGCACCTGGATGGATGTCGACGTTTCCCCCGATGGACGAACGCTGGCCTTCTCAATTCTGGGCGACGTCTACACCATGCCGATCTCGGGCGGGACGCCCACCCGGATCGCCGAAGGGCTTGCCTGGGAAATCCAGCCTCGCTTCTCGCCCGACGGGTCCAAGATCGCCTTCATCTCGGACCGCGGGGGCGGTGACAATATCTGGCTCATGAATGCCGACGGGTCGGACAAGCAGCAGGTCACGAAGGAGGACTTTCGCCTCTTGAACCAGCCCAGCTGGTCGCCCGACGGGCGCTATATCGTCGCCAAGAAGCATTTCACCACGCAGCGCAGTGCAGGCACGGGCGAGATCTGGCTCTATCACGTGTCCGGTGGCGGCGGGGTGCAACTCGTCAAGCGCGCCAGCGAGGCAGTTCAGAAGGAGCTGGGCGAGCCGATCTACGCGCCAGACGGGAACGCGATCTACTACACCCGCAACGTCACTCCCGGTGCGACCTTCATCTATGCGCAGGATTCGACCCAGGGCACGTTCAATATCGAGCGTTACGACATCGATACGGGCGAGGTAACGACGGCAGTAGGCGGCTTTGGCGGCGCGGTCCGGCCGACGCCTTCGCCCGATGGCAAGAGCATCGCTTTCGTGCGGCGCGACAAGGACCAGTCGCAGCTCTGGGTGAAGAACATATCGACTGGCGAAGAGCGCATGATCTACGGCGCGCTCGACCTCGATCTGCAGGAAACCTGGGCGGTCTATGGCGTCTATCCGATGATGGATTGGATGCCGGACGGCGAGAGCATGGTCGTTTGGGCCGGCGGTAAGCTGCGCCGTGTATCCGCCGACGGGTCCGGTGCGCAGGAAATCCCCTTCCGCATCACCGACAGCCGCATGGTCGCCGAAGCTCCGCATCCGGTGATCGAAGTCGCACCGGAAAGCATCACGACCAAGATCCCGCGCTTCGCCAGCGTCTCTCCCGACGGGCGCCGGGTGGTGTTCGAGAGTATGGGCAAGCTTTACACCAAGCCGGTCGGCCGCAGCTCCGCCCCGCAGCGCCTCCTCTCGGGTGGCGGCGACAGCCTGGAACTTTGGCCGACATGGTCGCGCGACGGCAGCCGCATCGCCTTCGTACGCTGGACCGACGACGGGCTCGGGCAGATCGTCACGGTCGACGCGCGCGGCAGGAACGAGAGAGCCGTTACGCGTCAACGGGGCCACTATGCGGTCCCGCAATTCTCGCCCGATGGCGACACGATCGTCTTCGAGAAACGCGGAGGCGGTTATCTTACCTCACCGGAGTTCTCCGAGAATCAGGGTGTTTACGCGATCGCGGCGAGTGGTGGTTCGCCGAGGCTTGTCGCGCGCGATACGGCAACGCCGCAATTCGGTGCCGATGACGACCGCATCTTCATGCTCGCGCAGGAAGGCGGGAACCTCCAGCTGATCTCGGCAGACCTCGATGGCGAGGCGCGCCGGGTCCATGCGCAAGGCGATCTGGCGAATGATTTCCGGGTTTCTCCGCGCGGGGACTACGTCGCATTCCGGCAGAACTACGAAGTCTTTGCCATGCCCCTGCTTCCGGGCGGCCAGACCGTGACGGTGGGGGAGAAGGCGAGTTCTCTACCGGTGACCAAGGTCAGCACCGGCGGCGCGGACTATATCGGCTGGGCGGAGAACGGCTCGACCCTCCACTGGTCTATGGGTCCGGTGCTCTACCGAGCCAGCACCTCCGCGCTTACGCCGACATCTCCCGGCAGTGAGGCACCTTCTTTCACGCCGCCCGATACGGGCACGTCGCTTGCCCGCACCGTCCGGGCCGACAAGGCTGAAGGCACCGTGGCAATTACGGGCGCGCGCATTCACAGCATGGCGGGAGACGGCTCGGGCACGATCGAGAATGGCACGATCGTCATCGAAGGCGACCGGATCGCAGCTATCGGGGCTGCTGCCTCGATCCAGATCCCTGCTGGTGCCACGGTTGTCGAGGCCAATGGTCGCACGATCATTCCCGGCCTTGTCGATGCGCACGCGCATGGACCGCAGGGGACGGGCGATCTCATCCCGCAGCAGAACTGGTCGTTGGTGCAGGATCTCGCCATGGGCGTCACCACGATCCACGACCCGTCATCTTCGGCAAGTATGATCTTCGCAGCCGCCGAGCGCCAACAGGCAGGCAGCCTTCTCGCCCCGCGGATATTTTCGACGGGCGAGATCATCTACGGGGCCAAGGCACCCAGCGTCTACGCTCGGATCGACAGCTACGAGGATGCGCTGGCCCATGTTCGCCGGATCAAGGCGCAGGGCGGGATCAGCGTCAAGAACTACAACCAGCCTCGCCGTGAACAGCGACAACAGGTCGTTGCAGCGGCCCGGGCCGAGAACATGCTTGTGGTCGCGGAAGGCGGTTCGCTCTTCGGCATGGATATGAACCTCATCGCCGACGGCAATTCGACTCTCGAACACAACATCCCTGTCGATGTGATGTACGAGGACGTGCTGCAGATGTTCGCCGGTTCGGACACGAACTATACGCCGACGCTGACGGTAACCTACGGAGGTCTCGCGGCCGATCCCTATTGGCGCCAGGCGACGGATGTATTCGACAATCCGCTGCTGGTTCATACTCCGCCCAAGATCCTTCTCGCATCGACAGCCCGGCGGACCAAGGCGCCCGACTGGGCGTTTGTCGATGACAACTCGGCAAGGGAGGCGCGCAAGCTCGCGCAGCGGGGGGTGAAGGTCAGCATCGGTGCGCATGGCCAGCAGCCGGGCATTGCGGCCCATTGGGAACTGTGGAGCTTTGCGCGCGGGGGCATGTCTCCGGTCGAAGCGCTGCGCGCTGGCACGATAGAGCCGGCCAAGTCGCTGGGTATGGAGCGCGACATCGGGAGCCTCGAGGTCGGCAAGCTGGCGGACCTCGTGATCCTCACGGCAGATCCTGCGGAGGACATCCACAATTCGGACGACATCGCGCAAGTGATGATTGGCGGCCGCCTCTACGATGCGAGCACCATGAACGAGGTCGAGACCGGCGACGAGCGACGCCTCCCCTATTGGTGGGAGTGAAGGAAAGGGCGGCTCCGGCACAGTGCCGGGCCGCCCCTTAAGCCCATCTCCTGAGCGCCGGTTTCACGGCCTATGCTGCGCGAATGTGCTTGAGGAATTCGTCTACTTTGGCACGCAAAGTCGATGCCTGAGCTTCCAGATCGCTGGATGATGCCAGGACCTGGCTCGCGGCCGCGCCGGTTGCGACGCTGGTATCGCGCATGCTGTCCAGGTGACCAGAGACCTCATCCGTGCCCTGTGCGGCGCGATCGATACTGCGTGCAAGGTCTTGTCCGGCGACCGACTGCTGGTCGACCGCGCTGGCGATCGAGATAGCCGTCGTCTCCAGCTGCTTGATCTGATCGCCGATGGAGCGCAGCGCGGAGACGCTTGCACCGGTCGATTCCTGCATCGTGCGGATCTGATCGGAGACCTCTTCGGTCGCCCGGCTGGTCTGCGCCGCCAGTTCCTTGACCTCGCTGGCGACCACGGCAAAACCGCGGCCCGCTTCACCGCCGCGTGCAGCTTCGATCGAAGCGTTGAGGGCGAGCAAGTTCGTTCGCTGGGCAATCGACTGGATAAGTTCCACGATCTGTCCGACCTGTTCGGCGGAAGAGGCGAGGGCGGAGATGGTCTCGTCGGCCTGCCCGGCGTCGTCGGAAGCCTTGCGTGCCAGTTCTGCAGAATGGGATGCCTGGCGGCTTATCTCACCGATCGACATGGCGAATTCGTCCGACGCAGCCGCTGCCGCAGTAACGCCCCCCGATGCGGTTTCCATTGCACCGCTGACCTGGTTTGCCTGTCCTGCAGCACCTTCGGCCGCCTGCGCCATGGATGCGGCAGTCGCGTTGAGCTGGCTCGATGCGGCAGCAACACCGCCGACCACATCGCCGACGCTCTTCTCGAAGCTGTCGGCCAAGCGCATCAGCTCTTGCTTGCGCTGCTCGGCTGCCTGCTTGCGGCCGCTGAACAGTTCGTCGAGCTTGTGGCCGGACTTGGCAAAGACCTCGAGCGCCCGCGACAGGTCACCGATTTCGTCGGGGCGATTGGTGTTGCGGACCTGGATGTCACGCGCACCCTCTGCAAGACGGCCCATCTCGGTCGCAACGTGCTGGAAGGGCTCGATTATGTGCGTGAGAATGAACCGAAGACTATACAGCCCTCCGAAGAGAGACAGCGCCATGAAACCGATGATCCAGCCCTTCGCCGTGCTCGAATACTCGGGGTAGGACAGGCCGATCAGTGCTGCAGCCCCGACCGAAACGACGCCGCCGAGCGTGAAGAAGGAGGCGATGATCGACTTGGCCGAGAGGGACTTCTCCATGAACCAGCCGTGGAGCCCGGAATGGGTCGTCGAATCCGCGAATGTCGCCATTTCGACATCCGCGATTTCGCGGGTCAATTCCTCGGTCATGATACTACCTTGAGCATTCACGTTGCTACCCCCCATTCTTCGGCGCCGTCCCGACGCTGCGATTTGTTCGATCAGGCCGCCCGCACCTGTTGCAGGAACTGGTCGACCTGCTGGCGTAGAACGCCCGCCTGCGATTCCAGCGATGTGGCCGAACCGAGCACCTGGCTCGCGGCAGCGCCGGTCGCCACGCTGGCCTCGCGCACCTGCGAGATGCTGCTGGAAACCTCATCGGTGGAACGTGCGGCAAGATCGATGCTGCGGGCCAGATCCTGTCCTGCGACCGATTGCTGATCGACCGCGCTGGCAATCGAGATCGCGGTGGTTTCGAGCTGCTTGATCTGGTCGCCGATGGACCGCAATGCGCTGACGCTCGCACCGGTCGAAGCCTGCATCGCCTGGATCTGCTCGGCCACCTCTTCGGTGGCGCGGCTGGTCTGTGCGGCCAATTCCTTCACCTCGCTGGCTACAACGGCAAAGCCGCGTCCAGCTTCGCCGCCGCGAGCGGCTTCGATCGAGGCGTTGAGCGCGAGAAGATTGGTGCGCTTGGCGATCGACTGGATGAGTTCCACGATCTGGCCGACCTGGTCGGCCGAAGTGGCGAGCGCCGAAATCGTTGCGTCCGCACCCTCGGCATCGTCGGAGGCCTTGCGGGCGAGCTCCGCCGAGTGCGAGGCCTGGCGGCTGATTTCGCCGATGGATATGGCAAATTCGTCGGATGCAGCCGCGGCAGCGGTCACACCGCCCGATGCCGTTTCCATCGAGTGCGTTACCAACTGGCTTTGCTGGGTCGCCTGCTCGGCTGCTGCGGCCATCGTCGATGCCGTTGCGTTGAGCTGGCTCGATGCCGCTGCGACGCCGTGAACGACCTCACCCACAGTGCTCTCGAACTGCTTCGCGAAACGCTGCAGATCCTGACCGCGTTCGGCGCGCAGGGTCTCCTTTTCGGCTGCCATTCTCTCGAAGCGGAAGGCAGCTCGAAGGAAGACATGGAGCGAACGGGCAAGGCCGCCCAACTCGTCACGGCGTTCGAGGCCAGGAATTTCGATTGACTTGTCACCCGTAGCGAGACGCTCGGATGCATCGGTGAGCTGGCTTACGGTGCCCGAAATATCCCGCGCGATGATACGGGTGGATGTCAGGATCAGGCCGATGCCCAAAGCAGCAACGATCACGAATGCAACCAGGAGCCAGGTGATCGTGGTTTCACCGGCTGCGTCGCTACTCTCACCGCTGACGAAGAGGGTGGTCTTGAGCTGCTTGGCCAAGGCGCTGAAGGCGATACCGTGTTCCAGGGCGCGTTCAGCGATTTCGGCACGGCTCGCGACGTCGATCGCCGCGCGCTGGGCGGTCAGATCGTTCTGCATCCGATCGAGGCCGTTACGCAAGTCGTCGATAGTAGCGAGTTGATCGGGAGCGATGTCGAGTGCGCCGTCCTCGATCGAGTTGAGGTCGCGACGTGCCTCGTCGAGACTTTCGCCGGCCTGGACGAGGGATGCGGTGTCACCCGAATAGGCATAGCGCTGCATATGGAGAAGGGTTTCCTCCGTGTCGTTCTGCAGCTCGGTCGACAGGATCAGCATTTCGCTGATCTGCATGCGTTCATGACGCAGTTCGATCGCGATCCATCCGCCGACCGCGATGGACAGCAGCATAAGCACGACCGCACCGATATTGGCATAGGCCACAAGGCTCAGCTTGCTGCCGATCGAGAGATCGGCAAACCTGCCGCGGATACCTTCGCCGCCTGCGCCGATGTCGGCGAGGATCGCTCGGTCTTCGGCGATCTCGTCCGAGTAATACTTGCTGGTGTCGGAATCGATCGAATCGAATCCGCCCGTCATCGCATTCATGCTATCTTGACCCCCTGGTCGTCATTTGCCCCGGTGTCGGCGATAGCGATCGCCTTTCCGAGGTGCTGTTTGATTTCTTCGGCAGGCATGGCCTTGAAATAGAGCCAGCCCTGGATCTGGTCGCATCCGGCGGCGCGAACCATGTCTGCCTGTTCCTCAGTCTCGACGCCCTCGGCCGTGACCGCCATGTCCATCGCCTGCGCCATGGTAATGCTGGAGAGCATCATCGCGCGGCTCGATTCGTCCTCGCTTGCCTGCATGACCAGGCTGCGGTCGATCTTCAGCTTCTCGAAGCGGAACTGGCGCAGGAATCCGATCGAGGCATAGCCGGTCCCGAAATCGTCGAGGGCAATGCTGACGCCGAAACCGCGAATGAGGTTGAGACTGCGTTCGGCAACGACGGGGTCGAGCACGAGGCAGGTCTCGGTGATTTCCAGCTCGAGGCGTTCTGGGTCGAAACCGGTCTCTTCGAGTATGTGTCCGAGCTGGATCGGGAACTCTGGATTGCGCAACTGGGCGGCAGAGATATTGACCGAAAGTGTCACCCCCTCCCACTCGAGCGCGTCGCAGCAGGCGCGGCGCAGGACCCACAGGCCGATAGGGTTGATCAGGCCCGATTCCTCGGCAACCGGGATAAAGGTATTCGGGCCGACCGCCTTTCCGTCGGCACGTTCCCACCGCATCAGGCTTTCTACGGCGACGATCTTGCGCGTCCGGCTGTCCACCAGCGGCTGGTAATGCATCCGGAACTCGCCCAGTGTGAGGGCGCGGCGCAGGTCGTCGTCGAGCTGCTTGATCTGTTCGCGGCTGCGGTCGAATGCCTCGTTGAACCAGGTGCAACGCATCTTGCCGCCCCGCTTGGAGGCGTACATTGCCACATCGGCCCGGCGCAGCATTTCCGAAGAGGTTACCGTTTGCCCCGGCGCATTTCGAGCGAGGCCGATGCTGGCGCCCAGCGTCAGGCGGCGTTCCTCGACCTTGATCGATTTGGCAAGCCGCTCGATGATCCTGCGGCAATGCCCTTCGAGCAGCGTGCCGGCGAGTTCTCCGTGCATCATGATCGCGAATTCGTCGCCGCCAAGGCGGTAGATGTCGGCATCCGCGCCGCAGATGTCGCGGATGATCTGGCCGATGGCGCCGATGGTCGCATCGCCGACGATATGGCCGTAGTGATCGTTGATGATCTTGAAGCCGTCGAGATCGACGATTGCGAGAGCGAGCTCGTGCTCGGCAGACATGCTGGCGGCAACGTCCCGGTGCAGTGCGCGTCGGTTAGGAAGGAGCGTCAGGGCATCGCTGTTGGAGAGGCGTTCAAGCTTGCCGAGATGCCTGATCCCGAGCACGGCGAACCCGCCCACGCTCGCCAGGAAGGCGATCAGCCCGCCGCTCAGTACCGAACGGATCGAGGCGATGCCCATGTCCGGTCCCACCACTGCGAGGAGTGCGGTCGTGCCCACGATGCCCGCCAGCGCAGCGAGCGGCGCGAAGATCATGACGCGCGTGCTTTTCTGAGCCAATTCGGTATGTGAACGCACGCAAATTCCCCTTGGCATACCAGGCGTATTTTGTTCTGTCTTTTCGTTACCGCGCATTCGCTAATTAACGGTAAACTCAATATTTACCTTGCGCGTAGGGCAACCCAGATGTCCTAGTGATCGGGGCCAATTCGATCAGGCCGTGGCGGCCCGCGGAGCGAAATCGCCAAGCACCGCTCCCACTGCGCTGGTGGCGACTTTGGGCAGGTACATTGCCGAGCCGCAGGGTGCGGGTTCGAACTTGTCTGTCTGCCCGACGACGGTTTCACCGGCGCCGAGCATGAGGAATCCGTCAGGCGCAATGCCTCCAGCCAACCGATCGAAGGCGTCGCGGCGGGTCTGGGGATCGAAATAGAGCAGGCAGTTGCGGCACAAGACGAGGTCGAAGCGACCAGGCGGCGGCAAGTCCAGAATGTTGCGCTGCTCGAAGCGGGTCATGCCGAGTACACGGTCGGACACCTTCCAGCCCTTTCCGGTCTCGGAGAAGAAGTTGAGCATCTGGGCAACCGAAATTCCGCGCTGGATTTCGAACTGCGAGTAGATCCCTGTGCGCGCCTGTTCGATGGCCTTGCCCGATACGTCTGTCCCGAGGATTTCGATCGTCCAGTCGTTCCAGCGCCCCGGCTGTTCGCAGAAGGTCATCGCCAGGCTCAGAACTTCCTGCCCCGTGGAGCATCCGGCCGACCAGATCGAAAGCTTGCGTGTCGATGCACGCTTCTTTGCCAGCTCGGGAAGGACCGTATTGGCGAGCGTCGCGAAATAGGCGTGATCGCGGAAGAAGTAGGTCTCGTTATTGAGCAAGGCTTCGACGACGCGCGTCGCGAGGCGGTGCTCGCCCGGCCGCTCTAGCATGCAGGCGAGCTGGTCGACATTCTCGATCCCGAACTCACGAAACAGGCCGGACAGTGCGGTGGAGATACGCCACCTGCGGCTTTCAGTCAGAGTCTGTCCGGTACGCGAATTGAGCAAGTCGGCAATGATCGTGTGGGAAGCGTCTTCTAGCGCCATGCATCGGCTCCCACGCTGGCAAGGACTCGGTCCGCCAGTTCGGCGGGAGGAAGGACGGCGGATGCAAGTCCCCGTTCGGTGATATCGCGCGGCATGCCCCAGACTGCGCAGGTGTCTGCGCTCTGTGCGTACATGGAGCCTCCGGCGGCGATGATCGCATCTGCCCCGTCAGTCCCGTCGCGGCCCATGCCGGACAGGAGGATGCCGGCCACCTTGCCTTCGTAGGCTTCTGCAAGAGTTTCGAACATCGGGTCGACCGATGGCGTGCAGCCGCTCTTCACAGGGTGGTGGGCGAGGCCGGTCACGAAACGGGCGCCCTTGCGGCGTACGACCATATGGCCGTGACCGGGTGCGATCACGATGGTGCCGCGGGTAATCTCGACACCCTCGTCCGCCAGCACTGCCTTGCGGCCGGCGGCCGTTTCCATCTGGCTGGCGAAAACGGGGATGAAGCTTCCCGGCAGGTGCTGCGTGATCAGGATCGGCAGGTCGAAATTCTTCGGGATCTGGCGAAGGAACAGGTTGAGCGCGTGGATGCCACCGGTCGATGCACCGATGGCAAGTACTTGCGGCTTCTTGCCCGCCCGGCGCTGCGCCGGCGCCGGTGCAATCGGAGCTGGCCGCTCGTAGGGAGCCAGTCCCTTCAGCGCACGGATCTTGGCGATCAGTTGCGCGCGGTAATCGTCGTTGAATCCACCGGGGCGGGGTTTGAGCATGGTGTCGGCGGCGCCCATGCGCAGCGCCTTGACCGTATGCTCGGCACCTTCTGCGGTGAGCGAGGAAATGACCAGGACCTTGGTGCGCGGTGAGGCCGCCAGGATCTTGGGAAGCGCCTCTATGCCGCCCATTCCGGGCATTTCGAGGTCGAGCAGGGTCACGTCGACGCGATGCTTGCGCAGTTCCTCGAGGCCGCGTTCCGCGGTGCTTGCACTCGCGACAATAGTCATTTCCTTCTCGCGCTCGATCATGCGCGAAAAGACTGTTCGCACGGTCAGCGAATCGTCGACCAGCATCACCCGCACCGAGGCGGGGGCAGGCGACGCGCTAGCCGTATCGGTCCTGGTAGATCGGAGCGCGGTCACCACGGCTCACATCCTTTCGGATCAGGCCATGCCGACGAGCTGAAGCTTGATCTGCAGGGTTTCGTGGTCGAACGGCTTCATCACGTATTCGTCGGCACCGGCGCTGATGGCCTCACGGATGTGCGCAACGTCGTTTTCGGTGGTGCAGAACACGACCTTCGGCTTGTCGCCACCTTCCTTGGTACGCAGTTGCGTGATGAATTCGATCCCGGTCATCACCGGCATGTTCCAGTCGAGCAGGACCACGTCGGGCATGCTCTCAAGGCACTTGTTGAGGCCTTCCTGGCCGTTTTCCGCTTCGTCGACCGAGAAGCCGAGAGTTTCGAGAATGTGACGCGAAACCTTCCGGATAACGCGCGAATCGTCGACGATAAGACAGGTCTTCATTTCATGTGATCCCTTAACTTGCCTGCTCCTGTTACCAGCAGGCGGTAACCAATCGCTTAAGCTGCTTCCCGCAGACCTCCGGAGACGAGCTGTTCGATATCGACCAGCAGCGTGGGGCCGCCATCGGTCTCGACCATCCCGCGGGCGGCGCGCTGCCATCCGTCTCCGAATCCGCCGGGGACTTCGACCGGCGCACTGTGCGCTTCACCCACGTCATGCGCTTCCTCGACGAGGAGCGCGTAGAGATGGCCTTCGATCTCGACCACCGCCGCGCGCTGTTCCGCCGATTCGCATGCCATGTCGAGGCCGAGCGCGAGCGAACAGTCGATCACGGTCAGCGCCTGACTGCGCAGGGCAGTGAGACCGAGAATGAAGTCGGGTGTGCCCGGGATGGGCGTGATGTTTTCGATCTCGATCACCGACTGGACCTGCACGGCGTGGATCGCGGCACGTCGTCCGGCGATGGTGCACATCAAAAGCAGTTCGTTCATGCCGCCCTCCCGGTGCGGATGCGGCGAAGAGCTGCGAGCAGCCCGTCGCGGTCGTAGCGGTAAATGGTGTCGTCTCCGGCATCCTCGGGATCCGGGCGCAGACGGATGGTCTCGCGCGCCTCGCCCTTCGGAGCGTCGCCATCTTCGGCGAGCGCGATGGCGAGGTCTGCCTCGGTGTCATCGTCTTCGGCGATGCGATAGCCCGCGGCTTCAACCAGCGGTTCGAGGATGGTTTTCGCCCATTCGCTGTCGCCGGGAATGCGGCAGGTCAGCGCCTGCTGACGCTTTCTTGCAGTCCGATACCGCGCGAACACGGCATGGCCGTCGAGCAGCGGAATGGGCTTGCCGCCGATGAGAGTCACGCCCTCGATCGACTTGTCGGCCTCGCTCGGTACGACATCATCGGTGATGTCGGCGGCATCGAGAACCTCCCTGACCGCATAGACCAGCTCGTGGTCCCCATCGGAGAGGCGCAGCAGGCGGATCTTCTCTTCAGGGAGCGGTCCGAGATCGTGACCTGCAAGCGTGAGGATCTCGCCATCGATGACCGCCTGCGAGCGATCGCCTTCGATGTCGATGGCGTCCACCGAAATGGTATCGATACGGCGCACGAGCTCGAGGCGTACCGCGCGGTGCCGACCGTCGAGGCCGGCGAACATCATCACCGGTACGGCGCGACTGCGTTCGCTGCGTTCGTCCTTCTCGACCTCGGTCGCCTTGGTGCGCACTCCGCCGGTCATGCCCCTCATCTGCGCAATCGAAGGCAGATCGATGAGCATCATCGGGCGACCGTCATCGAGCAGCGTTGTGCCGGCATAGAGGCGCGTATCCATAATGGCCGGCGCAATCGGCTTCACCACGACGTCCTCGTGATCGAACACACGATCAACCGCGAGCGCGAAAACATCGTCGCTTGCGAGCCTCACGAGGATGAGAGTCTTCTCTTCCCAGATGCATTCCTTGCCGGTTTCGGTGCCAAGCACTTCGCCGAGCGAGAGGCAGGGAACGCGCTTGTCGCGGAAGGTGACCAGGCGGCGATCCCCGGCCTGTGCGAACTCTACATGGCTCGAATTGCCGAACACAATCTCTTCGACATAGCTGCGCGGGATCGCATAGTGCTGATTACCCGACCCCACCGTGAGCGCGGCGATGATCGAGAGCGTCAGCGGCAGCTGGAGGTGGAAGCTCGTGCCTTCTCCGGGCTTGCTCGACACTTCGATGGAGCCACCAACGCGTTCGATGTTCGCGCGGACAACGTCCATGCCGACACCGCGGCCCGAAACAGAACTTACCGCCTCTGCGGTCGAGAGGCCCGGTTCGAAAATCAGGTTCTGCTTCTGCTTCTCCGACATCTTCTCGATTTCGGACTTGGAGTAGAGCCCGGCAGAAATGGCCTTCGCGGTCAGCTTGTCCAGATTGATGCCGCCGCCGTCATCGGTGATCACCAGGCTGATCTGGTTGCCCGACTGGCGCGCCGCGAATTTCAGCAGGCCGATTTCGCGCTTGTTGGCCTTGAGGCGGGTGGCGGGGGTTTCGATGCCGTGGTCGATCGCGTTACGGATGATGTGGGTCAGCGGGTCGCGGACCATCTCGATCATCTCGCGGTCGAGTTCGACCTCGCCGCCTTCGAAATCGACCATGACCTGCTTCCCGAGCTCATTCGAAAGATCTCGGACCAGACGAGGGAGCGAGGAGAAGAGATGCTCGAGGCGCTGCATGCGCATGCGCGTGATGGAGGTGCGCACGTCGGCCAGGATGGCAGAGAGGCGTTCGAAGGGGCCGTCGATGGTCGGCTGTTCGCCCGCTTCGCGCAAGCGGCGAGCAAGGTCGTTGCGCGCGAGAACCATGTCGGAGACGCCCTTCATCACCTCGTCGAGGAGATCCACCGGCAGGCGGATCGAGCGCTGGACAGTCTGGCGCGGGGACTTAGCGGCCGCGCTGTCGCCATTTTCCTTCTCGGACCTGCCTGCGTCGTCTTCCTCGGAAACTTCGAGGTCGCTCTGGACCACGACTTCGGCGCCGGGCTCAAGCGCCGCGATCAGGTCGTCATCGCCGCTGCCGGGAAAGTCCTCGCCGGCCTCGATGCAATCGGTCATCTCCGAGATGCGATCGATGACCGCGAGTACCGCGGTCACGAGTGCGCTATCGGGTTCCCGGCGACCGGCGCGGCATTCTGCCAGCGCATCTTCGGCAGCATGGCTGAGTTTTTCGAGGCGGGGAAAGTCGAAGAAGCCGCAGTTGCCCTTCACCGTGTGCACGAAGCGGAAGATCGTATCGATGCGACCCTTGTCGGAAGGATCGGCTTCCCAGGCGACGAGTTCGCTGCCGCTTTGCTCCAGCATTTCACGGGTTTCGGCGACAAAATCCGCCAGCAGTTCATCCATCGGTCTTGGACCCCCCAGTTCTCTTTAGGGTCCGCTATGGAGCAAGATGGTTAACGTTTCGTTGGGTGCGTTTCCTCGCCTTGCGGACCGCTACGCAACACGCGCCAGACTACGAGCGAGGCCAGCAGTCCTCCGGCGACATTCGCCGCCAGTTCGGCGCCATAAATCGCATCGGCACCCCAGCTCGCGCGCAAAAGCCAGGCAAAGGGCAGCATCATCAGGAAAACGCGGGCCGCGCTCTGGGCCAAGGCGTAGCCTGCGCGGTCCACCGCATTGAGGGCGCCGTTGGCGACGATCAGAAGTCCGAAACCTGCATAGCCCCAGGCGGCGATCTCTATGTAACGCGAGAAGTGGTCTACCACAGCGGGCTCGTCCGTGAAGAAGCCCGCAAACCAGTCTCCGAAAGCAAACAGCAAGATGGCGGTAGCGAGGCCGTAGCCGACGCAGAACAATCCCGCAAAAAGCATGGCGCGCCTGGCGCGGTCGGCTCGGCGTGCGCCCCAGTTCTGGCCGACGATCGCGCCAATCGAGCCGGACAGGGCAAGGAGGGGGACAACCGCAAAACTCTGCAAGCGACCTGCCGCCCCGAAGCCGGCCACCGCTGCCTCGCCCTGGCTCGCGAGCAGCGCGGTAAGGATCGACAGGCCGATCGGATTGATCGCATTCGAGAATGCAGCCGGTCCGGCGACGCTGATGATCGCCTTGCTCGATCCGGCCATGTCGCATTCTCGCACCAAGGTCGGATGGATGGCCAGCTGCGTCCTGCCGATGAAGAAAAGCGCGGCGAGGATCGCAACGAAGAAACCGGCAATGGTCGCATAGGCCGCTCCGGCCACTCCGAAGCCCTCGAAGCCGAAGGCTCCGGTGATCAGTATCGGATCGAGTACCCAGTTCACCGCCGAATAGGTGATCGAGATCAGGGAGACATAGCGGGCCTCTCCCTGTCCGCGCAGCACGCCCTGCAAGCCCATCTGGGTGAGCAGGACTGGCATGCCCAGCGCGTAGGGCCGCATGTAATCCTGAATGAGCGGGAGCAGCTCGTCGCTTGCCTGCATGAGGCGGAAGAGCGGGTCGAGAAGGGCGAAAAGAGTGAGGCCGAGGATGATCCCGGCAGTGAGGGCGAAGGCGACCCCGAAATTGGCGCGTCGTTCAGCGCGGGCGACGTCTCCTTCGCCAAGCGCGCGCGAGATGACCGAATTGATCCCGACCATCACCCCGACGCCAAGGCTGGAAAGCGCGATGGTGATCGGGAATATAAAGCTGACCGCCGCCAGTTCCTGCGATCCCAACTGGCCGATGAAATAAGCATCGATGAGACCGACCGACATGATCGCGGCAACGCCCACGATCATCGGCAGGGTCTGTGTGACGAGATGGCCGCCGATGCTCCCGCGGGTGAGTTTGGCCGTCTCGCTCATTGCTTTGGGGCGCTAGCGGGATGGGGCGCGGTTGGGAAGCGCTCTCTTGCATCCGAAAACCTTGCCCGTACCCCCTGAGCCATGCGATAGAGGTTTCAAAGAGAGACCGAAGGAGAGCCCGCCATGGCGACGCAGATGAAACCCAAGTTCGAATGCAGCGAGGAAGAATGGAAGGTTCGCCAGGATCTGGCAGCCTGCTATCGCATCTTCGAGCACCTCGGCTGGGGCGAAAGCATCTACAATCATATCTCGGTTGCTGTGCCGGGAGAGAAGGACACGTTCCTGATCAATCCCTTCGGATTGCTGTATGACGAGGTCACCGCCTCGAACCTGGTGAAGATCGATGTAGAGGGCAATAATGTCGGCCAGTCACAATACATGGTGAACAAGGCCGGTTTCACGCAGCACGCGCACTTCCACAAGCATCTGGGCGAGCGGGCGACCGCGATCTGCCACGTCCATACTACGGCGACCATGGCGGTTTGCAGCCATAAGGACGGGCTGGTGCCGACGAATTTCTATGCTTGCAACTTCCAGGGACAGATCGGCTATCACGATTTCGAAGGCGTTACCGTTCGTCCCGAAGAAGGCGACCGGTTGGTCGAGAATCTCGGCGATCACTCGATCCTGATGCTGCGCAACCACGGCCCGGTCGTGATGGACAAGACCATTCCCGGCATGTTCGTGAAGATGTGGGCCCTCCAGCGCGCCTGTGAAATCCAGGTGGCCACGCTTAGCCAGGGCGCGCCCAATGTGGTCACGCAGGAAGTCGTCGATACCCACCAGCGAGATCTTGCCGTGATGCAGAGCCAGGGCGGTGCCGGCGTGTTCGACTTCGAGGCGTGGAAGCGCCGCGTGTCGAAGATCGACGACAGCTGGAAGAGCTGAGACCTCTCGACATTTCATCCGATTGAGGTGAAAGCGCGGCCATGTCGCGAATGACGGTCAACGAACGGCCCATCGAGTTCCTGATGGATCCGGAAACGCCCCTCTTGTGGGCATTGCGAGACGCTGCGAACCTCACGGGAACGAAGTACGGCTGCGGCAATGGCGATTGCGGCGCCTGCGTCGTGCATATCGATGGCGAACCGCTGCGCAGTTGCCTGGTCACGATCGCCGAGGCCGAAGGTCGCTTCATCACCACGGTCGAAGGCTTGTCCGGAAGCCGAGCCCATCCGGTCCAGCAGGCGCTGGTCGCCGAGCAAGCGATCCAGTGCGGTTTCTGCACCTCCGGGATCGTGATGGCGGCGGCGGCGCTTATCGAGCGCAATCCCGGTGCCAGCGAGGAAGAGATTAAGGCGGCGATCCCGAACATCTGCCGCTGCGGCGTCTATCCTCGGCTCGTGCGGGCAATCCAGCGGGCAGGGCGCGTCGCCCGCAGGCAGGAACGCATCAGTGCTGCGCCCGCACCCGGCATCAGTGCGGAGGACGCGGCTGTCGAGGTGCCTGCGCTGAGCGCCCCCGATCAGGACGCCCAGCGCGGCTCACCTGACTAAATCTCGAGGCGAACCCCGATCCGCGCGCTGAATGGCTCGGCGGGCTGGATGTTATTGTCGCCGTGGGCGCTCGGGTAGTAGTCCTCGTCGAACAGGTTCTCGACGTTAATCTGGAAACTCAGCCGATCGCTGACCGTGTAGTAGGCCGCCGCGTCGACGCGCCAGTAGCTCGGCAGGACGACGTCGTTCGAGAAACTCGCGAACTGATCGGACTGGTGGATCACACCGAGGCCGAAGCCGAGCTGCTCGGTCACATCGAAGCGGTTCCAGGCGCTGATCGAGTGCTTGGGAAGCTGCTGCAGGCGCTGGCCAGCCGGACCGAAGCTGCTGTCGCTGGTCAACTCGCCATCGAGATAGGTGTATCCGAGATTTGCTTTCCAGAAATCGGTCACTTCCCCTACCGCACCGACCTCGAAACCTTCGGTACGGCTCTCGCCGGTCAGTTCGGTAATGCCTAGCTCGTTGGTGAAGCGCGTGTTGCTCCGTTCGAGACGGAAGATTGCCGCGCTGACAAGGACATTGTCGAGCGGGGCCCATTTGGCGCCGATCTCGTAATTGGTGAACTTCTCCGGTTCGAACTGCGCGTTGCCGGGGGAGAGCAGGAAGAACTGGTCGCCTGCTTGCGGAAGGAAGCTTTCGGCAAAGCTCGCATAGACTGAAAGGTCGGGCGACGGTTTGACAATCAGGCCGACGCGCGGGCTGAATTCCTCATCTACGCGATTGCCTTCGACACCGTTGATATCGACAGTTTCGAGATCGAAGCGATCGAAACGCAGTCCGCCGACCAGTTCGATGTATTCGCCAATCTGCAGCTGCTCCTGCACGTAAATCGAGAAAGTCGAGAGCTGGCTGTCATTCTGGCGCGAGGTCGGGTTGAGCGTGTATGCGGGGATGGTGATCACATCTTCCAGCGCGACTTCATTGGTGGTGTCGAAGCCGATCGTTTCCCTCGTGTTGAGAGAATCCTGACTGCTGGCCTCAAAGCCGAACAGGAGCGTCGTTTCCAGATCGTCGGAGCCCGCCTGCCAGACGAAATTCGCCTGTCCGATCCAGTTGGTGCGGGCCTGCGAATCCTGGTAGCCGGACAGCGTAACCATAGTGCGGTCGTCGCTCGTTCCAGTGGGCAGGAGATTTCCGTAATACTTGTCGTAGTCGGCAAACTGGACACTGGCATTTGCCGACAGGCCACCGTTGAAATCATGTTCGAGACGCAAGCGCGCGATATGCACTTCAGCCTCGGCACGATTGAAGTCCGGGTCACCGAAGAAGGTGCTGTCGAAGCCTGTCAGAGGGCCGCCTTCGAACGACGGAACGCCGCGGTCGGTGACACGCTCGTCATTGTCATAGGTATAGTTGGCGACCAGCGTGGTGTCGGGGCCGAGCGAGGCAGTCAGGGTGGGCGACAAACCGATGAAGCGTCCTTCGTAGAAGTCGCGATCGTTGTCGAACTCCTCGTAGGTCGCGTTGAGTCGCAGCGCGAGGCCATCCGATACCGCCTGGTTCACATCGGCAGAGAGAACGAAGGCACCGAAGCTGTCGGCCGATGCTTCCGCGCTGAAGGCCGTCTTGAACTCGGCGCGCTTGGCCACGCGGTTGATCGCGCCGCCGCCCGCACCGCGGCCGAAGATCAGCGCGTTGGCACCTTTCAGGACCTCGACGCGCTCGATGTTGTAGAGCGAGCGATAGTATTGCGCATCGTCACGCAGGCCATCGATGTAAAAGTCGGCAGTCGATTCCTGACCACGAATGAAAACCTCGTCGCGGTGCCCTTCGCCGGTTTCCATGCTGATGCCCGGGACATAGCGCAGCGCATCATTCAACTGGTGGACGGCCTGGTCTTCCAGCTGGTCTTCGGTGATGAAGCTTACCGCCTGCGGCACGTCGATCAGCGGCGTGGGCGTTTTGGTGCCGGTCGATCCATCATCGCTGCCATAGCCGTCGATACGCTCTCCTTTCACGACAATGTCGGCGGGCAGGTAATCGCGCTCACCGTCGGCAGCGACTTCGGCCACGGCCGGTGCGGAAAAAGCCGTGCTGGCAAGGAGGATGGCGATCTTCGAGTAGTGCCTCATACTGTTCTTTCTATTCTTGCGAACGATTCTCAATTTCTGCCATCCTGCTATTGCGAGCCATTCGCATTAGCAACCCTGAATCGTGATTTCGCTGATGAAAAAATCGCAAGGGACGCTTTCACTCATCGCAAGGGTCGATTAGCGGGGAGGCAAAGGAGATCCCGATGAAAGCCACGATTTGGCACAACCCCAAGTGCGGCACCTCGCGCAAGACGCTCGCCATCCTCGAGAACCTGTCGAAGGTCGATGTCGAAGTGATCGAGTATCTCAAGGACCCGCCGAGCGTGGAGAAGCTGGCGCAGCTCTACAGAGATGCCGGGATCACGCCGAACGAAGGCCTGCGGATGCGCGGCACCGACGCACAGGAGCGCGGCCTGCCCGATGCAAGCGCAGAAGAGGTGCTCGCGGCCATGGCAGCCGATCCGATCCTGATCGAACGCCCGCTGGTCGAGACGGACAAGGGCGCGCGTCTTTGCCGTCCACAGGACCAGGTGCTGGAGATACTCTAGCGCCGCTCGCGCGTGAGCTTACTGTCGCTCTGCAGGGTCGCCCAGCCGTAGGCGAAGACCATCAGGCAAAGCGCGACGATCAGGCCAAATCCCAGCCAGTCGGAATGGCCATAGAGCCAGACGCCTAGTGCTGGCGCGTAGATGAAGCTTGCACCCGCGACGCTGGCCGTGACACCCGACGCCTGCCCCTGCTCGGCGCGAGTGACGGCGAGCGATGTGCCCGCCGTGCTGCCGGGACGAAACAGGCCAAATCCAAGCGAGGCAATGGCATAGGCTAGGGCGATGGCATGGAGGTTGTCGGCAACCCCGAGATAGGCCGCGCCGCAGGCCGCAATGGCGATGCCGGACAAGGTGGCCGTGCGCGGGCCGAGATTGAAACGGGGGATTATGCCCCATTGCGCAAGCAGGGTCGCGATCGCCCCGCACATCAGCACCAGGCCCACCGGACCAGTCCCTTCGGCTGGAGTGCCGCGCAGGCCAAGGCGGTCGAGCACGAGGAATCCGGTAATCCCGAGCACCATCGCCTGCGCGTGCCCACCTAGCAAGCCGACCGTCACCCATGGGCGCAGGCGCGGCTCGAACCAGCGCAGCTTGTGCGGCTCGACTTCCTCGTCGTCTTCGTCGTCTTCGTCGTCTTCGTCCTGATGCGAAGAAGTGGAACCGCCGGCATAGGGTGCGTCATAGGTCTGGCTTCGCGCGGGGAATTGCGGCTCATCATTGGGCAAGCGAAGCCGCAGCGCCGTCAGCGTGGCGAATCCGATAAGCGCAAAGATGATGAAGGGGCCGGTCAGCCCAACGAGTGGCAGCACCATGAGCGGGGCCAGCGCGGGCCCGATCACCGTCCCGAGGCCGAAGCTCGAGGCGATTAGAGAGAGGGCTTGCGTGCGCTCGGCTCGCGGCGTTCGGCTCGCCACATAGGCCTGCACTGCCGGTGGGGCAGCGCTGCCGAACCCACCGTAGAGGCTGCGCGCGACAGCGAAAGCGATTAGCGCCGCCGTCCCGCCGAGGATCCCGGCGAGACCCAGCCAGAGCGCAAGGCCGCAGAGCGCCATGGAAGCGATGAAGCCGATTAGTCCCACCGCCATCATGGCCTTGCGACCCCGCCTGTCGGAACGGTCCGCCCAGATCGGCGCGCAGATCACCCAGAGCAGTGCGGACCAGCTGTAGGCGAGGCTGATCCAGACATCGTCGATATCGAGCGCGGTTCCGATCGAGGGCATGACCGACTGCATCGCCGTATTGCCGGCGGCCGTCGTCAGCATGACTGCAAAAAGCAGCGCCATGCGTTCGCGCGAGATATGACGCCGCGCAGGAGGCAGCTGTGACGCTACGGAACTTTTCGGATCGGCATCGGCCATGGTTTACGGCTAGGCCTCTCTCCGCATGCTTGCAATGCTTCCCGCGCACTGCCAAACCCGCAAGCTCGATTGGGGTTGCACGAGGATTTTTTCTTGTCGGGTCAACAAGGTATCGGCGCGATCGAGCGTCGCACGCTGAAGGATCGCGCTGCTCGGCTGTTCGGTCAATGGGGCGTCTTCTTCAAGGGTTTCCTCGAAGAGCCGAAGATGGTCGGATCGATCATTCCTTCATCTCGCTTCACCATTCGCAAGATACTCGGCCCGGTCAAATGGGATGAGTGCAAGGTCTTCGTGGAGTATGGCCCGGGTGTCGGCACGTTCTGTCAGGAAGTGCTGGACCGGCTCCCGCGTGACGGTCAGCTGATCGTGATCGATACCAACCCGCTCTATATCGACTATCTGAAGAAGCATTTCCGAGACAGCCGCTTTTCGGCCATTCATGGATCCGCAGCGGATGTGGAGGAGATTGTAAGGGCGCATGGCCACGATCATGCCGACTACGTGCTTTCCGGCTTGCCGTTTTCGACTCTGCCCGAAGGCGTCGGCCCGGCGATTGCAGCGGCAACCTATCGGGTGATCCGCCCGGGCGGCGCGTTCCTCGTCTACCAGTTCTCCGCCAAGGCACGCGACTACATGGCGCGCCATTTTGAGCGCATCGACAGCGGTTTCGAAGCGCTCAACATTCTTCCTTGCCAGCTGTTCTGGGGCTGGAAGCGAACCGAGGGTTAGTCAGTCGGCGGTACGCCGGCTGCTTGCGCGTGATCGCGCAGCCGGGTGAACTGGCGATAGACCGCTGCCAGCAGGCATGCCGATATGATCGCTGCGATCGCGTTGATCAGACTGGTGCTGATAGCTTGACCGAATTCCTGGCTCTCGGGTCCGCCAAACGCAAAAACGAGCATGAAGAGCAGCCCGATCAACACCGAGATCACGAAATAGGCTACGACGATCAGCAGGTAAAAGAAGAACAATCGCAGGCTGTTGCCCTTGGTGAGTTGCCACGAACGGCGCAGTGCGACGAGCGGATTGAGTTGACCCTCGATCGCGATGACGGGGGTGCTGAGAGATAGCTTGGTAAGCGCATAGCAGAAGAACACGAAGGCAGCGATCGCGCCAAGCACGCCAAGCGCGGCAATCCCTGTCGCAAGTGGTATCGCCACCAACAGGACGATGAGGATGCCCAAACCGAACCCAATGATGAGGGCTGCCGCAATATAGCTAGCGACCGAGCGGGCTCCATTCCCGATCGCCTCGGCGACCGTTGGTCTTTCGTGCCGCCTGAGCATGGTCAGCATGGCTAGCATCCCGATGCCCTGCACGATTATGAGCAATAAGAGCGCCCACCAGTAATTGGCGAACATGTCGTTGACCATGGCTTGCATCCGGTCCGAATTGGGATCGAAATCTCCGTTGATCAGCTCGCTCATGCCGGGAATCCATAGCTGGGCTGCGGTGTAGGGGACGAAATAGAACACCCCCGCGATTACAGCGAGCAGGCTGAAAGTCTCGCGTATGAGGCTCGTCGTGTCTTTCCACGCAGTGTCGAGATCGAACTTCATCGGGATTCCCCTCTTTCTTCCCCCTTGATAAGCGCGAAGACAATCGCCACGCAATCGTCGATGAAAGCGCAACTCCCCGAAAATCTCGAATGGCGAGCCGAGCAGGGCCAGGTGCCCTATCGAGATGCGCTGTCGGCGATGGAGGCGCGCAACGCCGCGATTTCCGCGGGCGAGGCGAGCGAACTCGTCTGGCTGCTCGAACATCCGCCGGTCTATACTGCCGGAACCAGTGCCGACGGCGCCGAACTGCTCGATCCGCGGTTCGAAGTCGTCGAGGCGGGGCGGGGTGGTCGCTATACGTATCACGGTCCAGGACAGCGCATCGGCTACGTCATGCTAGACCTCAAGGAACGCGGCCGCGATGTGCGTTGCTTTGTCCATTCGCTCGAGGGCTGGGTCATCGCCACGCTGGGCGATATCGGCGTCGAATGCTGGCGTTCGGCAGGACGCATCGGCATCTGGACGCGCGATATCGACGGGCGGGAAGCCAAGATCGGGGCGATCGGCGTCCGCGTCCGCAGGTGGATCACGATGCACGGTTTCTCGGTCAATCTCGCACCCGACCTGTCTCACTTCACCGGGATCGTGCCATGCGGGATCGAGGAATTCGGCGTGACAAGTCTGGAACGGCTCGGCATCGATCTTGCGCCTGCTGCCTTCGATGAGGCATTGAAGGACCGCGCAGGCGATTTCCTTGCCGCGCTCGAAGGAAAGGCCTGCGCGCTGCCATGAACCGATTTGCGATCCTTGCTGCAACCTGCCTCGTCCTGGCGGCTTGCGGCGACAACTCCGCGCCAGCAGAACAGGTCGACGAGAATGCGACCGCGCGTGGTGAAGTGCTGGGCGGTTCGATCAGCGACGACATGCTGCCGCTCGATACGGTAACCTCGCAATCGCCCCCTTTGCGCGAGGTGCGTGTGGAAAGCGCGGCGTCGGAAGAGCCGGACGAGGAACCCGATGCGGCGGTGCAGGGAGAGCCTGAACCTGTCGAAGAGCCCGCACCCGCAGAAGAAGCGGAGCAATCCGAGTAGAGCCTAGTCCTCGCCGAGCAGGGCCGTGGCCTTGGCGAGTTCTCTCTGGCCGATCATTCGCCCGCGAAACACAACCGTTTCCGATCCCGGATTGAGCTCGAACAGGCCGGTCATTTCGCGTGCTTCGGCCAGCTCTTCGCTCGTCGGAGCAAAGGCATTGTTGATGCCGTCAATCTGTGATGGGTGGATTGCCAGCATTCCGGTGAAGCCGTCGGCCCGTGCTGCGTGAAAGGCGCGCACGGCGGCTTCCTCGTCGCGGCGATCGCGGAAGGGGGCCTCGATCACCTGCAGACCCTGTGCATGGGCGGCAAGGAGCACCTGTGCGCGAACCATGGCGAGCGGATCGGTCCACAATCCCCCGGGCCCTCGCATCCTGCGCGCCCTGAGCGATCGCGCAAGGGCTGCCGCATCCCAAGAGAGGCCCGTTACGCGCGGATGCAGTTCCTCGGCAAACTGGCGAAGCTGGAAGGCCGAAGCCGGGCTGGAGCCCAACTCGGGCATGATCTTCGTCGAATTGGGACGCAGGCCCGCACGCCCTTCGAGCTCATAGAGCGCGGCAGCCAGGTTCTTCAGTTCCTCGACATTCGTGCATTCGGCCAGGACCACGCCATCGGGCGCACCCTCGAGCGCGGCTTCGAGGTCGGCGCGCCAATAGTCGCTCGACATGGGGCCGATACGGATCCAGCGTGAGGCCGCGCGCATCGAGGTGATCCGCTCGCCATGCGTGAGCAGCCAATTCCTCGCTGCCAGACGGATCGGCAGCTTGGCCTCTGGGCTTGAAACCGCGCGCGCGAGATCGAGCACGACGACGTCGGCGCCACTCAGCGCCGCCTCGCCCAATGCCTTTTCCTTGTCCGCCGGGACCAGCAGCCACGAGCGCATTGTCACCTCCGTCGAGCGCGAAACGCCCCCGAACGGCGCGAATCACTCAGGCTTCAGTGTGCGCTTCCTTGGTTAGCATCGGGTAATCGATATAACCTTCGGGGCCCGGCAGGTACCAGCTCTGCGGGACGTTGACGTTGGGCTGCAGATCCGCGCCGAGCCTGAAGCGTTCCGGAAGGTCGGGATTGGAAATGAAATCGCGGCCCCAGCTGACGGCATCGCAGCGATCAGCCTCGATATCGGCCACTGCCTGATCGGGCGTGTAGTCGGAATTGAGGATCAGCGGACCCGAATAGGTCTGGCGGATGAGCGGGCTTTGCTTGGGGACTTCGGTAGCGCCGAAAGTGCCATCCGGACCCGGTTCGCGCAGTTCGAGAAAGGCAAGGCCGAGGTCCTCGACAACCCTGGCCGCGGCTCCGAATGTGGCAGCAGGATTGCTATCATCGCAGCCCTGCGTTTCGCCATTGGGAGAAAGGCGCACGCCGACGCGGTCCGCGCCCCAGACATCGACCAGCGCACTCAGGACTTCGCGCAGGAAACGGGTGCGATTCTCGGGGCTGCCGCCATATTCGTCGTCGCGCAGGTTCGTGCTGTCGCGCAAGAACTGGTCGACGAGATAGCCATTCGCACCGTGCAGCTGGACGCCGTCGAAGCCGGCCTTCTTCGCGTTTTCGGCGGCGTGCCGGTAATCCGCGACCACGCGGGCGATCTCGTCCTGCGACAGCTCGCGCGCCTGTTCGTAATCCTTGCGGCCCTCGAAGGTATGGGCATGGCCGGGCGCCTTGGTCGCACTGGCCGAGACGGGCGGGTTGCCACCGAGGAAATCGGGATGCACCAGCCGTCCCATGTGCCACAGCTGGAGGACAATCGCTCCGCCTTCCTCGTGAACCGCTTCGGTCACCGGCTTCCACCCTTCGGTCTGCGCCTCGCTCCAGATGCCAGGGGCTGCGGGCCAGCCGAGGCCCTCCACGCTGATGCCGGTTGCTTCGGAAATGATCAGCCCGGCCGAAGCGCGCTGGCGGTAATAGGTCGCCATCATCTCGTTAGGGACCGACCCCGGCTGGGTCGAACGACCGCGCGTGAGTGGAGCCATGAAAATCCGGTTCTTGGCCTCGATTGCACCGAGGGTGAGCGGCTGGAACAGGGTGTCATGCATAAAGGCATCGTCCTTTTTGGCTGGCCTTGTGTGACAGGAGAGCTAGGGGGCGAACATGGGTGAGACAACCGCCACTGCCGACAAGAATGGCTTTCAGGCAGGCGCATGGCACTTTGCCGCGTTGATAGCCGGAAACATTGCGCTGGCCCTGGGGCCGTGGCTGGTGCGATTGTCCGATACCGGCCCGATCTCCGCTGCATTCTGGCGGCTGTTCCTGCCGATTCCCGTGATTGCCTTCTTGGCGTGGCGGACGCGGACACCTGGAAAGCTCGACCGGCGCATGGCCCTGTTAGTCGTGGCGGCGGGCATCTTCTTCGCCATGGATCTTGCAAGCTGGCATGTCGGGATCGAACGCACGCGGCTCGGCAATGCCGTGCTATTCGGCAACTCGGGCAGCATCATCCTGATGCTCTGGGGACTGGTGGCGCTCCGCCGCGCCCCGTCCTGGCGCGAAGGTGGGGGCGTGATCGCGGCGCTGGTCGGCGCGGCCATCCTGCTCGGTCGAAGCCTCGAAATCTCGACGACGACTTTCGTGGGCGACTTGTTCTGCCTGTTCGCCGGGCTTTGCTATGCCTTCTACCTGCTACCAGCGCAGCGGGCGCGGGCAACGCTCGGTCCCTGGAGCGTCCTGCTACTGGTAAGCCTGGCCGCCTCGCCGCTCTTGCTTGGAATGGCTGCATTTGCAGGAGAACCAATTCTTCCGGGCGCCAAGGGGTGGGAGCCGGTCGTGCTCCTTGCGTTTTCGAGCCAGATCGTCGGGCAGGGACTGCTCGTATATTCGCTCCGCAACTTCCCACCGCTTATCATTGGTATGGCGCTGCTGACTCAGCCTGCCATCGCCGCCACTATTGGCTGGCTGGTTTTCGGCGAAATGCTGGTGGCGCTCGACATTCTCGGAATGGTGCTCGTCGGAACAGCCCTGATCCTCGCACGCGGAAGCCCACCGCCCAAGCTGGCGAGCGGCGGTGGGTAATTACCAGAATTCCCGATTGAACTCGGCATGGTGCTTCTCGAAGCGGGCGAGATCCGGTCCGACGAGGCTGAGCCGGGCCTGTTCGGCAAGATCGTCCGCTTCGGCTTTCAGCACCTTCTGACGTCGCTCGTCCTTGATCGGCCCGGCTGCCTTGGCCAGCGTATCCAGCATGATTTCCGCTGCAATCGGCGAGGTCGCCACTGCGCTCCGTATCGAACCGAAACCGCGTTTGACGTAGTGCTCGAAATCGTCGGGGCAGGGGATGACCGGGCAATCCTCGGCATCCTCTCCGCAGATGTCCTTGCGCAGGTCCCGCCTCCCGATCTCCGAAGTCGCCGCGCCGAGCCAGTGTAGTGCCGTGATCGCGGTGAAAGGATCGTTGATACCGGGCGAGAGCGCGCGCAAGCCGATTTCGACCAGCTCGTCGATCAGAAACTGCGGGTCCTGTTCGGGCGTCCGGGTGGAACCGAGCGTGAAACAGTCGCGCACCCGTTTCTCGATGCACTCGGGTTCGCAGCCGTCGATATCCATGAAGGGCATGTCGCGGTGCACGAAATCGCCTGTCCTGACTCGCAGCGAGAAGGTGCAACCACAGTCGCGTGCAATCTCTTCCAGATCCTCGAAGTCGATCAGCTGGACATAGCCGGTGGCCCAGGCCTTCAGCGGCTTGCCACCCTCTGGCTCGCGCGCATCGGAAAACTCGTCCTCGACGGGGTAGGTCTCGCGAATGCCTTCGAGGAGCCGGCGGCCAATCCCTTCGAGCACCTTGTTGATGCGGATCGAGGATGGAATGTGATTGAGGAAGAATACCAGCACCGCCACGCACAGCGCCATGAGTAGATAGGCCACCAGCAAGGAAAGCTGGGGGGTAAATCCGGGCAATGCGGTGGCCACGGCATCGCCGCTGGTGGCTGGTGTCTCGTCCTCCGCCCGCACAGCGCGCAGCACGATCAGGGCGTAGACGAAGCTGCCGATGAAGGTAGCGAGGCTGATCTGGTTGCCCCGGTCCTCCATGAAGTTGGTCAGGAGGCGCGGTCCGTAATTCCCGCTGGCATAGGCGACGGCGGCAATGGTGATCGAGAACACGGTTGATGCCACGCCGATCATGCTGCCCGCCATCACGGTGAGCATGTCCGCCGCCCCCTTTGGCCGCGCCGGGACGATCCAGTCGACGTCGTTGAGGAACTGGGCGAAACCGGACCGGTCGAGCCAGACCATCACCGTGGCGAGGATCGCCGCGAGCAGCGAAAAGAGCGCGGGATAGAACCAGTAATTGGCGTTCAGCCGGGCCCAGAAGAAACGCAATTCCGCTGTCATGAAGGGCTAAACGCGCGGAGCGCGGAAGGGTTGCCTACACCTTGCCCAGATCACCTTTCCCGATCGTTCCACTGGCCATTTCGAGCATGCGGTCGAGGCTCTGCTTGGCCTTGAGGCGCAGCCCTTCTTCGATCTCGATGCGCGGCTCCAGCGTGATTAGGCAATCGTAGAGCTTTTCCAGCGTGTTCAATGCCATGTAGGGGCAGATGTTGCAGCTGCAGTTGCCGTCTGCGCCGGGTGCGCCGATGAAGGTCTTCTCCGGCAGCGCCTTTTCCATCTGGTGCATGATGTGGGGTTCGGTTGCGACGATCAGGGTGTCGCCTTCGAAAGTCTGTGCGAATTGCAAGATGCCGCTGGTCGAACCGACGTAATCGGCATGCGCCACGATCGTCGGCGGACATTCGGGATGGGCGGCGATCGGGGCATCGGGATGCTGAGCTTTGAGCTTCAGCAGCTCGGTTTCGCTGAAGGCTTCGTGCACGATGCATACGCCCGGCCACAGCAGCATCTCGCGCCCGAACTTGCGGCTCATGTAGCCGCCAAGATGGCGGTCGGGACCGAAGATGATCTTCTGGTCTTCGGGAATTTGGCTGATGATCGTTTCGGCGGAAGAACTGGTGACGATGATGTCCGAAAGCGCTTTCACCTCGGTCGAACAGTTGATGTAGGTCAGAGCGATATGGTCGGGGTGCTTTTCGCGGAATGCCTTGAACTTGTCCGGCGGGCAGCTGTCTTCGAGGCTGCAACCAGCATCCATGTCCGGAAGCACCACGATCTTCTCGGGCGAGAGAATCTTGGCAGTGTCGGCCATGAACTTCACGCCGCAAAAGGCGATTACGTCCGCGTCGGTTTCTGCTGCCTTGCGCGAAAGCTCGAGGCTGTCACCAACGAAATCGGCCAAGTCCTGGATCTGCGCGCTTTGGTAATAATGCGCCAGGATGATCGCGTTCTTCTCCTTGCGGAGGCGATCGATGGCGGCAAGCAGGTCTTCACCGGTCGGTTTGGTGTTTTCGGCGGTCATGATTTCGTCCCGTCTGAATCGCGTTTGTGGCGCTTATAGACGGAACGAGCCGGCTGGCGAGGGGGTTCCTCGCGAGGCCTGACGCTATATCGAGAAGCCGGGTGGGAGGAAGGCTTCCATAGGGCGCTCAGCACCCGGACTGCCAGCGATCACCTGCTCGGTCAGCGAAATGCCGAAACCCGTATGCGCAATCGCCACCGAAATCGCGAAGACCGCTATATAGAGGCCAAGACCCCACCAATAGGCAGGATGGACGCGGCCCTGGCTGCGCTTGTCGGCGATCATGCCGATGACCGGGAAGATCATCGTGCACAGCGTCGTGATCAGCCACGCGTTCGGTATCATGAGCGGAAGGGGGAGCAGGCGGCCGAGCCCCGGGCCGGTGAGGATCGCCATGCCGCACAGCATGAGGCGGCGATGCCAACCGGTATAGCGGCGACGGCGCAACGCCCAGAAAGTGAGCCCTCCGAACAGCCATACCAGCATGGTGTTGCTCCACAGGAACTCGCTCACGTGGAAGAAGAACGGCCCACCGGTTCGGCGCGCGACGACCACCATGATCACCGTGCCCATGATGACCATCAGCGGTACCCATAGATAGGCGAGCTTCCCGAACTGGGCGTGGAGCGACCAATTGCCCGCCGATGCGGTGAGGTGCTGGCCGCAATAGATACCCAGCCACGACATGAAGATCACACCGTGCAGGTGGTAGGGTAGTGGCACATCGAAACTCGACCGCCCCATGGCGAGCTGGATTGAGAATCCCGCCACGATGACGAAGCTCATCACGAAGGCCATGATGGTGAAGAAGCGCGTGTTTCCGCGGATCGCCTGATCCTGCCTCGTGGCGGCTGCGGTTGCCATGATCGGTATTCCTCCCCCTGATGGAATCTCGCGACCGGAATTTTCTCGTTTCGCGGATGCTATCGGGCCACCTTTGGCCGGTCAATCAAGGGTTTGGGGATAAGCTTCAGGCTGCTTTCCAGAACTCGCCGCTGCGTGCGACCAGACCGCGACGCTCGAGGTCGATCAAATGCGCGGTCACGGACATCTTCGCGGCACCATGCAGGCGCTCGTCCAATCCCTTGTACATCTTGGGAACGAAATCTGCGGCCTCGTGAGGGCCCTCGCGCAAATGGCGCAGGATCTGATTCTCGCGCTGGCGCCGGTGCCCGATCATTCCTCGCACCAGCTGGCGCGGTTTCTCGATCGCTTCGCCATGCGCAGGGTAATAAACCTTGTCCTGTTCGCGCCCGTAGAGTTTTTCGAGGCTCGACATGTAATCGGCCATATCTCCATCGGGCGGCACGACGACGCTGGTCGACCAGCCCATCACATGGTCGCCGGTAAAGACGGCGCCGCTCTCCTCCAGCGCGAAGCAGAGGTGGTTGGAGACGTGGCCGGGGGTCGCGATGGCGCGCAGCGTCCAGCCCGGGCCGGTCATGGCCTCGCCATCTTCCATCACCCGGTCGGGTTCATAAGTGCGATCGAAGCTCGCATCCGCACGTGGCCCGCTGTCGTCCAGCACCAGAGGTGCGCAGCCGACGATCGGCGCACCCGTGCGCGCTGCCAGCGTCTTGGCCGCGGGCGAATGATCGCGGTGCGTATGCGTGCACATGATTGCGCAGACGTGTTCCTCGCCGATTGCCGCATCGAGCGCGAGCAAGTGCTCTTTCTCGTCCGGGCCGGGATCGATCACCGCGCAGCCATCGCCGATGCCGACGATGTAAGTCTGGGTGCCGGTATACGTGTAGGGCGAGGGATTGGGCGCGAGCACGCGGCGTACCAGCGGCTCCAGCTGCATCGCTTCGCCTGTCGGCCATGGTTTGGGAGGAGGGCCTGCCATGTGCCAAGCCTGTAGCGATTACCGCAGCTTGTCGATAGGGAGGGGCGCATGGGAGAAAAAATTCTGGTCCTCGACGCGGGGACGACTTCGACGCGGGCAATGGTCTTCGATCGCCATGGGCGGATGGAGCGGGTGGCTCAGGCCGAGCTGACGCAGCACTATCCAAAGCCCGGCTGGGTCGAACATGACGCCGCCGAAATCTGGGACAAGACGCTCGCCTGCATGCGCGAGGCGGTTGGCGATGGGGCGGCCAGAATTGCGGCCATCGGCATTACCAACCAGCGCGAAACCGTTGTAGCCTGGGATCGAACGAGTGGCGAACCTCTCGCCCGCGCGATAGTCTGGCAGGACCGGCGAACTGCGGGATTCTGCGCGAAGCTGAAGGAGCAGGGTCACGAGGCCGAAATACAGAAGCGTACGGGTCTTCTACTCGACCCATATTTCTCGGGCACCAAGATGCGCTGGATGCTCGACAATGACGAGGGGGTGCGTTCTGCTGCAGATTCTGGGGCGCTTGCTTTCGGCACCGTGGAAAGCTGGCTGGTCTTCAAGCTGTCGGGCGGAGCCTCGCATATCAGCGATGCCAGCAATGCCAGCCGCACGCTGCTGCTCGCTCTCGATGGCGAACAGTTCGGCGAGCGGTTGTGCGAGCTTTTCGGCGTCCCGCGCGAAGCCTTGCCGCAAGTGGTCGACACGCATGGCCGACTTGCGGAATGCGACAGCCAGTGGCTCGGCACGTCGATTCCCATCTGCGGTCTCGTGGGAGACCAGCAATCGGCGACCATCGGGCAAGGTTGCCTCGGTTTCGGCGAGACCAAGGCGACATACGGTACTGGTGCATTCGTCCTCACCAACAAGGGCAGTGAGCTGCCGCATTCCGACAATCGACTGCTGGGAACGGTGCTCCACCAGTCCAATGGCGAGCGGACCTATGCGATCGAGGGAGCCTGTTTCGTGGCCGGGAGCCTCGTCCAGTACCTGCGCGACCAGCTCGGCCTGATTGGCAGCGCAGCGGAGACAGAGGAGCTCGCGCGCTCAATCGAGGACAGCGGCGAAGTGGTCATCGTTCCCGCGCTGGCAGGGCTTGGCGCACCGCATTGGCGGCCAGATGCCCGCGGGGTCATTTCGGGTCTCAGCTTTGCCAGCGGCAAGGCGCAGATCGCCCGCGCGGCATTGGAGGCGATGGCGCACCAGACGCATGACCTCGCCTCGGCATTCGCTGCCGACGGCGCTCCTTGGGCCAGCCTGAAGATCGACGGCGGGATGAGCGCCAACGACTGGATGGCGCAGGATCTTGCCGACATCCTCGACCTGGATGTCGAACGTCCCGATTTCGTCGAAACGACCGCGCTCGGCGCGGCAATCTGCGCGAGTGTTGGTGCCGGCTTGCACAGCTCGTTACAGGAAGCGGCGACGGCGATGCGCGGCGATGCGAGAACCTTCGCACCAACCATGGATGAGGATACCAGGAACGACCGCCTCGCCCGTTATGCACGGGCGCTGTCGGTGGCCTAGCGGCCCGAAAAGGCCTGGGCGATCCGGCCCTGCAGGTCGCTGACGGGATCATTGACGGAGCTGGCCATCTGGCGCTGCTCTTCGTCGAGCCGCGCTACCCTTTCATGCAGGCGTTCCGTGTCGCGGATCAGTGCGCGCGTCGCTGGCTCAAGCACTGCCATGTTCTCAGGATCGGAGGGGCGGTCATCGCCGAGGCGCCCGTGCCTGAGCAATTGCAGCTTGCTCATCTCGCCTGAATAATAGGCGCGCTGGTTGAGCAGCCAGGCCATGATGTGCATGACCCTGGTCGTCGTCCGCATACCCTCGATCGAAAGCGCAAGGCGGACCTTGTCGGGCGAATTACCCTTGCTCGCCTCATCGCGCAGGTCGAAGACCGCACGCGCCTCGTCGGCCAGCGCAAGCGCTTCTTCGTAGAGGTCTTCGACGACCTGTTCCTGAATCGAGCGGTGCATGTCCATCGAACGATGCGCTAATCCAAAGGGTCCGCAAGTTCTAAGCGCTTGTGCGGTGCTGTCCCGCGCTGGAACGAGCGTCTAGCCCTCAGGCGATGATGTCGGGAATGAGATTGTCCTCGATCGCCGCAATCCGGTCCTTCAACTGCAATTTGCGCTTCTTGAGTCGCGCAATCTGCAGCTGGTCGACGAAACCGCCTTCGCCCGCTTCGCTCAGTGCCGCGATCGCGACATCGAGGTCACGGTGCTCGCTCCTGAGCGATTCCAAGCGCTTGCGAAGTTCCTGTTCGTTCACGACCGTCCTTTGCGAATCTCGTCTCGTCGCATGGCGTTTCTACGGGGCTTTGTAAATTCGCCAAGCTGTGGTTTGATAGTCAATTCGCGGTCCGTGCCGCACGGCACGAGTCGCTCCTGGGGTCGCAAAACTCTTTTACAGGAGAAGCACTGATGCAATCATCCCATGTCGAAGCACTCAAGGCCAAGCATGCAGGACTGGAAGCCCGCCTGCACGATGAACAAGCAAGGCCCTCGCCCGACATCGCGATGATCCAGCAACTCAAGCGGCAAAAGCTCAGGATCAAGGAGGAAATCGCCGCGCATTGAGCTGCACGCGATAACTTGCGGGGCTGGAAGGAATTCCCTTCGCTGCCCCGCTTTCGCGCACCTCGTTTTTTGCTATAGCTGCCGACCATGTCAGCAGCAGCATCCGCCCGCCAGATCCTCACGCAGTTGCACGAGGTTATGGCCGGTCGCCACCATGCCCAGCACAAGCTCGACCGCGTGGTCGACATCATCGCCGACAGCCTGACAAGCGAGGTCTGCTCGATCTACCTGCTGCGCGAAGGGCTGCTCGAACTCTACGCCACGCGCGGGCTGAATCCCGAGGCCGTGCACGTCACACGCATGGGCATTGGCGAGGGCCTGACCGGTACGATCGCCAAGAATATCGAAACGCTGAACCTCGCCGAGGCGAGGGCGCATCCCGACTTTGTCAATCACCCTGAAACAGGGGAGGAGAAGTTCCATTCCTTCGCCGGTGTTCCGATCGTCTATCGCGAACGCGCGGTCGGCGTCCTTTGCGTGCAGCATGTCGAGCCGCGGCGTTACGAGGATGTCGAGATCGAGGCGCTACAAACAACGGCGATGGTGCTGTCCGAACTTATCGCGCACAAGGAATTGGTCGACGACGAAGAGGCTATCGATCTCGACGAGGTTTCCACCGAATGCGAGGTGTTCGAAGGACTGGCGCTGGTAAAGGGCCTCGCCGCAGGTCAGGCCGTCTTCCACCAGCCGCGCGTCGAAATAGACCAGGTCGTGGCCGAGGACATCGAGGCTGAACGCCAACGCGTCTATCGCGCCTTCGACAAGATGCGCGACCAGATCGACGCGATGGGTCGCGAACCCGAATTCGGCAAGGGCGGCGAACACGACGAGGTCCTCGAGACCTACAAGATGTTCGCCTATGACGAAGGCTGGAGCCGCCGCATCAACGAGGCGATCGACAGCGGGCTTACGGCCGAAGCGGCGATCGAGCGCGTCCAGCAGCGCACCCGCATGCGCATGCGCGAAATCGACGACCCGCTCCTCGCGGATCGCATGCACGACCTCGAAGACCTGTCGAACCGCCTCCTGCGGATCGTGTCGGGACAGCTTGGGACGGCGGCCTCGCAGGGACTTCGGCGCGATACGATCCTGTTTGCGCGAAACCTGGGGCCTGCTGAGCTGCTCGAATACGATCGTCGCCGACTGAAGGGCGTGGTGCTGGAAGAGGGCTCGCTTACCGCGCATGTGGTGATTGTCGCGCGTGCCATGGGTATTCCGGTACTCGGCCGCGTGGCGCGTATCCGCTCGCGAGTGACCGAGGGCGATGAAGTGTTGGTCGATGCCGACAAGGGCACGGTCACGCTGCGCCCTTCGCAGACGCTTCTCGATGCGTTTGACGCGCGCTTCGCCAAGAGCCGCGAGCGTGCGGCGACCTATGCAGAGCTGCGTGACGTCGAACCCTTCACCCGTGACGGTACGCGCATCACGGTGATGATGAATGCCGGTCTACGCGACGATGTCAGCGCCTTGCAGCTGACCGGGGCAGATGGGATCGGGCTGTTCCGGACCGAATTCCAGTTCCTCGTTTCCTCCACGTTACCCGCTCGCGACCGCCAGATGCGGCTATACCGCGATGTTCTCGATGCTGCCGATGGCAAGCCGGTGATTTTCCGTACTGTCGATATCGGCGGCGACAAGGCCGTGCCCTATCTCGACAATGATACTGCCGAGAAAGACGAAAATCCGGCCATGGGTTGGCGTGCCTTGCGGCTGTCGCTCGAACGCGAAGGGCTGCTCAAGGCGCAGGCAAGGGCGTTACTGGAGGCAGCGGCCGGCCGACAGCTCTCCGTCATGTTCCCAATGGTATCCGAACCGTGGGAATTCGATGCAGCCAAGGCGATCTTCGAAGAGCAGGCCAACTTTCTGCGCGAGCGGCGAAAGCTCATGCCGGAGAGCATCGAATATGGCTGCATGCTCGAAGTGCCGTCGCTGGCAGAGGTGCTCGACCTGCTCCTGCCGAAGCTCTCGTTCATCTCGATCGGCACCAACGATCTTACGCAGTTCCTGTTCGCCGCCGACCGGGCAAACCCCAAGCTTGCCGAACGCTACGACTGGGTCAGCCCTTCGATACTGCGTTTCCTCGCCCGGATTTCGAACCAGATGGTGGGCAGCAATGTGCGGATCGGTGTTTGCGGCGAGATGGGTGGACGCCGCCTGGAAGCCCTTGCCTTGATGGGGCTTGGTTTCACGCGTTTCTCGATCACGCCCGCCGCAGTGGGCCCGATCAAGGAACTGGTGCGCAAGGTCTCGCTGCCGCAACTCAAGGACCAGATGCAGCAGTGGTTGATGAGCCCCCCTGCAGACATGCGGGCGGCATTGACGCGGTGGGCCGCGGCGAACGACATCGAGATGGAGTGATTTCGTCGCGCATCCCGCGCAATTCGTCCGTTTCCCGCGGATTGCCGAACATGCGTGCAGTTGACATAGTGACTGCATCCTCGCTTCAGGCGTCGTGACGGACGCGGGAACGGCCGCAGGGGTTCAGGAATTCGGGATTCGCATGGAAGAAGAAGACGTCAACGTCGAAGAAGAGCTGATGCTGCGCCGCCGCGTGGGCGAGCGGCTGCGCGAAGCACGCGAGGAAAAGGGCCTCACGATCGAGCAGGTCGCGGCCGAAACGCGCATACCACTGCGGCATCTCGAAACGATCGAGGCAGGCGATTTCGCGGCGCTCCCGGCGCGCACCTATGCCATCGGATTCAGCCGGACCTATGCCCGCACGCTCGGCCTCGACGAGCATGAGGTTCTCGACCAGGTTCGTGAGGAGCTGGCCGAAGGCGATCCCAACGCGGTCGAAAAGCCGGACAAGTTCGAGCCAGGCGATCCGGCGCGAGTGCCGGGCCGCGGCCTCGCATGGTTCGCCGTGCTGGCGGCCGTCCTGCTGATCGGCGGCATCTATGCTTTCTATTCCAGCTATTTCGCGCCCGGGCTTGGGCCCGCGCCGCTGGAAGACCCGCAGGAAGAAGCAATCGCCGAGGAGACGCCGGATCAAGTCGAAGCTGCCGCCGCGCAGCCGACCGGTGGACCCGTGGTCTTCACCAGCGAGATGGATGGTACCTGGGTCAAATTCTACGATGCACAGGGCCGCCGTCTCTACGAAGCGCAGATGAATACGGGCGACAGTTTCACCGTGCCCGAGGATGCAGAAGGTCCGCAAGTGTGGACCGGTCGCCCCTACGCGCTGGCCATTACGATAGGCGGGCAGCCGGTCCCCAAGATTACCGAAGAAGACACGGTCGTGCGCGATGTGCCAGTAACCGCCGAAGCCTTGCTTGCCCGTGACGATCCGGCGCCTGCGGATGCCGAGGCGGGGGCAGCGACACCGGCCAACTGATCCGCTGCTGCCACGGCAGCGGATATCCCGCTTCATCCCCTCGACAGCTTCGCGGGGTTACGCCAGATTCCTCCGGCAAATTCTCCAACAGGAGCCCGATAGTCTCATGATTGCACGTAGCGCACGCGCTCTTGGCCTCGGCGGCATTGCCTTGGCCCTCATGGCCACCTCGATGCCCGTGGCCGCTCAGGACAACAGCGAAGCCCGCATTCGCAAGCTCGAAGCCGAGGTCCGTGCGCTCCAGCGCAAGGTCTTCCCTGGCGGCGATGGGCGCTATTTCGAGCCGGAAATCACCGGGGCTCCTGTGACCACGCCAGCTGCCACTACCACCACGCCATCGACAACCGCCGTGACGGATATCCTTGCGCGTCTCGATGCTCTCGAAAGCCAGCTCCAGCGACTGACCGCCCAATACGAAGTGGGCGGCAATGCGTTGCGCCTGCTGGAAGAGCGCATCGAAGCGCTGGAAGCGGCCAATGCTCCGCCGCCCGAGCCGGAACCTGAAGAAACCGCTGCCCGCGAACCCGAAGCGCGCCCGAACCCGGCACGGGTTGCCGCTGTCCAGGCCATCGCCAAGCCGCAGACCGACGATGCGGGAGATGACGAATATTCCTACGGCTTCCGCCTGTGGGATGCCGGCTTCTTCCCCGAAGCGCAGCAGCAGTTGACCATGTTCGTAGAAGAGTATCCCAACCATTCGCGCACGAGCTTCGGGCGCAATCTGCTGGGCCGCGCCTATCTCGACGATGGCAAGCCGACCGAGGCTGCGCCCTGGTTCCTGCGGAACTACCAGGCCGACAAGAACGGTGCGCGCGCCGGTGACAGCCTGCTGTATCTCGCCGAATCCATGATCGCCCTCGAGGATACCAGCCGCGCCTGCATCGCACTGGCGGAATTTGCCGAGACCTATCCCGCACTAGCGACGGGACGGCTGAGCGGCCCCTATGCGACCGCGCGCAGCAAGGTCACCTGCGGCTGACATGGCCGTTGCGCCGGAACTGGTCGAGCGGTTCCGGGCCGACCTGACAGCTTTGTGGCTCGATATCGACGAGCCCGATGTGAAGCTGGGTGTCGCCCTGTCGGGCGGTCCTGACAGCCTCGCATTGCTCCTGCTCGCGCATGCCGCGCTGCCTGGACGCGTCGAAGCGGCGACGGTCGATCACGGCTTGCGCCCCGAAAGCGCGAATGAAGCCAGCCAGGCAGCTGCGATCTGCGAAGCGCTTGCTATCCCCCACGCGGTCCTGCGCGTCACGGTCGCTCCGGGCAATTTGCAGAGTGAGGCGCGCCTAGCGCGCCACCGCGCTCTCGCGGATTGGGCTGAGGAGCGCGGGGTGGAGACCCTGTGCACCGCCCACCACCGGGAGGATCAGGTCGAGACCATGCTCATGCGCCTGAACCGTGGCAGCGGGCTTTCGGGCCTCGCAGGCATTCGCCCCGCCGGACTGGCACCCGAAAGCGACCTCGTTGTGCTACGACCGCTCCTTTCTTGGAGCCGGGCGACGCTCGAGCAAGTGGTGGAAGCCAGCGAATTCGAAGCTGTGCAAGACCCGTCGAATGCCGACCGCGCCTACGACCGTGTGCGGATGCGGCAGGCGCTCGCCAATGCGGACTGGATCGACCGGGATTGTGTAGCGCGCTCCGCCCAGGTGCTGGCGGATATGGAAGACTGCATTCTCGGCCTTGCAGCCGAGGACCTCGACCTGGCTGGCGAGTTTTCAGACGAGCGCGTTTCCTATCGCCCGCTGGAGCGATCGGCGGTCTATCGCCCGTCGATCTGGGCCGAAGTTATCCTGCAAGTCTTCGAGCACCTGGATCGCACAATTTCGCGCTCGGACGCTGTTCGCATGGCCGAGAGCCTGATGGATGGACAGCCGCTCAATGTCGGCGGCGTCCATGCCAGTACTCGCGGGACGGATCGCGAAACGGTCTGGACATTCGCTCCGGAGAACCCCCGGAGGACCGGTTAGCTTCCGAGACCAGCGGCTTCTCGCGCAACCTGCTCTACCGCCGCTTCGTCGACTGCGCCGCGTGGTGCGACCCAGCTTCCGCCGACGCACAACACGGGGTCGAAGCCTAGCCATTGGGGCGCGTTCTCAAGCGTGATTCCGCCAGTCGGACAGAAACGGCACTGGCCGAAGGGTGCGGCGAGGGCCTTCAGTGCTGGCAATCCACCAGCCGCCATGGCCGGGAAGAACTTGAAATGGGTCAGCCCCAGGTCGAGCCCGCGCATGATGTCGCCCGCATTGGCAATTCCGGGCAGGAAGGGTATGCCCTCACGGATCGCTGCCTTGCCGAGCGGTTCGGTGAGGCCCGGTGACACGATGAATTCGCTGCCTGCAGCAATCGCGTCCGCCAGTTCCTGCTGGTTCGTGACCGTACCGGCTCCGACGATCGCGCCCTCAACCTGCTTCATTGCCCGGATCGCATCGAGGGCGGCGGGCGTGCGCAGAGTGACCTCGAGAACCCTCAAGCCCCCAGCCACCAATGCACGGGCGAGGGGAACGGCGTGCTCCACCTCGTCCACGACGATGACCGGGATCACCGGAGCGGTCTTCATGATGTCGGCAATGGCGGTCATGCGTGTTCCCTGACAAAGGCTGCGGCAGCGCCATAGAGGCCGGGCTGCGGATGGATGATAAGCTTGACCGGGATCGAGGCCATCAGCTCCTGGAAACGGCCCTTGGCCTTGAACCGCTCGGCAAAGCCCGATTTCAGTAATGTCTCGCGGATGCGGTAGCCAAGGCCGCCGGCAATCACGACGCCGCCGAAGCCGCCCTGCGCCAGCGCGATGTCTCCTGCGACACTGCCCAGCGACATGCAGAAACGATCGACCGCGGCGGCGGCGAGGCTGTCGCTGCCGTCCTGTCCGCGCGTCCAGATGGCGATGTCGTCCTCCTCGGTGACCGGCTTGCCCTCCATTGCAGCGAGCGTCTGGTAGATATCGGAGATGGCTGGGCCTGCGACCACGCGCTCGACCGATACGCGCGTGTGTCGCTTGCGCAGTCTTGCCAGGATCGCATCGTCGATCTGGTCGAGCGGGGCAAAATCGATGTGACCGCCTTCGGTCGCCGAAACGCGATAGGTGCCGTCGGGTTCGCGATAGAGATGTGCAACGCCAAGCCCGGTGCCCGGGCCGAGAACGCTTAAACGCCCGGTGGGGGCAAGCGGCTTGTCGGGACCGGTCAGGTGGATGAACTGGTCTTCGCTGCAGCGAGCAACGGCATGCGCGACCGCCTCGAAATCGTTGACGATGCAATAGCTCTCGACCCCGAGCTTTTCCTTCACCAGCGACGGGCGGATGATCCAGGGGTTGTTGGTGAAACGGATCACATCGCCGCCGACAGGTCCCGCAATCGCCATGCTGACGCGTGGCGGGACCGATCCGCCCATGCGTTCTCGAAAATCTTCCCAGGCGGTCTGGAAACTCGCGTGATCTTCAGTGTGGATCGTTTCCGGTTCGCCGAGCGTGATCGATCCGTCATCATGCGCCGTCGCAATCGCAAAGCGTGCGTGTGTTCCACCGATATCGACCGTAACCAGTTCCATGTCGTCAAAGCCCCGCCATTGCCATCATCGAAGAAGCACCCTGTTCGGCCCCGTCCGCATGGGCGCGGAACATGGCGAAAAGCTCGCGCCCCATGCCCGTTTCGGCCTGCGGTTCGGCGGCGGCTTCGCGTGTGTCGAGGTCGGCCGTCGTCGAAAGCGAACCGGTTTCGGCACAGACACGGACGATATCACCGTCGCGCAATTTCGCCAGCGGGCCGCCGCCAAGGGCTTCGGGTGTGCAGTGGATTGCAGCGGGTACCTTGCCGCTGGCGCCTGACATGCGTCCATCGGTGACGAGCGCCACCCGGTAGCCACGATCTTGCAGGACGCCGAGCGCGGGGGTGAGCTTGTGCAGTTCCGGCATGCCGTTGGCGCGCGGCCCCTGGAAGCGCACGACCACCACGACATCGCGGTCAAGCTCGCCCTTCTTGAAGGCTTCGTTGACACTCGGCTGGTCCTCGAAAACCCGGCACGGAGCCTCGACCGTCCAGCGTTCTCGATCGACGGCGGAGGACTTGAAGCAGGCACGGCCGAGATTGCCTTCGACCAGCCGCATACCGCCATCGGCCTGGAATGGATCGGAGGCTGGACGGAGCATTTCCGTGTCGCCACTGGGACCCGGATCACGCCAGACGAGCGCGTCCCCATCCATACGGGGCTCGCGCGCATAGGCCTCGAAGCCGCCCTCCGCGACAGTCAGAATGTCCGGATGCGCAAGGCCTTCTTCGAGCAGCGTGCCGATGACATAGCCCATGCCGCCGGCCTCGTGGAAATGGTTCACATCGCCCGAGCCGTTCGGATAAACACGCGCGACAAGGGGCACGACCGAAGACAGTTCTGCGAGATCGGTCCAGTCGAACTTGACGCCCGCCGCCCGGGCCATGGCCGGAATGTGGATCGCGTGGTTCGTCGAGCCACCCGTCGCGAGCAGGCCGATCGCGGCGTTGATAATCGCCTTTTCGTCGACCACACGGCCCAGCGGTCGGAAATCATCGCCGTCCTTGCGGATCTCCGCCAGGCGATGCGTCGCCTTGCGGCTGAGCTCCTGCCGCAGTTTCGCGCCCGGAGGCACGAAGGCTGCACCCGGAATATGGAGACCCATCATCTCCATCATCATCTGGTTCGAATTCGCAGTGCCGTAAAAGGTGCAGGTTCCGGGCGAATGGTAGCTGCCCATCTCGCTCGCCAGCAGTTCGTCTCGGCCGACCTTGCCTTCCGCGTAGAGCTGCCGCGTGCGCTGCTTTTCTTTGTTCGAGATGCCCGTGCCCATCGGTCCGGAGGGTACGAAGACAGCCGGCAGGTGACCAAATCGCAGTGCGCCCATCAGCAGGCCGGGCACGATTTTGTCGCAGATGCCCAGCAGGGCGACGCCGTCATACATGGCGTGGCTCAACGCCACGATGGTGGAGAGGGCGATGGTGTCACGGCTGAAAAGCGACAGCTCCATGCCGGCTTCGCCCTGTGTCACTCCGTCGCACATGGCAGGCGTGCCGCCTGCAACCTGCAGGGTTGCACCGACCTCACGCGCCCAGATCTTCATCCGCTCGGGATAGCGATAGTAGGGCTGGTGGGCCGAAAGCATGTCATTATAGGCGGTCACGACGCCGAGGTTCGGCCCGCGCGCAGCCTTGATGGCAGCCTGGTCTTCCTCGGCCCCGGCAAAGGCATGCGCGAGGTTCGAGCACGACAGTGAATGCCGATTCACCTGCTTGTCGCCCTCGCGGTCCATCAGTTCGAGGTAGTCACCGCGCGACTTGCGCGAGTTCTCGATCACGCGCTGCGTGACACGGTGGATGGTATCGTGAAGCGGTTTAGTCATCGTGCCAGGTTACCCCGTCGCGTTCTGCAAGGGCCACGGCGGCGCTGGGTCCCCAGGTGCCCGCGGCATATGTCTTCGGCTGGGTTTCGTTCGCTGCCCACAGGGCGCGGATATGATCGATGAAGTCCCACTGCGCCTCGACCTCGTCACGGCGGACGAACAGCGTCTGGTCGCCGTGAACCAGGTCAAGCAGCAGTCGCTCGTAAGCGATGCGGCGCACGGTATCCGAGAAGGCATCCGGCATCGCGATATCGAGCGGGACGGGACGTAGGCGCAGCCCGTCGCTGCCGAGTCCCGGAACCTTGGCCATCATCGACAGCTGGATGTTCTCTTGCGGCTGGATCTCGATCACCAGGCGGTTCGGCTGGGTCTTGGCGCCGCGGCCTTCGAAAATCGAATGCGGAATGCACTTGAACTGGACCACGATTTCGGTGACGCGGCGCGGCATTCGCTTGCCGTGGCGCAGGTAGAAGGGAACGCCCCGCCAGCGCCAGTTGTCGACATGGGCCTTGAGCGCGACATAGGTTTCGGTGTCGCTGTTCTTGCCCAGTTCCTCGTCGTAGCCGGGGACCGATTTTCCTTCGACCGCGCCAGCACGGTACTGCCCCGTGACTACCTCATTCGCGTTGAGCGGGCGCAGGGCCCGCAGGACCTTGACCTTCTCGTCGCGCACGGCGGTTGCGTCGAAATTCGTGGGCGGCTCCATCGCCACCAGCGCGAGCAGCTGGAGCATATGGTTCTGCACCATGTCGCGCAGCGCGCCGCTATCGTCGTAGTAGGCGACACGCGATTCCAGACCCACCGTTTCCGCCACCGTGATCTGGACGTGGTCGACGTAGTTCGAATTCCAAACCGGCTCGAGCAGGATATTGGCAAAGCGCAACGCCAGCAGGTTCTGGACCGTTTCCTTGCCCAGATAGTGGTCGATGCGGAAAATGCGGTCTTCGCTGAAAGCCTTGGCGACCGCGTCGTTGATTTCGCAACTCGATTCCAGATCGGTGCCGAGGGGCTTTTCGAGGGCGATGCGCGCATTGCCTCTGGTCAGGCCGACACGCTCAAGGCCGGCAATAGTCGGCTCGAACAGGCTGGGCGCGGTCGAGAGGAAAATCGCCAGTCCGTCATAGTCGCCGACTTCCTTCGCGAGTTCGTCATAGCCTTCGAGCGTCGTCGCATCGACCGGGACGTAGCTCAGTCGGTTGAGGAAATCGGCCATCGGGCCGCGGCGGTTCTTCGGGAGGTATTTCTCAAGGGCTTCCCGCGCGAACTGGCGGAATTCCTTGGTGGTCATCTCCGAACGCGCGGTGGCCACGATGCGAAGATCGGGATTGAGCAGGTGATCGGCGTGGAGGGCGCAGAGCGAAGGCAGGAGCATCCGCTGCGACAGGTCGCCGGTCGCCCCGAAGAGCAAGAGCCGGTCGGCGGTGAAATTCAGCTCCTGCATCGAGCGTCCATTGACTGTGTTTCTCCCTTTGCGGGCGGGTTACCAGCGAGGGCGATCATGCGCCAGCCTGCCGCATTCCTATTCACCCTCCTGCCCTTTCAGGTGGTTGTCACCAAGACGTGTTTGTCTCCAAACTCGTTCTGCCCGAAGCTGGTGAGAAAGCTGACGTCCGCCGCATCGCGACCGACCCCGATCTTTACCGTTTGCGCGGGGTCGGCCATCCCGGTTGCATCGATCAGCTGCCACGTCCCGCCGCCTTCAGTGTCCGGATCGTCGAGGAATACTTCGGCGACGGCATGAAAGTCGGGAGGATCGACACCCGGTGCATAGCACGCAACGTAGCGCGCAGGGATCGTGCTTGCGCGGGCGAGGGCGATCAGGACATGCGCGTAGTCCCGGCAGATTCCTCGCCGTTCGATAAAGCTGTCGAGCGCTGTCGTTTGTGGTCCGGATGCGCCGGGAGAATAGGCAAACTTGCGCGAGAGCCAGTCGCAGATCGCGACGATCCTTTCGCCGCCGTCGGTTCCCGCGAATTCCTCGCTGACGAAAGTCTGGAACCTATCTGCAGCACAGTATCGACTGTCGAAGAGATACTGCACAGCTTCTCCCGGCATGTGATGTGGTGCTAGCCGTCTCAACGCAGCGAGATCGGGCAGTAATCGCTTCAGCTCGACCTCGGCCCTGTATGATACTTCGAATTCACCGTCCGCCCGGACCCAGATTCGCTCGCCAATGTCATCCTGTGCGGGAACCCAGGCGCAATGTTCTGCGGGTGTGAGGTCGGTGCTGGAGGATAGGATCTCCTGTTCCGGAATTGCTGCTGCCTCGAATTGCAGCAGGATGTCTGTGCTCTGCGGCAGTCTGAAGGTGAACCTGGTGTCGATGGAGATGGCCATATCGCCCCAACGGCACAGCCCCAAGTCCGTTTCATGTGGCGCTCATTTCCAGTCTGAACCTGAAGCGAAAAAGGGCCCCGCGAGGGGGCCCTTCGAAACTCGTAGACTTGAAATCAGTCCGGCGCGCTTACTTGCGTCCGCCGAAGAGATATTCCCAAATATTGATCAGCATGTGCGCCTCCTGTTTTCTGACAGGAGGTAACTATCTGTTAACCATAACTGTTTGTAAAGCGTTAACTATGCCCTGAGGCTGTCGATATCATCCAAGTCCTTGAATTGCATAACATTTTCCAAACTCATGGGGCGCGCAAGAATATAACCTTGGACGTGTGTGCAGCCCATTTTCGTAAGCATTCTCAGGGTTTCTTCGTCCTCGGCGCCTTCAGCGACCACGCCGATTCGCGCCTTGCGTCCCATCTCGACGATACTCTCCACGATCGCCCGGGCCTTGGCACTCTTCGCCATGTTCCCGATGAACAGCCGGTCGATCTTGACCTCGTCGAACGGCAATTCGAAGAACGTCTCGAAGTTGGTCTCGCCCACGCCGAAGTCATCCATAGAGATGCGTGCGCCGAGTGACCGGAGCTCGTTCAAAACCATCTGCGCGGTCTCGAGGTCCCCGATCCGCGAAGTTTCGGTTACTTCGAGGATCATGAAGCGCGGATCGAAGCCCGTGGCCTGGATGACGTTGCGAACCATTCCGACGATGCGCATGTCGCTGAGCAGCGTTGCCGAGATGTTGATCGACATGCTGATCGAGCGACCCTGGAAGTGCATCAGCCGGCCGGCTGCACACGCGTGCTCGAGGACATAATCGGTCAGCGCGTCCATGCGGCCGGCCTTCTCGCACTGGGCGATAAATTTCATCGGAGGGATAAATCCGCGATTGGGGTCTTGCCACCGCACGAGGGCTTCGACACCGGTCATGGTGCCGGTGCGGGTGTCGATCTTGGGCTGGTAGACGCAGAAGATTTCTCCCGCGGCCATTGCCTCGTCGATCCGCGCGCGTAGCGAGATGTCCCACAGCTCGTCGAAATGCGAGCCGTTCTCCGCCATCTTGATCGGCTGGAGCGCTTCGGAACTCTCTTCTGCCGCGGCGACCGCAGCAGCCAGCCGGGCAGCGGGGTCGCCATCCAGACGCGCTACGCCAAAGCTGATGCCCACATCGACAGACGATCCGGCGACGTTCACCGGGGCAGCGAACATCGCTCGCAAGCCTTCGAGGTGTTCGGCAAGCGAATCCCCGTTCTCTTCTTCGGAGTGCCACGCCAGATAGTGACCCTCTGCGTAGACGGCCAATTTGGTATCGGTCGCGCGCAATCGATCGACCAGCTTCAGGATATACTGCGCGCGCTCGCTGCGGGGCAGCGTTTTGAGAACATGTTCATAGCCGTGGATTCGCGCGACAACGAGATGGCCTTGCCGATTAGTGTTTCGTGCCGTCGCGACTTCGAGCGCCCGCAGTTTGGGCAAGCCTGACTCGTTGTCGACCATCGCAACGCGGTCCTTCCAGCGCGCGCGAGAGCGGATTATCGCATAGACCGCGAGCAGGACGAAACAGTAGGATAGTTCCAGGCGTATTCCGACATAACTTCCAGCATAAAAAGTCGCCGGGACCGACAGGAACATGAAAGCGTAGACTAGGCCGCGCCGTTTGGTCGAACGCGCTCCGACGACCAACAGTGCTGCGAACACTGCAATGAATATCGCCAATGCGGGAAATGCGGCAATATGAACCGTCCTGCCCGATTTCAGTGTCTCCGCCGCATAAATGTCGGCATAGCTGAAGGGCACCGACCAATCGCCCGGGATCCGCTGCTGGTCCTTGCCGCGCCCCGCATGTTCTCCGATTACGACGGTGCGACCGGCGAGCTTCGCCTCCGGGATCTGTTTGGCGATCTCATCAAGATCGATCGCGGGGATGTCGGCTGACGCTATCCCGTAATTGATCGGGAAACGCTGCGAAGGAGAGTTCTCGGCGCCAGCGATCGACGCCGAAAGCGACGGGAGGGTGCGACCATCGACACGATACGAATAGTTGTCCTCCCACCTGAAGCCCAGCCAGTTGCTGCCGCGGCGTGAAGCAACGGTCTGCGTAGCGCCCGCAATTTCCGGGATGGTAGCAATTGCGGATATCTCGGTCTCGGAATCCGCTTCGATATGCTCGACCAGCGAAACGCGTGGGCCGAGCGAGGCAATCGCTTGTGCAAGTTTTGCGTCGGCGCGTTCGGTAGAGGGTTCGCTGAAAATGACATCGATATAGACACGGCCAACGCCCAGCCGCTCAAGCTCGGTGAGTGCCTCGGCGAGTTCTTCGCGGTTCTCTGGTGACACTGGGTCTGCAACATCCGCATCGGCAGAGACGAAAATCACGTCACCCGAAGGCGCACGTTGCGCGAGCTTCGATTGGAGCGTCCATCCCAGCTGATCGACCGGATCGAGCATGGCAAAGAGCAGGAGAACGAAACAGATAATCCCTGCTGCGATAAGGTGAACCAGTCGCTGGGCAAGCCCTGCCGGCAAGCCGAGCAACGGCTTGAGCACAGGCGCAATGGCGCGAAAGGGGGCGCGAGCGACGTTCATCTCGCACCCGTATGGTCAGATTAGGATTAAGAATGTTTTGACGCGGGCCCAAATTTTTTGCCTGAGCCCTGCCAATCCGCGCCTTGCAATGGTTAAGGGCGAAGTAGGGATTGAGGTAAAGGCAACACGCGCAGTGCCCGCGAATTTCTATGCTTGGGTGCGGAATTTTGCCACTTTAAACAGTTTCTTACCAATGTTTCGGTGCCGTTGAAGCTGTTGGTTAACGCGCCAAAAAACAGCAGAAGCTCAGGCTATTACACCATAGAGGTCGTGCGCATCCGCATCTTCGACCTCCACCGTGACGATATCGCCGGCCCGCGTATCGGAAGGAACCGTGCGAAGGTAGACCGCGCCATCGATTTCAGGTGCATCGGCCTGGCTGCGGCCAGTTGCACCGATGTCGCCATCTTCGTCCGGCTCTCCCACCTCGTCGATAATGACCGGAATGGTCTTGCCGACCTTTGCCTGAAGCTTAGCGGCGCTGATGCGCTCGGTCACTTCCATGACCCGTGCATAGCGTTCCTCCTTGACCTCTTCCGGTACGGGGTCGGGAAGTGCATTCGCTTGCGCCCCCTCGACAGGCTCGAAGCGGAAGGCGCCGACGCGGTCGAGCTGCGCTTCCTCGACCCAGTCCAAGAGATACTGGAAATCGTCCTCGGTCTCGCCGGGGAAACCCACCACGAAGCTGGATCGGATCGCGATTTCCGGACAGATGTCGCGCCAACCCTTGAGGCGCTCGAGTACTTTTGCCTCGTTCGCCGGACGCTTCATCGAGCGCAGCACCTTGGGGCTCGCGTGCTGGAAAGGGATGTCGAGATATGGCGTCAGCAGTCCTTCCGCCATCAACGGGATGACAGCGTCGACATGCGGGTAGGGATAGACATAGTGCAGTCGCACCCAGGGCGGTGTGCCGCCACCGATGTCGAGCTGGCCCAACTCGCGCGCGAGATCGGTCATGTGCGCGCGAACCTCGCGGCCCTTCCAAGGCTTGCTTTCGTGCCGCGTGTCCACGCCATAGGCGCTGGTGTCCTGACTGATGACCAGCAGCTCCTTCGTGCCTGCCGCAACCAGCTTCTCAGCCTCGCGCAGCACCGCATCGATCCGTCGGCTTGCGAGTTTGCCGCGCAAATCCGGGATGATGCAGAAGGCGCAGGAGTGGTTGCAGCCCTCTGAAATCTTCAAATAGCTGTAGTGGCGCGGGGTCAGCTTCACATCGGGCTGCGGAATGAGGTCGATGAAGGGACCCTGTGAAGGCGGAGCGTGCTCATGGACGGCTTCTACCACCGCCTCGTACTGATGCGCGCCGGTCACGGCCAGAACGCTGGGATGCGCGGCACGGATGGCGTCGGCTTCCTCGCCCAAGCAGCCGGTCACGATAACGCGGCCATTCTCGGCAATCGCCTCGCCGATCGCCTGGAGGCTTTCTTCCTTGGCGCTGTCGAGGAAGCCGCAGGTGTTTACCAGCACCACATCCGCGCCAGCGTAGTCGGGGCTCATCGCATAGCCATCGGCGCGGAGGCGCGTTAGGATGCGTTCGCTATCGACCAGCGCCTTGGGGCAGCCGAGGGAAACCATGCCGACCTTCTTCTGGTCGGGGATCGGGGTGGTGGAGGTGTTCATGCCAATGTCCGTGGATTTGCGCGGCCCCCTACACCGCTTCGCCCATTTGCGCTAGCACCCGCTTGGGTTGCACATGGGAGAGGATTGAAGACATGAACCTGTTCGATGTGAACTGGCTGGCGGTGGTGCTGGCCGCATTGAGTGGCTTTCTGGTTGGCGGGCTGTGGTACGGCCCGGTCATGGGCAAGAGTTGGATGGCCGCAGTCGGCAAGTCCGAAGAGGACATCAAGCAGATCAACCCGGCCAAGACGTATGGTCTGACCTTCCTGCTCGCTCTGCTGGCCAGCTGGACGCTGGCGCACACCTTCGCGAGCTATGCCAAGGACCTGTCTGTGACGGTCAAGATACTGACCGGCTTTGGTGTGGCGCTGGGCTTCATCCTACCGGCGCTTTGGACCAACTACTTGTTCCAGGACGCGGACAGGCGACTTTACCTGATCGATGGAGGCTACTGGCTGTTGTTCTTCACAGCCATGGCGGCGGTACACGCATTCATGCCGTAAGTCGCGTCAGGTCTGGCCCTTGCGCCAGACCTAACCGTCGCTGGAGTGGCCATCGCCGCGGGAGGTGCCATTCTCTGTCGCGACAATCTCTACGATGATGTCCCCCTTCTGCAGGTCCTGGCACTCATCTTCCCAGAAGCCGATCGCACGTCCATTGCGATAGACGCGCAGACCGCGTCCGCCGCTGTTGAGTTCGTTGATCGCACAGCCGCACTCATCCTCGGTGATCTCGCGCTCGACCAGCTGCACCCGGCCTGAAACGCTGGCGAGGTCGGCGAGATAATCGGCGATGTGTTCACCCTTGGCGCTGCCGGCAAGCAACAGGCCGGTGAAGCGGACGGGATTGATGACATTGTTCGCGCCTGCCTGGCGGGCGAGCGACTCGTTATCGTCGGCACGTACGACCACGCTGATCGGCACTTGGGGAGCGAGCGCGCGGACGGTCAGAGTGATCAGGATCGTCGTATCGTCACGACCAGCAGAGATCAGCACGTTCTTGGCCTGGTCGATGCGTACCGCCTTCAAAGTCTCGTCGCGCGTCGCGTCAGCAGCCATGACATTGCAACCGAGTGCTTCCGCCTCTGCCAGCCGTTCTTCGCTCGGGTCGATCACGACGATGCAGGATGGATCGGTGCCGCGTTCGACCAGTTCGTCGACCGCTTCCGAGCCCGATATGCCGAAGCCCAGCACCACGATGTGGTCGGACAGCTTTTCCTGGATGCGGGCCATGCGCCATTTCTCCCAGCTGCGCTTGATGATGAAATTGTAGGCTGTGCCCACGAAGATAAAGAATACCGCGAAACGGATCGGCGTCACGATGACCGCCTCCACCAAACGCGCGCGGTCGGAAATTGGAGCAATGTCGCCGAAGCCGGTCGTCGTGATCGAAATCATGGTGAAATAGATCACGTCGAGGAAGCTGACTTCGCCGTCGAGATTGTCGACCAGCCCTTCGCGATCCCACCAGTGGATCATGACCACGATGAAGATCAGGAAGAGCGCGGCGCCCAGTCGAATGCCCAGATCGCCCCAGACGGGCAGCTTGAGCGCGCGGCGCAGCGGCTTGAAGCGTGGGCCGCGAAAGGTGCGCGGCTGCTTGTCCGGCACGATGCGGTCGAGTTGCTTGTTCTCTCTCATCTGGCGCCTAGGTGGGCAAAGCGAGAGGGGCGGTCAAGTGCGCTCAGCCTTCGTAACGTTCACCGAGCGCCTGCATGGACGCATGGTGGGTCAGATCCAGCTGTAGGGGCGTGACCGAAACGTAACCGTCTGCAATCGCTTCCAGATCGGTGCCATGGTCGGGCGTGTGCTCGATCGCCTGGAGGCCGAACCAGTAGTACTTGAAGCCTCGCGGATCGCGCCCTTCGACCACCGTCCCGCGCGAATAGTCATGGAAGCCTTGAGCCACAGCGCGGATGCCCTTCACATCGCCTGGCGCGCGCGGCGGGAAATTGACATTGACCAGAGTGCGATCGGGAAGGGGGGTATCGAGCAGCGGCCCGAGAACCCTGGCGCCCCATTCCTCTGCAGCGGCAAAGGACATGTCGTTGCCTGCATCGTCCCGGCCGATGACCTGGCTCAAGGCGATAGAGCGGATGCCGGCCAGTGCGCCTTCGATGGCGGCAGACACCGTACCCGAATAGGTGATGTCGTCGCCTAGGTTTGCACCGCGGTTAACGCCTGACAGGATCACGTCGGGCGGACCGTCCATAACCTGACGCAGGCCCATGGTAACCGAATCGGTGGGTGTCCCGGTAACAGAGAAGCGCCGCTCGCCGTGCTTGCGCAGGCGGACAGGCTTGGTCAGCGTAAGCGCGTGGCCCATGCCCGACTGTTCTTCGTCGGGCGCACAGATCCAGATATCGTCGGAGAATTGGCGAGCGATAGCTTCGAGGACTTCGAGGCCTGGGGCGAGGATGCCATCATCGTTGGTGAGAAGGATCTTCACGCGGCAGGCTCCAGCTTGGTCACGCCGCCCATGTAGGGCGCGAGGCATTGCGGAACCGTGACGCTGCCGTCTGCCTCCTGGTAGTTCTCCATCACCGCGACAAGTGTGCGGCCCACAGCGAGACCCGAACCGTTCAGAGTATGGACGAAGCGGGTCTTCTTCTCGCCCTCGGGCTTGTAGCGCGCGTTCATGCGGCGAGCCTGAAACTCGCCCGTATTCGAACAGGACGAGATCTCGCGATAGGCGCCCTGTCCTGGAAGCCACACCTCGAGGTCGTAGGTCTTGCGCGCGCCGAAGCCCATGTCGCCTACGCAAAGCAGCACTTTGCGATAAGGCAGGCCCAGCGCCTGGAGGATACCCTCGGCACATCCGGTCATGCGCTCGTGCTCAGCCTCGCTATCCTCGGGGCGGCAGATGCTGACCATCTCGACCTTCTCGAACTGGTGCTGGCGAATGAAACCGCGCGTATCCTTGCCCGCCGAGCCCGCCTCGCTGCGGAAGCAGAGCGTGTGTGCGGTGAGGCGGATGGGTTCGGCCGGTTCAGGGATGATCTGGTCGGCGACCGAAGCTGTAAGGGGGACTTCAGAGGTGGGAACGAGCCAGCGACCATCTGTGGTCTGGAAGCTGTCCTCGGCAAACTTTGGGAGCTTGTCAGTGCCGTACATCGCATCGTCGTTTACCAGCACCGGCGGGTTGCATTCGGTGTAGCCGTTTTCCCTCGTCTGCTTGTCGAGCATGAACTGGGCGAGGGCGCGGTGGAGACGAGCGATATCGCCGCGCAGGAAGGTGAAGCGCGCACCCGACAGAGCCGCGCCAGTCTCGAAGTCCATGCCCAGCGCCGGGCCGATATCGGCATGTTCCTTCGGCTCGAAAGCGAAATCGCGTTTCTCACCCCAAACGGCGATCTCGACGTTGTCGTTCTCGTCCGCGCCCTCAGGCACATCATCGGCGGGGATATTCGGCAGGCGCGCGAGCAGGTCGGTGAGCTCGGCACCAGCAGTAGCCTCGGCCTCTTCCCATTGCGGCATGCTCGCCTTGATCTCGGCTACCTCGGCCTTGAGCGCCTCGGCTTTGTCCTTGTCGCCCTGGCCCATCGCCTGGCCGATTGCCTTGGAAGCTTCGTTACGGCGGCTCTGGGCCTCCTGCACGCGGGTCTGCGCCTCGCGTTTCTTCGTATCGAGTGCGAGGATGCGATCCGCGACTGGCTCACCACCGCGCCGCGTCGTGGCGGCATCGAAAGCTTCGGGATTGGCTCGGATATAGGCGATATCGTGCATGGGGCCGCGCTATGCCGATTGCGCGTGCGCTTTTCCAGTAGGGAAACGCTTTGCCGCGCGGTCAAAAGGGAAGGGCGGCGAACCGGTCACCCGGCCGCCGCCCCTCGGGAGGAAGCGAGAAGGGTCTAGAACCTGATCTCGCCGGTGATGAAGAAGCGGCGCGGATCGCCATAGAATCCGGTCACATTGTTCTCGATCCCAAGCTGCGTGTTGAACACGAAGTCGTAGCCCGCAACGACATAGCGCTTGTCGAACAGGTTCTTGCCGTGGATCCCGATCGAGAAGCGATCGAGGTCGTCGGTGTAGACAATGCTCGCATCGGCGAGGACGAACCCGTCCTGGTCGATGAAGGGTGTCGGGAATTCGAACTGCTGGCTGTCGCTGCGCATCGATAGCGAGCCGAGGAAATCGATCATCCCTGTGCCGATCGGAACGCCGAGATCGAAACCTGCGTGGACCGTGAACTCGGGAGTGTTCTGGACCCGCGTCGCATCCGCCTGGTCGACATCGGCAATGATGAACTCGTCATACTGAGCGTCGATATAGCCGAGCGACCAGTCGAAGGTCAGGCGGCTGCCTTCCCCGGCAAAATCACGTCCGACAAGGGCCGAAGCCTCGATCTCGATCCCGTTGATGCTCGCGCTGCCGGCATTATCGGTAATCCCGGCGAATGTGTCGGCGAGGCCATCGCCATTCGTGTCGACACCCACCGAACCGGGCACCTGCACGTCCTTATAGTCGGAGATGAATCCGGCGACGCTGACATTCAGGCGATTGTCGAGCAGCGAGGCTTTCCAGCCGAGCTCATAGCTGTCGACCGTTTCCGGTGCGAAGCGCATGTATTCGAAAATTTCGGCTTCAGTCACGGTGCCGTTTCCATCAAGGTCGTCCGCCTGGGTCGTTTGGCCGCGCGGATCGAAGCCGCCGCCCTTGAAGCCCTTGGAATAGGTGAAATAGATGTTGTGGTCGGGAGTCGGCTTGAAGCTGATCGAAGCGCGCGGAGTGAATTCGTCGAAGGTTTCGCTGCCTTCGAAATCGCTCGTCACCGCGATCGCCGTGCCATCGCCATCGAACAGCTCCGAGAAGCCGCCGATATAGGTCGTGCGAAGCACGCGGCTGGTACGCTTGTCGTTGGTATAGCGACCGCCGAGGGAAATGCTGAGCTGGTCCGCAATATCGAAGGTGAAGTCACCGAAGATCGACCAGGTTTCAGTATCGACGTCGCCGAAGGTCTGGGCCGTCAGCCCGGGCAGCGAGACGAAATCGCCGACGACCCAGATGCCCGCGTCGAATGCGGTGAGCGCATTGGCGTCCAGATAATATGCCCCGAGCACGCCAGAGAGCCTGTCCCCTTCGTAGAGGAGCTGGAGTTCCTGGCTGAACTGGTCGTTCTCGTAGATGGCAGGGACGTCGAGATCGACGACCGGGAGGCTGTCGAAATCGATTGGCGTCGTCGACTGGTCTTCGCGGTAGCCCGTTATCGACTTGATCGTCAGCGTATCCGACAATTCAAGCGCGACATTGAGCGAACCGCCATAGGCCTCGACCTCCTGCTCGACGATATCGAGGCCGGCCCGCGTGTCGTAGACATCGTCGAGAACCGGTGCTCCGGTGATCACCCCGGGGAGGAATCGATGTCCTTGCCGCGGGTCGCTATTGTCCTTGACGTAGTCGCCGGAAAGACGTGCGAAGAGCGGACCGCTTTCGAACTCGATAGTGCCGCGCGCAGCCCAGACATCCTTGTTGTAGTTCTCGACGCCATCAAGGTTGAGATTGTCGCCAAAACCGCCGCGTGAAAGACGTGCGGCGCTCGCACCAATGCGCAGATTGTCGCCTACCGGGGTCGAGGCGGTGATAATGGCATCTGCCTGGTCGTAGGAGCCATATGTGGCCCGGACCTTGACCTGAGTCTCATCGGGCAGGCGAGCAGTGACGTATTTGATCGCGCCACCGATCGTGTTGCGGCCATAAAGCGTGCCCTGCGGCCCTCGTAGCACCTCGATGCGCTCGACATCGTAGACATCGAGGACGGCAGCCTGCGGGCGGTTCAGATAGACGTCATCGACATAGAGCCCGACGCCGGCCTCGAAGCCTGCAACCGGATCCTGCTGGCCGACGCCGCGAATGAAGGCTGTGAGTGTCGTGTTCGTGCCACGGCTAACCTCGAGCGTCAGGTTAGGGACGACCTCGCCCACCTCGGTCAATTCCAGCGTGCCCCCGCGTACCAGAGCTTCGCCCGATAGCGCCGTGACCGATATCGGCACGTCGATCAGCCGTTCCTCGCGGCGGCGAGCCGTAACGATGATGACATCGTCCTCTTCGGCAGTGGTTCCGGCCACGGTGCCTTCGTCGGCCTGAGCAGCAACGGGTGCAGCCCAGCACAAGGAAGCAGTGCCTGCGAGCAAGGCGACAAGCGGACGGTTGGCGTGAAGACTCATGAAAATCCCTCCCAGATGGCTCTCTTGCCGCCCTGATATTGAAAACTGAACCACCTTTCAAGTTTGTTCTTGCCTTGCGCTTGTTTGTCGGTCTAGCCAAAGGGCAGTGGAAGGGATGGGACATGGCTGCAAGCGCACCCGATGATCGCAAGACGCCGCGCACCGAGCGCGGACGCAAGACCTTGCGCAAATTGCTGGATGCGGCCGCGGTCGAGTTCGGAGACAATGGCTTCCACGAGGCGTCGATCAGCTCGATCACGCGGCGCGCAGGCGTGGCGCTGGGAAGTTTCTACACCTATTTCGACAGCAAGGACGAGATCTTCCGCGCGCTCGTCGCCGATATGAGCGAGGCCGTGAAATCCGCTGCGCGCGACGCGATCGAGCCGGAGATGGACCCACTGGAGATCGAACGTGCGGCGCTAGAGGCATTTCTTCTGTTCGCCGGCGATCACAAGGAAATCTACCGCATCATCGACGAGGCTGAGTTCGTCGACCCCGATAGCTATCGCCAGCACTATGAAACGGTGGGGGAGCGGATCGTCGAGCGCCTCCAGAAGGGAGGGGCCACTGGCGAGATGCGCCAAGGACTGGGCGAGATAGAGGCCTGGGCCCTAATGGGCATGAACGTCTTCTTGGGGCTGCGATACGCGATCTGGCGCCAGGCAGGTGATCCAAGCGCCAGCGAAGTAGCGAGAATGGCCAATCGCATGCTCGAAACGGGTATCGGTAACGGCGCAGACCAGGGAACGCTTGCCGCTCCAAACCGTTGATCGGTCAAAGGAGATTTCACATGATTGGCAAGATTATCGGCGCTTATGCAGGCGACAAACTGGCGAAGAAGGTCGATGGTTTCGGCATCGGCGGTGCTGGAGGAGCAGCGCTCGGCGTAGTTGCCGCCAGCGTCCTGCGCAGAATGAGCCTCCCGGCCATGCTCGCGCTTGGTGCAGGTGGCTACGTGGCAAAGAAGATCCTCGACAAGAAGGGTAACGAAAGCGCGCCAGTAGAAGAGGATGCGACGGCCGAGACATCCACCAGGAAGGCCAAGGCTGCCTGATCTGCGACAGATCTGAAAGTTATTGAGAGGCCGTCCCGATCGGGGCGGCCTTTCCGTTATCGGTTGGAGTCGCGCACGCGCAAATCCTCTCCCCCGCCCAGGGCGACCAAAGCAATGAGGTGAGAAATGGTGGGCGCGGCAAGGATTGAACTTGCGACCCCACCCGTGTGAAGGGTGTGCTCTACCACTGAGCTACGCGCCCGCCCGATGCGGCGCGTGAGCGCCGGGCAGGGGCGCGCCTTTACGCGGCGAATCGCCCCTTTGCAAGCGGATCAATCGCCGAAAAAAGCCGCCAGTCTCGAGAGGAATCCATCAAAGCTGCGGGTGCCGTGCGCCTCACTTCGCGCGGGGGAGGGGCAGGTAAGGCAATAGGCCTGGGCACCCTTCGTCGCGAGCAGCCGCTGCACATCGCCGAGCATCATCGCAATGCCGGCCTGCTCGCGTTCGGCTAGCATAGCGAAGACGTCGCGTCCTTCCGCTTCTTCCTCGCCGATCAGCCAGCGTTGCAGGATAGTATCGGTCGTGCTGCGCTCGTCACCCAAGTAGAGCGGCGACCACTCGCCCTCGGATAGCTCGGCCTGCCCGGCAACCCATTCCAGCGCTTCTTCCATGCCGCCATATTCATCGACCAGCTGGATCTGGCGAGCCGTCCCGCCATCCCACACACGGCCCTGTCCGATGCGGTCGACCTGTTCGGTTGAAATGCGTCGTGCCTTGGAAACACGATTGAGGAAATCCCGGTAGCCGTTCTCGATAGAGGCCTGGAGTATCCGGTCGACCTCGGGCGTGAAGCCGCCGATTGGATCAGGCTGGCCCGAAAGCGGACCTGTCCGCACGCCATCGCTGGTCACACCGATGCTGGCTGCCGCATCCTCGAAGCTGGGGATGACGGCGAAAATGCCGATCGAACCGGTGACGGTGTCAGGCTCGGCGAAAATGCGGTCCGCCGGGGTTGAGACCCAGTAGCCTCCGCTTGCCGCCACATTGGCCATCGACACAGCGATGGGTATGTCGCGCGCCTTGTGACGCAGGATGGCAGTACGGATTTCCTCGCTCGCCAACACCGAACCGCCGGGCGAATCCACCCTCACCACCAAACCAGCCAGGTTGCGGGAGAGGGCTTCGTCGAGTAGCTGCGCGATTCGCGTCCCGCCTGCCGTACCCGGCCCCGCTTCGCCATCGACGATCTCGCCAGCGACAGTGATGACGCCGATCGCGCGACCGTCGCGCGGCCACGGATTCTCGTCGAGCCACGCAGCGAGCGGTGTCGAGGGGAAGGCGCCCGGCTCATTGCTCCAGTCGTCCTTGCCCACGAGTTCGGCAACACGCTCCTTGAACTCGACGCGTGTGCCGAGTTTGTCGACGAGACCCGCGTTGAGCGCGGCGACCGCGAAATCGCCATTCGCTGCTTCGACCCAGCTGACCGGATCCTGGCTCACGAGATCGAGATCGGCTGCCGGGCGTGCCTTCTTCACATTGGCCTGCCATTCTTCCCAAAGCGCACCGTAGAGGGCCCGCGCGTTCTCGCGCGCCGGTTCGGACATACCGGTTTCGGTCCAAGGCTCCACCGCACTCTTGTAGGTACCGACGCGGTAGACGCGCGCCTTGATGTTGAGCTTCTCGATCAGGCCAGCGTAATAGCGGCGATGTCCGCCGGGCCCGGCTACGAAGGCTCCGCCCAGGGGATTGACCCAGACTTCGCTTGCATGCGCGGCAAGGAACACCCCGTCGTCGGCATATGCCGTAGCGTAGGAAAGCACGGGCTTTTCGGCCGCTCGCACGCGGTCGAGCGCTTCGCCGATATCCTGCAAATGGACCTGACCTGCACCGAGGAAACGATCGAGATCGAGGACCACTGCGGTGATCCGTTCGTCCTTCGCCGCAGCATCGAGCGCGCGAACGACATCGCGCGCCTGGTGTTCGGCAACCGGCGCACTGCCTGACAGGAAAGCGTCGAAGAAATCGACCGGCGTGCGCTCTTCAACGACGACGCCATCGAGTTCCAGCAATAGTGCCCCTTCGCGCACTTGCGATGGACCTGGACGCGCGGTCAGGATCGCGAACAGTACGGCGAAGAACAGCAGCATGAACAGCAGAACGAGGCCGTCCTTGATACCGACCAGCAGACGCCAGACCTTGCCTGCGAAATGCATGAAAATACTTCCCCTGAAATGTCTTGATCTCCAACCTAGGGAGCGCGGTGGCATTGCGCCACAGGAATATGCTTGAGGGGTTGAAACCAGTCGACTAAGGGCGTGGCTTTAATGGCAATGACGGACACCTCGCCTCATGCGGCCCGCTATCCGGCGGGCGCGCAGGCATTTCCGCACCGCGACCTGCTCGGCATCGGGCAGCTCGAGCGGCACGAAATCCTTTTCCTGCTCGACGAGGCGGAACAATGGGTGGAGCTCAACCGCCAGCGCACCAAGCATGTCGATGCGCTTGCCGGTCTCACGATCATCAACGCGTTCTTCGAAAACTCGACGCGCACGCTGTTGAGTTTCGAGATCGCTGGAAAGCGGCTGGGCGCGGATGTCGTCAACATGCACGCTGCGCAGTCCAGCGTGAAGAAGGGCGAGACGCTGATCGATACGGCGATAACGCTCAATGCGATGCGCGCCGATGCAATCGTGATCCGTCACGGATCGAGCGGGGCAACCGGGCTGATCGCGGACAAGGTCGATTGCCCGGTGCTCAATGCAGGTGATGGCCAGCATGAGCACCCCACCCAGGCTTTGCTCGATGCGCTGGCTCTGCGGCATGCCCTGCGCGAGCGAGGCGAGACGGCCAACGACTTCACCGGTCTGACCGTCGTGATCTGCGGCGATATCCTGCACAGCCGGGTGGCGCGTTCGAATCTGCTGTGCCTTCAGGCTCTGGGCGCCACCGTCCGCTTGTGCGCCCCGCCTGCGCTGATGCCCGCCGGGATCGAGGCGATGGGGGCAGAAGTCTTCCATGATTTCGACGCGGCACTCGACGGTGCTGACGTAGTGATGATGTTGCGCCTCCAGACCGAGCGGATGAGCGGACAGTTCATTCCCTCGGCACGCGAGTATCACCACCTCTACGGCCTCACCAAGACGCGGCTGGCAGGGGCCAAGGATGATACGCTGGTGATGCATCCCGGCCCGATGAACCGCGGCGTCGAGATCGACAGCGAAGTGGCCGACATGATCGATCGCTCGATCATCACCCGACAGGTCGAGATGGGCGTGGCGATCCGCATGGCCTGCCTCGATGTGCTGACCCGCCGCGCGCGAGGGGTCGCAGGTTGGGGAGACGCGGCATGAAGCAGTCTGCTCCGGTGACGATCAGCAATGCCCGCTTGGTCACGCCCGATGGCGTGCACGATGGTGCCTTGACGATAGAGAATGGCAAGATCGCCTCACTTGGCGACCTAGCTGCAGGTGAAGGTGAGACATTCGATGCCAAGGGGCAGGTCCTGGCACCCGGACTGGTCGACCTAGGCGTCTTCGCGATCGACAAACCCGCCTTCCATTTCGGTGGGATCACGCGCGCAGCGCTGATGCCGGACCAGTCGCCGCCGCTCGATCTGCCGAGCCGGGTCTCGTACATTTCAAAGAGCGGCAAGCCCGATTTCTGGGTCCACCCATTGGCTGCAGCCACGCGCGGCCTTGAAGGCCGGGAAATCGCCGAAATCGCACTCATGCGGGATGCCGGGGCGAAGGGGATCGCAACGGGCCGCCAGTGGATTGCCGATAGCGGCGTGATGCTGCGGCTGCTGCAGTATGCCGCCATGCTCGATCTTCCGGTCATCGCCCATGCAGAGGACGCTGCGCTGGTCGGCGACGCGGTTGCGACAGCTGGCGAATATGCGACCCGACGTGGGTTGCCCAGCGCGCCCGCCGAGGCAGAAGCGATCGCGATCGCGCGCGATCTTGCGCTGGCGGACCTCGCCGGTGCGCGAATTCATTTCCGCCAGGTTACGACGCGTGCGGGCCTGGAGTTGATCCGCAAGGCAAAGGCCTCGGGACAGTCAGTGACAGCCGGCGTCACGCCCGCCCATTTCATGCTCTCGGATCTTGCAACCGCCGATTTCCGTACCTTCGCCCGCCTTTCACCCCCGCTGCGGAGCGAAGATGACCGGCAGGCCGTGCGCGAAGCCATCGCTGACGGCACTATCGACGTGGTCTCGAGCGGTCACGATCCACGTGGTCCGGAAGACAAGCGCCTCCCCTATGCCGATGCAGAACCCGGGATGGCGGGAGCGGAGACGCTGCTCGCCATGGTGCTCTCGCTCGTGCTCGACGATGTCATTGACCTGCCCCGGGCCTTCGAATTGGTTTCGACCAATCCGGCAAACCTGTTCGAAGTGAAGGCGGGTGTGCTCGCCGAAGGATATGAGGCCGATCTCGCGCTGGTCGATCCCGACAAGCCCTGGGTGATCCAGAGCGCCCGTATGGCCGCTACGGCTGGCAACACGCCGTTCGATGGACAGCCCACGCAAGGTCGCGTCACCGCGTTGTGGAAGGGCGGGGCGAGGATCGAGCTCTAGCGCAAAGAAAAGGCCCCCGCCGGACGAATCCGGAAGGGGCCAGGCTCGGTGGTAATGTCGACGCGAATATTACCGCGCAGCGACCCGTACAACTGAATCGAGCTGACCCGGGAGCGGGTTGCTCTGGGCGTAGGCGATGCAGCCGCCGCCCTTGCCCTTGACGCTCGAGCACATCGAGCGGGCCGAATCCTTGGCGTAGTTGGCAGCAGCTACACGGTAGTAGATCTTGCCATTCACGCGCGCCTTGCTGATGACGCGTTCTGCGCCTTCGAGCTCGGGATACATCGCCTGGAACTGGCGCCAGCCTTCCAGCGCGTCTTCCATCGTGAAGTAGGAGCCGAGCTGGATGTTGTAGTCACCCTCTGCCAGCGAGAGGCGCGGGGCAGCTGCGGCAGGCTTGCGTTCTGCCGAAGCAGCAACCGGAGCCGGTGCCTTGGCAGGTGCGGCGACCGGAGCGGCGGCCTCGGCCGGTTTCGGCTCTTCGGCCAGCGCGGCGATCACGACCGGCTGCGGCGCAACCTCGTCCTCGACCAGCGCGGGATCGTCGAGATCGATCTTGATGATCGGTGCTTCTTCGGGCTTGGTAGCCGGCAGTTCCTCGGCGAACGCAAAGTCCGGTGCCGGTTCTTCAACCGGGTCGGCCTCGAGTGTTTCCGCTGCGAGCATGTCAACGCTCGGATTGTTGTTCAGTGCGAGCTGTGCCGGCTGACCCTGGTCTTCTGCGATCTGGACGCCAAGCAGGCTGGCGACACGGACGCGGAAATATTCGGGGCGAGCAAGCGCGCCCCATTCGGCCATGCGTTCACCAACCTTGTCGGCCGGAACGTCCTCGGAAACCATGATGCGGGCTTCGCGCCACTGGCCGCTCATCGCATAGGCATAGGCAAGGTTCTGGCGAACCTTGGCCGTGTTCTGACCGCCGCGAAGGGCGTTGGAGAGAACATGCACGCCGCGCTGCGGCTGGCCGGCGAGTGCGACTGCGAGGCCGAAATCTGCCGGGTCGAGAGCGGCTTCATGACGTTCGAGAGCATAGATAGCACCAGCGCGGTCGCCCATGCCGGTAAGGGCGAGCGAAAGGCTGACGACCGTGCGCGGCGAGGTATCGCCGAGATCGATGGCGTCCTGGAAAGTCTGCGCAGCCGATGCGAAGCGGCCCGCTTCGAGGTAGGCATTGCCCAGCAGCGTACGCGAATAGGCATCGCGCGGGCTGGCGAGAACGGCGGCCTCGGCGTGGGTAACGGCCTTGTCGGCCTTGCCCTTCTTGAGCGCGACCTCGGCCTTGCTCGAGCTTTCGCTGAAGGACGGTGCCACCTTGCCGGTGCAGCCGGCCAGAGCCGTGGTTGCAAGCGCCGTGGTAACGGCGAGCCTGACAAAGGTGTGGTTCCTGGTCGTCATTTTCTTACCCCTTAGGAAGGCGATCCCACGTCCTCGTAAGTTCTAGTTGGCTCCGCGCTGCACCTGGGCAGCGAGAGCGGCGATTTCCGGCATTTCGGCCAAGAGGCCGTCGAGAGCATCGGTCACCAGTTGCTGGGCGCTGCTGCCGCGAACGGTGCAGGCGAGGCGCAGCATCAGGTGACGCTCCTGATCGAGACGCAGCGTGAAAGCCGCGCGCTTGCCCTTGGCGACCGCCTTGCTGCGGGTCGGGGCAGGCTTGAGATTTTTGGGTAGTTCGACCTTGGCGAACGCTTCCGTGTCCTCTTCGAGGTCGTCTTCATTGTCGGCCTGGACCGGCAATTTCCCGTCGAGCTTGTCGGCAATGCGATCGAGCGATTCGCGGACCTGGTTGGACGCGCTGTTACCGTCCTTGGTCTGGAGCGGCGAAATCGGCACGACGCGATTGTCGTCTTCATCGGCGAACGCATCCTGCGCATCGCGCTCGTCGAGCGGGGGGAGGGCAGGCTTCTTGATCAAGCCCGATTCGGCAAGCGAACCGGAAGTGGGCGAGGATGCGGCTGCTGCCGGTGCCTGCTCGAACTGCGGTGCGGGCGCATCTTCGCCCATGTCGTTCCAGCCCAAATCCTCGAGGTTTGCGGCCGCGGCTACGCCGTCGACCGGCCCCAGTGCTGCTGATTGCGGACGCATGGCAGGCTTGGCGCCGCCCTTGCGTGCAAGCAGGGTCGAGGAGAGGGATGCGAAATTGGCGTCTGACATCCGGCTGGCCTCCGCCTTTCCTTAGCTGCTCTTACTGGGCGACCCGACGGCCGAAGCCACCGGCGGGACGATGGGCACCGGGCTGCGCCACAGCGGATTGCTGGTTGGGCGCGGCAAAGACGGTACGGCGGAACTGCTTTTCCAAGCGATCCGAGATGTATTTCCAGAGAGCGGTGACCTCGGCAGCCGAGCGGCTTTCCGGGTCGACCTCCATAACCGTGCGACCGTCGATCATCGAAGCGGCGAAGTCGGTGCGGTGGTGAAGGGTGATCGGAGCGACGGTGCCGTGCTGCGAGAGCGCGACGGCGGCTTCCGAAGTGATCTTGGCCTTGGGCGTGGCTGCGTTGACCACGAAGATCAGCGACTTGCCAGCGCGTTCGCACAGGTCGACCGTTGCGCCGACAGCACGAAGATCGTGCGGGCTCGGGCGGGTCGGAACCACGATCAGCTCGGCAACCGAGATGACCGACTGGATGGCCATGGTGATAGCCGGCGGCGTGTCGATGACGGCGAGCTTGAAGCCCTGCTGGCGCAGTATGGCAAGGTCGGCCGCGAGCCGGGCAACAGTGGTTTGTGCGAAGGCGGGCAGTTCCGCTTCACGTTCGTTCCACCAGTCGGCGAGCGACCCCTGCGGGTCGATATCGATCAGGACAACGGGTCCGGCGCCCGCACGCTGGGCCTGAACGGCCAGATGTCCCGAGAGCGTGGTTTTACCCGATCCGCCCTTCTGTGATGCCAAAGCCAGTACACGCAAGGCTAGGTCCCCCTGTAGCGCCTGTGTCAATCAATCATGCCGCGTCTTGCGGCGGTCTCGTTGAAGGGGGATCGCAGACTACCACTAATTTAGGGTTAACAACGCGAAACAATTGAACCCGGGTGGGGTGGCGAGCCGTCGATCGGCGGGAGGGGGAGGTAAGGGCGGTGAACCGGTCGAATCCCCACGAAAGGTGTGAGTTTCTCTGTCGCTGATTGTGGCGCAAGGGCTTCCGCAGGCTAGGTCGGCAAGCCTGTTTGGGTAGAAATCGGGACGAACATGGATGATTCGAGAATAGCTGCGCAAGAATGCCCCCGGCCAGCGGCGCTGGAGGGCGGCCGGATTGCGAGCCTCGACTTCATTCGCGGGATCGCGGTGATGGGCATCCTGGTGGCCAACATCATGTCCATAGGCCAGCCCCACCCCGCCTATGGCTATCCGGGGGCCTTCACGACGGGCCACTCGCCAAGCGAAGACTGGATGTGGGTCGCCCAGTTCATACTTGTGGACGGCAAGATGCGCGGCCTCTTCGCGATCCTGTTCGGGGCCGGCCTCTGGCTATTCCTCGAGAAGGCGTGGGAGAAGGGCGCAACACGTATGCTCCAGGTCCGGCGGCTCCTGTGGCTGGGCCTGTTCGGTCTGATTCACTTCTATTTCGTGTGGAGGGGAGACATCCTCTTCGCCTATGCGTTCTCCGGGGTAGTTGCAGTGTTCCTGCTGCTCGACCTCTCGCCGAAGCAGCAGATCGGCCTCGCCATGGTGGGGTATGTCTCGGGCGCCATCTACTTCGGCTCGACGATGGGATTCGTGCAGAGCGTGGTCGACGGTCCTCCGCCCGATAGCGCGGCACTGCAGCAGGTGAGGGCGGAATTCATCGCCGGAGCAGAGGCCGATCTGGCCGATGGTCAGGACGAGGCAGCGATACTGCAGGACGGCAGTTACTGGGACTTCGTCGGGCACAATTTCGAATGGCACGCATGGGATCCCACAATCGAGTTCACCGAGTTCCCGTTCGAAATCCTTCCTCTCGTTCTGTTGGGGATCGCTCTCTTTCGCTTAGGTCTTTTCACCGGGGACTGGTCACCGAGTAGATTGCGCCGGTGGGGTGGGAGTTTGCTCATGGTTGGAGCGATACCCACGGCTTGGATTGCGCTGGCGACCAAGGCTGGAGGGTATACCTACTACGGAACCTACGCCGCGCTTGTGGGCTGGTCGCATCTTCCGCGCCTCGCCATGACGCTTGGTTTCCTCTTTCTGCTCGTCCTCTGGGCGCCAAGAGCCGGAGGATGGCTCGGGAAACGTGTCGAGGCGGCCGGTCGCGCGGCTTTCACTAATTACCTCGGCACATCGATCGTCATGCTGTTGGTATTTGGAAACTGGGGCCTCGACCTGTTCGGACGGTTGGGGCGTAGCGAGCTGTACCTCGTAGTCCTGCTCGCCTGGTCGATCATGTTGGGCTGGTCGAAACCCTGGCTCGACCGCTTCCGTTACGGGCCACTCGAGTGGCTGTGGCGCTGCCTGACCTATGGTCGGATGTTTGCCCTGAGGCGGTGAAGACTTGCTATTGAGAATAATTCGCATTACATCTGCTCTTGCGAATCAATCGCAAGGGAAGTCGAAGCGCATGTACGTCTGTATCTGCAACGCCATCAGGGAAAGCGATCTGCGCAATGCCGCGCGCCGGTGCCCGGGCGATGCAGAAGCTTGCTACTCCGCCTTGGGCAAGCGTCCAAATTGCGGAACGTGCCTCGCCGATGCCGATGCAATTGTCTTCGAAGAGCGCGAAATGGCCTTCGAGCCGACCACCGTCGCAGCCTAGTTCCCGCTACTGAAAATCGCTCGCAACTGTCGGATTTCCGCCATTTTTCCGCCTTTCCACCCTTGTCGCGAGGAATGCCGCGGCGCATAAGGCGGCGACTCGAATTGCAGCGGAGATAAGCGCCATGAAGGGCGATCCCAAGGTTATCGATTTCCTCAACAAGGCGCTCACCAACGAGCTTACCGCGATCAACCAGTACTGGCTGCACTACCGTGTCCTCGCCGATTGGGGCGTGACCAAGCTGGCCGAATATGAGCGGCATGAATCGATCGACGAGATGAAGCATGCCGATGTGCTTGCGGAGCGCATCCTTTTCCTCGGCGGCCTTCCGAACTTCCAGGCGATCCACAAGCTCAAGGTCGGAGAGACGGTCGAGGAAATCCTCAAGGCGGACCTCGCGGTCGAAATGGAGGCGATCCCGCTGCTCAAGGACGCGATTGCCCACTGTGAAACCGTGCGCGACTACACCAGCCGCGAGATATTCGAGCGCATCCTCGAAAGCGAGGAAGAGCATGTCGACTTCCTCGAGACCCAGTTCGACATGATCGAGCGGATGGGCCTGCAGAATTACGTCCAGCTCAACTCGAAGGCCGCCGGAGAGGGCGAGGACGGCTAGTCCGCCACGATCTCCCAGAAGGTCGCGTGATCGCCGCCGTGCTTGGTCAGGCGTCCGAGCCTGCGTTCACCCTCCCATAACTCCGCGCTACCATTTGCCACGTTGATGTCGGCGACGGCGAGGGCGGTCTGCACGTCGAGCGCCTCGATCAACAGCGGGCTACCGTCGGCCGAATGGCGTTGCTCGAGCGCCAGGTGAATGCGTGGCATGGGGTCCTCCTACTGTCCGCCTTCCATGTTTGGCCCGCAAGAATGAACGGTGAGCAACCGTCCGACTAAGGTCTTGCCACAGGCACGCCCTGACCGCGAATTGATGTGCATTCGCGACGGGACGAGCGTGCTAGAGCCGCTCCATCGAGAGCCATGCCGTGTCGCCCTGCCAGATCTCCTCCAGTTTGGCCTTGGCGGCCTTGGCTTCGACCCGGTTTCCGGCTGCCGCCTGTGCCTTCGACAACCCGTAGAGCGCCCAGCCATTGTTCGGGGCCTGGAACAGCGCCTTGCGGAACGCGGCGACGGCTTCTTCGTGACGGCCCAACTTGTACAGCGCCGCGCCGCGCGATTGGGCGACTGGATAGTACCAGAAGGGCGGCTCCGAATAGGGAATGGTCGCCTCGATGCTCTCCGCCAGTTCGAAGTAACGGACAGCAGCCGACGGATCGCCCGATGCGAGCGCCAGCCGTCCGCGTGCGGCAAGGCCGGCCAACTTGACGAGATCGGGTGCGGGGAAGAATTGCTCCGTCATCGCCACGACATCGGGCGCCTCGATCAGCGCATCGATCTCGGCAATCGTCGCTTCGGCAGAAGCCTCGTCCCCGGCCAGCGAGTGACCCACAGCGCGCGCATAGAGGCGCATCGCATCGACATAGGCGAGGTCGGTCTTCTCCTTGGTCAGTGCCAGGATCGCTTGCGGCGAGCCCGAATGCGCCAGGGCGAAGTGGGGCGCGGCGTGAATCGCCTGCACCCATGCGAGCTCTCGCGCGATATCGGCGTCGAGGATGGCCTCAAGACGCGCCGTTTCGCTAGCGACAGCCTGCATGTTTCCCACCATCAGCGCGCTGACCAAGAGGAAGTGGACGTTATGCGGGTAGTAGCCGTAACGGTAGAGCGCATCCTCCGGTGCACTTGCCAGATAGGCCTCGTCCGCGCGAGCTGCGGCGATGTTGGCTTCGATCGAATCCGCGTAGCGCCCGATCCGGTAGTAGATATGCGCGGGCATGTGGACGAGGTGGCCGAGCTTGCGCGGCCCGCTCCTGTTGAGCTCGTCTGCCGCAGCTTCGGCCCGGCGCGGGTCCGGGCCGTTCTCGAGCAGGTGGATCAGCAGATGCGAGGCCTGCGGATGCTGCGGATTGCGCGCGAGCACCGTCTCGATGCGCGAGACCGCCATGCCGATGCGCGGCTGCGGCTCTTTCTCCGCCGTCCAGTAATTCCACGGCGTCGTGTTCATCGCCGCCTCTGCCGCGAGGATCTGCAAGTCGTCATTCCCCGAGTTCGCATCGGCAAGTGCCGCCATGGCGTCGGCATATTGCGCGTTGAGCGCGGCGCGGTCGCCTTCGAGCGCATATCGCTGCTTCTGCGCCGCGATGATCGCGCGTTCGGTCTCGCTCGCACTCGCTGCAAGCTCGGTCGCGCGCTCGAGCGCGGCGAGGGCATCGCGGTTGGCCGCGTCATCCATCCCCGCATTGATGTTGGGACCATTGGCGAGCGCGACACCCCACCAGCACATTGCGCAATCGGGGGCGAGGCGGGCTGCCTCGCGGAAACTGCGGATCGCGGCCTTGTGGTTGAAGCCGTATGTGAGCGCGATGCCCTGATCGAAATAGCTGCGCGCCTCTCCGGTGAGGCCCGTCGCTGGAAGGTCGTAACGACCGGTGTCGCCGATCAGCCCGATAGCCGCCGAAGTCGCCAGCTGGCCCGCGCCGAAGGAGCGGGCGAGCGCGAGGCGCTTGTCGAGCGCGTCGGCACCGGTGAAGAACCCCCGGCAGGCGTTGCGGCCAGGCAGGGTGGGATCGAGCGCGGCAAGCTGCGCATCTGAAAGCGCTGCCGAGGTCGGCGTGGTCATCGAGCCGGACAAGGCAAGCGGGGCGGCAAGGGCAAAGCCCAAGGTAGCGGCGGTCTTCATGGATTTCTCCTCCTCCGCGACCCCTAGGATCTTGTTTTTCTTTGGCTCCTAGCACCCCGGAGCCGAGTCGGCCAAATCAGGGCCCGAACTTGCGCTCGTCCATGCGCTCGCGATTGCGGCGTGCTGCCACTCTTGTTTCGAGTAGGAAAGAGGCGAGGCCCGCCATCAGCAGGCCCATGGTCAGCACCCATGCAAAAGCAACCAGCGTGCCGAGCGGCGCCTTCACGAATGCGCTGACGAACAGCAACATGATCACGATGCTGATCGTAAAGGCGGCCGCCGTGCTCAGCATCACCGCGCGCTGGGCGTGGATACGCCGTTGCTCCAGAGCAGGCAGCTCGACAAGGAGATCGTTCGCCTCGTCTCCGTCGCTCGCCTTCAGGATCCGCTCGATCTTGTTCGCGACCCAGATCAGGCGGTTGGTCATGACGTTCATGACCGCACCGATCCCGGCGAGCAGGAAGGCTGGCGCCATGCTCAGCTGGACGACATTCTGCACCCGGATCGACGAGCTGGTCCGCTCGAGCAACTCGATACCGGGAATCAGCAGCAGGGCGTCAATCACGGCCTTCCCCGCCGCTGAACTTGCCGCCACCTCCGCGGTTGGAATCGTAAGGGTTCTTCGGGCTCTTCAACACCACGCGCACAGGAACCGCATCGAAGCCGAGCTTGGCGCGGATACCGTTCACCAGATAGCGTTCGTAGCTCTTGGGCAGATCGTCGAGGCGCGTCCCGAACACCACGAAGCGCGGCGGGCGCACGCTAGCCTGCGTGATGTAGCGAAGCTTGATCCGGCGGCCACCCGGTGCGGGCGGCGGATTGGCGGCCAGCGCATCGTCGAACCAGCGGTTGAGTGCCGCAGTGGGGACGCGGCGGCTCCAAGCCTCGCGCAATTCGAAGGCGGCGGAGAGCATGGTGTCGATGCCCTTGCCGGTCTTGGCCGACACGGCGAACAGCGGCACACCGCGCACCTGGCTCAAGCCTTCGTTCAATGCCTCGCGGATGCCGTTGAACAGCGAGGAGGCGTTTTCGGCGATATCCCACTTGTTGATCGCAACCATCAGCGCGCGACCTTCTTCCAGCACCTGGCTGGCAATCTTGAGATCCTGGTGCTCCAGCCCCTTGGTCGCATCGAGCAGAAGTACCACGACTTCGGCGAAATCAACCGCGCGCCGCGCATCGGCGACAGAGAGCTTTTCGAGCTTGTCGACAACCTTGGCGCGCTTGCGCATGCCGGCGGTGTCGATCAGGCGGATCTCGCGCTGCTCGTTTGCCTTGGGGTCGAACCACTCCCAATCGACGGCAATCGAATCGCGCGTGATGCCGGCCTCGGGGCCAGTCAGCAGGCGATCCTCGCCGAGCATCCGGTTGATCAGCGTAGACTTGCCCGCATTGGGTCGCCCGACGATGGCGAGCTTGAGGGGGCCAGAGAGGTCTTCCTCGTCGAGCTCCGCTTCGAGCTCGGCAGCGGCTTCGGCGGCTTCCGCCTTCGCGCCGATGATCGGCCACAATCCGCTGAACAAGTCGGCAATGCCTTCACCATGTTCGGCGCTGATGCCCATCGGCTCACCCAAGCCCAGGCTATAGCTTTCGAGAATGCCGGGTTCTGCCGCCTTGCCTTCTGCCTTGTTGCAGGCGAGCACGACGGGCACATCCTGCTGCCTGAGCCAGCGGGCGATCTCCTCGTCGAGCGGGGTGATCCCGGCGCGCGCATCGACCACGAACAGCGCGGCATCGGCGCCTTCCAGGCTCACCTCGGTCTGCTTGCGCATCCGGCCGGGCAGGCTGTCGGGGTCTTCGTCTTCCCACCCCGCCGTATCGACGATGGTGAATTCCAGACCTGCGATTTCAGCATCGCCCATGCGGCGATCGCGCGTCACCCCCGGCTGGTCGTCGACCAGCGCAAGCTTCTTGCCGACAAGCCGGTTGAACAGCGTCGATTTGCCGACATTGGGTCGGCCGATGATGATGACGGTGGGTTTCGCAGTATCGGTCATGGTCTCGCCTTGCGGGCAGGTGGGCGATTGCCGGGGCTTTGGCAAGGGCGCGGGGGTGTTCCAACAGGATGGAACAGATGGAACACGGTCCTGAAAAGAAAAACGCCACCGGGCATCTGGGTGCCCCTGGCGGCGGAATTGCTTGGGTTTGGGCGGCGGGGCAGGCTCATCTCATCGGGCCTGCCACACCTGCCGCGAAGTAGGAAAGCGGCTGCTCAGCCGGCCTTGGCGACGGGCGGATTGTCGCCAAGATCTTCGAACCATGCTTCGACAGGGCCGTTCAACTTCAGCGTCAGCGGATTGCCATGACGGTCCACGGTCTTGCCTGCCTGCACGCGCACCCAGCCTTCGGAGATGTTGTACTCCTCGATATCGGTGCGAACGCGGTCCTTGAACTTGATGCCCACGCCGCGCTGGAGAACGTCGACGTCGAAATGCGGGCTCTTCGGGTTCACCGAGAGCTGCATCGGAGGGGTCTGGGGCTTGTCGCTTGCGCTGCTATCTTCGCTCATGGCGCGCGCCTCTACTGCGGTCGGGCACCACCCGCAAGACTTCCTGTCGCAAGGCTTGTGCGACGCGCTTGCCCTTTTGGTCTCATCCGACTAGAGGCACGCGCCTATATGCGCGGCGGGCGACCGTCGGCGCACAGCCCCGTTTTGCGGTTTGCGGGCGTGGCGGAATTGGTAGACGCGCTGGTTTTAGGTACCAGTATCGAAAGATGTGGGGGTTCGAGTCCCTTCGCCCGCACCAGTTTCGCCCTCACGCAGGCCTCTTGCACCGACAGACAGTAAACTTACGAGTTCCAACCCCATGCAGATCAAAGAAACCGCCAACGAAGGCCTCAAGCGCGCCTACGCGATCACCATCAAGGCCAAGGAAATCGACGAGCGTGTCGATTCGGAGATCAAGAAGATCGCCCCGCAGGTGAAGATGCCCGGCTTCCGCCCCGGCAAGGTGCCCGCGAACCTGGTGCGCAAGATGCATGGCGAACAGCTGCACGCGCAGGCCGTGAACGACATGATTCGCGAATCGGTCGACAAGACCATGGCGGACAACAAGCTCAAGCCGGCGATGCAGCCGAAGGTGGAGCTGGGCGAAGGCTATGAGGAAGGCAAGGACGCCAGCCTGACGATCGAACTCGAAGTGCTCCCCGAAGTCGAGACTCCGAGCACCGACGATATCAAGATCGAGCGCCTGACCGTTCCCGTCTCCGACGAGGAAGTGATGGACGCGATCGGCAAGCTTGCCGAGAACAACAAGAGCTACAAGGACGCCGCGAAGAGCAAGAAGGCTGCCGAAGGCGACCAGCTCATCATCGATTTCGTCGGCCGCGTCGATGGCGAGGAATTCGAAGGTGGCAAGGCCGAGGATGCAGCACTGGTGCTCGGCTCGGGCATGTTCATCCCCGGCTTCGAAGACCAGCTGACGGGCGTGAAGACCGGCGATAGCAAGACCATCGAAGTCACCTTCCCCGAAGATTACCAGGCGACGCATCTCGCTGGAAAGAAGGCCGAATTCGACGTCACCGTGAAGCAGGTGAAGGTCGAGGGCGACACCAAGATCGATGATGATTTCGCCAAAAACTTCGGCCTCGACGGTCTCGACAAGCTGAAGGAACTCCTGCGCGGCCAGCTCGAGCAGGAAACTGCCGGTCTCACCCGCACTCAGATGAAGCGTTCGCTCCTCGACCAGCTCGCTGCCGGTCACGACTTCGCCGTACCGCAGGGCATGGTCGATGCGGAATTCGACCAGATCTGGACCCAGCTCCAGCAGGAAGCCGCTCGTTCGGAAAACCCCGAAGAGATGCTGAAGGAAATGGACGCCGAGAAGGACGATTATCGCAACATCGCCGAACGCCGCGTGCGCCTCGGCCTGCTGCTGTCGGAAATCGGCCAGGCAAACAATGTCCAGGTCACCTCGCAGGAAATGAGCATGCTGATCCAGCAGGCGGCACAACAGTACCGCCCCGAAGATCGCGAACGGTTCATCCAGTACGTCCAGCAGGAGCCGATGGCTGCCGCACAGCTGCGCGCCCCGCTTTATGAAGACAAGGTCGTCGACTTCCTCTTCGACAAGGCCGAGATCACCGACCGCGAAGTGACGCGCGAGGAACTCGAAGCAGCGATCGAGGCGGAAGAATCCGAAGACGCCAAGAAGCCGGCGAAGAAGAAGGCTCCGGCCAAGAAGAAGGCGCCTGCCAAGAAGGCAGCGGCGAAGAAGTCCGACGACAAGAAGGACGAGAAAAAGCCTGCCGCCAAGAAGGCCCCGGCCAAGAAAGCTGCGCCGAAGAAGGCTGCCGAGAAGAAGCCCGCAGCCAAGAAGCCGGCTGCAAAGAAGGCTCCGGCAAAGAAGGCCGCTGCGAAGAAGTAATTTCGCGCAGGTCTTTCGGGATCAGAAGGGCGGCGGGAGCGATCCTGCCGCCCTTTTCCGTTCTGGCTCGACTTCTATTCGGGCTTGGTCGCCGGCTCGATGGCCAGCTTGCGGTCGTCAGGAGCGAGGCAGGCCATTTCCTCTTCCTCGCCCGCGTGGATATGGGCGCGCTTGCGCTCGACATGGGCGATAAACGGTCCGGCAACGATGCCGTGCACGACGATCGACAGCAGGATAGTGAAGCTGGCCGTGGCCCACAGCACGTCCAGCCCCTCGAATTGCGCGTGGTTCTGGCCATAGGCGAGGTAATAGATCGAGCCCATGCCGCGCACGCCAAGGAAGGCTACCGCCAGCTTGCCTACCAGCGGCAAGTCGCAATGCGCCTCTGCCAAAAGGCCGGCGAGCGGCCGGATCGCGAATACGAGCGCGATGCCCACGAGCGCGGCGGGGCAGGTTAGCGAGGCGAGCACGCCGCTGGCCAGCATGGCGCCGAAGCCGAACAGGACCGCGACCAGCACGATTTGCTCGATCTGGTCGATGAAATGGTGGCTTAGCTTGTGATAGCGGCTGCGGTTTTCGCGCTGGCGGGCAGTCACCGCGCCCACGAATACCGCGATGAAGCCATAGCCCTCGGCCAGTTCGGCGAGGCCGTAGGCGAGCAGGAGCGTGCCGAGCACGATCAGCCCCTCGCTGGTCGAATATTTCGGCTGGTCGGCGCTGTCGCCTTCCTCGATCGCTTTCATCGGGGCATCGGCTTCGCGTTCGAATACGTACCACGCGCCCGCGCGCCCGACCGCCCAGCCGACTGCGACGCCCGCAGCTATTCGCCACACAAGGTCGAGCGCGATCCACTCGATGGTCCACATGCCGAGCGAGGTCATGCCGACCGCGGCGATGGCGAGATAGGTGAAGGGGAAGGCAAGTCCGTCGTTGAGACCCGCCTCTACCGTCAGCGAGAAGCGAACATCATGGCGCTGGTTGTCGCCCGGCGGCCCGACCTGGACGCTGCGTGCGAGCACAGGATCGGTTGGCGCCATCGCCGCCCCCAGCAGCAGAGCGCTCGCTACCGGCAGTCCCAGTGCCCACCAGCCGAGAAACGCGACTGCCGCGATCGTCAGCGGCATGGCGATCACGAGCAGGGGCCATATCTGACCCCAGTTTTTCCAGCTCACCGGCCGGTCGATCGCAATGCCGGCTGCGGCCAGCGAGGCTATGACGATGAACTCGGTGACATACTCCAGCGCCAGCGCATCGAACCCGTCGTAGGTCGGGTTGATATTGGGCAGCTCCATCGGCAGCGAATAGAGCAGATATCCCGCCGCCACATAAACGATCGGCAGCGAGAGCCAGAAGCGGGCCAGCCATTTCTCCAGCGTCACCGCCAGGATCAGGCCGAGCCCGAATATCACGAACATCAGGATGCGCGGATCGAACTCCACGCGCTATCAGTCCGCCTGCTGTTCTTGCGGTGACCAGGGCTGGAAATCGGGCTCGGGCAGTTCGGCGCTGCGCACGCGCTCATAGGCGGCGCCCAGTTGCAGCACATCGAAATCGGCCCATTTGGCGCCGAAGAAGCTGATCCCGACCGGCAGGTCCTCGATCGCGCCCATCGGCACGGTGAGGTGCGGATAGCCCGCTATGGCCGCAGGCGAACCGAAGCCGACGCTGCCATTGAAATTGTCGCCATTGACGAGATCCGTGGTCCATGCGGGGCCACGCGTGGGCGAGACGAGGAATGCGACATTGTTCTCTGCCATCAGCATGTCGAGCGTCTCGGCGCCCGCAATCCTCACCCCGGCTTCGCGCGCTGCCTCGTAAGCCTCGCGGTCGGTGGTTTCCTCGGCCTGTTCGAAGAGGCTTTGCCCGAACCAGCGCATCTCCGCTGCAGCATTGGCCTCGTTGAAGGCGATGAGGTCGGCGAGACTGCGCGGGGCGTCTTCGGCCGGAAGGCTGGCAAGATACTTGCCCATCTCGTCACGCAGTTCGAACATCAGCACGGTGAAGCTGTTCGAGAACATCTCGTTGTTCACTTCGAACTCGATATCGACGAGTTCGGCCCCCGCTGCTTCGAGATCGGCGAGGGCGGCGTTGAATACGGCCTTCAGATCGTTCCGATTGCCTACCTGGTTCCGCATGACGCCGATCCGCACGCCTTCGAGCGAGAAATCGCCAAGCCCGGTGTGATAGTTCTCGCGGCGCGGGACACCGACGGTCGCGCTGTCCTGTTCATCCTCACCGGCCAGCGCCGTTACAAGAAGCGCGGCATCGGCCACGGTACGGGTCATCGGGCCCGCGGTGTCCTGTGTGCTCGAGATCGGCACGACATGGCGGCGGCTGACCAGCCCGACGCTCGGTTTGAAACCGACGATGCCGTTGATGCTGGCGGGGCAGGTGATCGAACCATTGGTCTCGGTGCCGATAGCCGCCCAGGCCAAACCAGCTGCCACCGCGGCCCCGCTGCCCGACGACGAGCCGCAGGCGTTGCGATCGGTGGCGTGCGGGTTGCGTACCAGCCCGCCCACTCCGCTCCAGCCGCTGGTCGAATTGTCGTCGCGGATATTGGCCCATTCGGACAGGTTGGTCTTGCCCAAGACCACGCCGCCGCTAGCCCGCAGGTTCGCAATCATCGGCGCATCACGACCGGTGTTGTTGTCTGCCAGGGCCAGGCTGCCTGCCGTCGTCGGTAATTCGCGCGTCTCGATATTGTCCTTCACCAGCACCGTGCGCCCGGCGAGCAGCGTGCCTGCAGCCTCTGCCTCACGCGCCTCAGCAGGGGCATCCGGATTGACCGAGATAACCGCGTTCAATTCCGGTCCCGCATCGTCGAGTGCGGCGATCCTGTCGAGATATGTCTGCGCGTCCGCCTCCGCCTGCTGGGCAAGCGCTGATGTCGAGGCGAGGGCGAGGGCGAGCGGGAGGGTGCGGATGAGCATGGGCGCACACTGCCACCGTCCTTCGGGAATGCAAGCGGATCGCTAGAAGTCGCCGCTTACCGAGAAGCGGAAGATCGGACCGATGCGACGGTCCATTTCCTCGTGAAACAGGATGTCGCCATCGGGCCGTGGATCTTCGAAGACGGTCCGCTCGAAGAAGTTGCTTGCGCCGAGTATGTTGCCGGCGGTCGCGCGGACGGTGAGGCCAAGCACGTCCTTGTTCTCGACGAACAACCTCGCGAAGACCGGCCCCTCCCAGCCCCGGCCGAACTCGTAGCGGCGCGAATAGGGTGCGGGATCCTGAGAGAATATCCCGGCGCCCCAGGCCCAGGCGGTAGAGGGTATGTCGTGGCGGAAGTCGGCATCGATAACGCCGCGCTCCACGTTGGACAGGTCACGACTCTCTCCGGTGAATGGATCGGTCACATCGGTCCAGCGCTTCACTGCTCGCCCGTCGATGCGTGCGCCTTTCAGGCCGAGGGGGTCGAGATTGATGGTCGCGGTCAGTTGCACCTTGAAGCGTTGCGCATCGCCGATATTGCCGCGCGCCTCGCCGCCATCGGCGGTCGGGAACCAGTCGATCCAGTCTTCGAACCAGCCTTGTTCGAGGTCTAGGCTGAGCGAGCCCCAGGGGCCGAGGCGCTTGTTCGCCTCGAGCTCGATAGCCCAGGTCTGGAAGGGGATGAGTTCGTTGTTGCCGCCATTCTCGTTGTCGTCATTGAGCGAGACCGAGGCCAGGAAATCGCCGAAGGATAGCTGGCTGACCCGGCGTGCAAGCGTCAGCGACATGTCGAAATCGTCCGATGGCTTCCACGAGGTGGCAATGGAACCCTTGGGACGTTTGAATGATCGCGAATTTGCCGCCGAACCGGTCTGCTCGATGCGCGAGAACTCCATAGCGCCGATGACCTGGACCGAAAGCGTCCGGGAGAGCTCGCGCGAAATGGAAAGGCTGGTCTCGTAGCGGTCTTCGGTGACGCCTCCCGTCCCGGCAGGGAAGTCCAGTTCGACGAAATCGCCCGCTGCGTTGAGATCGAACAGCGAGGACACGCGGTCGAGCCGGTTGAAGGCTGCCTCGCCCGAGAACTGCCAATCCGCATTGAGCATGTTCCAGCCATATTCGAACCTGCCGATCCGTTCGCCAGCGCCATTGGTCTGCAGGAAGCGCGATCCTTGCGCATCGGACCCATCGTCGAACCGGTCGATCACCGTGCTGGAGAAATTGTCGCGCTCGAAACGCTCGAGGCCGATCAACTTGAGCTTGCCCGGTCCGAGCGGGAATTCGATATCGGCACCGATTTCGTATTGCGGGCCATTCTCGCGAATGCGTGCAAATCGGTCACGCTCGAGCCCGGCGGCGGTAACCGCCAGTTCCGGTTCGTTGCGGTAGAAGAAGTCCTCTCCATAACTCAGGTTGAGATTTGCAACTATCTCGTCGCCGAAGTCATAGCTGAAATTGGTCGAGAGCTTGGGATTGTCGAATGCACCCGAGAACTTGATGTATTGCTCTTCGATCAGCGTTCCGTCCGCCGCGGTGATCAGCACCGGACCATCGGCACCGAAGCGATTGTTGTCGTTCGAAAGGGAGACAGTGTAGTCGAGCGCGCCACTGGTCCCGGTCAGGGATATTTCGCCGCCGTAGAGCTGGGCCTCGGTATTGTGAGCGCGAAAGCCGGTGCGCCATTCGAACTGACCCGAGGCGCCGGTGTTGGTGTAAATGACATTGGCGACAAGCCCTGTCAGTCCGGGAATGTCGAGCGTGTTCCCATCAACCAGCTCGATCCGCACGATGTCACTGGCCGGGATGCGCCGAAGTTGGTCGCGCAGGCTGTCCGACTTGCTCGAAAAGCGCTCTCCGTTGACGATGACGTTCTGGTCCGCCTGGCCGAGGCCGCGCTGGCCCTGGTCGTTGCCGCCGGATATCGAGAAGCCGGGGATCCGGCTGACCATGTCGAGCGCATTGCGAGGCGCGAACTGGGCGAAAAAGTCAGGCTCGTAGATGCGCGCGGCATCGGAAGGTTCGGCCAGCGGGGCAGGCGTGCCTGCGGAATCCTCGGCGTCTTCGGCCGCAAGTGGGGCGCTGATCGCTGCACCAGCAGCGATGGCCAAGACACTGACTCCCGGTCGAAAACGCATGCAATCTCCTCAGCCCCGGATTTCGTCTACAGCTGTAGCCGCGGCGCCCAAGGTGGCGTCGACAAACGGCACTCGAACGCCGACAAAACGCATCGATATCCGACCAACGGCGAGCAAGATTTCAATTCGAGACCGAAAGGGCGCCCGGTCTTTGCGACTGCGGGCAGGGGAAATTACGCAGTGGCTGGGGGTAGTTGCGCGAATGCGTGGTTAACCCCCTTGAACATCCGCCTGCCTATGGCGACATAGGCGCTCGAAATTCTATCGGAAGGAAATCCATGATCGACCTGTTCGGAAGCGATGCGCACGGCGCGCAGGGCCAGTTTGACCGCGATCCCGTGACCGGGGCGCTGGTCCCGACGGTGGTCGAGCAGTCGAGCCGCGGCGAACGCGCCTTCGACATCTTCAGCCGCCTGCTGCGCGAACGCATCGTTTTCGTGACCGGCCAGGTCGAAGACACGATGGCCTCGCTCATCGTGGCGCAGCTGCTGTTCCTCGAGAGCGAAAACCCCTCCAAGCCGATCAGCATGTACATCAACTCGCCCGGCGGCGTAGTGACCGCCGGCATGGCGATCCACGACACCATGCAATACATCAAGCCGCGCGTGTCGACCGTCTGCATCGGCCAGGCTGCCTCGATGGGCAGCTTCCTGCTTGCCGCCGGTGAGCCGGGCATGCGCATCGCGCTGCCCAACGCTCGCATCATGGTTCACCAGCCCTCGGGTGGTGCGCGCGGCATGGCGTCGGACATCGAAATCCAGGCGCGCGAGATCCTGCGGATCCGCAAGCGCATGAACGACCTTTACGTCCAGTACACCGGCAAGAGCCTGACCGAGATCGAGAAGGCGATGGACCGCGACACCTTTCTCGAGGCCGAAGAGGCAATGAAGTTCGGCATCGTCGACAAGGTGTTCGAAGCGCGGCCGGAAACCGAAGGCGACGACGAGCCGACCAAGGACGAGGACAAGGGTTCGGGCGGCGCGCCCGAGTAAGGCCTTGGCATCGTCCCAGTCCCACCACGGGACTGTGGCTTGCAGGACATAGTTAATCGGCAAGCATGCACCTTCAGCTTATGGCAAGGGATTGCTGTTAGGTGAGATGTTGACCGAATCCCTGACCGGCCTAGAGTCGGCGAATCCCTGATTTCTAGGGCTAGCGGGGGCAAAGCAGGAATGACCGAGTTGAGCGGAACCGATAGCAAATCCACACTGTACTGCAGCTTCTGCGGCAAGTCGCAGCACGAGGTGCGCAAGCTGATTGCGGGCCCGACCGTCTTCATCTGCGATGAATGCGTCGAACTGTGCAACGACATCATCCGCGAAGAAACCAAGGCCGGCATCTCGGGCAAGAAGGACGGCGACGTCCCGACCCCGTCGGAAATCTTCGAAACGCTCAACGATTACGTGATCGGCCAGGACCGCGCCAAGCGCGTCCTCTCGGTCGCGGTGCACAACCACTACAAGCGCCTGAAGCACGGCGGCAAGGCTGGCGATGTCGAACTCGCCAAGTCGAACATCCTGCTCGTCGGCCCGACCGGCTGCGGCAAGACGCTGCTGGCACAGACGCTGGCGCGCACCTTCGACGTGCCCTTCACCATGGCCGACGCCACCACGCTGACCGAAGCCGGTTACGTGGGCGAGGACGTGGAGAACATCATCCTCAAGCTGCTCCAGGCTTCCGACTACAACGTCGAAAAAGCGCAGCACGGCATCGTCTATATCGACGAGATCGACAAGATCACCCGCAAGGCGGAAAACCCCTCCATCACCCGCGACGTGTCGGGTGAGGGCGTGCAGCAGGCGCTGCTCAAGCTGATGGAAGGCACCACGGCCAGCGTCCCGCCGCAGGGCGGTCGCAAGCATCCGCAGCAAGAATTCCTGCAGGTCGACACCACGAACATCCTGTTCATCTGTGGCGGCGCATTCGCGGGCCTTGAAAAGATCATCGCTGACCGTCTGCAGAAGCGGTCGATTGGCTTCGGCGCGCATGTTGCCGACCCGGACAAGCGCCGCGTGGGCGAGCTGCTGGAAAAGGGCGAGCCCGAGGACCTTCTCAAGTTCGGCCTCATCCCCGAATTCGTCGGCCGTCTGCCGGTCATCGCCACGCTCCGCGACCTCGATGTCGATGCATTGGTTACCATCCTGACCGAACCGAAGAACGCGCTGTGCAAGCAGTATGCGAAGCTGTTCGAGCTCGAGAATGTGGAACTGACCTTCAAGGAAGACGCGCTGCGCCGCATCGCCGAGAAGGCCATCGCCCGCAAGACCGGCGCCCGCGGCCTGCGCTCGATCGTGGAAGGCATCCTGCTCGACACGATGTTCGACCTGCCCGACATGGACGGCGTGACCGAAATCGTGATCGATGCCGACGTGGTCGAAGGCAAGAAGGACCCGATTCAGGTCCACGGGCCCAAGGAAGAAGCGGCGTAAAACTCAATACTCTTGTCGAATCTCGGCCAATGGGCTGCTAAGAGGCTTGGACCGAGGCAGGGGTGTGCATGATTTTCGACCACTACGACCGCGTCAGGATCGTAAACCTACCTGAACGTACCGATCGCCGCCGCGATATGGAACGCGAGTTCCAGAGAATCGGCATGGGCGATAGCGACAAGGTCGAATTTTTCCGCGCCATCCGCATGACCGAGCCCGGCCCGTTCCGCCGCGTAGGCTCGCATGGCAATTTCCTCGGCCAGTTGCAGATCCTCGAGGAAGCGCTGGCAGCTGGCGAATCCGTCGCAATCCTCGAAGACGATTGCCGGTTCCAGCCCGCGATCCACGACTTCGTGCCCGCACCGGACACGGACATCCTCTATGGCGGCTATTCCGGCGCGAGCGATCTCGACGACCTGGAGAACGCCAATATCATCGGTTCGCACTTCATGGCGTTCTCGCTCCCCGCGATCGAGAAGCTGGTGCCCTTCCTGCGCTCGCTGCTGGATACGTCGACACAGATCGACCCGAAGATCGTCCGGTCCGATTTCGATCCCGCCATCCGGCCGCCGATCGACGGGTCTTACGTTTGGTTCCGCCGCTACCATCCCGAACTCAAGACCGAGTTCGCCGATTTGGCGCACCAGCGCCCCTCGGCCACCGATGTCGGCGACCGCAAGTGGTTCGACCGCGCCCCGGTCGTGCGCCAACTCGCAAATCTCTTCCGCCGCTTCATGTAGGCGGAACTCGCGCACACGGAGATGCAGACCCCGCCAGCCCGGGAATCCGGACGGCGGGGCCAGTAACGCCGCTCTCTGCAGGGGAGGTGACCCGAGCGACGCTGTTGGGAATGTGCCTCAGCCGGGGAGGAAGACGCCGTTGGTGACGTGGATCACGCCATTGGTGGTCTTCACATCGGCCATCGTCACGGTGCTGGTGCGGTTTGCGCCATCGGTGATGACGATATTGTTGTCGCCCGAGAAGCTCGCTGTCAGCGTGTCGCCGGCCACGGTTTCAAAGCTGTAGCTGCCGCCGTTCTTCTTGATCGCAGCCGACAGGGCCGATGCCGGGATCCGGCCCGCGACGACGTGATACTTCAGGATGTCCTGCAGCTGGTGCTTGTTCTCCGGTTTCAGAAGCGTGCTGACCGTGCCATCGGGCAGGGCGCCGAAAGCATCGTCGGTGGGGGCGAAGACGGTGAAGGGTCCGGGCGACGACAGCGTGTCGACGAGGTCGGCAGCCTGGACTGCGGCAACGAGCGTTTCGTGCACGCCGGTCCCGATCGCGGTCTGGACGATATCGGCCTGCGCCTGTGCGGGCTTGGCCTTGTGGTTGTGGGCGAGTGCCGGAGCACCCGTGGCAACGGCGAAACCGCCCATGGCCAGAATGGATGCGGCCGCTGCCGACTTGAGCTGGGTGGAAATAGACATTGATGTACTCCTCTTTTCACAAGGCCCCGTCCTGCCTGTGCGAAGAGTTACGAAGCGTCCGGCGCGGCGGATGCAAAAAAGTTCAGATGATCTGCATTCGTCCTTCGGCGACCACCGGTCCCGCCTCGGCATCGGCCGGTTTTCCGCCTAGCGGCTCGCGTGTGAGGAGCAGGGCGGAGCCGTCTGCAAATTCCTGCGCAACGACTTCGTCCAGCTGCAACCGGCGCTCCTCGCCCGGAGCGATCACGCCGAGCGACAGCAGCGGTGTTCCTTCGGTCTGCGGGACCAGCCAGAGTTCGTGGTCGTGGACGCCGTCTGCCGCCAGCCCGCTCGCCGAAACGAGAAGTTCCCTGCGGTCGGGCAGGTAGGTAACGGCGAGGCGAAGTTGCGTGTCGCCAATCGGGATCGAGGCTGCAAGTGGTGCCTGCTGGCCCGCCGGTGGGGGCACCTGCGAAGGCGAGAGGACGATTACCGAAATCGCGGCGACTGCAGCAGCCGCTGCTGCGCCTGCGGCAATCTTCCAGCGCCGCAGGCGGGTCGATAGCGAGATGATCTCGGCGGCGTCGCCACTCTGGCCGAGTTCGCGCTCGATTTGCTGCCACACCTCTTCGCGTGGAGTTTGCGGGTCGATCGTATCCAGCAGTGGAGCGAGGCGCGCCTGCCATTGCGCGACCTCGGCCGCAAATCCGGGGTCGGACGCCTCGCGTCCGCGCGCAGCAAGCAGTTGCTCGCCCTCGAGCAGGCCAAGCGCATATTCGGCCGCCAGGATATCGTCGGGAGTGGCTTCGTCGTTCATTCGCCCCTCTCCATACAGGTTTTCAGTTTCTGCAGGCCACGGCGGACCCAGCTCTTCATGGTTCCCAGAGGCACGCCCTCGTCCTCGGCGATTTCTGCATAGGTGCGCCCTTCGAAGAAAGCCGTGCGGATCGCTTCGCGCGGGTTCTCGTCCAGCTTCTCGAGACACACATGGACACGTGCCTCACGTTCGGCATCGATCATCATGCTGTCTGCCAGCGGCGCGGTGTCGGCCAGCGGTGCGGCCTGCTCTTCGCCGACGCTTCCCTTGCGGACTTTGCCGACGCGCAGCCGGTCCACCGCACGATTGCGCGCGAAGGTGGCGAGCCAGCTGATCGGGCTTGCCCGTTCGGGATCGTAGCGGTCCGCTCGCCGCCAGAGATTGATGTAGACGTCCTGCAAGGCGTCCTCTGCTTCCTTTTCGTCCTTCAAGATACGGAGGCAGATTCCGAAAAGTTTCGCCGAGGTCGCGCGATAGATTTCCTCGAGAGCAGCCCGCTCTCCTGTGGCAAGCCGACGCATGGCGGCTTTCAGGCGGTCGCGTGCTTCCTTGCTCGCAGGCGTCATCAACACCGGGCCGTGCAGTGGATGCGCGACTGCTCGATCTGGATAGTCGCATGCCCGATACGGTGATGGTGTGCGAGTTCTTCCCCGATGCGGGCGAGAAAGCCGTCGCCCGGGTGACCATCGGGCATGACCAGATGCGCCGTCAGCGCGGTTTCGGTGGTCGACATTGGCCAGATATGTAGCTCGTGGATCTCGATCACCCCGTCCAGCCCGGCAAGATAGCCGCGTACCTTGCTCTCCGAAATGCCTCTCGGCACGCCGAGCAGGCTCATGGCTACGCTATCCTTGAGCAGGCCCCAGGTTCCCCAGGCGATGACTGCCACGATCACCATGCTGACCAGCGGATCGATCCAGTTGGCGCCGGTCAGGATGATCGCAATGCCCGCGATCACGACGCCGAGCGAGACAAGCGCGTCGGCGGCCATGTGCAGGAAGGCCCCGCGGATATTGATGTCGTGCTTACGCCCGCGCAGGAAGAGGAGGGCGGTGCCTGTGTTGATGGCGATGCCGATCCCTGCGACGATGACCATGGTGGTACCTTCGACCGGAGCCGGCTCTGCCATCCGGTGGACCGTCTCGAATGCGATCGCCCCGATAGCGACCAGCAGCAGGCCTGCATTGGCCAGCGCCGCAAGTATAGTCGAACTCTTGTAGCCATAAGTGAAGCGCTCGGTGGGCGGGCGCTTGGCCGCCACGCTCGCGCCCCAGGCCAGCAACAGGGCGAGCACATCGGACAGATTGTGCCCGGCATCGGCAATCAGCGCCATCGATCCCGACAGCCAGCCATAGATCGCCTCGACGATCACGAAGCCGGTGTTGAGGATGATTCCGATCAGGAAGGCGCGGCCGAAATCTGCCGGAGCGTGCGAATGTCCATGGCCGTGGGCGTGTCCATGATCGTGGTCATGATCGTGTGTGTGGCTGTGTCCGATACCCACTGGCAGCGCAGTCCTTCCCTTCGTCCCTGTCCGGCGGATTAGGCGAAACCGGGAGGAGGCTTCAAGAAAAATCCACGGTAAATCAACGCGATACGAAATATCAGGACTGCAATGTTATAACATTCAATAGATTGCGCAAGGCGCAAGTCGATGATTTTCCAAGGATTGGTCTGGGCTCGCGATGACAGGGCTAGTCGTAGACGCAGGCGTCCAGCCCGTCGCGGCGGACCACACCGATGCGCGCTGCAATGGTATTGCCATGCCCGCGCAGCCAGCCTTTCGGGTTTTTCACCGAGCGTTCCTTGGGCAGCGGAAGGGCAGCGGCCATGCGCGCGGCCTCGAGCGGGGTGAGCGCGTGCGCGCCTTTGCCGAAGTAACGCTGCGCCCCGGCCTCTGCGCCATAGGTCCCGATCCCCGTCTCGGCGACGTTGAGATAGACCTCCATAATCCGGCGCTTGCCCCAGACCTTCTCGATCAGGAGCGTGAACCAGGCTTCGAGCCCTTTGCGGAAATAGCCCCCGCCTTGCCACAGGAAGACGTTCTTCGCGGTCTGCTGGCTGATCGTCGAACCGCCACGAATGCGCCCGCCCTGGGCATTGCTCTCGATGGCCTTCTCGATCGCCTCGCGGTCGAAGCCGTCATGGGTGCAGAACTTCCCGTCTTCGGCCGCGATGACGGCACGCACCAAATTGCGATCGATGTTGGAGAGGCTCTCCCAATCCTTGGTGATGCCATTGCCATCCATCACCATCGTCGCGGTGACGGGTACGGGCACGAACTTGAAGAGCACTACCAGCACAAGGCTGAGGCCGACGAAACCGGCAGCCAGTTTGACGAGGAAAAGCGTGATGCGCCGCATGGGATTTCGCGCATATGCGCGCCCGGCCAGCCACGCAACGATTTCAGGCGATGCGCCTAGCCCAGGCTACCCTGCGCAGCGGCCCCGGCTGGTGCGCGTCGAACGGGAAACAGGTAGCAAGCAGCAGCATTTCCGCGCGCGGCTTGCTGGGAAGCGCAAAGCGATCCCACTCGACGGTTTGCAGCGCAGTCACCTCGAAGCGCGCCACCGATCCGTCGACGCGTTCGAGTGTCAGCTCATCGCCAACCTCCAGCTCGCGCATCCAGGCGAAATGAGTTTCCCGATGCGCGCCGAGCAGCGTCACGTGGCGGCCATGGCGGGTCGGGAACTCCGCCGGCCCAAAGGCCATCGCCTCACCCGATCCGCCCGACAGCACGATGTCGCTCTCGCCCAGCCGGTCGGCGGTCAGCCGCGCCACGGCGCTCGCATCGGCCCAGGGCCAGGGCCTGATGGCCGTTCCGCTTGCCAAGCCCTGTTCGAAACTGTGCGCGAGCAGGATTTGCGCGACCACCGCCTTCGCCGGGTACCACGCGGCCGAGACCGCCTTGGCCCCGCCCACCGTCAGCAAGAAGCCGGCGAGCGCGAGCAGGAGGGCGCGCCTCCAACCGCGCCCTCCCTCCGGGGAAAAGCTGAGCCGGTTCACGCGACGCGCATCCTGCGGCTCCACAGCAGGGCGAGGAGGCCAAGCAGCATGAGCAACAGGCCCTGGAACAGCGCGCTGCGGAAGGGGAGCGAACCGCGCGGGAGATCGAGCTGCTCGCCCTCCTCGGCCTCGCTTGGCGGTACTGCATGGCTGGCGGACAGCTGCTGGCCGAACAAGTGATCGAAATCCCAGCCGGCCGGCAGCAACAGCGGCAGTTCCTCGCGGGTCAACCGCTGACCTTCGGGGCGCGAGGGTGTTTCGTCCACGGCCACGAGGCTGGTGCGGTCGGTCACGATGTGGAACTGCATGCCCAGCGCCTCGACCTGGCTGTCAGCCTCGGTCCCGTCGATCTGGTAGGACCAGCGCTGCGCCTCGATGTCGGAGATCCTGCGCCGCGCCCACAAGCGGGCGACCGAGCCGCTTTCCTGCGCTTCGTCGAGGTCGAGCGTGTTGCTCCAGCGTTGCTTGCCGACAAGGCCGGTTACCGTGAGCCTGCCCGACAGCTTGGCTGTGCGCCCGAGCAGCACCAGCGGTTCGCCCGCGTAGAGATCGGGCAGCACCCTCGGCGTGAGGTCGAGGCCATTGCCGCTCACCGACACGGCAAGCTGCGTCACCACCGGCTTCGACAGGCGATTGAGCATGCGGCGCATCTCGCTTTCCGCCTCGCCATCGCGTCCGACATGGGTGAAGGTCCCACGGCCGGCCTCCGCCATGCGGCGCATCAGGTGGCTGTTCGGCGCCGATCCAATACCGACCATGAACACCCGGCTGCGACCGAGCGAGGTCGATATTTCGCCCATCATCTCGCGCTCGTTCGACAGGCCGCCGTCGGTCAGGAAAATGATCTGGCGGATGGCCTTGCCCTGCGGATCGTTGTCGCGCAGCGCGGCGCGCAGGGCGGGGAGCATGTTCGTGCCGCCCTGTGCCTCGAGGTTCTCGGCATAGCGGCGCGCATGGGACACGTTGCGCGGCGTCGCCTGCACCGCGTCGGAATGCAGCATGGTCATCGAATCGTCGAAACGGATGATGTTGAAGCGATCTTCGGGCCTCAGCGTGGAGAGAGCGTAGACGAGGCTCCTGCGCGCGGCGGGCATGGATTCGCCCGCCATCGAACCGCTGTTGTCGATCACGAAGATCATCTCGCGCGGCGGCATCTTCTCGCGGGTCGTCGGGGTTGGCGGCGTGATTGTCGCCATGACATACTCCTCGCCGTCGAAGGACTGGCGGAAGAGGCCGACCTTCGGAGTGCTGCCCTCGGTCTCCCAGCGCAATACGAAATCGCGGTTCGCCGGCACCTCGCCCCTGCCGAGCTCGACGCGTGCAGTCTGCGCGGTGCGGCTGATCGCGATGTCGTGATAGGGGCTGTCGATATTGGTCGGCGCGAACCCGGGAGCGAGCGCGACCGAGATGCTGACCGGGTTCAGGTCCTTCGAGATCGAGGGATGGGCAATCGGCGCGTTGACGTCCAGCGCGTCCTTCACTGCAGCCGTGCCGGTGATCGTATGCGGCGGGACGTAACGCAGGCCCGCAACCAGTGGCAGCCTCAGTTCATAGCGACCCTCGACCTGTCGCACGGGCGCCTGGAACTCGATCTGTACCAACACCGTTTCGCCCGGTCCGATATTGGCGACCGAGTTGCGGAACAGGTTGGGCCGATGCTGTTCGACAAGGCCGGCCTTCTGACCTTTCTCCATCGCCTCTTCATAGATCTCGCGCGCTTCCTCGCGCGGCTTGATACGACCGATGATGATCCGCTCGCCTACCACCATCTTGAGCGTGTCGACGGCGCCGTTTTCGGGCAGCGGATAAAGATAGGTCGCCTCCATCCACTCGTCCGATGTGTTGCGGAACGCCTGCGTCACGGTGACGCGGGCCACTTGTCCGGAAACCTCGGCCTTGATGTCGGTACCAAGCCGGACTGCGGGGAGTTCGGTGGTGCTGCCCTTGGCGCGCAGCATCAGGCCGCCGGGCTGCTCTTCCGCCGATTCCTGCGCTCCGGCGAAGGACCAGAAACCGGCCGCGAACAGCAGGATCAGCAGCGTGGCGAGGAACCGGAACAGGGTGGGCGCGTAAACAGTTCGTCGCATGTAAGTCTCCGTTCATCTTGCTTCACTTATCCCATATGTCGAGGGAACGGCGCCGCGCCACGGGATAAAACGGCCAGTTTCGGCCACTTGGGGCAACAGATCGGAAGACGGGTGCAGAGATGTGCGGTTTTGTCCGGAAACCGCATGCGGAAAGGAGAGGAAATGGCGTCCTTGGCCATGCAGGAAGCGTTCGACAGCGAGATCATCGGCCTGAGGCTGCGGGAGGAGATCGCGCGCCGACGAATGTCCCGCCAGACGCTTGCGGAGCGCGCTCGGCTCAGTCTTTCGACACTAGAGAAAGCGCTCGCCGGTCGCCGCCGCTTTACCCTTGCCACCATCGTGCGGCTGGAGGAGGCGCTCGGTGCTCCGCTGCGCGACCTGGACGAACCAGCCATCGCGCCCGCACCCATGCTCGCTCCGGCGGAGATGGGTTCCTACTCACGCCCGGCGGTCGAGTGGATCGAGGGCGATTATCTCACCCTGCGCCCCAGTTTCGGCACACCCGATGCGATCTATGCCTATTGCACACAGATCCGCTGGAGCGAGCGCAAGGGGCATCTGGTCTTCACCGAGAGCGACCGCGTTGATGAAGGCTTCGAGCAAGCCGGCTTCGTGTCGATGCCGCACCTCTCGGGCCATGCCTATTTGATGACCGGGACAGCCGGGCAATACCGCATGATCGTCCTCGGCCGCGCGACGCATGAGGGACGGATGTACGGCTTGCTCACCACGCTCCAGGTCGGCGTGGGATCGCAGCTGGTCCCCGTGACATCGCCCATCGCTTTCGTGCCTGTCGATCAGGTCGAGGGCCTGGCACCGGGTGTGCTCGCACAGGATACACCGGCAGGACGCCTCGCGAGCGATATCCTCGATACGGCGACCGCTGCCGATTTCTGCCGCTTGAGGACATGAAAAAGGCCCACGTCGCTGTGGACGCGGGCCTTTTCGATTTCAGTGCAGCAATAAGCCTCAGGCGACGCCCGGGAGCAGCCTTTCGCCGGCGATGGCCTTCATCGCCTTCTGCAGCTTCTCGAACGCGCGCACTTCGATCTGGCGGATGCGTTCGCGGCTGACGTTGTAGACCTGCGAGAGCTCCTCGAGCGTCTGCGGGTTCTCCGTCAGGCGGCGTTCGGTGAGGATGTGCTGCTCGCGCTCGTTGAGGGCTTCCATGGCCTCGCCCAGCATTTCGTGGCGAACCTGCGCTTCTTCGGCATTGGCAACGGTTTCGTCCTGCAGCGGACGGTCGTCGGTCAGCCAGTCCTGCCATTCGCCCGAACCTTCTTCGCCATTGCGCATTGGGACGTTGAGCGAACCATCGCCGCCCATCATCATCCGGCGGTTCATGTTGACCACTTCCTGCTCGGGCACGCCGAGGTCGGTCGCAATCTTCTGGACATCGTCCGGATGGAGGTCGGTGTCCTCATAGGCGTCGAGGTTCTTCTTCATCCGGCGCAGGTTGAAGAACAGCTTCTTCTGCGCGGCGGTGGTGCCCATCTTAACGAGCGACCAGCTGCGAAGGATATATTCCTGGATCGACGCCTTGATCCACCACATGGCATAGGTGGCGAGGCGGAAGCCGCGATCGGCTTCGAATTTCTTCACGCCCTGCATCAGGCCGACATTGCCTTCGGAGATTAGGTCCGAAACGGGCAGGCCGTAGCCGCGATAACCCATGGCGATCTTCGCCACGAGACGCAGGTGCGAGGTTACGAGCTGCGCAGCAGCCTCGCTGTCCTCATGCTCTTCATAACGCTTGGCGAGCATATATTCCTGCTCTTGCGTCAGCACGGGGTACTTCTTGATTTCGGAGAGATAGCGGTTGAGGCTCTGCTCACCACCGAGCGCCGGAACGCTCAAACTTCTAGTGTTACTCACTCTAACCCTGACCTTTCTTTCGTCGACCTCGCTCGCCGGACCCCTGCTGGGCATCCGGTCTTTCGGGCCACTTGGTTACATATAGCGCAAACGGCGCGAATTTGCATCAACTTTCGTCGATTTCAACGAGCGGTTTCGTCGATCAGTTCCCGCATATCTGCGGGCAATTCGGCGCAGAAATCCAGGCTTTCTCCGCTGATAGGATGTCTGAATCCGAGCCGCGCCGCATGCAGCGCCTGGCGCCGGAAATCGAGCTCGTCGAGAACGCAGCGAAGCGGTTTGGGAGTGCGGCCGTAAACAGGGTCTCCCAATAGCGCATGACCGATTGACGCGCAGTGAACGCGCACCTGGTGGGTGCGCCCGGTTTCGAGGCGACATTCGATCAGCGCCGCATGGTTCAGGCGCCTGACCGTCTCGTAATGCGTGACGGCATGCTTCCCGCGCGTGCTGTCGTCGGGAAGAACCGCCATCTTCTTGCGATCCTTGTCGGAACGCCCGATCCTGCCTGAGACGGTGCCGGATGGCGGGTTGGGGTGGCCGGCGCACACGGCCAGGTAACGGCGCGTGATCGAATGGTCGGCGAACTGGCCGGCGAGTCCCTCGTGCGCGGCATCGCTCTTGGCGACGACGAGCAGGCCCGAAGTGTCCTTGTCGATCCGGTGGACGATGCCCGGGCGCGCGACGCCGTTGATGCCCGACAATTGCCCCGCGCAATGATGCAGCAGGGCGTTGACCAACGTGCCATCGGGATTGCCCGCCGCCGGATGGACGACCATTCCCGCAGGCTTGTTCACGACCAGCAAATGCTCGTCCTCGAACACCACGTCGAGAGGGATGTCCTGCGCCACGGTCTCCAGCGGTTCGGGCGGGGGCAGGGTGATGCGATAGGCTTCGCCGCCCGAAAGCTTGGCGGAGCCCGATCTTGCATGTTTGCCGCCCACCTCGACCGCGCCGTCGGCAATCAACCCCTTCACCCGCTCGCGCGACAAGCCTGTCGCTTCCGCCAGAGCCTTGTCCAGGCGTCCTGCGGTTTCGAGCGTTCCGGTGAGGACTTCGTGCGAAGACATGCTAGGGCCATGCGCGATGACGCTGGAAGTCTCAAGCCAACTTCTCGAAACCCTGCTGGCCGAAGCCGCCGCGGCGCATCCGCGTGAATGCTGCGGGATCCTGCTTGGCGAGGGGGAGAGGGTGGAAACCTCTCTTCCAGCAAAAAATATTCATCCGGCGCCCGAGAACCACTTTGAAATCGACCCCCAGGTGCTGATCGATGCGCATCGCGATGCTCGCGCTGGCGGCCCGCAAGTCGTTGGCTACTACCATTCCCACCCCAACGGCTTGCTTGAGCCCTCGGCCACCGATGAGGCCACGGCGGCAGGTGATGGGACCATCTGGGCAATTATCGCGGCAGGGCGCGTCACCTTATGGAGGTCAGGGGATGCGGGGTTCGCTGCGCTTCCCTATGCCGTTTCGGCTCGCTAGAAGGCTGCCCACACCCGCTTTTCGATACGGAATTCCATGAACGAACAAGACTCGATCGACCTTGCTGCAATGCTTTGCTCGCGCCTGTGCCACGACATGCTGAGCCCTGTCGGCGCGCTCAACAACGGGCTCGAGCTGTTGGCGATGGAAGACGATCCGGAGATGCGTCGCAACGTGATCGACCTGCTCGAACAGAGCGCGAAGACCTCGACCAACAAGCTGAAATTCTTCCGCCTCGCTTTCGGTGCAGCTGGCGGGTTCGGTGACCGGGTCGACGTCGACGAGCCCAAGTCGCTGATCGATGCGCTGGTGGCGGACAAGGACAAGATCGAAATCAACTGGGCGATCGAGGCCGCCAACCTCGCCAAGCCGGCGGTAAAGGTCCTGCTCAACCTCTCGCAGATCGCCATCGATGCGCTGGTGCGCGGCGGCACGCTCGATATCGGGGCGGAAATCCGCGACGGCAATTGCGAGATCGTGGTCCGTGCCACGGGCACCAAGATTGGCTTCGACGACAATATCGGCAAGGCGCTCGACGGCAGCCTGCCGCATTCCGAACTTTCTAGCCGGACTGCGGCGGCGCATATGATCGCCTTGCTGGCAGAGCAGGCGGGCGGCGGCGTGCAGTATGCCAAGACCGACGAAACGCTAGTTCTCGGCGCGGTCCTCCCCGAAGCCAAGGACCTTATCGGATGAGCTCCGATTTCGGCGAGATCGGGGCGGGCCTGCCGGAAGCAAACGACGAACTGGTCGACCGCAAGGTCCTCTCGCCCAATCACGACGAGCGCAAACTCCCCATCTCCATGGTGGTGATCCACTACACCGAGATGGAGGACAAGGGCTTCGCCATCGAACGCCTGTGCGATCCCGAAGCGAAGGTTTCCGCGCATTACCTGATCGGCAGGGGCGGGGAAGTCGTAAGGCTGGTGCCGGAAGAGAAGCGCGCCTGGCACGCCGGCCTGTCCTACTGGCGCGGCATCAAGGACGTGAATTCGGCGAGCATCGGCATCGAGCTCGATCATCCGGGCCACAAATACGGCTATTGCGAGTTCCCGGAAGCGCAATTGGAGGCGCTGGTCCCGCTCGTGGCGCGCATGGTCAAGCAGTACGACATCCCGCGCGCCAATGTGGTGGGTCACTCGGATGTCGCGCCCGCTCGCAAGATCGATCCGGGCGAGCTCTTCCCGTGGGACCGCCTCGCCGAGTATGGACTGTGCCTGCCGCGCCCGGAAAAACTCGAACGCGGCGACCCCTTCGACAATGATGCGAGCTTCTATCTCGCGCTCGAACGCTATGGCTACGACATCACCGATGGTCACAAGGCGGTCGAAGCCTTCCAGCGCCGCTGGCGCCCGGAGAAGATCAATGGCGTGATCGACGGCGAAATCCGCGCGATCCTGTTCCAGCTGCTCCTCGACCGGGACCGGGGACTCTCCCGCTAGCCCGAGTTGTTCCGCCCGCCGGGCACTTCACAAGCGCCGCGTTAAGTTGCACAACTCCCTGACCAAATAGGGAGAAGAGAATGCTGCGGAAGTTTGCGCTTGGCCTGCTGGCCACCACCGTCATGGCCTCGCCGGCAATGGCTGAGACAAAGCTGCTGCGCGACCCGGCGCTTTCCGACGAACACCTAGCGTTCGCCTATGCCGGAGATATCTGGATTGCCGATCCCGACGGTTCCAATCCGCGCCGCCTGACCAGCCATGCCGCCGACGAGCGCGATCCGGTATTCTCGCCCGATGGCTCGATGGTGGCCTTCAGTGCGAATTACGATGGCAATTACGATGTCTTCGTGGTCCCCGCCGCAGGCGGCACGCCCAAGCGCCTCACCTGGCATCCGGGCAGGGACATTGCGAGCGACTTTACGCCCGATGGCCGGTCGGTCGTCTTCCAGTCGGCGCGCGAGGTCGGAAATGGTCGCTCGGCGGAACTCTACCGTGTCCCTGTTGGTGGTGGATTCCCGGAAAAGATGTCCGAGATAAAGAGCATCGGCGGGACTTTCGATTCGGTGTCCGGACGCTTCGCCAATGTGCCGGGTATCAGCGGCTACAACGGCCTGTGGGGTGGTAGCGCGGGCTGGCGCGGCTATCGCGGCGGCACAGTACCTTCGATCGAGGTGGTCGATTTCGATGCCGACACGCTGAACGAAATTCCCGGCGAAACTACGACCGAATTCGATCCCGAATGGATGGACGGAAATTTGTTCTTCCTCTCGGACCGGAGCAACAAAGTCTTCAATGTTTTCCTCGCCGATCCGGCGGGCGGCGCTCCGACTCAGGTAACCGCCGAGACCGAATGGGACGTGCGTGCCTTCGATGCACGCGGTGGCCGGATCGTCTACGAGGCCGGCGGCGAGCTCAAGTCACAGGATCTTGCCACCGGGCAGGTAACCGTGCTGCCGATCACACTCGCGCCCGACCTGCCGATGCGCCAGCCGCAATGGAAGAATGTCCGCGGCCAGATTGAGGAAGTGCGGCTGTCTCCTTCTGCGAAGCGCGTTGCGGTGACTGCTCGCGGCGAAGTGTTCACCGTCCCGACCGACAAAGGCAGCACGCGCAACATCTCCGCCTCCTCGGCCACGCGCGACTATACAGGTATCTGGTCGCATGACGGGACCAGGCTTGCCTATGTAACCGACAGCGATGGCCAGCAGACTCTGGTGATCGAGGACCAGAGCGGGATCGAACGTCCGCGTCGCATCGCGCTCGGCAGCGATTTCTATCGCCTGATCGACTGGGGAGGCGAGGGGAAATACATCATCTATTCGAGCAATCGGCTTGCGCTGCATGGGCTCGATGTCGCGACGGGGCGCAGCTGGACCATCGCCACGAGCCCGCGCCGCAATGGTGACAACGATGCCGCAATCTCGCCCACCGGCAAGTGGATGGCCTACACGACGCGCGGCACCAACTTTAACGCGGCGCTCTACCTCTACGATCTCGATACGCGCCAGTCCTATCCGGTGACCGGCGAGTTTGCAGACATCTCCTCACCAGCCTTCTCCAAGGACGGCAAGCTGCTGTTCTTTGCTGCGTCGACCAATGCCGGACCGCAGCATGTCGGCCTCGACATGTCGAGCCAGGAGCAGCCTTATCGTGCGGGCCTCTATGCGGTCGTGCTCGAACGGGCCGGAAAATCGCCGCTGGCTCCCGTGCTGGCGGACGAGAGCGCTGAGAAACCAGGTGGCGACGAAGGCAAGGATGACGACAAGAAGGACGCAAAGCCGCTTGTCGATCCTACGAACCTGATGCGTCGCACGGTGGCCCTGCCAGTGCCTGAAGCCGCCTATGGCAGCCTTGCGACAGGCAAGGACGGTGCGCTCTATTACGTGAGCTATGTCCAGCCCGGAAACACCAATGCGCCTCCGGGAAGCGGTAGCCAACAGGCCGATGCGGCCCTGATGCGGTTCGACTTCGAGGAGCGCGAGGCAGCCGAGCTGATGCGTGGTGTGGTCGGTGTGCAGACCGATGCTTCCGGCGAGAACCTGCTGCTGGTCAAGGCAGACGAGAGCATCGCCACCAGCAAGGCGGGCGAAAAGCTGGAGGCTGAGCCGGTCGACCTTTCGGGCCTGAGAATGAAGATCGATCCGGCGGCCGAATGGCAGCAGATCTTCGACGATGTCTGGCGCATGGAGCAGGCGTATTTCTACGATCCGAACATGCACGGCCTCGATTGGCAGGCCGTCCGGCGCAAGTACGAGCCACTGCTGGCGCATGTCGGACGCCGCGAGGACCTGAACGAATTGCTGGTCGAGATGATCGGCGAGATGCATGCCGGGCACAATCGCACCGGCGGCGGTGATGTGTATGACGGGTCGAACAGTTCGCCCGGCCTCCTGGGCGCTGACATCGCGCTGGTGGGCAATCGCTACCGCATCGAGCGGATCTTCGATGGCGAACAGTGGAATCCATTCATAGATGCCCCTCTCTCGGCTCCCGGCGTCGATGTTCGTGAGGGCGACTACATCCTCGCGGTGAACGGTCGAGAGCTCACCGGCGCCGACAATATCTTCGAGGCCCTGTCGGGCGCTGCGGGTACGCAGATCTCGCTCACGGTTGCAAACGCCCCGGGCGGCGAGCGCCGGACGTCGACGGTTGTCCCCGTCGGCGACGAGCGCGGGCTGCGGCTCTGGTCGTGGGTCGAAGACAATCGCCGCAAGGTGGAGCAGGCGACCAATGGCCGGGTCGGCTACGTCTACATGCCCAACACGGCAGGGGCGGGATACACCTTCTTCAACCGGATGTATTTCGCGCAGTCGGACAAGCAGGCGGTGATCCTGGACGAACGGTCGAATGGTGGTGGCCAGGCGGCGAACTACATCATCGATGTGCTGAGCAGGCCCTATCTTTCCGGCTGGAAGGATCGCGAAGGCCTGGTCTTCAACACTCCGGGCGGTGCCATTCACGGGCCCAAGATCATGCTGATCGACCAGGACGCCGGCTCGGGCGGCGACTGGATGCCCTATGCTTTCCGCGAGGCGGGACTCGGCCCGCTCATGGGAACCAGGACCTGGGGCGGGCTGATCGGGATCAGCGCGAATCCGCGGCTGATTGATGGCGGCTTCGTGACCGTGCCCTATTTCCGATTCTTCGACACGCAAGGGCGCTGGTCGGTCGAGAACGAGGGTGTCACGCCGGATATCCCTGTGGAACTGGACCAGCTCGCGCTCGACAAGGGCCGCGACACCCAGCTCGAGGCTGCGATCGCCTGGACGCTGCGCGAACTCGAGGAGAACCCGCAACGCGATCCCAATTGGGCACCCGCCTATCCGACCGAGCTGGGCGAATAGGCTTGGAATGATGGCGCTGCGTGGCTACATCGCGCAGCGCCAGGGGGCCGGGCAGCCGCGTGACCTAGTCGCGAGGAAAGTCCGGGCTCCACGAAACAAGGGTGGCGGGTAACGCCCGCCGTGGGTAACCACAGGGAAAGTGCCACAGAGAGCATACCGCCGATGGCCCGCAAGGGATCAGGCAAGGGTGAAAGGGTGCGGTAAGAGCGCACCGGGGTTCTGGTAACAGCGCCCGCATGGCAAACCCCACCCGGAGCAAGGCCGAATAGGGGCGGCGCGCGAAAGCAGGGGTGTTTCTCCCCAGTCGCCCGGGTTGGCTGCTTGAGTCTTGAAGCAATTCAAGACCTAGACGAATGGCTGCCGCCGCGCGGCAGGTCGTGAAAGCGATACCGCACGCGGGACAGAACCCGGCTTACAGGCCCCCTGGCACTTTCCTTTGCACTGCGGTTTTGCCAAGGATCTCCGCGTCGAAAAAGCGCATGCGGGGACGGGAGGATTACTTGCAACGTAGGCTGGTAGCGGAGGCTCTGGGGAGCTTCTTCCTTTTCGCTGGCGTCGTGGGTTCGGGCATCATGGGGGAAGCCCTGTCGGGCGGGAATATCGCCGTCGCGTTGCTTGCCAACTCGGTTGCGACCGGAGCGATCCTGGCGGTCCTCATCGCGATGCTCGGCCCGATCTCCGGTGCCCACTTCAATCCTGCGGTGACGCTGGCCTTTCTGATCCGGCGCGAAATCGCGCCACTGGAAGCGGCCGCCTTCGTGCTGATGCAGATCGGCGGCGGCATCCTTGGCGTGTGGGCCGCGCACTTCATGTTCGACCTGCCCGTCTGGCAGCTATCCGAGAAGGTCCGCACAGGCTCCGGCCAATGGCTTGGCGAGGGCATTGCGACCTTCGGCCTAGTGCTCACGATCCTCGGCACGATCAGAGTGGCAAAGGCGTGGGTTCCGGCAAGCGTGGCGCTCTATATCACTGCGGCCTACTGGTTCACTTCCTCGACCAGCTTTGCCAATCCGGCCATAACCATCGGCCGTAGTCTCACGAACAGTTTCGCGGGCATCGCGCCCGCCGATGTTGTCGGGTTCGTCCTTGCACAATTCGCCGGGGCAATAGCCGCCACGGTCCTGAGCAGCTGGCTCTTCAGGGGAGAAGTGCGAAGCGGCGAAGAATAGTGCTCTGAGGAACCAAGCACGGTGTCCGGCGATTGGCCCGGTCATGAGCACATCGACCCATCGCAGCGCCGCGCAGCGTATCGCCATCATCCTTGCCGTCGTGATCCAGATCGGGGCGACATTCCTGCCGCAGCTCGGCTTCGGCGAGCCGATTGGCGAGCGTTCGGACAGCGTTCGCACCCTCATCACGCCGGCGGGATGGGCCTTTGCGATCTGGGGGCCGCTGTTTTTCGGCTCGGCGGTCTACGCGATCTGGCAGGCGCTGCCCGGACAGCGCGACAACACCTTGCTCGAGCTGATCGGGTGGCCTTCCGTACTGGCGCTCTCGATGCAGGGGCTGTGGGCAATCTACACCCAGTTCGCCAATCTCACGGCGATATCTGCGCTGATCATCCTGACGTCGCTGGTGGCGCTGCTCGACATCCTGCGCAAGCTGGTGGCATTCGAGCGGCCCTTCAGCCGGGCCGAGCGCATCATCGTCACGATCACCTTCAGCGCGCTTGCTGCGTGGCTGACCGCGGCAAGTATTGTGAATATCTCCGCCGTATTGGTCTTTCACGGCATTTTCGACGACGGCCCCTATCCGCTCGTCACGGCGGCCATTGTCGTGGTGGGCGGGGTCATCGCCGCGCTGGCGGTAGCGCGTAGCCGCGGCAATCCGTGGTACGCGCTCGTGTTCTGCTGGGCCCTGCTGGCGATCAATGCCAAGGGCGGGCAGGAGTATGGGGCGATTGCGCTTGCGTGCCTCGTCTCAGGGCTTCTGGTGCTTGGTGCCATGGCGGTCGGCCTCAAGGATCGCGCCAACCGCCATCACTGGTTCGGTTGACGTGACCCGACGGGGCAAAGCCGCCTAATTGCGGCGGCGGTCACCCTTGCGGCGGTCGCCCTGGCCGGTCTCGCCATGGCCGATGCTGGTATAATAGAAGCCCTTCTCACGCATTTCCTTGGCGCGGTAGATGTTGCGCAGGTCTACGAGGACGGGTTCCTTGGCGAGATCCTTAATCCGGTCGAAATCCAGCGCGCGGAAAGCGTCCCACTCGGTGACGATGGTCACCGCATCGGCACCTTCGATCGCCTTGTAGGGATCATCGACCATGGTCACTTCGGGCATTAGCGGCTTGGCCTGTTCCATGCCTTCGGGGTCATAGGCGGCTACCTCAACGCCCGCATCGGTCAGCGCCTGCGAGACCGCGATGGCCGGGGAATCCCGCATGTCGTCGGTGTTCGGCTTGAAGGTAAGGCCGAGCATGGCGACCTTCTTGCCGCGGGCGGCATCCGCACCGCCCAGCGCGTCGAGCACCTTGCGGCCCATGGCGCGCTTGCGGCTTTCGTTGACCTGCACCACCGCCTCGACGATGCGTGTCGGGCTGTCGTAATCCTCGGCCGTCTTGAGCAGGGCGAGCGTGTCCTTGGGGAAGCACGAACCGCCATAACCGGGGCCTGCGTTGAGGAACTTGGGTCCGATGCGATTGTCCATGCCGATGCCGCGGCTCACGTCCTGCACGTTTGCACCGACCTTTTCGCACAGGTCGGCCATCTCGTTGATGAAGGTGATCTTCGTCGCGAGGAAAGCATTGGCGGCATATTTGATCAGCTCGCTGGTGCGGCGACCGGTGAACAGGATCGGCGATTCATTGAGGTAGAGCGGGCGATAGACCTCGCGCATGATCTCGCGGCCGAAATCGTCTTCCGCGCCGATCACGATGCGGTCGGGGCGCTTGAAATCGTCGATCGCGGCGCCTTCGCGAAGGAACTCGGGGTTGGAGACCACCGAGAAGGTGTGGCTGGTGCCGCTGTCCTTCAGGATGCGCTCGACCTCGTCACCCGTGCCCACGGGCACGGTCGACTTGGTCACCACGACCGCGTCATTGGCGAGGTTCTCGCCGATTTCCTTTGCCACGGCATAGACGAAAGAGAGGTCGGCGTGTCCATCGCCGCGGCGGCTGGGCGTGCCCACCGCGATGAAGATCGCATCGGCACCCTTGATGCCTTCGGCGAGGCTGGTGGTGAAGGTCAGGCGGCCCGCCTTGACGTTGCCGCCCACGAGCTCTGCCAGGCCCGGCTCGTAGATCGGCATGATGCCGTCATGCAGCCGGTCGATCTTGGACTGGTCCTTGTCGATGCAGACGACGTCATGCCCGAAATCGGCGAAACACGCGCCCGATACCAGGCCCACGTAGCCCGAGCCCACCATTGCGATCTTCATTTAGGTATCCACCTTCTCAATCTGGATTGTGCCGTCCTCGCCGGCAATTGCCTGAATAGTGCGGCGTCCTTCGCCTTCGAGCACCAATGCCGTCAACCTCCCAGTTCGAAAGGCTCCCGTATCGATACCGATTCGGTGCTGCGTATCGACAACATCTTCAAAAATCGTATGTCCATGCACCACGACGTGGCTCATCGGTTCGGCGAACTTGAGGAAGCGGTCGCGAATCCAGCGCAGGTCCGATGGCTTCTGTTCCTCCACCGGCAGCTTCGGATTGATCCCTGCGTGGACGAACACATAGTCGCCGGCGATGATCAGATCCTCGAAGCTCTTGAGGAACTTGCGGTCCTTCTTGGGCACCGCCTTGTCCATCGCTTCCTGGAGCTCGGACATCTTCATCTTGTCGTATTTCTTCTTGGGAATGCCGTAACTCATCACGGTTTCCCGACCGCCATGCTTGAGGAAGTGGCGCAGGATCTCGCGGTCCTCGAAGCTGTCGAGGAACATTTCCTCGTGATTGCCGGCAAGGTAGCGCACCTTGCGGTCCATCCCCCATTCGCGAGCGAGGGTGATGACGCCCGCGCTGTCCGGGCCGCGGTCGACAAGGTCGCCGAGGAATACGATCGTGGTGTCGGCAGCCCCGAATTCCGCGTCATCCTCCTCGATCGCCGCTTTCAACTGCTCCAGCAGGTCGAGCCGGCCGTGCACGTCTCCGATCACATAATAGCGCTCGCCTTCGGGAACGCGTGCGATGCGGCGTTCAGGCTGGCTGGAAGCGAATATGCGGCGGATGGATTCGAACATCGGACTTACATGGGAAGGTTTTTGGCGCAAGCGAGCGCTTAGGACAGCGCGCGACAGGCGGCAAGGGACGGGCCGCGCAGGAACCCCTTTCGCAGTTGCACAATAGACACGCTATTTGCTGCGATAGCGAAAAGTTTCTGCATCTTACTTGCGTCCCCCCGGCAGCTAGTGCACGATTATGTCGATTTCGCCCGAGGAGCCTTTCCTAAAACCGGGACCCGGCGAAAACGCAGGTGGGACGAAGCACCAATACGAACCTAATCAGGAGTTCGAGAATGCTCACGTCCTTTCGCGGCCTTGCGGCCGTTTCCGCACTTACCCTTTCCGCAGTTTCTGCGCCCGCTTTCGCGCAGGATGACGATGCCGACACCGGCGAGATTGAGCTTTCGGGCAATGTAGCGCTCGTCAGCGACTATCGTTTCCGCGGTGTGTCATTCTCCGATGGCGATCCTGCGCTGCAAGGCGGCATCGACCTCGCACATTCGAGCGGCTTCTATGTCGGCACCTGGGGTTCGACCATCTCGGGCGGCTCGCCCTATGGCGAACTCGAGCTCGACATCTACGCCGGCTTCGGCGGCGAACTGGCCGAAGGTGTCAGCTTCGACGTCGGCTTGCTCTACTACATCTATCCGACCGAGAACGAACTGGCCAACCTCGCCGATGTCGATACCGACTATTTCGAGCCCTATGCGTCTGTCTCTGGTGACCTGGGTCCGGTGAGCGCGACGCTCGGCGTTGCCTATGCCTGGGACCAGTCCTCTCTCGGTGATGACGACAACCTGTACCTCTACACCGACTTCGAGACAGGCATTCCCAACACCCCGCTCTCGCTGACGGCGCACCTCGGCTATACCGACGGCGTATTCGCCACCCAGGCCGATGGCAGCAGCTTCGACTGGGGACTGGGCGCATCCTACGCTGTGACCGATAGCCTCAGCCTCGGCGTGAACTACGTGGATACTCAGGGCCCATCGGTGGAAGATTTCACCGACGCCGGTATCTTCTTCACGATCGGTTACAGCATGTAACCGCTTGCAAATGATCACCGCCGGTCCTTGAGAATTCGCCGGCGGTGTTCAAAGGGGCGTGCTGTAAGGCGCGCCCCTTTTTCTTTGCGCGTCGCATGCCTAGCTTGGGCAGATGACCAGATATCTCCATTCCATGATCCGCGTGGCCGACCCGGAAGCCGCGGTTGCCTTCTTCAAGCTGATCGGGCTCGAGGAAGTCCGCCGCAAGGAAAGCGAGAAGGGCCGCTTCACACTCATCTTCCTCGCCGCGCCCGGTCAGGAAGGCGTGGCGGAGCTCGAGCTGACTTATAACTGGCCACCCGAAGACGGCAGTGCGCCGGAGGCCTATGACGGCGGGCGCAATTTCGGGCATCTCGCCTACCGGGTGGAGAATATCTACGAGACCTGCCAGCGGCTTGCCGATGCAGGCCATACGATCAACCGCCCGCCGCGCGACGGGCACATGGCTTTCGTCCGTTCGCCCGACGGCATCTCGGTCGAGCTGCTACAGGACAGCTATCTGGAACCGGAAGAGCCCTGGGCGAGCATGGAGAATACCGGCAGCTGGTAGGCCACCTGCGACAACAGCTCAGTCGATATAGGGCGAGCGCACGTCGTCGGGATGCGTGGTCGTCATGCGCAGGATCGTGTAGCCGACCGCCGCCGAAATCAGCGATCCCATAAGGATGCCGATCTTGGCTTCCTCGATCAGCAGGGCATTGCCGGCGAAGGCCAGGCCACTGATGAAGAGCGACATTGTGAAGCCGATCCCGCACAGGATCGAGACACCCCAAATCTCGGTCCAGGTGGCCTGGTCCGGCCGCGGGGCGAAACCGAATTTGTCCGCCAGCCAGATTGCGGACAGGATGCCCACCTGCTTGCCGACGAACAGGCCTGCGGCGATGGCGAGCGGCAGCGGCGCCAGGATGCCCGCAATACCGAGATCGCCGAGGTGCACGCCCGCATTCGCGAACCCGAATACGGGCACGATGAGATAGGCGCTCCACGGCGCAAGATTGTGCTCCATCGTTTCGACCATGGTATGGTCGTCCTCGCCCACCATCGGGATGGTGAGCGCGGCAACTACGCCCGCGATCGTGGCGTGGACGCCCGAGTTCAGAACGAAGAACCACAGCACCAGCGCAGCAAGGATGAAGGGCCAGTAAGCTGCCACCTTCATCCGGTTCATGGCGTACATGAAGGCGGTCACGATCACCGCGCCCACCAGCCAGCTGAACTTGATCTTGGCCGTATAGAACAGCGCGATGACGAGCACTGCGCCGATATCGTCGACGATGGCGACGGTCAGCAGGAACAGGCGCAAAGAGGCAGGCACGCGATTGCCGAGCAGGCCGAGCACGCCCATGGCAAAGGCAATGTCGGTCGCAGCCGGGATTGCCCAGCCGCGGGTCAGGCCCTCGGCACCTTCCGCATTGACGAAGAACAGATAGACCAGCGCCGGAATGGCCATGCCGGCCGCTGCCGCGAGCACCGGCATGCGGCGTTGCTGCGATGTGGAAAGCTGGCCCTCGATCCATTCGCGCTTCACCTCCAACCCCACGACGAAGAAGAAGATCGCCATCAGGCCGTCGTTGATCCACAAATGCAGCGTGTTCAGCTTGAACACCGAGGCATCGAAGATCGTGCCGTGGAAGAGGTGGTGATAATCCTCTGCGAAGGGCGAATTGGCTGCAAGCATCGCGGCAATCGCTACGAGGATCAGCAAAATACCCGCCGACGCATCGCTGACGAACAGCGCGCGGACGGGGGCGAAGACGAGGCGGAATGCGGATGGGCGTTCGGTCATGTCGGTGCGCTCTCTTTCGCAAAGCAAAGCGCGTTGCAAGTCTCGAATCCGCGCGATAGTGGGTTCGCAGGGGGAAAACGGGTTGCACACGGGATCAATCGCCATCTTGGATGGCTTCGCTGCGCTTCAATATGAGTTGCTGCTGTTCGCAGCAGTGTTTTTTGCCATCGGCATGGTGGACGAACTGGCGGTCGACGCGATCTACGCGTGGAACCGCTTTACGGGGCGTATCGCGACGCCACGCCTCGACGAACATGTCCTTACCGAGAAGCCGTTGTCCGGCCTTGCCGCGGTCTTCATTCCGGCTTGGCAGGAAGCGGAGGTAATCGGCCCGACCATCACGCACGCGCTGGCATCATGGCCGCAGGACCAGCTGCGCATCTATGTCGGCTGTTATCGCAACGATGCGTCGACCATCGCTTCGGTCGCAGTCGCATCAAGGGGAGACAGCCGCGTCAGGTTGGTGGTCGTCGGCGAGGATGGCCCGACCTGCAAGGCACATTGCCTCAATCGTCTCTATGCGGCGCTGTGCGAGGACGAGGCCCGCAGCGGCAAGAAGGCGCACATGGTCGTGCTCCACGATGCCGAGGACATGGTGGATGCGGCAGCCCTCCCTTTGCTCGACCACGCTGTGTGGAACAGCGACTTCGTGCAATTGCCGGTCATGGCTCTCCCGCCGTCGGATTCGCGATGGATCGCAAGCCATTATTCGGATGAATTCGCCGAATCGCATGCCAAGGCGATGGTCGTGCGCGACCTGATCGGCTGCGCCGTGCCGGGGGCCGGGGTAGGCTGTGCCGTATCGCGCAAGATGCTCGGCAAGCTCGCTGCAGAGGAGCACGGTCGTCCCTTCAGCGAGGACTCGCTGACCGAAGATTACGAGCTTGGACTGCGGATCCATGCGCTTGGCGGCCGTGGGCGGTTCCTGCGCCTGCGGACGGAGAACGGCCGCCTTGTCGCGACCCGGGCCTATTTCCCTGACCGGATTGCCCAGTCGGTACGCCAGAAGACGCGCTGGACACATGGCATTGCGCTGCAAGGATGGGACCGGCTCGGCTGGCAAGGCAACCTGCTCCAGCGCTGGATGACGCTACGCGACCGGCGCGGGCCGCTGGCCGCGATCCTGCTTGGCCTTGCTTATTTCCTCGTACTTTCCGGCACCCTTTCGCACCTCGCTGCCGACGCAGGACTGGGTGGGCAGTTCGAGCCGGGAGGGTTCCTGAGCATACTGTTGTTGGTGACCTTTGCCGGGCTTGTTTGGCGTGTCCTCATCCGCGCGATTTTCACAGGCAGGGAGTATGGGCTGCGGCAAGGCCTGCTCGCCATTCCCCGCGTGCTCGTGTCCAACGTCATCGCGATCATGAGCGGACGCCGCGCTCTGGTCGCCTATCTGCGGAGCCTGCGCGGTGCACCGACGATCTGGGAGAAGACGGAACACCGCGCGCACCCCGTCCTGTCGCGGGCCCAGGAGGAAATGGCATGAGCGCGCGCAAAACCCCCGCACAGGGGCGTCCGCTGGTTTTCCTGGCCATGATCGCCTTTGGCTGGATCGGCATCAGGGCGATTGCCCTGTCCCTGCCAGATGTGCCTGCCGCTTTTACGCCGGACAATGACAACTCCCCAGTCCTGTCCGAAGCCGCTCCTGCCCCTGCGCCGCAAACGGAAGGCGACGGGCAAGCCGCGGGCGTCGCCGCCCCTCGCGTCACCGATGGACTGGTGGAAGGCCTGAGCGAGGTCCCGCCCGCGCACATGTCCCAAGAGATCGACACCGCGCAATCCCTTGCCGGTCACAATTCTCTCTGGATGGCCGCATCCGGCGCGGACCTCCTGTTGGACGATCCGATCGAGCAGGCCGGGAGCGAGGCGTTTCAGCCGTCCGAAAGCGTTTCACTGGCCGAGTAAATATTTTGAGTGCGCTTCAGCTTTAATATAGCCCCCGGCTCCTATAGGGGCTGGGCATGGACGTTTACCTTCCTATCGCCAATTTGTCGGTCAACGGTCTGTGGATCGTGGGCCTTGGCGCGCTGACGGGGGTATTGTCCGGGCTGTTCGGGGTCGGCGGCGGTTTCCTCACTACTCCGCTCCTGATCTTCTATGGGATTCCCCCCACGGTCGCAGCGGCCTCCGCATCGACCCAGGTCACCGGGGCGAGCGTCTCCGGCGTGCTCGCACATGGCAGGCGTAAGGGGGTCGATTACAGGATGGGCCTGGTGATGGTCGGCGGGGGGGTGATCGGCGCGGGCTTCGGGGCGCTGCTGTTCAATTTCTTCCGCGCGATCGGCCAGATCGATGTCGTCATCAATGCGCTTTACGTCCTGCTCCTGGGATCGATCGGCCTGTTGATGGCGAAGGAATCGGTGCAGGTCATCCGCGGCACGACCGGGACACAGGCCAAGCGAAGGCGCCACCATCCGCTCGTCGCGAACCTGCCGTGGCGATGGCGTTTCTACGGCTCGGGTCTGTACATTTCGCCGCTCGCGCCGGCTCTGGTCGGCGTGGTGGTCGGCATACTGACCATGCTGATGGGCGTTGGCGGCGGCTTCATCCTCGTGCCGGCCATGCTCTACATCCTCGGCATGAGCGCGAATGTCGTGGTCGGCACCAGCCTGTTCAACATCCTCTTCGTGACCATCGCAACCACGGTGATGCATTCGCTCACGACCCGCGCGGTCGATATCGTGCTCGTCGCCCTGCTATTGATCGGATCGGTCTCGGGGGCGCAGTTCGGCTCCAAGATCGCGGTAACGGCAAAGCCCGAGGTGCTGCGGCTGGTCCTGGCAGCAATCGTCTTGCTGATCGCCTTCCGCATGCTCCTGGGCCTGTTCTATGAGCCTGACGAAATCTACACGGTGTATCCGCTGTGAGGGCGTTGTTCCTCCTTATCGCGGCCCTGTTCCTGATGGGGCAACGCGACGCGGTGCTCGTGCCCGAGATTTCGCAGCACGAGGTCAAGGTGCGACAGGGCTTCACGGGCACGGAATTGCTGCTGTTCGGCGCCATTCTCGATCCCGGCGGCGGCGCAGGGCAGGGCTATGACATCGTCGTCGTCCTCAAGGGCCCGTCGGAGCCCATCCGTCTGCGCGAGAAGGAACGTTTTGCGGGCGTTTGGGTGAATGCGGAGAGCAGCGATTTCCGCTCTGTCCCGAGCTATTTCGCTGTCGCTTCCTCGCGCCCGATAGACGAGATCGTCGACCAGAAAACCGCCGCGATCTACGAATTCGGAACGCGCTATATCCAGCTGTCTCCGAGCGGCAGTTTCAACCCTGAAGACCAGATGCGCTTTGCCCTCGGCCTCGTCGATCTCAAGCGGCGCCAGGGTCTTTACAAAGAGGACATGGCGGGTGTGAGCATCACCGAGGATGTCCTCTACCAGGCGCGCATTTCGATGCCCTCGAATGTCACGACCGGCACCTATGTCGCAGAAACGTTCGCGATCAGCCAGGGCCGCGTGATTGCTTCTGCCCAGTCGGAGGTCGAGGTCAGGAAGGTTGGGCTCGAACTCTTCGTCGAAGACAGCGCCAACAATCACGGCCTTCTCTATGGACTTGTTGCCGTCATCCTCTCCGTCAGCATGGGATGGGGTGCCGGACGGCTCTTCGCGCGCCTCTGATCGCGCGGCTCGCAGGTTATCGTTGACCCGTTCTTAACCCTTATCGGGCACTACTCTGGCCGACCATTTGCGCGCCGCGTGAGTATCCTCGCGCGCGATCAACAGGGGCCAGAGCAGACAGATGAACGACATGGGCAACGCAAACTTCGGTTCCAACGGAACTCCGGGCCAGCAGCATGGCGAAGAAGCGCGCCCGCGCAGCCTGCGCGACCGGATCCGTCGCTCGCCCGAAGGCGAACAGGCCGGTGGCGGGGTGTCGCGATCGGGTTACGTGCATCAACAGCCGGAACCCGAAACCCCAGTAGCAGAGCAGGCAGACGCGCCCACGCAGCAGCCCGCCGCAGAACAGCCGCCCGTTCAGCAACCCGCACAGGAAAGCGCTCCGCCTCCGCAGCAGGCCGCGTCGCCAAAGCTGGGCGAGGCGCCGCCGCGCCCTTCGGAGCTCGCTGCCAAGCCCGAGCCAAAGCCGGAAGCACAGCCCGAGGAGGAAGAGGCACCGCCGAGCGAAAACGCGCTCCAGCCGATCGGCGTGGTGCTCGAAATCGCCGGTTCGGGCTCGATGATCGCGATCGATCTCCAGCGCCTGACCGAATGCGGCGACGACCCCGACCCTGCCATTGCCATGGCCGGCCAGGTCGGTTCGCAGATCAAGATTCGGGTCGGCAACAGCTGGCTCCTCGCCAGTGTGCGCAACCAGCGCCAGGACCGCAAGGCCGGCAGCATCCTCGCCAATATCGACTTCCTCGGTGAAGGCGTGGAAGAAAAGCTGACCGGACGCCTGCACAGCTTCCGTCGCGGTGTGACCCGCTACCCGGTCCCCGGCGCGATGGTATTCCCTGCGTCGACCAGCGATCTCAAGCAGGTCTATGCCAGCGACGGTCGCAGCGCTGTCACCATCGGCAAGGTCTATCCCACCAAGGACATCCGCGCCGGCCTCTACGTCGACGCCATGCTCGGCAAGCACTTCGCGCTGCTGGGTTCGACCGGTACCGGTAAATCGACCAGCGCCGCGCTGATCCTGCACCGCATCTGCGAGGCAGCGCCCGAAGGTCACATCGTGATGATCGACCCGCACGGCGAATATTCGGCGGCTTTCCGCCAGACCGGCGTGATCCTCGACGTCTCGAACCTCCAGATGCCCTACTGGATCATGAATTTCGAGGAGCATTGCGAGGTGCTGCTGACCAGCGCCGGAAACGAACGCCAGGTCGATTCCGACATCCTTGCCAAATGTCTCCTCAAGGCGCGCAGCAAGAGCAAGCTGGCCCAGACCATGGGCAAGATCACCGTGGATTCGCCCATTCCCTACCTGCTCTCGGATCTGTCGAACGAGATCCAGGACCAGATGGGCAAGCTCGACAAGGCGACCAATTCGGCGCCTTACATGCGCATCAAGAACAAGCTGGACGAGCTGAAGGCCGACCCGCGCTACCAGTTCATGTTCTCCGGCATGCTGGTGGCCGACACCATGGCCGAGTTCATTAGCAAGATTTTCCGCATGCCATCGAACGGCAAGCCGATCTCGATCATCGACGTGTCGGGCGTGCCCTCGGACATCACGGCTACCGTGGTGGCCGTGCTCAGCCGCCTGGTGTTCGATTTCGCTATCTGGGGCCGCGACGACAAGACTACGCCGATCCTGCTGGTCTGCGAAGAAGCCCACCGTTACGTGCCGAGCGAGAAGAATGCCGATGGCAACTCGGTCGGTACCATCCTCGGCCGTATCGCCAAGGAAGGCCGTAAGTACGGGATATCGCTGGGCCTCATCACGCAGCGCCCGTCCGACCTTGCCGAAGGCGTGCTGTCGCAGTGCGGTACGATCATCTCGATGCGTCTCAACAACGACCGCGACCAGGATTTCGTCCGTGCGGCGATGCCCGAAGGTGCGCGCGGCTTCCTCGACGCTATCCCCGCACTGCGGAACCGCGAGTGCATCATCTGCGGCGAGGGTGTCGCCATCCCGATCCGTGTCAGCTTCGACAATCTGGAAGAAGTGAAGCGCCCGGCTTCGGAAGACCCAAGCTTCATCGAGATGTGGAACAAGCCCGGCGGCGAAGAGGACCTCGTCCTGCGCACCGTGCAGCGGTGGCGTTCACAGGGATAACTGTGGTGCGTCCCCGCGCAGGCGGGGACCTCAGGCGAACTCGTGCCAAGCCGACCGAGACCTCCGCCTTCGCGGTGGATCACGTTCCGCGCGTATCCCCGAACAGGTGGATATGCAGCCGGTCGGACATGCGAAAGCCGTGCTCCAGACATAGATCGCAAAGCCACTGCTCGCGCTCACGAAGGGTCTCGCTGTCGGTTCCTTCGGGCATCAGGAAGACGTGTCCGGGCTTGAAGCGGTAGCGATCGCGCAGGGTCAACACCTCCTCGACATCTGCAGGCTCGGCGATCACGAACTTGAACCAAGCGCGCGGGTCGGTTGCATAGGCATCGAGCCGTTCGGGGAGTAGCGCGAGATCTGCCGGATTGCCGCTATGCGCGAGCTTGGGGCTGACGTTGAACTGGTCGATGCGGATATCGAGCCGCGGCGGGGCCTTGGTGGTTCCGTTGGTCTCGATCTCGACCGAAATGTCGGGCAACACGTCGAGCAGTTTCGCCAGCGCAGGCGCCTGCAACAGCGGCTCGCCGCCGGTAATCACGAGCCGGTCCTGTCCGAGCTGCATGATGCGCGCGGCGACTTCTTCCTCGTCGAGCGTGACCTGGTTCGCCTTGCGCTCGAAAGCGACCCCGTCGCGATGGGGGCGATTATCGCCTTCGAACCGCCAGGTGTAGGCCGTATCGCACCACACGCAGGCAAGGTTGCAGCGCGACAGACGCAAGAAGGCGACCGGCATCCCCGCGCTCGGACCTTCGCCTTGGACCGAAGCAAAAATCTCCGGCCCGCCGGTATCATCGGTTGCTAGAACTAAAGCCATCTCTTCCGTTCGCCCTGAGCTTGTCGAAGGGCCGTCCTTCACCTCGATCCAGCGCTAGAAGAAAAAGCGGTGCTTCGACAAGCTCAGCACGAACGGAGATTGCTAGCCCAGCCTTGCCAGAGCCGCTTTCAGTCGCTCGATTTCCGTCATGTGATGCGCGAAGTCCGCGCGGGCTTTCTCGACTGCCTCGGGCTTGGCGCGTTCGACGAAATTCGCGTTGCCGAGGCGGCCTTCGAGCGATTTGGCTTCCTTGGTAGAGGCTTCCATCGCCTTGTTGAGGCGGGCTTTTTCAGCTTCGATGTCGATCACGCCCTCAAGCGGGATAATGAAGGCATCGTCGCCCGCAGCAATCTGCATTGCCGCACCGCCGGGAGCTTCGGAGAAGTGGACCGGTGTGAGGCGTGCGAGGCGTTCGATTGCCGCCGCGTTCTCCTCCACGACCTTGCGGCCCAGCGCCGAGGGGGCAGGGCAGTAGGCTTCCAGCTTCGCACCCGGCGCGATGCCGAGTTCGTTCTTCGCCGTGCGCACCGCGCTGGTGAGCGCGATGAGCCAATCTATTTCCGCCTTAGCAGCCGCATCGACATCTGCCTGCGGATCGGGCCAGCTGGCGGTGATGAGTGGGTAGTTCGGGCGATCGCCCTGCTTCGACCACAGCTCTTCGGTGATGAAGGGCATGAAGGGGTGCAGCATGACGAGGATCTGGTCGAGTGCCCAGCCGGCGACCGCGCGTGTTTCGTTTGCGTGCTTTGGATAGATTGCCGCGTCTTCGTTCAGAGTTGGCTTAATTAGCTCCAGATACCAGTCGCAGAACCGGTCCCACACGAAGTGGTAGATCGTGTTCGCGGCGGCATCGAAGCGCAAATCGGCCATTGCCTGTTCGAGCGCGTTCTTCGTCTCGACGACTTCGCCGATGATCCACTTGTTGACCGCCTGCGTGGCGGCGGGTGCGGCGATACTCGTGCTCGCGCCGATGCCGTTCGACTGGCAGAAACGCGTGGCATTCCAGAGCTTTGTCGCGAAATTGCGATAGCCCTCGACACGGCGTTCATCCATCTTGATGTCACGGCCCTGGCTCTCCATCGCTGACATGAAGAAGCGCAACGCATCGGCGCCGTACTGGTCGATCAGGCCGAGCGGGTCGACGACATTGCCCTTCGACTTGGACATCTTCGCCCCGTCGGCGGCGCGTACGAGCCCGTGGAGATAAAGCCGCGGCCACGGTGCCTTCCCGGTCAGGTGCATCCCCTGCATCATCATGCGCGCATCCCAGAAGAACAAGATGTCGAAGCCCGAGATCAGCAGGTCGTTGGGATAGTGCTTCTTTAGCAAGTTGTGCTGATCGTCGGGAAGATGCTGAGCGCTTGGCCAACCGAGTGTGGCAAATGGCCAAAGCGCGGAGGAAAACCACGTATCGAGTACGTCAGGATCACGCTTGAGCCAAAGCTTCTTCTCGCCCTCTGCGCTGACCTCGATCCTGGCCTCATCATCTTCTCCGCACTCGAATATTTGTCCGGAATCGAAGAAGTGGTTGTCATACTCGGTTGAGCCATCATTGATGGCCTTCTCGATAACCTCCTCAAAGTTCTGGCCGACATAGGCGCGCCCATCCGGCCCATACCACGCCGGAATCCGGTGGCCCCACCAGAGCTGGCGGCTGACGCACCAAGGCTGGATATTTTCCATCCAGTTGAAGAAGGTCTTCTCCCAGCTTTTCGGGACGATCTCGATCGTACCGTCCTTCACTGCCTGGATCGGAGCAACAGCTAGCTTCTCGGCATCGACATACCACTGGTCGGTCAGCCACGGTTCGATGACCACGCCGCCGCGGTCGCCGAAGGGCGTTGCGATGGTGCGCGGCTCTGCGTCGTGCTCGACCTCGTTGCCTTCCTTGTCCTTGGTGACATGCGGGATGAGGAAGCCGAGTTCTTTCATCCGTGCCACGACCAGCTCGCGTGCGCCATCAACACCGTCGCGCTTGAAGCGGTGCATGCCGAGGAATTCGTCCGGCACCAGCCCGTCGGCGGTCTGGCAGACATTGCCTTCCGCATCGAGCATGTTGAGCATGTCGGCAGGCGCGAAACCAGCACGCTTGCCCACGTCGAAGTCGTTGAAGTCATGCCCCGGAGTGATCTTCACGCAGCCCGAGCCGAGCTCCGGATCGGCGTGCTCGTCGGCCACCACCTTGAAGCGGCGGCCGGTGATCGGCTGGAGGATATCCTTGCCCACGACCGACTTGTAGCGCTCGTCGTCGGGGTGAACCGCCACTGCCATGTCGGCGAGCATGGTTTCCGGACGCGTGGTGGCGACGACAAGGTAATCCTTGCCCTCCGACGTGGTTACGCCGTCAGCCAGCGGATAGCGGAAATGCCAGAAGCCGCTTTTCACATCGCTGGTCTCGACCTCGAGGTCCGAAATCGCGGTCTTCAGCTTGACGTCCCAGTTCACCAGCCGCTTGTCGCGGTAGATCAGCCCGTCATTGTAAAGATCGACGAAGACCTTGAGCACGGCCTCGGTGAAATGCGGGTCCATGGTGAACTGTTCGCGGCTCCAGTCCATCGAACAGCCGAGGCGGCGCAGCTGGCGGGTGATCGTGCCACCGCTCTCTTCCTTCCACGCCCAAACCTTGTCGACGAATTCCTCGCGCGAGTAGTTCGTGCGTTTGTCCTGCTTCGCCTCAAGCTGGCGTTCGACCACCATCTGAGTGGCGATGCCCGCATGGTCGGTGCCGACCACCCACAGCGCATCCTTGCCGCGCAAGCGTTCGTAGCGGATCACCACATCCTGCAGCGTGTTGTCGAGCGCATGGCCGATATGGAGCGAGCCGGTCACATTCGGCGGAGGGTTCACGATGGTGAAGGGTTCGGCGTCGGGCCGCTCGGGGCGGAACAGGCCGTTTTCTTCCCAATGCGCGTACCAGCGCTGCTCGATTTCGGCGGGATCAAAGGTCTTGGATAGCTCGGTGCTCATGGCAACGGCCCATGCCAGCGCTTATTGTGCGATGCAACGCCGGAGGGGATGCGAATTGATACGCGCTTGTTTAGCGAGGCATTTCCCCGCATAGCGATTGGCGGATGACAGGTCTGGCGGAATACGAGCTGCACGAGGGCGAGGGGGGAGCGGTTTTGGCGCTTACCGGACCGTATCTCGTGTCGAGCATCGGCGCAGTCGACGAAGACCTGAGATCGCTTGAAGGCGACATTGCACAGGTCGACCTGTCGGGTGTCTCCGAGATCGACACCGTCGGCGCGTGGATGGCCTGCCACATCGCGACGCGTCACAACGCCACGATCACGGGTGCAAGCGAGCGCGCGCAACGATTGCTCGGCGCGCTGGAAGGGATGGATAGCGAGGAGCAGATAGCCGCTCCACGCCTTCCGGTCTGGAGCCGCGTGCCCGAAGCGATGGGCGAAAAGGTCTTCAACGCTCGCACCGGCGTTTACGGCGTTCTCAGCTTCCTTGGCTCGCTGATCCTCGCGACCTGGTCGCTGCTGCGCAATCCGCGCCGGTTCCGCATGGTCGCGCTGGTCAGGCAGGCGGAGCTGGTCGGTGTTTCCGCCCTGCCGATCATCGGGTTGATGAGCTTCCTGATCGGGATCGTGATCGCGCAACAAGGCGCTGTGCAGCTGGCGCAATTCGGTGCCGAAACGCTGACGATTAACCTCGTTGGCCGTATCACCCTGCGCGAACTGGGCGTGCTGATGACCGCGATCATGGTTGCGGGCCGGTCCGGCAGTGCTTTTGCCGCGCAGCTTGGCACGATGAAGCTAACGGAAGAAGTCGATGCGATGCGCACCATCGGGATTGCGCCGATGGAAGCCTTGGTGATCCCGCGCATCATGGCCGCCGTGCTGATGATGCCGCTGCTTGGTTTCTACGCGTCCTGCATGGCGATCATTGGCGGTGCTGTGATTGGCGACGTCATCCTGGGGATTCCCTTCTGGACCTTCCTCTCGCGTATCCAGGAGGTCGTTCCAACCTATGACTTGTGGGTCGGTCTCATCAAGGCGCCGGTCTTCGGGCTGATTATCGGCCTCGCCGGTTGCTATCACGGCCTGCAGGTGCGCGGGAACTCGGAAGAGGTCGGCATCCGTACAACCATGGCGGTTGTTTCTGCGATCTTCGCGGTCATCGTGCTCGACGCATTCTTCGCGGTCTTCTTCACCGAACTGGGGTGGGGTTGATGAGCGAGGAGGAAAACGCCTTCCACCATCATGCGCGTTATCGCGGCGATTATCCGATCGTCGTCGAAGGACTGACCAATCGTTTCGGCGAAATCACTGTGCACGAGGATCTCGACCTCAAGGTGCAGCGCGGAGAGATCCTCGGCGTGGTCGGGGGCTCGGGAACTGGCAAGTCGGTGCTGATGCGCTCGATCATCGGCCTGCAGACACCCAATGCAGGCGATGTGCGGGTTTTCGATAAGTCGATCATCGAAGCCGAACCCGATGAAGAGATTGGCGTGCGCGATCGCTGGGGCGTGCTGTTCCAGGGCGGCGCATTGTTCTCGACGCTGACCGTGGGCGAGAATGTCGAAGTGCCGCTGAAGCAGTTCTATCCGGAAATCTCGGACGAACTTCGCCACGAAATCGCGCGGTACAAGGTGCTGCTCTCGGGCCTGCCCGAAGAGGCCGTGAGCAAATATCCAAGCGAGCTTTCGGGCGGCATGAAGAAGCGCGCCGGTCTTGCCCGCGCATTGGCTCTCGATCCCGAGCTGCTCTTTCTCGACGAGCCGACTGCAGGGCTCGATCCCATCGGGGCTGCGGCCTTCGACCGGCTGACGCGTGAGTTGAAAGAGACGCTCGGACTTACGGTCTTCCTGATCACACACGATCTCGATACGTTGCACGAAATCTGTGACCGGGTGGCGGTGCTGGCCGACCGCAAGGTCATCGCGGTCGATACTGTCCCGAACCTGATGGACCTCGACCATCCCTGGATCCAGGAATATTTCAACGGTCCACGTGGCCGCGCCGCGCTTACCGCGCAAGCGCTCGACGAACTCCGGAAGCACATGGACCTGCCGATCGCGGAACATGCGGTCAAAGCGTTGGACAATGCGTCCTCAAGCAAGGATAAGGCCTAACCAATGGAAACGCGGGCGAATTACGTTTGGGTGGGGGTAGTCACGCTGGCCGTGCTGGCGGCGCTGGCGCTTTTCATCGTGTGGATCGCCCGTTGGGGCGAAGGCGCGCAGAAGGAATATGACATCTTCTTCAAAGAGAGCGTTTCCGGTCTCGCCAACGGTAGTCAGGTCAGCTTCGCCGGTGTCCCCGTAGGGCAGGTCAGCCAGATCGTGCTATGGGACAAGGATCCGGAGTTTGTGCGCGTCCGTATCAGCGTGAAAGACGAGGTGCCGATCCTGGTTGGGACGACCGCAACCATCCAAGGCAGCTTTACCGGCGTGTCCACCATCCTGCTCGACGGTGCGCGCAGTGGTCAGCCTCCGATCTCCTGCGAAACGACCGCTTGTACTGAAGACGTCCCCGTTATCCCCCCGAAGGATGGCGGATTGAACGCGCTCCTTTCCGACGCACCGCTGCTACTCGAGCGACTGGCGACGCTAACCGAACGGCTTACCCAGCTGCTCGACGAAGACAATCAGGGGGCAATCGCCGGCATCCTTGCCAATACCAACCGCATGACTGCCGACCTCGCCCAAACCGCGCCGCAGATCGAGCGGACGATGGCGGAACTTCAGGTGACTCTGCGCGAGGCGTCTGAAGCGCTCGACCAGTTCGAGAAGGTGACGGCGTCGACCGACCAGCTACTCAACCAAGAAGGCGCTCAGCTTGCGGAGCAATTGCGCGTTACCCTGCGCCAGGCGGGCGATGCCTCGCAGGAATTGCAGGGTGTACTCGCGGAAGCGCGCCCCGCGACCAAGCAGTTGACTGAAAGCACTCTGCCCGCTGCCGAGGCCACGTTGCGCGATCTGCGCGCAACCAGCAAGGCGCTGCGCGGCGTCACCGAGAAACTCGACGAGCAGGGGGCGGGCGCACTGCTGTCCAGCCAGCCGCTGCCAGAGTACGAGCCGTGAGACAGGGAGCGGACGCGATGACCAGCCACTTCAAATTCGCCATCCTTGCCCCGGCCTTGTTGCTAGGTGGCTGCATTTCCTTCGGTAGCGAACCGCCCGAAAGCCTGTTGACGCTCACTCCTGCAAACAGCGCTCCAGCCGGTACGGGTGGGTCCAGCGAGGCAGGAACGGCGCTCGCGCTAGTGGAGTTCGAGACGCCGAGCGCACTCGACGTAACGCGCGTACCGGTGCAAGTCAGCGATACCGAACTCGCCTATCTCAAGGACGCGGTTTGGGTTGAGAAGCCTGCCCGCCTGTTCCGCAGACTGGTCGCCGAGACTATTCGCACGAGATCAAACCGCGTGGTGATCGATGGTGACGATCCCGGTGCGCTGGCCACCAACCGGCTTGGCGGAACGCTGCGCCAGTTCGGCTATGATGCCCGCAGTGGCAGTGTCGTCGTGGTGTTCGATGCGGTGCGTCCGGGCGAGGGTAGCGGTGTCGAAACCCGCCGTTTTGAATCTGTCGTGCCAGGTGTCGGTGCAGATGTACGCAGCGTCGGTCCCGCGCTCAATCAGGCTGCAAACGACGTAGCCGGACAGATCGCCGACTGGCTTAGCTAACCTTCAGGCGAGCGGGCGGCGTCCCAGGACATTACCCGGTTGGCTGTAGCGGCACACGAGGATTTCCTCCTCACCGCGCTTGGACAGGCCGCAGCCGACCTTGCCGGTCCGCTTCCAGATTAGCTGGGTGTAGTGGCTGACATCGGCCACATCGCCCGTGGTGCTGTTGAACGGGAACTTGCCGCGGCGGAAATACTGTTTTTCCTCCACCCAGAGGTCGATCATGCTTTCCGGGCTGAAGTGATCGGGTGTCCCGCCCCAGATGTTCTCGCCTTCGAGCGCTTGGCCCTTGCGATTGGGCGAATGCTCGAACTTGCCGGTTTCGGACAGGTGATCCGCCCATTCCTGCGCGCCCTTGGCGAGGGTGGCGTCCCATTGCAGCGGGCCTACGCCTATCGCCTGGCGCTCGCGGTTGTGTGCGGCCAGCAGACGGTCTTCGAGATCGTTGGTCCGCCCCTGCGCCCCGGGGAGCAGGGTCATGCAGGTGGCTGCGAGTACGATTTTTACGTAAATGCGCGGTGCAGGCATGATCCAACCTTTCGGCTGGACAATGGCTCCAGAGCGCTAAACCAAGCTTAGGAAACGTGGTTAACCAGAGGTTACCAAGGGGCCTTCTGCGCGAGCTTCTCTGTCGCGCCCGCATCGGAAATGACCACGGTAACCTCGTCACCGACGCCAACCGCTTCGAACAGCAGGCGGGCGAATTCGGGAGGCAGGCCCACACAACCGTGCGTCGCGCGGCCGCGCTCCACATCCGATCCATGCAGCGCAACGCCATCATTGGTGATGAACAGCGAATGCGGCATGGGCGCATCGTAGCTGCGCGAATGATAGTCGGCGACCTTGCGCAGGACCGGGAAGGTTCCGCGCGGCGTATCGTGGCCGGGCTTGCCGTAGAGAATGACCGATGTGCCGATCTCGTGCGGCCCACGATAGGCCGATACCATCTGGCGGCGAAGATCGACCCAGACGGTGACCTTGCCTGCGGGCACGTCCGTGTCGTCCCAGGCAAACTCGCCGTGTCGCATCATGCCCTTGGACAGCAAGGACTTGGTGCCCGTCGGCATCAGGTGCGCAACGGCCGCGGCCTCAGCTTCCTCTTCGCGCAGCGCCACGCGCGCCGAACTGGTGGCCCAATCCGGCTTGACGGTCAGTTCTTCCGCCTGCGGCGACGGCTTGTCCTCACCTGCCGACGGCCAGGCGGCCATGGCTAGGCTGCCTGCAGCGAAGATCGAGAGAAGGGAGAGATCCAGCAGTCGCATGGCGCTCAGGCCTTCGCGACAAGGAGCATCTTGCGGCGACGACGCAGCGCTGCGCCGGCAAGGCCCATTCCAAGGATCATCATCGCCCAGCTATCGGGTTCGGGAACTGCCGAAATGGGAGGAGGTGGAGGGGGATTGCCGCCACCGCCACCGCCGCCTCCGCCGCCACCGGAGCCGCCGCCACCGGAGCCGCCGCCACCGCCGCCGCCTCCAGAGCCATCGCCGCCGCCACCGCCGCCGGTCAGCAGGCCAACGAGGAACGGATCGGGAGTGGGGGCGCCGCCGCCCGGATTGCCGACATCTTCGGCAAATTCGGGAAGGGTGAGGATCGGCGTATTGGCAAGGTCCTTGCCAAGCGGTTCTTCAACGAAGTCTTCGTCGAGCGGGTCGATGATCTTGCCAAGTGCACGCTGAGCGGGTTCTTCCGGCATCGCGAAATCGAGTTCGCCGTCACCCTTGCCCTTGCCTTGGAACAGTTCTGCGTCGGTGCGTTCGCCGGGCGAGCGGGCGAGGAATTCGCCCAGCTGCGAAGCCGCCTGCTGCATTGCATGGCCGGCCTGCGGAACGAAAGTGACCACGCCGCCACCTCCCAGCAGCAGGCACGCGACAACGGCGGTCGCAACCGCCCTGCGTTTGCCACCTGCCCAATTTTTCGCGCGCCCGAATGGCGTATCTGAAACGGTCTTTGCCACGCCCGTCTTATACCGACCCGAGATGAATGGTTACCAACGCTTTAACCATAGATCGGGTACGGCGTTCCATTCCGCAACATGCGGGTGTCTACGTGTTTCCCTTAGGGCATCCGTTCAAAGGATTGGGTAAATCAAAGGGTTGCCGCGCGGGCAAACGCGATTGCGCGCAGGAAGTCCGTCTTGCGTTTGTCACGGCGCTGTTGCGCCTCTGCATCAATTCCCCAGAGTTCGGCCTGCCAATCCTCCTCCAGATTGGCCGCATCCCACAGTTTCTCCCCCTCGGCTCCGTTGCGAATCGATTCGAGGCCGATGCAGAGCGACGCGGCGAGCGAAGTAGTCTGTTCGAGCGCGGTGAGGGTGAAAGGATCGAGCGTGGCAAGGCGGGTGCGCAGGCGAGCCGTCGTTTCACCACTTTGGGGTCGGTGGAGGATGCCGCTGATACGGTGCAGGCTCACGCCTTCGCGCTGTTCGAAGCGTGTAACGATCGGCTCCCAGACTTCCTGCTGCCTGCGGTAGAGCGCTTCCTCGGGATCGGCGCGATAGCAGAGCGTATCGGTCTCGGCATAACCCAGCAGCTTGTCGATCACTGGCGCGGTATCGCGAGAAACCACGTCGATCGCGTAGTCTGCCATGTCGCGAAAGGGGAAGGCAGCGGGATCGATGTCCTCGCCCTGGCCGCGCCATTCCTCGGCCATGGCCTCGGCCAATTCCTCCGTTGGCACCAGCTGCGGCTGGCCGCCCTGCGTCTTGATCGGTCGCCCGTCGAGCGAGATAGTCCAGCCGAGGTCGGTCCCGGCCGTGGTGACGTCCTTGTAGAAACGCTTCATTGCTCGTCGGATTTCCAGCTTTTGGACAGCAGCATCGGGACGAAGAAGAACTCCGCTGCGCCAAGCACCAGCAGGAAGTAGCCGACAATCTCCGGCAGTTCGACGATGCGGCCAATGATGAGCGCTCCTGCGAATACCATCAGCACCGCACCGAAGCGCGCCATCTGCAGGATCCAGAAACGGCGGGCTGCGGGGTCAGCTTCGGCCATTGATCAGCCTCTCCAGTTCTTCCATCGTTGCGGCGACGCCGATAGCGCCGGCTTCGAGCAGTTCGTGTGGTTCGTGATAGCCCCAGGACACGCCGATAGCGCGCACTCCGGCGGCCTGCGCCATATCCATGTCGAAGGTCGTGTCGCCGATCATCACAGCGCGATCTGCGGTTACACCCGCTTCCGACAGTGCTTCTTCGAGCATGGCCGGATGGGGCTTGGAAGGGTGGCGGTCGGCGGTTTGCAGCGTCACGAAGCGCTGCTTGATGCCGTGGGTGTCGAGGCAGGCATGAAGCCCGCGATCGCTCTTGCCAGTGGCGACACCGAGCAGCCAGCCAGCCGCGCCGAGCCGCTCGATCAGCTCTGCCATCCCTTCATACAGAGGCTCCTCGAGCATGCTGGTCTCGCGTCTCGTGCGATAGCCTGCCCGATAGGCCAAGAGGGCGGCTTCACGTTGCTTCTCGTCGGCTGTGGGAGCGAGGATTTCCAGCGCCTGCGGGAGGCTCAGGCCCACCATCCGCCGGACCGTATTGCGATCGGGCGCGGGCAAGTTCGCGGCGGCGAAAGCCTCGTCCATCGTATCGCAAATCGCGGCCTGCCCGTCGACCAGCGTGCCGTCGCAATCGAAGATCACCATCCGGTTCACGTGAGGTATCCCCGCATCAGTCCGGCCATCTCCTTCTCCCCCTCGGCTTCCAGCCCGGCTACGACTTCCCCAATAACCTCGGCCGACTTGTTCTGCGAAAGCTTCACCGTCTCGCGCCAGTCATCGACCTGCATCTCGAAGCCGACGATGGCCTTGAGCAGACGCTCGCGATGGGTCTCGGAGAGCTTGTCCATGCTCCAGGGTGTGCCGTGTTGCAGCCGCGCTTCGTGCCGTGCCGTCAGGGCCTGAAGCAGCGATACCAACCCTTCGCGGTCCATCGCACTTACCTGGCCCTCCATTTCGGCAGCGAGATAGTTCCAGGTCGAAACCTGGTCGGGATCGGAGTACCAGCGCGCCGAGATATAGGCGTCTGCGCCGTTGACCACGATGAGCGCGCGCGAGGATGGCAGGTGCTTCGTCAGCGCATTTCCCCGCGCAAGGTGGAATCGCAGCGTGAATTCCCCCGAGAGGATAACCGGTGAATGCGCCACGCGCGGGCCATCGGGGGTTGAGCAAAACACCATCCCGAACCCGACCTGCTCGATGAGCCCGCGATGGAATGACCTGTCCTGCTCGCGAAAGTTCGGGTTGGGATGCATCAGCGCTTGCCCTTCGCGCCCGGACGGCCCTTGGGCTTGCCGCCGGACCCACCACGCGCACGGCGCGGGCCGCGCTGGGACTTGCGATAGTTCTTGGCATGCTGGCGCGCCTGCTGCTTCTTCTCCTCGCGCGACTTCGGCGGAGGATCGTCGCGCATCGGTGTCGCATCGCTGGCGTCCTCGTCGAAGCCGATCTGCTCCATGCTGGCGGCGAAATGTTCGGGCAGTTCAGCCGTCACGTCGAGCTTGCCGCCATCCGGACTGTCGATGATCAGGCGGCGCGCATGGAGGTGCATCTTGCGGCTGACCGAGCCGGTCAGGAAAGCGTCCTTCCCACCGTATTTGCCATCGCCCACGATCGGGTGACCCATGGCCGCGCAGTGGACGCGCAGCTGGTGGGTGCGACCGGTCAGGGGCTGGAGCTCGAGCCAGGCGGCCTTCTTGCCTGCGCTGTCGACGACGCGATACTTGGTCTTGGCCGGCTGGCCGCCTTCGTGATCGACATGCATCTTCTCGCCGCCTGAACCGGGCTGCTTTGCGAGCGGAGCTTCGATCACGCCTTCCTTGATCTCGGGAACGCCGACGACGAGCGCCCAGTAGATCTTCTTGGCACTGCGGCCAGAGAATCGCTTGGAAAAGAACGCCGCGCTGCCGGGGGTGCGCGCCACCAGAAGGACACCGCTGGTGTCCTTGTCGAGCCGGTGGACGAGACGCGGGCGCTGTTCGTAGCCCTCTTCCATATAAGCGTCGAGCAGGCCGTCGACATGGTTGAAAGTGTTGGTCCCACCCTGTGTAGCAAGGCCCGGTGGCTTGTTGATGACGAGCGCGCTCGTGGTCTGCTTGATAAGCATGTCCGCGGCTTGCTCATGCTCCGCCTTTGTCAGGTCGCGCTTCGGCTTTGCCTGCTTGTGCGGTGCGTCGCCCCCCGGTGGAACACGGATCTGCTGGCCCTCGGCGAGCCGATCGTCGGGCTTGGCGCGGCCGCCATCGACCCGGACCTGTCCGGTTCGAGCCCATTTGCTGACCGTGCCGAAGCCTACCTGCGGCAGGTGGCGCTTGAACCAGCGGTCCAGTCTGATGCCGTCATCGTCTGCCTGGACCGTGAAGGTCCGGACCTCGTCTGAAGTCTTCACCCGGCCATCCTCATCACTGCAAGCCCGACCATCAATCCGGAGATACCCAGCGCAAAGGACAGTACCGCGTAGAGCGAAGCGAACAGATACTGCCCGCGCTCGATCATCAGCACCATTTCGAGGCTGAAAGCGGAGAAGGTCGTAAAGCCTCCGAGAACGCCTACCCCCAAGAGAAGGCGCATCTGCTCGCTCCCTTCATTCCCGTGGCGGACCAGCCAGCCGGCGAGCAAGCCCATCAGCAGGCTGCCGATCGCGTTGACGGCAAGCGTGGCGAAAGGGAAGGCCGACACGATCGGCGCGCCGAGCCATTGCGTCATCGCGCGGCCGGTCTGGTAGCGCAGAACCGCACCGGCTGCGCCGCCAAGGGCGACGTGCAGGGTTGCGACCATGGGAGAAAGATTGGACATGCCCGATCCCCTAGCGACTGGAAGGCCATTGCGAAAGGTGCCCTTACGCTCTTGCGTTTTTCGACGCGAATCCGTATGTGCGCGCCATTCGAGCCGGTCCGGAACGGATTCGGCGCGCTTTTCGTTGAAAGAGCGAAACCCAAATTCAAGGAGGCTTACCCCGCCTTTCCGCGGGCTCTGGCCCGTAAAGTCGAGGTATTGAAGTTTATGCAGATCATGGTTCGCGATAACAATGTCGACCAGGCCCTCCGCGCGCTCAAGAAGAAGCTGCAGCGTGAAGGCGTGTATCGCGAAATGAAGCTGCGTCGTCACTACGAGAAGCCCAGCGAAAAGCGCGCCCGTGAAAAGGCTGCTGCGGTTCGCCGTGCACGCAAGCTCGAGCGCAAGCGCATGGAGCGTGACGGCATCAAGTAAGCCGTTGCCTTAGCTTTCAAGCCAAGCCATGAGGGCGCGGAGAAATCCGCGCCCTTTGCGTATCAGGACAAGACCTACATGACCGAGATTACCCGCGTGCCGCTCCAGCCCATCAAGAAGGGCTCGTTGACCAAGCTTTGGCTCGGCGTGCTCGTCGCCATTCTGCTGGGTGGCGGGCTGGCCTGGGCCGCACAGCCCAAGGGGCTCGACCTCGAGGTCCTGACCGAAGGCACAGGCCCGAAAGCCCAGATGGGCGACGTGGTCTTCGTGAATTACGTCGGCAAGCTGGCAGACGGCACCGAATTCGACCGGTCCGAACCGTTGCCGATCCCACCCGGCTTCTTCCCCGAAGGCACGCCAATGCTGCTCGAAGAGGGCGGACTGATCCCCGGATTCCTGACCGGCCTGACGCAGATGGAAAAGGGCGGCAAATACGAACTGTCGATTCCTGCCGACCAGGCCTATGGCGCTGCGCCGCCTCCAGGTTCGCCGATCCCGGCCAATGCGGACCTCGTGTTCGAAGTCGAAGTCATGGATATCATGAGCCGCGCCGATTTCGAGGCCAAGGTCCAGCAGCTACAGGCCATGATGGGCGCTCTGGGACCGGCCCCTGAAGGCGAATAGGGCGCTGTTTCCACCGGTAAATCCGGTGGCAGGCGTGGAACATCCCGCATGATCGGCTAGCCTCCCGTAACGGAGGAGGAAGTCGTCATGTCCCAGGACCCCACTGCAGTACCGACTGCACCGGATGGCGAATGGTCGCTGCGCCCCTGGTTGCTGGCGGGATTGCTCGGCGTGGCCGGGCTGCTGGTCCATTTCGCGAGCGACTGGGATTACGACGACGTCCAGCCATGGCGCGCGGCGCTCACCGCGCTGGTATTCTTCGGACCACTGGCCTTTGCCTTCTCGCTCGACCGCGATCGGTGGAAGGAGCCGCTCGTATTCGCCACATTGGTCGGCGCGGTCATGGCCGGGATCGCCTGGCGCGTAGCGCGGGCGGAAGACCACTACGCCGATGAGGGGTACTGGTTTGCCGCTGCGATTGTCTCCATCACGCTGGCGCTCCCGCTGTTCCAGGCAGGCTTCCACAAGCTGCGCTTGCGCACATCCTATGAAGCCACGCATTTCCACGTCTGGACCGACGCGATCTGCGCGGCGGGTGCTCTGGCCTTTACGGGGCTTTCATGGCTGTTGGCTTACCTCCTGTCCGAATTGTTCCGCGCCATCGGCATCGATTTCCTGCACGAACTGCTCGAATGGGAATGGTTCGGCTGGTTGTTCTCTGGCGTCACCTTCGGTGCTGCGCTGGGCGTGCTGCGCAATCAGCTGAAAATCATCGGTACCCTGCAATCTGTGGTGATGCTCGTGTTTTCGCTGATCGCCGTGCCTTTCGCAGTGGCGTTGGTGATATTCATCCTCGCGGTGCTGGTGAGCGGGCTTGAAGTCCTGTGGTCAGCGACCCGCAGCCCGACACCGCTGCTGCTGTCCTGCGCTGCTGCCAGTTTCGTGCTGGTCAATTCGGTCGTGCGCAACGGTGACGAAGAGGCGAGCGGCAACCGTGTGCTGCGCTGGGCAGCGCTGGTTCTGGCATTGGGCATTTTGCCACTCTCGATCATGGCGGCGGTTTCCACCGGCACGCGGATCGGCGAATACGGCCTAAGTCCGGAACGTATCTGGGGCCTCGTCGCGATCATCGTGGCGGTCGCCTATGGTGTTGCATACTTTGTCGCCCCGATCCGCGGACGCATGGCGCATTGGATGGAGCGTGTGCGGCGGGCAAACCTGCATCTGGCGGTTGGCACTTGCGTATTGGCCTTGCTGCTTGCCCTGCCACTGCTCGATTTCGGCGCCATCTCCACGCGTGACCAGCTGGCGAGGCTGCAATCCGGCAAGGTTCCGGTCGATGAATTCGATTTCACCGCCCTGCGATGGGATTTCGGAGACGCCGGGCGAGAAGCGCTGGCAAGACTGACCAAAAGCGATGATCCCGAAATCGCGAAAATCGCCCGTGAAACGCAAACACAGGAACTGCGCCCCTATCGCGGCTATCGAGATACGAGCCGCGAAGAGCGCCTCGCAAATATTCGCTTCGAGTTCGAAGACGAAACGTTGCGCGAGCATGTGCGCGGCTCCGTGCGCGGGAATGGCTGGCAGTGCGACAAGCCTTGTGTTGCACTGGATCTTGGTGCCGACGAAGACGGGCGACGCAAGGTGGCTATGGTCGAAAGTGGGATCGTGCGGAACCTGAGCTTCGATCTTGGCGAAGCGGTCGACGATAGCGCGGTAGGCTCTGCTGCTATGGAAGCGATCCTCGCCGCAGAAGCGGTTGAAACCACACCAGTTCAGACCGCAGAATCGCAAGTCGAAATCCGCGAATGGACAGGTCGGCGCATCTATATCGATGGCAAACCGGCAGGCGACCCGTTCGAATAGCGTTTCATGCGCCATAGCCGCTTGAAGCAGGTCGCCTGCGCGGCTAGTGCGCTGCACCATGTCAGTCACACGCGAAGAAGTGGCCAAGATCGCCTCGCTCGCCCGCATCAAGATGGGTGACGAGGACCTTGATCGCATGGTCCCCGAACTCAACAATATCCTCAACTGGGTCGAACAGCTGGGCGAGGTCGATACCTCGGGCGTCGAGCCGATGACCGCGGTCATCCCCAACACGCTGCGCCTGCGCGACGACGTCGTCGATGCGATCCCCGAAACTTCGGGCGGTCGGCGCGAGGATGTGCTCGCCAATGCACCGGTGGCCGAACATGGCTTTTTCGGTGTGCCCAAGGTGATCGAATAATGACCGACTATACCCAGCTTGGCGTGAAGGATATCCGCGACGGCGTGGCCGGCGGCGACTTCACTGCGCGCGAAGTGGCGGAAAGCTTCAACGCTGCTGTCGCTGCTGCTGCCGACCTGAACGCCTTCATCGTCACGACGCCCGATCATGCGCTCGCTGCGGCAGACGCCACTGACGCCAAGCGCGCCAAGGGAGAGGACCTCGGCAAGATGGGCGGCGTGCCCATCGGTATGAAGGACCTTTTCGCCACCAAGGGCGTGCAGACGACCGCAGCCAGCCACATCCTCGAAGGCTTCAAGCCCGAGTATGAAAGCACCGTCAGCCAAAAGCTGTGGGATGCGGGCGCGGGCATGCTCGGCAAGCTCAATCTCGACCAGTTCGCGATGGGCTCCTCGAACGAGACCAGCTATTTCGGCAACGTCTCTTCGCCGTGGAAGAAGGACGGTACCAACGCAGCGATGAGCCCGGGTGGTTCCTCGGGCGGCTCCTCTTCCGCTGTCTCCGCACGCATTGCGCCGGCCGCGACCGGCACCGACACCGGCGGCTCCATCCGCCAGCCCGCCGCCTTCACCGGGATTTGCGGCATCAAGCCGACCTATGGCCGTTGCAGCCGCTGGGGCGTTGTCGCCTTCGCCAGCTCGCTTGATCAGGCAGGTCCGATGGCGCGCAGTGTCGAAGACTGCGCGATCATGCTCGAAGCCATGGCCGGGTTCGACCCAAAGGATGCGACCAGCCTACAGATGGATGTGCCCAACTGGGAAGCGGCCCTTTCGGCAGACCTCAAGGGCAAGAAAATCGGTATCCCGAAGGAATACCGCATGGATGGCACCGACCAGGCGATCCTCGACAGCTGGGAGCAGGGCAAGGCCATGCTGCGCGACGCTGGCGCTCAGATCGTCGATGTCTCGCTGCCGCACACCAAATACGCGCTGCCCGCCTATTACATTATCGCGCCTGCCGAAGCCTCGTCCAACCTCGCGCGCTATGACGGTGTGCGCTACGGATTGCGTGACCTGCCCGATGGGGCGGGCCTGCAGGATATGTATGCCGCCACCCGCGCCGCCGGTTTCGGCGACGAGGTGAAGCGCCGCGTGCTCATCGGCACCTATGTGCTCAGCGCCGGCTTCTACGACGCCTATTACACGCAGGCGCAGAAGATTCGCACGCTGGTGGCGCAGGACTTCGAGAAGGCTTTCGGCGAGTGCGACGTGATCCTTGCGCCGACGACGCCGACCGCCAGCTTCCCGCTGGGCTCTCTCAACGAAGACCCGCTGACGATGTATCTGAACGACGTTTTCGCCGTTCCCGCATCGCTCGCCGGCCTGCCCGCGATGAGCGTGCCCGCCATGCTGAATTCCGACGGATTGCCGCTCGGCCTCCAGTTGGTCGGCAAGCCCTTCGACGAGCAGGGTGTGCTCGACGCAGGCCTCGCGATCCAGCAGCGCGCCGGATTCGACGCCAAGCCGGAGATGTGGTGGTAGCCCCGACGCGGGACATTGGTGACAAACAGGTGGGCCGTTAGCTTTATGGACACCTATAGGCGCCAGTGGTAATTTCGCGTTTCTAGAACGGTTTGGGGGCCGGCCAGCAATGAGCATTGTCGCAAGAATTCGGACCAAGTTCGAACGCGCGATCAAGTATGGCGCGATCCTGACGCGCGAGTCCGGGCCGGTCGATGCCGGTCGCTGGCTGGCGGCATCGATCCTCGGCAAGAAGACCACCGTGCCGGTGACCATCGGCGGCACGCGGGTGCATATCCGCACATTTTCATCGGATCTCGATGCGGCGACAGTATCGTTGAGAGGCGAGCTCGATTCCCTGTTCAAGGCCGTACCCGACCTCGAGCACGGCTTCATCGTCGATGGTGGGGGCTATATTGGCACCGCCGCGATCGAATTCGCCAAGGCCTATCCAGACGCCACGGTTGTGACGCTGGAGCCAAGCCAGGACAATTTCGCGCTGCTCAAGCGCAATGTCGCAGCCTATCCCAACATCCACCCGGTCAACGCCGCGCTGAGCAACCACAGCGGGAAGATCGAGCTGCGCAACCGGGGCACGGGCGAATGGGGCTTCACCATCGTCGAGCGCCCCGATGATCATCCCGACAGCCGCGTCCTGCACGAGGTCGACTGCGTCACGATCCCCGAACTGATGGAGCGCTTCGGCAAGGGCGGGGTCGACATCCTCAAGCTCGATATTGAAGGCGGCGAATACCAGCTCCTGAAAGACAAGCCCGGCTGGATCGCGGACGTCGGCGTGGTATGTATCGAACTCCACGATCGAATTGTCGGCGGCTGCAGCGAGGCCTTTCAAGGCGCGACCGAAGGACGCGTCAATCGCGACATGGATGGAGAGAAATATCTCTCTTTCCGCCACGATCGCGCCGCTGCCTGAGCACTGTGCGTAGCGAGCTTGCCGAGCTTGGCAGGCCGCGGCGACGAACCTAGGATCGCCGCATGGCGAGTTTTTCCCTCAAGGTTAGCGCATTGGCGACAGCCAAGGACCTGCTACGCGGCGGCCCCGGCTTTGCCTTGCGGGCGAAGCTGGGCTCGACACTCCCCTTGGGGAAGGGCGAAACCATCTGCGTAAGACGCGGGACGAGCGACCTCGAAGTCGTCCGCCAGATCCATCGTGACGAGCAGTACTGGATCCCTCAGGACGCGCAGGTCGACCGATTGAAGCGGTTTGAGGCCGATATGGTCGCTCGCGGCAAGGTCCCGGTCATCATCGACGCCGGGGCCAACATCGGTGCCGCAGCCCTGTGGTTCGCACGAGAATGGCCGCGCGCCCATGTCGTTGCGGTGGAGCCCGATCCTGCCAACGCGGCCTTGGCGCGCACGAATTGCGCGAGGCGAAAGCAAATCGATGTCGTCGAAGCAGCCATCGGCGGCGAACCGGGTTTCGTCTCCGTTGATAGCGAAGTCGAAGCCTATGCGGTCACGACTGAGCGGTCAGAAAGTGGCTGCCGAGTGGTCACGGTCGACGAGTGCCTTCGCTCGGTCGAAAGTGGCGAACTCTTCGCAGTCAAGATAGACATCGAAGGCTTCGAAGACGACCTCTTCTCCGCGAATACCGCGTGGCTGGACCAGGTAAAACTCGTCTACATTGAACCGCACGACCACATGTTTGCCGGCCGGGCAACAAGCCGGAATTTCCAAGCAGAGATGGGCAGGCGGGACTTTGATGTGCTGATCAGGGGCGAGAACCTGATCTACGTGCGGCGCGACCCTTAAGGCGCGCCTCCCGCGAACTCAGGCGGGCAGCAGTTCGAAAATCATATTGTCGCCGGTACGACGTCTATCCATCCGCTCTCCGATCGCGGTCGCCAGCGAAAGCGGTACGAGCACTCCCGAAACCGGTGTGGGCACCTTGAGGTATTCTCGCATCGATTTGCGGATCGAGTGGCGCGTGATCCATGGTACGGATACGGTCTGCATGTCACCCACTGTCAGACCCGCACTTTCCGCCGCCTTTCGCAGGCTGGAAGGGGTGAATTGCATCAGGTGATAGGGCAGGTCAGCCCCATCCCATCGCGCACCCAGGATCTTCGCCCAAAGGCAATCGGCATTCGGCACCGCTATCCAGATCAACCCGCCATCTGCGAGCAGTGAGCGCATCTTCGCCAGGGTAGCAACAGGGTCGGATGTGTGTTCGAGGACCTGGTTTGCCGTGATGATGTCGAAACGTTCATCGGTTTCGAAATCGTCGAGCATGCCATGGAATACTTCTATCCCCTGGCCGCGCACGATCTTGGCTGCGACCTCGCTGGGTTCGACACCTTGGACCTCTGCGCCCAGTTCCTTGCATATACGCAGGAAAAAGCCCCCGCCGGTTCCAACATCGAGGATCTTCTTGCCCTCGATTGGCAGCGAGAGGTGGCGGAACTCGCCGTCCTTGCGCGCCTTGGCGATCACCTCCGCATCGTCAGCTGTCGTCCCGTGAGATGTTTCGTAAGCGCCGTAGGAGCTGTCGTAGTAATGTTTGAGATCGTCCCACTCGGGTTGCGGATTGATGAAGCCATGTCCGCAATCGCGGCATTGTGACACCGACCACTTGTGCTTCTCGGAAGCCACGCGCAGCGATTGACCGGAATAGGCCAGCTTTAGATTTGCGTTGTTACAGACCGGGCAAGTGTCTAGGTCTTTCATCGTTAAAGCTAACTCCGCAAACTGATCTCTACAGGGCCCGGCAAACCGAGGAAAACCGAGAAGCTGTTACTGTGCGATATCGCCTTGAGTTGATATCCATTAACCGAAGGACAGTTAAAGATATTCGTATGGGCATTCGGTGAACTCGGTCAACAGCAACTCAAACCAGCCCCCTCCCGTCGTCGGTTACCTCAGCGGCCCGGTCGACGCCCGCAAGGTGTACCGCGCCTGGCGCGACGAGGCGCACACCGAATTGTTCGGCACAAGCTATTTGCGCCACTGGTTCAATGAAGTCGAAGACCAAGGCCGGTCCGGCGTTGTGATAACTTCAGAAGCGGGAGAAGCCTACGAGGAAACTCACGGCAACTTCACCATTCTCAATCGCCCAAAACCGACCAGTAGCGGGCTGCGCTACCACATGGACATGGTGCGGTGGACCCGTGAGAGGCTGAGCGAGCTGGAAGGAGCAGGTGCGCGGACAGTCGTGATGACTGATGCACCGCAATACTGGTTCGTCACGCCGCCTTTCCGGCGCCGGGGCATGAAGTTCGTCAACTCGTTCCACTGCGCTATCCGTTCGCTCGGCCATAGTGCGTTCAGTCCCCACGAGTTGCTGATCCGCGCTTCGGCCAGCGTCCATATGGCGAATGGCGATCCGAGCATGGTCATTGTCGAGCCGATACTTGACGAGCTGAGAGCCATGCCTGGCTCGGATAGGCGCGACACATTCCTGCTCCGACCCGACTACAAAGAGAAGATGTTCGCGGACTTCGGTCCACCTTCAATCGCTGAGGGCGGCCGGGAGGAGGTCCGAGTAATTTTCGCCGGACGAGTCACTCGAAACAAGGGTGTCTTCGATCTGCTCGAAATGGCGGAGAGGCTGAGCCTTCGAGAAGGACCCAGAGTACACTTCGATATCCATGGCACCGGAAGTGATCTTGATGAGCTGCGGGCTGAAATTGCTCGCCGCAACCTTGAAGCGCTCGTCACTGTGCATGGCTTTACGGCGGGCGCGCAACTGCTGGATCATTACCGCGACGCAGATATCGTCATCGTACCGACACGGTCCGATTTCGAAGAAGGCGTGGCAAAGTCAGTGATCGAGGGCGTGCTGACTTTGCGACCTGTGGTGACATCGCAGGCATGCCCCAGCATACGCGTCGTTGGGGACGCCTGTTTCGAAGCGGAGGTCGACAATCCGTCCAGCTATGCCGAAGCGATCTGGAAACTCGCCAACAATCCCGAATTGGTCAGGGAGAAGGTGGATGCCGCGCGCGGTTTGCGAAAGCTGTTCTTCGACCCACCGGAACGCTACGACAGGCAGTTGAGAAAGGCCCTTGCTGTCGCCGAAAGTGGTGCCTAGGGCGCAAGCCAAGATTGATAGGCAAGACATGACCAAATACACAATCCACGGTGCAACCGGCGAATGGGAGGTCGTGATCGGCCTCGAAGTCCACGCGCAGGTTACTTCCAATGCCAAGCTTTTCTCGGGCGCTTCGACCGCCTTCGGTGCCGAGCCAAATACGCAGGTCAGCCTCGTCGATGCGGCGATGCCCGGAATGCTGCCCGTGCCCAATCGTGAATGCATTCGCCAGGCGGTGCGCACCGGCATGGCGATCGACGCGCAGATCAACAAGTACTCGCGGTTCGACCGCAAGAACTACTTCTACGCCGACCTTCCGCAGGGCTACCAGATCAGCCAGCTCTACCACCCCATCGTGGGCGAGGGGCAGCTACTGATCGAGGCGGACGAGAAGGCCGGTATTCCCGAAGACAAGCACATCGGGATCGAGCGCATCCATGTCGAGCAGGATGCAGGCAAGCTGATGCACGACCAGCATCCGACCATGTCCTATGTCGATCTCAACCGCGTGGGCATCGCGCTGATGGAGATCGTCTCCAAGCCCGATATGCGCAGCCCCGCAGAAGCAGGCGCCTATGTCCGCAAGCTGCGCTCGATCCTGCGCTATGTCGGTTCGTGCGACGGGAACATGGAAGAAGGTTCGATGCGCGCCGACGTCAATGTGTCGGTCCGCCGCCCGGGCGAGGAATTCGGCACGCGTACCGAAACGAAGAACGTGAACTCGGTTCGCTTCGTGATGCAGGTTATCGAATACGAGGCCAACCGCCAGGTCGATGTCATCGAGAATGGAGGTGCGGTGGAGCAGGAAACGCGCCTGTTCGATCCGAACACCGGCACCACGCGCACCATGCGCAGCAAGGAAGATGCGCATGACTATCGCTACTTCCCCGATCCTGACCTGCTGCCGCTCGAGCTGGAGGACAGCTTTATCGAGGAATGCCGCGCAAGCCTTCCGGAACTGCCCGATGCCAAGCGCACGCGGTACGAGAACGAGCTGGGCCTCACGCCCTATAACGCGCGCGAGCTGACGGCGGAGGTCGAAACCTTCGGCCGCTTCGAAACCTTGCTCGCCGCTACCGCTGCCAAGATCGGCAAGCCTGAACCCAAAGTCGCCACGCAGGTCGCCAACTGGGCGCTTTCGGTTGCGCCGGGCGTGGTCAAGTCGCTGGGTGATGAGGCGAACATGGCCAACGCCACTGCAGAAGCTCAGGCCAGCATCCTCGCCATGCAGGACAAGGGTGAGATTTCGGGCGGTCAGGCCAAGGAAATTTACGAGATCGTCCTCAAGGAAGGCGGCGAGCCCGAGACAATCGCGGACGAGCGCGGCCTCAAGCAGGTCAGCGACACGGGCGCGATCGAGGCGGCTATCGATCAGATCATCGCAAACAACGCCGACAAGGTCGAAGAATATCGCGGTGGCAAGGACAAGCTGTTCGGCTTCTTCGTCGGCCAGACGATGAAAGCGATGCAGGGCAAGGCCAATCCGGCGGTGGTGAACCAGCTGCTGAAGAGCAAGCTGGGCTGACAAAATTGCCACAGTGAGTGGCAAAGTATTAGCAGGCCGATTGCTGTGCGGATTTCGATCATTTGTTGCTTGATCGAATTCGCCTTTGTGCAAGTAATGCCCACCTCGTTTGGACTGTAAATGGGGTCATAATGAAGAAAGTACTGTTTGCGTCGGCGCTCGCGCTGGCACTGTCTGCATGCGCTTCGGGCGCGCTCACCGTCGAAACGCCGAATGCCAGCGACTATCGCACCGACACCGCGACGATCGTGCACGACAATTCGCGCGTCGAAGTTGACGAAAACAACCTCACCTACACCGAAGAGAAGCTCGCCAAGGAGCTCTTCGAAGGTGAAGACGCACCTTTTGCCAAGGGTGACGGCCTGACGATCAGGTATCGTTATGTCGGCTTCGACGAAGGCAGCCGCGCTGCCCGTTACCTGCTTGGCCCGTTCGCCGGCGGTTCGAAAATCCACCTCGAAGTCGACTTCGTGTCGCCCGAAGGCGAAGTTCTCGCCACGGTTCGCGGTGAAGGTTCGGTCTCGGGCGGCTTCATGGGCGGCTCGAACAAGAGCGGCATCGACAAGGCCATCAAGGAAGTGGCCGAATATGCTGCCAAGGAATTCGCTCAGTAAGCAGCTTGCATAGCTAATCGGAAAGGGGCCTCGCCGGATATCCGGCGGGGCTCTTTTCTTTGTCCGCAACGAGGCGGTTTTTCGACGAACGACATTGCCGCAAGTGCGCGACGTGGTAGCGAAGTTCCATCCCGCGCGAGGGGTCGCGCGTTAGAGAAAAGGGACTTCCATTCATGCGTACCACCGCCACTGTCGCCGCCCTCCTGGCGTGCGCTGCTTCCGCGCCGCTTGCCGCCAAGGAAGGCATGTTCACTCCGCAGCAGCTGCCCGAAATCGCCGACGATCTGCGCGACACCGGCCTGGAACTCGATCCCGAAGTGCTCACGGATCTCACCGGTTTCCCGATGGGTGCGGTGGTCCAGCTTCCGGGCTGCACCGGCAGCTTTCTTTCGGAGCAGGGCCTGGTGGTCACCAACCATCACTGTGCGCGTGGATCGGTGCAGTACAATTCGACGGCAGAGAACAACTATCTCGAAAACGGCTTCCTGGCGAAGTCCCTCGGCGATGAGCTTCCCGCAGCACCCGGCACGCGCGTCTATGTGACGACCGCGCTCACCGATGTAACCGCCCGCATGCGCGAAGGTGTCGAAGCCATGTCGCCGACCGAGCGCTACGAGACGGTCGACCAGCGCAGCAAGGATATCACCGCGGAATGCGAGCAGAAGGCGGGTTACCGCTGCCTTGTCGCCAGCTTCTACGGCGGTGCGCAGTATACGCTGATCGAGCGGCTCGAAGTGCGCGACGTCCGGCTGGTCTATGCTCCGGCGGATGCGATCGGCAAGTATGGCGGCGACATCGACAATTGGATGTGGCCGCGCCACACGGGCGATTTCGCCTTTTACCGCGCCTATGTGGCGCCCGACGGGTCGGCGGCCGATTATGCCGAAGAGAATGTCCCTTACCGTCCCGACCATCACCTCAAGGTAAGCGCGAGCGGGCTGAAAGAGGGCGATTTCGTGATGGCAGCGGGCTATCCGGGCTCGACCTCCCGCTATGCGACGCTCGCCGAGGTGGAGAACACCTTCAGCTGGACATACCCGACCTACGTCAAGCTGGTGAACGACTGGGTCGACACGATCGAGGAGGCCGCGCCCGCAGGATCGGATGCGCGGGTGAAGTATGAATCGCTGCTCGCCAGCCTTAACAATTTCGAGAAGAACACGCGCGGCCAGCTCGAAGGTGCGCGCCGGGTCGGGCTCGTCGAGCGCCGTGCAGAGCGCGAAGAGGCGCTTGCGGCCTGGATTGGTGCCGATCCCTCCCGCGCCGCTTATGGCGAGGCGATTTCCGGGCTCACCGCATTGTCCGAAGAGAGCGCCGAAGCCGCCCGTCAGGCTTTCTGGTACAATTTCGCGACGCGCCCCTCGCTCCTCTCGGCGGCGCAGCGGCTCTATCGCCTGTCGCACGAGCGCCAGAAGCCCGATGCGCAGCGTGAACGCGGATACCAGGATCGCGACCTCTCCTTCTTCCGTCAGGGTCTCCAGGCACTCGACCGCCGTTATGACGCGGGTGTCGATAAGGCGCAGTGGCTGCTGTTCCTCGGGACTTATCTGAAAGAGCCGGCTGGCAACCGCGTGGCAGTGTTCGACGAGGCGCTTGGCCTGACTGAAGATCTCGACAACGCAGCGCTTTCCGCAAAGCTCGACGCCTACTACGCGGGCACGACGCTGGGCGATGCCGAGACGCGTCTTGCGCTAATGGATGCCAGCACAGCCGAACTGGAGGCGATCGACGATCCCTTCATGCAGCTGGCCGTCGCCCTGTACGAATATGAGCGCGGCCTCGAAGCGCAGGCCGAGGAACGGTCGGGACGCTCGCTGGCGCTTCGTCCCGCCTATATGGAAGCGATCACCCAATGGCAGGCCTCTCAGGGCGTGCTGACCTATCCCGATGCCAATTCGACGCTGCGCGTGACCTACGGCACGGTGCTGGGCGGATCGCCCAAGGATGGTATGGCTTATATGCCGTTCACCACGCTGGAGGGCATCACCGAGAAGGATACGGGTGAAGATCCGTTCAACGCTCCGGAACGCCAGCTGAAGAAAATCCGCGAGAGGGATTACGGGCAGTACTATTCGGCAGAAGTAGGCTCGGTACCGGTGAACTTCCTCTCCGATCTCGACAGCACTGGCGGCAACAGCGGCTCGGCCACGCTCAACGCGCGCGGCGAGCTCGTGGGCCTGCTGTTCGACGGCACATTCGAGAGCGTCAATTCGGACTGGGACTTCGACCCGCGCACCACGCGCACGATCCATGTCGATACGCGCTACATGCTGTGGGTGATGGACAAGGTCGATGGGGCCGAGGGCCTTATCGAGGAAATGGAAGTGGTCGAGTAAGCGCTCGATCTTTCGCTAGGGTGAGAAGGGGCGCCGGTTCAGACTGGCGGCCCTCTCGTTTTCAGCCGCCTTCGATCAGCGCATCGACGACAACATAGGTTTCCGGCCCGTAGATGATCGTCACTCGGTCGCCATCGCGTGTGGAAGAGAAATCCCACCCAGCCGAGCCGTCCGCTTGCGCGCTGTCCGCGCCATAGGGTTCGGTCCCGTTGAAGAAGATCGCGCGCTTGCGGCCATCAGGCTTCAACACCTCCACGAGGTGTGTGCCGTCCTCGCCCCAATTGCGCTTAACGCCCGCATCGCAGCTTTGCGCTGGTTCGGCTCCATCGAATCCGCATGGCAAGATCGTGGTGGCGTTATAGTCGGTGCCTGGGACGAGCGCGTCCCCGCCGCCAGTCGGGCCGTTCTCGCCCATGGTCGCATTGGTATCGCCCATCGGAACGCTTACGAGCAGAACGCCCTCGACATTACCGACGATACTGCCGCCAAGCGCTTCTGCTGATGCTTTGGAAAGGCAGCCGACCAATATCGCGCTGTCATCGAGATAGTCCGAAGTCGCCGCACTCTCGCCAAGGTTTCGACACTGATCGCCGGTATCAGGATATCCATCGCCAAAGGGCGCGAGGCTCTCGGGGAAGTCGGCGAGTTCTTCCGGAGCGCTCGCTTCGGGCTCGGGAGGCGTTTCACCGCAGGCGGCGAGGGCGAGCGCGGAGGCGCCCGCCAAGGCGATCTGGCATCGCATCGCTATCCTCCCCAGCTTACCGGCAGTTTGGATGACGGCCGATATCGCGCAGATCGTAGAAGCGACCATCCGCGATGGTTACCTGTACGCACTGCCGCGAACCTGCGCGCCATTGAATCGAATAGCGAGTGTTGCCGCTCGTGAAGTTGTCTACCTGACGAAAGCCGCGGTTCTCGAGCTCGCTCATGCCCGTTCGTGCACGTGCACCCTGGAGATCCTTGAACCGCGCATTCTGCCGGTAGCCTCCATGGCCGTAATGGTGACGAAGATTGGCATTACGTTCGTCTACGCCCGCGCTGTAACCGTCCGAGTAGGCGTTGGAGCGATCGTAATTGTGGTAGGGCGCATTGTACAAGCCGTCCTTGTAGCCACGTTCGTAATGCGCCTCGTCCTCGGTGTCGTTGTGGTGCCGATTGTCATCGTGATGGTGGGATTTGTGGCTCAGCAAAGCGCCGAGGATCGCGGCACCCGCTGCGACGCCCAGTGCCGTACCGACATCGCTGCCACCCGAGTGCCCGCAGTCCTTCTTCGAAACGTCGGCGACCGACACGACGCCGCCGTCATAGGCTTCGATCCGGATGCAGTTCTTATTGCCGCGATGCCACCAGTAACTGTTAACGTACCCGTTCGAATAGCTGTCGTGGCTGCTTTCGTGTCGAAACCCCCTGGCCTCCAGCTGGCGTTCGGCCTCGGCGGCGCTCCGTCCATTCAGGAAAAGCAGCTGGTCTGCCTTTTCTGCCATTACGGGCACGGCAACCAAGGCAATCAGGGCAGCGCTCGCGGTAAGATTTCTTGCAGTCCGGGTCATAGTCTCTCCCTGCCGCGTGCTGCGGCCACTCGTGTGAAACGACTCGACCCGAATTCCCTGTCTTTTCTGGCAAGCTAGGCTGAATTACGGCGATTTTTTGACCGTTTGCCCCGTTGATGAATATACTGCGCGAACCGATCCGAAAATTCAGTGCCATGAGGGAGACCAATTGTGCATTTTGATTTGGCGCATGCCGCAGTTAGCGCGATCGTCATCGGGATCCTTGTTTTCCTCTTGAGGGACAAGGACGGAAATGGCGGAACGAAGGCGGGATGGAATTGGCGATTGTTCGTCGCCGTGTTCTTCGTCATGTTTCTCATCAACATCGTCTGGCCGTTCGACAACGTTTGAGCGCAGCGCGCAGCGTGCACGAAAAAGGGGCCGCCGGATCGCTCCGACGGCCCCTCGTGTTCGTGAGGTGATCTAGCGGATCAGCCCTGGCGTTCGCCGGTCAGCGCCATGTCGCCGAATGCGCCTGCGTTGACGGTGCCGGTCAGCTGGTCGCCATTGACGGTTGCCTTGCAGTTGAGCGTCATCGGCATCGGGACCGTCATGTCCATTGCCCAAGTCAACGTGTCGCCGTCGATCTTGCCGTCCTTGACGTCCATCGAGCCCATGCCGCCGGCCATCGAACCGGTGAAGGTGTTGCCATCGTCGCCGGGGACGACGGTGAAGGTGCCCTTCTGGTCGCCCATCGGGCTCTTCACGACGGTGTCATAGGTACCTGCTACGGACATTGGGAATTCCTCTCTTTGCGAAGTGAGTTGTGTGTGGAGACCTATTCTGCGTTGCTGACACCTGTGTCAACAGCGAGATAGGTGGTCGGGATGCCGAGGCCTTCCAGTTGGGCGTCGATCTCGCTGCGATCCCCGACGACAACGATGGTGAGATCGTCCGGCCCGAGATAGCGCGCAGCGGCTGCGTTGATAGCGGCCTGATCGATTGCCCGGTAGGTGGCAGGCAGGTTGGTGTAATAGTCGTCGGGACGGCCCAGGCGATCGTTCTCGATCAGCGCGCCGAGAACCTGGAAATTGGTCTCGAAGCGGTTGGGCAGGCCGCGGATATTGCCATCGGTGACGCGCGCGAACTCCGTTTCGTCCACGCCTCGTGCTCCGCTGGCAAACTCCTGCGCCGTGTCGAGGATCAGCTGGATCGAGTCGGCGGTGCGGTCGGACTGGACGGCGGTGCTGACGCTGAACAGCCGCGGCCCGGCAGGGGAATCGATCCCGCTGCGCGCGCCGTAGCTCCAGCCCTTTTCCTCGCGGATGATCATGTTGAGGCGGCTTAGGAAGCCGTTACCCAGGACCTCGTTCGCAAGGTCCAGCGACTCGAGGCCGGGAGTGGCCCCCTCGAGCGGAAGCACGCGGCCGGCATAAATCACCGACTGCGGCGAATTGGGCCGGTCGATAACGACCAGCCGCGTCTGCGCTTCGGGCAGTGCAAGGTCGAAGTTCTTGTCAGATGCAGCGGATCCGGAAGCCGTCCAGTTGCCAAAAGCCGCTTCCAGCTGGCCGGTGAGCTCGCCCATGGTGATATCGCCGACCACGAAGATTTCGGCATTGTCGGGGCGGATCCACTTGCCGTGTTCGCCGCGCAGGCGATCCGGACCAAGGGTCTGCACCACGGGCACCGTGCCAAGCGATCCCACGCTGCCGTAAGGATGGTTTTCACCGAAGACGAGCGGGCGCAGCGTGCGGCTCGCAAGACCTCCGGGCGATGACAGTTGCTGGGCGATCTGCGCAAGCCGCTGATCGCGAACGCGCTGGACGTCGCTCTCCGCGAAGGCCGGATTGCGGACGATATCGGCCATCAGCTCGAGCGATGGTGCCAGATTGGAGGTGAGGGCATTCATCGTGACCGAGCTGGTATCGAGCGAGCTGCCGGTTCCGATCGAGGCGCCGAGCCGCTCCTGCTCTTCGGCAATTTCGACTGCGCTGCGGCTAGTCGTGCCTTCTTCGAGCAGGTCCATCATCAGCGACTGCGTGCCGGCATTGGTTGAACCGTCAGCCGCGTAGCCAGCGTCGAACTGGATCGACACGGCGACCTTGGGAATGGCTGTCCTGCGGGCGAGAGTGACCGGGATGCCGTTGCTCAGCGTGTCGCGCTCGACTGTCGGGAAGGTCAGCGGGCCCACTGGCTCGGGCTCGGGCATTTCGCGCGGCGGGCCGGTACGAGTGATCTCGACCGGTTCCTTGGCGTCGGGCTCGGGCGCGGGATAGAGGTGTTCATCGCCCCATCCGCCCATGTCTGCGCCGCTTTCGACACGTTCACCGGGGACGATTGCCATGCGATAGACCGGCCGGGACAGCCAGCGATCCATGGCTTGCTGCACCGTTGAGGGGGTGAGGGCCGCAACCTGTTGGAGCGAGTCCTTGTATTTCGCGGGATTGCCCGAATAGAGTAGCCCTTCTGCGAGGGTCGAGCCCTTGCCGCCGAAACCTCCGACCCGTTCGAGCGCATCGATTTCGTTGGACACGAGGTTCGTCGCAGCACGTTCGAGTTCGTCCGCGCTCGGTCCTTCGGCCACCATCTGTGCGATCACGGCATCGAGCCGCTGTTCGGCAGTCGCGCGGTCCACGCCCGGCTTGATGTCCATCTGGACCAGCAGCCCGGATAGCTGCTCCGATTGCCAGTTGAAGGCCGCAACGCTGGTCGCCAGCTGTTCGTCCCGGACCAGCACATTATCGAGCCGCGAGCTCGCAAGGCCGCCGAGAACGCTCATACCGATGGTGAGCGGCATTGCGTCGGCGTGATTGATGCCGGGACCGCTCCAGACGCGATAGATGCGCGTCTGCGGAACCTGGTCGATGAGTTCGCGATCCTTGTCTTCGGCGAGCGTGACCGGACCAGCTTCGACCGCAGCCACCTCGGGACCACGCGGGATAGCGCCGAACCATTTCTCGACCATCGGGCGCGCTGTTTCCACGTCGATATCGCCGGTGAGCGAGAGAATCACATTGTTGGGGCCGTAATTGTCCCGGAACCACTTCTGAACGTCGCCGAGGCTGGCCGCCTCGAGGTCCGCCATCGAGCCGATTGTCGAGTGGCGATAGGGGTGGCCGACCGGGAAGAGACCTTCGCCGAGCAGATACTGGGTTAGGCCATAGGGCTGGTTGTCGCCCTGTCGCTTCTCGTTCTGGACGACGCCGCGCTGCTTATCGAGCTTTTCCTGGCTGATCGCGCCAAGGAGGTATCCGAGGCGATCGCTTTCCATCATCAGCGCGAGGTTCAGCGCTCCAGTGGGGACCGTTTCGACGTAATTGGTACGGTCGGCATTGGTCGAACCGTTCGTGCTCGTCGAACCGGCGGCCTCCAGCGGAATGTCGAAATTCTCCACATTCTCGCTGCCACCGAACATGAGATGCTCGAAGAGGTGGGCGAAGCCAGTCCGCCCGCGCGGTTCGTGCTTCGCGCCGACGCGGTAGTAAGTCGTCACGCCAACGATCGGCGCCTTGCGATCGGTGTGGACGAGGACAGTCAGCCCGTTGTCGAGTGTGAAACTCTCGTAAGGAATGCTGACCTTGTCGACTAATGCCGAAAGTGCGCTGCTCTCGGGCGCCGGAGCGCTTTCCACGATCGGCGCATCGGTCGGAGCGGTAGCGCATCCGGCAAGCGCGATGGCTGCGAGACCGGCAAGTAGGTGAGAACGCATGGGCATTTTTTCCTGTCAGTGCTTTGGATTGTGCGAGACGACATAGCGCCGCTGCGCATTGGCGAGAACGTCCTCACGCCAGAAATGGACGGGTTTCAACCGGTGCTGGACGAACAGCGTGCTCTGGTCGGTATAATGCTTCGAGCGCGGCCGTGTGGTCGCTGCGCCGAATGGCTGGATCGAGCGCGAACGGACCCGCTGGCCGGGAAGCCACTCGGCCCACTGGATGAAGCTGTCGCCGTGGCGGACGGCCAGCCGTCCGTCTTCATTGACGTGCCACAGCGTCGAGGCGCGCAGAGTGTCCGATCCGCCGTCGATCGGCAGGTCGACATCCCCTTGGCGCAGCCGCAACAGCTCGCTTTGCGGAGGGTCGATGCGGCCGAAATGGGTCTTGAGATGGTCGACCGCCTTTTCCAGTTCGCTGAGCGCGGTTGGACAGGCCTTGTTCTGGTAACGGCAGGACATGAATTCGCGGATCATCAACAGGGCAAGGCTGTCCGCGCGGCCGATGTTGTCGGCAGTGAAATCCCATTCGAGCAGCAGCTCGCGCGCCTCGGCAAGGTCGCTACCTTCGGGCAAGTCGAGCGCTTCGATCTCGTCCCACAGATCGGCGATATAGCCCTCGCGCGCATAGGCCGTGTCGTATTTGATGGCCTTCAGAGCGTCGCGATCGAGCTGGTCCGCCGCGCTCAGCAGCTTCCAGGCCATCCGCGAACGATTGGTCTGCTTCAGTTCGATGCCCAGTTCGGGGGCGAAATCCTGCGGTGACAGGTCGCTGCCCGCGCCGGCGGCGGAGAAGGGCGTATTGTTGGCATTATAGACCCAGCCCGAGGAGGGGTTCGCGATCTGCGGCAGCTCTTCGAACTCGACCGTACCGTCCCACAGGAGTTTCGGATCGCTGCCGTCGAGCACGCTGCGCCAGTTCGGGCCTTCGTGCCGGTCGGGCAGGGCGGCGTTGTAGAGATAGGCGATATTGCCCTCTGCATCGCCATAAATGAAATTGGTCGAGGGAATATCCAGCCGCGCCATGATCGTGCGCCACTCTTCGAAGCTCTTCGCCTTGTTCAGCCGGTAATAGGCATCGAGCTGGCCGAGATTGTCGATCCCGCCATAGCGGAAGGCGAAATAGCCATTCTCGTTCTTGATCACCGGGCCGTGGACGCTGCGATGGATGTCGCGACGGACCGGCAGGACTACCGGGCCGACACGGACGGGAAGGGTGACCGTTCGCGTCTCCAGCTTGAGCCATTCCTCGCCGAAGCGATACATGACTTCATCACCGTCGATACCGGGGGTGACTGTCGTTTCCAGCTCGTAGATATCGGTCATGTCGGGCGTGTTGACCGTATTGGTCCAGCCGAGATTGCGATTGTGGCCCAAGAAGGGGAAGGGCGAGCCAGGGAAATTGGCCCCGGCGAAGTGCCATCCTTCCTCGCTTTCAACGACCAACTCGTACCATGCGACACCGCCCCACCACGGCTGGTGGCTGTTGGAAACGAGAATCGTCGGGCCGCCTGATTTCTCAGGAGCGACGGCGAAGGCATTCGAGCCATTGAGCGCGCCGTCTTCGCCAAAGGGCGAATAGGATACCGTTTCACCTGCAGGTACAGGAGGATTGGAGTCGGGATTGCCTGCGCGCGGGAAGCCCGGAATATCCGGACCGAATTCGCGCGGAAGGTCTCCCCCCGTAACCAGCGGCTGGATCACACCGTTCAAGCCGAAGAAGAACGGCTGGCGCAGTGCGAAGCCGGCAGCGACATCCTTGCCTTCGACCGGGAACAGGTTGCCGAGCTTCAGTTCGCCGGGGTTCTGCGCGGCGTAATCGTTGAGACCGGTAGCATAGGCCTCGAACAGAGCTCGGGTGTCTTCGGGCAATTCCGGATACCTCCGGTCGGCCGTGCCGCGCGCGTCGAGCAAGTGATAAACATAGTCGATCGCCGCGCCATCCTGTCCGGCAATCGCGCCATACCGCCCCTGCGCCATCGCGATCACGTCCTGCAGGGTCGAGAAATCGTCCTCGGCATGGGCAATGGCGACGCCATAGGCGACATCGCGATCTCGCTTGCCGTAGATATGCGGGACTCCGAATTCGTCGCGGATGATCTCGGCAGTGTAGCTATCCGTGGAAGTCGCAACCCCGTCGCGCTTCGCCCAGAAGGGTTCCCACGTTGCCAGCGCCACGAATACGACGAGCAGCAGGACAACGAGCGCGGCGCCGATGCGCCCCAGCCATTTCAGCATAGAATCCAATCCTCTCTTGGCATTGGACGCTAGCGTGTGACGGGAAGACTCGCAATCGTTGGGCAAAACCTGAAGAGGGCGCTTCCGCTTTCCGGATTCGGCCCGCTAGCCCCATGGGTGTGACAGCGCAGATCACCATCGGCCATGAAAGCTCCGGCAAGCCCGTGCACTTCGATATCGAGGAGCTGCTGGCAACACGCCTGCTCGTCCAGGGCAATTCGGGCAGCGGCAAATCGCACTTGCTGCGTCGCCTGCTCGAAGAAAGCGCGGGGTTGGTCCAGCAGGTGGTTATCGACCCCGAAGGCGACTTTCCCTCGCTGGCGGAAGAATTCGGCCATGTCGTGATCGATGGCTCGGCCTATTCGCCGCCCGAGATTGAAGCCTTGGCGCGCCGTATTCGCGAACATCGTGCCAGCGTAGTGCTCGACCTCGACGGGCTCGAGGTGGAACAGCAGATCCGCTGTGCGGCGCAGTTTCTCACAGCCCTTTTCGATGCTCCGCGAGAACATTGGTATCCCGCGCTGGTAGTCGTTGACGAGGCGCAAATGTTTGCCCCGGCTGCGGCAGGAGAGATGGCCGAGGACACGCGGCGAATGACGCTTGCGGCCATGACCAACCTCATGTGCCGTGGACGCAAGCGCGGCCTTGCGGGGATCGTCGCGACGCAGCGCCTGGCGAAGCTTGCCAAGAATGTCGCAGCAGAGGCGTCGAACTTCCTGATGGGGCGCACGTTCCTCGATATCGACATGGTGCGCGCGGCCGACCTGCTTGGCATGGAGCGGCGGCAGGCCGAACGCATTCGCGAGTTGGAGCGCGGGCATTTCCTCGCGCTGGGGCCAGCGATCACGAGGCTGCCGATCGCCTGCAAGATCGGGCCGGTGAAGACCGGTCACCAGGCGCGAAGCGAGGGGCTGATGGCGCTTCCCGATACCGCGCCCGAGGACATGGCGGACCTGCTGACCCGCGACCTCGCCGCAGATGTCGCCAAGGCCCCGCCACCGCCCGCGCCTCCGCCTGCGCCGCGTGTGGACGAGCTCGAAGACAGCATCGCCCATGCCGAGGAACGGCAGGTCGAAGCCCCTCCCGAAGCTCTCGACACGTCACATGTTGCCAACCGCATTGCGGATATCATCGGCGAGCTCGCCCGCGAAGACGGCATCGCCTTCCAGTCGGCATCTGCACAGTACCAGACTTTCCTCACTCGTTGCCGTCGCGAGCGTCTGATCGGCCCGATGCCCGACATGCATGCTTTCCGTCGCCGCTTTGCGATTGCCGGCGCAGGGCTGGGCGAGCTCGGCGAGGACATGCAGGCGCGCATTATGCAGCTTGCCGGCGCGGTCGATGAAGACCTGCTCGGGCCGTTCCTCGTCATCGCCAAGGCTGCACATGCGGGGGAAACGCAAGTCGACGAGGACGAACTCGCGCGAGCTTATGGCACGAGTTCACCTGGCCGGATCCGGCGACTGCTCGACCATCTCGAGCGTCAGGGACTGATCGTCGTACGCGAGGATTTCGGCGGCGGACGTACGGTGATGGTGCCCGGTCTCGAAGGCGTGGGCGCAGGCTGAAGTCTTTCGTCGATCCCGGTCGGCGTGCTGCCGAGTGGAACCGCGCACAAGCTTGCCTGTTTCGCCTTTGGGGTGCCAGAGCACCGCGCACAGGAATCCAGTCCGACAACAGGGGTTGCACCATGCCACGCAATACGCTTGCCGCCGTTTCGCTCGTCCTCGCGCCCATCGCAATCGCGCCGGGCATCCTTCATGCTCAGGACGTCGCAGGATCGGGCATCGCACCTGCAACGGTCGGAAATACGCAGGAGAGGCCGATTGCTTTCTCCGCCGAAGTGCCTTCGAAGGCTGCCCTTGCAATCGTGATGACCGATGAGCGCTTGCCCTCGCTTCGCGGATTGCCGGCGGATGCAGCAGCCCGGATCAAGGCTGCCGGTTTCGAAGGCGAGGACGGCGAAACGCTGGAATTGCCCGGCGCCGCAGGATCGCCGCGGATCGTTCTGTTCGGTGCGCGGGCTGCGGACGGAGAACGGCAGGACTGGCGCGTCGTCGGGGCGCGGATCGCACGCGAACTGAAGGACGAGGATGCTCCCATCGCCATCGCGGGCCTTGCCGATGCCGATGCGACGGCGCAGGCGGCGCTCGGCGCAACGCTCGGGCAGTATCGCTTCGACCGCTACAAGAGCGATCGCAAGCCGCTGCCTTTCCAGCCGATCACATTCGTCGGTCCGGTGGCCGAAGCGGGAGGCAACTTGTGGCGGTCGCGTCACGCGCATCTTGCGCAAGGCGTCCGTTTCGCCCGCGACATGGTCAACGAACCGGCCAATGTCGTCTATCCGGAAAGCTTCATCGAGCGCGCTCGTGAAGCGCTGGACGGGGCGCCGAATGTGACCATCGAAGTTCTCGACCAGGCCGATTTCCGCCGTCTTGGCATGGGCGCGATTGCCGGTGTGGGTCAGGGCAGCACCCGTGGCAGCCGCATGATGGTCATCACCTATCGCGGCGCAGGCGGCCCGCCGATCGCGCTCGCCGGCAAGGGAATCACTTTCGACACGGGCGGCATCTCGCTCAAGCCGAGCAGCGGCATGTGGGAAATGAAGGGCGATATGTCCGGCGCTGCAGCCGTGACGGGCGCCATTCTCAGCCTCGCCAAGTCGCGCGCACCGGTCCACGTCGTGGCGGTTGCGGCGCTTGCAGAGAATATGCCGGGCGACAATGCCCAGCGCCCCGGTGATGTGGTTCGCACCCTGTCAGGCAAGACGATCGAGATCCGCAGCACCGATGCCGAAGGGCGGCTCGTTCTCTCCGATGCGATCGAATACACGGTGCAGGAGAAGAAGCCATTCGCGCTGGTTGATGTCGCGACGCTCACAGGCTCGGCCGTGCGCGCTCTTGGTCCCGAATATGCGGCCCTATTCGCTCGTGAGGATTCCCATGCCGAAGCTGCCCTGACCGCGGGCATGGCTGTCGACGAGCCGCTGTGGCGGCTGCCGCTTTCGGATGCCTATCGCGAGGCGATCAAGTCCGACATCGCCGACATCAAGAATTCGGACGCGTCACCCGCTCCGGGCGCGAGCGCCGGCGCGCATTTCATCGAGTATTTCGTGCCCGAGGACCTGCCATGGATCCATATCGACATGGCTGCAGTCGATCGCGGCGATGGCTCGAACCCGATGATACCCGCAAGCGCCAGGGGCTGGGGGGTAATGATCCTCGACGAACTCGCGCGGAGCTGGCGCCCCGAATAAACGCGAGCGGTTCGCCGACAATCTGGACCAGCACGCGCCTTGCCCCTTGCAGCGCGCGCCGCAGGGCTTACCTATGCGAGTAATACACCTGCATCTTTCCTAATGTGCAGGGCTTGTGTTGCCATTGTGCAACACTATATCCGTGCGGTGACACCAGATTGAGGGACTATTCCAGCGATGAATCTCGAAAAATTCACCGATCGTGCCAAGGGCTTCCTGCAGGCGGCGCAGACGGTCGCCATCCGCATGAATCACCAGCGCATTACGCCTTCGCACCTGCTCAAGGCGCTGCTCGACGATGAGCAGGGCATGGCCGCGCAGCTGATCCAGCGCGCGGGCGGCAATGCGGGTGTCGCGATCACCGAGGTCGACACGGCGCTGGGCAAGATCCCCGCAGTCTCGGGCGGCGGAGCGCAGCAGACGCCCGGGCTCGACAATGATGCCGTGCGGGCGCTCGACCAGGCCGAACAGCTGGCCGAGAAGGCAGGTGACAGTTTCGTTCCGGTCCAGCGCATTCTCCAGGCACTCGCACTGGCGGATAATGATGCAGGTAAGGCCATCAAGGCAGCCGGTGTCGATGCAAAGTCGCTCGAAGCTGCGATCCAGGACGTGACCGGTGGCCGTACCGCCGACAGCGCGGGCGCCGAAGAAAGCTACGATGCAATGAAGAAGTACGCGCGCGATCTCACGCAGGCGGCGCGCGACGGCAAGCTGGACCCGGTGATCGGCCGCGACGAGGAAATCCGCCGCACGGTCCAGATCCTCGCCCGGCGCACAAAGAACAACCCTGCGCTTATCGGCGAACCCGGCACCGGCAAGACCGCAATTGCCGAAGGCCTCGCGCTGCGTATCGCCAATGGCGACGTACCCGACAGCCTCAAGGGCCGCACCCTCATGGCGCTCGACATGGGTGCGTTGATCGCGGGCGCGAAATATCGCGGCGAGTTCGAGGAGCGCCTCAAAGCCGTGCTCGACGAGGTGAAGGGCGCCGAAGGCCAGATCATCCTTTTCATCGACGAGATGCACACGTTGATCGGCGCCGGCGCGTCGGAAGGCAGCATGGATGCGAGCAACCTCCTGAAGCCCGCCCTGTCCCGCGGCGAACTGCACTGCATCGGCGCGACCACGCTCGACGAATACCAGAAGTATGTCGAGAAGGACCCCGCGCTCCAGCGGCGCTTCCAGTCGGTCTATATCGACGAGCCCAGCGTCGAGGACACGATCTCGATCCTGCGAGGCATCAAGGACAAGTACGAGCTGCATCACGGCGTGCGCATCACCGATGGTGCGATCGTGGCCGCGGCGCAGCTTTCCAACCGCTATATCCAGAACCGCTTCCTGCCCGACAAGGCGATCGACCTGATGGACGAGGCGGCCTCGCGCATCCGCATGGAAGTGGAATCGAAGCCCGAAGAAATCGAGGGCCTTGATCGCCGGATCATCCAGCTGCGGATCGAGGAACAGGCCTTGCAAAAGGAGACCGACAGCGCTTCGAAGGACCGGCTCGAGAACCTGCGCAAGGAACTGGCCGATCTCGAACAGCAGTCTTCCGAACTGACCACCCGCTGGCAGAACGAGCGCGACAAGATCCATGCCGAGGCACGGATCAAGGAAGAGCTCGACGCCGCGCGGCTCGAGCTAGAACAGGCACAGCGCGCGGGTGATCTCGCGAAGGCGGGCGAACTGCAATACGGCAAGATTCCCGAGCTCGAGACAAAGCTCGAGGAGGCGTCCGGCCATACGGATAACGCGCTCCTGCGCGAGGAAGTGACAGAGGACGATATTGCCGGCGTGGTTTCGCGCTGGACCGGCATCCCGGTCGACAAGATGATGGAAGGCGAGCGCGAGAAGCTGCTCGACATGGAAAACATCCTGTCGAAGCGGGTGATCGGCCAGTCGCAGGCCATCGACGCCGTCTCAAAGGCCGTGCGCCGTGCGCGGGCAGGGCTACAGGATCCGAGCCGCCCGCTCGGCAGCTTTCTGTTCCTCGGCCCCACCGGTGTCGGCAAGACTGAACTGACCAAGGCGCTCGCCGGATTCCTGTTCGACGACGACCAGGCGATGGTCCGCATCGACATGAGCGAATTCATGGAAAAGCACGCAGTCGCCCGCCTGATCGGCGCGCCTCCGGGCTATGTCGGCTATGAGGAAGGCGGCGTGCTGACCGAGGCCGTGCGGCGCAGGCCCTACCAGGTCGTGCTGTTCGACGAGGTCGAAAAGGCGCATAGCGATGTCTTCAATGTGCTGTTGCAGGTGCTCGACGATGGCCGCCTGACCGACGGGCAGGGCCGCGTGGTCGATTTTTCGAACACGCTGATCATCCTGACCTCGAACCTCGGCAGCCAGTATCTGGCGCAGATGGAGGATGGCCAGAAGGTCGAAGATGTCGAGCCGCAGGTCATGGATGTCGTGCGCGGACACTTCCGCCCCGAGTTCCTCAACCGGCTGGACGAGATCATCCTCTTCCACCGCCTGGCGCAGGAGCACATGGCCCCGATCGTCGAGATCCAGGTCGCGCGGGTGCAGAAGCTACTCAAGGACCGCAAGATCACGATCGACCTGACCGAGGCTGCGAAGAAGTGGCTCGGCCGGGTGGGTTACGATCCGGTCTACGGCGCGCGCCCGCTGAAGCGCGCGGTCCAGCGCTACGTGCAGGATCCGCTCGCCGACATGATCCTTGGCGGCAAGGTGCCCGACGGATCGACGGTGAACATCGACGAAGGCGACGGCGCACTGGAAATGGTGGTGGCCTAAGGGGCCGCCACCTTAAAAATCAGGCGTAGCCGAGGATCTCGCGCAGACCGGGAGCCGCGAAATCGACCAGCGTGCGCTGCTGCGCGGTGAGCTCGTCGGGGATGGTGATGCCGCCTTCGGTAAGGTTTTCGCGAGCGGTACCGCTCTGCTTGCGATCGGAACCGATACGGACCCGTTCGCGCCAGTCGTCGGGCACCTTCGCGAGGCCGGCAGCCTCGAACACGCTCATGAAATATTCCTCGGCTTCGCTGCTATCGAGCGTCTTCACCGCCTGGACGAGGTCCTCGTACTTCAGGATGGTGCAGTCGGTACCCATCCACGCGACCGCGTTGAAGGTGAAAAGCTCGCGCATCGACATCGCCTTACCGTGAATGCCGAAGATCATGAGATTGATGAGTGTATCTACGGTCAGCTCGCCGTTTTTGACGAGTACGGAATTGTCACCGAACTCGTCGGAAAGGAAAAAGCGGGCGCGGGCGAGGACCCAGGTGTAGGGATCGCGCACCAGCACAATCTTGCGCGTCGGTGCGGCCTCGATCGCCGAGGCATCGCTGAACAGCAGGTGCCCCCAGCTCAGCATCTTGCGATGATCGTCGAAGGCGCCGGCATGTTGCTTGAGATTGCCGAACTGGATGAACTGAGTCTGGTACTGGTCCTCGACCGGGACGAACATGCGCATGATATTGCGCAGCAGGTGTGACCCGGACTTGGGGACCGAGTTCAGGAACACTGGCTGGGGCAGGCGGGTCTGCTCGAACTTGCGGTTTTCTTCGTCGAGTGTGTCGGGCTGAAGTCGGACATGAACCATGGCGATATCCTAGCGTCCATCTGCAACAAAAAGAAAGGGCGGCAGGTGATGCACCTGCCGCCCCAAAGCTTCGGGAAGATGCGATTACATCTTCACGTTGAAGTTCACGAACGCACGGCGGCCGCGAAGATCATACTGCGAGTAGAGAATACCCTTACCAAGGACGTTCACACCGGTACCCGAAAGATCGGACAGGCGCGGCGCCTTGGTGTCGAAGATATTCGACATACCAACGGTCATGCGGAAGTTCTCGCCGATGTCGCGAGTGATCGCGGCACTGTGGTAGAACTTGGCTTCCGCACGCAGCTTGGCACAGACCGGGGTGTCATACGTCGTGAAGTCCTGGCAGATAGAGCCAGCACGTTCGATGTAGTAGTCTGTGTTGTCGGTGCTTCCGATCACGTCGAGACCATAGAAGAAATTCCACGGACCCGTATCGAGCTGGATGTTGAAGTCGCCCGTAAAGATCGGTTCGCCGGCCAGGCCGTTGAAATCGTCGAAGTTGCCTTCGAACAGGGCAACCTTGTCTTCCAGCTGCCAGGTCACGAGACCCTGAAGCGTCAGCGTCGTGTCGCTACCGAAATCGTGAACGATCCGGGTGGTGACGTCGATGCCGCGGTTCGACTGGCTGTTGATGTTCAAGAAGCTGTCACGGATGACCGCAACGTTGTCCTGGTTGCCGTTGTTGAAGAACGGATCGCTCGGGTCGAGATCACGGACACGATCGAATTGGTCGCAAAGAGGCTCATTCGGGAAGAATTCCGAGTCGTAGCAACCATATACGATCGACGACGCGCCCAACTGGGCGATTTCGCCATTCACTTCGATGTCGAAGTAGTCGACCGCGATGTTGATGTCCGTATCGGGCAGGAACGAGAAGTTCGGGGTCAGGATCGCGGAAGCGGTCCAGGCCTTCGAAGTTTCCGGTTCCAGCACGCCGAGACCACCGCCGGTCACCGCACTCGGCTGGATGCCGCCGCCTGTGAAGGTCAGCGGAATTCCGTCGGCGATACAGTTGTCGTAGCGCTGCTGCGTGATGTCGCCATTGGCGAGGTTCGTCGCAAGGTTGCTACAAGGATCGCGGAAGCCGCGAACCGTACCGACCTGGTCGGCTAGGAACTGCTCGAACAATGCGGGTGCACGGTAGGAGGTACCGTAGGTGCCGCGAAGGCGCAGGAAGTCCGTCAGCTCCCAGTTGAGCGAGAGCTTGTAGGTCCAGTTGCCATTGGTCGAGTAGGATTCGCCGTCCGAAGCGCGCGTTGCCTTCACATTGGTGACACGTGCCGCACCGTTGAAGGTAAGCGATTCAACCATCGGCAGGCCTTCGAGAAGCGGGATTTCGATTTCACCGAAGGCTTCCTTGGTCACCGACTTACCGGCAGTGACACCTGCGCTAACGAGCTGGAAGCCCAGGTCGTTGAGCTGGAGGTAACCCGGAGTATCGTTGATCTCGTCTTCACGGATGGTTCCGCCGACCACGACGCCGACAGGGCCGCTCCACGGCAGATCGATCAGCTGACCAGTGACGATCGCTTCGACATACTTCTGCGTGTACTTGGTGTTGCCTTCGTCCCAGGCGAACAGGAAGTCCTTTTCGGCCTGGGTGTAGTCACCGAACATGATGCGCGGGCTGTACCAGTCGATATCGATACAGGGCCGTTCAATCGGTGTGCCGGCGCTAAGCGTCGTGCCTGCGCACGAAGCGTTCCGGAACGTCGCCACATCCAGCGCATCGTTGAGCGGGGTCTGGTTGCGATAGGTGCCGTCCGAACGCGAGTACTGGCCATAGATGTCATATGCCCAGTTCGAAGTGATGTCGCCGCGGAAACCGGCAACACCGCGGTAGTAGTCGACCTCGACCGAAGAATCGACCATGTCGGTGTAACCGGTCGGGCTGAACAGCGCCCAGCCGACCCAGCCGGTGGCCAGCGGGTCGTTGCCGAGGCCGAAGAGCGACGCACTGCGATCGCCGTCGAGGGCATATTCGCCGTTGCCGAACATGTAGACCTGTGCCGACGAGTTCACATAGGTCTCACGCTTGTTGTAGAGACCTTCGAAGTAGAACTCGGCAAAGTCGGTCAGCTCGTACGAGCCATCGGCATAGATGGTGTAGAGGTCGGTTTCGGGGATCATGGAATCGCCGAAACGCGAGGGGTGGAACTGGTTCTGGACCGCTTCCGTTGCGGAATCGATGCCGGTGATGAACCAGCCGGCCGGGACACCGATCTGGCCGTCCTGCGTGATCGCCGGGAAGGCCGGGATGTACTGGCCGAGCGTGCCCGAATAGTCGTACTGGATCAGGTAGACGTCGCCGTCACCGCCCTGCACGTCGTTCGGCGAGGTAGCCGGCATGTTGGTGTCCACACCGTAGTAATAGGTGTAATCATAGGTCCAGACGTGGCCCCAGGTCGAGTTGCTCTCGCTGGTGCAGGCGAATTCGCCCGTGCGCGGATCGATGAGGTCGGCACGCGTGCTGTGGGTTTCATCGGTGAAACCGTAGAGTTCGGTGCAGCCCAGGTAATCGCGGTCGCCGCGCTTGAGTTCGTTGCGACGCTGGTAGCTACCCGAAAGCATCAGGTGGCCGCGATCGAAGGTCTTACCCCAGGTGGCCGAGATCGAATACTGCTCGCCGCCACTTTCGAAGGGAACCGAGCTGAAGAAGTCGAGTTCGATGCCGTCGGTGTCGCGCTTGGTGATCAGGTTGACCACACCGGCAACTGCGTCCGAACCGTAGATCGAGGATGCGCCGTCCTTGAGGAGGTCGACCTGGCCGACAACAGACTGCGGCAGGACGTTGAGGTCGAAGGACGAAACAGCACCACGCGTACCGGCCGGGCCAGCACGACGGCCGTTGAGCAGGACGAGAGTACGCTCGGCACCGAGACCACGCAGCGAGATCGTCTGCGCGCCGGTACCACCGTTGGTCAGGAAGTTCGACGAAATGGCGTCGGTCACCTGGCCCGAACCGGCAGCGATCGGCGAACCCTGGACGAATTCGGCGGTCGAGTTGAGACCCTGGCGGACAGCGATCTCGGGATCGATGACGGTCAGCGGAGCCGGCGAGGTGAACTCGTCGCGGCGAATGCGCGAGCCGGTAACCACGATGGGCTGAGCCGCAGGTGCGGTTTCTTCCGCCACTTCTTCGGTTTCATCGGTAGCGGCATCGTCCTGCGCGAAGGCGGGAGCGGCGACGGTGCAAGCCAGCACCGAGATGGCGGCACCTGCAAGCCAGGATGCCTTGCCACCATTGGTGGCATACTCAAACTTTTTCACATTAATTCCCCTAGTCCAATGCTGCCTTTGCAGCGATCGTCCCTGAACGAGAGCGACCCGAATCCGGGATGAGAATCCCACATACGGCACTCGCTGATGGCTGCTTGCGTCAGTGACAGGCGAGTTACAACGATATTAAGACCAGATGGCGAGACTCATCGACGAGTGTGTTCGCTATGCCACAAGATTGGGCAACTGGCGGGCGCTTGCGACATTTTCTGAGGCTGAAATGTCGTCAGTGCGAACGAAGATTACCCACATGGCTCCGCGAAGGGATCGCCTTGCCAGCCGCAAATGCGTGCTCAAATCCCGCAAGAGGCAGACAATGGGACCAAGCGGAGCTATCCCATCCGCCTGAAACCGTGAAACGCGCAAAGGAAACTCAGAATGATTGACAGATATGTGCTGGTGCCATGCGGAATGGCCGCCCTGGTTATCGGGGCCGGGCCCCTGGCCGCGCAGGACACTGGTGCCGACCCCTATGGTGAATGCGCAAGGATCTCGGAGGATGCCGCCCGGTTGGCCTGTTTCGACGCTACCTATGTAAGGGAAAGCGCCCTCGCCTCGCAGCGAGTGGAAGAAGAGAAGGAGGCGACCGAGGACAGTTTCGGCTTCAACGAGAACGAATTGCGCCAGCGCGAAGCGGAACGGGCGGCCGAGGTCGCAGCGTCAGCGCCGCAATCTGCGGAAGTGCCGGGAGCAGTTGCGGCTGCGCAGCAACCCGAGCCTGCTTTCGAGGGTATCCGGGCCACCATCACCGAAGTCCTTACCGACCGTCGCGGGGAGAGGGTGATCATGCTCTCAAACGGGCAGATCTGGCGCACAACGGCAGTGAAGAGCTACCGCGGCTCGGTTCGCGAAGGCTGGGTGGTTGAAATCACCGAAGGGACCATGGGCGGCTATCGCATGAAGTTCGAAGATCGTCGCGGCTTCCTCGGCGTTCGACGCGTTCGCTAAACTAGCCAACGGGAGCGAGTGGATCTGATCCTCTCGTCTCCCGATTGCAGGCAATAAAAAAGGGGGCGGACCTTGCGGTCCGCCCCCAATTTCTTGCGTGAAGCGCCTTCTTAGAAGGTCAGCTTCGCACCAAGGCGGAAGTTACGACCCAAGATGTCGTATGCAAAGCCCTGGTTGCCGCTGGCGCCCGACGGGAACGGCGGTTCCGTGTCGAACACGTTGTCGATGTTGAAGCGAACTTCGACCGTGTCTGCGACCTGAGCACGGATACCCAGGTTGAACAGCCAGTAGTCGTCGACCGTCAGGTAATCGCGGGCTTCGTCCGAGTCGTCGTTCGAGAACGCCGATTCGCCAACGAAGCGGGTCTGCCAGAGGAAGCCCCAGTTGCCGAGATCCCAGTTCAGGTTCAGCTGACCACGCCAGTCCGCACGACCGATTTCGCCAGCGTCTTCGACGAGGTCGAAGCCGGTGACCGAGAAGTCGTCCTGGATCAGGTGGAACACGTTGGCCGAGATGTTCAGGCGACCAAGATCGCTGTCACCGCCGATGAGATCGGCAACATCGGTACGATAGTTCAGCTGACCAGTGACACCCTGGAAACGACGGAAACCGGAGTTCTCATAGCCAGTCTGGAAGCCAGGCTGGATCTGGAAGATTTCCTGTCCCGGACCGCTAGCAGCACCGCGAGTGAAGCGGCCGCAGAAGTCGTTCGGGAAGCTTTCCGAGTCGTAACAAGCACGCATCACCGACGAGAGGTTCAGGTTGGCGATGGCATTGTCGATCTTGATGTTCACATAGTCACCACCGATCGTGAGGCCGGGGATGAAGTCGGGCTGGAACAGACCGCCAATCGTGTACGAGTCAGCGACTTCGTTGCCGAGGCTCTGGTTACCCGAAACGAGACCCTGACGGGTACCGTTGATGACCACCGACTGGAACGGATCGACAGTGCCGTCGCCGTCGTTGTCGAAGGTCGCATCGAGATCCACACCGGCCGCTGCAGCTTCAGCTTCGCAGTTGATGCGGCGGAAGCTGGTGCCACCGTCGATGTTGGTCGGGTCGCACGGGTCATTACCGAACGAGTTCGTTGCGCTCTGCGGCAGGAACAGTTCGACGAGAGCCGGCGAGCGGATCGCGCGAGTGAAGTTACCGCGAACGATGAACTGGTCGTCGAAGAAGCCGATACGGCCGCCTGCGGTCCAGGTCTCTGCGCTACCCGAGCGCGAGTTGTCCACGTAACGGAACGCACCTTCTGCAATGACGCTCGAAAGCGGGCCGAGGCCCATTTCCGGGCTAACCAGCGGGATCAGAGTTTCAGCAAAGAACTCGTCGGTTTCGAAGCCACCTTCGGTGCCGGTGATCGGAACCGAACCCTGTTGCAGACCGGTTGCCGCGCCGGAATCGGGGATGAACTGCGCGAATTCTGCGCGGTGTTCGTAACCCACAACCAGCGAGACGCCACCGCCCCAGATATCGAAGAGCTCACCGCCAACCGAGGCGTTGAAGACCTTCTGGTCGATGACCGTGTCCGAACCGAAGAACTGCGCCACATAGGCACGCGCTTCAGGCGAGGTGTTGTTCTCACCGAAGTAGTTCAGCGGCACACACAGCGCAGCGTCGTTCTGCGAAGCCTGTTCGGGGATGCTGACGCCACCACCCGACGGATCCGGCGGAGTGACAGTTGCCGAACAGGCGATGTCGCCGACCTGCAGCTGCGAGACGTCGAGCAGCAGCGTTTCGCCGCCGCGGACGATCGTTGCACCCGGGAAGGCGAAGTTGTCGATGTCGTCCTGCGTGAGTGCAACAACGTCAAGTGCGTTGCTGAAACGACGCGAGTTCACACCGATAACGTTCGAGTTGTTCTCGGTACGACCGTAGTTGAACGAGACTTCCCAGTTGAACGGACGATCGCCCAGGTCGAATTCGCCTTCGAGGCCGACAACCGTGCGGTACAGGTTTTGTGCCGTGCGGTTGGTACCTTCGGTCAGCGTACGACCATAGCGAGCGACGAGGAAGTTACAGCTGTCCGGATCCGAAAGACCGTTTGCATCACAGGTAGACTGGATGAAACCAGCCGCCTGCGAGCTCAGGAACGGGTTCTGGACGTTGAACTGGATGGCACCGCCGTCATCGGAGAAGAAGTCGGTGTTCCAGACGGCCTGCGAGCCAAGGTCCTGACCCTGCGTATTCGCAAAGTTGAACTCGGCAAAGGCCGTGATGCTGTCCGTCACGTCGTAGTGAGCGTTGGCAGCAGCGATCGTACGACGCAGACCCGAGGTCAGCGTGTTGATGTCGCTGATCGAAACGCCGTCACCGCCGTCAGCGAACACCGCACCGAAGCGCGTGCCGACATCGAACGGGATCAGGTCGCCGTCCGGGCCGAACTGCAGGATGTCGCCAGCAGGGTTGGTGATCGGAACGCCGAAGAACGGGTTGCCGAAGAACAGCGCGCCGATACCGTCGAAGGTCGCGAAGGAAACGCGAGCATCGCGGATGAGAACGCGGTCAGGGATACCGTCCGTACCGCTGCCGTTGGCAGGGTTCGGCTGGAACGAGAAGGCCGAGCCGAGGAAATCGTAACGATCACGCTCGAGAAGGCCGTCGACTTCCTGGTATTCGAGACCCAGGGTCACGTTACCACGGCCATCGGCGAAGTTGCCGCCGACGATGGTGCCAACGCGGAAGTCCTGTGCGTCGCCACGTTCGGTAAGACCGTAGCTGCCGCTGACTTCGAGACCTTCGAAGTCATTCTTCAGGATAACGTTGACCGTACCCGAGATAGCGTCCGAACCGTAGATCGGTGCACCGCGGATGGTGACGGTTTCGATGCGATCCACCATGGTGGAGGGGATCACGTTGAGGTCGACCTGCAGACCCGGCGCGGCGTTGTTGAACACCGTCGGAGCGTTTGCAGCAACGAAGCGACGACCGTTGACGACGGTCAGCGTACGCTGCGAGCCAAGGCCGAAGAAGTTGACGAAGTTCTGGCCGACGTCGGCGTTACCGACGGTACCGGTACGCGACTGACCCGGGACACCGAATGCCGGCAGTTCGTTGATGGCATCTGCCACGTTATTGAACTGGCGATCTTCGATCAGCTCTTCGCCGATGATGAAGGTCGGCGAGGTTTCCTGGAATTCGTCGCGACGGATACGCGAACCGGTCACGACGATGGCTTCGCCAGCCGCGACGGCAGGACCGTCCTGAATGGTTGCGTCGAGGACTTCCTCGTCGGCATCCTGTGCGAATGCAGGTGCCGCCGACATGGCAATCGCCATGGCGCCGGTAGCTGCAGACAGCTTTGCTAGTGTAGTTATTTTCACGTTTCCAATCCTCAACGGTTTGTGTTTGGAAAGAGGCGTCGGCCCTTTTTCGCTTTTCCTGCTTGGCTGCTGCGCAGCATTGCCCTCCTAGCGGGTCCAGGCCCGAACCGTGCAGGGAATGAGCCATCGCCCGGATAGTATCAAATGAAATTCATAGGTATGCGGGGATTGTCCCCGGTTATGTTGCCAAATCGTCACACGGGGTGATCACCTGCCCGTCGCGTATCGTTAACGCCGGGCGGTCATATCGCTTCTGGCATTGCCCTTGACGTAAACGGAAGGTCCACATAGTCCCGTTCCAAATCGCAACCCAAAAGGATTCTCTCATGCCCGAAGCCTATATCGTCGAAGCCGTCCGCACTGCCGGAGGGCGCCGGGGAGGGCGGCTTGCAGGCGTGCATCCCGTCGATCTCGCGGCGAAGTCGCTCGATGCGGTGATGGAACGCTCGGGCCTCGAGGCCAAGGCGGTCGACGACGTCGTGATGGGCTGTGTCAGTCAGGGCGGCGAGCAGGCCATGCAGGTGGGGCGGAACGCCGTGCTCGCTTCGAAGCATTTGGGCGAGGGCGTGCCTGCCGTCACTATCGACCGCCAGTGCGGCTCCTCGCAGCAGGCGATTCAGTTCGCCGCGCAGGCCGTGATGAGCGGCACGCAGGACGTGGTCATCGCCAGCGGTGTGGAAAGCATGACGCGCGTACCGATGGGTTCGACCGCGATGTTTCATATGAAGGAGGGGCTGGGGAACTACAAATCGCCCGGTCTCGAAGGGAAATACCCCGGCATCCAGTGGAGCCAGTTCATGGGCGCGGAGATGATCGTCAAGAAGCACGGCTTCTCGAAGGACGATCTCGACCGCTTCGCGCTCTCGAGTCACGAGAAGGCAATCGAAGCGACGCGCTCGGGGGCTTTTGAGGCCGAGATCGTGCCGGTTGAAGTGGAAACGCCCGAAGGCACCGAGATGCACACGGTCGATGAGGGCATTCGCTTCGATGCGACGCTCGAAGGCATCGCCGGCGTAAAGCTGCTGAGCCCCGAGGGTACGATCACCGCCGCTTCGAGCAGCCAGATATGCGACGGGTCGAGCGCGGTGCTGGTCGTCAGCGAGAAGGCGCTGAAGGAATATGGTCTCACGCCGCTCGCGCGGATCCACAATCTTACTGTCACGGCAGGTGACCCGGTCATCATGCTGGAAGAGCCGCTGTTCGCAACCGACCGCGCGCTCGAACGTGCTGGCATGAAGATCTCCGACATCGACCTGTTCGAGGTGAACGAAGCCTTCGCCCCGGTGCCGCTCGCATGGCTGAAGCACACGGATGCGGACCCGGAACGCCTCAACGTCAACGGCGGCGCGATCGCGCTGGGCCACCCGCTTGGCGCTTCGGGTACCAAGCTCATGGCCACGCTGGTCCACGCCCTTAAGGCGCGCGGCAAGAAATACGGCCTCCAGACGATGTGCGAAGGCGGCGGCGTCGCCAACGTGACGATCGTCGAGGCGCTTTAGTTACCCCCATTCGAGAGGAAATCTGAAATGGAAGTCAGCAGCAATACCCCCGCAGTCGTCACCGGCGGCGCATCGGGCCTTGGCGAAGCCACCGCTCGCGCCATCGCGGCCAAGGGCGCCAAGGTCGCCATTTTCGACATGAACGAAGAGAAGGGCGAAGCAGTCGCCAAGGACATTGGCGGCATCTTCTGCAAGGTCAATGTGATGAGCGACGAAGACGTCGACGCAGGCTTTGCCAAGGCGCGCGAAGTACACGGCCAAGAGCGTATCCTCGTCAACTGCGCAGGGATCGGCAACGCCATCAAGACCGCCAAGCGCGACAAGCAGACGGGCGAGATCAGCCACTTCCCGCTGTCGGCCTTCGAATTCGTCATCCAGGTGAACCTGATCGGCACCTTCCGCTGCATCGCGAAGTCGGCGGCTGGCATGATGACTCTCGACCCGCTTTCGGACGATGGCGATCGCGGTGCGATCGTCAACACCGCATCAGTTGCCGGTGAAGACGGTCAGATCGGCCAGGCAGCCTATTCGGCTTCGAAGGGTGGCGTAATCGGCATGACCCTGCCCATCGCACGCGACCTGATGCAGGAAGGCATCCGCGTAAACACCATCCTGCCGGGTATCTTCAATACCCCGCTGATGAACGCTGCTCCTCCGCAGGTGAAGGAAGCGCTGGCCGCATCGGTCCCGTTCCCCAAGCGCCTCGGCAATCCGGAAGAATATGCCCAGCTGGCCATGACCATGATCGAGTGCGGCTACTTCAACGGCGAGGACGTCCGCCTCGACGGCGCAATCCGCATGGCGCCGCGCTAAATATCTGTAATTGCAACAGAAAAGCGCCGCTCGTCCTTCGTGGACGGGCGGCGTTTCTTTTTTCCCTCTCGGATGATCAGCCGACGGTCTCCATCAACTTGATGGCGCCGACCCATTCGTCCTGCTCGGCCGCATCGGCCAGGAGGACGGCGACGTCGCCCCGGGCGGCTTCGCCCTTGGGGTCCACTTCGTCTCCCAGCCGCACAGAGCCGGTCGGTCCATCGTCGGTCAATGCGACGGGCCGCAGTATCACGTAGTCCAGCGAGCTGGCCTTGAGCCTTTCGTCGGCAACGTGCTTGGCCTGCAGATAATGGGCAAGGTCGCTATTCGGATCGGGATCTTCCGTGCCGACCGAGCTCAGCATTACGAAGCGCTTTACCCCCGATTTCTCGGCAATATCGATCAGCCTGATCGCGCCGTCACGATCGACCTTCCTGGTCATTTCCTCGCTCGTATCGCCGCCCGATCCGGCAGCGAAAATCACGACGTCGCAGCCTTCGGTCACGTCGTCTTCGAGCGATGTCAGGTCGCCGAGCCGCTGCTCGACGTTTTCGGGCAGCTCGCTGGTGTCGGACGAAGAGCGGACCAGTGCGACCGGTTCGTGGCCGCGCGAGCAAAGTTCATGGACCAGGCGGGTGCCGGTATTGCCGGTGGAGCCGGCTACGAGAATTTTCATCGGTATCGATCCTCTTGATCGGGGAGGGCAGGTCAGGGCAGGAAGATGGCTTTCGTGTTCACGAATTCCTTCATTCCGAACCCGCCGTGTTCGCGGCCGTATCCGGAATCCTTCACCCCGCCGAAGGGCATGTTCGGGTCTGCCGCACCAAAGGAATTGATACGGATCATGCCGGTGTCGAAATGATCGCGCGCTAGGCGGATCGCCTTGTCCTGGTCCTTGGTGAAGATGCCGCCGCCCAGGCCATAACGGCTGTCGTTGGCGATACGCATCGCATCCTCGTCGTCCTTCGCGCGGATGATCGAAGCGACGGGGCCGAACAGCTCATCGTCATAGGCGGGCGTTCCCGGCTTGCAGTCGGCAAGCACGGTGGCGGGGAAATACCAGCCATCGGGATCGTCTTCCGGATCGCCGCCGCAAAGCAGCGTGCAGCCACCTTCGAGGCTCTTCTGCACCTGCTCGATCAGCGTTTCGAACTGCTCCTTGCTCGACACCGGGCCGAGCTGCGTATCCTCGTCGGTCGGATCGCCCATTTTCGCCGATTTCATCCGTTCGACGAAGGCCTCGACGAAATCGTCATAGACTGCATCGGTCACAACGAAGCGCTTGGCCGAAACGCAGGTCTCGCCATTATTGTAGAGGCGGCCGGTCACGCAGGTTTTCACCGCAAGATCGATGTCGGCATCTTCGAGCACGAGATAGGCATCGTTCGAGCCCAGCTCGAGTACGGTCTTTTTCAAGGCGTCGGCAGCGGTCTTGCCGATATGGCTGCCGGCCCCGTCGCTTCCGGTCATCGTGACCGCGCGGACCTTGTCGTGCCTGATGATCTCGTCCGACACCTCGTGATCCACCAGCACAACGTCGAAGAGACCTTCGGGAAGACCCGCCTCCAGGCACAGGTCGCGTAGCAACAGGCCGCTGCCGGTGCAGATCGATGCGTGTTTCAGGATGCAGGCATTGCCCGCCATGGCATTGGCGGCAAGCACCCGCACCGGCTGGTAGAGCGGGAAATTCCACGGCTGGATCGAATAGATGACGCCGATGGGTGAATAGGTGACGATGCCGCGCTTCTTGCCGCCCGAATGCTCGCGCTCCTCGTCGGCGAGCTCGGTTGGGCCCTTGTCGGCGCCATATTCGAAAATGCGGGCGCAGATTTCGACTTCGGTCTTTCCGTCCTTCAGCAGCTTGCCCATCTCGCGGGTCATCATTGCGCTGATGCGGTCGCTGTTGTCGCGCAAGGTGCTCGCGATCTTGCGGAGCACTTTGCCGCGATCCTCGTGGCTGCGTGTCCGCCAATCTAGGAAGGCTTCGTGCGCGGCCTCGATTTTCGCGAAAGCCTCGTCCTTGGACATGAGGTCATAGGTCTCGATGGTCTCGCGGGTGGCTGGATTCGTGGTGGTGATATGCGACATGGGGCACCTTGCTGTGGGTGAATGCGGGGGTCCCTTTGGCAACGGAGGCTGGTGCGGCGCGTTCCTGAATGAATATTTCCAGACGGAGGGAACCGAAGCGGGGTTCCGTTTTCCTACCGGCGGTTTGCCGGGTAATTCCGGCCGACGATGGACCCGATCAAGCCTCCTCTCCCCGGCCTTCCCTGCCGCGCCTGCACCGGGGGCTTTGCATTTTCGCATGGACCGTGTTCCATGTGTTCCAAGCTGATGGATATCGCTGAGAGAGAATCCAAATGAACGCCTACACGCAGATCAAGCTCGATATTGCCGATGGCATCGCCACCGTGACGTTGCATCGGCCCGAGAAGATGAACGCTTTCACCCGCACGATGATGGCCGAGATCATCGATGCGATCGACACTACCGATGCCGACGACAGCGTTCGCGCGGTGATCGTGACGGGTCACGGTGACAGGGCTTTCTGCGCCGGCGCGGATTTGACGCCGGAGGGCGGGGGGCATGTCTTCTCCGATCCCAACCCGGTCGAGGATCTGTCCGACGAGCGCGTGCGCGATGGCGGCGGACGGCTCACCTTGCGGCTGTTCAACTCGAAAAAGCCGCTGATCGGTGCCTGCAACGGCGTTGCTGTCGGCGTGGGTGCGACGATGCAGCTGCCCTTCGACATTCGCCTCGCCAGCGACAATGCCCGCTTCGGTTTCGTCTTCGCACGGCGCGGGATCACGCCTGAAGCCGCCTCGAGCTGGTTCCTGCCGCGACTGGTGGGCATGCAGACGGCGCTTGAGTGGTGCATGACCGGTCGCGTCTTCGATGCCGAGGAGGCCAGGGAACGCGGCCTGGTGCGGTCGGTGCATGCGCAATCCGAGCTGATGGATGCAGCTGTCGGGATTGCGCGCGAGATCGCCGACAACACCTCTGCCGTGTCGGTTTCGATGACGCGGGCAATGCTGTGGCGGCTTGGCGCGGGCGGGCACCCGATGGATGCTCACCGCGTGGACAGCCGGGCGATCTACCGTCTCAGCCGCAGCAATGATGCAAAGGAAGGGATCGCCAGCTTCCTCGAGAAGCGTCCGCCCGCCTATCCCGACACTGTCAGTGAGAACATGCCCGACTTCTACCCGTGGTGGGAGGAGCCGGCCTTCGAGTAGTTGCATGTGAGATAGTCACAGCGGCAACCTTGCCAAGCGCGGCGGGGAAGCTAGAGCTAGGCCGCATGACGTCACGCAAACCCGCCCAGCGCCTCGCCGACTTCCTGCCCTACCAGCTGTCGGTCGCCTCCAATGCGGTTTCCACGCGAATTGCGGAGCAATATCGCAAGCGGTTTGCGCTGAAGACAACCGAATGGCGGATCATGGCCGTGCTGGGGGATAGCGGGCCGACAACGCAGCGCGAGCTGTCGCAGGCGACGCTGATGGACAAGGTACCGGTCAATCGCGCGTGCAAGGCGCTTGAGAGCAGGGGGCTCGCACGGCGCAAGCCAAACGCGCAGGACGGGCGCTCGCACCTGCTGGAGCTGACGGCAGAGGGCAAGGCCGTGCACGCGGGGATCATGCCGCTCGCGCTGAAAATCGAATCCGAGCTGTTCTCGGTGCTGTCGAAGGAAGAACAGGCGGCGATGCGCGACATGCTTTCCCGGCTGCGAGAGAATGCGGGCGAGTTCGATGCAGAAAGCCTCGCCGACTAGCTAGTCGACGAGGCTTTCCTAATTCGCTTCGATTTGCTTGGCCTACATTCCGAAGGCGTCGGCGATCGAACAGGCTGCCGGGCCGAGGATGAAGATAAACAGCACCGGCAGGATGAACATGATCAGCGGCACGGTCATGATGGCCGGCAGGCGCGCGGCCTTCTCTTCGGCGCGCATCATACGTTCGTTACGGAATTCTGCCGAGAGCACACGCAGCGCGGAGGCCAGCGGCGTACCGTAACGTTCGGTCTGGACCATCGTGGTGACCACACCCTTCACGGCTTCCAGGTTCACGCGATAGGCGAGGTTGTCGAAGGCCTTCTTGCGTTCGTTGAGGAAGGACAGCTCGATCGCGGTGAGGGCGAATTCGTCGCCCAGTTCCGGATAGGCGCGGCCCAGCTCCTTGGCGACGCGGTTGAAGGCAGCGTCGACCGTAAGACCGGCCTCGGCACAGATGACCAGGAGGTCGAGTGCGTCGGGCAGGCCCTTGCGGATCGCGTCCGTACGCTTGGTGGCGATATTCTTGAGGTAGATTTCCGGGCCCTTGTAGGCGAGGAAAACCGTGCCACCGAGCGCCATCACGCGCTTGAACTGCCAGTCGGGATAGATCTCGACCGCGTACAGCAGGATCGCAGCGATCGTGCCGAAGACAAGCGGCAGGACCATGCGCAGGCCGATCAGGATGACGGCGATGTCCTTGTTGCGGAAACCGGCCCAGGCCAGCTTCTGCTGCATCATCTCCACCTGGCTCGCCTGCAGGACCTTCATGTCCTTCAGCGTGTCGCGGACCTTGTCGGTCGTGCCGGACTTGCGCACCAGGCTTTGGCGCTTCTTGGCGCTGGCGGTGACTAGGCCGAGCTTCAATTCCTCGCGACGGCCTTCGAGCGCTTTCACGCGCTTGGCCATCGGGTCCTTGATCGTGACCGCGGTGTAGATTGCGAAGAGCACTGCCATCGCTGCGATCCCGGCAAGGATCGAACCGACGAGAATGACGTCGAAACCTAGGAGCTTGGGGCCGGACTGCATGACTTTATGATCCCTCGGTCGATTAGATTTCGAAGCTGACCATCTTGGCCATGATGAAGGCGCCGATGCTCATCCACACCATGCCGCCCAGGCCCGCCACGATCAGGCGGTCGTCGGTAAAGAAGCCCGCGAGATAGCTCGGGTTTACCCACCAGATGAGTACGAAGACGATGAAGGGCAGCGAGCCGACGATATAGGCCGAAGCCTTCGATTCCGAGCTCATCGCCTTGATCTTGAGCTTCATCTGCGCGCGTTTGCGCAGCACGTCGGAAAGGTTCGACAGCGTCTCTGCAAGGTTACCACCGGTTTCGCGCTGGATGGCGAGCGTGATGCAGAAGAAGTTGAACTCCGGAATGCCGAGACGGTCGGCGGTTTCCTGGAGCGATTCTTCCATGGTGCGGCCGATCTTGATGCGCTCGACGATACCCTTGAATTCCTCGCCAACCGGGCCAGGGACTTCCTGCGAGACGACATTGAGCGTCTCGGTCACCGGCAGACCCGAACGAAGGCCACGCACGAGCAGTTCGATCGCGTCGGCGAACTTGGCATTGAACTTGGTGGTACGGCTCTTGATGAACCGGCCGACGATAAAGTGCGGGATACCTGCGCCGGCGAAAACGCCGATCGCGAAACCGAGCGGCAAGGAACCGGTGCGCAGGAAGATGATGACGGCTACAACGAGGCCCACACCCAGCGAGGTGTAGAGGTACTGGCTCAGCGTCCAGCCCTTGCCGGTCCGGTCTAGCCGGACAGCCAGAGCCTCGAGACGGGATCCCGATCCCGCCCGCTTGAAGCTCTTCGGCTTGCGTGCAGCGATTGCCTTCTTGAGCTGCGATTCCACCTTGGCGTCGGTGCTTTCCGAGTGTCGGTAGCGCAGCTGCTGGAGGCGTCGCTGGCTGGCCTTCGCGGCGTTGGGACCGGCGAAAGCAGCATAAGCCAGTGCGAGCAGGAGAAGGACACCGCCGGCAATCAGCACAAGCTGGATCGTGTTCATCTAGTCTACTCCGTCCCGTCCATTCAGTCTCGTCCGGATGAGGCGGGGACTGCGTGTAGCAGGCCCCGCCATTCCGGCTCGTTATCAGGCGTCAGCCTTGTCTTTCTTGGCCATCAGGCCCTTCAGGTCGAAGCCGCCGAGGAGCGATTTCTTCTCGCCGTCAGAAGCCTCTTCGCCTTCCTCACCGCCAAGACCGATGATGCGGCTGGCGACCTGCTTGATGCCCGAGGAAACCTTGCTCGAGCCATTGGCGTCGATGAAGGTCTTGCCGAGTTTGGCAGCCGCGCTGGCGCCCTTCTGGTCGAAGGGGATCACCACATCGAGCTTACGTTCGATCGAGGCTTCGAAATCGGCCTTGCTGATCTCCGCCGTGCCGGCCTGAACCTTGTTGGCGACGACCAGCGGGGTCACATGACCGGCATTGGCCTTGAGCCAGCTCAACACGCGGATCGTGTCGCGCGCCGAAGCGAGCGTCATTTCGCACACGACCGTAGCGACGTTCACGTCGTTCAGGACATGCGGGAAGTTGATCAGCATGTTGCGCGGAAGGTCGACCAGCGTGATTTCGAAGGCATGGCGGAATTCTTCCTGCAGTTGCAGGAAGGCCGCGCCGTCGGTCATCAGCGGCGAGTTGATTGGTGCCTCTGCCGAAAGGATGGCGAGGTTGTCGTTCGCACGGATCATGGCGCGTTCGATGAACAGGCCGTCGATACGGCTCGGATTGTCGATCGCGTCGGTCAGGCCGCGGCCCGGCTCGAGGTCGAGCGTGAGGGCACCGGTGCCGAAGTGCACGTCGAGATCGAGCAGTGCAGTCGGCATTTTCTTGTCGGCGCTGTAGTGCCAAGCGAGCGAAGTCGCGAGGGTGGAGGCACCCACACCGCCACGCGTACCGATGATCGCCGTCGAGATGTGACGCTTCGACTGCTCGGCTTCGCCCTGGCGCGGAGCCGAGAATACGGCCTGCGCTGCATTCAGCGAATCCCGCAGGACCGATGCCGAAAGCGGCTTAAGCAGATAGTCGTGGATCCCGCTGGAGAGCAGGTCGCGATAGAGGCGCACGTCGTTGACCTGGCCAATGGCGACAACCACCGTGCCGGGCTCGCAGACTTCGGCCAGCGCGTTGATGTCGTTGAGCGGGTCACCGCTTTCCGACAGGTCGACCATCAGGATATTCGGGCTGGCCGACACTGACAGGGACTGGACTGCATTACGCAGGCCGCCCTTGTTGCACTTCTCGGGCTGCCAGCCGAGTTCGATCACGACCGGACGCAGGACATCCAGCGCAGTTTCGTCGCAGATATAGGCGGCGAATGGATCGCGGTTTCCGGGCATGCTCATGGCTTACTTGCCTCCCTTGTTAGTCTTGACTTCAGGAAGACCTTCGGTGCCCGTGGGCTCCGCTTCCCGATAGACCTTGATGGCCTTGGTAGAAGTGGTGACGATGGTTTCGCCCGTGCCCTGCTGGCCCTGGACGAGGTCCTCCGGATTGGCGACCATCGCGGCAAGATTGCCGTAGACGGAGCAGCCGTAATTCGGGTTCGTCGCGTTGTTGAGATTGGTCTCATTGGTGTGCGACCAGTCCGGGCAGTCCGGAACCGAAGCGCTGGTCCGGGTGATGACTACCCGTGCTTCGCCCGGGCCGGTCTGGCCCGCCGTTACCGGCGCACCTTCCGCAACCAGCATGCCGTAGCGACCCGCGATGGCAGCGACATCGTCGCGCACGGCGAGGCTGTTGCTACCGTCGTCGATCGAGACACGATCGCCGTAGCGCAGGTCCATCGTTTCGAACCAGCCAGCGAGACGCTGCTGTTCGGAAACGGGCAGGCCGGAAGCGGTCGTTGCGACGTCGAGCGTGTAGTTGGCACGTTCGACCACCGGCTGCTTCACGCTGTAGAGCGAGCGGTTGTCCATGTTGGTTGGGCCGCATGCGCCCAGCGTCAGGGCCAGCGAGGCCATCAGCGGAGCCGCGAGAGTGCGAGTGTTGAGATTACGCATGATCGTGGTCTCCCTTATTCGAAGCTGAAGCCGGGCATTGCTGCCGCAGTCTTCTCGTTGCGGCGGGCCTCGTCGGCCGACGCCAGCTGTTCATCACCCGGCTGTGCCGGACCGTGCGAGATTTCCGGTGCGGCTCCTTCGCCAGCTGCCCGAGGCATTGGGCGGCTGGCACCCGAGCGACCGTCAGCTTCGCGCAGTTCCAGCAGACGCTGCGCTTCCGTCGGCTTGAGATAACCATCGGTCGGCAGCCTGATGTCATTCGCGTTGACGGGCTTCACGAGGTAAGGCGTGACAACGATAACCAGTTCAGTCTCGCCCTTGCGATAGTTGGTCGAACGGAACAGGTTGCCGAGCACGGGAATATCACCCAGCCCTGGAGCCTTATCGATCGAGTTCTGCGCGCTGTTCTGAAGCAGGCCAGCGATCATGAAGCTCTGGCCCGACCCCAGCTCCACCGTGGTTTCGGCACGGCGGGTGACCAGCGATGGGACCTGGAAGCCGTTGATCTGGATCGAGTTCTGGCTCGAGATCTCCGACACTTCCGGGCGGACACGCATCGAGATGCGGCCATTGGCCAGAACGGTCGGGGAATAAGCCAGGCTCACGCCGAATTTCTTGTACTCGATGGTGGTCGTACCCAGGCCGCCGCTGAGCGGGATGGGGAATTCACCACCGGCAAGGAATTCTGCCGTTTCGCCGGAAAGGGCGGTCAGGTTAGGCTGCGACAGGGTCGTCACCAGGCCTTGGGTCTCGGCAAGGTCGAGTGCGGAGAGCACATCCAGGCCAAGCAGGTTTCCGGTAAGGCCGAGCGTTGTACCGCCGATGTTCGGAATGTCGGTACCGCCATCGGTCGGCTCGGTGAAGCCGACACCGAAACCAGCGGGGCCGCCCGGGGTAAATCCAGGGATACCTTCGTTGAAGCCACGGCTGACACCGAAGCGGAAACCGCTCGTCGCGTCGACGGTAGCGAGGTTCATGCCGATGGCTTTCACCACGCTGCGGCTGACTTCGGCGATGCGCACCTGCAGGTTGACCTGCAGCGGCGTCGCCATGCGCAGGCGGCTGATCACATTAGTGCCTTCGCCCACATAAGCTTCGACGAGCGACTGCGCGTCTGCGGCGTCTTCCGGCGCGGCAACCGTCCCGGTCAGGAGCACGGTGTTCGTGCCCATGGTCGCGACGTTGATCTTCGCTTGCGGCATCGCCAGGGCAAGCATCTGGTCGATGCTGCCGATGTTCGATCCGACCCGGACAGTGGCTGCCCAGATGATGTCGCCTGCGGCATTGCTGGCATACAGGGTGGTTTCACCGCCCGACTTGCCAAACAGGTAGAGCTGGCGCTGCGACTTGATCTGCACATCCGCGACGCTGTCGTTCGAGATGAACACGTCGGCCATGGTGCCAGGCACGTTGACGAGTTCGCCGCGACCGATCGAAAGCACGATTTCTTGGCTCGGGCTCACAACCGACTGGGCCGTAGCCGTAGACGTCGGAGCAGCTGCGATCGGGGCGAGTGCGATACTCGCGAGCAGCAATTTGGTGGTAAGACGACGTTTCATGGAGATGCCCCCTGAATGGCTTCCTGTCTGAAGAAAACTTAGCGAAGAGTGCTCAGCGCGACCGGTGCGGTCTCGCCTGCGTTGCGGGTGCCAGTGACAACCGAGGAGTTCAGTCCACCGACGCGGCCGACATTGACACGCTCGGAGTTCTTGCCGCGGGTCACGATGACAGTCGGGCCAGCGCGGACCTGGCTGTTTCCGCCGCCGCCGCCTGCGCCGCGATCTGCGGGCATCGAGCTGCGCTGGAAACGCGAGACGTCGCCGCCGGTCACGTAGGTGCTGATGCCATCGTCCGGACGGCCGGCGACTTCACGCATCAGGCGTTCTTCTTCTTCCGGCGATACGCCATCGGGGATGACAAGCTCGCCAGAAGCGATCGCACGCTCCAGTTCGCTTTGGTTGTCTGCCAGCGGGCGCAGGGCCAGGCTCAGCGAGCCGAGCGTCTGGGCAACAGCCACCTTCTCGGCGATCGTCGGGGTCACTTCGAGCGTGACCGTGCGGAAAGCGCGAACCTGAGTGCGGCCATCCTTGGTCTTCTGCGTGGTGGTCTGGTCGGTTGCGAGGACGCGAAGGTTACGAAGGATGGTTTCCGAGGCTTTCAGCGAGCGACCTTCGCCCTTGACCGATTGGGTAAGGACCATGTCGACACGGTCACCCGGGAAAACGAAGCCTGCCACACCGGCTTTCGCATCAACCGGAACGGTGATGGCGCGCATGCCGGGGGTGAGGGCGGCAGCAAGGAAGCCGCGATCGCCAGGACGCACGAGCGAACCCTGGGTGACCGGCTCACCTGCCGTAACCGGGTGACGGACGACGGTGCCGAGCAGCTTGTTCACGTCGGCCTCGCCATCGAGGAAGTAGGCGTCCTGAACCAGCTCTTCGGGCCACAGCTGGTACCCGATGGCATCAGCGGTGATGATCGTCCCGGCCGGCAGAGCACGCTGCGCGACGAGAACCTTGGGTCCCTGGGCTTCGACCACCGCAGCGGCCTCGGCCTGCGGAGCGGCAGCTCCTGCGAACATGCTGCGGGCAACAAGGGCAGTACCGATCGCAACGATCAGCGCGCCTACCAGCAGAACAAGCTTCTTCCTATCCATGGCTATTTAGCCCCCTCGTATGGCCCGTCAGATTCGAATGCGGGCAGCTATGGTTTCCATCCCTACGGCTGGATTGGTTAAGATCGGGTTTCATCCACCTGCGGCAGTTGCTGCGGTGGTGATGAAACCGCCGCCTACGACCCACAGGCCAGCCATCGAGATGGCGAGGCCGTAGGGAATGCGGGGTTCGCGATTGTGTCGCCGGATGATCCTGATTGATGCGAGTGTGACGACTGCAAGAATCGCGATCGGCAGCAGCGCGATCAGAATGGCGGTGTTCGGATTGGCGCCCAGCGTATCGATAAGTGATTGCGGGATGGCGAGCTTTGGACCGCCAAGGACAGCGCTGGCGAAGTTGGCTGCAATCAGCGTGCAGGCCATCAGCAGCGCGGTGTCACGTACCGGCTTGGCACCTACGATCCGCGAATGGGCAACAGCCCAGATACCCATGGCCAGGGTCAGTACCCATCCCAGCATGGCCATGATGAGGACCAGGCCGACGAAATTGGTCGGCGGGAACCACAGGGCCAGCGCCGTAAGCAGTTTGACGTCGCCGCCGCCCATCTGGCGGATGGCGAAGAACAATGCGCATACGGCAAAGGTTGCAGCAGCGATGCCAAGCTGGATCGCCACACCGGGCCACAGGTCGAGACCGTTTGCCCACCAGAAGAAGGGAGCGCCCGCCGCGATGACGAGGTTCAGCTTGTTCCCGATAGTGCGACTCTTGAGATCGGTGAATGCTGCAACCAGCAGCGCCATTGCCAAGCCGCCGAGCAGCACATAGGTGAAAATCTGTTGGTCCATGACCTGCTTTCCGTGAAGTTGCGGAAGGCAGAGCTACAGAAACATGCTTACCAAAGGGTAACCATGGCCGAGCGCAATACGGAGGATGCCATTTCGCAGCAGAACGATCAGCAGGCCGGAGGTGAAATCGACCGCCGGTCCATCCCCGAACACGCGGTCGAAAGCAGGTGGCAGGCCGCCGACGGGCATGCCCTGCGGCGGATCGACTGGACGGGGCTAGGCGATTCTGCGCGCGGGTCGATCCTGTTCCTCCCGGGGCGGGGCGATTTCTATGAGAAGTATCTCGAAAGCCTCGAGGAATGGCACCGTGCCGGATGGAAGGTCACGGCGGCAGACTGGCGCGGCCAGGCCGGTTCCGGCCGCCTCGGCGACGATAAACTGACTGGCCACATCGGCGATTTCGCCGACTGGGTTGCCGACCTCGAACACTTCTGGGTGGATTGGAAGGAGCAGACACCGGGGCCACATGTCCTGATCGCGCATTCGATGGGCGGGCATATCATCATGCGGGCACTGATCGACAACGCAGTCGATCCCGATGCCGTCGTCCTGTCTGCGCCGATGCTGGGAATGGCCGGGCCGCCGCTCCCGCTTGCATTGCTGCATTCGGTCGCGCGCGTCATGAACAAGGTCGGTGTCCCGACACGCCCGGCGTGGAAGTGGAGCGAGAAGCCGGGCGAGGTTCCGGCCCGGCGCCGGGAACTGCTCACCCATGACGATGCCCGTTATGAAGACGAGCTATGGTGGCGGGAGAACAGGCCCGAGCTGGTCATGGGGCCGGGCAGTTGGGGCTGGGTGGAACGCGCCTATGCCTCGACCCGCGAGCTCGAGGCGCCGGGAGCGATGGAGCAAGTGGACGTGCCGGTGTTGGTCGTTTCGACTTCGAACGACAAGCTGGTGAAGCACGAAGCGGCAGTGCGTGCGGCACAGCGCCTGCCGAAAGGAGAGCTGGCGGCATTCGGTGACGAAGCGCACCACGAAATCCTGCGCGAGGTCCCGGAAGTGCGCAACCGGGCGATGGATGCCATTGCGGAGTTCCTCGAAAGGGTCGCACCGGCCCGCAAATGACCTCCTATGATTTTGCCATTGTCGGAGCTGGGATAGCCGGTGCCAGTCTCGCTGCAGAGTTGGGAGAAGGCGGCGCACGCGTTCTCTTGCTCGAGGCCGAAGACCGGCCGGGTTACCACGCCACCGGACGGTCGGCTGCCTTCTGGGAGGAATGCTATGGCGGCCCCGAACTCGTCCCGCTGACACTCGCATCCGGCGCCTACCTGCGGGAACATGGCTTCCTGACACAGCGCGGCGCGCTTTATATCGGACGCGAAGACGACCGCGGCGCGCTGGACGATTTCATGGACCGTTTCGGCGACACCGGGGCGTCGATCGAGCGACTGGATGCGAACGGCCTGCGATCGCACCTATCCGGTCTGCGAAGCGCATGGACCGATGCGATCTGGGAACCAGCCTGCGCCGATATCGACGTGGCGGGTCTCCACGCACATTACCTGAAGCGCGCCAAGGCCGGATCGGTGCAACTCGAATGCCGTGCGCGGGTCGGGGAGGCGCATCGCTCCGATGGCTTATGGCAATTGAGCTGCGAGGATGGCCGGAATTTTCGTGCCGCCGTTCTGGTGAATGCAGCGGGGGCATGGGCAGATTCGCTCGCCACGCTGGCTGGCGCAAAACCGATCGGGATCACTCCATATCTGCGGACCGTGGTCCAGCTGAGGACCAATCCTGCTCCGGACCCCGACCAACCGCTCGTGCTCGACATCGGGGGGAGCTTCTATTTCAAGCCTGAGGCAGGAAAGCTGTGGCTCAGCCCCCACGACGAGGTGCCGAGCGAACCCTGTGATGCTGCCCCTGAAGAGCTTGCGGTGGCACAAGCTATCGACCGGCTGCAGCGAGTCGTCGACTGGAAGATCGAGGCAGTCGAGCGCCGTTGGGCCGGGCTGCGGAGCTTCGCGCCCGACCGATTGCCGGTCTATGGCTATGACCCGAAGGTGGAAGGGTTCGCGTGGTTTGCCGGGCAAGGGGGCTATGGCATCCAGACTTCGCCGGCGGCCGCACGGCTGGCTGCCCAGCTACTGCTTGGAAGCTCGCGCGACGAGATGACCCGCGATCTCGACGCTTCGCTCTACGATGCTGCACGCTTCGACTAGCCAAGAGCGTATCATTTGTTAGGGTGGCGGCCTCAAAACCAAGGATAGGAGGCCGCACAGTGGCGCACCATTTCGAAATCTATAAGGACAAGGCAGGCGAATATCGCGTGCGCTTCAAGTACAATTCGGAAGTCATGTTCTCGACAGAAGGTTACTCCTCGAAGGACAGCGCCAAGAATGCGATCGCTTCGATCCAGAAGAACGGACCCGGCGCGGAAACCGTAGACAACTCGTAAGTCTAGCCGTCTTCGCCAGCGGCGATCCGTTCAGCGGCGTCGCTGGCGAGCTGGTCCACCCGTTCGTTTTCCGGGTGGCCCGAGTGGCCCTTCACCCAGTGCCACGTAACCTGGTGCTTGCTCCGCAAGGCGTCGAGTTCGCGCCACAGGTCTTCATTGACGACAGGCTTCTTGGCCGCGTTGACCCAGCCGCGCTTCTTCCAGCCGTGAATCCACTTGGTGATCCCGTCGATCAGATATTTGCTGTCGGTATGAAGCGCGACCTCGCATGTCTCGCGAAGCGCACCCAGCGCGCGGATCGCGGCGGTCATTTCCATTCGGTTGTTGGTGGTCTCTGCTTCGCCGCCGCTCATTTCTTTCTCATGCTGCCCCATGCGAAGCAACGCGCCCCAGCCACCCGGGCCGGGATTGCCCTTGCAGGCACCGTCGGTGAATATTTCGACTTGTTTCATTGCCGCGCGCTCTAGCCTTTCGCCGCGCTCAGGCAAATGCGGCCTGGCCCTGGCTGGCGTAGAAATCCCAACGGCGGACGAAATCCATCGGGTCCTTGCGCTCGACCTGCGCATCGGCGGGCACGTCCAGCCAGTCCTCGGCCCTGCTCGCGACGAAGCGCAGGCACGCGCCCTGCGCCAGTGCGGGCAGGGCAGCACGTTCGCGTGCCTCGAGCGAACGGACCGTTTCGTATCCTTCGATCATGGCCTCGCCGATATCCGCCGCGAACCGGGACCCGGACTTATCGAAGCACCAGGCCGCATGGGTGACGGCCAGATCGTACGCCATCATGTCGTCGCAGGCGAAGTAGAAGTCGATCATGCCGCTCACATCGTCGCCGAGCATGAGGACGTTGTCGGGGAACAGGTCAGAGTGGATGATCGAACGTGGCAGGTCGTTCGGCCAATCCGCCGCCAGAGCCTGTGCCAGGTCGACGATCGCCGGAAGGCCTGCATCCACTTGGGCCAGTCGTTCGCGGCCGCACTTCTCGAGGATGGCGACGCTGTCGGTTGGGGTGAGATTGTTGGCGCGACTCGACCTGAAATCCCTGGCGGCAAGGTGCACCTTGGCCATCGCGGCGCCTACGGCGTGCGCTTGCGCAGGTGTGGGTTCCGTCGGCGAAATCCCCGGCAGGAATTCGATCAGCGCGACCGCCTTGCCATCGATCTGGCGGTAGGCCGCGCCCGACTTGTCGTGGATCGTCGCGGGTACAGCGCAGCCATTGGCCGCAAGATGATCCAAAAGGCCGAGGAAAAACGGTAGCTGCGCAATGTCGATCCTGCGCTCGTACATCGTGAGGATGTACCGGTTTCGGGTCGTTTCAACCAACCAATTTGAATTGGACACGCCTTCTGCAATGCCCTTCGCCGAGATGAGTTCGCCCACATCGTAGTGCTCGATGAGCCGGGCGAGCTCTTCCGCTCCGAGATGGGTGTAGACGGCCACCTATTCGGTGAGCTGCCGGGGCAGCTTGAAGACCATGTTCTCTTCGGCCGAAACGATCGGCTGTTCATCGACGAGGCGCCAATCGGAAAGGCGGTCGACAACTTCGCGGACCAGCTTCTCGGGAGCGGATGCGCCCGCGGTAAGGCCGAGCGTGCCCACTCCTTCCAACCATTCCGGCTGAATCTCATCGGCGCGCTGGATCAGCTTTGCATCGGTTCCGAGCCTTTCGGACACCTCCACCAGCCGGAGCGAATTGGAAGAATTGGGTGCGCCGATCACAAGTACGAGATCGCTTGCAGGTGCAATCTGCTTGACCGCAGCCTGGCGGTTGCTCGTGGCGTAGCAGATGTCCTCCGCCTTGGGCGCAACGATGTGCGGATAGCGAGACTGCAAGGCAGCGATGATATCTGCGGTATCATCGACCGATAGCGTTGTCTGGCTGAGGAAGGAGAGATTGTCCTCGTCGGTGAAAGGAAGCGCTTCCACGTCTGCGATCGTCTCCACCAGCGTGATTCGGCCTTCAGGCACCTGGCCCATGGTCCCGATAACCTCAGGGTGGCCGGCATGGCCGATGAAGAGGATGTGCTGTCCCTTTTCGATCTGGCGTTCGGCTTGGCGGTGCACCTTGCTGACCAAGGGGCACGTAGCATCGACATAGAGCAGTTTGCGACGCTGTGCTTCAGCCGGCACCGATTTCGGAACGCCATGAGCGGAGAAGACTACCGGCGCATCGTCGGGAACTTCGTCCAGTTCCTCGACAAAAATCGCACCCTTGGTCTTGAGCGTATCCACTACATAACGATTGTGGACGATCTCGTGCCGGACATAGACGGGAGGTCCGTACTTCTCCAGCGCCCTTTCGACGATCTCGATCGCGCGATCGACTCCGGCGCAAAATCCTCGAGGCGCGGCGATTAGCAGCTTCAGCGGAAGGCGCGGATCGCTCGACTGCGGACGGTCGTCAGGGGATTGAAAGGGTGCGTTCATGCAGGCCCCCCTAGCGCTTTGCATCGCGCCAAGCTAGGGCACGCGTCGCCTGCCATCAGGTATGCATACGAAGACACGAGGATTGCCGCAGACATGACCAACCGAATTCGCCTCCTGACTGCCCTTACGCTGGGTATCGTGCTGGCAGGATGCAGGACTTCCGGTGAACTGGTGGTTGATAATGGCGGAGCTGGCATCACCGCCGTGCGCACGGCCTGTCCTGCAGTCGGTATCCCCGATTACACCGGCGATGTGACCCTGTTCCGCAGCCCGACGTCCAAGACCCTAGCTGATCTCGACGTGACTGCGGCGATGACTGACCTGACATCGACCTGCAACGAAGGCGGAGAACAGGTCTACACCGAAGCGTCCTTCAACGTAGTCGCCCGGCGGACCGATACGCGCGGGGCCCGCAGTGTCCAGCTACCCTATTTCTCGACCGTGCTGCGCGGTGGCAGCGCGGTGGTGACCAAGCGCGTAGGAACAGTTACCCTGAACTTCGCCGATGGCCAGGAGCGCGCGCAGGCAAGCGCGAACGCGGCGGCCTATGTGAGCCGTGCCGAGGCAACCCTGCCGGCCGATATCCGCGAGAAGATCACCCGCAAGCGCCGTGCTGGCGATCCCGACGCCGCGCTTGATCCGCTGGCCGATCCCGAAGTCCGCGCTGCGGTCCAGCGCGCGACCTTCGAACTGCTCGTCGGGTTCCAGCTGACCGAAGACCAGCTGCGCTACAACGCGACGCGCTAGGTCCAAGTATCTTGCCATTTTGCGCCATTCGTCTAGGCGCGCGGGCATGTCCGACATCCAGACTCTCCACGCGGGTTTCGCCGCTAAAATCGACGCCGTTCTGAACGCTCTCGAGATGGAAGGCCACCTTCCGCCCGAGACGAACCGATCGGGCGTGACGGTGGAGCCTCCGCGCGATCCCTCGCATGGCGATCTCGCCACCAATGCGGCCATGGTGCTGGCCAAGCAGGCAAAGACCAATCCGCGCGCGCTCGCCGAACTGATCGTCGAGCATCTTACGCGCGAACCCGACATTACCGAGGCGAGCATTGCCGGCCCCGGATTCATCAACCTGCGTTTGTCGGAACAGGCATGGCTGCGCGAACTCAAGGCAATTGCCGCGCTGGGAGAAGACTATGGTCGCTCGCAGCTTGGCGGCGGGCAGACGGTCAATGTGGAATACGTCTCGGCCAATCCGACCGGGCCGATGCACATGGGCCATTGCCGCGGTGCTGTCGTGGGCGATGCGCTGGCGGGCCTGCTCGAATTCTCGGGCCACAAGGTAACGCGCGAATACTACGTAAACGATGCCGGCGGTCAGGTAGACGTTCTCGCCCGTTCGGTACACATTCGTTACCGTGAGGCACTTGGCGAGGATGTCGGCGAGATCCCCGAAGGTCTCTACCCGGGTGAATACCTGAAACCGGTGGGCGAAAAGCTCGCACAGGAATTCGGCGCGGCCTACAAGGATGCGGACGAAGCCGACTGGCTCGCAATTTTCCGCGAGCGTGCGGTTGCCGCGATGATGGACATGATCCGGGCCGATCTCGCCCAGCTTGGCATCCATCACGACCTGTTCTCTTCCGAAGCCAAGTTGCAGGCTGCCAAGAAGCCCGAAGAGGCCGAGGCGTGGCTGCGCGAGCATGGTTTCGTTTACGATGGCGTCCTCGAGGCCCCGAAGGGCAAGGCCCCGCCCGAGGACTGGGAACCGGTCGAATTGCCGCTGTTCCGCTCCACCGAGTTTGGCGACGACCAGGACCGGCCCATCAAGAAATCGAACGGCGCATGGACCTATTTCGGTGCCGATCTCGCCTATCACTTCCAGAAGGCCGAGAACGCCGACGCGCTGATCGACATCTGGGGTGCCGATCATGCGGGCACGGTAAAGCGCATCAAGGCTGCGGTTGCCGCGCTGACCAAGGGCGCCGGTCGCGAGGTGCCGTTCGACGTCAAGCTAGTTCAGATGGTCAATCTGATGCGCGATGGTGAGCCGGTGAAGATGTCCAAACGCTCGGGCAATTTCATCAGCATTGCCGATGTCGTGAACGAGGTCGGCAAGGACGTGGTGCGTTTCACCATGCTCACCCGCAAGCCCGAAGCGCAGATGGAATTCGACTTCGCCAAGGTGGTCGAGGCGAGCAAGGACAATCCGGTATTCTACCTTCAGTATGCCCATGCGCGCATTCGTTCGACCTTGCGCAAGGCAGGCGTCGCGCCGAGCGACGAACATCTCGACCGGCTCGGCGCAGATGAACTCGCGCTCGTGCGCGAAGCCGCCCAGTTCCCGCGTGTGGTCGAAGCTGCCGCGAGGGCACGCGAACCGCACCGGATCGCGTTTTTCCTCGGCGATCTCGCCGCCGCCTTCCACAGTTTCTGGAATGCGGGTAACGATGACCCGAAGAAGCGGATCATCCAGGAAGAGGATGCCGAACTGACGGGCGCGCGGTTGTTTGTGGCAGATCAGGTCGGTCAGGTGATCCGCAACGGTCTCGGCATCCTTGGTGTCGAGGCGGTGGAGGAGATGTAAGCCATGGCGCGGCCGCCCTATGAGCATGACGAGGACTGGACCATCGCCGATCTCGAACTGATCGACGGCGAGGAAGATCTTCCCTGGCTCGAATCGGGCGAGGACGAAGAAAACGAAGGCGGATATGCGACCTCGCGCCTCGTGCTGCTGGGGGTGCTTTCACTCGTCGTCGTCGGTGCGATTGTGGCGGCGGCATGGCTCGCACTGGGATCGTCTGGCGACGAGCCTCCGGCCGACGGCAGCGTAATCGCAGCCCCCGAAGAACCCTACAAAACCAAGCCCGAAGAGGCTGGCGGCAAGACCTATGCCGGAACCGGTGATACCAGCTTTGCCGTGGGCGAGGGCCAGACCCGCGAAGGAAAGCTCGCAGAGCCGACCCCGACACCGAGCGCCTCGCCTGCCGAGGGCGCCGAAGTTGCCGGCCCGTCGCTAGCAACTACCCTCAACGAGGGCGAGCGAACGCCGGATCGGCCGGGCACCTATGTCCAGGTAGGCGCCTTCCCGAAATGGAGCGATGCGAAGGAAGCCTGGGGCAGGCTGATGCGCCAGACCGAAGCACTCAACGGAGTTCGCCACCGCGTGGTGCAGGCAAAGGTCGATATCGGGACTGTCTACCGGCTCCAGGCGGTCACTGCGAACAACGCCGAAGCCAGGGCGCTGTGCGGTCGCCTGAAGGACGACGGGCTGGCCTGTTTCGTGAAATAGGCACCCACAAAGGCCTCAACCTACCTTAATTTCCACACCTGCCGACTCCGCTGCGCTTGGATTCTGCAGGGAATCGCCGCAGTTTCCTTCCATGACACCCGCCATTTTCGGCATTTCCGGCCTCGAACTGACGGCCGATGAGCGCGCCTTCTTCAAGGATGCCGATCCGGCGGGCTACATCCTGTTCGCGCGCAATTGCGAAACCCGCGACCAGATGCGGGCACTTACCGATGATTTGCGCGCCATCCACGGACGCGACCGGTTGGTCATCTCGATCGACCAGGAAGGTGGGCGCGTGACGCGCATGAAGCCGCCCGAATGGTCGAAATACCCGGCCGGTGAAGCCTTCGCCAGGCTCTATGAGATCGCTCCTGCCTCCGCGATCGAGGCGGCGCGGGTGAATGCGGAGGCGATGGCCCGCGAATTGGCCGAAGTCGGCGTGTCGGTGGATTACCATGCCCCCTTAGATGTGCGCCGCCCCGAGACTGACGATGTGATCGGCGACCGTTCGCTGGGCAGCGAACCGATGCAGGTCGCGGCACTCGGCCGCGCGGTGCTCGATGGCATGGCGCGCGGCGGCGTCGTCGGCTGCCTCAAACACATGCCCGGCCACGGCAGGGCGACGGTCGACAGCCATAAGGAGTTGCCGCGCGTAGAGGCGAGTGCGGAGGAGCTCGAAGTGGATATCGAGCCGTTCCGCACACTCTCCTCACATCCCTTGGGCATGAGCGCGCATATCGTGTTCGACGCATGGGATGCCGAGAACCCGGCGACCTTGTCGCAGACGGTCATTCGCGACGTGATTCGCGGCAAGATCGGCTTCGACGGCCTGCTGTTTACCGACGATATCGACATGCAGGCGCTCGAGGGCACGATCGTCGAGCGCGGTGCAAAGGCGCTCGATGCGGGATGCGACATCATCCTGAACTGCTGGGCGAAGATGGAAGACCAGCAGGCGATCGCCGCGCGCTTTCCTTCTCTCTCGCAGGAAGCCGCCGCACGGCTCGACCGGGTCCACGCTGCAATGGGCGAGCCAGGCGATGGCCCCGAAACCGCCGAACTCCTCGCCAAGCGTGACGCGCTCCTGTCCATCACGGAGGAAGCCGCGTGACCGAAGGCGTGCTCTTCACCGATCCGGTCCAGCAAGAGGGCGAGGAGTGGGACGGCATCGCTGCCGATGCCACGCTCGATCAGGACGCGCTTTATCTCGAGCTGGACGGCTGGGAAGGCCCGCTCGACCTGCTGCTCGACCTTGCGCGGCGCCAGAAGGTCGATCTGCGCGAGATTTCGATCCTCGCTCTGGTCGAACAATACCTCACCTATATCGAGCAGGCCGAAGCGCTGAAGCTCGAACTGGCGGCGGACTATCTCGTGATGGCCGCCTGGCTCGCCTATCTCAAATCGGCGATGCTCCTGCCCAAGGAAGAGCAAGAAGATCCTTCGCCCGAGGAACTCGCGCTCAAGCTGCAGCTGCGGCTCCAGCGCCTCGGCGCCATGCGCGAGGCGGCGGGCCGGCTCATGGGCGGCGACCGGATCGGGCGCGATGTCTTCCTGCGCGGTGCGCCCGAAGGCCTCGCCATTGTCCGCAAGACGCAGTGGCAGTGCGACCAGTTCTCGCTGATCGAAGCCTATGGCCGGGTCAAGGCGCGCACGGCGCCGGCTGTCCATATTGTGCGCGACAGGCCGGTCATGACGCTCGAATCGGCGCTGGACCGCGTGTCGAACATGCTCGGCGTGACGCTGGAATGGATGGAGCTGCGCGATTTCCTCCCGCCGTATGCCGAACCGCGCCTGCGTCGCTCCGCGCTGGCTTCCAGCTTTGTCGCAGCGCTTGAACTTGCGCGGATGGGCAAGGCAGAGATCGCGCAGGAAGAGACGTTTGGTCCCATGCGCTTGAGGCGCGTCGCATGAACCAGATGGAACGCGCCGTCGAAGCCGCGCTGTTTGCAGCCGAAGAGCCGATGAGCGTCGATGCGCTGGCCGGTTTCCTGGGCGATGCGGAAAAGGCGGAGGTGCGCGAGGCGCTCAATTCGCTGGCCGCGACCTACGAAAAGCGGGGTATCCATCTCGTCGAGCGCGGCAAGCGCTGGCATTTCGAAACAGCGCCCGATCTTGCCCATTTGCTGCGCAAGGAACGCGAGCAGGTCCGCCGCCTCAGCCGTGCCGCGACCGAGGTGTTGGCGATTATCGCCTATCACGAGCCGGTCAGTCGCGCAGAGATCGAATCGATCCGCGGCGTGCAGACCTCCGGCGGTACGCTCGACGTGCTGATGGAGGCGGGCTGGGTGAAGATTGCCGGGCGCCGCGAGGTCCCGGGGCGCCCGACCATCTACGCCACCACGGCGGAATTCCTCGACCATTTCGGCCTTTCGAGCCGCCGCGACCTGCCTGGTCTCGCAGAGCTCAAGGCCACCGGCCTGCTCGACCCGGTAGACGATGCGTTCGAAGAACTGGTGGGCGATGTGTCCGAGGTGTCGGAAGAGGACCAGGAACCCAGCGACGCAGCCTGACTGGCGTTCGCGCGAGGGTGCGCCTATATTGGTGCTAAGTAACACACACAAAGGTACTCACAATGTCGCTCGGCCCCTGGCAGCTCATCATTATCGCCCTCGTCATCCTCGTCCTGTTCGGGCGCGGGCGCATCTCGGAAATGATGGGCGATTTCGGCAAGGGCATAAAAAGCTTCAAGAAGGGCATGAACGAGGATGATGCCGAACCCGCGAAGCAGATCTCGCATGAGGCAAAGCCGGCGGGTGAGGGGCTGAAGGAAGACCAGGTCAAGACGACCTCCGACCCCGAATAATCCGCGGAACCAGGCGGAGAACGCATTCATGTTCGATATCGGCGCGGCCGAATTGCTGGTGATCGTCGTGGTGGCGATCCTCGTGATCGGCCCCAAGGACATGCCCAAGGCCATGCGCACGGCAGGGCGCTGGATCGGCAAACTGCGCCGCATGTCCGCTCATTTCCGCTCCGGCCTCGACGAGATGGTCCGCCAGGCGGAAATCGAGGAAATGGAAGAAAAGTGGTCCAACCGGAACAAGGAGATCATGGCGAAATACCCAACCGGTAACGAGCCGGAGGGTGGGGCGCCCGAAAATCTCCTGCCGCCCGATCAGGGGATGGAACCGCTCGCGGCCGCGGATGAAGTGCCCGATCCCGATGCCTCTGCCGAAGCGGCGATCAAGCGCGCGGCTCCGAAGAAAGCGCCCGAACATGGCGGAGACTCCCCGATAGACGAGCCCGGCCTTCCCTTCGGCGACAGCGGGAAGGGCAGCTGAGATGGCGTTCGAGGTCAAGGATATCGACGAGAGCCAGGCGCCGTTGCTCGATCACCTGATCGAATTGCGCACGCGGCTTGTCCGCAGCGTTGCGGCGCTGGTGGTGGCTTTCGGCGTGTGCCTCTATTTCGCCGACCAGATCCTCGGCTTCCTGATCCAGCCACTCAAGAAGGCTTTCCCGACGGGCGAGGGGCAACTCATCTTCACCAAGCTCTACGAAGTCTTCTTCGTCGAGTTGAAGGTCGCGCTCTTTGCGGGTTTCTGCATCGCTTTCCCCTATATCGCGAACCAGCTCTGGGCGTTTGTGGCGCCCGGCCTCTATGCGAGGGAGAAGAAGGCGTTCCTGCCGTTCCTGCTCGCCACCCCCTTCCTGTTCATCGCCGGGGCGGCGCTTGCCTATTACATCGTGATGCCGACCGCCTTCGAGTGGTTCCTCGGCTTCGAGGGCAGTGCGGGCGGTCTGGAAATCCAGGCATTGCCGACCGCCAATGAATACCTCGGCCTCGTGATGCAGTTCATCCTTGCTTTCGGGATGAGCTTCCTCCTGCCGGTCCTGCTGCTGCTCTTGCATCGTGCGGGCATCGTCACGCGCGAGCAACTGGTCGGAGCGCGGCGCTATGTCATCGTGCTGGTAGTAGCACTTGCAGCGATCATCACGCCGCCCGATCCGGGGTCGCAATTGCTGCTTGCCGTGCCGCTGCTGCTCCTCTTCGAGGGCTCGCTGTTGCTGATGCGCGTGTTCGACAAGCGCGACGCCAAGGAAACGGCGAAGAGCGAGAGCGAGACGGAGACCGAGGCCGATCAGTCGGCGTCGTAGACCTTCCGCCCGCCAACCCAGGTTTCGTGCACTTTCGTCGCCCGGATTTCGTCGGGTGTTGCGAGCAGGGGATCGATATCCACCAGGATGAAGTCCGCGCGCTCGCCCGGTAGCAGTCGGCCGAAACGTCCTTCGGCGAACCCTGCGAAGGCTGCTTCCGAGGTGAAACCGGCCAGCGCCTGCTCGCGCGTCACGCGCTCGGTCGGGCGCCAGCCGCCGAAGGGCTCGCCCTCGGCATTGCTGCGGGTGATTGCGACGGCGAGACCGGCGAAGGGATCGGCCGATTCCACCGGAGCATCCGAGCCGAAGGCCAGCCGCCCGCCGAGTTCGAGGATGGAACTCCACGCATAGGCGCCGCCCAGCCGGTCGGGCCCGAGGCGGGCCTCGGCCATGAACATGTCGCTGGTCTGGTGGACCGGCTGCATGCTCGAGATGATGCCGTGTTCGGCTAGCTTGGGCAGGTCGGACGGATCGACGATCTGCACATGCTCAATGCGCCAGCGGCGGTCGCCGCCGAAGCTCTCCGCGATTTCGCCGATAGCGTTGAGCGCTTCGGCATTGGCGGCCGTACCGATGGCGTGGATTGCAGGCTGGAAATTGCCCTGCGCCGCGCGGACGAGAATGTTGCGCAGCGCCGCCGGCGGGGTCAGCGGCAGGCCGGTATTGTGGGGGTCGTCTGCATAGGGCTGCTTGAGCCACGCCCCGCGACTGCCCAGCGCGCCATCGAGGTAGAGTTTGATCCCGTTAAGGCGCAGCTTGTCGTCATAGAGCCAGGGCGTCGGTCCGCTGCCGCCGATCAGCACCATCTGCTCGGGTCCTGCGGAGTAGGCCATGATCCGCAGCGTCAGTGATCCATTGTCGCCCGCGCGGCGGAAGGACTGCCAGTCCTCGATTGTCGTGCCCATGTCCGCCATCGCCGTGATGCCCTGCGCGTGAAGCACCTTCTGCGCCTCGGCCAGCGCGAGGTCGCGCTCGACTGGACGCGGGGCGGGGAGGACTTTCTCCACCAGACCCATCGCAAGGTCGATGAAAACGCCCGAAGGGGTTTTCCCGTCGGCGAGTTTCTCGATGCGGCCACCTTCGGGCGACACGGTGCTGGCGTCGATTCCCGCGGCCCTCAGCGCAAGGCTGTTGCCCCATCCGGCATGTCCGTCGACACGATTGAGCCAGACAGGGCGGTCGGACACCACGCTGTCGAGCTCCGCAGCAGTGGGGAAGCGGCCGAGGCCCCATTTCTCCTGGTTCCAGCCGCGTCCGAGAATCCAGGGGCGGGCCTCGTTCTCCTCCGCGAAGACACGAATGGCTTCGAGCGCTTCCTCCAGCGAATTCGTGGCCGAGAGGTCCAGAGTCAGGGCGTTGAAGCCCACGCTGCTCACATGGCCATGCGCATCGATGAAGCCAGGCAGCATGACGCGGCCTTCGCCATCTTCGAGATAATCGGTGCGGGGTCGTTCCTCTCCGCGTTCGACCAGTCGTGCGATCTTGCCGTCATCGTCGATCACGAGCGCCTCGAAGCGCTTGACCTTGCCTTCCTCGTCGATCGTGATCCCGCTGACATTGTCGATCAGCACGTCGGCCTGCGCCGGCATGGCGATAGCGGAGGCAAGCAGGGTGGCGGCAAGTTTCAATTTCATCGGAAGACCCCCGGAATGTCAGTTCTCGGACGAGAGCGATAAGGCATAGCTTGGTGCAGGCAAACCCTTTCCGAGATTGCGAAGGACCCGCCTGCGGCCTAGGGGCGGGAGAATGACCCAAGCATCATCCCTTCGCGCCAATGAGTGCGCGACCGATCTCCTGACCCTCGACGATGTGCGCGCGGCAGCGCGGCGCATCGAAGGCGCGGTGGTCAGGACGCCGATGATGCACTCGATCACGTTGTCCGAGATTACGGGCGCCGATGTCTGGCTGAAGTTCGAAAACCTGCAGTTCACCGCCGCTTACAAGGAACGCGGCGCGCTCAATGCCTTGCTGCAACTTACCGAGGAACAGCGGGCCAAAGGCGTGATCGCCGCGTCGGCTGGCAACCACTCGCAGGGGCTTTCCTATCACGGCCGGCGGCTGGGTGTACCGGTGACAATCGTCATGCCCTCAACCACGCCTAGCGTGAAGGTGATGCAGACCGAGAGCGTCGGCGGCAACGTGGTGCTGCATGGCGAGACATTCGACGAAGCATATGCCCATGCTCGCGAGCTAGAGGCCGAACGCGGTCTCACCTTCGTCCATCCCTTCGACGATCCACATGTCGCGGCAGGGCAGGGCACGGTCGCGCTCGAAATGCTCGAGCAGAAGGACGATTTCGACTGCCTCGTAGTCCCCATTGGTGGTGGCGGGTTGATGAGCGGCATGGCGACGGTAGCCAAGGCGTTGAAGCCGGGTATCGAGATGGTCGGCGTCCAGGCGGCGCTCTACCCTTCGATGTACTCGGCGGTGACGGGCAAGGATCTTCCCTGCGGCGGCGATACGCTGGCCGAAGGCATTGCGGTCAAGGAGCCGGGTGCCTTTACCCGCCAGATCATTTCCGAGCTGGTCGACGAGGTGCTGCTGGTCGAGGAGCCGAGGCTCGAGCGGGCGGTCTCGCTGCTCCTGCAGATCGAGAAGACCGTTGTCGAGGGAGCAGGTGCGGCAGGGCTTGCCGCAGTTCTCTCCTATCCGGAGAAATTCGCGGGCAAGACGGTCGGACTGGTGCTTTGCGGGGGCAATATCGATACCCGGCTGCTAGCCAATGTGCTTGTACGTGACCTCGCACGCTCGGGGCGCCTCGCGCGCCTGCGCATTACCCTCCAGGACCGCCCCGGGGCGCTCTACAAGGTCATGCGCGAGTTCAACGACCACGATGTCAACATCATCGAGATCTACCACCAGCGCATCTTCACGACGCTTCCGGCCAAGGGCCTCATCACCGAGATTGAGTGCGAAGCGCGCGATGGGGCGCAGATCGATCGGCTGGTGAAGGCACTGGAAGGCAAGGGGTACAGCGTCGAGCTCGCCGAACTGGCCTGATCGGCGCCCATCCTTCATCGCGTTGGGCGACTCCAGATGTCGCCTGCCGATTTTTCATGGTTAAGAGTCTTTTAACGCGCCCCTCGGTCATGCATAAAGGATTCGTTAACGAATTCGGCAACGCCCGAGAGAGGACCAGCCCGCCGTGACGGCACCCATTCGCTTCCCCCGGTTTTTCGTGACCAGCCCTGCGCCGTGTCCGTACCTGCCGGGGCGCAGCGAACGGAAGGTTTTCACCGAATTGCGCGGCGACAATGCCGATGAACTCAACGAAGCGCTGGGGCGGATCGGCTTCCGCCGAAGCCAGACGGTGGCATACCGGCCATCGTGCCTCGACTGCCAGGCGTGCGTCTCCGTCCGGGTCGTGACTCAGGAATTCAAGCCGTCGTCGAGCCAGAAGCGCACGATGAAGGCCAATAGCGACCTCATTTCGACCGAATGCCGCCCCTGGGCGACCGACGAACAGTATGATTTGCTTCGTCGCTACCTTGCTGCACGTCATCCCGGTGGGGGCATGGCGGAGATGGACGAAAGCGATTTCGCCGATATGGTGGAACATACGCCCGTCTCAAGTTATGTCATTGAATATAGGGAGCCGGGAGTGGGCGCCGAGCCGGGTCGTCTGGTCGGAGCTTGCCTTACGGACGTTCAGGGCGACGGGCTGTCGATGATCTACAGCTTCTACGATCCTGACATTGAAGATCGGGCCGGGCTTGGGAATTACATTATCCTCGACCACATCAGGCGTGCGGCACAGGACGGCCTGCCCTTCGTCTACCTCGGCTACTGGGTCGATGGATCGGACCGCATGCAGTACAAGATCCGCTATCGCCCGCTCGAACGGCTTGGCCGCGCCGGGTGGGAGCGCATGCCCGATACCGAGCAGAAGCGCCTCATCGCTGCTGCAACTGCGCCAAGGCGCGAACGCGAAGATGCGCCATTGCCCGCCAAGGACGGCAGCCCGCTCGAGTACAAGCTCGCCGACTGAAATCCCCCACATGCGGTTAATGGTCTGCGCAGCGGCGCTGGCGCTCATCGCACCTCCGTTGGCGGCGCAGGACCAGAATGCGCCTGCCAGTCTCGAAGACCTCATTCCGGATTCGGCGGTAGAGAATCCCGAGAGCTGGGCGGAACAGGGCGCAGAGCCGGATGAGACGGACATCGAAGTGCCCGATGCCGAAGAGCCGATTCCCGATCCTCAAGGCGTCGACCTTCCGTGGCCCGATGACATTTCCATCGAAAGCTTCGATCCGCTCGAGAAGGAAGAGGACCTCGAATTCGCCGAGCTCGATCTCGGACAATCCCAGGTTGCCTTCGAGGAGGCCGAAACCGAACGGATCGACGATCACCTCATCCTTGGCTTTCCCCAGACCGAGCCGCCCTTTTCCGCCCGCGGCGATTTCGTCGAGCGTTTCGCAGCGCTGTCTACGATCGAAAGCCTCGAAGATGAGGATGCCAATGTCGCGCAGCTTGCGGCCCGGGCGCGCGAGGATGAGGAACTGCTGGGCAATCTCCTGCGCGTCTACGGATATTACGACGGGCAGGTCATCCGCTCCATCGGTGCCGTGCAGGCTGGGGAAGTGGCAGCCGACGAAGCGCCGGTCGTTCGTTTCGATATTATTCCGGGGGACCGCTACACTTACGGGTCCATCGATCTCGGTAACCTCGATTCCGCGCCCGATCACACCCGCCTGCGCGAAGCGTTCGGGATCCAGCCGGGAGACTTCCTTCAGAGCGACACCATCGTTGCCGAGCAATTCAATCTCGACCGTGCACTCGGCGAAAACGGCTATCCCTTCGCCGCCATCGACGAGCCGCAGCTGCTGATCGACCACGACCGGGTCGAGGGCGACCTCACCCTCAATGTCGAGCCCAACGGCAAATATGTCTTCGGCGAGGTCACCAGCAGTGATCCGAAGTTCCTGTCCGGCCGCCATCTCGGCACCATTGCTCGCTTCGAGCCGGGCGATACCTACCAGCGCAGCCTGTCGCTCGACCTGCGCCGCGCGGTGACGGCCACGGGCCTCGTCTCCTCGGTTTCGGTAACGCCGCGCGAAGTCACTCCGCCCAGCGAAAGCGAACCTGGCGTCGTGGCCATGGACGTCGAGGTCCAGCGTGCCAAGCTGCGTACGATTGCCGGCGCAATCGGCTATGGTTCGGAGGAGGGCTATCGCCTCCAGGCAAGCTGGGAGCACCGCAACCTCTTCCCGCCCGAGGGTTCGCTCCGCCTGCGCGGAATTGCCGGTACGCAGGAGCAGCTTGCCGGGATTACCTTCCGCAAAAACAATTTCGGCGGGCGTGATCGCGTGCTGACGCTCGATGCCTATGCCAGCACGATCGACAGCCCTGCGTTCGAGGCGCGCACGATTGCCCTCACCGGTATTTTCGAACGGCGTTCGACGCTGCTGTTCCAGAAGGAGATCAGCTGGTCGGCGGGGGTCGAGCTCATCGCGACGCAGGAAAGGCCACCCGACGTCGATGGTGTCGCCCAGCCGCGCCAGACCTTCTTCGTTGGCGCGCTGCCGGGCACCTTGCTGCTCGACGAAACCGACGACCTGCTCGATCCGAGCCGCGGTTTCCGGCTTGGCGCGCGCTTCTCGCCGGAAATCTCCACGACCAACTCGGTGGAAAGCGCCTATTTGCGCGCGCGCTTCGATGCGAGTTACTACCAGTCGCTTGGCGACCGCCTGGTCCTCGCCGGGCGCGCGGCCTTCGGGTCCATTCCCGGTGCAGGGCTCGATCAGATCGCACCTTCTCGCCGCTATTACGCAGGCGGTGGCGGCTCGGTACGCGGCTACGGATTTCGCGAGATCGGTCCTCGCGACGAGCTGGGTGAACCCTCGGGCGGGAGAAGCCTGGTCGAAGTGGCGATGGAGGCCCGCATCCGCACCGGGCTGCTCGATGGCGCTGTGTCGATCGTGCCCTTCATCGATGCTGGTTCAGTCGGTCCCGATCCCACGCCCAATTTCGATGAGATCAAGGTCGGTGCCGGCATCGGCCTGCGCTATCACACGGGCTTCGGGCCGATCCGCATCGACGTGGGCACTCCGCTGACACCGGACGAGGATGACGCGCCTATCGCGGTTTATGTGTCGCTGGGGCAGGCATTCTGATGTCCGAGGTCGAGGCACAGCAGGCGGACCCGCCGAATACCCGCGGTCGCAAGCGGCGTATCGGGAAATGGACGCTGATCCTGCTCGGCGCGCCATTGCTGTTGCTGGTTGCGGCGCTCGTGCTGCTCAACACGCCGCTGGGCGAGCGTTTCCTCGCCAGCCAGATCGCCAAGCAAACGTTTCCGAACGGCCTCACCATCCGCATCGGCCGGATCGAAGGCGATATCTATGGCGAGGCTGTCCTCCACGATGTCACCCTGTCCGATCCGCAAGGGGTATTCCTCACGATCCCGCGCGCCGAGGTCGACTGGAACCCGCGGGCATGGGTCAGCAACCGGCTGGACATCAACAGTTTCGCCGCGCGCCGGGGACAGATGGCGCGCCTGCCCGAGTTCCTGCCAAGCGAGGAGGAAGGCCCTATCCTCCCAGGTTTCGATATTTCCATCGATGAGCTGGCAATCGACAACCTTACGCTGGCACCGGGAATAGTCGGGGATGAGGCCCGGCGGGTGGACCTCGATGCCGAAGTGCAGGTGGAAGACAGGCGGTTGCTGCTCGACGGGGATGTGCTGTTCGGCCAGCGTGATCGGCTGGCCTTGCTGGTCGATGCCGAACCCGATGACGACAAGTTCGACCTTTCCGCCGACCTCCGGACTTTCGCCGATGGCCCGCTTGCCGAGGTGGCAAATCTGGAGCGCGGTTACACCGCCGTCCTGCGCGGAGATGGCACCTGGTCGCAATGGAAGGGCGGACTGCTTGTCCGTTCGCAGGACGAGCGCGTGGCGGCCCTGCGCATTACGAACGATGCCGGCACATTCGGCCTGATCGGAAAGCTCGATCCGAGCGATTTCCTCACGGGCATTCTGGCGCGCGCGCTGGGCGACGACGTGTCGCTCCGCTCCCGCGTGGCGATCGACAACCGTGCTTTCGACGGATCCACTACGATCATTGGCCAGGGGCTGCGACTGGAAGGCGAGGGACTTGTCGACCTCGCCGAGAACCGCGTCGGCAATTACGAGATCGACCTCGCCCTGCGTGATCCATCGCTTTTCGGCGAGGACCTCAGGCTCGAGAACGCGCGCGCGGACGCGACCATCGACGGCGAATTCAGCGACCTAGCCATCGTTCACGACGTTGCCGTTGGCAGGCTCCTATCCGGCACGACGACACTGGCGAACCTCACTCAACAGGGTACCGCGCGCTTTGACGGGGAGCGCTGGACCATCCCGCTCTCGCTGCGCGTGGGACGTGTGTCGACGGGCAACGCGCTGGTCGGTCCCCGCCTTGTCGATGGCACGGGACGCGGCTCGCTCGTTCTCGACGGCTCCAGGCTCACCGGCGACGACCTGAGGATTGCCTTCCGCGGACTGGCCGCAAACCTGGCACTTCGCGGTGATATCGACGGCGGACGATACCAGCTGCGCGGCCCGCTTCGGGCAAGTGGTCTCGCACTCGACAATGTCGGGACTGCGGGCGGCACCGCGCTGGTCGATTTCGATCTCCTACCCGGCGGATGGCGCCTGGGAGCGCAATTGGATGCGCGCATCGCGCCGGTCAGCAACGATACATTGGCCAACCTTGCCGGTCCCACCGTTCGGGTGCGCGGCGGGATCGCGACCGGCAGCGGCACCTCGATCGACTTCAGTCGATTGCAGGTCGATTCGGAAAAATTGCAGCTGGCAATGAATGGATCGATCAGCGGCGGGACGACCAGCCTTGCCGGGACGGGGCAGCATACTTCCTACGGGGCCTTCACCGTTCAGGGCAGGATCGAGGACGGTGCACCGACGGCGGAGCTGGTGTTCGCCCAACCCGTGACCGGTCTCGAGAATGTACGGCTTGCTCTCGCCCCGACCGACGATGGCTTCTCGATCGATACCGAGGGTGACTCGGTTCTCGGGCCCTTTGTCGGCGTGGTCGGGCTCTATTCGCCGGAAGGCGGGCCTACGCGCCTCGCCATTGAGCGGATGACGGTCTCCGAGACCGATGTCTCGGGAGAATTGCTGCTGGTCGAAGGCGGTGCCCAAGGCACTCTCGCGCTAGGCGGTGGGGGTCTTGACGGGACAGTAGCGCTCTCACCGCGCGATGGCGGGCAGGGGCTCGATATCGACCTTGCCGCGCGCAACGCCCGCTTCGGCGGCGACACGCCGCTCCTGATCGGACGCGCAGAGGTCGATGCGACCGGCGTCATCGGTGACGGCTCCTACAATTTCTCCGGCACGGCCAATGCACAGGGACTGCAGTACGGGACCTTGTTCATCGGCCGGATGGCGGCGCGCGGAGAGGTGGTCGATGGTGTCGGAAACCTCGATGCGGCGGTTTCGGGCAGGCGCGGCAACCGCTTCGCGCTCGACATCAACGCGCGGTTCCAGCCGCAGCGGATCGCGATTGCAGCGGACGGACAGTTCGCAGGGCGCAACATCACCATGCCGCGAAGAGCCGTTCTCACGGCGCTCGACGGGGGCGGATGGCGTCTCGCACCCACGCAGATCAACTATGCCGATGGGCGGGCACTTGCTTCGGGCCTGTTCGCCTCCGACGAGACCGCGCTGGAGCTCAAATTGGCGAGCATGCCGCTCTCGCTGGTCGATGTGGCGGTAGCCGATCTGGGAATGGGCGGAACGATTTCCGGTATCGTGGACTTCCGCGCGCCCAGGGGTGGCTTGCCGACAGGTTCGGCGCGCGTAAAGGTCGATGATCTGACCCGGTCGGGACTGGTACTCTCCTCGAAGCCGGTCGACCTGTCGCTCCTGGCCCGGCTGGAAGCCAATTCGCTCGAAGCGCGCGCGGTGCTCAAGAACGAGGATATCCGGCGCGGGAGGGTGCAGGCCTATATCACCGACCTTCCGCCCTCCGGCGACCTCACGCAGCGCCTGCGCGCGGGCAGGCTGGAGGGTAGCCTGCGCTACGATGGCGCGGCGGAGAGCCTGTGGCGCCTTGCTGCCATCGATGCCTTCGACCTGACCGGCCCCGTGTCGATCACCGCCAATGCGACTGGGACGCTCGCCAATCCGCGGGTCCGCGGGCAGCTGACCAGCGACGATTTGCGGGTTCGTAGTTCCATCTCGGGGACCGACATTCGCGATGTCAGCGTACGCGGAACTTTTGCGGGCTCGCGATTGAACCTCACGCGCTTTGCCGGCTCCACCGAGAACGGCGGGACCGTCACGGGCAGCGGGATCGTCGATCTGGAGGGACTTGGCGAAAGGGTCGAGGGGCGCTTCAGGGAAATTCGCGGCCCGACGCTGGACCTGCGGGCATCGGCCAACCGCGCCTTCCTGCTCGAGGCCAATGGCCTCAGCGCCACGATTACAGGCCCCTTGCGCATCGTCTCAAACGGGCTGGGCGGCACGATTGCCGGGCGCGTGCAGATCAATCGCGCGAACTGGCGACTGGCGACCGCCGCCGACGACTTGCGCCTCCCACGTATTGCAACGCGTGAGATCAATGCGCCTGCCGATATTGCGCCGAGGACATCTTCGGGGCGGCCGTGGCGTTACCTGATCGACGCCCGGGGAAGCAGCCGGATCGATGTCGACGGGATGGGCCTCGACAGCGAATGGGGTGCCGACATCATCCTGCGCGGGACGACCGACGATCCCCGGATCGGCGGATCCGCCACGGTGGTGCGCGGCGACTACACCTTCGCCGGGACGCGGTTCGAACTCACGCGCGGCGAAATCGATTTCGACGAGAACGTGCCTATCGATCCCACTCTCGACATTCGCGCCGAGACCGAACGCGACGGAATCGATGTCATCGTGCGCGTGACGGGGCCAGTCAGCCAGAGCGATATCTCCTTTACCTCCGATCCCGCGCTTCCCGAGGAGGAAATCCTCGCCCGCCTGCTGTTCGGCGGCTCGATTTCCGAACTGTCGGCGACCGACGCCCTCCAGCTTGGCGCTGCCGTTGCCAGCCTGCGCGGCGGCGGCGGGCTCGATCCGATCAACCAGCTCAGGAGCGCAATCGGCCTCGATCGACTGAGGATCGTGTCGGCCGACCCTGCGCTGGACCGCCAGACCGGCGTGGCGCTGGGGAAGAACTTCGGACGCCGTTTCTACGTGGAAATCATCACCGACGGACGCGGATACAGCGCAACCGAGGTCGAGTTCCGCATAACGAGCTGGCTGTCGCTGCTCGCCGCGGTATCGACCATCGGTCGCGAAAGCGTCGTGGCCGAGATCAGCCGCGACTACTGAGCCCTTGGATCAGTCCGCAGGCTCGTCTGCGGGTACGAGCACGGTATCGAGCGGGATGATGACCCCATTTGTTCCGGCCGATGCCGCGCCGGAGAAGCTGGCGGTCGAGCCTTGTCCGTTCGATACGGAAATGGCGTCGCCATCACGCGAGAAGGTGACGTTGCCGCCACCCAGCGTCGTCATGGTCACTTCACCGCCCTGGCTCTCGATCGCCTCTGAAATATTCTCCGGCGTGAGGTGTCCCGGCAGGATGTGCTCGCGGAGCAATGCCACCAGCACCGGGCGCTGATCCTCGGTCATCAGGGCCGCGCCGCTATCGCCCAGCGCCTCGAATGCGCCGTCGTTAGGGGCGAGCAGCGTGTAACTCGCCGGTCCGTCGAACACCGAGCCGAGCTCGGAGGCTGAGACAGCGGAGTTGAGGCTGGACATTTGGGGTAATTCGCCCAGCGCAGCGGCAACCGTGCGGGTGGCGTCCTCCTGCGTGGCGCTATCCGCCGAGGAATCGCTGGGTTCTGCCGAACAGGCGGGCAGGATCGCCAGGCTGGCGATTGCGCTGGCCAGCGCCAAGGGTTTGGAAAGCCGTGCTTTCATGGTCTTTCTCCTGGATCAGATGAGCAACTCGATGGCCGCGGCCACCAGCCGGGTTTCGGGATCGACCTGGTACACATAGCCGTCCGAATAGCGGTACATGTATTCGGGGGTGTCGTAATACCGGTCGCGATAAGCGTAGGGGACGTTGTAGACGTCATAGCCACGCGGCATCGGTTGGCCGACAGTGAACTCGTCACCCGTGATCAGCGCGGCGATCGACGTGATCGCGGCATCTTCCGGATCGACCCGGTAGATCACATTGTCGGCATAACGATAGCGGTCGTCCCCGCCGAGATCGTAATAATCGACGTAATAGTCGGGTACGCGGTAGCTGCGATAGCTGCTCGGCCAGACTTCGCCGATGCCCAGCGCGCCGCCCAGCAACGGGAGCCAGCTCGCGATGCCGCGGTCCCCGTAACGGACGAGGTAGCCGTCACGGTAATGGTAGTCTCCGCGGCGGTCGTAATTGAGCAGACCGAACAGACTCGGGCGATAGTCATAGCCGAAGATACTGCGGCGGTAATCGTCCTTGACCTGTCCCGGCGGGTTGCAGCCGTTGCGTTTCTTGGCAAGGCCCGGAGGACAGCCGGCAATCAGTCCACGCTCACGGTCCTGGATCAGCCAGCTGCGGTCCCGGTCGCCGCGCAGGATACGGCGGTCGTCGCGCTCGTCATAGCGAACGCGCACTTCGCGCCGGTCGTCACGACGTTCGGAGTAGCGCCGGTCTTCATAGCGGTCATTGCCGCCAGCCCGCTCACCGTGATCGGCTTTCCGGTCGGGTCCGCGATCGGCATTTATTTTGTCGTTGCCCTGGCCGCGGCTCGAAGGCCCACGATCCGCCTGCTGGGCGCGCTGGGGGCCGCGATCGGCCTTGGCGCCCTTCTTGCCTTGTTCCGCAGCAGCATTGCCGCCGCCATTTCCATTTCCGTTGCCCTTTCCCTGGGCGTAAGCTCCGCTGGCGGCAAGCGCGAGCGCTGCCGCTCCGGCCATCAGAATACGCATGGTACAAACTCCTTTGGTCAATCAACGGGAGCAATCGCGGAACGGTTCCAGCCCGTTTGGCGCAGAAGTCTGCCGAAAACCTTCACGAACGATAGAGCCTGGCCTCCTCGCGTCGCCGGCGGACAAGGCCCTTGAGCACCCGGCCACCAGCGAATTTCCACCGCGCGAATTCTTGCTCGGCCGCCGAGGAATCCCCGCTACGATGTAATTTGGTGAGCGTCGCACGGTGGATCGCACCGGTGTTGAAATGGAAGCTGACAAGCGCGTCGAACTGGCCCTGCGTGGTGACCGCGTCCCCGATCGCCTGCACGACGTCCTGTGCATGGCGCGCGACATCTGCTTCCAGCCGCGCGTCACATTGCTCCTTCGTCCAGACCGTTCCCGGCTTGATGTCAGGGCCTGTTGCACCCCAGCCAATGGTCCAGGGGGCACCGCCTGTGCCGGGATCGGGATAGGCTTCATAAAGGCCATCGGGGCGCAAACGCGCACAGCCCTCGAATGCTTTGATGAGTTGGATGCCCGCCGCCGAAACACGACAGCTTGGAACACATGGAACACTGTCCTGCGAAGAATCCGCTCCAACGCCATCGAGCGCTGCATCGAGCCTATCGACCTCGCTTTGGCGCAACCCGCGACCGAGCATGTTGCGGACAGTATCGAACAGGGATTTGCGAGTCATCGAAGCACCTCTTTCCAGAAAATCGAGGTGCGCGGATTAGGCAGATTCTTGGGGAGTAGGAAAATCCCCGAATGTCCATGTCTGGCTTTCGCAGACAAAGCGGCTAGACGTGAGGAATGCTCTTCGCCGCCAAACCGCCGATATCAAAGGAAGAATTCGACTGGCTGCTTGCCTGCTTCGCCTGGTTGCGCACGATGCTGGGTGACCGACACACTACGCCACAACTGATCGCGCCATCGCACCCGGATCTTCTTGCTGCGCGAACTGGTCCCGAGCTGTTCGAGGCGGTGAGGGGGCTCATGCGCATGCGGGACTGGCCTTGCAGGCTGGAAATTGTGCCCGACGGGAATCAGCATGAGCCGGACGGCACCATATCCGAGGGGTCGGGTGCATGCGGCACATGTTCGGTCGTGGATGGCGTGGCCACGATCCGGTACAGTTCGCAGATGCTTGCGAACCCCGATGCGCTCGCAGCGACCTTTGCACATGAGCTGTGCCACTTCCTGCTCTGGGAGGCGGGCGATCCGCCGGGTGGCCCCGACCTGATGGAGCATTCGACCGATTGTGCCGCGGCCTATCTGGGGTTCGGCGTGTTGCTGGCGAATTCGGCACGTACCTTTGCCAAGTGGCAGGACGACGTTTACGGATATTGGCAATCGTCGACTGCGGGATACTTGTCAGAGCAGTCGCTGGTCACGGCAACTGCAGCTTCGGCCGCACTACATGGCTTCGATCTGGGTCCCGCCGAAGACGGCCTGAAGCCCTATCTGCGCAGCGACCTCAAGAAGGCTCGCAAGGCCCTGGCGAAACGCCACCCTGACCTTGGGACTTCGCTGTCGGGAATCGACTTGTTGGAGTGGAATTACGCCTGATCGCTATCGTCAGGCGTGCTTTCCTTCCCGTCCTCCACCTCGTCTTCAGGGCGACCGTTGGGGTAGAGCGTCGCGTACAGTTCCTCGATGGTGAGGCGCTTGTATTCCATTTCGGGGGGCTGGTGGGGATTGGTCACCTTGCCGAGCTTGACCCGCAGGCTGTCGGGTTCATCCGAGAAACCGGCATCCCTCTCGGGCGCGCCGAGGCCACGGGCATCGTCGGGCGGAGCGAGTTCGGCGCATGCTTCGTGCACCAGCTCCGAGACGTCGAAGTCGGATGCGAACTCGATGCCGACCTGGCGATCCGCCGCCCAGCGGATGCGGGCGGGAAAGTCGCCGATCTGTTCGAGCGAGAGCTTCACATCCGCCCCGCGGCAAAGCGCGGTCTCGCGCGCCAGCGAGATCATCGCTCCCTTGGCGGAGATGTTCCGCACGCGGACAGTGGTGTCTCCGCCTTCGTGACGGACCTTGGCAAGCCAGACGAGTTCGTGCCGTTTGTCGCAGGCGCGTAGCTCCGGTCCGACCTTCAGGTCCAGCGGATGGCCCGATTTCTCGTTCTGGCGCGAGATCGTCTTGATGATGAAATCCTGCACGCCGGCATCCGCAATGATCACCGTCTCGGCCACGAATTCGAGGCCTGCCTTCCGTCCGCGGATCCAGCGTGCTTCGGCAGTGATCGGCGCGCATTCGTCGAAGGTGAGGCTCACCCGTTCACCGATGGCAATTTCGTCTTCGAGTTCGATCATCACCCCGTTCGAAGACAGGTTGAGGATCTTTACTTCGTACTCGCTGTTGCCGAATGCGGCCCGCGCCGTGGTTCCGTTGAGGTAGTGGCGATCTTCATTGCGCTGATGGATCGCGCGCGCACCGCGCCGGCCGATGGAGACCGCACCGAGGCCCTTGGCCTTGGGGTCCTGCTTGCGCCGCTTTTTCTGGATGATGACGTCCGCGCGCGTTTCCGCGTCCTCAGCCGTGATATCCTTGCGCCAGAAGTTCATTAGTGCCCCGTTTCGCCGGATTGCGCCCCTTGCGCATGGCCTAGCGCGCTAACCCTAAGAAACTGTTTAGGATGACATCGCATGTAAAACGGCGCCCGGATCGCTCCGGACGCCGCTTGGTCTCCTGGCGTGGAAACGCGCAGGGATTCGAATGGGTTGTGCGCGTTAGGCGCTGTAATACATGTCGAATTCTGCCGGGCAGGGCGTGGTTTCGACCCGCAGGACTTCTTCCCACTTCAGTTCGGTATAGGCTTCGATCTGGTCCTTGGTGAAGACGTCGCCCTTGAGCAGGAATTCGTGGTCTGCCTCGAGTGCCTCGAGCGCTTCACGCAGGCTGCCGCATACGGTCGGAACGTCGGCGAGCTCTGCCGGGGGCAGGTCGTAGAGGTTCTTGTCCATGGCTTCGCCCGGGTGGATCTTGTTCTGGATCCCGTCGAGGCCGGCCATCAGCAGTGCGGCATAGGCGAGATAGGGGTTCGCCATCGCGTCGGGGAAGCGGAATTCCACGCGCTTCGCCTTGTCGCCCGCACCGTAGGGGATGCGGCACGAAGCCGAACGGTTGCGCGCCGAGTAGGCGAGCAGCACAGGTGCTTCGAAGCCCGGCACCAGGCGCTTGTAGCTGTTGGTGGTCGGGTTGGTGAAGGCGTTCAGCGCCTTGGCATGCTTGATGACGCCGCCGATGTAGTAGAGACAGTTTTCGCTGAGGCCGCCGTACTGGTTGCCGGCGAAAGTCGGCTTGCCGCCGTCCCAGATCGACATGTGGGTGTGCATGCCCGAACCGTTATCGTCCTTGATCGGCTTGGGCATGAAAGTCGCCGTCTTGCCGTAGATATGCGCGACCTGGTGCACGACATACTTGTAGATCTGCATGTTGTCGGCGGTTTCGACCAGCGTGCCGAAGGTGAGGCCGAGCTCGTGCTGCGCGGCGGCCACTTCGTGGTGGTGCTTGTCGCAGTTGAGGCCCATTTCGATCATGGTCGAGACCATCTCGCCGCGGATGTCGACAGCGCTGTCGACCGGGGCGACGGGGAAGTAGCCGCCCTTGGCGCGCGGACGGTGAGCGAGGTTGCCGCTTTCGTATTCCTTGCCGCTGTTGGTCGGCAGCTCGATGTCGTCGATGGCGTAGCCCGAACCCGCATAGCCGTCTTCGAAGCGGACATCGTCGAACATGAAGAATTCGGCTTCGGGGCCGACGTAGATCGTGTCGCCGATACCGGTCGACTTGAGGAATGCCTCGGCGCGCTTTGCCGTCGTGCGCGGGTCGCGGGCGTACCATTCACCGGTCGAAGGTTCGACGATGTCGCAGAACATGATCAGCATGGGTTCGGCGCTGAACGGATCGACATAAACGCGGTCGAGGTCCGGCTTCAGGATCATGTCGGATTCGTTGATGACCTTCCAGCCTGCGATCGACGAACCGTCGAACATAAGGCCGTCTTCGAGCTGGTCCTCGTCCAGCGTCTTGGCGACCATGGTCAGGTGCTGCCACTTGCCCTTGGGGTCGGTGAACCTGAGGTCGACCCACTCGATGTCCTCGTCCTTGATGCGTTTGAGGACGTCGCTTGCACTTGCCATGGTAGTAATCTCCGTTGGGAATGTTCGTGTTGGCGCCCGCGCGACCTGCGGGCAGGAAAATCAGATTGCGTCTTCGTCCTTTTCGCCGGTGCGGATGCGCAGGGCGCTCTCGATCGCGCTGACGAAGATCTTGCCGTCGCCGATCCGGCCGGTTTGCGCCGCGGCTGCGATCGCTTCGACGGTGCGTTCGGCAATGTCGCTGGGCACGATGACCTCGAGCTTCACCTTGGGCAGGAAGTCGACGACATATTCGGCGCCGCGATATAGCTCGGTATGGCCTTTCTGGCGCCCGAAGCCCTTGGCCTCGGTCACGGTGATGCCCGAGACGCCGATCTCGTGCAGCGCCTCCTTCACCTCGTCGAGCTTGAAGGGCTTGATGATCGCTTCGATCTTTTTCACGTGTCCACCGGTCCCGTCTGTTGCCGCGCGGCAGAGAATCCGCACACCAACCTAATGTCATTTCCCGCGCGTCGTTCCAAGAAGCGTGCCAAATGCGAAATGGCGGTTTTGCGCGGGTTGAGTTGGCAGGGCTGATAGCGACTGCCCAAAGGCTGGACGGGGCCTGCCTAAATTTTAGGCAGCGGGCAGGATCAGGCCCGAAGTCTCGGGTAGGCCGCAGAGCAGGTTCAGGTTCTGCACTGCCGCTCCGCTGGCGCCCTTGCCGAGGTTGTCGAGCCGCGCAACGAGACGCGCATTCCAGCCGCCCTCATTGCCGAAAACGAACAGTTCCATTGCGTCCGTAGGCTCGGCGCGGGGCTCTAGCAGCAGCTCTGCCGGGGCAGGGTCTCGGCTCACGGAAACGACCGCCGAACCTTTGTAGAATGCCGCCAGCGCCTCGCGAAGCTCATCGGAATGCGGATCATTTGCCATCGCGCCGAGATGGAGCGGGACTTCGACGATCATCCCGCGATAAGCCGCCACGACCGAGGGGGCGAAGAGGACCGGATGATCGAGCCCGGCATGCGCTTTCATCTCGGGCAGATGCTTATGCGACAAATCGTAGCCGTAGGAACGAAAGGCCGGCGCACCTTCGTTTTCGAACCGCTCGATCAGTGCCTTCCCTCCGCCCGAATAGCCGCTCACCGCATTAACGGTGTAAGGCCAGTCGGACGGCAGCAACTCTGCCCGCACCAGCGGCGCCACCAGCGCGAGGAAGCCGGTGGGGTAGCAGCCGGGATTGCTCACCCGGCGCGCATCGGCCACGCGTTCGCTGCCGACAAGCTCGGGAAATCCATAGCACCAGCCATCGGCGGTACGGTGGGCGCTGGATGCGTCGATCACGCGCGTGCCGCCTGCCGGATCGATCAGTTCGACAGCTTCGCGTGCGGCATCGTCGGGCAGGCACAGGATCGCGACATCTGCCTCGTTCAACGCTTCGCGCCGGGCAGCAGTGTCCTTGCGCTGCGCATCGTCGAGCGTGATGAGCGTGAATTCGCTCCGGCCTTCGAGCCGCTGCGCGATTTCGAGCCCGGTGGTTCCCGCAGCCCCGTCGATAAAGACCTTATGCGTCACTGTCGGGGGCGAGTGCGCCGGCGCGCAGGTAGCCGCTCGGCCCTTCAGGACCGCGGGTGACCCAAAGCCAGTCGCCTGCTTCGTCGAGCAGTTCAACGGGCGTTCCGGCGCCCAGCGTGACGCCGTCACCGGCATCGTCACGCATGGCAACCTTGAGCACCACGTCCCGGTCGCCGATCAGGCGCTTGTGGGGCACCACGTAGTGGGCCGAGAGGAAGCCTTGCGCGAGCGCGATATGCGCAAGGTCGCCGCGCAGGGGAAGCGTGCCGGGGGCCGGCTTTTTGACCGGGCCCTTGAGACCGACAATACCTTGGGGAAGGCTGTAATCCGCCGCTTCGCTCACTTAGTCATTTCCCTGTTGCACTTGCGGGCGCTTAACCGCGGCTTGCGTGCGGGGCAAGTTCCCGAAAGGCAACTATGCCGCTTTGAAACGCTTGTTGAGCATGTGCCAACTGGCGCGAAGGCCATAGGCTTCGCCGCCCTTCGGGCGTCCGGGCTTTGCAGAGGGGCGCCAGGCGAAGGTGTCGAAATGCGCCCAGTCGATCCCATCTCCCACGAATTTGTCGAGGAACAGCCCTGCCACGCTAGCACCTGCGTAGGAATTGGCGTGCGCGTTATTGGTATCGGCGATTTCGGAGGACAGCCATTCGGCATAGACCTCGGGGAGAGGCAGGCGCCAGGGTTCATCGTCGTGAGCCTTGCCCGCGTCGATCAGGGCCTGGGCGGTGTCGTCGCGGCGGGTCATGAGCGCCGGGAATTCCGGGCCGAGCGCAACGCGTGCAGCGCCAGTGAGGGTTGCGAAGTCGACGATGAACTCGGGCTTCTCCTCGCTCGCGCGGGTGAGAGCGTCGCCGAGGATCAACCGCCCTTCGGCGTCGGTATTGCCAATCTCAACGGTAATCCCCTTGCGGGTGTTCAGCACATCGCCAGGACGGAAAGCATTGCCGGCAATGGCATTCTCGACGGCGGGAATGAAGAGATGCAACCTGACCGGAAGCTTGGCGCCCATGATCAGTCCGGCCAGCGCGATCGCATGCGCCGCACCGCCCATGTCCTTCTTCATCAGCAGCATGCCCGAAGAGCTTTTCACGTCGAGCCCGCCGCTGTCGAAGCACACGCCCTTGCCGACTACCGCGACAACCGGGTCGCTCTCCTTGCCCCAGGTGAGGTGCATGATGCGCGGCGCGTGATGGCGTGCAGCTGCCCGGCCGACCGCATGGACCATCGGAAAATCCTTCTCGAGCTGGTCGCCGCGCGTGACCGAAAGCTTCCCGCCATGCTGTTTGGCGAGTATTTCGCACTGCTCTTCGAGCGCGGCAGGGCCCATGTCCTCGGCCGGTGTATTCACGAGATCGCGCACGAGGCAGACCGCCTTCGCTTCGGCGAGCGCGGCGTCGATCTTCTTGGCTTCCTTGGTCAGCAAAATGCGCGGGCCAAGTGGCTTTTCTGGCTTCTTGTAGCGGTGGAAGGAATATTGGGCGGTCTGCCATCCGTGCAGGGCCGGACCCGGATCACCGCTCGCACGGCGATAGGTCCCTGCGGGAAGCGTTTCGGCGAGCTTGGCCATACACCAGCTCGAAAGCTTGTCCGGGTTCGCCACACCGCCGACGACGAACCAGGTATCGCCATCGGGGACGATACCGACCTGGTATCCGCACCCATCGAACTTCTGCGCATCGAGCGAAGCGCGCTGGCCAGCCGACAGTTTCTTCACCCAGTCGGGAAAACTGTCCTTGTTGACGAGATGGATGGGGATAGCGTCCTGTCCGCGATCCGCCTGGATTAGGTCGGCCTTGTCAGCCATGATATAAGCCCCTCGGGTAGCAAAGTGTCTTTTCGAAGGTAATTCGATGCGTGCGCCCCTGTTCCTGATTTCGCTGGCTCTGTCGAGCGTTGCTTGCTCCGAAACGAGCGACAGTGGCGAGGCGGAAAATGCCGTGGCGACGGTTTCAGCCAGTGCTGCAACCAGCCCGACCGCTGCCGCAGATGCGGTCGAGATGACCGACAAGGAAGAACGAGACGGCGGGACCCGCGAATTTACCTACAGTTGGCCCGCCGCAGTAAGCGAGCAGACCGCCCTGGCCGAGCGCTTCGAGCAGGAGCGCGATGCGGCGCTTGGCGCGCAGAAGGAGGAATGGGAGCGCTCCCTGGTCGATTTCCCCGGAGATTGCGTAGCCTGCAAGGGCAGAGGCTACGAGAAGGAGTGGAAGGTGGTAGCCGATCTGTCCGGCTGGTTGAGCCTCTCCGCAGACATCTACGAATATACAGGCGGAGCGCATGGCAACTACACCCGGCAATCCTTGGTGTGGGACAAGCAGAACGAAATTGCGCTTGCGGGAAGTGAGCTGTTCAAGAGCCCTGTGGCGCTCGAGACGGCGCTCGGCTCCGCACTTTGCGACGGCCTCAATATAGAGCGCGAGAGGAAGCGGGGGATGCCGGTGGATTCCTCGGCAGGAGATCTCTTCAACGACTGCCCCGGACTCGACGAGGCGAGCATCTTCGTGGGCTCCTCCGACGGCGAATATTTCGACCGGATCGGCATCTACTTCGGACCCTATGTCGCCGGTTCCTATGCCGAGGGCGCGTATGAGCTCAATTTCCCGGTCACTGCCTCGGTGATCGACGCCGTGAGGCCTGAATATGCAGGCGCTTTCAGGGTGAAGCGCTGACGCACTCGCATTTTGCGCGCCGGATCGCTACATGGGCGCGCATGACCGAATACCAGGTGATCGACAGCGAACAGACCGTCTACCGCGACGGGACCATTAAGCTTCACGGGCCGGAAGGCTTCGAAGGGATGCGCAAGGCCGGGCGCCTTGCCGCAGAAATCCTCGACGAGCTGACGGATTTCGTCGAACCCGGCGTCACGACCGGCGCGATCGACGACAAGGTTCGCGGGATGATGCTCGATGCGGGCGCGGTCCCCGCGACGATGGGCTATCGCGGCTATGCGCATAGCTGCTGCACTTCGATCAATCATGTGATCTGCCACGGCATCCCTTCGGAGAAGGCTCTGAAGGAAGGCGATATCGTCAATATCGACGTGACCCCGCTGCTCGACGGCTGGCACGGCGATACCAGCCGCATGTTCTTCGCAGGCGAGCCTGCGCTTAAGGCCAAGCGGCTCGTCGAGATCACCTATGAATGCCTCATGCTCGGCATCGAGGCGGCGAGCCAGCCCGGCGCGCGGCTGGGCGATATCGGCGCGGTGATCGAAGGTCATGCGCGTTCGCATCGCTACGGTGTCGTGCAGGAATTCTGCGGCCACGGCCTCGGCCGCCTGTTCCACGACGCGCCCGAGGTGATCCACACCGGGCGCAAGGGCACGGGGCCGCTCCTGAAGCCCGGCATGTTCTTCACCATCGAACCGATGATCAACCTCGGTCGCCCGCACGCCAAGATGCTGAGCGACGGCTGGACGGCCGTGACCCGCGACAAGTCGCTTTCGGCCCAGTTCGAACACTCGATCGGCATCACAGAGGACGGGGTGGAGATCTTCACGACCAGCCCCAAGGGCCTGCACAAGCCCCCTTACAACTAGGCTTCCCGCGCCGCTCTGATTGCTGCCGCTGCGGCAAGGGGTGCCAGCGCGCATAGTCCCAGGCTGATCGCTGCCGTCAGGAGCAAGGCCGAGGGATCGGGGCGGGCAAGGGCGCCTGCTCCGAAGATCAGGATCGGCACAGCCAGCGGGATCACCATCAGGCCGGCGAGCGCCGCGCCGCCGCGCATGCTGGCCGTTAGGGCCGCAACGGCGAGGCCGACTGCGGCGAGGCCAGGCGTACCCGCTAGCAGCCCGAGCAGGACGGTTTGCGTCGTTTCCTCGCCAAGGCCTAGCAGTGCGGCTGCGGGCAAGGTGGCAATCAGGAGCAGCGGTGCGAAGGCGAGCCAGTGCGCGATGAGGCGCACTGCCATGGCGAGCTCCTCCGTCACCCCGCGCAGGTGGAGCTGGTCGAAGACACCCGCCTCGACATCATCCGTCACCAGCTTTTCGAGCGGCAGGATCGCGGCGAGGAGAGCAGCGACCCAGATCACCCCGCCGCCGGTCCTTGCAAGCAGCTCCGGCTCCGGCCCAACCGCAAAGGGATACAGCATCGCCACGGCGAGGAAGAACAGCAGCGGAAGCACGCCTCCGCCGCTGCCGCCGGGCATCAGCAGGCCGAGATCGCGGCGTAGCAGGGTCCACGCGGCGCTCACGCGGCGTAGTCCTCGATGCCGAGGAGTGTAGGAGAGGGCAGGGCGATCGGCTGGTGCGAGGCCACGACTGCAATCCCGCCCCTGTCGCAATGCTGCGCCACAAGCGCCTCGACGCTCTTTTGCGCCTGGCCATCGAGGCCGTTCAGCGGTTCGTCGAGCAGCCAGATCGGGCAATGGCGATTGAGTAGCCGCGCCAGTGCCGCGCGCTTCTTCTGGCCCGTCGAAAGGAACCGCACCGGGACGTCCAGCAGCGGTTCCAGTTGCAACAGATCGAGCGTGCGGCCCGGCTCGCTGCACCCGTCCAGCCGCTCCCAGAAGGCGAGCGCCTTGCCGAGTGGCTGGTTCGGATCGAGCGCGAGCCGCTCGTCCACAAGACCCAAGCCGCCCTCCGCGGTGACTTCGCCCGAGAAGGGACGCAGGAGACCGGCGAGAATACGGATCAGGCTCGACTTTCCGACACCGTTCGGGCCGGTGACATGCACGGCGTCACCGGGCGCGCAGGCCAGTGAAAGGCCCTTGAACAGCAACCGGTCCCCGCGGCGGCATGCGATGTCGATAGCGGTCAGCTGCGCTTGCATGGCACGCAGCGTTAGGCAAAAGCCCCCATGCCCACAAGCAGGGCGCGTCAAGCAAGAGGAGATTCGCGCGATGTCTGTCGAAGAACTAACGCAGGAAGAACGCGATAGCTGGATGCGCGCCTTGCCCGAATGGTCGCTCGCCCGCGAAGGCAAGGCGATCGAGCGCAAGTTCGAATTCTCCGATTTCGCCGAGGCATTCGCCTTCATGACGCGGATCGCGATCATCGCGGAAAAGCGCGATCACCATCCCGAATGGTTCAACGTCTACAACCGGGTCGAGATCACGCTGACCACGCATGACGCGGGCGGCCTGTCGCTGCGCGACGTGAACATGGCCAAGAAGATCGACAAGCTGGTCTAGCTTACTGCCCAAGCGGCCGTGCCGAAGCGCGCGTCTGCTGGCGTACACGCCCGGGCATCCAGCGCGCACCGAATGCGATCTTCTTGGCGGTCTTGCCGACCAGCGTGTGCAGCTTCTCGCCATGCACGGCGTCCCAGGCGGCCTTGGCCACTTCCTCGACCGGCGTGATCTCGAGGCCCGCATCGGTCACCCGGCTGCGGATATCTTCGTTGGTCTTGGCATTGGGGTTGTGATCGAGCAGTGGCGTGTCGATGAAGCTCGGCATGATCGAGCGGACCTTGATGCCGTCTTCCGCCCATTCGCCGTCGAGGCTCTCGGTGATGGCACGCACACCGAACTTGGTGGCGCTGTAGACGCTCGCTCCGGGCGTGCCATAGACGCCTGCAGCGCTGGCGGTGTTGAGAAGGCAGGAGCCCGGTGCGGTCTTCTTCAGATGCGGATAGGCGGCCTGCGCCCCGAAAAGCACGCCTTTCAGGTTGATGTCGAGGCAGCGTTCGATTTCCTCGACACTGTTTTCCATCAGCGCGCCGCCGAGCGGGATCCCCGCATTGTTCGCCAGTACGTCGATCCGTCCGCCTGAAGCGGTCGCAAAGCTGTCGAGCGCATCATCCCACGCGGCGCGGTCGCGCACGTCGAACTTGTGGTGGAAGACAAAGCCGTGGCCGATCATGTCCTCGGTCGCCAGCATGCCGTGCTCGTCCACGTCGCCAAGTCCGACGAACCAGTCGCGCTGGCCGAAGTAGAGCGCGATGGCGCGGCCGATGCCCGATGCCCCGCCGGTGATGAAAATGGCCTTGCGCGTAGTCATACGTAGTTCTTTTCCTGTCCTCTCGTCATTGCGAGGAGCCCCATGGGGGCGACGCGGCAATCCATCATCCACTGGCAGTTCAAAGTCAAAGGTCGGTCGATGGATTGCTTCGCCTTTGGCTCGCAATGACGCGCTAAGGGCTAAAGTGCCGGATCGGCATAGGCATGCCAGGTGAAGATGGCCATCGCCCCGCGATAGGGCTTCCACTTTTCAGCCAGCGCGCGCGTTTCCTTTTCGGTCGGGCGCTCGGCGAGGTCGAGCAGCTTCCCGCAGGCGGCCTGCACGGCGAGGTCACCCGCCGGCCAGATGTCCGGCCGCCCTTCGGCGAAGAGCAGATAGATTTCCGCCGACCAGCGCCCGATACCTTTGATCCGGGTAAGTTCTGCAATCGCTTCCTCGTCATCGACAGGCAGGTTCTCGAGATCGAGCTCTCCGCCTGCCACCAGCTCGCACAGGCTGCGCGCATAGCCCTGTTTCTGGCGCGACAGCCCGCATGCCCTGAGCGTATCGAAATCGCGCGCGAGCAATTCGTGCGCGTGCATATCCTCGCCCAGTTCGGCTTCCAGCTTGTTCCAAACCGAAGAAGCGGCAGCGACGCTTACCTGCTGGCCCACGATGGTGCGAAGGAGCGTGCGATATCCGGTCGGACGAATGCGGCCCTCGGGATAGCCCACGCGCTCGATCGCCCCTGCCACGACCTTGTCTTCGGCGGCGACCGCATCGAGATGTTCGCGTATCTGCTCAGTCGTGAGACCCATAGTGTGGCTTGCCTTCCCGCCTCGCTTTGAATAGCAGCCCCACGCATACGGCCCGCGCGGCGGGCAAGGCAACACAGGAAGCAATCGATGCCCAAGCTGATCGTCACCACTCGTGAAGGCGAAACTTCGGAAATCCAGGTCGAAGACGGCCTGACCGTGATGGAAGCCATTCGCGACAATGGCTTCGACGAGCTCCTGGCCCTGTGCGGCGGCTGCTGCAGCTGCGCGACCTGCCACGTGCATGTCGATCCGGAATTCACCGGCAAGCTTCCCGAGATGAGCGAAGACGAAGACGACCTGCTCGAATCCTCCGATCACCGCGTCGAGAATTCGCGTCTTTCGTGCCAGATTCCCTTCACCGGCGATCTCGACGGACTGAAGGTTACTATCGCCCCTGAAGATTGATGTTGTTTGCGCCGGGCGGGGCGCCCGCCTACCTCGGCCAGCATGACACAAATTCCCGTACGCGAGCAGACGCTCGACCTGATCGGCAATACCCCGCTGGTGCGGCTCGAAGGCCCCAGCAAGGAGGCCGGCTGCGACATCTATGGCAAGTGCGAATTCGCCAATCCCGGCGCTTCGGTAAAGGACCGCGCCGCGCTCTACATCATCCGTGATGCAGAAGCGCGCGGCGAGCTGAAGCCGGGCGGCTGCGTGGTCGAAGGCACGGCCGGCAATACCGGTATCGGTATCGCGCTGGTCGCCAATGCGCTCGGCTATCGTACGATCATCGTGATGCCGGACAACCAGTCGAAAGAGAAGATGCAGACGATCCGCGCGCTGGGTGCGGAACTGGTCACCGTCCCGCCGACCAAATATGCCGATTGCAACCACTTCCAGCACGTCTCGCGCCGCATGGCGGAAGAGACCGAAGGTGCAATCTGGGCGGGGCAGTTCGACAATACCGCCAACCGCAAGGCGCATATCGAAGGCACGGCGAAAGAGCTGTGGGAACAGCTGGAAGGCCGGATCGACGGATTCACCTGCGCCGCCGGGACCGGTGGCACGATCGCAGGCGTCGGCATGGGCCTGAAAGAGCTGGACGAAAATGTCATCATCGCGCTGACCGATCCGCACGGCGCGGCGCTCTACAATTACTACGCGCATGGCGAGCTGAAGGGCGAGGGCTCGTCGGTTGCCGAGGGCATCGGCCAGGGCCGCATCACCGGCAACCTCGAAGGCGCGCCGATCGATACGCAGTTTCGCATCTCGGACGAGCGAGGGCTGGAATGGGTCGCCCGCTTGCTGCGCGAGGAAGGCCTGTGCCTCGGCCTGTCGAGCGGCATCAATGTCGCCGGAGCCGTCGAACTGGGCAAGAAGCTCGTTGCGGAAGGACGTGAGAACCCCCGGGTCGCGACGATCCTTTGCGATACCGGTTTCCGCTACCTCTCGACGCTCTACAATCGCGAGTGGCTTGAGGAAAAAGGCCTCCCGGTCTTCGACTGGCTCGACGAGAGCGATTGACGGGAGCGCGCGCAATGCCCAAGCTTCCCGGCATGCCGCGTAGTTTCGATCTCACCCGCAGTGCGCCTGGATTGCCCGAGCCTGCCGATTTTCCGCTTGGCGGTTCGCGCGAACAATCCGTCCAGCGCTTGCAGATCGGGATCGGGGGAGTTGTGCTTATGGTGCTACTGGTCGGCCTCGCCAGCCTGATCCAGGACCGCACGCGCGAAGTGGATGCCGTCTCGGTCCCTGCCGCAGCGCCGACGACCGAACCCACGGCTGCCCCTACCCAGCAGGACCCGCTGGTCGAGGCGGGCGTGGTGCCCGACCTGCCGGAACAGCCCGTCCCGACCGCTACGCAATCGCCGGCGGTCGTCCCCGAACAAGGGGTGCAGGATGCCCAGCCCCAGCAATAGCGCGATTGCCGCCGCATTCCTGCTTTCGCTCGCCGCTTGCAACGGCAGTGCGGCGCAGGACCAGGGTGGAGTCGCTGAAGCCGAGGAGGCCAAGCCCCGGCTAGGCCTCTTCACCACGCTGCCGATCTACTGGGGCGAGGCGGGCGATATCGCCTCGATACTGTCCGATGGCGGCGAGCCCGACTGGGTCCGCACCGAACTCGAAACCGAGTTCGAGATCGTACCTCTCGATACGCTCGAGACGGAAGCGCTGGCAGGCCTGGATCGGGTGTTGCTTGCCCAGCCGCGCCCACTGGCCCCATCCGAGAACGTGGCCTTCGACAAATTTCTGGTGAGGGGAGGCAAGGCCCTCATCCTCGCCGATCCCATGCTTACACGGCATTCGGATTACGGCATCGGTGACCGCCGCCGACCGCAGGATGTCGTCTTGCTGTCGCCTATCCTTGATCGAATGGGAGTGAAACTTCTGTTCGATGAAGACCAGGTCGATGGCGAACGGCTGGTCGAACATTATGAGTATCGATTTCCTGTGAATCTCGCCGGACATTTCAGGCGTTTCGATACTGGCGAAGGTTCGCGCTCCTGCCACGTGTACGACAACGGACTGCTTGCCATGTGCGGCTATGGCGGCGGAGAGGTATTCCTTTTCGCCGATGCCGCCATCCTCGATTGGGAAGGGCAAGAGCCGGTCCCCGAGGCGCGCCGCGTGGCGCTATGGGGACTGCTGCAACCGCTCGTGCCCAGACCGCGTGGTGACGCCGAAGAATAACGATCGCGGCCCGGGCGGGCTTCCACGGGAATTTGCGGGACTCGACCCGGGAAATCACGGGAAAGGACTCGGGAGAATGCGGGAAACTGCCCGATTCTCTTGGTTTTTCCGTAGCCTAGGGTAACAGTCTGTTAAGGGAATCCGCAAAACGACAGGCATCAAAAGACAATAAAAACAGAGACTTCCAGACTTTTCCCGTAAAATCCCGCAATTTTCCCTTCCATCCCCGCGCCTCCCGCGATACATCTTCCTCACATCGGACAAGCCATTGTCTTTGCGCGCATCGATTCTCTCGGTGCGAGCCGCGGAAGCCTGCGCTTCCGCGGACGGGGGAGGTTTGGCCGACGGAGAGGTAGCAAGCGCCAGTCGGGGACGGGGACGTGCAATTCGGAGGTTACAGCGGACAAGCCTATTCGCCTGCGGGCGATAAGGGCCGCTTTGTGCTTCCGCCCCTGTTCCGCAAGGCCGTGAAAGAAAGCTCCGACGGCCGCGTGCTGTGCCTGATGAAGCACCCCACATGGAAATGCCTCACCGGCTTCGGCCTGTCCCGCAAGACCGAGCTCGACGCGCAGCTCGATCGCGAAGAAGAACTCGCCTACCGCGCAGGCCGCGATTTCGACCGCGATACCCGCGCCAGCCAGCTCTTCGGCTTCATCGAACTCCCTTTCGATGACAGCGGCCGCTTCGTCATGCCTGACCATCTCCGCACGCTCGGCAAGATCGAGGACGGCCTCTACTTCCAGGGCGGTGGCCGCTTCTTCACCCTGTGGAACCCTGCCGAACTCGCCGAAATGGGCGACGACTGGGCGAGCGCCAAGGCCGCCTGCGACAGCTTCCTTGCCGACGCGAAGGCGAAAGGCAAATGAGCGGCGCGCCCCACATCCCAGTCCTCCTCGACGAGGTGATCGAGGCATTGGATCCGCAACCGGGCGACGTGTTGATCGACGCGACTTTCGGCGCGGGCGGCTACACCCGCGCGCTGCTGGAACGCGGCGCGACCGTGCATGCCTTCGACCGGGACCCCGACGCAATTGCTGCGGGTCGCAGCTGGCGGGAGACGGAGAGCACTCCGCCCCGCCTTATCCTCCATCCGCATCGCTTCTCCGAGATGCTGGACGTCATGCAGGCTGCCGGCGTGCAACGCGTCGACGGCGTGGTCATGGATATCGGCGTGTCTTCGATGCAGCTCGACCAGGCCGAACGCGGCTTTGCCTTTTCGGCGGACGGCCCGCTCGACATGCGCATGAGCCAGGACGGCGAAAGCGCCGCCGATTTCCTCAACACGGCTGAAGAAGGCCAAATCGCGGATGTGATCTACCAATATGGCGAAGAGCGCCAGTCGCGCCGCGTCGCGCGCGCCATCGTCGCCGCGCGCCCGCTGGAAACCACCGGCGAACTCGCGCGCGTCGTGCGCAAGGCGCTCGGCCACAAACCGCATGACAAGAAGGACCCGGCCACGCGGACCTTCCAGGCCATCAGAATTCACGTGAACGGCGAACTCGACGAACTGTCCCAAGGCTTGTCGGCCGCCGAACACCTGCTGCGCGAAGGGGGCCGCCTTGCCGTGGTCAGCTTCCACAGCCTCGAAGACCGGATCGTCAAGCGCTTCCTGCGCGAGGCATCCTCGACCCCGAGCGGCTCGCGTCACGTCCCCATGTTGGCGAAGGACGATCCGGTTTTTTCGAGCGTTTCCAAGGCGATCAAGCCCTCTGCGGCCGAGATCGACCGTAATCCGCGCGCGCGTTCTTCGGTGCTGCGCCACGCGGTCCGCACAGCAACACCGGCGAGGGAGGCAGCGTAATGGCCCAGGTTTCTCGTATCCGCCAGATCGGCTGGCTTCTGGTCCTCGGTGTCTGTTTTGCAGCCTTCCTTGCGCTCACTTTCCGCGTGAATGCCGTGAAAAGCGAAGTGCGCCTGATCGAGCGCCAGATCATCGCTGCCGAAAAGTCAAAGCTGATGCTGGAAACCGAATTCCAGACCCGCGCTAGCCAGCACCAGCTGGCGGCGTGGAACCAGGTGGAATTCGGCTACAATGCTCCGCGCCCCGACCAGTATGTCGAGCATGAGCGGCAATTGGCATCGCTCGGCACGCCCCGCGGCCTGCATTCGCCGCAGCCGATCCGCGTCGCCAAGGCCGATCTCGGCCCGATCGAGGATGACAGCCTGTTCGGCGACTGGCTCGATGACGACAAAGGCGAAGGGGTAACGGTCGCCGCAGCCATGCCCCAGGGACCGACCCGCAGCCTGGCGTCGAGCCTCGCCCAGCGCCTCGCGCGTCCGGCCACCACGTCCGTCGCGATCGCGGAGGCTGGCCGGTGAACGCATTCTCCGCTCTCCACGGTGGACCGGGAGCGGTAAGCATGGCGATGGCGAGCGGGCGGGTGCAGCTCGTCAGCATTCGCCAGAAATCGCTCGATCTTGCGCGCTGGCGCGTGCTCTGGATCGCTCTCATTTTCGCGCTGATCGCCGCCTGTGCGATGGTCCGCATCGCCTATCTCGGCATCGGCGGCGAAGGCGCACGCGCCACGTCGCTCGAAGCAGCCCTGCTGCCCGATCGCGGCGAAATCGTCGATCGCAACGGTGTGCCGATGGCGCGCGCCTTTCCCGCCTACGCGCTGTGGTTCAATCCGCAGGCCTTGGGAGAGGGGCAAGAGCCGCTGGTCGCCAAGCCGGCAGAAGTTGCTGCCAAGCTCAAGGCGATCTTCCCCGATCTTGATGCCAAGGCCGTCGCAGCCCAGTTCGCTGCCGGAAAGCAGGGCTATGTGCGCCGCCGCCTGCTCCCCGAAGAGGCGAACCGCGTGCAGGAAATTGGTGAGCTCGCCCTCGAAATGCCGATGGAAGACGATCGCCACTACCCGCAGGGCAAGATGGCGGCTCACGTGCTCGGCTATGTCGCGGCAGACGGCAAGGGCCGCGTGGGCATGGAGCAGGTATTCGATGAACACCTGACCAGCCCGCTCACCCGCGGCACTCCGGTTGCGCTGTCGATCGACGTGCGCGTGCAGGGCGCACTCGAAGACGAGCTGCGGCGCGGCATGAAGCTCACCCAGGCGCAGGGCGGTGCGGGCATCGTGCTCGACGTCGATACTGGCGAGGTCCTCGCACTCGCATCGCTACCCGAATTCGATCCGAACAAGATCGACAAGGAGGGGCAGAGCCTGATGTTCAATCGCGTGACCAACCAGGTCTACGAGCTCGGTTCTACCTTCAAGCCGCTGACCGTTGCCGCCGCTATCGACAGCGGCACGATCCGCGATCTTGGCCGCCGGTTCGATGCGTCGCCGGTCAAGGTCGGGCGCTTCACCATTCGCGACAGCCACGCGATGGGCGCGGACCTCAATGCGGTCGAAACGCTGATCCACTCCTCCAATACGACCAGCGCACGTATTGCAGACGAAATGGGTGCCGCGCGACTTCGCCAATACATGATCGACCTCGGCATGAACGCGCGTCCGGAGATCGAATTGCCCGCCAAGGGCTTTCCTCTCTGGCCGGGCGACAAATGGGCGCGGCTTACCAACATGACGGTGGGCTTCGGACACGGTATCGCGGTCACCCCGCTGCATCTCGCCAGCGCCTATGCCGCAATGGTCAATGGCGGTGTCTATCGTCCTGCCACGCTCAATAAACTCGGCCCGGGCGAAGCGCCCAAGGGACGCCGCGTTTTCAAGGCCTCGACTTCCAGCCGCATGCGCCAGATGATGCGTGCCATCGCGATCTACGGCACTGGCCGCAATGCCGATGCCCCGGGCTATCGCGTCGGCGGAAAGACCGGTTCGGCAGAAAAGCCGGGCGGCAAGGGTGGCTATCGCAGGACCGCACTGGTTTCGACGTTCGCCGCAGCCTTTCCGATGGATCGTCCCCGCTATGTGGTGATCGCCATGCTCGACGAGCCGCGCGGCACGCTTGCCAGCTCCTACCAGCGCACCGCGGCATGGAACGCGGCACCAATTGTCGGTCGGCTCGTTCCCCGTATCGGGCCGCTCATCGGTGTCCGGCCGGACGATACGCGCGATATCGATATCTCGGCCATCACCCCGCTGATTCCGGAGGCGCAGGATGAAGCTGAGTAAGCTGTGTGCCGCCGCCGGGCTCGATTGCCCGCAGGCCGGCGATGAGAATGTAACGGGCTTCGCCATCGACAACCGCAAGGTCGCTCCCGGAACCGTGCTCGGCGCGTTCCAGGGCACGCAGGTCAATGGCGAGGACTTCATTCCCGCTGCTATCGAGGCGGGCGCCATTGCCGTGGTCGCGCGTCCGCAGGCGAAGGTCGACGGCGCGATCCATATCGCCCATGACGAACCGCGCCAGGCCTTCGCGCAGATTGCCGCGCAGTACTTCACGCCCGTTCCCGAACATATCGTCGCGGTCACGGGCACGAACGGGAAGACGAGCTGTGTCGAGATGACGCGCCAGATCTGGCGGATGTCGGGCGAGCGGGCAGCCAGCATCGGCACTCTTGGCGTCACCACGCCGGACGAGAGTGTTTCGACCGGACTGACCACGCCGGACATCGTCACCTTCCTGTCGAACATGAGCGGCCTCGCCCGCGAGGGCGTCACGCATGTCGCCTACGAGGCATCGAGCCACGGGCTCTCGCAATTCCGCAACGAGGGTATTCCGGTCGAGGCGGCAGGCTTCACCAACTTCAGCCGCGATCACCTCGATTACCACGCGGACATGGAAGACTACTTCGCCGCCAAGATGCGCCTCTTCGACGAGGTCGTCTCGGACGATGCGACCGCCGTTATCTGGATGGGTACCGGCGACAGCGGCTGGAACAAGCGCGTGGTCGAACATGCCGAAAGGCGTGGTCTCAAGATCATGACGGTGGGCGAGCAGGGTGAGGACATCCGCCTGACCCGCCGCGAGCCGACGCAGCTCGGCCAATCGCTCACAGTCGAACATGCCGACACGGAGCGGACGATCAATCTGCCGCTGATCGGCGCCTACCAGGTTTCCAACGCTCTGGTATCGGCTGGTCTCGCACTCGCAAGCGGGATCGACGCCGGGCGCGTATGGGATGCCGTGGCACGGCTCCAGCCGGTTCGCGGACGCCTCGAGCGCGCAGTAATCGCACCCAGCGGCGCACCCGTCTATGTCGACTACGCGCACACGCCCGATGCGATCGAAGCAGCCATCGCAGCTTTGCGTCCGCATGTGACGGGACGGCTCATCACCGTGTTCGGCGCAGGCGGCGACCGCGACCACGGCAAGCGCGCGCCGATGGGCGAAGCGGCAGCCAAGGCCAGCGACCTCGTGATTGTCACCGACGACAATCCGCGCGGCGAAGACCCTGCGGATATCCGCCGCGCAGTGCTTGAAGGCGCGGGCGATGCACGCGAAGTGGCGGGCCGTCGCGAAGCCATCAACGCAGCCATTGCCGAAGCGGGCAAGGACGACATCGTCCTCATCGCCGGCAAGGGCCATGAAACGGGTCAGATCATCGGATCGGGAGAAAACATGAAGGTCCATCCCTTCGACGACGTCGAGGTCGCACGCGAATGCGCGGCGGCCATCGCAAGAGGTGATGCATGAGCGCTGCCATCCTTCGCCACCCGGCCTATCTGGAATGGCCCGCCGACGAACGCGACCGGCTGCCGCTGACGCTTTGGGATGCGCAATCCATCGCCGAGGCCGTCGGCGGCACGGCAAGCGGCGATTTCCAGGTTGCCGGTGTCGAGATGGATAGCCGCGATGTCGTGAACGGCGATCTCTTCTTCGCGCTCAAGGGCGAAGCGATGGACGGCCACCGCTTTCTCGACAAGGCCTTCGCCAATGGTGCCGCCGCTGCAGTGGTCGATCGGCCGGTCGATTATCCGCACATTCTCGTCGAAGATACAAGCGTGGCTCTCAAAGCGCTGGCCGCAGCGGCCCGCAGCCGTGTGCAGGCGAAGATCATCGGCGTGACCGGTTCGGTCGGCAAGACCGGCGTCAAGGAAGCCATTTTCGCATCGCTAGAGCGTGCCAGTCGCGGTGCCGCGCATCGCTCGACCCGCAGCTACAACAACCATGTCGGCGTGCCGCTGAGCCTCGCGCGCATGCCCGCGCGCAGCCGTTTCGGCATCTTCGAGATGGGTATGAACCACGCGGGCGAAATCGAGGAACTGACCACGCAGGTCCGTCCTCACGTAGCCGTGATCACCACCATCGCGCCCGCGCATATCGAAAACCTCGGCTCGATGGAGGCGATTGCCGATGCGAAGGCAGAGATTTTCATGGGCCTCGAGCCGGGCGGTGTCGCGGTTATACCTGCGGACACACCGCACTACGAACAGCTTCGGGCAGTGGCCGAGAAACTGGGCGCGACGGTCGTCAGCTTCGGACGCTCGATGGAGGCGGAAGTCCGCCTGCTGGATGCCATTCCTAGCGCCAATGGTGGAAGCCTCGTCACCTGCGAGTTCCCCGAAGGGCGCTTGTGCTACACGGTCGCCGAACCCGGCGATCACTGGGTCACCAATTCGCTCGCCGTCATGGCGACCGTGCGGGCGGCAGGCGGCGACATGGCTGCTGCCGGCCTCGCGCTCGCCGAGATGGGCGGATTGAAAGGCCGCGGTCAGCGTCACGGCATCGAGGTGCCGGGCGGCAAGGCCCTGATGATCGACGAAAGCTACAATGCAAACCCCGCCAGCATGCGTGCCACGCTGGCGCAGCTAGGGCAGACCCCGTCGAGCCGCCGGATCGCCGTGCTCGGCTCGATGAAAGAGCTGGGCGACTTTGCCGAAGGGTTCCACGGCCAGCTGTCCGAACCCCTGATTGCCGCCGATGTCGACTATGCGTTGCTGGTGGGCGACGAGATGCGCGCGCTGGCCCGGGAACTGGGGAAACCGGCCTTCAATTCGCTTGGCAAGCCGCTCGAGTGGGAGCATTGCAGTTCCGCCGAGGAGGCCATTGCGCGACTGGAGGAATTCGGGCTGATTGCCGGAGACGCCGTGCTGGTGAAGGGCTCCAATTCGGTCGGGCTCGGCAAGCTCGTGGAACACTTTACCTAGGAGCCGACGAGGCCGATGCTGTATCTCCTCGCCGAGTATTTCAACTTCGAAGGCCTGTTCAATCTCGTGCGCTACCAGACGGCGCGCGCGGGGGCGACGTTGCTTACTGCGCTGGTTATCGGTCTGCTGATCGGCCCGCGCTTCATCGACATGCTGCGTGTGCGGCAGGGTAAGGGGCAACCGATCCGCGAGGACGGGCCGCAAACGCATCTCGCCAAGGTCGGCACGCCGACCATGGGCGGGCTGATGATCCTGATCAGCCTGACGCTGGCGATGCTGCTGTGGATGGATCTCAGCAATCCCTTCGTCTGGGCCTGCATGGCAGTGACCGGCGGTTTCGGCCTGATCGGTTTCCTCGACGATTACGACAAGGTCTCCAAGGCCAGCCACAAGGGCGTGTCGGGCAAGGTCCGCCTGCTGTTCGAATTCGGCGTGGCCGGGATCGCGAGCTGGATCATCGTCAGCCAGATCAACACCTTCCTCTACGTGCCCTTCATCAATGATTTCGGCATCGAGCTTGGCCCGCTCTACTTCCTCTTCGCCGCCTTCGTGATCGTGGGCGCGGGCAATGCGGTGAACCTCACCGACGGGCTGGACGGGCTGGCGACCATGCCGGTTATCATCGCGGCGGGCACATTCGCCGTAATCGCCTATCTCGTGGGCCGCGTGGACTATTCCGAATATCTCGGCATTCCGCATGTGGCGGGCGCGGGTGAACTTGCCATCTTCTGCGCGGCGATCATGGGGGCGGGGCTTGCCTTTCTGTGGTTCAATGCGCCTCCCGCGGCCGTCTTCATGGGCGATACGGGTTCGCTGGCACTTGGCGGCGCACTTGGCGCGATCGCCGTGGCGACGCATCACGAAGTCGTGCTGGCGATCGTCGGCGGACTGTTCGTGTTCGAGGCGCTGTCGGTCATCATCCAGGTCTTCTGGTTCAAGCGCACGGGTAAGCGGGTGTTCCGCATGGCCCCCATCCACCACCATTTCGAGCAGCTCGGCTGGTCCGAGAGCAAGGTTGTCATCCGCTTCTGGATCGTCGCCATCGTGCTCGCACTCCTGGGGCTGGCAACGCTCAAGCTGAGATGATCACCTCGCCCGCCTGGAAGGACAAGAAATACGCGGTGCTCGGCCTCGCGCGGTCCGGCCGGGCGACCGTCGAGGCGCTGCTGGCGGCTGGCGCGGACGTGCTGGTGTGGGACGACCGCGCCGAAGCGCGCGAGCCCTATGCCGGACGCTGCGCCATCGGCGATCCGCTGGAGGCGGACCTCACCGGCTATGCGGGCGTGATCGTCAGCCCCGGCGTGCCGCTCAACACCCACCCGATCAAGCCGCGTGCCGGCAGCTTCGGCGTGCCGGTGATCGGCGACATCGAACTCTTCGCACAGGCGCGCGATCACCTGCCGCCGCACAAGGTCGTCGGCATCACCGGCACCAATGGAAAGTCGACCACGACCGCGCTGGTCCACCACATCCTCAAGACCGCAGGCGTGCCGACCACAATGGGCGGCAATATCGGCCTGCCGATCCTCGAGCAGGAGCCTCTGCTGGAAGGTGGGGTCTACGTGCTGGAGCTGTCGAGCTACCAGATCGACCTGACCTATTCGCTCGATTGCGATGTGGCGGTGCTGCTGAACATCACGCCGGACCATTTGGATCGGTATGATGGGGATTTCGCGAAGTATGCGGCGAGCAAAGCGCGACTCTTTTCGATGCAGGCACCCAATCGCTTCGCTGTTGTCGATTACCGCGCTGAAGCAGACGAGGACGTGTTTGAAGAAGCTGAAGACCCGCTGATTCAGTTCATCGATGACGTTCACGTGGGTGACCAGGAATCATGGCTTGCGCTGCAGGGGCCGCACAATCGCCAAAACGCAGCTGCCGCTAAGGCTGTCTGTGAGGATCTTGGCTTGTCGAGTGATCAAGTTATTGAAGGTCTTCGGACATATGGCGGCCTCCCGCACCGCATGGAACGGGTCGCGGAGATTTCCGGCGTCGCTTACGTCAACGACAGCAAGGGCACCAACACCGCCGCCTCCGCGCCTGCGCTCGCGGCGTTCGACAAGATCCACTGGATTCTCGGCGGGCTCGCGAAGGAGCCGGGGCTGGGCGAGTGCGAGGCCGAACTGGGCCATGTGAAAGCCGCCTACACCATCGGCAAGGCCGGGCCGGATTTCGCCGCGCTCCTCGAAGGCCGCGTGCCGGTGGAACAGTGCGAAACGCTCGATCGTGCCGTAACCTCTGCCGCAGCAAATGCCGAAGCGGGCGACACCGTCCTCCTCTCCCCTGCCTGTGCCAGCTTCGACCAGTATCAGGACTTCGAAAAGCGCGGCGAACACTTCCGTGAACTCGTGGAGGCGCTCGCGTGACGGCCATGCAGCCCTTCGTCCCCGGTGCCAAGCGCAAGCCCGCCCACATTCCGGGCGGCAAGCTCTCGCGGTGGAGCCAGCTCAAGATCTGGTGGCGCGAGATCGACCGCGTGCTGCTCGGCCTCGTGCTTCTGCTGATGACGCTCGGCACCATCGCCGTTGCCGCAGCCAGCCCCGCGAGCGCCGACCGCCTCTCGACATCGAGTGAAACTCTCGATCCGTTCTACTTCTTCTACCGCCACCTTGCATGGCAGGCGATTGCCCTGTGCGTGCTCTTCGGATCGTCCATGCTGGCACGCGAGAATGCCCGCCGCTTTGGCATTCTGCTGGGTGCGGCCATGCTGGGCCTGCTGTTCCTCGTCCCCTTCGTCGGGGTCGAAATCAACGGTGCGCGGCGCTGGATCAGCCTCGGCATGCAGTTCCAGCCATCCGAATTCCTCAAGCCCGCCTTCGCCATCGTGCTGGCGTGGCTGCTGTCCTGGCGGATGCGCGATCCGAACCTGCCCGTCCTGCCGATAGCGACTGCGCTTACCGCCCTCATCGGCGTCCTGCTCATGATGCAGCCGAATTTCGGTGAGTTCATGCTGTTCGCCGGGCTGTGGCTGGTGATGATCCTGCTCGCCGGGATGCCGATCAAGCGGCTGGGGATCGTGATGGGGGGTGGGCTTTTCCTGCTTACCGCGACCTATTTCCTCTACGACAACGCGCGGCACCGGATCGACGCCTTCTTCGGTGGCGGTACGGCTTATGACCAGGTCGACCTTGCCAGCCGGACCTTGCTGGCGGGCGGCTGGACCGGAGCCGGCTATGGCCTCGGCCTGAGGAAGATGAGCCTTCCCGAGGCGCATACCGACTATATCTTCTCCGTCATCGGCGAGGAATTCGGCCTGATCGCCTGTGCGGTGATCGTGCTCCTGTACCTTGCCATCGTCGTGCGCGTTTTGATGCGCCTGGTGGACGAGGAGGACCTGTTTGCGCTGCTCGCCGGAACGGGGCTGGTCGCGCTGCTCGGCGGGCAGGCCTTCATCAATATTCTCGTGAACCTCCAGCTCTTCCCGTCCAAGGGCATGACTCTGCCACTGGTCAGCTATGGCGGATCGTCCACCATCGCGATCGCGCTGACGGTCGGCCTCCTGATCGCGATCACGCGCCGCAATCCCTACCTCAAAACCACCACGAGGGGACTTGGCGACCTGCTGGGCATAGGGCAGGGGGACGCGATGAAGAAACCAGAGGCGCGCGTGACGCGCGAGATTCACCAGTGACCGGGTCGAGTCGTCATTACGTGCTGGCTGCCGGCGGTACCGGCGGGCATCTCCTCCCCGCCTTCGCGCTGGCGAGCGAGCTCGAACGGCGCGGTCACCATGTTGCGCTGATCACCGACGAGCGTGGCGAGCAGATCCCCGGCAAGCCCGATTTCATGCCTGCGCACGTGCTGCCCGCGGGTCGCTTCGGCAAGAACCCGCTGCAATGGATCAAGGGGGCGAAAGCGGTGCTGGAGGGGCGCAAGATGGCGCTGCGCCTGTTTGAGAGCTTCCAGCCGAGTGCGGTGGTGGGCTTCGGCGGCTATCCCTCGCTGCCTGCCATCCTCGCTTCGACTTCCGCGAACATTCCGACCGTTGTCCACGAGCAGAACGCCGTCCTCGGCCGCGTCAACCGTTTGCTTGCCGGCCGGGTGGAAGCGATCGCGACTGCCTATCCCGATGTCCAGCGACTGAAGCCTGCGCATCGCGAGAAGATCTACCTCGTCGGCAATCCCGTCCGTGCCGAGGTTCTGGCGCTGCGGGACGAGCCATTTCCCGCCTATGGCGATGATGGCTTGCTCCGCGTGTTGGTGACCGGAGGCAGCCAGGGAGCGCGGGTTCTCTCGGAGATCGTGCCCGATGGCCTCGCCATGCTCCCGCCTGCGATCCGGCAGCGGCTGCAGGTGACCCAGCAGTGCCGCGCCGAAGATCTCGAGGCAGTGCGCGAACGCTATCGTAATCACGGCATCCCCGCCGAGCTGGCGACCTATTTCGAGGATATGTCGGCCCGGCTGGCCGATGCGCATCTTTTCATTGGCCGCGCGGGTGCGTCGACCATCGCCGAGCTGACTGCTGTCGGGCGGCCCGCAATCCTCATCCCACTCCCCATCGCCACCGACGATCACCAGGCCGCCAATACGCGCGAGATGGTGAAGACCGGCGGCGCGCGAATGATCCGGCAGGAGAAGTTCGAGGCGAAAGAGCTGGCCAAGCAAATCCGCGCCTTGGCAGATAATCCTCAAGGTCTCGCCAACGCAGCGCATGCAGCGTGGAATTGCGGACGACCCAAGGCCGTCGAAGACCTGGCCGACCTCGTAGAAAGCTTCGGCGGGGCGGACATGATGGACGTCATCCGCGTCGGCGGAAATAATGCGCGCGGGGCCACGCAGGGTCAGGTCGCAGGGCAGGGCGCGAAGCGGGAGAGCGCGAAATGAAGGGCGTCCCCACCGACATCGGTGTGATCCATTTCGTCGGCATCGGCGGCATCGGCATGTCGGGCATCGCCGAGGTGATGAACAACCTCGGCTACACCGTGCAGGGCAGCGACATCAACGAAAGCCCCACGGTCGAGCGGCTGCGCGCGCAGGGCATTTCGGTCCATATCGGCCACGAGAAAGAGAATGTGGAAGGCGCGGCGGTTGTCGTGACCTCCACGGCTGTTCGCCGGACCAATCCCGAAGTCGCCCATGCACTCGAAAATCGCATTCCCGTGGTACGTCGCGCGGAGATGCTGGCGGAGCTTATGCGGCTGAAGTCCACCATCGCGGTGGCGGGCACGCATGGCAAGACCACGACGACCAGCATGATCGCCGCGCTGCTCGACAGCGGTGATGTCGACCCGACGGTGATCAATGGCGGTATTATCGAACAATATGGTTCGAATGCGCGCCTAGGCGACAGCGACTGGATGGTGGTCGAGGCCGATGAGAGCGACGGCAGCTTCCTGCGCCTCGACGGGACGATTGCCGTTGTCACGAATATCGATCCCGAACATCTTGACCATTACGGCGATTTCGACGGGGTCAAGGACGCCTTCGTGGAGTTCATTCACAACGTGCCGTTCTACGGCGCAGCGGTGCTGTGCATCGACCACCCCGAGGTGCAGGCGGTCATCGGCAAGGTTCGCGACCGGCGCGTGGTGACCTATGGCTTCAACCTCCAGGCCGATATCTGCGGTGTGAATGTCCAGCCGCACGAGGGTGGCAACCGTTTCGACGTCATCGTGCGCCAGCGCGGCGAGGAAGATCGCCGGATCGAGAACGTCACGCTTCCGATGCCCGGTCGCCACAATGTCCAGAACGCGCTCGCGGCGATTGCCGTGGCGATCGAGATGGGCTGCCCGGACGAGGTGATCTGCAACGGTTTCGGCAGTTTCAGCGGCGTGCGTCGGCGTTTCACCAATGTCGGCAGCGTGGCGGGCGCCACCATCATCGACGATTACGGCCACCACCCGGTCGAAATCCGCGCCGTGCTCTCCGCCGCGCGCGAGGCCTCGCGAAACCGCGTTATCGCGGTCGTGCAGCCGCACCGCTACACGCGCCTGCGTGACCTGATGGATGACTTCCAGAGCGCCTTCAACGAGGCCGACCAGGTCTATGTCACTCCAGTCTATGCAGCAGGTGAGGACCCGATCGAAGGTGTCGATGCGGAGGCTCTTGTCGCCGGTCTCAAGTCGCGCGGCCACCGTTCGGCAACCACGGTCGAGGACCGCGATGATCTCGCTCGCAAACTGGCGGGGGATATCGCCGAGGGCGATCTTATCGTCTGCCTCGGCGCAGGCGACATTACGAAGTGGGCGGCAGGGCTCGCCGATGCGATCGAGAAGGAACGCGCCTCGTAATGGACCAGCCGGATGACGTGTGGAACTGGGATAGCGGCATGGCGCCCGATTGCGCCGTCGAAGGCGGGATCGAGGCGCCGATCGACACCGACGGCCTGCGCGGGAAGCTGACGCCCGACGCTCCCCTCGCCAAGCTGGTGTGGTTCAAGAGCGGCGGCAATGCCGACTGGCTGTTCGAACCAGAAGACCTCGAAGACCTCACCGAGTTCCTTCGCCGCCTCGATGGCGACCTGCCGGTCATGGCACTTGGCCTCGGCTCCAACATGATCGTGCGCGATGGCGGCGTCCCGGGCGTCGTCGTCAAACTGGGCAAGCCTTTCGCGCAGGTCGAAACGCATGACGACCATACGGTCACCTGCGGCGGCGGCGCGCACGGTATCCTCGTCGCCAGCAATGCGCGCGATGCAGGGATAGCGGGTCTCGAATTCATGCGCGGCATCCCCGGCACGGTCGGCGGCTTCGTGCGCATGAACGGCGGGGCCTACGGACGCGAAGTCAGCGACGTGCTGTTGGATTGCGACGTCGTCATGCCCGATGGGCAGCTGATCACGCTGCCTGCGGCCGACCTCCAGTACAGCTATCGCCACTCGGCCTTGCCGGAGGGTGCAGTGGTGGTCTCGGCGCGCTTCCAGGGCACGCCGGGCGATCCCGAAGAGATCGGCGCAGAGATGGACCGCATTGCCGAAGCGCGCGAGAATTCGCAGCCGCTACGCACCAAGACGGGCGGATCGACCTTCAAGAACCCGCCGGGCAAAAAGGCATGGGAGCTTGTCGATGCAGCGGGTTGCCGCGGCCTGAAGCTGGGCGGCGCGCAGGTGAGCGAGAAACACACCAACTTCCTCATCAACACAGGCGATGCGACCAGCGCCGATATCGAGGGGCTGGGCGAGGAAGTGAAACGCCGCGTCTACGAGAATTCGGGCGTCGAGCTCGAATGGGAAATCCAGCGTGTGGGGCGACCGTGAGCGAGCGTCCTCTCAGCGATTTTGAGCAGGGGATTCTTGAGAATATCGAGAAGTCCGGCTGTCAGGTGAACACCATTTTCGATCCAGAAGGTGACGAGCCGACATTCAGCTACTCGATCGGGTTTCCAAAAACAGTCGATCAGCCCGAAGTCATCATCTTCGGACTTAGGCACGAGGTCATGCATTCCATGATCAACGTGCTTCTCGAAAAATGTCGCCAAGGTCTGCTTTTACGGGACGGGCTGGTGATCGACGATCTTCTCGATGGGTACAACTGTGTCGCGAGGGCGGTTTTGAACGACTATCTCGTGGAGGACTATTTCGCATCTGCCATATGGTACGAGAAATATCGCACCGGAAGCGAGATGAAGGGAGCCTATCAGATCGTCTGGCCCGGCGTGCAGCAGCGCTTGTTCCCTTGGGACGTGGGCTGTGAGCAAATCGTCATCGATAGCCAGCCTGCCCTATATTTGCCGGAGTCTGTGCATTGACCGATCTCGCCAAACTCCCCGATGATCTGCACGTCGCCGTCCTGATGGGTGGCTGGGCCAATGAGAGGCCTGTCAGCCTGATGTCGGGCGAGGGCGTCGCCAAGGCGCTGGAAGCTCGCGGCCACAAGGTCACGCGCATCGACATGGACCGCGACGTTGCCGCGCGCATTGCCGAGGCTAAGCCGGACGTCGTCTTCAACGCGCTCCACGGCGTGCCGGGCGAGGATGGCAGCGTGCAGGGCATGCTCGACCTGATGGGCGTGCCCTATACGCATTCGGGGCTCGCCACATCGGTGATCGCGATCGACAAGCAGCTGACCAAGCAGGCGCTCGTCCCGCATGGCATCCCCATGCCCGGCGGGCGCATCGTCAAGACTGCGGACCTATTCGAGCGCGACCCGCTGCCGCGTCCTTACGTGCTGAAGCCTGTCAACGAGGGCAGTTCTGTCGGCGTCGCCATAGTCACAGACGAGGGCAATTACGGCAATCCGATCGCCCGCGATTCCAAGGGTCCGTGGCAGGACTTCGCAGAATTGCTCGCCGAACCCTATATCAAGGGCCGCGAGATGACCTCTGCCGTGGTCGATTTCGAGGATGGTCCGCGCGCGCTCGCAGTCACCGAGTTGAAGCCCAAGAGCGGATTTTACGATTTCGATGCCAAATACACCGACGGCATGACCGACCACATCTGTCCGGCGGACATTCCCGGTCCTATCCGCGACCTGTGCCTCGAGATCGCCCTGAAAGCGCACAAGGTCCTTGGTTGCCGGGGGACGAGCCGGACCGACTTTCGCTGGGACGAGGAGCAGGGCGAAGACGGGCTGTTCGTACTCGAAACTAACACCCAGCCGGGCATGACGCCCCTCAGTCTCGTGCCCGAGCAGGCCAAGCACGCAGGGATCGAATATGGCGAGCTGGTCGAGACGGTGATCGCCGCCGCCCTTCGTCACCACGGCAGCGGGGGACGCGATGGCTAAGGTCACGCGCAAACCCACTGGCGTACGTCGCTCTGCAGCAGCGCGCAGCCGCGGCCAGAAGGCGCGTGCGGCGAAGAAACACACTTCGGGGCTGCTCGACCGCGCGATGGCAGCGTTGCCCTTTACCGAGGAGCAGTGGCACAAGTTCTGGCTCACCCTCATCGTCGCGGTGGGCCTGGCGATTGCCTGGACCGTGGCAAGCTATGCCGGCGTTCCCGAACTCGCCCGCGCCGAACTGGCCAAGTCTGCCAGCCGAGCCGGTTTCGAAGTGGATCGCGTGCGCGTGACCGGGGTCGAACGGCTGAGCAAGCAGGCGGTGTATGAGCGGGTGCTGGGCGAGCAGGAACGGCCCATGCCGCTGGTAGAGGTGGGCGAAATCCGCGAACGCCTGCTCGAGCTATCCTGGGTCAAGGATGCCCGCGTCTCCCGGCAGCTACCCGACCTGCTGAGCATCGACATCGTCGAGCGCGAACCGCATGCCGTCGTGCGCAAGCCTGACCGGCTTATCCTGGTCGATGCGACGGGTCATGAACTCGAACCGATTTCCAGCAAGGCCGCCGAAGACATGCTGGTGATCTCCGGCCCCGGTGCGCAGAAGCAGGTCGCTGAGCTAGGCAAACTCCTCGACGCAGCGCCCGCTCTTACTCCTCAGATTGCCGCGGCCGAATGGATCGGGAACCGTCGCTGGAACCTGACCTTCAAGACCGGCCAGTTGCTGGCACTGCCCGAAGGCGACCAGGGACCGGCCGCCCTCGTGAAGTTCGCAGAGATGGATGGACGCAACCGGCTGATCGGAGGCAAGGCCGTGGCGATCGACATGCGCGTGCCCGACCGCGCATATCTACGCTGCGAGGACGGTCCGTGTCCGCGCGGCATGCAACCGGTGGAGGAAAGCGAATAATGGCTTCCTCACCGCATACTCCGCTCCCCCGCATTGCCCGCGTTTATGCGGCGGTCAACATCGGATCGTTCCGCGTGTCGGCCATGATCATGGGACAGGGCGAGGACGGCGAGATGGTCGTGCTGGGTTCCTCGCACCGCAAGGCGGAAGGCATCAAGCGCGGCTATGTCACCGACATGACCGCCGCGAGCCACGCGATCAGGGCAGTCGTCGAGAAGGCGGAGGCCAGCGCCAATACCAGCGTATCGGGCGTGTGGATCGGCTGCGCGGGCGCGGGTCTTGCAAGCAAGATCGCCAGCGTCGAGATCGCCATAGGCGGACGCCGGATCGACGAGGACGACGTCGAGCACCTGCTGTTCGCCGCGCGGGACCATATCCAGCCGGACGGACGCATGGTGCTGCATGCACAGCCCGCGCATTACACGCTCGACGGCGCGCATGGCATTGCCAATCCGGTCGGCCTTCATGCGGAGGCGCTGGGCGTCGATATCCACGTGACACTGGCCGAAGGCGCGCCGGTCCGCAATCTGATCGAAGCAGTGCAGAACGCCCATCTCGATGTCGAAGGCGTGGTCGCAAGCCCGCTTGCCGCGGCCTATGCTTGCCTGTCGCACGAAGAGCGCGACCTTGGTGTGGCGCTGGTCGAGATCGGAGCACAGGTCACCAATGTTTCGGTCCATGCTGGCGGCATGCTGCTGGGCCTGCGTTCGATCCCTGTCGGCTCGAACGATATCACCGATGCCATTGCCAGCTCGCTGGGTATCCGGCGCGGGCAGGCGGAGCGTCTGAAATGCGTGGCCGGTTCGGCCATCGCGACGCCCAGCGACCACCGCGAGATGATCCCGGTCAACGGGCCGGGGGAAGAGCCCGATGGTAGGCTTGCACGCGGCGCGGACGAACAGAACCGTATCCCGCGCGCAGAGCTCGTCTCCGTGGTGACCGACAGGCTCGGAACGATGACGACGGAGATCAGCAAGGGTCTGAAGGGCATGGGCTTTTCCGGCGCGAACGGTGGTCAGGTCGTCCTGACGGGCGGCGGAGCGGAGCTGCACGGCATCGCGGAATTCATGCAGGGTGCGCTCGGTCTCCCGGTGCGTCGCGGCAGGCCGCCGGCCCTGCGCGGTTTGCCCGAGGCTCATGCGACACCCGGCTTTGCAGCGCTGGCGGGTCTTTGCCTTTATGCGGCGGATGAACCGGCCGATATCCGCAGTATCGGGCCAAGCTACCAGCCCACGAAACGCTATTCCGGGATCGGATTGGTAAACCGGGTGGTTCAGGCAGTGCGCGAGTATTTCTGACAAGCTGCGCGAAATCAGCCGAAACGCTCCGTAAAGTGCGGTGGATAACACCATTTAACCTTTGCAAGCGCGAATCGCTTTGTGCCAAAAGCGTGTCCAACACGGCCAAGGCCGGAATTCTGTCCCAAGGGAACGCCCAATGAGCATCAATATCGGACCTGCCTCGAGCGACGACATGCGCCCCAAGATCATGGTGGTCGGTGTCGGCGGGGCCGGTGGCAACGCTATCGCCAACATGATGGACGCCGAGATCGAAGGTGTCGATTTCATCGTCGCCAATACCGATGCGCAGGCGCTTGCGACCTCTCCGGCTGAGAAGCGCATCCAGCTCGGCCCCGATATTACTGGCGGCCTCGGTGCAGGGGCGCGGCCCGAAGTGGGCAAGGCTGCGGCTGAGGAGACGGTCGAAGATATCGAAGATGCGCTCGACGGCGTGAACATGTGCTTCATCGCCGCCGGGATGGGCGGCGGCACAGGTACGGGCGCAGCGCCCGTCATCGCCGAAGCCGCGCGCAAGAAGGGCGTGTTGACCGTGGGTGTGGTCACCAAGCCGTTTCTGTTCGAAGGCACGCGCCGCATGCGGGCCGCCGAAGCGGGCATCGACGAGCTGCAGAAGCACGTCGATACGCTGATCGTCATTCCCAATCAGAACCTGTTCCTCGTCGCCAAGGCGGACACCACGTTCAAGGAGGCTTTCGAGCTCGCTGACGAAGTGTTGCAACAGGGTGTGCGCTCGATCACCGACCTCATGGTCATGCCGGGCCTCATCAACCTCGACTTCGCCGACGTGCGCAGCGTCATGAGCGAGATGGGCAAGGCGATGATGGGCACCGGCACGGCAGAGGGCGACAATCGTGCTCTCGAAGCAGCCGAACGCGCCATCGCAAACCCGCTGCTCGACGGCGTGAGCATGGCCGGCGCCAAGGGCGTGATCATCTCGATCATCGGCGGCGAAGACATGAAGCTGCTCGAAGTCGATGAAGCCGCAAACCACATTCGCGAGCTGGTCGACGAAGATGCGAACATCATCTGGGGCAGTGCCTTCAATCCCGATCTCGACGGCAAGATCCGCGTTTCGGTGGTCGCCACGGGTATCGAGCAGGATGGCAGCGCAGTTGCCGCCCAGCAGCGCAATTTCTCGATGGCGCCTCAGCGCGCGCCTCAGCGTCCGGTCCTGGATCTGCAGGAAAGTGAAGCAGAGGACGAGCCGTTCGAACTGAGCGAGGGTCTGTCAGCCGATCCCGAGCCGGAGCCGATGCCGGAACCTGCGCCCGAGCCGGAGCCTGAAGTCGTCGAGGCTGCCTATGACGACAGCGAGGACGAAGAAGGTCCGCTGATGAACCCAGCCGGACTTTCCCCGTCCGATGGCGATGATTTTGGCGATGACGAGTTCGAAGAGGATGACGGTATCGTCGATCCGCTTGCCGGGCTTCGAGACGAACATACGGAGCGTTTCGAGCAGGATGACGAGGGCAGCGTCCCGCCGCCCGCCGAGGACCACAACTTCACCTACGGCGCGGCCGAAGGCGAGGGTTTCGCCGAGGATGCCGGGGCTCCGCCCCCGCTCGACCTTGGCGAGGAGGCCGACGAAATTGTCGATCCCAACTACAGCCCGCTGGCACAGAAGCCCGGCCGTGGCCCTGCCGCTCCGGTTGGCGACGCAGGAGCTGGTGGCGGTGCCGCCGGTGGCGGCTTCGCTGGTGGTGGCTCCGGCGGTGGCGGCGGTGGCGGTGGCCCTGCAGGTGGCGGTGCTTCGCAGGGTAGCACGCTCTTCGAACGCATGGCCAATCTCTCGCGCGGCCCGGGCACCTCGCAGGATGAGGATGATGAGGACGAGGATGACGACGAGGGCGGCAGCGGCCTCAACATCCCGCGTTTTCTCGGTCGCCAGAACAACCAGTAGGATTTTCTGAACCGACGCGCGGTCTCGCGCGTTGGCAAACCGATATGGCAATTCGCACGATCAGGCGATTGGCAACTGGCGCTGCGCTTGTCGCGCTGGCGGCAGGCGTTGGGCCTTTGCGCGCGCAAGAGGTGGTGCAGTCCTTGCCACCGGAGGGCACGCAGGAGCTCAACACCGCGCTCCAGCGGCTCGCGCGCAATGCCAATGATGTGACCGCGCTGATCGATGCGGGCGATGCTGCGCTCAGGCTCGGTGACGTCGCCGCGGCTATCGGCTTCTTCGGTCGCGCCCAGGCGATTGCGCCGTCCAATCCGCGCATCTCGCTTGGCCTCGCGCGCGCATACACGCTGTCTCGCCGCCCGGTGGAGGCGTTGCGACTATTTGCTGAGGCAGAGCGCGGCGGCATTGCAGCCGCCGAGATGGCCGAACACCGCGCATTGGCCTTCGACCTCGTTGGGGATGCGCAGAGCGCGCAGGAGCTCTACCTGATTGCAATCGCCAATGGCGCGGATGACGGCGCGCGCCGCAATCTGGCGCTGAGCCAGGCGATATCGGGTGACAGAGCCGGATTCGAGGCAACGCTGCTCCCCATGCTCGAAGCCGGCGATTTTGCAGCCTTTCGCACCCGGGCCTTTGGCCTTGCCATCCTTGGCGAGACCGATGCCGCGATCAAGATTGCCCGCGATATGATGCCCGCGCAGGCGGCCTCGCAGATCGAACCATACCTGCGCTACATGTCCGAACTTACCCCCGCCCAGCAGGCCGCAGCCGGGGCGCTGGGTGTGTTCCCCCGGGCGGCAGCAATCGGGCGCGACGATGTCGAGATTGCGACCTATTCTCCCTCACAGGTGGGATCGGTGGGCAGGGCGGATCGTGCGCTGGAGCCCAGCGGCGCTCCGCTCGGCTCGCTCGCACCAGCGCGCCGAGAGGCCGAACTGCCGCCTGTTGCTCAGAGCAGTCCGCCAACCGATCCCGTCGTCGCTGCGCAAGACACACCGGCGGTGACCGTCACGCAGCCCGATCCAGACCGCCGCGAGCAGCAGAGCATGGAGGACGCGTTCGCATCCTTCGACCTGCCTCCCAGTGCCTCCACCGCTCCCCGCGCCGGGGCAGTCGATATCACTGCTATCGAGGCGCCACGCGAGACGAATGAGCCGCCCCCGCCTGTGATCCCGGCGCGGCACTGGGTTCAGGTCGCGACCGGGCGCGATATCAGTGCGCTCGGGTTCGACTGGCGCAGGATCAGCCGCAATTCGGGGGGCGAGCTTGCCGGCAAGAACGCCTTCACCGCCCCGTGGGGAGAAGCAAACCGCTTGCTTGCCGGACCCTACGACAGTGCAGGTGAAGCACGCGAAGTAGTCGGCCGCCTCAAGGCCATAGGCGTCGACAGTTTCGCCTTTTCCAGCGCCCGCGGGGAGGAAGTCTTCCCGCTCGAAGGTGCAAGGGCAGCTCCTGCACAGCCCGCACCTCCTGCCCACCCAGCGCGAAACTGGGTGCAGGTCGCGACCGGTCGAGACCGGCAGGCGCTGGGGTTCGACTGGCGCCGGATTGCGCGCGGTGCCGAGGGCGAACTCGATGGCAAGGGGCCATTCGTCGTCGAATGGGGCGTTGCCAACCGCCTGCTCGCCGGGCCCTACGATTCGCCCGCGGAGGCCCGTGAGGCGGTCAACCGGTTGAAGGCGCTTGGGATCGACAGTTTCACCTTCACCAGCGAAGACGGGCAGGCCATCGAGACGCTCGACTGATTGGGCGCCCCTATCCGTAAGCGGGTGCTTGTTCACAGGCTTTGCACAAGCCGATTGCGTTCTCCCCAGCACCGAGCGTTGGCGCGATTGCCAAGCGCCTTAACCATTCTCCACATGGGACCCATGACACGGACGAGACAGCGCTGATGCGTGCAGGAGACACGCGATACGAGGTCGAGGAGGACGCCGCTCCGCTCGACATGCTTGTGGCGTTGTTCGAAGCGCGCGGCTGGCCATGCGAGGTTGGTTCGGAAGAGATTTGCGGCGAGATTCAGGGCAGCTGGGCCAAGTATCAGCTACGCGCCATCTGGCGGCCCGAGGATCGCGTGCTCCAAGTGCTGTGCCTGCCGGACATCCGCATTGCAGCCGAAAAGATGGGCGCTGCGCAGGAACTCGTCGCACTGGCCAATGAGCAGATGTGGCTGGGCCATTTCGATATCTGGTCGAATGGCGGCGTGATGCTCTATCGGAACGGCACCCTGTTAGGCCGCGAAGGGCTGCTCAGTCTCGATCAGGCGCAATCGCTGGTCGAACTTGCAGTGGAGGAATGCGACCGGTTCTACCCGGCATTCCAGTTCGTCCTATGGGGCGACAAATCGCCGCGCGAGGCGCTCAAGGCGGCGATGGTGGATGCCGCAGGGGAAGCCTGAGCCAAATCCTTGATTTTGCATTAGGCATGTCCGTTCCGGTTTCGCTTGAAATCCTCCGGTAAAAACCCGATATTCTTTTCAGAAGCAGGGCATTTTGCGCCCTTGCACTAGGGAGATTTGAAACAATGGCCGATTGGAACGACACCAACCGCCGAGTGGACATGACGTCCGTTCCGCGCGCTGGCGACGCGGCTACCCGTGGAACCACCTTCGACGCGGGGCTGCGCAAGCACATGCTGTCGATCTACAACATGATGGCATCGGGCGTGCTGCTGACCGGCATCGTTTCGCTGCTGTTCGTGAACACCCCGCTGTTCGACGCGGCCTTCAACGTTGTGCAGACGCCCTACGGTCGTTCGCTGCAGGTCACCGGCCTCGGCTGGGTGATCAAACTGGCTCCGCTGGCCTTCATCCTCGCCATCTCCTTTGGCGGGATCGGGCGGTTCAGCAAGACCACGCTTCAGGCGATGTTCTGGACCTTTGCGGTTTCGATGGGCCTCTCGCTGTCGACGATTTTCGCGGTCTACACGGGTGAATCGGTCGCTTCGGCGTTCTTTGCCGCTGCCGCCGCATTCGCCGGGCTGAGCCTGTTCGGCTACACCACGAAGAAGGACCTTTCGGGCTGGGGCAGCTTCCTGCTGATGGGCCTGATCGGTATCATCGTGGCGATGCTGCTCAACGCCTTCGTGTTCCAGTCGGGCGCGATGGGCCTGGTCATTTCGATCCTCGGCGTGCTGATCTTCGCTGGCTTCACCGCCTACGATACGCAGCGCCTGAAGGAAGAATACGCCTACCTGCGCGGCACGGAGTTTGCCGGCAAGGCCGTCGTGATGGGTGCGCTGAGCCTCTATCTCGACTTCATCAACCTGTTCCTCTTCATCCTGCAGTTCCTCGGCAACCGCGAGTAATTCTCACCGCCGACCGCAACTGCCGGTCTACCCAACGTGCCCGGGGCGAAACCTTCGCCCCGGGCATTTTCTTTGTCGGCACAGGAGGCTAGGGTCCTTGTCGCTTCATCCCCGATCAATGCGTGACGGGCGATGATGCCAACAAGCCTTGAGGAGGGTCCGCACCCCGTGAGCCGTGTGTCTATCCAGTCAATTCGCCTTGCCGCCATGGCTGCGGGCCTCGCAGCAATCGCCGCCTGTGCTACGCCGCCCCCGCCTCCTCCACCGCCACCACCGCCTCCGCCTCCCCCTGCGCCGGTCGTAATTCCACCGCGCCCGACGCCGCCTTCCGGTGCGTCGCTCGGCATGACCATCCCGATGATGGCTGCAACGGGAGTGCGCCAGACGGTCAACGCCAACCTCACGCCAGCGCAAACCACTTGGAACCTTCGTTCGGCGCTCAACGTGGCAGCGCTCAATTGCCTCGATCCCAAGCACGCCTCGCTGGTCGACAATTATGGCGCCTTCCTGAAACGCAAGGCGCGCCAGCTGTCGGCGACCAATCGGGCCCTGCAGAGCGAGTTCCGCCAAGCCTATGGCGTGACGTACCGCGACGTGCAGGATTCCTACATGACGCAGGTCTACAACTACTTCGCCCTGCCGCCGGCGAAGGCGGATTTCTGCGAAGTCAGCCATGCGATTAGTCAGGAAGTACTGACGATCGAACCGAATACGCTGGAAACCTATGCCGCTTCTGCGCTCCCGCGGATCGAGGCCGTCTTCGAGGACTTCTTCCGGGCCTATGAGCAATACCGCGTGGATCTCGCTGCGTGGGATTCGCAATACGGTCCGCCTACGGTGACGACGACAGTGCAGGGCTACGTGAACCCGCTCGATCCGAATGTCGAAGTGGAGCCGGGTCAGACCGTGGTGGGCGCCATGCCTGCGACCGCGCCTGTCAGCGCCCCCGGCGAAACGCAGGCTCCTGTCGATCTTCCCCCTGCGAGCGAAGAGCAGGTGCCCATCGTCATAGCCGGTGATGCTCCCGCCGATGGAAGCGCGGCTCCCGTTACCCTGCCGACCGAAGGCCCGATCTTCCAGTCGGGCGAAGTGGTGCAGGGCCAGCAGGGAATTGGCGAGGATATCGAGCCGGACGCAGCCGACGACACGCCCGTCCCCTGACTATCTCGCGCCGCTCACTCTAAGTTGGCACGCCTGCATGCCGGAAGGCTACGAGAGCGGATCGTAGTCCGGGAAGTTGCGCGCGCATGCCTGCAGCATGGCTCGGACGTCTTCGAGGCTTGCAGCTTCGATGCCCGCAGGGAGCTGCTGGAGTTTCTCACGATCCGGGAAACAGCCATAGCCTGCGAGCAGGCAGTGCCAGCTTAGCGAGGGATAGGCGGGTGTCCGTCCGTTGATCTCGCGGTTCGCGCTTCCGATGTCCTCGTGCGTGAACCAGGCGGTTATCATCGCTTTCAGGCCTTCGGGCAGGGCCTCGTTTGCCCCGTTCTCTCGCCAATAGTCGCTGTCGGTCCGACCGTTCATCCGGTAATGCGCCACGATATAGTCACGGATTCCGTCGTAACGCTCGGCAATACGGCGGTTGAAGGTATCGCGATGCTTTGGTGTGAAGCCGCCAGCCTCGAATGCCTTGGCGAAATCGGTCGCGGTGTAGATGACGATGTGGAGGGCCGTTGCCTCCAGCGGCTCGATGAACCCCTGCGAGAGGCCCGCAGCAAGACAATTGCCCGTCCAGCTGTTTTCGACCCGGCCGACCTTCATGTGCAGTAGCCGCGCCTCCCCAGCGTCTTTCTCGGTCCCGATAGCTGCGCGCAGTTCTGCCTCCGCGTCTTCATCGGAGATGTGGCGCGAGGAGTAGACGTAGCCATTGCCGACGCGCGAGGTGAGCGGGATCGACCACCGCCAGCCCGCGCTCATGGCGATGGCATCGGTCTGCGGGCGGGGCGTCGAGGAGTGTGCGGTGGGCATAACGACCGCCCGATCATTGAACAGGTTCTCGCCGAAAGAGATGAACCGCGTACCGAGCCTTTGCTGCGACAGGATCGAGGCGAAGCCGGAGCAATCGACGAAGAAATCCGCTTCGATCCGCTCGCCGCCTTCGCAAAGGAGCGCAGCGATCTCCTGTTCGCCGGACAATTCGACTTCTTCGACCTTGAGCGGGCGGTGTTCAACGCCGCGCCCCACTGCCCAATCACGCAGGAAGGTGCCGAGCTTGTGAGCATCGAAATGGTAGCCGTAGCTGGGTGCGAAAGGGAATGTCTCTTCCGCGCGCGGCGATTTGCTTTGCTCTGCCAGGATCGAGGCGAGGAACCAGTCGTCCGGATGTGCCGGCACATCGGCGCCCTTTCGCCTCAGGGCGCAATTTTGCGCGAAGCCGGGTTCGCTGTGCAGGTCGACGGGGCCGGGGAAGGGGTGGAAATAGCTCTCGAAGCCGGGGGTCTCGCTCCAGCCTGTAAAACGGATGCCGAGCTTGTAGGTCGCATCGCAGGCGCCCATCCACTCGCGTTCCGCAATGCCAAGCAGGTCGAAGAAGGCCTTGAGCTGGGGTGTGGAGCCTTCGCCGACGCCGATGATCCCGATCGCGGGACTTTCGACAACGGTGACTTTGCCGCCGCGCGCGCCCCATTCGTGGTGCAGGAGGCAGGCCGTTATCCAGCCCGCGCTTCCGCCGCCCAGGACGACGATGTGCGGAGGTTTCGGCCCTTCGCTCACCCTTGGGGAACGAACTCGATGGCGAAGCCGCCCGCCGGTGCGATCCTGAGTTCAAGCGTGTCATCGCCGCTGACCGTCCGGGTTTCGACTTCCATGGCGTGGCGATCATTGCCGAGGCCGTTCGCGCGTGCACCGTCGCGCCAGATGGTGGCGGCATAGCGCTTGCCCGGATCGAGGAAGGAAAGCGGGACGCTGACGCTGCGCTCCGCCTCGTCAGTAACCGCGCCGACATACCAGTTGAGCGTGTCCCGATCGCGCCTGGCGATCACGGCAAATTCGCCGACCTTTCCGTCGACCAGCATGCTTTCCGCCCAGTCCGCGGGCACGCGCTTCACGAAGTCGAGCGCGCGGGGATATCTGGCAATGTTCTCGGGCAAGTCGGCGACCATCTGGATCGGCGAATAGATCGTGACGTAGAATGCCAGCTGCCGCGCCAGTGTGCTCGGCAGGTCGGGTGCCGTGGCCCCGCGACCCTCGAGCGAGAACACACCAGGCGTATAGTCCATGGGACCAGCCAGCATCCGTGTGAAGATCAGTTCGGGCACATGGCCCGGATCGTTCTTCGGCTCTGCCCAGGCATCGTATTCCGCACCGCGCGCGCCCTCGCGGCTCACCCAGTTGGGATAGGTACGGCGCAGCCCGGTATCCTTGATCGGTTCATGCGGATTGACTGCGATCTGGTGCTCGGCGGCTTCCTCGACGACCTTGAGATGGTGCCGGACCATTTCCTGTCCGTCGTGCCACACGAAGGTTTCGCCCCAGCCGCCTTCGCCCGCAGGTGCGATGACGCCGCCCGCATCGGCGACATAGCCAGTCTTGACCGCGTCGATCCCGAGGCTCTCGTAGAATGCCATCGCGTCCTCGAGCTGCTCTTCGTAGACCTTGATATTGCCACCGGTCTCATGGTGGCCGATGATCTTGACGCCCTTCTCCTCGCCGTAGCGGGCGACTTCGGCGATATCGAAATCGGGATAGGCTTCGGTGAAGCTGAAATCGCGGCCGTTGCCGAACCAGTTACCGTCCCAGCCCTTGTTCCAGCCTTCGATCAGGACGCCGCGGAAGCCGTGTTCGGCAGCGAAGTCGATGTATTTTTTGGCGTTCTCGGTCGTCGCGCCATGCTTCTCGCCGCTGGCCCAGCTCTCGATATCGAGATGCATGCCCCACCAGATGCCGATATATTTGTGCGGCGTGAACCAACTGACATCGCCGAGCTTGTTGGGCTCGTTGAGATTGATCGTGATGTCGCTCTCGAACAGGCCCTTGGGGTTGGATGAGATCAGGATGGTGCGCCATGGCGTGTGGAAAGCGCCGTCGCGCACGACCTTCGCACCGCGCGGACTGGGTGCGAGCTGCGCACGCAGGCGCGTACCGTCGATACGCTTCAGCCACATCCCTGAATAATCGACCAGCGCCGCTTCATGGAAGGAGAGGTGGGTGCCGTTGTCGAGCACCATCGTCACAGGCGTGTGCACCGTGGACAATGCACTGATCGGCGTCTTGGAGTAGAGATATTCGTACCGGTTCCAGTCACCTGCCGGGATAGACCAGGCGGTGCCATCGCTGGCGATATTGAACTCGGTGAGCTCTTCCGCGATGTTGGTGAAGCGCTTTTCCGGGTTCTCCGGGAACTCGGTGCGGAAGCCGATGCCGTCGTCGAACACGCGCAGGCGCACCGTGATCTCTCGCGCCCCCTCGTCTCTTTGGCGGAAGGTTACTGCCAGTTCATTGTGGCTGTCGATCACCCATTGCTGCTCGCCCCAGGGTTGCTCCCAAGTGGTGTTGGTGGCCTGCTCGCGAAAGCCTACGACTTCGAAGTTGCGACGCAGTGGATCGGCATCGGTGAATGTGAAACCTAGGTTCGACTTGGCGATGATCGGCACGCCATCGCGGCTCACCTCGTAAAAGGGAATGCCTTCGCCATCGGCATCGAGCGTGACCTTTATCCGGCCATCGGGAGAGGTGACGGTCTCGGCCTGTGCGGCGTTCAAGGGGAGCAGCGCGGCGGTCAGCAGAAGAGCGAGGCGGGTCATTCGGAAATCTCCGTTATGATTGCGGCATAGGCCGGCAAATCGCTGTGGCTCGCACCGTTGATAGCCATCAGGACGCGGCCTTGGCAATCGTCGAGACCGATCGGCTTGGTGCCGAGATTGAAGCGGAATTCGAGGGTCTGGCCCGCGGCTTCGCGGCGGAGGATCAGCAAATCGCCGTCATGCCGGCATTCGGTTACCTTGCCGTGTTTCATGGCCGGATTGGCGCGGCGCAGCGCTATCGCCTTGCGCGTGGATGCAAGCAGGGAGCCTTCTTCGCGATCCTGCACCGCAACCGGCCGCGCGCGATTGGCGTCGCCGACGGGGAGCCAGGGCTCCTTGCTGCCGAATCCCGCACTGGCGCTCTCGTCCCACGGCATGGGCGTACGGGCACCGTCGCGGCTCAATGTCAGCGGCCAATTGGCGATCGCCTCGGGGTCGTGCAACTGGTCGAAGGGGATATCGACCTGCCTCAACCCCAGTTCCTCGCCATAATAGAGGATCGCATTGCCGCGCAGGCTCATCAGAAGGAGGGTCTTGAGCCGCGCGAAGGCATCGCAATCCTCGCCATTGCACCAGCGGCTGAGTGCACGCGGTGCGTCGTGGTTCTCGAATGCCCAACTCGGCCATCCGACACCTTCTTCGTCCGGCCATTCGGACAGCGAACGGCACACGAGCTGTGCGGTGAGTTTTTCCGCATAAAGGAAGTTGAAGCTGTAGGCCGAATTGAGGTGATCTTCGCCCTCGGTGAAGAGCCGCATCTCGCGCATGGCATCGTCGCCGCCGACTTCCGCGACAGTGAAGACCCCGTCGAAACTGTCGGTAAGCTCGCGGATCCGCTCGATGAAAGCCGGGATGTCGGCGTGACCCTGGTTGAATTTCTTGAGCTGGAAATCGAACGAGCGCGTGCGCGCCTTGTCGGTGGCCGGAGCTGGCGGATTATCGCGCAGCTCCGGGTCGTGCATCGCGAAATTGAGCGCATCGATCCGGAAGCCGTCGACGCCGCGTTCCAGCCAGAACCGCATTACCTCCAACACAGCGTCCTGAACCTCTCGATTGTGCAGGTTGAGCTGTGGTTGCGAGCTGAGGAAATTGTGCATGTAATACTGGCCGCGCCGCGCGTCCCAGGTCCATGCCGGGCCCCCGAAGACCGACTGCCAGTTGGACGGCGGGGTACCATCGGGCTTGGCGTCGGCCCAGACATACCAGTCCGCCTTTGGATTGTGCCTGCTCGACCGGCATTCCTCGAACCAGGCGTGTTCGTCGGAAGTGTGCGAATAGACCTGGTCGATCAGGACCTTGAGGCCAAGCTCGTGCGCGCGGGTTACCAGCGCGTCGAAATCGGTGAGATCGCCGAAGATCGGGTCGACCTCGCGATAGTCGGACACGTCATAGCCGAAGTCCTTCATCGGCGACTTGAAGAAGGGTGAAATCCAGATCGCGTCCACGCCGAGGTTGGCGACATGCGGCAGGCGCTGCGTAATGCCCGGCAGATCGCCGATCCCGTCGCCGTTTGAATCCATGAAGCTGCGCGGATAGATCTGGTAGATCGTCGCACCCTTCCACCATGGCAGGTCGGAATTGTGTGCCTCGCGGCTCATTCGGCGCGCTCCGACACGCGGCACACGGCCCAGCCGAATGCAGGCAGGGTGAAGGCCGCGCTGCCCGGGGCGGTAGGTGCTGAAGGACAGCTGCCTGCAAGCGTTTCGAAAGCTCTTGCGTCATATCCGAGGGTGACATTGGCGGATTGCGTCGCACCGCTTGTGTTGAAAACGAGGAGGTATTCGCGACCGTCTTCCGGATCGAAGCGACTGGCAGCGAAGATACCGGCCTCGTCTCCATAATGACGAACGACCTGCCGACCGCGTGAAAGCGCCTCGTGCTGGCGGCGAATGTCCGAGAATTCCGCAATCAGGCGGTAGAGCGGGTGCGTGCGATCGAAATTGCTTGTCGCAGTTGTCGCATCGGTGCCGATCAGCTCGTTGTCATTGTAGCTATCGGTAAGGCTGGGGAACATGTCCTCGCGCGCGGCTTGGTCGTTGCCATCGCCCACGAAACCCTGCTCGTCGCCATAGTAGATCACCGGCGATCCGCGCAGCGTCAGCAGCATGGCGTGGGCGAGCCTGGTCCGGGCAAGCATCTCGTCGCTGCTGATGTCTGGGTTGTCCCAGCGCAGCATGGTGGTGAAACGGCCCATGTCGTGATTGCCGAGGAAGGTCGGCATGCCGAGAGCGGCTTCCTCGCCGCCTTCGTAGAGCACATCGCCATCGAACAGTTCGTTGAGGATAAAGGTTCCCTTGCCCATGCTCACGGTTTCTCGAATGCCCTGCTGGAAGGCGAAATCGAGCACGGCGGGAAAGCCGTCGCGGCGAGTGTATTGGGCAATGTATCCATTGTCGTGATCGTCGCGGTAGACTTCGCCGAAGATGTGGAAGTTCGGAATGCCAGCTTCCCGCGCGGTGTCCAGCATTGCGGGTACGAATTCCTGCCAGAACTCCGGATTGACGTGGCGCGCAGTATCGACGCGGAAGCCGTCGATGCCGGTGTCGCGGATCCATCCCGCATAGATGTCGATCATGCCCTCGACCACGCGCGGATGCTCGGTGAAGAGGTCGTCGAGACCGACGAAATCGCCCTGCCGGCTGCTTTCGCCGCTGAAAGTCGTGTCGCCGCGATTGTGGTAGTAGATCGGATCGTTGAGCCAGGCGGGGACCTTCACGTCCTTCTCTGCCTCGGGCACGACTGGCGTATAGGCGTAACTCGGGTCGGTCAGCTTTGCGAAATTGGCCTCGCTACGATCCTCGTCGCCCATGAAGCCTTCGTTGATGGCTGCACCATTCACCCCGCCTTTGCGCGAATAGGGGAAGTCTCCCTTGCTCCGATAGGCATAGCCCGTCTCGTCGCCCTCAGTGTAGCGGATGACATCGGCCGTATGGTTGGTGATGATGTCCATATAGACCTTCATCCCCCGAGCATGCGCCGCCTCGACGAAGGTGCGGAATTCCTCGCGGCTGCCGAAATGGCTGTCTGGCCGCGTGAAGTCGGTCACCCAATAGCCGTGATAGCCGGCGCTTTCGTTGCCGGGAGGGCCCTGGACCGGCTTGTTCTGGAAGATCGGCGCGAACCAGATGGCGGTAATCCCGAGACCTTCGAGATAGTCGAGCCGCTGCGTGAGGCCAGCAAGGTCGCCGCCATGGAAGAAACCCTTGTGCGCCGGATCGAAGCCATGATCGAGAGGGCCGCCTGTGAAATCACCGAGATCGTTCGATGTGTCGCCGTTTTCGAAGCGGTCGGGCAGGACGAAATAGACAACTTCCTCCGACGGCACGCGCTTCCGAAAGCTGACGTCGGCATCAGGCGCGGGCGGAGGCGTCTGCGCGGTGGCGCAGGCAGCGAGGCCAAGGGCGAGCAAGGGGAATGCGGGGCGCAGGGCGCGTTTCATCATGCTGTCTCCGGTGCGCGGCCAACGAGGCCGGTAAGGAATTCTCGGTGGGTGGGTAGAGCGGCCGCGATGGTCGTCGCCTGCTTTTCGAGGGCTGCGAGGAAGGGACCGACATCCTCGCCCGGCACATTGTCGGCGAGAGGCGACCAGCTGCGCGGTTCGATTCCTTGTCCAAGCATGACCTGCGCCCAGCTGTCGTCCAGGAACAGTTCGTCGTCTTCGCGAACGAACTGGCCGGAATTCGAGAACATCTCGAGCTTCTCGCGAAGCGTATCGGGTGGTGTCATCGCGCGGCAATGGTCCCAGAATGCATCGCCTTCCCGCTCATTCGCGATGTAGTGAAGCACCAGGAAGTCGCGGATGCGCTCCCACTCAACGGTCGACTGGCGGTTGAAGGTCTGACGAGCCTGCGAAAGGTTGTGGCGGTCGCCGGGCAGAAGGTTCAGCAGTCGGGCAATGCCCGATTGAACCAGATGGATCGATGTCGATTCCAGCGGCTCCATGAAACCGGCGGCAAGGCCCAGGCCGACACAGTTGTGGGACCAGAATTCCTTTCGATGCCCGGTCCGGAAGCGGATCGGGCGAGGGTCTGCGAGTGGTTCTGTCTCGAGCGTGTCGAGTAGCAATTGCGTGGCCTCTTCGACCTCCATGAACGAGGAGCAGAATACGTGGCCATTGCCGGTGCGGTGTTGCAGCGGGATCCGCCATTGCCAGCCTGCGGGACGTGCCATCGACTGGGTGTAAGGTCGCAGCTGTTCACCACCCTCGGTCGGGACGGCCAGTGCGGTATCGCAAGGCAGCCATTGGCTCCAGTCCACGAAAGGCACATCCAGCGCCTGCCCCAGAGCGAGGCTGGCAAAGCCGGTGCAATCGATGAAGAGTTCGGCGTGAATCTCGCGCTCGCCTTCGAGCGTGAGGGCCGTGATGTCGCCGCTGGCGCCGTCGCGCTCGAATCTCTCGATCTTGCCCTCGATCCGTTTCACTCCGCGAGCTTCCGAATAGCTTCGCAGGAGCTTCGCGAGGAGCGCGGCATCGAAATGATAGGCGTAGGCGAGGTCGGGTACGGACTTGAGCGAGGCCAGGCTGAACCGCTGCTGCCGCGCGGCAGCAATATTCACACTATAAGCGCCGAAGTCTTCGGCGACGCCCAATGCTCGCCCGCGCAGCCACAGCTGTCGAAAGGGGATGAGCCCGACCGGACGGCCGGTGGTGCCAAAGCTGTGGATGTAACTGTGACCCTCGCGCAGCCAGTCGACGAACTCGATCCCCAGCTTGAAGCTGGCATTGGTCGCGCGCATGAATTCGGCCTGGTCGAGACCGAGACCGATGATCAGATTGTGGATCTGGGGGATGGTCGCCTCGCCCACGCCGACCGTGCCGATCGCATCGGATTCGACCAGGGTGATCTCGGCGGTTGCTCCGAGAAACCGGGCGAATAGTGCGGCAGCCATCCATCCGGCGGTCCCGCCGCCGGCAATGGCAATCTTGAGGTTTTCGGTGTTGCTCATCGCTTCACCATGGCTTTGCGTGTCCGGCCTGCCAACAGGCCGGACACGCCTTGCTTGGGTCAGAACTTATAGGTGAAGCCGGCGAGGAAGCGGCGACCGTAGGTCTGATATTTCAGCCATGCATCGTCGATTCCGTTGCCATTGATCTGGGCAACCGTTGCCTGGCGTTCGTCCGTGAGGTTCTGTCCCTGGACGAAGAGCGAAAGGCCTTCGAGAGTTGACCCCTCCGCGAAATCGTAGCCGATTTGCGCATCGAAGACTGTTTCGGCGAGGACCGACTGACGATCGAGGCCGCCGCTAAACAGCGAGAAGTCGCCAAGGAAGTCCGAACGGTAGCGCATGCTGGCACGGGCGCTCAGTCCGCTGCCGCGATCGTAGTAGGCGGTCATGTTGGCCACCCACTTCGAGTAGCCGGGAATGTCGCTCGAGTTGCCGTTGAAATCCTCGGCCTTGGTATCGGTATATGCGACGCCACCAGTCAGGCCGAAGCCATCGAGCGCGGATGAGAAGACTTCGAAGGGAAGCGTCCCTGCGAGCTCGCCGCCCATGATGAAGCCACCCTCGGTGTTGACCGGACCGCTGAAGATTCCGATCGGCGATGACGGGACCTGGCCCGGAGGTGCGGGGAAGACCGAATAGTCGAACGCGGTGTCGTTGGCGCTCGGATCGATATACTGGTCGAGGTTCTTCCAGTAGAGCTGGAGCGCAATGTAACCCTGAGTACCGAAATACTTTTCGAAGCTCATGTCGATTGCGGTCGCCATGTAGGGGCGAAGGGTGGGGTTACCGCCACCACCGGTGTAGATCGGCGGGGTGAAAGCATTGTTCACGCCGAACCCGATGATGTTATTCATCTGCGGCAGACGCGGTCGCATGAACTGGCGTGACGCACCGAAGCGGATCACCACGTCTTCCGGTGCGCGGAAGTTGAGGTTCAGGCTCGGCAGCACCATCCAGTAGTCATCGGTAACGGTCGGGTTGACCGCGCCTTCCGAGGTCACACTGGTGTGCACGGCCTGCACACCGATGTTGCCGGTAAGATCGGTCGTGCCCAGTGCCGCCCCGAAAGTGAGCAAAGCGTAAGGCGTCCAGACGTCCTCGGTTACTTCGTAAGCCTGAGAGTCTCCGAAGGTGTTCGGTACGTAGTCGAGCACTCCTTGCGGGACGAGCAGGCGCGGGTCGTATGAAAGGACCAGTCCAAAGCCACGATCGAGATTTGTCGGCTCGACCAGAATGTCCGCGGGAATGGTCGCGAAATCCGCGCCATTGGGCGGCACCAGTGTCGCCTCCGACTGTGTGAGGCGCTTGGTACGGTACACATGGTCCACGCCCACGATGGCCGACTCGAAGAACCCGCCCAGATCCTTTTCGATTTCTGCACGGATCTGTTTGAGATCGTCGCGGCTCTCACGGATCTTGTCATAGCCGGCCTGGTTGGTTGCGCCCGACCAGCCCTGGACGTCGGTCAGGACGAGGGCAGAGCTGTTGGCATCGAAATCGCTCGTGAAGAGAAGCGCGTTATCCTCGGTCAGCGTATAGCCGAACGTACCGCCATAGCTGCTAACGGGAAGCGGATTGCCACCTCCGTCGGTCGTCGGGAGGTTGCGACCCAAACCTGCGATTGTTTCCAAACGGTCCTGCCAGCGATCGGTGCGCGACCAGCTCACATCGAGCATGGCGCGAAGACCGTTGTCGTTGTCCCATTCCAGATTGCCGCCGACGGAATAGGTGTCGTTTTCCTGGTCGGTTGCGTAGTTCTCGATGATCGGACGGCCGGTCCATGACGCGCTGGTCACGATCGAGGCGCCAGCTGCGACACCGGTCAATTCGCGGCTCGTAAAGCCGGTCACCGTCGAACCGCAGCACAGGATCGGCATTTCAAAGCCCTTCTGATCGAGCTTTTCGTCAAAGCTCGAATAGAAGCCGTCGACGGTCAGCAGGAGCTGGTCGCTCACGCGCGCCTGCACCGTGCCGTTCAGGCCGAGACGTTTGAGCCTGGTGGACTCCTCCCAGGTCTTCACGCCGCTGATCCCGAAGACGCCGGGAGCATACTCGCCATATCCCCAGGCATTCCAGTCACGGATATGGTAGGGCTCGTCGGTGTAGGCTGCCGACAGCGCAACGCCGACATCGTCATTTCCGAATGTGTCGACGAAGGTTCCGAATACCCGGAAGCCCGTGTCCCGACTTCCAGCTACGGCCTTGAGGTCATTGTATACGCCGCGTGCGCCGACGGCGATCACACGCTCGTTCATTTCAAGCGGACGGATTGTGCGGAGATCGATGCTGCCAACGAGGCCGCCTGCCGTCCTGTTCGCCTGTGAAGACTTGTAGACGTCGACGCCCGACAGGATCTCCGAGGGGAATTGGTCGAACTCGACTGCGCGGCTGTCATTGGTCGTCGTTTGCTCGCGACCGTTCAGCGTGGTGGTCGAGAAATCCGGGCCGAAGCCGCGGATCGAGATGATATTGGCGCGGCCGTTGCTGCGCTGCGCGGCGATGCCGGGCAGGCGGGCAATCGATTCACCGATGCTGTTGTCAGGCAGCTTGCCGATATCCTCGGCCTTGACCGATTCGACAATTGTCTCGCTCCGCTTCTTTTCCGCAGTCGCGTTCTGAAGAGCAGCGCGGAAACCGGTGACGACGATGACATCGCTATCCTCTTCGGCTGCTGCTGCGGTGTCCGTTTCGGAATCATCCTGCGCGAATGCCGGTGCGGCGACGCTGCCCAGCGCGACGGCGAATGCCGACATACTGACGGTGGCGGTAAGCTTGCTACGAATAGCCATAAACAGTCCTTCTCCCGAGATTGGTCCGATCCCTCTTTCGGGGCCCCCAGACCATGCAGTCACGCAGGCGTGTCACCTGCTTGTCATCTTGATAGGTCCGGATTTGGCAGCGGCGGAAGACGGTATACGTATACGCAAACTATGCGCAGCGCGGCCTTGGTGCACAAAAACAACAGTGAACGTTCACAACAAGAAACTTTGTGAAAGCCCCCTAATTCGGCGCGATTGCATCGTTGCTCGTTTGCCATGCAAGCCGCGGCTGCCTAGTGTCGGCCCGTAGGGCCGCGAAGCGCCCTTGTGGGGAGAGCTATGGGACGCAAGCCGACCGGACGGCCGACCAGCTTCGATATCGCCTATGCTGCCGGCGTGTCGCAGCCGACCGTCAGCCGCGCGCTTCGCGGCGATCGTTCCGTCAGCGAGAAAACACGGCAAAAGATCGAACAGATCGCCCGCGATCTCAATTACACGGTCGACAAGAATGCCTCTTCGCTGCGTTCGCAACGCTCGAACACGATCGCCTTGCTCTTCTTCGAGGACCCCACGCCCGACGAGACCATGATCAACCCCTTCTTCCTCGCCATGCTGGGGTCGATCACCAAGGCGACGGCGGACGAGGGGCTGGACCTGCTCATTTCCTTCCAGCGCATGGAGGACGACTGGCACGTGCAATACCAGGACAGCCACCGCGCCGATGGCCTGATCCTCCTGGGCTACGGCGACTACACCAAGTATCGCGAGCGGATGGACCAGCTCGCGCGGCAAGGAACGCATTTCGCGCGCTGGGGCTCCGTGTCGAGCGACAGCAGCGGGGTGACGGTCGGTACGGACAATGTGGAAGCAGGCCGGCTGGCGGGCGAACATTTGCTGGACCAAGGCCGGAAACGGATCGCTTTCCTCGGCCACGCGGATGATCACTATCCGGAGTTCAACGGGCGCTATCGCGGCCTCTGCGCGGCCATGCGCAAGGCCGGGATCGAACCTGACGACAGCCTTCAGGTCGATGCTCTCACAACGGAAGAGGAAGGGCGACAGGCGGCAAAGACCTTGCTCGATCGTGGGGCCGAGTTCGACGCAATCTTCGCGGCCAGCGACCTCATTGCGATCGGTGCCATGCGCGCCCTGGCCGATGCCGGGCTAAGCGTCCCGGGTGACGTGGCCGTGGTCGGCTTCGATGATATTCCTTCGGCCAGCATGACCACTCCGCCTCTGACCACCGTGATGCAGGACATTCGGGGGGCGGGGCAGATTCTCGTGGAAACCCTCCTTGCGCAGGTCGAGGGGCGGGACCTTCCGCCGCGCAAACTGCCGGGCAAGCTGATCGTGCGCGGCAGCAGCGTCGCTTAAGCGTATTCGTATACGTAGTGGCCTCGCGCCGCGCTTCGTGCCAGCCATGATGGGAAGGGACCGGGCAAAGACCCGGCCGGGACGAGGATAGAGCATTATGGACGCGACTGCGCGCGAGAAGCCCCGGCAGGGCTTTGCCGGACTTTGGAACATCAGCTTCGGTTTCTTCGGAATCCAGATCGGCTTCGCGCTGCAGAATGCGAATATGAGCCGTGTCTTCCAGACTCTCGGCGCAAGCATGGACGATCTGCCCGCCTTGTGGGTCGCAGCACCGCTCACCGGCCTGATCGTGCAGCCGATTATCGGCCACTTGTCTGACAAGACCTGGAACCGGCTGGGTCGGCGGCGTCCATACTTCCTGACGGGCGCGATTTTCGCGGCACTTTCGCTCTTCGTCATGCCGTTGAGTTCCGCCTTCGCTTATCCGCTTTTCTTTGCAGCGGCCATGCTGTGGGTACTCGATGCCTCGCTCAATGTCTCGATGGAGCCCTTCCGCGCCTTCGTGGGCGACATGCTCAATACCGATCAGCACAGCGCGGGCTATGCCGTGCAGACCGCCTTCATCGGGGCAGGCGCTGTGGTCGGTTCGATCTTCCCCTATTTTCTCGAGCAGCTGGGTGTGAGCAATGTCGCTGCCGATGGCGGCATACCTGACACTGTCAGGTTCAGCTTCTGGTTCGGTGCCTTCGCGCTGTTCACGGCCGTCATGTGGACTATCGTGACGACCAAGGAATATTCGCCGGAAGAGATGGCTTCCTTCGGCGAGGAGGCCGAGGCCGATACTGCGCAACCCATTCGTGCTCTCGCATCGAAGACCTATCTGTCGTGCGGCATATGGATGGCGGCGGGCCTCGCCGTGGTCCTTCTGGTACAGTCATTCCAGCTGCAGAAGGAGATGCTGCTGCTCGGCGCCTTGCTCGCTGTCTACGGGCTGCTCAGCGCCATTGCGATCTCAATGGCGAAGAAAGGCCAGGCGGCCAACATGCTTTCCAGCATCGTCGGCGATTTTTCCGGAATGCCGGAGGTTATGAAGCGCCTCGCGCTCGTCCAGTTCTTCAGCTGGTCCGCGCTATTCATCATGTGGATCAACACGACGCCCGTCGTGACGCAGTATGTCTTCGGCAGCACCGACACGACTAGCGTGGCGTACAACGAGGGTGCGAACTGGGTGAACGTGCTCTTCACCGTCTACAATGGTGTGGCTGCCATTGCCGCGCTGGCTCTGCTCCCCGTGCTTAGCCGTAAGGTGGGTCAGGTGATGACGCATTCGATCTGCCTGACACTGGGTGCGCTGGGGTTCCTGATGTTCTTCTTCGTGCGCGATGCAAACACGCTGCTGCTGGCCGAGGTCGGCATCGGCATCGCCTGGGCGAGCATCCTTGCCATGCCCTATGCCATTCTCGCCTCGAATCTGCCGCAGGCAAAGCTTGGCATCTATATGGGGCTGTTCAACGTCTTCATCGTTGTGCCGCAGTTGCTGGTGGCGACGGTGATGGGCCAGCTAATGCTGTGGCTCTTCCCGGGTGAGCCCGTCTGGACCATGCTGTTCGCCGCCGGAGCCTGGTTGATCGCGGCCTTGACCATGCTGCGTGTAAAGGCGGCCATCCCTCAGGAGGCCGCTCATGCGTAAGCTCGCGCTTGCAGCTACGACAGCCGCCCTCATTCTGACTGGCTGTTCGATTGCCGACGCCAGCGAAGCAGAGACCTGGGAGCCGCAGCCGGTTGTCACGATCGAGCATCCCGAATGGTCGCGCAGCGCGGTGCTTTATCAGATCAATACCCGCCACTTCACCAAAGAGGGGACCTTCAAGGCGGCACAGGAGCAATTGCCGCGCCTCAAGGAATTGGGAGTAGACATTCTCTGGCTGATGCCGATCCATCCGATCGGCGAGCAGAACCGGAAGGGCACGCTGGGCAGCCCCTATTCGGTGCTAGATTATTACGGGGTGAACCCGGAGTTCGGGACCGAAGAAGAATTCCGCGCCTTCGTTGATGCGGCGCATGCTCAGGGCTTCAAGGTCATCCTCGACCTCGTCGCCAACCACACCGCATGGGACCATCCGCTTCGGACAGAACATCCGGACTGGTACGAGAAAACCTGGGACGATAATTTCCGGCCGACGCCCTGGTGGGACTGGTCCGATATCATCGATCTCGACTGGTCGAAGCCCGGCGTGCGCGAACATGTCGGCGGGGCAATGGAATACTGGGTCCGCGAATTCGGCATCGACGGCTACCGCGCCGATGTCGCGGGCTACGTCCCGCTCGATTTCTGGGAAACCGCTCGTGCAAGGCTCGATGCGATCAAGCCAGTCTTTATGCTTGGCGAGGTGCAGCAGACCGCTTTCCATCACAAGGCCTTCGATGCGACCTATGCCTGGGACTGGCACAACACGACCAAGAACGTGGCACAGGGCAAGGGCGATGCCACCAGCTTCTATGGCTACTACGCGGAAAACGAGAGCTTGTGGCCGCGCGAAGCAATGCGGATGACCTACATCGAGAACCACGACAGCAATGCGTGGGAAGGTACGATGGCGGAGAATTACGGCGCTGCCCTCGAAGCGATGACCGCTCTCTCTTTCACCGGCGAGGGCCTGCCGCTGATCCACAACGGGATGGAGGCCTGCAATTCCAAGCGCCTCGAATTCTTCGAGCGAGATCCCATCGACTGGGATCAGGACCCCGAGTGCAACTACGGCGATTTGCTGAAGCGCCTAATCGAGTTCCGCAAGGCAAATCCGGCGCTGGAAAATGGGCAATGGGGCGCGGTGATGCACAAGGTCGAGAACAGCGCGCCCGACCAGCTCCTGGCGTGGGTGCGCCAGGAAGAGGGCAACAAGGTCCTCGGCCTGTTCAACATGAGCGACCAACCCGTATCGGCGACCTTCTCGGACGCCTTGCCCGAAGGTAGCTATGTCGAATTCGCTACCGGCGACGAAACCGCCATCGAACCGGGCGCGACGATCGAATTACCTGCTTGGGGCTACCGGCTGCTCAGCCAGCACCGCCAGTAACCGGGCTATCAGTTTCTAGCCCTACATAGCGTCCACGATGCGGGCGGCCCCTCCCATTGTGCCGCGTGTCAACTTAACCTATCCGGCGAGCGACCTTTCGCTGCTTGCAGGCTGGTGGCATGAACGCCATTTGCCCCTGCGACCAAGCCAGCACGACCCAATCCGAGACGAGACCATAATGTCCCTCACGCACCTGCAACGGCTCGAAGCCGAAAGCATCCACATCATGCGCGAAGTGGTGTCCGAGGCCGAAAAGCCCGTGATGCTCTATTCGATCGGCAAGGATAGCGCGGTGATGCTGCACCTTGCCAAGAAGGCATTCTATCCCTCGCCGCCGCCATTCCCGCTGCTCCATGTCGATACGACGTGGAAATTTCAGGACATGTACGCCTTGCGCGAAAAGAGCGCAGAGGAAGCGGGCATGGAACTGCTGGTCCACCGCAATCCCGAGGCCCAGGAAATGGGCATCAACCCCTTCGATCACGGTCCGCTCCACACCGACATGTGGAAGACGCAAGGCCTGAAGCAGGCGCTCGACAAATATGGTTTCGATGCTGCCTTCGGCGGCGCGCGCCGCGATGAGGAAAAGAGCCGCGCGAAAGAGCGCATCTTCTCCTTCCGCACCGCCAGCCACGGCTGGGACCCGAAGAGCCAGCGGCCCGAATTGTGGAACCTCTACAACGCGCGCAAGAAAAAGGGCGAGAGCATCCGCGTCTTCCCGCTGTCTAACTGGACCGAGCTCGACATCTGGCAGTACATCCACCTCGAGAATATCGAGATCGTACCGCTCTATTATTCCGCCAAGCGTCCGACCTTCGAATTTGAAGGCGGCTTGTTCATGGCGGACGATATCGAGCGGCTCGAAAAGGTCATGGGCCATCGTCCCGAGATCACCGAACGCTCGATCCGCTTCCGCACGCTGGGCTGCTTCCCACTGACAGGCGCCGTCGAAAGCGAGGCGGCTACGCTGCCGGAGATCATCCAGGAAATGTTGCTCACCACGACGTCTGAGAGGCAGGGCCGCGTGATCGACAAGGATTCGGGTGACGCGTCGATGGAGAAGAAAAAGCAGGAGGGTTATTTCTGATGACCGATCCTATCTACAAGACCGACGCTCTCATCGCCGAGGACATCGACGCCTATCTCGAGAAGCACCAGCACAAGACCATGCTGCGCTTCATCACCTGCGGCAGCGTGGATGACGGCAAGTCGACCCTGATCGGCCGCCTGCTTTACGACAGCAAGATGATCTTCGAGGACCAGCTCGAAGCGCTGAGCAACGACAGCAAGAAAGTCGGCACGCAGGGTCAGGAGATCGATTTCGCACTGCTGGTCGATGGCCTCGCTGCCGAGCGCGAGCAGGGCATCACCATCGATGTCGCCTATCGCTTCTTCGCGACCGAAAGCCGCAAGTTCATCGTCGCCGACTGCCCGGGACATGAACAGTACACACGCAACATGGTCACCGGTGCTTCGACCGCGGATCTCGCCTGCATCCTGATCGATGCGCGCAAGGGCGTGCTGGTTCAGACCAAGCGCCACAGCTTCCTGTGCCACCAGCTTGGCATCAAGAATCTCGTGCTGGCCGTCAACAAGATGGACCTGATCGACTATGATCAGGCGAAGTATGACGCCATCATCGCGGATTATCAGGCTTTCGCCGAAAGCATTGGCATCGAGAGCTTTACAGCCATCCCGATCTCGGGCCTCGCCGGCGATAATATCACCACGAAGTCGGATAACACCGCATGGTATGGCGGCCCGACGCTGATGGAGCATCTCGAAGCGGTCGAGGTGCGGAGCGAGGTCAATCTTCACAAGCCCTTCCGCATGCCGGTCCAGTGGGTGAATCGCCCGAATCTCGATTTCCGCGGATTCTCCGGTCAAATTGCCACTGGCAGCGTGAAGCCCGGCGACAGCGTCCGCTCGCTTCCGTCGGGCAAGACCAGCACGGTCAAGTCCATCGTGACTTTCGACGGAGATCTAGAAGAAGGTGTCGCCGGACAGTCTGTCACCATCACGCTAGAGGACGAGATCGACTGCTCGCGCGGCGATGTTCTTGCCACGGCAGACGCTCCGCCTGAGGTCGCCGACCAGTTCGAGAGCACTCTCGTCTGGATGGATGAAGAGCCACTGGTCGTTGGTCGCGCCTACTGGATGAAGATCGGCACCCAGATGGTCAGCGTCACCGTTGCCGAGCCCAAGTATGAGATCAACATCAATGACCCATCGGGCGAGGGATCACACCTTGCGGTCAAGACGCTGGATCTGAATGCCATCGGCGTCGCGGAGATCACGACCGACAAGCAGATCGTGTTCGAGGCCTATGCCGACAACCGCGCGCTGGGCGGGTTCATCCTGATCGACAAGATCAGCAACCGCACGGTCGGTGCCGGCATGCTCCACTTCAGCCTGCGCCGGGCGCAGAACGTGCACTGGCAGGCGGTCGACATCACGCGTGACGATCACGCAGCGATGAAGAACCAGCGCCCGCGTGTCCTGTGGTTCACCGGCTTGTCGGGGTCGGGCAAGTCGACGATCGCCAATGAAGTCGAGAAGAAGCTGGCGATGATGAACCGCCACACCTTCCTGCTCGACGGCGACAACGTCCGTCACGGTCTCAACAAGGACCTTGGCTTCACCGAAAGCGACCGGATCGAGAATATCCGCCGCATCGGCGAAGTCGCCAAGCTGATGACCGACGCCGGCCTGATCGTGCTGACTGCATTTATCAGCCCTTTCCGCGCAGACCGCCAGCTCGTGCGCGACATGATGGGCGAGGGCGAGTTTATCGAGATCCACGTCGACACGCCGCTCGAAGTGGCCGAAGCGCGCGACGTTAAGGGACTCTACAAGAAAGCTCGCGAGGGCAAGCTCAAGAACTTCACCGGCATCGACAGCCCTTACGAGGAGCCCGCTTCACCTGAAATCCGGGTCAACACCGTTGCCATGAGCCCCGAAGAAGCAGCAAACTACATTATCGAGCAAATTCTACCGCTTAAATAGGTCACGCTCGGTAAGCGAAGGATTCCTTGGGACGTCGCAAACTTGTACTCGATTTCGGTATGCATGAGGGAGAAGACACGCGCTTCTTCCTTGATGCAGGTGCCGATGTCGTCGCGTTCGAGGCCAATGAGGAATTGGTCAAGCGTAATCGGCGTCGTTTTCGACGCGAGATCGAGCGTGGGCAGCTGAGGATCGTCTTCGGCGCAATCGTCGAACGCAGCAGCTCCGGCGAAACCGTTCCGTTCTTCATCAATGACGACAAATCGGTTTTCAGCACTGCGAAACCCGAATGGGACGAGCGAAATCGGTTGCAGGGCTTTCACTCGCATCGGACCGAGGTTCCGGCGATACATCTCGACGAGATACTTCCCGACCTGAAAAGGCCCTTCGCAGCCAAGATCGATATTGAGGGAGCCGACAGGCTTGTTATCGGCGAAATCGCGAGGGCGGATTGGACGCCGGACTATATCTCCATCGAAAGCGAAAAAGCGTCGTTCGAACGTCTTCAACAAGAGATTCAAACGCTGTACGACATGGGCTATCGGCAGTTTGCGGCAGTTCAGCAGGCGACCATTCCGAAGCGACTGGTTTCGGGCAGGCGGCTCGATTCCGGCGCGCGATTCCAACATCGGTTCCGCAATCACGCCTCAGGGCCGTTCGGTCCGTTCCTCGCCGAGGAAGTCTGGAAAACGGCGGACGAGGTAATTCATGACTACCGCGCCATCTTTCGACGCTATCGGCGATTTGGTGACCTAAGCTATCTCATGCAGCATCGGCTGACGCGACTGCCGACGCGTCTGGCGAACTGGATGTCGATCCGTGTTTTCGGCCAGCCCTTCTGTGGCTGGTACGATACACACGCCCGCCTGTAGCGCGGTTCAGTCCACGAAATCGTCGACCCGCTCGATAACAATCGCAGGGGCCATGCCGCCCGCCGCACACATGGTGACGAGGCCGTAGCGCTTGTCCTGCCTTTCAAGTTCGTCGACCATCGTGCCGATCAGGATCGATCCGGTCGCCCCGATCGGGTGGCCGAGCGCAATCGAGCCGCCATTCACGTTGACCTTGTCCCAATCGAGTTCGAGGTCGCGGACGAACTTGGCAGCCACAACCGCAAAGGCCTCGTTGATCTCATAAAGGTCGATATCGTCCTTGGTCAGGCCAGCCTTCTCCAGCACTTTCTTCGCTGCGGGGACGGGCGCGTTGAGCATCAGCGTGGGATCATCGCCCATGTTGGCCGTGGCGACGATCCTCGCCCGGGGTTTGAGACCATGCTCCCTCGCGTAGTCCTTGCTGGCCACCAGCACAGCGGCTGCACCATCGACCACGCCCGAGCTGTTGCCGGCATGGTGGAAGTGCTGAATTTCGAGATCCGGATATTTCGCGTTCACGAGTCCGGCGAATGTGGTGCCGTTCTTGTCGAGCGGGACATTGGCGATCTTGGAGAAGGCGGGTTCGAGCTGGGCGAGGCCCTCACGCGTGGTCTGCGGGCGCGGATATTCCTCCCGGTCCAGCACAACGTTTCCATCGTCATCCACCACTGGCACCACCGACTTGTCGAAGCGGCCTTCCTCGATCGCCTGTGCTGCGCGCCGCTGACTACGATAGCCGACCTCGTCCAACTCTTCGCGGGTGAAGCCTTCCATCGTGGCGATCGCATCGCCGCACACGCCCTGGTGGCTCTGCGGATGGCTGCGCATCAGGCGCTCGTTGTAACTGCCCATCATCGGCGGGCGCAGGCCGGCCGCCATCTTGTCCTTCGACATCTGTGCGGTGAGGCTCATCATCTCGGTACCGCCTGCAACCACGCAGTCTTCCATGCCGCTCATCACCTGCGCTGCTGCGAGCGCAACCGAGGTGATGCCGCCGCCGCAGAACCGGTCGAGCGTCGTACCCGAAGAGGTGATGTCATAGCCCGCGTCGAGCGCGGCCATGCGGCCCATGTCGCCCGCCTGCATCCCGTCCTGCGTGCTGACCGACCAGATGACATCGTCCACCGTGCTGGTGTCGAGGTTGTTGCGGTCCTTGATCGCCTTGAGACACGTTGCTGCCAGATGCTGCGGATGCATGGCAGCCAGCGCGCCCTTGCCCTGCTTGCCGATCCCGCGCGGGGTGCGGACGGCATCGATGATATAGGCTTCGGACATGGCGTGTTCCTCTCTCGACTTATCGAATCTTGCGGCGATTGCCGGTTGACGTTTGCGTAAACCTCCCGCAGCAAGGGCGCAAGAACAGTTTCAGAATGAAATGGAGAGTGAGAGCATGTCGGAAGAAGTCCTGACCGAAGTGGACAACGGCGTCCTGACCGTCACGATCAACCGTCCCGAAGCGAAGAACGCTATGACCAAGGCGGCGGCCGAGGGCATTGCCGAGGCCATGGACCGGCTGGATGCGGATGACAGTCTGCGCGTCGGCATCCTGACGGGTGCGGGCGGCACATTCTGCTCGGGAATGGACCTCAAAGGCTTCCTGCGCGGCGAATCGCCGAGCATCGAAGGCCGCGGTTTCGGCGGGATCGTCCAGAAGCCGCCGGTGAAGCCGTTGATCGCAGCGGTCGAGGGCTATGCGCTGGCCGGCGGTCTAGAACTGATGATCGCTTGCGATCTCGTGGTGGCCAACAAGGATGCGCAATTCGGCATTCCCGAAGCCAAACGCGGCCTTGTCGCTGCCGCAGGCGGGGTGATGATGCTGCCCGACCAGATTCCCGAGCGCATTGCCATGGAGCTGGCTCTCACAGGTGACTTCATCAGCGCGGACCGGGCCTACGAACTCGGCCTCATCAACCGTGTGGTCGATGGATCGGCGATTATCGGCGCACGCGAACTCGCCGACCGGATCGTTGCCAACGGGCCTCTGGCTGTCCGGGTTTCCAAGCAGATCATCAAGGAATCGCGCGGCTGGCCGATGGACGAACGCTATACGCGTCAGGCCCAGCTGATTGCTCCGGTATTCGTATCCGAAGACGCGCGTGAAGGGGCGGCTGCCTTTGCGGAGAAGCGCGTTCCGAACTGGAAGGGGAAGTAATATGGCCGTTATCGACGTACCCCAGCCAGCCTTCATGGACGACGAGGAGATTTCGATTTTCGCCGATGCCGTGGGCAAGTTCTACCAGCAGCATGCCCCCGAGAAACGTGTCCTGAAGTGGCGTGAAGAGGGCCAGGTCGAGCGCGATTTCTGGCGCGAGGCGGGCGAGGCGGGCCTGCTCGGCACATCGGTGCCCGAGGAATACGGCGGCCACGGCGGCGATTTCCGGCACGAGATGGTCGTCATCGACCAGCAGGCCAAGCACGGCGTCGAAGGCTTCGCCGCCAGCCTGCATAACACGGTGATCCTGCCGTATCTGGTGCGTCACGGGACCGAAGAGCAGAAGAAGAAATACCTGCCCAAGCTCGTGACCGGCGAACTCGTCAGCGCAATTGCGATGACCGAACCGGGCGTAGGCTCCGACCTCCAGAGCATTACCACCACAGCGCTTAAGGACGGCAATGGCTACCGCATAAACGGCGCCAAGACCTATATCTCCAACGGCCAGACCGCCGACTTCATCATCGTCGTCGCCAAGACCGACCCGAACGAGCGTGCGAAGGGCATTTCGCTCATGCTGCTCGAGACGGAAGGTGCCGAAGGCTTCCAGCGGGGCAAGAAGCTAGACAAGATCGGGCTCGACGCGGCGGACACCTCGGAGCTGTTCTTCGACGATGTCTTCGTCCCGGCTGAAAACGTGCTTGGCGGGGAAGAGGGCAAGGGTTTCTACCAGCTCATGGGCGAGCTCCCGCAGGAGCGCCTGATCATCGCCATGGGCGCGATGACCGGAATCGAGAAAGCGCTCGAGACGACGATGGAATACGTCAAGAGCCGCAAGGCCTTCGGCAAGACCATCTGGGACTTCCAGAACACCCAATTCGTGATGGCCGATCTGAAGGCACGGGCGACCGCGGCACGCATTTTCGTCAACGATTGCATCGCCAGGCACCTCAAGCGTGAACTCAGTGTCGATACGGCTTGCATGGCCAAATACTGGGTCACCGAATTGCAGGGCGAGGTGGTCGACAAATGCCTCCAGTTCCACGGCGGCGCGGGTTTCATCAACGACTACCCGATCGCGCGCATGTATCGCGACAGCCGCGTAACGCGCATTTTCGGCGGGTCGAACGAAGTCATGAAGATGGTGATTGCGCGCTCGATGTAGTTTTCCGCGCTCCCCTTGGCCGTTAGGGTCGCCGCGAGAAGCAGAAGGGGAGTGGGAAGGCTGCAATCCCGCAGGTTTCAGGGCGTAACTCGCCGCGGCAAGGTCCTTGCCGGGTTCCTCGCCGTGGCAATGGTGCTGGGCGGAGGCGGCTCTCCGAGTCCCGAAACCGAGATACTGCTCCAGATATGTTTTGCCGGCGCTGTCTTGTTCTGGATATGGTGGGCGTCTGGCGACGGGTTCGATGGTTCCGGCATCCCGCGACCCTTGGTCATCGCGGGTGCGGTGATCCTTGCCATCCCGCTCCTGCAGCTCGTGCCGCTACCGCCTGCCATCTGGCAGGCGCTTCCGGGAAGAGAGCCGGAGCTCCAGGCGCTCCGTCTCGTGGGAGAACAGGACAGCTGGCGGGCGCTGTCTGTCAGTCCGCACCTTACCCTGGCGGCCCTTCTGGCGATGATACCTGCGGTCGGTGCCTTCTGGGCTGCATCGACCCTGACGCAGCCGGACCGACGCTTCTTGCTTGTCGTGATCTGGATAGTTGCGTTGGCCGGGGCCGCCCTCGGTGTGGTCCAGATGGCAGGCGGCCCGGATGCTTTCCGCCTCTATGAGAAGACCCACCTGGGCTGGCTCACCGCCTTCCACGCCAATCGCAATGCCGCAGCCGACGTGTTGCTGATCGGCATGCTTGCGCTGAGCGGATGGTTCGCCGGGATCGGCGCAGGTCCGCAATCGGCGAGGCAACGGGTGATCCTGTTTGCAGCCGGACAGTTCATCCTGCTTGCAGCGGTGGTGATGACCGGATCGCGCGCAGGTATCGCCCTGTTATTGCTAACCCTCCCGCTCCATTGGTTGTTGCTGAGACCCAAAGGCCTCGATCTCAAGGGCAAATTCCTTGCCGCTGGGGCGATCGCCGTAGCCTTGGCCATGGTGATCCTACCCATCGCGCTCTCGGGCAACACCCGCCTATCGCAGGTCGCCAGCCGTTTCGATGCGAGTAGCGATGCACGCTTCCCCCTGTGGCAGGATAGCTGGGATGCCGTGACGGCGTTCTGGCCCGCGGGCAGCGGGATCGGCACGTTCATGCAGGCCTTTGCCCCATATGAAAGCATCGAGCATCTCGACCAGTTCTTCCCCAATCGGGCACATAACGACTATCTGGAATTCCTTCTGGAAGGCGGGGTTATGGCGCCGGTTCTTCTCGCCATAGCCGTCGTCATGCTGTTTCAAGTGCTCCGCAGGATCGTGGCAGCTGGCGCCAGCCAACAGCCAGTGGAATTGGTCGGGGTTGGAATCCTCGCGATCATTGCGCTTCACTCTATCGTCGATTATCCGCTGAGGAACATGGCAATAGCCTGTCTCGCTGGGGTTGCGGCAGGATTGCTTCCGATAGGGTCGCCCGAGCGCACAACAAGCGCCGGCAAGGGACGGGAAGGCGAAACATGATCGAGGTGTCGAAAGGGACGGCCATCGCGCGTCTGACGCTTCTCGCAAGCTTCGCCTTGCTGGCAGGTTGCCAGCGGGGCATCGAACCGGTGATGCCCGCGGGGCAGGCAGGTTACGATGCCGTTTCCATCGACCCCGACGAAACCATTCCGCTTCGTTATACTCTTGCGCCGGGGGACCGGATTGCCGTGCGCGTTTATGGCGAAACCGAGCTTTCCGTACCCGAGATCGTGCTCGACAATGCCGGGGTGGTCAGCCTCCCCTTGATCGGCGATGTCCGCGCGATCGGGAGCACGGCGACCGAGTTCGCCCGCCAGATCGAAGCTGCATATGCCGCCGAGTTCCTGCGCGATCCGCAGGTGACCGTAATCGTCCTGGAAAGCCGCCAACTGACCATTGCAGTCGAGGGTGAAGTCGAGCAGCCCGGAGTTTATCCCTTCAAGGATGGACAGACCCTGCTCTCTGCCCTTGCCGTGGCGCGCAGCCCCACCGAGTCAGCCAAGCTCGATGAAATAATCATCTTCAGGACCGTCGGCGAACAGAAGCTGGCCGGCCGGTTCGATTTGCGAGACATCAGGGGCGGCCGGTCGCCCGATGTGGCTCTAGTTCCGGGTGACATCGTGGTGGTCGGTTTCTCTTCAAGCCGGGCGGCATTCCTCGACGTGGTTCGGGTCCTTCCGATCGTCGGCTTCTTCAGGCCGATCAACTGATGGATACGAGCGCGAGCATGACCTCCATCCCGCATTCGGCGACTTCACACGCCTTTGCCACGGAAAGCGCCATCGGCGCTGCGATCCGCAAGGTCCTCTCGGCGATCCGCCGCAACTTCTGGCTGGCTGTCGCGATCATCGGAGCGGCGGTTGCGCTCGCGTTGGTCGCGACCATGCTGGATACGCCGCGCTTCACGGCAGTCTCGACGGTGCAGATCAACAACCAGAGCGACGAAGTCCTGGGAGCGGATTTCGAGACCCAGATCGCCCCTCCGTCCGACTGGGATACCGAACGTTTCCTCAATACCCAGCTCGACGTGCTGCGCAGTCGCGCGTTGGCGGAGCGCGTGCTCGATGCGCTGGATCTGGCCGCAGATGACCGCTTCTTCGCGGCCATGGAGATTCCGGCAGAGGCGCTCGCCGATCCAGAGGTCGACCGGCGCAAATGGGCAATCAGCCTGTTGCAGGACAATCTCGAAGTCGACCTTCGCCGCACGACCCGGATCGCCCTGATCGGCTACACCAGCATCGATCCCGAGATGTCCTCGCGGGTTGCCAATGCGTTTGCTGAAGAGTTCATCCAGCAGTCGCTGCAACGTCGTTTCGACAGTTCCGCCTATGCCCGCAATTTCGTCGCCGAACAGCTCGACGAGGCGCGGCGCGACCTGCAGGAAACAGAGGAAACGCTGAATGAATACGCGCGGCAGGTAGGGCTGCTGCGCACGCGCGATGCGATCTCCCCGACCGGGGAACAGCTTGCGGCCGGCACCATCACTTCTTCGAGCCTGTTGCAGTATAACGAAGCTTCAATCCGGGCGCGCGAGGCGAGGATTGCCGCGCAATCACGATGGGACGCGGTGCGTAATAGCGCGCTGCTGTCCTCGCAGCAGGTTCTCTCGAACCCCACGATCCAGAGCCTGATGACGCGCCGCGCCGACCTCGAGAGCCAGCTGGAGGCGGCACGCGATCGCTATCTTCCGGGGCACCCTGCAATTACCCGCCTGGAAGCAGACGTTTCCGGCGTGAACAGCCAGCTCACCCGCACCGCCAGCGATGTGCGCGAATCCATCCGCGCCGAGTACCAGGCAGCTGCAGCGGCCGAACAGCGGCTCGACAGCCAGCTTCGCAGGGCACGTAACGCTACGCTGGCCGAACAGGCGCAATCGGTGCGTTACAATGTGCTCGCGCGCGAAGCCGATACCGCGCGCTCGATCTATGACGGGCTGCTGCAACGCTATCGCGAGTTGAATGCTTCGGCGGGTATCACCTCGAGCAATATCCTCATCGTGGACCGGGCCGACGTGCCGAGCACGCAATCCTCGCCCAGCCTGACTCGCAATCTCGCGATCGGGTTGCTGATCGGCTTTGCTCTTGCAGGCCTCGCCATATTCCTGCGTGATCAACTCGACGATGTAATTCACATTCCCGAGGACATCGAGGACAAGCTCGCGCTGCCGCTCCTTGGTGTGATTCCTGAAGCTGAGGAAGGCGATCCGGTCGCGGAGCTCGAGAACCCCAAGTCGACCGTCACCGAGGCTTACAATTCGATGCGCGGCGCGATGCTGTATTCGACACCGCAAGGTCTGCCCGGGCTAATTGCCGTGACCAGCGCACAGGCATCGGAAGGCAAGAGCACGACGAGTATCGCCATGGCTGCCGGCTTTGCCCGGATCGGCCTGTCGCCGCTTCTGATCGATGCCGATCTGCGCCGTTCTTCGCTGCATCGCACGCTTGGCGTTGAGGGAGCGAGGGGGCTTACGGATCTACTTACCTCGCAAGACGATCCGCTGGCCGTGCCGGTCGAGGTCGGGTCGGAAGAGGCGCGTTTCGACCTTCTTGCTGCGGGTCCGCTCCCGCCAAGCCCGACCGAGCTCATCGCCTCGCCGCGCATGGCGCAGCTGCTGGAAGTCTACGCCGGCAAGTACGATGTCGTCATCATCGACAGCCCGCCGGTCCTGGGGCTTGCCGACGCGCCCATGATGGCGGCGATTGCCGATGGTACGGTTTTCGTGATTGAGGCAGAACGTGGGCGCAGCGGCTCGCTCAAGGCCGCGCTGCGGCGACTGCGCACGATGGACCCCCACATCCTTGGCGCCGTTCTCGCCAAGTTCGACCCGGCGAAATCGGGCAACAGTTATTCGCAATATGCGGGCGGCAATTACTACTCCTACTCCGCCATCGAACCCGGTCTCCAGACATGACCGGCCGAGGGCGGCTCGTCGGGTCGCTGCTCGCCCTGGCCTTTGTAATTCTTGCGCTGTTTTCGGGGCTCGACCGCATGAGCCAGTCGCAACCCGGCGTGGCAAGGCTTGTACCGCCCCCGTTTCGTGCAGAGGCGGCACTCGCCGAAACCAGCGCAGCTATCGCGCGCGGCGATGGTGAACTGGCCACACTTTTAGCGGCAGAGGCAATCGCGTCGAGCCCGCTTGATCCGCGTGGGTCAAGCCTGTGGGCGGCAGCAAGGCTGGCCGCGGGGGATCGGGAAGCGGCAATCGCGGGTTTCGGGGTGGCCGACGGATCTGGCCTGCGTTCCCCGCTGGTGCAGGCCTATTTCTTCGACAGGGCTCTTGCAGCCGGAGAGGTGGCAGAGGCAGGCGAACGGCTCGATATCCTGCTGCGTGTTCACCCTTCGCTGGTGCGGCAGGGATATTTCTTCGCTGCGCTCGAAGCCAGCGATACGGGGCGCACCGAACTCGCCCGCCGGCTGCTGGAAGCACCCTCCTGGTCCGCAGCCTATTTGTCCGCCTGGGAGGCGGGGGACGATGTCTTGCGAGCACGCGCCGCTTTCCTCTCGCGCGGCGAGGGAGGTGTCGAGCTGGGATGCGGGCGGATCGAACCGATGATGCGCGAGCTGGCACGCCGCAACTTCCGCGCCGAGGCGCAGCGACTGGCGCAGGTGCAATGCCCCGACCGGACGACGGCGCAGGCGATTGCCGATCCCGGTTTCGATGCCGTGAATGGGGAGAACGCTTTCGGCTGGCAGCGGCATGGCAGCGGAGATGTTCGCGTTACTTCCATCGGCGACGGAGACCGGCAAGTCGAATTGCAGAACCGGTCTGGCGTGACGCGGCTGGTTCTCTCGCAGTCGGTCGCGCTCGAGGAAGGCGAGTACCGCGTGTTCGCCAGCGTCTCGGGCCGTGGCAGCGAGGGCGTGGTGGCCTCGCTCGACTGCGGCGAGGCGCGGCGTCCGGCGCGCAGCGGTGGCTCGCTTGGCCGCGGCCAATTGTTGCGCGCTCGAGGTTGTGACAACGCGGTCCTGGGCATCTGGCTTCGGCCCGGCAGCGGCGTCGTCCGGCTGGACGCCATGCGGATCGAGCGGGTCGGCGATCCGGGAGTCGGTCAGCCTTCGAGCAGCGCCGAATAAAGCCGCTCCCATTTCCCGGCGACTTCCCCGGGCGAAAAGGGCCCTGCTGCGAGCTGGCGGGCAGCGGCAGAGCGTCGCTGCCAATCCCCCTCGCTCACCGACAAGGCGTTCACCAGCGCATCGCGGATTGAGCCAGCATCGGTCCCGCATTCGATGGCTGCACCTGCTTCGAAGCCTTCCGGAAGGTGGCAATGCCTGGTCATGATTGAGGGTACGCCCGCGCTCCATGCTTCGAGAATCGCCATCGGCAGCCCTTCGCTCAGCGAGGGGAGGACGACGAACCGCGCAAGATCGAGCAGCGCCGCCTTTTGCGAACCGAAGGCCGTGCCGACGAATTCGATCCCGGCCTCGCGATGCTTGCGCATGGCCTGCTCGAGTGCGGCAACTCCGGTATCGTCGCCCCAGCCGGCAATTGTCAGCGTTGCGTCCTCCGGCAGCTGGGGCTTTGCGGCGACCCAGCCTTCGACAAGGGCGGCGATGTTCTTCTTCTCGTGGATTCGGCCGATGTAGAGCACGCTCGCCATGCGCGGCAGGTCGTCGGGGGAACCGAACGGCGGCGCCGGATTGGGAATGACCGCCACACGCGCGCCGCCGGTTTCCTCTCCGATATCCTGCGCCTCGGCCTCGGTCAGAGCATGGAAGGCTGTTGCCGAGCGCCACGCCTGCCGCTCCCACACCCACCGGGCGAGATGTTTCTTCCATGCATTGCGGCCGGTGATCCAGGGGTCGAGCATGCCATGAGGGCTGATGACCAGCGGCTTGCCGGTGCCATCGGCCCAGTCTCCGGCAACATGACTCGGATATTGCCAGATCCCGTGCAGGTGGAGCAGGTCGAGTTCGGCGCCGCCCAGCGCTTCGTTGAGGTCGGGCGCGAAGGCCAGAGCCGCAGGCCCCGATCTGTCGACCAGCCTGCTCTCGATCCCTTCCAGCCGCCAGGCGTCGGCTTCGCTGTCTTCGTCACGGATTCCAAGGACTAGCGGGACCGCACCGAGGGCGCGAAGCATGTCGGCCTGCGCGACAACAGCCTCGAATACGCCGCCATTGCGGCGCGAAACCCACGAGGAGAGCAAGCCGATCTGCTTGCCTTCTAGGGGCCTTACACTGCTCAGGCCTCGACGACCTTCTGTTCGATGGCTCCGAAGATCGAGTGGCCTTCTGCATCCTTCATTTCGACGCGGACGGTATCGCCCGGTGCCATGAAGCGCGTCTTGGCCTCGCCGTCTGCAATCGTCTCGATCATGCGTATTTCGGCGATGCAGCTATAGCCGAGACCGCCTTCGGCCACCGGCTTGCCCGGATCGCCGTCGGGGCCCTGGTTCGAGACCGTGCCCGAACCGATGATTGTGCCCGCACCCAGGTCTCGCGTCTTGGCGGCGTGCGCAACGAGGTCGGCAAGGCTGAAAGTCGCATCGATACCGGCATTGGCGCGGCCGAAGGGTTCGCCGTTGTAGTCGACCATCAGCGGCAGGTGGATGACGCTGCCTTTCCATGCATCGCCGAGTTCATCGGGCGTGACCGCGACGGGGCTGAAAGCGCTGGCAGGCTTGGATTGGAAGAAGCCGAAGCCCTTGGCGAGTTCGCCGGGGATCAGCCCACGAAGGCTCACGTCGTTGACCAGCATGACCAGCTTGATGTGATCCGCGGCCTCTTCGCTCGTCACGCCCATCGGTACATCGTCGGTGATGACCGCGATCTCGCCTTCCATATCGCAGCCCCACTTGGTGTCCTTCAAGGGGATGTCGTCGCGCGGGGCGAGGAACTTGTCGCTGCCGCCCTGGTACATCAGCGGGTCGTGGTAAAAGCTCTCGGGCACTTCGGCGCCGCGCGCCTTACGGACCAGTTCGACGTGATTGATATAGGCCGAGCCGTCAGCCCACTGATAGGCGCGGGGCAGCGGCGAATGCGCCTCGCGCTCGTGAAAGCGCTCGCAAGGCACGGTCTGGTGTTCGACATCGGTGTAGAGCGCGTTGAGCTTCGGCGCGACTTCGTCCCAATTGTCGAGCGCGGCCTGCATGGTGGGCGCGATGTTGTCGGCGGCGCAGTAGCGGGTGAGGTCCTTGGAGACGACCACCAGCTTGCCGTCGCGGGTTCCGTCTTTCAGCGTGGCGAGTTTCATGGGAGGTCCTCTCTCTTATTGGTTTTCGGGATTGTCGGGCTGCGCGTCCGGATGGGCGCGCTGGAAGGTGGGCAGGGCAAGGCAGGCAGCCTCTATTCGCTCGATATGCGGTTTGTCCGAGAAGTCGAACTCGAAGCGCCGCGCGTTGTAAACTTGCGGCAACAGGCAGACTTCGAAAAAACCGGGGCGATCGAACAGGAAGTCGCCCGTGCCAAGCTGCGCAAGGCGCCGCTCCAGCGGATCAAGCGTGCGGGCGAGCCAGTGGCGATACCAGACCGCAATCTCGTCCTGCGACTTGCCGTATTCGTTCGCGAGATACTTCAGGACCGGCAGGTTGAGCGGAGCGTGAAGTTCGGTTGCGATGGCATAGGCCAGTTCGCGCGCAATATAACGGTCTTCGATGTCCGAAGGCAGCAACGGCTTGTCCGGATAGGCTTCGTCGAGCCACTCGATCTGCGCCATCGACTGCACGCGGTCCTTGCCGTCTACTTCGAGCAGTGGCACCGAACCGAAGGGGTTGCGGCTGGTGAAAGCTTCGCCCTTCTGTTCGCTGGTGAGCAGGTTTACCGGGACATACTCGTATTCGAGCCCCTTCAACTCCAGCGCGATGCGCAGGCGGTAGGAGGTCGAGCTGCGATAATATCCGTGAAGCCTGATCAAAACGCAGCGATCCCCGTGATGGCGCGGCCGAGGATCAGCGCATGGACGTCATGCGTGCCTTCATAGGTGTTGACCGTCTCGAGGTTCACCATGTGGCGGATGACCTGGTATTCTTCCGAGATGCCGTTGCCGCCGTGCATGTCGCGCGACTTGCGGGCGATATCCAGAGCCTTGCCGACATTGTTGCGCTTCACGATGGAAATCATGTCGGGCGAGAACTTGCCTTCGTCCATCAGGCGGCCGACCCGGAGCGAACCCTGCAGGCCGAGCGAGATTTCGGTCATCATATCGGCGAGCTTCAGTTGGTAGAGCTGCTTGGAAGCAAGCGGCACCCCGAACTGCTGGCGGTCGAGACCATACTGGCGCGCGGCGTGCATGCAGAACTCGGCCGCACCGAGCGCGCCCCAGCTGATGCCATATCGTGCGCGGTTGAGGCAGCCGAAGGGCCCCTTCAGGCCCTGCACTTCGGGCAGCAGCGCGTCTTCGCCCACTTCGACCTCGTCCATGACGATCATGCCGGTGGTGCTGGCGCGCAGCGAGATCTTGCCCTCGATTTTCGGAGCCGAGAGACCTTTCATGCCCTTTTCAAGCACGAAGCCGCGAATGCCGCCGCCATGCGCTTCGCTCTTCGCCCAGACCACGAAGACATCGGCGAAGGGCGAGTTGGAAATCCACGTCTTCGAGCCATTGAGGACATAGCCGCCGTCGACCTTCTTGGCGGTGGTCTTCATGCCTGCCGGGTCGGAGCCGGCATCGGGTTCGGTCAGGCCGAAGCAGCCGATAAGCTGGCCGCTGGCAAGACCGGGCAGGTACTTCTGCTTCTGCTCTTCCGAACCATAAGCATGGATCGGATACATCACGAGGCTGGACTGGACCGATGCCATCGAGCGGTAGCCGCTGTCGACGCGCTCGATCTCGCGCGCGATCAGGCCATAGGCGACATAGCTTGCGCCCGCACCGCCGTATTCCTCGGGCACGGTCGCACCGAGCAGGCCGGCTTCGCCCATCAGCGGGAAGAGTTCGGGGGCATCGAGTTCCTTGGAAAAGCCCTCGATCACGCGTGGCTGGAGTTCGCTCTGCGCAAATCCATGCGCGGCGTCACGGATCATCCGTTCTTCCTCGGTCAGCTGTTCGTCGAGGTTGAAGGGATCGGTCCAGTCGAATGGCACCATACCGGCCATGTGGTCTCCTTTGTAACTTTATGCGCCGATGGCAGAGAGCGCGTGCGCGTGCAAGGGGCTGGGGCGCGGAATCACGCGGTCTCCGCCGTGCCGGGGACGAGCAGGGTGTAGCTGCTCTCGTCGCATAGTCCGGTCACCCATTCCTCTCCCACCTTCAGCCATGCGTGAAAGCGCGGATGGCCGGCCTCGTCGCGTTGTGTCCCAAGGAACAGGCTGGACTGAATGCTGCGGCGCTCCAGCATCCATCGCGCCGCCAGCGCCTGGGGCAGGCAATGGGGTGAGCCGGGCACGTTATTGAGCGCGCGCATGATCGCGAGCCGGACCCGGCGGACGGTGGCTATGTCGGCTGTGTCATCACCATTCCGGTGCGCGACCGCGCCGAACCGCGAGCGCCAGCGGCGCGGGGGTACGCTTGCGATCAGCGCCTTGGCGTAGAGGACCAGCATGATCGCCTCGAGTGAGGCGATCTTGTCCGCGGAATCGAGGTCCAGGAAGGTGGCGAGCTTGGACATTGCGGCCCGAGCATATCACGACCCAGCAATTTGCACGCAATTTTAGGCCATCTCTAGTTCACCAAAGGGAGAGCCTTGCGGCAGTCTTCTGCACATTCACGGCACATCTCGGCGCACAGCTGGCAATGCGGGTTGTCATGGCCCGAACATTCCTCGGCACAGGTCTCGCAAGCCTTGATGCAGGTCTCGAGCTGGCTTCGCAGCACATCGATGTTCTGCGCAGTGCGGCGCGTGGCAAGGCGGGCGGTGGCGGCGCAGACATCCGCGCAATCGAGGCAGTTGCGGATACACTGGGCCATATCCATGTCCTCGGCCACGCAGGCGTCAGCACAGCTGGTGCAGAAGAGCGAACACAGCATGGCATGGCGTGCGGCGAGGACGAGTTCTTCGGTCCGGTCATCGACCTGGGGATGGGCGTCGACCATTCTTTGCAGGGACATGGATTTTCCTTTCCTTGGAGTGCGTTACCCAAGGAATGGATTGCGGGCGCGGTATGTTCCGCGCCCCGACGAGGTCAAGCGATCAATGGTGCTGCGCGGCGCGCTGGACCGAGTGGATCACCTCTGCCGGCGGGCAGGGCTTCTGCAGCGCCTGGGCGTTGGGGAAGCGGCTCGCGACCTCTTCGGGCGTCAGCTGGCCAGAGTGGAAGATAACCGGCACATTCTCGGCCATCATCTGCTCGGCGAGCGGGTAGACAATGCCATCGCCAAGCTGGACATCGAGGATGGCCACGTCGGGTTTGGTTTTCTGGTATGCGAGCATGGCGCTGGAGAGGTCGTCAAACGGACCTTCGACCAGATAGCCTGCTTCCGAAACGGTATCGCAAAGGTCGTAGCCGACGATCATCTCGTCTTCTGCCACAAGTACGCGTAGCTGCTGCTGTCCCATCCAGCCTCTCCTCGTTTGCGCCGACCCAATGAAGATTAATGGGCGGATGGGAATTTGGTTCCAGCGCTAGGCGCCGGCCCCGTACTTGCTTTGGAACTCGGCCCCTTTCCCGTCTGCGAGCAGTGCGGCCTGGCCCTTCCAGTCGTCACGCCGGATGCGCCCCTCGAAGCGGCCGAGCTGGCTGTCGATCCGGTCGATTTCGGCATCGTCCCATGCGGCGATCTGGCGGAAACTGGTGATGCCGAGGCTTTCGAGCGTAGCGGCCAGCTTGGGGCCAACGCCCTTGATGCGCGTGAGGTCGTCGCCATTGCCGTCACTCACCTTCGTTACCGGCGCAGGATCGCGAGTGGCCGCCGGTGCGGCATCGACCAAGGCGGAATTGCGCTGCGCCCGCTCGGCGCCTTCGTCAAGCACGTCCCTGCTTGCGCCGGTGACGCGGGTGCGGCGGTTGGTGCGGAAGAGGAACCAGGCGACGATCAGCCCGATCACCAGCGCAATCGCCAGCAGGATCCAGTTTTCGGCGAGGAGTTCGCTCATCATTCGTCCTTCTTGTCGTCTTTGTCGTCACTCTCGTCAGCCGGGGTGGTCACCGCGCGGCCCCAGAGTGCCCAGCCAATCGTCAGGCCGATCCCGTAGGCGACCAGCATCAGCGCGATGACTTCGAACCAGATCGGCATCTATCGCGGTCCCGGCGTATCGACGGGGGTGGGAGTCAGCGGTTCGAGCCGGATGACCGAGAATTCGATCCGGCGATTGGCCGGGTCCTCTGCCGTCAGCCCCTGCACGGGCTCGGAAGAGCCAAGTCCGCGAGCGCGCAGGGTGTCGCGCGGAATGCCGCGGCGCACCAGCGCTTCGCGAACGACGCGCGCGCGGTCCATGCTCAGCGCGACATTGGCCGTTTCGTCGCCGATCTTGTCGGTATGTCCGTTGATGGCGATGATCGCGCCAACGCAGGGCTTGAGCGCATTGGCGACCTCGTCGAGCAGCATGCGACTGGCTGGAACCAGCGCAGTGCTGGCCTCCTCGAAACGGATCGTCCGCGTCCGTAGCAGGCCGTCGACATCTTCCTGGCAGTGAAGCGGTTCGAAGGCCCGGTCCCCGCTCTCGGCATTGACCGTACCATCGACCCAGCTGACCCCGCCGACCCCGGATATCGAAGCCACCGCCTGCGCAGCGCGCGCACGCATGGGGTCGTCGAGAGTCTCGCCGCCCGACAGGACGGGGTGGCGAGAGGGCGCGCCATAGCGATTGGCGAAGCGGGCATCGATCTGCGGTGTCCCGGCTTCGGCAAGCGCCGCCTCCGCCTCATCATGCAGCCGGTCGGCCATCGCCTGCGCCCCTTGCTGGCTCGCAACGAAACCAAGCGCCGATACCAGCGCGGCGCCGAGGATTATCGCGAAGTTGGATGGCAGTTTCATGGCCCACTATCTCTAGAGCGCGCGAGGGCTTGTTCAAGGGGTCGGCGCAGTTGAGTCGCCCTGATTCTGGCTCTTCTTGAACAGGATCCGGTCTTCCGGTCCGAAACCGCGCTTCCAGATCACGAAGAAGTAGGTAGCGAGGATCGCCGGGATGCCGACGATCAGCTCTGCCCATTCGGGCAATTGCGTGGCGAGGAAGCCCACGACGACCGCCGGGGCGGTCGCCCAGACCAGCGTCCAGCGCCAATTGCTGACCGGCGCCTTGAGCAGCGACTTGAGCAGCAGCGCCTTGATCAGGCTGGAAATGCCGAGCGCGATGAACAGCGCAAGCGCCGCCCCCGCAGCCTTGAAGCCCTCGCTCATGCCATAGGTGTCGGCCAGCATGATGAGGCCTAGCGTGAGAACCGCTTGCAGCGTGATGATACCGATAGAGATCATCAAATTCCGCTTGCGCGCGATATAGACCAACACGCTTTCGGAGACGACTGCCATCGAGGCCACGACCTCGGCCGCGAGCAACAGCGCAAGCGCGCCCGTACCGCCAACGATGGCAGGTCCGCCAAGGCCCATGACCGCCTCGCCCGGGATGGCAAGAGCCAGCGCGATTCCCGCCTGCAGCGCGATGATCCAGAATCCGACCTGGCGCACCTGCGCGGCGATGGCCCCCATGTTCCCGCTCTTCAGGTTTTTCGTGATCACTGGCGATAGGATCGGTTCGAAGCTGGACTTCAGCTTTTGCGGGACGCTCACCACTTCCTTTGCAAAGAAGTAGATGCCGACCGCCGCGGCCGAGGTCGACTGGCCGAGCAGGAAGACGTCGAGCAAACGTGTCCCGCGCTCGATCACGTCGGCGCCGACGAGCGGGAGTGCGCGGGCCGACATCTTGCCCAGGTAACGCGGCCGGGGGCGCCAGCCGCTCGGCAGGCCATAGGTTCGCAGGAAGGCCCAAAGAGCGGTCAGGAGGCCGCCGTAGATCGAAGCGAGAAAGGCGAGCGCGAGCCCGCCATCCTTGATCGCGGGAATGAAGAAGAAGGCGCCGACGCAGATCGATCGCGTCCACGGCTCGACAATGGCGCGGGCGCGCACGGTGGTGGCGATATCATAGCGGTAAGCCTGCGCTGCCAGCAGAATTTCGGTGAGCGCGAAAGCGGGGATCGCTGCGATCATCCACATGTCGAACTGGCTGCCGGTCCCGTTCGGGAAGATGATGACCGGGAAGGCCAGCAGCAAGGCGCAGGCAAGGATCGCGAAGGCGAATGATGCCAGCATCCCGTCGAAGACGAGATTGGCGGGCCTGATCCTGTCGTCTTCTATGCCGTCGGTCAACCGCTGCGCGAGGCCGCGCTTTTCGCCGAGCGCGCAGACCAGTGCGAAGATTTCGATGACAACGAAGGCTGCGGCGAAGCGCCCCATGGCCTCGACCCCGTAGAGCCTATAGCCGATGAACAGGAAGGGGATGTTGCCCAGCAGGCGGATGAAGAAACCGAGCGTATTGGTGCGCCCGCCCTTGGCGAGCGTCGCCATGTCGTCGCCGCCCTTGGCAGGATCAACTGGTGCAGGGGATGTCGGATCGCTCAAGCGCCGGCTTCCTGTTCGGCCTTGAGCGGGCGGGACAGCAGTCCCTTGACCACTTTCGCCGGATTGTCGCCCTTGAGTAAGTCATAAACGGCAGTGACGATCGGCATGGCGATGCCGTAGCGTGCGGCCAGCTCGACCAGCACGGGCGCAGTGTGCGCGCCCTCGGCCACCGTCCGGCGGTCGGCCATAAGGTCGCTTGCCTTCTGCCCTTCTCCCAAGGCCTTGCCGAGCGAGAAATTGCGGCTCGATGTGGAAGAGCAGGTCAGCACGAGATCGCCGAGACCGCACAGGCCGGTCAGCGTTTCGGGCTTGGCGCCCTTTGCCTCTCCGAAGCGCAGCATCTCGGCATAGCCGCGCGCGATCAGCGCCGCGCGCGCATTCTGGCCGAGCTGAAGGCCGTCGACCACCCCGCAGGCGATGGCGAGCACATTCTTGACCGCCCCGCCGATCTCCGCCCCCGTCACGTCATCGGAAAAATATGGCCGGAAAGCGGGTCTCGCGATGTAGGGAGAAATCCGTTCCCACTGCGCTTCTCCGCCTCCGCAGGCGAGCGTGACGGCTGCGGGGAGACCCGCGGCTACTTCATGCGCAAAGGTAGGGCCGGACAGTACCGCGATCTTGCTACCCGGTGCCACGTCGCGCGCGACGTGGTTCATAAGCCGCCCCGTGCCAGCCTCGATCCCCTTAGAACACAGGACGAGATCGCGCGGATGGCCGGGCATCGCTTCGAGAACCTTGCCCATATGCTGTGCAGGCGTGACAACCAGCAGCACGTCGAGATCGGCCATCCGGCTGAGGTCATCGGTCGCGCGGATAGTGTCGTGTAGCGTGGCGCTCGGCAGGTAGATCGTGTTGGTGCGCGCAGAGTTGATCTCTTCCACGAGCTCCGTCTCGCGCGCCCAGAGCAGGATCTCGGTCCCGTCGCTTGCCACCATCTGCGCAAGCGCGGTTCCCCATGCGCCTGCCCCCAGGACCCCGATTGTCATGCTTTCACTCCTGCGCCGCGCACCGGCTCCGCTTCCGGATCGAGCGGCCAGCGCGGCCTTGCCGATATCTCGAGCGGGTCGGGGGCGAAATTGTCCATGCCTAGCCGCTCTATACCAGCCCAGGCGATCATGGCTGCATTATCCGTGCACAATCTGGGTGGCGGGGCGGTGAAACGCATGTCGTGTGCGGCAGCGAGCTGTCCCAGCGCGCTGCGAACCGAGGCGTTGGCAGCGACACCGCCTGCCACCACGAGCGTGCGGCAATCGGACATTTGGGCGAGCGCAATGCGCAGACGGTCGACCACGCAATCGATCGCGGCCTGCTGGAAGCTAGCGGCAATGTCGGCTGGCTGGTACTTGCCGCTTTCATGCGCGCGCAAAACGGCGCTCTTGAGGCCGGCGAAGGAGAAATGGGGTTCGCCGCTGCCGACCATCGGGCGCGGCAGGGGGACTGCCTTTGGATCGCCTTCCTTTGCCACCCTCTCCACCGCCGGGCCGCCAGGAAATCCGAGGCCGAGGATTTTGGCGGTCTTGTCGAAGGCCTCGCCCAGCGCATCGTCGATTGTCGTCGCAAGGCGGCGGTATTGGCCCACGCCATCGACCCGCAGTATCTGGCAATGGCCTCCCGAAACTAGCAGGAGCGCGTAGGGAAATTCGAGCGTCTCGTCGGCAAGCCGCGGGCTCAGCGCGTGGCCTTCGAGGTGGTTCACTGCGATCAGCGGCACGTCACCTGCCATGGCAAGGGCCTTGGCGCTGACCAGCCCGACCATCACCCCGCCAATGAGGCCTGGCCCGGCGGTCGCTGCAATCGCGTCGAGATCGCTTAGCGACACGTCGGCATCTGCCAGGACCGCCTCGATCATCGGCGCCAATCGCTCGGCATGGGCGCGCGCAGCGATCTCCGGCACGACGCCGCCGAAAGGCGCGTGCTCGGCATCCTGCGAAGCGATGCGCTGTGCCACGATACGTCTCTCGCCGTCGACCAGCGCTGCCGCGGTTTCGTCGCAGCTGCTTTCGATGCCCAGAACCAGTGTCATTGCGCTTCCCCTTAGCGGGATCGCTCGCTAGGGCAAGCGCCCGCCATGCCTGACAAGCCGCTCATTCGCCTCGGAACCCGCCGCTCTCCGCTTGCCATGGCGCAGGCGCATGAGGCGCGCTCGCGTTTGTGCGCGGCGCATGGCTGGGACGAGGCGCAGATTGAGCTCGTCCCCGTGATTGCCAGCGGGGACAAGATCCAGGATCGGCCGCTCGCCGATATCGGCGGGAAGGCGCTGTGGACGCGCGAACTCGACAACTGGCTTGACGAGGGGCGGATCGACGCAGCCGTCCACTCGATGAAAGACGTCGAGACGCTTCGGCCGGACGATTTCGCTATCGGCGCAATCCTGCCGCGCGCGGACAAGGCCGACGTCTTGCTCGGTGCGCGGTCGATCTCTGCCATCCCGCCCGGGTCGAAAGTTGGCACCAGCGCGCCGCGCCGTGCGGCCCAACTGCTCCACGCGCGGCCCGATCTAGAAGTGGTCGGCATTCGCGGCAATGTGGCGACGCGGATGGCGAAGCTGCAGGCTGGCGAGGCCGATGCGACCTTCCTCGCCGCTGCCGGACTCGCGCGGCTGGGCGAGGAGGCGGTCGGGGTACGGCTCGATCCCGGGGAGTGGCTTCCCGCTCCAGCGCAAGCCGCAATCGGGATCGAATGCTGCGCCGACGATGGCAGGACGCGCGACTGGCTCGCCTCAATCGACCACACGCCGAGCCGCGAAGAGGTGCTAGCCGAACGGGCCCTGCTCGAAGGCTTCGGAGGAACTTGCCACAGCCCCATCGCCGCGCTCACCCGGCGCGAAGGGAGCGAGCTTCATATGACTGCCGCGATATACAGCCCCGACGGCGCGATCTGCATCCGGCGCGAGGCCGTATTCGCTCCGGGGAATCACGACGCTGCGCGGCAGCTTGCTCACGACATGCTGGACGCGGCGCCTGAGCATGTCCGTGCCCATTTCAACGGTGCGCAAGCGTGAAGCGACTGTTCGTCTTCCGGCCCGAACCCGGGCTTAGCGTCACGCTGGAGACCGCGCGTTCGCTAGGTCTGGAAATTTCGGGCTGCCCCCTCTTCGAAGTCGAGCCGGTCTCGTGGTCAGCCCCGCCTGTCGAGGATTACGACGCGCTGCTGGTGGGCAGCAGCAATGTCTTCCGCCACGGGGGGACATCCTTGCCCAAGCTGGAGACACTGCCCGTCTATGCGGTGGGCGAAGCCACTGCCGAAGGCGCGCGCGAGAAGGGTTTCCTGGTCACGAAGACCGGCAAGGGTGGGCTGCAGGTCCTGCTCGACGAGCTGGCTGGCCGTGAGCTGAGGATGCTGCGCTTGTGCGGAGAGGCGCGCGTCGAGCTCGATCCTCCCGCCGGGATTACGATCGACACGCGGGTGGTCTATCGCACCACGCCGCTTGAAGTTTCTGACGAATGCGCCGCGGCGATGCACGAGGACGGCGGTGTTGCACTCCTCCATTCGGGCGAGGCGGCGCGGCGGCTGCGTGCCGAATGCGAGCGGCTCGGGATCGACCGCGGCAAGCTCACCATCGCCGCGCTCGGCCCGCGCATCGCCGACATGGCTGGCGGGGGCTGGCAATCTGTCCACACCGCAGCGCAGCCTCTTGATGCCGAGCTACTGGCCTTGGCGCAGGCTTTGTGCCAAGGCTGAAGCGGGGGATTGGCAGGCCGGTTCGACCGGCCCGGCCAGCGTGATTGGAATAGAATGGACACATTTTCGAACAATCGGCGCGGGACCGGCAAGATCCGGCCCATGCTGCTTGCGGTTGCCGGGTCTTTCGCGCTCGGAGCCGGCCTGGTGGGTTACATCGTCTGGCAGATGGACGATGGCGAAACTGACGTTGATCCCGCTACAAACGAACCACAGGCGGCGCTTGCCTCGCCGGTAACCAGCGATACGCCGATCCCGTCGCCCTCCGCGACTGCCAGCCGCGCCGCTGCGGAAACCGCGGAAGCGGTCGAGCAGATGGCCGAGCAGCAGGGCGGCATCGATCAACGTCTTGCCGCCGCCGAACAGCGTCTCGCGCGTCTTGATCTCCAGGCACAGGCAGCCGCCGGCAATGCCGCGCGCGCCGAAGGCCTGCTGATCGCCTTTGCCATCCGTCGCGCTATCAACAAGGGAGCAGAGCTTGGCTATCTCGCCGACCAGCTGCGGCTGCGCTTCGGCGATGCGCTGCCCAATGCGGTGAATACCATCCTCACTTTTTCGCGCGATCCGGTCACGCTCGACCAGCTGACCGCCCGGCTCGACGGACTCGCACCGCAACTGCAGAGCGGGGAGGATCGCGGAGGGTTCGAGCGCTTTACCGAAGAGTTGGCTGCCCTGTTCACCGTCCGCCGCGAAAGCGCACCCTCGCCGCAGCCCGAAATGCGGATCGAACGCGCGCGGCTGTTCCTGCTCAGCGGAAGGACGAACAGCGCGATTGCAGAAGTGCGGAACATGCCCGGGGCGAGCAATGCCCAAGGGTGGCTGCGCGACGCCGAACGCTATGCCGCGACGCAGCAGGCGCTGGACCTGATCGAAACCGCCGCCGTGCTCGAACCGCGCCGCCTGCGCGACGGGATGGGTAACCGGATTTCGCAGCCCAGTCCTGCCGAAGAGTAGGCTTCAGGCCTTCATCAGTTCGGGAACGTCGCCAGAGACGCCTCGCGCCTCGTCCATGAAGAACTTCTTCAGCCAGCCGCTGCGCTGGACGCCGGCCATGCCGAGGCGGCGCACCGCGCTGGCGGTCCTGCCGGGGACACCGAACAGGCGGGTGAGCGTGTCGGTCGCGCCCATGACCATGATGGAATCGAGTGCGCGCCACTTCTCGTAACGCTCGAGCACCTGCGCATCGCCGAGGTCGAGGCCCAAACGGCGCGCCTCTTCCAGCACTTCCACCAGCGCCCCTACATCGCGCAGGCCGAGGTTGAGGCCCTGTCCCGCAATCGGGTGCATCCCATGTGCGCTGTCCCCAATCAGCGCCATGCGTTCGCCGACGATCCGCGCCGTATGCTGGAAGCTCAGAGGGTAGGAGGACCTTCCGCTGTTGAGTTCGAGCTTGCCCAGGATATCGCCCATGCGCTTCTCGACTTCGGCAAGGAAGGCGCGGTCGCCCATCTTGAGCACGCCCGCGGCATCCTTCTCGTCCACCGTCCATACCAGCGCGCTGCGATGCGTTCCGTCCGGACCGTCGAGCAGCGGGAGGAGGGCGAAGGGCCCGTCCTCGTAGAAGATCTCCCATGCGACGCCTTCATGCGGCTTCGAATGGTTGAGCCCGGTGATGATCGCGCGGTGCGAATAATCCCAGCTCGCCATCTTGAGCTCGGCTTCCTCGCGAGTAGGCGATCCGCGCCCCTCCGCACCGACAAGCAGATCGGCCTCCAGCACGGTGCCATCGGCCAGCGTTGCGCTGACGCAGAAGGCATCGCGGTGCCGCTCGACGACGTCGACAGGCGCGTGGTGCGTGATGAGCGGCTCGGCCTTGGCCGCGTCATAGAGCGCGATCCGCAACTGGCGGTTGGCGAACATGCGTCCCAAAGTGCCTTCATGCGGCTCGGGGCGGAAATCGATCCGGCCCGGCTTCATCTGGTCGAGCACGGCAATGGCCTCGATCTCGCAGCCATGTTCTTCCAGGCTCTCGGCCAAGCCGATATTGCGAAAGAGGCGCCAGCTGGCGGTCGAGATCGCCGAGGCGCGGCCATCGAAACTTTCGGCGGTGAGGTCTGCCGGATCGGCTCGATCGACCAAGTGGCTGGAAAGGCCCTTTTTCGCCGCCGCCAGCGCCAAAGTGGTGCCGACGAGTCCGCCGCCAAGGATGAGCAAGTCGCGCTTGTCTGTCATGGGGGCAGTCCCTAATGCGGCGAGCGTGACCGAAGCAAGCAGAATGGACGGATGGCGCTGGCACTGGGCGCTGCTGCTTGCGGCACTGGCACTCCTGCTGCCTGCCACGCTGCGTGCGCAAGAGGCGCGTTTCGGCGACGAGAATATTTCCGTCGAGTTGCGCAGCGACGGTGCGCCGGTCCCGGGCGAAACATGGATGCTTGCGCTCCACTTCGCGCCGAGCAGCGAGGAATGGCACGGATACTGGTCCAATCCCGGCGATGCGGGGCAGGGAATGGACCTGCAATTGAACTTGCCCGAAGGCTGGGAGGCGGGTGAGCCGCTCTATCCCGTGCCGCAAACGCTGGTGACCGCTGGTTTGATGAACCACATCTACGAGGGCGAGTATGCAGTGTTGGTACCCATAGAGGTGCCAGAACAGGCCGCGGTCCAGAATATTGCGCCGATCACCGGCTTCGTATCCTATCTGGCATGCACCGACCGTATCTGCGTCCCTCAGGATGCAGCATTGCGTGTGCAGACAGGGGGCGATTTCGACGCCTGGCGCGCGCAAATTGCGCCCTTGCTCGACAGCACTGCGGGCTTCGAAATCGTGCGCGACCGGCTGCGCGTTGGCTTTCCGATTCCCGAAGGCATGCAGGTCGGCGATGTGCATATGTTTCTCGCCAATACCGAGCTAGGTGGCGGCCTGAGACCCGATTACGCCGGCGTCCAGACGCTGGTGGGCGAAGGCAATCTCCTGGTGGTCGAGATGCCGCTCGAGCGCACGGAAATTGCCGAAGATGCCCCCACGCCCGAGGTGCTGGAGGGCATCCTTTCATTCGGTAGCGGGCAGGGTGTCCGCTTCCGCGCCGAGCCGCGAGATGTGCCGCTCGAAGGCGTGAAGCCGATCCGCGGGCCGGTGGACATGCCGTCCCTATGGATCTTGCTGATCGCCTCACTTGCAGGCGGCCTTCTGCTCAACATCATGCCCTGCGTTTTCCCGATCCTGAGCCTCAAGGCGCTCGCGCTGGCCAAGGCCGGGGGCGACGAGGCAAGCGCGCGCCGTGATGCGCTGGCCTATACGGCGGGCGTGGTGCTTGCCTGCGCCGCGCTCGGCGCGCTGATCCTGCTGCTGCGTTCGGCGGGTGAGCAGGTCGGCTGGGCGTTCCAGCTTCAGGAGCCGCGTGTGGTGGGCGGCCTCTTCCTTCTTGCGGTAGCGATTACGGCCAACTTCCTGGGGCTTTTCCAAGTGCCCGGTATGGCCATTGCAGGCGGCAGGGCATCGATGCGCGGCTCATTCGGCACCGGTTTGCTGGCTGCCTTCGTCGCGACGCCATGCACCGGACCTTTCATGGCGCTGGCGCTCGGCGCTGCGCTCGTGCTTCGGCCGATTGAAGGCTTCGCGATCTTCACCGCGCTGGGCGTGGGACTTGCGCTGCCTTTCCTCCTGCTCGGTTTCATTCCCGCGTGGCGGCGGAAGCTTCCGAAGCCCGGCGCCTGGATGGAGCGGTTCCGCCGGTGGATGGCGGTGCCGATGGGGCTCACCGTGCTCGCATTGGCATGGCTGCTCTGGCGGATCGCTGACGATTTTTGGCTTGTCATGCTGGGCGTCGTGACGCTGGTCCTGCTGGCCTTGCTCGCATCGCTCGGCCGGCGGCAGGCCAGAGAGCAGGGAGGTGACAGGCTGTTCTTCGCAAGTGTTGTCGCCCTCGTGATTTTCGCGCTCTCGATCGTGCCAGCGCCACAGCCACGCGCGTTGGAAGCAGCCGAAAGCGTGCTCGATCCGGGGGTTTTCTCCGAAGCAGCACTGGCCGAGGCGCGCACTTCAGGGAAGCCCGTCTTCGTGTGGTTCACTGCCGACTGGTGCCTAACCTGCAAGGTCAACGAGCAGGTCGCCATCGAGCGGGAAGAGACGCGTAAGGCCTTCGAGGAAGCAGGCGTCATGACGCTGCGCGGCGACTGGACTCTGCGCGACGAGGAGATTGCCGGTTTCCTAGCGCAACAGGGTGCGGCGGGCGTCCCGCTCTATCTCTGGTATCCACCAGGCGGCGACGCGCGGCAATTGCCGCAGGTGCTTACGCCGGATCTCCTGGTGGATCTTGCGGCTGGGGAAGCAGACCGGCGCAGCGAGTGATGAATTCGCCAGGCGCGCTGCTGGCATTGAGGATCAGCGAGCCGGCGCCCGGAACGGTGGCCTCCACCCGGCGCGGGCCGGTCAGCACGTCTAGCCGAGGGTCACTCGCGACAATCTGTCCGCGCCACAGATAGGCGCTGTTTTCGTCCGTACCATCCTGCTCGGCATCGATCCAAAGCCGCTCGACATGCCCGTTGCCGATCAGCGCCAGCACAGCCTTCGCTCCGCGATCGGCGGCGACATATCGTGTGTAGACAAAATTTCCGTTCTCGCATGCGAGCGAGAAGAACGGGGCCTCTCCCGGCTTGCCATAGAGTAGGCGGCCGCTCGACGGGCTGGGTGCCCAGGTCGCGCCCTCGACATCGGGCGAATCGACTGGCGCGCCAGGCGCGGTGCGTTCAGGGCTCATCTGCGCGCGCGCGGCGTAATCTTGCGATGCGGGCGGCTTGCAGGCGGCCAGAAGGTACAGCAGAAAAAGGGCGGAGGTGCGAACCATCGGCGCAGCTATGCCATGCGTTCGAAACCGGTCAACGCCATTCACCCCGCGCCATCCACAGACTGGCGATCAACCGGGCCGTCCGCGATGTTCGGACCACAACGACAGGAAGTCGCGGCGGTTCTGGGGTCCGTAGGTCGCGAAGCTCGGATTGGCCTCTAAGCGGTTATCGGCACGCAGTTCCTCGAGGCTGTCCGTCCGCGCAAACTCCGCCGGGTCGAGCCCGTAGACCCGCGCGCCGTTGAGGCCGAAAATCTTGCGCTTGGCCTCTGCCGTTAGCGCGGGATATCCGTAGCGTTCCTGGTATTCCTCGCTGATCTCGAAGGCGCGAAAGGCCTGGATCTGGTCCTGCGGGCTGCCGAACCAGATGCTGTCCGTGCCCCACATGATGCGGTCTTCGCCGAAATATTTCAGCAGCTTGCCCATCAGGTGCGCGGCCTCGTCGGGTCGGCCCATGTGATAGCGCCACACCGAGCCGAGTTCGGCATAGAGATTGCCCTCGTTCGGTTTGAGGCCCGCATCCAGTCGCGACTTTATCAGCCGGTCGGCTCCTTCGGGTTGCTCGGGATTGTAGGCGCCCTCGGCTTTGCCCGGCTCCCAACCGGAATGATAGACGAGGAAGGTGAGATCGGGGTTCTGCGCTGCGGCAGGTCCCATGTCGCGCGGGGATGAATATTCGTACTCCAGCCCGTAGAGCGGCACGCCCTTGTGCACCGCAATAGTGGTCACGCCGAGTTCGCGCGCCTTCTCGAATGCGCGCGCGGCGTGATCGCTGGAATCGAGGAAGTAGCCGGTCCCGTCCGGTCCCCATTGCGGGTACATCTTCCAGGCATCGACGCCGTAGGTTTCGACCTTCTCCTGCATCGCGTCGAGATCGCCCGGGTCGTTGGGCAGGAGGCCGCCGTGGATCAGGCAGCGTGCGTCGCTGCCGCCGATGCTCTCGATGATCTCGCGCGCTTCGGCGGCGTAGTCGGTAGGTGTGGGATTGCTCGCCTGGCTACCCCAGAGCGCGGAAACGACCGCAGCGTCGGTATCGCTGTCGAGGAAGACCTCTTTCGCGAGCGTCTGGGCCGAATAGCAATCGTAGCCGCTCTCGCCGCACTTCGCATATTGTCCGAAGGCCTGCGTGAGCACCGCGTTCCAGATTTCGCCTTCCTGCCCCACGCGCCACGCGCCTGACGGATCGACGCAGTGGGTCTGGACGTCGAAGATGAACTCGTCGCCAGTCAGGATGGAAGATGCGAGCGCATTGTCGAGGCCTGCTTCGGCGGGGACAGCATAGCGTCCGCCCGCATCGGGGTTTGCAGTGTTGCAGGCTGCCAGGCTTGCCGCGGCCCCGGCCGATGAAACCAGGAAAGCGCGCCGTCCGAGACCGAGCCGCTTGGAGTTCTCGTCCGCGGCCCGATGGGCGAGCTCGTTGGTGAGTTGCTGGCTGCGCGTCAGCGCCGGCGGCAGGAATTCGCCATTGCTCGTACTGTCGATGCGGATCGGCAGCCTTACCCCGTCCGGATCGCAATCGTGTCTAGCCATTTTCGTCCTCCCTCTGCCCCCGATAGCACGTGGGGTGAGGATAGCGCATCCCAGTCGACAGGCGGCATAAGCGCATCTTCGAAGGGCTTGACGTGACTTGATTGATCGTTCAATCAACACTTGATTGACCATTCAAGTGGAGCGACTCGATGAACACCGCGACCCGTGAAAAGATCGTCCAGACGGCGCTCGAACTGTTCTGGGTAAAGGGATACCAGTCGACCTCTATCTCCGACATTCTCAGTCGCAGCCAGGTCCATTCGGGCAGCCTCTATCACTTCTTTCCCGGCAAGCAGGATGTGCTCGTCGCCGTGCTCGAATGGTATCGCGACGGGATCGACGAGAACCTGTTCGCCCATGCCTGGGCCGGGGTGGACGACCCGATCGAGCGGATTTTTGCGCTGCTCAACGGATACCGCATGCATCTCGCCTCGAGCGACTTCATGTATGGCTGCCCGATCGGCAGCCTCGCGCTCGAACTGCACGAGCCCGATCCCAAGGTGCGCGACCTGCTGGCGGTGAACTTCGCCAATTGGGTTGAGGGCGTCGAGCGCTGCCTGCACGAGGCGGGCGACCGCCTGCCAGCCGACACCGATCACAAGGCCGTGGCCGAGTTCATCCTCACCATCATGGAAGGCGCGATCATGCAGGCGCGCACGCACCGCGACATCGGCCACTTCGATCGCAATGTCGAAGTGCTGAGGACCTATCTCGACGCGCTCGAAGCGAAGGCGCGGCTCAATCAGGATCAACAAGGGGAGAAGTTGTGATGGAGATCAACTGGATTGCGATCGTGGTGGCGGGTGTCTCCGCCTTCGTGCTTGGCGGGCTGTGGTACGGGCCGCTGTTCGGCAAGGCATGGCAGGCCGAGACCGGCCTGAGCGACGAGCAGCTCAAATCGGGCAATCCGGCGAAGATCTACGGGATTTCGCTCGTGCTCTCGCTGCTCGCAGCCTTCGTATTCGCCATGTTCCTCGGCCCCGACCAGCCGCTTGAATTCGCTGTCGGTGTGGGCTTTGCCGCGGGCTTTGCCTGGGTCGCCGCGAGCTTCGGGATCAACTACCTCTTCGAGCACAAATCGATGAAGCTGTGGCTGATCAACGGCGGCTACCACACGCTCCAATTCACGCTTTACGGATTGGTGTTGGGCCTGATGGGTTGACGCCTGATCGAATAGCGGTTGCGCCGGGGAGTGTCGGCAGGACAATTCCCGGTGCAATAGGGAGACTGCCGATGATCCGCAAAATCGTTCTCGCGAGCCTGGCGCTGATGCTGGCACCACCTCAGGCTTTGGCCGAGGAAACGGCCGATGAGGTCGTGCCGGCGATCACCCAACTAAGACAGGCGGTCGGCACATGGGATGTCGTAACCACATTCTACCGGGACGATGGCAGTGTCGCGGGCGAGGCGGATGGTACCTACACGTTCGATTGGGTGACCGAGGACAAGATCCTGCGCGGCCAATCGGAGATCCCGCAGTTCTACATGCGGTCCGCGATCCTGTTCTATCACCGCCCCGGCACTTCCGAGGTCGAGATGGTCTCGGTCGGGCCCGACGGCAGGCTCTGGGTAATGACCGGCCCCGACACCACAGAAACGCGCGAGACGCCTGTCGTCACCAACCCCGATGGCAGCACGATCAAGCTGCGTTTCACACGGTTCAACGTGAGCGACGATCGCTTCGAATCGCGCATGGAGCGATCGAGCGATGGCGGCGAGACCTGGGTGCAGGGCAACCACCAGCTCTTCATCAGGCGCAGCCGACAGGACAGCGCCGCGCTCGATTTCCTGAAACCTCTCGCCGGGTCCTGCTGGAAGGGGATGTTCGGTGATGGTCCCGCCTATGATGTGATGTGCGTCGAGCAGATGGCGGGAGGCTTCCTGAAGTCGCGCCACACGGTGCGCGGTATCGATGGCAGCTATTCGGGCGAGACGATCTACTTCGCCGATCCCGCCACGGGCCAGCCGCGCTATACCTACTACACTTCGCTCGGCGCCATCCAGCATGGCGCGATTGCTTCGGGAGATAGCGAAGTCCGCTTCAAGGACATCGTGCACACTGCGCGCGATGGCAGCGAAATGCGCTTCAAGGGTACCGGATCATTCTTGCCAGACGGTCGATATCGCGCGACCACCAGCCAATGGCACGACGGCCAGTGGTTGGAGCCGCGCGAGATCGTATTCGGCAAGCTCGACTGCGCCTCGTGGGCTGAGGTCGAGCGCGGCTGCGGCTAGGCCTCGGGCTTCACGAACTTCATGATGAAGCGATCGGTCTTGCCGCGGATGGCGGGATCGAACACGCTCGTGTCGTGCCCGTCTTCGGGATTAGCGAGCATGGCACTCTCGGACTCGAGCACGAAACCGGCCTTCTCGAAGTCAGCGCGCACGACTGCCGGGTCGATCCGGTGGAAATCCTCCACGGTCTTGCGCGTGTCACCTTCATTGCCGACGTGGTCGATGACGCCGACAATGCCGCCGGGCTTCATGATCGAATAGAGGCTGGCGAGGTAATCCTGCGGTTCGGAACGCGGAACGTCATACTGTTCCGATTCCCAGTACAGGTCGTGGTAGACGAGGTTCATGACCGCGAAATCGAACCGTGCCTCGCCGGACTGGAAATCTTCCATCCGATAGCGTTCGAGCGCGATGCCGGGTTCGCGTTCGTCCAGAGCGGTCCAAACCTCTTCGTTGTAGAACTGCTCCGGCTCGAAGGCCGTCACGCTGCCGTCCGGGCCGACAGCCTTGGCCAGGATTTCCGCCCAATAGCCACCGCCGGAAACGAGGTCGGCGGCAGTATCTCCTTCCTCAAGGCCGAGGAATGCCAGCACCGCAGCCGGCTTGCGGCTCGCATCCAGCTCGCGCGCCTGTTCGGGCCGGGCTTCGTTCGCAACAGCTGCATCGAGCGCTTCCAGCGAGAGGGCCTGTGCGGCGGTTTCGGTTTCCGCCTCTTCGGTAGCCGGCTGCGAGCAGGCGGCGAGCGACAGGGCCAGTGCGGTGGCCACGGTAACATGCAGTTTCATCGAATCTCCCCTTGGTGATCTGAGGGCGAGTGTGAACGGGGTGGCCAGATACGAGAAGGGGTCGGAGAGGCGCTCGTCGAGTCGATGCGGCCCCCGGTCGAAGTCTGGCAGGCTATCGGGCTTCTAGCCTCAGCCTTTTCGAACCGGCACGAGCGGATTGAGCCGATGTGCCGTCCTCTCGAGCCCGCCGATATTGTCCTGCCCCAACGCCGATTCCGCCCATTCCTGGGCCTCTTGCCACCCGGCATAGGCCTCGCGCAGCTTGGCCGTGCCGACCGCCGTCAGTTCGAACTTGACCGCCCGATTGTCTTCCGGATCGGACAACCTCCTGACCCACTCGTGTTTCTCGAGCCGTTCGAGATTCCGGCTGAGCGTCGATTGTTCCATCTGCAAATAGCCCAGCATGTCGGCTGGACGGACGGGCTGGAGCATGGAGACGAGACAGAGCAGCGTCAGCTGGTTCGACGTGACACCGTGCTGTCGCAGGGCCTGATCGTAACGCGCCGAAACGATACGCGCGATCTGGTGCGTGCGTCCGGCAACGCAGCCGCGCAGCATTTGCACAGCCTGATCGCGCATATCGTCCATTCAACTTCACCCCAGGGACTTCAGAGCGAAGTTGCATGATCGGGCGGGAATTACAATTCGCCAGCCTCAGTGTGCCGAGGTGCCGTCGGACCACATGGGGGAGAGAATCACCACGGTTGCGAACATCGATCCGCTTTCGGTCACCATCGGTACGCCCTGCATCGGGCTGCCCCGGCCATAGCTGTCCTGCGTGACGTGCGGCATGTAGAGCATGACATGCGGATGAAACCTGCCGCCATCGGGCGTGAGGACCTGGCGCGGCGAGAACATGTAGGACATTGCCCCGTCATCAGGCATGGCAATCGCCCCTGTGGTCAGCGCTTCTCCAATCGCGAGGTCGACTTCTGTAGTGGTGGCCCCTTGCATGAAATGCCAGGTGGCAATGCGGTGAACCTTGAGCATCGAAGGCGCGGCGGCCGCGTTGAAGCATTGCGGCGCACGGATTTTCGGATCGAAGTTGTTCTCGCTCCAGACGCGTTTGCCTTCGCTGAAACGGGCGGGCGCAGTCCAGGCCCGGCCGGTAAAGCACGTCCAGCCATTCGTACCCTCGACTGCCGTCCGGTAGCCGCCATCCCCTTCCAGGACGAGAACGCTGGCCTGGTCGGATATCGCCGACGGGGCAGCCGAGCGGCTCAATGCGATCTCGTCGGCTTCCTCCATCAGGAAGGCGGAAGGATCGCTCACACCCAATGTCGTCTGGGCAAATGCTGCACCGCAGGTGCCGCTGGCCAGGATGGCCGAAAGGGCGGTACCAAGAATTCTGGACTTCTTCATCGTTAAACTCCCCGTTATTCGATGTATATACATGTAAAGTAGCAGAGAGCGATTGGCCAGTGTCGTTCGTCGAGTGCTGGCTGAGTTTCGTCGGCTGGCTACATGGGCGCTGGCTAGGGCTTGCCGCCCATCCGCTTGTAGCGCGTCTTACCATAGCGGGTCTTGCGCGTGCCCGGGCGGCCTGCATCGCTGCGGCCGACGCGCGGTGCCTTCTTTTCCTCGTCACCGAGCCCGAGCTCGTCGTTCTCTAGACGGCGGATCTCGTCGCGCAGGCGTCCAGCTTCCTCGAATTCGAGGTCGGCAGCAGCAGCGCGCATGCGTTTCTCGAGGTCCTCGATATAGGCGCGCAGGTTGTGGCCGAAGAGATTGTTGCGCTCGTCGTCGCCTGTATCGACGGTGACCCCGTCCTGCGATGCGGTATGCGCGACGATGTCGGCGATGTTGCGCTTGATTGTCTTCGGCGTGATGCCGTGCTCTTCGTTATAGGCCTTCTGTTTTTCGCGGCGACGGTCAGTTTCCGCCATCGCGCGTTCCATCGATCCCGTCACGCGGTCGGCATAGAGGATCACGCGGCCTTCGACGTTGCGCGCCGCGCGGCCGATGGTCTGGACGAGGCTCGTCTCGCTGCGCAGAAAGCCTTCTTTGTCCGCATCGAGGATGCAGACCAGACCGCATTCCGGGATGTCGAGGCCTTCGCGCAGCAAGTTGATCCCCACCAGCACGTCGTAAACGCCAAGGCGCAAGTCGCGGATCAGTTCGATACGTTCGAGCGTCTCCACGTCGGAGTGCATATAGCGGACCTTCACCCCCGCTTCGTGCATGAATTCGGTCAAGTCTTCGGCCATGCGCTTTGTCAGCGTGGTGACGAGGGTGCGGTAGCCCATCTTGGCGGTCTTCTTGCATTCCTCGATGCAGTCCTGGACCTGGTCCTCGACCGGCTTGATCTCAACCGGCGGGTCGATGAGGCCCGTCGGGCGGATGACCTGTTCGGCAAAAACGCCGCCCGTTTGCTCCATTTCCCACGGGCCAGGTGTCGCCGAAACGCAGAAGGTCTGCGGGCGCATTGCGTCCCATTCATTGAAGCGAAGCGGTCGGTTGTCGATGCAGGAGGGCAGGCGGAACCCGTATTCGGCCAGCGTCAGCTTGCGGCGGTGGTCCCCGCGCGCCATCGCGCCGATCTGCGGCACGGTCTGGTGGCTTTCATCGACGAACAGGAGCGCATTTTCGGGCAGGTATTCGAACAGCGTCGGCGGCGGTTCGCCCGGAAGGCGGCCGGTGAGGAAGCGACTGTAGTTTTCGATGCCAGCGCAGGAGCCGGTGGCGGCAATCATCTCTAGGTCGAAATTGGTTCGCTGTTCGAGGCGCTGTGCTTCGAGCAGCCGGCCTTCCTCGTGCAATTCCTTGAGCCGTTCCTGCAACTCGAACTTGATCGCTTCGGAGGCCTGTTTCATCGTCGGGCCGGGGGTGACGTAGTGCGAATTGGCATAGACGCGCACCTTGTCGAGGCTCGCGCCCTTCTTGCCGGTCAGCGGATCGAATTCGCTGATCTCCTCGATCTCGTCGCCGAAGAAACTGATCCGCCAGGCCATGTCCTCGTAATGCGAGGGGAAAATCTCGAGACTGTCGCCGCGCACGCGGAAGTTACCGCGCGCGAAGGCGGCATCATTGCGCTTGTATTGCAGGGCGACGAGCTTGCGGATCAGTTCGCGCTGGTCGACCGTGCTCTCTTTCACGATGTCGAAAATCATCGCGGAGTAAGTTTCGACCGAACCGATACCGTAGAGGCACGACACCGAGGCGACGATGATCACGTCGTCGCGTTCCAGCAGCGCGCGCGTCGCCGAATGGCGCATCCGGTCGATCGCCTCGTTTACCGAGCTTTCCTTCTCGATGTAGGTGTCGGACCGCGGCACGTAGGCCTCGGGCTGGTAGTAGTCGTAATAGCTGACGAAATACTCGACCGCGTTTTCCGGGAAGAAGCTTTTGAATTCGCCATAGAGCTGCGCGGCGAGGATCTTGTTCGGCGCGAGGATCAGGGCGGGGCGCTGCAACTCCTCGATCACCTTGGCCATGGTGAAGGTCTTGCCCGATCCGGTCACGCCGAGCAGGACCTGCGTCTGTTCGTCTTCCTTTGCGGAGCCGACGAGCTCGGCAATAGCCGTCGGCTGGTCGCCGCTAGGGGTATAATCGGACACGAGCTTGAACGGCCGCCCGCCCATCGATTTTTCGGGGCGCTCGGGCTTGTGGGGGACGAACTCGCCAGTGGTGTCGGGTTCTTCGAGGCCGCGCCGGATTACGAGTTCTGCCATGCGCGCACATATGGGGAACAAAACTTCGCGGCGCAACGGTGCTTGCCACGCGCGCGCCCGGTGCTAGCTTCCAAGCCTATCGAATGAGGAGAGATTCCATGCGCCGTATCCTGCTTGCCGCCTCTGCCAGCCTTGCCCTTGCCGCATGTGGCAGTTCCAGTGCCGATGCGGACGGTGACGGCGAAATCTCGATGGAAGAAGCCGCTGCAAAGTCGAAGGATCTAGTGAAACCACAGCCGGGCAAGTATCGCGCGACGGTGGAGATGGTCTCGATCGACATGCCCGGCGCATCGGAGCAGGTGAAGAACGTCATGCGTCAGATGATGGATCAGGGTCCGCAGATTCATGAGTATTGCCTTAGCGCCGAGGATGCCGAGAAAGGCTTCGAGGAAATGGCCAAGCAGAGCCAGCAGAACGGCAACAATTGCAGCTTCGAGAAATTCGATGCGGACGGCGGGGAAATCGATGCGATCATGAATTGCTCCGCCCCCGGTGATGGAAGCGCGCGGATGACGATGAAAGGCACGGGTAGCGAAACCTCCTCGCAGATGACCATGACGATGGATGCGACCGGGCCGGGTGGCCAGACGATGAAAATGACGATGAAGAACTCGCAGGAACGCATCGGCGATTGCGACGCCTGAACGGCGCATTCAGGAACCTGAAATCGCAGCGGCGCATTATTACGCCGCTATGGCAACGCTACCCTTTCATGAAACGCGCGCGGAATGGAGCCGCAGGCTGGCCCTCGCTGCCGAGCCGAGCCCCGACGATGCGCGCGGACCCCGGGCGCTGCTGTTGCTGGGTGAATTCCTCTGGCCGCTGGAGCCGATAAAGCGCCGGTTGGAGCGAGTCGCATATCCCAAGGCCCGCCGTCCGCAGAACATCATGCTCCTGCCCGGCTTCGGTGCCCATCCCATTCGCATGCGCTGGATGGCGCGCCGGCTGGAAGAGGCTGGGCACACGGCGAAGAAATGGGGCCTCGGCTATAATCTCGGCGCGACAGCCGATCGCTTCGCCAAGGTCGAAAAGCGGCTGATGGCGCTTCACGAGGCCAAGGGCGAGCCGATCACGCTCGTCGGCTGGAGCCTTGGCGGGGTGATGGCACGCGAGCTGGCGAAAAAGCATCCGGACAAGATCGCCAAGGTCGTGACCATGGGTTCGCCCTTCTCGGGTAGTCCGCGAGCGAACAATGGCTGGCGGGCCTACCAGGCGATCGCCGGTCACCGCGTCGACGAGCCGGAAATCGATACGGTCATCGGTGAAAAGCCTCCGGTCGAGACAGTTGCTTTCTGGAGCCCGCGCGACGGGATCGTTGCCCCGAAATCGGCATGCGGCAAGGCAGGTGAACGTGACCGCGCAGTCGCGCTTCGCTGCACGCATATGGGCTTCGTCATGTCGCACGAGGCTATGATTGCGCTTCTTTCGGAACTGGACCGGCCCTGAACCCTTTAGTCTAGTATGACCGCGCGGCTGTCCTGCCGCGTGTTACCGGACTTCCAGGGGATCGATGACCGGCGCTGCCGAATTCTTCAACGAAATGCGCGAGAGCGATGGCGGTGTCCGTCACGCCTACGCCAACTACTGTGACTGGTTCGACGAGCAGGACCAGAAGCTGCTGCGCCGCAAGCATGGCGAAGCGGAGACCAACTTCCGCAAGACCGGCATCACCTTCAATGTCTATGGAGAGGACGAGGCCGAGGAGCGCCTGATCCCCTTCGACATGGTGCCACGCATCATCGACGCGGGCGAATGGCGGCGATTGAGCCGCGGTATCGAACAGCGTGTGTCGGCGCTCAACGCCTTCATGCACGACCTCTATCATCGTCAGGAAATCGTTCGCGCTGGCCGATTGCCCGAGCGTCTGCTGCGCCATAACGAGGCGTGGTTGCCGAACATGGTCGGCTTCACCCCGCCGGGCGGGGTCTACACGCATATCGTCGGTATCGACTTGGTGCGCACCGGACCGGACGAATTCTACGTCCTCGAGGACAATGCCCGGACGCCTTCGGGTGTCAGCTACATGCTCGAAAACCGCGAGACCATGATGGCGATGTTCCCCGAGCTGTTCCTGCGCTGCCAGGTAGAAAGCGTCTCGGACTATCCGCGCCGCCTTGCCAAGAGCCTCGCCGCATGCGCGCCGAAATGCGCAGGCGATCGCCCGGTAGTCGCCGTACTGACGCCGGGCATCTACAATTCCGCTTATTTCGAACACGCCTTTCTTGCCGACCAGATGGGGGCGGAGCTGGTCGAAGGCAGCGATCTGCGCGTGGTCGATGGCCGTGTCGCGATGCGAACCACTAGCGGCTACAAAGCTGTCGACGTGATCTATCGCCGTGTGGACGACGAATTCCTCGACCCGTTGACGTTCAATCCCGACAGCATGCTGGGCGTGCCGGGCATCATGGATGTCTATCGTGCGGGCGGGATCACCATCGCCAATGCCCCCGGCACAGGCGTGTGCGACGACAAGGCGATCTACTCCTTCATGCCGGAGATCGTCGAATTCTATACCGGCGAAAAGCCGCTGCTGCCCAATGTCGAAACGTGGCGCTGCGCCGATGAGGACAGCCTCAAATATGTCCTCGACAACCTCGCCGAACTGGTGGTGAAGGAAGTACACGGATCGGGCGGCTACGGCATGCTGGTCGGCCCGGCCTCGACGAAGAAGGAAATCGAGGAGTTCCGCCACAAGATCGTCGAAAATCCGGACAACTATATCGCTCAGCCGACGCTGGCGCTGTCGACCTGCCCGATCTTCACCAAGAAGGGGCTCGCGCCCCGCCATGTCGATCTGCGACCCTTTGTCCTCGTCTCACCCGACAAGATCGACATCACCCCTGGTGGCCTCACCCGCGTGGCGCTGAAGGAGGGGTCGCTGGTCGTGAACTCGAGCCAGGGTGGCGGGACGAAAGATACCTGGGTGCTCAAAGACTGATGCTGGGACGGACCGCCAACGGATTGTTCTGGATGTTCCGCTATCTCGAGCGGGCAGAGAACACTGCACGCCTGCTCGATGCAGGCCTGCGTATGGCGCTCACCCGCGACCTCGTGACCGCGGAAGAGGAATGGCGCTCGGTTATCGAAACCGCCGGGCAGCGCGAAGCCTATGAGGCCAAGCACGCCAGCTATACCGGGATGCAGGCGTGGAACTTCATGCTCCGCGAGAAAGACAATCCCGCCAGCATCATCTGCATGTTCAAGCTCGTGCGCCAGAATGCGCGGCTCGCCCGCAATGCGATCAGCGGCGAATTGTGGGAGGCGATCAACGAAAACTGGCTGATCATCGAGGAGCAGCTCGCCAAGCCGGTGGGCGAGAACAAGGTGATGGACTCGGTCAAGACAATTCGTCGTGCCGGCACGATGGCGCGCGGCGCGCTGACCGGTTCGATGCTGCGCGAAGAGGGCTATCACTTCTCGCTTGCGGGCATGTTCATCGAGCGCGCCGATGCGATCGCGCGGATTCTCGACATCAAATACTATCTGTTGCTGCCTTCGCTCTCTTATGTCGGATCGAGCCTCGATACCGGGCAATGGGATACGGTGCTGAGGTCGGTTTCGGGCGACCGTGCCTATCGCTGGCTCAACGCCGGACACATCGATGCGCGCAATATCTGCGAATTCCTGATCCTCGACGACCGCTTCCCGCGCAGCCTTGCCTTCTGCCACTCACAATTGCGTGAGAACCTGGCGGCATTGGCGCGGCTTCACGGAAGCGAAGGAACCAGCAACGAGCTGATGCGCGAAGCGGACACCAGGCTGACCGATCTTTCGATCGACGAGATCTTCGAGCAAGGGCTGCACGAGTTCCTGATCGACTTTTCCGCCTCCAATGCCGCGATCGCCAATGCCATTGCCCAGGATTACAGGTTCCTCAGCTGATGCGTCTCTCGATCCGCCACACCACCCACTATCGCTTCGACAATCCGGTCGTGCACGCGCTCCAGCGCCTGCGACTGACGCCAAAGGAGACGCAGGGGCAGGAAATCCTCGAATGGTCGATGGAATATGACAACGCCTTCGAGGAGCTGACCTACGAAGACCAGCACCACAACACTACGGTTCTGGTGGGCGTTGCGCCGGGCACGAAGGAGGTCACGATTACTTGCAGCGGCAAGGTCGATACGCACGACCATGCGGGGGTGATCGGACGTCATGCGGGGCATCTGCCGCTCTGGAGTTTTCTCGCGCAGACGAAGCTCACCCGGCCGGGCCCCGGCATGAAGAAGCTGGTTTCGGACTTGCGCAAGTTCGACGGCGAGCGGCTCGACATGTTGCACGAACTGTCGCGATCGACGCTCGATCGGGTCGAATATCGTGTCGGCAAAACCGATGCGCAGACCACTGCTGAGGAAAGCTATGCTGCCAAGTCGGGTGTCTGCCAAGACCATGCGCATATCTTCATCGGTGCGGCGCGCGCGCTCGACGTGCCGGCGCGCTATGTCTCCGGCTACCTCATGATGAACGACCGCATCGAGCAGGAGGCTACCCATGCTTGGGCCGAAGCCTATGTCGACGGGCTCGGCTGGGTGGGCTTCGATATTTCGAATGGCATCAGCCCCGACGAACGCTATGTGCGCGTGGCGACCGGTCGCGATTATCGCGATGCATCTCCGGTCACGGGGATCAGTTTCGGCAACAACAGCCAGGTGCTGCAGGTCGATGTCGAAGTCGAGCAGCAGCAGGTACAGCAGTAAGCGAAAGAAAAAGATGACCTATTGCGTGGGAATGGTGCTCGAAAAGGGCCTCGTGCTGATGAGCGATACGAGGACCAACTCGGGCGTCGACAATATCTCGGTATTTCGCAAGATGTTCACCTGGCAGGTGCCGGGAGATCGGATCATCACGCTGATGACGGCGGGCAACCTTGCCACTACGCAGGCGGTGATCAGCCAGCTCGAGGAACGCACCAAGGAGCCCGACGAGCGCGACAATATCCTCCTCCAGTCGCCCACCATGTTCCAGGTGGCGACCGAGATCGGCAAGTTGCTGCGAGGGATCATTTCAGACCGGCAGGATGCCAACGGCGTCAAGGGCCGAGGGCGCTTTACCGCGTCGATCATCGTCGCAGGACAGATCAAGGGCATGGAGCCGCGCCTGTTCATGGTCTACCCCGAAGGCAACTTCATCGAGGCAAGTCTCGATACGCCTTTCTTCCAGATCGGCGAAACCAAGTACGGGCGCCCCATCATCATTCGCGGCTACGATCGCCAGATGAGCCTCGAAGATGGGGTCAAGCTGCTGATGGTCAGCTTCGATTCCACGCTCAAGGCCAACCTGTCGGTTGGCTTGCCGCTAGACCTCCAGGTGATCGAGCGGGATAGCTACGAGGCGAGTCACCAGCACCGCGTCAGCCACGAGGATGGCTATTTCCAGGCAATCTCGGCGGGCTGGGGCAATGCGCTGAAGAACGCTTTCCATTCGCTCCCCGATTACAGCTTCTTCCGCGGCGACGAGTAGGTCCGCCTTCGAAGAGGAAATCGGTCCACAATGGCGGCAATGTCTTTCGCCTTGATTGGACCGAAAATGTAATTTTCCGCCAATCTTACAACCATATGCGTATTATTACGGAATGCGCGTTTGTCCTGATTGTGCATAGCATCGGGGCATGGATCAGCGACTTACTCTCCACATCGTCGACGGCTCCTGCAGTTCTCGTGCAGAGCAGGACCGAATGGGCTTCGAGCTGGGTCACCATTGCGAGATTTATTCCGATCTCGCCGAACTCATGGCCATCCCGCCTTCCCGCGGCATCGTACTTGCCCGCGATGACGAGGGGGCGGGCTGCGCATCGGATGTACTGCGGGTACTTGCCGATGCCGGTATCTGGATCCCGGTGGTGGGGACGTCCCTCCAACCACGGCCGGGCCAGGTTGTGGCCGCAATCAAGGCAGGCGCGCTCGACTACCTGCGTCTTCCCCTGCGCGAAGAGCGACTTGGCGAAACCGTCGCGCGGATCGAACGCGAGGCGGAAGCCTATGGCCATGCCCGTCGCAAGATGGTGGAAGCGCGCAATCGTATCGCTGCGCTATCCCCTCGAGAACGCGAAGTGCTCGACTGGCTGGCGGAAGGGCGCAGCAACAAGATGATCGCGCGCGAACTCCACATCAGCCCGCGCACGGTGGAGATCCACCGGGCCAACATGATGAACAAGCTGGGCGCGCATCACGCTGCCGAAGCCGTGCGGCTGCGGATCGAAGCGCATCTCGACGGTGGTCAGAAAATCCGGGTGGGCTGAGATCCGCCGCCCCCTTCGGGTCGCATCCGCAGGGGATCATTTCAGCGGCAGAAACTCCCGCCGCCATGTTCGAGATGGAAATGATCGTGGTGGTCGCGGTTGTAGTCGGGCCCAAGGACGGTGCCGAAGCGCTTGCAGGCGCTGCGGTGGATGATGCGGAGGAACTCGCGTTCCTCGCGGCTGGCATTCCACCCCTCTTTCACGCTGATGCGCCGTCCGTCGGCAAGCACGAAGGCCGCGATGTCGATAGCTTCGGCGCGTGAGTGCGCCGACAGGCGGCCCGTGCCTGCCACATTGCGGCAGGAATAACTCCCCATGGTCTCGATCTTCGCCAACGGGCTGCCGAGGATCTGCCGCGCTGCCCGATCCACCCCATACCGCGCCCAGGCGGCGAATGTATTGGCCAGCGGGCAAGCGAGGGGACCGAGATTGGTAACGAGGAGCTGGCCGCGATCGCCTCCGATCCGGTCCAGCTGAACGCTGTCGAGGGCCTTGCAACCTGCACCGTAATACCGGTCGGATAGCGGGGCGAAATCGGCACCGCTGGCGCTGAGTTCGGCGATGCACTGGCGCGCTTCGGGCCGCTCCCAATTGGACGGGGCAGCTGCTGCCGTGGTCACGGCAGGGCGAGTGGCGGGTTCGCGATTTCCGGGATTAACGCCGCATCCTGTCACCATGATTGCGGAGAGGAGAGCGGTGACAGCGATGCGGCGCATGACCACTTGATACTCCCTCATGGTTAACAAATCGATAACCATGATTTCGCGAAGGTCTTGCGAGCGCGATCGATTTAGTCTATTAGCTAAATAGCTATGACGAGTGTATTCGATGCCCTGTCCCACCCGATCCGCCGAGAGGTGCTCGAGTTGCTGAAAGGCGGCGGGAGGACGGCTGGCGATTTGGCAGACCATTTCCCGGTCTCGAAGCCTACGATGTCGGGCCATTTCGCCAAGCTCAAGGCTGCTGGCCTGATCCTCGGCGAGAACCGCGCGGGAAGCATCGTCTACACGCTCAATATGTCCACCCTCGAGGAAGCCCTGCACGGGTTCATGGCACGGATGGACATGGGCCGAACCCCCGCCGACGACCCCGTAGAACATGGAGACCAAGCATGAATGTGAAGCGTCCGCTTCTGGCAAGCCTGGCGCTTGCTGCCCTGATGGCGGTATTTGCTTTCGTGACCGCCGCCAGGTTGCCCGCCGACGCGCTCTTGCCGACGCATTGGAATGCCAGCGGCCAGCCGGACCAATTTCGCGATCCGCTGACGGCGCTATTGATGCCGGCAGGGCTGATGGCGTTGGTTGCCATGGTTCTCGCCATCATCCCGCGGATCGAGCCGCTGCAGGACCGTCTCGCCGGGTCCGCCCCCCTGTTGCGAGCCAGCTGGATCGGTGTCGCCCTGCTCCTCGTGATTGTCCAGCTGACGATCGGGCTCCCGGCTTATGGTGTCGAACTGCCGGTGAACGCCATTATCCTCGGTGTCGGCCTGTTGTTCGTGCTGCTTGGCAATGCATTGCCCAAGAGCCGACCCGGCTTCTTCGTCGGAATACGCACCCCCTGGGCGATACTGGACGAGGACAACTGGATCGCGACCCACCGATTGGGAGGCAAATTGATGATGCTGGCAGGTGCGGCGATTGTCCTAGCCAGCGCGATACCGATGAACCCGGAAGGTCTGGCTGTAGTTGTCCTGATTGGCGCGCTTGGCGTGGGACTGGTTCCTACTTTCTACAGCTGGTGGCTATGGCAGCAACGCAACAAGGCATCGGATTGATGGCGAGGTGGGAGACAGCGCGACTGCTGGCCATCGCGCTTGCTGCAGGAACGGCCATGCCGCTTGCCGCGGAGGAGGAGATAACCGCGACGCATCGCGCCCTCTCGGGTGAACTCGCGGGCACATTATTGGGCGAATTGACCGGCGATGGTCCCTCCGTCCTGATCATCCCCGGATCTGGCCCGACCGATCGCGACGGGAACAACGCACTCGGCGTCAAGGCGGCGAGCTACCGATTGCTGGCGGAGGCTTTCGACCAGCATGGCATTGCCACCGTGCGGATCGACAAGCGGGGCATGTTCGGCAGCAGCGAAGCGACTGCGAATGCGAACGATGTCACGGTCGATGCCTATGTCGACGATGTCGAGGCCTGGACCGAGGTCATGCTCGATCGCAGTGGCGGAGGATGCATTTGGCTGCTCGGCCACAGCGAAGGCGGCTTGATCGCCATGGCTGCTGCTGCGCGCGATGCGTCGCGGTATTGCGGCCTGCTGCTGGTCGCCGCTCCCGGACGCAACTTGTCGGATGTGGTGCGCGCGCAGATCGCCGCCAATCCGTTGGCGACACCGCTGCTGGCGCAGGTCGACGAAATATCCGAGCGGCTGAAGGCGGGCGAGACGGTACCGGCGGAAGAAATCCATCCGGGGCTGCTGCCGCTATTCGGCCCACAGGTGCAGGGCTTTGTCGCCAGCCTCTTCCGGCAAGAGCCTGCAGAACTGCTTGCGGCGCACGATCTGCCGGTTCTGATCCTCAATGGCGGCAAGGATATCCAGACGCCGGCGAGCGATGCAGAATTGCTGGCGACTGCTCGCGCCGATGCGAAACTGATAGTGCTGGAGGACGTCAACCACGTTCTGAAGCTGGTCGAAGGCGACGACCGCGCGGACAACCTCGCTACCTATGGTAATCCCGACTTGCCCCTTGCTCCCGGCGTTGCGGAGGCGATTGCGGAGTTTATCGGGTCGGCCCGCTAGGCCGCATTACTCGGGGGCTTCGACCTGCTCCCAAAGCTCGATCTTGACCCCGTCGGGATCGAGCAGCCAGGCAAACTTGCCATAGCCCTCGTCGACGCTGTCGAGCACATCGACGCCCTTGGCCTTGAGCTGTTCGACGAAATCGTCGAGATCGTCGACCCGCAGGTTGATCATGAAACCACCCGTGCCGGGTTTCAGATACTGATCGTCCTTGAAATGGCTGATGAGCGAATAGGGCTTCTCGCAAGACTCCTCGCTCCAGTTCAGCTGGGGCCCATATTCCCCGTCGATGCCCAGCGTATCGCGGTACCATGCCCGCGTCGCCTCTGGGTCCTTCACCACGTAGAATACGCCGCCCAATCCGGTAATCTTCGCCATCTTGCCTCTCCTCAGTATCCGCTGGCCTGTCCGTCCTTGCGCATCTCGGTCGCGCCGGTGAGCACACCCGTGTCTGGATCACGGGCAATGGCCTGGTAGCCTCCGAACATGACGCCGTTATCGACCACTTCGACCTTGTGGCCCATGGCGCGCAGTTTCTCGATGGTTTCAGCAGGAATGCCTGGTTCGACATAAAGCGTGCCGAGCGGATCGGCCGCCGGGCCATCCAATGCCTCTGTCGGCTGGCGGCCGCCATCGTGGTTGAAACGCGCGGCATCGCCCGCCTCCTGCACATTCATGCCGTAGTCGACGATATTGACCAGCACCTGCACATGGCCCTGCGGCTGCATGCCGCCGCCCATCAGGCCTAGGGTCATGAAGGGTTTGCCGTCCTTCTTCACGAAGGCGGGGATGATCGTGTGGAAGGGCCGCTTGCCCGGCTCGTAGGCGTTGGGATGCGCCGGATCGAGGCTGAAGAGCTCGCCGCGGTCCTGGAACATGAACCCGGTCCCCGGCGCAACCAGCCCGCCGCCCATGCCGCGATAATTCGACTGGATGAGGCTGACCATCATGCCGCTGCCATCGACCACCGTCATGTATGTCGTGTCGCCTTCACCCTCGAGCTTGGGCTCGCCCGGACCGAAGTCCGGTGCGGCGCGAACGGGATCGATCAGGGCGAAGCGTTCGCGGCCATAGTCCTGGGTGAGGAGCTCTCTGGGAAAGGGGGCAAAATCGGGGTCGGCATAGAAGCGCGCGACATCGGCATAGGCGAGCCGCTTGGCCTCGACCATGTAATGGAGCGCCTCTGCGCTTCCGCGTTCCCACTGCGACAGGTCCACGTTCCTGAGGATATTGACCATCTGCAGGGCGGCGAAGCCCTGTCCGTTGGGCGGTAGCTCGCACAGCTCGTAGCCGTCCTTGTACTCGGCGCAGGCCGGTTCGACCCAGTCGCTCGAATGTTCGGCAAAGTCCTCGCGTGTGAAGGCGCTGCCCTGCTCCTGCAGATACTCGACCATCACATCGGTCAGCGGACCGTCATAATAGGCATCGCGGCCATTTGTGCCGATCGCTTCGAGCGTGTTGGCTAGGTCGGGATTGCGGAAGATTTCGCCAGCTTCCGGCGCGGTACCGTCGGCAAACCAGACCTTGCGGGCATTGTCGAACTCGAAGGGATAGGCTTCCTGACGCCGCGTATAGGCACGTAGCGCGCGCTCGAGATACATGCCGATGACCGGCGCGATCGGGTGGCCTTCGCGGGCGTAGCGGACGGTGGGCGCGAGATTTTCGGCCATGGAAAGCTTGCCGAACTTCTTATGCATGGCGAACCAGGCATCGACCGTGCCGGGGATCGTCACCGGCAAGGCGCCGACGGGTGGCAAGGCCTCGGCACCATCGAGCTTCGCCATCAACTGGTCGAGCGTCTGTCCTTTGGGCGAACGACCCGAACCGTTGATCCCGTAAAGTCTGTCGGTCGTCGGGTCGTAAATAATCGCGAAAAGGTCGCCGCCGATGCCGTTGCCGGTCGGCTCCATCAGGCCAAGCGCGGCATTTGCGGCTATTGCCGCATCGACTGCGGTGCCGCCTTCCTTCAGGATATCGAGAGCGACCTGCGTGGCGAGCGGGTGCGCGGTTGCGGCCATCCCGTGCTGCGCGATCACCGGGCTGCGAGACCAGTTTGCGCCGACCGGCCTGCCGCCGCCGCCGATCTGTTCTTCGACCGGGGGGTGCTCGGTTTCGTCCTGCGCTGAGGTCGGTGTCGCCGCCAGCGCCAGTGCTGCTACGCCTGCCAGTATCGCTCGCATATATCTCTCCTCTTGCAAGGAGAGGTGTGGAGCTTCCCGGTCAGGCTGGCAAGGGCTCTGCGCCGCGCGCGGTTGCCTTGCTGACCAGCCAGATTGCCAGCCACGCGGCGATGAATCCCGGGACAATCTCGTAAAGGCCTGCACCCATTCCCGGAAGCTCGCTGTTCCAGCCCAGCGCGATCCACGCTGCAACCGTGCCAGCACCGACAACGAGACCGGCAACCGCGCCTGCGCCGGTCATCCTGTCCCACGTTAGCGAGAGGATGATCAGCGGGCCGAAAGCGGCACCGAATCCCGCCCAGGCGTTCGACACGAGGCCGAGCACCTGGCTTTCGGGATCGCTTGCGATCCAGATCGCCGCAAGTGCCACCAGCGCCACGCAGACGCGACCGACATTGACGCTTTCTCGCTCGCTCGCCTGCTTGCGGAAGAACAGCTTGTAGAAATCTTCCGTCAGCGAGGATGATGCCACCAGCAGCTGCGAACTGATGGTCGACATGATCGCCGCGAGCAGTGCCGCGAGCAGGAATCCGGTTACGATGGGGTGGAACAGCAGGTTTGCCAGCACGATGAAGATCGTCTCGGGATCGTCGACCACCAGTCCGTTGCGCTCGACATAGGCTCGGCCCGCGATGCCGATCCCGATCGAACCGAGCAGTGCCACACCCATCCACGTCATGCCGATGTTGCGGGCAGGGCGCACCTTTTCGACCGTGTCGATCGCCATGAAGCGCACGATGATGTGCGGCTGGCCGAAATAGCCGAGGCCCCAGGCGATTGTGCTGATGAAAGCGAGCAATGTCAGACCTTCGGTCAGGCTGAGGAAGCCCGGTACGTCGACATCGGCCAGCGACCCACCTCCTTCTCCGCCAGCGCCAAACATGACCACCAGCGGCATTACAACGAGTGCGACGACCATGATCAGGCCCTGCACGAAGTCGGTGAGGCTCACTGCGAGGAATCCACCAACCATGGTGTATGCCAGCACCACCAGAGCCGTGATCCAGATGCCGAGCATGTAGTCGCTCATGCTGACCCCGGGGAGAAGACCCGCAAAGCTGGTCTCGAACAGCTTGCCGCCGCCAACGAGGCCGGCGGCAGTATAGACCGCGAAGAACACGACGATGATCAGGGCCGAAACCACTCGCAACGCCACCGCCTTGTCGGGGAAGCGATTGGCGAGGAATTCGGGGATGGTGAGGGCATTGCCGCGCTCCTCGGTCTGCTTGCGCAGGCGCGGGGCGACCACCCACCAGTTCACCCAGGCACCGATGAACAGGCCGATCCCGATCCATGCCTCGACTAGTCCCGCTGCGTATAGAGCGCCGGGTAGGCCCAGTAGCAGCCAACCGCTCATGTCCGATGCGCCAGCCGATAGCGCGGCGACCGCAGGAGGCAGGTTGCGTCCGGCGAGGAGGTAGCCCTCGCTGGTATCGGTCGATCGGCGCCAGGCCCACAGGCCAATACCGATCATCGCGATGAAATAGAGGGCGAGCGAAATGAGTGTTCCCGTCTGCATGGGCGGGCAGGTAACAAATGCAACCAGTCTTGGCCACCGCAGTCCCGGAACCCGCAGTAACCCTCGCGAGTTTTATGTCCGGGTCGCATTTCCGAGATTATGGAGGAAGAGCTGGAACAGGCTCTCATGACGGCCTTTTTCGAAGATCCAGCCACGCTTCCCAGCGGGTTGGTGAAGTTGTTCGAAAGAAGCAAGGTGTCGCTCACCCTTGCCGATGCGACGCGTCCGGATTGTCCGCTGATCGCTGCCAATGCCGCATTTCTCGACCTTTCTGGCTATCGAGCCGAGGACGTCATCGGTCGAAACTGCCGCTTCCTTCAACCCGAAGGCGGTGCAGGCCCTGTCCGCGCACGCATGCGTCGTTTCCTGAAGATGGATGACGTAGCCAACGAGCGTTTCCTCATCCCAAACCGGACCGCGGACGGCGAAGACTTCCTCAATCTCGTCTACATGGCAAAGCTTGGACGCGACGCCGATCGCCGCCTGATCCTCGGTTCGCAATTCCGGGTCGGTCGGCCGCAAGGGCTGGCGCCGGATGTTTATGACCGTGCACTCAAGCAAGATTTGCGCAAACTCAATGAGTTGAGTAGCGGTAGCAATTGGGAATTGCTCGCGAGTCTCGAAACTCTGGCATCAAGCCATTCGATCATTGCGCGAATGCGATATGAATAGGGGTACGACTGAATGGCGGAACGGGATTTCCCGGTCATTGGTATCGGGGCGTCGGCAGGCGGGCTCGAGGCCCTGCGCGCCCTGTTTGGTGGTGCCAGCGAACTGACCGGGATGGCCTTCGTGGTCGTCCAGCATCTCGATCCTACCCATGAATCGCTGATGGCGCAGCTGATCGAGCGCTATACCGATATGGAGGTCTCGCAGGCGACCGGCGGAGAAATCGTCGAACCCGATCATATCTACGTCATCCCGCCAGCACACGGCCTCGCGCTCAAGGATGGCGTCCTCGAGCTTACCGAATTCAAGGATCCGCGCGGGATGCGCCGTCCGATCGATGATTTCTTCGAAAGCCTCGCGCAGGACCGCGAGTCCAATGCGGCCTGCGTCATTCTGTCGGGAACCGGTGGCGATGGGAGCCGTGGTCTTCGGGCGATCAAGGAGCACGGCGGCCTGTGCGTGGCGCAGGATCCCGAAAGCGCGGGCTATGATGGTATGCCGTCCTCGGCGATTGCCACGGGCCTGGTCGATATCGTTGCCGCTCCACGCCAGATCATCGAGGCGCTGCACAATTTTTTCGACCGCTCCAGCGGAGTTGCAGGGAAGGTCGATGAAGCGAGAGAGGTCACCGATCATATCGATGACCTATGCGACGTCTTACGCAAGGCCGTCGGTCACGATTTTTCGCGCTACAAGCGCTCGACCCTGACGCGGCGCATCGCCCGCCGGATGCAATTGCTCGGCCTGGATAGTGCGGCTGAATATCTGGAACGCCTGCGAAGCGATGAGGATGAATGCACCGCGCTTTTCCGTGACCTTTTGATCAATGTCACACGGTTCTTTCGTGATACGGCGCAGTACGAAGCGCTGTCGACGCTGGTTGTCGATCGGCTGGTCAAACAAACCCGCGACGAGGAAGAGCTACGCATCTGGGTCCCAGGCTGCTCGAGCGGTGAGGAAGCCTATTCGATCGCCATGCTGTTCGCCGAAGCGGCGCAGCGTCAATCCAAGCGGCCATACATCCAGATTTTCGCGACAGACATCGATGACGGGATGCTCGATATCGCGCGTGGCGGAGCCTATCCGCTCTCTGCGCTCAGCGATATTCCCCAGCCTCTGCAGGAGCGCTACACCATTGGTGGAAGCGACAAATTCCACATCGCTTCGAACATACGCGACATGGTTCGCTTCAGCGTGCACAACGTCGTTCGCGACCCCCCGTTTTCGAAGATCGATCTCGTATCTTGCCGCAACCTGCTGATTTATTTCGACGAATCGCTTCAGCGTTCGGTGATCCCGCTGTTCCACTTCTCGCTGGCCGAAAGGGGCATGCTGTTTCTCGGCTCTTCGGAGGCAATCGGTCGTTTCGATGATCTGTTCGAGACCATCGACCAGAATTCGCGCATCTTCCGCAGAAAGGAAGTAAAGGGCAAGTATACTTTGCAGATCGGGAAGGATGGCCCCGTCGGACCGCGGCCTCGGCGCAAGCCCGAGTTCTCGAAAGACCCGTCGCCGACCGAAGGCAACGAGATAGCCGCCCTGAAGACGATCGCGCGGCGCTATGCCCCGGTCAGCCTGCTGGTCGATAACGAGGGCATGCTGATGGAACGTTGGGGGGCGGCGGGACGCTATCTCGATTTCCCCGACAGGCTTGAGCGCAACGTTGTCGTATCCTCGCTTGCCCGTCCGGGCCTACGCGAATTGATCGGGCCGATGATCCGACAAGTTGCCGATGAGGCACGGGGGCGCCGTGTCGGTGCGAAGAACATTCTCGTTCGAACCGAATTCGGCGAGGTGGAAACGCGCATCGTTTGCGAGAAGATCGATCACGGCTCGTTCCTCTTCATTATTGAGGAGACGGGCGAACTGCAGCCGGTCGACCAGGCCGACCTTATCGACTTCGACATGGAGCACGGACAGCAGCATTTCCTCGAAGAGGAGCTGCAGGCAACGCGGCACCGGCTCCGTTCGACGGTCGAGGAACTGGAGACCACGAATGAGGAGCTGAAGAGCTCCAACGAAGAAATGATGTCGATGAACGAGGAGCTCCAGTCCACCAACGAGGAGCTGACCACGGTCAATGACGAGCTGAAGAACAAGGTCGACCAGCTTACGATGGCCAATTCCGACCTGAAGAACTTCTTCGACAGCACCCAGCTGGCGGTGCTGGTTGTCGACGGCGAACTGAGGCTGCGCAGTTTCACCGATGCCGCGCGCGACCTTTTTCCGATCGACAAGCAGCAGATCGGTTCGAATCTCGGCTCCTTGCCGAATGCCTTCGCGGACGACGAATTCGTCGAGCTGGCACGCTTGGCCAGTTCCGGTGGCGAAACCAGGGAAGCGCGCGTTCATTCGAATTCGCTCGAAGCCGAATTTATCATCCGCGCCTTTCCCTATCGCAGGCTGGATGGTGAACTGGACGGAGCTACACTGGTCTTCACCGACGTCACCAGGGCATTGTCGCTCGAAAGCGAACTACGCGAGGAACGCGAGCGTCTACGTCTCGCGCTGGAAGTCGCGCGCATAGGGGTGTGGGAATACGAGCCGTCGACCGACATCACGGTACTCGATGAAACGGAACGGCAGTTACTCAACATGAAGGAAGGCGAGGCTGGTGACCAGATGCAGCCGATCCTGGACAATCTGCCTGAAGAGGATCGGGCACGGGTAAATCAGTCGTTGCGTCAGGCCATGGACGGTACACGCCCGTTCGACGAGCGTTTCCGCGTTCCGCTCGACAATGGTGACTATCGCTGGCTCCACGGCCTCGGACGCCGCATCGACAATGGCCAGACCAACAAGTTCATAGGCGTCACCATCGACATTACGGCGGAACGCTCGCTGCTCGAACAGCGCGAACTGATGATCCGCGAGATGAACCACCGGGTGAAGAACCTGTTCTCGGTCATCAGCGCCATGGTTTCCATCGCCGCGCGCGAAGCAGAGGAAGTGGAAGAATTCGCCGAGGACATTCGCGATCGCATCCATGCGCTGGGTCGGTCGCACTCGCTAACAAACGATTCCGCGGTCGGGGGTGCAGGGGCAGTCCCGCTGCGCAGCCTGATCGAAACGGTCGTCAATCCCAGCAAGTCTACGCAGGACATTCACCTGATGGGCGAGGATGTCGATGTGCCGAACAGCCAGATCACATCGCTCGCCCTGATCCTGCATGAATGGGCGACCAATGCAGCCAAATATGGCGCCCTTTCGGTGGAGGACGGCTGCCTCGAGGTGGACTGGGCAGTCGAGGAGAACCGACTGACGCTCGACTGGCGCGAGAAGGGGCTGGGCAAGAAAGCGGGGGGCGGCAAGGCCGGGTTCGGAACCAGGCTGATTGAAACCGCAACGCGGCAGCTCAAGGGCGATATTGAAGGCGAACCGACCGACGAAGGCTATACGCGACGTCTGCGGTTTACGCCCGACCTGCCTCAGCTCTAGGTTCGTACCGGGCCGATCCGAATATTCCGCTCAGCGTCTTGTCGATCTGGTCGGCAGAGGCGGGCTTGTCGATAAAACCGCAATGCGAGAACTCCCCGCGCAGTTCTTCGTGCGCGCGGTTCGCACTCACGAACACGATCGGGCAGTCGCGGGTTTTTAGAACTCGGGCGAGCGGCCAGACCAGCGTGCCGCCGACGTCGATATCGAGGAGGGCAGCATCCGGGCAATCCTCGCCCAGGCATTCCAGCGCATCGCTCACGCTGATGCTGTCGCAGAACACCTCGTACCCGAGATCCTCTACCGTCATCGCGAGATCGAACAGGACGAGGGCCTCGTCATCAACGATCATCACACGGCGCATGCAAATCCTCCTGCGGCCACTAACACCCGTTCGCGAATGCGGTTCCCGTTCTGGAAGATTGTTCCCTGCAGGTGTGTTAAGATTGCCTAGGGAGCCGTGGCCGAGATTGTGGCCCGGAGGAGATCGGGGCCTGACATCTGATTCGTCTGATCCACGCCGAATTCCGAAGGTTTGCTCCCTTGCAATGCGCGTCGCGTCGCCAGAGAAAATGACCATGCCCGGAAAAGACCAGAATCCGGTAACCCGAACTTAACACTGATTTCGGCGCTTTTCTGTAGTTGTGAACGTAACCATTCTTGGAGGCCCCTGAATACCCACGTTTTCTGCCGCGAATCATCGTCGTGGTTTACTTGTTGGAAATAAATTCTCCTCATCCTGATGTGTGATTTTCCGGAGGCTATTGTGCGTTCGGACATTCCGGGGCTCGTCGGGGAGGCGAAATCATGGGGTTCAAGGCATTCTTTCGTAGGCTGAAAGACGACGTCGAAGGCAACGTACTGATGCTCGCAGCAGGAGCATTGGTGCCGCTGATGATCCTTGTCGGCGGGGCCGTCGACATGAGCCTTGCCTACTCCGCCCAGGCCAAGCTGCAGAACGCATGTGACTCCGCCGTGCTTGCAGGTCGGCAGTCGATGCTCGGGACCAATCTCGATGTCGGCAATCGCGCAGAGGCGCAGAAGTTCTTCGACTTCAACTTCCCTGCCGCCAGCCTCAATGCCCGCAATGTGCGGTTCAACCTCGGACAGAATCCGGTGGACCAGCAGGAAATCGTCGGCACGGCTTCGGCCGAGATCCCGACGGTCATCATGCATGTGTTCGGTTACAACAGCGTGCCGGTTGCCGTGAATTGCGACGCGAAGCGCGACCAGGCGCATAACGACATCGTGCTCGTGCTCGACGTGACCGGGTCGATGGCCAATGCGCCGTCGGGCGGCGGTTCGGCGAAAATCGATGCCCTCCGCACGGGCGCATCGGGCCTGTACCGCGCGCTAGCCGGCGCTCCGAATTCGCAGACGCGCTATGGCATCGTGCCCTATTCGCACACGGTCAATGTCGCGCGCAGCCTTGCTGAGAACGACATTCTGCGGCTGCAGACTTTCATCGACGAAAGGTGCACGGGATCCGGGTGCAGCGCGAGGACCAAGACGGTCAACGTGAATGCTGAGAACTGGGGTAGTTACACTGGTAACAGCGGCAGCAATATCAACCTGTTCCGCCGGAGCGGTGAGGGCTGCATCGAGGAACGCGCCAGTGTCGGGGAGTCTTCTTCCCCCATTGAAATCCACGAAACCATAACCCGCGCAGACGTCGATAATCGGGCGGCGAATGCAGGCGACACCGCACTGCAGTTCGGGCGTTACGCCCCGGATAGCCACACGACACGCTGGAAATCCGGCAGTGGGCTCGTCAGGTACGGCCTCATCGGAACCACGATGTTTGCAGGCTGCCCGGCTGAGGCGAGCAGGCTGACCGAATATGCCGACGAAGCGGGCTATAATGCCGCGATCTCCAGTGCCACGGCTCGCGTCCGGGGTGGTACCTACCACGATATCGGTATGCTCTGGGGCGCGCGCTTCATCTCGCGCACCGGCTTCTTCTCAAGCGACAATCCTACCGAGATCGGGACGGTGCCGGTCAACCAGCACATCGTCTTCATGACCGATGGTGAGCTCGACACGGATGATCGGCTTTACTCAGCGCATGGCGTGGAGCCGTTCCAGCAGCGTACCCAGGGCACCGGTACGCTCGACCAAAAGCACCTCGACCGCTTCGCGTCTGCCTGCTCGGTCGCCAAGTCGATGGGCGTTACGGTCTGGGTGATCGCGCTGGACGTTGGCAGCACGGACGATATCGAACCCTGCGCCACCAGCAGCGATCACTTCTTCGTGAGCGATGGCAGCGACCTCGAAACGGTCTTCGCCACCATCGGCCAGGGCATCGGCAATCTGAGGCTGACGCGATGAGGCCGGCCATCTTGCAGCGTTGCAGCCTGCTGCGTGACCAGCGCGGCGTGAGCGCGGTGGAATTCGCACTTCTTGCGGTGCCCTTCTTTACCATTCTTATGGGTGGTTCCGACCTGGCTCACAGCGCGTATGTGAAGTCCCAACTGCAAGGGGCGCTGTCCGACAGCGCACGCTTGGCAAGCGTACAGGATCCCGGCTTTACGGCTGCCGGAACAACGCTGGAAGAGCGGATCGAGAACACCGTGAAGGCACAGGTCAATCCCGTCGCACCGCGCGCGACCTACAACATCGAAATCAGCAATTTCTACGACTTCAGCGGGATCGGTAATCCGGAAAAGTTGATGACCGACGTCAACGCCAACGGAAGCTACGACGCAGCCGATAACGATTGCTTCGAGGATCTGAACGAAAACGGGTCTTACGACACTGACACCGGGCGTGCCGGTGTTGGCGGCGCAAACGACGTGGTGTTCTACCGGGCTACCTTGACGATGCCGCGTCTGTTCCCGGTCGCCGGATGGCTGGGCTTGTCGAACACGACAAGCCTCGAGGCCAGCAGCGCCGTGCGCAACCAGCCCTATGCCGATCAGGCGCTTCCTCCGGTTCTGTGCGGAGTATGACGATGAACTACAGGGACACACGCGATCTCATCGAAGATACGGACGGCGTGGCAATGATCGAATTCGCGTTCATTGCGCCCGTCCTGCTGGTGATGATCCTCGGAGGACTCGAGCTGACGAATTTTGCCCTGTCCTACATGCGCGTGAACCAGATCGCGATGACCGTGGCCGACAATGCCGGGCGTATCCCGACTTCGGTGGACGAGGCCAATATCTACGAGGTCTTCGCAGGCGCGGACGTTCTGGGAGAAGACCTTGATTTCGAGGCCAATGGCCGCGTTGTCCTGTCCTCGCTTCAGGACAACAAGGGAAATGGCGTAAACAAGGGTCAGATGATCCACTGGCAGCGCTGCTGGGGAGACCTCACGATCGCGCCTGCCTATGGCCGCGAAGGCAAGGGTCGAAGCGACAACAGCCTGAACACCGGCATGGGTCAGGGAAGCAACAAGATCACTGCCGCGCAGAATACGGCCGTGATGTTCGTCGAAGTGACTTATGACTACCAGCCGCTGGTCGGGCCCAATTGGATGGCGGCCCGTCGCATCCGCCACGAAAGTGCGTTCAACGTGCGTGGACGCCAGAACCAGGACATCGGCAACGCCCAGGGACTGGCCGTCAACGCCTGCACCTGACCTCGCGGTCAGGCGGGAAGCTCTTCCAGTTTAGGCCTGCGCGGCGCGCTTCGCGCGCTTGCGCTCGTGCGGGTCGAGGATGGCCTTGCGCAGGCGGATGTTCTCCGGCGTCACTTCGACCATTTCATCGTCGTCGATATAGGCGATGGCCTGTTCCAGCGTCATCACGCGCGGAGGGGTCAGGCGGATGGCGTCGTCCTTGCCGGTCGAACGGAAGTTCGTCAGCTGCTTCGACTTCATCGGGTTCACTTCTAGATCGTCCGGCTTGGCATTCTCGCCGATGATCATGCCTTCGTAGATTTTCGCGCCGCCGCCGATGAAGAGTTCGCCGCGTTCCTCGAGCGCGTTGAGCGCATAGGGTACGGCTTCACCCGGGACCATCGAGATAAGCACGCCGTTCTGGCGGCCTTCGATGGGGCCGCGATAGGTGTCATACTTCTCGAACAGGCGGTTCATGATGCCCGTGCCGCGCGTGTCGGACAGGAATTCGCCGTGGTAGCCGATGAGGCCGCGCGAGGGGGCGGAGAAGGTGATGCGGGTCTTGCCCTGGCCCGAGGGGCGCATTTCGGTCAGCTCTGCCTTGCGGCGCTGCATCTTCTCGACAACCGTGCCCGAATGCTCGTCGTCGACGTCGATGACGACGGTTTCGAACGGCTCCATGCGCTGGCCGTTCTCTTCGCGGAACAGCACGCGCGGGCGGCTGATGCCGAGTTCGAAGCCTTCGCGGCGCATCGTTTCGATGAGAACGCCCAGCTGCAGTTCGCCGCGGCCAGCCACTTCGAAGCTGTCCTTGTCGGCGCTTTCGGTGATGCGGATGGCGACGTTGGTTTCGGCTTCGCGGTAGAGGCGGTCGCGGATCATGCGGCTCGTCACCTTGCTGCCTTCGCGGCCAGCCAGCGGGCTGTCGTTGACCGAGAACTGCATGGCGAGCGTCGGCGGGTCGATGGGCTGCGCTTCGATCGGCGTCTTGACGCTCGGATCGGCGATGGTGTTCGACACGGTGGCCTTTTCGAGGCCTGCAAGCGCGATTATGTCGCCTGCAACGGCGCTTTCCACCGGCACGCGGTCGAGGCCGTCGAACGACATGAGCTTGGTAGCGCGGCCGACTTCGATGACCTTGCCATCGCCGTCCAGCGCGTGGATCGGATCGTTGAGGTTGATCTTGCCCGACTGCACGCGGCCGGTGAGGACGCGGCCCATGAAGTTGTCGCGGTCGAGCAGGGTAGCAAGGAAGCTGAACGGCGCTTCGGTGTCGAGGCCCGGAGCGGGCACGTGGTCGACGATCAGCTTGAACAGCGGCTCGAGATTGCCGTCACGTGCGGTTTCGTCGTCGCTGGCATAACCGTCGCGACCCGAAGCCCACAGGCTCGGGAAGTCGAGCTGGTCGTCATTCGCATCGAGCGAAGCGAAAAGGTCGAACACTTCGTCGAGCACTTCCTGCGGACGCGCGTCGCCGCGGTCGATCTTGTTGACGACCACGATCGGGCGCAGACCCAGGCCGAGCGCCTTGCCGGTGACGAACTTGGTTTGCGGCATTGGACCTTCGGCGCTGTCGACCAGCAGAATAACGCCATCGACCATGCTCAGGATACGCTCCACCTCGGCGCCGAAGTCGGCGTGACCGGGCGTGTCGACAATGTTGATGCGCGTGCCGTTCCATTCGACGCTGGTGCACTTGGCGAGAATCGTGATCCCACGCTCTTTTTCCAAGTCGTTCGAATCCATCGCGCGCTCTTCAACGCGCTGATTTTCGCGGAAAGTACCCGACTGGCGGAAAAGCTGGTCGACGAGGGTGGTCTTGCCATGATCGACGTGGGCGATGATCGCCACGTTGCGAAGGTCGCGGGACATATTCTGTGCTTTCTTTTGGATGCCGTAGCGGCGGGCGATTCCGCCCGAGCAATTTCGTGCGCGCCCCTAGCTTAAATGGTGCAGTGCGGCAAGCGCCGTGGTCCCGTTTGGGTAGTGTGACTCGAAAAGCACACTTGTGAATCCCGCTGTGTCTTGCCCGCGCTAAACACTTGAGCGCAGGGCGCGCACTCAATAATTCCGCATACGTCTGCGTAGTTTGGGGACTGCACAGCAGGCCAGACACGTAAGTATTGAGAGGATACTGACACATGAAATTTGCCACCAAGAGCATTCGCGCAACCCTGTTGACCGGTGCAGCCGCCTTCGCGCTGCCGACCGGCCTCGCCGCCCAGGAGATGGACGAGGCACAGGATGTCCAGGAAGAGGTCGATAGCGACGACGACGGCTATGTAGATGCCGCCGACGCCGATACCGGAAACGTCATCATCGTGACCGCCACGAAGCGCGAGCAAACGCTTCAGGAAACCCCGATCTCGGTCTCTGTGACCACTGCCGAAACGCTCGAACAGGCCAATATTCGCGACGTTCTCGACCTCCAGACGGTGGCTCCCTCGCTGCGCGTCAGCCAGCTGCAGAACTCGTCCTCCTCGACCTTCATCATCCGCGGTTTCGGTAACGGCGACAACAACTTCGGCATCGAACCTTCGGTCGGTGTGTTCATCGACGGCGTCTTCCGTTCGCGTTCGGCATCGTCGCTGAACGACCTTGCGAACGTACAGCGCATCGAGGTCCTGAACGGCCCGCAGTCGACCCTCTTTGGGAAGAACGCGTCGGCCGGCGTCATCTCGGTCATCACGCGCCCCCCGCAGTTCGAATTCGGTGGCTCGATCGAGGCCAGCTACGGCAATTACAACAACATCCAGGTCAAGGGCGACATCACCGGTCCGATCAGCGACAATGTCGCCTTCTCGCTCGACGGCAGCTACAACAAGCGCGATGGTTACGGCACGATCGTGAACCTCGATGAAGATGTGAACGAGCGTAACCGCTGGACCGCGCGCGGCCAGCTGCTGTTCGAACCGACCCCCGATCTCAGCATCCGCGCGATGGCCGATTATTCAAACATCGACGAAAGCTGCTGCGTCGTCAGCACGCTGGTTGCCGGTCCGACCGCTCCGGCAGTCTTCGCTGTCGGCGGTGCGCTCAACACCGACTTCTTCAGCTACGACATCTTCCTCAACCAGGTTCCGATCAACGAAGTGAAGAATTACGGTGGTTCGATCCAGGCCGACTGGAATGCCGGACCCATCGGCGTGACCTCGATCACCGCCTATCGTGAACTGCGCAACTTCGTCGACCAGGACGTCGATTTCACCAGCGCCGACATCGTCAGCGAAACGCGTGACCAACGGGTCGATACCTTCACCCAGGAACTTCGCATCGCGTCGGACTTCGATGGCCCGTTCAACTTCCTGCTGGGTGGCTTCTACTTCGATGAAACAGTGGAACAGGACAGCCTGCTAACGACTGGAACGGCAGCACGCCCGTTCTTTGCGCTGTTGACCGGCGATCCGACGATCTTCAGCACCCTGGAGGCAGGGTTCGGTCTTCCTGACGGCAGCATCTTCTCGGCCGGCCTGCTTACGAGCGAAGATTACAGCATGGACAACACGTCCTGGTCGATCTTCGGCACGGTCGATTTCGAACCGATCGACGGCCTCGTCTTCACCGGTGGCTTCAACTACACCGACGACAAGAAAGACTTCGCACTTAGCGGGCAAGCTTTCGACGAGCTGGCCAACATCAACCTTGCGGATGCGTTCATAGTTGGCGCTCTTGCAGGCTTCGGCGTGGACGCGACAGACCCGGCACAGCTCGGCGCATTCCTCGCTACGCCTGCCGGTCCGACGGTATTCTCGCAGGTTTCGACCCTGGCGGTCACTCCCTGCAGCGCGTCGGCTCCGCCGCCCAACTGTAACGAACTTCTCGGCCTCGCCGCGTTCCAGTTCCAGCCGCCTTTCCTCAACACGCCGAATGCGGTCGAGGACGGTCGTACTCGCGACGATGATTTCAGCTACACGCTGCGTGTTGCCTATGACGTCTCGCCCAACCTGAATGCCTATTTCAGCTATGCGACGGGCTTCAAGGCCAGCTCGGTCAACCTCTCGCGTGACAGCCGTCCTTCGTTTGGTGACTACATTCCGGCCTCGCTGCCCGCTGGAGTCGCCTCGGTTGTTGGTGGCAGCGTCTTCCTCTCGCCGTCCTCGCCAGTCCGGGATGCTGGTCTTCCGATCACGAACCTCACCACGGGTTCGCGTTTCGCCGGGCCGGAAGAAGCCGAAGTTTACGAACTCGGGCTCAAGGGTCAGTGGGACGGGCTGAGCGTCAATCTCGCGCTGTTCGACCAGACTCTGAAGGGCTTCCAGAGCTTCCTGTTCACCGGAACGGGCTTCCAGCTTGCGAACGCTGGTGAGCAGACGGTGAAGGGCTTCGAGCTCAGCAGCACGATCACCCCGACGCGCGGACTCGATTTCACCTTCGCCGCGACCTACCTCGATCCGCTCTACGAAAGCTTCGAGGAAAGCCCTGTGGGTGACCTTTCGGGTGAACGCCCAGGCGGCATTCCTGCCTGGAACATTGCCACTTCGGCCACCTATGCCCACGAGTTCGGCGACAGCGGCAATGTGCTCGTGACCCGTCTCGACTACAGCCACGAAAGCAGCACCCGCATCAATAACGGCCTGCCGACCTTTGGTCCCAACAGCTTCAAGCGTGAAGTAAACCTCGTGAACGGTTCGATCACGCTGAAGATGGAAAACGGTCTCGAAGTGGGCGCATGGGCGCGCAACCTGCTCAACGACGAATACATCCTGACGGTGTTCGACGGCGTGGCGCAGGCTGGCACGGTCTCTGGTTACCCGAGCGCACCGCGCACCTATGGCGGTGTGGTCCGCTTCAAGTTCTGATCTGCAAGATCAACAAGAAGAACGGGGAAGGGGGCTTTCGGGCCCCCTTTTCTTTTGAGCCAGCGACCTTTGTTGCAGAAGTTAGTCTCTAAGAACTGGCGATAAGTATTGGGTAATTCTTTCCTGCGATAAGATCTCGGACGATTAAAGGGGTCTCAGTAATGGAAAAGATGTTCTGGCCTTACGCCCGGTATTTCGAGTTCAGCGGCCGTTCGACGCGCGCGGAATACTGGCTGTTCACGCTCTTCACATTCTGCGTGGTCTTCGCATGCATCATGCTCGGCGGAGGCATGGCGTTGCTGGCCGGTCTGGAATCGGAAGAGGCGATGCTGCAGGCGCTTACCAGCTTCCCGATCCTGCTGATCATGATCTTCGGGTTCTTCAGCTTCATTCCCGCGCTGGCCGTAACCGTGCGCAGATTCCATGATGCAGGGTTCTCGGGATGGGTCTATGTCGGACTGATCCTCCTCTCGCTGATCCCCTATGTCGGCTGGCTCGCCAATATCGGCATTTTCGTCATCACCCTGCTGCCAAGCGTTGCAGGCAACCAATGGGGCGAGGATCCGCATGACGATTGGCAGCGCGACGACAATTACGGCTATGATCGGCCTGAACCTGCAGCCCGTCCAAACGGCGTGCGCTTCCGCTAGAGCGCTCGCAAGGCCTGCGCCGGCTTGGCGCGCAAGAGGGGGAGCGATCCCCCGATCGCAAAGGCAAGCACGACTGCTAGGCCAAGACCGAGCACGGCGAAGACTTCGCCCCAATCGGGCAGCCAGTCGAATTCGAACAGCTGCGTCACCACCAGCCAGGCGGTGAGCGAACCGAGGCCAAGCGCGACGACTGCGAGGGCGCCGGCAAGCACCGCGTACTCGGCGAGCTGCATCTTCAGGATTTGGCCGCGATCCGCGCCCAGCACGCGCAGCACGACCGTGTCATATGTCCGCGAAGCGCGCGCGGCTGCGATAGCTCCCAGCAGAACGGCCAGCCCGGCCAGGACCGCTACGCTCGCCGCGGCCAGCGTGGCCAGTCCGACCTGCTCGAGGATGGTCCGCGCCTGCTGAAGCACACCGCCCACCTCGATAACCGAAGTGGACGGGAATTCGCGCACTAGCGCCTGGAGCAGCGGCCCGGTGGGCACATCTTCCGTCAGTTCGATCGTCGCTGCGAGGTTGTGCGGCGTCTCACGCAGCGCGTTGGGGCTGAGCACGAAGACGTAGTTGAACCCCATGTTCTCCCAGTCGATGCGCCGCGTGCTGGCAATCCGCGTCTCGATCTCGGCGCCGAGCACGCCGAAAGTAAGCTTGTCGCCGATTTCCAAGCCTGCAGCCTCCGCGAATTCCTCGTCGATGGAAACGAGATATTCGCCCTCGTGCATCGGTCCCCACCATTCTCCAGCGGTTACCTCGCTGCCGGGTGGGACAGTGGCGGCGTAGGTCAGCCCTCGCTCGCCGCGCAGGGGCCATGCGCCGTCGGGGATCTCTTCCAGGCTCGCTGTGCGCGTCATGGCGCCTCCAGGCCCGAAGGCCAGTACGGAGCCGCGCAGGGCTGCGACTGCCGAGACCTGCGCATTTTCGTCGGTCTGGGCGACGAGGGTGCGGAAATCGCCCTCTCGATCACGCGGGACATCGAGCACGAAGTAGTCCGGTGCGCGCTCGGGCACGCGGCTCTGGATATTGCCGTCGATCGAACTCTGGATGGCGGCGAGCAGGACGAAGGCAGCGAGGCCGAAGCCGAGTGCGGTAACCAGCGCTCCGGTACTCGAACCCGGCCGATGGATATTCGCCAGCGCCGCACGGGCGATCGGGCTCTTGGCGCGGGGAATGGAGGCTGCTCCCTTGCGAATCAGCCAGCCGAGCAAGGCGAGAAGCGCCAGGACGAGGGCGGCCCCGGCGAGGAATCCGCCGGCAAGGAAGGGTCTGCTCGACGTAGACAGAGCAAGCGCGACGATTGCGACAAGACCTGCAATGACCACAAGGATCGCGGACTTGTCGCGGGCGAGCGGGGCTACGCGCGCGCGCATCAGTGCCATGGCGGGAAAATGCCTTGCGCGCATAAGCGGGGGCGCGGCGAAGATCAGCGCTACCAGCAGTCCGTAGGTCGCCGCGAGCAGGAGCGCGCCCGGATCCAGCACGAAGCCCGCATTGACCGGAAGCAGTCCATCAAGCGCCTGCGCAAGGATGGGCACGACCGCCACTCCAACCGCGAGACCGGCGATGCTGCCGACCGCAGATGCGGCGAAGATCTGCAACGCATAGATGCGGGCGATGTCGCGGCTGTCCGCGCCGAGAACCTTGAGCGTTGCGACCGATTGCCTCCTCGCGTCGAGATAGGAGGACACTCCGCCGCCAATCCCGATCCCGGCAATGACCAGCGCTGCGAGCCCGACCAGTGTCAGGAATTCGCTCATCCGCTCGACGAACCGATCCGTTCCCGGCGCTGCCCGTTCCGCGGTGTCGATGTCGAAACCGGAATCGGGGAAGCGCGCCTCGAGGTCTTCCTCGATACTCTCAAGGTTTCGAGGAGTGTCGAGGGCAACGCGCGTCTTGCTCTGATACATCGCGCCCGGTGCAAGCAGCCCTGCGCGCTCGGGCACGTCTTCGGCCACGATGATCGTCGGGCCGAGCTGGAAGCCTTCGCCGAGGCGATCAGGTTCGTCGGCGATAATCCCGGCGACGGTAAGTGTCTCGGTGCCGATGGCGATGGTATCGCCCGCCGCAACGCCCAGGCGGTCGGCAGCGCCGGGAGCAATATAAGCCTCGTCGCCCGATGGCGCCGCGACCTCGCCTTTGCCTTCCAGCGTGAGCGCGCCGTATAGGGGATAGGCTGCGTCCACCGCTTTCAATTCGATCGGCGCGGCAATGTCGTCCTTGCGCGCCATAGCCTGGAGGCGGGTGCCTGCGGAGACGGTACCCAGCTCCTCGAGCGCAGCGCGCTCCTCCTCATTGAGAGAGCGCTGCCACAGCTCGATCTGCACATCGCCGCCAAGGAACGCCTGTCCGTTTGCTGCCAGTTCGCGTTCGATCGCAGCCGTCAGCGATCCGATTGCGGCCAGTGCTGCCGTGCCGAGAAAGATGCAGACCAGGAGCAGCCGCAAGCCCTTGAAACGGGCGTTGAGATCGCGGCGCGCGATCCTCCAGGCGGTGGCCCAGCTCATGCGCGCGTATCGGTGGCGATCTTTCCGTCGCCGATAGTCAGTACGCGTTCGCAGTGATCGGCGAGTTCGGGATCGTGGGTGATGACAAGGAGGGTCGCCCCTGTTTCCTCGCGTCGCCTGAAGAGCAATTCGACGATCTCATGGCCGGTTGCCGCGTCGAGATTGCCGGTCGGCTCGTCGGCGAAGATGAGGTCCGGGCGCGGTGCAGTGGCGCGGGCGATGGCTACACGTTGCTGTTCGCCGCCCGAAAGCTGCTGCGGATAGTGGTCGAGCCGGTGACCGAGGCCGACCGCTTCCAGTTCGGCCTTGGCGCGGGCTTGCGCATCGGTTTCCCCGGCGAGTTCCATGGGAGTCGCCACATTTTCGAGCGCGGTCATAGTGGGGAGCAGGTGGAAGGCCTGCAGCACGATGCCGATCCTTCCGCGGCGTGCGCGGGCCAGCTCGTCCTCGTCGAGAGCGGCGAAGTCCTGTCCCGCTACCTGCAAGCTGCCGCTCGTGGCTCTTTCGAGCCCTGAAAGAACCGCCATGAGCGAGCTCTTGCCCGAGCCCGATGGGCCGAGCAGGGCAACGGTCTCGCCCTTGCCGATGGTGAGGTCGAGGCCTTTGAGGATTTCGACCGGTGCTTCGGTCGATCCAAGGGTGAGGCGCAGATCGCGCGCGCAAATCGCATCTTGAGAAGTCGTCACATGGCTGCGATGGCAGAAGGCCCCGACCCGCACAAGGAAGTCCGCCGATGCGCTTTGGTAGTTTATCGATACCTTTTCTTGCCCTCAGCCTCGCTGCATGCGGAAGTGAGGTCGCAGAAAGCGAGGGCAGAGCGCAGGCAGGGGCGAGTTCGGAGGCCCCCGAGGAGATCACGGTCAAAGGCGAAGAACGCCGCATCCTGGCCTTCGGCGACAGCCTGTTCGCAGGGTACGGGCTTGCCGAACACGAAGGCTACCCCGAGCGGTTGCAGCGCGCGCTCAGGCAATCGGGCATCAATGCGACTGTGATTGATGCGGGTGTTTCCGGCGATACCAGCGCTGCAGGTAGGCAGCGGCTCGGCTTCGTGCTCGACCAGCAGCGGGAAAAGCCCGATCTCGTGCTGCTCGAGCTCGGCGGCAACGACATGCTGCGCGGTATCCAGCCGGCCGATACCCGCGCCAATTTCGAAGCGATGCTCGATGAGCTCAAGCGCCGCGAGATTCCCGTCCTGCTGATGGGCATGCGCGCGCCGCCTAACTACGGGCCCGACTACCAGCGCCAGTTCGACGGGCTCTATGGCGAGCTAGCGAGCGAACATGGGGTCGGCTTGGTGCCGTTCTGGCTAGAGAGTATTTATCAGGATTCCACGCTTTTCCTCAGTGACCGGATCCATCCCACGGCCGAGGGTATCGACCTGGTCGTAGAGGATACGGTCGATGACGTGCAGGCAGCCTTGGCCGTCGAAGGCTAGCGCCGCTCCACGTTCCCGCCAGACACCCGCCAGATGGCGGACTTGTCGGTAATGGTCTCGAAGGGGCCGACCTCGGTCCCGGTCATCCAGACCTGCGCGCCGCTGGCGTCGAGTTGTTCGAACAGCGCGGCTCGGCGGACGGGATCGAGGTGGGCGGCTACTTCGTCCAGCAATAACACTCCTGCGCGTCCCTGTGCGGCAAGCGCGGCATGGGCGAGAGTGATGGCGACCAGCATCGCCTTTTGCTCCCCGGTCGAGCTCTGCGCGGCGGGGACGCGCTTGGCGGCATGGACGACCTCCAATTCGTCCCGATGAGGGCCGGCCAGCGTTCGCTGCGCTGCCCGATCCCTGTGGCGCCCTTCGAACAAGGCTTGTGACAGCGCTTCCGCATTGTCGGCGCCACCGGGGGAATAGGTCAGGGCGGGGCGGGCGAATGGCTCGCTCGGCATATGGGCGATCCGTGCCATCAGCGTATCGACCAGGGCCGCGCGCCCGGCGATCAGCCGTCCGCCGTGCTCGACCATCTGCGCCTCGATCGCGTCGAGCCACGCGCTTTCGGGAGCGCGGTCGTCCGACAGCAGACGGTTGCGCTCGCGCAGCGCGGCTTCATAGCGCGAGACATGGGCGGCGTGAGCAGGATCGAGCGCCAGGGCCATGCGGTCGAGAAAGCGCCTGCGATCATTTGAGGGCCCGGTGAAGAGCCCGTCCATCGCAGGGGTCAACCAGGTGAGGGCGATCCATTCGCCGAGCGCGGTGGCGGGGGAATCCGCACCATTGATGCGGACTTTCCGCCGTGTGGGACTGGCGGTTTCGCAATAGGTTCCGAGCCTCACGGCGTCCGCCCCTTGCTGGGCCAGGTCGGCCCCTACGGCGAATCCATGATCCGACCCCTGCATCGCCATCTCGGCCAGCGCGGCCCGACGCAATCCGCGGCCCGGTGCCAGCAGCGAGAGAGCCTCCAGCACATTCGTCTTGCCTGCACCGTTTTCGCCCACGAGCAGGTTGAAGCGCGCGGTCTCGCGCAGCTCGCTAGCGGCATGATTACGGAAATGGGTGAGGGAAATCCGGTCGAGCATCGTGTGCCTGAGGCCCTAGCGCGAAGGCCATTGCGCCACCAGCCGAAAGCCTATTTCCAAATATTGGGAAAATTTCCCAACCTTTCGGATTGATGAATGAGGGTTGGACTTTGTGTTCAGTCAGGAATGGCGGAATTCCGCCGTTTTTTGGTTTTGGCACGGCCGTTGCAATGCACTGGGTGTCCGCCGGATGGTCCGACGGAAAACTGACTAAAAGGGATTATTCACAATGTTCGCCATCGATTTCGCCAGCAACAAGGCTCTGGCTTCTGTCTTCGCCATCGGCGCCTCGGCCCTCTTCATGGCCATGGCCATCGTCCCCGCTTCGCCTGCCGGCCTGCTCGCCTGAGCCAGCCTTCAGACACTCAACCCCGAAAGGAAAGGAACCATGTTCAATCTCTCCAATCACGGCAGCAAGATTTTCGCCGCTGCCTTCTCGCTTCTCGTTTCGTCGGCCTTCTTCGCGACGGCCATCATCCCCGCATCGCCGGGTGGAGTCCTCGCATGAGCCAGCTGAAGTTCCGTGAAAACGACCACGCCGTATCGCCCAGCAAGGGCTTCCGCCTCGACCATTCGCGCGGCAAGCTGATGGGTGTTTGCTCGGGCATCGGGCGCTACACCGGCATCGATACCACGTGGGTCCGCATCGGTTTCGTCCTCGGCGCCTTCTTCAGCCTGGGCACCGCTGCGCTCATCTACCTCGCGATCGGCCTGATCGCGGATTGAGTTCGATCCTTCCCGCGGCCATCCCGGAGATTTGCTCCGGGATCGCGTGAGAAGGGTCGGACTTTCCTGTTGCAGGCACAAAGCCCGCAGACATCACATGGCCGAGATACCGCCGTCGAGCTTCAGCTCCGCACCGGTCATGAACTTGCTCTCGTCGCTGGCGAGATAGACCACCGCATTCGCGATATCGTCCGGTTCCCCGACCTTCTTCAAGGGGATCTGCCGGGCCAGCTTCTCCATCAGTACGTCCTTGTCGAGATTATGGTTGCGCGCCGTTCCATCGAGGATCGGCGTATCGACGAAGGTCGGGTGGATCGAATTGCAGCGGATATCCATCCGGTTCTTGGCGCAGTGCAGCGCGATTGACTTCGACAGCATCCACACCGCCGCCTTGCTGGCATTATAGGCCGGCATCGTGTCGCTGGCGATGAGGCCGGCAATGCTCGAGATATTGACGATCGATCCGGGCGCATGCTCGCGCATGAGCGGCAGGGCCTTCTGGCACCCATGGAAGATCGAATCGACATTGACGGAAAAGCAGCGCTTCCAATCGTCGAAATCGCAGGTCTCGATGTTGCCGCCTACGCCGATCCCGGCATTGTTGACCAGAACGTTGAGCCCGCCAAGCTCGCGATCGGCGATGTCGACGACCCGTTCCCAGGCTTCGGGATCGGTTACGTCATGCTGGGCACCATAGGCATGGCCCGATCCCATCTCCTCGACGATCCGGGCAGCGGTTGCCTCTGCCCCTTCTCCGTTGACGTCGGTGCACAACACGCGTGCACCTTCTTCGGCGAGCCTGCGCGCATGGGCCGCGCCAAGGCCTTGTGCCGCTCCCGTAACCAGCGCCAGCTTGCCTTCGCAGCGTCCGCGTTTCTTGCCCGCCATCGTCACTCTCCCTCGATAAGGCCTTGTCCCAGCAGCAGGAGCATACGCACGTCGACCCCGCAACCCTGCTTGCGCTTGTTGGCGAGAAAGTCAGGTAGTCCTGCAAGCGGAACACGGTGCGGAATGATGTTCTCTCCCGCCACGCCGCCGCCTTCACCGACCTTTGTCAGTCCGCGCGCACGTACGAGCGTGAAGCTCTCGCTCACCATACCTGGCGAGGAGTAGAAGGTACCCATGTCTTCGAGCCTGGCGGCTGCGTAGCCGGTTTCCTCGATCAGTTCGCGACCCGCCGCGGCCAGTGGATCTTCGTCGGGAGAGCTGTCGTCGTCGCCGATCAGGCCAGCGGGGAGCTCGATACAGGGCCGGTCGAGGGGGACGCGGAATTGTTCGACCAGAAGGACGTGGTCCTCTTCGTCGACTGCCAGGATAACGGCCGCGCGAATGCCCCTGCTGCGCGAGACGTACTCCCAGCGCCCGCGCTTCTTCGCCGTGACGAAACGGCCCTGCCAGGTGATTTCCTCCGGCGCGTCGTGGTCGGGTACGGCCAAATTCAGACCTCGATCAACCGGTCGGGCAGTTCGTTCTCGTCATGGTCGCCGCGCGGGAAATGTTCTGCCAGCACCTTGCCGACATCGCGGACGCCAGCGGCTAGTCCCTCTGCGATATGACCGCGGCTGACCTCGGCCAGCATATCGACCATGGCCTCGCCCCAGACTTCAGCCGGGACCAGCAAGGCGATTGGCTCGTCAGCCACGATTTCCGCGCGGTGTTCGCGCATCGAGAGGTAGAGCAGCACGCCTGTGCGCCCGTGTGTGCGCCGCTCTGCGCCGACCTTGAAATGGCGGATCGCTTCCTCGCGCACCCGCTGCTCGGTCACAGGCGAGGGGATCAGTCTGAACTTGAGCGGCTGCCACAGCTGGATGGCTAGGACCGCGAGGAATTTGAGCAGGCCCACGCCGAGGATCAGCGTAAGGACCTGACCCTGCGTCCAGTCGCCTGCCCAGCCGCCGCGCAACCAGTCGAACTTGGCCAGGAAGAAGTCGGGAAAGGCTGCCATAAGGCTCATCGCGGTGAAGCTCGCGCCGATGGCCCACCAAAGGGCGACATCGGTATAGCCGTCCGACCGGTCGGCAAGCACGGTGACGATCTCGCCGCTGGTATTGTCCTCTGCCGCAGACACGGCCGTGCTGACGATGCGGTGTTGTTCCTTGTCCAGATAGCCCATTTACCAGCCCCCCGAGGCGCCGCCGCCACCAAAACTTCCGCCTCCGCCGGAGAAACCGCCGAAGCCGCCGCCTCCGCCGAAACCTCCACCGCCGCCCCAGCCGCCGCGACCGCCACCATCGATTCCGCGAGCAATTGCCTTGCCAGCTTCCCACAGGATGATGTCCCGCGCCGTGTCGCCCCAGGGGCCACGGCGGTAGCGCCGCTTACGTCGGCGTCCGCGGAACATCGGAAGGATGAAGAAGAAGAACACGAAAGCGAACCAGATCAGACCGCCGAGCGGAAAACCGCTCTCGTCGATTGAAGCGCGTTGCTGCGACTGTTGCGCAATCTGTGCCGCCTCTTCGGGCGGAAGTTCGAGTTGGTTGATGATCTGATCGGCACCCCAGTCGATACCGCCGGCGAAGTCATTGTTGCGGAAATAGGGCTTCATGCCCTCGATATATTCGAAGGCGAGCCCGTCCGGGATAATGCCTTCGAGGCCGTAGCCGACTTCGACCCGCATCTGCCGCTCGTTGGGGGCGACGATGAGGATGATACCATCGTCATTCTCCGCATCGCCCAGTTCCCAGAAGCGACCGAGCTGGTACCCGTAGTCGGCAATATCGTAGCCTTCGAGGTCCGCGATCGTGGCAACCACGAACTGGCGCTCGTTCCGCTGTTCGAACTCAAGCAGCTTCTGCTCCAGCGCCTGCTCCTGCGCCGGGTCGAGCAGATCGGCCTGGTCGACCACCGGCGAGTTGTCGAGCGCCGGGAAGCTGGGCTGCGCGACCGCTGGGACGGCGAGGCCGATCGTAGCTGCGACCAGCAGCAAGAGGCGAACCAAGTGGGTCATCAGTCTCTTAGACGGTCGATCAGTTCGCCTCGTCGCCGCGCATGTTCAGCTCCGGCGCGACTTCGGCGCCTTCGGTGGCGGCTTCATAGGGGACCATCGGTTCGGCACCGTGGATGATGTTCGCGCCGATCGTGTCGGGGAAGGTGCGGATCGTGGTGTTATACTGGCGGACCGCCTCGTTGTAGTCGCGGATAGCGACCGAGATGCGGTTCTCGGTTCCCTCGAGCTGGGTCATGAAACGACCGAAGTTTTCCTGGCTGCGCAGTTCGGGATAGCGCTCGACCGAAACAAGCAGGCGGCTCAGCGCGCCGCCGAGCGTATTCTGCGCCTGCTGGTACTGCTGCATCTTGGCCGGATCGTTGAGATCGCCCTCGTCGAGCTGGATTTCGGGTCGCGTGGCAGAGGCACGGGCCTCGATCACTTCGTTCAAGGTCTCGCGCTCCTGTTCGGCGGAGGACATCACGATCTGCTCGAGGTTGGGGATGAGGTTCGCGCGGCGCTGGAACTGCGCCTCGACATCGGCCCATTTGGCCTTGGCATTCTCTTCCGCTGCGGGGACCGAGTTAATCCCGCAAGCCGATAGCGCGAGGGCGAAGGCTCCCAGCAATGCGGTGCGAATGGCAATGATGCGGTTCATGACGGTGTTCCCCTTCAAATACTGTCTTATCCAGATAGCACGCCAGCCGAGCCTTTCAAGCGAAGCGGGCTTGAGGACGCGCAATTCTCATGTCATCAACGCGAATAGGACAATCGGGTTGCTGGAGGGATTGCGCATGCTGAAAGATTTCAAGGAATTCATCGCCAAGGGCAACGTTATCGACCTGGCGGTCGCGGTGATCATCGCGAGCGCATTTGGCGTCATCGTTGCTTCACTCACCGACGAGATCATCATGCCGATCGTCGGCACGATCTTCGGCGGGGCGGATTTCTCGAACTATTTCATCCTGTTGAGCACGCCCGAAGGCTATGAGGGTTCGACCACAGACTATGCTGCGCTGAAAGAAGCAGGGGCGGCGATGATCGGGTATGGTGCTTTCATCACGGCCATCGTGAACTTCCTGATCTTGGCCTTCATCATCTTCCTGCTGGTCCGCTATGCCAAGAAGGTGATGGCCGAGTTCGAAGAGAAGGAAGAAGAAGCACCCGCAGGTCCGACGGAGATCGACCTGCTCAAGGAAATCCGCGACGAACTGCGCGCTGCGCGCCCGGATTATGCGCCTGACAAGGGCCCGATGGGCTGAGTGACCACCCCTCCTCCGCAAGAGGAGGGGTACACTTCACATTAAGCGTTTGATCGCTATATGGGAGCTGCCGGTTTCGGCCGGCTATGGCGATAAATTGTGCTGTGTAATAGGTACAACGGACCCGGGGGCAGTACCCGGCGGCTCCACCATAACCCGCGGTAAATGCGCGGTTTTTGACGGGGCCGAACTAGGATCGACGTGTGCTGAAAGACAGTGTTTTCGCCCGGGCTGAGTACCCCGTAAAACTGTTCACAACACACAAGTGCCAACGATAACGAAGCACTCGCTCTCGCTGCGTAACCTGACGGGCTAACGCCCTGATCTTACAAAGCTAAAGCGCGGTTGGACCCACCGGGCAACAGAAGCGGATTCCGGGGGCTCGGGGCGGGCCTAGCAACAGAATCGCCCCACCTACATCAGCTTGAAAGTACCCAGTTCGCCAAGGCGCGACGGTCCTCGCCCCTGAAAAGAAGACTCTGGGTAGTTAGCAACAGAAACCCCCACCTTTGCCTACATCGATGACAAGGCGAGCCTTTGGCTATTCGGGCCGTCTGTGCTGTAACCTGCAACCGCGGCAGCGCGAATGGCGAGAAAATTGCCTGAGGGGAAACCTTGTGAAGAAGATCATCGCTATCGCCCTGGCAGGGCTCATTGTCCTGGCAGCCGGGCTATATTTTTACCCGATCCTCACCGCGGAGGACGCGCCTGATGCTGCCCAACTCGACGAAGCCGAGGCGAGCGCTTCGTACACCGCGCAGCTTACCCGTGATCTGCGAGGCAGCGATGCGCTGCATTGGGGTGAGGGGCAGATCAGCGTCTCGGCAGATGCCATCGCCCATCGCGGCAAACTGGCCCCCGGTCCTGATTACAAGCTGTATCTGACAAAGGGCTTCGTTGAGCATGAGGACGAGTTCGAGCCGCTCAAGGCCGATGCCGCTCTTATCGGAAGCGTGAAGAGCTACGACGGTTTCTTGCTCGATGTGCCTGAAGGCGTGGACATCGAAGAATACGATACGATCGTCGTGTGGTGCGAGACATTCGGCGAATTCATAACAGCCGCGCGATACCGATAGTCCGATCGAACCGGAAATATTGCCGTTTATCGATAAGATTCGTAGCGCACCTCGCGTTGGTCGTCAGCCATGAGCGTTTGGGCCATTTGCATTGCCTATGCGAGGCATCGACCGCTAGCGGTTAGCTCACCAGCCAAGGGAGCCTCGTAGTGCTATGGAACTGACATCAAATCGCCTCACTGCATGGCGCGATCTCGCGATCGTTGTGGCGGTGCTCGTGCTCGTCAAACAGAGCATCCTCCCGTTCAGCCAGCTGTTCGGGGGACCTGCCTCGACCTTCACGGCGATGATCGTGGCGACTTGGTTGCTTCATCGACGCGGATCGTCATGGGCGGACCTCGGACTTCGCTGGCCCGAAAGCTGGTTGCGCACGCTAGGTTATGCGGCGCTCATCCTTGTCGCGCTCCTCGCGACGGCTGGCGCCATGCAGGCGCTAGCCGACCTGTTCTTCGAGGATATCGGCACGAGCGGGCGGTTCGACTTCGTTGAAGGCAACCTCCCCGGCTATCTCATGATGCTGGCGCTGGTGTGGACTCACGGGTCGTTCTTCGAGGAACTGCTGTTCAGGGCCTTCATCATCACCAAGCTACACACGGGCTTCGGCAATTCTGCGCTCGCAGGTTATCTTGCTGTCGTGGTGGCGGCGATATTCTTTGGGTACCGGCACTACTACTATCAGGGCATGCACGGTGCTGTCGTGACGGGCGGCATCGGGCTGGTGTTCGGCCTGATCTATCTGAAGGCCGGCCGTTCGAGCATCCTGCCCCTTGCACTGGCGCATGGTACGATGAACACGATCGCGCAGACCATCCGCTTCGCTGGAGGCTAGGAGGCCGGGGTCAGGTATCGGGCGCGGATGGCCCGTCGCTTTCCGCCGCGGCCTTCGCTTCGCGCTCGTAGCGGATCGCGTCGAGGATCTTTGCGCCGCCAAGCATGACCGCGCCGCCGGTCGCCGCCATCAGGAGATAGCCGGGCCAGCCGGGGTATTGCAGCGTATAGTCGACACCACGGGTCATGGCACCGAGCGCCAAGGCGTAGATGATCAGATACGCTTCCCAGCGCGTCTTGATCACGAACAGCCTCTTCACCTTGGTCCACATGATCGTGGGCGACTCCTTCCTTAACCAAATCCGCTGCAAACTGCGTGCCATCGACGCATTGCTGCGGCTTTCAATGGTTAATTGCAGGGCGAGTGTAAGGAGCGCCGACGAACAGAGTCGAGTCAGTTAACTATATTGTTTTCCGCTCAGGCCAGCTCGTCCAAGGATAGGACAGAAAGAAGGGCTTCACGGGCCTCGATAACGCGGGCGGCAAGCGCTTCGCTGCCGAGGTCTTGCGGATCGATCGTCTCCGGCCACTTCTCCGCGACGACGGCCTCGATCCGGTCGGCCTTGGCTTCGTCCAGCATGAAACGCTGGTCGACCGTTGCCGGGTCCGCAACGATCCGCAGGCGCAGGCAGGCAGGCCCGCCACCATTGGCCATCGACTGGCGAACATCGACGGGCAGGACTTTGCGGATCGGGCCATTGCTGGCGAGCATGCTCTCGCAATAGGCCCACACGCTCGCGCTTTCCTGGCATTCGCTCGGTACCACCAGAGCCATTTCGCCGCTGGGCAGGGTGAGCAGCTGGGCGTTGAACAGATAGCTGCGGACCGCCTCTTCGATGCTCACGGCGCTTTCGGGCACCTCGACCACTTCCAATGCCGGGAAGGCGATGCGGATCGCGTCATAGGCGCCCTGCTGATCGGCGAAGGCCCGTTCGTGGGTGAATAGCACGCGCTCGTTCGCGACCGAGACCACATCATTGTGGAATGCGCCCGCTTCGATCGCCTCGGGATTCTGCTCGATGAACACGCACTTTGCCGGATCAAGCCCGTGCAGTCGTGCGATGGCGCGGCTGGCCTGCTCGTGCTGGCGGGCGGGGAACTTGCCGCCCTGGCGACCCCACACGAAGACCTCGACGCCAGATGCGTCGTGCCCTTCACAGAAGCGCATGTGGTTTGCTGCACCCTCGTCACCGAATGTGGGCAGTACTGCGTCGTGCACCGTGAAGTGCTGCTCGTTGCCGAATGCAATCGCGAGCTGAGCCTGCGTGTCCTGCCATTCCTGCGCGCGGTGCGGCATTGTGACGAGATTGGCGGGCGTCAGGTGACAGCGGCCATCCGCCGTGTCAGGAGCCGGGCTCACGGTGGCTGCGTTGGCGGTCCACATGCTCGATGCCGACCAGGCCGCGGCGAGCAGTTGGCGCGGCGCGTTCTCGTCGATTGCGAGTCCACGGATCAGATCGCCATTCGGGCGTGGCAAGGGCAGCAGGAAGCCCTGCGCAAGCCCCAGCGCCATGTTCGAGCGCATCTTTGCGATGCCTTGGAGCGCCGCAGCGCGCGGATAGGAAGTGTCGCCCTTGTGGCTCGCACTCGCGATATTGCCGAGGCTGAGGCCCGCGTAATTGTGGCTTGGGCCGACGATGCCGTCGAAATTGATCTCAACCAAGCTCATCGTGCCACGCTCCACACTGTGTCACCCACACCGACTTCGAGTGCTTCAGCACATGTCGCGTCGATGGCGACTGTTTCATCGTCTCCGAATGCGCGCATGCCGTAGGCGGACTTGAAGCTGTCGAGCTTGCCGGTTGCGACCAGCGCGCGCTCGCCCTCGTCGAGGTCGATGGCGCTCACGGTCGCCTCTCTGGAATCTGCAATGCTTCTCACATTGTCGGTCCGCGCCGTCATGGTCGGGCCGCCATCGAAGATGTCGACGTAACCTTCGGCTGCGAAGCCCTCGTTCTCGAGCATGCGCATCGCCGCCCGTCCGCTGGGGTGGGGTACGCCAATAACCTTGCGGGCTTCCTCGCTCAGCATTTCGACATAGACCGGGTGCTTGGGCATCAAATCGGCGATGAACTGGTTGCCATTGGTGGCATTGAAATAGTCGGCTTCCTGGAAGGTCATTCCGAAGAAACGCCCGGCAACGCCGTCCCAGAACGGCGAGCCGCCGCGATCGTCGATGACGCCGCGCAGCTCGGCAAGGATGCGGTCGGCGAAGCGCGCGCGGTGCATCGCGATAAAGAGGTAGCGGCTGCGCGCGAGCAGGAGGCCGAGCCCGCCGGCACGTTCACCCGGGTGGAGAAACAGGCCGCCGACTTCGGAGGAGCCTTCGAGGTCGGTCACGAGGCTCAGCAGTTCGGCGCGCACGGTGCGGTCGAGTTCCTGGCTGTGCTGGGTCAGCGTGTTCAGGCGATAGCTGTAGAAAGGCCACTGCTGCCCGACCTGGGTGAACAGCTGGCATGTGCCGCGTACCTGCCCCGTCTCGGTATTCTCCAGCACGAGGGTGAAGACATCATCGCCGAGCGTGTCCTCGGTGCGCGAGAATGCCTCGTCGGCGCGTTCGAGCTTCTTGGTCAGCGCGGCCTTGTCGGCGGGCAGGTTCGTAAAGCCGCCGCCCGTAAGCTTGGCCATTTCATACAGATGCTCGAGATCGGAAATATGCGCGGCGCGCAGGCGGAAGGTCACAAATACTCTCCGGTAGATAGCTTCGAGAGGACCAGCGCGCTCAGGGCGGCGCGTTCCCGCAGCGAAGGGACAATCATGAATTCATCGGGCGAATGGATGGCGCCGCCGCGCACGCCCATGGTGTCGACCACGGGGACGCCGGTCGCAGCAATATTGTTGCCGTCGCACACGCCGCCGGTCGATTTCCAGCCGATCGTCTGGCCAAGCTCGGCGCCGCATGCCTTGACGAGGTCGAACAGGCGCTGCGCCTTTTCATCGACAGGCTTGGGCGGACGGGTGACACCGCCGTGACGATGGATGCCGACTTTGTGTTCGCTCTCGATCATCCGCAGGATCGCGTCGAGCTCGCCATCGAAGCGGTTCATCGCATCGGTCGACTTGGGGCGGATATTGAATCGCAGGATTGCGAGGTCGGGTACGACATTGTTTGCCGCACCACCTTCGATCTTGGCGGGGTTCACCGTGATGTCGTCGGCCTCGAGCGCCTTGATGCGCAGGACGAGATCGCTCGCGGCGACGATGGCGTTGCGGCCCTCGTGCGGGTTACGGCCGGCGTGGGCACTTCGCCCGGTGATCGTGATCGAGTAATTGCCCGTTCCGCCGCGTGCATGGGCGAGTGTGCCATCGGGCAGGGCAGAAGGCTCGTAGGTCAGCGCCGCATACTTTCCGCGCGCAAGCTCCTCGATCAGGCCGCGGCTGGCGAGACTGCCGGTCTCCTCGTCCGAATTGATCATGACGTCGTAGCCGACCCGGTCTGAGCCATCGATCGTTTCGAAGAGCTTGAGCGTGTGCAGGATGACGTTGAGGCCGCCCTTCATGTCGGCCGTACCGGGACCGTTGATCGTTTCGTCGTCGAGCCACGTCACCTCCTGGAAGGCGTGATCGACAGGGAAGACCGTGTCCATATGGCCGGTCAGTACGAAACGGCGCTCCGCTTCGGGGCGCACGCGCAAGACCATATGCTGGCCATGCGGCTTCTCGAATTCTCGTCCCTCGGCGGAAATCGCCGTTACGGTTGCCGGATCGACCAGTTCGACCTCTCCGGGGAGGGTCGAGAAGGCATCGGCGAGCACGCCCGCCATGGCCTTCAGCCCATCGATATTCGCCGTGCCGGTATTGATCGCGGCCCAGTCCTGCACCTCGCGCAGCATGGTGTCTGCGTCGACGGCGTCTAGAAGGGCCTGGGGTGCGCTATCCGGTTTCATCGGCAACGTCCTTAGACTCGCCTGCAATCAAGTCCACCCCGTGCCTTGCAATCGTCAACCGCTCTCGCCATAGGAGGGGCACTCCTCCCCGGGTCCACATCGCAGGTCGTAGACTACCCAGAGGAGTTCCATGAGCAATTACGTGACGCGCGCCGGTATCGAGGTTGACCGGGAGCTTGCCACTTTTGTCGAGTCCGAGATCCTGCCCCCGTTGGGCAAGGATGCTGAGGCTTTCTGGCAGGGTTTCGCCGCGCTGCTTGGCGAGTTCGCACCGCGCAATGCCGCGCTGCTCGAGACGCGCGAAGACCTGCAGGGAAAGATCGACGGCTGGCACAAGGCTCAGGCCGGAAAGCCGCATGATGCCGCTGCCTATCGCTCATTCCTGGAGGAAATCGGATACCTCGTCCCGGAGCCGGGCGAATTCACCATCGGCACCGATAATGTCGATCCAGAGATCGCGACCATGGCAGGGCCGCAGCTGGTCGTTCCGATCCTCAACGCGCGCTTCCTGCTGAATGCGGCCAATGCACGCTGGGGTAGCCTCTATGATGCCTTCTACGGCACCGATACGCTCGATGCGGCGCCAGCCAAGCCGGGTGGATATGACGAAGAACGCGGTGCGGCGGTTATCGCCGCTGCGAAGAGCTTCATGGACGAGGCCGTACCTCTGGCCGATGGCCGAGAATGGGCCGATCTGACCGATGTAAAAGAGAAGGGCATTCCGCTCGCCGATCCAGCCCAATGCATAGGCTGGAACGATAAGGCCTGCCTCTTCAAGCATAATGGCCTTCACATCGAAGTGGTGTTCGACGCTGACCACCCGGTGGGAAAGACCGACCCGGCAAATATCGCGGACATCAATCTCGAAGCTGCGCTCACAACCATCGCCGACTGCGAAGACTCTGTCGCGGCGGTGGATGCCGAAGACAAGCTGCTCGCCTATCGCAACTGGCTGGGCGTGATCCGGGGCGATCTGTCGGAGAGCTTCGAGAAAGGCGGCAGGACCATGACGCGGGAGCTTGCTCCCGACCGACGCTATTCCGCGCCTGATGGCACGGAGTTCGCACTGCCCGGACGCAGCCTGATGTTTGTCCGCAATGTCGGCCATTTGATGACCAATCCGGCGATGCGCTGGGATAGCAAGGAAATCCCCGAGGGCATCCTTGATGCCGTAATGACCAGCGCGATTTCGGCGCAGGACGTCGCGGGGCTGGGCAAATATGGCAACAGCCGCAAGGGCTCGATCTACATCGTGAAGCCCAAGATGCATGGTCCCGAGGAATGCGCCTTCACCAACGATTTGTTCGATGCGGTGGAAGACCTGCTCGATCTGCCGCGTCATACGATCAAGGTCGGCGTCATGGACGAGGAACGCCGAACAAGCGCGAACCTCTCCGCCTGCATCCACGCGGTGAAAGACCGGATCGTCTTCATCAACACCGGATTCCTCGACCGCACCGGCGATGAAATTCACACCTCGATGCGTGCGGGCCCGATGATGCGCAAGGGTGAGATGAAGAACTCCGCCTGGCTCAAGGCCTACGAGGCGCGCAATGTCGGGATTGGCCTGAAACACGGCCTCTCCGGCCGCGCGCAGATCGGCAAGGGAATGTGGGCCGCGCCCGACCTGATGGGCCAGATGATGATCGAAAAGATCGGCCACCTGCGCGCCGGTGCCAACACCGCCTGGGTGCCAAGCCCGACCGCGGCAACACTTCATGCGATCCACTATCACCGCGAGAATGTGTTCGAGATCCAGCAAGGCCTGGGAGATGTGCCGGGGCTCGAACCGCTGCTCTCCATCCCGCTCGCGGAGGGCACGAACTGGTCCGAAGCGGAGATCCGCGAGGAACTGGACAACAATTGCCAGGGCCTGCTCGGCTATGTCGTTCGCTGGGTGGATCAGGGGGTCGGCTGCTCCAAGGTTCCGGACATCAATGATGTGGGCCTGATGGAAGACCGCGCCACGCTGCGAATCTCCAGCCAGCATATCGCCAACTGGCTGCTCCACGGAGTGATCTCGGAAGATCAGGTGATGGATTCGCTGCGACGGATGGCGGCCAAGGTCGACCAGCAGAATGCAGGCGATCCCTTCTATGAGCCGCTGCTTGAAAACGAGGAGGGTGCTGCCTTCAGCGCGGCCAAGGAATTGATTTTCAAGGGGGTCGAACAGCCGAGCGGTTATACCGAGCCGCTGCTCCACCGCTGGCGCCAGCGCAAGAAGGCAGAAGCCTGAGGCGGCGGTCAAGCTTATGGTAAATATTGCGGGCTAGGCCGGGCGGATAAGTAAAAGGGATCGCCGCCTTGGCCGCCGTAGAATTCAAGCAGCGCCGTGAAGAGCGCATAGACCTGTTCGTGCGTGCCAGCGTGCACTCGCAGCCCGGAGCAGGCGTCGTGCGACTGTGCAACATGTCGCCGATCGGCGCGCTGATCGAAGGCGAGTCTCTCCCGCTCGTAGGGTATGAGGTCGAACTGCGGCGCGGGTCCATGTGTGTTCCCGGCAAGATTGTCTGGCGCAGCGGCGACCAGGCCGGGGTCTCCTTCTCGGAGAGGACCATCGTCGAGGACTGGTTCCCCGACGCGCAGCCGCAGCATTCGGTCGATCGCGCATTCCAGCGGATCATGGACGAAATGCGCGAACGCGGCCCGGTGCGCGAGAACAATGCCCCGTTGCACAACTCCTATATCACTGCCGATGACATGCACCGCGTTGCTGGTTCGCTCGACGACCTCGCCGATGCATTGTCGGAGGACATGGAAGTCGTGCTGCGCCTGTCGGAGGAGTTGCAGACACTCGATATTGCCGCGCAGCTGCTCCGCAAGCTCGCCCAGCAGGAGCGAGCGCGGCTAGGTTAGCTCGCGCGCCAGTGCCACAAAGTCCGCAACCTGCAGCGTCTCTGCCCTGCGTTGCGGATCGATCCCGAGGCTGTCCAGCGCATCGACAGCACCGGGCATGCCCTTGAGACTCTGCCTAAGCATTTTCCGACGCTGACCGAAGGCTGCCTCTGTAACCCGTTCGAGGATACGTGCGGACACTCCCTCCGGCATAGCGGCGGGTTCCACATGGACGATTGCGCTCATCACCTTGGGTGGAGGGGTAAAGGCGCTGCGATGGACCTTCATCGCCAGCTTCGCCTCGGCGCGCCATTGGGCCAGCACAGCAAGGCGGCCGTAGGCAGAGGAACCGGGCTTCGCCACGATCCTCTGTGCCACCTCCTGCTGGAACATCAGGGTGAGCGAGGTCCATTGAGGCGGCCATTCTTCACCGCCCATCCACCGGGTGAAGAGGGCCGTGCCGACATTGTAAGGCAGGTTTGAAAGCACGGCGAAGGGCTCGCCGCCCATGATCTCACCATGGTCGAGTTTGAGCGCATCGCCCTCAATCACCTGGAGGCGGCCGGGATATGCCCCGCCGAGTTCTTCAAGTGCTGGCAGGCAGCGGCGGTCCATCTCGATTGCCGTGACCTGCGCACCAGCCCTCAACAGGGCGCGGGTCAGGCCTCCGGGACCGGGACCGATCTCAAGCACCCGCCTGCCATCCAGGCTGTCGGGCACGGCGGCAATCCGGTCGAGCAATTGCTCGTCGAAGAGGAAATTCTGTCCCAGAGCCTTGCTGGCCGAGAGGCCATGCCGCGCGATGACTTCGCGCAAGGGGGGGAGGTCAGCCATCGGTCGCGCGCCGGGCTGCCATATCGCCTGCCATGCGCAACGCGGCGATCATCGCGCCGGGATCGGCTTTGCCCTTTCCGGCGATGTCGAAGGCGGTTCCATGGTCGGGGCTGGTGCGGACCACGGGGAGGCCAAGAGTGACGTTCACTCCCTCATCGAAATCGAGTGCTTTCAGGGGGATAAGCGCTTGATCGTGATACATGGCTAGTGCTGCGTCATAGGATTTCCGCGCGCGAGGCGTGAAGATCGCGTCACCGGGATGCGGCCCGGTTATGTCGAGACCTTCGCTTTCGAGCTGCGACACAGCCGGTCCTATGACGAACTGTTCCTCGTCACCGAACTTGCCATTCTCACCGGCATGGGGGTTGAGACCACTGACTGCGAGGCGGGGCTTCACGATCCCGAAATCGCGCTGGAGCGCGCGGTGAACGATGCGCGCCCGGTGAACGATCAGCTCCTTGCTGAGCAGGTCCGGGACTTCCGCCAGCGAGCAATGCACGGTCAGCGGCACGGCCCGCAGCGAAGGGCCCGCCAGCATCATGACGGCATCCTCACGCGCTTTCCCGAACGCGTCGGCGAGGAATTCGGTTTGCCCCGGCTGGGTGAAGCCGACCTGTGCCAGTTCGGCCTTGGAAATGGGTGCGGTGACTATCCCGCTCGCCTCGCCCAGCGCGGCGCGGCTCGTGGCTTCTACAAGGGAGAATAGCGCCAGCCGAGCACCCGATTCCTCGGGCGCACCGGGAGTATAGGGAGCATCATCTGCGCCGAGAACGGGAAGGGCACGGGTCCAGACCTCGATTGCCTGTGCGGGGGCCTCGATGCGCTCTATCGTGATGTCGAGCCCACGCGACCCTGCAGCCTCGTGGAGGACACCGGCTCCACCGACCACGAAGAACGGCGGAATGCCATCCGCATCGCGCCGCGCCCAGGCTTCGGCAATGATCTCGGGACCGATCCCTGCCGGATCGCCGAGCGATACAGCAAGGGGGAGCTGGAGGGAGGTCAATTGTATTCGATGTAGGCGTCGTTGCGCAGGTCGCGCAGGTAACGCTGTGCGGCCTTGTTGATACGCTCGTCTTCGAGTTGCGCCATGATCTCATCGAAGTCCGGGCCCTCGGCGACCTGCGGATCGTCCCTACCGCAAAGCATCAGGACACGGACGCCTTCTTCGACCGAGCCGAATGGCGGCGTGGTCTCGCCGATCTGCATGTTCAGGATAAGATTCTGTAGCTGCTCTGGCAGCGCGCGGGCTCGGATCTGGTCGTTCGTGACGACGCTGCCGCCAAAGGATGCGGCCGTTTCTTCGGCGCTGCCACAGCCGCGCATGGATTCCACGCCGGCAAGGAATGCATTCAGTCGCGCTTCGGTAGCTTCTCGAGGAGCCTGGGGGTCGAAGTCGATCTGCACCTGCTTCAGGCTGAGCGTTGCGTCGCGAGGATCGGCCATCAGCACCTGTCGCTTCTCGCGCAGGTAGACGATCCAGTAGCCGCCCGAAATCTTGATCGGTCCGACCAACTGTCCGGGCTCCATCTGGCCGACCACGGTCTCCAGCTGCGCATCGCCAAGCTGCGGCAGCCGGATCCACCCGAGATCGCCGCCAACCGCTGCGGTGGACGCCTCGGAGAACTGTCGCGCATAGGCAACGAAGCTGCCGCCTTGCCGCAGTTGTTCCATGATCTTGGCCGCATTCGCTTCCACGGCCGCGTCGGTCTCGGGGGTTGAGGACTGGAAAATTTCCCAGACCCAATATTCATTGGTCCCCTTCGATTCCTCGAGGCGCTTCATCACCTCGTTCACCTCTTCCGCAGAGACGTTGACGAAGAAAGACACTTTCTGCCGGAGAAGGCGCTGCCAGGCGAGCTCGCCGCGGATCTGGCGCTTGAGCGAGGTTGCCGACGAGCCGATCGACGCAAGGTAAGCATCCATGTCCTCGACACGGCGATTGTTCTGCGCCGCGACGCGGGCGAAGGTCTGCTCGACCTCGGCTGCGGAGATTTCGATCTCTTCCGCCTCGGCGGCCTGAATCTGCAGCGTCTCGTCGATCAGGTTGCGGAGCACCTGTGCGCGCACGCGCTGAAGCTCTTCGGGCGGGATTTCGGCACCCTGATTGGCTTCGACAAGCAGGGCGACACGGTGATCGAGGTCGGTTCCGGTAATCACGTGACCGTTCACCACCGCAGTTGCGCGGCGGACGTTGGGATCGGGATTCGCCAGCAGGGTTGGCTGCTCTGGCAGTCCGAGCGGGTTCGCCTGCGGGTCGGTAGCCTGCGCCGAAACCGGCTGCGCGGCGGCCGCGATCCCCGCCATCGCGGCAAGACCAAGAATTTTCGAAACGGTATGAAGTCTCACGCGTGTATTCCCTTGCGACGCACGGTCGGCGTCCGGATAGGCCTTGAGATGTCGCCCTGCGGCTTAACCAAAGCTGATTGCGAGCGGGCGGATAGCGCGTTTGGCCTCCGCTGCCAACACGGGCAGGTCAACGAAAACCGAGATTCTTCAGGCTGAAATAGAGCTGGAACGTATCGCCCCTTCGCGCATCGCCTGCCGAGACATAGTCCCGCCGCCAGGTCAGGCCCATTTCGAGGCAGTCGTCCTGGTAGGCAACGCCCAGTCTGGTCCGGATCGGCTGGAAACCATCGCTCGACAAGGTGGGGTCTTCCTCGCGATCGGTCAGGTTGAAGACGCCGGAGCCAAAGACAGACCAGTAGTTCGCGAATGCGACACGCACGGCCGCACGCAGCTCTTCGCGGTCCTGAAGGTCTTCGATGGTGTCGATGTTGCGGTTGAGGCGCAGGTACCCGATCTCGGCATAGGTCCGGCTCGTGCCCACAGTTGCGTCGAACTCGTTGCGCCGGACAGCGAGGTTGTCCTTGTCGAGGCGATAGCGGTGCGCGAACTTCAAGAAATCGCGATAACGAACTTCCGTGCGCCCGACGAAATCGCTCACCTTCTCGGACAGGCCGGTCCCGTCGGGGAAGATGTCGCGGTCGTTGTCGAGGCGATAGGACTGGCCAAGGGTGGTGAATATTTCGAGGCCTGGACGGCGCAGCTTCCAGTCGAAACCGTAAGTGACGCGCGCTCCGTCCTCGATCCGGTCGTAACCGGGAAAGCGGTTGAGCGCGAAGAGGTTGGAATCCTCGAGATCGATCGCTCTTGCGTCTTCATTCGGGATATCGAGATTCTCGACCGGCGGGGTCACCACCAGCTGGACGCGCGGCGTGAAAACCTGCTCACCGCCCAGGAATTCGCCAGCGAATGGCCATTCTACGTCAAGCGCACCGAGCGCGATAGCCCGCGCTTCCCACCCGGGATTGCCGCGATAGGCAGCCGTGGGATTGAGCTCGTTTCCATCTGAATGATAGACATCGCCGCGCACGAGCGCCGTGGCGGTGACAAGCTGGCCCAGCCCGGTAATCGTCCGCCGGCTCCACTGACCTTGGGCAAAGGCGCGTTCGGTCTCCTGCCCCACCTTGCGCACCACGGCGAGGCTGTTGAGCTGCAGGTCGAAGCGCCCGCCGAGTACGGGATCGTCCAGCCGGCGCCGCCAGTCGACCAGAGGCAGGGCGACGGGCACGGTGTTCTGCTCCTGATTGAGCCGCAGCGTCTGCGTGGCCCATCCGGCGGCAGAGAAATAGCTGTTCGGGGTTATCCGCTCGAGATTGATTGTCGATCGCAGCCGGTCGTCTCGGCTGATATCGTAGCGGCGAAGGAAGGTCTTGTCGCTGGCGAGGCGGACCGATCCGGTCAGGCTCCAATAGGGATCGAACTGCAATTTGCCGTTGGCGAAGAGGTAGCCGCGCGGGTCGGCCTCGCTCGTCGTCACACCCGTGAAGTTGGAAATGCGGCGGCTGTGGGTCGCATAGCCGGTGATCTGGTACGCGCCCTTCTCGGTCAGATGTCGCCATTGGGCGGAGACCATGGGAGCGGTCTTGGAAAACACATAGGCTGACAGCGTCAGGTCGCGATTGTCCGCCAAGCGCACGAAGTAACTGCCGGAAACCTCGACCCCGTTACTTTCGGAAACGCGGATGTCCGGCACGAGAAAGCCCGAGACCGCGCCGCCATCGGTCCTGACTGAAAGGCCGGGGAGGGGGATCAGACGTGTACCGAAAAGTTCGAGATAGGCGCCGCGGAAGCTCACCTTGGACTTGGACGGATCGTAGATCACCCTGTCCGCCGTGATCCGCCAACTCGGGTCCTTGTTGCAGCCTTGGGGATCGACGACCGCACAGGCGCTGTAGGCGGCCTGTTCGAGCGCAATCGAGCCGTCGCTTTCCCTGACCCCGCGGTTGGCCGCGAGCCGTCCGCCCTGGCGCAGGGCAAGAAGCAGGTCTTCCATCGCGCCTGCTTCGAATTCGTCGGTCAGTTCGACCCGCTCGGTGAAGAGCTGGTTGCCGTTCTCGTCGACAAACCGGACGTTGCCGCTTGCCACGATAACGCCGGTGCGCTGGCTCCAGCTGACGCTGTCCGCGCGCAGCGAACGGTCGCCCGATCGCAAGACCACGTTGCCCTCTGCAGTGGTGAGATCGGCGTCGGAATCGTAGCTCAGTATGTCGGCTTCGAAGGCGATCTGCCGATTGCCCTGCGCGTCAAACTCGCTTGGCGGAGGCGGCGCGTCGTTCTCGTCCGCAATGATGACCGCGTCCGGCGGCGCCGGAAGGTCACTCGGGCTTTCGCCTTGCGGCTCCTCCACAGTGCCGGCACCAGTAGCCGCACCCTCCTGGGCGAGGGCAGGCGAAGCCGAGGCGAGCGCCATCGCGGCCGAGGCGGTCCCCAGCAAGAGCATGACTGTTCGCTGCGATTTTTCGCGGCCCGGCTGCATGGCTTGCCTATCGCACCGGCCACGCCTAATCGCAATCGCGTTCATCCGGGCTGCCCACGATTTCGGCAGATCCGGGCAATCAGAGAATTCGGGAGAATCCATGCACATCCAGTTCAGCCAATCCCGTCCCCAAGGCGCGCGCCTAATTGCGCATGTGGTCGATCAGGGCAAGTTTCCTTCCGCCACCACCGCCGCCATGCGGGCCGGAGCCGAGGGGGCTCGCTTCAAGGGTAACGCCGGCCAGACTTTCGACGGCTTCGTGGAAATGGGTGGCGAAGTCGTGCGGCTGGCTCTGGCAGGAGCTGGCGACAAGAATGATGAAGAACGCCTCGCCAATCTGGAAAAGGCAGGTGCGGCGCTTGCTGGAAAATACCAGTCGAGCGGCGACGAGGATCTCGTGCTGGAGCTTTCGGAAAGCGGGCTGTCGGCGAAGGAAGCTGCTGCAGTGCTGCTTGGCCTGCGGCTGCGCAATTGGCGCTACGACATCTATCGCACCAAGCTCAAGGACGAGCAGAAGATCACTCTCAAGACCGTGACTGTCGTCGGTGCGCCCGACGGGATCGACGCTGCATGGGCCAATGCAGCGGCCCTCGCTGAAGGCGTGGAGTTCACACGCGAGCTCGTTACCGAGCCAGCCAATATCATTTACCCGGAGAGCTTTGTCGAACGCTGCAAGCAACGCTTCGAAGGTACGGGCGCGGAGCTGGTCGTGCTCGACGAAGAGGAGATGACCAAGCTCGGCATGGGCTCGCTCCTCGGCGTGGGACAGGGTTCGACCCGCGAGTCGCGCATTCTAGCCATTCGATGGAACGGCGGCGGCAGTGAAGCGCCGACCGCATTCGTCGGCAAGGGCGTGACCTTCGATACCGGCGGCATCTCGATCAAGCCGGGACCGGGTATGGAAGACATGAAGTGGGACATGGGCGGCGCAGGCGCGGTTGCCGGTGGCATGCTCGCGCTGGTCAAGCGGAAGGCCAAGGCCAATGTCGTGGGGGTGATGGGCCTCGTCGAGAACATGCCCGACGGCAATGCCCAGCGTCCGGGTGACGTCGTCACCAGCATGAATGGCCAGACCATCGAGATCCTCAACACCGATGCCGAAGGACGGCTCGTGCTCGCCGATGCGCTGCACTGGACGCAGGAAGAATTCCAGCCGAGCCGCGTGATCGATTTCGCCACGCTTACCGGGGCGATCATTATCTCGCTCGGCCATGAATATGCCGGCCTGTTCTCGAATGACGATGAACTTTCGAAGCAGCTTTCGGACGCTGGCGAGACGGTTGGCGACAAGGTCTGGCGCATGCCCTTGGGCAAGGCTTACGACAAGCTGATCGACAGCCCCATTGCCGACATGAAGAACATCGGCGGGAAAGGTGCCGGCTCGATCACTGCAGCCCAGTTCCTCCAGCGCTTTATCGCCGACGATACGCCCTGGGCGCATATCGACATTGCGGGAATGGCGTGGTCGGACAAGCCCGGCAGGACCTGGGGCAAGGGTGCAACCGGCTTTGGCGTGCGCCTGATCGACCAGCTGATCGCCGATACCGCAGAAGGCTGACGGCACCCGGCGTGCCTATCCGAGTGGACTTCTACCAGCTGAGCCGCGATCCGGTCGAACGGGTCGTGGCTCTCCTGGCTTCCAAGGTTCTTCAGGCAGGCCAGCGGCTGATCGTGGTAGCCTCTGACGAGGGGCTTCGCGATCGTCTTTCGAAGACGCTGTGGGAGCAGGGCGGCGCGAGCTTCCTTGCGCATGGTGCGGCAGATGGACCGCATGCTGCGCGCCAGCCGATCCTGATCTCCGATGGCTGTGCAGCCCCTAACGAGGCGCGCATGGCAATCCTTGCCGATGGCCAGTGGCGCGAAGAGGCAAGCGGTTTCGAACGCACCATGCTGTTGTTCGATGGCGACGCCACCGATGCCGCTCGCAACCTGTGGCGAGAACTTGCCGCGCGCGAGGAGATCGACAACCGCATTTTCAAGCAGACGCCAGAAGGCGGCTGGCGCGAAGGCCGTTGAGACACTGTGCAGGGCGACAATATCTTGCCCCGCCGCCGCCTTGGCGCTAGGGGCGCGCGCGAGAACTCTCTCCCCCCGATAAAACCACGAAATTCGCAAGGAACTCTATCATGGCGGTTACCCGCACCTTCTCGATCATCAAGCCCGATGCTACCCGCCGCAACCTGACCGGCGCGGTCACCAAGATGCTCGAAGACGCCGGCCTTCGCGTCGTCGCTTCGAAGCGCATCCATATGACTCGCGAACAGGCGGAAGGATTCTACGCCGTCCACAAGGAACGCCCCTTCTTCGGCGAACTGGTCGACTTCATGATTTCGGGTCCGGTCGTCGTCCAGGTCCTGGAAGGCGAAAACGCCGTGAAGGCCAACCGCGACGTGATGGGTGCAACCAACCCGGCCGATGCCGATGAAGGCACGATCCGCAAGACCTATGCGGAATCGATCGAAGCAAACTCGGTCCACGGTTCGGACAGCGACGAAAACGCCAAGATCGAAATCGACTTCTTCTTCGACGAAAGCGAAATCGTCGGCTGATTATCACGCGATGTCAGTCTCTTGCGGAACAGATTTCTGTAAGAAAACATATGAGTTAGTGTGCGGGCGCGGTCTTTGATAGGCTGCGCCCGTTATGCTTTTGAAGGTCCTCCAGTTCATGCGCCCCCGCGCCTTGCGCGAGCGATGCGTGCGCGACATGGTCGATGCGTCCAACCGGATGGACTACGAAAGCGTCAAGGATCTCGTCACCAGCGATCTTGTTTTCGCAGATGTTCGGGGGGAAAGCATCGAAGGTAGCGATGTCTGGATTCGCGAACATCGCCGCTTTTGTGAAGCCGCTGGCAACCCCCAGATCATAATCGAATCGCTCGACCACAACGGCGAGGAAGTGCTCGTCCGAGGTTATCTCGAAGGTGGCATGCCCGAGATTAGTGGTCCGACCATGTGGCGCATCTTGTTTCGAGGATCGAAGATCGCCTTTGTCGAGGTAACGCGGCAGTATTCGCAGGTCACGTTGCCCTCTTTCGTGGCAGGCCGGGAGCGGCGCGAAGCCTGATTAACCGGTTTCGGGTAGCAGGTGTTCGATCTGCTCGCGATGCATGCGATGCGGGCTGCGCCCTGCTTCCTCGATCTCGGCCTTCATGCAGTCTCGGGCAGACCGGTCGAAAGACATGTCGAGGGCCTTGTAGAGCGAGGCCATGGCTGCAACGGAATCCGCATTGAGATCTTCGAAACATATCTCAGCGACCGGGCCGGAGAAACTCTTTAGCGCCTGATCGAGCCGTCGTTCTCGATGGTCAATCTTGCGGGCCCATTCCGCTTCGAGGTCGGCAAGCATGTGCCTGTCGCTCTGGAACGCCATCTGGCTTGCAACCATCGAGACGCTGCTGGCATGCACCTCATCCTGCGCACGGGTGCAGCGAACCACCTTTGCATCCGGAAACTGGTCCAGCAGGGCCTTCGCATCCTCTGCGAATTGTGGGCATTTGAGCACGCGCGGCCTGTCCGCATTCTTCGCCGTGGCCGCATCTGTCCGCAGCATCCTTGCAAATTCGCGATAGACCGGCGTCTGATCGTGCCCTTCATTGAAGGCGACATAGGAGGGGATGCGCCACTGCGCTTCGAATGCGGCCGGGGACAGCGCGGCGGAGAGCCAGCCAATCTCCTCGTCCGTTTGCGTCGCACCGAATGGATGGAAGGTGTCGAGCCAGGGATTGACCCGGCGTGCCATAAACAGCGCCGCCCTTGCTTTCAGGGGACGCAGATCGGGGCGCGAAGGAACTGGGTCGTGGCTGTCGCAAAACCGCGTTCCGGCCAGCTTGGGATCGGCATCAAGAAGGCGTTGGACGCGCGTGGTGCCGCTGCGCATCTGGCCCAGAACGATGATGGGTGGGGCGATGGGCGTCGACGCCAGTTCCGGTCTTTCCCGCCACAACCGACCGAGAGCATGGCGCTTGCGGATGGCGTTGCGCAGCTGGCCATAGGCCATGGTGTGGCCGAGCGAGTTGAGAGCCGCTTCTTCGCGTAGCGATGCGCACAGCCTCTCCAGCCTGAGCCGCAAATCCTCGACATCCTCCGAGCTGCGGATCGAGTACTCGTCCTCTTTCGAATAGCCCTTGCTACCTAGCGTCCAGAGGTAGTCCGGATCGAGCGACGGCTTCTCGTCCCAGCCGCGATCCCACACCGTCTCGATCAGCCGGTCGCACACTTCGGCGAAGCGTGAACGGGCAAAGAGATGGGGCCGAGGTCGAGTCACTGCTGGCGGTCTTTCGACCGGGCGTAAATCCAGCCCACCCGTTTTCTCAGAAGGTGGGCGCCGATCAATACGCCAGCGGTAATGAGCACGGCATCGAGCATGTCGACTTCTTCGGTCTGCCAGCTATCGTCCTTGTCGAAGGCGACCATGGCCAGACCGATGACGGCGATCAGGAAGAAGGCGTAAGGTGTGATCCGCTGCATCAGAACTGATCCGCCGCGTCGATAAGCTTCGTGGCGCTATTCGGGGCAACCGCCCGCCAGCTCCGCTCCAGCCAGTCGGACACATGTTCCCAGTCGAGGCCGGGCCGGTTCAGGATAACACCGATCCATCCGCTGGCACCATAATAGGCCGGCTTGAAATAGGCTTGGGGCTGCGCTTCGACGAGGTCGAGAAGCTCATCCATACTGCCGGTCTTGACCAATACAGCGATGTGGTCGCTGCCGTGATGCTGGTCGTTGAAATAGGCGAAATATTTGCCGGATTTTTCGCTACCCGCGCGCCACCCGGGGGAGCCGTGGCTTTCCCTTTCATGGCTTTGCGGAAGTGCGAGAGCCAGCTCGCGCACCTTCTCGAGCAGGAAGGTGGGGTCGTTCTCCCGCCCCAGGTATTCGTTCAAGACATGCGGATAGAGCTGGTGCTCGGCAAATCGCACGCGATCGGCGAGACTTGCCGCGGTTTCTCCCGGGCGGATAGCTACTTCCACTTGTCCCAGCACTTCGCCTGCATCGAGTTCGGATGTCACCAGATGGACCGACACGCCGCCATGGCTATCCCCGGCGTCGATCGCGCGCTGGTGAGTGTCGAGGCCCGGATATTTCGGCAGGAGGGAGGGGTGGATGTTGAGCATCCGTCCTGCCCAGCGATCGACGAAACCGTCGGTGAGGATGCGCATATATCCGGCTAGAACGATGAATTCGGCGCCTGCGTCATGGGCGGCCTGATCCATCGCCTTGTCGTGCTCTTCTCGCTGCATGCCCTTGTGGGAGAGTGCGAAGGTGCTGACCCTCTCGGCTTCTGCCAGCGCAAGGCCCTCTGCGTGCGGATCGTTCGCGGCCACGAGAACCACCTCATAGGCGGCACCGGCAAGCTTTGCGGCATAGAGCAGCGCGGCCATGTTGCTGCCGCGTCCGGATATGAAGATCGCGACTTTGGCCTTGTCAGCCAAGGTGCACGGCCTCCCAGTCCTCTTTCGCCGACCAAGTGCCCTGAGATCCGCGCACGGTGCAGCCTTTTTCGCCTTCGACTATACGGCCGATGGAGAGCACTTCCTCGCCCGCTTCCTCCAAGCGGCTACGAACCAGTTCGACCTTCGCAGGGGCCACTGCCAGCACCATGCCGACGCCGCAATTGAACGTGCGCGCCATCTCAGCAGGCTCGATGTTCCCCTGTGCCTGCAGGAAGGCCATCAGCCCCGGCTGGCTCCAGCCATCGGCGTCGACCTCCGCATGCGCGCCCTTGGGCAAAACGCGTGGGATGTTCTCGAGCAGCCCGCCGCCGGTGATATGCGCCATGGCATCGATCAGCCCGTCACGAACCAGCGGCAGGAGCGTCTTCACATAGATACGCGTGGGTTCGAGCAGGGTTTCGACCAGCAGCCTATCCTGATCGAACAGGGCAGGGCGATCGAGCTTCCAGCCCTTGTCTTCGGCAAGGCGGCGCACCAGCGAGAAGCCGTTCGAATGCACCCCCGAACTGGCAAGGCCCAGCAGGATGTGGCCCGGCGCAACCCGGTCGCCGGTCAGCTGCTCGCCGCGCTCGACTGCGCCGACGCAGAAGCCTGCAAGGTCGTAGTCTCCTTGCGCATACATTCCCGGCATTTCGGCGGTTTCGCCCCCGATCAGCGCACAACCTGCCTGTTTGCAGCCATCGGCAATACCCGCGATCACACGTTCGGCGACGCCGTTCTCCAGCTTCCCGGTGGCAAAATAGTCGAGGAAAAAGAGCGGCTCTGCGCCTTGGACGATTAGGTCGTTCACGCACATGGCAACCAAGTCGATGCCGACTGTGTCGTGACGATCGGTATCGATCGCGAGCTTGAGCTTCGTCCCTACGCCGTCATTCCCGGCAACCAGCAGCGGGTCCTTGTATCCCGCAGCCCTGGGGTCGAAGAATCCGCCGAAACCACCGATCTCACCGTCGGCCCCCGGACGCATGGTCGATTTCACCAGCGGGCCGATCGCCTTGACGAGCCTGTTGCCCGCGTCGATCGATACTCCGGCCTGTTCGTAGGTATAGGAAGGCGTGTCGCTGCTCATGCCAGCGCTTTTGCGCATATCGAGCCGAATTTCCAGCATTCCCGCTTGGATTTCCCGAATGCTTTGGGCAAAAGGCTCGCCCTGAACCCTATGCGGCCCCTTTTCCCCCTTTCCCGGCGCAGACGCATCGCCCTTTTTGCCTCCGGCTTGGCCCTTGCTGGCGGGGCGGGATGGCTCGCGCAGGCTCAGGTCGGCGGGGAGCGCGGTATCGCTGCGGTTGCCGCATCGCGTGACATCCAGGTCTCCGACATCGAGGTCGATGTGCGCGCCGATACGGGTATCGAGGCGCGCGAAGAGGCTTGGCGCGAGGCTCAGGTCAAGGCGTGGGAGAAGCTCGGCGGTCCCTCGCTTCCCGAATCGCGGATCGCGGGTCTCGTATCGGCGATCGTCATCGAGAATGAGCGACTGGGTCCGAAACGTTATGTCGCGACACTTGGCGTCATCTTCGACCGCCAACGCGCTGCGAGCTTCCTGGGCGAAGACGGCGTAGGCCAGCGTAGTGCGCCGATGTTACTCCTGCCGGTGACTGTCAGCGGCGGAACGCAGCTGATGTACGAGCAGCGCAACCCCTGGCAGCGAGCCTGGGCCGAATTCCAGGCGGGGCAGAGCCGGGTCAACTACGTACGGCCCCACGGCGCGGGCGGCGAATCGCTGCTCCTGACCTTCGGTCAGACGTCACGGCGCAGCCGCGTTTGGTGGAGCAATATCCTCGAAGGTTATGGCGCAGCGGACGTGCTCGTTCCGATCGCGCGGCTTCGCTACACCTATCCCGGCGGGCCGATCGAAGGCACTTTCACGGCGCGTCACGGGCCGGACAACCGCTATCTCGACAGTTTCACCTTGAGCGCCGAGAACCCTGACCAACTGCCTGCCATGTTGGCCCAGGCAGTGCGCCGCTTCGACGCTGTATTTCAGGTCGCGCTGGCCGATGGCACGATCAGGCCTGACCCCACGCTCAACGTGAAGGCGGGCGACCTTGCGCCGGAAATCCAGAGGCTGGTCGAACTCGGCAGAGCTCTGAAAGCGCGCGACGAAGCGCGCGCGCAGGCTGCTGCACAGCCGACAGAAGCTAGCGGCGGTGCCATCAACGCAGCGCCGGTCAATGCGCCGCCTCCGGAGGGCTCAGTGGCGCTCTATACGGTCCAATTCCAATCGCCCGATGGAGCGGCTTTCAGCGCGATCCTGGCAAGTGTGCGCGGAACCCCGGGGGTGCGTTCAACGGGCATTCGTTCGACCGCAATCGGTGGAACTTCGGTGATGACCGTGAGCTACTCCGGCTCGATCGGCCAGCTTGCCGAGGCCTTGCGTGCGCGCGGCTTCACCGTGCAGCAGGGAGCCACTGCGCTCTTGATCAGCCGCTAGGCGCGGAGCAAGGCTCACGCCCCATGTCGCAAATCGCGCTTCCACTGACCCATTCCGGCCCGCAGGAGCCTGCCAGCATCGTGATTGGTGCCGGCAATCGGCATGTGGCAGAAGCATTGGCGGCGTCTGCCGACTGGCCATTCGGAACCGCGATCCTCGCCGGGCCTCCGCGCTCGGGGAAGTCGCTGTTCGCGCGGTGGTTTGCCTCGCACACCGGGGGCGGAGCGATCGACGACGCCGACCGGCAGGACGAGACAGAGATCTTCCACGCCTGGAACCGGGCGCGCGAGGACGGATACCCGCTCTTGCTGACCGTCGATGCACAGGGTTGGCAGATCGACCTTCCCGATTTGCGCAGCCGGATGGGTGCCGCACTCCAGCTCGAGATCGGACCTCCCGACGACGAAATGGCGACCGATCTGATGCTTAGCCACGCCGCGCAGAGAGGGCTTGCACTGGGCGAAGGCGCGCCCGCCTATCTCGTTCCGCGGATGGAGCGAAGCTATGCGGCGATAGAGCGGATCGTTGCCGAAATCGACCGGCTCAGCCTTGAACGCAAGGTGCCAGCCACCATGTCGGTCTGGCGCGACGCGCTCGATGCGACGCAGGGCCCTGAGCAGGCGCGCTTGCTTTGAGAGGCCTCACGTGAAAGGATCGCAGGCATGTTCGAACGGCTGATTAGCTATCTGGATTCGATCAAGGCGCGCGATCCCGCGCCCCGCACACGGTGGGAAGTGCTGCTCTATCCAGGGGTATGGGCACTCGCATATCATCGCATGGCCCACTGGCTCTTCGAAGCCGATCTGTTCTTCCTCGCCCGGCTGGTCAATCACTGGAGCAGAATGGTGACGGGGATCGATATCCATCCCGGTGCCAAGATCGGCCGCAATTTCTTCATTGACCACGGGTTCACGGTAATCGGGGAAACGGCGGAAATTGGTGACAACGTCACGATCTACCAGAATGTGACGCTCGGCGGTACAAACCCGACCAATGGCAAGGGCGGCAAGCGCCACCCCACGATTTCCGACGACGTTATCATCGGTTCGGGCGCCCAGGTTATCGGGCCGATCACGGTAGGCAGGCGCGCGCGCATCGGCGCCAATGCGCTGGTGCTCGATGAAGTACCCGAAGGCGCGACCATGGTTGCCTTGAAAGCCCGTAGCCATTTGATCGCCGCCGAAGAGTGGAAGAAGGAATTCGTCCCCTACGGCACGCCGTGCGACGATCCTTGCGCTCCCAGCCGCGATTGCATCGAGAAGCTGGAAGGCGAGATCAAGGCGCTGCGCGACCAGCTCGATGCTCTTGCTGCACCGAGTGAACCTGCCCAGCGTAGCGGTACGGACGACTGATGGCGTCACCCCTCGGCGCGACGGTCGTAGCTTTTCCGGGACGCCAGCCGAACCAGGTCGGCTTTTCGCGCGACGAACTCACCAAGATCCTCGATGTCTACGGCCGGATGGTCGCGGCAGGTCAGTGGCGTGACTATGCAATGGATTTCACCAAGGACGCAGCGACCTTCGCGGCCTTCGTAAGGCACGCCGAACGCCCGCAGGCACGGTTGGAGAAGCGCCCCTCGCTCCGCGGTCGGCAGGGGATGTGGACGCTGTTCGGTGAGCATGGACAGGTTCTCAAGCGCGGACACGAGCTGGCTGGCGTCATGGCTCCGATCGAACGCCGCCTGCTCAAGGCTGTCGAAGACTGACCCGAAAAAGGGGCCCGCCTCGCGGCGAGCCCCTTCTCCCGTCCATTCCTGGCCTAGTTATGCGGTGGCGGGCAGTCGTGCCTGCACATCGCCCGGCAGGCCTTTCACCACTGCGCGGCGTATGGGCGTCCACAGCGCGCTGAGGGTGAGGAGTGCGGAACCGATCACCAGAGCCGTCAGTGCGAAGTTGAGCTCCACCGCGCCGAACTCTCGGAAGAGGAAGGTCAGTGCGATCAGCACATAGGCGAGGGCGGACACCAGGAGCGCACGCCGATCCACTGCAAGGGCAACGATGCCGAAGGCAATGTAGACCCCCAGAACGGCGACTGCGGCTGCGGCGCCGATATTCTCGCCCTCGGTTACGCCGATCAGCGCAAAGATCGGATGGGCGATTGCCGGGGCGGCCAGCAAGTGGAGCCAAAAGGCGACGTCGCTCCGGCGCGTTTCTCGGCGCGGGTCGCTCATGTCCCAGCGCATGGCGAAGGCGAATACCACCAGCCCTGCAACGAAGACGAGACCGAGGATGATCGTCTCGAGATTGTCGCTGTTGGGGCCAATGATGGCAATCAGCACCGCGATGACGGTGGCCGCGACCGCAGCAGTTCCAGCGGCAATGGTGATGGGGACCATGAAGCGCTTCCAGTGGATCCACGCCGCGCCCGCAGTAAGCAGAGCGGAGCCTGCAATCAGGAGAACGCCGATCGTGTCCATAGTCGGTCCGCCGCCATCGACGATCGGTACGACAAGCCCGATAAAGGTCATGAATGTGCCGCCGATGAACGCAAGCAGCAAGATGATGCTTGGGAGCGCCATGCGGCGTTTCGCGGTGAAGAATTCGGCCAGCATCCAAGCGGTCCCGGCCACGAGAGCCGCACTTACGGGTGAGGGGCCATCATTGTTGCTCCAGATGGCATCGCCGATCGCAGCCATGGCCATCAGAAGGATGACCGCGCCTATGCTCACGAAAATGTCGTTAAAGCCGGTAATCAGGCGGAAGTGCTCAGCATCGGCAGGCACCGCATCGCGCTGTGCAGCGACATGCGCGCGCAAGGCATTGGCCGCCTCTGCGCTGATCGCGCCCGCCGATACGGCGGAATTCAGGTCTTCTTGGCTATACATGCCATCTCTCCCCGTTGAAGAATGGCAGCGGTGATACCTTTAGTGTATTAATACGTCAATACGGCTCCGTTGCCTCGCCTCCAAGGATGCGGACCGACTGGCGAGCCGGTTCTTCCAACTGGTCAGCATTGGCTGCGATCTCGGGAAGGAACTCGGCCTGGGCGGCGGCGATCCTACGCGTCAGGCCTGCAAAGAGCAGTGCACCTACCAGCAGCAAGACGATGGCGAAGGCGAGGATGGCGAACTCCATCCACAAAGGCGTCATCAGGATGAGATTTGTTCCGGCATCGAGCGTCATCTTCACGATCATGGCACTGAAGATCAGCAGGCCGACGATGACCGCCGTCCACCATGCGGTGACATCCTCCACCGACGAATGCGCAAAATCCTCCGGCTCTCCGTGGCTGCGGTTGTGCAGTTCGCGCATGGCTTCGAAGGGAAAGATCAGGTTGGCCACCGGCAGGAGATAGGCCGCCAGCGCCTTGCCCGGGGTGTATTTCGCGCGAACCCCTGCCTCGATGATGTTTGCGTGAGCTCGCCAGACCCATATCATCGCGGCGATGAAGAAGCCGAGCGCGGCGGCAACCAGGGCAAGGAAAGCGATGGCAGACGGATCGCTCCACGTAAGCTCGTCCGATCCGGATAGAAAGCGCCCCTCGGCGAAGAAGCGGCTGCCCGACCGGTTGTATTCGGCCTGCACCGCCGCCTGTTGCGCCTGGTACCCGTAATAGGTGCTCTGCCGCGTAAGCTGCTCAAGCTCCTCGATCCGGTCGTATTCCTCGCTCACGGCCATGGCGCCGAGGCCGAGCTGGGCAACGCCGACGGCCAGCAACAGTGCGGCAAAGATCGTGACGACGAGAGAACTGGTGCGCAGCGAGCGCAGCTTGGCTTCGGTATTCATGCAGACCCCCAAAGAAAAACCCCGCGCCATCATGCGATGGGGCGGGGCTCTTCGCAATATCGGAAAGAACTTATCCGCGGGCGCTGCTCGGACCCGTGCCGGTTACTTTCTGCATCGCGGTCAGGATCGCACCCGACTGCTCGCTGCCCGACTGCGGGGCCTTGAGGTTCGAGAACTCGCTGATCTTGTCCCAATTGGCGGCAAAGCCTTCGACCGTACGCTCCCCATCGGGCAGCCAGACGGCGTCGTTCATGACGGTCCATGCCGAGTGATAGCCACCTGCACCTGCGCCGACGATGGCATTGGTCGGCGCATCTTCGCTGACGAGGAAAAGTGCAGCCGGGACCACATTCACCGGATCGAAAAGCTTGAAGGCTTCTTCGGGGAAGAGGTCTTCGGTCATGCGCGTGCCGGCAACCGGCGAAAGCGTGTTGACCTTGATGTTGTACTTCGCGCCTTCGAGCTGGAGCGTCTTGGTGAGACCCGCGAGGCCGAGCTTGGCAGCGCCGTAATTAGCTTGGCCGAAGTTGCCGAACAGACCGGTCGAGGATGCGGTCATCAGGATGCGGCCGTATGCCTGCTCGCGGAAGGTTTCCCAGCACGCCTTGGTGACGAAAGCCGAGCCGGTGAGGTGAACCTTGAGGACGAACTCGAAATCTTCCGGGCTCATCTTGGCGAAGGTCTTGTCGCGCAGGACGCCGGCGTTGTTGATGAGGACGTGCACGCCGCCCCACTTCTGCTTGGCGTCCGCAACCATCTTTTCCATCTGGTCGTATTCGGTGACGCTGCCGCCGTTCGACATCGCCTCGCCGCCCATCTTCTCGATTTCCTCGACGACCTGGAGCGCCATGTCGGAGTGGCCTGTGCCGTCGCGCGCACCGCCGAGATCGTTGACGACGACCTTCGCGCCGCGGCGGGCAAGCTCGAGCGCATATTCGCGGCCCAGACCGCCGCCTGCGCCGGTGACGATGGCTACCTTGTCCTTGAAGTCGATGGTCATGGGAGGGCTCCTGCTTTTCGTGTTTATCGTTTACGTAAAGGTCAATCGGTGCAGCGGACTGCCATGTTCCCTTCGCACATGCAACACCGGCCTCGTCTGGGCGCGATGCCGTAGGGGCAGAAGGCGCTTCTAGAGGGCTTCGAGGGCGGGAATGAGGCCTTCGAGCGAATCGATGGCCGCATCGGCTGCCAGTTCCTCTGCCGTCCCGTCGCAATAGCCGTACATGGCAGCGACAACTGGGACGCGGGCCGCGCGCGCTGCTCTCACATCATAGCTGCTGTCACCTACGAATGCGATCCGGCCGCCACCACCGAGTTCCTGCGCCTTCAAGATGGGTTCGGGGGCCGGCTTGGCGAGATAGCTACCGTCCGGTCCCTTGCCGAGGCTGTCCCCGCCGATCACGAACTGGAAGCGCTCGATCAGGCCGAGCGCAGTGAGGATCGAGCGCGCGAAGCCCTCGAACTTGTTTGTCACAACGCCCATGCGGACCGTACGGGCGTTGAGCGCATCCAGCACCGCTTCGGCATGCGGAAATGGGCGCGTGTGGACTGCGTTGTTTTCCGAGTAGTAACCGAGCATCGCCTTGTAGAGCTTGCGGAACTCGTCATCGGGCAGCCCTCCCTGCGCATCGACCGCCTGCTTCAGCATGATCTTCGCACCGCCACCGATCAGGTCGGTCGCGCTTTCGATCGGGACCGTGTCGAACCCGCCGAGCACCAGCGCGTGATTGACCGCCGTGCCGAGGTCGCGGTGGGTTTCGAGCAGTGTGCCGTCGAGGTCGAAGGCGACGATATCGAAGGGGAAGTGAGCCATCGCGGGAGTGCGTGCAGTATGGTTCTTCAAACTGCAAGCGATTGGTGGCATGGCCCAATCCCATGAACAAGAACCGTGATTTCGCTGCCGTGATCCTGGCCGCAGGCAAGGGCACCCGCCTCAAGAGCGGGCTGCACAAAGTCCTCCATCCGATCGCCGGGCGCCCGATTATCGAGCACCTCATGGCATCGGTCGAGGAACTGGCGCCTGCTCGCACCATCGTCGTGGTCGGCGATGAACGCGAACAGGTCATTGGCCAGCTCGGCGAACGCGCCGAGTGCGTCGTGCAGGAGCCGCAGCTTGGAACGGGGCATGCCGTGGCGCGGGCGAAAGAGGCGCTGGCGGGGTTCGACGGCGATGTCGTGATGCTGCTGGGCGATGCCCCCTTCATCAAGAGCGAGACGATGGGCGAGATGCTCACCCGTCTGCGCGCAGCAGATGCGCCTGCTGTGGTGGTGCTTGGCTTCGAGCCCGACGATGCACTGCAATACGGCCGCGTCATCACGCATTCGGACATGACGATCGAGAAGATGGTCGAATTCAAGGATGCCAACGAGGCCGAGCGCGCCTGCCGCCTGTGCAACTCGGGCCTGATGGCCGCGCGTGCCGAGGTCCTGTTCGACCTGCTCGACCGGGTCGATAACGACAACGCTCAGGGCGAATACTATCTGCCCGATATCGTCAATGTGGCGGTGAAGGACGGCAGGACCTGTGCCGCCGTCGTCACCGATCGCCCGCATGAGGTCGTCGGGATCAACTCGCGCAAGGAACTCGCCGCAGCCGAGCGCCAGTGGCAGGATCTTAAGCGCGACGAGGCGCTGGAAAACGGTGTCACCCTGAAGGCACCGGAGACGGTCTTCTTCAGCTATGACACAGAGCTCGCTGCCGACGTGACGGTCGAACCCAATGTGGTGTTCGGACCCGGCGTGAAGGTGGAAAGTGGCTCGCGCATCCGCGCTTTCAGCCATCTCGAAGGCGCGCATGTCGGCGAGGATTGCGAAGTGGGACCCTACGCCCGCCTGCGACCCGGCGCGGTGATGGAGAAGGGCAGCAAGGTCGGCAATTTCGTCGAGATGAAGAAGGCGACGCTGGGCGAGGGCGCCAAGGCAAACCACCTGACCTATCTCGGCGATGCGAGCGTGGGCGCGGGCGCGAATATCGGGGCCGGAACGATCACCTGCAACTACGATGGCTATTTCAAGTATCGCACTGAAATCGGCGAGCGGGCCTTCATCGGTTCGAACAGCGCGCTGATCGCCCCGGTCAAGATCGGTGCGGATGCTATCGTTGCGGCGGGAAGCGCCGTCAGCCGCGATGTCGCCCCGGGCGAGCTGCGGATGGTGCGCGCCGAACAGCTGGTCAAACCCGGTTGGGCCGATCGCTTCCACGACACGATGAAAAAGAAAAAGGCCGCGGAGAAGAAGGACTGAGCGAGGGTCGCACCACCTGCTGGCTATGCGAGCGAGAGATCGGCACGCGGGTACAGCATCATCACCCGGTACCGAAATCGAAGAAGGGGCGCTTCACTGTCCCCGTCCATCCGATCTGCCACCAGGCGATCCATGCCAATTTCACTAATACCGAACTGGCCCGCATCGGTGAGGATCGAGAGGCCCTTGTCGCCAATGAGGCGATAGCAAAGTTCCTGCGCTGGGTTGCGAGCAAGCCGCCAGATTTTCACGCGCCTACGCGCTAGGCTGGTCTGCTGCTGCCTTGATCATCGCACAGGCGATGACGAAGACCATGGCAGGATAGGCGTAGAAAAACGGGCCGTCGATCAACGAGACCGTGCCAAGACCCACCACCAGTGCAGCGGGGGCGAGGACTGTCTCGCGCTTGGCGAGAATCGACTTGAACCCGGCGAACACGGCGTTGGCGAAGAGCGCGAATGCCGCGAGCGTGCCGATCACTCCCCAGGCGACGAGGAACTGAAGCGGCGAGCTATGCGGATGGTGGACACGCCATTTGACGTCGGCGAGCAGACGGAACTGGCCTTCGCCATAGCCGATCCACGGATGCGCCGGGATCTGGCCCAGCGCACGCTTCCACAGGATCACGCGGCCCTGAGCCACCTCGCCTTCGCCCGATTGCCCGTAATAGCCTAGTTGCAGGCGAATGACGCCCCAATGAGGATCGGGCGGCACGTAAATCATCGAAAGGGGCACTGCAGCGACGGCCATGGCGACCACGAGGGGCAAGTTCTTGCGCCGCAGTTCCGGAGTGCCGAGGAGGGCACAGGCTATCGCCACGAGCGTACCGATCACGATCACGCTTCTCCCACCGACCAGACAGGCGAAATAGAGCCCCAGCATGAGTGCTGCTGCGAAGGCCCAACGTTCACGCCCTTCCTTGGAGGTGGCGAACAGCCCGGCTGCCAGCGCGATCTGGATCATCGCCCGATAACTCAGGTGGCGCGTGTGGCTGACACCGACGTAGAAGTTTTTCCAATCATAGTCGGGATTGCCAGCTTCTACGCCGATAACGACGATGCTCAGGAGGATGTGGAGCGTGCTACCAGCTAGTAGGGCGGCAATCAGCGCTCGCTTATGCTCGCCGGCGCGTTTCACGAAGGTCGAATAGACGAACCAGCCGATCAGCAGGATCGCGAAATTACGGGCGAGGTAGTAGTTCACCCAGTACTTGCTGACCGCATTGAGCTGGGCGGAAGCAACCCATACACCAACCAGCACAGCTGCTGCCAGGAGCACCCATAGTCCCGGCTTCACCACGGTGAGCTTCTTTGCGGCAATCAGGCCGACGAAATATACAACCAGTGCCCACTGGAGGAACACCATCAGTGGACGGTGCGGCGCCCAGTCGGGCTCGAAATAGGTGGAGATCCCGACTACCACGGGCGCAAAGGCCAGTGCCGCAAATACCGGCAGGAACCAGCCGCTCGTCAACGCGATACGAAATAGTCCGGGATGGGATTGCATGGCCGTTCCTTACCGCAGGATCCTGACTGCGGGGTTAAATCGACCTCAAGGGCTTGGTAATGACCCCGCGATCCGTGCGCAACCAAGCTGCACCGGATCGCAGGGCAAAACGTTTTACTCGCCTTCGTTGTGGTCCATCAGGCGCTGCATCAGGTAGACCATCTGCAAGGCCTGCAGTTTGGCGCGCTGTTCGTTGTCGACGCCGCCAGAGTGGCCGCCAGTCATGTCCTCGAAGTACCAGTACTCCTGGCCTAGTTCCTTGAGCCTTGCCGCACCCTTGCGGGCATGCGCCGGATGGGTGCGATCATCGGCAGTCGAGGCCCAGAGGAACGGGGCGGGGTAGTCCACGCCCTCGACGATCTTCTGGTAAGGCGAATAGCCTTCGATCCAGGCGCGCTGCTCGGGGATGCGCGGGTCGCCATATTCACCGATCCACGAGGCGCCGCGACCGATCAGGTGATAGCGCAGCATGTCGAACAGCGGGATCGCGACGATCGCCGCGTCGAACAGCTCGGGCGCCTGCGTGAATGCGGTGCCGACCAGCAGGCCGCCTTGCGAGCCGCCCTGGATGCCGAGCTGGCCGGGGTTGGTGATCCCCCGCTCGACCGCGTCGCGGCCGACGGCGATGAAATCGTCCCATGTACGCTGCTTGTTCTCGCGGATGGCGGTCTGGTGCCAGCCAGGGCCGAATTCGCCGCCACCACGCAGGTTTGCAAGGATGAAAGCGCCGCCCTTCTCGAGCCACATCTTGCCGGTCAGTGCGCGATAGCCGGGGAGCTGCGACACTTGGAATCCGCCATAGCCATAGAGCAGCGTGGGCGTGGTACCGTCCATCTCCATGCCCTGGGGCTTCACGAGGAAATACGGGATCTTCGCTCCGTCCTTGCTGGTCGCTTCAAGCTGGACGACTTCCATGCCGCTGGCATCGAAATAGGCAGGCGAGGTCTTGAGGACTTCGGGCTCGCTCGTGCCGTCCGAATACCAGAGCGTGCTCGGGTTGAGGAAGTCGGTCGAGGAGAACATGATTTCGCCGGTTTCAGACGAGGTCGTGGCGACGCTCAGCGTGGCGTTGTCGGGCAGCGCCACTTCGCTGGTGACCCACTTGTCGTCCTCGAAATCGATCTTGAGCACCTTGCCCACGACATTGTCGAGGATTGCCATATAGGCGCTGTCGGCAGTGGTCCCGCCGCCTTGCTTGGTCTGGCGCTCGCCCGGCGCCCAGACGAGCGTTTTCTTGGCACCATTGGGATCGCGCTTGAACTCTTCCAGGTCGACCGCGACCAACGCATCGGCGGGGAAGACCTGTCCTTGCGTTTCCCAGTCGACATCGGTCGAGAAGGTCAGCTGCCCATCGATGATGCCACCGATATTGGCCTTCTTGGGCATGTCGAGTTCGACCCACTCGCCCTTGTGCCAGACATAATTGATCGCCTCATGGAAGCTGATGGCGCGATAGGCGGTACGGCCATGGACCACGCCTTTGTTATCGCGGATCAGCCCTGCGCCAGCCCAGACATCGCTTTGCTCACCACGGAAAATTTCCTCAGCTTCGGCAAGCGGCGTACCACGCTGCCACAGGCGGGTGGTGAAGGGATATTCGCTCTCGGTGATCGTATTGCCGCCGAAATCGCGGCCAACCAGCAGCGTGTCTTCATCGAGCCATTCGATGCCGCCCTGGCTTTTCTCCTCGATCACGAAACCGCCTTCAACGAACTGCTTTGCGACCATGTCGAATTCGCGCAGGATTGTCGCGTCCTCGCCCCCGTCGGACAGCGCGATCATGCACAGGCGTTGGTCGGGAGGCAGGCAGGTGCTGCCCTTGTAGACCCACTCCTTGCCCTCGGCCTCGGCTAGCGCATCGACATCGAGGATGATGTCCCACTCGGGATTGTCGGTGCGATAGCTTTCGAGCGTCGTGCGGCGTAGGACGCCCTTGGGGTTCTGCTTGTCCTGCCAGAAATTGTAGAGACCGTCCTTGCGGATCGAGACATAGGGTACACGATCCTCTGCATCGAGAATGGCCAGCGCTTCCGCAGTCAGCTCGTCGAAGCGAGGATCTTGCGCCATATGCGCCATGGTGCGGTTATTTTCCGCACGTACCCAGTCGAGAGCTTCTTCGCTGCGTGCTTCCTCGAGCCAGATGTAAGGGTCTTCGTCAGGGCCGGGTACGCCGTCCTGCGCCATTGTGTTGGTGGTCATGCTGAAAGCCAATGCTGCGCCGAGTGCGGCGGTGGATACGAGTTTCATGGATTGAGCGTCCCTCTCTCAAAAGCGATGCGGGACATTCGCCAAAGCCGCGGGTTTGCGCAAGGGTAATCGGTCGAAGGATCAAGCGGTTGGTCGAACGAAAAAGGGCGACCCGTGGGGCCGCCCTCATTCAATTCGCGATTGTCCCGAAAGGCTCAGCCTTCGACATGCTCCGCGAGCACGGTGAGGCCGTTTTCGCCCACTTCGGCAAAGCCGCCGCGGACTTCGATGGTCTCCGGGGCGCCGCCCTCGGTCTTGTAGACCTGGACTTCGCCGTCACGGATGGTCGACATGAAGGGCGCGTGGCCCTCGAGCACGCCGAATTCGCCTTCCGTGCCGGGGACGACCACCATGTGGACGTCTTCCGAACGGACCAGCTTGGCCGGAGTTACAAGTTCAAAGTGGAGTGCCACGTCTTTATCCTACTGTCCTGCTGCTTCATCGACTGAACGCTGGGCTTCTTCAACCGCCGCATCCAGCCCCGACTGCATTTTGTCCATGCCTTCTTCGAGCTCGGCCATTCCCTTCATGATGCGCTCCTTCTGCTCATCGCTGAAGTTTTCCGGATTGCGGCATGGCTCGCTGTTCTTGAACATGGTTTCCGTCTCGCAGAATGCCGCGAAGCGCTCGTCCACGCTCGAAGTGCCGCCCGAACAGGCGCCGAGCGCGACGCTCGCTACCATGAACGACACGAAAGCGCGGGCCATGGCTTAGTCTTCTTCCGCCATCTTCTTGGCCTTCTCGACCGCCTGGTCGATGCCGCCAACCATGTAGAAGGCGCTTTCCGGCAGGTGGTCGTATTCGCCATCGACGACAGCCTTGAACGACTTCACCGTGTCTTCCAGCTGGACGAATACGCCCGGGATGTTGGTGAAGACTTCTGCGACGTGGAACGGCTGCGAGAGGAAGCGCTGGATCTTGCGGGCGCGGGCCACGGTCAGCTTATCTTCTTCCGACAGTTCGTCCATGCCGAGAATGGCGATGATGTCCTGCAGGCTCTTGTACTTCTGCAGCGTTTCCTGGACGCGGCGAGCGGTGTTGTAGTGCTCTTCACCGACAACGCGCGGTTCGAGAACGCGGCTGGTGGAGTCGAGCGGGTCAACTGCCGGGTAGATGCCCAGCTCCGAGATGGCGCGCGACAGCGTGGTCGTTGCGTCCAAGTGGGCGAACGAGGTTGCCGGTGCCGGGTCGGTAAGGTCGTCGGCGGGAACGTAGATGGCCTGGACCGAGGTGATCGAACCCTTGGTGGTCGAGGTGATGCGTTCCTGCAGGTTACCCATGTCCGTGGCGAGCGTCGGCTGGTAGCCCACGGCCGAGGGAATACGGCCGAGCAGTGCCGACACTTCCGAACCCGCCTGCGTGAAGCGGAAGATGTTGTCGACGAAGAACAGCACGTCCTGGCCTTCGACGTCGCGGAAGTATTCCGCCATGGTCAGGCCCGAGAGAGCAACGCGGGCACGTGCGCCCGGAGGTTCGTTCATCTGACCGAAGACGAGGGCAACCTTCGAGCCTTCCGAGATGGCTTCACCATCGTCGTTCTTGGCGATAACGCCGGCGTCGAGGAATTCGTGGTAAAGGTCGTTACCTTCGCGGGTACGCTCACCCACACCGGCGAAGACGGACACACCACCGTGGCCCTTTGCGATGTTGTTGATGAGCTCCTGGATCAGAACGGTCTTGCCCACGCCGGCGCCGCCGAACAGGCCGATCTTACCGCCCTTCGCGTAAGGCGCGAGAAGGTCGATGACCTTGATGCCGGTGACGAGGATGGCCGCTTCGGTCGACTGGTCGACGAAGAGCGGGGCTTCCGCGTGGATCGGGCTGGTGCTTTCTGCGCCAATCGGGCCGCGTTCGTCGATCGGCTCGCCGACGACGTTCATGATGCGACCGAGCGTCTTCGGTCCGACTGGGACCGAGATCTGCGCGCCGGTGTTGACGACTTCCTGTCCGCGCACGAGGCCGTCGGTGCCGTCCATCGCGATCGTACGAACGGTGTTCTCACCGAGGTGTTGCGCGACTTCGAGAACCAGCGTCGTGTCGCCGTTCTTGGTCTCGAGAGCGGTCAGGATTGCCGGCAATTCGCCTTCGAAGGCGACGTCGACGACGGCGCCGATGACCTGGGCGATGGTGCCGTTGGGGCTCTGGTTAAGCTTGGGTGCGGTGGCCATGATAATGGGGTCCTACTGGCTCAATTTGCGGAGTGATGGGCGCCATGTTCGGCGCAAAGGGCTTCGGCGTCGGCAAGCATCCAGCCGTCGTTCGCCTCGTTGACGGCGAGAGTGGCCTTGTGACGCAGGTATTCGTCTTCACCGAGGCCGAATTCACAGGCGACGGTTTCGGCGCCCATGGCACGGCGGCAGACCGCCTTGTTCACGGGCTCGGCGCCTTCGCAGGTTTCGGCGAAGGTGGACTTGAACAGGTCCTGGTCCGGCGCGGGCAGCGTGCTGACCGGCTCGGGCGTTGCCGTTTCGGTCGGGGTCGGCTCGGGCGCGGGTTCTTCGCCACAGGCTGCCAGGGCGAAAACGGGGAGGAGGAGGGTGAGTTTCTTCACGGTATCTTCCTTTACAGTGCTTCCGCGCCGGCGATGATTTCGATCAGCTCGGTGGTGATCGCGGCCTGGCGGCTGCGGTTGTACTGAATGGTCAGCTTGTTGATGAGGTCGCCCGCATTGCGCGTGGCGTTGTCCATCGCGGTCATCGAGGCACCCTGTTCGGAAGCCTCGCGCTCCAGCAGTGCGCCGAAGAGTTGCGTCTTCACGTAGCGCGGGAGCAATTCCTCGAGGATTTCCTCTTCACCCGGCTCGTATTCGACGACTGCGTCACCGCCAGTACCTTCGCTTTCCGGCGAGGGAACCGGGATCAGCTGGTCGACGGTCGGGTCCTGGGCAAGCGCCGACTTGAAGATCGGGTAGACGAGGTGGGCAACGTCGAATTCGCCCTTCTCGAAGCGCTCGATCAGGTCGTCCGCAATCTGTTCGGCCTCGTCGAAGCCCGGGTTGCGGACGGTCGAGGTGTCGAAATGCTTCTCGATCTTGTTGGCATAGTCGCGCTTGATCGGCGCGCGGCCCTTTTTGCCGACGAGGTAGAAGGTCACATCCTTGCCTTCGGCAATCAACGACTTCGCCTTGGCCTTCGCGGCCTTGACGATATTCGCGTTGAGACCGCCGCACAGGCCCTTGTCGGTGTTGACCACGACCAGCAGGTGACGCTGGGTCGAGCCGGTGCCGGCCAGCAGCTTGGGCGCGCTGTCGCCGCTCACCTTGCCGGCGAGCGAGGCCATCACGCCCGACAGCCGTTCGGCATAGGGGCGAGCAGCTTCGGCAGCAGCCTGCGCACGGCGCAGCTTGGCCGCTGCGACCATCTGCTTGGCCTTGGTGATCTTCTGGGTCGACTTGACCGAGTTGATCCGGCCCTTGAGTTCTTTAAGCGAGGCCATGACGGCTCCCTGTTAGGCTCGTGGGACTTAGGCGAACTGCTTGGCGAAGGTCTTCAGTGCGTCGACGACCTTGTTCTTGGTGTCGTCTTCGAACTTTCCGCTGGTGCGGATTTCCGCGAGCACATCGGCATGCTCCGAGCGCATGAAGCTCAGCATCTGCTCTTCGTAGTCGTTCACGCGGTTCACGGCGATATCGTCGAGATACCCGTTGGTGCCGGCGAAGATCGAAACGGTCTGCTCTTCGAAAGGCATCGGCGAGAATTGCGGCTGCTTGAGCAGCTCGGTCAGGCGTGCACCGCGGTTGAGCAGCTTCTGCGTTGCAGCGTCGAGGTCCGAGCCGAACTGCGCGAAGGCAGCCATTTCGCGGTACTGCGCGAGGTCGAGCTTCATCGAGCCCGATACCTTCTTCATCGCCTTGGTCTGGGCGGCACCGCCCACACGGCTAACCGACAGACCGACGTTAATAGCCGGACGGATACCCTGATAGAACAGGTCGGTTTCGAGGAAGATCTGGCCGTCGGTGATCGAGATCACGTTGGTCGGGATGTAGGCCGACACGTCGCCTGCCTGCGTTTCGATGATCGGCAGTGCGGTCAGCGAGCCGCCGCCTTCCGACTTGTTCATCTTCGCAGCGCGCTCGAGGAGACGGCTGTGGAGGTAAAAAACGTCACCCGGATAAGCTTCGCGGCCCGGAGGACGACGCAGCAGGAGCGACATCTGGCGATAGGCAACGGCCTGCTTGGAAAGGTCGTCGTATACGATCACGGCGTGCATGGCGTTGTCGCGGAAGAATTCGCCCATCGCACAGCCGGTGTAGGGTGCGAGGTACTGCAGCGGAGCGGGCTCCGAAGCGGTTGCAGCGACGACGATCGAGTATTCCATCGCGCCGTTTTCTTCGAGCTGCTTCACGATCTGGGCAACGGTCGAACGCTTCTGGCCGACAGCAACGTAGACGCAGTAGAGCTTCTTGAACTCGTCGTCGCCCGCGTTCAGTTCCTTCTGGTTGATGAAGGTGTCGATCGCGACAGCCGACTTACCGGTCTGACGGTCACCAATGATCAGTTCGCGCTGGCCGCGGCCGACGGGAACGAGGGCGTCGATGGCCTTGAGGCCCGACTGCACCGGCTCCGAAACCGATTCACGCGGGATGATGCCCGGCGCCTTCACTTCTACGCGGCGGCGCTCGGTGGCTTCGATCGGGCCCTTGCCGTCGATCGGGTTGCCCAGAGCGTCGACTACGCGGCCCAGAAGGCCCTTGCCAACGGGAACGTCCACGATGGTGCCGGTACGCTTCACCGTGTCGCCTTCGGCGATGTCGGTGTCGGAGCCGAAGATCACGGCGCCCACGTTATCGGCTTCGAGGTTCAGGGCCATGCCCTGCGTGCCATTGGCGAATTCGATCATCTCACCGGCCTGGACCTTGTCGAGGCCGTGGATGCGGGCGATGCCGTCACCCACCGAGAGAACGGAGCCGACTTCGCTGACTTCGGCTTCGCTACCGAAATTGGCGATCTGGTCCTTAATGACCTTGGAGATTTCTGCGGCGCGGATATCCATGATGTTTGTCCTTTAAGCCTTCATGGCCTGGGAGAGCGAATTGAGACGGGTGCGGATCGAGCCATCAATGCGCTTCGATCCGATGGTGACGACGAGGCCGCCGAGGAGCTCGGGGTCGACCTTCGTGGAAAGTTTGACGGTGCGGCCTTCGCGCGCGGTCACCTTGGTCTTGAGCTGATCGAGCTGCGCGTCGGTCAACGCGTGGGCGCTGGTGACTTCGGCTGCGACTTCACCGCGCTGGGCTGCAGCGATCGCGCGAAAAGCGCGGATGATGCTGGGGAGGTCCGACAGGCGGCGGTTCTGCGCCAGCGTGCCGAGAAACTTCTGCGTGAGGTCCGAAAGGCCCATGATCGCCGAAACGCCCCACAGCGCCTTCTCTGCCTGCGAGCGGGTCACGCGCGGATTGGTGGTGAGCATCTTGAGCTCGGCCGATTCGGCCAGGCCCACTTCGAGCTTCTCGAGGTCCGATTCGACCGCGGTTACGGTCCCTGCCTCACTGGCCAGGTCGAACAGTGCAGAGGCATAACGCCCCGCAAGGCTAGCCTTAATACCGGCGGAAATTTCCACGCGTCTCTCGTCCTCTAGGGGTCGGAAAATGGTTTCTTACGGCCATGCCGATGGAGCGCGAAAATGAGTCGCTCCGGCAAGGTTGGCGCGCGCCTAGCAAAGCCCTCTCGGCAAGGCAACCCGACTCGCGCGGGTAATCATGGACTCTTGGTGCAGGTCGCGTAGGATGCGCGCTCCAACCGGTCGCATCGGAGGGAGGAGAGATGGATACCAGGCCGCTGGCCCCGAATTGCGGGGTCGAAGTTTCGGGCGTTTCGCTCGCCAGCGCGGAGGGCGCTCAGCTCGATGCGATCCGTGACATTATCTATACACACGGCGTGGCGGTCTTTCGCGACCAGCAGTTCTCGCCCGAGGACCATATCGCCTTCGCCAAGCGCTGGGGCGGGATCGACATCAACAACTATTTCCCGCTGACCGATGCGCATCCCGAGATCGCCGTGGTCCGCAAGACCAAGGACCAGGAAACCAATATCGGCGGCGGCTGGCACACGGACCATTCCTACGACCAGATCCCGGCGATGGGCTCGATCCTCGTCGCGCGAACCTTGCCGCCAAAGGGAGGCGACACGCTGTGGGCGCATATGGGCGCGGCCTACGATTCCCTGTCGGATGAGATGAAGGAGCGGCTCGAAGGCCTCGAAGCGTTCCACACCGCCGACCATATATATGCGCCCGATGGCCTTTATGCGCAGACCGACCAGGGCGCTGAGCTGCGAGGCCAAGACCTCAAGACCGGCGCGACCCATCCGGTCGTGATCCGCCACCCGAGGACGGGACAGAAGCTTCTCTACGTCAATCCCGGTTTCACCATTAATTTCGTCGGCATGACCCGAGAGGAAAGCCTGCCGCTGTTGCAGGAGCTATTCGCCCATGCGATGAGCGCCGAGCACCAGTGCCGCGTCGAATGGGCGCCGGGCACGGTCGCGATCTGGGATAATCGCACCACCTGGCATTATGCGATGAACGACTACCAGGGATACGCCCGCGAGATGCACCGCATAACGTTGAGCGGGGAGGCGCTGGCGGCCTAGCTCCACCCCTTTTCTCCTGCGCGCCGTTACTCCTTCGCCTCACACTCATAAACCAGCCGCTCGTTGGGCTGGCGCGGGAGTTTGCTGAGAACTTCGCCCTGCAGGTCGCCGAGGCGGGTCGCAGCGCCTTCTGCCTTGCAGGTCGGCGCGGTGTATTCGCCGCGTGCCTCGCGTGCTTCGCTCATGGCATTGCGCGACAGGAGGTAGCGTTCGGAGCGAAAGATGCGGCGATCGGGGTCGTAGCTGTTGACCGAGACCGCGTCTTCCGAATTGGGCACGAACACGCGCGACCAGCTGCCCGAAGCATAGCCATATTGCGTGCGCTCGTTAACGCAGCCGTCTTCGCTCCAGTTGAACTCGACCTCGGGCTCATGCGAACTTGTGATGCGGCTGCGCTCCGGGACGAGGCGGCAGACCAGGGCGACTTCGCCTTCAGGGTCGCTATTGCCTGCAGGCGAGGGATTGTCGCCGCCCTCCTGCATGGCGGCGGCCACGCGGCGGTCGATCTCGTCGAGGCCGGGCCGGGTAAGGAAGGCGATCAGCGCCACGACCACGAAGAAGCCCGCGATGCCGAAAGCGATCTTGACCTTCTTCTGCCTGAGCGCCGCATCCTCCGCCTCTGGATCGATCCGCTCGCGCTGGGTCCAGGCCCAGAGCGCGATGCCGAATGCGCCGAGCAGCAGCAGGAAGGCAAGCGCCATGCGGTCTTCGCGGTCCTGCGACACTCCCAGCTGGGCTTCGAGCAGCGCCCGCTCGCGCTTCTCGCGGCGTTCCTCGGCGCGCTGGGCGAGTGCCTGCATGGCGGCAAACTGTTCGCGCTCCAGTCGCTTGCGCTCGTCATCGTCCAGATCCTCGAAGCTGCGGCACTGGGTATCGTTGAGGACCGGCTCGATATCGTTGGAGCGCAGGAAGGGGAGCAGCTCGCGAACCGAGACGGCGAAGAAGAACTCCGCATCGCCGCCCTGGTTGTCCGATCCGAAACTGTTCACGCCGACTACGCGGCCGCAGGTGTCGAGCAAGGGTCCACCCGAATTGCCGCGAGCGATGGGGGCGGTGTGGAGGATGGTGTCGAACTGGCGGCTGGGGCGCTGACCGGAGACGAAGCCGGGGCTGGTGACCGGCGGCATGGAGATGAAGATGTCCGACAGGTCGAGCCCCTGCGCGCGGTCGACATTCATTGGATACCCGACGCTCACCACCTGGCCGCTGCCCGAAAGCGGGCGCGGGGTGATCGCGAGCGGGGGCAGCCGCAGGCTTCCGGTGAGCTGCAGCAGCGCGAGGTCGGTGCGCGCATTGACCGAGACCAGCCGGGCATAGACCGCATCGCCGCCGCCGCTGGGCACGATGCCGATACGCAGATCGTCGTCGCTCATCGCGTCGCGCACGACGTGGGCATTGGTGACGATCTTGTCGCTGGTAACGGCAAAGCCGGTCCCGTGGCTGACGGGGAAGAGCTCGTCATCGTCATTGCCGATGATGACCACGCGCACAACACCGCGCGATGCCGCGTCGATATCGGCTGGGTCGGCCTGCGCCGCGACCGGGGCCAGCAGTGCGAGCATTGCAGCGAAAAGTGCGAGGAAACGTCCCATCCACCGCTCCCTTAGCGGCCTCGCGACATTGACCGCAAGCTTCGGGATGCGCGCTTGCGCAGCTTTTGCGAGGGGTGTGCTTGCAGTATCGCTGCGAGCAATGGAAGGATACGGCCCATGGCCGATACGAAGCCCCTCACCGATGACGAGCGCTGGCGTATCGCGCTGGCCAAGGACCGCCGTTTCGACGGCGTCTTCGTGACCGGGGTCCACTCGACCGGTATCTACTGCCGCCCGTCCTGTCCGGCACGCCCGCCCAAGCGGGAGAATGTGCGCTTTTATTCGGACTGCGAGGCTGCCGAGGCGGCTGGCCTGCGTGCCTGCAAGCGCTGCGCGCCCGACCAGCAGAGCCGTGAGGAAGCGGCGGTGCTGGCCGCGCTGAAGGTGCTGCGCGAGGCAGAGGAGATGGTCTCGCTCGAACGGCTGGGCCAGCTCACTGATTATTCGCCCACCCATTTCCAGCGCATCTTCACCCGCGCAGTCGGGCTCTCTCCTGCCGCCTACCAGCGCGCCCTGCGCCGCGAACGCGCGGAAGAGGCGCTGGGAGAGGGTGGCAGCGTGACCGGCGCGATCTACGAGGCAGGCTATGGCGCGCCCTCGCGCTTCTACGAGAACAGGAAGGACAGCGGCATGAGCGCGAGCGACTGGAAGGATGGCGGCAAGGGTCGGACGGTGCACTGGTCGGTAATCGAGACGACGCTTGGCGACATGCTTGTCGCGGCGACCGGGAAGGGCGTGTGCTGCCTTTCCTTTGGCGAGGGCGAAGCCGAGTTGCGCGCCCGTTTTCCCAAAGCCGAACTGGTCGAAGCCGGCGAGGATTTCCGCGCCCTGTTCGAGCAAGTCACCGCCGCCGTCGAGAACCCTGCCACCGCGACACATTCGGACATCCCGCTCGATGTGAAGGGCACCGCCTTCCAGCAGCGCTGCTGGGACGCGCTGCGCCAGATCCCGGCAGGCGAGACCCGCAGCTATGGCGAACAGGCCGCCATGCTCGGCAACCCCAAGGCCAGCCGCGCGGTCGGCGGCGCCAATGGGGCAAACAACATCGCCGTCCTCATCCCCTGCCACCGCGTGGTACCGGCAAGCGGCGGGGTGGGTGGCTATGCCTACGGGACCGAAATCAAGGCCGAGCTGCTGCGGCGCGAGAAGGGGGAATAGCCGCGCGCCGCGCCGGTTGGATTGCCCGAGGATTGCACCACAGGATGGAACACTTGGAACACGGTCTAGTGGGAAAAGTTGCGAAGGGACCGACAGGGGCGCAAAGCGCCGGACTGTTGGGAAGTGACGTACGGGAGGCATCCTGTTTCAATGCCACGTCGACCAGCTAGTAGGAAAACGTGAATGACCGCTAACGACCCGAATGCAGACTTCGCTTATTGTCGCGTAATCTCTTTGTGCGTTGTGATCTCTGCTCCTGAGAGCTCGAGAAATCTTGCTGCATTGTTGTAGAATATATCCGCTTTCTGCTCATGAGTTAGGTAGTCGGCTTCCTGAACCGCCTCAATCGCCAACCCGATTGCATCTGGCCAAATCATTTGGTCTGAACCGAACATGATCTGCTTGTCGAAGCCTGCCTCGACTAGTGCGCGAAGATAAGTGTGGAACTCCTTCGTCGGTATAAACCAGCTGAGCGGCGAAATATCTACATAGACGTGTGGATAGGACCACAAGATTGCCTTCATCTCATCAAGAAACGGCCAACCGGCATGCATCACGTAAAGCCGCAGGTCAGGGTGGCGAATGATGAGGGGCTCCAACAACAAGGGTCTGCCATTCCCTATGCGATAGTCCGGGTGCTCCGTAAGGGCGACCCCGCGCCCGCTAAGGCCGACATGAAGGCCGAACGGAATCCCGAGTTCTTCGGCCAGCGCCACATAGGGCTCAAGCCTTTTGTCGGCTGGTTCCATCCCGGAGTATTGCGACGAGATTTCACCCATCGCCTCAAAGACACCTGCCTCATACTGTCCTCGCATTTCATCAATATCTGTCAACGGACTCCATCGGGGAAAATGCGGTGAGGTAAGAAACAGTCCCGGTGCGCGCTCCTTCCATCGCGCAACAACTTCCGGTGGGCCGCTCAAGACCGCAAGCACAATTTTGTGCCTGCGCATCTGCTCCAGCGTTCCTTGCCTGATCTCTTCCTCTGTCACCTCTGTCGAACCCAAGCCTGATATGGGATTAGGAACTGGCGATCCGAAGATATCTGGCGGATAGGCGTGCATATGCATGTCGATAATTGGACCCTCATATCGCTCTTGTGCGTCCGCAGCATTCGATTGGAGAGAGCTTGCTGCTAGAACGGCTATGAATGTGCGAAAGAGTCTGATCATGTGAGCCTCCCACCAAGGTTCTGATGGGAGGTAGCACAGCATCTGGAGTCGGCCGAAACTGCCGCTGCGTGGCAGCTCTAGCCGGCGTCAGCTAGCCACCCATAGCCAAACTTTCTTCAGTCCCGGGCCCAACCATCACCCGCAGGAATCAACGTCCCCAGAAACGCCTCCGCGCTTTCCAAATACTCTGCCTGCCGATCCTCGCCCATCCGGTCCCAGGTCGCGTAGATCCGCCCGATACGGTGGTTCTTTTCCAGCCGCTCGCGGTGCCGGTGCATGAAGTGCCAGTAGAGCGGGTTGAACGGGCAGGCGCCGTCGCCGGTTTTCTTGCTCGGTGAGTATTTGCAGCCCGAGCAGTAGTTGCTCATCTTGTTGATGTAATTGCCGCTCGCCGCATAGGGCTTGGAGGCGAGCTTGCCGCCGTCGGCATAGAGGATCATCGCGGCGACATTGGGCAGCTCGACCCATTCATAGGCATCGGCATAGACGACGAGGAACCAGTCCTGCACTTCGCGCGGGTTCACGCCGGCCAGCAGCGCGAAATTGCCGAGCACCATCAGCCGCTGGATGTGGTGGACATGCGCATTGTCGCGGGTCGAGCGGATGCAGTCGGCATGGCAGGCCATGTCGGTTTCGCCGGTCCAGTAGAACTCGGGCAAGCCTCGCTGGGCGTTCAGCGCATTGGCTTTTTGCAGATGCGGCATCTGGTGGAAGTAGAAGCCGCGCACATATTCGCGCCAGCCGATGATCTGGCGGATGAATCCCTCGACCGAATTGAGCGGCGCCTTGCCGTCCCTGTAGGCCTTCTCCGCGCGCTGGCAAAGTTCGAGCGGGTCGAGCAGGCCGAGGTTGATGCTGGTCGAGAGCATCGAGTGGAACAGGTCGTCCTCGCCCGCGAGCATCGCGTCCTGATAGGGGCCGAAGCATTCGATCCGCTCGGCGAAGAAGGCATCGGCGGCTTCCTCCGCCTCCTCGCGGGTGACGGGCCATTGGAACCGTTCGAGTGAGCCAAAGTGGTCGCCGAAGCGCTCCTCGACGAGCTCGATCACCTCCTGCGTGATTGCGTCCGGCTCGAACTTGGGGCGTTCGGGTGCGGAGAGGCCGTCCTTTGGCGGCTTGCGGTTTTCGCTGTCGTAATTCCACTCGCCGCCCTCGGGCTTGTCGCCATCCATGAGGAGGCCGGTCTTGCGGCGCATCTCGCGGTAGAAATATTCCATGCGGAGCCCCTTGCGGTCCTCCGCCCACTCATCGAACTCGGCCTGGGTGCAAATGAAGCGGTCGTCGCGCAGGATTTCGACATCGCAGGCGAACTTGTCCCCCCACTGATCCATGGCTTCGCGCACGCGCCATTCACCCGCCTCGACCACGCTGACGAGCCGCGGGGCGTGCTCCTCGATGGCGCGGGCGACCTCTCCGGTGAAGCTGCCCGAATTGCCCTCGTCGTCGAGTTTGACATAGTCGACGCTCCACCCCGCCTCGCGTAATTCCTCGGCGAAATGGCGCATGGCGGAGAAGATCAGCACGATCTTCTGCTTGTGGTGTTTGACGTAGGTCGCCTCGTCCCAGACTTCCATCATGAGGATGACGGTATCGTCCTTGGTCCGCCCGCGGATCGAGGCGAGGTTGCGGGTCAGCTGGTCGCCGAGGATGGGAACAAGAACGGGGCCGGGCATTGCCGGGACAATGCATAACTAGGGGGAGGGTGCCTCAAACGAAGCTATAGGGATCCACATCGACCGCAACGCGCACGCCGGGCGGGTGGTCGATCTGGCCGAGCCAGCGGCGGATCACGTCCTGGAGTTGTACGCTGCGGCGGGCGTTCATCAGCAAGCGGTAGCGATAGCGGCCGCGCAATTGCGCCATGGGGGCGGGCGCGGGGCCGAGGATCATGCAGTCGGGCACATCGGGCCGGGTATCGCCAATCCTTCGGGCAGCTTCGCGGGCTTCGGCCTCGTCCTCGCTGGACACGATGATCGAGGCCCAGCGGCCGAAGGGCGGGGCACCTGCATCGCGGCGCATCTCGGTTTCGACGCTGTAGAAGGCATCGCGGTCTCCTGCCGCGAGGGCTGCAATGACGCTGGCCTCGGGATGGCGGGTCTGGATCAGGACTTCGCCCGGTTTCGCGCCGCGTCCCGCCCGTCCGGCCACCTGCGCGACCTGCTGGTAGGTGCGCTCGCCTGCACGCAGGTCCCCGCCTTCAAGGCCGAGATCGGCATCGACCACGCCCACAAGCGTCAGTTCGGGGAAGTGGAAGCCCTTGGTGACGAGCTGTGTGCCTACAATCACGTCGATCTCGCCCGCATCGACCTGCGCGATGAATTCAGCAGCGCGGCCGGGCGAGTTGAGCGTGTCGGAAGTGGCAACGAAGACTCGCGCTTTGGGCAGGCGTTCGGCCACTTCGTCGGCGATGCGTTCGACGCCGGGGCCGCATGCGACGAGGCAGTCGGGCTCACCGCATTCGGAGCAGCGATCGGGGCTAGGCGCTTCGTGGCCGCAATGGTGGCAGGCGAGCCGGCGGGTGAAGCGGTGTTCGACTAGCCATGCGCTGCAATTGGGGCACTGGTAACGAAAGCCGCAGTTCCGGCACAAAGTCAGTGGTGCATAGCCTCGGCGATTGAGGAACAGAAGCGACTGCTCGCCGCGTTCCAGCCGCTCGGCAATCCCGTCGACCAGCCTCTGGGCCAGCCACATGCCGTGCGGCGGCTTCTCCTGCGTCAGGTCGATTGTGTCGATCGCGGGCAGTTGCGCGCCGCCGAAGCGGCTCGGCAGGTCGACCTTAGTGTAGATCCCGCTCTCGGCCATCTGCAGGCTTTCCAGCGCTGGGGTGGCGCTGGCGAGGATGATAGGGAAGCCTTCGAAATGCGCGCGCATCACGGCGACGTCGCGCGCGTTGTAGCGAACGCCATCCTCTTGCTTGAAGCTGGTCTCATGCGCTTCGTCGACCACGATCAGGCCGAGCTTTGCGAAGGGAAGGAATAGGGCCGAGCGTGCACCCACAACCACTTGCGCTTCACCGCTCGCCACTGCCCTCCATGCGCGGCGCCGCTCGGTCGATTTGAGCGAGGAGTGCCACAGCACCGGCGCAGCACCGAAACGCTCTTCAAAGCGGTGGAGGAAGTTTTCGGTCAGCGCGATCTCGGGCAGCAGGACAAGCACCTGCCTTTCCATTCTCAGCGCTTCGGACACGGGTTCGAAGTAGGTTTCGGTTTTGCCCGATCCGGTCACCCCGTCGAGCAGGAAGGGCGCGAACTTCACCTCGCGCACCGCGGAGGAAAAAGTCTCTGCGGCTTCGCGCTGCTGATCGCTCAACTCCACCTGCGCGAAGTCGGGCCGGGCCTCGTCATAGGGCCGGTCGCAATCGACCTCGACCGGTTCGAGCACGCCCTGGTTGACGAGCCCGCGCAAGACGCCTTCCGATACATCCGCAATTCCGGCCAGTTCGCGAATGGTCGCCTGCTCGCCCTCCAGCGCCTCCATCGCCGCCAGTCGCTGCGGGGTCATGCGTTCGGGCATGCCCCCCGTAAGGCGATACTCGGTGATGCTCGCCGGCCCCTTCAGCGCCCCGCCCGAGGACAGCGCCATCCGCGCCACGCTCGCCAGCGAGGCGACATAGTAGTCGGCCGTCCACTCGATCAGGTGGCGCAGCGGCGCAGGAAGGGGAGGGATGGGATATATCCCCCGCAAATTGCGCAGTTTCTCCACCGGAACCTCGTTGCCCGGCAGCCGTTCAGCCTCCCAGACGATCCCGACGACCGTCCGCGGACCGAGTGGGCATTCGACTACCTGCCCGTATTCGACCTCCATCCCCTCGGGGACCTTGTAGTCGAGGGGGCCGAGCGCGGCATTGAGGACGAGGCAGCGGACGCGGTTCATTTGGTGGCCATATGGGCGGCGTCACTGCGACAAGACAAGGGTGGGACTTTGCCAAGGAGAACAATAATGACCGATATTCTTGTGAGACCCACCGGACGCCGCGCTTTCCTCGGCGGTTTGACCGCCGGGACGGCCGGTCTCGCGCTTTCCGGATGTGCGGGTATCCCCGGCTTCAGCCTGACCGACGCCGTCCAGCGCATCCTGTTCCTTTCGAGCGAGCGTGCCTTTGCCCGCATGCTCGATGGCGGCGGCTTCTGGGACCAGCAGGTTGAAGAAGTCGGGCTTGAGAACCTGCTCGGCGCTCGCGGAGGCGTGCTGTCGAGCATCCTCACCTCATCGCTGTTCAAGGATCGGCTGTTCGATGCTTTCGGCGATATCGCCTACGAGGGCGCAGATCGCGCCGCCCCGCTTGTGACCGAGGCCGTGCGTACGATCGGGATCCAGAACGCGATCGATCTCGTAAACGGCGGGCCGACGGCAGCTACCGCCTTCCTGCGCGGGTCGATGGGTAGCTCGCTGATCGAGGCAATGGTGCCCGAACTCGGCACTGCCATGCGGGTCGCGCAGGACCCGCTGGTGGGACAGGCTCTGGCAGCACTAACGGGCGTCGATATCCCGCAAGTGTCCAGCCGCGTGGCGGGCCGGATCGACGATACGATCTGGCGTGAGATCGGTGTCGAGGAGGCCGGAATCAGGGCTAACCCGCGCGAGACGCGCGATCCGTTGATTATCGGAGTTTTCGGCGCGCTTTAGGCCGGAGATCGCGGACCCTTTTGTCCCGATTTGGCACAGCCGAATCTGAGTTTATTAACGCTATTCCCGGGACTCGGGTGGGTGGAATAATACCGCAATGCGTCCACTATCGGGCGCTGCAGGTTACTGTCCGAGAGGGTCTCATGAACATTCGTCGTAATATCGCCAAGCTTTGTGCCATTGGCAGCCTTGCAATCGCGGGTGCAGCCCATGCGTCGACGCTTGTCCTGGCTGGCGGTGCGGGTTCCGGCTCCGACGGCAATTCGCTCATATTCAGTGACGGTGCCACCTCAGTCCAGGCAACCGCCTGGGCCGTCGACTACGACAGCAATCTCGAGGACGGCTCGCTTGGCCAGTGGTCCTACGGCCTCGGCGTGAACAACAGCGACGGCGACGGTTCGCATACGGTCGACAATGTCGGCTGGACCGACTTCATCCTCCTCCAGTTCAGTTCGTCGGTCGTCCTGGAAAGCGCGACATTCGCAACCGGCTGGCACGGCATGAACGATACCGATGCGACTATCGGCGCGATGAATGCTCTTGGTGCCTGGAACGTCGCTCCTTTGTGGGACGAGCAGCCCGACTCGATCCTCTCTGGCTTCAGCTTTTGGGAATCGGGATCGGTCGGCCAAAGCGGCTGGGATACGCGCAACATCAATCCCGGTTCGGTCTCAGGCAATTGGTGGATCATCGGCGCGTCGAGCAGCAATCCGGACAATTATGGTGATGGTTTCAAGCTCAAGAGCATCACCTTCAGCTCGGCTGTTCCCGAGCCTTCGACCTGGCTCATGCTGATCCTCGGCTTCGGCCTTGTCGGCGGGGTGATGCGCCGCGAGAGCCGGAAGGTTCGCCTGGCCTACAGCTAAGCTATTCCATGCTGAGGTACCCGAAGGGGCCCCGCGATCCTGGTTCGTGGGGCCCTCTTGATTCCGGGTGCGAGCCGGACAAGCGAGACTTAGTCCACGACTGGAGAGCCAGCGGGGTAGATGCACATCGTCCGGTCGTTTAGAGCGAGAGGGAATCGCCAACCGCTTCTCCGGAGCTCGCACACATGAAATTCTTCGTCGACACTGCCGACATCGCCGACATCAAGGAAATGGCCGACACCGGCCTGCTCGATGGTGTCACCACCAACCCCTCGCTGATCGCCAAGTCGGGCCGCGACTTCATGGAAGTCACGAAGGAAATCTGCGGCATCGTCGATGGCCCGGTCAGCGCCGAAGTCGTCGCGCTCGATCACGAGACGATGATGAAAGAAGCCGAGACGCTGCGGAAGATCGCGGACAATGTCTGCATCAAGGTCCCGCTGACGATCGACGGGCTCAAGACCTGCAAGAAGCTCACCAGCGACGGCACGATGGTGAATGTCACGCTGTGTTTCTCGGCCAACCAGGCGCTGCTGGCTGCTAAGGCCGGCGCGACCTTTGTCTCGCCCTTCATCGGCCGTCATGACGACAACGGCTTCGACGGCATGGAACTGATCGGCGATATCCGCCTGATCTACAACAATTACGACTTCCAGACCGAAATCCTCGCCGCCTCGATCCGCAACCCGGTCCACGTGTTGCAGAGCGCGCGTCTGGGTGCCGATGTCGCGACCATGCCGCCCGCCGTGATCAAGGGACTATTCAAGCACGTCCTGACCGACAAGGGGCTGGAAGGCTTCATCAAGGACTGGGAAAAGACTGGCCAGTCGATCCCGACGTCCTAAATAGGCCCGCGTGACAGACCAGACACCTCTCGACCTGTTCAAGCAGGCGCTCACCGGCACGGCGCGCGCCATCGCGCGTGAGCCGGAAGTCGAGGTTGCCTGGTCTGCCGACAGCCCGACGCAGAGCGGCAAGAACTTCCGCGTGCCGCTGCCCGGGCGCACGCTGCCGCCCGACCAGGCGCGCGAGGCGCGTGGCTTTGCTGACAGCTTCGCACTCAAGTTGCGTCACCACAACGAGGCGATGCACGCGAAGGGCGCGCCGCCCGAACCGATCGCGCGCGCCTGTTACGACGCTATCGAACGCACACGCTACGAGGCGCTCGGCTCCAACAACTATTCGGGCATGAAGGGCAATCTCGACGCGGCGGTCGAGATGCGCACGGCGACCGATCCCATCGGGCGCGCGGAAGCGGCGAAGGACGTCCCGCTGCCCACCGCGCTATCGCTGATGCTGCGCGAGGCGCTGACCGGCGAGGCCATTCCCGACCGCGCGAAGCCCGGCGTCGACATGGTGCGCGAGGAAATCCTCAGCCGCATCGGCACCGACATGGAAGACCTCGCGGGCGCTCTAGACGACCAGCGCGCCTTCCAGGACCTGACGCTCGACATGCTGCGGCATCTCGAACTCACGCTTCCCGACACGCCCGAGGACGAAGGCCGCGATGATGGCGAGGACGAGGAAGGCGACGCTCCCGACGACGAGCAGGACACCGACGAGGAAGACGAAGGCGAGGCCCAGCCGCAGGAAAGCGACGCGCGCGGCGAAGTCGTCGACGGCGAGGCCGATGGCGATGCCGAACAAGACGTCGAGGGCGAGCAGGAAATGTCCGATGGTGATCCTTCGGACGAGGAGGGCGAGGGCATGCAGCCCGTCCGCCCGAACCGCCCGTGGACCGACCTGCCCGAGGATTTCGACTACAAGCACTACACCGACAAATTCGACGAGGTGATCGAAGCACCCGAGCTGTGCGATCACGAGGAACTGGACCGGCTGCGCGCCTATCTCGACAGCCAGCTCGCCGGATTGCAGGGCGTGGTGACGCGGCTCGCCAACCGCCTCCAGCGCCGCCTCATGGCGCAGCAGAACCGCAGCTGGGATTTCGACCAGGAAGAGGGGCTATTGGATGCCGCGCGCCTCACCCGCGTGGTCGTCAGCCCCGGCCATGCGCTATCCTACAAGATCGAGCGCGATACCGAGTTCAAGGACACGGTCGTCACGCTCCTGATCGACAATTCGGGCTCGATGCGCGGGCGGCCGATCAGCATCGCCGCGATCAGCGCCGACATCATGGCGCGCACGCTCGAGCGCTGCGGCGTGAAGACCGAAATCCTCGGCTTCACCACCCGCGCGTGGAAGGGCGGGCAGTCACGCGAGGCTTGGCTCGCCGATGGCCGTCCCGCCAATCCGGGCCGCCTCAACGATCTGCGCCACATCGTCTACAAGAAGGCCGACGAGCCATGGCGCCGCGCGCGCCGCAACCTCGGCCTGATGATGCGCGAAGGTCTGCTCAAGGAAAACATCGACGGCGAGGCGCTGCTCTGGGCGCACACCCGCCTGCTCGCCCGCCCCGAAGACCGCCGCATCCTGCTGGTGATCTCGGACGGCGCTCCGGTCGACGACAGTACGCTGAGCGTAAACCAGGCGGGATATCTCGAAGGCCACTTGCGCAAGGTGATCGAGTGGATCGAGAAGCAAAGCCCCGTCCAGCTCGCCGCCATCGGCATCGGCCATGACGTGACCCGCTACTACAAGCGCTCGGTGACGATCATGGACGTGGAACAGCTCGGCGGCACGATTATCGAGCAGCTTGCCGGGTTGTTCGAGGTGGAGGGGTGAGGCGTGTTCTGATCCTTCCGCTGGCGCTAACGATAGCCGCTTGCGGCTCGTCGATAAGCGACCTCACGATAATCAACGGAACTGACGATAGGATATCTTCCATTCAGGTCGCTGCTGGTGGTGACGTTTGGTATCTGGACGACCTTGAAGCGGGACAGGCGACGAAGTTCACGGCACGCGTTTCGGGTGAGGGAGGGCCGAGAGTGTCTTGGAAATGGCGCGATCAAATTCACGCAGCTGATGCTTGCTATTACACTGCGGGGTTTGGATATGGCTACGGCCCTGAAGGTCGTCTCCAAATAAATGGTTCAGACATGGAAATCCTTCGATGCGAATGACCCCCACCGAAGCCGTCCAGTCCCGCCGCTCGATCCGCAAGTTCACCGACCAACCGGTCGACCGCGAGACGCTCACCCGCGTGCTCGAGAAAGCGCAGCGGGCGCCTTCTGGCGGGAACACGCAGCCGTGGCATGGGATCATCCTCACCGGAGAGCCGATGCAGGCGCTTTTCGCACGGATCGCGCAGGAATTCCCCAAGGGCCGCGATGCCCACAAGCCCGAATATCATATCTACCCGCCCGAGCTCGACGGCGCCTATGAACAGCGCCGGTTCGGCGTGGGCGAGGACCTTTACGGTGCGCTCGAAATCTCCCGCGAGGAGAAGGGCAAGCGCCTCATGTGGTTCGCCGAGAACTTCCGCGCTTTCGGTGCGCCGGTTCTGATGCTGGTCCACACGCCCAAATACATGGGCCCTCCGCAGTGGAGCGATATCGGCATGTGGCTCCAGACCATCGCCCTACTACTTCGCGAGGAAGGGCTCGACTGCTGCTTCCAGGAGGCCTGGGCGGTCTATTCTCCGCAAATCCGCGAGGTGGTCGATATTCCCGAGGACCACATCTTCTTCTGTGGCATGGCCATCGGCTACCGCGATGCGGATGCGCCGGTGAACACATTCGACGTGAAGCGCGCGCCCCTAGATGAAGTCGTGCGTTGGGAGGGTTGGGACTGATTTCTCGTCCCGTCATTGCGAGCCGCAGGCGAAGCAATCCATCTCCCGATGTCGCAATATGCGGATGCGTTTGAAGCTGGATTGCCGCGTCGCTTCGCTCCTCGCAATGACAGGAATTGACCGCAGCGCCCGCTATCGCCATTGCGCCACCCATGACCGACACGCCGCTCAAGCTGTTCAACTCGCTCACCCGCGAGATCGAGATTTTCACTCCCGTCCATCCGGGCGAGGCGCGCGTCTATTCCTGCGGGCCGACGGTCTACAACTACCAGCATATCGGCAATATGCGCGCCTATGTGTTTTCCGACACGCTGGGGCGAGTGCTGCGCTGGAAGGGCTATGACCTCACCCATGTGATCAACATCACCGATGTCGGCCATCTCACCTCCGATGCGGACGAGGGCGAGGACAAGATGGAGAAGATGGCGGCCAAGGAAGGCCGCTCGGCCTGGGACATCGCCAAATTCTACCAGGAAGATTTCGAGCGCGATCTTGCGCGGCTGAACATCACCGGCAAGCAGCACCCACGCGCCACCGAATATGTCGAGCCGATGATCGAGTGGGGCAAGCGGATCGCCGACAAGCACTGCTACGAGCTCGACAGCGGCCTTTATTTCGATGTCTCGACCATCGAGGACTATGGCAAGCTCGCGCGTGCCGTGACCGAGGAGGGTGAAGGCCGGATCGAACGGCTGGAAGGCAAGCGCAACGCGGCCGACTTCGCGATCTGGCGAAAGACGCCCGAAGGCGAGACGCGGCAGATGGAATGGGATTCGCCGTGGGGCAAGGGCGCGCCCGGCTGGCACCTCGAATGCTCGGTGATGGGCGAGGCACTGCTCGGCTTTCCTTTCGACATCCACACCGGCGGGATCGACCACCGCGAGATCCACCATCCCAACGAGATCGCGCAAAACCAGGCCTATTGCTGCACCGGCGGGCTTGGCAAAGCCGAGAACAGTGGCGCGCGCATCTGGATGCACAACAACTTCCTCGTCGAACGCTCGGGCAAGATGTCCAAGAGCTCCGGCGAGTTCCTTCGGCTGCAATTGCTGGTCGACAAGGGCTACCACCCGCTCGCCTACCGCATGATGTGCCTCCAGGCGCATTACCGCAGCGAGCTGGAATTCAGCTGGGATGGGCTGGGGGCAGCGCTCACGAGGCTCAAGCGTATGGTGATGGCGGTAGGGCGCTGGAAGGCACTTCAGGAGGAACGCCACGCGGCCGACTGGCATGCCGACAGTTGGGAGCGTCATCCCAAGACGCGCGAGCCGGTGGAGCGATTCCGCGATGCAGTCAGCGACGATCTCAACACGGCCGAGGCGCTGACGGCATTCGAGGATGTGCTCTCGCTCAAGAAGATCGATCCCGACTGTGTGCTTTCGGCCATGTCGGAAATGGACAAGGTGCTCGGTCTGGACCTCGAGAACCTCTCCCGCGAGGACCTGCGCATCCGCCCCAAGTCCGCCGAAATCACCGAGGCCGAGATCGAGGCCGAGCTTTTCCGCCGCAAGGAAGCAAAAATCGCCAAGGATTACGCCACCAGCGACGCAATCCGCGAGAGCCTTGCCGCGAAGGGCGTCGAGGTGATGGATGGCGATCCGCTGGGCTGGGAGTGGAACTTGGCTTGATCTTGGCGAGCTAGCTGATAATAAGGTTGCATGTTGCAACCTATTTGTTGGCTCGCACTCGCGGCGATTCATGCGCTGCCCGCGCTGGCTTTCTTCCGTCCAGCGACCCTGACAACGCTCTACGGGCTGGCGGCTGACAACCCGTTGTTCCTGCTTATGCAGCACCGAGCCGCGCTGTTCCTTGCGGTCTTCGTCGCATGCCTCTGGGCAGCGTTCGTACCCGAAGGTCGCCGACTTGCCGTGCTGGTCGTGGGCATCAGCATGCTCAGTTTCCTCGCGCTATACTGGCTTGCCGGATCGCCGGCGCCGCTCAAGCGCATCGCGGTTGTCGATCTTGCCGGCCTCCCGTTTCTCGCCTTCGTCGCCTGGAGCGCTTTCCGGCCCTAGTCGGCGAGATTCCGCCCCAGCCAGCAGGTCAGCGCGAACCGCGCTTCGGCGAAGGGCGCATCGGGCTGCACCACCTTGCGGACCTCATGCGGTGCGAAGCTGGGGAAAGCCACCAGCCGGTCGTTCCTGGGCTCGATCACCTCCGGCTCACCGTGGCCGAACAGCCCGTGCAGGACCAGCTCGCCGCCTTCGAAGCGCGCCTGCGGGAGATGCGCGTAATAGGTCAGCGTTACGAGCCGGTCATAGCCGAGGAAGGCGCGATCGCCGCTCACCACCACATCGGTGTGCGGAGTGAAGAAATCGCCGTCGCGGTGGGCCGACAGGAGGAATTCGTGATGGGGTTCTGCGACCGGCTCCATTCCCAGTGCTGCGAAAACGCCAGCCTCCGCGACGCGCTCCACGAACCGCGCGCCCAAGCCGCCCAGATCGCCCTCGAAGGTGAACGACCGGCGCGAGGCCAGGTCGAGTTCGCGCTCGACAGTCGGGCGGGTCACCACCGCGCGTTTGAATGCCGCCTCATTGGCCACTGCCAAGGCGCAAAGTTCGGCCGAAAATTGCGCGCCCATGAAGCCGTCCTCGACCAGTAGCGGCACATGCGCGGGCTTGACGGGCGCAATCGCTTCGGGTTCGTCATGGGCTGCCATTGGAGAGACGCTAGATGACCAAAGCCGTGATGTCTGCCCTGATCCGCCCGCTGGTAGAGCCGCGCCTGCCCGACTGGGTGGAGCCGCTGTGGTTCATGACCAAGGAGCAGGCGCTGGAGATGGCGCCCGAGGCCGAGATCGGTTGGTTCGACCTCAACGAGAAGGAGCCGATGATCGAGATCGCGCATGCGGCGACAGGCCTGAAATGGCTCAATTCGATCTATGCGGGGCTCGATTTCCTGCCGCTCGACGTGCTTCACGATCGCGGCGTCACGGTGACCAATGGCGTGGGCATCAACGCCATCACCATCGCCGAATATGTCGTCATGCTGATGCTCGCTCATGCGAAGGGTTATCGCGAGGTCGTGCGCGCGCAGGAGCGCAAGGAATGGCTGCTCGACAGTCCGGGCAAGCGGGAATTGTCAGGCGAGCGCGTGCTATTGCTTGGCCTCGGGGCGATCGGCGGGCTGATCAAGACCCGGCTCGAGGCCTTCGACATGAAGGTCATTCCCGTGCGCCGCTCGGGCGGCGAGGGCGCACTACGTCCCGGCGAATGGCGCGAAAAGCTGGGCGAGTTCGACTGGGTTGTGCTGGCGGTTCCCTCGACCGAGGAAACCCGTCACATGATCGGCGCTGCCGAACTCGCCGCGATGCGCCCCAATGCGGTGCTGGTGAATATCGCGCGCGGTGACGTGGTGAAGCAGGACGACCTCGTCGAGGCGCTGAAGGCCAAGACCATCGAGGCCGCCCTGCTCGATGTCACCGACCCCGAGCCGCTGCCTGAAGATCACCCGCTATGGGAGCTGGAAAACGCGCAGATCACCATGCACCTGTCGGGCCGAGCGCAGACGAAGATGTTCCAGCGCAGTGCCGATCGCTTCGTCGAGAACCTTGAACTTTGGCACAAGGGCGAAGCGGTAGAGCCGCAGATGGATCTTCAGGCGGGATACTAGTCACGCATCCTCCAGAAGCAGCAGGTCGCATTGCACCACCATGCGAGGGTTGGGGGAGAGGCGGTGTTCCACCTCGACAACGCCCGCGTCGGCCACCAGCTGGCCGGGAATAGCGAACTCGTGGTCGGGCAGGGTGGCGACAAAGCGCTCTCCTGCTTCGACCGCTTCTTCACCGGCAAAAAGCAGGGCGATCGAGTGGCGAGTGCCGGCGAAGGTGATGCTCGCCCAGGCCTTCTCGGTGTGCGTGATCACCTGTCCCTGATGCTCGGCAAGCACGGTGATCGCCTGCCTAACCCTGTCGCTGGAAGAACGGCGCGAACGGGGAGGGCGGGGAGGTTTCGTTTCACAGGACATGGAGCGCCTCCTTCGTGGCAGCCGATGAGGCCGCGTCGAAACCGGTCATGAAGCCGCGAATGCGCGCCTCGGTTTGGCTGCGCGGCTCGCGGCCCATCCTGAGGTCGAGCACGAAGCGCGGATCATGCGCGGCCAGTCGCCCGAATTTTGTCGGTGGCATATCGTGTGCGCGAAGGAATTTCTCGATGCTGCGGATCAACATGTTCACTGCTCCCCATGGCTGTATCCGTGCGGCGAATCGCTCGCCGTGTTCCCGATACGTTCCAGTCCAAATCCTACTTGTCTAGGAAAAATCCTATGCTATAGGAATTTTCTCGCTCAGCTCCTGCTTGCGGTCCCGATTTGGATCACCTGGGTGGGTAGCGAAGGAAGGAATTGAGGATGGCGGACATGACCCCTGAGCGTGCAAGGCTGGTCGAATTGACCGAGAAAAGTCGCACGAGCCTGTCCTCTCTCTCATCCATGTTGGGCCGTAATCCCAGCTACTTGCAGCAATTCGTGCGCAAGGGCAGCCCGCGCAAGCTGGAGGAGGCGGACCGGCGCAAGCTGGCTGAATTCTTCGGGGTCGACGAGGTCGAACTGGGTGCCGATCCGCAGCTGGGAAGGCCGCGCGAATCGGATGGCTTTGTCGCGGTCCCTCGGCTGGCTCTGGACGCATCGGCGGGCCCGGGAGCGTTCTCAGCTGAGGAAATTTCCTTCGATAGCTTCCGCTTCTCGCGCCGGTGGTTGCGCGAAATGGGTCTGGAAGGCGCGGACCTCACTGCCATCCGGGTCGAGGGGGACAGCATGGAGCCGGTCCTGCGCAGCGGCGACGAGATTTTCGTCGATCGCCACAAGCGCGCTGGCGAGGGCATCCATGTCGTGCGGATCGGCGACGCGCTGCACGTCAAGCAGGTGCAGGCCAGTGCGCCCGGCCGCATCGCATTGATCAGCGCAAACGATGCCTACGCGCCGATCGAACTGGCGCGCGAGGAAGTGGAGGTCATCGGGCGGGTGGTATGGAAGGGCGGGCGGATCTAGCGCGTCCTCAGCTTGACAGCCCTCTTCCTGCGGCGCAGCATGGATCCATGATCCACGCAACTGTCATTGCCATGACGCAACAATCTCGCCCGACCATATCGGCGGCGGATTGCCCTGCGCCTGTGTGCTGACGCGCTCACGATCAGACCACACAGCAATGCAACCCCGCCCGGCCGGCGGGGTTTTTCGTGTCGGTCGGGTATCCGCGAGAGGAACCTATGACATGACCGATTTTCCCACAGATGCTCATTTCGAGGAGCTCGCGACACGCGTGCTCGACAGGACCCTGCCGCATGCCGAATGGACGCATGAGGCACACTTCGCGTTTGCGTTGTGGATGCTTCGCCACCGGCCCGACCGCAGCAACTCGGAGGCCTTTCGTACGATCATTATAGCGCTCAACGAAGCGCATGGTACGCCGAACACCGATACTTCGGGCTATCATCACACGATCACCATCGCGTCGCTGGGCGCTGCAGGATTCGTGCCCGGGTCGGGAGAGATGGATAGACCGCTAGCAGCCGCTTTGGCGGAGCTAATGGTGGGCCCCTATGGTCGCTCAGATTGGATACTGGCCCATTGGTCCCGCGAACAGTTGTTCTCACCCGAGGCACGCAAGTCGTGGGTCGAGCCCGACATGGCGCCCTTGCCTTGGTCCTGCAGCTGATTGCGAGCGATGCTAGATCCGGTTGGGGAGGTCGAGGACGATTCCCTGCGCCTCGGCCACTTTGACGATCCACTGCGTGACCAGGTCGATTTCCTCACCATGGATCGAAAATGTCTCGTCGAGCTCGCGTGCGCGCTTGTGGCTGTCGAAATCTTCGCCAGTCTTGGAGTGCCGCCGAAGGATCGGGTTCGCCACCACTTGCTCGGCGTCGTAATCAAGCGAGAGGAACTTGCCGATCGCGTCTATCGAGGCTTCCTGGCTGTTGAGCAGCTTCTCGCTATCGAGCGCCACCACACGGCCCGGGAAACGCGAGAGCGCTGCCTGCATTTCGCGATGCAATGCCAGCCAAGCCAGCGCGGTAATCTGCAGGTCGGTCTGGGCGAACAGCTCTTTCGACGTGAAACCGAGGGACGTCATCTGTGCGCTGGCCAGCGTGCTGAACAACTGTCGCCCCCAGACACGCCCTGCAGTGCGCTTTCTCGCAACTGAAGCAAGGTAAATGGTGAGCGGGGATTGCAGGCACAACGCGCGGCTTTCGGACCAATTGGAAAGTATGTCACCTGCCAGCGCGTTGCCGACGGCACCAGACTTGAGAACCACGACTTCTCCCTGCTCGAACGGTCGCGCCAGGATTCGCAATACGGATCGTATCCTTTCGGACACTTCCCTGGATCCCCGGTTGGCCAATTTCAGGGACATGAGATCGGTCAGGATCGGCGGCTCGCTGAAAGTGGTAGCAACACCCTCGATGTCGAGCGCCTTGGTGAGCAATGTCGAGCCCGCAAGCCCGGAGTGCATTATCAAATGGACCGGCACCGGAGTGATGCCGTCAAAAGCGAGTTCGCTGCGCGGAACGGACTTGCTGGGTGCAGAATCGATAAGTGCCTGATCGTACAGGAAGCTGGCATTCTTGCGCGCTTCACGCGGAAGTCTGACAAACTGGATCGCATCGTTGCGCACATCATAGCGATGAGCCAGCCAGGCTGGATCGGCCAGAGTCTCGACGGATCGCAATGCAGTCATCGACGTCGCCAGCTATCCAAGCTGCGAAATGGTGCATCCCCTAATCTGCGGACTACGGCTCGATCCCCACCAACCGGTAAGAAAAATCGTCCAACGACGTTCGTAATCCTATGATTTCGTCAGGTGAATCGGAATTGCGGACCCCACGAACAGTTCGTCGACGGTCGTTAACCGACGGGGCAATGCTGTCGTGCTAGAAGCGAGCCATGACCCGCGCGCCTGACCGGTTAGGCGAGGCCAAGATAGGCCCAGAGAACCCCTTCTTCGAGATTATCGAGGAGGCCTATCGCGTGTTTGCAAGACCCAAGCCGCGCAACATCGAGGTTTGCGAGGGCTGCTGCATGGACCCAGCGATCGAGGCGGACTTCTTCAATCCGCCGATTGCCGAGTTGCCTCTTTCCTATGTGCAGGACTGGTTTTTTGCCGCCTACAATCCGGAAACAGGTGTGGCGAAGGCGACCTGGGCTTATCTTCTTCCGCGAATCCTCGAGGTCCTCGCGTCGGGCAATGATGTTGCGAATGTCGGGCTCGAGGTTGCCCTCCAGCGATTCGATACGGGTAACAGGGACAATTGGAGTCCGGAGCAATGGAACGTGCTCGACGCATTCCAGCGACTCTACCTGAGGTTACAGCTTGAGCGAGCGGCGCCGTTCACGGAACAGGGCGACTACCTCGACGATGTCGTGTGCATGTTCGCGCTTGGCGGCTGGCCGGCTGAAGATCTCGTTGATCAGCTCAACGTCGCCGACGATCGGGCGCTAGCAGAAAGACTGTATCGCGACTGGCGCCACGGTCGATACGAAGACGGCAAAATCTGGATCACGGCCTTCTGGGAAGGACCAGGGCGCGACGAGGTCTGGTCATTCTATACCTCGCAGGGGCTCCATGATCGGATGGCGCGTCTTGCTCTGGACGATGATGTCGATCCCGAGCTGGCAGAGAAAGCCTATCGCGTAGCCAATGTGGTCCGCGCCAATCAGGATCTGCCGGACTAGGAGGGTGCCCGATGGTACTCGTCAGATTGCAAGGTCATCATGTAGTCGGCGATCGTCTCGATATCTTCTTCATCGAGATCGACATCCATCTGTAGCGGGTAATTGTGCGCGTCAGACAGGAAGGTGACCAGCGTTTCGCGCGTAAGTCCCGGACTGTTGGCGACGTCCTCGAAGCCGGGAGCTTCCGGATTGGGAGAGATCGCGTTGGGGCGCACAGCGTGGCAGTCGCCGCAGATGGCAGTCACGTAGACGGGGACTTCGGGCGCTTCCGTCGGTTCGGCGCTCGCCAGCTCGGCCTCCGTGCCTGTGGCCTGGCAGGAGGCCAGCAGGGCCGCGCTCGTCGCAATTGCAAGACTTCGCATTTCTCTGCTCCTTTTCCGCCGACACTATCACAAGCGCGAAGTCGCGCCTTGTTTTCGATCAAGAACCGAACCATCTCACTACATCATGAACGACACGCCGAAACAGCCTCCGATGAAAGCCGGTATCGTGCCGGTCACCCCGCTCCAGCAGAATTGCTCGCTGATCTGGTGCACTGCGACCAACAAGGGCGCGCTGATCGATCCGGGCGGGGACCTCGATAGGCTGAAAGCGGCGGTGAAGCAGACCGGGGTAGAGCTGGAGAAGATCCTCATTACCCATGGCCATATCGACCACTGCGGCGAAGCAGGCATCCTCGCCAAGGAACTGGGGTTGCCGATAGAAGGCCCGCATGAGGCCGATCGGTTCTGGATCAGCCGGCTGGACGAGGACGGCGCACGCTACGGCGTGAATGGCCAGGTTTTCGAACCCGATCGCTGGCTGGAGGATGGCGATACGGTCACCGTCGGCGAGCTGGAACTGGAAGTTATCCATTGCCCCGGCCACACGCCAGGCCACGTCGTATTCTTCCACCGCCCGAGCAAGTTCGCCGTCGTGGGCGACGTGTTGTTCCAGGGAAGTATCGGGCGCACCGATTTCCCGATGGGCAACCACCAGGACCTGATCGATGCGATCACGAAGAAGCTATGGCCGCTGGGGGACGACGTGACCTTCATTCCGGGTCACGGCCCCACCAGCACTTTCGGCCAGGAGCGCAAGACCAACGCCTTCGTCAGCGACGCGGCGTTGGCCTGATTACGCTTACATCACGCCAAGCGTGATCAGCACGGCCACGATAGCGAGGCCGAGCAGTGTCAGCATGGTGATCAGCACGCCGATCATGCGCGGCTTGGTGGGACCTTCGCCGTCCATCCCGATGCCATGCGCGATCCTGCCGAGCATGTAGACGCCCACAACCCATGCCAGCCACGGTTGTCCGCGACCGGACAGCTCGATTGCTGCCACAAGCGCGAGCAGGAACGGCGTGTTCTCGACGAAATTGAGCTGTGCGCGCATGCGGCGGGTGAGGGGGCCCCCGCCATCGTCGCCGTGGATCGTCTTGGTGGCTCCGCGCATCTGACCGACGCGCACCGATAGCCACAGATTGATGATCGCCGCAGCGGCAGCCGCAGTCAGCGTAACCGGCAGGATAATGCCCATGTTTCTCTCCCTTTCGATAACCCGTGGCCGGACTGGTATGGCAAGGCCGCCTCCTCGGCAATCAGGGGCAAAGGATTATCCTCCGCCACGCTTGCAACAGCCGGAAAATTCGCTATAGCGCGCGGCTTCACCGTCACGGTCGGGAAATCCTTCGTCATCGCCCTCTTGTGCGTTGCCGGACCTTCCCCTAGGGCGGCCACCGAAATTGATTGAAATTGTTTGAGGAACAGGTGCCGAGATGGCCGTCCCCAAGAGAAAAGTATCGCCCCACCGTCGCGGCAACCGTCGTGCTCACGATTCGCTCAAGGTAGAAGCACATCACGAGTGCTCGAACTGTGGCGAGCTGAAGCGTCCGCACAACCTGTGCCCGCATTGCGGTTATTACAACGGGCGCGAAGTCCTCGCTCCCGAGGGCCTCTAAGACCTTAAATTGGTTCGGAGAACGTCATGAGTTTGCCGCGTATCGCAGTTGACGCGATGGGCGGAGACGAAGGCGTGCGCACCATGATCGAGGGCGCCGCGCTCGCGCGTAGGCGCCACGATCGATTCAACTTCCTGCTGGTCGGCGACGAGACCCGCATCAAGGCGGCGCTCGAAGATCATCCCGGTCTCGCCGAGGCCAGCGAGATCCTTCATTGCGAGGATGTGGTCGGCGGCGACGAGAAGCCGTCGCGTGCCTTGCGCCGCGCCAAGACTACCAGCATGGGCCTAGCGGTCGATGCAGTGAAGCGGGGCGAAGCGGGCGCTGCCGTCTCCGCTGGCAATACCGGCGCACTGATGGCGATGAGCAAGCTCGCACTCCGCACCATGCCCGGCCTCGACCGACCGGCCTTGGCCGCGTTGCTGCCCACGCTGGGCGACAATGACGTTATCATGCTCGACCTCGGCGCGAACCGTGAATGCGATGCGCGCAACCTCGTCCAGTTCGCCATCATGGGCGCAGCCTACTCGCGCATCGTGACCGGCCGTGAGAGTCCGCGCGTGCGCCTCCTCAACATCGGCACGGAGGAAACCAAGGGTACCGAGGATATCCAGGCCGCCGCAGACCAGCTTCGCGCGGCCGAAGGCCTGGCGATGGATTTCGAAGGTTATGTCGAAGCTGACAAGATCAATCGCGGCGAATGCGATGTGGTCGTGTGCGACGGCTTCTCGGGCAATATCGCGTTGAAGGCGATCGAGGGCGCAGCGCGCTTTGTGACCGACCTGCTGAAGCGGGCCTTTTCTTCCTCGATCCGGTCGAAGGTCGGTTTCCTCGTCTCGCGTCCGGCGACCGAGTTGCTCAGGCACCACCTCGATCCGAACAACCACAATGGCGCGGTTTTCCTCGGCCTCAACGGCGTGGTGGTGAAGAGCCATGGCAGCGCCAATGCCAAGGGTGTCGCCAACGCAGTAGAAGTTGCGGCGCGCCTCCTCGAAGACGATATTACCAATCGAATCGCCAAGGACCTTGGCGCTGTCGACGCGGGAAGCCTGAGCGCAAAATGATCCGCGCGGTCATCACCGGCAGCGGCAGCGCGCTTCCTTCCAATTGCGTCACCAACGCCGAGCTCGCCAAGCGTGTCGATACCAGCGACGAATGGATCGTCGAACGCACCGGCATCCGCCAGCGCTATATTGCTAACGAGAGCGAGACGACATCCACCCTCGCCATCGAGGCTTCGCGCAAGGCGCTCGAGGATGCGGGTGTCGACGCGAGCGAGATCGGGCTCATCATCCTTGCCACGGCCACTCCCGATCACACCTTTCCGGCCACGGCGACACAGGTCCAGCAGGCATTGGGTTGCCGCGGAGGCGTTGCCTTCGACGTTGCGGCGGTTTGCTCGGGTTTTCTTTATGCACTCGGTACTGCGGACTCGCTCCTACGCACCGGCATGGCGAAGAAAGCGCTCGTGATCGGCGCGGAGACCTTCAGCCGCATCCTCGACTGGGAAGACCGCACCACCTGCGTCCTGTTCGGCGACGGGGCGGGAGCGGTCGTGCTCGAAGCTCAGGACGTGGCAGAGGACGGCCCGGGCATTCTTGCCACGCGCCTCCATGCCGATGGTGAGCACAAGGAACTGCTCTACGTGGATGGCGGACCCTCAACGACGGGCGAGGTTGGGAAGCTTCGGATGAAGGGACGCGAGGTGTTCCGTCACGCCGTGGTCAATCTCGCCGAGGTTCTGGGCGAGGTACTGGATGACGCCGGGGTGCCGGCAGAAGCCATCGATTGGGTGGTACCGCACCAGGCGAACCAACGCATACTCGATGCCACGGCGCGCAAATTGGGTCTCGACAGCGAGAAAGTCGTCGTAACCGTCGACCGTCATGCCAACACCTCTGCGGCATCGGTGCCGCTTGCATTCGACGTCGCGCGCAAGGACGGTCGCATCAAATCGGGCGATCTCGTCATGTTCGAAGCTATGGGCGGTGGGTTTACCTGGGGTGCGTCGCTCGCGCGGGTATAACTTTTGTTAGAATTTTACCGTCGCTCCATTGCGGTAATCAGCCAAATACAGTAGGTTGCTTGAGTCGCTCGAACCCAGGGTCGCGTCTGGGGAAGGATTACAATGGACATGATGCGCTCCGTGGGGACGCTGACCCGCGCCGATCTTGCTGAAACAATCAACCGGAAAATGGGATTGAGCCGGGCCGAGTCGCTCGACCTGGTCGAAGAAATCCTCGGCAAGATGAGCGATGCGCTTGCGCGCGGCGAGAATGTGAAGGTTTCGGGCTTCGGCAGTTTCGTCCTGCGTGACAAGAAAGAACGCATTGGCCGCAACCCGAAGACGGGGGTCGAAGTGCCGATTACGCCACGCCGGGTGATGACTTTCCGTGCAAGCCAGCTGTTGAAAGAGCGGATTGCAAACGGCTGAAGTTAGCGCCTAGAGTGGCGCATGGCTGAGTTTAGCGATCACAAGGAAGCAGGTGCCCTGCGCACCATTGGCGAAGTTGCCGGCGCGACCGGCATCAAGACGCATGTGCTGCGCTATTGGGAGCAGCAATTTCCGCAGCTCAAACCGCTGAAACGCAGTGGCGGCCGTCGTTACTATCGGCCTGAAGACGTGGCGCTCGTAGCGCGAATCGACCAGTTGGTGAACCGCGATGGCTATACGCTGAAAGGCGCCAAGGCTGCCCTGCGCGGCGTACCGGACCAACAGGCAGCGGCACAGGACGCGTCTTCGCGAGGTGCCATCGGCGGCGACGTCTTGGCCAAGCTGAAGGCCATCCGCGCAGACCTCAAGTCCGCGCTGTCCGCCTAATCAGGCAGCTTCCCGTCCGCATCGAGCCGCAGGAAGCGGGCGGCGTTGTCATGTAGAATGGCCTTCTTCTGATCGTAGGTCAGGTAATCGGCTTCGTTGACCGCTTCGATCCCCAATCCGATCGCGCCGGGCCAGTTCATCTGGTCAGATCCGAACATGATCCGATCGCCAAAGCCGGCGCGAACCAGCTCTGCCAGAAATGCGTGGAACTCGGCGCGCGGCAGGGCAAACTGCAGGACAGCGATGTCGATCATCAGGTCCGGATGCACCCAGAGAAGCGCCTTCAGATCGTCGATATAGGGGTATCCGCCATGCATGACGAAGACGCGCAGCTTGGGATGCTTGCCAAGGACCTCGGCAAGATGGCTCGGACTTTGGGCTCGGAACGATGGATACATGTGGACGGCGCCCGGAGGACCAAGGCCGATGTGCACGCCGACGGGGATGCCTTCGCGCTCGGCCATCGACCAGAATGGCTCCATGCGTGGGTCGTCGACCATGATGCCCGAATACTGGCCCGTAATTTCGGCGATCGCTACGATCTCGCCAGCAGCGAAATCTGCAGCAAGGCTTTCCGGAGTGGTTTCGGGATCGCGTTGGGGATTGAGGTGTCGTGCAGGCCAGAACAGATCGGGCGCGGCTTGCATCCAGTCGGCTACGCGCTCTTCCGACCCGCCAAGCAGACCGCGGACTTTCAGGCGTCGCATCTCGGTTATGGTTTCGTCACGGAGGGCTTCGTCGGTTAGCGAGCCGGCGATTGGCTTGAGGCAGGGTCGGGAGAGAACCTTCGCTCCGAAATGCTCGATCCAGCTTCCCTGACCATCCCAGGCGAATTCGCTGAGCTCGGGGCAGAGTGGCGTGCCGGGCGGCCCATTGCCATCTGCTGTGTACGCATGAAGATGCATGTCGATCACCGGGCCATCGTATGTCGCCGGTTCCTCAGCGCTGGTCGGAGCGGCTGCAGCTGCAGCCACGATTCCGGCAAGAGCAAAAATCTTCAGTCGCATGTCGGTCTCCACTTCGGACATTGCGGCGCTGGCGGACATGCTGGGGCCGATTTGCAGAGATTGTGCGTGCCGCCAAATCGTCCGCTGTGTCACGCCATTCGCCCGCAAACTGACTGATCGTGTCAGTGCATATGAAAACGCCCGCACAGCTTGCGCTATGCGGGCGTTAGGTACTGAAGCTTCAGGAGATTTACGCCGAAGCGAGAACTCCGCTCTTCTCGCGGCGGGTACGACGGAGCGTACCGCCGATGCCGAAGAAGCCGAGAAGCAGCATCGCCCAGGTCGACGGCTCGGGAACTGCCGAGAGGCCGACGTTGAAGTCGAAGTGCTGCGGGAGTTCGTTGGTGTTGACCCATGCCGAAGCACCAAGCTCCTCGTCATCCTTCGCGTTGGCACCGGGGCCGTACTGCCAGGCGGTCGGATCGCGGAACGGATCGGAAGTGTCGATCGTCAGCGAATAGAGCAGGTTGTTCATATCGTCGTAGATATCGATCGTACCCGAACCACCGGTGAAGAAGTCGATATCCGGAATGTCGAGCGTGGGATCGTAGTTCGCACCCTGCTCGGTCTTGTACTGGAAGCTGCCATCCGGCGTATCGTGCCAGTCGCTCAGCGCCAGGTTGAAGACAGCGACATATCCGTCGGGATTGACCGCCGTACCGGCAAAGGTAGCCGAGAATGTATTCGGGTCCATGTCACCGAGATCGTCGAGCGTGAAAAGCGCGCTTGCGATCGAGAAATAGTTTGCGGGATCGACGGAATTCGCGCCGAACAGGCCATTGGTCCAAAGACCATGAACTTCGCCGTTGGCGTCGCTCACGTCGTAAACGGTTTCAGCAGCCGATGCGGGCGTCGCCACGCTGGTTGCTGCAAGAGCGGCTGCTGCCACGATTGGCGCGCCCTTCAGAACATTGGAAAACATAGTCATCGCCGTATCCCTCATAGTGATTCGAGCTTCAGTGATCCCGAGATAACAGAGATTAACTATTCGTCGTGCGGCCCTTTCGTACTTTCCCATTTTGGGACAGATTTAATCTCTGCTTAAGATTTCCCCGGAAAAGCGGCGCACGGCGCCTTGCATTTACCGCCATTTGCGCAGGGTCAGGGCGATCTGGCGATCCCTCGCTATTCTGCAGCGAGAAGTTCTTCAGCCGCGCCAAGATCGACGCTTACCAGGCGCGATATGCCCTTCTCGATCATGGTCACCCCGAACAGCCTGTGCATGCGGCTCATGGTCACGGCATTGTGAGTGACGATGAGATAACGGGTGTCGGTTTCCTTCACCATTGCTTCGAGAAGGTCGCAGAAGCGGTCGATATTGGCATCGTCGAGCGGTGCATCGACTTCGTCGAGCACGCAGATCGGTGCGGGATTGGTGAGGAATAGCGCGAAGATGAGCGCGGTTGCGGTCAGCGCCTGCTCACCGCCCGACAACAGCGTCAACGACTGGAGCCGTTTGCCTGGCGGCTGGGCAAAGATTTCGAGGCCTGCCTCAAGCGGATCGTCGCTGTCGATCAGGGCCAGATGCGCCTCGCCGCCTTCGAAAAGGCGGGTGAACAGGCGCTTGAAATGGCCATTCACCTGCTCGAACGCCTCGCGCAGCCGCTCTCGTCCCTCGCGGTTGAGGTTGCCGATCGATCCACGCAGGCGGTTGACCGCTTCACGCAGTTCCTCCTGCTCGGCGGCGTTGGTGCCGTGTTCCGCTTCGATTTTTTCGAGCTCTTCGGCGGCGACGAGGTTGACCGGACCGATCCTCTCGCGGCTGGCGGTGAGGCGGTCCATTTCCTCGGTCTCGGTCTCGGCGGCCTTGACGCTGTCTTCGGCGAAATCGAACTTGCCCGGAAGCAGGGGAGGAGGGCTCTGGAAGCGTTCGCCCGAAATGCGGGCCATCTCGATCCGGCGACCCTCCTGGTTTTCCGCGCGTTCGGAAAGGCCGGCGCGGTTCTCGCGTGCCTTTGCGAGTTCTTCATTGGCAGTATTGAAACCACGGTCGGCTTCCTGCGCGACTTCGCTCGCCGCTGCGACTGCCTTCTCGGCTTCGGCCAGTTCCGCACCGAGCCGTTCGCGCACCGTGTCGCCTTGTTCGATCTCCTTCACCAGGCCTTCGGGCTTGGCGGCAAAGATTGCGCGCTGTTCCTCGATTTCCTCGAACCGCCGCGCCATGTCCGAGAGGCGACGCGCGGCCTCCCCCGAACGAGCCTGCCAGTTTGCCATGTCACTGCGCTGGGCGGCTGTACGCTCGCGGGCTACGGCAAGCGACTGGTCATGCGCCGCAAGTTCGGCAGCACGCGCCTGCAAGGTGGACCTAGCTGCTTCGTTTTTCGCACGCGCAGCATCCAGCGAAGCCCGACCCGCTTCAGGATCGGGCAGGGCGTCGCGCTTGGCTTCGGCACTGGCGAGTTCGGCCTTAGCCTGGCCGACGATCTCGGCATGATCGTTTTCGGCTTCCTGCAGTTCGAGGAGCCGAGCGGCGACACGCTCGCGCTGCGCCTCCGCCTGATCGAGCGAGCGCAGCGCCTGGCGTTCGGCTTCCGAGGCTTCGGCAAGGGCGCGATCGGCACCGATCAACTCGCGCTGGAGGGCTGCCAGCGCCTCGGCAGCTTCGCCCTGTACAGCCTCGGCTTGCTCGACGGTTGATTGGAGCCTCGGCACTTCAATTTCGAGCTCTGCAAAGCGGTTTTCCGCCTCGAGGCGCGCGGCCTCTGCGGCTCCTTCGCCACGTACCACAAGGCCATCCCAGCGCCGCAGCTTGCCGTCGATCGTGACAAGGTTCTCGCCCGGCGCTAGCGCGCGGCCATCGTCGGTTTCGGCGACGTGGACGAGGCTGAGGCGCGCGCGCAGTTCCTCGGGACAGGAAGCGAGGTGATCGGCGAGGCTGTCCTTGACCGCTCTTGGGGCTTCGGCGCCGGTCCAGTAGCGCCCCTCGCTGCCTTCATCGGGAAGGCCCAGCAACGCCTTTCCATCGCGACCGAGTGCCGCAGCGACGGCGCGTTCGTACCCCTTTTCGGCGCGCACTCCGTCGATCGCCTGCTTGCGGCCGGACCGCTTGGCAGCCGCCCGTTCACGCGCTTCACGGTCGCGCTTCAGGGCGTCGTACTCGCGTTGTACGCCCGACAATTCGGCCTTGGCGGCAGAATAGGCGCTGGCGGCCTCGTCGCGCTGCACCTGCAGATCGGCCTTGCGCGCTTGCATTTCCTCGATCGATGCGCGCTTTGCAGCGATTGAGGCGGTCGCCTCGTGGGCCTTCTCGCGTGCGCTTTCCACCGCGCCTTCGAGATCTTCCGCCGAAAGAGCAACGCGCTGATCGGCAATCCGGCGTCCCTCGGCCTCGACGCGTTCGAGCCGCGCCTTGGCCTGGTTGACCTCGGCCTCGACCACACGCCACTCTGCCTCAACCCCGGCATTGTCGGCGGTTGCCTTGGCCAGCGCCAGCTCCGCGGTGCGGCTGGCGCGTTCGGCATCCTCGCTTTGGGCGACGAGGGCGGGGCGCCGTTCCTCGTCCGCGGCCAGCGCTTTCTCGCTGGCGGCATGCTCCTTCTCGAGCCGGGCAAGGGCCTCTGCCGCGTCCTTGGTCATGCGATCTGCATCACCGCGGTCTTCTTCCAGTCGAACCTTCTGGCGCTCGAGATCGGCTAGGCGCTGCTCGGCCGCTTCCAGCTGGCTGGTGAGCGCTGCCATGCGGTGACCATGTGCGCTTGCATCGTCTCGCCGGTCCGCCTGTTCTTCTCGCGCTTCGGAAAGCTTCTCTGCCGCATCGCGCTGGGCCTTTTGCGCTTCGTCGGCTGCTTTCTGTGCTTCCGCCACTCGCGCATCGGCATTGGCGGCGGCCTTCTTGGCTTCTTCGGCGGCCGCAGCCGCATCGCGCCAACGTGCAAAGACGAGTCGCGCCTCGGCAGTCTTTATCTCGTCGGAAAGCTTGCGATAGCGTTCTGCCTGCTTTGCCTGTCGCCTCAGCGAGGCGATCTGGCTATCGAGCCCCGCCATCAGGTCTTCGAGACGTTCGAGGTTTTTCTCGGTCGAGCGCAGCTTGCTCTCTGCATCGCGGCGGCGGACGTGGAGGCCGGCGATACCCGCGGCCTCTTCGAGCATCATGCGCCGTTCGACCGGCTTGGCGGCGATGACCTGCGCAATCTTACCCTGGCTGACGAGGGCAGGGCTGTGGGCGCCGGTAGCCGCGTCGGCAAAAGTCAGCGCAACGTCCTTGGCGCGCACATCCTTGCCGTTCACACGATAGGCGCTGCCCGCGCCGCGCTCAATACGTCGGACAACCTCGAGGTCTTCCCCGTCATCGTCCTCGGCGGAAAGAACCACTTCGGCGAAGTCGCGCGGGGGGCGGCTGGCAGTGCCGGCGAAGATCACGTCTTCCATCCCGCCCGAGCGCATGGATTTGGGCGAATTCTCGCCCATGACCCAGCGAATTGCTTCGAGCAGGTTGGACTTGCCGCAGCCGTTCGGGCCGACGACGCCGGTCAGCCCGGGTTCGATGCGCAGGGTGGAAGGCTCTACGAAGCTCTTGAAACCGCTCAGCCTGAGCTGTTTGATGAGCATCGCCTGTCCGCCCCCCTTTCCGGTTTACCTCGCGCCGGCGCGCTGGAGGATGGGTTCGATGCCCTGCCACTGATTGGCATCGAGACGACGGCCATTGAGGAAGAACGTGGGGGTGCCGGTCACATTCTCGGCGGCGGCTTCTTCGCTCGACTTCTCCGCCATGGCAGTGATGGCATCGCTATCCGAAAGGCAGGTTCGAGCCTGGTCGGCGGAGATACCGCGTGCAGCGAAGAATTCGATGAGGCCCGCAGCCTCTGCGAGCTGGACGAAACGCTGCTCGGGCGCAGCGGACATCGCCGCTTCATAGGCAGCGCCATTCGACTGGAGACGGTTGCCGAATTCCGAGAGCGAAGCCCAGGCCTGATCGGACAGGGCATGGAAACCCTCGGGAGAACCGCAACGCGCAAGCGTCGAGATCGTCACATCGAGCGGATCGCGCAGGAGCGGCCGGATTTCGTAGCTCACCACACCGCTTTCGACGTATTTTTCCTGGAGGGGAGTCGAACCGTTCTCTGCGAAATAGGCGCAGGCACCGCAGGTGTGGCTGGCGAATTCAACCAGCTTGAGTGGGGCATCCGGGTTCCCGATGACAAATCCGCCCTCCTCGGTCTTGCTGGCCGTTTCGAGCCAGCTTGCGCCGTCGGGAGCAGGGATCGCGGCGATCGCTTCACCTTCGAGCGAGGCCTCGTCGCCCTCATCGGCACCGCCGCTGCATGCGGCGAGCGCCAGGGCGAGGGGGGCGGCAAGGGCGAAACGCAGGGTACGGGTCATCGGAATCCTCGTGTCTGGGCCGGAAAGGCTATGGCATGCGCCGCCGCAGGTGAAGGACGGCAAGGGGTGTGTCCACAGGGCTGTCCCCCGAAAATGGCGGGAAATCAGTTCTGGGACGGTGATCGGAAGAAAGCGTCGAGGTGTGGTTGGAGCGCGGGCCAGTCATGCGCGTCGAGCACTTCGCCGCCCATCATGAAGGTTGGCGTGCCGCGCAGGCCGTAGGCTTCGACATCGGCCTGGCTCTGTTCGGCGATGGCCTTGGCCTTGTCGGTATCGGTCAGGCACTGGTCGAGCTCGCTGCGGCCATAGCCGCGGCTTTCCATGATCTCGTAGAAGTCGAGATCGCTGGCGATCGCCTGCGCACGGCTACCGAAGCTGCCGAACTGCCAGCGCGCCATCTGCGCCTGGGTGACGGTACGCGCCTTGGCCATCCATTCGCCGTGCTTGAGGATCAGCGCCTCGTGATTGCCGGGAAATTTCTGGGCATCGCCGCACTGCGCGGCCAGAGCAACGGTGAGGTCGATTGGGTCGCGGATCAGGTGGCGGATTTCGTAGGAAACCTTGCCAGTCGGTACGTAGAGAAGCTTGATCGCCCCGTCGCCCGTGCGCGCGAAATCTGCGCAGTGCGAGCAGGTGTAGCTCATGAATTCGACCAGCTTGCCTTCGGCTTCGGGATTGCCGATCAGGTGGCCGCCTTCGGTTTCGGTGACCATCGTACCCCAGTTCGACTGGGCTTGGGAGCCGGGGAGCTGCGTGTCCTGTGCGGTTGCACCGGCAGCGATGAGCGATGCCGCTGCAATCATCAGCGGCCGGGATAGGCGAGAATATTTGGCCAAAAGTCTACTCTTTCCTGTCGTCTTCGCCGAAGCTGCGCGCCAGCGATTCCAGCACGGTGCGCAGCTCGGGATCCCCGATATCGCGCAGACTATCGCCCAGTTCCATCGGAATCGGCTTGAGCGAAGGCGGCGCTTTGGCCTTGTTCCTGTCCTCGGGAGGCTTAACCGCACCTTGCCGAAGCTTGATCCGCGCGACCGCCTTGTAGCCGAAGAAGCGGTTCACCCGTTCGGTGATCTCGGGGAGGACTTGCTGGATCAACGGCGCGTGGGCCGGCAGCACCACAAGCTCGAGAATGCCTTCCGACTTCTCGCCGGGGGGGAAGCGGATCATTTCCGGCATGCAGACGCGGGCGTGGGTTTCGCCGACGATTTCCGGCCAGCGGCTGACAACGCTGCTCTGGACGAAGCCGAAGCGACGGAATGCCGGGCGACCGATCTGCGGCATGAGGTCGGAAATGGCCTTGGCCCCGCCGCCGCGCGGGCGTTCATAGGGCTTGTAGGCCTTCTTGCGGCCTGAAGCGGCCTTCTTGCCTTCCGGTTTGTCGGTCTTGTCGCTTCCCATTGTGCGGGTGCTCATGCCATAGGCGCGGCGTGGCCGCCATAGTCTCCGAAAAGCTTCTCGACTGGTACGACGAGTATGCCCGCGACTTGCCTTGGCGCGCGCGGCCGGGCGAGCCTGCTCCCGACCCCTATCGCGTATGGCTTTCGGAGGTGATGCTCCAGCAGACCACCGTCGCAGCGGTGAAGCCCTATTTCGAGGCCTTCACTGCGCGTTGGCCCACCGTCGAAGCGCTGGCGGCGGCGCCCGAAGAGGATGTCATGGCCGCCTGGGCGGGGCTGGGCTATTATTCGCGTGCGCGCAATCTCGTAAAATGTGCGCGCGCTGTCGCCGAGCTTGGTGCCTTCCCCGAGGTGGAAGAGGAGCTGCGCAAACTACCTGGGCTGGGCGCCTATACGGCAGCGGCAGTAGCGGCGATCGCCTTTGGGCAGCGCGCCGTGGTGGTCGATGCCAATGTCGAACGGGTCGTCGCCCGCCTGTTCAATCTCACCGATCCGCTGCCCGGCGTACGCAAGGTCATTCGTGCTTGCTCCGATACCATCACGCCCGAGACACGGGCAGGCGATTTTGCGCAGGCGATGATGGACCTGGGGTCCTCGATCTGCACCGCCCGCGAGCCGAAGTGCCTGGTCTGTCCGCTGGCCAATCACTGCCGCGCCCGGGCCGAAGGTGATCCGGCGTCGCTACCGGTAAAGGCTCCAAGGAAAGCCAAGCCGGTCCGGCAGGGGCGCGCTTTCTGGATCGAGCGAGACGGCTCCGTCTGGCTGGTGAGGCGCGAGGGGCAGGGCATGCTTGGCGGAATGCGCAGCCTGCCCGACAATGGCTGGTCGGCGCGCGGAGACGGAGCGGATTCAGCCCCGCTTGAAGGCGAATGGGAAGCCGCCGGGCTGGTCAGACATACCTTCACCCATTTTGCACTCGAACTGTCGGTCAGTCGCTATCGCGGCGCAGATCGACCTTCGGGCGAAGGAGAGTGGTGGCCGCTCGACACGCTTGACGAGGCAGGCCTTCCGACCCTCTTCGCGAAAGCTGCGAGGCTGGCGTTGGCTTAGAAGATCCCGCCGGTGATCGAGAGTCGAACCGCGATGATCAAGACGACCAGTAGATTGAGATTGCGCCCGTGGTTCTTGGAGGAAAGCGCGCCGATGACCGCGCCTACCACTGCAATCGGAAGCAAGAGCCAAAGGCCCAGCCCTAGAATCGGCAGTTGCAGGGGAATGGCGAGGATCAGCGAGACGATACCGATCAGGAGCGAGACAATATTCAGCATGTGTCTTATATGGGTAGGACAGCGCGTGAATGCAAGAGTTTCGATTCGCAATTGACCGTTCAGCTTCGCATGCCCATCACTGCGTCAAGCAAATACCGAAAGAGAGATGTCCATGGCCTATCGCGAATTCGACGCACCCGTCCTTTCCCGCCGCGCGCTGTTTCGTTCGGGCGCACTGCTGACGGCTGGCGCAGCTGTAGCTGGAATTCCTGGCGGGTCGCGGCTGCTGGCGCACGATGTCGGTCACGCCTTTCCCGAGCTCGCAAAGATGACCGACAAATACGTTGCAGATCGCAAGGTTGCCAACCTGCTGGTGGCGATCGGCCGCGGCCAGGAAGACATGGCGCATACGGTCGGCGGCGGAAAGCTGGCCTTCTCAAGCGATGCCGATGTCGGGCTGGATTCGCTCTACCGCATCTACTCGATGACCAAGCCGATTACCGGAATGGCGACGATGATGTGCATCGAAGACGGGCATTTCGGGCTCGACACGCCGCTCGCGGAAATCCTCCCCGCCTTTGCCGATATGCGCGTGCTCCAGACGCCGGACGGATCGCTCGACGATACGGTGGCCGCCGACACGCAGATCACCATTCGCCACCTGCTCACGCACACCTCCGGCCTCAGCTACATCATCGATGCCAAGGGCCCGCTCCTCGCTGCCTATGTCGAGAACGGTCTTGTCGGTGGCCGCGTCAGCCGCATGCCGATCCCGGGACTGCCGGAAGTCACGCCCGCGCCATCGCTCGAAGCATTTGCCGACCGGTTGGCGACGCTGCCGCTAGTTGCTCAACCCGGCACCAAGTGGATCTATTCCGCTAGCATCGACCTTCTCGGCCGCGTTGTCGAAGTCGCCTCCGGCATGAGCTTCGAGGATTTCCTCCAGACGCGCATCTTCGATCCCTGCGGCATGACCAGCACCTATTTCGCTGTGCCAGACAGCGAACGGGCTCGCCTGACGACCAATTACGGCATGCTTGGCACCACGCCGATCCCGATCGACCCGGGTCCGAGCTCGGTATTCCTCGATCCGCCTCAATTCCCGGCGGGTGGCGGTGGACTAGTTTCCTCGGCGCGCGACTATGACCGGTTCCTGCGTATGCTGCTCGGCTACGGCAAGCTCGACTCTGTGCAAGTCATGGAAAGCGATACCGTGCGCACGGCGGTTTCGAACCTGCTGCCTGCCGGTGTCGATACGAAGGGGTCTTGGGTCGAAGGCGAAGGTTTCGGCGCAGGAGGTCGCTCGAAGAACGGCCAGTATGGCTGGGGCGGCGCGGCGGGCACGCTTGCCGCGGTCGACTATAGTCTCGACCTGCGCACCGGCCTCTACACGCAATACATGCCGCCGGAGACCTTCCCGATCCGCGAAGAATTCATCAAGGCGCTCACCGCCGACCTGCAGGCCATGAAAGCCGCAGCCTGATGCTTTCCTTCACCGGTTCGAGGCTCGACCGCGCGGATCACGTGCGGGCCGATCCCGAACGGCTGGCAGGCTATATGAACTGGAAGGCACGGCTGCTCGCACTCGATGGGCTGATGCCTGCCATGGACGATGAAGGTGGTCTCGCCTGGGGCACGCTTGCCGATGCCAGCGAGGATGCCGAACTGGTGTTCCTGGGGCTGGACGATGGCAAGGCCTGTTTTGCTGCCGTTCCGGCCAAGGGCGATGCCAGCCCGCGCATGGCCAATCCGCAATTGTGGTCGCTCATGGCCACTCTCCGCCCGGACGACCTCGCTCTCTATGGCGGTGCGCGCAGCATTGTCGACTGGCATGCCCGCCACCGTTTCTGCGCCCAATGTGGCGGCGATACCAGGATCGCCAAGGGCGGCTGGCAGCGCGATTGCACAGCGTGCGGGGCGAGCCATTTCCCGCGCACCGACCCGGTCACGATCATGCTGGTCGAGCACGAGGGCAGGCTGATGCTGGGCCGCGGCCTGGGCTGGCCGGAGGGTAGCTTTTCCGCGCTCGCGGGCTTCGTGGAGCCGGGCGAGAGCATCGAGGAAGGCGTTGCGCGCGAGGTGCTGGAGGAAAGCGGCGTGAAGGTGCGCGACGTGACCTACGTCGCGAGCCAGCCTTGGCCATTCCCGAGCCAGCTCATGATTGGCTGTCATTCCTTTACTGATGATGACAGTCTCACCATCGACGAAACCGAGATGGCCGAGATCAACTGGTACACGCTGGATGAGGTCAAGGCCTCGCTGGCGGGGAACGGCCCATTCAGGGCGCCGCCTCCCCATGCTATAGCGCATCACCTAATGCATTGGTGGATCCATAAATGAGCGAGCCGCGCAAGCTTTCGATCGACATCTGGTCCGATGTCATGTGCCCCTGGTGCCTGGTGGGCTGGGGCAATCTCTCCCAGGCACTGGAAAGCCTCGATGGCGAGATAGAGGCGGACATCCGCTGGCACGCTTTCGAACTTAATCCCGACATGCCGGCCGAGGGCGAAGAACGCACCGCGCATATCGCGCGTAAGTATGGCCGCACCATCGAACAGTCGAAACAGGTGCAGGGCCAGATGCGCGAGGCAGCGGAGCAGGCGGGCGTCTCGCTCGACTATCAAGGAGCTGAGCCCGCGCCCGACGCGATGATGTGGAACACATTCGATGCGCACAAGCTGCTGACCAAGGCACTTGAAGAGCACGGGGCCGAAAAGCAGACGCAGCTCAAGCTCGCGCTGTTCGAGGCGCATTTCAACCAGCGCCGCCGCATTGGCGAACGCGAGGTCTTGCTCGACGTGGTCGAGGAAGTGGGCCTCGACCGCGAAGCCGCCTCAGCCGCGCTCGACAGCGAGGAACTCGCCCGCAAGACCCGCGTCGAGGAACGCGCAGCTATGGAAATGAACATCACCGGCGTGCCCGCGATGATCGTCGAAGGCCGTTTCATGATCCCCGGCGCGCAGCCGCCCGAGGCCTATGCGAATGCGTTAAGGCGGGTGGCGGAGAAGACTGTGGCCTGACGATTCCAACTTCGGGCTGAGTCCGCCACCTTGGTGACAAGTACTTGCTGAACTTTCAATCCTGACGTGACGCGCCGAAGCGGATCGTGCTCCGTGATGATTCTGCCCATTGAGCGGGATTGGCTCAACTGATCGGGTAGGCGACCACGTGTCATGCGTCGACGATGCCTGAAAACGAGCTCGAAATAGCCCGCCAAGAGTTGATCCCAAAAATATTCTCCACGCTTTTATTTTTCCACTAGATCGAAATATTTTATTGATCCGTCCCATTATGGCACCAGAGAAATGTTGGTCGATAAAATATGGACTAATATCATAGTTAACACGGACCATTTTTCAGGGGAAATATTATGAAGATTCGTTCGAAAAGTGCTGCAGCCACGGTGGTTGCGGCGGCTTCAATTGCGCTCGCGTCCCCTGCACAGGCGGTGGACTATGTGGAGGGGTTGGACGTCGATATCTTCACCGCCGCGGTTGATGCCTTGGGTCAACCCACCCGCGATCCATTTACTCTGGACGCGGGAGAGAACGAGTTCGTCGGGACAATCCTGTCGCCCAACGATGGCGCTGACTTCATTCCAGTCGAAGTGCTTGCCGGCTATACCCTGATCGGCCTTACCGTCGTGGTGGACACCAGTTTTGATTTTGGCGGAACGTCCATATTCTTCTCAAATCTCCAAGGCGGAGACGTCATTACCAACCCGCTTGCCAGCTTCTCCACATCACTTGATCTGGGGCCGAATCTGTACGGCATACTGTTGGGCAATGGTGTGGTGGGCGCCAGCTACAACGTGACATTCGATGTCGCCGGGCCGGGAGGTCCGAGCGGTTCGGTTCCTGAACCGTCAACCTGGGCATTGATGCTACTTGGCTTCGGCTCAATCGGGTTTGCGATGCGCCGTCGTCGCAGGCTGCTGCGCGTCACCTACGCCTGAAGGCTTTCCGGTCTGATAGGTGCTTTAGGCTCTGGTCGATTTCTGAAGGCGCGGCGAAGAATTTGCCGCGCCTTCTTCACTTCGGTCAGATTAGCCCCAGCCGCTCCAGCTTCCCCGCCAGCTTTCCCGGCAGCGCGTCGCCAATATCCTCGCCTTCGGCAAGGTCTCGCGGGGGGTCGCCCTTGAGATAGCGCCAGCCCTGGTGGGCGCGCTTGGGGCGGGGGTGGACGCGGATGAGCTCGGGTTTGAGGTCGATCGACCAGCGGCCGTCTTTGGTCTCGCTGAAACCGAGGATCTCGCTGCGCGCGACGATGCTGTGCTGGTGGATCCAGAACAGCGAGCCGCCGATGCATTGCTCCCATTTGGTGGGGCGATAGCGGGTCGTCAGGTTCGGGCTGCGCCGCTGCGCGTACCAGCTCTCGATATCGCCATAGGATTGCGCTCCGAATGCGATCTTGGTCAAGTTGAGCGGCATGGGGAGGAGATAGGGGGTTGCGCGGGAAATTACAGCCCGTGTGCCTCGCAGAACTTTTCCATTTCCGCGTCGATCCCCTCCGCCAGCTTTTCGCTGGTGACGTAGAAATAGAGGTCAGGCGCGTCGATATCGTCGATCCACGCGGAGAATTTCATATTCACCGGCTGGCCTTCGAACGCCAGGTGGAGGTCGCATCCGTATGCGGTTTCGACTTCGGCCTCGGCGACCCGCTTGGCGAGATGGTCGACATCGAGGCCGAGACTGAAGGCCTCCTCGAGCTGCGACAGGAACGGGCGGACGTGCTCCATGTCGAAATTCATCGACGCTTCGTAATATCCGTTCACTGGTTCCATGGCGTCAGACCACCTGCATCGCCACGGCGAGACCGAGGAAGGCGAAGAAGCCCATCGAATCAGTGATCATGGTCACAAAGACGCTGCTTGCCACGGCCGGGTCCTGGTCGAGCCGGTCGAAAGCCACGGGCACCAGCACGCCGGCAAGACCCGCAGTCACCACATTGATGATCATGGCAAGCGCAATCACCGCGCCGAGCATCGGGGTAAAGATCGCCGCGGTCGCCATGCCGATCAGCACCGCGATGGTCGCGCCATTGAGGAAGGCGACGCGCAGCTCCTTGGTCAGGATGCGCCGCGTGTTGGAGCGGGTGAGCTGGTTCATCGCGATTGCGCGCACGGTCACTGCCATGGTCTGCGTGCCAGCATTGCCGCCGATGCTGGCGACGATCGGCATCAACACGGCGAGCGCGACAAGCTTCTCGATCGCCGAGCCAAAGAGCGCGATGATGAGGCTGGCGACCAGAGCCGTGCCGAGGTTCGCCACCAGCCAGCGCACACGGCTGGAATAGGCCTCGCGGATCGGTTCGTTGATGTCGCCTTCGCCCGCGCCAGACATTAGCAGGGCATCCTCGCCCGCTTCTTCGGCGATAATGTGGACGATGTCGTCGACCGTCATCTGGCCGACCAGCCTGCCGTCCTCGTCGATGACGGCGGCGCTGATCAGGCCGTATTTCTGGAACATCAGCGCGACCTCTTCCTGGTCGAGTTCGGCCGGGATGAGCGTCTGGTCGCGCTTCATCACGTCGCCCAGCACGATGTCGCGCGGCGTGCGCAGGATCCAGGAAAGGTTGCAGGTGCCGACCGGGTGCATGCGCTGGTCGACGATGAAGACCTCGAAGAAGTCCTCCGGCAGCTCGCGCTCGTCGCGCAGGAAGTCGATGAGGTTTCCGACCGTGATATGCTCGGGCACTGCCACGAAATCGCGGCTCATCAGGCGCCCGGCGGTTTCCTCCGGATAGGCGAGGGCGGTTTCGATCGCGGTGCGGTCTTCGGGATCGAGCTCGGCAAGGATGGCCTTCTGGTCGTCCTCGTCCAGATCCTCGATCAGCTGGACCGCGTCGTCGGTCTCGAGCTGTTCGGCGATCTGCGCCACCGCATCGGCGGGCAGCGCCTCCATCATCTCTTCGCGGACGTAGTCGTTAAGCTCGGCAACGACCTCGCTGGTCATCAGGTCGGTGATGGCCGAGGCAAGCTGCGCACGCTCGTCCTTGTCGAGCAGTTCGAGCAGGTCGGCGACGTCGGCGGGGTGGAGCGGCTCGACGAGGTCGTAAACCTCGCTCTCGTCGCCCGCTTCGAGCGCATCCTCGACCGAACGGACGAACTCGCGTTTCAGCGTGTTCTCCTCGTCCATGCGCTCATCGTCGATGCGGTCGTCAGGGCGCGCGCCTTCCTCCGGCGCATCTGCCACGGCCAGTTCTTTGTCTTCGAGGCGCGTCTCTTCGACCATAGGTTGAGGGGCTTAGGGGGGCGAGCATGAAAAGCAAGCGAGTGGTGGCACATGGCTGGTGACTCTCGCCCCACAATCCCTATGTAGGCGCCAACCGAATTACAGGAGACTTACCAATGGCCGACAAGCTGACCTTCACCCTCGACACCGGCGATGGCGAAAACAAGGACGTGGTGATCAAGCTGCGCCCCGATCTCGCACCCGGCCATGTCGAGCGTATCACGACGCTGGCGGGCGAGGGCTTCTATGACGGCGTGGTCTTCCACCGCGTGATCCCCGGCTTCATGGCGCAGGGCGGCGATCCAACCGGCACCGGCATGGGCGGTAGCGACAAGCCCGACCTAAAGGCTGAATTCAACAGCGAACCGCACACCCGCGGCACCTGCTCGATGGCCCGCACCCAGGTGCCCGACAGCGCCAACAGCCAGTTCTTCATCTGCTTCGACGACGCCGAATTCCTCGACGGCCAGTACACCGTCTGGGGCCAGGTCGAGAGCGGCATGGAACACATCGACGCGCTGCCCAAGGGCGAGCCGCCGGCAAACCCGGGCAAGATCGTGAAAGCGACTGTTTCGTAATGATAAGTGCGGGAGAGAAGGTGTCGAAGTGGGGAGGCTTTGCCTTTGCCCTCGTTCTTTCTCTCCCGATGCTCGCCTATTTCGCATGGTTTGTGATGACCGCAATCGATATCGGCGAATTTTCTCTTGGGTTCTTTCTCGCTGGGCTCTTGGTCGCGGGAATGGCTAATCTGCTTTGGGCGATTGCCGTGGCGGCGGTTGGGGCCATTGGGTCAGCCATTTGGTTGGCGGTGAGGCCTCGGGATATCCTCGGTGATTGAACCCAACTACCAACACCGCTAAAGCGCCCCTTCCCATGAAACCGACCACTTCCCCCAAGACCTACAGGGTCAAGAGCTTCGGCTGCCAGATGAACGTCTATGACGGCGAACGCATGGCCGAGATGCTGGGCGAACAAGGCATCACGCCTGCGCCCGAGGGCGAGGAAGCCGACCTCGTCGTGCTCAACACTTGCCACATCCGCGAGAAGGCGGCGGAGAAGGTCTATTCGGACATCGGCCGCCTGACCAAGGCGGGCCGCGAGGCCGGCAAGGAGCCGCTGATCGCGGTCGCGGGCTGCGTCGCGCAGGCCGAGGGCGAGGAGATCATGAAGCGTTCTCCGGCGGTCAGCATGGTCGTCGGCCCGCAGGCCTATCACCGCCTGCCCGAAATGCTCGACAAAGCGGTGAAGGGTGAGCGGGCGACCGACACCGACATGCCCGCCATCGCCAAGTTCGCCGCGCTGCCCGAGCGTCGTCGCACCAATCCGGCGAGCTTCCTCACCGTGCAGGAAGGCTGCGACAAGTTCTGCACCTATTGCGTGGTGCCCTATACGCGCGGCGCGGAAATCAGCCGTCCTTACAGTGACTTGGTTACCGAAGCGAAGAAACTAGTCGATGCGGGCGCGAAGGAAATCACGCTGCTCGGCCAGAATGTCTCCGCATGGTCGGGCGAGGACGAGAAGGGCCACGGCGTCGGCCTTGCAGGCCTCATTCGAGACCTTGCGAAAGTTGAGGGCCTCGCGCGCATCCGCTATACCACCAGCCACCCGGCCGACATGGACGACGACCTCATCGCCGCGCATGGCGAAATCGACAAGCTCATGCCCTTCCTCCACCTCCCGGTGCAGGCAGGTAGCGACCGTGTCCTGAAGGCCATGAACCGCAGCCACACAGCGGAAAGCTATCTTAGGCTCCTCGAGCGCTTCCGTGCCGCGCGGCCCGACCTCGCGCTTTCGGGCGACTTCATCGTCGGCTTCCCCGGCGAAACCGATGCCGAGTTCGAGGAAACCCTCGCTCTGGTCGACGAGGTCAAATACGCGCAGGCCTTCAGCTTCAAGTATTCGCCGCGTCCCGGCACGCCCGCCGCGACGATGGAGGGCCAGGTGGCGAAAGAAGTCATGGACGAGCGCCTCCAGCGCCTCCAGGCCGCGCTCAACCGCGACCAGTTGGCCTTCAACGAGGCAAGCGTGGGCAAGACCTGCGAAGTCCTCGTTGAACGCAAGGGCAAGCACGCTGGCCAATGGCTCGGCAAGTCGCCCTGGCTCCAGAGCGTCTGGTTCGAGGGAGATGCACAGATCGGCGACCTCGTGCAGGCCGAACTGGTCGAGGCAGGTCCCAAATCGCTCGCCGGGAAGCTGCGCGAAACCGTCGCTGCCTGATTACACTCGCGTGACTTTCCACCGTGATCGCGCGGTGCCCTTCTTGCGCGACGCGCGTTGAAGAGTAACCTTCCGACTCGGTACTCATTCGAAAGGAGCAGATGGCTCGCAAACCAGCACGGCAGGCCGACCCGGCCCTGACCAAACCGCCCGTCCCGCAGCGCGAAGTGCGCCGCGCGCAGATCGATCTCAACTTCGAAAACCAGAGCCTTCTTGGCGCGCTTTTCGGACAGTTCGATGCCAATCTTGTGCAGGTGGAGAACCGGCTGGGCGTGTTCATTTCGGCTCGCGGCAATGCGATCCACATCGAAGGCCCCGAAGACAGCGTCGCCCGCGCACGCGACGTTCTCAATGAGATGTATGACCGCCTCGCCATGGGGCAGGACCTCGACGCAGGCGCGATTGAGTCGCTGATTGCCATGTCCAACGAACCGACCCTCGATGGGATCATGGACGGCAAGCCCGAAGGCCCGCCGATCATGATCCGCACGCGCCGCAAGACCATCGTGCCGCGCAGCGCCATGCAGGCGACCTACATGCGCAGCCTCGTGCGCGACGACATTATCTTTGCGCTCGGCCCGGCGGGTACCGGCAAAACCTATCTTGCCGTGGCGCAGGCAGTGGCGCAGCTGATCAGCGGCAGCGTCCAGCGCCTGATCCTGTCACGTCCGGCGGTCGAGGCGGGCGAGAAGCTCGGCTTCCTGCCCGGCGACATGAAGGACAAGGTCGATCCCTATCTGCGCCCGCTCTACGATGCGCTCTACGATTGCATGCCACCTGAACAGGTCGAACGGCGACTGGCTTCGGGCGAGATCGAAATCGCACCGATTGCATTCATGCGAGGCCGGACGTTGGCGGACAGCTTCATCATCCTCGACGAAGCGCAAAATACCACGCGCGAGCAGATGAAGATGTTCCTCACCCGTTTCGGCCAGAACAGCCGCATGGTCGTGTGCGGCGACCCGCGCCAGGTCGATATTCCCGGCGGTGACGGGATGAGCGGGCTGGCTGATGCGGTGGGTAAACTCGAAGGCGTCGAAGGCTTCGGCACCATCCGCTTCACTGCGGCGGACGTGGTTCGCCACCCGATCGTGGGCCGGATCGTCGAGGCTTACGAAGGGCCTGCCGCTTGAGTGAATTGAAAGTTGTAAAGGCGTTTGAAAGTCCCGATGGGTCCGAGCGCATTCAGATTCTTCGACGGAAGGATGGAAGGTACACTTTTCACCAAAACTGGCTGAGAGATGGTGAATGGAGCGGTGGCTTGGACCTCGGGATATACGACTCTTCGCTGACCGCCGAAACCGAAGCACGCCAGCGAGTTGCCTGGTTACGTGATAGGTTCAACTGATGGACCTCGACATCGAAATCGACGGCTGGCCGGACGAGCCGGATTGGGGAGTCCTGTGCGAGCGTGCGCATGGGGCCGTTGCAGGGGTCGAGCCTGCGCTTGCCCATGATCGCCTGACGACGAGCGTGTTGTTCACGTCCGACGAGCAGGTACACGAACTCAACAAAGAATGGCGCGGCAAGGACAAGCCGACGAACGTGCTCTCTTTCCCCATGCTGGAGCGTGACGAGCTACTGGACCTGACACCCGACGGACCGCCGGAGATGCTCGGCGATATCGCGCTCGCGTTCGAGACTTGTCAGCGCGAAGCGAATGAGAAGGGCATCAGTCTCGCCGACCACACGACTCATCTCCTTATCCATGGTTTCCTGCATCTGGCAGGCCACGATCACGTCGATTCGGACGAGCAGGCGGCGGCAATGGAAAAACTCGAGATCGAAGCGCTTGCAAAACTGGGCATAGCGGACCCATATGGGGATCGCGACAACTAGGAGTACGCAACCGGGCCATGCCCAATTCTTCACCCCCCGCCGGAGACGCGGAGAGTAGCAGCGGGCTTTGGCCCGCAATCCGTAAACTGTTCGACCCCGAAAGCGGCGAGCGCTCGCTGCGCGCGCAGCTCGAAGAAGCGATCGACGAGCACGAAGGCGAGAACGGCTCGGACGACACCGAGGAGAACGGAAAGGGCGACTTGTCGCCGGTAGAGCGGCAGATGCTGCGCAACCTCCTCCATTTCAGCGAGCACGATGCCGACGATGTCGCCGTTCCTCGCGGCGAGATCATCGCTGTGGACGCGAATGCCAGCTGGGACGAGGTCGTGGCCACCTTTTCCGAGCACGGTCACTCGCGCATGCCGGTCTATCGCGGCCAGCTCGACGATGTGATCGGCATGATCCACATCAAGGACATCTTCCCGTTCCTGGCCGAGAAAAAGGTGCCGCCAGCCGACTGGACCGTGCTGATGCGCCAGCCTCTCTACGTTCCGCAGACGCGTAACGCGCTCGACGTGCTGGCCGACATGCGCGCGCAGCGGATGCACCTGGCGATAGTCCTGGATGAGTTTTCCGGCACGGACGGGATCATCACCATCGAAGATCTCGTCGAAGAGATCGTCGGCGAGATCGAGGACGAGCATGACGATGCGCCCGAGGAATGGATCGCATCCATCGGCGAAGGTATGTGGGATTGCGACGCCCGCGCAGAGCTCGACGATGTGGCAGACCGGATCGATCCAAGGCTCGCCGAGGTGGAGGAAGCGGTCGATACGCTTGGCGGTCTCGCTTTCGTTCTGGCCGAGCAGGTGCCGCCCGTCGGTGCCGTACTCGAACATCCCAGCGGGTGGCGCATAGAGGTCACGAGTGGTGACGAGACACATGTGACCCGTCTGCGCTTGCATTCGCCCGAGGAAGCCGAAGCGACCGACTAGGCGCGCTAGTTGCAATTTTTCGCACATTGCGCCTCGACAGCAGGGGCAATGGTGAATAGTTCGAAGACATGGCCGTCCGCCGACTTCCACCCCTGCGCGCACTCGAGGCTTTTGTCCGGACTGTCAGGCTCGGCTCCGCGCGGGCGGCTGCCGACGAGTTGGGGCTGAGCCCATCCGCCTTGTCGCGCCGGATCGGAAACCTCGAGGATTTTGTTGGCAAGAAGCTCTTCACCCGCGCACGGCAGGCGATGCAGCTGACCGACGACGGGCATGCCTTCTACGAAGCGGTGAACCCGCAGCTCGAAGCCTTGGCCAGGGCGGTAGAGAGCCAGTCCGAAAACCTTTCCGTCCTACGCCTCCACCTCGGCGTATTGCCCCTGTTCGGAAGCCAGCGCCTCTTCCCGCGACTGGGCGAATTGCGGGCACGCCATCCGCTCCTGCACATCGACATCGATACCGGGCCCCATCTCGAAGACAGGGTCGGCGATACGCTCGATGCAGCGATCATCCTGTCGAGAGGACCGGCTTCTGGGCTCCACGCCGTGCGGCTCGATTTCAACATGGTGCATGCGATCGCGAGCAAGGAAGTGGCTGGAAAGCTGGGCGACAAACCCGATCCCGCGCTGCTCGCCAAGCAGACCTTCCTGATCCACAACGAGCTGCCCGAGAGCTTTCGCGCGTGGAAGGACGAGCTCGACCTGCATGATCTCGAGCCTGCGGCGATCGACCATTTCGATTCCGGCCAGCTCATGCTCGAAGCTGCAGCCCAGGGGCTGGGGATCGCCATCATGCATGACGACCACTTGCGCCGGGCGCGCGACGGGCGCCTCACCGATCTCTACGGTGTCGAGGTCGAAAGCCCCTACAGCTATTGGTTCGTGTGCAAGCCGACCGCGCTCGAGGAACGGCCGGTGCGCCTGTTCCACGATTGGCTGGTCAAGGCAGGTCTCTAGGCTTCCGCGTCCTTCGCCGGCGGCTTGTAGCGTACAGCGTCGACCACATGCTGGAAGTCGCGTAGCGGCTTGCCTAGATTGGCGACGAGCTGCTCCTCGATCTCCTCCCGCGCCTTCGCCGCAATCGCCTTGCGACCGCGGAAATCCTCCGGGCTGAAGGGCTCCAGATATGTGATTTCGAGGCGAAAGGTGCCACGCCGCGCCATGATACGCATCGCGTTGTGCAGACCGCTCTCCTCACCGACCCAGCCAATCTCTTCCGAATGTTCGCCATAGTTCAACACTGCAGGCTGGACCATGACCCCGGGCGGGGGCGGCTCGAGCACGGAGATCATCGAGGATTTGAAGGGAAGCAAGGAATGTCCGTCGGTGACCGTTCCCTCGGGAAAAACGGTCACCGACCAATTGTCCTGAAGTGCGTCCTTCAACGCGTTGATCTGCTCCGCCACACCCATGCGATGCTCGCGCTTCACGAATACCGTACGGTTGAGGCTGCATAGCCATCCGATAACGGGGACCTGACTCAATTCCCATTTGGCCACGAAAGCCGTGCCGCTGGCACCGGCCATGGCGAGGATGTCGATCCACGAAATGTGGTTCGAGATGAAGAAGACGTCTCGCTTGAGCGGCGTGCCGTGGACCCGGACCCGCGCCCCGACGACGCGCGCCGTGTACCTGAGGAACAGCATGGGGAAGGGGGAGCCGTAGGCAAAGATGCGATAGGCATAGTGCATCGGCACGAAGACGAGGAGCAGGGCGATGATGCCAAGCGTGCGAAGGATGAAGCGGAGCCATCCCGCGATTGTCAGCGGGACCTTCTCGCCTCGCGCGGCGGCCAAACGCTTCTCGGTGTAGCGGGCGAGCCTGCGCTCAGTTTTCGCGGTCGAGCCGGACGCCATAAAGTTCCATGCGGTGGTCGACAAGGCGGTAGCCCAGCTTCTCGGCGATTTGCTTCTGCAACGCTTCGAGTTCGGGATCGACAAATTCGACCACCTTGCCCGTTTCGACATCAATTAGGTGATCGTGATGCGCTTCTGGCGCGGCTTCGTAGCGTGCTCGGCCATCGCCGAAATCGTGCCGGTCGAGTATACCGGCCTCTTCGAACAGGCGGACGGTGCGATAGACGGTGGCGATCGAAATGCCCGGATCGATCTTGTTTGCCCGCTCGTGGAGCATTTCCACGTCCGGGTGATCGTCGCTGTCCGAAAGGACCTTCGCGATCACACGGCGCTGCTCGGTAATCCTGAGGCCCTTGTCTGCGCAGAGTTGTTCGAGGTCGATACGCTGGTGCAATTCGGCTTCCCAAATGAATGACGCCCCGAACCCTTATCGGGCCGGGGCGTCTATCTCAAGTTGAACCCGCAGGCTTTTTACGAGGCTTTCTTCTTGCGGCCACGCTTCTGCCCTGGTTTCCGTCCGAGGCCGATCTTCTTGGCCAGGTCGCGGCGGGTATCGGCGTATTCGGGGGCGACCATCGGATAATCCGACGGCAGGTCCCAGCGTTGGCGATAATCGTCCGGGGTCATGTCATGCTCGGTGTTGAGGTGACGCTTGAGCATCTTCATCTTCTTGCCGCAGTCGAGGCAGATGATGTGATCCTTCTTCACCGATGCGCGGACGGATACGGCCGGATCGGGCCGCTCCTCTTCTGCTGCGCTTCCCCCGCCAAGGCCGGAAAGTGCCGAATAAACATTGGAAATGAGCGTCGGGACTTCGTCAACCGATACGCTGTTATTGGAAACATGTGCAGCCACGATATCCGAGGTCAGCGTAATCAGTGTCTCGGTCATATCGACTTCGAATTCATCCATTGAATAGTCTCCACCTTTTTGGGTGGGGTATTCCTGTAGGCAGTGGCTGTCTACTCCAAGTTGTAAATTTCCGCCATTTTGTCGCTCTGCTACAACTTTCGATGGCAATTGGAGCGGTCTCAGACCTCGCGGGCAAAGGTGAGGGCATCGATCGTGGCCCCGGTCAGTGTGCGGTAGTAGTCCTTACGTTGCCCGATCTGTTCGAATCCTGCTGCGCGATAGAGCCTCTCTGCGGGATTATTGGACCGCATCTCCAGAAAGACTTTCGCAGCGGATCGTGCGCGGGCGCTCTCGATGAATTGCGCGAGCAGGCGCCGGCCAATTCTCTTGCCGCGATGTTGGGGCAGAACAGCAATCAGCAGCAGCTCCACTTCGTCGGCAGCCTGACGGGCGAGCACGAAGCCCGCCGCGATTTCTCCGTCACCCATCGGCTCGCCCGCCGCGTTGACCAGCAACATGTATGTCGAGGGCAGGGTGAGCGATTCCTCGACCTGCCGCCTTGTCCATGCCTCGCGATAATGCGGATCGAAGCTGGCTTCCATCACGGCCATCAGCTGGTCGATATCGTCGATCATGCGGGCAGTTTCGCGTCCGGGGCGCGCCCGTAGATGGGGGAAAGGACGTCAGTGATTAGTCCCTCGGGTACGGCCAGGACATGGCGTGCATCCGCAAGGAGTTCGATGGCATTGAGCGGGTTGGGTGCGAGCTCGACGAACTGTGCAGCGCGATTACCGGCAATCGAACGGGCCTGTAGGTTGGTGACCGCGTCTTGTGGCGGCAGCGAGACGAGCTTGGTGGCCGGATGGCCGTCGGCTTCGAAGCCTTGGACGAACCACTCGCCGTGGCCGCCATTCATGCAGACGCCGACATCCATCGCGCGCCCCTCGCGCGCCATCGCGGCGATAAGTGCAAGCGTCGGATATCCTCGCACCTTCGCGCCCCAGGCCAGGCCCAATGCGCGCGCTGCCGCAAGGCCGATGCGAACTCCGGTAAAGCTGCCGGGACCAAGCGAGACGCGGATTTCGTCCGCCCGCCCGCGACCGGGCAGTTCGCCGATCATCGGCACAAGCCGTTCTGCATGGCCGCGACCGATGGTTTCGTGGCGCGCATCGAGCAATTCGCCGTCCTCGAACAGGGCGACGGAGCATGCTTCTCCGGAGGTTTCGATGGCGAGCAAGCGCATGGCTGCGCCCTGCCTTACTCCGCTTGCCGCTTCAAGTCAGGCGATCGAATTGAACTTGTCGAAATCGGGGCGCGGGCTGCGGCCGAAGATGGATTCCTTGTCGCCATATCCGATCGAGCAGATAAAATTCACCCGGTGCCGTGGAGCGTCGCTGAAGAACGCCTTCTCGACCTTCTCCGGGTCGAATCCCGACATGGGGCCGCAATCGAGACCGAGCGACCTGGCGGCAATCATCAGATAGGCGCCTTGCAGGGACGAGTTGCGGAATGCGCCTTCCTTGCGCCCTTCCTCGTCGCCTTCGAACCAGCTCTTCGCGTCGGTATGCGGGAAGAGCCAGGGCAACTCTTCGTGGAAATCGATATCGTAGCCGATCACTGCAGTTACCGGGGCGGCTTTCACCTTATCGTGATTACCTTCGGATACACACTCGAGAAGCTTGGCCTTCGCGTCGTCGGATTTCACCCAGACGATCCGCGCGGGCTGCATATTGGCCGATGTTGGCCCCATCTTCATCAGCTCATAGATCGCCTGGATCTGTTCATCGCTCACCGGCTTGTCGAGCCAGCCATTGTAGCTGCGCGCCTCGCGGAAAATCTGGTCGAGGGCGTCTGCCGACAGGTGCGTGTCGTGAAATTGCTTGGTCATGGTCTTCCCGGGAAGCTGGTGAAAAATCAGGCGGCGCGGACTTCAACGACTTCCGGCACGTAATGTTTCAGCAGGCCTTCGATGCCGTGCTTCAATGTCGCGGTCGATGACGGACAGCCAGAGCAGGCGCCTTGCATCTGGAGGTAGACGATCCCGTCCTTGAAGCCGCGATACTGGATGTCTCCACCATCCCCGGCAACGGCGGGGCGGACGCGCGTTTCGAGCAGTTCGTTGATCTGGGCGACGATATCGGCGTCGGCCTCGTTTTCTTCCACCAGCAATTCGTCATCTTCGCCGGGGACCGAGATGCCGCCAGCGGTCCCGGGCGTGAAGAGCGGGGCTTCGGAAACGAAGTGGTCGAGCAGGATCGAAAGGACCTGCGGTTTCAGATCGCTCCAGCTGACGCCAGGTGCGGAGGTTACCGTAATGAAGTCGCCCCCGAAGAACACGTTCACCACTTCACCGGTGTCGAAGATCGCCTGAGCCAGCGGGCTGGCTTCCGCAGCTTCGGGAGACGCGAATTCGCGCGTTCCCTGTCCCATCACCGGACGACCGGGGAGGAATTTCAGGCTGGACGGATTGGGCGTGGTTTCGGTTTCGATGAACATGGGTAGCGATGTAGGGTCGGGTGGGTGAGCCGACAAGGCAATTGTCGAACGCGCCGCAATGCATCTCCTTTCATTCACTGGCGCTTCACGCGGTGTCTTTCTATATCCTTGCCCATGACCGATTTTCTGCGCGCCACGCGGCGTCTCGCATTTTTCCTTCCGGCTTTCCTGCTCGTTCCCCTACCGGCTGTCGCGCAGGATGCTCCGCGGCCTGAATCGCTCCAGGCCGAGGGCGAGGTCCCCTGGATCTATGAGAACAGCGACGTTCCACGCGACGAGGAGTGGCTGTTCGGCAAACTCGACAATGGCATCCGCTATGGCGTGCGGTACAACGGCGTGCCTCCGGGTCAGGTTTCGATCCGTGTCCGCATCGATGCCGGCTCGCTCTACGAAGAAGACAATGAGCTAGGCTACGCGCACTTGCTTGAACACTTGCTGTTCCGCGAGAGCAAGTATCTCGGCCCGGCTGAGGCTATCCCGACATGGCAACGCCTCGGCGCGACGTTCGGCAGCGATACCAATGCCGAGACCAGTCCGACGCATACGGTCTACAAGCTCGATCTACCCGACGTCGACCCGGCGAAGCTGGAGGAAAGCATTCGGCTGATTTCGGGTATGATCCGCGAGCCTGTCCTTTCCGACGAAAACGTGCGTGCCGAAGTTCCGATCGTCCTGGCCGAGAAGAGGGAGCGTGGTGGGGTCGGCGAACGCGTCAGCGAAACCACCCTTCGGACGCTGTTTGCAGGCCAGCGACTTGCCGAGCGTCTCACGATTGGAACGGAAGACAGCTTGCAATCGGCGGACGGCGCATCGGTCAGCGCCTTCTACGATCGCTGGTATCGTCCGGAAAACACCGTGATATCGGTTGTCGGCGACCTCGATCCCATGCTTTTTGCCGCACTGATCGAGAAGTATTTCCAAGACTGGAATGTCGCCGGAACACCGGCGCTCGCGCCCGATTTCGGCGATCCCGTCGCTCCGGCGGATGCGGACCCTTCCAACCCGGTTGGCGAAGTTGCTGTCATCGTCGAGCCGACACTTCCGCGCGCTTTCAGCTATGGCTACTTCCGCCCTTGGCGGCAGGTCGACGACACCATCGTCTATAATGAGGGCCGACTGCGCGACCAGCTGGCTCTGGCATTGATCAATCGGCGGCTTGAGGCCCGTGCGCGGGCTGGGGGCAGCTACCTTTACGCACAGGCAAGCGAGTCCAAGATCAGCCGCTCCACCCATGCCACGATCGTGCAATTCGGTCCCCTCAGTGAGGATTGGGAGACCGCTCTCGCGGACGTGCGCGGTGTCATTGCAGATGCCCTTGCGCATCCCCCGACGCAGGAGGAGATGGACCGCGAACTGGCCGAGATGGAGGTCGGTTTCGCCAATTACGTCGAGCAACGCTCGGTCCTGGCAGGATCGACGATTGCCGACGATCTGGTCGGCGCGGTCGATATCCGCGAAGCTATTGCTGCACCTGAAACCTTCCTGATGGTCTTCAACTCGATGAAGGAGAAGACTTCGGCGCAGGACGTGCTCGAAGCTACGCGCGGGCTCTTCGAGGGTTCGGTGATCCGCGCCACATATATCACCCCCGATCCCCGTGAGACGAGCGATGCCGGCATTCGCACGGCCTTGCTTGAGCCGGTTGACGCCGCCTCCGGTGCAAGGATCGCCGCGCAGACCATCCGCTTTGAGGATCTGCCTCCCATCGGCGAGCCGGGTGAAGTGATCGCTCGCGTTCCGCACGGCATAGGTCAGGTAGAGCGCGTCGAGTTCGCCAATGGCGTAAAGGCCATCCTGCTCTCGAACGGCAACGAGCCGGGTCGCGTTGCAGTTCGGGTACGGTTCGGTGCAGGTCTTCGCGCATTCGAGGCCAAGGACGCACCCTACATCCAGCTTGGTGAGACAACGCTCGTCCAGCTTGGTCTCGGCGAATTGGGGCAGGAAGAGCTCGACCGGATCTCCACCGGCCGCAAGATGGGCTTTGAGTTTACGATCGAGGAGGGAACGTTCCTGTTCGGCGCCCAGACGCGGCGCCAGGATCTGGCCGACCAGCTCTATCTCTTCGCTGCGAAGCTCGGAATGCCGCGCTGGGATACAAACCCTTTCGAGCGCGCGAAGGCAGCAGGCAGGCTGGCCTATGAAAGCTACGCTTCGAGCCCGGGAGGAGTGCTGAACCGCGACCTCGAATACTTCATCTACAATCGCAATCCGATCTTCCGGACCGCGGACCCCAGGACCCTCGAACGAGCGACAATGAAACGGTTCCGCAAGGTCTGGGAGCCGATCCTCGAGCAAGGTCCTGTCGAAGTCCTCATTTTCGGCGATTTCGACAGCGAGGAAGCGGTCGAGGCCCTCTCGCGGACATTTGGTGCTCTGCCGGACCGCAAGCCAATACCGTCAAAGGTTCTCGCGCGGGAACTCGAAATCTCGGAAGGCGGCGACGCGGTCGTGCGGTATCACAAGGGCGAGGCGAACCAGGCAGCTGCGGTCATTGCATGGCCGGTCGGCGGTGGGCGGGGCGAGATTCGCAAATCCCGCCAGCTCGCCATCCTCACCGAGGTTTTCAGCAATCGCCTGATGGATGCCATGCGCGAGAGGGCAGGCGCCAGCTATTCTCCCTCGGTCGTGCTCGACTGGCCAGCAGACGTCGAGAGCGGCGGAACAGTCATGGGCTTCGCCCAACTGCAGCCCGCCGACGTACCGGTGTTCTTCGCCGAAGCCGACCGGATCGCGCGCGAGCTTACCGAAATGCCGCCGAGCGAAGACGAGCTCGCGCGCGCCACCGAACCTCTGCGCAACTACTACCAACGCATTTCGAGCGGAAATTTCTTCTTCCTGCTCGAATTGGAGGGCTCGACGACCGATCCCCGCCGGATGCAGGCGCTGCGCGGCTTTCTGCTCGACTATTCGCAGACCACGCCGGAGACGATGTTGTCACTGGCGCGCGAGTATTTCGGCGGCCAACCCGGCTGGCGTATGGCGGTCATCCCCGAAGGCCAGGAACTCGCAACGAGAGTGAGCGCGAACAGGGGCCAGGCCGGACGCTAGACCGATCACGGCAATCGGGCTTTTGCACTGGCCAAGTTTATGCTGCTTGCGCGAAAGAGGTGGCTGGGCTTGGCTTTCGGGCCGAAATGAACATTGAACTGGATGAATAATGGCACGCGAATGGTCTCCCGATAGCTGGCAAGGTTTCGAAGCGAAGCACTTGCCGCGCTATGAAAGCGCATCTGCGCTGGAAGAGGCGACGCAGGCGCTCGCCAGCCATCCGCCGCTCGTTTTTGCGGGCGAGGCGCGTGCACTGAAGGCCGATCTCGCCGAAGTGGCTGAGGGCAATGCCTTCCTGCTGCAGGGCGGTGATTGTGCGGAAAGCTTCGCCGAATTCCACCCGAACAACATTCGCGACACCTTCCGCGTGCTGTTGCAGATGGCGGTGGTCATGACTTTCGCCAGCAAAAAGCCGGTAGTGAAGGTCGGGCGCATGGCGGGGCAGTTCGCGAAACCGCGCAGCTCGGATACGGAAACGCAGGGCGATGTAACCCTGCCGAGCTACTTTGGCGACAATGTCAACGGCATTGAGTTCGATCCCACCGCCCGCACGAATGATCCGCAGCGCATGGTCCGCGCCTATTTCCAGGCTTCGGCAACGCTCAACCTGCTCCGTGCATTTGCCGGCGGCGGTTATGCGAACCTAAGGCAGGTCCATCAATGGACGCTCGATTTCATGGGTCGCAGCCCCTGGGCCGACAAGTTCTCCGATGTCGCCGAACGGATCGGCGAAGCGCTCGACTTCATGGAAGCCTGCGGTGTTACGCCGGAGACGCTACCACAACTGCAGGGCACCAGCTTCTACACCAGCCACGAAGCTCTTTTGTTGCCCTACGAACAGGCCCTGACGCGGCGCGATAGCCTGACCGGCGAATGGTACGATACCAGTGCACACATGGTGTGGATCGGTGATCGCACCCGCTTCGAAGGTAGTGCTCATGTCGAATTTGCACGCGGCATCGGCAATCCGCTGGGCATGAAGTGCGGGCCGAGCCTTGAGACGGACGCCATGCTCCGGCTGCTCGATACGCTCAATCCTGCGCGCGAGCCGGGGCGCATCACCCTGATCAGCCGTTTCGGTCACGACAAGGTGGAAGAGGGGCTGCCGCGCCTCGTTCGCGCGGTGAAGGCCGAAGGGCATCCAGTCGTTTGGAGCTGCGACCCGATGCATGGCAATGTCGTCAAGTCGGACAGCGGCTACAAGACGCGGCCTTTCGACCGTATCCTGACCGAGGTGAAGGGCTTTTTCGCCGTGCACCGCGCGGAAGGCACGCACCCGGGCGGTATCCATGTCGAAATGACCGGTCAGGACGTGACAGAATGTGTCGGTGGCGCTGTGGCAATCACCGATGAGGCGCTGAAAGACCGCTATCACACGCACTGCGATCCGCGACTCAATGCCGCACAGTCGCTCGAACTGGCTTTCCTGATTGCTGAGACGCTCAACGCCGAGCATTCGCAAACGCAAGCCAATGCCGCCTAGGTAAATCTGCGAGGGTCGCTATCGACCCTCGACTACGTCTTTCCGGGATAGGTCCTTCTGCGAGCAGGAGGACCGCTTGCGCCAAGCCAGTTTACCATCGAAGAACTCGCTCGTGCTACTTGTGTGGCCGATCGCTGGTATGCTGGCCGCATTGGCAATAATGAGCCCCGATCCCAAGGCAGGCATCCTCCTGCTCATCCTGTCTTTCGCCCTCTTGGCCGCCCAGTGCTTCCGGCATCGTCGGATCAACAGTCGCCTACGCAGGGATGCCGAAAAGCTCGCCCGAAACGTGGATCTGCTGCAGAAGGCAGAAGGGCTCGCCGGATACGGGCGATGGTGCATCGAGATCGAGCCGCGTCGCCATCTATGGTCGGAGGAGATGTGCCATTTGGCAGGCCTGCCGGGAGGCACTCCTCCTCGCGACGATATTCTCCGCCGCATCATGCCCGATGGTCTGAAGCAGATCGAATTGGTGCTGGAAGAGCACGCGGCCGATACAGACACCTTCGCGATCGAGTTCGAGGTTCAGGGCCGGAGAGACGAAAGCCGAATCCTGCGCGCCCGGGCGCGCAATGTCTTCTCTCCCGAGCGCATGCGCGAACAGGTGTTCATGGTCGTACGCGACATCACGACCGACTACGAGCTCAAGAAGGATCGCGACGAAGCTCTAGCGCGCGCGGAGAAAGCACAAGAGGAGGCCAACACCGACGCACTTACCGGCCTCGCGAACCGACGTTTCGCCATGGCGCAGCTGGATCGCGCCGTGGTGGAGGCGCGATCGACCTCTGTTCCGCTATCGATTGTCGTCTTCGACATCGATCATTTCAAGAAGATCAACGATCGTTATGGCCACCTAATCGGGGACAAGGTCATCGGTATGCTTGGCGATATCGCCCGCCGCCAGGCGCGTGAATTCGACATTGTCGCGCGGATCGGTGGCGAGGAGTTCCTCTGGATCATGCCCGGGTCGGATGGAGAGGCGGCTCTCCTGGCGGCGGAGCGGCTGAGATGGGCGGTAGAAGCCGGGACCCATAGCGCGCCCGTTCCTGCAATCACGATCAGCGCTGGACACGCCCAGTTGGGTAAGGGCGATGCGGCCCTGCTCCTGTTCGCGCGCGCTGATGCGGCGCTATATGAAGCGAAGCGGGGCGGTAGGAACCGCGTCGGGCAGGCCGCCTAAGCTCCTCTTACCGCTAAGATTTGATAAGATAAGGCTTTTTCCGAAGACGCACTTTAAATGACGCGAGGATTGCGCCATTATGAGTCGTGGTCGCCCCGTTCTGGTGGCCGCAACAGGGGAGAGGGGGATGCCTCCGACCCAGGCGAGCCAGTCCGTAACCGCAAGCGCTCTTGTGGACGAATATGCGAAGACTCGCGCCCTGACCGAGGCGCTGGTCGAACCGCTATCGGATGCCGATGCGACCTTGCAGTCCATGGAAGACGCGTCGCCTGCCAAGTGGCACCTCGCCCACGTCACGTGGTTCTGGGAGACTTTCCTCCTGCGCGACCGTTCGCCGGGTTACTCGCTTTTCAACGAAGACTGGCCCTTCATCTTCAATTCCTATTACGAAGCAGAGGGAGAGCGGATCGCCCGCTTTTCCCGCGGCATGCTGTCGCGACCGACGCTCGACCAGATCCTAGAGTTTCGCGCGCATGTCGATGAGGCAATGCAGCCGCTGATTTCGCGAGAAGACCTGCGCCCGCTGATCGAGCTTGGCCTTGCGCATGAGCAGCAACACCAGGAATTGCTCCTCACCGACATAAAGCACGCGCTTTTCCAGAACCCCCTCGGCCCGGCGATGTGGGAGGCGGCAGCACCCCCCGCCAATCGGCAGGCGGACGGCTGGTATGCGCATCCGGGCGGTGTAGCGCGTGTCGGTCATCAGGCCGCGGGATTTGCCTTCGACAACGAAGGTCCTGCCCATCGTGTCCTGCTCGAACCCTATGCCTTGTCATCGCGTTTGGTCACGAATGGCGAATGGTCCGAATTCATTGCCGATGGCGGGTATGCGAAAGCGTCACTCTGGCTATCCGACGGATGGGCGTGGGTGAACGAGAACGGGATTGGCGCCCCGTTGTACTGGCGGGAGGACGAACAATTTACGCATTGGGGCTGGCAAGCCCGCGATCCCAATGCGCCCGTCACGCATATCTCCTATTTCGAGGCCGATGCCTTTGCCACTTGGGCAGGGTATCGTTTGCCGACCGAATTCGAATGGGAAGCCGTCGCGCGAGGTCAGGAGGGTGAGGCACCAGCCCATGATCCGGCGGGTGGGAACCAGCTCGACCGGGCCGAGCCACCGCTTCCGAGCGGTAGCGAAGGCCTGTTCGGCGACTGCTGGCAGTTCACGCGTTCTGCCTATCTGCCCTATCCCCGCTTCCAGCCTGCTGCGGGAGCGGTTGGAGAATACAACGGCAAGTTCATGAGCGGGCAGTTCGTCCTCAAGGGGGCAAGCTGTGCGACTGCGCGTGGCCATTCGCGGGCCAGCTATCGAAACTTCTTCTACCCCCACCAGCGCTGGCAATTCACCGGGCTGAGACTGGCAAAGGACCTATGAAGACCGAACAGGGAATAGCTCTCGTCAATCGGGATGATGATGGCGTGGACCGCGCGTTTCGCGAGGATGTGCTCGCCGGGCTTCGCCAGCGACAAAAGGCGGTTCCCGCGCGCTGGCTTTATGATGATGCCGGTTCGCAGTTGTTCGAGGACATCACCGAACTGTCCGAGTATTATCCTACCCGCGCCGAGACCGAGATATTGCAATCGCGCGGCAATGAGTTCGCGGAACTGATTGGCGCGGGACGTGCGGTGGTGGAGTTCGGCTCGGGAAGTTCGGTCAAGACGCCGCTCCTGCTTCGCGCGATCGATCCAGCGGCCTATGTCCCGCTCGATATCTCGGGCGATTTCCTGCGCGAATCCGCAGCCGCGCTGGCCGAGAAGTTTCCCAATCTGGCCGTGCACCCGGTCGAAGCGGACTTCATGCGCGAAGTCACGCTGCCGCAAGAGGTGCTCGGCATGAAGAAGCTCGGTTTCTTCCCCGGTTCCACGATCGGCAACATGGTCGCCCGAACTGCGGTGGATTTGCTGCGTTCTATGCGGGTGACGCTGGGAGCGGAGAATGGCGAGCGACCAGTGCTGTTGATCGGCATGGACCTGATCAAGGACCGCGCGGTGCTGGAAGCGGCCTATGACGATGCACGCGGCGTGACGGCCGAGTTCAACCTCAACCTCGCGCGGCGGATCAATCGCGAACTGGGCGGGACCATTCCGCTCGATGCCTTGCAGCACAGGGCGGTGTGGAACGACGCCTATGCGCGGGTCGAGATGCATCTCGAGGCGACGCGCGACTTCGATTTCTCCGTTGCGAACGAGAATTTCGCGATGCGGGCGGGGGAAACGATCCACACGGAGAACAGCCACAAGTTCACGCGACGCAGCGCCAATACGTTGTTGCTTGCGGGTGGCTGGACACCTCGGAAGCGATGGACGGACGGGGAGGGGCGTTTCTCCTTGATCCTCGCCGAAGCGACCGAAAAGCGCGATGCGCCCTGAATAATTTCACGCATTCATCGACCAGCGGGGAACGAGCCCCTATATCCTCTGGATGGACCCGCAGAGCGCACTCGACGCCATAGCTGAAATTGTCCGCGCCATTCCGCGCTCAGGCCTGCTCGTCGGCACGATCGCTGCCCTTCTGATCGGCTGGGTTGGCGCGATCATGCTGCGCAACCGGATAGCTGGCGGCCGCATCGTGCGAACGGTGAGCACGCTCGCGCTGGTTGGGATCCTGCTGACGGTCTTCCTGCAACTCGCACGGTTCGATCCGAGGCTTGATGCAGTCACCGAGATTGGCCTTCCCGAGCAGAAAATCCTGGGCGAAGAGACGCTTATCCCGCTGGCGGCCGACGGCCATTACTGGCTCGTTGCCGAGGTCAATGGCGTGCCGACACGATTCCTGGTCGATACGGGGGCAACGCTGACCGCTTTTTCTGCGGACTCGGCCCGCGCCGCCGGTCTCAAGCCACGGACTGGCGGCCTCCCGGTCGTCCTGGGAACCGCTAACGGGACTGTCACTGCAGAACTCACCACTGTCACCAGGCTCACCTTCGGAAATATCGAGGCCGAGGGTCTCGACGCAGTGATCGCGCCAAACCTCGGTCGAACCAATGTGCTGGGAATGAATTTTCTCTCCCGGCTCGAGGGCTGGCGGGTGGAGAATGGCGACCTGATTCTCGATCCGTGAATCCCGCGAATCCGCTCCGCGTTTGACCGGAGCGGCTAAGCCGCTAATGCCACATCACGATGGCAAGCCACTCTCCGCGCCCATCCCCGCCGCCACTGGCCGAATTGCTTTCGCAGCGGCCGGTCTCGCTGTTCCTCGATTTCGACGGGACACTGGTCGGCATTGCCCCGCGCCCCGGCGACATCCACGTGCCGAACGATCTCTCGGATCGGCTCCATGATCTACAGAGCAGGCTCGGCGGAAGGCTGGCGCTGGTCAGCGGGCGTGCGCTCGACGACCTTGAAAGCCATCTGGGCTCGGTATCAATCGCGCGGGCGGGATCGCATGGCGCCTCCCGGTTCAATGCCGATGGATCCCGGCTGGGTGAGGCGCCCAAGGGCCTGCCGCAAACCGCCATCGACGAACTGAGCAGCTATGCCGAGGTCAACGGCCTGTTCTACGAAGCGAAGAGCCACGGCGGTGCTCTGCACTTTCGCGGACAACCGGAGAAGGCTTCGGCGGCCCTTGAATTTGCACATGATGTGGCCGCGCGCTTCGCGCTAGACGTCACCACGGGCAAGGCCGTTGCCGAGCTCGTTCGCCCCGGCGCGAACAAGGGTGCGGCGCTTGAAGCGTTCATGGCCATCGATCCCTTCCTCGGCAGCATGCCGGTGTTCGTCGGAGACGACGTGACGGACGAACACGGGATGGCTGCTGCAAGCGAATTCTCGGGATTCGGTATTGCGGTAGGGGAAAGGGCGAGCGAGGCTGCACGCTATCATTTGGAAGACGTCGACGCGGTGCACAGCTGGCTGGATCTATGAACGAACCCAATCTCGAACTCTCCCCCATCGGCAATTGCCAGGTCAGCGCCTTGGTGGATCGGGACGGCGGGTTCGTCTGGGGTTGCATTCCGAGAGTCGACGGAGACCCGGTTTTCTGCTCGCTCCTTAACGGCGAAAAGCGCGATGAGGGGGTCTGGCGGTTCGAGCTCGAGGGTCAGGTTTCCGCGAGCCAGCACTATGTGCGGAACACGCCGATCCTTGTCACCCGGCTCGAAGCGGGGGACGGAAGTGCGCTGGAAATCCACGATTTTGCGCCTCGTTTCGAAAGCTCGGGTCGGATGTACCGCCCGGTTGCCTATATCCGCATCATCCGCCCCATTTCGGGTGCGCCCCGGCTGCGCGTGCGGCTGGCACCCATGCACGAATATGGCAAAGCGCTGGCTGGCACGACCAATGGGACCAACCACATCCGCTACCTCGTCGGTGAGCAGGCGCTACGCCTCTCTACCGATGCGCCGGTCGGCTATATCCTCGAGGGCCGCAGCTATAGAGTAGAAAGCGACCAGCATTTCTTCCTTGGGCCCGACGAGCCATTCGTCGGCAACATCCGCAGCGAATTGCGGCGGATGGAAGCCAATACGAGGAAGTACTGGAAGCACTGGGTGCGTGGCCTCCACATCCCGCTAGAATGGCAGGAAGAGGTGATCCGCGCGGCCATTGCGCTGAAGCTGTGCCAACACGAAGAGACCGGCGCGATCGTCGCGGCGCTGACCACATCCATTCCGGAGGCGCCCGGCAGCCAGCGCAACTGGGACTATCGCTACTGCTGGATCCGCGACAGTTATTACACCGTGCAGGCGCTCAATCGCCTGGGCGCACTCGATGTGCTGGAAAAATACCTCGCCTACCTGCGCAACATCATCGACCAGGCCGGCGGAGGGCAGATCCAGCCGCTTTACTCGGTAATGGGGGATGCCGAATTGCACGAGAGTGAGGCGGAGCATCTGGCCGGTTATCGCGGCAACGGCCCTGTCCGGATCGGCAATGCTGCGTACAAGCAGGTGCAATATGACTGTTACGGACAGATCGTGATGCCGACAGCGCAGGCGTTCTTCGACACCCGCCTGCTCCGCATGGCAGACGGGAGGGATTTCGCTCATCTGGAAGAGGTCGGAGAGGCAGCCTGGGCCAAGCATGACAAACCCGACGCAGGCCTGTGGGAGTTCCGCACGCGGCAGGAGGTCCACACCTACTCCGCTGTCATGTGCTGGGCGGCCTGCGACAGGCTTTCCAATGTCGCTGCCCGTCTCGGCAAGGCGGATCGCGTCACCTTCTGGAAAGACCGGGCCGAGGCAATTCGGGCCAAGATCGAGGCCGAGGCTTGGAGCGAGGAGGGCCAGCATTATGGCGCCAGCTTCGAAAGCGACTATCTTGACGCCAGCCTGCTCCAGATGGTCGAACTACGGTATCTGAAGCCCGACGATCCGCGGTTCCTCAAGACATTCGCCGCGGTGGAACGCGACCTCAGGCGCGGCGACCACATGTTGCGCTACGCTGCCGAGGACGATTTCGGCGCGCCCGAGACCGCGTTCAACGTGTGTACCTTCTGGCTGATCGAGGCGCTTCACCTGACCGGGCGCAGCGAGGAGGCGAGGGAGCTGTTCTGCTCGATGCTGAGCCACAGGACCCGCTCGGGAATGCTCAGCGAGGACCTCGATTACGAAACAGGCGAACTTTGGGGGAACTTCCCCCAGACCTACTCGCTGGTAGGTATTATCAATAGCGCAGGTCATCTTTCGAAAAGCTGGAGCGAGGTGCGGTGAGCGCCGACGCCCGCCTAGTCGTGATCTCGAACCGCGTTGCGGTGCCCAAGGCGCGCGGCGCGGCAGGCGCACAGGGAGGCCTGGCCGGCGCGCTGCATTCTGCCCTCAAGTCTCGCAAAGGTTTGTGGTTCGGCTGGTCCGGCGAGGAAAGCGAGACAGGGCGGACCGGAAACATCGCAACTCAAACGAGTGATGGCGTGACCACTGCGACCATCGATCTCTCGCAGCGGGACGTCGAGGAATACTACAACGGATACGCCAATTCGACGCTCTGGCCGCTGTTCCACTACCGCCTCGACCTTGCGAAATACGAACGCGAGACGGGCAAGGGCTATGAGCGCGTCAACGAACGCTTTGCAGAGCTGGTCGCTCCGCTAATCGAGCCCGATGATGTCGTCTGGGTGCATGATTACCACCTGATCCCGCTCGGCGAACGGCTTCGGGCACGGGGCTTCGGGAACCGGATCGGCTTCTTCCTCCATATCCCTTGGCCCGCCACCCGCCTCTTCGTTTCGCTCCCCTATCACGAGCGCCTCGTGCGCACGATGCTGCACTATGACGTGGTCGGCTTCCAGACGGAGGAGTGGCTCGAGAGCTTCCTCCATTATTGCCGGACTGAGCTAGGGGCCGAGGTGAATGACGAGACCGGGGCCGTCACGTTGGATGGTCACACAACGATCGCCCGTGCTTATCCGATCGGTATCGATTGGGATCACTTCAGCGCGCTCGGGGATACCAAGGACGCCTGGAAGGCCGAACAGCGCCTTGCAAATTCTACTCGCGATCGCACCGCAATGATCGGCGTTGACAGGCTGGACTATTCCAAGGGCTTGCCCGAACGCCTCGATGGCATTTCACGCTTTTTCGACAAGCATCCCGAGCGGGTCCGCGATCTTGTGTTCGTACAGATTGCACCTCCCAGCCGTGAAGACGTGGATAGCTACCAGGCGATCCGCGCCACGCTCGAACAGAAGGCTGGCCAGATCAACGGCGCGCGCAGCGAGGTTGATCTCGTGCCGGTGCGCTACGTCAATCGCGGCTATAGCCATGCCGAGCTGTACGGCTTCTTCCGCGCTTCGAAGATCGGTCTCGTCACGCCCCTGCGCGATGGAATGAACTTGGTGGCCAAGGAATATATCGCGGCGCAGGATCCAGAGGATCCGGGGGTTTTGATCCTGTCGCGCTTCGCGGGGGCTGCCGACCAGATGAAGGACGCCCTGCTGGTCAATCCGCACAGCCCGGACGATCTGTCGCACGCCATCCGCACGGCGCTCGACATGCCGCTGGAAGAACGCAAGGCGCGCTACGACAAGCTGATCGCGACCGTCCGCGACGATAATGTGCAGGATTGGACCGCGAGGATTCTCAGCGATCTCGACAATGCACCGGGTAGATAATCAGTAGACTGCGCGCTTTTTCGGCGCGTCACGCCAACGCCCCGTTGCCTGTTCCAGATGCTCCATGAGGCTGAGATGGCGAGGTCGCTCGGCCCGCGGCGCTAGAACCTCTTCGACCTGCCGCAGCAGCACTTCGGACCGGAACGGTTTTCGCAGGTAAGCCTGCGCCCCGTTGTGGAAGGCAGCGTTCTCGTCGTCCACTCCACTGATCCCGGTGAACATGATGACCGGGAGGTCATAGGTTTCGGCAGAGCTCCGGAGTGAACGCAGGACCTGCGCCCCGGTAAGGCCCGGCATGTCCTGGTCGAGCAGGAGCACATCCGGTCGCCGCCAGCGCAGCAGATCGAGCGCCTTCTCCCCGTCGCAAACCCATCCACAAGCATGTCCTGCGTCCATCAGGATTTCGCTTGCCATCTGGGCTACGATTTCATCGTCGTCGACGATCAGGATATGCGGCATGGGTTCGGCTCCGTTCTGCGTCCCGCGGACGCCAATTGGGATAGCCGGCACTGTTAGAAAACGCGGTTCCCCGCGCAATAAGGGCTATCACCTAGCGGGCGCGAGTGCCACGCTGCGGGCCATGATTCGTGACCCATTTCTCGAGACCGAAGGCATCCACAATTTCCGCGACTACGGCGGTTGGGCGACGCAGGGCGGCGCGCGGGTGGCGACTGGCTTGCTCTGGCGTTCGGGACAGCACGTCGGAGCGAGCGACGCCGATCTGGCATCGGTGCATGCGCTCGATATCCGAACCGTGATCGACTTGCGGGGTCTGTCGGAGCGCGAGCGCAACCCCTGCAAGCGACCGGACGGCTTTGGGGGCGAAGTCTTCTTCTACGAAGGCGAAACGACCTCGAGCCCGCCGCACATGGATGTCGATCCCGAGACCACCACCGAGGATTTCGCCCGGCAACGCATGCTCGCAGTCTATTCGCGCATGCCGCGCAATCCCGCGATGATCACGATGTTCTCGCGCTTTTTCAAGCTTTTGGCCGAGCGTGAAGGGGCGAGCCTCGTCCATTGCTTCGCCGGGAAGGATCGCACTGGTGTTGCGGCGATGCTGCTGCTTCATGTGCTCGGCGTGGCGCGAAGCGACCAGATGGCCGAATTCCTGAGAACGAATGATGCCCCGACGCTAGAGGTGCTTGCGGCGCAATCGGTGCCGGGTATCGAGGAACGTCTCGGACGCAAGCTCGACCAGGGCGCGGTCATGGCGCTGCTGGGTGTGCGCGAAGAGTATCTCGAGACCTTCTGGCGCGAGGTCGAGGACGACCACGGTTCGCTCGACAACTTCATCGGGACCGCCTTAGGTGTGGACGACCTGTTGAAGGACCGCCTTCGCGCGCGGTTCGTGACGTGACTCTGGCAGGGGCAATCCCCATATAGCCTCATCATTCCTCGTCAGACCCTCCAAGAGACACGACCCATGGCTACCCATCGCACCAAGATGCTTATCATCGGCTCCGGCCCCGCTGGCTATTCCGCCGCAATCTACGCCGCGCGCGCGATGATGGAGCCGATCGTCGTGCAGGGGCTCCAGCCGGGCGGCCAGCTGACCATCACCACCGATGTCGAGAACTATCCCGGCTTTGCCGACGTGATCCAGGGTCCCTGGCTGATGGAGCAGATGCAGAAGCAGGCCGAGCATGTCGGCACACGGATGATGTGGGACACGATCGTCGATGTCGATGTCTCCAAGGGTTCGCCCTTTACCGCCAAGGGCGACAGCGGCGACGAATACGTGGCCGATGTGCTTGTCATTGCCACCGGCGCGCAGGCCAAGTGGCTGGGCGTGCCGGGCGAGCAGGAATTGGGCGGCAAGGGCGTGTCGGCCTGTGCGACCTGCGATGGCTTCTTCTACCGCGGCAAGAAAGTCGCCGTGATCGGTGGCGGCAACACCGCTGTGGAGGAAGCGCTCTACCTCACCAATCACTCGGACGACGTCACACTGATCCATCGGCGTGACGAGCTGCGCGCCGAGAAGATCTTGCAGGAACGCTTGCTCAACCATCCCAAGATCTCGGTCATCTGGAACAAGACCGTCGAGAGCTTCGAAGCCGGACCCAATGGCGCGCTGCATCATCTGAACCTGCGCGACACCGTGACAGGCGAGGACAGCACGCTCGAGGCGGACGGTGCCTTCGTCGCCATCGGCCACGCCCCTGCAACAGAGCTGTTCAAGGGCAAGCTGCCGATGGATGACGGCGGGTACCTTCTGACCGAACCGGGCTCGCCCAAGACCGAAATCCCGGGCGTGTTTGCTGCCGGCGACGTGACCGACCACACCTATCGCCAGGCGGTCACCGCGGCAGGCATGGGCTGCATGGCCGCGCTCGATGCCGAGCGCTTCCTCGCCACGCTGGAAGTGGCGGAGCGCGAAGCGGCGGAGTAATCCGCAGACCCTAATCTATACGGCGATAATCCCACCATTTGCGGGGCTTGTTCGGGTCGCGCGGGCCGATAACCCAGCGACCCATAACGTAGGATGCAAGGCCAAGTCCCGCCAGCCAGAGGAAATTGGGATCGGCCATTATTCCTCATCCCTTCGGTAGAATGGGATCCAGCCATCGTGGTCGATCCAGCTCTTGTTCTTGCGCGTCAGGAATACGAAAGCTGCGAGGCCCCAGAACACGAAGGAACCCGGCTCCCCGGAGACGAGGAACTCAAGAAACTTCCACCAACCGCGATCGTCTTCCTGCATCGATCAGCCCCAGCATTCGGTAGAATGCGCTCTTCGAAGAGTGCTGAACCTAGCGGGAGGGTCTTAAGGAAGAGTGAGGCCGACCGGGAGATGCCCGACCGGCCGAATTCGGATCAAAAGTGAATATCGAACGCCCAGATCGCGGCGTGGAAGATCAGTGCCATCAGCACGAGGCTGGATAGCGAGAACAGAACGAAGCGGACCATGACGCGGTTGGCGGTAGCCTGGACCAGCGAGTGAATGATCCTGAGTCCGACGTATATCCACGCCAGCAGCGCATTCATCCCGTCGCCCCATCCAACCATGGCGAGGACCAGGCAGACCGCATAAAATACGGTCGGTTGCTCGTGTAAATGATTGTAATTATGAGCCTTCCACTGGACTTCGGGAGGAAGCGTTTCGTCCAGGCCCTTTGTCTTTCGAGCATCGTCGGGCTTGATTCCCGCCTTGCTCATCGCCGGAATGCGGGTCGCGTACATCCACACCCACATGACCATTGTCCAGGCCAGCAGGACCACCACCGGCCGCAGGATTTCAGCATCGATCATCGGTCAATCTCCGGGTCAGGCGGGCGCAAGGCTCGGATCGTGGAACAGCGTCACGGCGACCGCGCGATAGGCGAGGTAGAGCATGGCGAAATTCGACAGGAGGAACAGGCTGAACCGGACGGCAACCACATTCACCGTCGCCTGCCAGATCGAGTGGATAATGCGCAGCACCACATAGGCCCACGCCACCAGCGGATCGAGCGCGCTGGCGCCCATGATCGCGATGATGACGCTGGCAGCATAAAAGATAGTCGGCTGCTCCATCAGGTGGTTGTAGTTGTGGGCTTTCCACTGGACCTTGTCGGGCAGGACGCCATCGAGATCCTGTCCGCGTCCACCTGGCTTGGCATCCTTGAGACTGCTGCCGCTGGCCTTGATTGCGGGGAACCGCGTCCCTGCCATCCAGAACAGCATCACCATCGACCACGCGACGAGCACCGCTGCGGGTGCGAGCATTTGAGCCTGCATTATTTCCTCCCTTTCGACCCTGATTACCCGAACTTGCGTGCGGGGCAATAGATTGTCAAATGCAACCTAGTTTCCGAACAGCGTTTCGGCGAAACTGGCTGCATCGGTGTTCCCCCCGGTGAGCATGATCACCGTATGCTCGTCCAGCGGCACCTTACCCGCCAGCGCTGCGGCGAGCGCTGCCGCACCTCCAGGTTCGGCGACGAGATTGAGCGCGGAGAAGGCAAAGCGCTGTGCGGCGCGCACCTCTTCATCGGTCACGGTCACACCGGGCTCTGCACGCCCTTGCAGCACGGCAAGGTTGATCGGCTTGGTCGCATCGGGCTGGAGCGCGTCGCAAATCGTGGAGGGAGGGTTCTGGCTCACGCGAACGATCGCGCCTGCCGCAATTGCCTGCCCGACCATGTCCCAACAATGCGGCTCCACCACGTGGATATCGCTTTCGGGGCAGGCGAGGGCGAGGCCCGCCGCAAGGCCCCCGCCACCGCAGCATACAAGTATACGCGAGGGCGCGTGGCCGAGCTGCGCCTCGATCTCGACGCCGGCGCTGCCCTGTCCCTCGATCACCCAGGGATCACCGAAGGCATGGACCAGCGTCCCGCCGCGTTCCTCAATAAGCCTTGCGGCTACCTCGTCGCGGTCCTCGCCCGGTCGCTCGTAGAGCACGATCTCTGCGCCCAGTGCGCGCGTAGCCTCCAGCTTTACCTTCGGAGCGTTGCGCGGCATGACGATGGTTGCCGCGATACCGAGTTTGCGCGCCGCCCACGCGACCCCCTGAGCGTGATTTCCCGAGGATACGGCGACCACGCCGCGCGCCTTCTCTTCCTCGCTCAGGTTCGACAGGCGCCACCAGCCGCCGCGGATCTTGAAGGCACCGACCGGCTGCAGGCTTTCGGCCTTCACATGGCATCGAGCGCCGTTGATCTCGACCGGCAGCAAGGGCGTCGGCGGGAGGATTGCCGCAATCGATTTTGCCGCCTCCTGCACGCCGCCCCGCGTCGGCATGCGCTGTTGGACTGGATTAGGATTGCTCACGGAACACTCCGTCAGGATGGAACAGATGGAACACGGTCCTGGCGAAGAAACCGCCGAGCGCGTTCTGCCTCGCGATCGGCGCTTTATGGCAGGTCTGGGCTACTCTCTCCATGGCCGCGCTTATGTCGCAGCGCCGGGAAATAGGAAACGGGTTTTCCGGATCGATTGGCGGCGCGCGTGCATTCGGTTAGAGGGCGCGCAAGAATCGAATTCACGAAGAGGTTTCACACATGTCGACAGTCCTGGTCATCGGCGCGGGCGGCGTCAGCAGCGTTTGCGTGCACAAGATGGCGATGAACAAGGATATCTTCACCGATATCCATCTCGCCAGCCGCACCAAGTCCAAATGCGATGCCATCGCCGAAAGCGTGAAGACGCGCACCGGCGTGGACATCTCGACCTACGAGATCGATGCCGAGGAAGTCCCGGCCATGGTCAATCTCATCAAGAAAACTCAGCCGAGCCTCGTCGTGAACCTCGCTCTGCCGTATCAGGACCTGCCGATCATGGACGCCTGCCTCGAGGCGGGCGTGAGCTATCTCGACACGGCGAACTACGAGCCCAAGGACGAGGCCAAGTTCGAGTATCATTGGCAGTGGGCCTATCACGACCGCTTCAGGGACGCGGGCCTGATGGCGCTGCTCGGTTCGGGCTTCGATCCGGGCGTGACCAGCGTTTTCACCATGTGGCTGAAGAAGCACAAGCTGAAGACCATCCGCCAGCTCGATATCCTCGATTGCAATGGCGGCGACCATGGTCAGGCCTTTGCCACCAACTTCAATCCGGAAATCAACATCCGCGAAGTGACCGCGCCTGCGCGTCACTGGGAGAACGGCGAGTTCGTCGAGACCCCGGCGATGGCGAAGAAAGTCGAATTCGACTTCGAGGGCGTTGGCCCGAAGAACATGTACATGATGTATCACGAGGAGCTGGAAAGCCTCGCCAAGTTCAACCCGGAACTGGAACGCGCGCGTTTCTGGATGACCTTCGGTGACGAATACATCAAGCACCTTACCGTGCTGCAGAATGTCGGCATGACGCGGATCGACCCGATCAAGTACAAGGGCAAGGAAATCATTCCGCTGCAATTCCTAGCCGCCGTGCTGCCCAAGCCCGAAACGCTGGGCGAAACGACTAAGGGCAACACCAATATCGGCGTTATCGCGACCGGCGAAGCGCTCGATGGGTCGGGCGAAAAGACCTTCTACATCAACAACATCTGCAGCCACGAGGCGGCTTACGAGGAAACCGGCAACCAGGCCGTGTCCTACACCACAGGCGTGCCCGCGATGATCGGCTCGGCCATGATGGTCACCGGCGAGTGGTCGGGCGACGGCGTGTTCAACATGGAACAGATGGACCCCGTTCCCTTCATGGAGATGCTCAACGAGCACGGCCTGCCCTGGCAGGTGAAGGAAATGGACGGACCGGTCGACTTCTGATGAGGGTTGGGGGGACGCTCGCCGCGCTGGCTCTTGGTCTTGGCGGGCTGAGCGTCCAGCCCGTACTCGCACAGGACAGGGCCAAGGAAAGTACTGAGGCCGAATTCGATGCCGAGGCGGGCTGGAGCGAATTTGAGCAGCTCCTGCGCGGCAAATACGCCTATATCGACCGCGAAGATATGGATGTGGATGCGCAGCTTGCGCGTACTCGGGCAGTGGCCCTCGAGGCGAAGGACAGGTCGGAACTGCGGCGCATCCTCCATCAGACTGCGCTCACATTTTCCGATCCGCACCTGATTGTCGGCCCATTCGACGACGATGACTACAATATCGTCATGACCTCCTCCGATCTCGCCATGCGGGTGGCGGATGGTCGGGCCGTGGTCGCCGATGTACGGCGCGATTCCGCCGCTTTCGAGGCAGGGTTGCGGCCCGGCGACGAGGTGATCGCGGTCGATGGGGTACAGGCTCTGGACGCTGCATTGTTGCCCTATGGCCCGGTCATTGGCGAACCGACACCGCTCCAACTCGACTACGGGCTGACACTGGCAGTGAACGGCAAACGAGCGGGCGAAAGGTCGCTCGTTGTACGCCGCGTCGCGTCGGGCGAAGTGGTGACCGTCAGTCTGGCCAACGCCCGCGTATTCGCTCGAGCGGTAAACGAGCGTGATCCGGTGAGCTTCTCATTTGTTGGAGTCGATGGGACTGTGGCGGTGCTCCGCCCGAACAACTCGCTCGGCAATAACGACACCATTCTCGCTTTCGACGCAGCGTTGGAACAGGCCATTGCTGCCGGAGCAACTGCCGTGATCCTCGACATGCGCGAAACCCCCAGCGGCGGCAACACCGAGGTTGCGCGCTCGATCATCGGTCACTTCACGGATGAAACGACGCCTTACCAGATGCACCGGATTCCCGCGTTCGAGCGCGAATTCACCGTGCCGCGCCAGTTCGTGGAATATGTCATGCCGAGGCAGCCGCAGTTCACCGGGCCGGTTGTCGTACTGCACGGGAAATGGACCGGCAGCATGGGCGAGGGCATCGTGATCGGGATGGATGCCGCGACCGGGGCGGTGTCGGTCGGTTCGGACATGGGCGACCTGCTGGGCGGATTGTGGAACTACGATCTTGAGGCAAGCGGTGCACGTGTCGATCTGGGTGGAGAGGCTCTGTTCCATGTCGACGGCACCCCGCGCGAGGATTTCGTGGCAGACTACCCGCTCTCCGCCGCAAGTACGGCCCCGGACGGCAGCGATCCTGCTGTCCGCCGTGCACTGGAAATACTGGCAGGAGAGGGGGAATGATGATTGGCCATTCGGTTCGCGGCCTTGCGGTTTCGGCAATTGCGCTGGCGCTGATCGGTTGTGGCGCACCCGCGCCTCGTGAAGCACCTCCAAAGGCGCAGATCGACGAGAACTGGCCCACCATCCCCGCCGACGCTATTTTCGGGCAGGTCAGCGCGGTCGAGGTCGACAGCCATGGCCACATCTTCGTGCTTCATCGCGCAGGCAGGGAGTGGGAAGAGCCGTTCACGACTGAACCGATCGCCGAACCGACCGTCTTCATGTTCGACACGGATGGCGAACTGCTTGCGCAATGGGGGGCGGGCACATTCGTGATGCCGCATGGCCTCTCGGTGGATGCCGATGACGCCGTGTGGATCACCGATGTCGCGCGAGAGCAGGTGTTCCGCTTCAGCCACGATGGCGAAGAGCAACTCGTTATCGGCGAGCGCGGGGTCGGCGCCCAGGACGAGAGGCATTTCGGACGGCCCGCAGACGTCGCCTTCCTCGGTGATCGCGTGCTGGTTGCCGATGGCTATGTGAACACCCGCGTCGCCGAGTTCGACCGCAGTGGCGCGTTTCTGCGGGAATGGGGCGATTTCAGTATCGCGCATGGCATCGCGGTGGACGAAGAGCGTATCTACGTCGCCGACCGTGAGAATGCGCGGATACAGGTCTTCGCGCACGACGGAACACTGCTGGAGAGCCGCGCTTCGAAGACCGGCAATCACACCTACGGGCTGGCGGCCCTCGGCGGGGGACGGCTCGCCGCTGTCGAGGGACGCGATGGAGAGGACCGGACGGGCACAATCATTCGCGTCTACGCGGCCGACGGAACGGTCGAACGTTCGCTCGACATCGGCCTAGGGGGAGAGGGTGCGAGCCTTGGCCATGACATCGCCGTCGATCGCGAGGGCAATGCCTATGTGACCGACGTCTACGGCAACCGCGTTGTGCGGTTCGCCTTAGAGAATGAAGGCAGGTAAGGGGACCTAGCGGCGGTAGATTCATGCCGAGTGGCTAAATGGCCGTTACTTCGGTATCCCACCCTTCCGGGACTGCCAGACCGGAGGAAATATGACACGTTCGCACGCTTCGATCGCCTACTTGGTGTTTCTGGCCCTCTTTGCCGCCTTCAAATACTTCTCCGCTGCACCGGCGGCGTTTAGCGCAGGCTATCTCGTCTCGGTGATCGTGCTGGTCCTGCTGACCGGTGTAATCCCCTACTTCCTTGCCCGCTTCGCCGCCGGGCGGGCAGGCGGAACGGCTGGTCGGTGGGTAGCGGCGCTGGCAGTTGCTCTATTGGCCTGCTGCGCGGGCTATGCGGGTTACTTCAAGCTCTTCATCGAACCACAGAACCTGGGTGTATCGATGGGCGAAGTCGCGTTGCGCGGAATATACGCGGGAACGATCCAGGGCGTGCTCGCCGCGCTCTACGCCACTGCACGTCGACAATAGCACCAAGCAGCGCGCGAAACGCGCGGGCTCTTCCCGCCGCGCCGCTTTGGCATTAGGGCGCGCGGCATGGAAACCAAAGCCGGCGATCCGGGCGCCTTTGCCCAATTCGATCTCAATCGTGTCGACAGCCCCGCCTTCGTCGTGGATGCGGCCAAGCTGCGGGCCAATTGCCAGGTGCTCGCCGAGATCCGCGACGAGGCGGAGATTAAGGTGCTGTCCGCGCTCAAGGCCTTCTCCATGTGGAGCGCAGCGCCGATCATCGGGGAGTATCTCGACGGAGTGTGCACCTCGGGCCTGTGGGAAGCGCGGCTGGCGAGCGAATTCTACGACGGCGAGATCAGCACTTATTGCGCGGCCTACAAGCCCGACGAACTGGACGAGGTCTGCCGCCTTTCGGACCACGTCATCTTCAATTCGCCCGGCCAGATGGAACGCGCGGCGCTCATTCTCGACAATGCGCGCGCCTCGGGACAGGATTTCGAAGTCGGCCTGAGGATCAACCCGCAGGTTCCGACCGGCGAAGTGCCGCGTTACGATCCCTCCAGTCCCGGCAGCCGCCTCGGATTCCCGCTCGACCAGCTGACGCCCGAGATGATGGAAGGGGTGGAAGGCATCCACTTCCACAACCTCTGCGAACAGGATCTCGAGCCGCTGATCCGGACTTGGGACCGCGTGTTCGACGCCATTGAACCGTGGTTCGGCCAGCTCAAATGGATCAACATGGGCGGCGGCCACCACATCACCCGCGCCGATTACCAGCGCGAGGAGTTGGTCGAGTTCCTGAAGGATGCGAAGGACGACACCGGCGCGGAAATCTATCTCGAACCGGGCGAAGCGGTCGCGCTCGATGCGGGCATCCTCGTCGGCACGATCCTCGACACCGGCTTCAACGGCGTTCCTGTCGCCATCGCGGACGTATCGGCCACCTGCCACATGCCCGACGTGATCGAAGCACCCTATCGTCCTGCCATGCTCGGCGAAGCCACGGACGCCGAGACGCCCGAGGTCCGCATCGGCGGCCCCTCCTGTCTTGCAGGCGACGTGATCGGCGACTACCGCATCCCCGGCGGTGCGGAAGTGGGCAAGCGCTTCGCTTTCCTCGACCAGGCGCATTACTCGATGGTCAAGACCAACACCTTCAACGGTGTCCAGTTACCGTCCATCTACATGTGGGATAGCGAATCCGACCAGCTCGAGCTGGTCAAGGAATTCGGCTATTCCACCTTCCGCGACCGGTTGAGCTGAACCACGTCCCATCGCAGCTGAGGCCCGATGCGCCTGACTTGAGGGTTGCGAATTTTCGCTTCATATTCACTTGCGTTTCATGATCGACGAGATATATGCGCCGCTCCCGCTGCCCCAAGGGGACTTCCTAACCGCAAGGCAGCTTGTCGTTTCATGGTCCGGATGGACCGTTTAGGGGGTCCCTTGAGTTGCAGCATTTTCCTGATGCCAAGGCTGTAGTCCGCGCTCTTTCGCCGGACGAACCTGTAATCCTCAATCGCCCGCACGCCGCTGCGCGCGCTGCCCGCTTCTTTGTCGAGAAGTTTCCGGGCAAGTCGCTCTATGCGGTGAAGGCGAACCCGTCGCCCGACCTGTTCCAGATCCTGTGGGATAACGGCATCACGCATTACGATGTCGCATCGATCGCCGAAGTGCGCTCGGTGCGCGCGACGCTGCCCGATGCGACGCTGTGCTTCATGCATCCGGTGAAGTCGCCCGGCGCGATCCGCGAGGCCTATTTCAAGCACGGCGTGAAGACCTTCAGCCTCGATTCCAGCGAGGAGCTGGCAAAGATCGTCGAGGCGACGCGGGACGAGAATGGCGAAAACGCAACCGACCTGCGCCTGTGCGTACGTCTTCGCGTCTCGTCCGAGCACGCTGCGCTGAGCCTTGCCGCCAAGTTCGGCTGCGACCTCACCGAAGCGCCCGCACTGCTGCAGGAAACCCGCCAGTATGCCGACTGGCTGGGCGTGTGCTTCCACGTCGGCAGCCAGGCGATGAGCCCGTTCGCTTACGTGCAGGCATTGGACCGCACTCGTGCCGCGATTGCCGAAGCTTCGGTGGTCATCGACATGATCGACGTGGGCGGGGGCTTCCCCTCCGTTTACCCGGGCATGGAACCGCCGCCGCTCGAGGATTATTTCAAGATCATCCACCAGCACTTCTACGCGCTGCCGATCGCCTACAACGCCGAGCTGTGGTGCGAACCTGGCCGTGCGCTGTGCGCGGAATACAGCAGCCTCGTGGTGAAGGTGGAAAAGCGCCGCGGCGAGGAACTCTACATTAATGACGGCGCGTACGGCGCGCTGTTCGATGCCGCGCATGTGGACTGGAAATTCCCCGTCCGCGCGCTCGAAGACGACCTCATCAAGCCGGAGATGGATTTCGCCTTCTACGGCCCGACCTGCGACGATGCCGACTACATGCCTGGTCCCTTCGCCCTGCCGGAAGATATCCAGGCGGGCGATTACATCGAGATCGGCATGCTCGGCGCATACGGCGCGGCGATGAAGACCGATTTCAACGGTTTCGGCGCTGCAGAACGCATCATCGTGACCGACGAGCCGATGGCTAGCCTCTACGACGGCAGCCGCCAGCGGCCTGTCGCGGACAATGTGGTGAGCTTGCGCTAGGACTTGCAACGCGCCTCCTTTGTGTATTAATGCAGCAATACACGAAGGAGGTTCTCCCATGAACTTGAAGCGACTTATCGCCGCAGTAGCCTCGCTACTTGCCGTGCCTGCCACCGCTCAGGCCGATGAAGCCACTCAGCCCGATACCGAGGTCATGGTCCTCGGGGTCTATCACTTCGCCAATCCTGGGCTCGACGCAGTCAATATCGAAGTCGGTGACGTGCTTGCTGTGAAGCGCCAGCGGGAAATCCGAAATCTCGTCGATGTTCTTGCCGAATGGGGCCCCACGCGTATCGCCGTGGAAGCTCAGGCGAAGGCACCAGAGCTTACCTTACCAGACTATGCGCGTACGGAGGAGTTGCTCGGTACGCGTCGCAACGAAAGCGTCCAGATCGGATTCCGTCTCGCCCGTCAGCTGGGGCATGACGAGGTTTTTGGCTACGATGAACAGCCGGGGGAGGGTGAGCCGGACTACTTCCCGATGGGTAAGGTTCAGTCCTTCGCTGCCGAAAATGGTGGGATGGAGCTTCTTCAGTCTCTTTTCGACGAATTGCAAGTGATGGCAGCGGAAGAGCAAGCAGCCCTGCCGACGCAATCGATCGCGGAATCACTTCTTCAACACAACGATCCCGATCGTGTCGGCGCCATGCACGACAAGCTTTATTATTCGCTGCTGTCGATCGGAAATGGCGATGCGCAGCCCGGTGCGGAACTGAACGCCTACTGGTACATGCGCAACGCGAAGATGTTCTCCAAGATCGACATGTTCGCAGAGCCGGGAGACCGCATCCTGGTGATCGCAGGTAGCGGCCATGCCACCTGGTTGCGGCATTTCGTAAGGCGTATGCCTGGTTACAAGCTGGTGGAGCCCATGCCTTATCTCGTCGCTGCAGCTGCCTTGGACGGGGCTACGGACTAGCGAGAACCTCGCTATGCGAGCTCATTCCGTTTCGCCGTCAGCCACCTGATCTCGGCATCCGATTCCTGCAGGGTGATTGCAGCATCATAGGCTGCCCGTGCCGCTGCGAGTTTGCCGCGGCTAGCGAGTAGGTCGGCTTTGACTGCGTGATAGGCAGGGACATTCTCGAGTTGTCCGGCGGGCAGGGTTTCGAATTCCGCCCATGCGCTGGCAGCGCCTTCGACTCTCTCCAGCGCGACGATGCGATTGAGCCGGGCGAAGGCGTTGTCATCCAGTTCCAGCAGGCGATCATAGAGCTGGAGGATGCGCGGCCAGGGTGGCGCATCCTCGGCGGTTTTGCGGGCGCACCATGCGTGTTGCAGCTCAAGCTGGATGAGCCTCGGTGTAAGTTCGTTGTCGAGGCCGATCCGGCTACGGCAATGCCTGGCAGCATTCAGTAGTTCGCCGTCCCACAGTCCCGGGTCTTGCTCTGCCAGGGGGATCATCGCCCCATCTGCGTCGGTGCGCGCGCCGCGCCGGGCTTCGGAGAAGTGAAGCGTGGCAGCCAGTGCCAGCACCTCGGCTTCGTCCGGAAGGAGTTCGATGAGCAATCGTGCAAATTCGAGCACCTGCCTCGCGAGCAAGGGGTCGCTTCCTTCGGTCGCGCTCGAGGAGTGGGGTCTGGAGTAGGCTATCTCGAGGGTGGTCAGGACTGCTTCGAGACGCTCACCGTAGAAACGCGGATCGGGAATCTCGAACACGATACCGCCACCAGCCAGTTTGCGCTTGGCCCGTACGAGCCGCTGCGAGACGGCGGCAGGGCTGAGGAGCGATGCACGGGCGACCTGCTCGGCGGTGAAGCCGCAGATCGTCGACAAGGCCAGCGTCACCCGCGAAACGATGTCGATTGCCGGGTGGCAGCAGGCGAAGATCAGCGCGAGCCTGCGGTCGGGAATCAGCTCGGTCTCGCCCATCTCTCCTTCCTCCGTTTCCGCAGCGCCAAGCCTGTGTTCGCGGACGACCTTTGTGTGACGAAGTTCGTCCAGGGCGATCCTTGACGCGGCCGTATAGAGCCATGCCGCCCAGTCGCGCGGTGCTTCGGTTAGCGCGGCGCCGCGTGCGCAGGCTTCGGAAAAGGCATCTTCCGCGAGATCCAGATTGCCGAACCGGGCGGAAAGCGCCGCGACAATGCGCAGTCGCTTTCCGCCGACGATCGCGGCCAGATCGACCGGTCCGGCCAAGCCGTCTCAGTCCTCGCCGATGCAGGGGCGGATCTCGATCGAGCCTTCGCCTGCGAGCGGGATATCCTTGGCGATGCTCATCGCTTCGTCGAGCGAAGGGACATCGACGAGGTAGAAGCCGCCGAGCTGCTCGCGCGCCTCGGCAAAGGGCCCATCATGGACCATGGTCTCCGCACCATTGCGGCGCAGGGTCGTGGCAGTTTCGGGCCCGTTCAAGCCTTCGCCGCCGACGATCGCAGAGCCATGTTTCTGGCCGAATTCATTGTGCCGGCGGATAATATCCTGCCAGCTCTCCTCGTCCTGGTAGTGCGAATGGTCTTCGTGGATCAGCAGAGCATATTTCATCGCAAGTCTCCTTCGGAAACGAAACCATTGGCGGTCTCATCCCCTAGACGTGCGCGAGCCTAGCATTTCGACACGAGTGACGAAAATTTATCCGTCACCTCGAAAAATTCTTACCGACCGAGGCGGACCAGTACCTGCACTCCGCCGCCGATATCGGGGCTTCCATCGGCAAGGCCTGTGTAGGCATAGCCCTGCAGCCGCAGCCCATCGCTGAGCTTGTGCGTGGCCGAGCCGGTCACTTCGCTGCGGTTTGGCGCAGTAGGCAGCGAGCCGTCTCGCCAGTCGTAATCGAGGCCCCAGGTTGTATCTCCGGACACCAGGAACAGGCTTGCGCCCCCGAGCCAAACGTCGTCGAGCGCGAAATCATCGCTCTCACCATTGAATCGTCGACCGGCTCGCACGGCCGCGCTGACATCGCCGAAGACCTGCATGAGTTCGCCTTGCAGAGTGAAGTCGGTTGTTCCCGTGCCGAGAGACTTCTCGACCGAGGCGGTCGGCAGCTTCACCTTGCCGGTGACGTCGAAATAGGTCGCATCGGAGAGGCCGAAGGAATAGGTCGCCGCCGCGACAATGTCCCCGAGGCCGGAGCGCGAGGCGGTTTCGACCGGATCGGTTCCTCCCCCGCCATTGCCGCGACCCGGACCACGCACGCCGCCGTCACCCGGGATGACCCCCGTCGGACCGTCGACACTGACCCAGGGTACTGACACGCGCACAGCCAAATCGCCTGTCTTCAGCTTGGCGGAGACCGGCACGGCCAGCATGGTCGTGTCGGCATCCTCCCCATAGTCGCCGCTGGAGTAGTCGGCCCCGACGCCGAACTGGACAAAGTCTTGGGCCAGAGCGGCCTGGGGCAGAGCGAAGGCACACAGCGCGGCTGTGGCGGCAAGCATACGGGTCATCGTCTTCATTCCTGAACATGAAGGCGCGCCGCCCGGGTGGCTCTGAACGAGACCGCCGGACGACGCGCAAAATGTGGGCCTGATCAGCCGCCGCGGCCGGGACGTTCCGGCTTCTCGGGCTTCTCGGGCTTTTCCGGTTTCTCGGGCTTCTCCGGCTTTTCGGGACGCTCCGCACGAGCCAAACGCTCGGCTCGTTCGTGCGTCACGACAGCGCGTTCGCCTTCGACCTTGGTGATCGTGTGACGATTGCCCGAGGGCGTTTCCACCGTCTGGACCCAGCCGCCGGTTTCCACGGTCTCGAAAGTCGGATTGCCGTCGGCGTCGAGCACGGGTTCACCATTCTCGTCGACGATCGCGACTTCCTCGGTGATGGCTTCGCGCGTGACGATCGCACCATTGCTTTCCATCACTTCAGGATCGGTCCCATCGGTCTCGGGTGTTTCGGTGTCAGGCGTTGCAGGCGGGGTACCGCCATCTTCCTGAGCAAACGCACCCGTTGCGAGCGCGGTCAAACCGAGTGCGGCCGGCAATGCGGCCAAGGCAATTTTCTTCATTGTGCTAACCCTCCATCGAGCCTTGGGGCGACAAACGCCGCCCTTGAGACTGCCTCGCGCATTGCTCTTAATTTTGACCAAAGGGGCAAGGTAAGTGCGACGAGGTGAAAAGAGTGCAGGGTGAGGCGATGAGGCGGTGCGCCACTCGCTTGCGAAAGTTAACGCAAGCAATTGGCCTCTCAGTCAAATCCCACGAAACGCGCCGCCTCGCTGACTTCGCGCCTGGTGATCTTCACCGGGTTGGCGGGGAAGTCCGGATCGGGCCAGCCCATGGCGACTGCTTTCATGATGACCTGATCATCGGGAATGCTGGCGTGTTCGCGCACGACGGGTGACTGCATGATGCCTTGCGAGTTGATTACGCAGCCGAGACCGCGGCTCCAAGCGGCATTGACGAGGGCAGTAGTGACGGCCCCGCAGTCGAAGGGCGTGTCGTCGCTGCCCGAGAGTTCCTTGTCGTAGGTGATGATGACGCAGACGGGCGCGTCGAACTGGCGGAAGCCGCGCAGCACCCAGTCCTGGCGCTTCTCCTTGTCGTCGCGCTCGATCCCCATGGCCTCAAACAGCTGGACCGCGCAGCCGATCTGCCGCTCGCGGTGGACGCCAGCGAAGGGTTCGCCCCGACGAAATTCGCGGCTGTCGGGTACGCCTGCGAGGATGTTTTCGGTATTGCCCTTGCGGATACGGTCGAGCGGTTCGCCGGTAATCACGTGGAAGTGATAGGGCTGGGTATTCATCGAGGAGGGCGAGCGCATGGCAAGCGCCAGGATTTCCTCGATCAGGTCGCGCGGCACCGGCTTGTCGAGATAGCCGCGGATCGAACGGCGGCCCATCACGACCTCTTCGAATGTCTGTTCGCGATTGCCGGCCATGATTACTCCGCTGCTCAATTCGTCATCCTGCTAGCGCAGCTTTCGAACATCGCCAAAGACGCTAGGGAACGGCGGTTCAGGCGGGCTCGTAAGCGCCCGCCAGATAGGCATCGCGCAGTTCGAATTTCTGCACTTTTCCCGAACCGGTCATGGGGTAATCACGCACCTGCACCCAGACCACCGGCGTTTTCTGCGCAGCAAGGTGTTCGCGGCAATGCGCCTTGAGTGCTTGCTGGTCGAAGGGGGCGTTGTCCGGGGTACGGATGAATGCGGCGACGATTTCGCCCCATTTCTCGTCCGGGAGCCCCACCACTGCGACCTGCGCGACCTCGGCATGTTCGAGCAGGATATTCTCGATCTCGACCGGGAAGAGGTTTTCGCCGCCGCGAATAATCATCTCCTTCACCCGGCCAGTGATCGTGATGAACCCTTGCGCATCCATCCGGCCGAGGTCGCCCGTGTGCATCCAGCCATCCTCGTCGATGGCCTGCGCTGTGGCATCGGGATTGTCGTTGTAACCGGTCATCACGCTATAGCCGCGCGCGCATATCTCGCCCACGGTGCCGATCGGTACGACTGCGTTGGTCTGCGGGTCGCGGATCGACATGTCAAGTTGGGCGAAGGGCTGGCCGATGGTCTCCGATTGCTTTTCCATCGGGTCCGTATCGCGCGTACCGGTGAGCAGTGGTGAGGTCTCGGTCATGCCATAGCCATTGGTGAACTTGCAGCCGAAGCGCTCCTTGATGCGGCGGATCAGTTCGGGCGAAACCATCGAGCCGCCGGCACCGATCACCTCTACCGATGTGAGGTCGCGTGGATTGGCATCGTCTGCCTCCAGCATCATCATGAACATCGTGGGCACGCCATTGATGAAATTGATCTTCTCGCGCTCGACGAGGATATTGCAGACATTCGGGTCGAACAGTGGCGGCAGGTAGGCGTGGATGCCCGCCTGGCACGATCCCAGGACCGACACGGCACAGCCCGTGGTATGGAACAGCGGAGCGACGATCAGTCCCTTGCCGTTTGGCTCAATCCCGATGCGTTCGAAGGCATGGCGTGAGTTGTTGGTCAGGCCATGGTGATGCAGCAGAACGCCTTTCGGGAAACCGGTGCTGCCCGACGTATACTGGATCTGCGCGATATCGTCGCCCGACACATCGGTGCGTGGATTGTTCATCGCGCCCTTGGCAAAGAGCGAGGCTTCGTCCTGCATATCGACGACTTCGCGAATGGCCGAATTCTCCTCGGCCAGCGAACGTGCGATGTCGCCCATTGGATTGCCGCGAAAGCTCTCGACGATGAAGAGACCTGCGGCCGAGGACTGGTCGATCACATAGGCGAGTTCGCGCTGCTGGTAGCCGGGGTTGGCAGTGACAAGCACAAGGCCCGCAATGCCGAACGCATATTCGCACAGTATCCACTCGGCGATATTGGGTGCCCAGACGACGATACGTTCGCCCGGCTGGTAACGCGTCAGCAGCGCATCGGCGAGCCGCTCACTATCTGCGAGCAGTTCGGTATAGGTCCAGCACCGCTTGAGATTGCCCGCCTCGTCCGTTTCCTGCAGCGCTACCCGGTCTGGCCATTTGGCCGCCGCTTCGCGCAGGACCGAGGGCACGGTCGTGTCGCGAAGTTCCAGATCGGTCTGCTTCGGGAAGAAGCTTTCTGTGAGGCTCACATCGTACATCGGCTTTCTCTCCACAAGCGCGCTGCAAGGGAGGAGATAAGCGGATTGCGGCGGTTATGCCAAGCTCCGGTTGGCCAAGCGCTTCAGGCGTCGACCAGGGATTTGGGCTCTGCCAGCAAAACGTGAGCAGACATTCACACCAGCGGTTCAGGCGGCCTCGCGCAATTCCAGGTCCATCCGGTCCCAGATTTCCACCAGCGCATCGACCAGCATGTCCATCATCGCTTCGGTATGCGCGGGGCCCGGCGTGAAGCGCAGGCGCTCGGTGCCGCGGGGAACGGTGGGGAAGTTGATCGGCTGGACGTAGACGCCGTATTCGGCGAGCAGAATGTCGCTGATCTTCTTGGCGCGGACCGGGTCGCCCACCATCAACGGGACGATATGCGTGGTCGACGGCATGACCGGAAGACCGGCAGAGCGCATCTTGTCCTTCAGCAGTGCAGCGGCAGCTTGCTGCGCATCGCGCTCCTCGCTGCTTTCCTTGAGATGCTTCACTGCGGCGAGGACGCCGGCGACCAGCACCGGGCTGAGCGAGGTGGTGAAGATAAAGCCCGGTGCGTAGCTGCGGATGCAGTCGATCACGCGCTTGTCGGCCGCGATATAGCCGCCCATCACGCCGAATGCCTTGCCCAGCGTACCCTCAATGATGTCGATGCGGTGTGCGGCCTCGTCACGCTCCGAAATGCCGCCGCCATGTTCGCCGTACATGCCGACTGCGTGGACTTCGTCGATATAGGTGAGGGCGTTGTACTTCTCGGCGAGGTCGCAGATCGCGTGGATCGGGGCGACGTCGCCATCCATCGAATAGACGCTTTCGAAGGCGATGACCTTGGGCGTTTCGGCATCTTCGGCAGCCAGCAGCTGCTCGAGATGCTCGAGGTCGTTGTGGCGGAAGACGCGCTTCTCGCAGCCCGAATTGCGGATGCCGGCAATCATGCTGGCGTGATTCAGCTCGTCGGAGAAAATCACGCAGCCGGGAAGCAGTTTTGCGAGCGTCGAAAGCGTGGCATCGTTCGAGACATAGCCGCTGGTGAACAGCAATGCGCCGTCCTTGCCGTGAAGCTCGGCCAGTTCGTGTTCCAGCTCGACATGGAGGTGGGTGTTGCCGCCGATATTCCGCGTGCCGCCCGAACCCGCGCCGACGTCGTGCAGCGCGTTTTCCATTGCCTCGATCACCTTGGGGTGCTGGCCCATGGCGAGGTAATCGTTCGAGCACCAGACGGTGATCGGCTTGGGGCCGTTATGGCCGTGGAAGCAGCGCGCGTTGGGGAAGGCACCCTTGTTGCGCATGATGTCGATGAACACGCGGTAGCGGCCTTCCGTATGGAGGCGGCCGATCGCTTCGTCGAAAATCTGGTCGTAATTCACCCGGGATCACCCGTTTCAGCGCCGTCCAAGAGCGGCCGAATATGGGGGTCCACATAGGCAAAGGCTGCGCGCATTTCTACCGCGATCTTTGCGAACGATTCGCAAAGATCAGAAGCGCTTGAGTTTCATGATCCCGTGATTTTCGAACGCGCCGGACAGGCGTCTGAAATCTTCCAGCCCGCCGGTCGTCACCGCGAAGCTCTTGCTCCAGAAGGGAAACTTCTGGCCTTCCAGCAGATGGGCAATCCGTTTCGCGATACCCTCTGCCCCATGGACGAAGGAGACGTCCTTTCCGAAGGCCTCGCGCAATTCGGGTTCGAGCAGGGGGAAATGCGTGCAGGCCAGCACAACCGTATCGAGATTCTCGCCGCCCGCCTGCAGCACGAGTCCCGCCGCGGCCTTTGCCACATCGTCCACGCTGACCTCCTCGCCGCGCAGTTTCGCTTCGCCGAGCGCGACGAGGCCGTTGGCGCCATAGCGCAGCAGCTTCTTGCCTTGCGCGAACTCGCGCTCGAGATCGTCGACGTAGCGCTGACGCACGGTTGCCTCGGTGCCGAGCAAGCCGATCGTACCGGTCTTGGTGAGCGCGGCGGCTGGCTTGATGGCGGGGACCGTGCCCACGATCGGCGTTTCCAGCACTTCACGCACCATGCCGAGCGCAATCGTGCTCGCGGTGTTGCAGGCAATACAGATCAGGCGCGGATTGTAGCGTTCTGCCATCCGGCCCAGCAGCCCTGCGACGCGCGCTGCCACTTCCGCCTCGCTCTTCGCGCCATAGGGCAGGCCCGCCATGTCGGCCGCGTAGATGACCGGCGCATCGGGCATCAGCTTGCGCAATTCGGCAAGCACGGTGAGCCCGCCGACGCCGGAATCGAACAGCAGGATGGGGCTGGAAGAGTTCAAATCGGTCCCTTTTGCTTGCTCCATGCTTGCCGGAGCGGCGCAATTCCCTCTAGATGCGTGGCTAGACAAAAAGGCAAGCCTTTCACAAGCCTTGCTCCAGGCACGGGGGACCGCCGGAATGGATTTCGGAACCGATTTCACCATCAATGTGCTGTGGGCGTCGCTCCTCGGCTATGCCTTCGGGTCTATCCCGTTCGGGCTGATCCTCGCGAAGCTCGCCGGCAAGGGCGATATCCGCCAGCAGGGCAGCGGCAATATCGGGGCGACGAACGTCCTGCGCACGGGCAGCAAGTGGCTGGCAGCGGCGACCCTGCTGCTCGACCTTGCCAAGGGTCTGGTACCCGTGCTGATCGCCTGGAACCTGTTCTGGCAGGAGGTGGGCTGGACTGCGCTCTTCGCCGTGATCGGCCATTGTTTCCCTATTTGGCTGGGCTTCAAGGGCGGCAAGGGCGTTGCGACCAATGCGGGTGTCGCCTTCGGGCTCGGCTGGGTCTTCGGCGCGGCTTATGCGGTGACGTGGATCGCGGTACTCGCCATCACGCGCATCAGCTCGCTCGCCGGGATGAGCGCGGTCGTGGTGACTGCAGTTGTCGCCTTCTATTTCCGCGAGACGACCATCGCCTATGTTTTGACGCTTATCGCAGTGCTGGTGCTGTTCCTCCACCGTGAGAACATCAAGCGCCTTGCCAGCGGAACCGAACCGAAAGTCGGCCAGAAGGGGTGAACGACGCTTCGCACACGAAGCCTGCGCCACTGTCGCAGGACGAAGCCTTTGCGCGTATCCGGCTGCTGCGCTCACCCAATATCGGGCCGGTCAGCTATGCCATGTTGCTGGCCCGTTTCGGAACTGCGGCGGAAGCGCTGGACGCGCTGCCCGATCTTGGGAAGCGGGGAGGGCGGCAGTATCGGGCTGCTGCTGCCGACCGGATCGAGCGCGAGGTCGATGCCGTCCGCAGGGCAGGGGCGAAGTACCTATTCCACGACCAGTCGGACTATCCCCGCTTGCTGGGCGAGATCGACGGTGCCCCGCCGATCGTGACCTATCGCGGCGATCTGTCACTGGCGGCAAAGCCCTGTGTCGCGATGGTCGGCGCGCGCAACGCCAGCGCGGCGGCGGTCAAGCTGGCACGCGATTTCGGCAAGGGGTTGGCGGACGCGGGCTTCACGGTCGTGTCGGGTTTGGCGCGCGGGATCGACGGGGCGGCGCATGAAGGCGCGATGCCGCAGACTATTGGAGTGATCGCGAGCGGGATCGACATCGCCTATCCCCCGCAGCACGAAGCCTTGCAGGAGCGGATCGCCAGCGAAGGCCTGCTGATCGCCGAGCAACCTCCGGGCACAGAGCCGCGCGGCAGCCACTTCCCCAGCCGCAACCGCATCATTGCGGGACTGGCTTCGGGCACGCTGGTGGTGGAGGCGGCGGTCAAGTCGGGCAGCCTCATCACTGCACGGCTGGCGGGCGAGGCCGGGCGCGAAGTCATGGCGATCCCCGGCAGCCCGCTCGAAGCGCGCAGCCATGGCTGCAATCACCTCATTCGCGAAGGCGCAGTCCTGGTGCAATCGCCCGAGGAGGTGGTGGAACTGCTATCGACCTTCACCGGAGAACCTCGATCGACTTTGCGTGAGACCGCATCCGATTTCGACTTCTCTGCCGACGAACTTGCCGATGCGGAGCCGGCGGATATCGCCAGCCTGCTGACGACCGCTCCGATTGCAGTAGACGAGCTGGTCCGCCAGTCCGGCCATGGCGCTGCGGCGGTGCAGCTGGCCCTGCTGGAACTGGAGATCGCAGGGCGGCTCGAACGGCATGCGGCAGGGCGCGTAAGCCTCTCAGCCTGACCTCTCGTCGCTTGTCAGCAACGGTTCATCTGCGGCCTGCGATGAAATGTGATAGAGTATCATTTCACATTCGCGTGGGGAGAGTCGCAATGAAGAAGATCGTCGCAAGCGCCTGCATGGTTTCGCTGCTGGTACCCGGGCCGGCTACTTTGCAGGCGGGATCGGACATTGTGAGCCAACCCGTCCCGACAGCGCGAAGTGGGGGGACCTACTGCCGTTCGCCGGAACCGCTGCCCGATCTTGGCCGCGAGGTGGAGAACCAGCAGCAAGCCCATCCCCATCGGCCGCGGCCCGCTACGGCGGTGCGTACAGCTCCTGCAATGGCCGAAGAGGCGAGCGATCATGATTCCGGACCGCACCCCGCTCCGCCGCCTCCTCCTCCGCCACCGCCGCCTCGCGCCGGGGTTGCCGATGAAGCGGAAGACCGCATCGTGGTCACCGGTAGCCGGGTCGATCGCAAGTCGATGGATTCGCCTGCACCGGAAGCCAGCGTGGAAAGTGCCGAAACGGCAGACCGCAGCCGCTACATGCCGGTGCCTCCACCCTATCCGCCGCGGCCACCGCGTCCGCAGAGCGGTTTGCTCACTGCCGGCGAGCATGACGATCTGCTCAATCCCGAACTCTACGCAGACTATGTGCGCAAGAGCGATCTCGGCCAGCGGCTGAGGGACCTGCCCCTGCTCGACACATCAAGCATCCTGCGCGTCAGGGCGATCGACAGCCGCGGCCAGGCGGTACCCTTCATGCCGATCGAATTGCGCTGCGAGGACGGCAATTCGATCACTCTCAACTCGGTGGCCGATGGTAGCGCCGTCTTCTTCCCGGGCCTCGACCGGCTCAGCGAGAATGTCTGGGTCCGCGCTGGTGACAGCAAGTGGCGCCTGGTTCGCCTGGCCGATGCGGAGGGCGCACAGAGCGTAACCATCCGCACGTCTGACTATGCCTCGAAAGTCCGCAAGCTGGACCTCGCGCTGGTGGTCGATGTCACCGGTTCGATGAGCGACGAGCTTCGCTTCCTCCAGGCGGAATTGCGCACGATCATCGACTCGCTCGAAGCGCGCCATCGCGACATCGATATCCGGGTCGCTTTCAGCTTCTACCGCGACCAGGGCGACGAATTCGTCACCCGCACCTTCGACTTCGACAGCGACGTCCCTCGCGCGCAGACGCGGCTCGCTGCGCAATATGCGACCGGCGGCGGAGACTATGAGGAAGCGATGCAGGATGCGCTGGTGCGCGCGGCCAACCTCGAATGGCGCGACGATGCGGTGAAGTCGTTGCTGCTCGTCGGCGATGCCCCGCCGCATGATGAGGACATCCCGCAGACCTGGCTTGCCGCCGAGCACCTACGTGCCGAGCGCGTCCACGTCGTCCCGGTCGGTGCATCGGGCGTGGCGGATGTGGCCGAATACGTCATGCGCGCCATGGCTGCGGCCACCCAGTCGCGTTACACCTTCCTCACCGACGATAGCGGGATCGGCAATCCGCACGCCAAGCCGGCGATCGATTGCTACCTCGTCACGAGGCTCGACCAGTTGCTGCGCCGCGTGATCGACAGCCAGATCTCTGGACGCCGGATCGAACCGGAAAAGAACGAGGTGATCCGTGCGGTCGGGCAATACGATGCCGGCAAGTGCATCCTGCCTCCCGATTTCGCTGAACAGGTGCGAAAGCAGAAAGACGCTTGACGCTGTGTGAGGGCGGTCCCCATTTTCGCGCGTATACACACGTACACACGTAAGGGACCGCCTCCACTCTCATGCAACTGGTCATCGTAGAATCGCCCGCAAAGGCGAAAACCATCGAGAAATACCTCGGCAAGGACTTCAAGGTCCTCGCCAGTTACGGTCACGTCCGCGACCTGCCGCCCAAGGATGGCAGCGTGCGCCCCGACGAGGATTTCGCGATGGACTGGGAACTCTATCGCGACAAGCAGAGCCGCTTCAAGGAAATCGCGGACAACGCCAAGAAGGCCGACCGCCTCGTGCTCGCGACCGACCCTGATCGCGAAGGCGAAGCGATCAGCTGGCACGTCAAGGAACTGCTAGCCAAGCGCAAGGCGCTGCCCGAGAAGGTCGACCGCGTCACCTTCAACGCCATCACCAAGGCAGCCGTCACCGATGCGATGAAGGCCCCGCGCGAGCTCGACCAGGACCTTATCGACGCATACCTCGCCCGCCGCGCACTCGACTATCTCTATGGCTTTACGCTCTCGCCAGTGCTCTGGCGCCGCCTGCCGGGCGCGAAAAGCGCGGGCCGCGTGCAGTCAGTTGCGCTGCGCCTGATCGTCGACCGCGAGATCGAGATCGAGCACTTCAAGGCGGACGAATACTGGTCGGTCCTCGCCAAGCTGGAGCAGGACGGGACCGAGTTCGACGCGCGGCTGGTCAAGTATGACGGCAACAAGCTGCAGAAGCTGACGCTGGGCGATGAAGGCAGCGCCAAAGCCGCGAAGAAAGCGGTCGAGGATGCGCGCTTCACGGTCGAGGAGATCGAGACCAAGCCGCTCAAGCGCAGCCCCGCGCCGCCGTTCACCACCTCGACACTGCAGCAGGAAGCCGCGCGCAAGCTGGGATTCTCGGCAAGCCACACCATGCGCCTCGCCCAGTCGCTCTACGAGGCAGGGCACATCACCTACATGCGTACCGACGGCGTCCAGATGGACGGCAGCGCGATCGACGCCTGCCGCAAGGCCATCGCCAACCGCTATGACGCCTATTACCTGCCCGACAAGCCGCGGTTCTATGCCACCAAGGCCAAGAATGCGCAGGAAGCCCACGAGGCGATCCGCCCGACCGATTTCAGCCGCGACAAGGCGGGGCCGGGTGACGAGGGCCGCCTCTACGACCTCATCTTCAAGCGTGCGATGGCGAGCCAGATGGCCTCTGCCAACCTTGAGCGCACCACGATCACTCTGCGCGATGGCACCGGCAAGCACGAGCTGCGCGCGACCGGCCAGGTGGTGAAATTCCCCGGCTATTTCGCCGTCTACCAGGAAGGCCGCGACGAGCCTTCGGAAGATGATGAAGACGGCCTGCTGCCGAACATGAGCAAGGGCGACAGCCCGCTGAAGAGGGCGGTCGAGGCCAACCAGCACTTCACCCAGCCGCCGCCGCGTTTCAGCGAAGCGAGCCTGGTGAAGCGCCTCGAAGAACTCGGCATCGGGCGGCCGTCGACTTATGCCTCCACGCTCCAGACGCTGCGCGATCGCAACTATGTGCGAATGGAGAAAAATCGTTTCTTTGCAGAGGAATCGGGCCGTCTCCTCACGGCATTTCTCGAGCGGTTTTTCGAGCGCTACGTGTCCTTCGATTTCACCGCTGGCATGGAAGACGAACTCGATACCGTGTCCGACGGGCGCGAGGAGTGGAAGAAGCTGCTCGCCGAATTCTGGCGAGACTTCAAGCCGAAGACCGAAGAGATCATGGAGAAGAAGCCCTCGGAAGTGACCGAGGTGCTCGACGATTTCCTTGCCGACTATCTCTTCCCCGAACGCGCCGACGGCAAGGACCCGCGGCATTGCCCGCTATGCGAGACTGAAGGCCGCGAAGGCGGCAGGTTGGCATTGCGCGGCGGCCGCTATGGCGCCTTCGTGGCGTGTGCCAATTATCCCGAATGCAAGTTCACCCGCCAGTTTGCCAAGCCCGGTAGCGAGGGTGAGGATGGGGCGGATGATGGCGTGATGGGCGAGGACCCGGAAACGGGCCTGCCGGTCGAGCGCAAGAGCGGCCGTTTCGGCCCCTATGTCCAGCTCGGCGAGGGCAAGGACGCCAAACGCGCGAGCATTCCCAAGGATCTCGACGATTTCGATCTCGAATGGGCGCTGAAGCTACTGAGCCTGCCGCGCATCGTCGGAGCGCATCCCGAAACGGGCAAGGAGATCGAGGCTGCCATCGGGCGCTACGGCCCCTACCTGCGCCACGACGGCAAATACGGGAAGCTCTCATCGACCCGCGATGTCTTCGAAGTCGGCATGAATGCCGCTGTGACAATTCTTGCCGAAGCGGCCAACCGCAAGGGCGGCGGACGCGGCAAGGCAGAGCCGATCAAGACGCTGGGAGAACACCCGACCAGCGGCGGTGAGATCAAGGTCATGCCGGGCCGCTACGGTCCCTATGTCACCGACGGCACCACCAACGCCACGATCCCCAAGGACGTAAAGCCCGAGGATGTGACCGAGGCGCAGGCGATCGAACTGATCGATGCCCGCGCGGCCAAGGGTCCGGCGAAAAAGAAACGCAAGGCTCCGGCCAAGAAGAAGGCCGCGCCGAAGAAGAAGGCTGCGGCCAAGAAGAAGGCCGACTGATGGGCAAGGAGCGCTTCGAGCGTCACAAACAACCCTGGACGGGCGAGGAGGCGGGCCAGCTCCGCACCCTCGCCGCCAAGGGGCAGGGCCTGAAGCAGATTGCAAAGGCGCTGGGCCGAAGCGAGGAATCCACCAAGGACTTCGCCAAGAATAACAAGATCAAGGTGGCGAAAAAGCGGTAGAGACGCGTATCGCAATGAGCAAATGGCGTCCGGTTGAAGTGCAAGCCGCTCTGTGTCACTCTGCACGCATCTTTCCGGGGAGAGGCATGTGCTCGAAGCGCTGAAGTACGGATTTTCCAATTACTTCAATTTTGCAGGGACGACCGGACGCCGACTGTTCTGGTTCTGGGTCCTCGGCATCTTCGTCATTGCCTTCATCCTCAGCCTGATCGACGTTTTCGTCATCGATCCCGCGCTTGGCGTGCCCTCGACGGGAGAGGATGCGCAAAACCCCTTGGCGTGGCTCTTCGCGCTGTTCACGATCATTCCCAATATCGCGATGGGCGTGCGCCGCCTGCGCGATGCAGGGTACAGCCCGTGGTTGATCCTGTTGGGGCTTATCCCTTTCGTGAACCTGGTCCTGATCTACTTTTACGTGCAGCCGACCAAGGCAGGGAGTGAACTATGAGACATTTTCGCGTTTGCATGCAGGCAGCAGCAGTCGGTCTCGGTGTTCTTGCACTCGGCGCATGCGGAGCCGCTCCGGATGAGGCAGACCCAGCTGATCCGGTAACAGAAGCTTCCAGCGACCCGGTCGCCGAAGCGGCCGGGGACCAGCCGCCGGAAGTTACGGGCGACTACGACGAAGCAACCGTTCTTGCCGCGCAGGCATGCCACGACAAGGTGTGGCTCGAGGATGCGCGTTTCAGCAACCTTCCGAACGCCGCTGTTTCAATCGATCCGGCGAGCCTTGACGACGATGACCCCGCCATAGGTTGGACCGTCGAGTGGGATGATCCGCAGGTCTCGGCTGCCGGCACCTGCATCGTCGACGGAAGCAATGTTTCGATAACCGAAGGCTGATGTGGAGAAGGGCTGGGCACTAGCCCTTCCACTCCAGCCCCATTTCCTCGAACATTTCCTTGTCTTCGCTCCAGCGTTCGTCGGTTTTGACGTGGAGGAAGAGGTGGACCTTCTGGCCTAGCAACTCGCTCAGCTCCTCGCGCGCGGCCTGGCCGATGGCCTTGATGCGGCTGCCGCCCTTGCCAAGCACGATGGCGCGCTGGTTGTCGCGCATCACCACGATCTGCTGGTGGATTTCCACACTGCCATCGGGGCGCTGGATGTATTTTTCCGGGCGCACCGCGCTGTCGTAGGGCAGTTCCTCATGCAGCTGCTTGTAGAGCTGTTCGCGGGTGATCTCGGTGGCGAGCAGGCGCTCGCTGGCGTCGGAAACCTGGTCTTCCGGATACATCCACGGGCCTTCGGGCATCAGCTTGGCAAGCGCTTCCTTCATTTCGGGAACGCCGTCGCCCGTGAGCGCGGAGACGAAATAGACCTCGGTGAAATCGACCGCAGCGGTCAACTCCTGCGCGAGGGCCAGCAAGGGCTCTTTCTTCGCCCTGTCGACCTTGTTGAGCACGAGAATCTTGCGCTCGGGCCGCTCCTTCAATGTCTCGAGAAGCGGCTCCAACTCGTGCCGACGCTGTTTGATCGGATCGACCATCAACAGCACCGCATCGGCGGCTTCGGCGCCTTCCCAGGCGGCGCTGACCATCGCGCGGTCGAGCCTGCGCTTGGGCGCGAAGATGCCGGGCGTATCCACGAGGATCATCTGCGTATCGCCATGCAGCGCGATGCCGAGCATCCGCGCCCGCGTGGTCTGCGCCTTGGCGCTGGTGATGGCGACTTTCTGGCCGACGAGCTGGTTGACCAGCGTGGACTTGCCCGCATTGGGGGCGCCGAGCACGGCGACGAGGCCGCAGTGTGTTTTCTCTTGTGTCATATCGTGTCCGTTCGCCCTGAGCTTGTCGAAGGGCTGTTCTTCATTTTTGGTGCGGCGCTAGAAGAAAAGTGGAGGGCTTCGACAAGCTCAGCCCGAACGGGGGAGGGGGAGGCCCTCATCCGAACTTCTCCATGAATTCTTTCGCGGCGGCCTTTTCGGCTTCGCCCTTGCTGCCGGCGGTGGCCGTGGCCTCGCCGACCTTGTGAACCGATACCCTGACCGTGAACTGCGCGGCGTGGTCCGGGCCTGACCGGTCAACAACCTCGTACTCGGGCGGCTTTCGCTGATTGCCGGCAGCCCATTCCTGCAGTGCGCTCTTGGGGTGCTTGCTCTCGCCGGCACCGCTTTCGAGCGCAGGTCGCCACAGCACGTGGATCAGTTTGCGCGCCTCGGCAAACCCGTTCTCGAGATATTGCGCGCCTAGCAGCGCCTCCATCACATCGCCGAGGATATTGTCGCTATCCTTGCCGCCGTCGGCGCGCGCCTGCTTGGAGATGCGCATGTGGTCGGCCAGATCGATCCCGCGCGCAACTGCGGCGCACATCTCGCGGCTGACGATGGCATTGAGACGCTGGGCAAGCTTGCCCTCGGGCGCATCGCTCTGTTCGAAGAGCCAGTGTGCGATCGACAGGCCCAGCACACGATCGCCGAGGAATTCGAGCCGTTCGTAGTCGTTCTTCTCTCCCATGCTGCCATGGGTGAGCGCCGCGTGCCAGACATGTTCATTGGCGACGGTAAAGCCCGTCTTTTCGAGCCACTCGCGGGTTTCGGGTGTGAGGGCGCTCATATGCCGGTCCCGATCCGGTCCCAGCGTGCTGCCGTGAACCAGGTCCAGGGCAGCAGCCATTCCGCGCTGCCGTCGGTCGACCACAGCACCATGCTGGCGCGCGCGACGAGCAAGTCTGCGTCGACCAGCCCCACGCCGCCGCCAGCGGTCGCCGGGAAGCGGCTGTCGAGCGAGTTGTCGCGATTGTCGCCCATCACGAAGATCTGGCCCTTGGGCACGACGATCGGCCCGAAGTTGTCGTTGATCCTCGGCCCGAAATCGATGGTCGAGTAGCTCTTGCCGGAGGGCAAGGTCTCGACAACCAGGCGATATCGGCAGGTGGTCTCGCCCACCACCACGCCGCCATCCGGGCGGCATCCGGTATTCGCGCTCATCGGGATGTCGACAAAGCCGCCACGCTCCTGCGCCAGCGGTTCGCCGTTGAGGATGACCGTGCCGCGCCGCATCGCGATCGTGTCGCCCGGAAGGCCGATGGCGCGCTTTACATAGTCCGTCCCGTCTACCGGGTGCTTGAAGATCACGACATCGCCGCGTTCGGGCAGGCTGGCGAAGATGCGGCCCGGGATCAGCGGCGCCTCCAGAGGCAGCGACAGGCTCGAATAGCCATAGGGCCATTTCGCCGCGACGAGGTAATCGCCATTGCGCAGGCCCGGCAGCATGCTCTCGCTGGGAATGGTGAAGGGCGAGAAGATGAAGCTGCGGAAGATCAGCACCACCGCAACAAGTTTCAGCAGGAACTTGAGGAAATCGCCCCAGCTTTCCTCCTCCTTGGCGGCGGCGCTGGTACCGGATACGAATTCCGGATCGGCATCGGCCTCCGGACTGGCTAGGCGGGGGTTCTCATTCATCGCCGAAACCCCTAGTCGCACCTGCGCGACCATTAAAGGATTTTTGCCCGCCATGACCAAATCCGCCGCAGCCATCTGGAGCGAACTCGGAAACCTCCCGCAACCGACGCTGCTCGAATTGTTCAGCGCCATGCGCGATGGAGGCGAGGGTGCGAACGAACCCGGAGGGGCGGATCGCGTGGCCATGCTGTCGGGTCGGATCGAGCTGGCAGGAGATGCGGCAGGCGATCCCATGGCACCGGGCGGCATCCTGTTCGATTGGTCGAAAACCCATCTCGACCGTGCTGTGCTGGCGAAGTTCGCCGAGCTGGCCGAGGCCATGGATTTCACCGAGAGGCGCCGCAAGCTCTTCGCAGGCGAGGTGGTCAACCCGACCGAGGGACGCGCGGCGGACCATGCGACGCTGCGCGGCGTAGGCGACGAGGCGAAGGTCGAGGAGGCCGCGGCGCTGATCGACCGCATGGGCATGCTGGTCGAGGCGATCCACCAGGGCGCGCTGGGCGAGATCGACCACCTGATCCATATCGGTATCGGCGGCAGCGCGCTGGGCCCCGCGCTGGGCGTCGATGCGCTTGGCCGCGATTTCTCCCGCTGCGACGTGCATGTCGTCTCGAACATCGACGGCGTGGCGCTGGAGGCTGCCTTTGCAAAGTGCGATCCGGCCAAGACGCTGATCGCCGTTGCCAGCAAGACCTTCACCACCATCGAGACAATGACCAACGCCCAGAGCGCGCTCAAATGGCTGGCCGACAACGGCGTCTCCGATCCGGGTGGACGCGTGATTGCCCTCACGGCTAATCCCGAAGGTGCGGTAGAGTGGGGCGTCGACGAGACCCGCATCCTGCCGTTCCAGGAAAGCGTGGGTGGGCGCTACTCGATCTGGTCGAGCATCGGCTTTCCCATCGCCATGGCCGTGGGGATGGACGACTTCCGCGAGATGCTGGCAGGTGCTGCAGCGGTGGACGCGCATTTCCGCGATAGCGACGCAGCCGACAATCTCATCCTGCGTGCATCGTTCGCGGACCTTTACTACACCCGTATCCGCGGCTGCCAGACCCGGGCGGTGTTCGCATATGACGAGCGGCTTGGCCTGTTCCCCGACTACCTCCAGCAGCTGGAAATGGAGAGCAATGGCAAGCGTGTTACGGCCGACATGCAGCCTGTGGACGGCCCGACTGCACCGATTACCTGGGGCGGGGTAGGCACCGACGCGCAGCATGCGGTGTTCCAACTGCTTCACCAGGGCACACATCTGATCCCGGTCGATTTCATTGCGAGCATCGCGCCAGGCGACGAACTCGATCCCGCGCACCACCGGATCCTGCTGATGAACTGCTTCGCGCAAGGCGCAGCACTCATGGCAGGCAAGAAGGGCGAAGATCCGGCGCGCAACTACCCGGGAGACCGCCCGAGCGCGACGATCCTCTGCGACGATCTCGATGCGGCCACGCTAGGCGCGCTGATCGCCTTTCACGAACATCGTACCTTCGCCAGCGCAGTGCTGATGGGGATCAACCCCTTCGACCAGTTCGGAGTCGAGCTCGGAAAGCAGATGGCCAAGGCGATCGAGCAGGGCGGCGAGGAGTTCGATGCGAGTACCGAGGCGCTGCTCGAGGCTGCAGGTCTTTCGGCGTGTTCTTGACAGCGCTGCTGCTCGCGGCGGGTTTTGTGCTGCTCCTCATCGGCGGCGAGTTGCTCGTCCGCGGGGCGTCCCGCCTCGCCGAGGAACTGGGAATGTCGCCCATGCTCGTCGGGCTGGTGGTAGTTGGCCTCGGAACCTCGACGCCCGAATTGGCGGCAAGCGTGCAGGCGGCCATTGCGGGTTCGCCCGGGATTGCCGTCGGCAACATCGTCGGCTCAAACCTTGCGAATACGCTGCTCATTCTGGGCACAGCCGCGTTGATCTCTCCCATCTTCGTCCAGAAGAGCGTGCTCTGGCGCGATGGGATGGTGGGACTGGCGGGGGCCGGCCTCATGCTGGTGCTCGGCCACAGCCTTGGCCTCGACCGGCTGGCGGGAGCCGGTTTCCTGGCGATCCTGCTCGCCTATCTCGTTTTCGCATACCGACAGGAGAGCCAGGGCCAGAAGGCCAATGCTGCAGGCCTGCGCACCGCGGCAGTCGAGCATACCGATCCGGGCCTGCACGGCCATCCGCAAAAGGATCACAAGGGCATCTGGAAGGCGGCGATCTTCTTCCTCGTCGGCATCGGCGTCATCGTTGCGGGCGGCAGCATCCTGGTGAATGCGGCGATCGACATCGCGGAGAGCTTCGGCGTTTCGGATGCGGTCATCGGGCTGACCATCGTTGCCGCCGGAACCTCCGCTCCCGAGCTTGCGACGACGGTGATCGCGGCCATCCGCAAGGAAAGCGATATCGCGCTCGGCAATGTGCTGGGATCGAACATCTACAATATCTTCTTCATCGGCGGCGTCACCGGCCTCGTGGCGCCGGGCCCGATCCCGGGCGGCATCATCGAGTTCGATCTTTGGGTCCTGGCGACTGCTGCCTCCGTCGCCGTGATCTTCGCCTGGACGGGCGGACGGCTCGGCCGGCGCGAAGGCGGCATTCTGCTTGCCGCCTATCTGGCCTTTATCGCCTACACGGTGGCCGCCGCATAAGCCGTTGATGTGCGGCGGATTACTTTACCCTGCCGACGTGATACACTCGGGCCATGAAAGCCTGGTTCGCCCGCCGGTATCTCGACCTGCTCGGGTCGATCTACATCTATAACGAGCATCGCGGTTACACCGCGCTTGACCGTGTGCTCGAAGCGGTGAAGGCGAAACATCCCGAAGCGACCGAGCTGATCGCTGCGGTCGAGAAACACCGCGCAGACGAGCGCAAGCATTACACCATGTTCAAGCGCTGGTTCCAGCTACAGGGCAAGATGCCGATCGCGCTGGACCGGACCTTTGGCCATATCGACCGCTTCATCGAGATCACTTTCGGCACTACGATCGACAGTCTCGACACCGATGCCATCATTGCCAGCGACGATCTGTTCGAACGCCTGTGCCGCGTGATCTCGCTGACCGAAAAGCGCGGACTGAAGCAGGTCGAAATCCTGCTCGATCATCCCATCGTGAAGCAGGACAAGGCGCTGCACCGTATCTTCAAGGTGGTGCATATCGACGAACCCGACCACTTCCTCCCCTATGACAAGTGGCTTGCCGAAAATGCGCGTCGCATGCCTAATGCATGGGAGCGGTGGATCGACCGGATGATCCATTCCGAGCTGCTCTTCATCAAGCTGCCGCTGCTGTTCCTGTGGTTTGGCGCGCCTCGCCGGACGGACTGGCGCGATGCGGGGGAGAGCAATCCCAAGCCCGTCCCGCGTTCTGCAGCCGCAGCCTGAGCCGAAACGCACACCAATGCTGAATCGCTTCTTCAAGCGCCGCGTGGGCTGGATGCTGGTCCGCAATACCGTGGTCAGCACGGGCGTGTTCCTGTTCGGCCTCCTCGCGCTGTGGGTTATGGTGGAGCAGGGCGGCATCAACCCGACGCTGGCAACCGGTATCAGCTTCCTGATGGCCAACAGTATCCACTACATCTTCGGCCGCACGTGGATCTTTAAAGGGACGGATCGAGCGGTCGGGAGCGGCTATGCCATCTTCCTCGCCAATGCACTCGTCGGACTGGCGGTGACGGTGAGCCTGTTCTGGCTGCTGACGACCTACACGCCAATGCACTACCTAGCGGCGAGGGTGCTGGTTTCCGTCTTTGCAGGGCTGGCAATGTTCGCCCTCAACGCGACGATCAATTTTCGGCGGGTGTAGCCGGCAACCGCCAGCCTATCGACTGGACCGCGTCATGGCTCTGGTCTCATCGATGTTCTCCGACGCAAGCGAGAGATGAATTCGGTCGAGCCTGACATCTTCCGATCGACCGGCAATTTCGATGCATTGTACGCCGCGATCCTCGAACGTGAGAGTGGCGCGCGGACGCTTGCCGTACAGGTGATGGAAATCGAGGCCGCCATCCCAGCCCCATTCTTCCCAGGGCGTGTTGGCGAAAAGCTTCATCCAGTGACGACCGTCCATCCGCAGCCAGAGATCGTTACGCTCGTCTTCACGGATTTCCGGCTCGCCTGCTCTTGAACGCAGCATGCGGATGCGCAGGTGATACTCGCCCGGGGTCTCGACCTTCAGACAATAGCGTAAGCCGACATGATTATCGTCTTCTTCATAGCGGTTCGGGCCTCGCCAACGCATGTATCCGCCGTTGGTGGCTGCTTCATCCCGGACGATCTCCCAGTCGGCCACGGGCTGCGCGTCTTCGGCTTCGATCACGAATACACCGTCGACTGGCAGGTATAGCGGCGCATCGCTGGGTGATGCCACTTGGGCGGCCGTGCCGATGGCAAATAATGCAAAGGTCCATAAGGCCATATCTTACCAATCAGCTTCTGGACCTGGCGTTCCTGCAGCTCTGGCGGCTGTGATTCCTATATTGCAGCTTCCACATTGCTACAGGAGATGCGCGCTAGCCAGCTTGTTCGTTGATCAGTCGGCTGACCTGGTCGAAGCCTTCGCTACTTTCGCTGGCAACATCCAGCGGTCGTGCATCAAGACTCGCATGGTGCGTGTTGAGGAATGCTACGGCCAGGTCGCGGTCCCCAAAGCTCGTGAAGGCCAAGGCTGCGATGGCTCCCTGCCGTCTTGCCTGGCCAGGCGGCATCTTGGCCAATCTTCGCGACCGTTTGAACTTGAGCTTGGGTCCGGATTGAGCTTCTGTTTCTTCCCCCGTCATGCGGCGACCTTTCCAGCCGGCATTCGCTTGCCCAATGTGAGATGGGTTTTGCGAGCTTTCCTGAGACGGCGAGCGGTTATTGCGCAAGCCAATGCCGCACCAGGATGATTGGGGCCAAAGAAAACGTCGTTCAAGGCTGTTTCCCCTCGATATTCTCGTTTGTCGCACCGATGTCCTTTGCGCGTTCCTTGCGATACCGGCGAAGGTCGACCTTGTGCGGCGCGTAATAGTGGATCCGCCACACGAGAAAGGCGATGAAAGCAGCCATCAGGATGCCGACACCATAGGCGAGCAAGATGCGATCGCTCATGACCTGGGCGCAAGCCACGCAGCCGAGCGACTTGCCGGCGCATTGACCGCAACCAGAATATCGCGAATGCGTCGACCGTAATGTTCGACGAGGCACGTCGTATCAGGCTGCTTGCGGCATTGGCCTGACGCTCGCATGATCGCGATCTGATGATGATAAAGTAATTGATTGAGATCCATGTCCCGTGCTCCTCCATTTCGCGGAAAGCACGACGGTCTCTCAGTCGCAGGGTCGCGGGGATGGTCCTGCAATCTGCGAGTATTGCCTGAAAAACCGTTTTTGCGCAAGGATTTTGTGCGCCGCACAAAGGATCGATTGACTTTTCCGGCATATGCGACCACATGCCAGCCATCGAAGCGCGCTAGCCAGCGTGAAGCGGCGATGTGAGAGACATCCATCGTCCCGGCCGCGCTTCGGTCTTTTCCCAAGGACTTCCCTTTTCACGCGGGTCGTTTGACACCCGCGCCGCGCGACGAATCCACCCGGATTCCGTCTGCGCGCCGCAAGCATATTGCGAGTATACATGACACAATTCACTGACCTCGGGCTGTCGCAGCCCGTTCTCCAGGCCCTCGATCTGAAGGGCTACAATGAACCCACGCCGATCCAGGCGCAGGCCATTCCGCGCGTTCTCGAAGGACGCGACCTGCTGGGTATTGCCCAGACCGGCACCGGCAAGACCGCTGCTTTCATGCTGCCCAGCATCGATCGCCTGCGCGAGGCGGACAAGCAGACCCCGTTCAAATCCTGCCGCATGCTGGTGCTTGCCCCAACGCGCGAGCTGGCAGGCCAGATCGCGGATAGCGCCAAGGATTACGGCGCGCTGGCGGGCCTCAAGGTCCATTCGATCGTTGGCGGTACTTCGGTCAACAAGGACCGCAACAAGCTGCATCGTGGCACCGACATCCTCGTTGCGACGCCGGGCCGCCTGCTCGACCTGATCGACCAGAAGGCGTTCACCCTCGACAAGGTCGAGGTGCTGGTGCTCGACGAGGCTGACCAGATGCTTGACCTCGGATTTATCCACGCGCTGCGACGTATTAGCCAGCTCGTACCCGATGACCGTCAGACGCTGTTCTTCAGCGCGACCATGCCCAAGCAAATCCAGGAGCTGGTCGGACAATACTGCCGCAACCCTGTGAAGGTCAGCGTCACGCCCGAAAGCACGACGGCAGAGCGCATCGACCAGTATCTCTTCATGGTCCAGCAGGACGAAAAGCAGACGCTGCTCGAAATGATCCTGTCCGAACGCCACAAGGTGCCGGGCGAATTCGAACGCGTGCTCATCTTCGCACGCACCAAGCATGGCTGTGACCGCGTGGTGAAGAAGCTCGGCCAGAGCGGCATTCCCGCCAATGCCATCCACGGCAACAAGAGCCAGCCGCAGCGCCAGCGAGCGCTCGACGAGTTCAAACGCGCCAAGACGCCGATCCTCGTTGCCACCGACGTTGCCGCGCGCGGGATCGATATCCCGGGCGTGAGCCACGTGATCAACTACGAGCTGCCCAACGTACCGGAGCAGTATGTGCACCGCATCGGCCGCACCGCACGTGCGGGCAAGGATGGCATCGCGATTGCCTTCTGCGCCGAGGACGAGCGCGATTACCTCAAGGACATTCGCAAGAAGACCGACGCGGAATTCGAGCGCCTGCCGCTTCCGGACAATTTCCGTGCCGTGGTGGAAGGCGTTGGCCCCACCAAGCGCGAGCAGAAGCCGCGTCTCGCCAGGCCGAAGGTTCGCCCAGCGGGCGGTGCAGCCAAACCCAAGCCGAAGCAGAAGCACCCTGCGCGCAAGGGCAGGCCTGCCAGTGCCGGTCAGGGGCAGGGCGGTCGTCCTGGCGGCAATCGCAACCGTAACCGCAACAGGTCGCGCGGCGTAAGGTAAGTCGGAACTTGCCAAGGCGCGTCCTGTTGGCGAGAGACACGCGCAACAGCTGACAGGAGCGCCGGATGGCCGAGACTTACGATTACGACCTCTTCACGATTGGCGCGGGCTCGGGCGGTGTACGTGCATCGCGCGTCGCCGCTGCACATGGCGCGCGGGTCGCAATCGCCGAGGAGTATCGGGTCGGCGGCACCTGTGTCATTCGTGGCTGCGTGCCGAAGAAGATGCTCGTCTACGGCGCCCACTTCGCCGAGGACCTCGAAGACTGCGCCAACTTCGGCTGGGAAGTCGGGGAGAAGACCTTCAACTGGAAGAAGCTGCGCGACAATGTGTTGAAGGATGTCGACCGGCTCGAGGGCGCATATACGAACACGCTTGAAAACCACGATGTCACCGTTTTCAGCCAGCGGGCCGAAATCTCGGGCGCTCACGAAATCACTCTGGCAGACGGGCAGAAGATCACGGCGAAATATATCCTCATCGCCACCGGCGCACGCCCGCAAATCCCCGATGTCGAGGGCGCGGAGCATGCGATCACCTCGAACGAGGCGTTCCACCTCGACGAGCTTCCCAAGAAAATCATCATCGCGGGCGGCGGATATATCGCCAATGAGTTTGCCGGCATTTTCAACGAGTTCGGCAGCAAGGTCTGCATCGTCAATCGGGGCGACCAGCTATTGCGCAGCTATGACGAGGCTTTGCGTGAACGCTTGCTCCTGATCTCGATGAAGAAGGGCATCGACTTCAAGTTCAACACGAAGTTCGAATACATCAAGCCGTGCGAAGACGGCGGTTTCTTCGTGAAGCTGACCGATTGCGACGAGGAGCGTGTCGACCAGGTCATGTTCGCCACGGGCCGCACGCCGAACACGGGAGGCCTGGGGCTGGACAAGGCGGGCGTCGAGCTCGGCGAGAAGGGCGAGATCAAGGTCGACCGCTTCAGCAAGACCAATGTCGACCACATCTACGCGGTCGGCGATGTCACCGACCGCGTGCAGCTGACCCCGGTGGCGATCCGCGAAGGCCAGGCCTTTGCCGACACGGTCTTCGGCGGCCACGAGCCGGTCGCGGTCGATCACGGCTGCATTCCCAGTGCTGTGTTCAGCCACCCGCCGATTGCCGCCGTCGGCATGACGGAGGGTGAGGCCAAGAACAAGCTGGGCTCGGTCAAGGTATACCTGTCCGACTTCCGACCGATGAAGAATGTGCTCGCCGGGCGGGACGAACGCAGCCTGTTTAAGATGGTCTGCGATGGCGACAGCGGGAAGATCGTTGGCATCCACATGATCGCGCCCGAAGCAGCGGAGATGATGCAGGCAGCTGCGATTGCAGTGAAGGCAGGGCTGACAAAGGCCGATTTCGACGCAACCACGGCCATTCACCCGACCATGGCCGAAGAGCTCGTGCTGATGCGCTAGGCGAGGCGTTCGGGGGAGAGCGATTGCTTGCTCACTCCGACTGCTTCCAGCGCATCGGGCCAGTCGAGCCGCGCAACCAGCGCCTCGGTAGCGAGCGCCATGGCGGGCGATGTCTGGAGGCCAAAGCCGCCTTGGCCTGCAAGCCAGAAGAACCCCGATGCTGCTCCATCGAACCCGGCCACGGGTTGCCGGTCTGGTAGGAAGCTCCTGAGCCCGGCCCATTTGCCAGCGAGCCGTCTGACTTCCAACGTCGTGATTTGTTCGACCCGCCAGGCGGCCAGCGCAATGTCCTCCTCATCCGGCTGGGCGTCGCATGGCTGGCTCGGCCCCTCGTCCATCGGACAGGCGAGCAGGCGGCCCTGTCCCTCAGCCTCGAAATAGAGATCGGGCCCCACCGTCTTGGTGAATGGCCATCCGGACACATTGAGGGCTCCGGCAACGTCGTAGGTAATCACGGTGCGGCGTAGCGGCTGGAGACCGAGCGGTGCGATACCGGCAAGCCGGGCGATATGGTCAGCCCAGGCCCCTGCCGCGTTGACGATCGTCCCGGCCGAATGATGGTCGTTGCGCGTCTCGACAACCCATCGACTGCCCTCTTGGCGCAGGGCGATGACCTCGTTCCCGCAATCGAGCGTGCCGCCCGATTCCAGGAGCTGCTTGCGATGGCCCTCGAGCATGGCATGGGCATCGAGCTTCTTCGCACGGCGATCGAGAATTGCACCCGACAGCCAGTCTTCGCGCAGCACGGGCACGAGCTTGCGCGCCTCATCGGCAGTCAGGCGTTCTACTTCCGGCGCCCACTCCCGGTAGGCGTCGAACAAACCAGCAAGCGCCGCCTCTTCTCCCTTCGCAGCGATAAACAGGGCCGGGTGCTCATGCGCCGCGGGTTCGGTGAGCAGGGGCATGCTGGCCGCGGTCAGTGCGCGGACCATCGGACTTGCCATGTCGTAATGCGCGAAGGCTGCACTGCGCCCGGAGGAGTGAAAGCCGGGCGCGCTCTCCGCTTCGATCACGAGTGTCGAGCCATGCTTTGCGAGCCGTGCTGCCGCAGACAAGCCGGCAATGCCTGCCCCGATCACGATGAAATCGTAATGCGCCATCGGTTGTCCTTGTCCCCGGCGATTGCACGCACATCGGCTAGGCCCTAATCATCACAAAGGCAAAGCACGGAGATGGATCATGGCAGGCAAAGTTCTTGTAACCGGGGGCACGGGCTACATCGCCGGCGAGTTGATCAGGCAGCTGCTCGCCAAGGGCTGGACGGTCCATGCCACCGTGCGCAGCAAGGCCAAGAGCGAGCAGATCCTTCGCAACCGGCTGGGCAACCCCGGCGAAGATCGACTCAGGATCTTCGAAGCCGAATTGATGGACGATGCCGGCTGGGCTGAGGCAGTGGCGGGTTGCACCCATGTCGCCCACGTTGCGTCTCCCATCGCCGCCTCCACGCCGAAGGACGAGAACGAGATGATCGTCCCCGCACGCGAAGGAACACTGCGGGCCTTGCGCTTCGCCCAGGAAGCGGGCGTGAAGCGCTTTGTCCAGACCAGCTCAATGGCGGCGGTCGCCTACGGCCGCAGCGACAAGGTCTATACCGTCGACGAAAGCGACTGGACCGATGTGACGCACCCCGATGTCTACCCCTACGTTAAATCCAAGACCATTGCCGAGCGCGCGGCGCGCGACTGGATGGCGGAGCATGGCGGGGACATGGAGTTTGTCTCGGTCAATCCGTCGATGGTGCTGGGCCCTGTGGAAGATCCGGATTTCTCGCCATCGGTCGAGGCGGTGAAACAGGTGCTCGACGGGTCCATGCCGATGGCGCCCGACCTCGGTTTCGCAATCGTCGACACGCGCGACTGTGCCGACCTGCATGTGCGCTGCCTCGAAGAACCGGGCCTCGCGAACGAGCGCTTCCTTGCCGCGGGCAAGTTCATGAAAATCATCGAGATTGCCGATGTCCTGCGCGAGCGCTTGCCACCCGAACATACACGCAAGGTGCCCAAGAAGGTGATGCCGAACTGGATGGTGTCGGTCCTCAGCCTGTTCAATCCCGGTGTGCGCTCGATCAAAAGCGAGATCGGCAAGACCCGCAATGTCGACGCAAGCCATGCTGAAAAGCGGCTCGGCTGGAAGACCCGGTCCGAAGAAGACAGCGTCGTCGATTGCGCGAAGAGCCTGATCGCCCACGGCGTGGTGAAACCATGACTAGGCTTGCCGGCAAGCGCGTATTGCTGACAGGTGGCAGCGACGGCATCGGCCAGGAACTGGCGAGACAGCTCACCGCCCGGGGCGCAGAGGTGACGCTCACCGGTCGCTCTCCGGAGAAGCTTGCCCGCATGGCGGCCGAAGGTTTTGCGACTATCGAGGCCGATTTCTCGCATTCTGGCGGTGTCGAGGCGGTGGTGAAGGCCTGGGGCGCCGCGCCGCTGGATATCCTCATCAACAATGCCGGGATGGGCCGTGACCACGACTTCCGCCGCGGCGCGGTCGAGGCATCGGATATCGAAGAGAACATCCACGCGAACCTTACTGCGCCCATCCTGCTGGGAGCGCGGCTGCACGAGAACCTCAAGCGCGGCAACGATCCGATGATCGTCAACGTGACGTCCGGTCTTGCGATCACACCGAGCGCTTCCGGGCCGCTCTATTGCGCGACCAAGGCCGGGCTGCGCAGCTATTCGATCGGCGCGCGCGAGCAATTGCGTGAGAGCGGTATTCACCTGCTGGAGGCTCTGCCGCCAATGGTCGAAACACAAATGACCGATGGACGGGAGGGCAAGAAGCTCAGCGTTGCCGAATGCGCAGGCGCCATCGTCGAGGCGATCGAAGACCGTCGCGAGGAGGCCTTCATCGGCATGGTGAAAACGCTGAGGCGCATGCACTCCTTCTCGCCGAAGCTCGCGCAGAAGATCCTGCTGCGGTTTTGAACGCGCAGCTTTGCCCAGCGGAAACAACAGTGCGCATTGCAAGCAAGGCAACCGCGATTCTAATGTCCGCTCCACGAATCGGGTCGCTTGGGGAAGAGTAGCTTTATGAACATGCTGGCATCGCGCGGGCAGCTTCGCGCAAGTTTCCTCCGCTGGGCCCTGTTCCTCGTGCCGCTGTGCCTCCTGCTGGGCTTCCTTTCCGGCCAGCTCGGCGCAGGCCCGAACAGCGCCTGGTTCCAGTCGCTGGAGAAGCCCTCGATTTATCCCGAACCCAAGTGGTTCGGCATCGTCTGGTCGATCCTTTACGTCATGATCGGTTTCGCAGCCGCCTTCGTGGCCTCGGCCTGGGGCGCGCGCGGCAGGGGCGCCGCCCTCACGGTATTTGCGCTGCATTTCGTGCTGAACCTGGCTTGGTCACCGGTGTTTTTCGGGATGCAGGAGTTGGCCCTCGCGCTCGGCCTGTTGGTCGCGATCGTCCTCACCCTGCTCGTCGTGATCGCGCTGTTCTGGAGGGTCCGCAAAATCGCCGGGATACTGCTGCTGCCCTATCTTGCATGGGTCTGCTTTGCGACGCTGCTCAATTACGAGTTCCTGCAACTCAATCCCGATGCGGATGGTGGATCGCAGGGCGACCGGATCGAGCGGGTGCGGATCGGCAATTGAACTGCCGCCCCGCCGCGCCTAGATAGCGCCCATGCAAAGCCAGAACCCGATGATCGCCGACTTCGTCAAACTCGCCAATTCGGCGGCCGGCACACTCGCCGGCATGACCCGCGAGGCGCGCGAGACTGCGCGTGAGCGCGCGAAAGAGGCCTTCGGCGGGATGGATTTCGTGACGCGCGAAGAGTTCGATGCGGTCAAGACCATGGCCGCCAAGGCCCGCGAACAGGCCGAAGACCTCGCCGCTCGCGTCGCCGCGCTGGAAGCCAAGCACAAGTGATCAAACCGGCAGCGATGGTGTAGGCCGTGGCCATGCACCTTCGCGCGCCAGCTATCCTGCTCTCGGCTCGTCCGCATGGCGAGACAGCGGTTATCGCACGCCTGCTGACCGAAGAGAGCGGTGTTGTCGCCGCCTATGTCGCTGGTGGGCGTGGACGACAGCTGCGTCCGGTGGTGATCCCGGGCAACCTCGTCGAAACGGAGATCCGCGCCAAGTCCGACAGCCAGCTACCTTTCGCGCGCCTGGAGCTAACACAAAGCCGTGGGCCCTGGCTGACCGAGCCGCTTCCCGCAGCGGCCATCGCCTGGACCTGTGCCCTGACGGCGAGCGCGCTGGCGGAGCGCAATCCCTATCCCAGCCTCTACTCCGCACTTTCGGGGCTGCTCGATGCCGTGTGCAATGCCCCCTCGGCGCGCGGCTGGGTGCCTGCCTTGGCGAGCTATGAAGTGCTCCTATTGCGAGAGCTTGGCTATGGCGGGGCCAAGCCGGAGATAGCGAGCCTTGAGGAGGCTCTGGAAATTCTGCGCGCAAACGAGGGCCAAATCGCCCGCTACCTGCTTGCCGACACGAGGTCCGACGTTCTAGCCGCAAGGTCACTCCTGATGCAGCGGCTCGAACGGATGGCATAAATGAAACTGGCAATTCTCCCCGGCGACGGGATCGGCCCCGAAGTGACAGCGCAGGCGCGCCGCGTCCTCGATGCCCTGTCGCTCCCGCAGCTCACCATCTGGGAAGGCGATGTCGGGGGCATAGCGTACAAGCGCCATGGCCATCCGCTGCCGCAGGAAACGATCGAGATGGCGCAGGCCGCCGATGCAGTGCTGTTCGGCGCAGTCGGCGATCCAGCATGCGACGATTTGCCGCGCGAACACCGGCCCGAGCAGGCGATACTGGGCCTCCGGAGCGAGCTAGGCCTGTTTGCCAACTTGCGTCCCGCAGCTGGCTATCCGGGGCTGGAGGACATGTCATCGCTGAAACCGGAGGTGGCGCGCGGCATCGACCTGCTGGTCGTCCGCGAGCTCAATGGGGACGTCTATTTCGGCGACAAGGGAGAACGCACCAGCGAGGGCGGGCGCGAGGGCTGGGACGCCATGTCCTACAATGAGGCGGAGGTGCGCCGCATCGCCCACACGGGTTTTCGGGCGGCGCAGAAGCGCAGGGGCAAGCTGACCAGCGTGGACAAGGCTAATGTGCTCGAGACCAGCCGCATCTGGCGCGAGACGGTGGTCGAGGTGGCGAAGGAATACCCGGACGTCGCGCTCGATCACATGTATGTCGACAATGCTGCCATGCAGTTGGTGCGCAGCCCCGGCCAGTTCGACGTCATCCTGACAGGAAACCTCTTCGGCGACATCCTGTCCGACCAGGCGAGCGCCTGCGTCGGCTCGATCGGCCTCCTTGCCAGCGCAAGCCTTGGCGAGCGGCAGACCGAGTTCGGCACCTTTGGTCTCTACGAGCCGATCCATGGCAGCGCGCCCGATATTGCGGGTGAGGGCAAGGCCAATCCGGTTGCCGCGATCCTCAGCCTTGCCATGCTGCTCCGCCACTCGCTGGGCCGCGAGACTGAAGCGGGGCGGATCGAACGCGCCGTCGCCAAGGTTGTGGCGAGCGATGTGCGCGGTGCGGACCTTGGCGGCAGCGCATCGACCGCAGAAATCGGCGATGCCGTCTTGCGAGCGCTGACCGCAGTGTCTTGATATTGAGAAGAAACCGCGTCAGGCGGCCTGCATGACGCTCGATCTCGCGATCATCCTTCCCACGCTCAACGAGCGCGACAACCTTGCCCCGCTGGTGGAGCGGATCGAAGAGGCGCTGGGCGAGAGTGGCTGGGAAGTCCTTGTCATCGATGACAATTCTTCAGATGGGACGGCCGAAGAGGCGCGGCGGCTGGCGCGCGGCGACCGGCGGGTCAGGGTGATCCAGCGCATCGGCCGCAGGGGATTGTCGAGCGCCGCGATCGAGGGCTTTTGCGCAACCGCTGCGCCCTATGTCGCTGTCATGGACGCCGATCACCAGCATGATCCGGCCTTGCTCGTGCCCATGCTGCATGCCGTCCGCTCGGATGGGGCCGACATCGCTGTTGCGAGCCGCTTTGCCGATGGCGCAAGCACCAGCGACTGGTCCGACCCTGAACGCGAGCGCCTGTCGGGGCTGGCCAACAGGCTTGCCCGCAAGCTGACGGGGGTCGAGCTGACCGACCCGATGAGCGGATACTTCCTCCTGCGGACCGAGACAGCCCTCTCGCTCGTGCCGAAACTATCGGGCATCGGTTTCAAGATTTTGCTCGACCTGCTGGCGACATCGGACAAGCCCCTCACGGTACGCGACATACCGATGAACTTTGCCAAGCGCCGTACTGGCGAAAGCAAGCTCGACCGCGCCATCGCGCTCGATTTCCTCGCTGGCCTCTACGACAAGACTTTCGGGCGCTTCATTCCCACCCGGTTCGCGCTGTTCGGTACGGTCGGCGCCATGGGCGTGCTGGTGCATATCGCCATCCTTTACCTCTGCCTGCTGGCCGCTGGTGCGCAATTCGCCTGGAGCCAGGGGATCGCCACTCTAGGCGCGATGAGCTTCAACTTCTGGCTCAACAACTTCCTCACTTACCGCGATCGACGGCTGAAGAGCGCTGGTGAAATGTTCCGCGGCTGGCTGAGCTTCATCGCCGCCTGTTCGGTCGGGGCTTTCGCCAATGTCGCGATAGCCAGCACGCTGTTCGAACGCGGACTTCATTCGCTGCTCGCCGCCCTCGTTGGCATCGCGATCGGGTCGGTATGGAACTACGCCCTCTCCAGCCGCTTCGTCTGGGGGCGTTACTGAGCCGCTACCTCCAGCTCTCGAGCCAGGTCCAGGTGCGGAAGCTGTCGGGGCCCGCGAGTGGTTCAGCGGCAAGCACTTCGTAAAAGAAGGCGAAGAACAGCGTGCTTGCGACCAGTGCCGCGCTGGCAGTCTTTCGCCAGCCTGCTCGGCGCAAGTCGCCGAGAGCCAGCGCCAGGGCAACGAGCAGGACGGTGCTGGGCAGGAAATAGTGGTAGTAGAACTGGACCGGCTTGGCAGCGAAGATCCAGAAGCCGAGGCTGACTGCGTAAAGTAGTGCGACGGCCCCGTACATTGGCTTGCGCGCGGCAATGCCTTGCCACGCACACCACAAGAGAGCCGGGAGGCCGAGGAGCATGGTCAGCGGATTGCCGATCAGGATCACGCCGCGCTGGGCACCGTCCACGGTCTCGTAGAGGTACCAGATGGCGCGCCAATTGATGACCCAGTCGGGCCAGTTCGACTGGTAGGGATGGGGCTTCAGGACCTGTGTTTGCAGGTCAAGCATCTCCCGGTGGTGGGCGATGAGACCTTCGGAGATCGCGTTTTCGGCGAAGAAATGCCCCGGCAGGAATGTCGCCGCATATACCGCGAGCGGCAGCAAGCCGAGCCAGACGAATGCTTCGACCAGGGTCATGCCCGGGACCGGCATGCCGCGGCGGCTCAGGAGGAGACGGCGACGGCCTGCCAACAGGCGCAAGACGAGGAATCCGACGCCGGGCAGGGCAGCGATGACCAGCGCGTTCCACTTGGCCCCCATGGCAAGGCCGAGAGCAATGCCGGCAAGCGCCAGTCGCCAGCGTCCCGTCTCCGGCTCGCGCATGGCGGCGGCGCATTGCCAGAATGCGACCGCAAGCCCGCCGACCATGAAGATATCGAGCATAGCGATGCGCGAGTGGACGAAGAGGTGGAATCCCGTTGCCACCAGCACGCCGGCGGCAAGCGTCGTGAAACGGTCGAGCGTGCCGAACCAGATGGCACGCATCACGGCGAAGAGGGCCAGCGCGCCAGCAAGCGACGGGAATATGCGCCATCCCCACGAATTGTCACCGAACAGCGCGATACCCAGCGCGATCATCTCCTTGCCGAAGAGCGGGTGTTCGCGATTGGTGAAAGCGCCGAGGTCGAGCAGCTCGCGCGCAGCGGGGAGGTAGTGGACCTCGTCGAAATAGGGCTCGCTCGGGATGGCGAGGTTCCACGCGAGCAGCGCCCAGAACGCAATCGCCAGCGCGGCGCACCAGCGGATCGGGTCAATCGGTTGCTCGGGCGCGCGGCTCATCGCCGTGCGGCTTAGGAAAGGCCTGCGCGCCCGGCAAGCGGGTTCAGGCGGTTTTCGCGCGCTTTTCGAGCCAGAACAGGCGCGCGACCATGGCGAGTAAGCCGATGCTGGCGGTGGCTGCGACAAACAGCAGCCACGGGATGATGGCCATGTTCTGCGCCCTCGCGCGCGGCACGATGAAGAAGGCAGCTATCCCGACCGCGAACAGCAGGTCCCACCAGACCTGCACGCCCCACAGATTGCTTGTGTGATTGACCCAGACCGGCATCACGCCTTCACGGGCGATAGTAACCGCGGAATAGCCGGCGAACAGGCCGCACAAGGCCGCCGCCAGTCCGGCACTGCCGATGGCCTCGCGGGTAGAAGCGATATGGATGAGAGCGATCGCTGCCGCGATGAGGCCACCGGCTGCGAGGAATTCGAATGGGGTCATGGCAATTTCCCGAGTCGTTTGTAGCGAGTGCTACACTTGTAGCCGTGTGTAGCACTCGCTACAAGCCCGGCATGGCGAAACCGAGAATGAGCCCCGAGACCCTCCTGCCTCCGATGGCGGCTCATGTGTTGGAACATGGCATATCCGGGGTCAGCCTGCGCCCTTTGGCGAAGGCGGCCGGCACGAGCGACCGCATGCTGATCTATCATTTCGGAAACCGGCAGGGCGCGATCGACGCACTGCTCGAATACCTCGCAAAGCTGTACGAAACGGGATTGGACAGCTCGCTGCCAGAGCAACGCGCGAAAAACCGCCGCGAAACCGTGCGGCAAATCCTGGACGTGACCTCTACTCCGCAACTGCAGCCCTTCATGCGCCTGTGGTGGGAGGTGGTCGCCGCATCCGCCACGGGCAATGAAACCTTCCGCAGAAGCGCTGCGGCTATCATGGGCACTCTGCTCGACTGGCTCGAGGCGCATATGCCCGAAGATGATCCGGACCCACGCGGCGGAGCGAGGCTGCTGCTGACCCTCATAGAAGGCTCGCAACTGCTCGATGCAGTCGGGCGGGCGGATATTGCCGAAGCTGGGCTTGCCGCCCTCGAAGGGTGACCTGCTTGCCGCGGGCTATCCGCGTGCTATCGCTTGCGCCATGAAGAAGACTACCGGCACCGATCGTTCGATCACCCGCAACTGGCGCCCGGCGACGCAGGCCGTGCGTGGCGGTACCTGGCGCAGCGAGCATGGCGAGACCAGCGAGGCGCTATTCCTCACCTCGGGCTATACATACGACGATGCGCAGACGGTTGCCGACCGTTTCGCGGGCGAGGCCGAGGGCATGACCTATTCGCGTCTGCAAAACCCGACCGTCGCCATGCTGGAAGAACGGATCGCTCTGATGGAAGGGGCAGAAGCCTGTCGCGCGCAGGCGAGCGGGATGGCGGCCATGACGACCGCGCTGCTGTGCCAGCTCTCGGCCGGCGATCACGCGGTCGGCGCGCGCGCCGCCTTCGGGTCCTGTCGCTGGCTGCTCGACAATCTGCTGCCTCGCTTCGGCATCGACACGACCGTGGTCGACAGCGCCGACAACGACGCTTGGGAAGCGGCAATCCGGCCCAACACCAAGGTGTTCTTCTTCGAGACGCCCGCGAACCCGACGCTCGACGTGGTCGACCTCGCGCATGTCTGCGGGCTCGCCAAATCGCGCGGCATCACCACCGTGGTCGATAATGCTTTCGCCACCAGCGCGCTGCAGCGGCCGATGGATTTCGGCGCGGACGTGGTGGCCTATTCGGCGACCAAGCTTATGGACGGGCAGGGCAGGGTGCTGGCTGGGGCAGTCTGCGGTTCGCAGGAATGGATCGACGAGGTGCTGCTACCCTTCCAGCGCAACACGGGCCCCAACATCGCCCCCTTCAATGCCTGGGTGGTCCTGAAGGGCCTTGAGACGCTGAGCCTGCGCGCGCACAAGCAGAGCGAGAATGCGGTCGAGCTTGGCAGTTTCATCGGAAGCCGCGTACCCCGAATGCTGCACCCCGGCCTCGCCAGCCACCCGCGCCATGCGCTCGCGCTCGAGCAGATGAGCGCCACCGGTCCGATCTTCGCCTTCGACGTCGAGAGCAGGGAGCGTGCCTTTGCCATTCTCGATGCGCTTCAGCTGATCGATATCTCGAACAATATCGGCGATGCGCGCAGCCTGATGTGCCATCCCGCCAGCACGACACATGCCTCGATGAGCGAGGAGGCACGTACAGAAATGGGCGTGACCGAAGGCCTGTTGCGGATCAATGTCGGGCTCGAGGACGTCGAGGATCTGAAAGAAGACCTTGACCGTGCGCTGAAAGCTGGCGCGCTATGACCAAGACCGTCGAATACATTCTCGATCTGGGCGCACCTAACGGTTACCTAGCATGGTATCCACTCAAGGAGGTCGTCGCGCGGACCGGGGCGAAGCTGGTGGTGACGCCGGTCTTTCTCGGCGGCATGCACAAGATCACGGGCAATTCCCCGCCGATGATGCGCGATGCGAATGTCCTCGGAAAAGTGCCTTACGCTGCGCTGGAGTTCCGGCGTTTCCTCGACCGGCATGGGATGGACAAGTTCCGCATGCATCCGGACCTTCCCTTCAACACGATCATGTTGCAACGCGTGCTGGTCGCGGCAGACGACGAGGCGCAGCGCCAGGCGCTGGTCGACGCATTGCAGCCTGCCGTATGGGAGCAGAATATCGATTGCAGCGATGTCGAGGCAGTAGGCAGGGTGCTATCCGATGCGGGATTCGACGCAAGATCCCTGCTCGAGCGGACCCAGGACGCCTCGGTGAAGCAGAAACTTGCCGACAATACAACTTACGCGGTGGAACGCGGTGCCTTCGGCATTCCGACCTTCTTCGTCGGCGATGAAATGTGGTTCGGCAAAGAGCGCCTGGAACAGCTCGAAAGCTATCTAACGGGCGGAAAGCCTTAGAGTTTGTGTCGTCCTGTCTTTAAAGAACGATGACGGCGAGCACGACCTGGGCGGCAAGCATCAGCTCGATGCGTCCTTCCCCGTCAGTGTCGCGGACCAGCCGCCTGATGAAAGCGAAAACCATTTCGCGTCCCCTTCCTGAATGCAGAATTGCACTCGGTGCTTAGTAATTCTTATCAGGATGGGGTTAATTGAAGCTAAAGCACGATTCGAAGCTGCCGATCCTGCGGGAAAGATGCCTCGAGAGCGCTGCCTCGGCTGGCAGAGCGAGCAAGGCTGGGAGGCATTTGCGCACTAATCGCAGAGTAAAAGTTCTGTGAATCACTCATAATCGCTGCAAGTGTTATTGCGTGATCATTCCTCGCTGGTAACTTGTCCCTCAATTTCGGGGGTTGCCATGCGTTTTCTGTTTTCGATCTTGCTTGCGAGCAGCATCCTGCTCGCGCCGCTTTCTGCTCAGGAGGTCGAACTGGCCCCTGCCAGCGCGCCGTCGGACATCCCGATCGAAGCGTTCACGGGCCATGCGCTTTTCCAGTCGGCCAAGCTGTCCGAAACTGGGAACCGTTTTGCTTTCATTCTTACAAGAGAGAAGAAGCTCTATCTCTCCGTTTACGATTCCGACACGCGCAAGGAAGTGATCACGGTCGATGTCGGCACGAAGGAAGGCTTCAATTGGTTCAGCTGGGCGGGTGACGACAGGGTCCTGATTTCCCATTCGCGCGGCGGATACTCCATGTTCGGCATCAGGCTGAGCGAACTCCTGCTTCTCGACATTCCCAAGAAGCAAGTCGGTTATCTCGGTTTCGACAAGCAGGGCTTCGAGGGTGACGATGTCCTCTACACCGATCCGGCCGGTCGCTATATAATCCTGTCCATCAGCGAGACTGCCCTGAAGCGGCCGCAAGTCTGGCGCTTTCCACTCGACGGCAGCGGTGAAGCGGGTGCAGTGCTTGTCCAGAAGCGCAACAACCAGGTCGACGAATGGTTCGCCGACGACACCGGCGTGGTCCGGCTGGGCATGAGCGTCAGCCAGCGCGGAGCGATCAAGATATTCTACCGCTCCGGACCGGACGAAGAGTTCGAGCGAGTCACCAAGGTCAAACCCAAGGACGACGATAAGCTCGATGCGTGGGATGTCATGGGAATCTATGCCGGGAGCGATATCGGCTATGCCATGGTCGAAGGCGAAGATGGCAGGATCATCCTGCGGGAGATCGACTACTCGACCGGCGAACTGGGGAAAGTTGTCTACGCCAACCCGAGCTGGAGCCTGACACGGGCCTATTTTCAGCGATCCAAAGGGCCGATCGGTGTAGGCTTCAGTGACGACAAGCCACGGACCGTGTGGCTGGATCCTGTAATGGGGCAATATCAGGCGGCACTCGAAGCGGCACTGCCCGGCAGTGAGGTCACGATACTCAGCCAAGCCAAGATGGACCGGATGCTCGTTCTTCAGGGTGGCGATGCCGATCCCGGCGCGCTCTACATCTTTACCCCGGGAGAGAAGAGGCTCGACCTGTTCGCGAACTTGCGACCTGACGTCGATTTTCGCCTCCTCTCACGAACGAGTGCACATGACGTCGTGGCGCGCGATGGTACAAAACTTCGCGCTTTCCTCACTCTGCCGAAGGATCGTGAGCCGAAGAATCTTCCGCTAATTATCATGCCTCACGGGGGGCCTTACGGCGTGCGGGACACAATGGTCTACGATGACTGGACGCAATTGCTCGCCAGTCGCGGCTACGCGGTGCTACGCCCGAACTTTCGCGGATCGGGGGGCTATGGCGACGCTTTCGAACGCCTCGGCGATGGCCAGATCGGACGAGGAATGCAGGATGACCTCGACGATGCGATGCAATGGGCTGTCGACAACGGATACGCAGATCAAGGCCGTGTATGTCTGATCGGCGCAAGCTATGGCGGCTACGCGGCCCTTTGGGGAGCCATTCGCAACCCCGAACGCTATCGTTGCGCAGCAAGTTTTGCCGGCGTGACCGATTGGGAAGACATGCTGAAGTACGATCGCGACTATCTTGGTCGCGGCAGGGAGAGTGGTAAGTGGTTCCGCCGGACCTGGGTGCCTCGCATCACGGGTGACGACGGCTTCGATTTGGCAACGATCTCGATCGTAGACAACATCTCCCGCCTGCAAAGGCCTGTCCTCCTCGCCCACGGCAAATCGGACAAGCGTGTTCCCTTCGATCAGTTCGAGGATCTGAGAGATGCGGCCAAGGAGCGTTCCATCGCTCTGGAACTGCTTGAACTGGACGACGATCACCACCTCAGCAATCGAGAGGAAGAAACGCGGTTCTTGGAGACGCTGATCGCCTTTCTGCAAAGGCATAATCCGCCCGGTCAACCGGCTGACACTCCGGATCAAAACTAGGGAAGAAACCAAGCTGGGTACTTGTCCCCCGCGTCAGTCCGACTACCTTGCAAGTGTGATCAAGGAACTCTTCCAGCATAGCGCCATGACAGATGGCATTACCGTGCGCGTCGCGGTGAACTTCCTGCCCGAGCAGTCGCAGCCCGAGGCGGAAAAGTGGTTCTGGGTCTATCATATCCGCATCGAGAATGCCTCGCACGAGAAGGTGCAGCTGATGACGCGGCACTGGCGGATCACCGATGGCATGGGAATGGTCGCACATGTCGATGGCGACGGGGTCGTGGGTGAACAGCCTGTACTGGCACCCGGGGAAAGCCACGATTACGTTTCAGGCTGCCCGCTCGACACACCGCATGGTTCGATGGAAGGCTTCTATACATTCCACCGCGAAGACGGCTCTCCCTTCGAGGTCCGCATTCCGTTCTTCCCGCTTGCGGCGCCTGCCACGGCGGATTGAGCATTCAGTCGTCGGGATCGTCCAAGGGATTTTCTTCGGAGCCATACTCGCCGATCTTGATCTTCGGCGTACGATCCAGCCATTCGGCAAGCACGTCCAGGTCTTTGGTGAGCGGCCAGGTGGCTAGCGCCGCTCGGCTTTCGTCGAGATAGAGCACCAGCGACTTCTTCTTCAGCCTCAGCCTGCTGTTGCCGAGGGCTTTGCGCGAGCCTGCACCGAGCCGCCGGGCCAGGCGGAAGCCGAGGCCCCAGGTCAGGCCTTCGCGCAAATCGTCGTCATCGGCGAGTTCGCGCAGCTTGGCGGGCACTTCGGTGCGCCCGAGGCTGCCGAACAGGGCAGCGCAGATCATCGCGCGGTCCCGCGCGCTGCAATCGATCCAGCGCTTGTCCAGCGCCCATTCCGTCGCGTGGTTTGCGCGCAGGTTCGGTTCGACACGCTGGAGCGCTGCGGCCAGCTGTGCAGCCGCAAGGCGCAGGCGCTCGTTGCGCTTGCCGGTGCCATTGGCAAGATCGACCGTCCAGCCCGCCACGCGCGTGGCGTCGACCACCGGCGCGTCACGCGGCTCGGCAAAGGCGTGTACGCCCGACAGCAACGGATCGAGGCCGCGTTGCAGGTCGGTCAGGCGCGAATAGAGCAGGCCCTCGCGAATGCCCCAGCTCGAGAAGACGAGGTGGTCGGGCTGGAGGCCGTCGAGCAACGGCAACAACATCGCAGCGGCGTCGGGCAGATAGCCTGCTCGCATGGCGCTGATACCCGAAATCTTGACGAGATCGTCCGGCTTTGCCTCCACTAATGTGCGGGCATGTTCGCGTGCCTGCTCGACCGACAGGGTGAAGCCGTGCGGGTCGGTTAGCGGGTAGTCCGCTTCGACCATCGCGTAATGTGCCAGTGCGCGCCAGGTACCGCCGATCATGTAGAGCGGGCCGGTATGCGATTGCAGCCAGCCGACGCCGGACAAAGCCTCGCGCACCGTATCGCCAAGGTCGCGTTCGGCTGCGCGGAATGCCGGCAGACGGAGGGTGCCGAAGGGCAGACTCACGGCATCGCGGCAATCGCCGCCGCCGATCGAGACGAGTTCTAGGCTACCCCCGCCGAGGTCAGCCACAACGCCCTCCGCGCCGGGGAAAGCCCCAATCGCACCGTAGGCGGAATTGCAGGCCTCCTCTTCGCCCGAAAGAAGGCGCGGTTCGAGCCCGAGGTCGGCCACAGCGGCAAGGAACTCGGCGCCGTTCTCGGCATCGCGTGCAGCGGCCGTCGCGACCGTTTGCACATCGTCTATCCCGCGATCGGTGACGAGCAATTGATATCGGGCCAGAGCAGCGAGGGCCTCGTTGGAAGCCTCTTCAGGAATGCGTCCAGTCTCGGACAGGTCACGACCTAGGCGCGCTGCGACTTTCTCGTTCCATACGGTTTCCGGTGCGCGGCCGGTGCCTTCATAGATGACAAGGCGGACTGTGTTCGAACCGATATCGATGACCGCGCGGGGCGGATGCATGAGGCGGCGCTGCCATTGGGGGCTGCGCGTCTTGGACCGCCTCACGCCCTGCTCCCGGGGAGGGTAAGATGCGGCACGTCATGCGCCTCGAGCGCCGATCCGCGCCCGGAGAGCGAGGGGTTCGACATGAAATATTCGTGGCAATTGAAGCCGCCATCCCCCTTGCGCATGCGCCGGTACTGCCCATCCGGATCGAGCCGCCAGCTCTGCTCGGTATCGAGGATATTGGCGAGCATGACCTGCTTCAGCAGCTGGTCGTGAACGGTCTTGTTGGTCACTGGCACCATCACTTCCACACGCCGGTCGAGATTGCGGCTCATCGCATCCGCACTTGTGAGGAAGACCTTGGCCTGGCGGCTGGGCAATTCCTTGCCATTGGCGAATGCCCACATTCGCGCGTGTTCGAGGAACCGACCGATGATCGACTTCACGCTGATGTTTTCCGACAGACCGGGGATGCCTGCGCGCAGAGAGCAGATGCCGCGGACGACCATGCGGACTTCAACGCCCGCCTGGCTGGCTTCGTAGAGCTTGTCGATCATCGCCTGGTTTGTGATCGCGTTGAGCTTTACCCAGATGCCGGAGGGCTTGCCCTTCTTGGCATTCGCGATTTCGCCATCGATCAACTCGTACAGTGATTGGCGCATGCCGATTGGCGAAATGGACAGCAATTCAAGGTCGTCGGGCTCGATATAGCCGGTGATGAAATTGAACATCTTCGCCGCGTCGCGGCCGAGGGCCTGGTCGGCGGTGAAGTAGCTGAGGTCGGTGTAGATCTTGGCGTTGACCGGGTGGTAATTGCCGGTCCCGAAGTGGCAATAAGTGCGGAAACCCTCTTCTTCGCGCCGGACCACCAGGCTGACCTTCGCGTGCGTCTTCCATTCGGTGAAACCGTAGATGACCTGCACGCCGGCGCGTTCGAGTTCGTTCGCCCAGCGGATATTGCGTTCCTCGTCGAAGCGCGCCTTCAGTTCGACTACCGCCGTGACGGCCTTACCGTTCTGCGCAGCTTCGACCAGCGCAGCGATGACGGGCGACTGGTCGCCCGCGCGGTAAAGCGTCTGCTTGATCGAGACGACATTTGGATCGATCGCTGCCTGATGAAGGAAGTCGACCACCACCTCGAAGCTCTCGTAAGGGTGATGGATCACCATGTCCTTCTCGCGGATCGCGGTGAAGACATCGCCGTCATGTGCCAGCACGCGCTCGGGATAACGAGGCGAGAAGGGCGGGAATTTCAGGTCGGGACGCGGTTCGTTGCAGATCGCGTCAAGGTCGGCGAGACCGAGCATTCCGCCGGTCTTCACGATCATCGCCGCATCGACATCGAACTGTTCGCGCAGCAGTGCCTCGGCAGCAGCGTCGCATTCATCGTCTAGTTCGAGCAGGACTGCACGGCCGCGGCGACGGCGTTGGATTGCGGTGCGGAAATAGCGCACCAAGTCTTCGGCCTCGTCCTCCACTTCGATGTCGCTGTCGCGCAGGACGCGGAAGATCCCGTCGCCGAGGATCTTGAAGCCGGGGAACATCTGGCTGGCAAAGCGCGTGACCAGCTGTTCGATTGCGACATAGATCGCCTTTTCCCCCGGAACGCGAACGAAACGTGGAACGCCGCTGGGGATGAGGACCATCTCTACAAGTTCACCCTTGCGCTTGCCCCGCTTGAGGCGGAACAGTACGCCCATCCCGCCACTCGCGACGAAGGGGAAGGGGTGCGAAGGGTCGATCGCCTGCGGGGTGATCAGCGGGAGGATATCGGTTTCGAAATAGCTTTCGAGCCAGTTCTGCTCGGGCTCGGGCAATTCCTCGACCAGCGCGAGCAAGATCTCCTCGTCTGCGAGCAGGCCGCGCAGGATTTCGAGGCTGTCCTGCTGGCGGTCCTCCAGTTCGAGGACCTGTTCGCGGATTGCATCGAGCTGCTGACGAGGCGAGCGCCCATCGATACCTGTCGTCTCGATCCCGCGCTGCAGCTGGCCTTCGAGGCCTGCGATGCGAACGGTGGTGAACTCGTCCAAATTGCTGCCTGAAATCGACAGGAAGCGGAGGCGTTCGAGCAAGGGATAATCGGTGTTCTCGCTTTCCGCGAGCACGCGACGATTGAAGCTGAGCCAACTCAGTTCGCGATTGACGTAGCGATCTTCCGGTGCCTCTGGCGCGGCCGGAGCGGCCGCATCGAGCGGATCCCGGTCGGCATCCTCGATACCGGGGGCTGGGGCATCGCCAAGCGTCAAGAGCTCTCCCTTCGGTTCAACTGCAAGTAGAGGTAGGGCGCAGGACCGCCCTTGGAAAGGCTTTCCCTGTGCTGCAGCTATATTACATTTTTGCGTATCGCGCGGCGAGTTCCTCCCAGAGCGCGGGGCTGGATGCTCCGAGCAATCCTTTCCGCTCCCATTCATCGACGCGGTAGGGCGACCCATCGGGTCGCGCGACCTTGCCGCCGGCCTCCTCCAGCCACAGCGCGCCGGCGGCATGGTCCCAGGCAAGCGTGCGCTCGAAGATCGAAACGTCGTTCTCGCCGAGGCCAAGGCGTGGATATTGCTCCGCCGCGCAGAACGGAATGTCGACCAGCTCGTAATTGGGAGAGATGTGGCGGCGTGTTGCCTGCCGCCGTTCCTCCTCCATGAAGATCAGCGAGATCGCGGCGACCGGGGGCGACTTGCCTGTGGCGCGCGAAGTCACCTTCTCGCCATCGACATAGGCTCCTGCGCCCTTGTGCGCAGCGCAGAACCGCCGTGTGAGGCAATCATAAAGCCAACCCGACTGTGCTTCCCCGCCATCCGCTCGCGCGATGATGATGCCGAAAGGAGGCTTGCCGTGTGCGAAATTGCGCGTCCCATCCACCGGGTCGACGATCCAGCAGGGTGCGTCGAGCCGGTCGAGGATTGACGGATCGGCATGCGCCGCTTCCTCGCCGACGAAGCCGAGGCTGTCATCCAGTTGCGACAGTCCTTCGCGAAGCAAGGCTTCGGACTCCTTGTCGGCGATGGTGACCGGGTCGTTCCCGCCTTTGTCTTCGACCTCGCCATCGGCAAGATTCCGATAGCGCGGGAGTATGGCCTGCTCGGTAACGCGCTGCATCAGCGCACGGATTTCGGCGTCGAGCGTGGTCAAGAGCGGTAGTCCGCGTTGATCGAGATATAGCCATGGGTGAGGTCGCAGGTCCAAACCGTCGCCCGCCCCTCCGCAATACCGAGATCGACATCGATGCGGATGTCCTGTCCTTGAAGGTGTTCCGCGACCGGAGCCTCGTCGTAGTCGGCGAGGGGTTGGCCGTCCTTCGCGGCCCAGGTCCCGCCAAAACCGATCGAGAGCTCGTCCCGGTCCGCCGGTTCGCCCGCTTTGCCGACTGCCATTACCACGCGTCCCCAATTGGCATCGCCGCCTGCAATGGCCGTCTTCACAAGGGGAGAATTGGCGATTGCGAGGCCAACCCGCCGGGCGCTTTCGTCGCTCTCGGCGCCGGTTACGGCAATTTCTATGAACTTCTGCGCGCCTTCTCCATCGCGCACGACAAGATGGGCAAGGTCGCGGCAGACCTGCAGCAATGCGGCGTAGAAGGCGTCGGCTCCCGGATCTTCCCACGAGGCCAGGGGCGGATTACCTGCCTTGCCCGTCGCGAAAGCCAGCACCGTGTCGCTGGTCGACGTGTCGCCGTCGACGGTGATGCAAGAGAAGGTCTCCGTGTTGGCCTTCGACAGCATCGCCTGGAGGAAGCCGGGCGCCACTGCGGCATCGGTGAAGATGTAGCCCAGCATCGTTGCCATGTCGGGTGCGATCATGCCGCTACCCTTGATGATCCCGGCAAGCTCGACCCGTGTCTCACCGAGCAATGCGGCGGCTTGAGCACCCTTGGTGAACGTGTCGGTTGTCCCGATCGCGTTGGCCGCTTCTTCCCATCCGCACGGCTCTGCCTGAAGCACGGCTGCCACGCCCGCGCGCGCCTTGTCCTTGGGCAGCGGCACGCCAATCACCCCGGTAGAGGACACGAAGACCTCGCTCGGTTCGCAAGTCAGGGCCTCGGCAACCTGGGCCATGATCTGCTCGACCGCTTCGCGGCCGCGAATGCCGGTGAAAGCGTTGGAATTGCCGGCGTTGACGATCAGCGCACGGGCTGCGCCCAGACGGGCCTGTTCGCGGCCCATCTCTACCTCGCTCGACGCGCAGGCGGACTTGGTGAAGACCCCGGCGACGCTCGTTCCGGCCGCAAGCTCGGCGAATGTAAGGTCGGCCCGTTCCCAGTTCTTGTAACCGGCGCGCGCAGTGCGCAGCGTGACACCTGCGATGGCGGGCAGGTCGGGAAAGGGGCGTGCCAGGGGCGAGCGTTCAAGGTCCATTCCCGCGCGCTAGACCGCACATCTCCGCGCCGCAAGCGCCTCGCGCGCGGGAAAAATGCGCCTTGCGCCTTTAAACGGTAAGGATTGTGCGCTATCTCGACGTCCGACCATGTTTCGCCAATTGCTCGCCCTTATTGCGCTCCTGACCGGCCTTGCGGCTCTCGGCGCGCCTGCGCAGGCAGTGGTCGGAACGGAATCGAGCGTCGGGGTGGAACAGTCCGCCAGCGGCGATATTGATCCCCGCGATGCGCAGTGCTCATGCGCGGAAAAACAGCGCAAGCAGAAGATGCGCGGCGAAAGGGTCACTCCCTGCAAGAAGCAGGAACCAGTTACCGTCTATATTCCCTCGGTGATGTTCGGCGCCGACCGCGCCTACGAATAACATTCGTCATTCGCCAGACCCCGCATGCCCGGCACAATGAATGTGCGCGGGCATTACCTACATAATTTCCCAGATACTCAAGGCATACGCCCACCATGTTCAAAGCAATCGGCAAGGCCCTTTTCGGCTCGTCAAACGAACGTTACGTAAATTCCGTCCGCAAGGTCGTCGACCAGATCAACGCCCTCGAACCGCAGATCCAGGAACTGACGGACGAGGAACTGCGCGCGCAGACCGACAAGTTCCGCCAGCAGCTGGCCGACGGCAAGACACTCGACGATATCCTCCCAGAAGCTTTCGCTACCGTACGTGAAGCCTCGGTGCGCGTATTCGGCATGCGACATTTCGACGTGCAGATGATCGGCGGCATCGTGCTCCACCGCGGCGAGATTGCCGAGATGCGCACGGGTGAGGGCAAGACGCTGATGGCGACGCTCGCGACCTATCTCAACGCCATCGAAGGCAAGGGCGTGCACGTCGTCACCGTGAACGACTATCTCGCCACGCGCGATGCCGAGTGGATGGGCCAGCTCTACAGCTTCCTCGGCCTGACCATCGGTGTGGTTGTGCCGAACATGGGCGAATTCCAGAAGCGCGATGCCTATGGCGCCGACATCACTTACGGCACCAATAACGAATTCGGCTTCGATTACCTGCGCGACAATATGAAGCACGATCGCGGCCAGATGGTGCAGCGCCCCTTCAACTTCGCCATTGTCGACGAGGTCGACTCGATTCTGATCGATGAGGCCCGTACTCCGCTGATCATCTCCGGCCCGACCGAGGACAAGTCCGACCTTTATGTCACGGTCGACGAGATCGTGAAGAAGATTGAACCCGAGTGGTACGATGCCGACGAGAAAACCAAGAACATCACCTGGACCGAGGAAGGCACCGACGCGATCGAGGAGATGCTGAAGGAGGCCGGTCTCCTCGAAACCGACAACCTCTACGATGTCGAGAACACGCAGGTGGTCCACCACCTCGACCAGGCGCTCAAGGCGAACATCATGTTCAAGCGCGACACCGACTACATCGTGAAGTTCGAAAAGAAGATGCAGCCGACGGGCGAGATGGCCGAAGTCGGCAAGGTCGTCATCATCGACGAGTTTACGGGCCGCATGATGGACGGTCGCCGCTGGTCGAATGGCCTTCACCAGGCAGTCGAAGCTAAGGAAGGCGTACAAATCGAGCCGGAGAACCAGACGCTCGCCTCGATTACGTTCCAGAACTATTTCCGCATGTATCCAAAGCTGTCCGGCATGACCGGTACTGCTGCAACCGAAGCGGCTGAATTCTGGGACATCTACAAGATGAATGTGGTCGAGATCCCGACCAATGTCCCCATCCAGCGCATCGATGAGGAAGACGAGTTCTACAAGAACACGGCCGACAAGTTTAAAGCCATCGCCAAGGCGATCAAGGAGAAGCACGAAATCGGCCAGCCGGTGCTTGTCGGCACCGTATCGATCGAGAAATCGGAACTGCTCTCCAGCTTCCTCGACAAGGAAGGCGTGAAGCACGAAATCCTCAATGCGCGTCAGCACGAGCGGGAAGCACACATCGTCGCCCAGGCGGGCCGCATCGGGGCGGTCACCATTGCCACCAACATGGCGGGTCGTGGGACCGATATCCAGCTGGGCGGCAACGTCGACTTCCGGATCGAAGACGAGCTTTCCGAGCTCGCCGAGGACGATCCCAAGCGCCAGCTCGAAATCGATCGGATCAAGGCCGAAGTTGCAGCCGAACGCGAGAAGGTAAGAGAAGCGGGCGGCCTCTTCGTCCTTGCGACCGAACGCCATGAGAGCCGCCGTATCGACAACCAGCTGCGCGGTCGTTCGGGCCGCCAGGGCGACCCGGGTCTTTCGCGCTTCTATCTCTGCCTTGAAGACGACCTCCTGCGCATCTTCGGGCCGGACACGCTGTTCGCCCGCATGATGAACTCGAACCTCGAGGACGGCGAGGCGATCGGATCGAAGTGGCTGTCGAAGGCCATCGAGACTGCGCAGAAGAAGGTCGAGGCGCGCAATTACGAAATCCGCAAGCAGGTCGTCCAGTACGACGACGTCATGAACGACCAGCGCAAGGTCATTTACGAACAGCGCGCCGAAATCATGGACAGCGATGCGGTGGACGATGTCGTGATCGACATGCGTCACGACGCGATCAATGCCATGGTTGGCGAACATTGCCCGCCGGGCTCCTATCCCGAACAATGGGATATCGCTGGGCTCAAGACCAAGGTCGACGAAGTCTTCGGCCTGTCCTTCCCGATGGAGGAGTGGCTCGAGGAAGAAGCGATCGAGCCCGAACTCATCGAAGAGCGCATCCGCGAGGAAGCCGATCGACGGATGGAAGAGAAGATCGCCAAGGTCGATCGTGACTGGTGGCGCGGCGCCGAGAAGAGCTTGCTCCTCCAGGAGCTCGATCACCAGTGGAAGGAGCACCTCGCCACGCTCGATGCGCTGCGGCAGGTGGTGGGGCTGCGCGCCCATGCGCAGAAGCAGCCGCTCAACGAGTACAAGCAGGAAGCCTTCGCCCTGTTCCAAAGCATGCTCGACAAGCTGCGCGAGAATGTGACGTCCAAGCTGCTGCTGGCCCAGCCCGCAGAGCCCGCACCGCTTCCGCCGGTGAACCTGCCGGATCTGCCCGACTTCCTGACCGGGCATATCGACCCGCTCACAGGGATGGACAATTCGAACGACGGTGACGGTTCCGAAGGTCGTGCCGCCCTCTTCGGCGCTCTTGCCGGTAGCCCGCGTGCCGCCGTCGGTCCCGGGGGCTCGGTCACGGACAACCCTTATGCCGGCATGAACATCAGCCGCAACGAACCCTGCCCCTGCGGCTCCGGCAACAAATACAAGCACTGCCACGGCGCAATCGGCGCCAGGGCCTGATCGGGTAGGGCGGCCCCTTCGCTAGGCGCCGCGGGGCTGCCTGACCATGGGAACGAGGGCCGGACTGCCCGGTTCGGGGTGGATCGGCTCTCCATAAGGCTCGAAACCGCAGGAGCGGTAGAAGCCTTCATTGGCGGGGTTGGAATTCTCAAGATACGCGATCGTGCCCGTCCGGTCGCAGGCATCCAGTACCGGCAGGATCAGCTTGCGGCCTAGCCCCTTGCCCTGGTGTTCCTGTCGCACGCCGATGCTGAAAAGGTAGGCGTGCTCGAAGTCCGGGTGCTGGCGCTCCATGGCCTCGCCGGTCTTGAGCGCCCGTTGCAAGGCCCGTGGCCCGCAATAGAATAGCGCGGGAATTACGATGGCGGCATAGTCCATCAGCCGCAGCGAAGAGTCGCCACCCGGAAGCATCCACATGGCCGCCCCCTCATCGCCCATCCGATAGCTGAAACCGCGAGGGACATAGATGCGCCGCGCCTGCGCATGGAACAGCGCCCGGATCGCGCGGTACTTGCCAAAGAGCCACGCGTTGAAGGGATCGTGGCGAAAGGCGTCGGCCGTGATCTCGCCGACAGTGTATGAATCCTTGCCGCTAGAGCGTGCGAAGCCTTCGGGTAGCTCGATATCGGCGGCATTCATCATTCGTCCCCCTCTTGGACTGGCAAGGCTAGTCGCCCCACGCTCCCCGGTCTAGGAGGCTTGCATGCCGTTGCTCCTCGCTGCCTTTTTCCTGACGGCACTGCTCTATGCGAGCGTCGGCTTTGGCGGGGGTTCGACCTACAATGCGCTGCTGGCGCTCTCGGGGGTCGATTATCGCATCCTCCCTCTGATAGCGCTGTGCTGCAATATCGTGGTGGTGGCTGGCAGCACGATCCGGTTCGCGCGTGCGAAAGTCACGCCCTGGCGCGGCGCGCTGCTCCTCACCGCTATCGCTGCGCCCGCAGCGTTGGTCGGCGGCCTGATGCCCATCGGCGAGAAGGCATTCCTGACCGTTCTCGGAGCAAGCCTGCTCCTGACCGCGTTGACGATGATGTTTCCGACCGGCGTCGCCGAGGGCGAACCGCACCGACTTGCGCGCTTCGTACCCTTGACTGCGGCACCACTCGGATTCCTCGCCGGTCTGGTCGGCATCGGGGGAGGTATTTTCCTTGCCCCGCTGCTGCACCTGACGCGCTGGAACGGGGCAAGGGCCATCGCTGCAACGGCGAGCGTGTTCATCCTCGTGAATTCGCTCTTCGGGCTTGCGGGCCAGATCCTCAAGGGCGGGGAGGGGCGCTTCCTGGCGGCCGTCGATTTCGGTCTGCCGCTCGTCATAGCCGTGGCGATCGGGGGGCAGATCGGCAGCCTGCTTGCGCTAAAGTTCATGCCCCAGCGCTGGATACGCCTGGGCGCGGCAGCGCTCACAGGGTGGGTGGGCCTGCGGCTGCTGCTTGCGATGTAAGGAAAATGGCTCCCCGAGTTGGATTCGAACCAACGACCAAGTGATTAACAGTCACCTACTCTACCGCTGAGCTATCGGGGAGCAGCCCGAAGGCGAAGCGCGCGTATATGGGCGAGCTTGGCCTTTTGCAAGCCGGGTTTTGGAAAAATTTCCGCGACCCGTGCAACAGCGTTGCAATCACACCACGAACTGCTCCGAAACAATGCGTTCGTCGAGCGCGTGACCGGGGTCGAACAGCAGCGTGAGCGCGCTTTCGCGGGCGATTTCGAGGCGCACTTCGGCGACATCGCGGATTTCGCGCTGGTCGGCGACGGCGGAAATGGGGCGCTTTTCGGACTCTAGGACGCGAAAGGTCACCCGGCTTCGATCGGGCAGGATGGCACCGCGCCAGCGGCGCGGGCGGAAGGCGGAAATCGGGGTCAGGGCGAGCAGCTGGGAATCGAGCGGCAGGATGGGGCCATCGGCCGAGAAGTTATAAGCGGTCGAACCGGCCGGGGTGGACAGCAGCACGCCGTCGCACACCAATTCCTTGATCCTGACCTTGTCGTCCACCGACACTTCGATCTTCGCGGTCTGGCGGGTTTCACGCAGCAGCGAGACCTCATTGATTGCGCAATAACGATGGGTTTGCCCATCCTGCGTTTCCGCCTCCATCGCGAGAGGCAGGATCGTATGCGGCTTCGCGCGGCCGAGGCGGCCGAGCAGCTTTTCGGGCTGGCGGTTGCGGTTCATCAGGAAACCGACCGTGCCGAGGTTCACCCCATAGGCTGGAAGTATTCGACCCTCATCCAGCATCGCATGGAGGCTCTGAAGCATGAAACCATCGCCGCCAATGACGACCAGGGCATCAGCCTCTTCGGGGGCAACCCATTGGGTCAGCGGGCGGAAAATGGACTCCGCCGCCTCCTGTGCGCGGTCCGAATCGGACACGAGGAGCGCCAGTTTCTGGAATTCGGCCATGTGCGCCCGCTTCTCGGTCTATCGTTTCATCTGTTGAAACCACCGCAACCCTATGGACACCTGTCCCTTTTGGCAACAATGTCGATTTTATGACTAACAAAAGGTAAACTGGGTCGCTACCAAGGGCGGATGGCGAGTATGCCCAATGTAATAAAGATGGAGTCGCAGGATACGTTGACCGGTTTGGCCGACGTTGGACAACTGCGTCGAACCACCGCCCAGTGGCGTGACGCGTGGCCATCAGGTGCTGGCCCGTGTCCCATCCATGCAATGCTTATTACCCTTGGCCGGATGGACACGGTCAATGTCGCATTCGGCGAAAGCGTCGGTGATGGGGCTCTGGTCGAAATTGCACACCGCATCCGCCACTTCGCCAATGACGAGCTTGAAAGCGATGCATGGATGGCTGCCCGCCTGACCGGCGGCGTCTTCATGCTTGTGGCCCGCACCGAAAGCAGTCGCGAGCGTTGGCAATGGCTGGCCGAAGCTCTGGCCGATGCCCTTGCAACGCCCATTGCACATCCCGACGGCGGCAGCAGCCTGCGCCTGTGGCCGCGTATCGCGCTGATGCGTACCGGCGAAAACGACGATGTCGATTCCATGCTCGATCGCCTGTCCGAGGTCGCTGCCCGCATGCGCCAGGCTCACGGCCGCCGCATCGAATGGTCGAGCGGCACGGTCGAAAGTGCCGCGCGGTCGAACATCCAGCTCGAGAGCGACCTGCTCGCTGCAATCGACCGCGACGAGATCGAGATCCTGTTCCAGCCGCAATACTCGCTGGTCGACGGCCACATGGTCGGCGCGGAAGCTTTGGCGCGCTGGCATCACCCGATCGTAGGGCGGATCGGTGCAGCTGCGCTGTTCCAGATCGCCGAGCGGGCCGATCATGTCGCGCATCTCTCGCGCCATATCGCCGAGCGCGCGCTGGAGGCTGCAAAACTGTGGCCCTACAGCCTGCGTCTCTCGCTCAACATCACCCCGGTCGATCTGGCTGCCGACAATTTTGCCATCGATTTCGCCCGCATGGCAGAGCGCGTCGGTTTCCCGCTCTCTCGCGTGACGCTGGAAATCACCGAGCAGGTCCTGCTCGACGACCTCGACCGTGTGAGCAAGACGCTGCAGCAACTCAAGGTGCTCGACGTGCGCATTGCGCTCGACGATTTCGGGGCGGGTTTCTGCAACTTCCGCTACCTCAAGGTTCTGCCGATCGATTGCATCAAGCTCGACCGTTCGATGGTCGAAGGGGTGCTTGAAGACGAACGCGACCGGGCGGTCTTCCGCGCGATCATGGGCATGGCCAAGGCGCTCGACCTGCGCGTGCTGGTCGAAGGGATCGAGACCGAACGCCAGCGCGATTTCTGCGCCGCCGAAGACTGCGAATACTACCAGGGCTTCCTGAGCGCGGAGCCCATGCCGCCGCACGCCTTCCTCAACGCGTCCATGCGTTGAGCCGCTGGCCTACGCGGCCTGTTTCTCGCGCTTCTTCGCTTTCCTGACGATCCCCGACAAACCCTTGGTCAGCTGGAACAGCCCGTTGAGGCGGCTTTCCGGCGAGTTCCATGCGCGGCTGATCACCAGTTTCATGTCGGGCCGCAGCTTGGCCGTTCCCTGGAGCCGGTCGACATAGGCGATCAGGCCAGGGCCATCGGGGAAGTCGTCACGGTGGAAGGTGACCAAAGTGCCCGCCGCGCCGACATCGATCTTCGAGATGTTCGCCTCGATTGCCTGAAGCTTGATCTGGATGAGGCGGACGAGATTCTCGGTTGGGGAAGGTAGTGGCCCGAAGCGGTCGATCATTTCGGCGGCAAGCGCCTCGATCTCGCCCAAGTTCTCTGCATCGTTCAGGCGACGATAGAGTGCCATGCGGACGGCCAGATCGGGGACGTAGTCTTCGGGGATCATGATCGGGGCATCGACCGTGATCTGCGGACTGACCGTCTCGCGCTTGGCCTCGAGCCCCAGTTCTCCGGCCTTTACGGCAAGGATCGCGTCCTCCAGCATCGATTGGTAGAGCTCGAACCCGACTTCGCGGATATGTCCGGACTGTTCGTCGCCCAAGAGGTTGCCCGCACCGCGAATGTCGAGATCGTGGCTCGCGAGCTGGAAGCCTGCGCCAAGGCTATCGAGATCGCCGAGTACCTTGAGCCGCTTTTCCGCAACCTCGGAAAGCGCCACGTCCTTTTCATAGGTGAGATAGGCGTAGGCGCGCAGTTTCGCTCGCCCAACGCGGCCGCGCAGCTGGTAGAGCTGGGCGAGGCCGAAGATATCGGCGCGATGGATGATGATCGTGTTAGCGCTAGGCAGGTCGAGACCGCTCTCGACGATGGTGGTGGCAAGCAGGACTTCGTATTTGCCCTCATAGAAGGCGCTCATACGCTCTTCGATCTCGCCAGCGCTCATCTGGCCGTGCGCTTGGACGAACTTCACCTCGGGCACGTTCTCATGCAGCCAGTCGGCAATGCCTTCCATGTCCGATATGCGCGGGACCACAATGAAGCTCTGCCCGCCGCGGTGGTGTTCGCGCAACAGCGCCTCGCGCATCACCATGTCATCCCATTCCATCACATAGGTGCGGACCGCGAGGCGGTCGACCGGAGGAGTCTGGATGGTGGAGAGCTCGCGCAGGCCCGTCATCGCCATCTGCAGCGTGCGCGGGATGGGCGTGGCGGTGAGCGTGAGCATGTGCACGTCGGCGCGCAGCTGCTTGAGCTTTTCCTTGTGGGTGACGCCGAAGCGCTGCTCTTCATCCACGATGACGAGGCCAAGGTTCTTGAACTTGGTTTGTTTGGAGAGGATCGCATGCGTGCCGACGACGATGTCGACGTCGCCTTTCTCCAGCCCTTCGCGCGTGTCCTTCATTTCCTTCGCCGGCACGAGGCGCGAGAGACGTCCGACCTTCAGCGGGAAGCTGGCGAAGCGCTCGGCGAAATTCTGATAGTGCTGGCGGGCGAGCAGGGTGGTGGGCGCGACCACCGCGACCTGTTGGCCGTTCATGGCGGCAACGAAGGCGGCGCGAAGCGCGACTTCGGTCTTGCCGAAGCCGACATCGCCGCAGACGAGGCGATCCATAGGCTTGCCGCTTTCGAGGTCGGACAGGACATCGGCGATGGCGCGATCCTGGTCGTCGGTTTCCTCGTATTGGAAGCGATCGAGGAACTGGTTGTAGACCCCGTCCTCGACTTCCAGCACCGGCGCTTTCTTCAGCGCGCGCTGGGCCGCGACCTGCATCAGCTCGCCCGCGATCTCGCGGATCCGCTCCTTCAGGCGCGCACGACGCTTCTGCCAGGCCTCGCCGCCAAGCCTGTCGAGCATGACCGCTTCTTCGGATGAGCCGTAGCGGCTGAGAACGTCGATGTTCTCGACCGGGATGAACAGCTTGTCGCCGCCCCGATATTCGAGCTGGACGCAATCGTGCTTGGACTTACCCACGGTAACGGGTTCGAGACCGAGGTATTTGCCGATCCCGTGTTCGGTATGGACGATCAGGTCGCCAACGCTCAGCGCCTGCAATTCGGCGAGGAAGGCATCGGCATCCCTGCGCTTCTTCTTGCGGCGGATCAGGCGGTCGCCGAGTATATCCTGCTCGGTGAGCAGTTCCATCTCATCATTGGCGAAGCTGGCTTCCAGCGGCAACACCATCGCCGCCGGCTTGCCCTTGGCGGAGAGGCCCAGCGCTTCCTGCCAGCTATCGGCCAGCTGCACCGGCGCTCCGGCTTCCGAAAGGATCGAAGCGATGCGCGCGCGGCTGCCGGTCGAATAGGCGGCGAGTAGCGGTCGCTTGCCTGACTTGCCGAGTGCCGTCAGGTGGTCGGCCAGCACCGGATAGACATTGTCGCCGCGAGCGCGTTCGGGCGCGAAATCGCGTCCCGAGCGGAAACCGAAATCGATGACCGTGTCGCTCTCGGGCTCGTCGAATGTGGTGGCGCGATGGGCAGGAGCCGCTTCGAGCGCTGTCTTGAACTCGGTATCGGTCAGGTAGAGCGATTCCGGCTTAAGCGGGCGGTAGCTGCCCTTGGCTTGCCCGCTGGCCGCCTTGCGTTGCTCGTAGTAGTCGGCGACGTCCTTGATGCGCTCGTCCGCCGCCGCGAGTGAGGCATTGTCGATGGCCACCGTGTCCTTGGCGTCGAGGTGGTCGAACAGCGTGACCAGCTTCTCTTCGAACAAGGGTAGCCAGTGTTCCATGCCAGCAAGGCGACGTCCCTCACTGACCGCCTCGTAGAGAGGGTCCTGCGTGGCATTGGCGCCGAACATCTCACGATAGCGGCTGCGGAAACGCTTAATGCTGTCTTCATCGAGCAGCGCTTCGCTCGCGGGGAGCAGCAGGTGATTGTCGAGCCGGCCAGTGCTCATCTGCGTGTTCGGATCGAAGCTGCGCAGGCTTTCCAGCTCGTCGCCGAAAAAGTCGAGCCGCAAGGCCTCATCGAGTCCGGAGGGGAAGACATCCACGATCGAACCGCGGATCGCGTATTCGCCCTTGTCGATCACCGTGTCGGTACGGCTGTAGCCCTGCTTCTGCAGGAGCAGCGACAAGCTCTCTCGCCCGATTTCGGTGCCCGGTTTGAACTCACGCACGCTTTCGCGAATGCGGAACGGGCTGAGCACGCGCTGGAGCACGGCGTTGGCGGTTGTGACGACCAGCTGCGCCTTGGCCTTGCCGGTTTGCAGGCGGTGGAGTGCGGCAAGCCGCTTCGCACTGATCGATAGCGCGGGGCTGGCGCGGTCGTAAGGAAGCGAATCCCATGCCGGAAATTCGATCACCTCCAGTTCGGGCGCAAAGAATGCCGCCGCATCGACGATTCCGCGCATCGCCGCATCGTCGGGTGCGATGAATACGGCGCGTCCTGTGCCTGCGCGCGCGAGATCGGCCATCACCAGCGGCTGAGCGCCGCGGGCGACCTGCGCCAGCGTCAGTTGCCGGTCAGCTTTGAGGATGCGGGAAAGGTCGGGCATTGAAGGGACAGCGCGATAGCGTTCCCCCCGTTCCCGTCAACGCGGAATGTCGACGTAATCGAGCTTCTGCATGCTCTCGATCAGTTCGCCCTGGAATCGTGGAGGAGTGGGCTGGGTTTTCAGTGCCCAGGCCATGATGTCGACGTCGTCTTCCTCGAGCAGGGCCTCGAACCAGGCCAGCTCTACCTCGCCCCAATCCGCGTGATAACGGTCGAAGAAACCACCGATCATGTAATCGGCCTCGCGCGTGCCGCGGTGCCAGCTGCGAAACTTGCAGCGCGCTATGCGGCCGTCGAAGGTAAGGAGGTCAGCCAAGTGATTTGCCCGAATTCTGCATGCGTGCGCGCCTTTGACCGATAGGGCGATTTCGATCAAGCTTATCCGGCAACCGGACGAAGGGGAATCGGTATGGCAGGCAGCGAGGATCGCAGTTTCGAAGCCATGCGACTGGCCGCTCGGATAGCAGAAGAATTCCGTCGCGAGATAGCGGTCGCCGAGAGGACCCCGACCTCAAGCTATGCCGAAGTTATTGAAGGCTTGCGCGCGCCGCTGCCCGAAAGCGGAGGCGATGCGGTGGAGATCATCGAGGATCTCAACCGATTGGCGCGCGAAGGGCTGCGCAGCCCCAGCGCGCCGCGGTTCTTCGGCTGGGTCATGGGCGGGTCGCACCTTACCGGCGTTGCGGCTGATTTCTTGACCTCCGCCTGGGGCCAGAACACGGGGAATGTGCAGGTATCTCCGTCCGGTAGCGCCTTCGAGGCCGTCGTTGTGGACTGGATTCTCGAATTGCTGGACCTGCCGCGCTCGGCGTCGGTCGGCGTGGTGACCGGGGCAACCGTCGCCAATTTCGTCGGCCTCGCCGCGGCTCGCAGCGCGCAACTCGCCAAGCGGAGCTGGGATGTCGAGGCGGACGGGCTATACGGCGCCCCGCCGCTGCGCGTGCTCATTGGAGCGGATGCCCACACCACTGTTTACGGTGCGCTCAAGTTCCTCGGCCTTGGGGCGAAGCGCGTGCGCGAAATCGCAACCGACGATTTGGGGCGGATGCTACCATCGGATTTCGAGCGTGCGTTGGGTGAGGATGACGCGCCTGCTATCGCGATTGGCCAGTGCGGGCAGATCAATACGGGAGCCAGCGACCCCTTCGCGGAAATTGCTCCCATGGCGAGGGAAGCAGGAGCATGGCTGCATGTCGACAGCGCCTTCGGCCTGTGGTCGCGGTCGTCGCCGAAACTGAAGCATCTCGCGGAGGGGCTGGACCTTGCGGACAGCTGGGCGGTCGACGGGCACAAATGGCTGCAAACGCCCTATGATTGCGGCTTTGCAATCGTGCGTGATGTGGAAGCACACCGCCGAGCCATGTCATTTTCGGCGAGCTACCTGCCGGTCGCTGACACCTCGGAGCGCAATCCTTCCGACTATGTCCCCGAGCTGTCGCGCCGGGCTCGCGGTTTCGCGGCATGGGCCATGATCCGCCAGCTGGGCCGCGATGGCATTGCGCGCATGGTCGAAAGCAATGTCGAAGTCGCGCAGGCGATGGCGACAAGCATGGCCGAAATCGATGGTGTCGAACTCGTCTGTCCGGTCGAACTCAACCAATTCATGGTGCGGATCGGGCAAACGGACGATATCGCGGAAGGAGATCGCCTGACGCTTGCCACCGTAGAACAACTGCAGCGCGATGCCGTGGCCTTTGCCGGTCCCGCTCAATGGCGCGGTCGCTGGGTGATCCGCTTCTCGGTAATCTCCGCCGCGACAACGCCGGAGGACGGTGACATGACGGTCGAGGCATTGCGCAAGGCATGGGAAACCGTGCGCAACGCGAACTAGGCCTTCCGTTAAAGCGGCTGCCTGCCTAACAGAATCAAGTCATGCGGCCCGACATCCTCAATCCCCTTTTTGCCGAGACGGAAACGCTCGAGGGCGTCGGGCCCAAGCTCAGGAAGCCGCTCGACAGGCTGGGGCTTACGCGGCTCAAGGACCTCGCCTACCACCTGCCGGAACGCTTCGTGACCCGCCGCGCGGTCGAGAATGTCGACGAGGCGGGCGAGGGCGAGAACATCGTTCTCAAGCTCACCGTGACGGAGCATCGCGGGGGACGCTCATCGCGCGCACCCTACCGCGTGCTGGCGCAGGACAGCGTGGGCAACATTATCGCGCTGACCTATTTCGGTCGCGCGTCCTATACGGCGAAAAAGCAGCTCCCGGTCGGGGCGACACGCTGGGTGGCGGGCAAGCTCGAACGCTATGGCGACTTGCTCCAGATCGTCCATCCGGACCACGTGGTAGAGGAGGGTGGCGATACGCTCCAGCGGCTGTCGGAGCCGGTCTATCGCCTGTCCGAAGGCCTGACCCAACCTCGCGTTGCAGGCTTGGTCGAACAGGCGCTGTCCAAGGCCCCCAAGCTGCCTGAATGGATCGAGCCCACCCAATTCGAAACGGCCGGCTGGCCCGAATGGCGCGATGCGCTGCATCTGGCACACAAGGGCGAGCACAAGGCTGCGCGCGACCGGCTGGCCTATGACGAACTCCTCGCCAACAGCCTGGCGCTGATGCTGGTCCGGGCGGACAACCGCAAGCGCAAGGGCCAGCCACTCAAAGGTGACGGCAGCTATCGCGGCAAGCTCCACCTGCCATTCCCGCTGACGGGCGCGCAGAAACGCTCGATTGCCGAGATCGAAGGCGACATGCAGCCGGAAGCGCCCATGCTGCGGCTCCTGCAAGGCGATGTAGGTGCAGGCAAGACCGTCGTGGCGCTCGAAGCCATGCTGATTGCGGTGGAAGCGGGGGCGCAGGCGGCTTTGCTGGCGCCGACCGAAATCCTCGCTCGCCAGCATTACGAGAGCCTGCGCCTTATGGCCGAGCCGACCGGAGCACAGGTCGCGTTGCTGACGGGCCGCGACAAGGGCAAGGCGCGCGAGGGGATCCTGATGGGTCTGCTCGACGGAAGTATCGACATCGTCGTCGGCACGCATGCGATCTTCCAGGACAAGGTCGCCTATAAGAACCTAGCCATGGTGGTGATCGACGAACAGCACCGCTTCGGGGTGGGCCAGCGCTTGATGCTGGCGAGCAAGGGCAAGCGCGCGCCGCATGTGCTGGCTATGACCGCCACACCTATCCCGCGCACCCTGACGCTGGCGCAGTATGGTGAGCTCGATGTGAGCAAGCTCGACGAACTGCCACCGGGCAGGCAGGCGATCGACACGGTCGTCATGGGACAGGACAAGATCCCGGCACTCGCCGAGCGTCTTGCCGCGCAGTTCGAGCAGGGCCGGCAGGCTTTCTGGGTCTGCCCCATGGTCCGCGAGATGGATGGACCGGAAGAAATCGCGGCGGCCGAGGCGCGCTACGCAGCCCTGAAAGAGCGTTTCGGTGACGATGTCGTGATGGTCCACGGCCAGCTCGCGCCCGAGATGAAGGATGCCGCAATGGAACGCTTTGCGCGCGGCGATGCGCGGCTGCTGGTGGCGACCACGGTTATTGAGGTCGGCGTCGACGTTCCCAATGCCACATTGATGGTGATTGAGCAGGCCGAACGGTTCGGCCTAGCGCAGCTCCACCAGCTGCGCGGCCGCGTGGGGCGGGGCAGCGAGAAGAGCTTCTGCGTCCTGCTCCACGGCGAGACCCTGTCGGAAACCGCGCAGAAGCGCCTTGCCCTGATGCGTGAGAGCCAGGACGGCTTCCTTCTGGCCGAAGAAGATCTCAAGCTGCGCGGCGGCGGCGAATTGCTCGGCACGCGCCAGTCGGGAGACACGCCCTTCAGCGTCGCCAGCTTCGAGCAGATTACTGAGCTGCTGCCCAAGGCCCATGACGACGCGCGCCTCCTGATGGAGCGCGATGGAGGTCTGGAGGGCAAACGCGGCGAAGCGGCGCGCATCCTGCTCTACCTTTTCGAACGCGATTTCGGTGTGAAGACCCTGCGCGGCGGCTAGAAGCCCAGCGCAGCCAATTCCCGCTCCACGGCAGGCCGGTAGCTGTCGCCGAACAGCCGGACATGCAGCAGCCACATCCACAAGCGGTAGACAGGCACTCGCTCCTGCCAGCCAGGGGCCGGCCCCACAGCCGCGAAGAAACTCGGCGGAGGGGAGTCGAATACGGTGAGGCTGGCGAAGTCCACTTCCCGGTCCCCGAAATAGGCGCACGGATCGATGAGGCCCGTAACGCGGCCATTCGCCACAAGCACATTGCCTCCCCACAGGTCGCCATGCAAGAGGACGGGCGGGGGAGTGGCCGGCAAGATGTCTTCAATCCGGGCGCCGAGGTTCTCGACCCGTCCTGCGAGATCGGGTGCAAGTTGGTCGAGGTGGCACAGCAGGCGGCGTTCGGCCCAGAAGCGCGGCCAGTTATCCAGCGGCGCGTTCTCGACCTTCACGTGGCGCAGGGCATAGTCTTCGGGCCAGCCGTAGTCGGTTCCAGTGATCGCGTGGAGTCCCGAGAGTGCATCGGCCAGCGACTGCCAGACGTCACCGGAGAGCGATCCCCCGGATGCGAGCCGCTCGATCAGCAGGACCTTGTCGGTATGGCCAAGCACCTTGGGGACCGGCGCAGCGCTCCTGCCCATCGCCTCGAGCACGCGTGCCTCGACATCGACCACTGGCCCATGCTTTCCGACCATGACGCGGCCGTCTTCGAGTACGATCTCGCTGGCACCCGAAATATCTCCGCCTGCAAACCGACGCTGGCTGAGGACCGGCGAACCCGCCAGCTGTTCGATGATGTCTTCAGGAATGCCCATCGCGCAAGATTGCGACGAGCGCCTCGGCTGCCATCGTCACGTCTTCCCAGGTCGCGCGGAAATTGTCCTCGCCGCCGTACCAGGGATCGGACAGCTCGCGCCCCTCCGAGCCGCGCACGATATCAAGCAGCATGCGGACCTGCGCCTTGCCGTCTTCCGGCTGGATCCGGGAAATATTGGTCATGTTCGAGCGGTCCATGCCGAAGATGTAGTCGAACTCGTGGAAATCCTGCACGACCAGCTGTCGGCCACGATAGCCGGTGATGTCTATGCCGTGCCTGCCTGCCTCGTCGATGCTGCGCGGATCGGGCATCTCGCCGACATGATAATTGGCTGTCCCGGCGCTATCGACATGAACGTCCAGCCCAGCCTCGCTGGCGGCGCGACGAAATGCGGCCTCAGCCAGGGGTGAACGGCAGATGTTGCCGAGGCATACGAACAGGACGCGGGTTGTGCTCATCTGGGATCGGGTAACAGCAGCCACTCGCCCCTGTCGAGCTTCTTCAATACTCGGCGTAGGGGAGCTGGACGTCGCCGGGTGAAACGACCGTTAGCAGTGCCATCGCAATCACCAGCCACAAGGCGATAAGCAGGATTTCGCGAGAGATCTTCATGCCAGCCAACTGTAGTTTGCGATGTAGGAAAGCCCAATAACCGCCAGCCAGGTCAGCGCGCGTTCGGCGAGGCGCCCAATGCGGCTTTCAACCTGCTTGGGCCAGAATGCGAGCAGCAGACCATGGCTCAGCCCCCAGACGAAATAGCCCGCCGACAGATTGTGCCACAGCCCCATAAAGACGAAGGCCGCAACGGTGGCGAGACGCGCATTTGCGCCGCGCATGTTCATCGGGATGAAGATATACTGGATGACGAAACCCGCCATGGAGCGATGCCAGCGCTGCCAGAAATCGCGGATGTTGCGCGCCAGCCAGGGCTTGTCGAAATTGTGCGGCAGGGTTCGACCGAACAGCTTGGAGCTGTATTCGGCCACCAGGCTCTGCCCGTAGAATCCGGCGAACAGCATCAGGAACAGCAGCGGGGCGGCTTCCCACCCAACGTTCATCGCGTGATACGGCTGTTCGAGGCGGCGCAGCTGCAGTCCGAGATAGGGATTGACCAGCAGCACCATGACCATGCCGGTCAGCAGGAAACGGTAGGTTCGCGCAGACCGGTCGGGCCTCTCGCCCTCTATCGCTTGTTTGCGCAGGTCCATGCCCGAAAAGACCGGACCCACGATCAGTGCCGGCAGGTAGAATGCCGCAGCCCAGATCCAGCGCAATTCGCTCGCCTCGAAGCCCTTTCGCATTGCCAGCAATTGCTTGGCGGTCATGAAGATGCGGATCGTCGAGAAGGATATCGCCAGCGTCTCTACCGAGATCAGCAGGATCGCCGGATGGAGCTCGACAAAAAGCAAGTTGGCGAGGAGGACATAGGGCAGGTACTGCCGGATATCGCTTCCGCGCGGCTTCTTTTCGAGCCAAAGCACCAATAGGCAGGCCTCAAGCGCTGTCAGCGTGATCCATGCCAGCGCGACGGGGGCATAACTTCCGAGGAAGGCTACGCCGAACAGGCTGAGAATGAGCGCAGGACGCCGGTCGCCGCCGAGCGCGAAGACGAGCCACGCTGCGACCAGAAAGAGCAGGTGAGCGATCGGATTGATCATTCGATCCGGTCCGCCACATCTTCGGCAAGGCGGCGCGAGAGAATTTCGGCGCCCGCGAAATTCACATGGAGTGGATCGCGATAGAGCGACTGTATCTGCTGTCGCTCCTCCTCGGTCAGCAGCGAGCGAACATCGATCATCTCGTAGCCGAGCGTGTCGGAAAGCGCGGTGTAGTTCGCTGTATCTTCAGCCGCGCTGTCGAGATTTGGATAACCGATAAGCACGACCTTGCTCCCGGCCGCCTCCAGCCCAGCAAGAATCTTGCGGTTCTGGTCGAGTTCGAAGCGGCGCGACGGATCGGTTAGGGGGGCCGGGTTGCGCGCGGACATGTCGCGGCGCCACTGATCCCAAGCGCTCTGGTTGATGACCGGTCCGGCACTGTCGCCGGGAGCGAGGGGAAGCGTGCCATTGGGCCAGTGACCGACCTGCTGGAACTTGCGATCCCCGGCGCAGAACCGCTTGTGCTTCGCCATGCGCTGGATACTTAGCGCGCCGGTGATGCGCTCAACCTGGCGGTCGATCCACATGGTCGCGGTGGTCCGGTAACCCTTGGCCGCCCAGTAGGGCAGAAAGGAGCCCGTCGGACTATTCTGCGCGTCCTGCTGCAGAGCAACGAGTTCGTCCCAGTCCTGGTAAACGAGGGTGTCGCGCGGGTGGATAGGACGCCCCGCCTGTGCATCGCGGTCAGAACGAACCAGCATCGGTTGGATGACGACGAGCTTCGGCGCGCCGCGCTGTGCGACGTAATCCTCGATCAGCATGCGCAGTCCGACGACATTGGCGCGGATGATGGCCAACTTCTCGACCTGGGGAGCGTCCTCCCCGCCGAGCAGCTCCTGCATGTATTGCGGATCGATCGATGCGCCCGTCTGGCTGTTGCCGACGAAAAGGATGTCGGCAGCCGGTCGTTCGTCGCGCGCGATCTCGTAGGCGCAATGGAAGACGACATTGAGATCGTATGTCTCGGTCCGCGCGCCCAGCAGCGCAAGGCCGGCCACGACTGCCGTGGCGCAAAGCGGAGCGAACACCCGCGCAATCATAGCAATTGCTTGAGCGCCTTGCGGTCGACCTTGCCGCTGCTGTTGACGGGCAGGGCGTCGAAATGGCGCGTGATCTTCGGCACCATATAGGCGGGTAGGCTATCGCCAAGTGCGGAAAAATCCGCGTCAGGATCGCCTTGGTATGCGACCACGATATGGGCGTTGGCACCTTCGCCCAAGACGATTGCAGCGGCGGCGTCCACCCCGTCCTGTTTGACGCAAACGGCTTCGATCTCACCCAGCTCCACCCGCAGGCCGCGGATCTTTACTTGGCTGTCGATACGGCCGAGATATTCGATCGTGCCGTTCTCACAGCGCACCAGGTCGCCGCTGCGATAGAAGCGTTCGCCCTCTGCGTCATGCACGAAGCAGTCGCTTGCGACCGGTGGTTCGTAGCCGCCGAAGATCTGTGGCCCACCCAGCAGCAATTCGCCCTCGATCCCGCCTTCTGCCGGCAGGATAGCCCCGTCGGCGAGCACGGCGACACGGTTTTCGCCGAAGCTCTGCCCGATCGAGACCACCGGCTTGTCGAAGTCATCCTCGGTGAGCTTACGCCCAGTGACGATGATCGTCCCTTCGGTTGGGCCGTAGAGGTTCCAGACCTCGCCGTCTTCGGGCATCAGCTCCCTGATCCCTGCCGCATATTCGCCGGGCAGTCCTTCGCCGGCGAACATCGCCATCCTGAGCTTCGTGTCGGTCGGCATCGAACGCTGGCCGCGCGCAGCGAGTACGCCGAGAAGCGGGACGGAAAACCAGATGTCGATCCTGTTTGCCGCCACGTAGCGGTGAGGCATCATCATCGCCATGTCATTGGCAGGGATGACCGTGCCGCCGGTACTCAGCCCCACGAAGATGTCGTGCAGCGAGGGGTCGAAGCTGAGATCGAAAAACTGCGTTGAACGGCTGTGCTCCGGAATGCCCACAAGCTCCGCAATTTGCGTGACGTAGTGAGACAGCGAGCCATGCGTGATCGGCACGCCCTTGGGTTCGCCCGTGCTGCCGGAAGTGAAGAGGTGGTAGGCGCGTGCGTCCGCCCCGGCTTCGATCGGCTCGCGCTCAACCGAGGGCAGGGCGAGGTCGATCCTTCGTTTCCGAACATCGAGGTCCGCGGCTAACGCGGCGTGACGCTCCTCATACAGGCACTCGGTTGCGCCCGAAGCCTCGATGATCTTCTTTAGGCGGCCTGCCGGGAAGGAGGGGTTCAACGGCACAAACACCCGCCCGAAGCGGAAACAGGCGAGGAGGGCGACATAAGCTTCGAACGAACGGTTCGCCAGGATTGCCACCGGCCCGGTTCCTTCGAACCCTTCGGCGACGGCTGCTGTCAATCCCCGTAACCGGGCATAGCTTATGCCATCGGTCTTCTCGGCATCGAAGGCGAGCCGGTCGCCTTCGCTTGCGAGCCTGCGCTCGATCGCGCTCCAGAGGGCGGTTGCGCTCACAGGATCTCGTTGAGGAATGCGTGCATCGCCGGAATCGAGGTGAAGTGATAGGCGTCGTCGTCGGCGAGGTCGGCCTCGTATCGCTCCGCGACGGCGGTGAAGACGGAGATGAAAGAAAGCGAATCCCATTCCTCCGGCTCGCCCATCTTCGACTGGGCGGTAACCGGCGCCGACAATTGATCGACACCGCTCGTTTCGCGTAGCGCCCGGTCCACCAGTGCGATCAGTTCTTCGACTTCGAAAGCCATTTCCTCAAAATCCAATCTGTGCTTGCGCTTCTGCCGCAAAGGCCGTTTCGGCTTCGCTCCATTCGGAGAGAGGACCGATCTGGTAGCCCGATTTCTTGCGGTTTTCGTATCCCTTGGCAATTTCGAGCGCCTTCGAAATCCCCTGTTTCGGCTGCTCGAAATGATCCAGGATCGCCTCGAGGAAGCCCTCGGGATCGTCTTTCAGCCTTTCGAACGGCAGCAAGAGCACGCGGTCGGGATGGCGCCTCCTTGCGTCGAGCAAGAGTGCATTGGTTTCCCGCCAGAGCCATATGTTTCGCATGATGGCAGACCAGCCGTCCCAAGCCTCGGCATCCTTGGTCCCGCGTGTAGGCTTGAGCCGCCCCATTCCGATAAAGCGTTCGCGCGTGACGAGCGGTTTGTTCGGATCGGGCCAGCCTACGGGGAGCGGATCTTCGCCTACCATCGCAGTCGCCGAGCGCACGAAGCCCTCGAGATTGCGGATCACACCGACAAGCCGCAAGCCCCCGTGATGATCCAGCAGGGCGTCGGCAAGGACCGAATTATAATAGCCGACATCGACCAGCGTCTGCACGCTTTCCGATGCGCAGACCGTCGCGACCAGCTCCTTGCCGCGCTTCTCCGCCACGATTCCGGCCACCTTGCTGCGGTCCTGGTATGCGGCGCGATTTTCGAGATTGAGGAGCGGCAGGACAGGTTCGCTATCTTTGTCGCCATCGCGATGGCCTTCGTGGACGGCGGCAATTCCCTCGAAACTGTCGAGCGCGCGGGCAAGGAAGGTCGTTGCCGTGCGCCCCGTGCTCGCGATCGTGTGAAACTGCAAACCCGCCTCCTGAGCGCCAATGATAGCGCGCCGGATTCGCATAAGGGACCCGACCGGACTTCCTTATGCGCAGAAAAACCAAATCATGGTTAACGCGAGGCGAAGTTCACGCGATCTGGCGCGACAAGCGAATTATCAGGCTTGACGAAAATGGTCGGGGAGAGAGGATTCGAACCTCCGGCCCCTGCCTCCCGAAGACAGTGCTCTACCAGGCTGAGCTACTCCCCGACCGGATCGGCCCGCGGTGCGTCTGGCGCTGCGGGTGCGAAGCAAGGCGCGCCCTATAGGTGTGGATTTGCACACACGCAAGCGGGCTTTTGTGATAATTCGGGGCTAGGGCGGTGAACACGATGAAAGCCGGTGATTCCTACGTGATCGATAGCCATTTCGAACAGCAATATCTCGACCTGATGCGCCGCATCTGGCTCGAAGGCGACGAACGGCGCGATCGCACCGGCGTGGGTACGCGTTCGGTCTTTGGCGCGATGTTGCGCTTCGATCTTGCCGATGCCGCGATGCCGCTCATCACCACCAAGCGGGTCTACTGGAAGACCGCCACGCGCGAGATGCTGTGGTTCCTCACCGGCAATACCAATATCCGCCCCCTTGTGCTGCAGGGCGTGAAGATCTGGAACGAGTGGCCGCATGCGCGCTATGTCGATGAAACCGGTGACGATATGGAACTCGATGCCTTCGTCCAAAAGATCGCCGATGACGAAAGCTTCGCCGAGAAGTGGGGTGATCTTGGCCCGGTTTATGGCAAGCAATGGGTCGACTGGCCGACCTACCAGCCGGTGAAGGGCGGGCTGTTTCGCAAGGGACGCGGCATCAACCAGGTGGCAGAAGTGGTGCAATCGCTGCGCGAGAACCCCGGCAGCCGCCGCCATATCATCGAAGGCTGGAACGTAGCAGAGGTGCCGCAGATGGCTCTTCCGCCATGCCATAAGACCTACCAGTTCCACGTCAGCGAGGGAGCGGACGGAAAACCGCGCCTCAACGGCCTCCTTTACCAGCGCAGCTGCGATGTTGCGCTCGGTCTCCCGTTCAACCTGTGGTCGGCGGCGCTGCTCCAGCGAATGCTTGCGCAGCAGGCCGGTCTGGAGCCCGGCGAATTCGTGTGGATGGGAGGCGACACGCACCTCTATCTCAACCATGAGCACCTCGTGAAAGAGCAACTCTCGCGGGAACCGCAGGGCCAGCCACGCCTTGAGATTACGCGGCGTCCGCCCACGATCTTCGACTACACAATTGAGGATTTTGCGGTTCACGACTACACGCCGCACGGAGCTATCAAGGCTCCAGTCGCGGTGTGACCGAAATCGTATGCATAGGCGTACTTGACCGTTTCCGCGGCGTGAAATAAAATAACGCGCAAGCGTAAGATTACGTCTGGGAGACGATTCTATGGCCGACAGGCCTCAAGGTGCTGCGAAAGCGGGCGATAATCGTCCTTCGCTTTCGCTTCACGTACCCGAACCCAAGTTCCGGCCCGGCGATGCGGTCGACTTCTCGCATATTGAGGTGCCCGAAGCGGGCGCGCAGCCGCGCCCCGACGAAACCACCGACCCCAAGGACATGCTCGATTTCGCGCATGGCCTGATCCGCGTGCTGGGCGAGGACAACAAGGCCCACGGCCCGTGGGATCCCAAGCTCGACCCGGAAACGCTGCGCACCATGCTCGGCCACATGGCCATGACGCGCGCTTTCGACGAGCGCATGTTCCGCGGCCAGCGGCAGGGCAAGACCAGCTTCTACATGAAGTGCACCGGCGAGGAGGCGACCAGCGTCTCGGCCTCTATGGCGCTTGCTGCGGACGACATGGTCTTCCCCAGCTATCGCCAGCAGGGCATCCTGATTCAGCGCGGTTATCCGATGGTCGAGATGATCAACCAGATCTACTCGAACCGCGGCGACAAGCTGAAGGGCCGTCAGCTGCCGATCATGTACTCCTCGCGGGAGCACAGCTTCTTTACCATCTCGGGCAACCTCGCCACGCAGACCCCGCAGGCGGTCGGCTGGGCGATGGCGTCGGCGATCAAGGGCGACAGCCGCATCGCCGCGACGTGGGTGGGCGAGGGCAGCACCGCGGAAGGCGACTTCCACTCTGCGTGCCTGTTCGCGACCGTCTACAACGCGCCGGTCATCCTCAACGTGGTCAACAACCAGTGGGCGATCTCCAGCTTCAGCGGCTTCGCTGGCGCAGAGCGTGCGACCTTCGCAGCGCGCGGTGTCGGATATGGCATCGCCTCGCTGCGCGTAGACGGTAACGACCCGCTCGCCTGCTATGCTGCCGAGCAGTGGGCCGCCAACCGCGCCCGCGCGAATGCCGGTCCTACGCTGATCGAATTCTTCAGCTACCGTGCGGAAGGCCACTCCACGTCCGACGATCCTTCTGGATATCGCAGCGCGCAGGAGCGCGACGAGTGGCCGCTCGGCGATCCGGTGATGCGCCTCAAGAACCACCTCATCGAAATCGGCGAGTGGGACGAGGAGCGGCAGGAGAAGATGGACCTTGAGGCCGCTGAGCACGTCAAGAAGACCACCAAGGAGGCCGAAGCCAACGGCATCCTCGGCCACGGCCTCCACCATCCGTTCCGCACCATGTTCGAAGACGTTTTCGAAGAGCTGCCCTGGCATCTCAAGGAGCAGAGCGAACAAGCGATCCGCGAACGCGAAACCAAGTTCCCCGAAGGCTTGCCGAACGGAGGGAAGGGCGCATGAGGGCCGTCATCGCACTTGGCGTGGCGACGCTTGCGTTGTCGTCGCAGCCTGCTTTTGCCGAACCTTTCGCCGAGCCGGAAACGGTCGAGATCGAGACTCCCGATGCGCGCCAGCTGCCCGTCCGTGTCTGGCAGCCGGAGGAAGCTCCGCGCGGTGTCGTGCTTTTCTCGCATGGATTCAATTCCTGGCCGGCCGCATACGAGGCGCTGCTTGCGAAGCTGACGGGCGAGGGATTGGCAGTGGTTGCGCCGCTCCATCCCGACTCTATGCGCTCTTCGCTCGAAGGGAAGATATCGCCGCAGCAGGCTTTCGCCGCGCGCATGATCGATATGCAGCTTGCATCCGATATGGTGGGTGAACGTTTTGAAGGTCTTCCAATCCTTGCCGTAGGCCACAGTTTCGGCACGCTCGACGCGATGGTGCGCGCGGGCGGCCTGCCTGCCCTTGGCGCGCCGACCGATGAGGGCGTTTCCGCCATCCTCGCCTTTTCGACCCCGGGAAAGATCCCCGGCCTTATCGGCGATGATGCGTTTTCGGCGGTTGGACTTCCGACCATGCTGGTGACCGGCGACAGCGATACCGTCCCGGGATTCGTTGCCGATCCCGCCGACCACCGCATCTACGCCGAGCGCGTGTCGGGGCCATCATACCTTGTCTCCGTCGAGGGTGGTGACCACGATCTCGTGGGCAACGACGCCATCATGGCGCAGGTATGGCCTGCCGTGTCGGGCTTCATTGCAGTGCACCTTCTGGACGAGGCGGAAACGCCCGCGCTTGCACGATACGCACTCGAAAAACCCTCCACCGCTCAGCAGGGTGACGCAGAATGACCGAGGTAAAAGACATGGCCGCCAGCGAAAGCGAAGCGCCTGCGGAACGTCGCCTCAACATGATCGAGGCCATCAACGACGCGCTCGATGTGACCATGGGCCGCGACGAGAATATCGTCATCATGGGCGAAGATGTCGGCTATTTCGGTGGTGTGTTCCGTTGCACTGCCGGACTCCAAGAGAAATACGGCAAGACCCGCGTGTTCGACACGCCGATCTCCGAATGCGGCATTATCGCTGCGGCAGTCGGTATGGGGGCCTATGGCCTGCGCCCAGTGCCGGAAATCCAGTTTGCCGATTACATCTATCCCGGGCTCGACCAGCTGATCTCCGAAGCGGCGCGCCTGCGTTATCGTTCGGCAGCTGAGTATATCGCCCCGATTACCGTGCGAAGCCCGTTTGGTGGCGGAATCTTCGGCGGCCAGACGCACAGCCAGAGCCCCGAGGCGATTTTTGCCCATGTCTCCGGCCTGAAGACGGTCATTCCCGCGACGCCCTATGATGCCAAGGGCCTGCTTATCAGCGCTATCGAGGATAATGACCCGGTCATCTTCTTCGAGCCCAAGCGCATCTACAACGGCCCGTTCTCGGGTTATTACGACAAGCCGGTCGAACCGTGGAAGCGCTTTGATGCGAGCGTCGTGCCTGAAGGCCATTACACGATCCCGCTGGGAAAGGCGCGTTACGCGACGCAGGGCGATGAGCTCACCATCCTCGCCTACGGCACCATGGTCCACGTGGTCGAGGCAGTCTGCCGCGAGAAGGGTGTCGAGGCCGATATCGTCGACCTGCGCACTATCGTCCCGGTCGACATCGAGACGATCGAGGAATCGGTCAAGAAGACCGGCCGCTGCCTGATCGTCCATGAAGCGACCCGCACAGCCGGCTTCGGCGCGGAGCTTTCAGCGCTGGTCACCGAGCGCTGCTTCTATCACCTCGAAGCCCCGGTCGAACGCGTGACCGGTTTCGACACACCCTATCCCCACAGCCTCGAATGGGCCTACTTCCCCGGCCCGATCCGTATCGGCGAGGCCCTCGACAAGATCCTGAGCGAGTAATCGACATGGCGAAATTTGTATTCAACATGCCCGACATCGGCGAAGGCATTGCCGAGGCGGAAATCGTCCAGTGGCACAAGAAAGTCGGCGATACGGTCCGTGAAGACGAGGAATTCGTCGACATGATGACCGACAAGGCGACAGTGCCGATGGAAAGCCCGGTCGACGGCAAGATCATCGAGATTGCCGGAGACGAAGGCGACATGGTCTCGATCGGCTCGATGCTGGTGGTGATCGAGGTCGAGGGTGAGGTGCCCGAGGACGTCGCCGAAGAAGCGCCTGCTCCGGCTCCCGCGCCCAAGGCACAAGAGGTCGAAGAGCGGATCGAGGTGGAGACCTCTGACGCAAGCGATGCCGACGATGCGCTGGCTGCCGATCCCGAGCCCGAACCGCTGCCTGCTCCGACCCCGGCGCCTGAGCCGAGGCATCAGGCCAAGGTCCTTGCGACCCCGGCCGTGCGCAAGCGTGCCAAGGAACTGGGCGTCGATCTTGGCCAGGTGAAGCCGGCCGAAGATGGCCGCATCCGTCACGGCGATCTCGACCAGTTCCTCTCCTACACTTCAGGATACGGCGCGGCTGCCAAGACCCGCGAGGACGAGGAGAAGAAGGTCATCGGCATGCGTCGCCGCATCGCCGAGAACATGGCCGCCTCGAAGCGCAACATCCCGCATTTCTCCTATGTCGAAGAATGCGATGTTACGGATCTTGAGGTGCTCCGCGCGCAGCTCAATGCCAGCCGCGGCGACAAGTCCAAGCTGACCATATTGCCGCTGCTGATCACCGCGATCTGCAAGACGCTGCCCGACTTCCCCATGATCAACGCGCGCTATGACGATGAAGCGGGCGTGGTGACGCGGCACGGCGCGGTGAACATGGGCATGGCGGCGCAGACCGATGCAGGGCTTATGGTCCCGGTCATCCGCAATGCGCATGCGCAGAACCTGTGGCAGCTCGCCAACGAGATTTCGCGCCTTGCCGATGCCGCGCGCAACGGCACGGCCAAGAAGGAGGAGATGGAAGGCGGTACGCTGACCGTGACTTCGCTTGGTCCGCTGGGCGGTGTAGCGACCACTCCGGTCATCAACCGCCCCGAAGTCGCCATCATCGGTCCGAACCGGATTATCGAGCGCCCGATGTATGTCACCGGCGCAGATGGGGTCGAGCGGATCGAAAAGCGCAAGCTGATGAACATCTCGATCAGCTGCGATCACCGCGTGGTCGATGGCTGGGATGCGGCAAGCTTTATCCAGGCGCTGAAGAAGCTGTTGGAAACCCCAGCGCTGATCCTGGTCGACTAATCACATAGCTCCCGCTTCGGCGGGAGTTTTCATTTGGCGGGCAGTTCGACCGCCACCGATTCCTGGATATCGATTGCCGATTTGGCCGCCAGTGCGCCGCCGCCCAACATGGCGAGCGAAGCAGCGAGAAATGCCGTCTGCAACATAGCGAAACCCCCGTCTTGCCCCACGCGATTTCGAGAGGTGAGAATCTGCCCAAAAGGTAAATTTTGGGTAAAATTCAACGCCGTGCGGACGGATGTGAAATTCTGCGAAATTTCCGGCTCAATTAGCGTTGACAGGAATCGGGCGCTCCACTAGATGCGCGGCTCCCAAGGGGGCGCTACAGCGCAATGCGCGGGTGTAGCTCAGTTGGTTAGAGTATCGGCCTGTCACGCCGAGGGTCGCGGGTTCGAGTCCCGTCACTCGCGCCACCTTGGGATTATCTCTCCAAATCAACGATTTGCATTGTCCGGCTACGGACTGGCCGACGCCTGCTTTTCGCGCAGGGCACGAAGGTTTTCCTCGTGCTGCGCCTTGTCAATCCGGTAGCGCGAGATGCAGTAGAGCGTGGCGCTCCAAAGCAGGATCAGCAAGGGCGCGTAGAGCGCACCGAGCCACCACAAGGTCTCCTCGCTAACCCCGATATCAGAGACCGTCTCGGGAAAGGCGACGAGCGAGAGAATTCCGCCCGCCATGAACACACCAAGGCCCTGCGTGGCCTTTCGTGTAAAGGTTATCGCGGAATAATAGACCCCTTCGCTGCGCCTCCCGGTCTTCAGCTGGTTCGATTCCACCAGGTCGGCGATCATCGAATAGAGCACCGCTTGCAGTGCGATGATCAGGGCAATGTCGAAGATATTGATCGTGAGCAGGAGCGGAAACAGGATCGGGTCACCGTTCTCCGGCATCAGGCCGACAAGGCGCAGGATGACGGGTGCAGGTGCGATCGTGAAAGCGAAGATGCCGATCCCGATCACCGCGCGTTTCTTGCCCCACTTCCGCGTCGCCCACGGCCCAAGGAAAAAGCCCAGCAATGCCGAGATGAACACGGAAGAGACCCAGATGAAGATCTGGAATTGCGTGAATTCCCAGAAATAGCTGAGGAAGATGTAGGCCAGCCCGGCGACGATGCCGGTTGAGATCGATCCGAAGACCATGGTGAGGAACAGCGCGATGAAGCTCTTCTCGCTCAATGTCTCGACCATCTCGGCGTAAACGCGCCGCATGCTGTAGCGCTCACCAGTCGCAACTGGCCGCGAAAGGGTCGGGATGCGGTGATGGGTACCGATGGCGGAAACCATGATCGAGACGAAGATGAGGCCGCCACCGATGATTCCATAGGTGGCGAAGGCTTCGGGATTGTTCTGGCCCGCTGCTCCGGCGAGCAGCACGCCCCACATGAGCAGGCTCATCACGCTGCCGCCTAGCCATCCGAACATCAGGCGATAGGACTGCATGCTGGTGCGCTCGGCATAGTCGCTGGTCAGCTCCGGCAGGAGCGAGGTCGAAGGCGTTTCGAAGACGGTGATGAAGGTGCGGATCAGGATCGCCGTGATCGTGAGGTACGCGAACAGGCCCCACTGGCCGACATCGGGCGGGATCCACAACAGAAAGTAGCTGAGCGAAACGGGCAGGGCAGCCGCATACATGAAGGGATGGCGCCGCCCCCAACGCGAGCGCAGATTGTCCGACCAGTAACCGACGAGCGGATCGGACAGCGCGTCGAACACGAGCGCGATGAACAGCGCGAGCCCGACCAGCCACTGCTCGAGCCCGATTACCGTGCCGTAGAACAGCAGCAGGAAGTAATCGAACCCGTTGTTCTTGATCCCGAATGCGGCTGCACCGAACCCGTGCGCCAGTTTCAGGCCGACCGACGGCTTGTCGGGCACCGCAGCTGCTGTCGCCATATCCCCTCCCTTTGTATGTCCGGCTAGGACGACTGCAACGTCAGTGCAATGTGTGCGAGCCGCAAAACGGCATTCGCCGTCTTGAACTCGCCCAATGAGGAAACGGACAACGCCAACTACTGATCGGCATACTCGGCATCTATTCGGGCCTTGGCGGCCAGTTGCAGCTGATCCAATTCCTCTCGGCTGTATAGCGTGCCGTCGGTCATGATTGCAGAAATGGCCCGCAAGTTTCTCACGTCTTCGAGCGGATTTTCGGTGAGAAGAACCAGATCGGCCTCGTAGCCTGGGGCAATGCGGCCGAGGCGAGCAGTCGGATCGACGTATTTGGCAATCAACTCGCCACCCGCCAATGTAGCGGCGGCAATAGCCTCGCGGTTGTCGAGCCCCGCCTTTACGAGCTCCCGGATTTCCGAATGGATGGATATGCCGGGTATCATCTGGCGATCCGGAGCGTCCGTGCCCGTGACGATCAGAATCCCGGCCGCCGAGGCCTGCCGGGTCAGCTCGTGGCTGTAGAAATTCTTGATCCGTTCGCGGAGCATACGCTTCTCGACCTGGTCGCGTCTCGCGCTGTTCATCTGCTGCCATGCACCCAAAGCAATTTCCGGCCAGAATCGGGCCTCGGGCACCGATAGGGCAGCTGCCTCATCATCCCAAAAACGGAGGGTTGCAAAGCCATAGGAAAGGTTGGGGATCAAAGCGACATCGTTCGCCTTCATCAGTGCAATGGCGGTGGGTATCGCATCGAAATCGGGCAGCGCGCCATCGAACTGTTGCAAGTCGTCGTCGACAGGTCCTTGGCCAAGCGCAAAATAGAACTCCTCAGCATGCGCTACGACGTCGAGGCCTTCCATCGATCGCTCGAGTGGAATGTCGCGCGGGATGTGCCCGAAAACCGGCAAGTGCGCTTTTCTTGCTTCGGCCACGACCAGGTCGAAGGTTTCCGGCGCGATACGCTCGCTTATCTTTACAAGGTCGAACCCGTTTTGCCGCAGGGACCTGACGTATTCCTTCGCCTCTTCTGCAATGGGCGAGCCATCGGACCAAGGCATCAGTTTGTCGGCGGTGTAGATCCTTGGGCCAAGCCGTTCGCCTTTCTCGACCAAGGCGCGAAACTCGACGAAATTTTCCGAGCCTGTCCTATTGCCAAGGCCGATAACTGTCGTGACACCATACCGAAGGTATGCCTCGTAGGGGACGATATCGAAATGATGGGTATGGGCGTCAATCAGGCCCGGAAGGACATAGGCTCCCTTTCCATCTATGACATTGAATTGTTGAGGATCGAGCGTGACTTCACGGTCGACAATACGAAGGATGATGCCATTCTCGACGACCAGCGAAAGGTCATCTGACACCTTGCCTAGTTCGACGTCGACAACATGAATGTTGGTGACCAGTGTCGGCTGGGCGACGGCGGATGAAGTGGAAACAAGGCATGCGCAGGCCAGAAATGTTCGTAACAGCACGCTCAAGCCTCCTCCCTTTCAAGAGCAAGTCCAGCTTAGAGCAAATTTTGCGACGAGGAAGTTCTCTGCAGAGCCCTATGTCGCTCAGGTCGATTGATTTCGCGCTGCAGTGACCATCCCGCTTGGCCCCGACCAGTCATTGCAGAAGCCCGATTGCATCGCCCTAGAGTAGCATTTCGGCAGTGATCGAACTGTTGCTTCTAATCCGAGGATCGGCAGCGCCAAATCCGTGAACCAGCTGTCAGTCATATAATGACGGTGATCGGCAATCGATACTCAACCAAAGGGTTGACTATCTCGATCTCTACTGTAGTTTAACCGTATGGTTGAATATAACGAGTCGAAGGATGCAATCTTCCGCGCACTGGCCGATGGTACCCGCCGTGACATCGTCGAGCGTCTGTCTGCGAATGAACAGACTGTCGGCATGCTGGCGGAACCGCTCGATATGAGCCTTGCGGCAGTTTCGAAGCATATTGGCATTCTCGAGGAGGCGGGCCTTGTCACCCGCCGCAAGCGGGGGCGCGAGCGAGTATGCACGCTCGATCCCGCCGGCTTGCTGGCTGTCCGCGACTGGACCGAGCGCTACGTCGAATTCTGGAATTCCCGTCTCGATGCCCTCGATCGGGCGCTGAAGGAGGATGACGATGAGTGACTATGCGCGATTGGTAGATGGCAGCACGATCGAATTCAGGCGCCATTTCGAGGCAGATGTCTCCAGAGTCTGGGAATTCCTGACCGATCCCAAAAAGCGCGAACGCTGGTTTTGCGGCGGCGATGTTGAGCCTCGCAAGGGCGGCAAGATCGTCTTCGACTTCGACCATCGTCGCCTATCAAACTCGCCTCCGCCCGAGAAGTATGCGGATGAGGAGCAAGCGTATTACGAGGGCGAGGTACTGGTCTACGATCCGCCGCACCGGCTCGCATTCACCTGGCCCGAAGAATATGGCGAGGGAACCCAGGTCGAGATTGAGCTGACGGAAGCAAGCGGCGGCGGAACCGACATGGTTCTTGTCCACCGCAAGCTGGCAAATCGCGAGTTTCGTATCGGGGCAATGGCCGGATGGCATGCGCATTTCGACCTGTTGGAAGATGTCCTGTCAGCTCGGTCAGTTCGCGATTTCTGGCCTCATCACATGGCCCTCGAAGGCGAGTACGAAAGCCGCGCCTAACGCCAGCTACCCGTCTCCATCCATTTAAGGAAACGACCGAGTGGCAGAAGCCAGATCAGGCCAAGAATTACATAAACGACTGTCTGAGCGAGCGTGGGCCATTCGCCGATGAGATCGGGCAGGTAGCGCGCGATCACGATGCCGTAGACCAGCAGGCCTAGCAGCAGCCCCAAAAGGCCGACCGGGATGCGCCAGGTAGGTTCGTTTCTCATGCGAAAGGTCCGTAGAAGCGGGTGGGGGTGACGACTGCCTTTAAGGGCTTGTCGTGATCTTCGACGGGCATCAGGTCGACGCGTTGGCTGTCCCATGCGAGGCCAATCGGCACAGCGCGATCATGCTCGGCCAGCCAGCGGTCGTAGTGCCCGCCACCCTGACCCAGTCGCAATCCCGTTTCGGTGAAGCCGACGAGAGGGACGAAGAGGAATTCGGGCGTCAGGATCGGCGCGTCCTCGAATGGCTGGAGCAAGCCGAAGGGGCCGACTTCGAGATCTTCCTCATCGAATGGGTCGGAGAAGCGCGCGAACTCCATCGGGGCGTTGCGGCTCGCGAAACGGGGCAGGGCGAGCTCGTGCCCGCGTTCGAGGAAGAATTTCGCATAGGATGCAGCAGGGGCTTCGAAGGGATTTGCGCGATAGAGCCCGATGGTCGCGCTTTCAGGCACCATCTCGAGCAGGGGTGCAGGGGGGCGATGGAAGACCAGCGCGCGCATGCTTTCTGGCAAGGCAGTGACGGTATCGCGCCGGGCGGCTCGCAGCTTCTTGCGGAGTTCGTCTTTTGTCACGCCTTACAACCTCATGCGCTCGAGCAGCGCCAACGATAGTTCAACAAGCCTGCGCTTAGGCAGCGACAGCGCAACACAGAAAGTGACGGGACCACCATGGGTCGTTGCCGGAAAATCCTCTGACGCCTTCACGTCAGGTGGGCGCCGTATATCCGAATCGCCAGGACGAACCCGCCAACTCAGTAGGGACAGCTCCCTTGGATTGCTTATAGCCTCAGGGATATTCATGCGGCTCGTGCCGGGCAGCCCCGCCGCACCCTATCTAGGCGTGCTGCAGTCAGCCCTCAAGCCTAGATGCAGTGTTTTCGAGCGAAGTAGCGAGCCGTTCGAGCTTGTCAGCAACCGCATCCGTATCGAGCCCGGGATCGGGCGGGTGGGCCAGCTTCTTCTGCGCATCGTTCAATTCGTCGGCAAGCAGGATGGCCGCAAACAAGAGATTCTTCGCCTCGTTACTCGAGACATTGGCGCCCATTCCGGCGATCTTGGCATCGACCATGGAGGCGAGGTGGCGCAGGCTGTCCTCCTGCCCGTCCGCCACCGAGACCGTGTGCACGCGCCCTCCGACCTGGAGCTTTACCTCGCTCATTTCTCGAGGCTTTCGATCAGTTCGTCGAGTTGCGACAGGCTGGCAGCGACGCGGGTTTTCAGTGCCTCGTGCTTCGCTGCCGCCTCTCCATCGCCGCGCGGATTCGCGGCCTGCGCTTCGATCCGCGCAAGCGCGCGTTCGATCCTGTCGATAGCGCCGAAGATGCGTTGCTCGCTCATGGAGCCGAGGAATTAACCCTATTGGCCTGACTTGGCAAAGGGTTGGGCCAGCCTGTTGATAAATTGCGAAAGCTGGACGGGTGGGCAATTCGCCGGGGCAGTCGGCTTGACCTCCCGGGCCGCCTCCGCGAAGGGTGCGCGCGCGTCGAATCGCCAGCCTTACCGGAGAATATACCCCATGAGTCTCGACACCGCTCGCATGGTCCAGATGGCCAATGCCATCAGGGCACTTTCGATGGATGCGGTGCAAGCAGCTAATTCGGGGCATCCCGGCATGCCGATGGGTATGGCCGATGTGGCGACCGTGCTGTGGAGCGAGTATCTCAAGCACGATCCAAGCGCGCCCGACTGGGCCGACCGCGACCGTTTCGTGCTGTCTGCCGGCCACGGCTCGATGCTGATCTACAGCCTGCTGCACCTTGCGGGATACGAGCGGCCGACGATCGAGGACATCCGCAACTTCCGCCAGCTGGGTAGTCCCTGTGCGGGCCATCCGGAGAACTTCCTGCTCGACGGCGTCGAATGCACCACTGGCCCGCTGGGTCAGGGTCTGGCGATGGCGGTCGGCATGGCGATTGCCGAGCGCAAGCTGAATGCGGACTTCGGTAGCGACCTCGTCGACCACAAGACCTGGGTGATCGCTGGCGACGGCTGCCTGATGGAAGGCATCAACCACGAAGCGATCGGCCTTGCCGGGCACCTCAAGCTCGGCCGCATGAATGTGCTGTGGGACGACAACAACATCACGATCGACGGCTCGACCGACCTGTCTACCAGCGAAGACATCAGGGCCCGCTATGAAGCGACCGGCTGGCACGTCACCAGCTGCGATGGCCACGATTTTGCGGATATTCGCCGCGCGCTCGATGAAGCGCAGGCGGACGAGCGCCCCTCGCTGATCGCTTGTCGCACGGTCATCGGCAAGGGCGCGCCCAACAAGCAGGGCACCAGCGCCACCCACGGCGCGCCGCTGGGCGATGAGGAAATCTCGGCCGCGCGCGATGTGCTGGGGTGGGAACACGCACCGTTCGAAATTCCCAAGCAGGTGCTGTCAGATTGGCGCAGTACCGCCGAGAGCGGTGCGAAGGCGCATGGCGAATGGAATGACAGGCTCGCCGCGAGCGACAACCGTGCCGAGTTCGAGCGCCGCATGTCGGGCGACCTGCCGAAGAATTTCAGCCTCGATGGTTATATCCAGTCGCTGATGAAGGAACCGGTCAAGGTCGCGACCCGCAAGGCGAGCGAAATGGCGCTCGCACAGATCAACGCGCAGCTTCCCGACACGATCGGCGGCAGCGCCGACCTCACGGGTTCGAACAACACCAAGGCGGGCGGTATCGGCCCATTCACGGCCGACGATCACTCGGGCCGCTACATCTATTACGGCATCCGCGAATTCGGCATGGCCGCTGCGATGAATGGCATGGCGCTGCATGGCGGCGTTATCCCCTATGGCGGGACCTTCCTCGTCTTCACTGATTATTGCCGCGCGGCGATCCGTCTCTCCGCCCTCCAGCAGACACGCGCGATCTATGTCATGACGCATGACAGCATCGGACTTGGCGAGGATGGCCCGACCCACCAGCCGGTCGAACACGTACAGTCCTTGCGCATGATCCCGAACCTGCTTGTGATGCGCCCAGCCGACGCGGTCGAGACTGCCGAGTGCTGGGAAATCGCGCTGCGCAGCAAGGATCGCCCGACGGTTCTCGCGCTAACCCGCCAGGGATTGCCGCAGGTGCGCAACGCACCCGACGAGACCGACATGTGCTCCAAGGGTGCCTACCGCCTCAAGAAGGCAGGCAATGCGCGCAAGGTCACGCTGGTTGCGTCGGGAAGCGAAGTGCATCTCGCGCTGGAATGTGCCGAGCAGCTAGAGAAGCAGGGCGTGGGCGCTGCCGTCGTTTCCATGGTCTGCACCCAGCTGTTCGACGAACAGGACGCAGCTTACCGTGCGGACATGATCCCTGCAGACACGCTGCGCGTGAGCATCGAGGCCGGCACGACCTTCGGCTGGGAACGCTACACCGGCGAGAATGGCCTCAACATCGGCCTCGACCGGTTCGGTGCCTCTGCTCCGGCAGAGCAACTCTTCGAGAAATTCGGTTTCACGGCGGACGCTATCGTGCCGCAAATCATGAGCAAATTGCCCAAGTAATTCAGGACTTAAGCAGGAGCTTTTCGCATGGCTACCAAGGTTGCAATCAACGGTTTCGGACGCATCGGACGCCTCGTGGCACGTGCGATTCTCGAGCGTGACGATCACGATCTCGACCTCGTCTCGATCAATGATCTCGCGGACACCAAGTCGAACGCGCTGCTGTTCCAGTTCGACAGCACGCACGGCCGCTTCCCCGGCACCGTCGAAGTGGGCGACAACGCGATCATCGTGAACGGCAAGTCGATCGCCGTGACCAGCGAGCGTGATCCGGGCAACCTGCCGCACGGCGAGCAGGGCGTTGACATCGTTCTCGAATGCACCGGCTTCTTCCAGAGTCACGAAGCTGCGGAACCGCACCTCAAGGCTGGCGCCAAGCGCGTGCTGATCTCGGCTCCGGCCAAGAACGTCTCGGCTACGATCGTCTACGGTGTGAACCACGAAACGCTGACCGCCGACGATGTGATCGTCTCGAACGCCAGCTGTACCACCAACTGCCTCTCGCCGATGGCGAAGGTCCTGCACGACACCGTCGGCATCGAGCGTGGCTTCATGACCACGATCCACAGCTACACCAACGACCAGCGCATGCTCGACCAGATGCATGGCGACATGCGCCGTGCCCGCGGCGGCGCGCAGAACATGATCCCGACCACCACCGGTGCAGCCCGCGCGGTCGGCCTCGTCCTGCCCGAACTTGCCGGCAAGCTCGACGGCAGCTCGGTCCGCGTTCCGACGCCGAATGTCAGCCTCGTCGACCTCGTCTTCACTCCGGGCCGCGACACCAGTGCCGAGGAACTGAACGCTGCGCTCAAGGCGGCTGCAGAAGGCAAGATGAAGGGCGTGCTCGATTACACCGACCAGCCGCTCGTCAGCAGCGATTTCAACCACTATCCGGCAAGCTCGACCATCGACAGCCTCGAGACCAGCGTCATGGAAGGCAAGCTCTGCCGCGTCGTTAGCTGGTACGATAACGAATGGGGCTTCTCGAACCGCATGATCGACACCGCCGGCGTGATGGCGAAGTTCCTCTAAGGAAAGCCACCGATATGAGCAGCTTTAAGACCCTGGACGATCTTGGTGACATCAAAGGCAAGGTCGCGCTGGTGCGCGTCGATCTGAACCTCCCGATGAAGGACGGTTCGGCCACCGACGTCACCCGGGTCGAGGCGGTGAAACCCACCATCCTCGAACTCGCGGAAAAGGGCACCAAGGTCTTACTCCTCGCTCACTTCGGCCGCCCCAAGGGAATGCGGCATTCGACCATGTCGACCAGTTTCGTGCAGGGCGATGTCGAAGAGGTTCTTGGCAAGGAAATCATGTTTATCCCCGAGGTCATGGGCCCGGTGGTCGAACAGTCGATTGGCATCCTGTCGGACGGCGATATCGGCCTGCTCGACAATGTCCGTTTCTGGCCGGGGGAAGAGGCGAACGATCCGGACTTCGCCAAAGGCATTGCGGCTCATGGCGATTTCTACGTCAATGACGCCTTCTCCGCCGCACACCGCGCTCATGCTTCAACCGAGGGGCTGGCGCACCACCTTCCAGCCTATGCGGGCAGGGCGATGGAAGCCGAACTCAAGGCGCTTGACGCGGCGCTTGGTACGCCCGAGCAGCCAGTTGCCGCAGTCGTCGGCGGGGCGAAGGTCTCGACCAAGCTCGACGTGCTCGAGAACCTCGTCGGCAAGGTCCAGCACCTCATCATCGGTGGCGGCATGGCCAACACCTTCCTCGCCGCACGCGGGGTCGATGTCGGCAAGTCGCTGTGCGAGCATGAACTTACTGCCACTGCCAACCGCATCATGGACCAGGCCGACCACGCAGGGTGCATTGTCCACCTGCCCTACGACGTCGTGGTGGCTAAGGAATTCGCCGCCAACCCCGCGAGCTTGCGCACCTGCAACGTCCACGAGGTGGCTGACGACGAAATGATCCTCGATGTCGGCCCGCAGGCGGTCGAGGCGCTGGGCGATGTGCTCAAGACCTGCAAGACGCTGGTGTGGAATGGCCCGATGGGCGCGTTCGAGACCGAACCCTTCGATGCCGCCACGGTCTCGCTCGCCAAAACGGCGGCTGCGCTGACAGAAGCTGGCGCGTTGACCTCGGTCGCAGGCGGAGGCGATACTGTCGCAGCGCTTGCTCACGCTGGTGTGAAAGACGATTTCACCTTCGTCTCGACCGCTGGTGGCGCCTTCCTCGAATGGATGGAAGGCAAGGCGTTGCCCGGCGTCGCGGCGCTGACAGTTTAACGATACTCGGGATTCGGCGCGTCCAAGCGGCGGCCCTCGTTCCATAAATCGACCGAATTGCCATGGGCGGGGATGCCGCCTGCGTCCTTGAGCATGCGCGCCATGTGCATCAGGTTCCAGGTCATGAAAGTCGTGTTGCGGCGGGTGAAGTCGTTGTCGAAGCCGACGTAGCCGCTCCCGTCCTCCTTGGCATCGCCGTAACTGGGGCCGGGGCCGGCTTCGCCGATCCAGCCGGCGTCGGCCTGTGGCGGAATGGTGTAGCCTACGTGCTGGAGTGAATAGAGCACGCCCATGCCCACGTGCTTGATGCCGTCCTCGTTACCTGTGACGATACAGCCGCCGACCTTGCCGTAGAACACGTATTGGCCCCGGTCGTTCGTCTGGCCGGAATGGGCATAGAGCCGCTCGATCAGGCGTTGGCAGACCGAGCTTTTCTCGCCCAGCCAGATCGGTGTGCCGACGACGAGGATGTCGGCCGCCTGGACCTTCTTCCAGATTTCGGGCCAATCGTCGGTCTGCGCGCCGCGCTCCCTCATATCGGGATAGACCCCCGGCGCGATATGATGATCCACCAGCCGCACCTGTTCGAGCGCCACATTGTTGCGGACCATGATCGTCTCGACCACGCCAAGCAACTTGTCGGTGTGCGATCCCTCGGGGCTGGGCTTGAGCGTGCAATTGATCGTCAGCGCCTTGAGGTCCGAAAAGTCCGTCGGGTTGTCCTCGCACAGCTTTTCCTGTGTCGCGTCGAGCATGAAATCTCCCTTCTCCTGAAGACAATACGTCCCAGAGAGAGATAAGTTACCCGCGCGGTGTTGCAGGTGCGAAAGGGCAGCGCTATTGGCCGCGCATACGTTTGCACGGACACGGGGTTCTCACATGACTTTCGATGAAATGAAGGCGCGCGTCGCCGAAGGACAGGGCTTTATCGCGGCGCTCGACCAGTCGGGCGGGTCCACTCCCAAGGCACTGCGCGGCTACGGCGTGGAAGACGGTGAGTGGGACGGCGACGACCAGATGTTTGCGCTCATCCATGAGATGCGCCAGCGCATCATCGAAGCCCCCTGTTTCGGCAATGGCAAGGTCATCGGCGCGATCCTGTTCGAGAAGACAATGGAAGGCGAAAGCGGCGGCAAGAGCGTGCCCGCACGCCTCAAGGAACGCGGCATCGTGCCGTTCCTCAAGGTCGACAAGGGTCTCGAGGACGAGCGTGACGGTGCGCAGCTGATGAAGCCAAATCCGAATCTCGAAGCGATGTGTGCGCGCGCAAGGGAACTAGGTGTGTTCGGAACCAAGATGCGCAGCGTGATCAAGTCGGCCAACCCGGTCGGGATCAAGGAAAACGTCCGTCAGCAGTTCTCAGAAGGCGCGCGTATCCTCGCCTGCGGCCTGATGCCGATGCTGGAGCCCGAATACGACATCACCGCCGCCGACCGTGCGGAAGGCGAGAAGATTCTCCTCGAAGGGATCGAGGAAGGTCTCGATGCGCTGCCAGAAGGCCAGCAGATCATGCTCAAGCTCTCGATCCCCAAGGAAGCGGGGCTTTATGCCGGCCTCACCAGGCATCCCAAGGTGCTTCGCGTCGTGGCACTTTCGGGCGGCTATTCCACCGACGAGGCTTGCCGCGAACTGGCCAAGAACCCCGGCATGATCGCCAGCTTCAGCCGCGGCCTTCTGCAGGACCTGCGCAAGGCACAGAGCGATGACGAGTTCGACGGCACGCTGTCGGGCGCGATCGACCAGATCCACGCGGCGAGCGTCGCCTGATCCTCTACAGGCGGGGCGAGAGCTCCGCCAGCCAGCCTATTTGTAGAAGAAATCGCTGTCGGGGTGTTCCTCGGCGATGTAGCCGCGCGCCCTGATCGTTTGCTCGACTGGCTGGCGCTCCTTCATGCGCTTTGGGACAATGAGCAGATGGGTGAGGCTTCCGGGCAGGTCCAATCGGTCGAGATCAAGCCCGGTCGAATGGGCATAGAGGCTGACGAGGGCGGGAAGCTCGCCAAGGCCCTCGATCGCTTCCAGCTCCTGCATTCCGCCAAGGTTGATGTGTTTGAGATGCGCATTGCCTGCGCCTGTCACGATTCTCCCCACCCGCTTTTGGTCATTCATCCGCAGGCGTTCGAGGCGGGGAAACCGCTGCAAGTCGCCGAGGTCCTCCAGGAAACGCACCCATTCGAATGACAGGTCGCGCAAATTGGGCAGGCCGCCCAAGCTTTCGAGCGACTGCATCCCGCCGACGGCGAATTTCAGCACTTCGAGCGACGTGAGCGTTTCGAGAAAGCCGAGGTCGAGGCTCTTTGAGGGATAGAAGACGAACTCGCGTAACTGGCTCAACTCTCCGATGGCCTCGACATTTTTGTACTGCCCCATAACCCGCAGCGTTTCGAGCGTGCGCGCGTCGGCCAGCGGGGCGAGGTCGAGCTTGCGGTCGGGTGTTTCGACCAACGTCAGCCGCGTGAGCCGGTCGACGCCGATCTTCTCCAGCCGCTTCGGGTCGTCGCAAAAGGCGACATCGTGGCAGAAGACCTTAAGGTGCTCGAGCTCGCCCACGACTTCGGGATGCTCGAAATCGAAAGCCGAAACCTGCAGATTCTGGACCCGGGGGAAAGTGCGCAGCAATCGGCCGTCGAGCGGCTGCGAATAGAAGTAGAGGCACAGCCTCTCGCCCAGCGTCTCGCAGGCTTCGTTGAGCAGACCGACAAAGGTTTCCGAGCTGACTGTTTCTAGCGAGGTGGTCTCGCCTTCGTTGTTGGTCCGGTGCAGCACCACTTCACCCGAACCACGCCACTCGGGGATGTTGAACAAGAAGCTTTCGGGGACGTCCCAGTTTTCGATGACCCATCGCGGGTCGAACATGGTGTACGGCTCGGTCATGGTCGGATTGTTAGTAAGCCGGCATTAGCATGGCGTAAACGAAGTCTCTGGAAGGGCACATCGGAAGGATGGAGGGAGTGACGTGCATTGCCTAATGTATTCTCTCGACTATTGAGCCTCGCATGGACGATCAGATTCCCACCCAGCTTTACCTGATCTCGCCGCTCGATGTGTCGGGCGATTTCCCGCAGCGGCTCGATCGGGCGCTGGAGGCGGGGAAGGGCGTGGTCACGGCTTTCCAGCTCCGTGTGAAGGGGCTGGACCAGCACGAGGCGGCGGCGCTTGCCGAGCCCTTGCAGGCGATCTGCGCGGCGCATGAGGTGGCCTTCATCGTCAACGATTCCATTGCTCTGGCGAAGCGGCTCAATGCAGACGGCGTGCATCTCGGACAGTCCGATGGCGACGTCGGTGAAGCGCGCGAGGAACTGGGCCGCGATGCGCAGATCGGCGTGACCTGTCATGCCTCTCGCCACCTGGCGCTCGAAGCGGGCGAGGCAGGGGCCGACTATGTCGCTTTTGGTGCGTTCTTCCCGAGCGAAACCAAGGAAACCGAACATCGCGCGGAACTCGACCTGCTCGAATGGTGGAACGAGATGGTCGAAATCCCCAGCGTTGCCATCGGCGGCATCACGCCTGAGAATTGCCGCCCGCTTGTGGCGGCGGGGGCCGACTTCCTTGCCGTGTCCGGCGCGGTCTGGTCGGGCGATGAAGTCAAGGCAATCAAAGCCTTCGCGGAGCAAATCGCAGCCGCGTGAGTTATCTCACCAGAACGGGGCGGGTCGCGTCCCCGGAGTTCAGGAGAGGACCCCATGCGCAAATTCATTTTCATCACAGCCTCGTCGCTGGCGCTCGCCGCCTGCGGGATGAATGGCGCCGAAGAAGATACCGACGCCTCCACCGCGCAGGCCGAACCGGCCGAAGACTACGGCTACGAGACCTATGACGAGGAAAACCTCGCCGACACGATGGCGTCTAACGACGATGCGCAGGGCTTGGGCGACAGCGTGGCTGAGGAAGATCAGGACATCCCCGACACCGAAGAGCGCCCGATCATGCAGGCGCAGGTCGTGCTTGACCGGGTGGGCTTCGGCCCCGGCGTGATTGACGGAAAAATGGGCATGAGCACCGAGAATGCCTTGCGTGGATTCCAGGAGGCAAACGACCTCGAAGTCACCGGCACGCTGGACGAGGCGACGAAGGAAGCGCTGTCCGACTGGGATTCGATCCCCGCCACCCGCGTGGTCACCATCCCTGCAAGCTGGGGGGATGCGGGCTTTGTTGAGATGCCGGAAGAGCCGGAAGGCAAGGCGAAACTGGACCGGCTATATTACACCTCGCTGGACGAGAAGCTCGCCGAACGATTCCACACGACGGTCGAAGTACTCAAACAGCTCAATCCTGATGGCCGCCCGGCCGGTATGGAAGCGCCCGCAGAAACGCCTTCGCCCACGCCGACCAACGATATCGCAAAGGTTGGTCTCGACAGCTATTTCAAGCCCGGCCAGCAGGTGCGCGTGCCGAACATCGGCGGCGATCGCATCGCGAAGGGCTCGGTTCAGGACCGCGATTGGCAGCGCACGCTGGCAAGCCTCGGCGTCGGCAGCGACCAGCCTGAGGTCGACCGGATCGTGGTGAGCAAGGCGGGAAAGACGCTGAAGGCCTACCAGGGCGAAAAACTGGTGGCCTTGTTCACCGTCAGCTCCGGCTCGAGCGAATTTCCGCTTCCGCTTGGCGAATGGGACATCGTGGGCGAGGCATACAACCCGCCCTACCGTTATGATCCCGAGGTGCTCGGCAATGACGACAGCAAGGACAATGTGCACATGCTTCCGCCAGGACCGAACAGTCCGGTCGGCGTCGTGTGGATCGACCTGTCGAAGGAGCATTACGGCATTCACGGCACGCCCGATCCCGAAACCATCGGCCGAGCGCAATCGAGTGGCTGTGTACGGCTGACCAATTGGGATGCTGCGCGCCTCGCCGGAATGGTGTCGCAGTCGACGCAAGTGATTTTCGAGGCCTGAGAGGCTAGGGAGGGACCATGGGTTTCGTAGACAGACTGCTCACGATCGTCATCACGGCCACGATCACCAGCGCGATCTGGATCGTGGCCGGGGGTTCGCTGATCGAAAACGCGTCCAGCGAGGGACAGCGCAATACCACGCGGCCCGCCGAGGCCGCGCCCAGTCCTTCGCCGACGCTTACCGGTACAGCGGATGCAGGCGACGAAACGCCGGTTTCGGATACGGCGCGAAAGGGCGAGGCGCTGGATACAGAGTTCGCCCGCCCGGTCGATATGAAGAAGGCTGGCGAGTTGTTGATTCCGGTCCTCAACGTGCGGCCCGGCGACCTGTCGGACACCTACAGCGATTCGCGCGGAGGTGGCGAGCGATTGCACGAGGCGATCGACATCATGGCTCCTACGGGCACGAGTGTGGTTGCAGCCGGCCCGGGCGTGATCGAGAAGCTGTTTCGTTCCGATGCGGGTGGCAAGACGATCTACGTGCGGTCGAACGATGGCCGCACGATCCACTATTACGCGCATCTCGACGAGTACGCGGAAGGGCTGAAGGAAGGGCAGAAGGTTCGCCGCGGGCAGAGGCTGGGCAGTGTCGGTTCGACCGGCAATGCGTCGCCCGATGCGCCGCATCTTCATTTCGCGATTCTTCAGACCACGCCCGATTCCGAATGGTGGGAGCCGGCCAACGCTGTCAATCCCTATCCGCTGCTGACCCGGCGCTGAGGCAGTTTATTCGCGAACGGGGCCGACCCGGTGACAGCGCAATCGGCCGAGTTTCCCGTCGGGCCCGTATTCCTGCAGCAGGCCCGACGAAACCTGCATCATCTTGTGGCCCTTGAGCGGGCCGCGCGTGAAGGTGACGCGGTTGCCTTCGAGCAGATATGTGCCCGAACCCTTTTCGGTCGAATAACTGGAGGCGCCAGTGATCGAGAATCCGTGCCCTTCCACCTCGTTCCAGGCCGGACCATCGGCGCTTCCGGGCAGTGCGCAGATGTACTCACCCTGTGGCAAGAGGCCCAATCGCCCTTGCGCCAGCGAAGGTGCGGCGACCAGCGCAGCGACGCATGCAATGACAGCGATCGGAAGCGGTTTCATCTCATGCCCTCCATCTCCGGATATAGGGAGAGGGGTGCAAAATTTCCACCACCTTGCCGTGCGCCTTGCCAGCCTGTAAGGCGCGCTCCACACGGCTGCCGGCCTAGCGGCAGCGCTCTTTCACATCGAGGCATATACCCATGAAGATCAGCGGCGTGGACATCCGTCCGGGCAACATTATCGAATACGAAGGCGGCATCTGGAAAGTTGCCAAGATCCAGCACACCCAGCCCGGCAAGGGCGGCGCCTACATGCAGGTCGAGATGAAGAATCTGCAGGACGGCCGCAAGACCAACGTCCGCTTCCGCAGCGCCGACACGGTCGAAAAGGTGCGCCTCGATACCGCCGAATACCAGTTCCTTTACGAAGATGGCGACATGCTCGTCTTCATGGACCAGCAGACCTACGAACAGATCACCCTGCCGTCCGACCTTCTCGGCGATGCGCGTCCGTTCCTGCAGGACGGCATGCAGGTGAAGCTGGAACTGTGGGAAGAAAAGCCGATCTCGGTCGAACTGCCCGCGCAGATCGAAGCCGAAATCGTCGAGGCCGATGCCGTTGTTAAGGGCCAGACCGCCTCTTCCAGCTACAAGCCCGCCGTGCTCGACAATGGCGTGCGCATCATGGTCCCGCCGCATATCGAAAGCGGCACGCGGATCGTGGTAGACGTCTACGAACAGACCTACGTCGGCAAAGCCAACTAATCAGGAGTCGCATCCATGGGCAAATCCATCGCCAGTCGTTTCGACAATATCGACATCGCCAAGAGCACGCTGCGCGCCGTCATCATCAATGACGACGAGCTGACGCTGGAGATGGATTTCTGCCTTGAGCCCGAGCACGAGGATTACGAGGCCCCGCTCGAGGGCGAGGACTGCTGCTGGCATCCGGGGTTGCTCAAGTTCGCCGGGATCAGCAAGCTCCAGCTCGACCGCAGGGATATGGGCGCCGACAGCAACAAGCGCCGCTTCGCGATCGAAACTTTCAACATCGAGGGCACCAAGTTCGACATGGCCTGCGAGTGGGGTGACATCCACCTCCAGGCGCGCTCGATCCGCGTCCTCACCGAATAAGAGACTGTAATGGCCGCAATTTCCGGACTGATCCGCGTGATGGAGAAGGCCGCGCGCAAGGCGGGTGGCCGCCTGCGCCGCGACTTCGGCGAGATCGAACACCTCCAGGCGAGCCGCAAGGGCCCTGCCGACTTCGTGTCGAAGGCCGATTTGCGCGCCGAGCGCACGATCTACGACGAACTGCTCGCCGCGCGCCCCGACTGGGGCTTCGAGATGGAAGAAGCGGGCACGATCGAAGGCGCGGACGGAATGCCGCGCTGGATCGTCGATCCGCTCGACGGCACCAGCAACTTCCTCCACGGCATCCCGCATTTCGCGATCAGCATCGCGGTGCAGGAGCGCAAGCTGGGCAGCGACGATTGGGGCGATGTGACCGCGGCTGTCGTCTACAATCCGATCACCGACGAAACATTCTGGGCGGAAAAGAGCCGCGGCGCCTGGCTGCACGATGGCCGGTTGCGCGTCTCTTCGCGCCGCAATCCCTCCGAAGCACTGATCGCAACCGGCATCCCGTTCCACGGCCATGGCGACTTTGCCGAATGGTCGAAGATTTTCAACGCCATCGGTCCCAATGTGGCGGGTATCCGCCGTTTCGGAGCGGCCTCGCTCGATCTCGCGTGGCTGGCGGCCGGACGTTATGACGGCTTCTGGGAAAGCGGCCTCTATGACTGGGACACGGCGGCAGGTTGCCTGATCGTGCGCGAAGCGGGCGGTTTCGTATCCGATTTCCGCGGCCGTTCGCAGCCGATCCATTCAAAGCAGGTGCTCGCGGCAAACGACCAGCTGCACTCGCGCCTTCATAAACTGCTTGCGGGCGCTCTGAAGGCTTGAAGCATCCCGGGAGCGCGGCTAATGCCCGCGCTCCAACACGTGCCTCCGTGGCGGAATTGGTAGACGCGCTCGACTCAAAATCGAGTTTCTTACGAAGTGCCGGTTCGAGTCCGGCCGGGGGTACCACCTTCCAGTATCAGGGCGTGGCAGGCGCCATTTCCTCGATGTCCCTGCGCGATGCGGCGGGGACGATGCCCCGCGCGCGTCGCTGGCGCCAGCGGTCTACTGGTCGCTCGATAAACTGCAGGATTGCGGCCGAAAGGGCGAGGGTGAGGATGATCGCGGTCCAGGTAGGATAGGGCCATTCGTAGATCAGCACGGGTGCCATCACCACGAGGTGGGTGAGGTAGATCGGATAGCTGAGCTCGCCGATCCAGCGGTCGGCTTTCCACTGGCGCGTGGCGGCAAAGGCGAAGGGCGTTCCGATCGCGACGCCGATATAGACCATCCACACCTGCACGTCGCCCGACCAGCCCGTGTGCGGCAGACCAACGATCAGCGCGATGAGCAATGCGAGTACGGCGAAATGCGCCGCGCGGGGCAGCTTCTCGACGAGCGGCATTGCGCGGTAGGCGAGCATTCCGAAGACGAACATGAAGAGCACCGGCAGGAAAAGCCGACCCTGCCACAGCGGCAGTTCGACCGGCATCAGGTAGCCGAGGAAGCGGATGCCGATGCTGGCAGCGGCAATCGCAATCAGCGTTCTCAGATGCCGCTTCGCCAGCCAAGGGGCGATGGCGTAGAAGAACAGCTCCAGCGACAAGCTCCAGCTTTGCGGGACCAGTAGCGCCTGGAAAGCCACCGCGCTCGTCTCGGTCGGCATGCCTCCATATGGATCGAGAGCTAGGGCGCCCTGTTCGTCGATCATGAACCAGTAGGTCCAGTGCTGGCCGACGACGAAGAGGTTCTCGAGCACCATAACGATGGCAGACAAGGGATTGGTATAGGTCGCTTCCATGATCTCCATGGAGGATGTCACCGTCAGGCCGAAACCCAGCAGGGCGACAAGCGCGATTGCCATCATGGCGAAATAGGCGGGGGCGAGGCGTAGCAGGCGGTTGGTGTAGAACAGTTTGGTGTCCGAGTATTTCTCGTCGAGCACCATGGCCATGTAGAAGCCAGACACCACGAAGAATGCCTGCACGGCGAGGCCGCCATGGATGAAGTGGACGGTGGACGTAGGCATGTGGGCAAGCAAGACGGCAAGCGCGAGGAGGAAACGGACGAGTCCCATCGATCATGATCCCGGATCTGGTTGGCGGATAACGCGATCGGGCCTTTATTCAATTTATGATTGAATATTGAACAATAACTCTCGCAAGGGGCCATGGGCTTCGACGAATGACATGTTGCCTGAAGCTTCAGGCTGGCCATAATCACGGCCCTGTACGGCCAGCGACGGGGACGAGACATTGCCTTCCAAGACAACACCTCCTGCGGAACCTCACGAGGAATGGATCCTCCGGGAAGACCAGCTGGAGTGCCTGATTTCGGCGACCAGGACAGATATCGTCGACCATCTTGCCGCGCATGGCCCGCTGTCCGTTCGTGAGCTGGCGAAGGCCATCGGGATGCAGCCCTCCGCGCTCTATCATCACCTCGAGCTGCTGGTCGCGGTCGACCTCGTTCGTGAGGAAGGAAGCAGGAGCAGCAATGGAAAGGCCGAAGCGCTTTATGCCACGCCGTCGCGCCGCATGCGGCTTCGCCGCGCGCTTGAGCATCCGCACCATGCACCGACAATGCGCAAGATTGTCGCGACGCTGGGCCGACGCGCCGAGCGCGATTTTGCCCGCGGGATCGAGGCGGAATGCGCGCGTGCCGGATCGCAAGACCGCAACCTCGGCTTCTTCCGACTGGTGAACCGCATGGATCGACAGCGGCTGGGCCGCCTCAACGCGCTGCTCGACGAAGTGGCGGAACTTATGTGGGAAGAGCCTCAGGAAGATGGTGAGCTGGTCACCCTGACCTGGGTCATGGCGCCGCTGGAATAGGGCTTTGCGTTTTCTGGCTCATCGTTGGAGCTCGCCCTGCATCACAGGCTGTAACCAAGTGTGCTATCGGATCGGATGAAGGCACAGCCGCGCTGTGCTGGCCAAGGGGACTGTCATGCAATTCACCATTCGATCCTCCATGACGGCGATCGCCGTCGCGATCCTGCTGCTTGTCGCGACGCAGGTCTTCTACATGGCGGTAGTCTACCCTGCCGGACCTGAAACGGTGCTGCGACCCATCACGTGGATGGTCGAGATGGCTGCTTTCACGGTAATCACGATTGCCGCACTGGTTCTCAGCGCAAGATCGCCGCATGCGCCACTTGTCTGGGCGGCGATTGCTGTTTCAGGCCTGCTGAACATGGTCCAGGTCGGTATTGGGTTGGCCATGTTCCCGCCTGCAGCCTCCGTGATGGAGCAGATGCCGGCGCTGTTCGACACGGTCCTGAAAGGTGCGTTCTTCCTCTACTTCACGGGTAAGCTGCTGTTCGGCCTGGCGGCAATCGCCTTGGGCCGGCTGCTGCTCGCCGGGCCCTCCGCCATGAGGAAGGCGATCGGCGGTGTCGCGATCCTTGCCGGATTGGCTGCTACTGCCCTCAACATCCTTGCCCTGCCGACCGGGCTCGACTGGATGATGCCAGCAGGGGCCAGCGGAACGGCGGCTTCAGTGCTGCTGGCTGTCGCGATACTCCTGCTCCGCGGCCAATTCGCGGAAACAAATAGCTAATTAGCTCTTGTATTAATCCGACAGTTTTGGGAATCACCGCTCCGAATGATCGGGATTCCGTCCTATCACGCGATTGCGGCCATGGCCGTAACGGTCGCAATGTTCGTCGCCTTCGCGCGCGGACGCATGTCCATCGAGATCATTTCGCTGCTGACCATCGCGGTGATCGCGGTGGGGCTCTATTTCTTCCCGCTCGATGGCCAGTCACCGACCGATGGTCTCGGCATCGCCTTCGGCGGCTTCGGACATTACGCGCTCATCACGATCTGCGCTTTGATGATTCTGGGGCGAGGGCTGATCGTGACGGGCGCACTGGAGCCTGCGGCGCGTTTGCTCGAACGAGTTTTCAAGTTCAACTTGCAGCTTGGTCTCCTCCTTTCCCTGTTTCTCGCGTTTGCGTTGTCCATGTTCGTGAACAACACGCCGGTGCTGGTGCTGCTGATCCCGATCTTCGTGACGCTGGCCGCGCGCGGCGCGATGCCGGCATCGAAAACCCTGATGCCACTCAACGCAGCCTCGCTGATTGGCGGCCTTGCCACTACCATCGGGACATCGACCAATATCCTCGTGGTGTCGATCGCGGTCGATCTCGGCATGCCGATGATGAGCGTGTTTCATTTCACGCCACTCGTACTGGCGGCGGGGCTTGTGGCGCTTCCTTACCTTTGGCTGGTGATGCCGAAGATGCTTGGCGACAACCGGATCGAACTGACCCACGAGAGTCGCCGCTTCTATACCCGCCTGCGCGTGACGGAAAACAGCCTGATGAACGGGCGCGAGTTGAAGCAGATCGCCCCGCGCCTCCCCGCCGGAATCGAGTTCCATGATGTGAAGCCGGGTCTGTTCCGCGCGGGGCAGAGGATCAAGGTTTCCGGCACGCATGATGCCATCGAGGAAGCCATCCAGGTCATGCGCGGCGAAGCGGCACCCAGCTGGGTGCTCGAACGTATCCAGCGCAAGCATGACGAGACCGGCGAGGACATCCAGGTCGTCGAAATGACGGTGACCGCCGACAGCCGCCTCAACAGCCGCACCCTTCCGACCTCGGGAATTGCCGATCTGTATGGCGTGGCCGTGGTAGGTATCCATCGTCCCGATACGCTGATCGGCCAGAAGGACGAATTCAGCGACGTAGGCGATATCCGCATCAGGGAAGGCGACGTGTTGCTGGTGATGGGCCTCCAGCACGATCTCGAAACCTTCGCGAGCGGTGATAGCCTGCTCCAGCTCGAAGGGCGTCGCGAGCTGCCCCGTCGTTCGAAGGCCCTGCTTGCCGCGGGCATTATGGGTGGGTCGGTGGCTTTTGCATCGCTGGGCCTGGTGCCGATCGCTATCGCGGCGCTGGCAGGCGCAATCCTGATGTTCGTGACCGGCTGCGTCAAATTCGATCGCGTCGGCCGGGCGTTATCCGCACAGGTGATCGTGCTCGTTGCAGCGAGTATTGCCATCGGACGGATCATCGATGAAAGCGGGGCGGCGGCATGGCTGGGCGAATTGCTGTCCTATGGCCTGCAATACCTATCCCCGGCGCTGGTCCTCGCCGCGATCATGGTCTTCGTGACCTTCCTCACCAATTTCGCCTCGAATGCTACCGCCGCAACAGTGGGAACCCCCATTGCCTTCGCCATCGCGGGCACGCTGGGTCTTCCGCCCGAACCGCTGGTGCTGGCGGTGCTGTTCGGCTGCAACCTCTCTTACGCGACGCCCATCGCCTATCAGACCAACATGCTGATCATGGCCGAAGGGAGCTACAAGTTCGGCGATTACGTGAAGACCGGCGTGCCATTGGTGGGGATCATGGTGACGGCGCTCTCTGTCGGGCTGGTGCTGACCTACCAGCTCTAAGGCTGCCGCCATATTGCTTTCCTATCTGCGCAGGCTCTGCCAGTCTGGACGCCAGAGAGATGACATTTCCGGCCCCGGGGATTCCTTCCCCAGGACCGTGTTCCAAGTGTTCCAAGCTGGAGGGGAAACCGTGCTCAAATCCAACCTGCGTCCTACAAGCCTCGTCGCCTGCGCCGCGGCCGCCATTGCCTTTGCTTCGCCCGCCCAGGCGGATGACCTTCGCGCTTCGCTGGAAGAAGACATGCCCGGGCTGATGGAGCTCTATCGCGACCTTCACGCCAATCCGGAACTCAGCTTTGAGGAGCACCAGACTGCAGCAAAACTCGCCAAGCGGATGCGCGACCTCGGCTTTGAAGTGACCGAAGGCGTAGGCCAGACCGGCGTCGTGTCGGTGATGAAAAACGGCGATGGCCCGGTGGTCATGCTGCGCGCCGACATGGACGGCCTGCCGGTGATCGAGCAGACGGGCCTTCCTTATGCGAGCACGGTGCAGGCGACGCCCGCAAGCGGTGTCACGACCGGTGTCATGCACGCCTGCGGTCACGATACGCACATGACCGGCTTCATCGGTGCCGCCCAGTTGCTGGCCGAGCGGAAGGACCAGTGGCAGGGCACGTTGGTCATGATCCTCCAGCCGGCCGAGGAGCTTGGGCTGGGCGCGCTCGCGATGCTCGAAGACGGACTTTACGAGCGCTTCCCCAAGCCGGAATATGTGCTCGCTTTTCACGATGCTGCTGCGCCTGCTCCAGCTGGTACCATCGGCTATACGCCGGGCTACGCGCTGGCCAATGTGGATAGTGTCGATATCACGGTGAAAGGCATCGGCGGCCATGGCGCCTACCCGCACACAACGGTGGATCCGGTCGTTCTGGGAAGCGCGATCGTCATGAAGCTGCAGACGGTCGTGAGCCGAAGCTCTTCTCCGCTCGATCCGGCGGTGATCACGGTGGGCAGCTTCCACGCGGGGGCGAAGCACAACATCATTTCGGACGAGGCGCGACTCCAGCTGACCGTGCGCAGCTACTCGGATGAAAGCCGCCAGTTGCTGCTCGACGGTATCCGCCGCGTCGCCAAGGGCGAAGCGGTCACTGCTGGCCTGCCGGAAGAGTTGCATCCGGTGGTGACGGTCGAGGATCCCTATACGCCTTCGACCTTCAACGATCCCGGTTTCAGCGAGGAACGCGCTGCGGCCTTCAAGGCGCGGTTCGGCGAGGATCGTGTGTTCGTGGCGCCCGCTGTGATGGGCGGCGAGGACTTCAGCCAGTTCCGCCGCGCCGATCCGGAAGGGGTGAAAAGCATGATCTTCTGGATCAGCGGGACGCCGGAAGAGATGCTCACTGCCCTTCGCGAAGAAGGAAAGCCGTTGCCTTCGCTTCATTCGCCCTTCTGGGCGCCCGATGCAGAGGCGGTGGTCAGGACCGGGGCCGAGGCGCTTGCGAGCGCCGCGCTCGACCTGATGCCCGCGAACGGCGGCTGACGGCGAAAAAATTGACGGCCGCCGAGGTGTTGGGGCACCTCGACGGCCGTTTCTCCTCCCCAGGAGAACTGGTTATTTGAAAGCGTGGGTCAGCCGTCCGAAGGGACGTAGGTGCCGAGGCGATGGTGAAGGGCGTTGATCTTCGCCAGCTCCTCGCGGTCTTCCGTCTGGCGGGCATAGCTCGTCAGAGCAGTGCGCAGCAGGCGGAAGTCGGCGGTCGAGAACAGGGCGCGCGCGCGACCCGGTTCGGTCTTCGGGGTGTCGTCTGTCATGGTCGTCATCCTCTCTCTCCTTACGCCGCAGCGAACTGGTTCATTGTGTTGTCCTTGCCGCCGGCCTTGAGGGCCGCTTCACCGGCAAAGTATTCCTTGTGATCATCGCCGATATCCGATCCGGCCATGTTCTGGTGCTTCACACAGGCGATACCCTGGCGGATTTCCTCGCGCTGGACGTTCTTGACGTAGCCGAGCATGCCAGCATCACCGAAGTATTCCTTGGCGAGATTGTCAGTACTCAGCGCAGCCGTGTGGTAGGTCGGCAACGTGATCAGGTGGTGGAAGATGCCCGCCTCGCGTGCCGCGTCCTTCTGGAAGGTGCGGATACGCTCGTCGGCTTCTGCCGCCAGATCGGTGCCGTCATAGTCCACGCTCATGAGCTTTGCGCGGTCGTAGGCCGACAGGTCCTTGCCCTCTGCTTCCCAGGCATCGAAGACCTGCTGGCGGAAGTTGAGCGTCCAGTTGAAGCTGGGCGAGTTGTTGTAAACCAGCTTGGCATTGGGGATCACTTCGCGGATGCGGTTTACCATCCCGCCGATCTGGCCAATGTGCGGCTTCTCGGTCTCGATCCACAGCAGGTCGGCACCATTCTGGAGCGCGGTGATGCAGTCGAGCACGCAGCGATCTTCACCCGTTCCGGCACGGAACTGGTAGAGGTTCGAAGGCAGGCGCTTGGGCGACATCAGCTTGCCGTCGCGGCTGATGAAGACCTGGCCGTTCTTGATGTCGGCGGGATCGACTTCGTCGCAATCGAGGAAGGCGTTGTACTGGTCGCCGAGGTCGCCCGGCTCCTTCGAGAAGGCGATCTGCTTGGTCAGGCCAGCGCCGAGGCTGTCGGTGCGGGCAACGATGATGCCATCGGGAACGCCGAGCTCGAGGAAGGCATAGCGGATCGCGCGGATCTTCTGGAGGAAGTCTTCGTGCGGAACGGTAACCTTGCCGTCTTGGTGGCCGCACTGCTTTTCGTCCGACACCTGGTTCTCGATCTGCAGCGCGCAGGCGCCAGCTTCGATCATTTTCTTGGCGAGCAGGTAAGTCGCTTCGGCATTGCCGAAGCCTGCATCGATATCGGCAATGATCGGCACGACATGGGTCTGGTGCTCGTCAATTTCCTTGAGGAGACGGTGGGTGGCAACCGCGTCACCTGCAGCCTTTGCATCGTCGAGCTGCCGGAACATGCCGCCGAGTTCACGGGCATCGGCCTGCTTGAGGAAGGTATAGAGTTCACCGATCAGAGCGGGCACGCTGGTCTTCTCGTGCATCGACTGGTCGGGCAGGGGGCCGAATTCGCTGCGCAGAGCGGCAACCATCCAGCCAGAGAGGTAGAGGTAACGGCGCTTGGTGCTGCCGAAATGCTTCTTGATCGAGATCATCTTCTGCTGAGCGATGAACCCGTGCCAGCAGCCGAGCGACTGGGTGTAGTTCGCCGGGTCCTTGTCGTAGGCTTCCATGTCCTCGCGCATGATCTTCGCGGTGTAGCGCGCAATGTCGAGCCCGGTAGGAAAGCGGTTCTGGACGGCCATGCGGGCAGCACTGGCGGCGTCGATCGCAGCCCAGCTGTCACCATTCTCGGCGATGGTCTCGTTCATCTTCGCGATGTGGCTCTGGTAGGTCATTGCGTATTCTCCTGTCCGGTTGGCCCAAGCTCTGAGCTGGCCTTGAAGAGAGAATGCGCCGGGAAAAGTGATTCTGGCAGGAAAATTTACAGAATTTCTTGTCTAGAACCCTTAACGGGGCCTATTAGGCCTGTAAGGTTGTAAAGGAATTTACAAATGTCCGATGATGCCATCCGCGCCGGACCTGCCATCCGTCGACTAAGGAAGCGGGAAAGCCTGACCCAGGCTGCGATGGCTGCGCGGCTGTCGATTTCGCCCAGCTACCTCAACCTGATCGAGCGCAACCAGCGGCCTGTAAGCGCGCGCGTAATCATGGGGCTGGTCGAGCAATTCGACTTCGACCCACGCAGTATTCGTGAGGACGAGGCAATCGGGGGTCTCGATGGTCTCGCGCGTCGCTTCGCGGATGAACGTTTCGCCGATCTCGCGATCGATCGCGAAGAGCTGGACGAATTCCTTTCAACCGCTCCGCAGGCAGCTGCCGCCTTCGCCCGACTCTATGATAATGCGGGCCCGGCCGCAGTGTTGGCGGAAGATCCGCTTGCCGCTTCGCGCCGCGAAATCGAACGCTGGCGCAACCATTTCGCCGACCTCGATACGGCAGCAGAGGAACTCGCCGACGAAATGCGCCTGTCGCGCGGCGATATCGGGCTCGCGCTGACCGAGCGTTTGCGCGAGCGGCACCAGCTCTCGGTCCGTTCCCTGCCGCGCGAGGTGCTTCCCGACAGCCTCAGCCGCCTCGACCTCCATGCGCGCCAAGTGCAGCTGTCCGAAATGCTTGGCCCTGCTTCGCGGAATTTCCAGCTCGCGCTCAAGATCGCCCAGCTCGAGAAGGCAGACGAGATCATGGCGATCGCCCAGGGCGCAAAGTTCGATGACGAGGCCGCCCGCGCACTCTTCAAGCGCCACCTCGACGGATACTTCGCCGCCGCACTGCTGATGCCCTATGGACGTTTCCTGCGTGCTTGCGATGCCACGGGTTACGACCTTCCCGTGCTGGAGCGCCGTTTCTCGGTGAGCTTCGAGCAACTCGCCCACCGTCTCACCACCTTGCAGAGGGTGGGCCAGCGCGGGCTTCCCTTCTTCATGGTCAGGCTCGACCGGGCCGGGCAATTCTCGAAGAGCTTCATGGGAGCGAGCACGGCGCGATTTGCCGGCGAAGACGTATCCTGCCCACTATGGGATGCCCACCGGGCCTTCGAGCGGGGCGGCGAACTCGTGGTTCAATATGTGAGTCTCGACGATACCGGAGAAGGGCAGGGGGGCTGGCTCACTATGATGCGCAGTGTGGAAGGCAGCGGTGCTCCAGGCGAGGCGCGGTTCGTTGTCGCGGTGGGTATCGAGGCGGTGCTTGCCACCGACCTTGCCCACGCACGCGGCCTTTCGCTGCGTCCGGCCGATGCGCAGAGGATCGGGCCGGGATGTGCACGATGCCACAGGGAGGGCTGTCCACAGCGTTCGCTCCCGCCGCGCGGGCGCAAGCTACACTTCGATCGCATGCGCCGCGGAACCTCGCCCTTCGAGTTTGGCGAGCGCTGAGATCGATCCTCCTAGAATTGTCAGGAATGGCGACGCTTTCCTCGGTGAAGGCGTCGCCTTCTTGGTTTATTTGGTGTAAAATTTACCGACAATTCACCATTCGAGCCTAGTCCCGAACCCCTATGCAATGGCGCGGGTATGCGGGAATGAACGGGGTTACTGACCAGAGCCTGATGGCACCCTGCCCGGGGCAGGAGCGCTCCTGATGGAGTGGGCTGGCTCGCTTTCCTACATTTTCTACTCGATTGGCGCGATCGTCAGCGGGCTTGCGGCGCTGTGGATCGCGCGTAACGGGCAGGAAGAACGATCGGATCGCTGGGCCGGGATTATTGCTCTTGCCCTCAGTGCCAACTGGTGTTTCGCCGCAGCCAGCTTCAGCTTCGACCAACCGATCGTCACGCTGACGGGCGTCGCCAGTAATCTCGCCTGGATCTACCTGCTCTTCCGTCTCTTCGCCAATGACGGGCGTGACGAGAGCTCACGGCTCGTGCGGCCAGTGGCATTCTCGCTTGCCTTTGTCGAAACCCTCCAGGTTGCGCTGCTCCTGATTCAGGAGCGCTACGCCCTTACGCCTCAGATCGAACTGCTGGTAACGCAGACTTCCGCCATCTTCCGCGTGCTCGTCGCGGTTGGCGCGCTGGTCATGCTGCACAATCTCTACATCGGAGCTGCACAGAGCTCGCGCCGCATCCTTCGCTGGAATGCGGCCGCCATGGCGGGCCTCTGGGCCTTCATGCTCAACTTCTACACGATCGCCTACCTCTCGGGCGGGTTTGCAGAAGAGCTGGTGGCCTTGCACGGACTTGCGATCGCGGTGATCGCCGTCCCGTTTGCAATCGGTTTCAACAAGAGCGCTGTCGGCCTGACATTCAGCCCTTCACGCGCAGTTACCTTCCACTTCCTCTCGCTGCTGGTGATCGGCGCTTACCTGCTCGGAATGCTGGGGCTGGCAAGTTCTCTCGACATTCTTGCCGGCAATGCTGGACGCCTGACCCAAGTCGGGCTGGTGATCGCTGCCGGGGCGCTGGCGCTTATCTGGCTGCCATCCGACCGCCTGCGCGGATGGTTGCGGGTGACGGCGATCAAGCACCTGTTCAAGCACCGCTACGACTACCGCAACGAGTGGATCCGTTTCACGCATACCATCGGCCGTTCGAACCTTGACGAGGCAAGCCTCCAGGAACGCGCGATCAAGGCGATGGCGGATATTACCGAGAGCCCGAAAGGCATCCTGCTCCTCGCAGATGACGACGGGAAGCTGGGCTTCGGCGGACATTGGCGCTGGCCTCAGTTCGCGGTCCCGGCGGAACCGATCAGCGACGACCTGTCCGGAATATTCGAGCGCGAAGGCCTGATCATCGACCTCGATGAGGCCCGTGCTGGGATCGAACACCAAGGCGAACTGGCCCATATTCCAGAGTGGATTATCGACGAACCGCGCGCCTGGGCCGCGGTTCCATTGCTGCATTTCAACCGGCTCGTCGGAGTGGTTGTGCTGTCGCGCCCGCTGGTCGAACACAAGCTCGACTGGGAGGATTTCGACCTCCTCGGCATCGTTGGCCAGCAACTTGCCAGCTACCTTGCCGAGCAGGCCGGGCAAGAGGCGCTTTCCGAAGCTGCTCGTTTCGACGAATTCAACCGCCGGATGGCCTTCGTGATGCACGACATCAAGAACCTCTCCAGCCAGATGTCGCTCCTTCTCAAGAACGCAGAGAAGCATGCGGAGAAGCCCGAGTTCCGCAAGGACATGTTGGTGACGCTGCGCAACAGCGCGGAAAAGCTCAATACGATGCTCGCCCGGCTTGGCCGCTACGGTGCCGCGTCCGCCGAGGACGCCAGGCCCTTCGACATGACGAGCCATGTGCGCGCGACGGTGCAACGGTTTGCCGCGACGTCGAAGGTAGCCTTGCTACGCAACGAACCGATGCAGGTCGATGGTCAGGCGGATGCCTTCGAACAGGCATTGTCGCACATCATCCAGAACGCCATCGACGCCGGAGGACCCGAGAGCCCGGTGATGCTCGAAACCTTCAGCGATGGTTTGTTCGGGATTGTCCAGATCGTCGACAGCGGCCGCGGGATGAGCCCCAATTTCCTGCGCAGCGGCCTCTTCAAACCGTTCGTTTCCTCCAAGGAGGGCGGCTTCGGCATCGGCGCCTACGAGGCGCGCGAGATCATCCGCGCCATGGGCGGACGGCTCGACGTGGAATCGCGCGAAAGCCTCGGCACCCGATTCACGATTTGCCTGCCGCTGCGTTCGGCGGCTGAGATCATTGCCAGGCCGCGCGCGCCTGAACCCCAAAAGGATGTAGCCTGATGGCCAAAGACAAGCCCAAGCCCACCCTGCTGATCGTGGAGGACGACGAAGGCCTCCAGGCGCAGCTGAAATGGGCCTATGACGACTACAATGTCGTCATCGCGGGCAATCGCGACCAGGCGCTGGCTGCCTTGCGTAGTGAAGAACCGGCTGTGGTCACGCTCGACCTCGGCCTGCCGCCCGATCCCGACGGCACGAGTGAGGGTTTCGCCGTTCTCGATGCGATCATGCAGATCAAGCCGGATACGAAGGTTGTGGTGGCCTCGGGTCACGGGGCCCGCGAGAGCGCCCTGCAGGCCGTCGAGCGTGGTGCGTATGATTTCTACCAGAAGCCGGTCGATATCGATGAGCTCGGGCTGATCGTCGACCGGGCCTTCAAGCTCAGCACGATCGAGGGCGAGAACCGCCGACTTGCCGAGAAAGTAGGCGAAGAGAAAACCGTGCTCGGCACGATGATCACCGCTGCGCCCGAGATGGCGAAGGTCGCGCGCACGATCGAGCGCCTCGCGCCGACCAATGTCTCGGTAATGCTGCTCGGCGCCAGCGGAACGGGCAAGGAGCTGCTCGCCAAGGGACTGCATGAAGCGAGCGATCGCCGGGGCGGGGCCTTCATCGCAATCAACTGCGCTGCGATCCCGGAAAACCTCCTCGAGAGCGAACTCTTCGGTCACGAGAAGGGTGCCTTCACCGGCGCCGTCAAAACCATCGAGGGCAAAATCGAGATGGCCAATGGCGGCACGCTCTTCCTCGACGAGGTCGGCGATATCCCGCTGCCGCTTCAGGTGAAACTGCTCCGCTTCCTGCAGGAGCGCGTGATCGAACGTATCGGCGGCCGCAAACCCATCTCGGTCGATACGCGCATTGTCTGCGCCACGCACCAGGACGTCGAGGGCATGGTCAGCGAGGGTACCTTCCGCGAGGACCTGTTCTATCGTCTCGCCGAAGTCGTGGTGAAGATTCCGGCACTCGCCGAACGGCCGGGTGACAGCGTGCTGCTGGCCAAGCATTTCCTCACCCGCTTCGCTGCGGAGATGAATCCGCAGGTCAAGGGTTTCACGCCCGATGCACTTGCAGCGATCGATTGCTGGGGCTGGCCCGGAAACGTGCGCGAGCTGGAAAACCGGATCAAGCGCTCGGTCATTATGGCCGATGGCAAATTGGTTGCGGCGGAAGACCTCGACCTTGGCGATGGAGCCGAAGAGGAGGACATGGCGCTCAACCTCAAGCAGGCGCGCGAGGCGGCCGATCGGCGGATGATCCGCCAGGCCATGGCGCGCAGCCAGGGCAATATCTCGATGACGGCCAAGCTTCTCGGCATCAGCCGGCCGACGCTGTACGACCTGCTCAAGCAATACGATCTGCAGGCGACCTAGGGCGCGACAAGCGGGGCGAGGCTCGCTAGGGCGACGTCATGGCGATCCGCACCATTCTTGCCGACCCTATGCTGAGGCTACTGGTGGCTGCGGTTGTGCTGGCAGCCGTGCTGCCGATCCCTGCCGAGCAATCAGATGCTGCGCAAGGCCTCGCCAATATCGGGATCTTCTTGCTCTTCCTCCTCAACGGAATGCGCGTGTCGCGGTCCGAAATCGGGCGCGGTCTGCTCAACTGGCGCTTCATCTTGCCGATGGTGCTGTGGGTCTTCGGCGCGATGGCCCTTGCCGGGCTTGGCCTAAGCAAGCTGCTGGCATTCGGACTCCCGTCACTCGTTGCGGTAGGTTTCCTCTACCTCGGTGTGCTGCCCTCGACCGTGCAATCGGCGACGAGCTACACCACGCTGGCCAATGGCAATGTCGGCCTGTCGGTCATATCTGCCGCCCTGCTAAATATCCTGGGTGTCTTCGTGTCGGTTCCGATCTTTCTGCTATTGGGCGGGACGGGCGAGGGCGGCGTAGGCATGGAGACTATCGAGAGGATCGCGCTGATCCTCCTGCTGCCATTCGTGATTGGCCAGCTGGTCCAGGGCTGGACGAAGGATTGGGTTGTGCGGAACAAGCAGCGGGTCGTCTGGCTTGACAGGCTGGTAATTGCCCTTGCTGTCTATGTGGCATTCTCGGGTGCGGTCGAACAGGGCATCTGGAGCACGCTCGATCCGGCTGCGTGGGGCATGCTCGGACTTGGGATCGCCGTTTTCCTCGCGCTCGGCAATGGAGGTGCCTGGCTGGCCTCGGGCGCACTCGGTCTGCCGCGTCGCGATCGGATAGCGTTCCTCTTCGCGGGTGCGCAGAAGAGCGCGGCTGTGGGCGTCCCGCTCGCCACGATCCTGTTCGCGCGCGAGGAAGCGGGCTTCATAGTCCTGCCACTTCTGCTCTATCACTTCTTCCAACTGGTGCTGGCCGCGCCGCTCGCTAGTCGGCTGGCGTCTCCCCCTCATGGGGATGCCGACGGTTATAGCGCACCGACCACCAGAAGCTGAGCCCGATCAGGATTGCCCCGATCAGCCCGGTGATGGTTTCCGGAATGTGGAACTTGGCCGAAATCAGCATGATCGCGCCCAGCACGATGATCGCCCAGAAGGCGCCATGCTCAAGGAACCGATAGGCTGCCAGCGTACCCTTGCGCACCAAGTGGATCGTCATCGAACGCACGAACATGGCACCGATCGACAGGCCGAGTGCGATCACGATCATATTGTTCGACAGGGCGAACGCACCGATCACGCCGTCGAAACTGAAGCTGGCGTCGAGAACGTTGAGATAGAGAAAGCCGCCAAGCCCGCTGCGCACGGCCGCCCCTGCCAGTTTCTGCTTCTGCTCGTGGATTTCGAGGATCGCGTTGATACCTTCCACTGCGATGAAGGTGACGAGCCCGAGGATCCCGGCAATGAGGAAGGTCAGCGCCTCTGCAGGTTCGAGCAATGACGAAATGCCCCACAGGACCAGAAGCAGGATGGCGATCTCGGCTGCAGGCAAGGCAGCGAATTTCGACAGGTTCTCCTCGATCACCGCGATCCAGTGAATCTCCTTGTCGAGATCGAAAAAGAACTTGAGACCGACCATCGCAAGGAAAGCGCCGCCAAAACCGGCAATGCCGACGTGCGCGCTGCTGACAATCCGCTCGTATTCTGCGGGATCGTTGAGCGAGAGCCGGATCGTCTCAACCGGACCGAGTCCTGCCGCGATGGCTACGATGGCCAAAGGGAACACGATGCGCATGCCGAAGACGGCGAAGGCAATGCCCCAGGTCAGGAAGCGTCGCTGCCAGACCTCGTCCATCTCCTTTAGGACCGAGGCATTCACGACGGCGTTGTCGAAGCTGAGGGATACCTCCAGCACCGATAGCACGACGATGATCCACAGCAGTGCGGCAGTGCCGGTGAGGGTGCCTGTGCTCTCCCATCCGTACCAGACTCCCAGTCCTAGGCAGAACAGGGTGAAGATCAGCGAGAAGCCGTAAAAGCGCCAAAGCGTTTGCATGTGTTGGTGAGGTCCTGTCTTCAGCTCTTGGGCTGGTAAGTCTGGTCTGCCGTCGGGAAACTGCGCGAGCGCACTTGCTCGGCATACTGCGCCACGGTCTTCTCAATAACCTCGGCAATATTCTCGTATTTCTTCACAAAGCGAGGCACCCGCTCGAACATGCCTAGCATGTCTTCGGTAACGAGCACTTGCCCGTCGCATTGCGCCGAGGCGCCGATGCCGATCGTGGGGCAGGACACCGCCTGCGTTGCTTCGATTGCGATGGGTTCGAGCACGCCCTCGAGCACGATGGCGAAAGCGCCTGCCTCGTCGAGTGCCTTTGCATCGCCGACGATCTTCTTTGCTTCCGCATCGTCCCGACCGCGAGCCATGTAGCCACCCAGTACATTGACGGCCTGCGGGGTCAGTCCGACATGGCCCATCACGGGAATGCCGCGCTGGTTGAGGAAGGCGACCGTTTCGGCCATCTGCTCTCCGCCCTCCAGCTTCACGGCAGCCGCCCCGCTTTCCTTGAGCAAGCGTGCGGCGCTTTCGAAAGCCTGCTCCTTCGATCCTTCATAGGATCCGAAAGGCATGTCGACGACGACGACCGAATGATAGCTGCCGCGCACGACGGCTGCCGCGTGATTTGCCATCATGTCGAGCGTGACGGGAATGGTGGAGGGCAAGCCGTAAATCACCTGTGCAAGCGAATCCCCGACGAGCAGGATATCGCAGTGCGCGTCGAGCAACTGCGCCTGCCGGGCCGTGTAGGCCGTCAGCATCACCAACGGCTCCTTGGTCTCGCCCTCGGCCTTGTGGGCGCGAATCTTCGGGACCGTCAGTCGCTTCATCGGCTGCGGCGTGGGATTGGCTCTGCTGGTGCTCGTATCGAGCTGGAAGGTAGTCGACATGGCAGATGCGTCTAGCGAGCGTACCGTGCAAAGGCAAAGCTTGCCTCTTGGCCTCGGCACGGATTCGTTGCAGATAGGCGCGCACACGGGAGTTCGCGCCGCCGGGACGAGCGCGATGAAGAGGGTTATTGGAACAGATGGCAGCAGCAGGTTCGGGTGCAACATCAGGCCATGAGAATTGGTCGTCGCGCAGTGCATTCATTCTAGCCGCAGTCGGTTCGGCTGTCGGTCTTGGGAACATGTGGCGTTTCCCGGCAGAGGCGGGCGAAAACGGGGGCGGGGCATTTGTCCTTTTCTACATTTTCTGCGTCCTTCTGATCGGCCTGCCCGTCTTGCTATCCGAAGTATTGATCGGACGGCACGGTCAGGCCTCCGCACCTGACAGCGTCCGCAAGGTTGCAGAAGACTCGAATGCTTCGAAGAGCTGGAGCTTGATCGGCTCGCTCGGCGTTTTTGCAGCTTTCCTGATCTTGAGCTTCTACTGCGTCGTTGGCGGCTGGGTCGTGTACTATATCGGCGTTTTCCTCGGAGACCTGTTCCAGACCGGCCTGACCGGCGGTGCGTTCGAAGGGCGCGCTGCGGAAGATATCGAGAGCCTCCTGCCGGGACTTTTCGGCAACGGATCGCTGATGGTCGGGCTCAACCTCGCTTTTCTCGCCGCGACTATCTTTTTTGTTGCGCGCGGTGTGTCGAGCGGGATCGAGTGGGTAGCTGTTTATCTGATGCCGATGTTCTTCCTGTTGTTCCTTGGCATCACGATTTACGGAGCGTTCACGGGCAATTTCGGCGAAGCGGTCGGCTATCTCTTCACATTCGATTTCAGCAAGCTGACGGGCGAGGTCATGCTCGCGGCTGTCGGACAGGCGTTCTTCTCGCTCTCACTGGGTGTTGCTGGGATGATCACCTACGGGTCCTATGCCAGCCGCAACACGAATCTTGGCGAAACTTCGGGCATTATCGCGGGCGCCGATACCGCGGTGGCTTTACTGGCAGGCCTCGCGATCTTCCCGATCGTCTTTGCTGCCGGCCTTTCCGCCAGCGCAGGTCCGGGCCTGATGTTCCAGTCGCTTCCGATCGCGTTCCAGGCGATGCCGTTCGGTTCGCTCATCGGTCTCGCATTTTTCATCATGGTGTTCTTCGCCGCGCTGACCAGTTCGGTATCGTTGCTTGAGGCGCCGACAGCTTTCGTGAAGGACAGGTTCGGCATGTCGCGAGCCATGGCGACGTTGCTTGTCGGTGCGGGTGCGGCGGTGCTGGGCGTTCTGTCCTCGCTTTCGTTCAACGACATGGCGGATTTCCGTCCACTTGGCTTCATACCGCTGTTCGCAGAGGCGAATTTCTTCGACGCGCTCGACGGGGTGACCGCGAAACTGTTCATGCCGATCGGTGCGATTATGACCTGTATTTTCGTAGGCTGGGTGGCCGATGCGAAGCTGATCGACGACGAGAACGGGCTCGATGGTGTGCTGCATCAGACGTGGCGCGCGCTGGTCCGTTATGTTTGTCCGATCATTCTGGCCGTCATCCTGTTCTTCGGCATCTTCGGCTGACGCAAAAAGGGCCGCCCGGTGGGGGCGGCCCTTTGCGACTTTTCTTATCGTTGTTGGGTCGATTTAGAGATCAACCGATTCCACGTGGCGTTCCTCCGCTTCGTCGTGGACATTCATGCCCAGCGCCATCTTGGCCGTATTGAGCAGGCCAAGATCGCCGCTCCAGATTTCGGCATCGCCGAGGTCCATGCGCAGGAATAGGATGTCGGGATCGTCCTTGCCGCCATCGTACCAGGCTTCGACGAAGTTGTTCCAGAATTGCTCGAAGCGCTGCTTGCTGGTCTCGACAGAAAGCGTCCCGTCGAAGCGCGCAAACATGTCGTGATCCTTGCCGGCGAAGCTCGCCGTGACCTTGCCGAGTTGGGCGAAGGTGGAGTTCTTCTGGGTGAAGAACCAGATCGAACTGTTGGCGTCCTTGTCGAGCTGGGCGGTCATCGGGACAGACGTGTCCGAACGGCCGTCGAGCTCGAGGAACAGGAAGGGCGAGTCGGCGAGTGCGTGCCAGAACTTGTTCTTGAGCGCGTCGGGGTTGCCGTCTGAGTATTTCATGGGGGGCCTTTCTGAATTGGTATTGCCTGATCAACGGTTTGCGCGGGTACGATGTTCCCGGAGGCTGCGCCGGGGCGAGGCTGTGAAAGGATGAATTGCGAATCCTCGTCGCATGGAACATAATAGGAACATACGAGTCGACTCCCGCATGACCCAAACCGATCTTTCCTCCTTGCCGACCACGGCTTTCGAAGACGTCGCCACACTGTCCGCGCGGCGGAGTGCGCGCTGGCGGCCTGGATTGGCGGCGCTGCAGGGCAAGGCTCTGCATAGCGAGGTGTTCACCTCATCCCGCGAGGCGGCGGGTGCAGGGGCGGCGCTGGCTTTGGCGCTTGATGACTGGCGGAGCGTCCCGCGCGGCGAAGGGCAGGAAGCCGAAGACCGGCGCAGCGTTCTCTGGGTGCAGACGCGCGAGGCGGCCCGGCTGGGCGGGCGGCCCTATCGCGCCGGGCTGCCTGCGGATCTCCAGGCGCGCGTGATCCATGTATTGGCAGAAAAGGCGGAAGATGCGCTCTTCGCGCTAGAGGAAGGGCTGCGTTGCCGCGAACTCGCCTTCGTGATCGGGGAGATTGCGGGCAACCCGAAGACACTCGACTTTACTGCCTCGCGCCGGCTGACGCTGACCGCGCAGAAGCACGGCGTGCCGTTGTTCTTGCTGCGGGTGGATGCTGCGCGCGATTTGTCTTCGGCACGGATGCGGTGGGAGGTGACCTCCACCCCTTCTGCAGCGCCCGAATGGAATGCGCAGGCCCCGGGCGATCCCTCGTGGGAGGCTGAACTCTTCCGTGCCCGCACGCATGCACCGGGCGGATGGGTGCTTGGCGAGAAGGACGGGTGTCTGACTGCGAGGAAGGCTCGCGAGGAGACTGACAAGGCCGTGGCGAACTGGACAGCGGGGCTGCAGCATAGCCGTATGCCCCGCCGCGCGTGAATGCGCCGGCGGCAGGCCTCCCCGTTCCCCAGGCCCGCCGCATCCTTTCGATCTGGCTCCCCGCCATGGCGATGGATCGCTGGCGGCAGGGGGCATCCGAACGCCGCGAGCTTGATGACAAACCGCTCGTCCTGATCGCCGATACCGCGCATGGGCCGCGGATCGAGGCGGCCAATCGCGCAGGCGCTGCGGCCGGGGCGAGGGCGGGGATGATGTTGGCCGATGCGCGCACGCTGTGCCCGGAGATCATGACTGCCCCGTCCGACCCGGCGGGCGATCTTTCCTTCCTCGAGAAGCTCGCCGTCTGGGCGCAGCGCTGGGGGCCGTGGTCGGCGATGGATGCGCCAGACGGCCTATTGGTGGACGTGACTGCCGTACCGCACCTGTTCGGCGGAGAGGAAAGGCTGGTGGCCGATGTCGTCGAGGCTTTCGCTGGACGCGAACTCGCGGTGCGCTGCGCCATAGCGCCCACGGCTGGCGCGGCTTGGGCGCTGTCGCATTATGCTGTGTCGGGCACGATCGTGGATCCTCCCAGCGAGGGAGAGGATCTGGAACGGGCCCTTCAGAACCTCCCCGTCGCAGCGCTTCGGCTCGATCAGGATGTGGTCACGGTCCTGCGCCGCCTCGGACTCAAGAAACTTGGCGAGCTCACTACGATAGGCCGCGACGCGATCCAGCGGCGTTTCCGCAACCGCAAATCGCCCGCAGCCAATCCGCTTGTCCGACTCGACCAGTTGCTCGGCCGCGTACCCGAGCCTTTGCTGCCAGTGGTCCCGCAGCAAATGCCGCTGGTACAGCGCCGCCTGATGGAGCCCATCCGCCACCGCCAGCTACTCGACCAAGTGGTAGAAGACCTCGCCGAAGACATGGCGCGCGAGCTGGAGGGCCGGGGGGAAGGTGCGCGAAGGCTCGAACTCGGCCTGTGGCGTGTCGATGGCGAGGTGACGGTCCGCCGCCTCGAACTTGCCGCCGCCACGCGCGAGGCGGCGCATATCGTGCGGCTCTTCGCGACCAAGCTCGACGATATCGATGCAGGTTTCGGGATCGAGATGCTGCGGCTGCGCGCCAGCTGGGCCGAGCCGCTGGCGCTGGAGCAGGACGATATCGAGGCGGCGGCGGAAAACCATGGCATTGCGCTCTCGGCGCTGGTTGATCGGTTGACCGTGCGGCTGGGCGAGGGGGCCGTCAGCCGCCCCGTACCCTTCGCCAGCCATATTCCCGAGCGCGCCCAACGCTGGCAGCCCCCGCTCGAACCCGAACCTGCGAGCCAGGGCCAGCTCGCCTTCCACAAGCGGCCCCTGAAACTGCTCGAACGGTCGGAGAAGATCGCCGTGCTCTACGCTACGCCGGATGGATACCCGCAACGCTTCCGTTGGCGGGGCGAGGTGCATGAGGTGAGCCGGGTCGAAGGGCCCGAACGGATTGCACCCGAATGGTGGCGCGAGCGCGGGACCACGCGGCTACGCGATTACTACCGGATCGAGGACCAGCGCGGCAGGCGCTACTGGATTTACCGGCTAGGCATCGTCGGGGATGGGCGCGGCGGCGCGCCCGAATGGTATCTGCAGGGACTATGCGCCTGAAGCGTCAGCTATCGCGCGAGACGAGCCCGGCACGGCGGCCGCGCTTGGCGACAGGGATATTGCCGAAATTGGCCACCGGGCCCGAAGCAACTTCCACCAGTTCGCAGGTCTCTTCGACCACCGACATCGGGATAGGACGCTCGAAAATCACACCGCAGCTATTCTCGTTCGCCCAGACGACCTTGCCGAAAAACTCGTGCTCGCCCCACTGGAGCAGGCCTGAAACACCTTCCTGTGGCGGATTGAGTGTGTCGAACCGCGCACCTGCTTCCGAGAGATCGGACAGGCGCCCTTCACGGTCGCCGCCAAGCATCTTCAGCCGGGCTTCGCAATTGACCGAATAGCGCTGGACCATCCGGCGCTCGTCTTGGACCACGGTGGAAAGTTTCTGGAATAAAGCCACAGATCGACCTCTCGCTGTTGTGACGTGCACAATCGCCGAGGACGGTTAATACCGCTTTCCCAAGTAGCATTAGCGAGAATTTAACCACGGGGACCGGCGCATTCGGCCAGTCCCCGCAGCTACGACGAGTTATTCCGAGGGTGCCACCAGAAGGCGCGAACCGAGCGGCTGGAGCGAGCGGGCCGACGGGCCGAGATTCGCTTCCATCGCCGCAATCTGTTCCGCACTGGCAGTCAGGGTGGTGTCGGCGACGTGCCAGTTCACCCCTTCGCTGCAGGGCGGCGTGGTGAGCGAACCCATGTAGCGGAAGACCTCGAGGTCATCCGGGACCATGTCGTTGATGTCGAATTCGACCGAGGCGCCTTTGCCTTCGCCGACACCGGAAACGATTTCGCCGAGGGCGTCATTGGCTTCGCCTTCCTCGAACATCACGCCGAGAACGCCGAGTTCGCCTTCATTGGTCGCATGGACAAAGTGGGCAACCAGCGGATAACGCTCGCCCGAGATGGCGTGTTCGGACGGCGTGTGGAAGTGGACCTGGATCAGGTTGAATTCTTTGCCACCCGAATTCATGCCGAAGCCTTCGGGAAAATTGACTTGCACCTTCTCGGTGCCGAGCTCGATCGTCCCGGTGCTGTTGCCGAAATTGGTGGTGAGCTCGACATCGCCGCGTGCATTCGGGCTGCCGAGATCGATTGGCGACTGGTTCAGGCCGGCATCGCAGATCGCATAATCGGTATTGATGGTGGACCAACGTTCCGGCGTCGTGCCGTCACCGAAATTCCAGTCCTTTTCGTGGTGATCGGCGAATGCGGGCGTCGCGGCCATGGCGACCAATGCGACCGAAGCTAGGTATTTCATCTGTTCTCCCCTGTTTTCGTGGGTTCTCTCTGCCGAAGTGAGCGCTGGGCGAGGCAGGGCCGAAGTCATGGGCGAAGAGGAAGTGCGTTCCCCTTCGCCCTTTGGATCAGTTTGCGCTGTAAGGCAGCGAGCTGTGGTGGAGGACGATATCAAGTTCGCCATCATCACCGCGTTCGTAGGCGAAGGAATACTCCACCTTGGTTTCATTGCCGTCGGCACCGGTGAAGAAGTAATTGCCCATTGCCACGGCCATGTCGCCGCTGTCGGAGATCACGGTGCCGTTGTTTTCCCAGCGGACGGCCGTGTAGGGAGCGATGGCGAAGCCGCCATCCTCGGTTCCCTCGGTACCCACGAAATAGCTCAGCGCCTCGGTATCGCTTTCGCGGAACTGGTCTTCGGCAGCGAGAGTGGGCTTGAACAGGATGGTCTGGTTATCGCCATAGGCATAGTGCGTGGCGATGTGTTCCTGTGCCCGTGCACGGTAGTCGCCCTCATCGGTAAAGGTCTTGCCGATGTCGACGATGCCTTGGCCCCACGCTTGCTGCGCGGCCTGGACTTCAGCTTCCGTGATCGGCTGGTTCGCTTCATCGGTTGCCGCCGTGTCGGCAGCGGCGTTTTCGTTCGTCTCACCGCATGCCGCGAGTACCAGAGTGCTCGCAGCGAGTGCTGAAACAGCAAAAATTTTCGACATGTATATTCCCTTCTGTCGGTGCAGTGCACCTGTGAAATCGACGAGAGGGGAACACCTGTTGCGTACACCCCTCTCCGCTTGCGTCCGACATCGCGTGCGCTTCAAGCGCGCGCCAGAGGGGCCCGGTCCGCGTGATCAATACGGAAGCCCCTGCGATTGGTTCCCGGCGGCGGCTTTGCCTTTTGATATTGGCGAATCCAACAGCGGAACGTATAGTGAACAAATGGCTGAGCAGACTGTCCTCCAGAAGCTCGAGATTCTCGCCGATGCGGCGAAATACGATGCTTCCTGCGCGTCGTCCGGGACGGCGAAGAAGAACAGTCTGGGCGGAAAGGGTATTGGTTCGACCGAAGGGATGGGCATTTGTCACGCCTATGCGCCCGATGGCCGCTGCATCTCGCTGCTCAAGATCCTGCTGACCAACCACTGCGTGTTCGACTGTCATTACTGCGTCAACCGCAAGAGCTCGAACGTGGCTCGGGCGCGCTTCACTCCGCAGGAGGTGGTAGACCTCACGCTCGCCTTTTACCGGCGCAATTATATCGAGGGGCTGTTCCTCTCTTCGGGTATCGTGAAGAGCTCGAACCACACGATGGAGCAGATTGTCGAGGTCGCGCGGATATTGCGCGAGGAGCACGATTTTCGCGGCTACATCCACCTGAAGACCATCCCTGAAGCCGATCCGGAAATCGTCCACCAGGCGGGGCTTTATGCCGACCGCGTCTCGATCAATGTCGAACTGCCGACCGACAGCGGGCTCACGCGCCTCGCGCCCGACAAGGATGCGCGGCAGATCGAAGGCGCGATGGGCAAGGTGAAGGCCGACCTAGTCGAGGCGAAGGATGCGAGGAAGCGCTTCAAGCATGCGCCGCGCTTTGCGCCCGCGGGCCAGTCGACGCAGATGATTGTCGGCGCCGATGCCGCGACCGATGCGGATATCGTGGGCAAGGCCAGCCGGCTCTACGACAATTTCCGCCTTCGCCGCGTCTACTACAGCGCCTTCTCGCCGATTCCCGATGCCAGTGCGGTGCTGCCGCTGAAGCGCCCGCCGCTCATCCGCGAGCACCGGCTCTACCAGTCCGACTGGCTGATGCGCTTCTATGGCTACAAGCCCAGCGACGTGATGCAGGCGACCGAGGCGGACGGGAACTTGCCGCTCGATATCGACCCCAAGCTTGCCTGGGCGCTCAAGTTTCGCGAGGCCTTCCCGGTCGATGTGAACCGCGCGTCGAAAGAGCAATTGCTGCGCGTCCCCGGCCTCGGCGTGAAGGCGGTGGGCAAGATCCTGGCGAGCCGTCGCCACCGCAATCTGCGGCTCGACGATGTGGCGCTGCTCACCCAGTCGATCACCAAGGTGCGGCCCTTCATCTGCGCCGTCGACTGGCGGCCGATCACGCTGACCGACCGCGCCGACTTGCGCAGCCTGCTCGCGCCCAAGTCCGAGCAACTGGAGCTGTTCGCCGCATGACCGCGCTCCAGCACGTCAAGCTTGGCACCTATTACGTGGTGCACCTGCCGGAAGCCGACGATTTCGACTTCTGGCGCGAACGCGCGCGCTCGCTCGTCCAGTGCGACGTGCCGCCGGACCGGATTGCATGGGTCGAGCCGGGCGGCAGCGGGGACCTCTTCGCGCATGGCGAGCGCCGCATGCCGGTGCCGCCGATGGACGCAAAGCCGGTGCGGGCCAACCGGCGCTTCGTGAGCCTTGCTAGGAACGCCATCCTTCACTCCGACCCCGAGCGGTTCGCGCTGCTCTATCGCCTGCTCTGGCGGCTCCAGTCCAATCCGCGGATGATGGAGGACAAGGCCGACCTCGATGTGCGCCGCGTGGAGGAACTCGACAAGAACGTGCGGCGCGACAGCCACAAGATGCACGCCTTTGTCCGCTTCCGGCTGGTCGAGATTGAGGACGAGGAGGTGGGCGAGCATTACGTCGCCTGGTTCGAACCCGAGCACCATATCCTGCGCGCCAATGCAGGCTTCTTCATGCGGCGCTTTTCGAATATGCGCTGGTCGATCCTGACCCCGCGCGGGAGCCTGCATTGGGATACCGAGACCATGTCCGAAGGCCCTCCGGCAGAGCGCCACGATGCGCCCGGCGGCGATCCGATGGAGGACCTCTGGCGCAGCTACTACGCCTCGATCTTCAATCCCGCGCGGCTGAAAATCGGCGCGATGCTGAAGGAGATGCCGAAGAAATACTGGAAGAACATGCCCGAAGCCGCGCTCATTCCCGACCTCATTGCGGGTGCACAGGGGCGCGAAGCAAAAATGGTCGAGAAGGGCGCGCTCGAGTTCGAGGAGCGGCCCGATACACTCGCCGCCATCGACAAGGCGATTCATGCTTGCCGCAAGTGCCCGATCGGCCAGCTCGATAACCATGCCGTGATGGGCGAGGGGCCTCAGGACGCTGCGTTGATGATCGTCGGCGAGCAGCCCGGCGACCAGGAGGACCAGATGGGTCGTCCCTTCGTGGGTCCGGCAGGGCAATTGCTCGACGCGCATCTGGAGAAGGTCGGCATCGATCGGCGCGCGGCTTACGTCACCAATGCGGTGAAGCATTTCAAATACGTCCAGCGCGGCAAGCGGCGGCTTCACCAGAACCCGGGCGCGAAGGAGATCGACACCTGCCGCTGGTGGATCGAGAGCGAGCGCGCGATCGTGAAGCCGAAGTTGGTGCTCGCCATGGGCGCGAGCGCGGCGCGGGGGCTGCTCGGCAAGACGGTGAGCATTTCCAAGGTCCGCGGTGCGCCCATTCCGCTGGAGGATGGCAGCGAACTCTGGGTCACCGCGCACCCCTCCTACCTCCTGCGTCTCGATGGTTCTGCACGCGAGGAACAGGCGCGGCTGTTCGATGCCGATCTCGCCGCGGTGAGGGAGCGGCTGGAGGAGCTCGCGTGACATGCCCGAGAACGACCTCCAGATACCCAAGCGCACAATCGAGCTCGATCCGGACGCCATAGACGCGCCCCCACGCGCGCCTTTCGTCGAACTGGGCCTTGTCTCCTGTTTCAGCTTCCTGCGCGGCGCGTCGGATGCGGTGGACCTCGTGCTGCAGGCGCGCGCGCTGGGCTATGACGCGATCGGGATCGCCGATGCCAACACCATGGCCGGCGTGGTGCGCGTTCATACCGAGGCGAAGACGCTCAAGCTGAAGCCGTGCATCGGCTGCAGGATAGAGACGGTAGAGGGGCTGGCCTTCCTCGCCTATCCCAAGAGCCGCAAGGCCTATGGCAGGCTCTGCCGCCTGATCTCCGCCGGCCGGATGCGCACGTTGTCGGGCGAGTGGCAGGAGAAGGGTGCGTGCGACATCAGCCTCCCGATGCTGGCGGCGCATAGTGCGGGGGTGCAGCTGATCCTAGTCCCGCCGCGTGATCTGGGCGAGCGGTTCACCATCGAGGTTGAAAGCAACGTCATCCCCTTCCGTCACCCCGGACTTGATCCGGGGTCCCGCTCCTCTTCGAGCGCGACAGCAGAAGAAGCGGGACCCCGGCTCGGGGGCCGGGGTGACGTTGAAAATGTGGCAATGGAGGGAAGGTTCGAGGAAATTCTCCCCCACCTCACGGCGCAACTCCCTACACTCCGCCACCTCGCCGCAGCCTTCCTTTACACCGATAGCGACGTCGCGCGGATCGAGCAGTTGGACACGCTGGCACGCGCCAACGGCCTCTCCATCCTCGCCACCAACGATGTGCATTATGCGACGCCCGACAGGCGTCCGTTGCAGGATGTGATGACTGCGATCCGCCACAAGACCACCGTCGCGCGGGCAGGGCACCTGCTCCACGGCAATGCCGAGCGCTACCTCAAGCCTCCCGAGACCATGTGCCGCCTGTTCGCACGCTGGCCACATGCGATCCACGCATCACGTGAAGTGGCCGATGCCTGCGATTTCAGCCTCGATGAGTTGAAATATGAATACCCCGAAGAGCTTTATCCCGGCGGTGCCGAGCCGCAGGACTATCTCGAAAGCGAGACCTGGAAAGGTGCGGAGTGGCGCTATCCCGCAGGCGTACCCGACAGCGTCACCGAAACGCTGCACAAGGAACTCGCGCTCATCGGCAAGATGGACCTCGCGCGCTATTTCCTGACCATCAAGGACATCGTCGACTTCGCGCGGACCAAGGTCGATCCGCCAATCCTGTGCCAGGGACGCGGCAGCGCGGCCAACTCGGCGGTCTGCTATTGCCTCGGCATCACCAATGTCGACCCGGCGCAGCACCAGCTGCTGTTCGACCGCTTCATCTCCGAAGACCGCAAGGAGCCGCCCGATATCGACGTCGATTTCGAGCATGAGCGGCGCGAGGAGGTGATCCAGTATCTCTACCGTAAATACGGCCGCCATCGCGCCGGGCTATGCGCCACGGTGATCCATTACCGCCCGCGCATGGCGATCCGCGAGGTGGGCAAGGCGATGGGGCTGACCGAAGACGTCACGGCGGCCCTCGCCAAGACCGTGTGGGGCGGGTGGGGCCGCGAAATCAGCGAGAAACACGCGCAGGAAACGGGCATGGATGTGACCGACCCGCACCTGAAACGCGTTCTCAAGCTGACCGAGCAAATGATTGGAATGCCGCGCCATTTATCGCAGCATGTCGGCGGGTTCATCCTCACCGAAGGCGCGCTCACCGAGACGGTGCCGGTGGGCAATGGCGCCATGCCCGATCGCAGTTTCATCGAATGGGACAAGGACGATATCGAGGCGCTCGGCATCCTCAAGGTCGATGTGCTGGCGCTGGGCATGCTGACCTGCATCAAGAAGTGTCTCGACCTGCTCGATGATCATCATGGGCGCACACTGAGCCTCGCATCGGTCCCGCGCGAGGACCCGGAAACCTATGCTATGCTGCGTTCGGGCGACTCTCTGGGCGTGTTTCAGGTCGAAAGCCGTGCGCAGATGAACATGCTGCCGCGCCTTCGCCCCCGCCAGTTCTACGACCTCGTCATCCAGGTCGCCATTGTGCGACCCGGGCCGATCCAGGGCGATATGGTGCATCCCTATCTCAAGCGCCGCCGCGGAGCGGAGCCGGTGGTCATCCCCGCACCATCGCCGCAGCACGGACCGCCCGACGAACTTTCCAGCATTCTCGAGCGCACGCTGGGCGTTCCGATCTTCCAGGAACAGGCGATGAAGATCGCGCTCGATGCGGCGAAGTTCTCTTCCAAGGAGGCGAACCGGTTGCGCAAGGCCATGGCCACCTTCCGCAGCCGCGGGATGGTGGACGAGCTGCAGGACATGATGGTCGAGCGCATGGTCCATCGAGGCTATGATCGCGATTTCGCGCAGCGCTGCTTCAACCAGATCCGCGGTTTCGGCGAATATGGCTTTCCCGAAAGCCATGCGGCGAGCTTCGCGCATCTCGTCTATGTATCGAGCTGGCTCAAGTGCCACTTCCCCGCCGCCTTCGCCTGCGCGTTGCTGAATTCTCAGCCGATGGGCTTTTATGCGCCCGCGCAAATTGTGCGCGATGCGGCCGAGCATGGGGTGCGTGTGCTGCCGGCGGATGTGAACCTCTCGCAATGGGATTGCACGCTGGAGGAGATCGATGCGGGCAGGGCGGTCGAGGGCGACAGTGGCCGCCTCGACAAGCATATCGCGCTGCGGCTCGGCCTGCGGCAGATCGACGGCCTGCCCGAAGCGGTTGCTGCGCAATTGATCGCCGAGCGTGAGGAGAATGGGTCTTACGAGGATGTCCGCGCCCTGCGTGACCGCGCGCGGATCGGCCCGGCGCATGTCGAACGCCTAGCCAGCGCCGATGCTTTCGGTTCGATGCAGCTTACCCGCAGGCAGGCCCTGTGGGATGCGCGCAGCCTGGTCGGAGGGCCGCACCTGCCGCTCTTCGCCGCCGCTGCCGCGCGTGACGAGGGCGCGGAGAAATACGCCACGCAGCTACCCCAGATGCCGCTCTCCGAGGAGGTGGTGGCCGATTACCAGACCACGCGTCTCAGCCTGAAGGCGCATCCCATGGCCTTCCTGCGCGCTTCGCTGGCCGAGCGCGGTTTCGTGCGCGCCTGCGATCTGCGCGAGCGCAAGTTCCGCAGCATGGTCCATGTCGCGGGCGTGGTGCTGATCCGCCAGCGTCCGGGCAGCGCCAAGGGTGTGTGCTTCATCACGCTCGAGGACGAGACGGGTGTCATCAACCTCGTCGTCTGGCCCGATCTCAAGGAAAAGCAGCGCCGCGTGGTCATGGGTTCGCGATTGATGGAGGTAAGGGGACGCGTCGAATATGATGACGAGGTGATCCATGTGATCGCACACCACATGACCGATGCTACCGGCGAGCTGCACAAACTGTCCGACGACATGCTCAACGCCCCGCTCGCACGCGCCGACCACGTCAGCAATCCGCTCCCCGACAAATTCAACCCGCGCGACAATCTGCGCGAGGGCAAGGACGATCCTTACCAGCCCATCGAACCGTGGCAGGAACCACCCCCGGGCAATCGCGAATGCGGTTGGCATCAGGGTCATCCACGCGATGTGCGCATCATCCCGAAATCGCGCGACTTCCACTGACACTAGCGTTACGGGCGCAGCCATGTTCGATCCGGAACGCCTCATTGCCTTTGCCTGGATAACCGCACTCACCAGCATCGTGCCGGGCCCCTCCATGATGTTCGTCATGGGGCAGGCCATCTGGCGCGGGCCGCGCGCGGGCTGGGCCGCGCTGATGGGGATGCAGATCGGCTACATCGTCTGGTGGATCGCGGCAGCGCTCGGCCTTGCGACGCTGGCATCTGCATACCCCTTGGCCTTCAAGGCGCTGGCCGTGGCTGGCGTGCTTTATCTGGCATGGCTTGGGTTGCAGGCGATCCGCCACTCCTTCCACGGCGACACGGAAGATAATCCGGCACCCGCAAAAGAGCCCTCGCGTCATGCGTTTCGCGACGGGATCGCAGTGGCAATCGGAAATCCCAAATCGCTGATCTATGTCGTCGCGATCATACCACCCTTCGTCGATCCTGCCGGATCCATCGGTTGGCAGATCGCGCTTCTCGCAGCTGTCGCGCTAGCCATCGACCTGCTGATCGGCTGGATATACATCGGCGCGGGCAAGCAACTTGCGAAAGCGATGGAGCGCGCCGCGACACGCCGATGGATCGATCGGGGCATCGGAACCGTATTCATCCTGATCGCAGCTCTCATCGCGGTCGATCTCTACGGGACGCAGCTGTGAACTTCGCCATTTCGCGACACATTGGCAAATTCATCGTCGAGCGGCGTGTGGTTTTGCTCCTCGTGCTGGCCGGCCTGTTCATAGCTGGGCGCAGCTGGCTGCAGGAGCATCCGCAACACAATCCATGGGCGCCGCTCGACCTTAACCATCCAAAGGGCTGGGCAACGCAGCAGAAACTGCTCGCCCTCCGTGAGGATGTCGATCTCTGCCGCGCGGTGCTCGAGCGAAGCGAAGTGGCCTTTCGCGTGCTGGAGCCCGCTGGCGATGGCGAATGCAGGCGAGAGGACCGCACCCAGCTGTCGGCCTATCCGCTAAGCCCCGACACGCCAGCTACGACTTGCCCTGTCGCCGTCGCAATGGAGCTTTGGAAGCGAGACACACTCGACCCGGCTGCGCTCGAAATCCTCGGCAGCAAGGTGTCCCGGATCGAGCACCTGGGGGCCTATTCCTGCCGCAGGATGTATGGCCGCGAAGATGGGCCCTGGAGCGAGCATGCGACGGCAAATGCGCTCGACATCGCGGGGTTTGTGCTGGCCGACGGAACGCGCGTCAGCGTGCTTTCGGACTGGCCGGGAGAGGGCGACAAACAGCGCTTCCTCCGCGAGGCGCGCGATGGTGCGTGCGGGGCATTCTCGACGGTTCTTTCACCCGAATACAATGCGGCGCACGCCGATCACCTACATCTCGACATGGACGATCGCTGGACCAGCGTCTGCCGCTGATCAGGCTGCTTCGAGCGAATACCCCGCGCTGCGAACGGTACGCACCGGGTCTTTCGCTCCTTCGATCTCGATCGCCTTGCGCAGGCGGCGGATATGGACATCCACCGTCCGCAGCTCGATATCGCTCTCGGTTCCCCACACTCCATCGAGGAGCTGGTTGCGGCTGAAGACGCGCCCCGGGCTTTCCATGAAGAACTTGAGCATGCGGTACTCGGTCGGGCCGAGTTTGAGCGGCCGGCCGCGGCGAGTGACTTTGTGCGCGACCGGGTCGAGGGTGAGATCGCCTACTTCGATGGATTCGCCGGCCAGCACGGGTCGGATGCGGCGCATGACGGCCGCCACCCGTGCAAGTAGCTCGCGCGGCGAGAAGGGCTTGGTGAGGTAATCATCGGCACCGGTTTCCAGCCCACGAATACGGTCGTCCTCGGCCTCGCGAGCGGTAAGCATGATGATCGGGACATGCGCGGTGGTCTTATCGCGGCGGAGGCGGCGGCAGACCTCGATGCCGCTCGTTCCCTCGATCATCCAGTCCAAAATAACGAGATCCGGGACGTCTTCCGCTGCAAGCAGGAGCGCGTCGTCCCCATCCGCGGTGGCGCGGACGTCATATCCCTCGTTCGAGAACCGGTATTCGAGCAGCTCGGAGAGGGCTGGATCGTCCTCCACGAGCAAGAGCTTGCCAGCTTGCACCTTCGCGCCTTCCTGCTGTTTCTTTCCCACGGCAGTATGACCCTCAGGCTACAGAATTGTGTCAGCCGTCCTCATCGGGCGGATAGGTTCCGGTTGCGGCGAAATGGACCATCTCGGCCACATTCGTCGCATGATCGCCGATCCGCTCGAGATTGCGTGCCACGAACAGCAGCTGCGCGGCACTCGAAATGGTGGAAGGATTTTCCACCATATGGCTGACAAGGTTGCGGAAAATCGAGTTGTAGAATGCGTCGACTTTTTCGTCCGCCGCAATGACCTCGCGTGCCAGCTCCGGATCGCGCGCGGCGTATGCCGTCAGCACGTCATGGACCATTTCGCTGGCGACTTCGGCCATGGCCGGAAGCAGGGTAAGCGGCTCGAACTGTTTGCGATTGTCGCCGATCTCGCGGCTCGCCTTGGCGATGTTCTTCGAATAGTCGCCGATACGTTCGACGACGCCTGCGATCTTCAGCGCGGCAATGACCTCGCGCAGATCGTCTGCCATCGGCGCGCGCAGAGCGATGATGCGAACGGCCAGCTTGTCGATCTCGCTTTCGAGAGCGTCGATCTTCTTGTCGCCCTTGATGACCTTCTTGGCGAGGTCGTGATCACCCTTCACCAGGGCGTCGAGCGCTTCCTGGATGGCGACTTCGGCGAGGCCGCCCATCTCGGCGATGAGGCCGCGCAGGCGAGTGATGTCTTCGTCGAAGGCTTTTACGGTATGTTCGTTCATGATCTCAAAGCCTTATCCGTAGCGTCCGGTAATGTAATCCTGGGTCCGCTGTTCGATCGGATTCGTGAATATGTCAGATGTGCGGCCATATTCCACCATCTTTCCAAGGTGGAAGAAGGCGGTGCGCTGGCTCACGCGGGCCGCCTGCTGCATCGAGTGCGTGACGATGACGATGGCGTAGCGGCCATTGAGTTCGTCGATCAGTTCCTCGATTTTGGCGGTGGCGATGGGGTCGAGCGCCGAGCAGGGTTCGTCCATCAGGATGACCTCGGGATCGACCGCAATTGCGCGCGCGATGCACAGGCGTTGTTGCTGGCCGCCCGAAAGCGCGGTGCCGCTATCCTGCAGGCGGTCCTTGACCTCTTCCCACAGACCGGCGCGGCGGAGCGACTTCTCGACTACCTCGTCGAGCTCGTCCTTGCCCTCGGCAAGACCATGGATCTTGGGGCCGTAGGCGATGTTTTCATAGATCGACTTGGGGAAGGGATTGGGCTTCTGGAACACCATGCCGACGCGCGCGCGCAGCTGCACCACGTCGAGACTTGGGCTGTGAATGTCCTCGCCGTCGAGCGTGATCGTGCCTTCGACCCGTGCCGAGGGGATGGTGTCGTTCATGCGGTTGAGCGAGCGCAGGAAGGTCGATTTTCCGCAACCGGATGGCCCGATGAACGCGGTCACATACTCGGTGGGAATATCGATCGAGACGTTGTCGATGGCCTTCTTATCTCCGTAGAACACGGAAACGTCCTTGGCGCTCATCTTAGCCTCGGCGGTCTTCAGATTTTCGTGAACTACGGTCACCAGGTTTTCTCGAACTTGTTGCGCAGGTAAATGGCGAGGCCGTTCATCAGCAGAAGAAACAGCAGGAGGACGATGATAGCAGCGCTGGTGCGCTCCACGAAACCGCGGTCGATTTCATCGGACCAAAGGAAGATCTGCATTGGCAGCACCGTGGCCGGTGCGGTGAGGCTGTCGGGGGGTGAGGCCACGAAAGCGCGCATACCGATCATCAGCAGCGGCGCGGTTTCGCCCAGCGCCCGGGCCATGCCGATAATCGTGCCGGTCAGGATGCCGGGCAGGGCGAGCGGAAGGACATGGTGGAAAACCACCTGCACGGGCGAGGCGCCGACTGCCAGCGCGCCGTCGCGAATACTCGGCGGGACAGCCTTGATGGCATTGCGGCCGGCGATCACGATGACCGGCATAGTCATTAGCGCCAGAGTCATACCGCCGATCAAGGGGGCGGATCGATAGTTCGGGAAGATCGTCAGGAAGACTGCAAGACCGAGTAGGCCGAAAATGATGGAGGGGACTGCAGCAAGGTTGTTGATCGATAACTCGATGATGTCGGTCCACTTGTTCTTGGGCGCATACTCCTCGAGGTAAAGCGCCGCCAGAACACCGATCGGGAAGGCGAGTAGAAGCGTGACGACCATGGTCAGCATCGAGCCCTTGAGCGCCCCCCAGATGCCGACCTGCTGCGGATTGGTCGCATCGGCGCGGGTGAAGAACCCGGTGTCGAACTTCTCGGCCAGCTTGCCTTCTGCCGAAAGGCTGGCTGCCAGATCGCGCATTTCCTGCGAGCCTTCGCCGTCATAGCCCGAGGCGAGGTCCGCGCTTGCCGGGATCCAGAACGTTTCCTCGCGGTCGAGGATGGAGGGGTCAGCCGCAATCGCGGCGGCCACGTCGCGCCAAGCCTGGCTGCCGATCTCCGCGGCGCCTTCTTCGCCGAGCGCTTCGCCAGCATAGAACTGCACCACTTCGGGCAATCCCTGCGATTCCAGCGACTGCACCATGGCTGCCGGGTCGGTCGCCATGGGGTTGGCCGTGATTCCCGATTGCGTAAAGTCAATAGGAACCGCCAGCTCGGCACGCTGGAAGCCGCCGATGCCGTTGATGGTCATCGAACCGAGCAGGTAAATGAGAACGGCGATCGAAAAGACGATGGCGCCAAGGCCGATTGCCTTGAACCGCTTCTCAGCAGCGTAACGCTTTTTCAGCCGCGCCTCGAAAGCGGGCGTGCGCGTGGGGGCGATTTGCTCACTCATAAGCTTCGCGGAACCTTTTCACGACGCGCAGGGCGATGAAGTTGAGGCCGAGGGTGACGAGGAACAGCACGAAGCCGAGCGCAAAGGCGCTGAGCGTGGCCGGATGGTCAAAACTGCCTTCCCCGGTCAGCATGGCGACGATTTGCACCGTCACGGTGGTCATGGATTCGAGCGGGTTCGCGCTCAGATTGGCTGCGGTGGAAGCGGCCATCACCACGATCATTGTCTCGCCGATAGCGCGGCTGATGGCGAGCATGATGCCCGCGACGATGCCAGGCAGGGCTGCTGGGATAAGTACGCGCCTGATCGTCTCGTTGGTCGTTGCGCCCATTGCAAGGCTGCCATCGCGCATGGCCTGCGGAACTGCGGCGATGCTGTCATCGGCCATCGAGGAAACGAAGGGGATGATCATCACGCCCATGATCAGGCCAGCCGCCAGCGCGCTCTCGCTCGATGCGCCCGAGAAGCCGAGTGAAATCGCGAAATTGCGAATGGCCGGTGCGATGGTCAGTGCGGCGAAATAGCCGTAAACCACGGTCGGGACACCGGCGAGGATCTCCAGTGCTGGTTTCACCCAGGCGCGCAGCCTGGGGTGGGCGTATTGTGTCAGGTAAATCGCGCTCATCAGGCCGAGCGGGATCGCTACAATCATGGCGATAATCGCGCCGATAAACAGCGTACCCCAAAACAGCGGAATTGCACCATAGCGCGAACCGTCTGGGTTATCCGGATTGGCCATGGGGTCAGGCCCCCAATGCGTTCCGAAGAGGAAATCGATCGGGCTGACCATGCCGAAAAAGCGAATGGTCTCGAACACCAGGCTGACGAAAATCCCGAGCGTTGTCAGGATCGCAACGAGCGAGGCGGCCAACAGGATCGCCATGACGATCTTTTCCACCCGGTTGCGGGCAGCGAAATCGGGCTTCAGTCGCAGAAAGGCGTACATCCCGCCGAGGAAGGCGATCAGGACCGTCACGAGAATGCCGATCCAGTTATAGCGGGATATGGCCTCGCGATAGGGTTGGACGAATTCGGACGCGAGCGGGTTGAACACGCCCTGTGCCGCACCGATGGCAACGGCGCGTGCCTCATTCAGGATAGTCTGACGCTGGAATCCAAACTCGGGCAGCTGGTCGGCAGCGGGGCTGGCAAGGACGGCCTGGGTCACGAGTCCAGGTGCAATCGCGCTCCATGCGCCGATGAATACCAAGACGGGAAGGATGACCCACAGCGCCACATACCAGGCGTGGTAGCTGGGAAGGCTCGCCAGCCGCCCGTCGGGGCTGGCGCGCCGGAAGGACCATGCTCGCGCACGAGCCGCCAACCAACCGGCGAGCCCGAGCCCGAGGGCCAGGAGAAGCAGGAGGGTTAGCGACATCGTGCGTAGGCTCGTTCCTTACTTGAGGCTTGCGCCGTCAAGCGTGTCGTAATTCGTCACAGCCGACATGGCCGTGGCAGCGGCATCTTCAGGGTTCGCGACGAGGCCGATCTTGGCGAGATCGCCGTCCCGGCTCCACATCTGGCTCCACTGCGTCAGATATTCCTTGAGGCCAGGGATGGCATCGAGGTGCGCCTTCTTGACGTACATGTAGAGGGGACGCGCGCCCGGGTAATCGAAGCTGGCGATGTTCTCGTAAGTCGGGGCAACGCCGTTCATGTTGAGGCCCTGCACCTTGTCGGCATTTTCCTCAAGATAGGAATAGCCAAAGATACCCACAGCGTTGGGGTTACCCTGGATCTTCTGCACGATCAGGTTGTCCTGCTCGCCCTGGTCGACATAGCGGCCGTCGCTGCGGACCTCGGTGCAGACCTGGTCGTAACGGTCTTCATCCGATTCCTTGAGCGCCGACATCGATTCGTCGGTCTTGCAGCCGGCTTCGAGGATCAGTTCCTTGAGTGCGTCGCGCGTGCCGGAGGTGCTCGGCGGACCGTAGACCAGGATTTCGATGTTCGGGAGCGACGCATCCACATCCGACCAGGTCACATTGGTCTGTTCACCGCCATAGGGCGATGCTGCCAGAGCTTCGTAAACCATCTTCGGGGTCAGGTTCATGTTGATGCCGCCCTGCGCCGAAGCAAGCGCGATGCCGTCGAGGCCAACCTGGACTTCGACGATTTCGGTCACGCCGTTGTTCTGGCAGGTTTCAAATTCGCTAGCCTTCATGCGACGCGAAGCGTGTGCGATGTCGGGCGTTTCCGGACCGATTCCGGCGCAGAACAGCTTCATGCCGCCCCCGGTACCGGTCGATTCGATAAAGGGCGATTTGAAGTCGGGGTTCGCGCGGGCGAAGGTTTCCGAAACCGCCTTGGCGAACGGGAACACGGTCGACGAGCCGACGGCCGTCACCTGGTCACGGGCGCCGCCGCCAGCATCATTGCTACCGCAAGCGGCGAGAGTGAGGGCCGACGCAGCAGCGAGAGCGAATTTGAAAGTCTTGGTCATGGTTAGGGTACCCCTTTGGTGTCCACTAGCCGCGCAAGAGCGCGAAAATGTTACGTGTTGACGACAAGAGTGTGACTTTCGCTAGGGGGCCGCCGAATCTCTTGGCGGCCCCATAACGGGATTGATCTCAGAAATCGACCTGTGCGCGCACGCCGAAGGCATCGACGCCGTAATCGGTGTCGCCGTCGCCGGTCGGCAGGACCGCGTCTTCGTAGTCCATCCGGCCGTAGTTGATGCTGAAGAGAGTGTTCGAGGCGGGCTTCCAGATGAGTGATGCCTGGTAGCCGTTCTGCACGCCGCCAAGGATGCCAGCATCGTTGAGGTCGAGATGATCGTAACGCAGGTTGAGCTGCAGCGAGCCGAAGCCGCCGTCTCCGAGCGGGTTTACCGGTTTCACCCGGTCGAACTTCCCACCCTTGTACCCGCGGCTGTCGCCCTTGGTCAGAAAGTACCCGACTTCGGCATAACCACCAAAGAAGGTTGGGTTGGCGACATCCATACGCATGTCGACATTCTGCCAGAATCCTTCCGCCGACGCATGGAAGGGACCAGCGACGACGGCAGCTTCCAATCCTGCGCCAAATTCGCTTTCCGCGTCGAGATTGCCGGTGTTGACGAAGCGGGTCGAGGTGAAGTGAACGAACGGCCGCTGGCGGTAACGAACCGTCGCATCGTCTTCGCCGAGATCATTGTAATGCAGCGATCCGCCGAAATGCAGCTGGGCGTTGCCAGCCTTGGGCATGATCACAAAGCGACCATCGACACTGCGGTTGTCGGTGGCGGTGTCGTCAAAGTTGTCGGTGAAGACGCCCGCCTGACCCAGGAAGATGCCGTTTGCGTAGGTGATCGAGGCACCGATCCGGCGCTCGAAACCGAAGGCATCGGTAAAGGCGGCACGCTCGATGAAACTGCTGTGGAGCGAACTGGTCAGTTCCTCGAGCGACTGGAAATTGTTGTGCTGGCCGATGGCGATCTCGGCATTGCCGGTCTCGTAAGAGAAATAGGCGTCGTTCACGTCGATTTCGTCGCCGGCGATGTCGAACTCGACCTTGTAACCGAAGCCGCCGGGCAGGTCGCCCGAAGCGCCGAGGCGCGCACGGCGCACTTCATTGCCGAAGCCGTCGTCCGCACCGACGGAATCGGGTGCGCTGGTCGATCCGACATCGAACATCAGGCGGCCACGCGGCTTGAAGCTCCAGCCGTCCTTCTTTTCGAGCTCGGCAGCCGGAGCGGGCGCGGGAGCAGGGACGGCGACCGCCTCTGCGTTGGCGGCGATCACCGCATCCTGCGCGGCGTTTTCGGCCTTGGTCTGCGCAAGTTCGCCTTCGAGCTGGTCAATGCGCGAAGCGAGAGCTTCGAGCTGTGCGCGCATGGCGGCCAGTTCGTCCTCAGCAGATGGCGCGCCCTGCGCGAGGATGGGAGTAGCGATAGTGCAGCTCATCGCCGCCGCGAGGACGGAAAGCCGGAAAGCGGTCTTCATGTGACGAATCCCTTACAAGGTTACGTTTCGGCGTCGCCTCTATGACTGCTCTGTTACGGCAATGTGACAGTTCGCGAGCGACAGGACGCACGCTGTGGATAGCCTGTTGAGAAGCCCGAATTTCCGGCCGTTTCGCTAGGTCTCAGGCAGCGAGGGGAAGCGTCACCCGAACCCGCGTTCCTTCGCCAAGAGCGCTGTCGATCGCGAGCTTTCCGCGGTGCCGTTCAACGATATGTTTCACGATCGCGAGGCCAAGCCCGGTTCCGCCCGATGCACGGCTGCGGCCGGGATCGGTGCGATAGAACCGACGGGTCAGGTGCGGGAGGTGTTCGGGGGCGATGCCATCGCCGCGATCCTGGACGCTCAGCAGGACACGCTTTTCGCCCTGCGGCTGGAGACGGACGGTCACCGGTTGGTCATCGTCGCCATATTTGAGCCCATTGTCGACTAGGTTGCGGACCAGCTGTTCGAGTTGCTGCTCGTCCCCGCGGACCAGAAATTCGCCATGCGATTCGATGTCGAGCCGTTCGACCCGGTCGCCCGCTGCGTGGCGTGCGGCGCGATCCACCAGCTTGGTGAGATCGATTACCTGGTCGGGAAGGTCGTGCTTCTCCGCCTCGATCCGCGAAAGCGACATAAGGTCGCTCACGAGATCCTGCAGCCGGCGCCCTTCGCGCTGGATGGTGCCGAGAAACTTGTCGCCCGTCTTCGGATCGAGGTTCTCGATATCCTCGCGCAGCGTTTCGACATAGCCGAGGATCGAGGCGAGCGGAGTGCGCAGTTCGTGGCTGGCATTGGCGACGAAGTCGGTATGCGCGCGACTGATATCGGCCTCGGCCGTCTTGTTGACGAATTCGATGATGGCGAGCCCATCGCCTAGGTTCTTGCGATTGATCCGCCAGATATCGCGCCTGCGGGCCAGGGCGCGAATGATCGCGGTGCCGTCTTCCCCGCTTTCCAGCAAGCCCACGGCTTCCGGTTGGCGCAGGGCCATCCTCACATCCTGCCCGAGTATGTGCGCGCCGAGCAGCCGACGTGAAGCGAGGTTCGCGATGATGACGCGGCCAGCCTCGGTCACGATCACGGGGGTCTCGGAATGCTCGACGAGATCGCCCATTGTGTCGCGCGAAATTGCTCCATTGCCATTCTTCTCGACCGGCGGAGGAGGCGTCGCCCCGACCAGCCAGAGCGAACCGGCCCATACGAGCAGCATTAGCAGGATCGGGAGTACCGGAAGGTCCAGGACGATGAGGCCAACCGCCGTCGCGAGCGCCAGTGCGAAACCGGACCAGGGGAAGGGGCGGGAGCTCATTGCGAGGCCGCGCTTAGCGAGGCTTTTCGCGCGGCGCTAGTCCGGTCGCATGCCTGTCATGAAAGTGATGGTGACCCGTACGGGAATCGAACCCGTGTTTCAGCCGTGAAAGGGCCGCGTCCTAACCGCTAGACGAACGGGCC
>NZ_JAIGNJ010000001.1:55000-1113808 GCF_019711415.1 Qipengyuania vesicularis | reverse complement strand
GGTGACCCGTACGGGAATCGAACCCGTGTTTCAGCCGTGAAAGGGCCGCGTCCTAACCGCTAGACGAACGGGCCACAGGGGTGGCACTCTTGCGCGGATTGCAGATGCAATAACGCCACCGATGGTGACCCGTACGGGAATCGAACCCGTGTTTCAGCCGTGAAAGGGCCGCGTCCTAACCGCTAGACGAACGGGCCACACCCCTTGCGGGGTCGGTGGCGTGGCGGCGCACTTAGGCGCGGGGTGAAAATGCGTCAACCCTGCAATTGGGCAAATTGCGATCAATCTGCGAATGCGGCGTCTTCGAGATGCAGTTCTGCCTGCGGCCTGCTGCCCCAATCGTCGATCTTCACACGTCCTGCGAGCCATAGCCTGCGCCCACGAGATCCGTGGAGGAGTGCCTGCCCCATGTCGCTGTCTGCCGCGCGGAAGGCGATTCCCTTGAAGCTCTTTCCATCATCGCCGCTGGCGATAAGGCGGACATGGTCGGTGCCGACGATATCGCACTTCACGAGCCGGACCGGACCCACGGCAACTCGTGGACCGGGCCAGCCCACGCCATACGGCCCGCCAGCTTCGAGTGCGTTCACGAGTTCGGGGGTCAGTCCTCCCGGGGCGACAGCGAGATCGAGCAGCATTTCCCGATTCTCGCCTGCGCGTGCGACTGCGCCTTCGAGATGCGCATCGAGCCAGTCAGTGAAGGCTTCGAGCTTGTCTTCGGCAACCGTCAGGCCGGCAGCCATCGCGTGGCCTCCGCCTTTGACGAGCAGGCCTTCTTCGCGCGCCCGGATGATTGCGGCGCCCAGATCGACACCGGGTATCGAGCGACCCGATCCCTTGCCTTCGCCGTCTTGGTCGAGCGCGATGACAAGCGATGGCTTGCCCGTCTTCTCCTTGATGCGACCCGCGACGATCCCGATGACGCCGGGATGCCAGCCGCGCGCGGCGACGACATGGACCGCACGATTGTGCTGCGCGGCTAGTTGTTCTTCGGCCGCCTGCTGGACTTCTGCCTCGATTGCGCGGCGTTCTTCATTGAGCGCGGAGAGTTGCGCTGCGATCTGTCGCGCTTCTTCGGTGTCCTCGGTTGTCAGGAGGCGTACGCCCAGAGTCGATTCGCCCACACGTCCACCCGCGTTGATCCGGGGGCCGAGCGCGAATCCGAGGTCCGAACAGATCGGTGCGCGTTTCAAACGACTGGCGTCGATGAGCGCCGACATCCCGATATTGTCTCGCCGTCCCATGACCTTGAGACCCTGAGCCACGAAGGCACGGTTGAGGCCGTGAAGCGCTGCCACATCCGCGACCGTGCCGAGCGCCACGACATCGAGCAGGGCCAGCAGATCGGGCTCCTTGCGATCCTCGAAGAATCCACGCGCCCGCAAGGTGCGGACCAGCGCGATCGCAAGCAGGAAAGCGACGCCCACCGCAGCCAGGTGACCGTGAGCCGCGGCAAGGTCGTTCTCGTCCAGGCGGTTGGGATTCACCAGTGCAGCGGCTCGGGGCAGTTCGGGCGAGCATTTGTGATGGTCGACGACGATCACATCGACACCAGCATCGCTTGCCATGGCTAGCGCTTCATGCGCCATTGCCCCGCAGTCGACGGTGACGATCAGGCTCGATCCGGCTTCCGCCAGTTTCACCAGAGCTTCGCCGGTGGGACCGTAGCCTTCGAGCAGGCGGTCGGGGATGTAGTAGTCCGCCTCGACGCCAAGCTCGCGAAGCAGGCGAATTAAGAGGGCCGAGCTGGTCGCTCCGTCTACGTCGTAATCGCCATATATTGTGATGCGCTCGGAAGAGAGGACGGCCTGAGCAATCCTGTCAGCCGCCGCATCCATGTCGTTGAATTCGGACGGGTCGGGCAGGAAATCGCGCAAGGTCGGCGAGAGATGCCGCTGTAGGTCGTCCTGCGCTACGCCGCGGGCGAGCAGGACCTGACGGACGATTGCCTCGTCATCGCCGAAATGGCCCTGGCCGAGATCCATATTCCCGCCACGCCAGCGCCACGCGCGGCCGGTGAGGGATTGTGAGACGCCGAAGACTTGAGGGAGGGCAGTGGAAGCCATGTTTCAGTCCTACCGCGAGGCGCCATGAGCCAGCAAGCTCCGTCGCGTTGACAATCGACAGGTAGGGGGCGAGGTCACGCTTATGTCAGGACCTCACCTCTTGATCGTCTGGCACAGCAGGACCGGAAGCAGTGAGGCGGTAGCCCGGGCTGCCTCCGAGGGTGCTGGCCAACGAGGCATCATCTTGCGGGCCTGCGATGTAGGCCCCGACGATCTTCTGGAAGCCGCAGGGTACCTCTTCTGCTGTCCCGAAAACCTCGCCAGCATGAGCGGCGAGATGAAGGAGATGCTCGACCGGTGCTACTATCCGGTACTCGGCAAGCTCAACGGCCGCCCCTATGCCACTATCATCGCGGCTGGTTCCGATGGGGAGGGCGCTCAAAAGCAGCTAGACAGGATTGCAACCGGATGGCGGCTGAGAAGGGTTGCCGATCACTGGATCCTCGACACGGGTGCTCAAACCGAGAAGGAAATTCTTGCACCCAAGACAATCGGAGAAACGGACCTTGCACGGGCGCGCGAGATGGGCGAGGCGTTGGCGCAGGGGATTGTCGACGGCATCATCTGACATTCGATCCGGGCCAATTCGGATCGATTTGGCAACTCATGACTCGACGAACCGTCTGAAAAGCGGCAAGAATTACTTCGGGGACTGCAGGGGGGGCGTCAAAGTTTATGCCGCAAGGTCAAGCTTCGGACTTGCCCGGCTCGAGAATCGCCGATGGCGTTTACTTGCTGTTTTCCCCCGGTGACCGGCCAGATCGCAGCCAATTGCTCGCTGCGATTGAGGACATGCCGCTTGCGGCGATTACCCATGATCCGGCCGAACAAGCTGCAACTTCCTCGGCAGGTTGCGATGCGGAAGGCAGGCAGCCGGGCGAATGGCTCGAGCTTCTCCAGTCGGGGATGACATTTGACCTGCTTGGGCTGTCTCCCGGTCCCTCGGTTGCGTCGCCGACCATATCCCATCGCCTTGCCTGCGATGCGCATTTCGACCCTGCGGATCATGAAGCGATCGCGCTCTTCCCGGGACCGCATCTCGCAGACGGGGCAAACAGCCTGCCGATCGTGCGCGCGATGCTCGATCTCGCCTGCGGGATTGCCCGCCGTGTCGATGGGGTCAGGACCATTTGCTGGAGCCCGGCGCGCTCGGCGGTTGCGATGCCGATGTTCTGCCAGAGCGTCGAGCAATGGCTTGAGGGCGGACCTTTCCCCGCACTGGGCCTGACCAGCTTTGCTCTCGACGAGCGTGGGGCGATGCGAAGCGAGGGACTTGCCCATTTCCTCGGCCAGGAACTGTCGATTGCTCCAGAACTCGCTTCAGACCGGATCGCGGCGACGAGGCTGGGCGCACGTCTGGTGCATGATCTCGTGGCGAGCGGCCCTCTCGATGCTCCACGGGAATTCATCGCGGAGGATGGTCTCGGGTTCCTCCTCTCTCCTTCGGAAAACGCTTCGCAGATCGAGGTCAGGCGGATGTAGCTGCGCGCTGGGATGGGGGGCAATTTCGGACTTGAGAGGCGCAGCAGCCTGCCGTTTCGCGCGGTCAATCGATGCGGTCTTCCGGGGCACGACCGGGGTCTACAACGGCATCATCTCCTTCCCAGGCAACTCCTTTCTCGGCGATGTTTCGGCGCCATGTTCGATTCTGTCGGCAGGCGCTCAGTCGGCTTCGACGATTTCCGGCGCAACGGCATTCTTCTCCCGGCTCGCGACGAGGCCGTTTGGCGAACGCTGCTGCCGCTCCACCGCGGCCCGCATCGCGATTACAACGCGATGGTGATCGAACGCGTCGGTCACATCGAAAGCTGCTGGGCCCGCAAGCGGATCCATGACCCGCGGCTTGCTTGCGAGGATGCGCTCATGCGGCTGGGGCTGCTGCAAAATGCGCTGCGACGCCGCTTGCTCGATCAGTCGCGGCCCCTGATGCTGAACACGCGCGACCCGGCAGCGCGCCAGCCCGATTTCACCCACCTCGACGCCATGGCCGAAGCGTTGTGGAGCGCGGCAGCCTAGGCCGTGCGCGCCGCGAGGGCTTCCTTGGCGGCGATGTATTCGCTTTCCAGCCGTGCGACCATGTCCTCGACCGGGCCGACTTTCTTGACCGTTCCGATGCCCTGGCCCGAACCCCAGATGTCCTTCCACGCCTTGGCCTTCGTGTTGCCGCCGCTGCCGAAGTTCATCTTGCTCGGGTCGCTTTCTGGCAGGTTGTCAGGGTCGAGCCCCGCATTCTCGATGCTCGAGCGCAGGTAATTGCCATGCACGCCGGTGAAGAGGTTCGAATAGACTATCCCGTCGGCGCTACCTTCGACGATTCCCTGCTTGTAACCCTCGACCGCATTGGCCTCTTCGGTCGCGATCCAGGGTGAGCCGATATAGGCGAAGTCCGCCCCCAGCGCCTGCGCGGCCAGGATCGAACGACCGTGTCCGATCGAACCCGAGAGCGCGACCAGCCCGTCGAACCACTCGCGGATTTCCTGCATCAGCGCGAATGGGCTGAGCGTGCCGGCATGCCCGCCAGCACCCGCCGCGACGGGGATCAAACCATCGGCCCCCTTTTCGATCGCCTTTCTTGCAAAGCGGTTGTTGATCACGTCGTGCATGGTGATCCCGCCCCAGCCGCGCACGGCGTCGAAGATCTCTTCGCGCGCGCCGAGCGAGGTAATCACGAGCGGCACCTGCCACTTGGCGCATGTCGCCATGTCGGCCTCGATCCGGTCGTTCGAGCGGTGGACGATCTGGTTCACCGCGAAAGGTGCGGCGGGGCGATCCGGATTGTCGCGATTATGCGCTGCCAGTTCTTCGGTGATGCGGTGCAGCCATTCGTCGAGCTCGCTTTGCGGCCGCGCGTTGAGCGCGGGGAAGCTGCCGACGATTCCTGCCTTGCACTGCGCGATGACCAGTTCCGGTCCCGAAACGATGAACAGCGGCGAGCCGATTACGGGGATGCGCAGCTTGTCGAAGGGGACGGGCAGGGTCATGGGCAGGCGGCTCCTCTACTGGTTTTGCGGGGGCGTATGGCGACGGCGGGCGCTTGTCGAGAGTGACGTTACGTAAACGTCAGGCAGCCTCCAGCAGGTGCTCCAGCCCGTAGACCCGCGCCGCCGTGCCTGCGAACAGCGCCTTGCGCTCGTCTTCGGAATGGCTGTGCGAGAGGCGCTTGAACGCATTCCACAAGACCTCGTAGCTCGCGCCCCAGCGATCGACCGGATAGTTCGATTCGAACATGGCGCGGCTGGCGCCGAAGGCCTCGATGCAGGTCTCGATATAGGGTCGCCAGAGACCAGCCAGATGTTCGGACGAATGCCCGTTCATCGGGCCGTCTTCGGGCAGGCCGCAGAAGGCCATGGCAAGGCCGCCGAGCTTCACCTGCACGTTCTCGCATTCGGCGAGTGCGTGGATCGAACGCCGCCAGCGATCGAAGTTTTCGTGAAGCTTTCCGCGATAACAGGCGATATTGAGCGGCGTTCCGCAGTGATCGAGCACGATCGTCTGGTCGGGAAAGGCCTTGGCAAGGTCGAGGACGTCGCCAAGCTGCGGCTCGAGCAACCATGCATCGAAGGTCAGGCCATGCCTGGCATAGGCGGCAAAGCCTTCGCGGAATGCATCGGACAGGTACAGACCTTCGGGCGCATGAAACGGGGGGCCGAGCACCTCGGGATCGGCATCCCATGCGGCGGCATGGCGGATTCCGCGAAAGCGCCCGTTGCCCGCTGCAATCAGCGCCTCGATTACCGGCTGCACCGCATCGCCCAGCGTCAGGTCAGCGTGACCCACTATCCCGGCGCAGGGACGATAATTGCCGTAGAGCCCGCTCGCACCCTGCGCGGCGACGCCGTTGACGAACTCGACCTCGCCCACGCTTTTCATCGCATCGTCGCGCGCGGCATCATAGAACGCGCCGCATTCCATGAAGACGGTGCCGACGATGTTGTGGCCGCCTTCAAGCCCGCCGCGCGTGTCCTGCTGCAATTCGTCGAAGGTGTAATAGGCCGCACCTGCGATCGCCTCGATGAAGTCGTGTCGGGGTTCGGGGAAGGCGGGGACGAGCGGTCGCAAGTCCCACAGATGGTGGTGCGGGTCGATGATCGGCAGGTCGGGCTCGAGTATCGTTTCGCTCATCTTCTCGTCTCCCCTTTATCGGCGCAGGTCGCGGTTGGGGCCGGCCCTGCAATCTTCCTACAGCTTGGAACACATGGAACACGGTCCATGCAAGGAAAACGGGCCTGCACGTGGAGCGCGGTTCTTGCAGGAAGGGGCGATCGGGAATGCTTGCACGGTCATGGCTTGGCATTACTGTGTCGCCGGGGAGGTAGGAAATGGGATTGAGGGGTAAACTCGGGATTGCCGCCGCAGGCCTTGCGGGCTTCCTGATGGTTGCGGGCTACACGGATGCGGGGCGCGCGACAGAATACGCGATAAGTGTCGAGGCCTTCATTGGCGAACGTGTCACCCCCGAGCAGCGCCGGACCGCAGCTGTCCGAATCATGTCGGAACTGGCCACCATCGGAATCGAGGCCAGGCTGCAGCCATATGACACAGGTAATAGCAATCGTTCGCTCGACATCGTTCTTCCCCCGGTTTCCGGCGCCAATGTCGCAGTCGAAATTCCCTCGACCGAACCGAGCGAGCAGACCATCGTCATCGGTGCCCATTACGACAGCGTGAAGGGCAGTCCCGGTGCCGACGACAACGCGAGCGGCATCTATGCCGTGATCGAGCTGGCGAAGCGCGTGTCCGAGATGCCCGTGCGACGCATGAACGTGGTCTTCGTCTGGTTCGATCAGGAAGAGGTGGGGCTGGTCGGCAGCAAGATCTTCGCTGCTAACTGGAGGGCGAGCGGGCTGGCGCTGCACTCCATGCACAACATCGACATGATCGGCTTCGACGGGAATGGCGATGGACGGTTCGACCTCGATGTGCCCGATGGAGAACTTGCCGAGATCTATCTCGAGGAAGCAGAGACCCTCGGCATTCCTATCGCACGCGATACCTTCAACACATCGGACCATGCGAGTTTCCGCAGGTATGGCTTTCGCGCCGTGTGCCTGTCGGAAGATTTCTCCAACAATGACATCAATCCGACCTACCATCGCGGTGGTGACAAGACGATCGACCGTGAATACATGCATAGCGGCATCGACCTTGTAGCAGCGGTCACCAAGCGCTTGCTCGAAAAGTGAGGTTCGCTTGGGGATCCTTGCCGTCAGCCTTCTGCTTTGGGTAGGGTGCGCTGCCGAGTTCGCTCTTCTCGCCCGGAGTTCCGCGGTTCTCGGGAGGATCGGTCGAGGCTATGCGCAGCGGCTAGGGCCCCGCAAGAATGTAGGAAATCGACCAGCTTGCGCGACTTCGAATATGGAGTAAGCATCGCGTCCAACTACAGGGGAATCCGATGCGCCAGTTGCTCCTTGCCGCCAGCATGCTGGCAATCGCCGTGCCTTCCGCAAGCTTTGCCCGTCCTGCGGAAATTGCCGATCTCTTGCGGGAAAAGAGCCTGTCCGCGCCCGATATCTCGCCCGACGGGACGCAGGTCGTCTACACCGTAAGCGAAACGAATGTGGAGAAGGACGAGACTGCACGGCATGTCTGGATCGCCCGCTGGGACGGCAGCGGCGCACGCCAGCTGACGCATCGTGCGGGAGAGAGCGAGAGCAACCCGCGTTTCAGCCCCGATGGGCGGACGATCGCCTTCATCTCTTCGCGCGACGCCAAGGACAAGGATGCGGAAGACAAGCCGGATCGTCTTTGGTTCCTTCCGCTTGCCGGGGGCGAGGCCTATCCGATCAAGGACGTCGAGGGTTCGGTCACCGATTTTGCCTTCTCCCCGGATGGCCAGAAGCTGGCGCTGATTGTCCACGATCCCAAACCCAAGAAGGAAAAGGACAAGAATGACCGTCCCGAACCGATCGTCATCGACCGCTATCTCTTCAAGCGGGATGGCACCGGATATCTCGATAATCGGCGCGAGCGGCTGTGGCTCTATGATATTGCCAGCGGCAAGGCGGAACGCCTGACCGACGGGGATTTCGACGAGGCGATGCCGGTCTTTTCGCCCGATGGCACTCGCGTGGCCTTCGTCTCGCGCCGCATGGAGGATGCGGAACGTTCGCCAGACCACAACATTTATCTCGCGCGCACCGATAGACCCGGACAGGCTCCCCAGCAGGTCACGCGTTACGAAGGCGCCGATAATGATCCAGGCTTCGGGTCATACCCTGCATGGAGCCCCGACGGCCGCCAGATCGCCTACATCCGATCCGGAGATCCCGACCTGATCTGGTATGCCGTCAACGATCTTGCGGTGGTTCCGGCCACAGGCGGCGATGGCGAGGTGCTGACGCAGGCGCTCGACCGCAATGTTTCTAACCCCACTTGGTCGGCCGACGGGTCGAGCATCAGCTTTATCGTCGAGGACAATGGAGTTCAGCGGCTCGCCTCGGTCGGTGCTTCAGGCGGTGCTGTGAACGATGTGAAGAGCGGCGAGTGGGTGCTGGCCGATCCGTCCGTCTCGGACAACGGTCGCGTTGCCATGCGCGTCGGCCACCTTGGTGCGCCGGACGAAATCTATGCGTTGGACAGCGGCGAATTGCGCGGGCTGACCACGCATAACGCCGATCTTGCCGCCGAACTCGACCTCGGCACTGTCCAGCGGATCAGCTTCGCCAGCAAAGACGGCACGGAGGTTCGCGGATTCCTCAAGACGCCGCACGGCTGGCGCAAGGGCAAGCGCCTGCCGACCATGCTGATGATCCACGGGGGACCGACCTCCCAATATGACGTCGGCTTCAACATGATGAGCGAAATCATGGCCGCGCGCGGATATGCCGTCGTCTATGTCAATCCGCGCGGCAGCACGGGCCGAGGGCAGGACTTTGCGGCTGCTATCGATGCGGCCTGGGGCTCGGTCGACGTTGAGGACGTGCTTGCTGCTGTCGATCACGTGGTCGAAATGGGCGTCGCCGATCCCGACAGACTGGTCATCGGCGGCTGGTCCTATGGTGGGATGCTGACCAATTACACGATCGCCAGTGACACGCGCTTCAAGGCGGCTGTATCGGGCGCCTCCATCTCCAACATCATCGCCGGGTACGGCACCGATCATTACATTTACGAATACGATGTGGAACTCGGCCATCCGTGGGAAAACCGAGAGACTTGGGACCGGATCAGCTACCCCTTCTACGAGAACCAGCGGATCGTCACGCCGACGCTGTTCATGGTGGGCGGTGAGGACGTCAACGTGCCCACCTGGGCCAGCGAGCAGATGTACCAGGCCCTACGCAGCCGCGGGATTGAAACCCGGCTCGTGGTCTATCCCGGCGAAGCACACGGCATCGACCGGCCCAGCTTCATCGTGGACCGGATGGAGCGCTGGCTGGAATGGTACGACGAGCGCGTGAAGTAGTCCTGCCCGGCCTGCTCAGGCTGCCACTGCCGAATTCGCAGCGCTGAGCACGGCGCGCACGCTGGCTGTCGCGACGTCCTCGTCGATGCCGCAGCCCCAGATCGTGCGTCCGTCGGGCGTCCGGCATTCGAGATAGGCGGCGGCGCGGCTGTCGCGGCCGGTTGTGAGCGCGTGTTCGGTGTAATCGACGATCTCGAGGCTTAGGCCGAAGGCTTGCTCGATGGTCGATAGGACGGAGGAGATCAGGCCGTTGCCGCGACCGGAGACTGTCTGTTCCTTGCCTTCGACCGCGATGGTGCCGCTGAAGAGCCGAGTGCCGTCGCTCGCGCGGCGCTCCTCGTAATCGACGAGCTGGAAATGCTTGTCTTCGGTCTGGACGTGATAGGCCTGCTTGAAGGCTTCCCAAATGTCCGCGGCGTTGAGTTCGCGGCCCAGTTCATCGGCCATGCGCTGGACATGGGGCGAGAAATCGGCCTGCATTTTCTTGGGCAGTTTGAGGCCCTGGTCCTGCTCGAGCACCCATGCAAAGCCGCCTTTGCCGGACTGCGAATTGACGCGGATTACTGCTTCGTAGCTGCGACCCAGGTCGGCCGGGTCGATGGGCAGGTAGGGCACGCGCCAGTGTGGGTCGTTCTGGACCTGGTGCGCTGCGAATCCCTTCTTAATCGCGTCCTGGTGGCTGCCGGAAAAGGCTGTGTAGACCAGCTCACCGCCATAGGGGTGGCGCTGGTGGACGGGCAGTTCGTTGCAATATTCGACCGTCTCGATCACTCGGTCGATGTCCGAGAAGTCGAGGTTCGGATCGACGCCTTGCGTGTACATGTTGAGCGCCATCGTCACGAGGCAGCAATTGCCCGTGCGCTCGCCATTTCCGAAGAGGCATCCTTCGACACGGTCCGCCCCCGCCATCAGCGCCAGTTCCGCCGCAGCCACGCCCGTCCCGCGGTCGTTGTGGGTGTGCAAGGATATCACTGCGCTCTCACGATTGGGCAGGTTGCGGATGAAGTATTCGACCTGGTCTGCGTATATATTGGGCGTTGCCGCCTCGACCGTGGCGGGCAGGTTGAGGATGATCGGGTGTTCGGGAGTGGGGGCGAGCACGTCCATCACCGCCTCGCAAACCTCAAGGCTGAAATCGAGCTCGGCAGTAGAGAAGGTTTCAGGGCTGTACTGGAAGTGCCAGTCGGTATCGGGCTGCTTTGCCGCCTCGTCGCGCATGACCTTGGCGCCGTGGACCGCGATGTCGCGTACCTGGTCCTTGGTCATGCCGAACACGACCTCACGCCACGCGGGGCTGACGGCGTTGTAGAGGTGGACGATGGCCGCGCGCGCACCGGTGAGGCTGGTGAAGCTGGTGCGGATCAGATCCTCGCGGCTCTGGGTGAGAACCTGGACCAGCACATCGTCGGGGATCCGGCCCGACTGCACGAGGCTCGAGATGAAGTCGAACTCGGTGGCGCCCGCGCTGGGGAAGCCCACCTCAATTTCCTTCACGCCGACTTCCATCAGCAGGTCGAAGAACCGGTTCTTCTTGTGCGCGTCCATCGGGTCGACGATCGCCTGGTTTCCATCGCGCAGATCGGTCGACAGCCAGCGGGGCGGGGCGGTGATGGTGCGCGTGGGCCATTGCCGGTCGCTCAGGGGGACCTGCGGGAAGGGAGAATATTTGGCGCTCGGGTTGGAGAGCATGGGCATCGGAGGAATACTCGTGTCGGTTACTGCGGCTGGTTCTTCGGCCCTTGGGTGCGCGGCGCACCCTCATGGCACGCCAGTGTCACGCCCAAGGGCGGGTAAGTCGCAGGATTAGTCCGATACGGGTCATGCCATGCTGCATTGCGCAATATTGCCGCGACATCAAGCAAGAGTTTGCGAAATTATCGCCGCCTCAGCCGTTCGCGGTTCAGTTGTTGCAAGCTGGTGACGCCCATCAGCCGCATCGCACGCTCGATTTCTTCCTTGAGGATCAGGAGCGCGCGCTCGACGCCTTGCTGCCCCGCGGCCGCCAAAGCGTAGAGATAAAGCCTGCCGCCGGAAGCCGCCGTTGCGCCTTCGCACAGGGCTTTCATCACATGCGTCCCGCGCCGGACGCCGCCGTCGCAGATGATTTCGATTTCGCCGCCGACCTCGTCGACGATTTCCCGAAGCTGGTCAAAAGGCGCGCGGCTGCCGTCCAGCTGCCGGCCGCCGTGGTTCGAGATCCAGATCGCATCTGCCCCGATCTCGACTGCGCGGCGGGCATCGGCGACGCTCATCACGCCTTTGAGCGCGAAAGTGCCGCCCCAATCCTGCCTGATGCGGGCCGCAGTGTCCCAATCCATGCCGGTATCGAGCATGGTGTTGAAATATTCCTGGATGCTGACCGCCTTGCCCGTTCCTTCGGCCACGTAGGTATCGAGGTTGGGAAGACGGAATTTCGGCCCGAAGACATAGTCCAGCGTCCATCGCGGCCGCGTGGCATAGCTCCACAGCGAGCTGGCGGAAAAGCGGGGCGGTGTGGTGAAGCCCGAGCGCAGGCATCGCTCGCGCTTGCCCGAAACGATCGTATCGACGGTCAGCGCCAGCGCATCGAAATCGGCAGCCTTGCAGCGCTCGATCATGCTGGCGTTCAGCCCCTTGTCCTTGTGCACGTAGAGCTGGAACAGCTTGGGCGCGGTCGTAAGCGCGGCGATTTCCTCGATCGAATGCGTAGCGAGGCTGGAAATGCCGAACCACACGCCGAACTTCTCCGCCGCCTTGGCCACGGCGCGCTCCCCATCGCGATGAAAGGCGCGTTGCAGCGCTGTCGGGCTCAGCATCAGCGGCAGTTCGCTGCGACAGCCCATGATTGTGCAGCTGGTATCGATGGTCTCGACGCCCGCGAGCACGTCAGGCACGAGATCGACGATGTCGAAGGCGCTGGTGTTGCGGGCCTTGGTCTGCTCGTCATCGGCGGCGCCGTCGATATAGTCGAACACCGGCCACGGCAGCCGCGCCTTCGCAAGCCGGCGGAAATCGTCGATGTTATGGCAGTCGGACAGTCTCACTGGTCGAGAATGATCGTGCGCCCACGCGCTTGCAAGTCTTCGAAACTGTAGCTGCGCTGGAGCTGTTCCGTCTGGGTGCCGGCATAGCGCGGGTCTTGCTCCATGCAGCCTTCACCGCAAACCTGCGTCGCGGTCTCGTCCTGCCAGTGAACATGCCACAGCCGCCCGCCCGGGGTGGAAATGAACCCGTCGATCCGCGCATCGATATCGTTGGCAAGATCTTCGATCGAGGGCATCTCGGAATCGAAGTCCTCGTCATATCCGCCATGCGTATGGAAACTCGCGACGACATGATTGCCCAGCGGCACGCCCCAGTCGAAGGCACAGGTCGCCCGGTCGCCTTCATAGATCCTCGATGTATGGAGACCTCCATCCTCGTCCTCGAAGATGACCCCGCAGTACTCCTGGTTGTTCGTTATCGAACGAGCCTGGAGATCTTCCAGTTCCGCGCGGGCATAGCGTGTCAGTTCATCGGTACTCACGATCCGCTCACGTGCGGGCGCACGTTCCTGCGTGAGCAGGCTGAACATCACGCCGATGAATGCGACCGCGCACAGGCCGTAAAGCCACTTCTCGTTGGATGCGTCCCCCATCTGGCCGGAGATGCCGCCTAAGTCTCAACTTGTCGAGTATTGTCTCAGCGGTTCCCCGCGGCCAAGCGTTCTTCGGGGCTAACCCTGCGCGGCTTTGCAAGCGGTTCCCGTGTGTCAGGATCGAACAGGGGAGACCGCTTCCATGCGCTGGAAAAGGAGTCCTTGACCAGGCGGGGAATGAAACCAAGCGCCAGTTTGAACTGCGAAAAGGCCTTCGGGTGTGCCAGCGGAGGCTCCGCCTCCTTCGCGAGGAAATCACCATTGGAAGGACCGAGCGCCGCATCGACCTTTGCCTGATCGAATGCGGAGGTATTCACGCTCAGGAATGCGGGCTTTGCCTTCGGCAGCGTGTTGAACAGCGGAGTGTTACAGCAGGTGGTGTACCAACGCATGGTTGGTTTTTCGGTCATATGCAGGGTTGCAAGGCGATCGGAGCCGTAGAGGATCTCAAGCTTGGCTACACGGGTCTGGTAGACCGCGTTTCCACCATTGGCATCGAGCAACTCGGGCCTCCCGATAACGCGCAGGAAATCGCGGCAATCGGAGCAGTAGCAGGTCAGCCGGTCGCCCTCGTCGGGGCCGACATCATGCAGGATCCCCTGGAACTGGCCGCAGCTGCAGCTGAACGGAAGATCGGTAGTCGCGCCCATGAGATTGCTCCCTTGGGCGCGATCTTAACTCAGTTCTTTTCCTTGTCTACCAACTTGTTAGCGCCGATCCAGGGCATCATGGCGCGAAGCTGCGCGCCGGTCTTTTCGATCGGATGCGCGGCGGCCGCCTTTCGGCTGGCCTTGAGTTCAGGCTGGCCCGCCTGGTTGTCGAGCACGAAGTCCTTCACGAAGCGCCCTGACTGGATGTCCTTTAGGACGCGGCCCATTTCGGCCTTGGTGTCTTCCGTGATTATGCGCGGGCCGGTCTTGATGTCGCCGTACTCGGCGGTGTTCGAGATCGAATAGCGCATGTTGGCGATGCCGCCTTCATAGAGCAGGTCGACGATCAGCTTGGTTTCGTGGAGGCACTCGAAATAGGCCATTTCGGGCGCGTATCCCGCCTCGACCAGCGTTTCGAAACCGGCCTGAATAAGGTGGGTGATCCCGCCACACAGCACCGCCTGTTCGCCGAAGAGGTCGGTCTCGCACTCTTCCTTGAAATCGGTCTCGATGATGCCCGAACGGCCGCCGCCGACGGCGCTGGCGTAGGAGAGCGCGAGCTGCTTGGCGAAGCCGTTGCCGCCCGACTGGTTGCTCTCCTGATGGACCGCGATGAGGCAGGGCACGCCGCCGCCCTTGATGTATTCGCCGCGGACCGTGTGGCCGGGGCCCTTGGGAGCTATCATGATGACATCGACATCGGCGGGCGGGTCGATCAGGCCGAAGTGAATGTTGAGGCCGTGCGCGAAGGCGAGGGCTGTGCCCGGACGCATCTTGCCCGCGACTTCATTGGCGTAGATCGCGGCCTGATGCTCGTCCGGGGCGAGGATCATCAGCACGTCGGCCCACTCGGCAGCTTCAGACACGGTCTTCAGGGTGAAGCCTGCACCCTCGGCCTTCTTCGCCGTGGCCGAACCTTCGCGCAGCGCGATTACGACCTCGCCAACCCCGCTGTCGCGCAGGTTCTGGGCGTGGGCGTGGCCCTGACTACCATAGCCGACGATAGCGACCTTTTTGTCCTTGATCAGCTGCTGGTCGCAATCGGCATCGTAATAGACTTGCATTGAATTCCTCACTTACTCCGCGGAAGGCCCGCGCATCATACCCACGATCCCTGAGCGGCCGACCTCGACGAGGCCCAATTCGCGCATCAGGGCGATGAAACTGTCCACCTTGTCCGGCGAGCCGGTCAGCTCGAACACGAAGCTTTCGGTGGTGGTGTCGACGACATTGGCACGGAAAAGCTCGGCGATTCGCAGCGCCTCGACGCGCGCGTCACCCTTTCCTGCAACCTTGACCAAGGCCAGCTCGCGCTCGACATGTGCGCCGCTTTCGGTGAGATCGATCACACGGTGTACCGGCACCAGCCGTTCGAGCTGGGCGCGGATCTGGTCGATCACCGGCTCCGGCCCGTTGGTGACGATCGTGATCCGGCTGATAGCATGGTCTTCCGAGATATCGGCCACGGTCAGGCTGTCGATATTGTAGCCGCGCGCGGTGAAGAGGCCGGATATCTTCGCAAGGATACCCGCCTCGTTGTCGACGATCACGTTGAGCACGTGCCGTTCGTTAGCCTGCTGGGCGATTTTCATTCGCCGCGATCCTGCCAGACGGGCGCAAACATGCGGCCCTTGCCATCATATTCGGCGATGAACTGGCGACCGCGGCGAACCGCCTCGAAATTCTCGGTCTGGCGCGATAGGTCCAGTCCCTCGTCGATCAGTAGCCAGCTGCCGTCGTCTTGCGTCTGCGCGACATCGACCCCCAAGAAGCGCTGGCCCGTCTCCTCGATCCAGTCGAGCAACTGGTCGGCATTATCACGCGTGTACCAGTTGCGGCGCTGCGCCTTGGCCGCCAGGGCGTCGGGAAGTTCTTTCGAGATAACCATCACACCAGTGCCTTCGCTTCGTCGTCCATCGTGCCCTCGACCTGGTCGCCATAGAGCAGCATCTCGGTGTGCGCCGCGCCGCTGGGGATCATCGGGAAGCAGTTGGCTTCCTTGGCCACTTGGCAATCGACGATCACGGGGCCATCATGCGCAAGCATGGCCTCGATGCCCGCGTCTAGCTGGCTTTCGTCCTCGATGCGGATGCCCTTCCAGCCGTAGGCTTCGGCGAGTTTCACGAAATCGGGCAAGCTGTCCGAATAGCTGTTCGAATAGCGGCTTTCATAGGTCAGTTCCTGCCACTGCCGCACCATGCCCATGTACTCGTTGTTGAGGATGAAGACCTTCACCGGCAGGCGGAACTGGCTTGCTGTGCCGAGCTCCTGGATGTTCATCTGGATGCTCGCTTCACCGGCGATATCGATCACCAGCGCATCAGGATTGCCCAGCTGCGCGCCGATGGCGGCGGGCAGGCCATAGCCCATCGTGCCGAGACCACCGCTGGTGAGCCACTTGTTCGGAGTGCTGAAGCCGAAATACTGCGCCGCCCACATCTGGTGTTGGCCGACCTCGGTGGTGATGATCGGGTTGCGATCCTTGGTCAGCGCAAAGAGCCGTTCAATGCTCTTTTGCGGCATGATCTGTTCGGACTTCTCGGGGTAGGCGAGGCAATCGCGTGCCTTCCAGCCGAGGATGCGGGCCTTCCATTCCGACAGGTCACGCGGTTTGCGGCTGCCCCATGCATCGAGCAATTGCTCCAGCACGTGGCCGCAATCGCCCACGATGCCGAGATCGACGGGTACGATCTTGTTGATGCTGGCCCGGTCGATGTCGATGTGGATTTTCTTGGCTTCGGGCGCGAAGGCGTCGAGCCTGCCCGTCACACGGTCGTCGAAACGCGCGCCCACCGCCACGATCAAGTCGGCGCGGTTCATCGCCATATTGGCTTCGAAAGTACCATGCATGCCCAGCATGCCGAGCCAGTCGGGATGGTCGGCGGGGAAGGCGCCTAGGCCCATCAGCGTGCTGGTCACCGGGGCGCCGGTCGCACGCTGAAGCTTGCGCAGGGCTTCGGATGCACCGGGTCCAGCGTTTATCACGCCGCCGCCCGTGTAGAGAACCGGACGCTCTGCCTGGCTGAGCATGTCGATCGCTTCGGCAATCTCGTCCGCAGCGCCAACCATACGCGGCTGGTAGCGATGCGAGGGCAGGGGCGTTTCGTCCTGCTCCTCCCACGCAGCGAGAGCGATCTGCACGTCCTTGGGAATATCGACCACCACCGGGCCGGGACGCCCGGTCGTGGCAATGCGGAACGCTTCCTCGATCGTAGCGCGCAGCCGCTCGGGGTCCTTCACAAGGTAATTGTGCTTGGTGCAATGGCGGGTGAGGCCAACCGTGTCGGCTTCCTGGAAAGCATCTGTCCCGATCAGCGCGGTCGGCACCTGCCCGGTGATCACCACCATGGGGATCGAATCCATATAGGCATCGGCGATCCCGGTCACCGCATTGGTCGCACCCGGGCCGCTGGTGACCAGCACCACGCCGGGCTTGCCGGTCGATCGCGCATAGCCTTCCGCCGCGTGCGCCGCGCCCGCTTCATGGCGGACTAGGATGTGGCGGATGTCGCTGTCGGCGAAGAGTTCGTCATAGATCGGCAGCACGGCGCCGCCGGGATAGCCGAAGACGAATTCGACTCCCTGCCGCTTGAGGCATTCGATCAATATGGCAGCTCCGCTGCGCTCTTCCGACACTGTTTCCTCCGTTTCTAGGCACAAATCGGCCCGGCGCTGGGGTCGTAGCGCCGGGCCGACAGAGCCTCCGTATGCGAAACGAAAGGTGTCCTGTCAACTCTCTTTGCGCAATAAAGAAACAAAAAGATCGTATTCATCGATAGTTTTGTTGTCATCGCGCGGCCACGAACCCGGCGGCTGGTGCCTGAACCAGGTGTATTGCCGCTTGGCGTAGCGCCGTGTGGCGGTCTGGCCAGCGACGATGGCTTGATCCCGCGATAGTTCGCCTTCGAGCAATCCAGTGATCTCGGGTACGCCGATGGCCCGCATGACGGGCAGGGAAGGATCGAGTTTGCGCGCGAGCAGTGTCTCGACTTCTCTGACGGCACCGCCCTCCAGCATCAGGATGAAGCGCCGATCACACCGCTCGTAGAGCCAATCGCGATCGGGCAGCAGTACAAGAGGATAGAGCGAGACCCGATCGCCGATCCCTCCGACTTTATCCGCCTGCCAATCCTTCAGCGTCCGCCCGGTGGAGCGCACGACTTCGAGCGCGCGCGAGGTTCGGGAGGTGTCCGCTGGGGCGAGGCGGGCAGCCGCATCAGGGTCTTCGGTCTCCAATGCAGTGCGCGCCTCCTCCTGCGATAGGGCCCGCACTTGCGCTCTGACCTCGGCGTCTATCTCGGGTACCGGCGCGATCCCTTCGAGGAGGGTGCGCATGTAGAGGCCGGTCCCGCCGCACAGGATCGGCACTGCGCCCTCTGCGTGGAGATCGGCGATCTCGCGCTTGGCAGCCGCGGCCCAATCGGCCGCAGAGCAGGCTGTCGCTCCATCCCATGCGCCGAAAAGACGATGCTCGATCCCGCCCATCTCCTCCTCGGTCGGCCGGGCGGACAGGACCTGCAAATCGGAATAGACCTGCGCGCTGTCGGCATTGAGCACCACCGCGCGCTTTCCCTGCGCTTCCAATCGCTGTGCCAGCCTGACCGCCAAATCGCTCTTGCCGCTGGCGGTCGGCCCTGCAATGAGCGCCACCGGTGGCAGATCAGGGGAATTATCGATGCTCATCGCCCGGCTGATAGCAGACAGCCAAGGACTGGAAACCCGGCTCGATACCGCAAGCAAGGCACTGGGCGAGGCCGGCATGCCCGTGGCCGAGGCGGCGATGCTCGATTTCTGCGGCGACGTGCTCGAGATTTCGCTCCCTCATGGTGACAGGCTTCGTGCGGCTGGGATCCTCGCAGAACATTTCGGCGAGATAGACCTGCTCGTGGCCGATCATGCAATCGAAGTGCCGCGCCTGTTCGTCTCCGACATGGATTCGACCATGATTGGGCAGGAATGCATCGACGAACTGGCAGATTTCGCTGGGATCAAGGACAGGGTCGCGGATATCACCGAACGTGCCATGCGCGGGGAGCTGGAATTCGAAAGCGCCTTGCGCGAACGGGTTGGCCTGCTCGATGGGCTCGGTGAACGGGCGATCGACAATTGCCTGGCGGAACGGATCGCCCCGGTGCCTGGGGCTCGCACGCTTGTGCAGACGCTCAAGTCCAGGGGCTGCCGCACGGTGCTCGTCACGGGAGGGTTCCATCATTTTGCCGACCGTGTGGCGGAAGACCTGGGTTTCGACCGCGTGGTCGGAAACCGCCTTGCCGTGGCCAATGGGCATCTGACGGGGCAGCTGGCCGGTCCGGTCAGTGATGCCTCGACGAAGCTCGCTACTCTCGAAGACGAGCGCACGAAGCTGGGCGAAGGCGCGCGTGTCCTTGCCACCGGCGACGGCGCCAATGATATCCCGATGATCGAGGCAGCGGACTATGGCATTGCTTACCGCGCCAAGCCAAAGGCGCGCGATGCGGCGAACGGGCGGATCACGAGCGAGAACCTTACCGTCATCCTCAAATTGCTCGGCATTCCCGAGGCCGAATGGGTGCTTGGCTAAATCCGGTTTTGAAATGGAACCGAAACCTGATATTGACACTTCTGTCAGTAGAGGCCCAAGCATGAACCAGCATTCGACCATTACCCCCGATGTTGAAGCCGCAAAGGACGGCACGCTGCTGCGCGATCCGCGCCGCCCGGAGCCGAAATATTCGCTGCCCAAGGCCTTCCATCACTTCCGCGAGTTGCTGAAGGACAAGGAAGACACGGCAGAGGTCTTCAAGATTTTCGAATCGCTGCCGAGCAAGACTTTCATGCCGCGCGTGCGTGCCCTGACCCTGAGCGAGCACGGCGAGAAGCTGCGCGCAGACGAACCATTCCTGCCGCCGATCCTCGATGACCACGATGCCCTGCGCAAACTGCCCGAAGGCAGCGTGGCGCATTCCTATTGCGACTTCATGGAGAGCGAAGGTCTTTCGGCTGCCGGCCTCGTCGAAGAGGCTGAGAAGCTCGGCAATCCGAAATATGGCGATCTCGTCGAGTGGTTCGGATTCCGCCAGCGCGATACGCACGATCTGATGCATGTGCTCACCGGCTACGGACGCGACGGCCTGGGCGAACAGTGCGTCCTGCTCTTCACCCATGGCCAGAGCCCTAGCCATGGCCACCTCCTGATCGGTTATGCCGGCGCGGTGCAGATCAAGAAGACGGTCAAGAGCGCAGCCCCCGTCTTCAAAGCTTGCCGCCAGGCACACAAGACCGGGAAGGCATGCCCGCCGCTGGTCGGCATGTCGATCCGTGAACTGCTGGCAATGGATCTTCAGGAAGCGCGTGCGAAATTGAACATTCCCGATCCCAGCTGGTATCGCGAATGTCACCGCGTATGGCGCGAAGAGGGATACGATCCCTACGACCTGCTCGCACCGCGCAAGAAGGCCGAGGCATCCATCGCCGCCTAAGCCGTTGCCACCCTGCGCGGCTTGCGTGCTGCAATCCTCAACCCCAGCGCTGCGAGGAATATTGTCGTCGCTATGACGCCTTCAACCTGCTTCTCCGGTTGCAGGATACGTCCGGCATAGGCCGCCATGTAGATCAGCCAGATGTAATGGATCCCGAAGCTGTGCAGTCGCTTCCAGTTGCGACCCAGCCTGCGCATGGAATAGCCGTTCGAGGTAGCTGCCATGAGGTAGATCATGGAGTAGGCGACCGCCCCAGGGATCAGCGAGGCCAGCGTCCTGCTTTCCGGTCCGATCATCAGATAGGTCGCAAGCGCGCCAAGGTGGATCGTATGGGATGCGGCAAAGCCGAGCCCCCACCATCTTCGATCACGCAGCAACGCCTTGGTTGTCGATGATGGAAACAGCCGTACGAGCGACGAGGCAGAGTAGGTCAACAGGAAGATGGGGGCACCGACGCGAGCGGTCCATCGCGCCGCCAGCTGCCAGTTCTCGACCACGTCGTCGCCAATGAGAAAACCGGCCGCCACTGCCGCCAGCGCCAGCATGGTTGCGAAAGCGAGTGGCCAGCGCTGCACGGTCTTGCTCATCGTTGTCCCCCCGCTGGACTGCTATGTTAGAGCCAGGTGGTGATCTTCTCGAGTGGCTTCTTCTTCAACGCATGTGTGGGTACGGTCGCGTCTGCAGCCGCGTGACCGACAACCACCACCATCAGTGGCTTTTCCCAATCGGGTCTTTCGCACAGGTCGCGCAGAAACCCCATGGGCGAAGGCGTGTGGGTCAGCGTGGCGAGGCCCGCCTCGTGCAATGTCGTCAGCATCATGCCCACGGCAATGCCGACGCTTTCGCTGACATAGTAATTCTGCTTGCTCGCATCTTCCTCGATCCCGCCTTTACGCTGCGCGAATACGACGATGAGGTAAGGGGCCGTTTCGAGGAAAGACTTGTCAGCATCGGTCCCGATCGGGGCGAGGGCCTCGAGCCATTCCTGGCCTGCCTTGGCGGTGCCACCTTCGACACCGTAGAAGCGCCGTTCCTCCGCTTCAGCGGCTTCGCGGATCGCTTTCTTCTTCTCGGGTGACGACACCACGGCGAAGTGCCACGGCTGGTGATTAGCCCCATTCGGAGCGCCGCCGGCCGTCAGGATCGCCTGCTCGATAATCTCGCGAGGGACCGGCTCATCGGTGAAATAGCGGCAGGTCCTGCGGCTGGCGAGCTTGTTGCGCATGGCGGTTGCGCGCTCGATACGCTCGGCATCGGTCATTTCCGGAAGCGAGTATGGGACGGAATCGTGGTCTTTCATGTCTACCCTATGTCTAGGAATGCCCGCTTTTGAAAGGGCGAGGCGCGAAGCTGGTTCGCGCGATGCCCCGGAAAGGTTACCTGTCAGCCTTGGGAATGACGAACTTGAGGCCGGACCAGATTTCGTCGACCGCGCATTTCTTGGTGTCCACCAGACCGCAGGCGAGACCGATGCGCTGCACCTCTGCCTGGTCGAGTGCCGTCTCGAAACCGCTTCCCTTCTTGGGCCAGCTGACCCAGATCTGGCCATCCTTTGCGATCTGATCTTTCAGCCTCGCGAGGCGCGTTTCGAGGTCGGTGGTCTCGGTCACGAAGATATGCGCGGCATCGACACCCTCTGCCGGATCGGCGACGAAAATCAGCTCGAGCGCATATTCGTCTATCTCGTCGATCACGGTTTCGGGCATGGCGTGGAACCAGACACGCTGCCCGTCGCGAAGGTTGAGCTTCTTGGCGAGCGGGGTTCCGGAATAGCCAGCGGTCATCGTATCAGCTCCATCCCTGCATCACGCAATCGCCCCAATCGACTGCGAGGTGCCATAGCGCGCCAAGACCAAAAGCGCGAACCCACCAGCGCGGGATGGCAAGCATGGCTAGGTACGCGAAGCCGGCTACCCAGCCGTGCAGCGGGTGGAAGCCTATGCTGCAGCGATTGGGATCGAACATCGGGTCGGCCAGCAGGTGGTCTAGGTCGATGAGGTTGGCCGTGATCATGACGGCACCGAAACGCAGCCAGTGCACGCCTTGCGTCAGGCGCGCGAAGAGAAGCGGGGCGAGCCAGTGCCCGCCGTAATGGAGCGTGAATTGGAGCAGCGCCAATTGCGGTGCCTCAGCTCTCCATCCACTCGTCGAAGAAGCTGCGGTGTGCGGCGCACATCTCGTCGACCGACTTGCCGAACAGCGTGGTGCCGCCCGTCTTGCCGATGCGGCGGAAGCCGATGGAAGCGGTTTCGTCGTTCTCGGTACCCTTGGCGAGCTTTTCGTTGAGCGCCTCCGTATCGGGAACGGTCACGACATAGCGGCCCTGGTCTTCGCCGAACCACCATGCGGCCTTGGAATATTCCTCGTTCCACTCGACTTCCGCACCGATGCCGCCGGCCATGGCCATTTCGGCAAGTGCAATGGCGAGGCCGCCGTCGGACACGTCGTGCACTGCGCTCACTAGGCCGTCGGCGATGAGCTGGAGGATGATCTTGCCCGCGTTCTTTTCGACCGTGAGGTCGGTCGGCGGGGTGCGGCCTTCGTCGCGGCCGTGGATTTCCGACAGCCAGAGCGACTTTCCGAGATGCGAACGTTCCGGATCGGCGGTCGCCCATTCCTCGGCGTGGATGAGGTAGATCGCTTCGCACTCGGCCTTGAACGGCATCGTCATCATGTGATCGTAGTCGTCGATCAGGCCGACGCCGCCGATGGCAGGCGTGGGCAGGATCGCGCTGCCGCCGCCAGTCGCCTTGCTCTCGTTATAGAGGCTGACGTTGCCGCTCACGATCGGGAAGTCGAGCACGCGGCAGGCGCGGCCCATGCCTTCGAGCGCGTGGACGAACTGCGCCATGATCTCGGGGCGCTGCGGGTTGGCGAAGTTGAGGCAGTTGGTCACAGCCAGCGGACGCGCACCCACTGCGCAAAGGTTGCGATAGGCCTCTGCAATCGCCTGCTTCCCGCCTTCATAGGGGTCGGCATGGACATAGCGCGGCGTGCAGTCGGTGCTGATCGCCAGCGCCTTCTTGGTGCCGTGGACGCGGACCACGCCCGCATCGCCGCCGGTCTGCAGCGTATCGGCGCCGACCTGGCTGTCGTACTGCTCGCTGATCCACCGCCTCGAGGACAGGTTGGGCGAGGCGAGCAGCTTAATCAAATCGCCGCCGACATCGTCCGTGTCTGGACGCTCGGTCATCGGCTTGATGCCAGCCCAAGCCGTGTAGTCTTCCTTCGAGAGGTACGGACGGTCGTACTCGGGCGCGTCAGCCGCGAGAGGGCCGAGCGGGATGTCGCACACGACCTCGCCGCCGAATTCGAGCACCATGTGCCGCGTGTCGGTGACTTCGCCGATGACTGCGAAATCGAGCTCCCATTTCTCGAAGATGGCCGCCGCCATCTCTTCCTTGCCGGGCTTGAGGACCATGAGCATGCGCTCCTGGCTCTCGCTCAGCATCATTTCGTAGGGCGTCATGCCTTCTTCACGGCAGGGGACCTTGTCCATGTCGAGACGGATGCCGGCTTTACCGTTGGTCGCCATTTCAACACTGGAGGAGGTGAGGCCTGCAGCGCCCATGTCCTGGATCGCGACGATGGCATCGGTCGCCATCAGTTCGAGGCAGGCTTCGATCAGCAGCTTCTCGGTGAAGGGGTCGCCCACCTGCACCGTTGGGCGCTTGGCGTCGGCATCTTCCTCGAAATCGGCAGAGGCCATGGTCGCGCCGTGGATACCGTCGCGACCGGTCTTGGAGCCGACATAGACGATCGGATTCCCGACACCGGTCGCAGCCGAATAGAAAATCTTGTCGGCATCGGCGACGCCAACGGTCATCGCGTTGACGAGGATGTTGCCGTCATAGGCCGGGTTGAAATTGGTTTCGCCACAAACGGTCGGCACGCCGACGCAATTGCCGTAGCCGCCGATGCCCGCGACAACGCCCTGCACGAGGTGCTTCATCTTGGGGTGGTCGGGACGACCGAAACGCAGTGCATTGGCATTGGCCACCGGACGCGCGCCCATGGTGAACACGTCACGCAGGATGCCGCCCACACCGGTCGCCGCGCCCTGGTAGGGTTCGATGTAGGAGGGGTGGTTGTGGCTCTCCATCTTGAAGATGGCGGCCTGCCCGTCACCGATATCGATCACACCCGCGTTCTCGCCCGGTCCGCAAATCACCCAAGGCGCCTCGGTCGGCAGTTTCTTCAGGTGAAGGCGGCTGGACTTGTAGGAGCAATGCTCGCTCCACATGACCGAAAAGATGCCCAGTTCTACCAAATTGGGCTCGCGGCCCAGTGCGTGGAGGACGCGCTCGTATTCTTCTTCGGAGAGGCCGTGCTGGGCGACGATGTCGGGGGTGATTTCGCTCATGCAGATGCCCATACGCATCAGGCTTTGGCGGTCAACTGCTCCAGCAATTCTCTGTGCCCCGGAAGCACGGATACCCCGCTTTTAGCGACTTTCTGTATCTCCGCGGACACTCTTGCCGCTTCCTCTGTCCGTGAGAATCGACCGGCCAGCAATTCAGCGGGTGGATGGAAGCCCATGCCGAGCATGACCTGCACATAATTGCTGTAGCTGAAGACGGCGGGCAAATGGCCGAATTCGTACTCGCTCGGCATACGCAGCGACCACATGTCGAGCTTCTGCTGCAGGCTTTCGGGGATCGAGGCCGGATCGCGATTCTCGATCCAGAAATCGCTGTCGTCGCGATCGCTGAGTACATAATGAAGTTTCACGAAGTCGATCACGTCTTCGTAGCAGCCGCGAATGCGGGCGTTGAAGGCTTCGGCCGCTGCTGCATATTGCCCCTTGGGCAGGCAGAAATCGGTCAGCCATCGGATGGCGATATCGGTGATGTAGATGCCGGTCGATTCGAGCGGCTCGATGAAACCGCCCGACAGGCCGATTGCGACGCAATTGCCTCGCCAGGACCGATCGCGATAGCCGACCCGGAATTTCAGTTCGCGCGGTGTTGCGCCCTCGGCGGCCTCGCCGAGATATTCGAGCAGGTCGGCGCGCGCTTCTTCCGCGTCGGTATGGCGGCTCGAGAATACAATCCCGGTCCCGCGCCGATCCTGCAGCGGCACGTCCCAGATCCATCCGTTTCGCCGCGCGGTCGACTTCGTATAAGGCAGGATCGGGGCATCGGGGTCGCCGTATTTGACCGGACAGGCGATTGCGCGATCGCAAAACAGGACGTCGTTCAGATCGCGGAAGGGCTCCTCCAGTTCCTTCTCGATCAGTCTCGCGTGGAAACCCGAACAGTCGACGAAGAGGTCCCCTTCCAGGACCTGGCCGCCGTCGGTCGTGATCGAAAGGATCGTCTCGCCGTCCCGCCGCACCGACTGCACCGTGTCCACGACATGATCGACACCGAGAGATTTGGCCCGTTCCTTCAGCAATTGGGCAAGCAGCCCTGCATCGAAGTGATAGGCATAATCGATCGGACCGGTGAAATCCTTGTCCCCTGGGCGCTTGGCACCCTTCAGGACATGGATCACTGCCGCATTGTTCATCGACCAATCGACGAAACTCGGGCGCTCATCCTTGGGTAGCATGGCCCAATAGGGTGCCAGCGGCTCCTTGCCCATGCGTCCATGCGGGCCGAAGGCATGGTAGAAGGAATGGGGCGAGTCGGCCGGCGCCTTCATCCAGCCATCGAAGCGGATCGCCAGTTTGAAACTGGCATTGGCCGCCTTCAGGAACTCGCGTTCGCCAAGGCCCGTCCCGGCGATCGCGCTCTTGATCGGAGGAATGGTTGCCTCACCGACGCCGATGGTGGGGATGTCGGAGGATTCGACCAGGGTAATGTGCGGCCCACCCTGATCGTGGCGACCGAGATTGTTGGCCATGTAGGCTGCGCATAACCAGCCGGAGGTTCCGCCGCCGAGAATGACGATACGCTGGGTAAGGGGTTCGCTCATGACGCCGGACATGCTGGAGGGAAAGGCTGAGGCACGAATTCAGCCATTAGGGTTCGCTTCGGGTGGGTGCAACACCTGGGAGGGTCAGAATGTCGCCTTGCCTACGCCGAGCCCAACCTCGCTCTTGTGCCATCTCGTCGAGCCTGCCCAGAAGGCAAGCGCGGTCATGATGGCGTAGGAAAGCAAGGCCATACCCACCATCATGGCATCGGCTTCCTGCGGACCGGGCCCGAACCAGTCGATCGCCTGGAAGAGCAGCATGATGCCGAGGAGGATCAGGGGCGGCACGATCGGCCCCTTGGTGCGGCGGAGATACCACCAGAATGCACCGCCAATGAGCGCCAGTTCGAGAGTGATCGCAGCAGCCGGGTAGTTCCATAGGCCAAGGCCGTAGCGTTCGCCGCCTCCCGCAATCGTGAGATCGGGCCGGTGTGTGATCCAGTCGAGCACCCAGTGCGACATCACCACGATCCCGCCCCAGGTGGCGGCCACCGAATTGCGAGAGATGATCCAGATCACGAGCGCGAAGCCGAGCGACCAGGAAACTGACCCAAGCAAGCTATGGGTAATCGGCATATTATACAGGTCGAGCGAGTTCATCGCGGTGATGCCGGGCTCGATGCGGAGATGCTCGATCCCGCCGAGGACAAACAGGAAGAATGCCCAGTCGACGAGCTGGGCGGCGATGAAGAGCGTGCCGAGTTTGGGTGCTTCGCTGGTGACGGCACGTGCGGCGAGGGCCGGCGCGAAGTGACCTATGAACATTGCGGCCTACCCCTCAGGCGAACTTACTGACCACGAAGGTTGCAACGCTCGCCGCGATAGCGGTGGCGAAGGCACCCCAGCATATGTCGACGATCGTGATGGTGGTGGACCACTGCTTGAGTGTGGCCTGGTTGGTCAGATCGTAGGTGGCGTAGCAAATTGCGCCGAGCAATGCCCCGTTGAGGGCCGCCGCTCCCACGCCGCCGGCGAGGCCGGGACGCACTGCGAACCAGACGATGGCCGCAACGTAGAGGGCATAGAAGACGAGTGCCGGACCCATCCGGAAACTGTCGGCCAACATGTCCCCGAGCCGTGGCCGGTAGAAGTTCTCTCCCGCCCAGCCGAGCCAGATCGCATCGAGAATTCCGAAGGCGATCGCCGCCGCGACGAATGCGATAATCCACGTCATATCCGCTCCCCCTGTTTTGCGCCTTCTTGACCGCGCGCCCGCGCCCCGTCAATGCTCCGCGGCCATGACAGAGGGTCAAGAAAAACCAATCGGCGAGATGAGCTTCGAAGAGGCTTTGCGCGCGCTGGAAGTGACTGTGCGCAGGCTGGAGAGCGGCGAAGTTCCGCTCGATGAGAGTATTGCGCTCTACGAACGCGGCGAGGAGTTGCGCAAGGCCTGCCAGGCGCGGCTCGATGCGGCGCAGGCCAAGATCGACAAGATCGTCGCGGATAGCGATGGCAAGCCGACCGGCACGGTCCCGTTCGATGCGGACAGCTGAGGCGTGAGCGTGACCACCGCCATGCCCGATGTACTGGCCGAGGCTTTCGATCAGGTACAACAGGACGTCGATGCCGCATTCGATGCTTATCTTCCCGTACCGCAGGATACGCGTGCCCGTTTGGTCGAGGCGATGCGTTACGCCGCAATCGGCGGTGGCAAGCGCGTGCGCCCGCTGCTGGTTTGCGCCACGGCCAAACTGTTCGGGGTCGACCGTGACGCCGCGGTTGCCGCGGGCTGCGCGGTCGAGGCGATCCATGCCTATTCGCTGATCCACGACGACTTGCCTTGCATGGACGACGACGACTTGCGGCACGGCAAGCCCACGCTCCACCGGGCATTCGACGAAGCGACGGCGGTGCTGGCGGGCGATTGCCTCCATGCACTCGCCTTCGACATCCTGACCATGCCGGGCACAAGCACCGATCCCTTCGTGCGCTCGGAACTGGTCGCGACCTTGGCCAAGGCAAGCGGGCACGAAGGCATGGCGGGTGGCCAGATGATGGATATCGTCTCGGACGAGCAGGAATATGACATCCGGCAGGTTACTCGTCTCCAGCAATTGAAGACCGGCGCGCTACTGGCCGCCAGTGTCGAGATGGGGGCTATCCTCGGCAAGCTTCCGCCCGAAGGTCGCGCGCACCTGCGCGCCTATTCGCGCGACATTGGGCTCGCCTTCCAGATCGCCGATGATTTGCTCGACGTGGAAGGCGACGAGGCGAAGGCTGGCAAGGCGCTGCGCAAGGACGAGGGGCAGGGCAAGCAGACATTCGTCACGCTGATGGGCCGCGACAAGGCGCGGGCGCAGGCCGAGATGCTGGTCGACCAGGCAGGCGACCATCTGGCAGGCTATGGCGAGGACGCGCGCGTGCTGGTCGAACTCGCACATTTCGTGGTTAAGAGGGATCATTGATCCGCATCATCTGCCTTATTGCCATGGTTGCACTATCCGCCGCGTGCAACAATCAGCAGAACGATGAGCGATTGCGAAACCTGCTCTTTGAATTGGCCGATTTGCCTTCTTGCGACGTAGAAGGCATTCGACCGGTAGCGAGAATTCCTGGGGGAGGTGTAGAAGGTAAAGGCTACGACTGGAGATTCACTGGCTCGAAAGAATGCATGTCGCGTTGGTTTCAAGATTTGGACCGATCAGCAGAGTATTCTTGCTTTCCAGGAATTCATGAGCACACCTGCAAGCCCCATCGCCAACCGGATTTCGTCGCAATATACATCAAGGATGGCGCTGTCTCGAGGATCGTCTGGATCAAGGAATAGTGGACAGAGGAATGACCCAACGCATAGGCATTTACCCCGGAACCTTCGATCCCATCACGCTCGGCCATGCCGACATCATCCGGCGCGGGAGCAAGTTGGTCGACAAGCTGATTATCGGGGTGACGACCAACCCTTCGAAAAATCCCATGTTCTCGACCGAAGAGCGCTTCCGCATGGTCGAACGCGAGATTGCCAACCTGGGTCTCGACAATGTCGTGGTCGAGGGGTTCAACGCTTTGCTGGTGAAATTCGCGCAGAAGATGGGGGGCTCGGTCCTGATCCGAGGGCTACGCGCAGTCGCCGACTTCGAATACGAGTACCAGATGGCCGGCATGAACCAGCAACTGGACGACGATATCGAAACCGTGTTCCTCATGGCCGATGTCTCATTGCAGCCGATCGCATCGAAGCTGGTCAAGGAGATCGCCCTGTTCGGCGGCGATATCACCCCCTTCGTGAGCAAGGATGTGTGTGAGGATGTGATTGCGCGCGTGGAGGAAAAGGGCCGGCTCGGGGATTACTGACCGCCTTCGCCAAACCATTCATTGAACCGACAGCGCCGCGCCGCTAGGGCGTGGACCATACGGGATAATTCGACGGAAATTTTGATGTTCAAGTCTTCGCTTGCCCTTGCTGCCGCCGCGCTTACGGCGATCGCACCGCTTGCTGCCACGGCCCAGGAAGCCGAAGCCGCGCCGCAGGATAACAGGGTCTACCAGCCAATCAGCTACGACCTTGCCGAAGACCGCGACAACATCCTGTTGCTCGATCTCTCCAATGGCGAGCGGGTTGCAGTTCGGCTGATGCCGAGCTGGGCTCCTGCGCATGTCGAGCGGATCAAGACGCTGGCCAGCCAGGGCTTTTACGACGGGATCATCTTCCACCGCGTCATCGATGGCTTCATGGCGCAGACGGGCGACCCGACTGGTACGGGTCAGGGCGGCAGCGAGCTTCCGGATCTCAAGGAAGAATTCAACCCGATGCCGCACATCCGCGGTACGTTGTCGATGGCTCGCGCGGCGAGCGAAGACAGCGCCAACAGCCAGTTCTTCATCGTTTTCTACCCACGCTTCAGCCTCGACAAGAAGTACACCAACTTTGGCCGCGTGATTTCGAACATGGCCGCCGTCGATGCAATCAATCGTGGCGAGCCGCCGGCTAACCCCACACGCATCTTGCAGGCTTCGATCGCCTCGCAGAACAAGCCCGTTCCGGCACCGATGCCCGCAGCAGCCCCGGCGGGCGAAGCCGAAGTCACTCTCGACGACCTCAGCGCTCCGATCGAGAACTAGGACTTGCATGCGGTGCGCCAGCGTCTAGGGGCGCTGTCATGCGCGTCGACCTCTTCGATTTCGAGCTTCCCAACGAACGGATAGCCCTGCGCCCGGCACGGCCGCGCGATGCCGCGCGCATGCTGGTTTTACGGGGCGACGAGCCCTTCGCCGACCGGACCGTGCGCGACCTGCCCGACCTGCTCGAGCCGGGCGATGTGCTTGTCTTCAACGACACGCGGGTGATCCCCGCTCAGCTCGAAGGCCGCCGCGGCGAGGCCAGGATTGGCGCGACGCTGCACAAGCGCATCGACCTGCGCCGCTGGCAGGCCTTCGTGCGCAACGCCAAGCGGCTGAGGGTGGGCGATATCGCCATGTTCGGTGGCGGAGTGACTGCAATCGCCGAGGAGCGGCTGGAAGACGGCAGCTTCGTGCTGTTCTTCGAAGGCGAGGAGCCGGTCGAAGTGCTGCTCGACCGCGCGGGGACCATGCCACTGCCACCCTATATCGCGGGCAAGCGCGCAACCGACGAGCAGGACCGCGAAGATTACCAAACGATGTTCGCCAGGGAGGACGGCGCTGTCGCTGCGCCAACTGCGGCACTTCATTTCACCGACAGGCTGATGGCGGCAATCGCGGAACGCGGGATCGAGACCGAGACGCTTACGCTGCATGTGGGGGCGGGGACTTTCCTGCCGGTAAAGGCCGACGATACCGACAATCACAAGATGCATGCCGAGTTCGGTCGGCTCCAACAGGACGTGTGCGACCGTCTCAACGCAGCGCGGGCGCGGGGCAATCGCGTGATTTCGGTCGGGACCACCAGCCTGCGCCTGCTTGAAAGCGCGACCGGTGAAGACGGGATCATCCGGCCATTCTCTGGCGATACGGACATCTTCATCACGCCCGGCTACCGCTTCCGCGCGATCGACGGGCTGATGACCAATTTCCACCTGCCCAAGTCGACGCTGTTCATGCTGGTGAGCGCGCTGATGGGCCGCGAACACATGCAAGCTGCCTACGCGCATGCCATCGCGCATGAGTATCGCTTCTATTCCTATGGTGACTCCTCGCTCCTGCTGCCCTAGCTCGGTTGCATGAACGAACCGATCCTCGAGCTCGAAGGGCTCTCCAAGGTCTATCCGGGCGGCCTCAAGGCGCTCGACAACGTCGATCTCACGATCCGGAGGGGCGAGATTTTCGCGCTTCTCGGCCCCAATGGCGCGGGCAAGACCACGCTGATCGGCGCGGTCTGCGGACTGGTTCGTCCGACGTCAGGCAGCATCCGTGCATTCGGTCACGATATGGCGTCCGACTGGCGGAAAGCGCGTTCTCGCATCGGGCTGGTGCCGCAGGAACTCTCGACCGACATGTTCGAACCCGTCCATCGCGCGGTCGCCTATTCGCGCGGGCTCTTCGGCCTTGCGCCCGATCCGGCGCGGATCGAGGAAATCCTTCGCTCGCTGAGTCTGTGGGACAAGAAGGACGAAAGGATCATGGCGCTCTCGGGCGGGATGAAACGCCGCGTCCTCATCGCCAAAGCATTGGCGCACGAGCCGGACCTGCTGTTCCTCGACGAGCCGACGGCTGGAGTCGACGTCGAACTGCGCAAGGGCATGTGGGCGATCATCGACCAGATGCGCGATCGCGGCGTCACCATCATCCTGACCACACACTATATCGAGGAAGCCGAATTGATGGCTGACCGCGTGGGGATCATCGATCGCGGTAAGCTGCTGATGGTCGATGAGAAGGAGGCGATGATGGCGCGGCTCGGCCGGACCGAGGCGCATATTTCGCTCTCTACGCCAATTGCTGCGCTCCCTCCGGCACTCGCCCGATACCCGATCGAGATCGAGGAGGGCGGTACCTCGCTTTGCTATCGCGGCGGAGATGGGACCGGGCGCGGCAAGCAGGAGGTGGCCGACATCACCAAGGTCCTGATCGCGGAGGGGATCGACTACACCGGCATTGATGTGCGCGAGAGCAGCCTCGAGGACATCTTCGTGTCCCTCTTGGGCGAAGAACAGGAGCAGGCGGCATGATCGGCTGGCGCTCCACCTGGTCCATCTACACGCGCGAGCTGATGCGTTTCCTGCGCACGGCCTTCCAGTCAGTGCTTGCGCCGGTTCTAACGACCTCGCTCTATTTCATCGTTTTCGGCGCGGCCATTGGCGGGCGCATGCCCGATCTTGGCGGAGTGGACTATGGTGCCTTCATCATCCCCGGCTTGCTGATGCTGACCCTGCTCGGCGAGACGACCAGCAATTCCTCTTTCGGCATCTACATGCCGCGCTTTACCGGCACGATCTACGAACTGCTGAGCGCACCTGTTGGCGTTGCCGAGACGCTGATCGGCTTTGTCGGAGCTGCGATGACGAAGAGCCTGATCCTTGCGGCCATCATCCTCGTTACCGCGCGGCTCTTCGTCGATTACTCGATCGCGTATCCCCTACTTGCCGTGCTCTACATCATGCTGGTGGCCGCAGCCTTCAGCCTCTTCGGCTTTATCCTCGGCATCTGGGCGGACAACTTCGAGAAGCTTGGCATCATTCCCATGCTTTTCCTCACGCCGCTCACATTCCTTGGTGGCACTTTCTATTCGATCGACATGTTGCCCGAGCCCTGGGACACGATCGCGCTGGCGAATCCGATCGTCTACCTGGTGAGCGGCCTTCGCTGGACCTTCTACGGATCGAGCGATGTGAACATCTGGATCAGTTTCGGGATCACGCTGGCATTCCTTGCCGCTTGTACGGGCGTGATTGCCTACATCTTCAAGACCGGATGGCGCCTTAGAGCCTGAACGGGAATTAATGATTATTACGTCGGTAAGCATTTTTCATTCAGAAAATTGCAATGTCGGCAAGCGCACACCGCCCTCCGTCCACTCCAATCAAGGACAAGAATGAGGGCTATCATGAAGACCAAATTTCTAATTCCCGCCGCTGCAGCCGCAGCTTTCGCTCTTCCCACCGCCGCACAGGCGCAGGACGTTCTGCCGGGTGAAGGCTTCATCGGCGTCCAGGCCGGTGTCCACGACCTCGGCCTTGGCGACATCGAAGACGACTTTGGCATCGACCTCGACAGCAGCGGCACGATCCTCGGCGTTTTTGCCGGGTACGACCTTCCGCTGGGTCCGGGCGCGTTCGTAGGTGCCGAAGTCAACTACAACACCGGCTTCGGTGCGATTGACAGCGAATACGGCATCGCCGGTCGTATCGGTACCCGCCTGCCAGGTGGCGCCAAGCTCTATGCTCGTGGCGGCTACCAGCAGGTCGACTTCGACCTCGACGAGATCTTCGACGAAGATCTGAGCGGTTTCGACCTCGACGATGACGACGGTGACTACATCCTCGGCCTCGGTGCGGACTTTCCGCTCGGCGGTTCGCTGATCCGCGTCAACCTCGACACGATCAGCTTCGACACCGTTCGCGCAACCGCAGGTGTCGGTTTCAAGTTCTAAGCCTTTCGGCAAGGACAATTGGTGGGGCGGGCTTCGTTCTGAAGTCCGCCCCATAGTTTTGCGGGGTGGCGAGCGCGCTTCCAAACCGCTAGGCGGCGGGCCATGACCAAGCTGCACCATCTCGCGGTCGCTGCCGCATTTGCGTTTTCCGCCTCGCCTGCTGTGGCCGAATTGCCGGAAGGCGTGAAGGACATGATCGACGCCGCCATAGCGACTGGCGATGCGGCAAAGGTGGTGACGGTGCTCGAACTGGCACGCGCGACCAATCCTGACGATGCCGAAACGCTCGACGCGATCGAGGCCGAATGGAAAGCTGCCCAGGCGGCGAAACTTGCCGAGAAGGAAGCAGCCAAGGAGCAGGAAATCCGCCGGGCGGGCCTGTTCGACCGGTGGAGCGGCGAGGGCGAGATCGGCGGCTTCCAGTCGACCGGCAATACCGACAGCTTGGGTCTTTCCGCCTCGATCAAGCTCAAGCGCGAAGGGATCGACTGGAGCCATCGCTTCCGCGCCCGGCTCGACTACCAGCGGCAGGACGACGAGACCAAGCGCGAGCAGTTCCTCGCGGCATACGAACCGCGCTGGCAGTTCAGCGAGGACCTGTTCCTCTATGGACTCGCCCAGTTCGAGCGCGACCGATTGCAAGGTTTCGATGCGCGCTACGCCGTGTCGGGCGGACTCGGATACAAGGTCGTCGACGAGGAAGGCTTCAAGTTTTCGGTCAAGGCAGGGCCCGCCTGGCGCGTCACGGAATTCAGCGATGGTACGAGCAGGAGCAGGATTGCGGGCCTGTTCGCGACCGACTTCGACTGGGAAATCGTCAAGGGGCTGACTTTCACGCAGGACGCCAATGCTATGGCCGAAGGCGGGGGAGAGGTGCAGGTGCTGGTCGACGGCTCCAACACCAGTATCAACCTCGTCAGCGGTCTCGATTTCGCTATCTCGGAGAAGCTGCGCTCACGCCTCTCTTATGCAGTCGATTACGACAGCAATCCTCCCGATGACGCGGTGCAGACCGACACGCTGACACGCTTCACGATTATCTACGGGTTCTGACGCAATGAGCAGCCGTTTCGCTTTCGACATCCACGCCCGCGACGGGGCTGCCCGCACCGGTACGATCCGCATGCTGCGCGGCAATATCCGTACGCCGGCCTTCATGCCGGTGGGTACGGCGGCGACGGTCAAGGCGATGAAGCCGCAGACCGTGCGCAAGACGGGTGCGGACATCATCCTCGGCAACACCTACCACCTCATGCTGCGGCCCGGTGCCGAGCGGGTGGCGAAGCTGGGTGGGCTGCACAATTTCATGAACTGGCAGCGGCCGATCCTGACGGACAGTGGCGGGTACCAGGTGATGAGCCTGTCGGACTTGCGTAAGCTGACTGAAGAGGGGGTTGAATTCCGCAGCCATATCGATGGGTCGAAGCACATGCTCACGCCCGAACGCAGCATGGAAATCCAGCGACTGCTCGGCAGCGATATCGTCATGGCCTTCGATGAATGTCCGCGCGCCGACCGCCCGCGTGACGAGATCGCGGCGAGCATGGAAATGAGCATGCGCTGGGCAAAGCGGAGCCGCGATGGGTTCGATGCGGGCGGCGATCATGCGCGGACTGCAGCGCTGTTCGGTATCCAGCAGGGCGCACTCGACGAGGAGCTTCGCAAGATCAGCGCGGAGAAGCTGACCGAGATCGGCTTCGACGGCTATGCCATCGGTGGCCTTGCGGTGGGCGAGGGTCAGGAGGCGATGTTCGCCACGCTCGATTTTGCTCCCGGCCAGCTGCCCGACGACCGGCCGCGATACCTTATGGGTGTTGGCAAGCCCGACGACCTCGTCGGTGCGGTCGAACGCGGGGTCGACATGTTCGACTGCGTCCTGCCGAGCCGTTCGGGCCGCAACGGGCAGGCCTTCACCTGGGACGGTCCCCTCAACCTCAGGAATGCGCGGTTCGCCGAAGACCGGGAGCCGCTCGATTCGCGTTGCAGCTGCGATACCTGCGGGACCTACAGCCGCGCCTATCTGCATCACCTCGTGAAATCGCAGGAAATCCTGGGTGCGATGCTGATGACCGAACACAATATCGCCTTCTACCAGCAGCTGATGCAGGCGATGCGCGATGCGATTTCTGAGGAGCGGTTTGCCGCGTTCGCCGTAGACTTCCGGCGCGATTATCTTGGAAGCGCGGCCACTTGAGCTGGCGGCGCGCGGCAGTGATCGGCGCCTCGGGCGGGATCGGGAAGGCGCTTGCCGACCGGCTCGAAGCGGCAGGAACGACCGTTCATCGCTACGCGCGGAGCATGTCGGGCGACGCCTATCTCGACCTGACCGACGAGGCGTCGATTGAAGCGGCGGCTAGGCTGCACGTCAGCGACAGTCCCTTGGACCTGGTGCTGGTAGCCACCGGCTATTTGCACGAGGAGGGGGCGGGGCCGGAGAAAGACTGGCGGCACCTCTCGGTTGAGGAACTGGCCCGCAACTTCGCCATTAACGCGACCGGACCGGCGCTGGTGGCGAAGCATTTCCTGCCGCTTTTACCAAGGGAAGGTCGAGCAGGCTTCGCAGCCCTCTCCGCCCGCGTCGGGAGCATCTCCGACAACCGGCTTGGCGGCTGGTATTCCTATCGCGCGAGCAAGGCGGCGCTGAACCAGTTGATCCGCACTCTGTCGGTGGAACTTGCGCGCAAGAAGCCCGATGCGTTCTGTGTCGCGCTGCATCCGGGCACCGTCGACACGGAGCTCAGCGAACCCTTCCAAAGCAACGTGCCCGAGGGAAAGCTCTTCACAGCCGACTATTCGGCGCAGAGACTGCTGGACGTGCTCGCCCACCTAGGGACTGGGGACAGCGGGCGCTGTTTCGATTGGGCGGGGAAGGAAATAGCGCCTTAAGCATGAATCTACTGCTGGACTGTTCCGTTTTGCGAATAGTTTGGGCAATACCCTTGGATGAAGCGGGCGATTTGTTATTGTCGACCCGGATTTGATTTTGGGGGTCGTATTATGAAACGTCTAGTTCTTGGCCTGCTCGCTGCGTGCACCGCACTTCAGCCTGCTATCGCTGAAACCGATATCGAGGAAGCGGCGGCCGTATTCGGCAAGCGCGAGGCGCTGCTCGACGTCAGCCTGTCGCCATCGGGCCAGAAGCTCGCCTATATCTCGTCGATCGGCTTCTCCACCGAAGCGATCTTCATTGTCGATCTGGTCAAAGGCGGGCAGCCCAAGCCGATCATGAAATTCGACGATGAAGAGGCGCGCCTGTGGTCTTGCGAGTGGGCGACCGAGGAGCGGCTCGTCTGCTACGTGAGCTACATCCACGACGATAACGGGCTGCTGCTCGGCTTCAGCCGGGTGATGTCGGTGAGTGCTGACGGGTCCAATCCGATCATGCTGACGGAAGATCAGAGCATGAGTTCGCTTAGCTATATCCAGCATGGCGGCAATGTGATCGCGCTCGATCTCGAAGAGGAAGACCGCGTCCTGATGACCCGCCAGTGGGTCAAGGAACGCAGCATCGCAACAAGGCTTGCCAATACGGACGAGGGCCTTGGCGTCGAACGTGTGGACATCCACACCGGCAAGCGTTCGCGCGAGGAAAAACCCTCGCCCGATACCATTTCCTATGTGGCCGATGAGACCGGGCGTGTCCGCCTCAAGATCCGCCAGCCCGATCGGGCGACGGGCATGATGGGCAACCGCCGCGAATTCTGGTTCCGCCCGCAGGATTCCAACGAATGGCTACTCCTTTCCAAAGTCACCGTTGACGGCCAGACCTATGACGGTTTCTATCCGGTGGCCGTGGATGGCGCCAAGAACGTCGCCTATGCCTTTGCGGACAAGGACGGGTTCGAAGCTCTCTATTCCATCCCGCTGGTTGAAGGTGGCCGGCCGCAGCTGGTCCTCGCAAAGGACAATGTCGAGGTTGACGGGCTGATCCGGATCGGTCGCCAGCGCCGCGTGGTTGGGGCAAGCTATGCGACCGATCGGCGCCAGGTGGAGTATATCGACACCGAACTCGCGGCCCTGGCGCGAGGTCTCACGCAGGCATTGCCGGGCAAGCCGCTGGTCAACATCATCGATGCCAGCGCCGATGAGAACAAGCTGCTGATCGTCGCTGCCAGCGACACCGATCCGGGCATGACCTATCTCTATGACAAGGCGGGCCGTAGGCTTGAACCGCTTCTCCCTATCCGCTCGCACATGGATGACCGGGCGCTCGGTGAGATGCGATCGATCACTTATCCGGCGGGCGACGGAGTCCAGGTTCCGGGCTATTTGACGCTTCCGCCGGGTTCCGACGGCAAGAATATCCCGGCAATCGTCCTTCCGCATGGCGGACCTTCGGCGCGCGACGAGTGGGGTTTCGACTGGCTGGTGCAATTCTTCGCATCGCGCGGCTATGCCGTGCTGCAGCCGAATTATCGCGGGTCTGCGGGTCTTGGTAACGAATGGTTCGGCCGCAACGGTTTCCAGGCCTGGGAAACGGCTATTTCCGACGTCAACGATGCGGGCCGTTGGCTTGTTTCGCAGGGCATCGCGGATCCTTCGAAGCTTGCCATCGTGGGCTGGTCCTACGGCGGGTATGCTGCGCTCCAGTCGCAGGTGCTCGATCCGTCGCTTTACCAGGCCATCGTGGCCATTGCGCCTGTTGCCGACCTCGAACAGCTGCGCAGCGAGGCCATGCGCTATACGAGTGGCACTCTCGTCGACCAGTTCATTGGCCAAGGCCCGCATGTTGCCGCCGGCAGCCCGGCTCGCAATGCTGATCGGTTCCAGTCGCCGGTCCTTCTGTTCCACGGCACCTACGACCAGAACGTGGACGTGATGCAGTCGCGCCGTATGCGCAGCGCTTTGGAGAGCGCTGGCAAGGAAGTGGACTATGTCGAGTTCGACAAGCTCACCCACAGCCTCGCCGAGAGCAAGACCCGCTACGAAATGCTGACGCGGATCGATCAGTTCCTCTCGAGCGAACTGGCTGACTGATTGGGGAAGGGCGGAATGGGTTCGTCGACCAACGGTCCGGGATCCTACCGCCCGCCATCATGGCAAAGCGAGGCCGGCAAGCAGGAAGTGACCCTGCTTGTCGGCCTCGCCTTCATTTCGATCGTGCTCTGGGGTGCGCCTGGGGGCGGATATCTTCTCTACCCTTTCAGCATCCTTGCCACCTGGTTCCACGAGATGGGCCATGGGTTGATGGCCATGTCGTTCGGCAACGACTTCGAGCAATTGGTAATTTTTCCCGATGGCTCGGGCTACGCTCTTCATTATGCCGAAGCCGAACCATCGCGCTTCTCACGCGCCATGATCGCGGCAGCGGGCCTTTTGGGACCTACCGCAGCGGGGTGTGCGCTGATCCTGGCTGCGCGAACCCACAGGTCGACACAGATTGCACTGGTCGTGCTCGGCCTCGCGCTACTCCTGTCGACATTAATCTGGGTTCGCTCGCTGACCGGATGGCTGATCCTACCGGCACTGGGCGTGACGAGCCTCGTCCTCGCCTTCTACGGCCGCGAGAAATACCGCCGCTTCGCCGTGCAGTTCCTTGGAGTGCAGGGATGCATCTCCATCTACCGCGACTTCGGATATCTCTTCAGTGCAGGCGGCGTCATGGAAGGCCGCCCGCAAGCCTCGGACACGCAACACATCGCCGAGGCACTTTTCCTGCCCTACTGGTTCTGGGGCGGGATGATCACCATCATTATCGGCGCGATGGTCATCTGGTCGCTGAAGCGCGTGCATTCTGCATAGCGCGCAAACGAAAAGAGCGGCCCCGAAGGACCGCCCTTTCGTGTTCCGTTGCCGGACCTCTTAGCGCGAGTAGAACTCGACCACGAGGTTCGGTTCCATGGTAACCGGGTAGGGCACTTCGTCGAGCTTCGGCACGCGGGTGTAGGTCACCTTGTCGTTGCCGTCGGGTGCGACGTAGTCGGGGATTTCACGCTCGGGCAGGCTCTGTGCTTCGATAACCAGCGCCATTTCCTTGGCCTTGCTACCGAGGCTGACGACGTCGCCGACGCGCACGCGAGCCGATGCGATGTTAGTCTTCACGCCGTTCAGGTAGATGTGGCCGTGGCTCACCAGCTGGCGAGCAGCGAAGATGGTCGGCGCGAACTTGGCGCGGTACACGACCATATCGAGGCGCTGTTCGAGCAGGCCGATCAGGTTCTGACCGGTGTCGCCCTTCATGGCCGACGCTTCCTTGTAGGTGCGCTTGAACTGCTTCTCGGTCACGTCGCCGTAGTAGCCCTTGAGCTTCTGCTTGGCGCGCAGCTGCAGGCCGAAGTCGGACATCTTGCCCTTGCGGCGCTGGCCGTGCTGGCCGGGGCCATACGAACGCTTGTTAACCGGGGAATTCGGACGACCCCAGATGTTTTCACCCATCCGGCGGTCGAGTTTGTACTTGGCGCTCTTGCGCTTCGACATAAGTCTTTCCTTCAATTTGCTGAGCCGCCCCATTGGCGGCCATCCAACCCGGCATCGCACCGCCAAAATCCGAGGATCTCGACGCGGCTACCGCTTCACCGGGGTGCGGAGCCAATCAGCGAAGGCGCGCGCATAGCAGGATTGGCATTTGCGTCAAGCAGGATCGGAAGGGACGAGGCCGAATCTCTGCTTCCGGGACATCGATTGATCGGGCATTAAATTAATTTATGACAATTCGAATGTGACCTACGGAACACACAAAGCATTCTTTTCAGGGAATTAAGTTTCGCATAGTTGAATTGTTAAGTCTTGGCGACCAGATGCCGCCTCCCGCTTGGCGGGACCCGTAATTGGGCAAAAAACAAAGGAATATCTTTATGCGTAAGATCGCTCTGGTGCTGGCTGCTGCCGGCGCTGCCACCATCGCAACCCCCGCCGCCGCTGAAGGCGAAGTGCGTGCAGAAGTGCGCGGTGGCATTATCTGGGCATTCGACGAAAGCGAAGCGACTGCCGGTGCTGCTGTGGGCTACGATTTCGACCTGGGTGAAACGACTTTCGCCGGTGTCGAACTGTCGGGCGACAAGGTTCTCGTTGACGGTGCGGACGTCGCATTCGGCACGACCGCTCGCTTTGGTACGCGCCTCGGCGACAGCGGCAAGCTGTTTGCAGCGGGTGGCTACACCTTCGGCCTCGACGACGACGCAGGCGACGCATGGCACCTCGGTGCTGGCTACCACCACAAGCTGGGCCAGTCGCTCTACATCGGCACCGAATACCGTCACTTCTTCGCTGATTTCGAAGATGCTGATGCGCTGAACCTCGTGATCGGTGCGACCTTCTAAGGTCTAACTGCCACGGTTCTCGAAGGGGCGGGCCGCTATGCGGTTCCGCCCCTTTTTTGCGGCCCTAGATCGAGCGTGCAGCTTCGCAGAACGAACGGATCAGGGCGGCGTCCTTGATGCCCGGCGCGCTCTCGACGCCCGAAGACGTATCAACCAGCGGGGCTGCGGACTGGGCCACTGCATCGGCGACATTTGCCGGGGTCAGGCCGCCGGCAAGGCCCCAGCCGTGACGGCCCTTCCAGCCTTTCAGTAACGACCAGTCGAAACGCAGGCCCATGCCGCCTGGGAGAGCGGCATCTTTCGGGGTCTTGGCATCGAACAGCAGCAGGTCAGCCACGTCCCGATAAGTCTCCGCTGCTGCCACATCCCCGGCGGAGGCGACCGATATCGCTTTCCAGACGGGAAGTTTGAACCGGCCCTTGACCTCGGCCACGCGCTTGGGCGTTTCCTCTCCATGCAATTGTACCGCATCCAGCCGCCCGCTTGCGATGCCTTCGGCAATCAGGCCGTCATCGGCATCGACGAATAGACCGACGCGCCCGATCCGGGCACCGGCTCGCATGGCCAGCGCGCTCGCGGCGTGCGCATCGACATGGCGCGGGGAGGGCGGGAAGAACACGAGGCCAATGTAGTCGGCACGCGCCTCGATTGCCGCGTCGAGCGCCTCGACACTTGAGATGCCGCAGATCTTGATTGCGGTTGGCATGGGAAATCAGGCCTAAAGCGTCGCTTCGATGGCGCGGGCGGCGGCCTCGGGATCTTCGGCGCGGCTGATAGGACGACCGATGACGAGGACACTGGCGCCGTGATCGCGCGCCTGGCGCGGGGTGACCACCCGTTTCTGGTCTCCCACGTCGCTGCCTTCGGGGCGCAGTCCGGGCACGACAAAGAAGCCGTCCTTCCATTGATCATGCACTGCCTTCACCTCGTGGCCCGAGCAGACGACGCCGTCGAGCCCGGCCTTGTGTGCGAGATCTGCCAGACGCATGACGTGATCGTGCGGCGTGCCGCCAACGCCCGTGGCGGCAAGATCGCGCTCGTCCAGGCTGGTCAGCATGGTGACGCCGACAACCTTGGTATGCTCGCCCGCGGCCGCCTTGGCATCTTCCATCATCGCACGACCGCCACAGGCATGGATCGTCACGATGGAAGGTTCGAGCACGTGGATCGCCTGCATCGCGGCGGCAACGGTGTTGGGAATATCGTGCAGTTTCAGATCGAGGAAGATCGGCAGGCCGATTTGCGATAGCATATGCACGCCGTGCGCGCCGTGGGCGTTGAAGAATTCCAGCCCCAGCTTGATACCGCCGACATGCGCTTTGACCTTCTCCGCCAGGTCGACCGCGTCACGAAGGCGCGGCACATCCAGGGCGAGATAGACGGGATTGCTCATGAGTTTGTCGTGGGCTCCGGATCGATAGGATTGCCGGGTTCGGCGGGGGTGGATGCATGCGTCGGGGTCGGGGCGGGCGTCGCTTCGATCGGCTTGGGGCCGGCCATCTTCTGCGTGGCCGTTTCAAGCGCCGAAATGCGCCGGGACTGACGCCAGCGCACGCCGCGATGATAGAGCCACATCGGGATGATGCCGATCAGGAAGGAGACGATCACAAGGGCGGGAACGCGCGTGTCCCAAACGATGTTGGGCCAAATGCGCACGTCGATCTGCTTGTCCCAATTGCCGAAGGAAAAGGCGAGAATGCCCACCAGCAGGAAGACCCACAGGACCGTTCTGACGACTTGCATGTGTTCGTGCCTCCCGTTGTGTTTGAGAGTGATGCTAGGCCCAGAAAACCGCGCCGTCTAGCCGAACACCCGGTCGAAGATCGTGTCCACCTGCTTGAAGTGGTAATCGAGGTCGAAGCGTTCCTCGAGCTGCTCGTGGGTGAGAGCGGCGGTCACCTCCTCGTCCTGCTTGAGAAGGTCGAGCAGCATCAGCTTGCCGTCCGATTCCCACACCTTCATCGCGTTGCGCTGGACGAGGCGATAGGCGTCCTCGCGGCTCACGCCGTTCTGGGTGAGGGCAAGCAGAACGCGCTGCGAATGGATCAGGCCACCCATGCGGTCCATGTTCGCCTGCATGCGCTCGGGATAGACGAGCAGCTTGTCGACCACGCCGGTGAGGCGGGCGAGGGCGAAATCGAGCGTGATCGTCGCATCGGGTCCGATGAAACGCTCGACCGAAGAGTGCGAGATATCGCGCTCGTGCCACAGAGCCACGTTTTCGAGCGCCGGGAGGGCGTAGGCGCGGATCATACGCGCCTGGCCTGTCAGGTTCTCGGTGAGGATCGGATTGCGCTTGTGGGGCATCGCGCTTGAGCCCTTCTGGCCCTTGGAGAAGAACTCCTCGGCCTCGAGCACTTCGGTGCGCTGGAGATGGCGCACTTCGACCGATAGACGCTCTATAGACCCGGCAATGACGGCCAGCGTCGCGAAATACATGGCGTGGCGATCGCGCGGGATTACCTGCGTCGAGACCGGCTCGGGCTTCAGGCCCAGCTTTTCGGCGACATATTCCTCGACGCTCGGATCGATATTGGCGAAGGTGCCGACTGCACCGGAGATGGCGCAGGTGGCGATTTCCTCGCGCGCGGCGATCAGGCGGGTCTTGCACCGGTCGAATTCGGCATAGGCCTGCGCCAGCTTGAGACCGAAGGTGACCGGCTCTGCATGGATGCCATGGCTGCGGCCGATGGTCGGCGTATACTTGTGCTCTTCTGCACGGCGCTTGATCGCGGCGAGTAACTGGTTGAGGTCTTCGAGCAGCAAGTCGGTCGAGCGCGCCAGCTGCACTGCCAGCGTCGTGTCGAGCACGTCGGAGCTGGTCATGCCCTGGTGCATGAAGCGCGCCTCGTCGCCCACGTTTTCCGCCACCCAGGTGAGGAAGGCGATCACATCGTGCTTCGTCACCGCCTCGATCGCGTCAATCGCCTCGACGTCGATCTTCGGATTGGTTGCCCACCAGTCCCACAGAGCCTTGGCCGCGCTCTTGGGCACGACGCCCAGTTCGCCGAGCTTCTCGGTCGCGTGAGCTTCGATCTCGAACCAGATGCGGTATTTCGATTCCGGCTCCCAGATGGCAGTCATGGCTGGGCGGGCGTAGCGGGGGACCATGGGTCGACTCCGTATGTGTCTGGGATATGCCGCGACCCGCTAGAGAGGCACGGGCGCGCTGGCAAGGCTTGCACCCCTCGTTTGCCCGTTGTGCCATGGTTGAACAGGCGCAACCCACTCGTCGCAGAAACATTGCGCGCATGCTGCGACGTCGATAAGTCGTGCTGCATGAACGATAAATCGATTACTCGCCCGTTTCGCTGCGCACTTCTAGCCGGCTCTGTCCTTTTCTGCGGCTTTTCGGCCCCTGCATTTGCTGGGGAGGAAATTCTCTATGGCGATATTCCAGCCTGGGTAGAGGAGGCGCCCCTCGATCCAACCAAGGTGAAGGATGGCCCTGCGCAGCTGGTGTTCGACTGGCAGCATCGACTCGAAGACGGAATTGTTACCACCTATGGCGACCGCGCCACGCGGATCGACAATCCGCAGGCGCTGATGGAGAACGGGACGCTGTCGCTTGGCTGGCTACCCGACAAGGGCGACCTTACCATCCATCGCCTGCAAATCCTGCGTGATGGCAAGACGATCGATGTACTCGGCGAAGGCGCCGAGTTCGACGTGCTGCGTCGTGAACAGGGGCTGGAACAGCGCCTGCTTGACGGGCAATTGACCGCAACGCTGGCCGTCCCCGGTCTTCAGGTGGGCGATGTCCTTCGCCTGACCCACTCGGTGACTGTCGACGACCAGGCACTGGGTGACGAGATGCAGGTCCTGCAGTACCTCGGGACGGAGCCATGGCAGGTCGGTTTCGCGCGCACCATCGTCAGCTGGCCCACCGACGAGGAAGTCTACTGGCGGGCCGAGGATCATGCTGCGATTGGCGAGCCGGTCGAAGAGAATGGCATCCGCAAGATCGAGGTCACGTTGCCGCTCGCGGAGATGCCCGAGATGCCTTACGACGCGCCCTCGCGTTATCGCCGGGCAAACGTCCTGCGCGTCGGCACCTACGCCGACTGGCAGGAACTTTCGCGGACCATGGAGCCGCATTTTAGCAAGGCGGCCCAGATTGCACCGGACAGCGAAATTGCCCGGCAGGCGGCCTCCATCATGGGCAAAACGCGCGATCCGCTGCGCCGGGCAGCGCTGGCCACCCAGCTGGTGCAAGACGAAATCAGCTACCTGCTCAATGGCCTCGATGGCGGTAACTACCTGCCGCAGGACGCCGAGGAAACCTGGGAAAAGCGCTATGGAGACTGCAAGGCCAAGTCGGTTCTACTCCATGCCCTGCTGAGCGAGATGGGCATCGATTCGCAGGTCGTGCTGGTCCAGACGCGCGGTGGCGACGCGGTAGCCGAGTTACTGCCGATTCCGGGCAATTTTGATCACATGATCGTCAGGGCCCGGATCGATGACCAGGACTATTGGCTCGACGGCACCAGCACAGCCACGCGCATCGGAAATGTCAGCTGGGTTCCGGCATTCTACTATGCCTTGCCGCTGACCGAAGATGGCGCTGATCTCGTGGCAATGAGTCAGCGCGAACAGGAATCACCGAATATGGTGATGTCGGTGGTTTCGGACTATTCGGCGGGTATCGACCTGCCGGCGCTTTTCTCTCTCGAAGTGAAATTCTATGGACCGCAAAGCGCCGCCCTTCGCCAGCTGGTGGATGAAGGCGACGAAAACCAGCTGAAGAGGATCGGCAAGAGCTTCGCTTCGGGTGAAGGCTCGGGAACGGTGAGTTCGGTCTCCATCGACTACAATGAAGAAGAGGCATTCGGGACGATGTCGGTAAGCGGCATTACTTCCTCGGATTTCGAGTGGAAGGACGGGCGTCTCATACTCGATTCCGACATGGCTCCGGCGGCGACTTTCGATGCCACCAGGGCCAAGCCCGAGTGGCGCAATATTCCCGTCTTCACGGCAGGCCCCATGCGCAACCGCATCCTGGGCGAAATGATCCTTCCGAAAGGCATGTCGGGGTTTGTGTTCGAGGGCGAAGAAAACCTCGAAGCCACTTACGCCAACACACGTATCTCGGCGAATAGCTCGCTTGATGGAAATCGCTTCACCGGCCAGGTCGAAGTAATCCAGACCCTGGGCGAAATCGCACCCGATCAATTGCCAGAGATCAAGCGCGCGGCGCGCCGGTTTGCCAGCAAGGAAAGCCGTCTGATCGCGCCGGAAGACATTGTGTGGCGGTGGGAACTCTCGCGCAAGGACCTCGACGATCGCGCGGAGCCAATCATTGAAGCTTACGGCAAGGCAATCGAATTTGCCGAGGAGGACGATTACGGCCCGCTACAGGAGCGGGCTGGCTTCCTTCACGAAATCTACCGTTTCGAAGATGCGTTGGTAGATCTCGATAGGCTGGTCGAAGAGGACACTTCGGCATGGGTGTTGGCATGGCGCTCCAATGTCCAGCAATCGCTTGGCCGGACCGAGGAAGGGCTCGCCGATCTCCAACGGGCATACGATCTCGAGCCAGACAACAACACGGCGATGACGCTCGCTGAGCGTATGGCATATGCTGGCAAGACCGATGAAGCGATCGAACTGCTGGAGAGCCTGCCGATCTCGGAAGAGGAAACGTCTTTCTTCGCGGGAACGCTGGCCACGGTGAAGGGCTTGGCCGGAGATCTTGCCGGCGGCCTTTCAATCATGGCTGAAGAAGTCAAGGACAAGCCGCAAAATGCCACCGCACTCAACAGTGACTGCTGGTATCGTGGTCTGTTCAACACTGGCCTCGAAGGTGCGCTGGACATCTGCACTCGTGCGATCGAACGCGCGACCAACAGTGCACCGATGCTCGATAGTCGTGCCATGGTCCATTACCGGATGGGCAATCCGCAGGCTGCGCTTGCCGATCTCGACAGCGCGCTCGAACTCAGCCCCGGGCTTGCGGCATCGCATTATTTGCGCGGTGCTATCCGGCTCGAGCAGGGCGACAAGCGCGGCAAGGAAGATATCGAGATCGCGCTTAGGATCGCGCCGGAAGTAAAGGCGCAATACGCTATGCACGGGATCACCCCCGAGATCTGAGGTCGGCTAGATCAATCCCTTGGCGCGCAGCGAGACGTGGCTGCCGCGCCCGACGATCACGTGGTCATGGACCGTGACGTTGAGCAGGCGCCCGGCTTCGGCGATCTGCTTGGTGATGTGGATGTCGGCGCGGCTTGGCTCGGGATCGCCACTCGGGTGATTGTGCACGAGGATCAGCGCGCTCGCACCCACGTCGAACGCACGGCGAATGACTTCGCGCGGATGGATGGCGGCTTCGTCGATAGATCCTTCGGCCGCCAGATGGTCGTCGATCAGCCGGTTGCGCGTGTCGAGATAAAGCACGCGCACACGCTCGTGCTTGAGGTTGCCCATGTCGATGGCAAGATAGTCGAGCAATGCCTGCCAGCTTCCGAGTACCGGTTTCTTCTCGACAGAACCCCGGGCCATGCGCCTTGCCGAAAGCGATACGGCATGGAGCGCCGCCGCGCTAGCTTCGCCCATGCCCTTCACTTGGGCAAGCGCTCCGGGATCGGCATTTAGCACCCCGGAGAACGAGCCGAACTGGCCGATAAGGCGGTTTGCCAGAGCCTTGGTATCCCCTTGGCGAAACGCGGCGAAAAGCAGGAATTCCAACAGCTCGTAATCGGCGAGGGATTCGGCACCGCCCTTCAGTAGCCGGCGCCGCAGTCGTTCACGGTGACCTGTCCCGGCATGGCCGATTGTCTTTTGTACGCCGTCCGGCAACCTTTTCCCTCCCCAAGGCGTTTCAATGCGTTGCATTGCCTTTCCGCTGCGATGCGCGCAAGTGCGGGGATGAATGGACGGGTCAGAAGGCCAATATGTGAGTGAACGGCCCCGCTGGCGCAAGAAGCGCTGGGGGATTCCCTCCTTTGTGTCCGCCGGACTTGTCATCATGGCCGGTTTCGCCTGGACGAACCGGATCGATATTGCGGACGGCTATATTGCCGACCAGCTCGAGGCGAGCGGGCTCCCGGCCACCTACGACATCGAACGGATTGGCGGCCAGACCCAGATCATCTCCAACCTTGTGATCGGCGACCCGGAAGCGCCCGATTTCACCGCCGATCGCGTTATCGTGCAGCTCAAGCATCGCTTTGGCCTGCCGGAAGTGGGCGGGGTAACGCTCGTCAATCCGCGGATCTACGGGCGTTACGTCGACGGCGAGCTCACTTTCGGTTCGCTGGACAGCGTACTCTTCGACGAGAGCAGCGACGCACCATCCGTCCTCCCCGGGATCGAGCTCGCGATCCGCGATGGACGGGGTTTGCTGGAAACCGACTACGGTCCGATCGGGCTGAAATTCGGGGGCGCGGGCAATCTTGCCAGTGGCTTTGAGGGCATCCTGGCGGCGGCAGCACCGAATCTTTCGATCGATGACTGCAATGCATCGGACGCCACGCTCTACGGCAAAATCAGCACTTCGGCAGGCGAGCCGAGCTTCAGCGGCCCGCTGAGGGCGCAATCCATCGCATGCGGCGACCTGGACCTTGCGCTCTCGCAGGCCGTCGCGGAGATCGACGTGACCAGCGACGCACAGCTCTCCGACCCGCAGTTCGAAGTCAGGCTTGCCACAGACGGTGCAAGTCTTGCCGGAAATGGCGCGCAATCGCTCGCCGGGACGCTGCGCGCACAAATGCGCGAGGATGACATGACGGCGCGCTACTCGCTCGCTGCGCGCGGGGTGGAGGCGCCGCAGGTGCTTGCCGCACTGCTGACGGCCGAGGGCCGTATCCGGGCGCGCGACGGCTTTGCGCGGCTGGAAGTGGAGAGCGATGTCGAGGGCAATGGCCTGCGCCTGGGCCAATCGCTCGTTTTATCGATCGATGGCTTAAGCACTTCGGGCGGGGACACGTTCCTGGGGCCAATAGCGCGCCGGGTGGGCAACGCATTGCGCAACGAGACACGCGGTAGCGCGCTGACCGCCGATTTGCGGTATCGTTCGGATGAACGTGGCTTCTCCTTCCTCGTGCCGCAGGCTGAGATCACGGGTGGAAGCGGCGCGCGGATATTCTCTGCGTCGCGCATCGAATATTCCGACCGCGGTGAAGGCCCGGCCCGCCTGGCAGGCAACCTCGCAACTGCAGGTCCGGGGATCCCTCGCATCAACGGTCGGATGGAGCGCGTGGGCGATGGGGACGCGGTCTTCCGCCTCACAATGGCTCCATATGAAGCAGGCGGATCGCAAATAGCAGTCCCCAGCATGACGATCGCCCAAGGTGGTGGCGGCAGCCTGGGCTTCTCCGGCGAGATCGAGGCAACGGGGCCAATCCCCGGAGGTGCTGTCGATGGCCTATCGCTTCCGGTGCGAGGACGGTGGCAACCGGGCGGCGACTTGGCGCTGTGGCGGGAATGCACGCGAATATCCTTCCGCCGCCTCGCATTGGCCGAGCTCAACCTCGCCGGCCCCGGTCTTACCCTGTGTCCTTCCGAGGGCCAGCCGACAATGAGATATGGGAATGACGGGCTGAAACTTGCCGCGAGCACGCCGTCACTCGACCTCAGAGGCTCGCTCGGCGACACGCCGCTAGCCCTTTCAAGCGGACCCGTCAGTCTTTCCTATCCCGGCGCGCTGAGCGCACGGGATCTCGACATCTCGCTTGGCGCTGCCGGCGAGACGAGCCGCTTTGCCGTGGCCGAGCTTGAGGCAAGCATCGGCGACACGATTTCCGGCGACTTCGCTGATGCGGATATCGCGCTCGCCGCAGTGCCCATGACGCTGGTCGATACCGCGGGTCAGTGGAGCTACGCCGATGGGCGTCTAGCGATTTCGGACGGTCGCTTTACCCTCCTCGACCGCGAGGAACCCGATCGGTTCGAGCCGCTGGCCGCCCGCGATGCATCGCTGACGCTGGTCGACAATGTCATCCGGGCCGAAGCTGCCCTGCGCGAGCCTGAGAGCGGTCGCATCGTCACGAGGGCCGATATCCGCCACGATCTCGGCACGAGTGCGGGCCATGCCGATCTTCTCGTCGAAGGGCTGCGCTTCGACGAGCAATTGCAGCCGGTCGACATCAGCCAGCTGGCGCTGGGCGTTATCGCCAATGCCGAGGGCGTGGTCACTGGCAAGGGGAGGATCGACTGGTCGCCGAGTGGGGAGGTAACCAGCACCGGCTCCTTCTCATCCGACGATCTCGACTTTGCCGCCGCCTTTGGACCGGTGAAGGGCGCGAGTGGTACGATCGAATTCACCGACCTGCTCAACCTCACCACAGCGCCGAACCAGACGATCAGGGTCGCCTCGGTCAATCCGGGTGTCGAAGTGCTCGACGGCGAAGTCTCGTTCAGCCTCACCAATGGCGAGCTGCTAGCGGTAAGCGGAGGCAGTTGGCCCTTCATGGGCGGCGAGCTGATCCTGCGCGAGGTCGACCTGAATCTCGGCGTCAGCGAAGAGCGCTCGTATATTTTCGAGATTGTCGGCCTGGATGCCGCGCAATTCGTGGCCCAGATGGAGCTCGAGAATATTTCCGCCACCGGGACTTTTGACGGGACGGTGCCGATCATCTTCGATCGGGCGGGCAATGGGCGGATCGAGGAGGGCATCCTCCTGTCGCGCCCCCCGGGCGGCAATGTCTCCTATGTCGGCGAACTGACCTATGAGGACCTGTCGGCCATCGCCGACTTCGCCTTCGATGCGCTGCGGAGCCTCGATTATTCGCAGATGCGCGTGATCATGGACGGGCCGCTGACGGGCGAGATCGTCACCCGCGTACGCTTCGATGGCGTGCGGCAGGGCGAGGGTGCGGAGACGAATTTCATCACCCGCCAGATCGCCAATCTCCCGCTGCAGTTCCGCATCAATATTCGCGCGCAGTTCTACCAGCTGCTGACCTCGCTCAAATCGATGTATGATCCGGCTTCTGTGCGCGATCCGCGCGAGCTGGGACTGCTCAGCGATGACGGGACGCGCCTTCTCAGGCGCTCGATTACCGGAGAGGAAGTCGAACCAGAAATCGATCCGGAAGACGTGATTCCGGATGAACCCTCCATTCAGGACCAGGAAAGCGAGTAAGACGTATGAAATCCCTCGAATTGACTGTCCGGGACGGCCCTGCGAGAACCTGCCGAACACAGGGGAACAGGCGCATGAACGGTCTGAAAACTTCGGCGGCGGTCGGCTTGGCCTCGCTTGCGCTCTCGGGCTGCATCACGGTGGAAGCGCCGGATGAGCCGATCGTGATCGAGCTCAACGTCAACATCCGCCAGGAAGTTATTTATCGCCTCGCGGAAGATGCGGGGAACACGATCGAAGAGAATGCGGATATTTTCTGATGGGTGATATTATGACCAAGCGACTTTCCAGGGCTGTCCTGTCCGGTACCGCGATTGCCGTGGCGCTCGGCGGGCTTGCTGTACCTGCTTATGCCCAGCGTGATCCGGCCTATGCCGAAGCGCGAGCTTCCGGTCAGGTTGGCGAGAAGATGGATGGCTACCTTGGCATAGTCGGCGACGAGACGCCCGAGCTGCGCCGCATCGTCAACGACATCAACATCAAGCGCCGCGCAGTCTATTCGCAGCGCGCGCAGGCGACCAATGCCACGATCGAGGAATACGCGCTGACCGCAGGCTGTCAGGCGATCCTCGCGACCACGCCGGGCGAAAAATACCAGGCTCCCGACGGCAGCTGGCAGACCCGGACCAGCGCTGCTCCTCTGCGCGATTCGCGTTGCCCCTGAGCTGATTCGAACTCACGGTTTCAAAGGCCTTCCCCCTGCCTCGCGCCGGGGGAGGGCCTTTTTGCAACGCAAGAGGGGCAAATGGGCCGCTCTCCATGTTGACTCGCAAATGCCCCCCTTCTAAGGGGGCGGCGCCCTTGGCGGGCAAGTCCCTGCGCGTGCCGCGCAACCCTCTATAAAGGAGCCAGGCATGAGCGAAGACGAACCCGCACGGAAACCCATCGAGGAGGATGCGCGGATCGACGCGCTGGAGAAGCGGTTAACTGCCGCCCAGCAGCGCGAAGATGAGCGCAACCGCAAGACCGGTTCCGGGGCCGATGCGAATTATCGCAGCGGCAACCGCGTACTGGCAGACTTGCTCGGTGGGCTTCTCGGAGGTTCGGTCATCGGTTACGCCATCGGCTATTTCACCGATACCAATCCTTGGGGTCTGTTGGTTGGCCTGTTCCTCGGAATAGTCGTCGCCTTCAGGAATATTATCCGCGCGGCAAATCAGAAGCCCGGCGAGTGATCCCGAAAGGGGCGCGGCGGGACTTTCGACACAGGATTTAGGGACTAGACAGACGTGGCAGCCGAACAGGCCAAAGTCGATCCGATGTACCAGTTCACCATCGAGCCGCTTGCCGGTTCGGGTGGTTGGGAGCTGGCCGGCTACAACATCGCCTTCACCAACAGCGCATTGTGGATGCTGATCACCACGGTGGTGCTCTTCCTCTTCGTGCTCGGCGGAATGCGGCGCGAGCTCGTCCCCGGCCGTTGGCAGATGATGGTGGAAAGCTTCACCGGCTTTATCGACAACATGCTTGAGGCCAACATCGGCAAGGCTGGGCGCAAATATGTGCCCTACGTCTTCAGCCTGTTCATGTTCATCCTCTTCGCGAACCTCCTCGGCCTGCTGCCGCTGGGCGTGATCGGGCTGCACCCGTTCACCTTCACCAGCCACTTCACGGTGACGGGCGTGCTCGCGATCATCAGCTTCTCGATCGTTCTCATCGTCGGTTTCTGGCGCCATGGGCTGCACTTCTTCAGCCTCTTCGTGCCGCACGGCACGCCGCTTCCGATGATCCCGGTCATCGCGCCGATCGAATTCATTTCCTTCATGGTGCGTCCCTTCAGCCTCGGCCTGCGTCTCTTCGTGGCCATGATGGCTGGGCACGTGCTGCTCGAAGTGCTGTCGAGCTTCGTCATCGACGGCACCAATGCCGGTGCCGGTTTCGGCCTGCTGGTCGGCCTGCCGAGCTTCCTGCTGATGATCGGCATCTGCGCGCTGGAACTGCTGGTCGCCGGCATCCAGGCCTATGTTTTCGCTCTTCTGACGTCGCTGTACATCAACGACGCCGAGAACCTTCACTAAGTCTTCAATTTACACGTTTTTCCAAAGGAGTTTGACATGGAACAAGAAGCTGCAAAGCTCATCGGTGCTGGCCTCGCTGCAATCGGCGCCGGTATGGCTGCAATCGGCGTGGGTAACGTCTTCGGTTCGTTCCTCGAAAGCGCTCTGCGCAACCCGGGTGCTGCCGACGGCCAGCAGGGCCGCCTGTTCATCGGCTTCGCCGCTGCCGAACTTCTCGGCCTGCTGGCGTTCGTCGTTGCCATGATCCTGATCTTCGTCGCCTAATCGACGAAATCATGTTCCGGAGCCGGTCGGGTTCGCCTGACCGGCCCGCAATTTTTCTGCCACCCGCTTTTCGAGAGCTGCAATGCCCCAGATAGCACAGCTTGCCGATACATGGTCCAGCCAGGTCTTCTGGCTGCTGGTCTTCTTCGGCATTACCTTCTTCGTCATTGGCAAGGGCATGGTGCCCAAGGTGATGGACACCGTTGCCCAGCGCGACGGCCAGATCGCTGCCGACCTTGCTGCCGCCAAGGCTGCACGTGACGCTGCCGACGAGCAGGAAGAAGCCTGGCGGGTCAAGGAAAACGAGAACCGCGCTGCAGCGCAGGCGATCGTTGCCAAGGCCAAGGACGAGGCTGCTGCCAAGTCCGAAAAGAAGCTCAAGGCGGCGCAGACGCGCATCGACAAGAAGCTTACCGACGCGGAAGTCCGCATCGCAGAAGCGCGCACCGCTGCGCTTGCCGAGGTCGAGGCCGTTGCCAGCGAAGCGGCACAGGATATCGTCAAGACCCTTGCGGGCGTGAAGGTGACCAAGCCTGTCGCTACTGCGGCAGTTAAGGAGCAGATGGCTCATGGCTAACACCACACCCTCCGATCTGCCTGAGGTGATCGCGACCGAAGCCGCGCAGGCGAATGTCGAAGTGGACGCCGGTGCCGGCAAGCATGTCGAGCCGGAACTGTTCGGCCTCGCGCCGTTCCAGATCGTCTCGATTGCGATGCTGGTCCTGCTGATGTTCGCGTTCTTCGGCGCTAAGGTCCACAAGACTATCGCCGGTGGGCTCGACAGCAAGATTGCCGCGATCAAGGAGCAGCTGGAAGAAGCCAAGCAACTCCGTGCCGAGGCAGAGGCACTCCGCAAGGAATATGCCGACAAGATTGCCGGTGCCGAAAAGGATGCCGAGGCGATGCTCGCCAATGCGCAGCACGAAGCCGACGCGATTCTTGAGAAGGCCGAAGCCGACAGCAAGGCCATGGTAGAGCGCCGCAAGCGCATGGCGGAGGACAAGATCGCCGCTGCCGAGCGCGAAGCCGTAGAGGATGTCCGCAACCGCGCGGTCGCCGCTGCGACCGGTGCAAGCCGCAAGCTGATCGCCGAGAAGCACGACGCCGAAGCTGACAAGTCGCTGGCGGACAAGGTCATCGCCGGCATCTAATCCGCTGATACCAGAGTTCAGGAAAGGCGCGCGAGGCTTCGGGTTTCGCGCGCTTTTTGCTTTACCCGGACAGAATTGACGCTATTGCGATGCATTCTCAACAAAGGGATCTTCCGTGAACCGCGCCTTTCTCACCAAACTTCACCTCATCGCCGCCGCCTTCATGTTTCCTGCGGTGCTCATGTTCCTCGTGACGGGTGCGCTCTATACCTGGGGCAACAAGGGCGAGTGGCACGAAAGTACGGTGGATGTCGCTCTCGAAGCGCCGTTGTCGTCGCTCGATGAAGCCGCGATGAAAGCGATCGTGGCGCGCGAATTGGAAGCCCGTGACATAGCGCTGCCCAGCGGCGCATCGAGTGTGAGCGGCGAAGGCGAGGACGTTTCGCTCAGCTGGACCGGTGCCCGCAGCGACGTCAGCCTTTCCGCCACGGACGCTACGACCGCACAGCTTACTATCAACGAGGCATCTTTGCACCGCTGGCTCGTCCAACTGCACAAGGCCAAGGGCAGCACCTGGTTCAAGGCTTATGCGACGGCGCTGGCGGTGGTCCTGTTCCTGCTCGTGCTCAGCGGTGTGATCATGGGTCTACAGGTGAAGAACCTGCGGAAACTGACGATCAATTCAAGCCTGGTCGGTATCGCGGCCTTCGTTGGCTTCGTCCTGCTGGGCTAGGGCACCAGCACCACCTTCCCGACGATTTCCCCGCGATCCATCGCGTCGAACCCCTCGCGCCATTGGGCAAGGGGCAGCATGCGATCGATATGCGGGGTGATCCGCTTCTCGCTCGCAAGACGGTCGATAGCCTCCGCCACGCGGCGACCGCGATCGGGGAAGCGGCGAGCGTATTCGCCCGCACGAACCCCGACGATCGAAAATCCCTTGATGAGCGGGATATTGACCGCGATTTCCGGAATGCGGCCCGCGACAAATCCGACCACCAGAAGCTTGCCCCCGAATGTGACGCAGCGGGTGCTCTCATCGAACACATCGCCGCCGACGGGATCGAAAACGAGATCGCAGAGCTTGCCGTCGGTGAGCGCAGATACCTCTTCGCGAAACCGGCCGGTATTCAGGATCGTCGCATGCGGACGCGCAATGCGGCGCAGGACGTCGAGCTTGTCCTCGCTGTGGCTGGCGGCAATCACCGTCGCACCCAGCGCCTTTGCCAGGTCGCAGGCGGCAAGCCCTGCGCCGCCGCTCGCGCCGTGGACCAGCACGCACTGACCGGCCTCGAGGCCGCCAAGCTCGACCAGCGCGACGTAGGCCGTGTGGTAGGCAGCGCCCATCGCGGCAGCCTGTGCGAAATCGAGGCCTTCGGGGATCTTCCGCAGCGATAAGGCGGGAAGCGAAACCTGTTCGGCAAACGCCCCGGTCTTCGCGCCTCCCATCACACGGTCGCCTGCTGCAAATCCGCTGCCGGGATCGGCCTCAATCACTTCGCCAGTCATCTCCAGACCCGAGATGAAGGGCGGCTCTGGCTTGAACTGGTATTCCCCGCGCGTCATCAGCAGGTCGGGGTAGTTGAGCGAGGCAGCGCGCACCTGAACAAGGACCTCGCCAACCTTGCGCTTGGGATCGGGTTGCTCAGTCAAGGTCACGCCCGAAAGATCGGGTGAAAGCTGTTCGACGACCAGCGCCTTCATGGCTTCAGAAATTGTCCTTGGCGGCGCGGAGGGCGGCGAAAGTCTCTGCTGGGTTTGACCCGCCCCAGCGATTGCGCAGATCACGGCTGTCGGCGCGCAGGAAGGGGTTGGTCGAGAGCTCGCGTGAGAGGAGGGTGGGGACAGTCGGTTCGCCCTTGGCGCGCTTCTCCTCGACGCGCGCTGCATAGAGGCGCAGTTCGGCATTGTCGGGATCGGCGTGGAGCGCGAACCTGGCGTTCGCTTCGGTATATTCATGCGCGCAGTAGAGCAGCGTATTCTCGGGAAGGGCGCGGATCCGTTCCAGGCTGTGCCAGAACTGTTCCGGTTCGCCCTCGAACATCCGGCCACAGCCGAGCGCAAACACGCTATCGCCAACGAAGGCCGTGTCGGCCTCGGCAATATGGTAGGCGATATGGCCATTGGTGTGGCCCGAGACGTCGATCACGCGCGCGGTCCACTGGCCGAGTTCGACGCTGTCACCATTGCCGACCACGCGATCGATGGGGGAAAGCTTCTCGACTTCCTGCGGAGCGACGACCTTTGCCCCGGTCGCTTCGACGATGGCCTTGTTCCCGGCTGCATGGTCGGGATGCCAGTGCGTGTTCCAGATCTGGGTGATGGTCCAGCCCTTGGCCTCCGCTTGGCGCAGGTATTCCGCACCATCAGGGGTATCGATCGCTGCAGTCTCGCCGCTTTCGGGATCGTGGAGGAGGAATCCGTAATTGTCGGACAGGCAAGGGAACTGGTGGATTTCGAGCATGGAACCCAGTGTAGGACGAGCCGACCATGTAGGAAAGGCCCGCCTGCTCCTGCGAGCAAGCGGGCCTTCCTGATTACCCTGAAGCGGGTGGGAAGAGCTTAGTCTTCCTTCTTCTTCAGCGCTTCGCCGAGGATGTCGCCGAGCGAAGCACCCGAATCCGACGAGCCGAACTGAGCAACCGCTTCCTTCTCTTCGGCGATCTGACGCGCCTTGATCGAGAAGGTGGGCTTCTTCGAACGGTCGAAACCGGTGACCATGGCATCGACCTTGGCGCCGGGCTGGAAGCGATCCGAGCGCTGCTCGTCACGATCACGGCCGAGGTCCGAACGCTTGATGAAGCCGGTTGCGCCATCTTCGCCGACCTGGACTTCGAGGCCGCCATCGCGGACTTCGAGGACGGTGACGGTGACGACCTGGTTCTTGCGCAGGTCGCTCTGTGCGCCGGCTTCGGTCGGTGCGCCCTTTTCGAGCTGCTTCATGCCGAGGCTGATGCGTTCCTTCTCGATGTCGACATCGAGAACGACGGCTTCGACCTGCTCTCCCTTGCGGTGCAGGGCGAGAGCGTCTTCACCCGAGATGCCCCAGGCGATGTCCGACATGTGGACCATGCCGTCGACGTCGCCATCGAGGCCGATGAAGAGACCGAATTCGGTGGCATTCTTGACTTCGCCTTCGACCTTCGCACCAACCGGGTGCTTCTCGGCGAACTCTTCCCACGGATTGCGCTGGGCCTGCTTGAGGCCGAGCGAAATGCGGCGCTTCTCGCTGTCCACTTCGAGGACCATGACTTCGACTTCCTGCGAGGTCGAAACGATCTTGCCCGGGTGGACGTTCTTCTTGGTCCAGCTCATTTCCGAAACGTGGACCAGACCTTCGATGCCCGGCTCGATTTCGACGAATGCGCCGTATTCGGTGATGTTGGTGACGGTGCCCGTCATCTTCATGCCGACCGGGTACTTGGCAGCGACGCCGTCCCACGGATCCGATTCCAGCTGCTTCATGCCGAGGCTGATGCGCTGGGTGTCTTCGTTGATGCGGATGATCTGGACGGTCACGGTCTGGCCGATCTCGATCATTTCGCTGGGGTGGTTGACGCGCTTGTAGCTCATGTCGGTGACGTGGAGCAGGCCGTCGATACCGCCGAGGTCGACGAATGCGCCGTAGTCGGTGATGTTCTTGACGACGCCGTCGATCACCTGGCCTTCGGCCAGCTTGTCGATCAGCTCGCTGCGCTGTTCTGCACGGGTCTCTTCGAGGACCGCGCGGCGCGAAACGACGATGTTACCGCGGCGGCGGTCCATCTTCAGGATCTGGAAGGGCTGTGGCATGTCCATCAGCGGAGTGACGTCGCGCACGGGGCGGATGTCGACCTGCGAGCCGGGGAGGAAGGCCACTGCGCCGTCGAGGTCGACGGTGAAGCCGCCCTTGACGCGGCCGAAGATGCGGCCGTCGACGCGCTTGCCTTCGCCGAATTCGCTTTCGAGCTTGTCCCAGGCAGCTTCGCGACGTGCACGGTCGCGTGACAGCATGGCTTCGCCGTCTGCGTTCTCGATACGGTCAACGAAGACTTCGACTTCCGAGCCGACTTCGAGGCCGTGCTCGTCTTCGCCGCGCATGAATTCCTTGAGGTCGATGCGGCCTTCGCTCTTGAGGCCGACGTCGATGTGCGCGAAGCCGTTTTCGATATTGGTAACGGTGCCCTTGACGACGCGGCCTTCGAAACCGCCGTCATCTGCGCCACCGAACTGCTCGTCGAGCATTGCCGCGAAATCGTCGCGGGTGGGGTTGGCTGAAGTTGCCATGAGTTGTGTAGTCCTAACTAACGTTTGCTACCGGCCACCGGTTTTACCGGGGTCTTTCTCCGTCTGCCTGCGCACCATTGCACGGGCCGTACGGGGCAAGAGGGCCGTGATCTCCGCGAGGCCGGATGCCAGCGCGAAGGTCCATCGAATCCGTAGATTTGGTGAACGGGCGCGCGCCTAGGCCGAAATGCGCGGGAAAGCAAGGATTTTGGGGCATGCGGCGCGCGTTTTGCGTCACTTGGGCGCCGTGCTAGGAGCCGGGGCATGAACCGGCTCGTCCAATCGCTCGCCAATTACCGCGAATTCCATCGTGACCACCGGAATGTGCTGACCCATGCGGTAGGCATTCCGATGATTGTGCTGTCGGTCGAAGTGCTGCTGGCAAGGCCGGTCTGGGAGGTAGGCGGGCTGACGCTGACTCCGGCAGTTTTCATGAACGCGCTGGCTGCCCTGTGGTACCTGCGGCTCGATCTCAAGTTCGGATTGCTCATGGCGGCATTTCTGGCGCTATTCGCTGTTGCGGGGCACCAGATCGCGCAGGTGTCGACGTTCGCCTGGCTCGGCGGCGGGATCGGCCTGTTTGTGGTGGGCTGGTTCTTCCAGTTCGTCGGCCATCACTACGAAGGTCGCAAACCTGCCTTCATCGACGATATCCGCAGCCTGCTGGTGGGGCCGCTGTTTATGGTGGCCGAGGGATTGTTCGCTCTCGGTCTCGCGCCGGACCTGCAGCGTCAGGTCGAACAGGGGACGTCCGACACGCCGATCAAGAACTGACTGCTTCCTCCACCGCCGCTATCGCCGCGGCGATAGCTTCGTCCTTGTCCAGGGCGCTGGTGTCGATGACCATCGCATCCTCGGCCGGGACAAGCGGCGCAACGTCGCGATTGCGATCCCGCTCGTCGCGGCGGCGCAGGTCGTCCTGAATTTCCAGCAGCGTTACCTGCACGCCGCGCCCGCGCATTTCCAGGAAGCGTCGGCGCGCGCGTGCTTCGACGCTGGCCGTGATGAACAGCTTGGCGTCGGCCTCCGGCGCTATCACTGTGCCGATATCGCGCCCGTCCAGCACTGCGCCGCCATCCTGCATCGCGAACGCGCGCTGGCGCTCGAACAAGGCTTTGCGCACCGCATTGTGAACCGAAACTCGGCTGGCAAGCCCTCCGACTTCCTCGGTCCGCAAAGCCGGATCGTCGAGCAGGCTGTCGTCAAAAGCGCAGGCGGCCAGTGCATCGGCCAGCGAATTCGGCTCGCCGCCATTCCGTGCGCATTGATAGCCGACCGCGCGGTACAGCAGTCCTGTATCGAGATGCGGCAGGTTGAAATGGCCGGCCAGGGCCTTGGCAATCGTGCCTTTCCCCGAGGCGGTCGGACCGTCGACAGCGATGATCATGCGCGTTTCCTTCGCTCTTTCAACGCTTTCGCCAAGCCCCAGATGGCAATCGCTGCCCAGAAGCCTTCGAGGACAAGGCTCGGCCAATTGGTATGGACGAGGAGAGAAACGGTCAGCAGCACCGCGCCCGTCAGGTTCGTACCGTGGAGGATGAACGGGTTTGGCTCTTCCTTCCACGTCAGGTACGCATACGCTGCAATGATGCAGGCCATGCCGACGAAACCGATCAGCGTGTAGATGTCCAACTGATCGGTCATGCGCTTGCTTCTTCCAGCAGTGACGTGAAATTGGGGAAGCTGGTGGCGATGGGTTCGGTGCTGTCGATCTCGACCCCTGCCGTGCTGGCGAGGCCTGCTACCGCCATGCTCATCGCGATGCGGTGGTCGAGATGGGTGGTGACGACGCCTCCACCGGAGAGCGGTTTGCCCGCGCTGCCGTGAATGATCAGGCCGTCCTCTCGTTCTTCTAGCTCGACGCCTGCAAGCGTGAGCGCGGCCGCCATGGCGGAGAGGCGGTCGCTTTCCTTGACGCGCAATTCCTCAAGTCCGCTGGTGCTGGTGGTGCCTTCGGCGACGGCAGCGGCGACGAACAGGACGGGGAATTCGTCGATCATGCTGGGTGCTATGGCTGGGTCGACGTCGATGCCCTTCAGGATGGCGTGGCGGACGCGCAGATCGGCAACCGGCTCGCCACCGACTTCCCGCTCGTCGAGATAGTCGATGTTCGCGCCCATCTGCTCGAGGACCCAGTAGATGCCGTTCCGGGTGGGATTGAGGCCGACATTCTCGATCACGAGGTCGCTGCCCGGCACGATGCTGGCCGCGACCGCGAAGAACGCAGCCGATGAGGGATCGCCCGGCACAGTGATGTCGCAAGGGGTGAGGTCGCACGGGCCGGTGAGCTTGATGATCCTCTCGCCATCCTTCTCCTCGACCTGCACGTCGACACCAAAACCGCGCAACATACGCTCGGTATGGTCGCGCGTCGGGACAGGCTCGATGACCGTGGTGGTGCCCGGCGTGTTGAGACCGGCGAGCAGCACTGCGCTCTTCACCTGCGCACTGGCTACAGGAAGGCGATAGGTAATCGGCACGGCCGGCTGCATGCCTTCCATCACCAGCGGCAAAGTGCCGCCAGGGGAGGGGGTGAAGCTTGCGCCCATGGTGGAAAGCGGGTCGATCACCCGGCCCATCGGTCGCTTCGAGAGGCTTGCATCGCCGGTGAAGGTCGCCGTGATGCCGTGGCTGGCGACCAGCCCCATAAGCAAGCGAGTGGAGGTCCCCGAATTGCCCATGTCGAGCGCGCCGTTCGGCTGGAGCAGCGTTCCGACGCCTACTCCATCGACCACCCAGTCGTCACCGTCCTTCTCGATGACCGCGCCCATCGCGCGCAATGCCGCAGCCGTGGCCAGCACGTCCTCGCCCTCCAGCAGGCCGGAAATCCGGCTGCGCCCCACTGCCAGCGCACCGAACATCAGGGAACGGTGGCTGATCGACTTGTCGCCCGGCACGCGGATACGTCCGGTAAGCGGGGCGGAAGGCATGAAGCGGTGCTGGGTCAAGAATGCGTATCCATGTTGAAGCGGCGCTTTGACAGCGCACATACCTTCTGGCAAGGCGCGCGCGCTGTTGATTCCTGCCGAGCAGGTACCCATCAATACAATTACGAATTCACGGCCCCTTGCAGACAGGCGAGGGGCGGCAAATCCAAGGATTACACATGGTCAAACCTGAATGGGGCACCAAGCGGACCTGCCCGAATTGCGGCACCCGCTTCTACGATCTGAACAAGGAAGATCCCGTCACCTGCATCGAATGCGGTGAAGAGTGGACGCCTGAGCCGGTGCTCAAGTCGAAGCAGCCGATCCTGGCCGAAGACGAAGCCAAGAAGAAGAAGGACGCCGACGCGGATAGCGATCTGGGCGGTGACGACGATGACGATCTGGATATCGACATCGACGAAGACGATGATTCGCCCGACAATGAAGTCGATCTTGGCGGCGACGACGACCTCGGCGTCGAAACCAAGTCCAAGGGCGACGACGACAACGCCGACGACAGCTAATTTTGCTGTTGCATTGCGGTGAGGTGGCCTATATTGGGCGCCTCCCGCAAGGGCGACGCACCTCCCAGGATGCGTCGGTTTGAAAATGGCTCGGGGCCTTAGCTCAGCTGGGAGAGCGCTACAATGGCATTGTAGAGGTCAGCGGTTCGATCCCGCTAGGCTCCACCATTTTCACCGGATTTGATGGTAGCAGGCCGTGGCGACGGCTGCGGCTTGCTTCCACCACACCCGGGCACAAGTTTGGGTTTCACAGGGGTCTGACCCCACGCTGGCCGACGAGTTCTCGTCCGCCGGCGTTTTTCGCGTTTTCGGGCCTTTCGAGGTTCGGCAAGGAGTAGAACAAACATGTTCGACAATCTGTCCGACCGGCTCGGTAATGTCTTTGACAAGCTCAAGGGCCGCGGTTCGCTGTCCGAAGGTGACGTGCGCGAAGCCATGCGCGAAGTGCGCATCGCGCTGCTCGAAGCCGATGTCGCGCTTCCCGTCGTCCGCCGCTTCATCGATGCGGTCACCGAGAAAGCGATCGGTTCGGAAGTCCTGAAATCGGTCACGCCAGGCCAGCAGGTCGTCAAGATCGTCAATGACGAGCTGGTCGAAATGCTCGGCGGCACGGGCGATGATGCCGAACCGCGCGAGCTGAACCTCAATGCCAAGCCGCCCGTCGTCATCATGATGGTCGGCCTGCAGGGCTCGGGTAAGACGACCACGACCGCCAAGCTGGGCAAGCTCCTGAAAGAGAAGCACGGCAAGAAGTCGATGATGGCGTCGCTCGACGTCAATCGCCCGGCCGCGCAGGAACAGCTCAAGGTTCTGGGCGAGCAGGTCGATGTGGCGACGCTACCGATCGTCCCGGGCCAGCAGCCGGTCGATATTGCGCGCCGCGCGATGGAAGCTGCCAAGCTGGCCGCTGCCGACGTGCTGCTGCTCGACACTGCGGGCCGCCTCCACGTCGACGAAGCGCTGATGGCCGAGATGAAGGCTATCTCGACCGTTTCGGCACCGACCGAAGTGCTGCTGGTGGTCGACAGCCTGACCGGCCAGGATGCGGTAAACGTAGCGCAGAGCTTTACCGGCGAAGTTCCGCTGACCGGCGTGGTGTTGACCCGCATGGACGGTGATGCGCGCGGCGGTGCGGCGCTGTCGATGCGCTATGTCACCGGCAAGCCGATCAAGTTTGCCGGCACGGGCGAGAAACTCGACGCGATCGAGGCGTTCGATCCTAGCCGCGTCGCCGGCCGCATCCTCGGCATGGGCGATGTCGTGTCGCTGGTCGAGAAAGCAGCCGCGACGATTAAGGAAGAAGAGGCCGAAGCGCTCGCCAAGAAGATGGCGAAGGGCGAATTCGACCTCGACGATCTGCGCATGCAGCTGCGCCAGATGCAGAGCATGGGCGGCCTCGGCGCACTCGCTGGCATGATGCCTGGCATGAAGAAGGCCAAGGCCGCGATGCAGCAGTCGGGCATGGACGACAAGGTCCTGCTCCACATGGATGCGATCATCGGCTCGATGACGCCGAAGGAGCGCAAGCTTCCGAAGCTGATGAACGCCAAGCGCAAGAAGCGCGTGGCGGCAGGTTCCGGCACGCAGGTGCAGGACGTGAACAAGGTGCTGAAGATGCACCAGGAAATGGCCAAGGCCATGAAGCAAATCAAGAAGATGGGCGGCCTCAAGGGTCTCGGCGCGCTCTTCGGCAAGGGTGGCCTAGGCACTGCCATGCCCGGACTTGGCGGACCGGGTGGACCCGGCCCGATGGGCGGCCTTCCGGGTCTGGGAAGCGGGAAGGGGCCGAGCGTGGATCCCGATACGCTGCCCGCAGATCTGCGTGACATGTTGAACAAGAAATAATCGAACTTACAGAAATTTACATTCGAAAGGTGAAGTAAAATGGCAGTTGCAATTCGTCTGTCGCGCGGTGGCGCGAAGAAGCGTCCTTACTACCGCATCGTCGTGTCGGACTCGCGCAGCCCGCGTGACGGCAAGTACCTGGAGCAGATCGGCACCTACAACCCGATGCTGCCGAAGGATTCGGGCGAGCGCGTGAAGCTCGACGAAGACCGTGCACGTCACTGGCTCTCGGTCGGCGCGACCCCGTCGGACCGCGTCCACCGCTTCCTCGATGCCGCCGGCATCCTCGAGCGTGCGCCGAAGAACAACCCGAAGAAGGGTGAGCCGGGCGAAGCCGCCAAGGAACGCGCTGAAGAAAAGGCTGCCAAGGCTGCCGAAGCAGAAGAAGCTGCCAAGGAAGCAGCCGCTGAAGCCGAAGCTCCGGTCGAAGAAGCCGCCGCAGAAGAAGCTCCGGCCGAAGAAGCAGCTGCTGAAGAAGCTTCCGCTGAGGAAGCTGCTGCAGAAGAAGCTCCGGCTGAAGACACCGAAGAAAAGGCCGAGTAAGCCTTTCCGATGCAGGACAAGCCCGTCACCCTTGCCGCCGTCACCGGTGCGCATGGTGTGGCGGGCGAAGTCCGCCTGAAGCTGTTCGGCGAGGGCTTCGAAGCCCTCAAGCCTCACAAGAGCTTCAACGAGGGTGCGCTCACCCTGTCCAAGGTCCGCAGCGACAACAAGGGCGGCGCCATCGCGCGTTTCGCCGAGATCGCGGATCGCACTGCAGCCGAGGCCTTGCGCGGGACCGCGCTGACCGTCCCGCGCAGCGCACTCCCGGCGCTGGACGAGGGCGAATTCTACTATTCCGACCTGCTCGACTTGCCCGTCGTCACCGACAAGGGTGATGAGATCGGCCGCGTCTGCGCGGTCGAGAATTTCGGCGCGACCGAGATTGTCGAGATTGAAAAGCCTGACGGTAAGAAGTTCATGGTCCCACTCACCGAGCAGGCCGTGCCGGGCTGGGATGCCGACAAGCTGACCATCAACGCCGACTTCGTCGATTAGCCGAGCGGAGCGGGACCTTTGCCCGTTGCGCAGCCAAGGCAAAAAGGACCCCGCGCAACAATTGCTGCGCGGGGTCTGTAATGCCGGATATTGGTTTCGCCACCCGGGAGGGGACAGAGGGAAGCGAACGTTCCGGCTCGATACGTAAGCGGTCGGGTTAGAATAGAAAGCCGTGCCCGGCGCTCTGCAATTCGGCTGTGGGTACGGCGAAATAGCCGGCGATCACTATTGCCGAGAGCGTCACTGCGGACGCTGCCGCCAGGATGCGGCTGGTCACATCCAGGCGCTCCCGAGATTGCCGATCTTCCGAGCTTTCGACGATTTCGTCGCAGGCATGACCATTTGCGCAGCAAGTCTGTTGGTCTCTCATCGCGAATTCCTTTCATTCCTGATGAGCCGAAGATCGCTCAGCTCCTGAGTCGACTCCAACAAAAGGATTGTCCTAAGTCATAAGTCTGGTTTATGATCATTCGATGAAGTTACCTCCGCTGCCCGCTTTGCGTGCGTTCGAGGCGGCAGGCCGTCTCGAACATTTCTCGCGCGCCGCGGAAGAGCTGGCCATGACTCAGGCCGCGGTAAGTTACCAGATCCGCCAGTTGGAGGATTTCCTCGGAGAAAAACTGTTCGAGCGCGAGCGTGGCCGGGTGCGGTTGAGTGCGACGGGCCGTCGGCTTCACAAACCCATCAGCGAGGCTTTTGACAGCATGCGCGCTGCCTTCGCCGATCTCGAGCAGGAGCGCAGCGCAATTCTCTCGATCAGCGGGCCGTCATCCTTCGGGGCGACATGGCTTTCGGGATCGATCGGGCGGTTCCAGCTCCTGTACCCCGACCTCGCCTTGCGCCTCTCGCTGACCAATGAGCTGGTCGATCTTTCGGGAGGGGACTTCGACCTTGCCGTCCGGCTGGGTAAGGGCGGCTGGGAAGGTCTGCGCGAGCACTTCCTTTTCCGGCTCTACGTTACGCCGATGTGCTCGCCCGAATTTGCCGAAAGTCACAAGCTAAGAGCGCCCGAGGACCTGCTCGATGTCGAGCGGATAAGCCCGGATGATCCGATGTGGGGAGACTATTTCGCTAGCCTGGAGATTGGCGGAAAACCGACGGAAATGCGCGGCATTGCGCTTGAGAACCAGTCTCAGGTGGCGAGCGCTGCGAAGTCCGGCTTTGGCGTCGCCCTGCTCACGCCCCTCTTGTGGCGCGAGGAAATCGAGAACGGCAGCCTCGTTTGCCCGATCGATCACATCCACTATTCCGATATCGCCCACTTCGTCGTCTATCCGGAGCGGCGAGTGGGAGTGCGCAAGATCGAACGTTTTCGCGAGTGGATCACCAGGGAATTGGCGCGGCCCGAACTCGGCATCCCGCAAGAGGCATTGATGCCGCCAGGTCCCTAGCGCATCAGCGGGGCCTTCTCGGCGAGCCGGTTCCGGATCGTGGTCGAGGCTATTCCTGCCTGGCCCATCGCCGCGCTGATCTGGTCGAGGCCCTCCACGACATCGCCGGCAGCAAACAGACCGGGCACGCTGGTCTCGTAATGATCGTCGACCAGCACGCAGTCGCTGTCGCTGACGTCGGCTCCGCAACTCTTTGCGAGACCCGACCGGATTACCGACCCGAGTGCCGGATAGACGCTGTTGAAGCTCATGCGGCCTTCCGCCGTGTCGAAGGCAATTGTATCGCCTTCGATTGCGAAGCCGCCACTTAGCCCAGCGACACGACTGATCCCGGCGCCATCGAGCGCCTTGCTGCATTGTTCGGACAGGTCGTGACCGCCGTCTGGCGAGACAAGCGTGATGTCGGAAGTGAAGGTCCGGATGAATTGCGCCTCGGCCGTGCCGTGATCACCGGTCCCGATCACGGCGACCTTCTTGTCGGTCACCTCGTAGCCATCGCAAACGGGGCAGTAGCGGATGAGCCCGCGCGACAGCGCTTCGTCATGCAGCTGGTCGTCGATCCCTTCCGGCCGATTGTTGACGACGCCGGTCGCCATCAGGACCGTGCGGGCGCGAAAGGTTTCCTCGTCGCAGCAAACCGTGAAACATTCGTCAGGCTTGCTCAGGTCGGTCACTCGCTTCGGTTCGCGCATGGCACCATATTTCGCCGCCTGTTCGCGCATGCGGTCGAGCAGTTCATTGCCGTTGATGCCATCGGGAAAGCCTGCGTGGTTGTGGCTGGTCGGGATCCAGCTTGCGCGGCTGGTGCCGCAATCGAACAGGCGGATATCGAGGTGATAGCGCGCAAGATAGATCGCCGCGGTCAGACCCGCAGGACCCGCGCCGATGATGATGCAATCGTCCGGTTTCATGCCCTTCTTACGCCTCGACGGGAATTCGGTGCCTGAAGCCGCTTGCAGATCACTGTATTACACGTATAGAACGCCTCTGGATTGTGAGCGAGGGCTTGGTTGTGTTCCTCGCATGCGAAACAGTTGGAATGAGAAGGGATAGAATATGCTCGAAGCCGCCTTCCTGACAGGATCCTATATCGTAATGAGTGCGGGGTTGAGCGTCACCGTGGCCAGGTTTTCACCTTCCATCGGCCCGCGGTTGCGCCACCTCTTTACGGGTGCAGCGCCCCTCGCGGCTGTGCTTGCGACGAAGCTCGACGGCAAGCCGAGTGTCGCGATCGACAGCTACGACCTGCTCGCTGCTGGCGGCCTGCTGGCTGCGGGCATCGCGACTTCCATCGGGGTAACGAGGTTCGTCGCTGCACGCGGCGGAGATGCGAGGCGATTGCCTTCGAGCTAAGCTGGGCCATCGCAGCGTGGGATAGCCAATCGGTGCCTCGCGCGCTAACCGCTTGGCCATGAACACGATCCATGTCGCCATCGTCCAGGCCGCTCCCATTCCGCTCGCGATAGGCGACGGGATTGAAAAAGCCGTGCGTCTTGCGCGCGGGGCGGTGGAGGGCGGGGCGCAACTGGTCGCGTTCGGCGAGACTTTCCTCGGCGGCTATCCGCTGTGGCTCGACGAGGCGCCCGGCGCGGCGCTGTGGGACCATCCCGGCACCAAGGCGCTGCACCGCATCATGCTCGAACAGGCGGTGGTGGCGAATGACGAGCGGCTGCTGCCCCTGCAGGAGCTGTGCGACGCAACCGGCGCGGTCATCAGCATCGGCGCGCATGAGCGGGTGCGGTCAAGCCTCTACAACAACCAGATGACCTTCCGGCCCGGTCTACCGGTGCTCGACCACCGCAAGCTGGTGCCGACACATGGCGAGCGGCTTATCTGGATGCGCGGCGATGGCTCTACGCTGGGCGTGCATCAGGCGGAGTGGGGCAAGGTCGGCTCGCTGATCTGCTGGGAGCACTGGATGCCCTTGGCCCGCGCCGCGATGCACAACCTCGGCGAGAGCGTGCATGTCGCTTGCTGGCCAACCGTGCGCGAGGAATACGCGCTCGCCTCGCGGCACTATGCGATGGAGGGCCGTTGCTTCGTGCTGGCCGCAGGGCTGGTGCAGAAGAGGGACGATTTGTTCGACGGGCTGGAGCGTGCTGGCGGCGATGCTGCGGCGAAGGAGCTAATCGAGGCGATCGAGGGCGAGGCGCTAAATCGCGGCGGCTCGATGATTATCGCGCCCAATGCGCGGGTGCTGGCTCAAGCGGGCGACGATGAAGAGACGCTATTCGCTGAGCTTGATCTAGCTGAGATTGGGCGAGGGCTGGCGAGCCTCGATACTGATGGTCACTACTCGCGACCGGATGTGTTCGAGTTGCGCGTAAACACGGCCGAGAAGTCTAGTGTTTTTTGGGGTGCACAAGAGCATGACTGAGTTGGCTGAAACGTGGTTCACCGCTTTTGGAATTGCTTTTGTTTGTTCAATTCTCTTGATTGGCTTTGTAATCGGATTTATTCTGCGGTGGTTGACCAAATTCTCCGATCGACAAATGATGGTCGTTTCGGGTGTTCTGCCAATCTTCCTGTTCTTTACCGTCGTGTTCCTCACTAGCTTTGGCCATGGTGCCCTTGGTGTGACAGACTATTTGAACTGGAGGGCCCTTTTTGAGTTCGTTGTCATGTTTTGCTTCAGCTTCCTTGGAGCCGGTGTAGGCATTCGCGCGTACCAAGTTCTGTCGAGATTCTTGCTCATGAAGCGTTCGAAAGAAGGCAAATGACCTTCGCTGCCACCATCCTCACGCTCTATCCCGAGATGTTTCCAGGACCTTTGGGCGTGTCGCTTGCGGGCAAGGCGCTCGAGCGGGGGGACTGGTCGTGCGAGACGGTCCAGATCCGTGATTTTGCCAAGGACAGGCACCGCACGGTCGATGATACGCCTGCTGGAGGCGGGGCGGGCATGGTGCTCAAGGCCGATGTGCTGGGGCGGGCGCTTGATCATGTTCTGAGCTCTCAATCCGTTCGTGCTGAGCTTGTCGAAGCACCGCACTTTTCTTCGAACGCCACACCAGAAGTTAAGGACGGCCCTTCGACAAGCTCAGGGCGAACGGGTTCTTCTGCCGCGCCCCCCATCCTCGCCATGACGCCGCGTGGAAAGCCCATCACTCAGGCGCGTATTCGCGAGATCGCAGCAGGCCCCGGTGTCGCCATATTGTGCGGGCGTTTCGAGGGCTTCGACGAGCGGATTTTCGACCACTATCCGCAGATCGAACAGGTCAGCCTTGCCGATATCGTCCTGTCGGGCGGAGAGACCGCCGCAATCGCCATACTCGACGCTTGCATTCGGCTGCTTCCCGGAGTAATGGGCGCGCCCGATAGCGGAGTCGAAGAGTCTTACGAGAACGGGCTCATCGAATATCCGCAATACACCCGACCTCAGGAATGGGAAGGGCGCACGATCCCTGAAGTGCTGCGATCGGGGGATCATGCGAAGATCGCTGCTTGGCGCAAGGCAAGGAGCGAGGAAGACACACGGTTACGCAGGCCGGACCTTTGGGATCGCTACAGTGGCGATCGGGACCAGCCTGCCTCTGGCGCGCGGCAAAAGAAGTAGGAAGACCAGGCAAATGAACCTGATCCAACAGCTCGAAGCAGAGGCAATTGAAAACCTCGGCAAGGACATTCCCGAATTCCGCGCAGGCGACACCGTCCGCGTCGGCGTGAAGGTTGTCGAAGGCACCCGCGAGCGTGTCCAGAATTTCGAAGGCGTTGTCATTGCCCGCTCGAACCGCGGCATGGGCAGCAACTTCACCGTCCGCAAGATCTCGTTCGGTGAAGGCGTGGAGCGTGTGTTCCCGCTGTACTCGCCGATCGTCGACAGCATCACCGTGGTCCGCCGCGGTATCGTGCGTCGTGCGAAGCTTTATTACCTGCGCGGCCGCACCGGCAAGCGCGCGCGTATCGCGGAACGCCGCGACAATGCGCCCAAGGCGTGAGCCTCGCAACAGCGAACAAGGGAAGGGCGGTCCTGCGGGGCCGCCCTTTTCGATTCAGGCTCGTGCCAAATCCCCTGACCAGAAAAGTAAGGGCAGCGCGGCTGATCGCACTGCCTCAAAGGAACCCAAAAAGTAAGGGCAGTGCGCCTGAACGCACTGCCCTTGTCACGTGGGGATCATGATGAGCCGAAATGGCCCGGTCTTGATGTCACTGGGAAGCCTGTGAGCCGGAAGTGGCCGCCCGGTGACAAGACCAGTTTCTGACAGCCGCTCCTTAAGACAACTTAAGGAAGCGCGCTTAACTCGAAATTAGGCATAAAAAGGTGCGCGGGAGCCCTCGCCGAGGGCGTTGGTGGCGCTACTTCATCGCCCGCAATCGAATGTACGCTTGCGGGCGCGGCGGCAATCGCTATCTCGGCGGCGCATACAGTTTGGAGAAATGCATTGGGTTATCGTGTTGCCGTAGTCGGCGCGACCGGGAACGTCGGACGCGAAATGATGCAGGTCCTCGCCGAGCGCGAGTTCCCCTGTGACGAGGTTGCGGCCGTGGCCAGCAGCCGTTCGCACGGTACCGAGGTCGAATTCGGCGACACGGGCAAGATGCTCAAGTGCAAGAATATCGAGCATTTCGACTGGTCGGGCTGGGACATCGCGCTTTTCGCCGCGGGTAGCGGTCCGGCCAAGGAATATGCGCCCAAGGCGGCCGCGGCGGGCTGCGTGGTGATCGACAATAGCTCGCTCTATCGCATGGACCCGGACGTGCCGCTGATCGTGCCCGAGGTGAACCCCGACGCGATCCACGAATACAAGAAGCGCAACATCATCGCGAACCCCAACTGCTCGACCGCGCAGCTGGTGGTGGCGCTGAAGCCGCTGCACGATGCCGCGACGATCAAGCGCGTCGTCGTCTCGACCTACCAGTCGGTCTCCGGCGCGGGTAAGGCGGGCATGGACGAGCTGTTCCAGCAGAGCCGCGCGATCTTCGTCGGCGACCCGATCGAGCCGGTTAAGTTCACCAAGCAGATCGCCTTCAACGTCATTCCGCATATCGACGTCTTCATGGATGACGGCTCGACCAAGGAAGAGTGGAAGATGGTGGTCGAGACCAAGAAGATCCTCGACCCCAAGATCAAGCTCAACGCCACCTGCGTGCGCGTGCCGGTCTTCGTCGGCCATTCGGAAGCGGTGAATATCGAGTTCGAAAACGAGCTTTCTGCAGAGCAGGCGCAGGAAATCCTCCGCGAGGCACCGGGCATCATGCTGATCGACAAGCGCGAGGACGAGGGATACGTGACCCCGGTCGAAAGCGCGGGCGACAGCGCCACCTACATCAGCCGCGTGCGCGACGATCCGACCGTCGATCATGGCATCACCCTGTGGTGCGTTTCGGACAACCTGCGCAAGGGTGCGGCGCTCAACGCGGTGCAGATCGCGGAACTCCTCGGGCGCGAGTGCCTTAAGAAGGGATGATCAAGAAGACGCTCCTGCTCGCCCTGCCATTCGCCCTCGCAGCTTGCGGGAGCGGGGCCGATACTGACACGATCGAGGCAGGCGAAAGCCCGGCTGCGACCTCCGCGAAGAGCTCGATGGTCGAAGACCATGCCGACGCTTTGCTGGTGGTGGACGCCAATGGCGTGGGCGCGAGGGGCGCAGACGTCTTTCGCTTCGGATCTCCGCGCACGCAGGTAGATGCGGGCCTCGCCAAGGCTTTTGGCAGCGCTGCCGAAACGGGCGAGAATTTCGATTGCGGGGCAGGGCCGATGCAGTTCAGCAATTACGGGCCGCTGCAGGTAGCCTATCAGGATGGTAATCTGGCGGGCTGGTTCCTGCGCGAAGGCGAGGCGGCTGCCACCAGCGATGGCGTGCAGCCGGGTTCGACCAGTTTCCACCTGCTCAAGCAGGAACGCCAGGTCCGTGAGCTCGACAGTACGCTGCCCGGTGAATTCGAGTATACCAGCGCAGACTACGGCACGATCGGCGGTTTTGTCGAAGACGGTGTCGTCAAGTCGCTCCACGCCGGGATGACCTGCTTCTTCCGCTAATCGCGAAGCTGCGTATAAGGGGTCGCATGACCCTGACCGCAGAGCTCTATTTCAGCTTCCGTTCGCCCTACAGCTATCTGTCTATCGGCCGCTATCGCGCGATGACGGAGGAGTACGACCTCAACATCGCGTTGAAGCCAGTCTATCCGCTCGCAATCCGCCAGCCCGACTTCTTTGAGCGCAACCATCCCAACTGGCTCGGCTACACCATGCGCGACATGATCCGCGTGGCGGCGTTCCACGGTATCCCCTTCGGCGCGCCGCGACCCGATCCGATCATCCAGGACATGGCAACCCGCAAGATTGCCGATGACCAACCCTATATCCGCCGCGTCACCCGCATGGGGCAGGCCGCGGCCCGCCGAGGTGCGGGTCTCGTCTTCGCGCATGAGGCGGGGAAGATGATTTGGGGCGGACAGGAAGGCTGGCACGAAGGCGGCCATCTCGACCGCGCGCTCGAAGCCGCAGGGCTCGGCGTCGAGGAAATCATCGCCGAAGTCGAAGGCGATGCCGAAACCCTGGACGCAGAGATCGCCGCCAACCAGGACGCGCTCGAAGCGGCAGGCCATTGGGGTGTCCCGACATTGGTGTTCGATAGCGAGCCCTTCTTCGGCCAGGACCGTATCGAGATGGTGAAGTGGCGGATGGAACAGAACGGGCTGGTGAAGCGGTGACAATTGATCGGTTCTTTCATTATCTCGAACGTTTCAATGCAATCGCATTCTTCCTGTTGATCCTTGGGACATCGATTTTCGTGGCCGGTACCTTCATTCAGGACAGACATCTCACCAACGATTTCGAGGATTCCGGCGCTTTCGGAAGCGGGCAGGAAAAGATCAACTCGATAATCGGACATCCAGTCGGTACGCATGGAGGGCAAGTAGTTGCATACTATGAAGCCGACGATGACTTCGAACGTCAGGAAGAAGCGGGTGTAGTGCTAGTTGACCCGGCGACCGGCCGGCAGGTCATGGTTGCTCAATCGGGTCGTGACCTTGTGGTCAAATTTGAGTTTCTGTTCGACCAAGGTGACAAGGATCAGCCTGCAATTGGCTATCTCGCGGCAATATCCAATCGCGATGATTGGGAGAAAGGCATAGCCGATCTGGTGATTGGCGCATTGCCGGCGATGACCCGCAATGTCGTAGCAACCAATGTGCAATTCATTGACCTGCCCACTGTCCGGTCGGATGGCTCAGTAGGGGTCATCTTGTGGGACGAGCAAAGTACGGCACGGGTGGTCGCATTTAATTTGTCGGATGGCTCGATCATTGACCAGGCGAGCCTGCAGATCCCACCGCTCTTGGAGTCTCGGGTATCTCAAGGTCCCGGCAAGGCAAGCGAACCGGAGCTCCGTCGCGACCCAAATGGAGGGATGCCTCCGGCTGACTTTGGATATGTAGAATGAACCTCGAAACTTTCGAAAGCTTCGACGGCACGCGCCTCGCGTTGCACCGGGCGGGTGAGGGCAGGCCGCTCGTCCTGCTGCATGGTCTCTTCTCCAGCGCGGAGATGAACTGGATCAAGTGGGGGCATGCTCAGCTGATCGCCGAGCGGGGCTACGAGGTCCTCATGCTCGATTTCCGCGTACATGGCGAAAGCGCCTCGCCGCGCGAACCCGAAGCCTATCCTCAGAATGTGCTGGTGCGCGATGTGGCTGCGCTGGTCGAGCACCTGGCGCTCGATGACTACGATCTCGGCGGGTTCTCGCTTGGCGCGCGCACTTCCCTTCACGGTGTGGCGCATGGCGTGCTCGATCCGGCCCGATTGATCGTCGGTGGAATGGGGACGGCCGGCCTTGGCGAATGGGCCAAGCGCAGCGCCTTCTTCAAGCGCGTGATCGACGAGTTCGAGAGTATCCCGCGCGGTGATCCCGCCTATTTCTCGATGCAGTTCCTCAAATCGCAGGGCGTCGACCGCGTGGCGGCACGGTTGCTGCTCGATACCATGCCCGATCTCGATCTCGCCATGCTGGGAAATGTCACCATGCCGACGCTGGTCGTGTGCGGCGACGAAGACCGCGACAATGGATCTGCCGAGGAATTGGCCAAGCTGATCCCGGGCGCGACATTCGTGGAAGTTCCCGGCACGCATATGGGCAGCGTCACCAAGCCCGACCTCGGGCAAGCCATGGCCGACTGGCTCGGGAATCCGGCGTGAGCCTCAAGCGAGCCTTCCTCTGGTGCTGGATCGGCGGAATGGTCCTTTTTGCCATCGTTGTTGCACTCGGAATGCCGCTCGTGCTGACCGAGGTTCCCGGTGGCATCCTCGACCACCAGGCTGCCGCCACCGCCGCAGAGGTTGACCGGATCCAGGCGGCATGGCGTTCTGCAGGGCTGTGGAACCAGGCCGCGATCGCCATGGCAGGGGATCTCGTCTTCATCGGGGTCTACGGAATCGGTTGCGTGTTGGGTGGGCTGTGGTTCTTCCTTTCGACCAACCAGACCTTGCGCATACTCGGGATTGTCGGGCTTCTTTCCGGGGCGACCTTCTTGCTCACTGACTACGCGGAAACGATCAGCCAGTTCATCCAGCTCTGGCGTTTCGAGGGCGACGACGATCTTGCCGGCCTTGCCGCAACCGTGCGCCCGATCAAGGTCGCCGCCTGGATAGTCGCAACACTTGCGATCCTTAGCGCCCTGCTTCTCGACTGGCGTTCGCGCCGAACCGCTTGATAAAGCCTCGTCGGGCGTGCAATCGGGCCCCAGTAGAGAAAAGATCATTCCCCTGGGGAGAGAGACACAATGAAATTCGCACCTGTCGCGCTGTCCGCGCTCGCCATCTCGCTTGCCGCCTGCTCGCCCGCCAACACCCAGCGCGTTGCGAGCGCACCTGTGGCTCCGGCCGCCGATGCACTGGAGCATCCGCTGACGCCTGCTGGCGCTGCCGCCTTCATCGCGGATGTCGAGGAGGAGATGGAGAAGCTCTGGACGCTCCAGATGCGCACTCTGTGGGTGAATGAGACCAACATCACCGAAGATACCGACGGCCTGGCGTCCTGGGTCAACGGAATGGTTGCCGAAAAGCGCGTCGATTATGCGCTCAAGGCTGCTCGCTATGCTGAGGTCGACGGGCTCGATCCGGATGTCGCGCGCAAGCTCGACATCCTGCGTGTCGAGATCACGCTGCCGGCGCCGACCACGCCCGGCGCGGCGGAAGAGGCCGCCAGCCTCGCGACCGCGCTCAACTCTGCCTACGGCAAGGGGACGGGCACGCTGAACGGCGAAACCAAGCGCGGCAGCGAGCTAGAGGTCCAGATGGGCAATCTCGATCTCGATCCGGAAGACTATGCCGAGATGTGGGCGAGTTGGCACAACACCACCGGTGCGCCGATGAAAGAGGACTACGTCCGCCTGATCGCGTTGATGAACGCCGGCGCGCAGGAACTAGGCTTTGCCGATTTCGGTGCCATGCAGCGTTCGAAATACGACATGGGCCCCGATGAATTCGCCGCCGAGACCGAGCGCCTGTGGCAGGAGGTGAAGCCGCTCTATGTCGCGCTCCACACCTATGTCCGCAGCGAACTGAGCGATCATTACGGTGACGCGGTGCAGCCCGACAGCGGCCCGATCCGTGCCGACCTGCTCGGCAATATGTGGGCACAGCAATGGTCGGCGATTTATCCGATCGTCGCGCCCGAAGGCGGCGGTGACATCGGCTACGATCTCACCGAACTGATCGAGGAAAAGGGCCTCGACGAACGCGAAATGGTGCGCGCGGGCGAGAACTTCTTCTCTTCACTCGGCTTCGATCCGTTGCCCGATACCTTCTGGACCCGCTCGCAATTCACTCGGCCAGACGATCGCGAAGTCGTGTGCCACGCCAGCGCGTGGGACGTTGAAGATCCGAACGACATCCGCATCAAGATGTGCATCAACCGCAATGCTGACGATTTCAGCGTCATCCACCACGAGCTGGGGCACAATTACTACCAGCGCGCCTATGGCACGCAGGACATGATCTACCGCGACAGCGCGCATGACGGCTTCCACGAGGCCATCGGCGACCTGATCGCGCTCTCGATTACGCCCGAATACCTCGTCCAGATCGGAATGCTGGAAGCGGACAAGGTGCCGAGTGCAGATGCGGATATCGGCCTGCTGCTCAACCAGGCGCTCGACCGCGTGGCCTTCATGCCCTGGGGCCTGCTGGTCGATCGCTGGCGCTGGGGCGTGGCGGACGGTTCGACCACTCCTGCCGAGTATAACGAGGACTGGACGAAGCTGCGGCTCGAATACCAGGGTGTGGTGCCGCCGGTCGATCGTCCGGCAGACGCTTTCGACCCGGGCGCGAAATATCACATCCCGGGCAATGTCTCCTACACGCGCTATTTCCTCGCCCACATCCTCATGTTCCAGTTCTACAAGGCTGCCTGTGACGAGGCCGGCTGGGACGGGCCGCTGCATCGCTGCAGCTTCTATGGCAACAAGGAAGTCGGCGCGAAGCTTGAGGCGATGCTGGCGATGGGCCGTTCGAAGGGCTGGCCCGAAGCGCTGGAAACCTTCACCGGCCAGCGCGAAATGAGCGGCGAGGCCTTCGTCGAATATTTCGCTCCCCTCAAGGAGTGGCTCGACGAGCAGAACGAGGGCAAGCCGCAAGGCTGGTAATATGCTATCCACTTTCGCCGGATGAGACGATGGAGAGGGCGGAATGAAAAGGATGTTACCCCTGCTGGCTATTGGCCTTGGTGCATGTTCGCCGACGGTTGAGGAGAGTGTCACCCCGGTCGCCTCGGAAGGGGTGACCGGCGCGCTTTTCGTGGCCGGCAAGTTCGGCAACACCTTGGCCAAGGTCGATCTTGCGAGCGGGGAAGAGGTTACGCGCGTCGATAGCTGCGCTAATCCGCACGAGCTCGCGACATCTCCGGATGACCAGCATGTTGCGCTGGCCTGTTACGGCGGGACGACCGTCGACATCTTCCGCACCAGTGACCTCGGCAAGGTCAAGAGCATCGAGCTTGGCGACAATGCGCGCCCGCACGGGATCGTTTGGCACGAAAACGGCCACCTCTATTCGACCGCTGAAGGCCGCCAGTCGGTCTTCGTGATCCGCGATCCGCTGGGCGAGGCGCGGACATTCGAATATGCGACTGGCAAGCGCGGCAGTCACATGATCGCCGTCTCTCCCGATGCCCAGCATGCCTGGACGACCGATCTCGGCTCGAAGACCGTGACGCGCATCGATCTGGTCACCCGGCGCGCACCCTATTCCGCGACCGTCGGCGAGGAACCCGAAGGCATCGCGCTGACGCCCGACGGAGAAACGCTGTGGGTGTCGGCGCGCGGCTCTGACATGGCCTATGCACTCGACCCGCAGAGCCTCGAGCGGATCAAGGACGTGCCGGTGGGCGATTTCCCGCTGCGCATCGTGCTGCGGCCGCAGGGTGACTATGCCGTAACATCCGATCTTGCCGATGGCGGGCTATCGGTCATCGATACCGCGACCGGAGCGAAGACCCGCTCGATCGCCGTCTCGAGCCGCGAGGAAGCCGAGGCGCGCACGCAGGTGACAATCCTCTTCTCGCCCGACGGTGAACGCATCTACGTCGCCGAAACCCGCACGAACACCATCGCCGAAGTCGATTTCGCCAGCGGCAAGGTCCTGCGCCGGCTGCCCGGCGACGGGGGCGGAGACGGGATCGCGATCATCGAATGAGCGAGAAGCCCAATGACCTGCCCGTGGTCGGCTGGCGCGAGCTGGTGCATCTGCCCGAACTCGGCCTCCACGCCATTCCCGCCAAGATCGATACTGGCGCGCGCACATCCTCGCTGCATGGCGAAGTGATCGAGGAATTCGAACGCGACGGGCAGCGCTACGTCCGTTTCGCGGTCGACTTCGACCAGCAGCACGTCCGGCAGGTGTGCGAGGCGGTCCATGTCGATGTGCGCGGCATCACCAGCTCGAACGGCGAGACGCAATATCGCTATGTCATCAAGACGCCGCTAAAGATCGGCGATCTCGAATTCCGTGCCGAGATCAGCCTCGCCAACCGGCGCGACATGAAATTCCCCATGCTGATCGGCCGCTCATCGCTGCGCCGCCGGTTTGTCGTGGACTCGGGATACTCCTGGCTGCAAACGCCGGAAATGAAGGTCAAGAAAGGCCACAAACCATGAAGATCGTCCCATGAAGATCGCCATGCTGGCGCGTAACCCGAACCTCTACTCGCACCAGCGACTAGTGGAGGCCGCGGAACAACGCGGTCACGAGCTCGATATCCTCAACACGCTGCGCTGCACCGTGCACATTGCCAGCCACCGCCCGCAGGTGTTCTACAATGGCGAACCCTGCACCGGCTATGACGCGGTAATCCCGCGTATCGGTGCCTCAATCACCAATTACGGGCTCTCGATCCTGCGCCAGTTCGAGATGCGCGGCTGCTGGCCACTGAACGAGAGCGTCGCCATTGGTCGCAGCCGCGACAAGCTGCGCAGCATGCAGATCCTCGCCAAGCATGGCCTCGGCCTGCCGCTCACGGCCTATGCCAACGATCCCAAGCAGGCCGAAGAGATCATCAAGGCGGTGAAGGGCCCTCCGGTCGTCATCAAGCTGCTCGAAGGCACTCAGGGCATCGGCGTGGTGCTCGCCGAGACCATGTCATCGGCCAAGTCGGTGATCGAGGCCTTCCGCGGCGCCAACGTCAACATCCTTGTGCAGGAATTCATCAAGGAAGCGGGCGGCACCGATATCCGCGCGCTGGTGATTGGCGGCAAGGTCGTCGCGGCCATGAAGCGTACGGGCGCGGCAGACGATTTTCGCAGCAACCTCCACCGCGGCGGCAGCGCGCAGCTGATCAAGATCACTCCCGAGGAGCGCTCCACCGCGGTCCGCGCCGCCAAGCACATGGGGCTGAATGTGTGCGGCGTAGACATGCTGCGCAGCAATCACGGCCCGGTCATCATGGAAGTGAACTCGTCGCCCGGGCTCGAGGGCATCGAAAAGGCGACCGGCAAGGACATCGCCGGGATGATCATCGACCACATGGCGGCCAATGCGAAGGTCGGGAAGACGAAGACGAAGGGGAAGGGGTGATGCATAACCGGAACTTTCTGACATTGATCCCGGCTTGCAGCCTCGTGCTTGTCCCATCTGGCGCCGTTGCAAAAGAAGAGGACCGGATTGCGCTTGAACCATCGGGCGCATGGAATGCAGATTTTGGCGATCTTCATTGCCGCCTAAACCGAACTATGATCGGAAAAGATGCCGACGCTGTATTCTCGTTGACGCTTGAGCCGATCCCTACCCACGCGAAGATGCATATTTCTTTGCGCGCAGAAGACGAGATCAAGCCAAAGGCTGGGCGGGCTGATGTGCTTATCGATGGAAGCGCTGGTGAAGGCTCGCACTACTCCAAACGTGGATATGCGAACGATTTTCAGATCTGGGAGTTCAGCGTGGATTTGTCTCGCGCAGACATTGGAGCGACACAATCAAGCATATCCCTCAGGACCGACTATGGAGACAACTTTGAACTTTCTCTCGACGGTTTCTCGGAAGCTTGGGCGGTAATGGAAACCTGCCTCGCCGACCTCCACTCCTTTCTCGAGATCGACACCGATAGCTTGGATCGCATGGCCGTCGCACCGAAAGGAGAAATCCATGAGTTCGTCGACCTACCCCGGAAATACACGGAAACTAGCTTCTCGATCCTCTATACTGTCAGTTCCGATGGGAAAATCGCCTCCTGCGACCTAATGAAGGCAAGCGGTGACGAGAAGATCTACGGAAAGATCTGCCAAGACTTTATCGCCAAAGGAAAACTCGAACCAGCCAGGGATGCTGACGGTAAGCCGTTGGCTGTCCCTCAGTTCCGGAGTCTGTCAGTGATGCAGATGGAATTTTCAGAAGTCACTAGGTTTTGATCATCTGAACGGCGGCTCGTTGAACGCCCGCAGTTTGCGGCTGTGTAGCTTAGGCCCTTCCTGTCTCAGCAAATCACACGCCGTCACGCCGATCTGCAGGTGGGCTGCGATGGCTTCCTCGTAGAACTTGTTCGCCTGGCCGGGCAGCTTGATCTCGCCGTGGAGAGGCTTGTCCGAAACACATAGAAGCGTGCCATAGGGAACGCGGAATCGGTAGCCTTGGGCGGCGATGGTGGCGCTTTCCATATCGATACCGACTGCACGGGAGAGCGAGAGGCGGCGGGCGGAGCTGGTGTAGCGCAACTCCCAGTTGCGATCGTCGGTGGTGACGACTGTGCCGGTGCGCATGCGCTTTTTCAGGTCGCTGCCGTGTTCGCCCGAAACATGTTCTGCCGCGCCGGCGAGGGCCTGCTGGACTTCAGCGATGGCGGGCAGAGGGATTTCTGGCGGAAGCACGGGATCGAGTACATGGTCGTCGCGCAAATAGGCGTGGGCGAGCACGTAATCGCCGATCTTCTGGCTCGGCCTCAGGCCGCCGCAGTGGCCGATCATCAGCCATGCCTCGGGGCGCAACACGGCGAGGTGGTCGCAAATAGTCTTGGCGTTGGAGGGCCCGACGCCGATGTTGACCAGCGTGATGCCGCCGCGTTCCTTGCCGACTAGGTGGTAGGCCGGCATCTGGTGGCGACGCCATGCCGTGTCGGACAGTTGCGCGCGGGCATTGTCGGTCTTCTCGGTCAGCATCAGGCCGCCCGCACCAGCCAGCGCGGTATAGCCATTGTTGCCGAGCTGTGCGCCCGCCCAGTCAACGAATTCATCGACATAGCGGTGATAGTTGGTGAACAGGATGAAGCGCTGGAAGTGCTGGACGTCGGTCCCGGTATAATGCGCCAGTCGCGCGAGGCTGAAGTCGGTTCGCAGCCCGTCGAACAGCGAGAGCGGGATCGGATCATCTGGGTTGTCCAGCTCGATCCCGTCGGCCAGTTCGTCGCCAATGTCGGCGAGGTCGGTCGAAGGGAAGTGACGCGCGATCTCGTTCGGATCGATACCGGCCAGCACTGCGCCAGCCTCTCCATCCAGCACGTAGGGGAAGGGGATTTCCTGGCGCGAGGAGCCGACTTCGATCTCGATCTCGTAATTGCTCTCGATCAGCTCGATCTGCTCGCGAAGATAGTCGCGGAAGAGGCTCGGCTTGGTCACGGTGGTCGAATAGAGACCCGGCATGTTCAGGCGCCCGAAGGCGCGGCTGGAGCCTTCCGGCATGACCCCGCCGCGAAACAGCAGGCGCAGTTCGGGATAGGCATAGCTGCCATCCTTGCGGCGTTCTGCGGGCGGAAGGGTGCGATCCCGGCCGAATGCGATCACATCGTCGCGAAGGCGGGTTACGGCTGCGTCATAGACGCCCTGAAGCTTGTCGAGGATCTGTTCGATCGTGTCCATATGGCCTTTTTCTCCTGGCTCTTTTCGTTTTCGTGACGCGTCCTGCCACAGGAATGCGCCTATTACAAAAAGGGCGCGGAGACCGAAGTCGCCGCGCCCGATTTGCTAGCTTGAAGCGAGAGATTAGCCTTCGGCGTTCTCTTCGCTGTCCGAAGCATCCGCCTCGGCAGTTTCTTCGAGCATGTCGGCGGAGATTTCGCCCGGCTCGAGGGTGGTCTCAATGCGGGTTGCCTCGGCCTGTTCCTCGATCGCAGCCTGCTCGTCTTCGAACATCTGCGCGAGAACGTCGACGCCCTGCGTCTGCAGTTCGGCTTCGTCGTCCGAACGGGCGACGTTTGCCTTGATTGTGACCGAGACTTCCGGGTGGAGGTCGACGCGCACGTCATGCATGCCGATCGTCTTGATCGGGTTGCCCATGATGACCTGCTTCTTGTCGATCTCGTGACCCTTGTCGGCGAGGCCGTTGACGATGTCGCGCACGTTGACCGAACCATAGAGCTGGCCGGTGTTCGAGGCAGCGCGGATCAGAATGATTTCGACGCCATCGACCTTCGTGCCAGCCTTTTCGGCTTCGCTACGACGCTCGGCGTTTTCCTTCTCGAGACGATCGCGGTTGGCTTCGAAGACCTTCTTGTTGGCTTCGTTGGCGCGCAGGGCCTTCTTCTGCGGGAGAAGGAAGTTGCGTGCGTAGCCGTCCTTCACGGTGACGACGTCACCGATCGTGCCGAGCTTCTCAATACGCTGGAGGAGAATGATATCCATGGTCGTTCTCCTTACTTCACGATGTAGGGCAGCAGGCCGATGTGGCGAGCGCGCTTGATGGCCTTGGCCAGTTCACGCTGCTTCTTCGCGCTGACGGCGGTGATGCGGCTGGGGACGATCTTGCCACGCTCGGACATGAAGCCCTGCAGCAGACGCGTGTCCTTGTAGTCGATTGCCGGCGCGTTCTTCGCGGAGAACGGGCAGGTCTTGCGGCGGCGGAAAAACGGGCGGGCCATCAGTCACGCTCCTCACGGTCACGGCGCTTCTTCGAGTCGCGCTCGTTCTTGCGCATCATTACGCTGGGACCTTCTTCGTGCTCTTCAACACGAATGGTCATGTAACGGATGACATCTTCGTTGATGCGCGTCTGGCGCTCGAGCTCGGAAACAACGGAGCCGGGGCCCTCGATGTTGAGCATCACGAAGTGTGCCTTGCGGTTACGGTCGATCTTGTAGGCGAGGTTCTTGAGACCCCAGGTCTCGGTCTTGGTGACCTTGCCTTCGTTTGCTTCGACGATCTCGGTCGCCGTGGCTGCGAGCTGGTCAACCTGAGCCTGGCTCAGGTCCTGTCGCGCCAAGAAAACATGCTCGTAGAGAGCCATGCTCTTGTCCTTTCAACTGCTGGCCGATCGTTGGCTTGTCCGCGGGATTGCGGGGCCCCTCCGGCTTTCTTCGAATCCCTGCCCGGAAGCGAGGGATGCGCGCACATAGCGGGAATCGGCAGGATTGCAAGCCATCTGACGCCTTGCAGCGGCGGAACGGGCAGGGCAGGGGGCCGTTGGGGTTTGAAACTGAGGAGAGTGTGTGTGCCCGGTGGACTTGTTGCGTTGCTTGATGATGTCGCGGTCATTGCCAGAACTGCCGCCGCTTCGATAGACGATATCTCGGTCGCCGCAAGCAAGGCTGGAAGCAAGACCGCCGGTGTGGTTATCGATGATGCCGCGGTCACGCCAAGCTATGTCACGGGTCTCGACCCGAGCCGCGAACTCCCGATTATCGGCCGCATCACTCTCGGCAGCCTCAAGAACAAGCTGCTGATCCTCCTCCCCGGCGCTCTCCTGCTCAGCTGGTTCTTGCCTCAGGCGATAATCTTCATCCTGATGCTCGGCGGGGCCTACCTGTCCTATGAAGGCGCCGAGAAGGTCATGGAGAAGCTGGGCGAGGAGAAGCACGGCAAGACCCTGGAAGACGAGATCGAGGATCCGGTCGAGTTCGAGAAACAGCGGATTTCCGGGGCCATCCGTACCGATCTGATCCTTTCGGCGGAGATCATGGCGATTACGCTGAGCGAAGTGGCAGACGAGAGCTTCATCGTGCGCGCGGGTGTGCTTGCGGTTGTGGGCATTGCGGTGACGCTGGTCGTCTATGGTGCAGTGGCACTCATCGTGAAGATGGACGACGTGGGGCTTCATCTTGCGGAAAAACCTTCGGCAAGCGCGCAATCCTTCGGTCGTTTCCTTTTGCGGGCCATGCCCAAGCTACTGGTGGCACTGTCGTTCATCGGAACCATTGCCATGCTTTGGGTCGGCGGCGGCATTATCGTCCACGGCACGCATGAGATCGGGTGGGATTTCCTCTACGATATCGCACATGGCGCAGAATATGCCGTTAAGGCGGCGACGGGTTCGCTTTCGGGCATACTGGGCTGGGCCGCCTATGCTGCCGTTTCGGCGCTGGTGGGCCTGCTGCTCGGATTCATCCTCGCGGTCCTGATCCACAAGGTCCTGTTTCGCGGCGAGGGCGCACACTAAGCGGGAGCGCCGGCGCAATACATCATTTTGTGTCCCACCGGCCCCCTTAACGTGATAAGCACCATGATCTAGCAGAACAGGCGTTTTTCAGGGGGTAGCGTGCGCCGCGGAATTCTGTTCCTTTTATGCGCAATGCTGTTCGCGGGGCTTATTCCTGGCGGCAACCCGGCACATGCGCGCGCGCTCGATTTGCAGGCCCACATGTGTGTCGGCGGTGCGGAAAGTGCCTCCGAGGCCTTGGATTTGGCCTCCGACCGGCTCGACTGCGGCGATGGGCGCTTCGCCGAACGCGATCGGTTCGTGCGGACCCATGCAGAGCTGCCTGCGGATTTCGAGCAGGGTGAAGACGAGCTGCTCTGGCAAACGGATCCGGCGAATTTCGAGCGCATGATCCTGCGGTTCACCTATGCCGGGGGAGAGCAGAGGACGATAGAGTTCGGTCCCGAGACGGCCGGCCGCAACTGGTTTGCCATGGGGCGCTTCAGCGTGAGGGTGCCAACCACCGGCCAGCCGCTCCGCGAGGTCGACATGGTGGTCGAACAGCCCAAGACCTACAGTGTTGCGCGCGCCGCGCGGCTCGTCGAGAGCGGGGCTGCACAGCAAGAGCATTTCACCCGATCCCTGGTCTATGCGCTGATGTGTGGTTTCCTGATCCTACCGATTGTCTACGACCTACTGCTGGCGCGTTTCCTGCCCTTCCGCTTCATGCTGTGGCATGCCGTTATGACTGCTTTCCTGCTGGGATCGGTCGTATCGAATTCGGGCCTCGTGTATCAGCTCTTCCCCGATCTCCCGCTGGGCGTACGCTCGCACCTCAACACGACTACGCTGGCACTCGCTCTGGTGGCGGCGGTCGGGTTCCTGCTCGACATCCTCGAGAAGGGAACGGTCCCGACCCGGCTCGCACGGGCGGCGATTGGCCTAACGGGCCTGATGATCCTCGCCAAGGTCCTGACCTTTGTGGAGATCGAATCCCTTCGCATCGTTTCCCACGAGCTCTTCCTTTACTCGCTAGTGCCACTCACGGCCGCACTGATCGCAATCATCGCCGTGGCCTTGGCGCGGAAGAGCCGCGCGGCGGGATTCCTTGCTATCGCATTCTCCGGCCTGATCATTACGGGCTTCCTCCGCATACTGATCGGAAGCGGGCTGTATCGGCCGTCTTTCCTGCTCGACGACTTCCTGCTTGCCGCAATGGTCGTTCTCGTCCTCGGCAGCGCAGCTGCCGTCGGCGATCGGTTTACCGTCCTGCGCGTGGAGCGCGATCGTGCTCGGGTCAGCGCCATCAAGCTCGGCCGCATGGCGATGAGCGACCCCCTGACCGGTCTGGGCAACCGGCGCGCCTTCAACTCACTCCGCCATATCGAGGACGGGCAAGCCATGCTCGTGGCCGATATCGATCACTTCAAGGCGATCAACGACACCAACGGTCATGTCATGGGCGATGCCGTGCTGTGTCACATGTCCAGCCTGATGCGCGACAGTTTCGGCGACGTCCCGGATTCCACGATCTACCGCCTCGGCGGAGAGGAATTCGCGGTGGTCTTTCGTTGCGATGACGAGGAGAAGCTGCGCCAGGCCGGAGAGAAGTTGCGCGATTCCATCGACAGGAAGATGGCATCGAACTCCTACGGCATTCCTCCGGCGACGATCAGTGTCGGCGGCGCACTCGGGGGAGGCAGGAGCGTGACCGAAGTGTTTCAGGAAGCCGACCAGGCGCTCTACAGCGCGAAGCAGGCCGGGCGGAATCGCTGTGCGGTTAAATGCTATGGCTCCTCGCCGATCGTGGTCGATTTCAGGCCCCGCGGAGTGGGTACCTAAGGCAACCGCTCGAACAGGCGGCGCGCAAATTCGGAAAGTGTATCGTCGCGCGCGCCCATGACGACGATGCGGTCACCGGGGCGGGCCAGATTGACCAGCCGGTCCTCGACTGCCTTGCGTGACGGGATGTATTCGGCGCGTCCTCCTGCATCCTCGACCAGCCGGATGATCCGCTCGCTCCCCTCGCTTCGGTCGACCGTGCCGCCGAAGTAAACCGGATCACACATGAGCAGGCGATCGTCATCGGACAGCTCGTCGGCAAAGGTCTGGGCGAGCTCCGCGCCCATCTGGCGCAGCGGGCCGTAGCCATGTGGCTGGAAGAAGGCGAGCACACGGCCAGGATGCGCGCGCAGCGTCCGCAAGGTTGCCGCGCATTTCTCCGGATTGTGGCCGAAATCGTCGATCACGGTGATGGCCGAGTGATTAGTCCCCACGATGTCGAAGCGGCGCGCAAGACCTTCGAAGCGAGCCAACGCCTCGACTGAGGCGGCAACGGGCACGCCCGCAGCAGCCGCACCGGCGATTGCGGCCAGCGCGTTCGACAGATTGTGCTGGCCGGGCATATTCAATGTCAGCGCGTGCTGCGAGCCTTCGTGACGGTCCACGACAAGCGCGGCCTGCCGTGTCGGCCCCTCTGCGATGCTGCCCGGCACGATGCCGATCTGCGCCTTTTCCTGATCGATCCCGAAGGTGATCACTTCCTTGGCGTGTGGCAGCAGCGCCAGCGCTTCCTCGTCATCGGCGTTGATGACCGAGATGCGGCTGCGGGAGAGATAGTCGCCGAAAAGCTGCCGGAGTTCCTCCATGCTCTTGTGGTCGAGGCTGACGTTGAGCAGCACGCCGACCGCCGGGCGATAGAGCGCGATCGAGCCGTCGCTTTCATCGACTTCGCTGACATAAAGGCTCTGGCTGCCGACAACGGCGCTGGCGAAGGGGCGCTCGGGCGAGACGAAGTTCTTCATCACCGCGCCGTTCATGATCGTCGGCGCGCGCCCCGTTGCTTCCAGGATCCAGCCGAGCATGCCGGTGACGGTCGATTTCCCGCTGGTCCCGGCAACGGCAAGACCGGCACCGCTGGTGTTGAAGAGGATCGAGTTGAGCTCTGCGCGGGTCAGCCTCAGGCACCTGAATTCGTTGGCGCGGCCGATCTCGGGCACCGTGTCCTCGATGGCGGCGGAGGCGACCACCACCTGGTCCCCGGATGTCACCCCGCTGCCGTCCTGCGGGTGCAGTTCGAAACCCTGGCGTTCGAGCGCGGCGAATTTCTCTGGCGTGCGGCCCTGGTCGAAGCTGCGATCGGAGCCGGCAACCTTGGCTCCGCGGCCTTTCAGGATCTGCGCAAGCGGCAGCATACCGGACCCGCCGATCCCCACGAAGAAAAACGGGCGCGCGAAAAGTTCGTCAGGGCTGGGGAAGTCGGTCATCCCAAACGCGCTATGCAGTTGTAAGCGCGAAGACAAGCGGGCATGGTCGCACGCGTGCACCGACCGATCCGAAAAGTGGCGATCTGCGCGCCCGCGACCCCCCTGCGTCGGAAGTATGCCGAAGCCGTATCTGCGCTGGCGGCTGAGGAGTTTCCTGCAGTCGATCTCCAGTTCCACGAGCAGTGCTTCGTCGAGGATGGCCATTTTGCCGGAAGCGACGAGGTGCGTCTCGCCGCGCTGCTGGACTGTGTAAATGATGCCTCCGTCGACGCCGTCTGGTTCGCGAAGGGTGGATATGGTTCGAACCGGATTGCAGCGGAGTTCCTGGGGAAGGCTGATGTGGAGGCAGGCAGGAAGACCTACATCGGCTATTCCGACTGCGGCACGCTTCTCGGCGGTCTCTATCGCGCAGGAATAGGGCGGGCAGTCCACGCTCCGATGCCGGTCGATATCAAGCGCGAGGGTGGCGAGTATGCTGTCCGCCGCACGCTTGCCTGGATGTCCGGGAACGACGAAGGGCTGGAACAGGGCCTGTCGGGCAAGCCGGCTGTGGCCTTCAACCTCTACACGCTCGCCATGCTGGTCGGCACGCAGATGATGCCGCTGCTTGAGGGCCATGAAGTGCTGATCGAGGAAGTCGGCGAGTACGAGTATGCCATCGACCGGCTGATGTTCCATCTTGTCGAGCATTTGCGTGGCATTGCCGGTATCCGCCTGGGAGAGGTGACCGCGATTCCCGAGAATGACCGTCCCTTCGGCGCCGACGCGGAACAGATCGTTCGATACTGGTGCGAGCGCTACGGCATTGCCTATCTCGGCCGCGCTTCGATCGGCCACTCTGCTACCAACAGGATCGTGCCCTTCGGCCTTGAGGCTTGAGCGATGCGGGCCTAAGCGGCCCGGCACAAGGAGAGATTCATGACTGCATTCATCTTCCCCGGGCAGGGGAGCCAGAAGGTCGGCATGGGCGTCGAGCTCGCCGAAGCCAGCGCCCATGCGCGCGAGGTGTTCGAGGAAGTCGATGAGGCGCTGAAGCAGAAGCTGTCCGGCGTGATGAGGGATGGGCCCGAAAGCGAGCTGACACTCACTTCGAACGCCCAACCCGCCATCATGGCAAACTCCATCGCCACCCTGCGCGTGCTGGAGAAGGAATTCGGTGTGGCGCTGTCCGACAAGGCAAGCTGCGTCGCCGGTCACTCGCTCGGCGAATACAGTGCGCTGTGTGCGGCAGGTGCGTTCGGCCTCTCCGAGACCGCCAAACTGCTCCGCCTGCGTGGTATCGCCATGCAGGATGCCGTGCCCATCGGCGTCGGCGCCATGGCCGCGCTTCTCGGGGCGGATATCGAGAAAGCCACTGCGCTCGCCGAGGCTGCCGCCGAGGGTCAGGTGTGCGAGGTCGCCAACGACAATGATCCCACGCAGGTCGTTATCTCGGGACATGCCGAAGCGATCGATCGCGCGATCGAGCTGGCAAAGGAACACGGCATCAAGCGCGGCATCAAGCTGCCGGTGTCGGCACCTTTCCACTGCTCACTCATGGAACCGGCTGCACAGCGCATGAAGGCCGCGCTTGAAGAAACCTCTCCTGGTGCGTTCACCGTTCCGCTCTTCGCCAATGTCACCGCCGCGCGCGTCAGCGATCCGGCGGAAGAACAGCGACTGCTCGTCGAACAGGTCACCGGCCGCGTCCGCTGGCGTGAAAGCGTGCTGGCCATGCGCGAGGCGGGTGTTGAACGCTTCGTAGAGCTTGGGGGCAAGGTGCTCGGCCCAATGGTCGGCCGCATCGACAAGGAGGCGACCACGGTCAGCCTCGTCACCATGGATGATCTCGAGAATTTCGCGAAGGAGCACGGCTGATGTTCAACCTCGAAGGCAAGACCGCTCTCGTTACCGGCGCAAGCGGGGGTATCGGATCCTCCATCGCCTACGCACTGGCGCGCCAGGGTGCACGGATCGCCCTGTCTGGTTCGAACGGCGACAAGCTCCGCGCATTTCGCGAACAGCTCAATGCCGATACCGGCGGTGACCATGTCGAGATTACCTGCAATCTCTCGGACACCACGCAAGTCGAAGAGCTGATTCCCGCAACGGTCGACACGCTCGGCAGCATGAACATCCTCGTCAATAACGCTGGCATAACGCGCGACAATCTCGCCATGCGGATGAAGGACGAGGAATGGGACGAAGTGATCCGCATCAACCTCGAGGCCAGCTTCCGCCTGATGCGCGCCAGTGCGCGCCCAATGATGAAGGCAAGGGGCGGCCGCATCATCTCGATCACCAGTGTCGTCGGCCACACGGGCAATCCCGGCCAGATGAACTACGTCGCGGCGAAGGCAGGCCTGACCGGTATGAGCAAGAGCCTCGCGCAGGAGTTAGCCAGCCGCAACATCACGGTCAATTGCGTGGCACCCGGCTTCATCCGAACCGCGATGACCGATGCACTCACTGACGACCAGAAGGCCGCGATCAATGGTCGTATCCCGATGGGCCGCATGGGCGAGGGTGACGAGATCGGCGCAGCCGTGGCCTATCTCGCCAGCGACGAAGCAGCTTACGTGACGGGTCAAACGATCCATGTGAACGGCGGCATGGCGATGCAGGGCTGATAGAGGGAATAAGTAAGTGAAGGACGATGATGAAAAACTGAAATTCGAAGATAGCGAGTTTAGCGAAGAGACGAGGGAGGCGTTGGTAGAGGAAATAGATTCTCGTCTTGGTGAAAGCGCCGCTTGCGAATTATGCGGAAGTAGTGATTGGAATGTCGACACACGACTTTTGATCTTCACCCCGGGTTACTTAAGTAACGGTAAGTTTGGTCGTTATCCCGAAAAAGGGTCTCCACACGTTAGCCTAATATGCCAGAATTGTGGGAATGCTAAGTTCTTGCAGGCAATCTACTATGAGAGCCTGAAGCCTCTGATGGAAAAAGCAGATGGCTGATGATTCACTAAAAATTTCCAGCGCTGCGCAGGCGACATTCGTCACCGTCCAATCTGAAAGCCTTTGCCACTACATCACAGACGATGAATTGGACAAAGTTTCGCAGATGAGCCGAGAACCAGTGAGCGAGATTTGCATCGTATCGATCGGCGCATTCATAGGTTCGTTGTTCCCGGCTTTGGATGCAGTTTCCCAGCTAAGATTGGAAGCTGCTAAGGCCGATTTTACCGACATTGTGACATTTTTGATTGCAGTTGCATCGTTCGGGATCGCGTGCGTGACGGGCTTTCTGTGGAGTAGGCGTGCGGAATCCAGCACGGCATTAGTCAAGAAGATCCGCTCCCGGCCACGGGTGCGAGTCGAAGCTGGCTAGAGGTTATCCCCAAGGGAAATCCGCGCTTTGGGGGGTGAAGCTTGCGAGCCATGACAGCATAGCTAAGGTCACTATCCGTATTCCGGCGCTGGTGGAGCGATTCCGGCCTTCACCGCGCCCAGAAGGGACGAAAGAAGGACCATGAAGGCCACAATCGAACGCGCGACGCTGCTGCGCTGTCTCTCCCACGTCCAGTCGGTGGTCGAACGCCGTAACACGATCCCCATCCTCTCGAACGTGCTGATCGAGGCAGAGGGCGACGGGCTGAAGGTGATGGCGACCGACCTCGATTTGCAGGTGATCGAGCATGTCGAAACCGCAGGTGTAGAAAGCGAAGGAGCGATCACCGTTTCGGCGCATCTCCTCTTCGACATCGCGCGCAAGCTGCCCGAGGGCAGCCAGGTAAGCCTCGAGACCGCCGAAAACCGGATGGACGTGAAAGCTGGTCGCAGCCGCTTCAAGCTGCCGACACTGCCGCGTGATGATTTTCCCGTGATTGTGGAAGGTGATCTGCCGACCAGTTTCACGCTGCCTGCCAAGACCTTGGCCGAGCTGATCGACCGTACGCGTTTCGCCATCTCAACCGAGGAAACGCGGTATTATCTCAACGGTATCTTCCTGCACGTGTCGGATGAGGACCAGCCGGTCCTGAAGGCTGCGGCCACCGATGGTCACCGGCTTGCGCGCTTTACGCTGCCGCGCCCGGATGGCGCGGAAGGTATGCCGGACGTTATTGTGCCGCGCAAAGCCGTTGCCGAACTGCGCAAGCTGCTCGACGAAAAAATGGATGGTGACGTCCAGATCGACCTGTCGGCCAGCAAGATCCGTTTCACGCTCGGCGGCGAAGGCGGCGTGGTGCTGACCAGCAAGCTGATCGACGGCACTTTCCCTGACTATTCGCGCGTCATCCCGACGGGCAATGACAAGCTACTCAAGATCGATCCGAAGAGCTTCTTCGCCGGTGTCGACCGCGTGGCGACCATCGCCACCGAGAAGACCCGCGCGGTGAAGATGGGCCTCGACAAGGACAAGGTAACTCTCACTGTGACCTCGCCCGACAACGGCACCGCCTCTGAAGAATTGGCCGCCGAGTACGCCTCGGACGGTTTCGAGATCGGCTTTAATGCGGGCTATCTCAAGGATATCCTCAGCCAGATCGATGCCGACGAGGTCGAGATCCACCTCGCCGACGCCGGTGCCCCCACGCTGATCCGCAAGAATGACGACAGCCCGGCGCTATACGTCCTGATGCCGATGCGGGTGTGATCAGGTGGACATAGGACCGGAGGCTTTTTTGGTCCTGTTTCCATTCTTCTTCGTTGGAATGTGGCTCCTGGTCACAACGGTACTGGCGAAGTTATCCGGATGGATTTTGTTGCAGGATGTCTTCGAGGATCGCTCGGAACGACCCTTGAAGCGGTTGCATATGCGCTCGGGCTTGCTCGGTAGTGGTGCCTTGGGAAATCCATGGGGCAACGTAAGCTATAGCAACTGCCTGACACTCGATGCTTGCGAAACGGGCCTAAGGATCAGGATCATGAAGATCTTCGGACCATTCCTTCGACCAATTTTCATTCCGTGGGCTCAATTGAGGCCGCAGCGCGCACGCTTGCTGTTGGCGAGATACTATCGCCTCGAACTCGGGAACTCCGGTCGCCTCTTGTCGATCAATGCGCGTACTGCTCGCAAATTGGCGGAACATTCCAAAGGTCAGCTTGTCCTGCCGGTTGACTAGCTCCTCAGGTGGCCCGAAGGAATGTGGCGAGCAAAAGGAGTACCACATGGCCCACGCCGTCCACGTCGATAAGAACGATCTCTCTTCTGCAGAAATCGCCGATATTGAAGAGCCTGTTCTCGCAGACGGGGCCGTGCGGCTTGCAATCGAGAGCTTCTCGGTCACCGCGAATAATGTGACCTACGCCGTGGTCGGCGACGGGTTCGGATACTGGAACTTCTTCCCTGCACCCGATGGCAAGGGAATCGTGCCCATGTGGGGCCATGCGAAAGTGGTCGAGAGCAACCATCCCGAATTCGCCGCAGGAGAGCGCGTCTATGGCTATCTTCCCATGGCCGATACGCTCGATGTCTCGCCGGGCAAGGTGACCAAGGGCGGCTTCGTCGACATGGCCGAGCATCGCCAGCCGATGAGCCCGATCTACAACCAGTATTCGCGTCTAGCCGCCGATCCCGAGCACGATCCTGCGCGCGAGGGTGAGCGGATGATCTTTGGTCCTCTGTTCAAGACCGGTTTCCTGATCGAGTATTTCATGCGCTCGAACCACTGGTTCGGGGCAGGGCAGGTGATCCTGACCAGCGCCTCTTCGAAAACGGCCATGGGTCTCGCGAGCGTGGCCAAGCGCAATTCACCGCAGGTGAAGCGTATCGGGCTGACATCGTCGGGCAACGTCCAGTTCGTGAACGACAGCGGCCTTTATGACGAAGTGTTGTCCTATGACGAGGTTTCCAGCCTTGGCCACGATGCCAGCGTTACCGTGGACTTTGCCGGCAATGCGAAGCTGCTCGGTCAGCTGCACCACCAGCTCGGCGATGATCTCAAGTACTCCTGCCTCGTTGGCGCTACGCATATCGAGGAGCGCGGAGCCGGACTTGGCGCCGGTGCGGACCTTCCCGGGCCCACGCCGACACTGTTCTTCGCACCCGATCACGCGGTGGCGCTGTTCAAGGAACACGGTCCCGAGAAGGCAGGCGCGATGGTGGCCGAGAGCTGGCACGGATTCCTCGAGGATGCAGGCGGATCGATCGAGATCGAACGCCACAGCGGCCTCGAGGAAGCCCGCAACGTCTTCGTCCAGATGCTTGGCGGCAAGATCGATCCTGCCAAGGGGATCGTGATCGAGCCTTAGGCCGGAAAACCTTACTCGGCGGCCTCAGCCAGTTCTGCGCGCTGCGGGCCACGGATTAGGCCGCCCGGTGTCTCGCCTGTCCATTCGCCCTCGCGAAATGTGACGGTGCCGTTCTTGATCGTGGCGACATAGCCCTCTGCCTTCTGCAGCAGGCGCTTGCCGCCCGCGGGAAGGTCGAAGGCAAGCCAGGGCTTGCCGAGCTTCAGGCGCTCCATGTCGATGATGTTGATATCGGCAAGATAGCCCGGCGCGAGCACGCCGCGATCCTCCAGCCCATAGAGCCGCGCAGTATCGGAACATTGCCGCTTGATCGCATTCTCGAGGCTGATCGTGCCGCGCGACCGGTCGCGAACCCAATGCTGCAGCATGAAGGTGGGCGATGCTGCATCGCAGATCGTGCCGCAATGCGCGCCCCCATCCGACAGCGAGTTTACCGTGTCATCGGCCTGCTGGAGGTCGTGGAGGAAATCGAGATTGCCGTCCGCGTAATTCAGGATCGGCAGGTAGATGAAGCCCTTTCCATCGTCGCTGCAGAGCAGATCATAGGCGTATTCGTCGCCCGAGACCCCGGCAGCCTTGGCACGTTCGAGAATGCTCTCAGCCGCAGTTGGTTCGTAATTGAAGTCGGGATCCATCTCGAACTGCATGTTCCAGCCACCGCAGACCACCATGATCAGGCCGATGATGTCCTGGTTGACCTCGGAAAAGTCGTGCTGCTCGGCCAGCATCCGGGCCTTGAAGTCCGGATCGAACAATTTCGCTTTCTGCTCTTCCCAGGGCAGTTCCTCGATCTCTTTCCAGCTCGGCTTGAGGCGGAAGGGATGCACGGTGCCGCGCCATGCCATGACGATCCCATTCCCGCGCAGCGCGATCTGAGCGACGATGTTGGCGCCATTGTCGTTTTCCGCGCGCATGGAGGAAATCTGCTCGTCGAGCGGCATTTCCTTGGCGATCGATTGCAGCGCGGCATAGGTGCAGGGAAGGCCGGTCTCGCGGCTCAGCGCTCCCATCCAGCCAAACTCGTCCCAATCGCGCATCATGTCGCTCGCCATTTCGAACACGCCATGACCTGCGCGGCCCATCGCGCGGCCGATCTCGATAAGCTCTTCCTTGGTGGCGGTCGTACCGGGGACGACTTCGCCATCGACATCGCGGTGGAGAACGGTGCGCGAGGTCGAGAAGCCTAGCGCACCCGCCCGCACGCCTTCCTCTACAATGGCAGACATTTGCCTGATGTCTTCCTCCGTCGGCACTGCGCCGGGCCGTTCACGCTCACCGAGAACGTAGGCACGGACCGAGCCATGCGGGACATGCGTGCCGACATCGACGGTACGCGGCAGCTTTTCGAGCGCATCGAGGTATTCGGGAAAGGTTTCCCAGTCCCAGCTCATACCTTCGGCCAGTGCAGTGCCGGGGATGTCCTCGACCCCTTCCATCAGGCCGATCAGCCATTCGTGCTTGTCTGGCTTGGCAGGGGCGAAACCGACGCCGCAATTGCCCATCACGACCGTGGTCACGCCATGCCAGCTGCTTGGCGCCATTTCCTGATCCCACGTCGCCTGTCCGTCGTAATGGGTGTGGATATCGACGAAGCCGGGGGTCACCAGCAGGCCCGAGGCATCGATCTCCTCAGCAGCATCGCCGCCTACCTGGCCCACCTGCGCGATCAGCCCGTCCTTCACGGCAATATCGCCGGTAAAGCGCGACTCCCCGGTTCCGTCGACGACAGTCCCTCCGCGAATGATCAGGTCGAATGCTGGCATGGTGTTGGCTCCTCTCTCGGAAGAGAAGGTTCCACATTGCAACCTATGAGTCCAGAGAGACTAGTCGGAGCGGGGCGACATCCGGACGGTCAACAGGATCGCGAGGCCGACCAGGAAAAGGATGTTGATTGAAAGCATCCCGATCCGCTGGTTGCCCGACCACAGCGTGAATTGCTCGACCAGCAGTGGGCCCATCCAGACAGTGATCGTGCCCGCGATGGCATACAGCCCGAAGAACTCTCCGCTCCGTCCGGATGGAGCGAGAGCGACCAGCATTGTCCGGCTGGAGGAGATGCTCGCCGTCACCGTGATTGCAATGATGCTTACGAGGCCAAGATACACAAGGTCGGACAGGGACTGGAACACCAACCCATCCCAGATTTGCGAATTGGCGACGAGGCCGAGAAACAGGTGATCCTGCGTCACGGATAATTGGACAAGGCCCGCAACAATCATCGCGACGACCTGGATGACAAGGGCTCGTTTGACGCCGACTTTGCCTTCAAGCCAGCCGCCGAAGATTCCTCCCGCAAAGGCGCACACGCTGGCAAAGATGGCGTAACACAGCATCTCGAGGAAGTTCCATTCTAGGAACAGCGCTACATAGACCGCGCTCAGCGCAAGCAGGGCCGCCATCCCGTCCGCATAGAACATGCGGGCGAGCAGGAACTTCATGAGCTCGCGATAATGCGTTGCTTCGCGCAAGGTCTGAAGGACACTGCGCGCTCCTTCGCGAAACGCCTTGGGCCAGCTCGCGCCCGGTGTTCCGGGGTCCCTGGCGTGAAGGAAAAACGGGACCGAGAAACCAGCCAGCCAGACTGCGCAGATCGGACCGGCGAGCCTTGCATGTTCGAACTTGGAGAGATCGACTCCGAATTGCGGCTCGGAGAACGGCCAGGAGATTAGTTCCGGCAGGACGAAGAGGAGGGCGATTGAAATGAAGATCAGTGAGGCGGCGAGGTTGCCGAGGCCAAGCCCAAGGCCCGAAATCATCGCCAGTCGCTTCGGTTCACCCGCCACGCTGAGCATCGCGTTATGCGTCACCTCCGAATAGGTGTAGCCGACGTAGGCGATAACCAGCAGCGACATGATCGTCGGTACCGACAGGCCTTCTCCACCGGGCATTGCGAACCAGAGCAGACCGGAACACGCCACAATTGCGCCAAGGAAGACGGCGAGAATCGGCTTCAGCCTGCCCCCGCGATCAAGCGCCGCGCCGAGGAAAGGAGCGGTAAGGGCGGCGATCATTCCCGCCCACTTCGTTACGGAGGCGATCGTCGCCTGTCCTTGCGCGTTGGCGGCAGCGCGCGCTTCTTCCGCGGCAAGCCCATCCAGTTCGCTACTAGCGAGCAGGTCTGCTCCGATGATGTCGCGCGCGAAATAGGGCGCGAAAATGTAGATGACGATCAGGATGTAGTAGGGGTTGCGGGCCCACTCGAAGACGGCCCAGGCGAAGCCGGTTCTGCCCAACGCGCCACCGTCACCGTGAACTGGCCTCGCCGCCAGCGGGCGGTCCAGTGGATCGGGCGCGGCGCTTTCCACTAGCCGCGCCGTGCCGGATCAGGCCGCGGCAAGGGTCTCGCCATCGGGCGCGTCCAGGAACCTGCGAAGGATCGCAACGCTTTCGTCGGCGTGGGTGAGCAGGAACAGGTGTCCGCCACCCTCGATCACCTCGAGCTGAGAATTCCGGATTGCGGAGGCCAGGATCTTGCCGTTGATCAGCGGGACGATCTGATCGTCGTCGCCCATCATGATCAGCACGTCCTTGTTCATGAAGGGAAGGGCGGGAAGGCTGGTCCAGCCGAGCATGGCGATAAGCTGGTAGAAATAGCCGCGCGGAGAGGGCGGCTTCAGACGACCGATGTGGCTGTCCTTCTGGTGTGCCGCACCGTCCTTGTCGACCCCGCCATAGAGCGTGGCGAAATGCTCATTCATGAACTCGGGATCGATGTAGCGGCGCGGATCGGCCATCTTGGTAAGCGCGGCGGGGTTGCCCGGAATCATCAGCATGCCTGCCGTGGTCGCGGTGAGGACGAGCCGCCGCGTACGGCCAGGATGCTGGAGCGCGAAATGCTGTGCCATCGCGCCGCCCCAGGACACACCCATGACATCGACCTGGTCGATGCCGAGCCGGCCAAGGATCTGAGCAGCAGTCCAGCACATTGTGAAGGGATTATAAGGCACGGTCGGGTCGGGGCTTTCGCCGGTCCCCGGCATGTCGAACATCACGAAGCCGCGCTCGGTCAGCATTTCCGCGAGCGGGGCGACTGCCTCGATATTGGCGCCGATGCCATTGAAGAACAGCAGGGGAGGGTGATCGCTGGGTTTGTCGAGCCGCCAGTGCGCGACCCGAAGGGTGCGACCGCCCACGTCCATCATTTCGACCGTAGCGGTCATGTCGTTCTTCGATTTTGAATTCACGCGATTGTGTCCCGAATGGCCCTTAGCAGGCTTCCATAACGTATAGTCCGGGGGCGGGGTCCAGAGGCGGATAGGCCTTGTTCCCCGTTTTCGCCGGAGCTTTTTTCTTCTTGCCCGAGCGGGTCTGCACCCAGTTCATCCAATATGGCCACCACGAACCCGCAACCTCCTCGGTACCTTCGAGCCACTGGTCGGCGGTTTCGGGCAGCTTCTTCTTGTCGTCCTTCTGGATGTAATACTTTGCCTTCGGGTTACCCGGAGGGTTTAGAATCGCCTGCATGTGCCCGGAATGCGACAGAACGTAGGTGATGTCCTTCGATCCGAAGAGCCGGGTCGAGCGATAGGTCGCCTTCCACGGGGTGATGTGGTCAGTTACGCCCCCTAGGATGAACAGGTCGCTGGTGACCTTGGACAGGTCGATCTTGTGGTCGACCATCTCGACCTCGCCCTGCCTGGTGAAGGCGAGCGTTTCGAACACGGTCAGGAAGTCGCCCATCAGTGCGCCGGACAGGTTGGTCGCGTCGGCGTTCCAGAAAAGCACGTCGAATGCCGGCGGATCCTGGCCGAGCAGGTAATTGTTGATGACGTAGTTCCAGATGAGATCGTTGGGCCGCAGCCATGCAAAACCGCGGGCCAGATCGTCGCCCTTGATGACGCCCTTCTTGGAGGCGCGGCGGCGGGCGAGTTCGAGGCCGTTCTCGCTGACGAGCGAGCCTGCCTCGATATCGTTCTGCTTGGGATGCAGCACGCAGACCATCAGCGTGAGCGAGCCGAGCAGATCGTCTTCGTCGGAGGCCATCTTGCTGGCCAGCATGGATGCGGTCTGGCCACCCGAACAGCCAGCCGAGACATTGACCTTCTTGCTGCCGGTGATCTTGCTGACCGCCTCCATCGCCTCGCGGCAGGAGCGGACATAGTCGGCCATGTCCCAGTGCCCCTGGTCCTTAGTCGGGTTCTTCCAGCTGATCACGAAGGTCTGGATGCCGTTGTCGACCTGGTACTTCACGACCGACTTCTCCGGCGAAAGGTCGTTGATGTACATCTTGTTGATCTGCGGCGGGATAGTCAGCTGCGGGATCTCGTATACCTCGTCCGTCGTCGGTGCGTAATGGACCAGTTCCATCATCTCCGTGCGCAGGACGACATCGCCTTTCGAGGTCGCGATATTCTCGCCAAGTTTGAACGGCTTCTTGTCGACCTGGCTGACCATGCCCTTGTTGTGGACCATGTCGTCGTATGCATTCTTGAGGCCCTTCACGAGGGAGAGGCCGCCGCTCGTGATCGCCATCTTCTGCGCCGAGGGGTTGCCGATCAGCGTGTTTGTCGGCGCCAGGCTGTCGATGATTATGTTCGAGATGAAGCGGGCGCGATCCTTTTCCAGTTCGTCGAGTTCGAGGTCTTCCAGCCACTGTGAGGCGCCTTTTTGCACTGCCAGATAATATTGCATGCCGGCTCGCATGAAGGGGTTGTACTGCCATGCAGGGTCCTGGAAGCGCCGGTCCCTCTTGTCGGGTTCAAGCTCGCTCTGGCCGGTCATGATCTTGATCATGTCCTCGCCTATCGCCTGTCCGTGTTTCATCAGGCGCTGCGGGTCGGAGGCGGTTTCGCGCAGCATGACGGCTACGGCACCGAATATGTCCTCCCGGGTCAACCCGATCAGGGGACCGAGGGCGCTGGTGTGCTGGGCGGCTTCGTCTTCGAGCTTGGGCATGGGCGGGGTCTGTCCTCCTAATTCGGTGTTCGGGCGATCAACGGACGGTGCGACCCTGCCGTTCCGATCAGCGTAATGCCGCGATCATGCTTTCGATGTCGACAAATTTCTCGCGCGGGCTCCCATCACGTGCTGCGGCGGCCTCGGCCTCCTCGATCTTCTGCCAGTCGCGGAACGTCACCACGTCGAGGCCGCGTTCCTTCGCCAGTTCGTCGAAGCCATCACGACCGCGCTTGCGCGATCCTTCACCGATATCTTCGGCAACCAGCTCGATAACACCGTAGCCATCGGGGCGGTTGGTGCCGATCGTGCCGGTGGGGCCGCGCTTGGCCCAGCCCACGCAATACAGCCCGGGAAGGATACGACCCTCGTCATTGGCGAAGCGGCCTGCCCGCTCGTCGAATGGCACACCCTCGATGGGGGAGGAGCGATAGCCGATACATGTCACCACCAGGTCGGCGGGGACCTCGTACGTCTCGCCCGTTCCCACGGCTCGGCCCTTCTCGATCGTCGTGCGCTCGACTTCGACCGCGCTGACCTTGCCATCCTTGCCCAAGAAGGCCTTGGGATTGGCGAAAAAGTCGAACTCGATCGTGATCGGGGTTTCGCCGTGGATACTTTCCGGGATGGCAGCGAAATCGCGCAGGAGCGTGACCGATTTACGCAGTCCCGGCTCGAGGATCGCATCATCGTCTTCGGGGGGCAGATCGGCTTTGTCGACCTGCGGGCTGGCGCGCTCGAGCTGCATGAGCTCGCCCAGTTCCTTGGGTGTCATCATGATCTGGTGCGGGCCTCGCCTGCCGAGAATTGTCACAGTTTCGAGCTGCGAACCGCGCAGGGCGTCGAGTGCATGGGCGACAATATCGGACCCGGCCATCTCGCTCTCGGTCTTTGAAAGGATCCGGGCCACGTCGAGCGCGACATTGCCCATGCCGACCACCACCGCGTGCTTGCCGGAAATGTCCGGGCCGAGTGAAGCGAACTGGGGGTGACCATTGTACCAACCAACGAAGGCCGCGCTGCCGAAGACGTTTCCGAGGCCCTCTCCCTCCAGGCCCAGCTCGCGGTCATGCGGTGCGCCGGTCGCGAAGACCACAGCATCGTAGAGGTCCTGCAATTCGTCGACGCTTACATCCCTGCCTACATGGACATTGCCGACGAACCGGACGTTCTCGGTTAGCGCTGTCTTTTCATAGCGCAGCGAGACCTTCTTGATCGACTGGTGATCGGGGGCGACGCCGGTACGGATCAATCCATAAGGGACTGGGAGCGTGTCGAACACGTCGATCCGTACATCCTCGCCCCACTGCTTTCCCGCTGCTTCTGCTGTGTAATACCCTGCCGGACCCGAACCGACGATGGCGATGTGACGCATAAACGGCCCTCTCCCAAGCGCGCGTGGGCACAATGGCGGGAAGGGCATCCGATGGCAAGCATTCGAGACGCAGCGCGCGGCTACGGTGGGAGGTAATGGTTATGCGTTTGGTAAGGAATTCCGCCTAATTGCGGATCGCAAGGAAAACGACGCGACCATGCGTCGGTGGGAAGCGGGTCCGGAACTGGGAAGCGGATGGCAGGATTATTCTCGAAAGGGGCGAGGTCCGAGAAAGTCGCGGCCGGCGAAGCCTCGTTCGTGCCTATCTCCGAGGACGACTTCGCCCGTCGTGTAGAATTGCTCGACAGCTTCGAGAATTCGGGACTGGGGTGGTTCTGGGCCACCGACGCGCAAGGCCGGATCATATATTTTTCGCAGAACGCCAAGGACCGTCTCGGTCTTTCCGACAGCGACATTATCGGGAAGCCGCTGACCGATATCCTGCAAAGCGACGATGCCGACGAAATGGGTGAGGATAGCGATGGCGAACGCCCGCTCGCCTATTACCTCGGGGCGCGCAATTCGATCACGAAGCTGCCGGTGAGGTTCGTGGCTGCGGACCAGGATTTTTACATGGAGATCGCCGGAAAGCCGCAATTCGACGGGAAGCACCGTTTCTGTGGCTATCGCGGTAGCGCCAAGGACATCACAAATACCCGCCAGACCCAGCGCGATGCCAAGAAGCTCGCGCAATATGACGCGCTGACAGGTCTCGCCAACCGCCACCGCATGAACAAGCGGCTGGAATCGATGCTGCACCAGTATCGTGCTGCGAAGCGAGTCTGCGCACTGATGATGCTCGACCTCGACCGGTTCAAGCAGGTCAACGATACGCTGGGTCACCCGGCGGGCGACGAGCTGCTGAAACAGGTCGCGGCACGTCTCAGCCAGATATTCGGCCAGAAGGGGGAGATCGGTCGCCTCGGCGGGGACGAGTTCCTCATCATGCTGCCCGACATCGACGACCGCGGGGAACTCGGCGACTATGCCTCGCGCATAATCCAGATGGTGGCACAGCCCTATTCGATCAACGGATCACGGGCCATCATCGGCGTCTCGGTCGGAGTGGCCATCGCCCCTTACGACGGGCTCGATGCCGAAGAACTGGTCAAGGCAGCCGACCTCGCGCTCTACGAGGCCAAGGGCGGCGGGCGCGGGCAATACCGCTTCTATTCGCGCGAACTGCAGGAAGGCGCGAAGATGCGCCGCCAGCTCGAAGAGGACCTGCGCGACGCCTTGGTCAAGGACGAGCTGGTCATGCATTACCAGCCCATCGTCAAAACTTCGGACTACAAGCTCTCCGGATTTGAGGCCCTGATCCGCTGGGATCACCCCGATCGCGGGTTCGTGTCTCCCGAAATTTTTATCTCATGCGCCGAAGACATCGGCATGATCGGTCAGATCGGCGAATGGGCACTGCACCGGGTATGCGAAGAAGCTGCCGAGTGGCCCGTCGAGCTTCGCGTTGCCGTTAACGTGTCACCGACCCAGTTCACGAGCAGCGATTTCGTGCAGGTCGTGCAGCGCGCCCTGCAGAAGTCGGGCCTTGCGCCTGATCGGCTCGAGCTCGAAATCACCGAGAGCGTGTTTGCCGGCGATGACCTGCTGACGCGCGAAATTTTCAAGAGCCTCAAGGAATTGGGTGTCCGTCTGGCGCTCGACGACTTTGGGACGGGATATTCCTCGCTCAGCTATCTGCGCAACGCGCCCTTCGACAAGATCAAGATCGACCAGAGCTTCGTCCGCGGCTCGACAGAAGAGGGCAACAACAACTCAGCGATCATCAGCGCCATCGTCAGCCTTGCCAACGCGCTCAAGATGGAAACTGTCGCCGAAGGTACCGAGACGAAGGACGAACTCGAACTCGTCATCAAGCGCGGTGCCAGCCACATCCAGGGCTACATCTTCTCGCGGGCGATCAGCCATAAGGAAGCGCTCGAACGTCTCCAGAAGGGCGAGCTCGCCTACGAACCCAAGGGACCGGAGCGCTATCGCGCCGACCGCAAGACAGTGCTGCGCAAGATTGGCCTGATCCATGACGATCACCGCTATATCGTCACGCTGCGCAACATCTCGAAGACAGGTGCGCGTATCGAAGGACTGCTCGACGTGCCCGTCGGGACAGATGTCGTGCTCGATCTCGGAGATGGCCAGCTGGCGGTTGCCACCGTCCGCCGTTCGAAAAAGCATGTTCAGGGCGTGGAGTTCGAGACCCAGCTCATCAGTGATGGTGCGGACGGCTTATGCACCCGACACCGTGTTTCGCCTTACGACATCCAGGCGGCGGGTCGGCCCCTCGCTGCCTTGCCGCAGGATGCATACGGCATGCTGTCTGGCGAGCGCGTGCTTAGCATTCCATTGTTCGCGCAGGCCGACATCTAGAGGCCTCATCGCGTCGCGCAACAAAGGCGAATCCGCACCGAGCGTTAGGCCAATGCTAACCATTTCTGGCTAGGCCATCTGAACCAAACATCGCTTCGACGGGGTTGAGAGTCCATGGGCGCCATGCCCTTCACCGATTTCTTCAAAGGCTGCAAATCTAACGAAAACGCGGCAGAGGACGGGCGTTACATACCGCCCGCACCCGAGTTCTCGGGATCGGACAAGCTCGCAATCGTCGAGCAGCTCGAGAATTCCGGCGTCGCCTGCTTCTGGGCGACCGATGTCCGCGGAGTCCTGACCTATCTCAGCCCAGCGATATTCGAGCAGCTGGGCAGGAAAGGCGACAAGGCCTTCAGCGAGCCGCTCCAGCAAATTCTCCTTCCCGTGCCGGGCGATGGCGACGCTCGCGGATTGGGCTTGAAGCTCGGTACGCGAAAGAGCTTTGCCAACCTGACGGTCGAAACGGGTGATCCGAAAGCGGACCTCGTGCTTCGGCTGTCCGGGAGGCCGGTCTACGACAAGTCCGATGAATTCGTCGGATTTCGCGGGACCGCCAGCGACATCACCGAAGAGTACCGTAGCGAGGAAGAGGCGAGCCGCCTTGCCAAGTTCGATTCCCTGACCGGTCTGTCCAACCGCCACCGGATGGAGCAGCGGATCGATTCGACTCTCCAGACCTTCCGAAGCGCCAAGCGTGCAGCAGCATTGATGATGCTGGACCTCGACCGGTTCAAGCAGGTCAACGATACGCTCGGCCATGCTGCTGGAGACCAGCTCCTGCGCCAGGTCGCAGAACGCCTCAACACCGTGATCGCCGGTCGCGGAGAGATCGGACGTCTGGGCGGTGATGAATTCCAAGTCCTCATTCCCGACATGGACGATCGTGGCGAGCTGGGCGAGATCGCGAAGAAGATCATCCAGATGCTCTCGCAGCCCTATTCGGTCGAAGAGGGGCGCTGCACGATCGGATGCTCGGTTGGTGTGGCTGTCGCACCCTATGACGGGGTCGAACGCGAAGAACTCACCCGGGCCGCCGACCTCGCGCTCTACGCGTCGAAGAATGGCGGTCGCGGCCAATTCCGCTTCTACGCCGCCGATCTTGAGCATGAGGCGAACCTGCGCAAGCGCATGGAGGAAGACCTCGCGGCCGCTATCGAAGCGGGCGATTTCAAGCTCGAATACCAGCCTTGCGTTGCGCTAGGCGCGAACGAGGTGGTCGCACTCGAAGCCCAGTATTGCTGGGAAGACGAAGAACGTGGCCGCGTGTCTCAGGAAACCTTTATCCCGGTAGCCGAAGGCAGCCGGCTGATCATTCCGATCGGCGAATGGGCGCTGCGCAAGGCTTGCGAGGAAGCTTGCGAATGGCCCGAAAGCCTCCGCCTTTCGATCAACATTTCCCCCGTCCAGTTCGAGGCAAACGGCTTCGTAGAGATGGTGGAGACTGCACTCAAGGAAACCGGGCTTGACCCGGCGCGCCTCGAGCTGGAGCTCAACGAATCCGTCCTGCTCGGCGATGCCAGCAAGGTCGACGCAGCGCTTGGGGCCCTGTTCAAGCTCGGCATTCGCCTGACGCTCGACCAGTTTGGAACGGGACTTTCGTCGCTCGCCTATCTCCGCCGCGCACCGTTCAATTCGCTCAAGATCGGGGCGAACTTCTTCGAACCGGTCATGGGCAACGACCTGGGAGATATGGAGCTCGTCCGCGCGGTCGTCGCGCTGGCACGGGCGATGGGAATGGAAACCATCGCGACCGGTGTCCATGCGATGGACCTGATGAACGAGCTGAAGAATATCGGGGTCGGACAGGTCCAGGGTTACGTCTTCTCCGATGCGGTCGCACAGGAAACCGTGCTCGAAGAAATCGCGAAGGGCGATTGGGTGCTCGAGCCCACGGACAACGGCAGCCAGCGCGCGAGCCGTCGCACTGTGTTCCGTAAGATCGGGCTGATCCACGAGGATCACTACTACGACGTGACCTTGCGCAACATGTCGCGCTCTGGCGCGATGATTCAGGGCCTCGAGGATGTCCCGGTGGGCACGCAGTTCGTGCTCGACTTCGGGCAGGGCCAGCTCGCCGTGTGCACTGTGCGCCGGACAATGGACGATACGCAGGGTGTCGAATTCGAGCAGGAACTGGTCGACGACGGGGCAGGGGGGCTGTGTACGCGCCACCGTGTCAGCCCCTACGCGCTGGCTGCCGCGGGTGCACCGCTTACCGCACTTCCGCCGGGCAAATACAGCCAGGCCCCGGAAGCTGCGCCGGGCAGTTTCGCCCAGTTCAAGCTCTCCGCAAATGCTCCCAAGCAGGGCGGCGGTCCGCAGGATAGCTGACCTTCTTCTTGGCCTGAGGTCAATGCACGGCTAAGGCGCGCTCGAAGGCAATGAACTTGCCGCACTTTTGCCAATTGAAGCGCGATGACCGACCTCAAAAAAATACGCAATTTCAGTATCATAGCTCATATCGACCACGGCAAGTCCACGCTGGCCGACCGGTTGATCCAGCATTGCGGCGGGCTGACCGACCGCGAGATGTCCGAGCAAGTCCTTGATAACATGGACATTGAGAAGGAGCGCGGCATCACCATCAAGGCGCAGACCGTGCGCCTCAACTACACCGCCAAGGATGGCGAGACCTATGAGCTCAACCTCATGGACACGCCCGGCCATGTCGACTTTGCCTATGAGGTCTCCCGCAGCCTTGCCGCTTGCGAAGGCGCGCTGCTGGTGGTGGACGCCGCGCAAGGCGTCGAAGCCCAGACGCTCGCCAACGTCTACCAGTCGATCGAGCACGACCACGAAATCGTCCCCGTCATCAACAAGATCGACCTCCCCGCCGCCGAACCCGACAAGGTCCGCGCGGAAATCGAGGACATCATCGGCCTCGACGCGTCGGACGCCGTCCTCACCAGCGCGAAATCCGGCATCGGCATCGAGGAAACCTTGGAAGCCCTCGTCGCCCGCATCCCCGCCCCCAAGGGCGACCGCGAGGCGCCGCTCAAGGCCATGCTCGTCGACTCATGGTACGACCCCTACCTCGGCGTCGTCATCCTCGTGCGCGTAATGGACGGGGTCATCAAGAAGGGCCTCAACGTCAAGTTCATGCAGGGCGGCACGCAGCACCTGATCGACCGCGTCGGCTGCTTCACCCCCAAGCGCACCGACCTGCCCGAGCTCGGCCCCGGCGAAATCGGCTTCATCACCGCGCAGATCAAGGAAGTCGAACAGGCCCGCGTCGGCGACACCATCACCACGGTGAAGGGCGGGGCGGAGAAGGCGCTGGCCGGCTACAAGGAAGTCCAGCCCGTGGTCTTCTGCGGCCTCTTCCCAGTCGACGCCGCCGATTTCGAGAAACTGCGCGAAAGCATCGGCAAGCTGCGCCTCAACGATGCGAGCTTCAGCTACGAGATGGAAAGCTCCGCCGCGCTGGGCTTCGGCTTCCGCGCCGGCTTCCTCGGCCTGCTGCACTTGGAAATCATCCAGGAACGCCTCAGCCGCGAATACGACCTCGACCTCATCACCACGGCCCCCTCCGTGGTCTACCGCGTCCACCTCGCCCACACGAAGACGGAAGACGCCAAGGTCATCGACATCCACAACCCCGCCGACTGGCCGGACGTGAACCGCATCGACGCGGTTGAGGAGCCGTGGATCAAGGCGGTGATCTACACGCCCGACGAATATCTCGGCGCGATCCTCAAGCTGTGCCAGGACCGCCGCGGCATCCAGACCGACCTCACCTATGTCGGCGGCCGCGCGCAGGTGACCTACGAGCTGCCGCTGAACGAAGTGGTGTTCGACTTCTACGACCGGTTGAAGAGCATCAGCCGCGGCTATGCCAGCTTCGATTACGAGCAGATCGGCCTGCGCGAAGGCGACCTCGTGAAGATGAACATCATGGTCAATAACGAGCCGGTCGACGCGCTATCGCTGATCGTCCACCGCAGCGTGGCGGAAGAGCGCGGCCGCGGGATGTGCGAGCGCCTGAAAGACCTCATCCCGCGCCACCTGTTCAAGATCCCGATCCAGGCCGCGATCGGCGGCAAGATCATCGCCCGCGAAACGATCGCTGCGCTGCGCAAGGACGTCACCGCCAAATGCTACGGCGGCGACATCAGCCGCAAGAAAAAGCTGTTGGAAAAACAGAAGAAGGGCAAGGCAAGGATGCGCGAGTATGGGAATGTGAGCATTCCGCAGGAGGCATTTATCGCCGCGCTGCGGATGGGGGAGGAGTAGGGAGGTGCTTAGCTTCGGTGGGGAACAGAAGGAGGTTATTCTATCAGTCCTGAAGGAATCCATCAGGAATTTCGAAAAAATTGACTTAGCGATAAGCTATATTCAATTTTCGGGATGGGAAATCTTAAAACCGCTTATTCGTGGGAAAGAAAACAGAGTACGTGTCTTGTGTACGGACCAGTTGGGAATAACCGACCCCAAAGCGGTAATCGCTATGCAAAGAGCTGGGGTATCTATTCGCGCATACGACGGTTCTAATGTATTTCACCCTAAAGTTGTGATTGTTAGAAATAATGGCTCAGATTGCGTCCTTGTGGGCAGCGCAAATTTAAGTCGATCAGCGTTGGTATCGGGTGTTGAGGCTATAAGCTTGATCGATGACAAAGAGGGTAAGGCGCGAGATTGGTTTGAAAGGCTTTTTTCCGATCGGTCGGTTGAATTTTCTACGGAAATTCTTGAGAAGATGGAGACGCTATATACCGCGCGGGTGAAGAGCAACCTTGTATTCGCTCGCACTCAGAAGGAGGCCACAGCATCGACTGACGTCGCCGTTGCCACCGAAACCATCGAAGCGGCTTTTGCTTCCCTTCCAAGTTTGGTCGTTCCTCTCAACGCCGACAAGGCTGCAAATAACGTGCGAACCCTTAAGAGGATCCAAGCCATTCTTGACCAGCCACGCTTGCTCGAAGGTAAGGCCCTCAGTGAATTCAAGCTCATCGGGTTCGCCGCTAATGGTCAACTGACCCCCCTGGGAATGCAGGCGAGAGGTCAGCAGAAGGAAACGATTGCTCGATTGTGGATGCAATGGCTTAAACAGGCGTCGACGGCGGAGATATCTTCTACGAGTCCTTCTGGAATGCTCGAGCAAACACGGATTGCATTCGCAACATTTTGGCGCCTCCCTAAGGTCGTGCGCGAATTTTACCTAACCAATTGTACTGCGCCAGCAGCAGAAATCCGGCCACTCCTTCAAGTGATTGAGCTTCTAGCCAACACCGGTAGGGATTATCCTTCTCTAAGGTTGAAAGACCTAGAGACCTTAGCATCGATGCTCGATGCTACAGGTGGACTACCGGCTAAGACTCGTGCCATCGTAGGTGACTACTTGGCAAACAAAGGGACCCGCGGCTGGCGAGAGCCAGATCGTGAAATAGTTCTCCGTGCTTGGGCTGCGGTATGAAACAGACGACAAAGCCACTGCTGAAATGGGCGGGCGGAAAGGCCCAGCTACTTCCTGCCCTACAACGCTATGTAGATTCACATTCCGGCCGCTACGTCGAGCCAATGATTGGAGGTGGAGCTCTGTTCTTCGCTTTGGCGCCTGATCGGGGGCTAATTGCTGACGTAAATCCAGAATTGGTCGGCTTCTATCGGGCCATTGTTGAGCATCTCGATGCTGTCTTGTCACAATACGATGCGTGGCCCTTTGACGAAAGTACATTCTACGAACTTCGATCGTTAAGATTTGAAGATCTCGATGTTGTAACAGCAGCTGCGCGGCTCTTGTATCTCAATCGAAGCTGCTTCAACGGGCTATATCGAGTTAATCGGGATGGCATGTTCAATGTGCCATGGGGGCGTTATAAGAAGCGGTTTGAACCAAGCCGGCCTCATTTTGAGGCCGCGCGCGCGTTACTTGTTCGAGCGAGGATTGAACTCGGAGATTTCCGTGACGTGCTCGTTGATGAGGCCCGGGCGGGCGATTTGATCTTTCTTGACCCGCCTTATATTCCAGTTTCTCAGCATTCTGATTTCAAACGATACACTCGTACGCAATTTCACGATGATGATCATCGTGAGATGGCGGAACTGGTAAAGCTTCTATCCGAACGAGGATGCGAGACGGTTGTGACAAATTCCAATCACCCCCTTGTTCACGATTTGTATCAAGGGTATCACATTGAAGTGATCCAAAGCCGCCGCAATGTGAACTCACGCGCTAGCGGCCGGAAAGGCGAGGATGTTATCGTTTATGTACCTCCCAAAGTTAGAAAGTTTGCATGATTTCGAGAGCGAAGCGCCTGAACTGGGTTGGTATAATCTGTCGCCTCAATCATCGAAATTTCCCTCGACCCGCTTCATGGGTTCCAAAGAGCAACTGCTCGAACCCATCTGGCGAGCAGTAGGACAATTCTCGCCGCAGAAAGTGCTAGACATATGTTCCGGCTCGGGCGTTGTCGGCTACATGCTGAAATCGCAGGGCTGTGAGGTCGTCTCCAATGATCAGATGACAATGGCTACAACCATCGCAAATGCGCTTATCGCCAATTCATCCACCCAACTTTCTAAGTCGGAAATAGAGAGCCTGTCATCAGGAGAGACTGCGGACGGCATGATTTGGTCCATATATCAGGACCTCTACTACGATGAAGCTGACGTCAGGTTCTTGGATTTTGCGCGATTAGCTATCAACCGTCTCTCAGGACATAAACGCAGCCTTGCTCGCGCCGCATTAATTCGGGCCTGCTTAAAACGAAGGCCTCGCGGGATTTTTACATACACAGGTCGTCGGTATGATGACGGTCGTAAAGATCTGCAGGTGAGCCTTCGCGATCACTTTCGGTTGGCTTGCGAGAAACTTAGCGAAGCAGTTTTCGATAATGGACGCGAGAGCCAGGTTACAAAAATTGATCTCAGTGAGCAATTGCCAGCAGTAGATGTGGACGTGGTCTACATGGACCCGCCATATTATAGTCCGCTCTCCGATAATCACTATGTCCGGAGATATCACTTCACTGAGGCGATCGCACGTGATTGGGACGGTATTGAGATCCAAGAGCGAACAAAGACTAAGAAATTTAAAAATTACGCCAATCCGTTTGCCAAAGAACTTAGCTGCGCTCAAACGATTGAACGAGTGCTCGATGGATACCGAAAGGTACCGGTTATACTGTCCTACAGCTCCAACTCCCTGCCGAACGCTTCGGCCATAAAACGAATTGTTGAGAGGCATGGTCGTCATTGCACAATCCGTGAGGTCGATCATAGATACTCGTTCGCAAATCAAGCGAATGCGAAGCAACCGGTGCGCAACAAGGTGAAAGAGCTGTTGTTTATTGCGGAATAGGCTGACCTAATCCCACCCCTCATCCTTGATCGTCCGCCAGCGCGGGTTCTCCTCCTCGCTGTCCTCCTCCAGCCCACTCTCGCCCCGATTCGGCGAGAGTAGCGGCAGGCTCGGCCCCGCGTGCCCCCATTTGCCATAGTTGGGGTCATACAGCTCATGCTCCGGGTCGCGTTCGGGCTGGTAGCCTGCGGCGCGGTCGGCTTCGAGGGCTTGTTCCAGTTGCTCGCGTAGGCGCTTCACGCGGGGGCTTTCGCGGCGTTCTCGCTCGGCGATCTGCTGGCGCAGGGCCTGCACCTTGCGCTCGATGCTGGCGCGGATCTCGGCGGGGGAGACTTGGGCCTGCTCCTCCTCCCATTCCTTGCGCCACTGCTTCTTCTTGCGCTTCAGGTCCATCTTGCCGATCGCGTTCATGCCCTTGGCGCGGCCATCCGCAAACCGCTCGGGCGCGCGGTTTCTCAGCATGAACATGAGCAGGCGGTCGTTATAGGCGGTGCGCGTGCCGACGAGCTGGCCGTAGGAGTAGACGGGCACCTCCACCCCGTTCAATGCGCGGTCCATGGCGACGTCCTCGATCCGTTGCACGCCGAGGTCGAGCGCGGTCTGCCAGGCCTTGCGGAAGCTTTCCGCGCCGGGTTGGCGGCGGAGGTGGTAGGCGCCCTCCTGGCTCATGTTCACCGCGCGTGCTGCGGCCATAACGCTGCCTGTGCTGGCGAGCGCCTCGATGAAGCGGCGCTGGCGGTCCTCGGTCCAGCCATCGTGCCGGTTGCGCTTGCGCGGGACGGGGGTGAAGGCGGGGAGCTCTCCTGCGGGAACGGGGAGGCGGGTTTCGCGGGGGTTCTTGCGGCGGGTCATGCGGGGCCTTGCAGCACAGGTGGGGGGTGGTAGGAAAATGCTACGTTGGCGGGCCCTCGCGCATGGCGGGCGGGGGCGGTGCAGCTTGAGGGGGTCACGCGCGTGCTCGAACGATTGAAGCGCAAGGCGCGCTACAGCCTGTTCCGGCAGAAGTGGAACGTGGGCGCGGTGCGTGCGCCGGTGGCCGTGGTGGCCGGGCTGGAGGGCGCGGCGGCGCAGGCCGAAGCGCACGGGCGGATCGCGTGGATGGCGGAGGACCGGGCGGAGTTTCGCGCCGATCCCTTCGTCGTGCCGCTTGGCACGGGGCGCTATCGGATCTTCTACGAGAGCCTGCTGTGGGCCGAGGATCGCGGGACGATCGCCTGTGTCGACTGGAGCGAGGCGGGGTTCGGCTCGCCCGTACCGGTGCTGCGCGAGGGGCATCACCTGTCCTATCCCTTTGTGTTCGAGGATGGCGGCGAGGTGCTGGTCCTGCCCGAGGAAGGGGAGGCGCGGCAGCTGCGGGCCTTTCCGTTGTCGGGCGAGGGGGAGTGGGGGGAGCCGAGGGTGCTCTTCCAGGGCAAGCCGCTGATCGACAGCACGTTGGTGCGCCATGGCGGCAAGCTATGGCTCTTCGCCACCCATCTCGACGGGAGCGAAAACGAGGCGCTCCATCTCTACCACGCCGATACGCTGGCCGGCCCATGGACCGCGCATCCAGGCAATCCGGTGAAGCGCGAGCGCGCCAATGCGAGGCCAGCGGGGCAGCTCTTCGAACACAAGGGCGCGCTGTTCCGCCCGGCCCAGAACTGCGCCAGCTTCTACGGCGAGAGCATCGTGATCAACGAGGTGACACGGCTCGACCAAGACGGTTTCGAGGAAAGCGCAGCGGCTGAAGTGCGCATGCCCGAGGGTGGCGCATATGACTACGGCTGCCACACGCTGTCGCATGCTGGTGAAGTGTGCGTACTCGACGCAGCGCGGCTCGAGAGCACTCTCTCCCCTGCGCTCGACGGACTGGGCCGCCTGACCCGCTAGCCGCTAGTGATGGTCGACCTGGACCCCGAACACGCCGACCAGCTTGCCCAATCCCTCGCTAAGCTTGGCAAGGCTGTAGAGCAGCTGCGGCCGCTTGCCCGATCCGATCCGCCGTAGTGGATGCAGGGCCGCGCGGGCGATCGTGGCACCGGCGTGAATGCCCATGCGCGGGCGCGACTGGCCTGCCCTTAGGGAGGTGACGATCGAAGAGTTACCGTGCCAAAAGTAGCGCCCGAGCTGATAGTTCAATGTCAGACGTTCGTCCGGCTCGTTCTCGTAGACGAAGGCATTCGCGGCAAAGGCGATACGGTTCCCCGCTTTTCGGAAGTTCTGGAAGAACACCATGTCTTCGCCGCCCGTCTTTCCGAGCGCCGGATCGAACCGCAGCTGCGGGTTGTCCCGGATCACGCTGCTCTTCAGCAGGCAGTTGTTGGTGTAGCCGGTTTCCAGGTCTTGCCCGTCCTTTGCGTCGAATTCACCCAGTTCAAGGAAAGGCTGCTCCGTTAGCCATCTGGGCGCGTGCTCAGGTGCGCGGCGTAGCATCAAGCCCGTAGCTGCCTGTGCCCCGGTTGCCGCCTGCACCGACATCAACTCGGAAAGCCATTCGGTATGAGGTTCGCAATCGTCATCGGTCATGGCGATGAAATCGCCGCGATGCATGGCATTTTCGATCGCCATGTTTCGCGCTAGCGAGATATTGCCATGGCCGCATTGGCAGTATTCGAGGCCGAGGGGAAACCGTTCGCGCATCCTATCCGCGACCGGACGGGCTTGGCCTTCCGGACTGTCGTCGACGACAGTGACGCCGATTTCCACCGACGCCCAATGCGTGCGCGACAACTCGGCTGCCCGTTCAAGCAGCAAGGTGAGCGGCTCGTTGCGATAGTAGGTGCAGACGGCAAGGATAACCTTTGGGCGCGATCCAGCTGGCATCAATATCTTTCCGAGGTTTGCTCTGCGTCAGTACCCTTCGATCGCCACCGATCAATAGGTGTCGGCAAGGCCGCCGAAGATGTCCACTTTCGAAGGCAGGGCTTGCCCGCCGAGCGGCTTGAAGATTACCGGCCGGGATTGCCGCATGAGCGGAGTAGTGGATGCGAGGCGCGAGCCCTGGGAAACCTCTAGGCGGAACAGATGCGCCCCGGTTGCCTTGCAAGCTGCCCTGACGACATCTCGCGGATCGCACGTGCCGAAGTCTACCGCGCCTATGTCGAGGTATCTCACACCCCTTGCCGCACTCATCCGACCGAACAGGAAGGCGTCTTGATACTCATGGCTTACAAGGAATTCTTCGCTGTTTGCCTGTTTCCAGCGATAGGTCGCTCTCACATCGGGCCTGTAGCGATCCGCGTCTGGTTCGTGGCGCAGCAGGGCGGCGGCGAGAGATGGGAGCACGGTGCGCATCATGTTCTGCGTCACGTAGCCAAGCTTGTTGACGAACAGGGGGTGCGAAACCGGATTGGGAAAGCCGAAAATAAACCGCCCACCACGCTCCGCCAGCATGGCTTCGCTAGCCACCAGCATTTTCGGCCACAGACCTTTTCCCCGATAGTCATTGGCCGTCGCACTGAAGCCCGACTGATAAGCGGTGAACTTGTCTTTCCCATTGCTGAAAGGGTGGCCCATGAAGGCATTCATCGTAGCAAGATCATCACCGACCTTGCCCAAGACGATAACCGTGCCGCCATCACCGAAATTGATCTGACGAAGGGTCTTCTCCAGCGGTTGGTCGAGGCCGAGCGCTTGCCGAACCACCGTCTCGATCTGCCGCGCGATATCGGAATCCGTATCGATTGAATCGATAGTCACGAATTCGATGTTCACGTCGGACATCAGCCCAGTTCCCCCTGAAACCTGAGGGAATTGGCTAATGGGCTAAGCACGAAAAGGAAAGGCGTGGCGGACAATTGTCTCGCCAAGACACATCAGGGACGCATCTGCCCGTTACCGTGCACCAGGTATTTGAAGCTGCACAGCTGCTCAAGCCCCACCGGGCCGCGGGCGTGCATCTTGCCGGTGGCGATGCCGATTTCGGCGCCCATGCCGAATTCGCCGCCGTCGGCGAACTGCGTGGAGGCATTGTGCATCACGATGGCGCTGTCGATGCCGGTCAGGAATCGGCGCGCCGCCTCCTCGTCCTCCGCCATGATCGCGTCGGTGTGATGCGAGCTGTGCTCTTCCACCCAGGCGATGGCTTCATCGAGCCCGCCGACCACCTTCACGCTGGCGATCGTGTCGAGATATTCGGTGTCCCAGTCGGCCTCGGTCGCCTGTGTGATCGAGCTGTTGATCGCGACCGATTCCTCGTCGCCGCGCAATTCGCAATCCTCGCCCATGATGCGCACGAGGATCGGGATGAACTGTTCGGCGACCGCTCGGTCCACCACGATGCTCTCGGTCGCGCCGCAAATGCCGGTACGCCGCAGCTTGGCATTGTGGATCACTGCAGCAGCCTTATCGAGATCGGCGCTTTCGTGGACATAGCTGTGGCAGTTGCCATCGAGGTGGAGGAGGGTGGGGACGCTCGCCTGGTCGCGGACCAGTTCGACGAGGCCGCGGCCTCCGCGCGGGATTACGAGGTCGACGAATTCATCGGCCTTGAGCAGAGCGGCAACGGCATCGCGACTGGTGGTCCCGACGGTCTGGACGGCGTCCTCGGGCAGGCCCGCAGCCTTCAGTCCGGCGCGCATGCAGTCGACGATCACGCGAGTCGAATGGCGGCTCTCGCTGCCGCCGCGCAGGATCACCGCATTGCCGCTCTTGAGGCAGAGCGCGCTGGCATCCGCGCCGACATTGGGACGGCTCTCGTAGATCATGCCGATCACGCCGATGGGCACCGCAACTCGTTCGATCCTGAGACCATTGGGGCGTTCGAAGGTCGCGAGCGAGCGCCCGACGGGGTCGGGCAGTTCGGCGATCTGTTCGAGCGCGGCTGCCATCCCCTCGATACGGTCCTCGGTCAGGCGAAGGCGATCAATGAAGCTGTCGGGCTTGGTGCCCTCGACGCTTTTCACGTCCTCGGCATTGGCCGCGAGCAATTCGGGCGTCGCCACGCGCAGGGCGTTGGCGGCTTCGCGCAGGGCGGTGTTCTTGGCATCGGTACTGGCCGACATCAGGCCGCGCGCCGCCTTTCGGGCATTGCGGCCAAGCGTGGCGATGTGGATCTGGGGGTCTTGCGTCTGGTCGTTCATGTCTTTTCTCTATCGTAGTTCGTTCAGGGGAGGGAGGCGCAATTCTCAGCGCAGCTCGACCGCCCGGTCATAGGCTGCCTGCAGTGTAGCATGCAGGCGGTCGGAAAGGCCATTGTCTCCATTGAGGGCTTCGAGACCGGCAGCCGTGGTGCCGCCCTTGCTGGTCACCGAATTGCGCAATTCCTCGAGCATCGGCGCGTCCGGCTCGTTGGCCATTGCGATGGCACCGCCGATGGTGCCGAGCACCATCTCGCGTGCTTCGTCTTCGCTGAAGCCTTGCGCCATGGCAGCCTCGGCATAGGCGCGGGCGATCTCGAAGACATAGCCGGGGCCCGATCCGGCCACAGCGGTCACCCGGTCGAGCCGGTCTTCGCTCTCGACGGTGATGACTATCCCTGCGCGGCGCATGAAGGCCTCGGCATGAGCCATGTGGACTTCGCCGGCATGCGGTCCTGGGCACAACCCGCTGACGCCCTTGCCGACTGCGGCGGGCAGGTTGGGCATTGTGCGTACGACCGGGGCATCGCCCATGAGCCGCGAGAGGCGGTCCGCGGAATATCCAGCCGCGATCGAGAGGACGTATCCGCCGGGTGCTAGGTTGGCGGCATAATCCGCCATTACATCGTCGATCATCTGCGGTTTGATTGCTGCCACGATGCAATCGAAGCTTTCGCCCTCGATCTGATCGCGGTCGCCGACCAGCCTGACGCCATCAGGGAGGCCTGCGGCCATGGGATCGACAACGGTGATGGTCTCATCACCCTTGACCCATTGCGACAGTAATGCGGACCCCATCTTTCCGCATCCGACTATAAGAATAGAATTTATGATATTAGAAATCCGTTCCTGCCCGTGGGCGTTTTGATTAATTGTTCGTTCGTCTTCAAAATCAAATAGATAAATATTTTGTCTTGATCGCTTATTCTATGAATACTGATGAAGACTTTTGCATTCTATATTTTTCAAATTTGGGTTGTGCACTGCACCATCCCTATCTACATCCTGCGGTAGAAATTTCAAGGCAGATGCATTTTCATTTTATGACCAAGAAGCGCAATATTGTTGTCAAAATCGGTTCGGCGCTCCTCGCCAATCAGGAGCTCCTGACACCCCGCTACGGCTTTCTCCAGCGCCTGCTGGAAGACGTCGCCGTGCTCCGCTCGCAAGGTAACAACGTGATCCTTTGTTCATCGGGCTCGGTCGCGCTCGGCTTGCGGATCATCGGAGAGACGCCCGAAAGCGCGGGCATCTCCGACAAGCAGGCGGCGGCCGCTTGCGGAATGCCGCTGCTGCTCAATGCCTACAAGCAGGTCGGCCACGAATTCGGTTTCGAAATTGCGCAGGTGCTGCTGACGCTGGGGGATTTCGAGGACCATCGCCGCTTCCTCAACACGCGCAATACGGTGCATCGCCTGCTCCAGGCCGGCGTCATGCCGATCGTGAACGAAAACGACACGATCACCACCGAGGAAATTCGCGTGGGTGACAATGATCGCCTCGCTGCCAAGGTCGCGCAGATGGTCGGGGCGAGCGATCTCATCATCCTGACAGGCGTCGATGGCCTCTACGATCGCAATCCGGACGAGCCGGGTGCGCAGTTCATCTCCGAAGTGACCGATGTCGCGCCCTATATGGAAGCGACGCGCGGCAAGAGCACGCTGGGCACGGGCGGAATGGAAACCAAGTTGCAGGCGGCAAACATGGCGCAGGAAGCGGGCGTCACCACCTGGATCGCGCAGGGTGAAACCGACCGGCCGCTTTCAACCGTGCTCGACGGCAGCCGTAGGGCAACCAAGATCTTGCCGCATCCCAATCCGCTGTCGGGCTGGGATAGCTGGATCGCCAATCGCCTCCAGATGGCGGGGAGCCTGGTGGTGGGTGAAGACGTGGCCGATGCGCTTGCAGAAGGCGATCGTCCGATCCGGCGTGAAGACATCCTCTCGCTCGATGGCGATTTCACCCGCGGCGACGTGCTGCATGTCTATGACAACAAGGGTACGGAGATCGCGCGCGGCCTTTCGGATTTCACCTCCGAAGAACTACGCGTGCTGGCAAACAACCCCGACACGGCGGCCGAGCAATTGCTCGGTTACAAGACGCGCGGCAATGTCGTGCGCGCCAACAACCTCGTCATGCTCGATACGCGGCACCTGTTGTGGGACGCGCCGGAGGCGCTTGGCGACGGTTGATCGCGCTGGCCAAACCTTACGGGGGGAAAGCTGCACGAACTTCACTTGGCGTTCAGCGGGGGCGTGGCTATAGGCTCGCCCCATGACCACGAATTCGCGCAACCGCCGCACACTGGCTGTCGGCACGCTTCTCGCCGCAACCGTTTTCACCGCCGCCTGCGGGGGCGGTTCCAATCGGCCCGAAGACACCGCCTATGTCGCGCGCGATGTCGAATCCCTTTATGCCGAAGCGAGGTCGCTGCTCGATCGTGGACGCCCGCGCATCGCTGCCTCACTGTTCGACGAGGTCGAGCGCCAGCACCCCTATTCGCCCTGGGCGCGCCGGGCACAGCTGATGAGCGCGTTTAGCTATTACGTCGCTGGCGATTACAACAAGACTGTCGCCTCGGCGCAGCGCTTCCTGTCGATCCACCCGGGTAACAAGGACGCGCCCTATGCCTATTACCTGATCGGGCTCAGCTATTACGAGCAGATCAGCGACGTGCAGCGCGACCAGAAGATCACCGAGCAGGCGCTGACCGCGCTGCGTGAAGTGAACCGTCGTTTCCCCTCGACGCAATATGCCGCCGATGCGCGCCTCAAGATCGACCTCGTCGAAGACCACCTTGCGGGCAAGGAAATGGAAATCGGGCGCTATTACCAGCGTTCGGGCAAGTGGATCGCGGCGCAGATCCGGTTCCAGAACGTGCTCGACGATTACCAGACCACCAGTCACGTTCCCGAAGCGCTCTATCGCCTTGTGGAGAGCAGCCTTGCGCTCGGCATCAAGCCCGAAGCGGTGAAGTATGCCGCGGTCCTTGGTGCAAATTATCCAGGTACGGAGTGGTACGAGAAGGCCTTCGAGCTCATCGAGGATCATGCCGAAGGCGTGACCGCCAGCTGATTTCCGCCTGCCGGGAAATTTTTTCCAGCATCTTGAAACCAGATCGATCCTGTCGCATTTAGTCAATGCGGACCGGGCCCCTCTGGCGTGCGCTTTCCAGCCCACGTGATGTCGGACCGCATCGGACATCCGATGCGCGCTGGCGGGCCCTCTTCCTCCCCATCCCAGCTTGCCACGCCATCGGTGTCCGATCGACTTTGCCTCGATCAAGGAGACAATGATGACGGCCCGAAGTTTTCGACTTACCCAGATCCACCAGCGCATCGACGAGCGTCTGCGCATGGAATTGAAGAAGCGCGCACCCGATCCATGGGAAATCTCGCGCCTCAAGAAGATGAAACTGCGCGCAAAAGACGCGCTCCACAGGATCCTGCGTCGCAAAGCGACTGCATGAATAGCGAAAATCCGCGGCATGGCCGGAACCCCGGCATGCCGCGGAACGCTTACCCCCAAAATCATGAGGGAAATTCAACCATGGTAAAAGCCATCGCACCCATGCTGCGCGACTTCCTGCAAAAGGAATCGGCGGGCGGCATCGTTCTGATCTTCGCAGCGGCGCTTGCGTTGGCGGTAGCGAATTCACCGCTCGCATCGGCCTATACCGGGTTCCTCGACATCCCCGTCGTGGCCGCGATCGGCAGCTTCGTCATCGACAAGCCGCTCCTGCTTTGGATCAATGACGGGTTGATGGCGGTATTCTTCTTCCTCGTCGGCCTCGAAGTGAAACGCGAGGTCCTCGAAGGCCAGCTGTCGAGCTGGAACAAGGCTTCACTCCCCCTGATCGCGGCGGTCGGGGGCATGGCGATTCCCGCTCTCGTCTTCATCGGCCTCAATCTCGACAGTCCCGAAAACATCCGCGGCTGGGCGATTCCGGCGGCGACCGACATCGCTTTTGCGCTCGGTATCCTCTCGCTGCTCGGCCCGCGCGTGCCCGTGGCGCTCAAGGCGCTGCTGCTGGCAATCGCCGTGATCGACGACATCGGCGCGATCGCGATTATCGCGCTGTTCTACTCGGGCGAACTCGACACCGGCATGCTGGGCGCGGCCGCAGTCGTCTTCGTGATCATGCTGGCAGTCGGCCGGGCGAAGGTGCAGTCGACCATTCCCTACATCCTCCTCGCCATCCTGATGTGGGCCTTCGTGCTCAAGTCCGGCGTGCACGCTACACTTGCAGGCGTGGCGGCTGCGCTCACGATCCCGCTCGACGCGAAGAGCGATCACGGCCCGCTGGAACGGATGGAGCATGCGCTTCACCCCTGGGTCGCGTTCCTGGTGATCCCCATCTTCGGCTTTGCCAATGCCGGCGTGACCCTTGTCGGTCTCGAGCCTTCCGCCCTGATCGAGCCCTTGCCCCTCGGCATCGCGCTTGGCCTCCTCATCGGCAAGCAGGTTGGCATCTTCGGTTTCGCCTGGCTCGCCGTGAAGGCGAAGCTGGCAGCCCTGCCGGACGAGGTGAACTGGCGACAGATCCACGCTCTGTCCCTGCTCGCTGCGATCGGTTTCACCATGAGCCTGTTTATCGGCAACCTCGCCTTTGCGACCCCCGAACAGGTCGATGCGGTCAAGCTGGGCGTGCTCAGCGGTTCGACCATCGCCGCGATTGCCGGATACCTTCTCCTCAAAACGGCGCTGCCCGAAACCGCAGCGCCTGAAGAAAGCTACGTCGAATGATCGAATTCATCATGCAGGACTGGCTCGGAACCCCCGTGTGGTTCTGGGCCGCCTTCCTGGTCATCGTGATCGCGCTGACCGCCTTCGATCTCGGTATCCTGCACAAGGAAGACCGCGAACTCGGCATAAGGGAAAGCCTCAAACTCAGCGTCTTCTACATCGGCGTGGCGCTTCTGTTCGGCGGCTGGGTCTGGTTCGCCCGCGGCGAGCAGTCCGGCATGGAGTATTTCACCGGTTTCTTCATCGAGAAGGCGCTGTCGATCGACAACGTCTTCGTCATCAGCCTGATCTTCACATACTTCGCGATCCCACCGAAATACCAGTATCGCGCGCTGTTGTGGGGCATCATGGCAGTGATCGTGCTGCGCGGGTTGATGATCGCCGGCGGTGCGGCGCTGCTGGCGCAGGCATATTGGGTGCTCTACCTCTTCGCGGCCTTCCTGATCGTGACCGGCATCAAGATGTTCTTCGCCGGGGACGAGCCGATGGATGTCGGCAAGAACCCCGTGATCCGCTGGATCAGCACGCATATGCGCGTGACCAAGGAACTGCATGCGCAGAAGTTCTTCGTGAAGGTGCCCGACGAAAAGACCGGCAAGCTGGTTCGCGCGGCAACGCCGCTGTTCCTCGCGCTGGTGGTGATCAACCTCGCCGACCTCGTGTTCGCGCTCGACAGCGTGCCGGCGATCTTCGCGATCACGACCGACACTTTCATCGTCTACACGTCGAACATCTTCGCCATCCTCGGCCTGCGTGCGCTCTATTTCGCGCTGGCAGCCATGATACACCGCTTCCATTACCTGAAATACGCGCTGGCCGCGGTGCTCGTCTTCATCGGCAGCAAGATCTTCGTCACTGACTTCCTGCTCGATGGTGGAAAAATGCCTGCCTGGATCAGCCTTGGCGTGACCTTCGGGCTCATCGCCGCGGGTATTTTCTACTCCTTGTGGAAGACCCGCGGAGGCGAGGAAGAGGACTGGCCCGCACAGCCGGAAAAGAGCGCGGCAAGCCCGCCTGTTTGAAACTGCGCGGGAAAGGATGACGCGCGGGTGAGGCTGGGCTAGGAAAAGCCGGAAATGCTGACCCGCCTGTCCATCCGCAACATCGTGTTGATCGAGGCGCTCGACCTCGATTTCGGGCGCGGGCTGGGCGTGCTTACGGGCGAGACGGGGGCGGGCAAGTCGATCCTGCTCGATTCGCTCGGTCTCGTACTGGGCAATCGTGCCGACAGCGGATTGGTGCGCGCGGGCGAGGAGAAGGCCGGCGTATCGGCCAGTTTCGAATTCGCGCAGCTTCCCGATGCCGTGGCTGAGGCGCTCGACGATGCCGATATCGAGATCGAGCCGGGCGAACCGCTGATCATCCGTCGCCAGCTGAAGGCGGACGGGGGCAGCAAGGCCTTCATCAACGACCAGGGCGTGGGCGTTGCGCTGCTGCGCGAGATTGCGGGCGCGCTGGTCGAACTGCACGGCCAGCATGACGACCGCGGCCTCGTCAATCCGCGCGGTCACCGGGCGCTGCTCGATCGCTTCGCCGGTTCGGACACGGCGCGGGTGGAACAGGCGTGGAGCAAGTGGCGCGAAACAGAAGCGCGGCTGGCCGAAGCCCGCGAAGCGGTGGAACAGGCCAAGCTCGACCAGGACCTGCTGCTCGCACATCTCGCCGAATTAACAACTCTCGAACCGCAGGCTGGCGAGGAAGCGCGGCTCGCGGGTACCCGCGCCGATATGCAGAAGGGTGAGCGGCTCTCGGGCGATCTCGAGGAATTGCGACACCTCTGGGAAGGATCGGATTCGCCGCTCGCGTCCTTGCGCGTGGCCGCGCGCAAGCTCGACCGGATCGCTGCCGAGCATCCCTTGCTGGCGGACGCGCTGGCCGCGCTTGATCGTGCCGTGATCGAGGCGGGCGAGGCCGAGGAAAAGCTCGAAAAGGCAGCCGAGGCACTGGTCCACGATCCCGCCGCGCTGGAAGAGGCCGAAACGCGGCTATTCGAACTGCGCGCGCTTGCACGAAAGCATCGCTGCGAGGTCGACGAATTGCCCGAAATCATGCGCTCCATGCGTAGCCGGCTCGACTCGATCGAGGGCGGCGAGGCCGAACTTGACGCCTTGGAAGCCGCCGCCGCCGATGCGGGCAAGCGCTACAAGGCCGAGGCCGAGGCGCTCCATGCGAACCGCGTGGCTGCGGCCATGCGGCTCGACGAGGCGGTGGCGCGCGAACTCGCACCGCTCAAGCTCGATGCGGCGCGGTTCAAGACGGCAGTAGCGGAATTGCCTGAAGAACGTTGGGGTGCACACGGCATGGATAGCGTGGAATTCCTGATCGCCACCAATCCCGGCGCCGATTTTGCACCCCTGAACAAGATCGCCAGCGGCGGAGAGCTGTCGCGCTTCATTTTGGCGCTGAAAGTCGCCCTGGCAGAGCAGGGCGGGGCGGCGACGGTGATCTTTGACGAGATCGACCGCGGTGTGGGCGGTGCAGTGGCGAGCGCCATCGGTGAGCGGCTCGCAAGGCTGGCCAGCGAAGGACAATTGCTCGCCGTCACGCACAGCCCGCAGGTCGCCGCGCGCGGGCAGACGCACTACATGATCGCGAAGAGCAGCGACGGTACGGTGACCCGCACCAGCGTCGCCCTGCTGGACGACGCCGGGCGACAGGAAGAGATCGCAAGAATGCTATCCGGCGCGGAGGTCACGCCAGAGGCGCGCGCGCAGGCGGACCGGCTGCTGGAGGGGGTTTGAGTATGCGGATCAGGCTCGTCCTGCCCTTGCTGGCAGTTTTCGCATTCCTTGCGCCAAGCACATTGTGGGCCGAATCGGTAGAAGGAGAAGCGAGAGTGTCGGATCAGGATCCAGTTTCTGCGATTTCGGAGGCGGACCTCGACAAGTTCTGGTCCCTTATCGAACGAAGCGGTCCCGGAAATCCAGATGAGGATGCGCAAGCAGATGCCCTCAGGGTGGCCTTGAGGGAGCTCCCGCCACACGAGATCGAGCAATTCGCGCAGACATTCGATGGCCTTCTCAATGCATCATACAGCTGGAACCTCTGGGGCGCTGCCTACCTCATTATGGGCGGCGCGAGCGACGATGGTTTTGAGTATTTCAGGGTCTGGCTGATTTCGCGCGGACGGGACTTCTACGAGCGAGCTGTCGCCGACCCTGACAGCATCGCGGTCATGCTCCCCCCTGATTTCGACGGGTATCCGGAGTTCGAGCTTCTCGTTTATGTGGCGACCGAAGTCTGGGAAGAGAAGACAGGCGGATCGGAATTCGAGGCGCAACCCGCAATGATGCCAATGCGCGAGCCGGACGGTGAGATGTTCCCCGAGGATCCGGATGGACTCGCGAGGCAGTATCCCAAGCTATACGCGCGGTTCGGAGAAAATCCCCTCTAATGCCGGATATGACTGAAGCCGATGCCGCGAACGAGTTGATGCGGCTCGCGCGCGAGATCGCGAAGCATAACAAGCTCTACCACGCCAAGGACGATCCCGAGATCTCCGACCAGGAGTTCGATGCACTGGTCCGGCGTAATGCGGAACTGGAGGCGGCCTTCCCGCACCTTGTGCGCGAGGACTCACCCTCGAAGGTTGTGGGCCACGAAATTGCTGCTTCGCCACTGTCCAAGGTGACGCACGAGGTTCGCATGATGAGCCTCGACAATGCCTTTTCCGCCGAGGAGGTCGAGGAATGGGTGGCGCGCGTGCGGCGCTTCCTTTCGCTGGACGATGGAGAAGAGGTCTCGATCACCGCAGAGGACAAGATCGATGGCCTGTCCTGCTCGCTGCGCTACGAACATGGCAAGCTTGTCCGCGCCGCCACGCGCGGGGACGGGCAGGTGGGTGAGGATGTCACGCCCAACATCGCGCATATCGCCGACATCCCGCAGCAATTGACGGGCGATGTGCCCGAGGTCTTCGAGATCAGGGGCGAGGTCTACATGTCGAAGGCGGACTTTCACGCGCTCAACGCGGCGCAGGAGGAGGCGGGCGGCAAGCTCTTCGCCAATCCGCGCAATGCGGCGGCGGGATCGCTGCGGCAAAAGGATGCCAGCGTGACGGCGAAGCGTCCGCTCAAGTTCTGGGCGCATGGCTGGGGGGCGGCTTCAGAGGTGCCGGGCGCAACGCAGGAAGAGGTAGTGCGACAGATCGAGGCGTGGGGCGTGCCGATCTCGCCCCTGTTCACCCGCGTGCATGACGTCGCATCCATGCTTGCGCATTATGAGAACATCGCTTCTCAACGCCCTGATCTTCCGTATGAAATTGATGGCGTCGTCTACAAAATCGACCGCCTCGACTGGCAGCAGCGCCTCGGCTTTGTCGCCAAGGCGCCGCGCTGGGCGTTGGCGCATAAGTTTCCCGCCGAGCAGGCCGAGACTACGCTGGAGGCTATCGATATCCAGGTCGGTCGTACGGGCAAGCTGACGCCCGTAGGGCGCCTTGCGCCCGTGCTGGTAGGCGGGGTGACTGTCACCAACGTCACACTCCACAACCGTGACGAGATCGAGCGGCTTGGCGTGCGTCCGGGCGACCGGGTGGTGGTCCAGCGCGCGGGCGACGTTATTCCACAGCTTGTGGATAACCTCACGCGCGAGACCCCTCGCGAGCCCTTCCACTTCCCCGATCACTGCCCAGAATGCGGCAGCGAGGCCGTGGCGGAGGAGGGCGAGGTCGATGTGCGCTGCACAGGCGGTCTGATATGTCCCGCACAACGCACTGAAAGACTGAAACATTTCGTCAGCCGCGGCGCGCTCGATATCGACGGGCTGGGCGAGAAGACCATCGACCAATTCTTCGCATTGGGATGGCTCGAAAGCCCTGCTGATATCTTCCGTCTCCACCAGCGTCGTGACGCCATCCTGGCGCTCGAAGGCTGGCAGGAGCGGTCTGTGGAAAAACTTGTGGAAAGCATCGAAGCGCGGCGGGAGCCAGATGCGGCGAGGCTGCTTTTCGGGCTGGGTATTCGCCATGTCGGCGCCGTGACGGCACGCGATTTAATGAAGCATTTCCACGAGTTGCCGGCCTTGCGAGAGGCCGCCGAGGCCGCGCATTCCGGTGACGAGGATGCTGCACAGGCACTCACTTCCATCGATGGGATCGGTGGCGCGGTGGTCGAAGCGCTAGGCGACTTCTTCCACGAAGATCACAACAAGGCCGTGTGGGACGATCTTCTCTCGGAAGTCTCTCCGCCGCCCTATATCGTCGAGACAAAGGATAGTCCTGTCAGCGGCAAGACGGTGGTCTTCACTGGCAAGCTCGAAACCATGAGCCGCGATGAGGCAAAGGCGCAGGCCGAGCGCCTCGGTGCCAAGGCCAGCGGATCGGTGAGCGCAAAGACCGATTTGCTCGTCGCAGGGCCGGGTGCGGGCAGCAAGCTCAAGAAGGCCGCGGAACTCGGGATCGAGGTGATCGACGAAGCGGGCTGGGCGGCCATCGTCGCAGCCGCGAGCTAGCGTTCGGCGGGTTTCTCCACCCACTTCATCACCCCGCCGGGCAGCGGCGCCCACGATCCCGTCTTCACCCCGGCACTCGCCAGCGTGTCGGACGTCCACTGATTGCAGGTATTGCCTAGGTGATAGGTGCCTGCGGCGTCGTAGAAGACGTCGTAATGCGCGTAGCCCGGGTAGGTCTGACGATCGCCCGGAGGCGGGACCTGCGCCTCGATCGCCGCGACGAGGCGGGCATATTGTTGCTCAGTCAGCCTCAGCGGGCGATTTGCCGGACCGGGTGCAGGGCGGACGTAATGCGAGGCATGGATCAGCCCGTCTCCGCCGACGGCTGCCGCAAATGCGGTGGAAAGCTCGAGATCGCCCCAGGTCGGCGTGTTGAGGAAGACCTCACGCTCGCCCCAGCTCACGGCGACATGCGTGTAGGGGCGATAGGGCTCGGGCAGGTCGCTGGCGGGGAAAGTCTCGCGCCAGTCCTTAACCGGCGTGATGAGCGGCATGACGATTTCGGTGTGGACGCCGTTGTCGCCAATCATGATCTCGATGCCCGTTGCTGGTTCGACCCAGTCTGCATTGCGGGGGATCGAACTGCCGATCCACGCGGAAAGCAGGAAGAGCAGGACGGCGGCGATAGGCACTGCCAGCGCAACGCCCAGCAGTTTCAAAGCGCGCCTGCGGCTCACCGCACCCGGCTCTTGCGCAGCCACAGGATCGACCAGTCGCCATTGGTGACACGCCGCGCGAGGCGGAAGCCCTGCTTGCGATAGGCCGCGCGGACCTCGGCCTCCTGCGTTTGCAACAATCCGGCGAGAAGCAGGCTGCCACCGGGATGAGTCACGGAGGCGAAGTCGGGCGCCAGCTCGACCAGCGGCCCGGCGAGGATATTCGCGATCAGCAGGTCGTAGGGCGCGCGCGCCTGGATCAGCGGGTCATCGGTGCCGGGCGCGATCACCATGGTGAGTTCGCCGGGACCCGCACCCATCGCGACACCATTGGCCCTGCAATTATCCTCGACCACACCCGCACAGACATGGTCGATGTCCGACGCAGTCGCCTTGGCATGCGGCCAGAGATGCATGGCGGCAAAGGCGAGCAGGCCGGTGCCCGTGCCGATGTCGGCGTGGTTCTTCACGACCAGTCCCTCGCGCTTCATCAGGTCGAGCATGGCGAGGCAGGCGGCGGTGGTCTCGTGCTGGCCTGTCCCGAATGCCTGGCTTGCAGGGATCACGAAATCGACGAGTGACGGGACGGCGGGATATTCGGGCGTGCGAACATGGAATCGGCCCGCGCGGATCGGCTCGACTCCTTGCTGGCTGAGTGTCACCCAGTCCTGTTCGGGAAGTTTCTCGGCGGCGAGAGCGGGCGCATCGCCCGCGAACAGCCCAACGACGGCCTTCTTGTCCGAAGCGGTCGGCTTGCGATCGAGCCAGACCTCGAGGATCCAGTCGTCGGGCTTGTCCTCGGCAATCTCGCGTCCGGAAACGACCAGTTCTTCCGGGAAATCCCACGCCTCGTCATGCGCGAGCAGGGCGGCTTGCACGATCTTCTTCGGTGCCTCTCCCGAGAGTTTCCATGCGCTCATTCAGCTGCCTCTTTCGCGAGGCGCGCATCGAGCCGCTGTTCGATTCTGTCCGGATACCAGCCGCAACCACCCTTCAGCATCAGGCCAGCTTCGCCGCCCATGCGTTCCAGCATATCGCTCGCCGAAGGATGCGGCGTCAGCAAAAGGTCGCAATCGGCTTCGCGCAGCCACTCGAGACCTTTGCGGTAGGCGACAACATATTCCGGATGGTCGGAGAACTTGTAATTGTCGGCACTGACCGCGCTGAGGCTGTCTGCGTAGACTATGTCCGTGCAATCCGAACCGCTGCTGTCGTCACAAACCGACCAGCGCCAACTCATCGCGCCCGGAGTATGGCCCGGAGTTTCAATGGGTGAGATGCCGAAGTAGTCGATCAGATAGGGGGCATCACCCCAGAACCATGGGTAAGCCTCGCCGATAACCGGCTCCATGGCCTCGTGCATGCCGAATTGTGGGTCTGCGGCATGCGCCTTGCCGGTGCTCATGGTTTCGACACCGATTTCCGAAGCCACGATTACAGCGCCCGTTGCCGCCTGTAGTTTCGCCATACCTCCGGCATGATCGAAATGCTCATGGCTGAGGAGCAGCAGTTTGACATCTGCCGGATCGAATCCAAGCGAGCGGATGTTGGCGAGCACGAGATCGGCCCCTGCCTCGGTACCAGAATCGATGACCGCGTGTCCGTCATCCGTCGTGATCAGGATTGAGGATATGCCGCAGGTTCCGACGTAATAGGTGTTGCCGAGGATCTTGAAGGGCGGGGCGGGCTTGTCCCAGCCGTCCCAGTCTTCGCACGTGTCGAGGAAAGCCTGCTGGTCGGCAGGGATCGCAGGCGAAGCATCGGCAGCCTCCTGCGCGGATGTCGAGGCGCAGGCCGTTAGGGCCATCAGGAGCGGAACGGTCAGGTGCCTAGCGAACATAGCTCGCCCCATTGGCATCGAGTGTCGCTCCGGTCATGCTTGGCGGGGCGTCGAGTGCACAGAATTCGATGATCTTCGCAATTTCTTCGGGCTTAGCGACACGGCCCAGGGGAATGTCTGCCAGCAAGCCGTCACCGCCACGGCTTTCCAGATAGTCGCCTGCCATCGATGTGTCGGTGAAGCCCGGTGTGATCGCGAAGCTGTAGATCTTCTCGCTCGCATAGGCGCGGGCGATGCTCTTGTGCATCGCCAGCATGCCGCCTTTGCTCGCGGCATAGTGCCAGTGGGCGGGCGAATCGCCGCGATGCCCTGCGCGGCTGGCGACATGGACGATGCGTCCCTCGCACCCGCGTGCGCGCCAATGCTTGATTGCGAAACGGCTGAGCTGCGCGGCGGCGGTCAGGTTTATTCGCATGGTATCCTCCCACCCATCGAGCCATTCGATATCCGAGCGGTCGATGGGATTGGGCGAAAACAGCCCTGCGTTGTTGATCAGCACGTCGATCTTACCGCCCGCGCGGGCGAGGGCGGCCTGCCACAGGTCTTGCGGTGCATAGGGCTGGGTAAAGTCCGCAGGCACGGTGTCCGTAGCGTCGCTCGAAGTGGCCTGGCCGATGACCGTGGCACCGCGCGCTTCGAGCGCCGTCCGGGCCGCCGCGCCGATCCCGCGCGAGGAGCCGGTAAGGAGAATGCGTGTCATGCATCACGCTATTCGAAACTTTGCGTCAAATGTCGAGGCCGCGCGCCTTGCTTGGCGCGCCCGTTTCGCTAAGGAGGCGCGACGAATTACCCGTAACGGACGAAAACGCATGGCAAACCGCCCGCTCTCACCGCATCTGCAAATCTGGAAATGGGGCCCGCATATGCTGGTCTCGATCCTCCACCGCATCACCGGCGACGGGCTGGCGATCGTCGGTCTCGGCGTGTTGCTCTGGTGGCTCGGCGCGATGGCCGGCGGCGAGGCAAGCTATGCGACCTTCCAGGAAGCCATGGGCTCGCCCATCGGCATGATTGTATTGGTCGGCCTCAGCTGGGCCTTCTTCACTCACATGATGAGCGGCCTCCGTCACTTCGTCCTCGATATCGGCGCGGGTTACGAGCTCGACACTAACAAGGCGTGGTCGATCCTCTCGCCCATTATCGCAATCCTTCTGACGGCGGGCTTCTGGGCCCTCGTCCTGCTTCGCTAAGGGACGTAAGCGACCATGGCACACGACACCCCCATCAAACGCGTGCGCGGGCTCGGCTCGGCGCATGAAGGCGCTCATCACTGGCTGGTGCAGCGCTTCACCGCCATCGGCAACCTGGTGCTGATGCTGTTCCTCGTGACCAGCCTCGCGCTGCTGCCGGCCTATGATTACGCAACCATGACCAAGTGGGCCTCGCAGACGCTGCCCGCCACTGCGCTGGCGCTCTTGATCGTCAGCGTATTCTGGCACGCGCGCCTCGGCCTGCAGGTGTTGATCGAGGACTACGTCCACGACGCCGGCACCAAGTTCGGCGTTCTCACCCATCTCAACCTTGCAACCATTGGCGGCGGCGCCTTCGGCCTCGTCTCGATCGCCCGCATCGCCCTTGGAGGAGCCGCCTGATGGCACGCACCGAAACTTTCGAAATCGGCGGTCGCAGCTACCCGATCGTCGACCACCTCTATGACACCGTCGTCGTCGGCGCCGGCGGTTCGGGCCTGCGCGCCACCATGGGCAGCGCGGAAGCAGGGCTGAAGACGGCCTGCATTACCAAGGTCTTCCCGACCCGTTCGCACACCGTCGCGGCACAGGGCGGCATCGCCGCCAGCCTCGGCAACAATACGCCCGACCACTGGTCGTGGCACATGTACGATACCGTGAAGGGCTCCGACTGGCTCGGCGACCAGGACGCGATCGAATACATGGTTCGCGAAGCCCCGCAGGCGGTTTACGAGCTAGAGCACGCAGGTGTGCCCTTCAGCCGCAACGACGACGGCACGATCTACCAGCGCCCCTTCGGCGGCCACATGCAGAACATGGGTGAAGGCCCGCCGGTGCAGCGTACCTGCGCCGCGGCCGACCGTACCGGCCACGCCATGCTCCACGCGCTCTACCAGCAGAGCCTGAAGTATGATGCGGACTTCTTCATCGAGTATTTCGCGCTCGACCTGATCATGGAAGACGGACCCGACGGCAAGGTCTGCCGCGGCGTGATCGCCATGTGCCTTGACGATGGAACCATCCACCGCTTCCGCAGCCAGGCTGTTGTGCTGGCAACCGGCGGCTATGGCCGCTGCTACTTCACCGCGACTTCGGCTCACACCTGCACCGGCGACGGTGGCGGCATGGTGCTTCGCGCTGGCCTTCCGCTGCAGGACATGGAATTCGTCCAGTTCCACCCGACCGGCATTTACGGCGCGGGCGTGCTCATCACCGAGGGTGCGCGCGGCGAGGGCGGTTACCTTACCAACTCCGAGGGCGAGCGGTTCATGGAACGCTATGCCCCTTCGGCCAAGGACCTTGCATCGCGCGACGTCGTGTCGCGTTCGATGGCGCTGGAAATGCGCGAAGGCCGCGGCGTGGGTCCGGATGGCGACCACATCTTCCTGCACCTCGACCACATCGATCCCAAGGTGCTGGGCGAGCGCCTGCCGGGCATCACCGAAAGCGGCAAGATTTTCGCTGGTGTCGACCTGACCAAGCAGCCGCTGCCGGTCACGCCGACGGTCCACTACAACATGGGCGGCATCCCCTGTAACTATCATGGCGAAGTGATGGCAGGCGATCCGAAGGATCCGGAAAAGATCGTCCCCGGCCTTTTCGCCGTCGGCGAAGCCGCCTGTGTTTCGGTCCACGGCGCAAACCGCCTTGGCTCGAACTCGCTGATCGACCTCGTGGTGTTCGGCCGCGCGACCGGCCATCGCCTGAAGGAAATCGTGAAGCCCGGAGTGAGCCAGGCCGAGCTGCCCAAGGACAGCGCCGAGCTTTCGCTGACCCGTCTCGATACCTTCCGCCATGCGGATGGTGGCATTCCGACCGCGGCCCTTCGCGCCGACATGCAGAAGGGCATGCAGAAGCACGCTGCGGTATTCCGCGACAGCAAGCTGCTCGCTGAGGGTGTGGAAGTGCTCAAGGACGTCAACAAGCGGATGGCGGACATCAAGGTCCACGACCGCTCGCTCATCTGGAACAGCGACCTCATCGAGACGCTGGAACTCGACAACCTCATGGCGCAGGCCAATGTCACCATGGCATCGGCGGAAAACCGCAAGGAAAGCCGCGGCGCCCACGCGCATGAGGACTTCCCCGAGCGCGACGACAAGAACTGGATGAAGCACACCATCGCCTGGTTCGATGGCTGGGGCGGAAACGGCGGCGGCGTGAAGATCGACTACCGCCCGGTCCACGAATACACGCTGACCGACGATGTGAAGTATATCGAGCCGAAAAAGCGGGTATACTAGGCTGAAGGCATCGGGAGCGTTTGCGCTTGGAAATTTCGACCAGACGGGAGAAACTGCGCAAACGCCTTTCCGACTATTGGCGCTTGGAGATCGGGAACGCGTTTCTCGTCCCTGCGACTGCCGTTTTCGTCGCATACACCAGCGAATCGAGCATTGGCTGGCTGACGATCCTCACCTTCCTCCCCATGTGCGCCTTGCTGGTGCTTGGGGGCCTGTATTGGCGTGGCAAGCTGCTCGCCCTCGATGGCAATGACGAGGCCCTGCACGCTGCTCTAAGAATTGCCGACCGCTTCGATGGCATTCTGTGCGTGACCAGCTTCCTTGCTTTAGGAGCTGCACTGGCATCCTGGGTCTTCCCGCAGATGTCCGTGTCGCTTGGTGACCGGATCGCTGCGACGGTCTGCGGACTGCTGGCCGCGCTCGAATACGTCAACTACTACCATCGCCAGTTGCAGCACTTCGACAATGCCGCGGACTTCAAGCGCCTGATATCGGGCAAAGGTTTTCGAAAGTCCCAGATGGCCGCAGACCTTGAACGCTTCAGGTCGACGCCCTGATGTCGATCGGCCAGCTGCAACGGATGCTGTTCGGCGGAGCGTGCCTGCTGCTGGCCGCCTCCTGCGCGACAGTCGGCGACCCACCAGCCGAGCTGGAGACGAACAGCTTCTACTCAAAACACGCCTCGGCCCGCGGCATCCCGATCCTGTCGTCCTCCCGCGTCCCCGATGAAGCGCTTGTCGCCGCTCGCGATATGACTCGCAGCATTCTTGCGCATCGGCCCGAGCTCGCGAGCTGGCTCGCCGACAACGACTATCGCATCGCCATCATGGCCGAGAGCGAGGCGCTGCTCGACCTTCCCGAGAACGCCCACTGGACCAAGCCTGCGCGAGACGATCCGCGGCTGACGCGCTGTGAGATCAAGCACTACGATGCCCGCATCGGCTCCAAGACCGACCGCGAATACTGGGACGAGCGCGCCCGCGCAATTGGCGGCAAGCGCATGGCCGACGGGGTGGAAGACGTGCTCGGGCTCTATTCGAGCCGCTACTATGGCGAGACGATCTTCGTCCACGAGCTCGCGCATCTAGTGCTCGATGCGATCCAGGCGACCGATCCGGCGCTCTATTCGCAAGTCGAAGCGGCCTATGCCCACGCGCTGGCGAATGATCTGTGGCTTAATGAATACGCCACCACGACCATTCAGGAATATTGGGCTGAAGGGACGCAAATCTGGTTCAATTCGAACCGGCTGGTGGTCGTTGACGGGCGGCAAATCCTGAACCACCCGGACCTTCAGTCCTACGATCCCCAACTCTACGCCGCGCTCGCAAGGGCTTATGGCGATAGCCACCGCCTCAAGTCCGATCCCTTCTGGATGAGCCCCGCGCGCGTACCGCCGGGTCCGGTCCCGGAGAATACCGCCGAAGAGTGCTAGTCCGCGCTATCGCCCGCGGAGAGGAACTCGGAAAACCAGCCAGCATCCGCCGCCCGCTCCCCGAAAAGGCGGGCGCCATCGACGGTCCAGTGGCCATAGTCGTAGACCGTCTTCTTGCCCGCCGGGGTCAGCTGGCTGCAGCTGCCGAGCGCGTCATCGCAAACCAGTCGATAACGCGAGTAGACCGGCACTCCGGCCCTGCGGCCAAGCTCGGCGATCTCACGATTCTCCTGCGCGACGTTCGCTTCCTGAACCTTGAAGGCGCGACGATTGAACTCGTCGGTGTCCGGCATCTCACCCGTCAGTCGCGCTTCGTAGTCGAGGATGGGAAGCTGGCTCGGCTGGTCGAACTTCGCCGTATTGTCGATGAGTACCACCTGTTTGCCATCCGCAAGAAACTGCCGGATGACTTCGAGATGCCGCTCGGCGACGCCTGCCCACAGCGGAGCGATCGCGATGACATTTGCCGCCTTGTAATTCGGGCTGGCGACGAGCTGCGCGACCTGGTCGGCGCCGAAATGCCCGCCGAGGCCGAAACGGGCAAACTCCACGCCCTCGAAGCGCTCGCGGTTGAGGTAGAGCGCGTTGAACATGTCCTTGCCGTGCGAATTGCCGACCACCAGCACTTTGAGCCGCGCATCGGGGCTAAACCAGAGGCCACCGAGCTCATTGGGCGAGGGGCTGTGCGCCTCGGTCTTGCCGATCGTCCCTCCGGGCACGGCATCGATGACTTCCCAGCTTTCCCGGTCGAGGCGCTGGTTATCATAGTCGTTGGCGCCATAGATCGGGGCAAGCCTTGCCGCCATTGGGGCCTTGTCCATGTCGATCTGCTTCAGGCCGAAGGGCAGGGCGATCGCCAGCACCGTTGCCGAGGCCAGCAAGGTGAGGAACGGCTTGGTCGCCAGCTTGAAGCGCAGGGGCTTCTCGACCAGCCTGTAGCCCAGCCAGGACAGCGCAAAGGTCAGCGCGATCCAGACTGTCCAGTCAATCCAGTCGGCCGGCTCGATGAAGTAGAGACGGCCGAAGGCGAAGATCGGGAAATGCCAGAGGTAGAGGGAATAGGAGAGCTTGCCGATCCACACGCTGGGTCCGGCGGCCATCAGCCGCGTCGCCGGATCGCGCGGATTGGCGAATGCAATCATCATGCAAGTGCCGAGAATCGTCGGTATCGTCGCGAGGCCCGGGTGATAGGGGCTCTCGACCTTCAGGAACACCATCGAGACGATGACTGCAGCAAGGCCGAGCGACGGGGCGTATCGCAGCAGAATGGACTTGTCCGCCATCGCGCGGAAATCCCTGGTCGAAAGCGCAAGGACTGCGCCTGCGAGCAATTCCCAGGCCCGGCTGGCGGTCGAGAAGAAGGAAAAATCGCCGCGCCAGAAGGTCGATAGCTGGGCGAGCGCAAGGCTGGCCACAAGAAGCCCGACAGTAACGAGGACGATCCGATTGCGGGCGAACCGCATCAGCAGCAAGAGCAGGATCGGCCAGACGAGGTAGAACTGCTCCTCGATCGCGAGCGACCATGTGTGCAGGAACGGCTGCAACAGCCCCGATTGAGAGCCGTACTCGCCGAGTTCGAAATACCAGAAGAAATTGCTGTAGAAGCCAAGCGCCGCCCACAGCGAGTTGGCGAAGCTCTGCATCTCGCTCGGCAGCAGCACGGCATAGGCAACCGGAATGCTTGCGAACAGGACGAGGAAGAGCGGCGGCAGGATGCGCCTCGCGCGCCTCAGATAGAAACCGCTGAAATCGATCCGTCCGCTCGCCGCGATCTCCTTGGCGACGATACTGGTGATGAGGAAGCCGGAGAGGACGAAGAAGACGTCCACGCCCAGGAACCCGCCCGGCAGGATATAGCTGTCGGGCGAGGGCATGCGCAGGTGGTAGATCAAGACCGATACCACCGCGACCGCGCGCATACCGTCTATCTCTGGACGATAGGAAATTGCCACTCGCTCTTGCCCGCCCCTCAACTGCCCGTCTAGCTGCTTGCGGAGGGCATAGCGGGAAAACGCTGCGTGTTCATGGCCGCGCGGACCATTTTCACCGACCGCCTCACTATTGGACGGTTTCGACCCGGCGCACGTCGACGATCTCGACCGGATCGGCGAGCATCTGACCCTTCATCCAGCCTTCGCCTAGTTCCGGGTCGCGCGGACTTGCGTGGATGGCGAGAACCACGTCCATGCCGTCCACGACATAGCCGAACACCGCATAGCCAAGCTGCATGTTGGGATCATCGCTATCGGGTTGGGCGTCGAGACCGGTCTGGTCCTTGATCATGATCGAGAAATCGCCCGTCGCCGTGCCCGGATCGAGACGTGCCATCGAAAGCGCTCCATTGGTGTGGCTGAGGCCGGTTTCACTGGTCGGCTCGTGCGCGATCCCATCGACGATGCGGTCGGGATTGTTTTGCGTCCCGCCCTGCAGCAATCCGTTGGGCGGCTCGCCCCAATCAAGGTGCATGGCACGGTAGAAGATCGTGCCGTCGAAGCGGTCTTCATCGGCATAGCGCAGGAAGTTGGCGGCAGTGATCGGGGCCCGTTCGGTCTCCAGCGCCACCGTGATGTCGCCCATCGTCGTTTCGATCACGACCAGGGTGGTCTCGGGCTCTTCAATTTCGACTGGCGCCTCATCCTGCGCGGCGAGCGGAGTGGCGAGAAGGGCGAGGGGCAGGAGCATGCGAAGGGTCATGGATGAGAAGATACGCCTAACGCGCTCGACGTCCATCGATTTCCGCCATGCCTGCGCAGATGCGTGCTTGCTTTCCACAGCAGCCGCGCGAGGCTGAACATCCATTCATGCACGCTTCATGTTTACAATCGTAGTCGACATGGCTACAGGCGTAATCGTACACGAAGCGCCTAGAGGGGAGTTAGTCGAGAATGGCCAAGCGCAAGCAGGGACCCGGCGAACGGATCAGTGAAGCCGAACACGCCGTGATGGAGGCGCTGTGGGACCAGAGCCCGCTGTCCGCCGCCGATGTCTGCGACCGCGTCTGTGCCGCAAACGACTGGTCGATCCCGACCGTGAAGACACTCCTCAGCCGCCTCGTCTCCAAGGGCGCGGTCGGCACCGAGCCGGAGGGGCGCAAGTTCCTCTACCACCCGCTTGTCGAACGATCCGATTATGTCGGCGGGGAAAGCCGCCGCCTGGTCGATCGCCTTTTCGGCGGGCGCGCGGCGCCGCTTTTCGCCCATCTGGCCGAGAACGAGGCGCTAACGGATGACGATCTCGAGGAAATCGAGGCGCTGCTGAGGGAGATGCGAAAGTGACCGAGCTTTTGCGGGCTTATTGGGACTGGTTCCTCTTCGACACCTTATTGTGGACCGGGGCGCTGATCGCGCTGGTCATGCTGCTGCGGCGGCCGGTCGCACGAAATTTCGGGGCAGGGGCAGCCTATGCGCTGTGGTTCCTGCCGCTGGCACGCCTCGTCATTCCACCGTTCACCCTTCCTAGCTGGATGCGTCCGCTGGCACCGACGGCAGAGGAGGTTGCAGAGCCGGTCCTTGCCTTCGAGGCCGAGACCATCGTCATGCCTGTCGCCGAGCCGGGCAGCAACGCTCCGACGGTACTTGTCGAGGCTGCGCCGACGTTCGACTTCCTGACGCCATTGCTGCTCTTGTGGCTGGGCGGGGCAGTGGTTTTCCTCGTGCGGCGGTTCTGGCTCTATTTCGCGCTTCGCCGCGACCTGCTCGAAGATGCGCGGCCCGTCGGCGATGTCGGGTCGATCCGCCTTATCGAAACGCCGGCGATCTCCGGACCCATGGCCTTCGGTGTCATCGACCGCGTGATCGCGCTGCCCGAAGGCTTCATGGCGAGCCGTGCACGCCAGCAGCGTGATCTCGCCATCGAGCACGAGCTGGCCCACCATCGCGGCGGCGATTTGCTGGTCAATATGGCCGTGCAGCCGCTGTTCGCGGTCCATTGGTTCAATCCGCTGGCCTATCTTGGGTGGAACGCGCTGCGGCGCGACCAGGAAGCCTTCTGCGATACCCGCGTCGTCGCCGCCCGCCCCCGCGAGGAGCGTGCCGCCTATGCCGGTATCATTGCCGATTTCGCTCGCCTTCCGGGTCTGACGCCGCGCCCTGCGCTGGCGGCGCCGATGGCCTGTCCAGTTCTGGGGGACAAGTCGATAATCCACCGTTTGAGGAGTTTATCCATGTCCGATATTTCGCCGCGCCGCCGCCTGATGGGCCGGGGCGCACTGGCAAGCGCCTTCCTGGCCGTGCCGCTCACCGCAACGATTTGCTTCGCCGAGGTTTCGGCAAGCGAGGTGCCCGAGCCGCCGCAGCCTCCGTCGCCTGCCGTTTGGGCGGAAGTCCCCGCACCTCCGGCGCCACCGGCCCCGCCCGAGCCTTCCGAGTTCGACCGCGAATTCGACGAGGTCGAGCGCGAAATTGCCGAAGCGCAGATCGAAATCGAGGAAGCGCGCCGCGAGATCATCGAGATCGAGCGTGAGCTGGCCGGAGAGCATGGCAGCAAGTCCAAGCGTCGCCACGTAGTCGTCAATGGCAAGGAATGGGACGAACTCGATGCCGAGGAGCGCGCAGAGCTTCGTGCCGAGATGGCCGAATTGCGCGCGCAGCTGGCCGAAGGCGGCGAGCTGCACATGGAAATGGAGAAGCTTCGCAAGCAGTTTGGCGAGAACGGCGAGATGCGCCGCGAGATTCGCCTCGCATTGGCCGAAGCAGAGCAGGCGGGTGCCATCGCAAGTGCCAATGCGCCCAAGGTGGTGGTTTCGTGCAAAGACGAATTCACGCCGGTAACGTCGGAAACCGACGCGAATGGCAAGACCACGCTGTTCGTCTGCGAGACTGCCACCGAGAAGATGGCCCTGCGCGCCATGACCCAGGCTCGCGCGGCGATCGCTTCGGAGAAATCGCTTTCGGCCGAAGAACGGGCAGAGGCGTTGCGCTCGCTCGATGCAGAGATCGCAGAGCTGAAGCGCAAGAAGTGAACTAGCTCACCATAGATCAAAGAAAGCGGCCGGCCCCCATTCGGGAGCCGGCCGTCTTCGATTCTGGCTCGGCCTGCAATTACCGAAGCACGGTATACTCGTCGCAAACCCGGTCGTCGCCGCGCAATCCTGCGCGAAGAGCCTCGCTGCGCTGGGCGCTGGTGCCGTGGGTGAAGTTCTCGGACGAGACACGGCCCCTGGTCAGCGTATCGTCGCCGATCGCTGCGGCGGCTTCCATGCCCTCCTCGATATCGCCGGGCTCGATCAGATTGCGGTTCCGACCCGCCCAGACCCCGGCATAGCAATCGGCCTGCAACTCCATGCGTACGCTGAGCTGGTTCGCCAAGCGCGGGTTCTGCTGCTGCGCGCTGCGGATCTGGCCGGAAATCCCGGTAATGGTCTGGATGTGATGGCCATATTCATGCGCAAGGACGTAGTAACGCGCGAAATCGCCGCTGTTGCCTGCCATGCGGGCCAACTGGTCATAGAAGCTGGTGTCGATATAGATGGTCTGGTCGCCGGGGCAGTAGAACGGACCCATGGCCGAGCTGCCGCTTCCGCAGGCAGTGCGGACCGATCCGCTGAACAGGTCGAGCGTGGGCTGCTGGAACCGATCGCCGAGGCCCTGTTCCTGGAAGACGCGCGCCCATGTCTGATTGAGTGACTGCAAGCCATTGCACGCCTCATTGGCATATTGGCTCGAGTTGCAGATCTCTTCCTCGTTGGTGCTTGCCGGGCCTGCCTGCTGCGATCCTTGCTGAACGCTCTCCACCGTAGCGGCGGTCTGGAACGGATCGAGCCCGAACACGAAATAGCCCAGCGCGGCGATGATGATCGTCCCGCAGCCGAGCCCACCCGCGCGGCCGCCGGGCATGCCGCCCCCGCTGCTCGAACGCACATTGATATTGCTGGTGTTGAACGGATTAAGCCGCATCTGTCTCCCCTTCGTGCTTCCCCGCTTTACAGCTACGTCCAGCTGCGCGATGGCCTGTCTTACTGACATCCAAACGCTCGGAGAGCCAAATGTTTCTCGAAGGTAAGCGCGCCCTTGTTACCGGATCGACCAGCGGCATCGGCCTCGCCATTGCCCGTTCGCTCGCGGCAGAGGGCGCGCAAGTGGTCCTCAACGGCTTCGGCAACGAAGGTGAGATTGCAGCCTTGTGCGAGGAACTGGGCGCGACCCACAGCGGCGCAGACCTCACCGATGTGACTGCGGTCGAGGCGATGATGGCCGAGGCGGGCGATATCGACATCCTCGTCAACAACGCCGGCATGCAACATGTCTCCCCGGTGGAGGATTTCCCGGTCGAGAAGTGGGACAAGCTCGTCGCGCTGAACCTCTCCGCCGTGTTTCACTGCACTCGGCTCGTCGTGCCGGGTATGAAGAAGCGCGGGTGGGGGCGGATCATCAACACCGCCAGCGCCCATTCGAAGGTCGCGAGCCCTTTCAAGAGCGCCTACAACGCCACCAAGCATGGCGTGGACGGCTTCACCAAGACCATCGCGCTGGAGCTGGCCGAGTTCGGCGTCACGGCGAACTGCATCAGCCCCGGCTATGTTTGGACCCCACTTATCGAAGGCCAGATCCCCGACACGATGAAAGCGCGCAACATGACGCGCGAACAGGTGATCAACGATGTGCTGCTGGTGAAACAGGCGACCAAGAAATTCGTCCAGCCAGAGGAAATTGGCGCTCTGGCCGCCTTCCTGTGCCGCGACGAAGCGCAGAACGTGAACGGGGCGAACTGGAGCGTCGATGGCGGGTGGACAGCGGAGTGATGTTTCAGCCGGGTCGGCGCAAGGCTGACTTCTTGTTAGTGGCTGGTCTGCTTTTTCTGACGGCGGTTAGTGCTGGTTTCTTCTGGTTACAGACAGCAGGGCCGAGTTCAGAGGAAACCGCCACGATTGTGTCACTGAGCAATTCAGTCGGCTCCGAGGGTCAGAACGCCATTGTTGTCATCCGTAATTCAAACGGTGACACGAGACAGCTGCAAGCGCCGAGAAGGCTTCTCGTCGGATGCCGGATCGGCGATCGAATCGAGATCATCAGGCGCAAGCATTCAGTGGAAGTCAGCCCAGCTGGCTGCTTCGCTGCCAAATAGCTCTTCGCCCCCTAGCTAATCCCCCAAACCGTCGTTACATGGGCCGCCACATTCCTCCCGGCAGGCGATTCTCTACGTGGCACATCTCGACATTCCCCTTGGCCTTACCTTCGACGACGTTCTCCTGCGTCCGGCCGAGAGCGATATCCTTCCCTCGATGGCCAATACCGCCACGCGGCTTACGCGCGGGATCCACCTCAACATCCCCGTGATCTCCTCCGCGATGGATACGGTGACCGAGGCGGACATGGCGATTGCGATGGCGCAGCTGGGCGGGATCGGCGTGCTGCATCGCAATTTCGAAGTCGATGATCAGGCCGCCGCTGTCCGCGCCGTAAAGCGGTACGAAAGCGGCATGGTGGTCAACCCGATCACCATCCATCCCGACGCCACGCTGGGCGATGCGCAGCAGATCATGACGGCAAACCGCATCAGCGGCATCCCAGTGACCGATCGCGGCGGCAAGCTGGTCGGAATCCTGACCAATCGCGACGTGCGCTTTGCGGAGAACCCGCGCCAGCCCGTCAGCGAGCTGATGACGACCGAGAACCTCGCCACCGTGCCGCTCGGGACAAGTCAGGAGGAGGCGCGGAAACTGCTCCACCAGCGCCGGATCGAGAAGCTGCTCGTAATCGACGATGGCGGACGCTGCGTCGGCCTTATCACGGTCAAGGACATCGAGAAGGCAGTCGCCTATCCCGACGCCACCAAGGACGAGCAGGGCCGCCTGCGCGTCGCGGCGGCCACGACTGTTGGCGACAAGGGTTTCGAGCGCACCGAGGCGCTGATCGATGCGGGCGTGGACGTGGTCGTCATCGACACCGCGCATGGCCACAACAAGGAAGTCTCCAAGGCGGTCGAGCGCGTGAAAAAGCTCTCCAACGCCGTGCAGGTGGTGGCGGGCAATGTCGCCACTGGTGAAGCTACCAAGGCGCTGTGCGGCGCGGGAGCCGACGCAGTGAAGGTTGGTATCGGCCCGGGCTCGATCTGCACCACGCGCGTGGTCGCAGGCGTCGGCGTGCCGCAGCTTACAGCGATCATGGACAGCGTCGAGGAAGCCGAGAAGCAGGGCGTGCCCGTCATCGGCGACGGCGGCCTGCGCACCAGCGGCGATGCGGCCAAGGCGCTTGCCGCGGGTGCCTCCAGCATCATGATAGGTTCGATGCTTGCCGGGACCGAAGAGGCACCGGGCGAGACATTCATCTACCAGGGTCGCAGCTACAAGGCCTATCGCGGCATGGGCAGCGTGGGCGCGATGGCGCGCGGCAGCGCCGACCGCTATTTCCAGGCCGATGTCAGCCAGCAGAAGCTGGTGCCCGAGGGGATCGAAGGCCAGGTTCCTTACAAGGGCCACGCGGCCGCTGTGATCCACCAGCTTGTCGGCGGCATCAAGGCGGCGATGGGTTATACCGGGAGCGCCACGATCGAAGACCTGCGCAAGAATGCGAACTTCGTGCGCATCACCAACGCCGGCCTGACCGAGAGCCACGTCCACGACGTGTCGATCACGCGTGAGGCACCGAACTATCCGACGCGCTGATCGGAGAGGGGAAGCATGACCCCCGCTGCCCGCGTACAGACCTCGATCGAAATGCTTGATGCGATCATCGAGGCAGCGCGCTCCAAAGGCGCTCCCGCAGACCGCATCCTTGCCGAGTGGTTCCGCAACAACCGTTTCGCCGGATCGAAGGACCGGCGTGCGATCCGCGAGCTCGTCTTCTCTGCCATCCGCACCTGTGGTCCGATGCCAGATAGCGGGCGCGCAGCCATGCTACGACTGGCGGAGACCGATCCCGCAATCGCTCCCCTGTTCGACGGGTCGAACTACGGTCCCACGCCAATTGGCGATGCCGATACACCTGCGGAAGATGGGGTAGCACCGCTGTGGCTGAACGAGCGGCTCGCTGCCAGTGACATCGCGGGACCGGATGCCGACGCGCTCCTGTCACGGGCACCGCTCGATTTGCGGGTCAACACACTCAAGGCCAGCCGCGCTACGCTTTCCCTTCCAGTCGGGGCGGCGAACACCGACGCGCCGAATGGTCTCCGGCTCGAGCCGGGCACGCAGGTCGAGCAATGGGCCGAATGGCGCGAAGGCAAGGTCGAGGTGCAGGATACGGGCTCCCAGCTCGCTTGCCTGGCAGTGGATGCGCAGCCCGGCGAGACAGTGGTCGATCTATGCGCCGGTGGTGGCGGCAAGACGCTGGCACTGGCCGCGACGATGGACAATCTCGGCCGCCTCATCGCATCCGACACCGATCGGGGCCGCCTCTCGCGCCTTGCGCCCCGGGCCGAGCGGGCGGGGGCATCCATCATCGAGACACGGCTGCTCGACCCCAAGCGCGAATTCGAGGCGCTGGCCGATCTCGAGGGGCAGGCCGGCGCCGTGATGGTCGATGCGCCCTGTTCCGGCACAGGCACCTGGCGGCGCAACCCGGAGGCGCGCTGGCGGCTCGACGAGTCAGAACTGGCACGTTTGACGGCGTTGCAGGCGGAGCTGCTCGATCTTGCGGCAAGGCTGGTGAAGCCCGGCGGCCGTCTCATCTATGTCACATGCTCGCTGCTGGACGAGGAGGGCGCTGGGCAGTTCGACAGCTTCCTCTCCCGCGCCAATGCATTCACATCGCGGGAGATTTCGCTGCCCCTCGGTCGCCCGCGCGGGAACGGGATTCGCCTGACGCCGTATCACGACGGCACGGACGGATTTTTCATCGCCCGTGCAGCTAGATCGTGATAGCCTTCCCGTTATGGCTACCATGCAGCCTTCCGCGAAAAGATCGCTAACGGAGACGATAATGCGTTTTGCCCCTGCCGCCGCCGCCCTGTCCCTGGCCCTGGCCATGACTGCGAGCGTCAGTATCGGGCAGGAACGCGATCCCGATCCGCGCGCTGGCGTTCTGATTGCCGAGGGTAAATCGGCGTTGAACGCTGGCGACACGCAGGGCGCGATCGATGCATTCGAGGCCGCATTGGCGGTTGATCCGGGCTATACGCCGGTCTTCGTCCTGCTTGCCGAGGCCGCAAGGTCCGACGGGCTGCAGGGCAAGGCCATCCGTTACTACCGTGAAGCGATCGACCGCGATCCCGGCAACCTCGCCGCCATTGCGGGCGAGGGCGAGGCGCTGGCCGAAAAGGGCGCGCTCGACAAGGCGCGGCTCAATCTCGCCAAGGTCCAGTCGCTGTGCGGCGACAGCTGCCCTGAAACGCTCAGCCTTGCCAATTCGATTGCAGCGGGCGCTCGCGCGCAGGTGGTAACGGCCGAAGTGAACGTACCCGACGCGACCACGCCGCAGTCGAATTGAGCTACAGCCCTTACAGCGGGCCGGGCGCCCCGCGCGCATTTCTATTCGCGTTGATCGGCAATGCGTTGGGGTTTGGACTAGCGATGCCGCCAACTAGGCTGTTGAACCGGTTCGAATTTCGACTTGACGAAGTTGGTCTTACCGATGTGTTGGTTGAAATTGCGATGACCCCCGTTTGGGCGCTGGTTTCACCAATTTTTGGCTTCATTCCGATGGCCATCGCCGCGATAATGATATTCTTGGCTGACCGCCTTTCTCCCTTCCGTCATATCGTCATTTGGCTCGTTGCGGGCATGGCCACCTCATACCTTATCGCGATGGCTTCGCTCTTTCTGTCGAGCCACGAGCGAGAATATCCGGAATGGATCTGGATCTCGAATTTCTTTCAGTGCCTCGCGTGCTTCTTAGGGGGATGGCTAGGGTTTCGTGTCTTCAAACCAGCTCCCGAAACTCCTCGAGAACCGCGCGGTAGACCCGCTTCTTGAACGGCACGATCAAATCGGGCAATTGCTCGGGATCGACCCATTTCCAGTCACAGAACTCGGCCGGATCATGCGCTTCGAGGTCGATATCTTCGTCAGCGCCTGAAAAGCGGGCGAGGAACCAGATCTGCTCCTGCCCGCGATACTTCCCGCCCCATAGTTTGCCGATAAGCTCTTCGGGCAGGTCGTAACGGATCGGTTCGCGTGTCTGCTGGATCAGCGAGACATGTTCCGCCTTTGCTCCCGTCTCTTCTGCCAGTTCGCGGAGCGCGGCTGCCTCGAGGTCCTCGCCTTCATCGACGCCGCCCTGGGGCATTTGCCACCAGTCGCCCTCCTTGTTGTCGATCCTGCGACCGACAAAGGCACGCCCGTCGCCATTGACGAGCATCACGCCGACGCAGGGTCGGTATCCCAACTCGCTCACTTGTAGCGCTCCACCATCAATTCCACCGCGTCGAGAAAGGCATCGAGGTCCGCTTGCCCGCTGGGCATCGCCTTTCTCAGCGTCGTGAAGCCATGGATGATCCCGGGAAATTCGAGATAGACCACCTCGGTGCCCTGCTGGATCAGGTGCGCGGCATACTCGCGTCCGGAGTCGCGCAAGGGGTCGAGCCCGGCGGTGCACACGACGGTGGGCGGCGTGTTCGAACAATCGCCGATCATAGGCAGGTTGCGCGGATCGTCGGGATTAGCGGCATATTGCTCGGTGAACCAACTCATGGCAGCGCCGGTCAGCAGGAAGCCTTCGGCAAAGAGGCGCAGGCTTTCGTGCTGGCTGACGTCGCTGGCCACCGGGTAGATGGGCGCCTGGACGATCACCGGCACATCTGCTGGCTCGTTCATCAGCTGGTTGGTGGTTACGATGGTGAGGTTCCCGCCTGCGCTATCGCCCGTGATGACCAGGCCGGTGATGTCGCGGCCCAGCGCCTCGGGAGAGGTGGCGATCCAGCGTGCTGCCGCCTCGCAATCGTCGGGCGCGGCAGGGAAGGGGTGTTCCGGCGCGAGTCGGTACTCGACCGAGACGACCGGCAGGTCGAGCCGATGCGCGATCTCGGTGCAGAGGGCGTTGTAGACGTCGCGGTCGCCGATCACGAAGCCTCCGCCATGGATGAAGATCACGCAGGGCGAGGGGCCGCGGCTTTCCTTGGCGTCATAGAAGCGCAGCGGAATATCACCCGCAGGGCCGGGGCAGGATACGTCCTTGATCACCGCGAGGTCGCGGGCGGGGGCTTCGGCCAACATGCCCAAAGTCTTCATTTGCGTGCGACCCGCCTCGGCGCCGACTTCCTCCACACCCTGGCCGCCCATCTGTTCCAGCATGTCGAGGAAGGCGCGCACGTCGTCGCGCACGAAATGTTCGGTGTCGGCCATCGAGTCTCTCCACTATTCGTTGCAAATCGGGACTAACCCCCTCCTGCGCGCTTTTCCACCGCGCTTTTTCCGGCTAGCAGAGAAACTTCATTGCGAGAGGTTGGGGCGGCCTCTAGGCGGGCCCTCCCGATGAAACAGCGCCGCTCGAGACGGCGCGCGACAAGGAATTGACCGGATGGCAACAGCCGCCACCGCGCCGCAGGACGGCCTCCCCGCATCTCCAGAAGCCATTGTCGTGCGGTTCGCCGGCGACTCGGGCGACGGCATGCAGCTCACCGGGGGGCAGTTCACGCTCTCCACCGCGCTGGCGGGCAACGATCTTGCGACCTTTCCCGATTTCCCCGCCGAGATCCGCGCGCCGCAGGGCACGCTGTTCGGCGTGTCGGCGTTCCAGATCAATTTCGGCAGCCGCTCGATCAACACCGCAGGCGATGCACCGGATGTGCTGGTGGCGATGAACCCGGCGGCATTGAAGGTGAACCTTTCGGCACTCAAGCCCGGCGGCCTGATCATTGCCGACACCGGCGCTTTTACCAAGCGCAACCTCGACAAGGCGAAATATGCCGCCAATCCGCTCGAGGACGGCAGCCTTGCGAAGTATGACGTGCTGGCCTTCGACATCAGTGAGAAGACGATTGAGGCGGTGAAGCCCTTCGGTCTGGGCAACAAGGATGCGCTGCGGTCCAAGAACATGTGGACGCTGGGCCTAGCGCTGTGGATGTTCGACCGCGAGCGCGAGCCGATCCACGCATGGCTGAAGGCAAAGTTCAAATCGAAGCCCGATATCGCCGATGCCAATATCGCCGCGCTCGATGCAGGCCATGCCTATGGCGAAACGGCGGAGCTGGCAGGGCCTCTGAAGCAGGTCCATGTCGACCCAGTACCGACCGATCCCGGCCTCTATCGCACCGTAACGGGCGCAGAAGCCGTCAGCCTCGGGTTGGTTGCGGGTGCGCAGTTGGCCGAACTCCCGATGTTCTTCGGCGGCTATCCGATCACGCCCGCCTCGGCGATCCTCCATCACCTCGCACGCTTGAAGGAATTCGGCGTCACGACCTTCCAGGCGGAAGACGAGATCGCGGCCGTCTGCGCCGCTATCGGCGCGAGCTGGGCGGGGCAGCTTGGCGTCACGTCGTCATCGGGCCCCGGCATTGCCTTGAAGACCGAAGCCATCGGCCTGGGCATCATGACCGAACTGCCGCTGGTGATCGTCAATTCGCAGCGCGGCGGCCCCTCGACGGGCCTGCCCACCAAGACCGAGCAGAGCGATCTCTACCAAGCGGTCTATGGCCGCAATGGCGATGCGCCGATGCCGGTCATCGCCGCGCGCAGCCCCTCGGACGCGTTCGAAGTCGCAATCGAGGCCTGCCGCATCGCGACGCAATACATGACCCCGGTCATGCTGCTCACCGATGGCTACATCGCCAATGCCGCAGAGCCCTGGAAGGTGCCCGATCCCGATACATTCGAGCCGTTCCCGGCCAAGTTCCTGACGGAGAAGAATGGCGAGGACGAGGAAGGCAATCCGACCTTCCTCCCCTACAAGCGCGACGAGAAGGGCGCGCGTCCCTGGGTCAAGCCCGGCACACCCGACCTGATGCACCGCATCGGCGGAATCGAGAAGCACGAGCTGACCGGCAATATCGACTATTCGCCCGACAACCACCAACGGATGACCGACCTGCGCAAGCAGAAGGTCGAGGGCATTGCCGTGCCCGATCAGGAAGTCGCTCTGGGCGAGACCTCGGGCAAGCTCGCCGTGGTGGGCTGGGGCAGTACCTATGGCCCGATCCACCAGGCCGTGCGTCGCAGCATCGAGAAGGGCTGCTCGGTCAGCCACATCCATGTGCGCCATATCTGGCCGATGCCGAAGAATTTGGGCGACCTGCTGCGTGGGTTCGACCACGTGCTGGTGCCGGAAATGAACACGGGCCAGTTCAAGACCGTGCTGCGCGACCAGTTCCTCGTCGATGCGCAAGCGCTGACAAAGACCAGCGGCCAGCCCTTCCAGATCGCCGAACTCGAAGCAGAGATCGCCAAGTTCTTCGACGGCATTCCCGGCAACGAAGGCGGGCAGGTCCCCGCCAATGACGAGCAGCTTCCGAGCACGGAGATGTAGTTGAAATTTCTCAGTGCCTGCATGGTCCCGCTTGCGACGATCTTTGCTGCGGCACTGGGCGCAGCTTTGACTGACATATTTGGACTAACCGATTGGGCCTTTGTACTGATGGCGTTAGTTCTTGGCACCCTTTTGTTTGTTTTTGGGAAAACAAAACCAGCTACGAGCATGTCGGCGCATGGTGGTGCCCAATACCTTTCGCGAATGCTTGGCTATGGCTTCTTCATCTCAAGCACTTTTCCAGTTCTCATACCTTTGTTGGCGGATTGAAAAAAATGAACGCACCCGTTAAGATCGAAACCACGCTGAAGGACTGGGAAACCGACCAGGAGGTTCGCTGGTGTCCGGGTTGTGGCGACTATGCCATCCTCAAGGCCGTGCAGCGCACGCTGCCGCAGCTTGGGTGCGATCCGACCAAGACCGTCTTCATCAGCGGCATCGGCTGTTCGAGCCGTTTCCCCTATTACATGGAGACCTACGGCTTCCACACGATCCACGGCCGTGCGCCCGCGTTTGCGACCGGCGCAAAGCTCGCCAATCCGGAGCTCGACGTGTGGCTGGTGACGGGTGACGGCGACGGGCTTTCCATCGGCGGCAATCACCTGATGCATGTCCTGCGCCGCAACGTGAACATGCAGATCATGCTGTTCAACAACGAGATTTACGGCCTCACCAAGGGACAGGCCTCGCCGACCAGCCGTGAAGGCACCAAGTCGCCCTCGACACCGATCGGGAGCTATGACCATCCCGCTCGCCCGGCGGCCTTTGCGCTGGGTGCTGGCGCGCGCTTCGTGGGTCGCGGGTTCGACGTGTCGAAGAACCTGCCCGACGTGCTCAAGGCCGCACACGCCCATAAGGGTGCAGCCTTCATCGAGATTTTCCAGAACTGTATCGTCTACAACAAGGACGTCTTCAACGATTTCGCCGCGCCCAAGGGTGCGGAGGACCAGCAGCTCTGGCTCCAGAACGGCGAGCCCATGCTGTTCGCCGGCGGCGCGAAGGGCATCACGCTCAATCGCGAAACGCTGAGCCTCGAAGTGGTCGATGTGGCCGATGGCGACTGGGAAGGCGCGGGCGTGATCGTCCACGACGTCACCAACCGCTCGATCGCGCATATGCTGGTCGAAATGCCCTTCGGCCCGTTCCCGATGGCACTCGGCGTGCTCTACGACGATCCGCACCCGACCTTCGAGGATGCGGTGGTCGAAGAGCGCAAGAAAGCGAGCGAGGGCAAGGAAGCCAATCTCGCCAAGCTGCTCGGCAAGGGCCAGACCTGGACCGTCAGCGGCACCGCGCAGGATCCGGTGTAGGATTGGCGACGAGAACTCCACTGCGCGCAGGTATTTCGCTTGTTGTGGCTTTCATTTTCTCAAGCTGCTCGAGCTATTCACCCGATTTCTCAGTCGATCCAATTCCCGATTACGCTGAAGAGGACATTATTGTTCTGACAACAAAGATGATCCGACATCGCACCGTCGGATCTCCGTGCAAGAGTACAGTTCGGGTCCTCGAGGAAGACGGCGCCACCACTGCTTTCACGATGTGCTGGCGGAGCGTGTACGAGATTCCATTCGAAGACATTTCTGTCCACCATGGCGAAGCTCCGGAGGATAGAAAGTTCTACTGGTTAAGGCATTCGCTTGGCACGGACATTGAATTGCCGGTAATGTTGAGCCGACGATCAGACGGCAGGCTTTGGGCCCTCGAAGCCGGGGATTTCAGAGGTCAACAGGTTTGCTTCAGTCTAGGTCCTGAAGACATTCGACGCAGAGTTCTGGAGAACCGTGGATTGGTCCTAAGCGGTGACGAAGTTTGCTTTGAACGGCAAGCTATCGACTAATGGATAACCTCACCCACTCCCTCGTCGGCGCATTGCTAGGGCAGGCGGGGCTCAAGAAGAAGACCGGGCTGGCCATGCCTGCGCTGATCATCGGTGCGAACCTGCCTGATGTGGATGCGGCGTGCTTCTTCTGGCTGGAGGGAGCGGAGCATCTCGGCTTCCGCCGCGGCATCACCCATGGGCCGCCCGCCATGGTCTTGCTGCCGCTGATCCTGGCCGGGCTGCTCTACGGCTTCGACCGCTGGCAGGCGAGCCGCGGGAAACGCCCCGAGGACCGCTTGCCGGTGAGCTTCAAATGGCTGTTCTTGCTGAGCTTCATCGGCTGCCTGACCCACCCGGCGCTCGACTGGCTGAATGTCTACGGCATTCGCCTGCTGGAGCCATTCTCAAGCCAATGGTTCTATGGCGACACGCTGTTCATTATCGACATTTGGCTGTGGGCGCTGATGGGCTTTGCGACGTGGTTTTCGCTAAGGCGCGAGAAGCGGGGCGGGGAGTGGAAGAACCCTGCGCGCGTGGCGATTGCGGTGGCGCTCGCGTATATTGGGGTGAACTGGGTCATTTCCCAGAAAAGTGCCGAGCCAGGTACCGTGCTTTTCCCATCGGCTAGGACAATTTCTAGCCCACTGCCATTTTGGTTCTGGCAGCGCGAGATCATCATTGCTGAGCGCGGAAAGCACACAATATTTGTCTACGATCTGAGCGGACTCGGTGGCGGTGATTTGGATGTGGGAGGAAATGTCTTGGAGCTTGGCGCATGCGCTTTAGGTCCGGTTGTCGTAGCAGCGGAGGGAGATGCTCAGGCGTCGGCCTTTCTTTTCTGGTCTCGCGCGCCATTTGCTGAACGAGCACCGGACGGCTCCATCCTCCTACGCGACGCCCGCTTCTACGATCCACGCGCCCGTGATCGGTTCACCGTCGCCTTGTCCGATGTCGAATGCGAACCGCTGAAAAAGCCGTCACCCTGAACTTGTTTCAGGGTCCATCTCTCCGCCCAGCCTGTCGACAAGATTGAAGCATGGATGCTGAAACAAGTTCAGCATGACGGGGTTGGTTGGAGGAAAGCAAATTTCCGCAAGGGAGAGATCGGATTTCGGAACCCCAAATCGTCTGGCTGCGGCGCGATCTGCGAATGGCGGACCAGCCCGCGCTTCATGCTGCCGCCATGGCCGGGCCCGTCATTCCGGTGTTCGTGCTCGACCAGGATCGTGCGGGCGACCATGCCTACGGCGGCGCGTCGCTCGTGTGGCTGCATCATTCGCTCGAAAGCCTCGGCAAGAGCTTCGGGAGCCGCCGCTCGAAAATCGTGCTGCGCAAGGGCGATGCCCCGCAAATCCTCGCCGCGATTGCCGATGAGGTGGGCGCGACCTGCATCCACGCCATGCGCCATTACGAACCGTGGTGGAAGGAAGCCGAAGACGAGCTAAGGGATGCGGTCGGCGAGGACCGAAAGTTGTGCCTTTACGATGGCAATTACCTCCTACCTCCCGGCTCGGTCACCACAGGATCAGGCGATCCCTACAAGATCTACACGCCGTTCTCGAAATCGATGCTCGAATGCATGCCTCCGCGCGATGTGTTGGGGGAGCCGGAGACCATCTCCTCACCCGACAGCTGGCCCGACAGCGACGGCCTCGCGGAGTGGAATCTGCTGCCCACCAAACCCGACTGGGCAGGGGGCATTCGCGAGTTCTGGGAGTTCGGCGAGGCTGCCGCGCATGAGCGGCTTGACTGGTGGACCGACCAGGTGGCGGACTATGACGAGGGCCGCAACCTTCCTTCGGACGACATCACCTCTCGCCTCTCGCCGCATCTCCACTGGGGCGAAATCAGCCCCGCGCAGGTCTGGCACAAGCTCAAGGACAAGCGCAGCGACGGGTGGAAGACCTACGCCAAGGAGATCATCTGGCGCGACTATGCGCAAAATGTGATCGACCAGTTCCCCGACTATCCCCGCGAAAGCTATCGCGACTATGACGAGCGGACCTTGTGGCGGAACCCCAATGCGGGGCACCTGATCCAACAGGACCTCGAATGCTGGCAGCGCGGGATGACCGGCTATCCGATCGTCGATGCAGGGATGCGCCAGCTGTGGCAGACGGGCTGGATGCACAACCGCGTGCGGATGATCGCGGCCAGCTTCCTCGTGAAGCACCTGCTGATCGACTGGCGTTTCGGCGAGCAATGGTATTGGGACTGCCTCGTCGATGCGGACTACGGCAACAATGGCGTAAACTGGCAGTGGATCAGCGGCACCGGCGTCGATTCCAACATGTTCAGCCGCATCATGGCGCCGCTCACGCAGAGCGAAAAGTTCGACGCTGCGGATTACATTCGCGAATATGTGCCCGAGCTTGCCGATCTTGATGACGCCTGCATTCACGACCCGCCCGATGACCGGCGGGGAGACTATCCGGTCAAGATGATCGGGCACAAGGAAGCGCGCGAGCGGGCGCTTGAGGCTTACCGGGCAGCCAAGCCCTAGCGGACTTGTCGATCAGGTTAACGCGCGGCATAGGCGCTGGCATGGACATGCAGACCAGCCAGCGCGGACGCGATCTGATCGAAGGCTCGAAGGCCTTCGCGCGCAAGCCCGGTCTGATCGCAAGGTTCGTGGCGCCGGGATTCGGCAAGATGCTCGACCGGATCGACCGGGCGCTGGTGAGCGGCACGATCCACGGGACGCTCCCGGACGGCACGCCGCGCAAGCTTGGGGGCCGCGCGCCCGGCTTCGAATGCGAGTTCGAGCTTCGCAGCTACAAGGCGCTTATCCGGATCGCCACCAATGGCTCGGTCGGCCTCTACCAGGCGTGGGAGGCGGGTGAGTGGTGGAGCCCCGATCCCGTGCCGCTCTTCGCTCTCTTCATGCAGCATGGGGAGCGGCTGGGCGATACGGCGCGGGCCAAGGGGCCTTTCCGCCAGGCGCTCAAGTTCGCGCATCTGTTCAATCGCAATACGCACAAGGGCGCACAGAAGAATATCTCCGCGCATTACGATCTGGGCAATGATTTCTACCAGGCCTGGCTCGATCCGACGATGAGCTACTCTTCTGCATTGTCGGTTGGCGAGGACGGGCTGGCCAAGGCGCAAAAGCGCAAGTGGGAGGCTCTGGCCAAGCGGATCGGCGATCCTGACGAGGTGCTCGAGATCGGCTGCGGCTGGGGCTCGCTCGCGGGATATCTCGCCGGCGAGGGCAGCCACGTCACCGCCATCAGCCTGTCGGATGAGCAATTGCGTTGGGCACGCGCGCACCATCCCGCTGAGATCGATTTCCGCAAGCAGGACTATCGCGATACGGCCGGGCAATACGATGCCATCGTCAGCGTCGAGATGGTTGAGGCCTTGGGACGCGAATACTGGCCGACATTCATGGACTGCATTGCCCGCAACCTGAAACCGGGCGGCCGGGCCGCGATCCAGTACATCTCGATTCGCGACGCGCTGTTCGATGCCTATGCGAAGAGCGCCGACTTCATCCAGGCGTATATATTCCCGGGCGGCCTGCTGATCCGAACCAGCGAATTCAAGCGACTGGCCAAGGCGCGCGGCCTTTCCTGGCAGGACCAGAATGATTTCGGGCTCGACTACGCCGAAACACTGCGGATTTGGCGCGAGAGGTTCGATGACGCGGTTGAGAATGGCGACCTGCCTGCCGGTTTCGACGAGCGCTTCTGCAATCTCTGGCGGTTCTACCTGATGTATTGCGAAGGCGGGTTCCGCGGCGGCGGGATCGATGTCCACCAGGTTACGCTGGTGAAAGAGGGAGAGTGATGATGCGTGCGATTCTGGCTTCGACACTGGCGATAGCGCTTGTCGGCTGCACAACTGTCGAGGACGTTGCCTCCGCGCCGCCTCCTCCGCTTGATCCGCCCGCAGTGTCTCAGTCCATGCCCGAACAGATGGCGAGCATGGATCCTTCGGACTCGATCCTGTTCTGGAGCGATGAACGCCGCTCCGCCGCTTTCCGTGACATGGAGTCGATGTTCCCCGGCCTCGAAGTGGAACCCGCCCCACTTCCCCGCAAGCTGAGCGAGGGGGCTCCGCTCGCTGCGGATACTTCGGCAAAGATTCGCACATTCATGCAGGAGACTTCGGCGGCGGGTGTTATGGTCCTCAAGGACGGGAAGGTCGTTTTCGAGGACTATGCCCTCGGCATGACGGGCGATGACCGGTGGACCAGCTTCTCGGTAGCAAAGAGCTTCACCTCGACCTTGCTCGGCGCGGCGATCGAGGACGGGAAGATCGAAAGCCTCGACACGCCGGTGACGGACGTGATCCCTGCGCTTGCGGGGACAGCCTATGAAGGTGTGACTGTGGGCCAGATCGCCGCGATGACCTCGGGCGTAGCCTGGAACGAGGATTACACCGATCCCGAGAGCGACGTGGCAAAGATGCTTGCGGTCACTCCGGTCGCCGGGGAATCCCAAGCGGTAACCTATGCCCGAACGCTCGAACGCGAGGCACCGGCTGGAGAGAAGTGGGTCTACAAGACGCTCGAGACAAATCTGCTCGGCCTGATCGTGGAAGAGGCAACCGGGAAATCCTTGGCTGCCTATTCGGCCGAGAAAATCGTCGCTCCGGCCGGGTTCGAGGGCGGTCTGTTCTGGATGCAGGACCTGACCGGCGGGAACATCGGCGGATGCTGCCTTTCAATCACCCTCTCCGACTATGCGCGTTTCGGCCAGTTTGTTCTCGAGGGCGGAGAAGGTGTCGTGCCGGAGAACTGGTTTGCCGAGGCTGGTGCTCCGCTGGTGGACTTTTCTCCAAGAGCGCCCGGCTATGGCTATGGCTACCAGTGGTGGACCTATCCCGGCGAAACCTTCGGGGCGCAGGGCATCTTCGGCCAGGCAATCACAATCGTGCCGAGCCATAACCTGGTGGTTGCCGTGATCAGCAATTGGCCGACGGCGACAAGCTCGGAGAACAGGGCAAAGTTCCAGGGATTGGTGCGCGAGATCGCCTTGAACGCTGAATAGCGAGCGCCTCAAACAAGTGGTGGCCGAGGCTCAAGAGCGCACGGCCACCGACGACGAGCCATCCGGACACGGTTCAGGCCAGGCCCATCAGGCCGCCGCCAAGACTGTCGGTGTCGTCGCCTGTCTTGCTAGGATCAGTAAGGGCGGTAGGCGCCCTGGCCGCTGTAACGCGCGATGATGTTGTCATGCACGATTGGCGAGAGCAGCTCGTTGAAAGCGCAGCCGACCATGCAGTTTTCCCACCAGACGACCTGCGCCTGGAGCGATTCGAGACCCGGCAGCGTCAGCCAGCACATCTGGCCTTCATGCATGCGATTGATCGCAGCAGCCGAGAAGCCCGAGATCGAAAGGTCGTGGACGACTGTCTGGAAGGCGCGGCCACCGCTGGCGCGCAGCTGACCGGGAATGGTGATCTTCGTACGTGGTGCGCACCGGTCTTCCTGTGCGACCATCGTGTAGCGATCTTGCGTCTGGTAGTTCATGTGCAAAGACCTCTTGCCCTGAGTTCCGAGTACCGAGTCCCGCACGCCAACCACGCGCGCGGCATTTATCGGACACTGCCGCAACAGGATTAAGAAGACGTGACCCCGGAGGGTTAATTCGACTCGCCGACGCGCTCTCGGTGGCCGGTCGGGTAGTCGTTAACCACCAGCTCCACGATCCTGGCCGCCACATCCTCGGGCGGCTTGACCGTTTGCGGGTCTTCGCCGGGATAGGCCTTGGCGCGCATCGCGGTGCGGGTTGCGCCCGGATCGAGGATTGCGACGCGTACGTTGCCGATCTTCTCGACCTCCTGCGCATAGGATTCGAGCAGGTTGTCGAAGGCGGCTTTGGTCGCGCCATAGGCGGACCAGTAGGCCCGCGCATCCTTGCCGACGCTGCTGGTCAGGCCGATAACGCGACCTGCATCGGCCCGCTTGAGCAGCGGATCGAAATTGGCGAGCAGCGCCTGTGTGGCAAGAAGGTTGATGGTGACAGCCTGGCTGAATTGCTTGCCATCGATCTGCGTGACCGGGGTCAGCGCTGGCAGGTACGCTGCCGAGATCACCAGAATGTCGAGTTTGTCCCAGCGACCGGCGATCGCCGAGGCGAGACGGGCAATGCCGTCGCTTTCGGCCAGATCGACAGGGGCAATGGTCGAGGCGCCGCGTGCTTCGTGGATCCGGTCTTCCACGGCCTCGAGCGAGCGCACGTCGCGCCCGGTCAGCACCACATGCGCTCCCGCTTCGGCCAATGCTATGGCAGTCGAAGCCCCGATGCCCTTGCTGGCGCCTGTCACGAGCGCGAGTTTTCCGTCGAGCGGCTTGGTCATGTCAGGCTACCTGGTCCACCGGCAGAGCGAGTTGCCGCTGCTTTTCCTCGCGCGCGGCAAGATCGGTCAAAGACGTGGGGTAATCGCCCGTAAAGCAAGCATCGCAGAATTGCGGGCAGCTCTTGACCCTCGGCTTCTCGCCCACAGCACGATAGAGGCCGTCGATCGAGACGAAAGCGAGGCTATCAGCCTTGATGAATTCGCGCATCGGCTCGAGATCCATGCGCGCGGCCAGCAGCTTGGAGCGTTCGGGCGTGTCGACGCCGTAGAAGCAGCTATGTGCGGTCGGTGGGCTGGCGACGCGGAAGTGCACTTCCTTGGCACCAGCGTCGCGCATCATCTCGACGATCTGGAGCGAGGTCGTGCCGCGCACGATGGAATCGTCGATCAGGACGATGCGTTTTCCAGCGACGAGACTGCGGTTGGCATTGTGCTTGCGCTTGACGCCTGCATGGCGCGCGCCGTCGGAGGGCTGGATGAAGGTGCGCCCGACGTAGTGCGAGCGGATAATGCCGAGCTCGAAGGGGATGCCCGCTTCTTGGGCATATCCGATGGCTGCGGGAACTCCGCTGTCGGGCACGGGTACCACGAGATCGGCCTCGACCAGGGATTCCTTTGCCAGCTCCGCGCCGATCGCCTTGCGCGCCTCGTAGACGCTGCGACCGGCGAAAAAGCTGTCGGGGCGGCTGAAATAGACATGCTCGAAGATGCAGGGGCGCGGCTTGTGAGTGCCGAAGGGGTGCAGCGAATCGACATTGCCGTTGAAATCGACCCGGATCAGCTCGCCCGGCTCGACTTCGCGGACCATTTCCGCGCCGACGACATCGAAGGCGACGCTTTCGCTGGCGAAGAGCGTCGCATCACCGATGCGGCCCATCACCAGCGGGCGGATGCCGAGCGGGTCGCGGCAGGCGATCATGCCTTCGGGCGTCATCACGATCAGCGCATAGGCACCCTCGAGCAGGCGTAACGCGTCGATCAGTCGGTCGACTATCGTGGGGTAGCGGCTCGTCGCCACCAGGTGGATGATGACTTCGGTGTCGGAGGTGGACTGGAAGATGGCACCGCGTCCGACCAATTCGGCGCGCAGCTTGCCCGCGTTCGAGATATTGCCGTTATGGGCGACTGCGAAACCGCCGCTTGCGAGGTCCGCATAAAGCGGCTGCACATTGCGTAGTCCTGCGCCGCCAGTGGTCGAATAGCGGACATGACCGGCGGCCATGTGACCCGGAAGTTCGGCGATCGCTTCCTGCGAGGAGAAGTTCTCGGCGACGTGGCCGAGACCGCGGCGGGCGCGAAATTCGGCGCCGTCCCAGGCGATGATGCCGGCGGCTTCCTGCCCACGATGCTGGAGGGCGTGGAGTCCCAGGGCCGTCGCAGCGGCCGCATCGGCTGCGTTTATCGCGCCGAAAACGCCGCATTCCTCGCGCAGCTTGTCTCCATCCGCGTCGAGGAAGGGGTGGGTGCAATTCCCAAAAGAGGTGTCCACAGGGTGCTGTCCGCGCTGCCGTCCGGTGCGGCCCCAATGGCGATGTTACGGCGTGATTACAAGGCTTGTCCGCCACGCGGCGGGGGAGTTTTTGCCTGCATTCATTGCGCCGCCAGAATTCTCTGCCTAAACGCGCAACCCAACAGGCAACCATACCCAAGGGCCGTCTTGCTGCTATCACCTTTCGAATGGACGATCGCCAAGCGCTACCTGCTTCCGGGCAGGAGCGAGGCATTTATTGCGCTCGTCGCCGGGATCTCGATCACGGTGGTCATGCTGTCGGTTGCCATGCTGGTCATCGTGATGAGCGTGATGAACGGCTTTCGCGCCGAGTTGCTCGACAAGATAGTGGGGCTCAACGGCCACGCGATCGTGCAGGCCTATGGTGGGCGTCTCGACAACTGGGAAAGCGTCCTTGAGGAAATCGAGCAGACTCCCGGCGTGGTCGAGGCCTCGCCTCTGATCGAGCAGCCGCTGCTGACCACATTCAACGGCCGGGTGGAGGCAATCCTGCTGCGCGGTAACACGCAGGACGATATCCGCGGCCTCGGCGAGAAGGCTGTCGCAGGGAACATGGACGCCCTCCAACCCGGATCGGGCAAAGTCGCGGTCGGGGCCAGGCTTGCCGAGAATATCGGCGCGCGGGTTGGCGATACGATCACGATCATCAATCCGCAGGGCCGCTCGACGCCTTTCGGCACCGTCCCGCGCCAGGTCGGGTACGAGATCGCAGCCATCTTCGAAGTGGGCGTTTACGATTACGACGGTGCGTTCGTGGTCATGCCGATGCGCGACGCGCAGACATTGCTGCTGACAGGGGAAGCGATCGGCATGATCGAAGTGCAGGTGACCGATCCCGACGAGGTTGGCGAGATCCTGTCTGACGTCACGCGGTCGCTGGAGGGGCGCGCTGTCGTTCGCGACTGGAAGACGATCAATGCCACGCTGTTCGAAGCCTTGCAGGTTGAACGCGTGGCAATGGCCTTTGCCTTGAGTTTCATGGTCTTGGTTGCCGCATTTAACATTCTTTCCAGCCTCGTGATGCTGGTGCGCGCCAAGACACGCGACATCGCGATCATGCGCACGATGGGTGCGACCCGGCGCAGCCTGACCAAGATATTCGTGACGACCGGCTTCACTGTGGGTGCGATCGGGACCATTGCCGGCCTCGTGCTGGGCGCGCTGGTTCTCGGCTTCCGCGAGCAGATCGTGGCCTTCATAGGCTGGCTCACTGGTGCCGAGCTGTGGGACCCGCAGGTCCGGTTCCTCAGCGCCATCCCTGCGAAGCCCGATCCGGTCGAGATCGCCATGATCGTAGGGCTTGCGCTGATCCTGAGTTTCCTTGCCACGCTCTATCCGGCGCTGAAGGCGGCGAGTACCGATCCGGTGCAGGTGCTGCGCTATGAGTAATCCGGTTGTCGAGCTTCGCGGGCTCACCCGCAGCTTCGAGCAGGGCGGGGTGCGCATCGATGTGCTGCGCGGCGTAAATCTGTCGGTCATGCCCGGGGAAATCGTGGCGCTTCTCGGCCCGTCCGGTTCCGGGAAATCGACGCTACTCCAGGCGGTCGGCCTGCTGGAGGGCGGCTTCGGCGGCGAGATCGTGATCGCCGGTCATTCCGCAGAGAAGAGCGATGCCAACGCACGGACGACACTGCGGCGCGACCATCTCGGCTTCGTATACCAGTTCCATCACTTGCTGCCGGATTTCGACGCACGTGAGAATGTCGTCTTGCCGCAGCTGGTAGCTGGCAAGCCTCGGAGCGAGGCCGTGGTGCGGGCAGAAGAGCTTCTCAGCGCCTTGGGTCTCGAGCACCGGCTCGATCATCGCCCGAGCCAGCTTTCCGGCGGCGAACAGCAGCGTGTCGCGGTAGCACGCGGCCTCGCAAACCGGCCCGATCTCGTCCTCGCCGACGAGCCCACCGGTAATCTGGACGAGGCCACGTCGGACCGCGTGCTGGAACAGTTCCTCTCGCTGGTCAGGGGCGAGGGCAGTGCTGCGCTGATCGCTACGCACAACGAGCGCCTCGCCGCACGCATGGACCGCGTGGTTCGCCTTCACGAGGGTGTTCTCGAATAGGGACCCCGGCGGGTCGCAAACCGTTGGTCTTGCAAAGGAGAAATTGCATGACCGACCACCCAAGCACTTTCAAAGGCGAAGAGACCCACCGTCCCGGCATCCAGTGGGATGACCGCGCTTCGCTCCACCGCGTTGGCGATGGAGACGGAGTCCTGGATGCGGCGAAGGGGCTGCGCAGCGGTACTTTCGCAGAACTTGTGACGCACATGATCCTATTGTCCGAAGACGAGCGGGCCAATTACTACATCGAGAAGGCGGGAGACCGCGAGTACCACGCCGATGAAGTGGCAGAGCTCTCCCAAAGGGCAGATTTTCCCCGTTCGTAGCGCCCGATGCGACGTTCGCAGAGTGAGGATGGCGCGCTGCTCGCTCACTCCTAGAGTGCACAGTGGGAGGACTGCACATGATCTCGTTTCTTACCTTGCTCGTCGCACAAACGGCCGCTGCCGAGGCTCCGGCAACCCCGCCTCCGGCTCCTCCGCGCTGCGAGGGTCCCAATCACGAGGCTTTCGACTTCTGGGTCGGGGAGTGGGACGTTTATCCCAACGCCGCCACCGGAGAACCGGCCAAGGTTGCCGAAAGTCGGATCGAGAAGGTGAGCGCAGGCTGCGCAATCCGTGAGACGTGGATGCCGCTACAGGGCCGCACCGGCTCCAGTCTCAGTGCCTATGATCCCGCGACCGGAGGCTGGCACCAACTATGGGTGGGCGGCGCACCGGGCCGCGTTTTCTTCGATGGCGGACCTGTTGGCGAGAACATGGTGCTCACCGGCTATTGGGGCAAGGATGCGGAGGGTAATCCATCGCTTGTGCGCATGACCTATTCGGTGCAGGGGGACGGCAGCGTTCGCCAGTATGGTCAGGCCAGTGCCGATCACGGTGTGACGTGGAGCGACAGCTTCGACCTGATCTACCGCCGCAAGGAATGAGCTTTTCATGACGACCATCGCCGATTTCACCGTTGCTACCAACAAGGGCGATGAGCTCGATCTCAAGGAGAAACTCGGCAAGGTGCTGCTGGTCGTGAACACGGCGAGCAAATGCGGTTTCACGCCGCAGTATGACGGGCTTGAAAAGCTGTTCCAGGACTACAAGGACCAGGGCTTCGAGGTCATGGCGTTTCCCTGCGACCAGTTCGGCAATCAGGAACCGGGGGACGCCAGCGAGATCGAACAGTTCTGCAAGGTCAATTTCGGCCTCACCTTCCCGCTGATGCAGAAAGTCGACGTGAATGGCGATCAGGCCAGCCCGCTGTTCGACTGGATGAAGGCGGAAGCACCCGGACTGATGGGTTCGAAATCGATCAAGTGGAACTTCACCAAGTTCCTGATCGACCGCGAAGGCAATGTCGTGAAGCGCTATGGCCCTGCCGACGCGCCTGCTACGATCGCCAAGGACATCGAAAAACTGCTGTAACCTTGTGCCTTCCGCCGACGAAAGGCCGGTCATGCTTGCTGACTTCAACCAGTGGTTTCTCTCCCTCGGCGCCGAGTACGGCGTAAACCCCTATATTTTTGGCGGGATTTACGTTGGGGCTATCCCATTCTTTCTTGCCTCGATCGCATGGCTCGTAAAGCGGGCGAGGGCAGGGCAGTCGACCGTGCTGCCGACGATGCTGGCGGGCTTCTTCTTTGTTTCGGCCTATATCTATCTCGCCATAGCGGGCCGAAATATCCCGGTCTGGGTGTGGGTCTTCCTCGCCGCGCTCATCGCCTATGGTGCATGGTCCACGATCCGGGATACTCGCAAGAAGATTGCGGCCCCGCCCGAGGACTGATGTTCTCCACAAGCGGTGGAGAATAACTGGTCTGGCGCGCTTTGAGATTGGCGCCCGAAATCCTACCTAGAGTGGATGCCTTACAAGCCCTTCGTACCCTTGCGCGTGCTGTCCGCCTATTCGATGCTCGAAGGGGCGATCGACCCCAAGGCAATGGCGAAACTGGCGAAGGAGCGCGGCTTTCCGGCGATCGCGATGGCCGACCGCAACGGGCTTTACGGCGCAGTCATGTTCGCCAATGCCTGCAAGGCGGAAGGCATCCAGCCGATTACCGGTACGTTGCTGGGCGTGGCGCGAGATGAGGAGGGCAGGACGGTCGACTACCTCCCGCTCTACGCTCAGGACGAGGCGGGCTATGACAATCTCTGCCATCTTGTCTCGAAAGCACACCTCGACCGTCCGCTCGAATTCGAGCCGCACATCCGGATGGAAGATTTCGAAGGGCGCACTGAGGGACTGATTGCGCTCACCGGCGCGAGCGAGGGCGGGGTGACCCGGCTGCTCGCCGAAGGTCAGATGAGCCACGCCACTGCCATGCTCGACAAGCTGGAAGCACTTTTCCCCGGCCGCCTCTACATCGAACTCGCAAGGCGTGGCAATCCGGTCGAGGAAGCTGCCGAAGCTGCACTGATCGATCTCGCCTACGCCCGCGATCTTCCGCTGGTTGCGACTAACCCCGCCAATTTCGCCGAACCGCACATGTACAAGGCGCATGACGCCATGCTGTGCATCGCGAATTCGACCCATATCGATGCGGAGGAGCGGCCCAAGTCCAACCCGGAAAGCTACGTCAAGACCGCCCACATGATGGAAGAGGCCTTCGACGACCTGCCCGAGGCCACGGCCAACTCGTTGGTGATTGCCCAGCGCTGCGCCTATGCGCCGCCCTATCGTGATCCGATCCTTCCCAGCCTGGCAGGCGACCTCGAGGGCGAGGCGCGGATGCTGGAGGAGGACGCGCGCAAGGGCCTCGCCAAGCGGCTCGAGCCCTATGGGGAGATGAGCGACGAGGAGCTCCGGGTCTATGTCGACCGGCTCGATTACGAGGTCGGCATCATCAACCAGATGGGCTTCCCCGGCTACTTCCTGATCGTTGCCGACTTCATCAAATGGGCCAAGGACCACGACATTCCCGTGGGGCCGGGCCGTGGTTCGGGTGCGGGTAGCCTCGTCGCCTGGGCGCTGACGATTACTGATCTCGATCCGATCCAGCTGGGCCTGCTGTTCGAACGTTTCCTCAACCCGGAACGTGTGTCGATGCCCGACTTCGACATCGACTTCTGCGAAACCCGCCGTGGCGAGGTCATCCGCTATGTCCAGCAGAAGTACGGGCACGATCACGTCGCCCAGATCATCACCTTCGGTAAGCTGAAGGCGCGCGCCGTGCTGCGCGATACGGGCCGCATTCTCCAGATGAGCTACGGTCATGTCGACCGCATCTGCAAGATGGTCCCGAACCATCCGACCGACCCGTGGACACTGCCGCGTGCTCTGAATGGCGCGGCGGATTTCAAGGCGGAGTACGATAACGACAACGAGGTCAAACGCCTGATCGACCTCGCCATGCAGCTGGAGGGCTTCCCACGCAACAGCTCGACCCACGCGGCCGGCGTGGTGATTGGCGACCGTCCGCTGGCTAAACTTGTCCCGCTCTATCGCGATCCGCGCTCGGACATGCCGGTGACGCAGTACGACATGAAGAATGTCGAGAGCAGCGGGCTCGTTAAATTCGACTTTCTCGGATTGAAGACGCTGTCGGTCCTCAAGAAGGCGACCGACTTGCTCAAGAAGCGCGACATCACCATCGATTTGTCGCAGCTCGAACTCGACGACCCGGCTGTCTACGAGCTGATGAAGGCGGGTAATACCGTCGGCGTCTTCCAGCTGGAATCGGAGGGCATGCGCCGAACGCTGACCGCGGTGAAGCCGACAAACTTCGGCGACATCATCGCGCTCGTCTCGCTCTATCGTCCGGGCCCGATGGACAACATCCCGCTTTTCGGCAAGCGCAAGGCGGGCGAGGTGCCGATCGAATACCCGCACGAGAAGCTCGAAGGCATCTTGTCCGAAACCTACGGCATCTTCGTCTACCAGGAACAGGTCATGCAGGCCGCGCAGATCCTTGCCGGATACTCGCTCGGCGATGCAGATTTGTTGCGCCGCGCAATGGGCAAGAAGGTCCAAGCCGAGATGGATGCGCAGCGCGAACGCTTTGTCGCCGGGTGCAAGGAAGTCAGCGGCATCGAGAAGGCCAAGGCGAACGAGTTGTTCGACTTGATTGACAAGTTCGCAGGCTACGGCTTCAACAAATCGCACGCAGCAGCTTATGCCTTGCTCGCATATCAGACCGCGTGGCTGAAGGCGCATTATCCGGAAGAATTCTTCGCTGCCTCGATGTGCTTCGACATGCACCAGTCGGAAAAGCTGACGATTTTCGTAGACGACGCGCGGCGGCAGGGCATCGCCGTCGAGCCGCCCTGCATCAACAGGTCCGAAGCCGAATTTACGGTTGAACAAACTGACGATGGCTACGCCGTGCGCTATGCGCTCGCAGGCATTCGCAATGTTGGCGAAAAGGCGATGGAAGCGATCGTCACCGAACGCGAAGTGTCGGGCCGGTTCGATAGTCTGCAAGACTTGTTCGAACGCATTCCAAAGGGTTCAATGAATTCGCGCCAGCTAGAGGCTTTGGCCTGTGCTGGCGGACTGGATGCGCTCGAACCCAACCGCGCCAAGGTCTTCGAAAACGTCGACATGCTGCTGGCAGTCGCCGATGCGGCCGACCGCGAGCGCACGAGCGGACAGGCCAGCATGTTTGGCGGCGATGATGCACCCGGCGAAACGCTGCGGCTACGTGAAGTCGAGGACTGGCCGCGGGCCGAACGCATGGCGCGCGAGCGCGAGAACTTCGGCTTCTACTTCTCCGCTCATCCGGTCGCCGCTTGGAAGGACATCGCGTCCGCCAATGGCGCGCGCAACTACGCCTCGCTGATGGCAGGCGGCGCACCCGCAGATGGTCGCTCGAATGCGGTGATGGCTGCCATGGTAGAGAAGGTAAACAAGGGCACGACGCGCCGTGGCAAGCCCTTCATCCGTGCCGATTTCTCCGATGCGACTGGCCAGTTCAGCGCCGCCTGTTTCGAGGAAGGCATGGTCGAGCGCTTCCAGAAGTGGGCAGAGGACCAGACCTGCGTCTTGCTGCAGGTGGAACTCGATTCCCCGAGCCCCGACGAACCGCCTCGCATCACAGTGCGCGGCGGCACGCCGCTGAGGGAAGTGAAAGGGTCTACGCCGATGATCCTTACTCTCGATATCCTCGACGAAGCGGCGGTTGCCGAAATTCATCGCGAACTGGCCGCCGCCATGTCCGGCAAGGATGAAGTACTCGCGACGCTACGGCTAGGCGGAGACGAGGAGCCGGTCATGCGCCTCGGCCGCAATTTCAACCTCGATGGCGAACTCGCAGAACGCTTGGCAAGCGTGCCGGGCCTTGCCAAGGTGCAACTCGACAAGCGGCGCGGCGGCTCGCACTTACGCCTCGTCTCTTGATTGAGCGCCCCGGGAGAGGGGTGGGACACAAGGAGAGAGGCACGAATGCTCGGAGCGATGCAGGACTGGACCATGCGCGTGACGCATGTGATCGACCACGCGGCACGTGAGGCACCCGATCGCGAAATCGTTACCCGTTGGGCGGATGGAAGCGAAACCCGGACCACCTGGGCCGGCATCCGCCGGGATGCTCTAAAGATGGCGCAGGCACTGCAGAAGCTCGGGCTCAAGCCAGGCGACAAGGTCGCCAGCATTGCCATGAACCATTCGCGCCACCTGGTGAGCTGGTACGGTGTCGCGGGTATGGGCGGCGTGCTCCACACGGTGAACCCGCGCCTGTTCGAGGACCAGCTGGAATATATCGTCAACCACGCCGACGACCGCGTGGTGATCTATGACGCGATGTTCCAGCCCATTATAGACAAAATGCGCGATCGCTGGCCCAACGTCGAACATTACATCTGCTTCGACAGCGGCGAGCATACGGCCGCTTTCGAGGACTGGATCGCCGCAGAAGATGGCGATTTCGAATGGGTCGAGGGTAGCGAGCGCGATCCTTGCATGATCTGCTACACCAGCGGTACCACGGGTAATCCCAAGGGCGTGCAATACGAGCATCGCAGCACGGTGATGCATGCCGTCGCCGGCCTCCAGCCCGCCGCTTTCAACTTCAGTTCGGCGAGCGTGATGCTGCCCGTCGTGCCGATGTTCCACGCTGCCAGCTGGGGTCTTCCCTATGCGGGCGCGATGGCAGGCATCAAATTCGTCTTCAGCCAGGTCAACGATCCTGCGGTGCTGCACGAGATGATGATCAAGGAAGGCGTGACCGACAGTGCCGGAGTGCCGACCGTCTGGCTCGCGCACTTCCAGTATTGCGACGCGGAAGGGATCGACCTTCCGCCGCTCAAGGCCGCTACCATCGGTGGATCTGCAGCGCCCAGGTTCATGATCGAGCGGCTAATGAAGAACGGCACCCGCGTTCAGCACGCATGGGGCATGACCGAGACTTCGCCCATCGGCACCGTCGGTGGCCCTACGCACGACTGGGACCAGCTCAGCTTCGACGAAAAAGTCGCCAAGACCATGAAGCAGGGCCGCCCGATCTTCGGCGTGGAACTCCGCACGGTCGATCTCGACGACAACACCAAGGTCCTCCCGCGCGATGGCGAGACTTCCGGCGCGCTTCAAATCCGCGGGCCGTGGGTCGTAAGGCGCTATTTCAAGGCCGAAGCGGACGCCACGACGCAGGATGGCTGGTTCGACACCGGCGATGTGGGCATGTTGCACCCCGATGGCACGCTGCAGCTAACCGACCGCACCAAGGACGTAATCAAGTCCGGCGGCGAGTGGATTTCCTCGGTTGAGCTGGAAAATGCCGCAGTGGGGCATCCTGCCGTCGCGGAGGCAGCGTGTATCGGCATGTTCCACCCGAAATGGGACGAGCGACCGGTCCTCTTCGTCGTAAAGAAGGAAGGTCAGGATGTCAGCGCGGAAGAAGTGACGAATTTCCTCTCCGACAAGGTCGCCAAGTGGTGGCTGCCCGATGCGGTCGAATTCGTCGACGACATCCCGCACACCGCCACCGGCAAGATCAGCAAGAAGGACCTGCGCGACCGGTTCGCCGACTACAAGCTAGAGGCGTGAGCCGGCTGATCCTGCTCAACAAGCCCTATGGCGTGCTCTCGCAGTTCACTGGGGGCAAGGATGGCGTGGAGGACACGCTGGCGCATCTGGTCGATGTGCCGGGCGTCTATCCTGCGGGCAGGCTCGACAAGGATAGCGAGGGCTTGTTGCTGCTGACCGATGACGGACGGCTCCAATCGCGCATTGCCGAACCGCGCTACAAGATGGCCAAGACCTACCTCGTGCAGGTTGAGGGCGATGCGGGGGACGAGGCGTTGGAGAAACTGGCCCGCGGCGTGGAGCTCAAGGACGGAATGACCCGGCCCGCACGAGCCAAGCGGATCGATCCACCCGCGGTCTGGGACCGCGATCCGCCCGTCCGTTTTCGCAAGAGCGTGCCTGACAGCTGGATCGCGCTGGAGATCACCGAGGGCCGGAACCGCCAGGTCCGCCGTATGACCGCCGCCGTGGGCCTGCCAACCCTGCGTCTCATCCGTTGGCGCATCGGGGACTGGAGCGTCGACGGATTGAAGCCGGGAGAATGGCGTAGCGTGAACGTCTAGAGGAGAAACACCATGTCGAAGATCGTACTGACTACGGGGTGTTCCACCGGCCTTGGCGCCAGCATTGCCGTTGCCGCGGCCAAGGCTGGTTGGAAGAGCTATGCGTCGATGCGAAACCTCTCGAAGCGAGGCGAGCTCGACAAGATGGCCGAGGCCGCAGGGACAAGCGTCGAATTGCTGGAACTCGACGTTTGCGACCAGGCTTCGATCGATGCTGCGGTAAGTGAGATTATCGAGCGGGAGGGCAGGATCGACACGCTGGTGTGCAATGCGGGTGTCGGCTTTGTGCGCTCGACCGAGCAGGCGGAGGAATCGGACGTCCAATGGGTGATGGATACGAACTTTCACGGGGTCGTGCGCTGCACCAAAGCAGTTCTCCCGCATATGCGTGCAGCAGGGGCAGGGCATGTGGTCGCGATCACTTCGATCGGCGGTCTCGTCGGCCAACCCTTCAACGAGATCTACTGCGGCTCGAAATTCGCCGTTGAGGGCTACATCGAAGGCCTCGCCAGCTACGCCGGACCTGCCTTCGGCCTTCATTTCACCGCCATCGAGCCGGCCGGAATTAGCAGCGAGTTTGCCGCCAATGTGAGGGAGCATATCGCCAAGTCCGGAGGAATGCTGGATGACGCTTATGCTCCGATCCTGAAGCGCTATCTCAGCGATCGTTCGGGACCGGAATACGAGGGGCTCTACCAGACCCCGGGCGAGGTGGCGCAAGTGGTGCTCGATATCATGGCGAGTAACAATCCACCCGTCCGAGCACGAACATCGTCCTGGGCGGAGAATTTCTGCCGCTTCAAGACCGAAACCGATCCCGATGGCCGCAAGCAGCAAAGGATGGTGATCGACACCTTCCTCGGCGGATCGGCAATCTAGGAGAATTCTGCCATGACCAGCTACATCGACCCGAGCCGCGCTAATTTCGAGGCGTTCAAGAACCTCCCGCGCGACGAGCCGATCCATATGCTCAACCTCCTGCAGTACAGGGACGAGGCCGCGTATCCTGAGGGTCACGAGCACGCCGGAAAGGGCTGGAGCGGACAGCGCGCCTACCAGGAATACGGCAAGACCAGCGGCCCGATCTTCCGCCGCGTGGGCGGCGAGATCGTCTGGCGCGGCACGTTCCAGACGGTGGTTACGGGGCCGGAAGCGATGCAGTGGCACGATGGCTTCGTGGCGCAGTACCCGAATTCCGGCGCCTTCTTCGAGATGATCAAGGATGCGGACTACCAGAAGGCGGTGGTCAATCGCACGGCGGCACTGGCTGACAGCAGGCTGGTGCGGTTCAAGCCAGGAAGTGCAGGAGAAGGATTCTGATGTCCCTTTCCATCATGAGCTTGGTAGTTCTTGGTGGCGTGTTTGGCTCGATTGTCGGCGCACTTGCGCCCTCGAAACGAATTGGCTGTTCGCTATTGCTGGCGGTTCCAGTCGGAATGGTGATCTACGTGTCTATCTGGCAAAGTCAAAATCCTGAAGCGCTTAGATCAACGAGCCCATTGGAATTCTTCTTTGGTCCACTTTGGCCAAGCTTGGGTGCGGTTGTTGGGTGGCAGTTCGGCAAGTCCGTTCGTTCGATCTTTTCGGACGGAACCTAGCAAGACTATAGCAACCGCAGTTGCCCGCCCACAGCGGGCGGCCTGAACTGCGTGCAATCCAGTTCGAACTTCGCCTTGCCGAGGCCAGCGCGTTTGCAGGCCAGTCTGAACCTTGAGCGGAAGAGGTCGGCCCACACGCCTGTCGGCTTGAGGCGCGAGAAGAAATTGGGGTCGTTGTCCTTCCCCCCACCCGTAGCATCGGCGCGGATCGACTGGATGATGCTCATCACCTTGTCGCCGCGCTCGGGGAAATGGACCGAAAGCCATTCGCGAAACAGCGGGGCGACCTCGTGTGGCAGTCGCAGCGGGATCCAGCCCACGCTGTCGACGCCTATAGCAGCTGCGCGCTGGACGATTTCTTCCATGAACTCGTCGGTGATGGCGGGGATCACCGGCGCGACGGAGCAATGGCTTGGCACGCCTGCCTCGACCAGTTTTTCCAATGCTGCGAGTCGCTTGGCAGGAGAAGCTGCGCGCGGCTCGAGCATGCCTGACAGCCGCGGATCGAGGCTTGTCACCGAGATTGCCACTGCAACCAGGCGTCGCTCCGCCATTTCCGCAAGCAGTTCCAGGTCGTCGAGCACACGGTGGGATTTGGTGGTGATCGTCACGGGATGACGCGTATCGAGGCAGACTTCGAGAATCTGCCGCGTGATCCGGTAATCGCCCTCGATCGGTTGGTAGGGATCGGTGTTGGTCCCCATCGCGATCGGCTTGGGGCGGTATTTCGGTTTCGCCAACGTTGCGCGCAGCAGTTCAGCGGCGTTTGGCTTGGCGAACAACTGCGTCTCGAAATCGAGGCCGGGCGACAGGTCGTGATAGGCATGGGTAGGGCGGGCAAAGCAATAGACGCAGCCATGCTCGCACCCGCGATAAGCATTGATCGAGCGGTCGAAGAAGATGTCGGGCGACTGGTTGAAGCTGAGGATGGTCTTGGGATGTTCCTCGGTCACCTGCGTGCGCAGCTTTACGGGTGGACCGTCAAGCGTTTCCATGTAGTCGCGCCAGTCACCATCCGTCTCGCGCTTTGCAAGACCGAAGCGGGTCGGGACGCTGCCCGATTGTGCGCCACGTCCAGATATTCGAGGTTCAAGTCGGTGCTCCATTTACGAGAACATAAACGGAACATATGGCCAGGGCAAGATAGGAGAGAGGCGTTACTCAGTCTCGACAGCTTGGAGACATGGCGGTGGCGTAAGGCTTGTCTATGCATTTGCGGAGCCCATCGAGTACGCCCGCCTGTCGCCGTGCGAAGGCACGGTCGGAAGTCCACAGCCTCTCCCGTGCATCGCGGATGCGCTGACGATCGCCGGCGAAGTACCCCAAGACGCCGTCGACATAATTGTTCCAGTCGCGCGCCACATCGCCTTCGACGTCGACGTCGCGATAGGATTTGCTGATGATCGCAATCGCACCGTCGATATTCCCTGTGAAAGCGAGTGCCTGTCCGATGTGGAAGTGGCCGATGCCCCGCGCACGTCCGTCGGGGAATCCTCCGTGATGGTTCAGCCAGGACCGATAGGCCTCGAGCGCTTCGGCATAGCATTGGCGCGAGGCGAGGTCGCGGAAGGTCCCGGCGATGCCTCCCGCCTGGTCGAAGGTCTGCCAATCGGTCTCGCTTGCTTCGCGTCGTTGTTCCTCGGTCAACTCGCAATCTCTGGCAGATGCGGGAGATGCCGCAAACCCAAGGGCAAGAATGACGATCGGCAGCAAGCGCAACATCATTAGCGTTCGCGTAGTCGAGGCATAAGCTCGACGAAATTGCAGGGCCGATGACGGCTATCGAGCTGGCCGGCGAGGATCTTGTCCCACCCGTCTTTCACCGCTCCGTTCGAACCGGGGAGGGCGAATATGTAGGTTCCGCGCGCGATCACGGCGCAGGCACGGCTCTGGATTGTGCTCGTGCCGATTGTTTCAAAGCTGAGCCACCGGAAGAGCTCGCCAAAGCCGGGAACATCCTTGTCTTTCACCCGGTCGAGCACCTCGGGGGTCACGTCGCGGCCCGTCAGGCCGGTTCCGCCGGTCGTGATGACCGCGTCGACCTGCTCGTCATCGATCCAGCGGTGGAGATGGGCGGCAATCTCGTTCTTGTCGTCTCGGCTTATTGCGCGCGCAACGAGCTGGTGGCCCGCAAGCTTGATCCTGTCGGCCAGGATGTCTCCCGATGTATCGTCGGCGCGCGTGCGGCTGTCGGATATGGTCAGCAGAGCGATATTGACCGGTTTGAATGTACGGCTTTCGTCGATGCCCATCAGCGTGCGTCCTCAGCGATTGCGGGGAAATTGCGGCCAGTCGTTCTCGGCGAGGTCCTTGCGGCTCGGAGCCTCGGCATCGGCCTGGCGCAGGTACATCCAGTAATTTCGCATGACGATGGCTACATAGGAACGGGTCTCCCAGTAAGGGATCGATTCCATCCAGAGCAGCGGATCACCCTGGTCGTTAATCTCGCTGTTCCATCGCGCGACTGGGCTGGGGCCGGCATTATAGGCTGCCATCACTTTCGGCAGGGCACCGCGCGTGTAGCTGGCCTGAGCCAAGGCTTCGAGCGCGCGTTGGCCGAAGGCGAGATTGTTCTTTGGATCCTTGAGGTCGGCACCCGAGCTCATATTGATCGACGCGGCATATTCTCGCGCGGCGATCGGACGGATCTGCATCAGCCCGATGGCGTTTGCCGGACTGACCACGCGCTCGCGGAAATTCGATTCCTGCAAGGCATGGGCAAAGGCCAGCGCGGGGTCGATGCGCCAGCCACCGTGTGGGACATGGTAGGCAACCGGCCAGCGCAGGTTTGCGGGCGAGGCCTCCCCGCGCGGTGCGTTGTAGGCCATGTAAGTCTGCGCACCGGCGAGACCCAGGGCACGTGCAAGACGCGTCAGGGCCGTGAAATCCTGCGGGTCTCCATAGCGAACCTGCCATCGCAGAACCTCGTCTGCGATATCACGCCGGCCGATTTCAGCCAGCATGACGGCTTCGCGCACTGCCGGCTCACCGGAAAGCCTGCGCCAGTCCTCACCGGTCAGGTCCGGTGCGGTGTGGTTCGAAGGCAGTTCCTTGCCGAGCTGCTCGCTCGCGAGCATTCCGTAGAGCGTCTCGTGATATCGGGCGGCATTACGCAAATGGGGCGCGGCCTGCTGCGGCTTGCGGCACCGCGTCAGGCTTCGCGCTGCCCAGTAATGCGCGGCAGTTGCAAGCTCGGGATTCCCTGCCGCAGAAGCGCTGGCGGCAAAGAATTCCGCCGCGCGCGCGCAATCGCCCAGTCGCCAAGCGGAAAGACCGGCGACCCAGTAGCCCTCGGCTACCCAGGGACCGCTTCCCTGCGACACCAGTTGGGCCATCCCATAGGCTTCGGCGTCGCGGTTCTCGATGTAGTAGCTCCAGGCGACGCGCTGACGCCATTCGGCGCGGGCCTGTGAGGAAAGCGACGCGTCGACTCCGTCGAGCAAGAGTCGGGCGTTGTCGGGGTCGTCACTGGAGATGCTGGAGAGGATTGCCTGCCGAACCGTGTCGGGCATGGTGCCATCCTGGATCGTCGCAGGCAGGGTGCGGCGAGTAAGTCCGGGTTGGCGTACGAGCGATTGCTGGCGGCGCATGCCGGGTTTCCACGAAAGGCCGCGCGTTTCGCCCAGTCGAACAATTTCCTCTACCCGCGCGCTGTCCGGGTAGCGGCGCAACCACTCCTCGATCCGGGCGAGTTCGATCCGCGGGCTCTTGGGATCGAGGAAATATGTCGCGAGGGCAGCGCCGTGGAGGGGGCCATCCTCGCGCTGCGACAGCATGACCTCGACACGGTCCCAGTTCTGGGCGTCGATCGCCTCGAAAAGTGAAGCATAATAGGTGCGATCCTCGGCATCGAGCAACGTGGGCAGGGCCGACGAATGCGAGCGAGAGAAGTATTCGAGACTGTCCGATTGGGCGATTGCCTGAGCGGGAGCCAGCGCCGCCGAGATCGTCGCCAGCCAGAGAAGTCTTTTCGTCATGCGGTCCAGTCCAGCCAGCGATTCCAGAAGTTGCGCCGCCGTGGTGCCGAGCGTGCAAGCTCGGCCAATTCCGGGGCAAGCATGAGCGGCAATGTCTTGCCTCCGGCATCAACTGTCGCAGGTTCACGTGCATTCTCGTGCGAAACGCCGAACAGAGGGGCCAGCGATCGGCCAAATGCAATTACGCGGTGCGGCGCTGCAAGGGCGATGTGGTGCCGGGTAACATTGCCAAGCCCCCTGGCAGCGAGATCGGACCAGTCGGGCAGCGCGGCCGGGGCTGGCATTGCGCTGGCCAGATAGGCTTCGTGCGGTTCAATACTCATCGCACGAAGGATGGCTTCCACGAACTTTCCTGCCGGGCCGGACAACAGGGAGGCCATATCGTTTTCCAACGGCTCGGGCACGAGGACCATCAGCTTGGCCCCGGCAACACCGCGCGGAGGCAAGCGTCGGTCCGGACCTGCATGAGAAAGGCTGGGCTCTGCCATCCACCATTCGCGAAATTTTTCCAGGTCGGCGGGGTATGCCTGTGGAAGGCCGCCGATAAGGGCGGTGTTGTCGGTTCGTTCGAAGGCCCTTTCGAGCGCAGTCTGCTGCGGTTCTTCGGGCGGTTTCTTCGGCTTCGTGGACGTTACGGCCTGCTCTTGCTCAGGCTCGGCCAGCCAGCTGGTAGCCTCATCGCGATAGTCGTCTTCGACACCCGCATCGCGCCACCAGTCGAGGGTAGCTTCGAGCGCGTCTGCTGGCGATAAATCGCGGGTTTCCGGCGTGTCTGCGATCATAATCCGTCCGCTCTAGGTCTTGACCTCAAACCGCCTAGCAATCAAGGCAATCCCAACGTTTACGCGACGAAAAGAGAGAGACATGAGCGAACGCGAATCGATGCCCTGCGACGTCGTCATCATCGGCGGCGGCCCGGCCGGACTTTCGGCAGCTATCCGGCTGAAGCAGATCAACGAGGACCTGGAAGTCGTCGTGCTGGAAAAGGGCAGCGAGATCGGCGCGCACATCCTCTCCGGTGCAGTAGTCGATCCCAAAGCACTGAACGAGCTCTTCCCTGACTGGCGCAACATGGATTGCCCGATGGCGGAAACGCCGGTGACCGAAAACCACCACTGGGTTCTCTCCGAAGGCGGCAAGTCGGACCTGCCCGAGTTCCTGCTCCCGCCATTCATGAGCAATGACGGCAACTATACCGGTTCGCTCGGCAATCTCTGTCGCTGGTTGGCCGAGCAAGCAGAGGGGCTTGGCGTGATGGTCTTCCCCGGCTTCCCTGCCGCCGAAGTCCTTTTCGACGACAAGGGCGCGGTCACTGGCGTGGTCACGCAGGACATGGGTATCGCCGAGGACGGGTCGCAGAAGGGCGACTACCAGCCGGGCATGGAGATCCATGCGAAATACACGCTCTTCGCAGAGGGCGCGCGCGGCAACCTTACCAAGAAGATGAAGACGAAGTACGATCTCGAGGCCGATTGCGAGCCGCAGGTCTATGGTCTTGGCATCAAGGAATTGTGGGATATCGATCCTGCAAAGCACGAGCAGGGCTCGGTCATTCACACGCAGGGCTGGCCGCTCAGCGAGACCGGCACCTGGGGCGGTGGCTTCCTTTACCACCAGTCTAACGGGCAGGTTGCACTCGGCTTCGTCACCGCGCTCGATTACAAAAACCCGCACGTCTCGCCCTATCAGGAATTCCAGCGCTGGAAGCACCATCCGGCGATCGCGGCGATCCTCGAAGGCGGCAAGCGCGTCGCCTATGGCGCCCGCGTCATCAACGAGGGCGGCTGGCAGAGCGTGCCCAAGCTTGCCTTCCCGGGCGGTGCGCTGATCGGCTGTTCGGCGGGCTTCGTGAACGTGCCTCGCATCAAAGGCTCGCACACCGCCATGAAGAGCGGGATGCTGGCAGCCGAAACAATCGCCGATGCCATTGCCGCAGGGCGCGAGCATAGCGAGGAGATGGACTATGACGATGCGGTCCGGTCAAGCTGGATCGCCAAGGAGCTGAAGCTCGTCCAGAACGCACAACCTGCCGTTGCCAAGTATGGCGAGGATTTGGGCACGGTGCTTGCGGGCATCGACATGTGGATGCGGACGCTCAAGATCGGCCTGCCGATCTCGATGAAGCATCACCGCGATCACGAGATGCTTCAGCGTGCCGATCTCTATGCTCCGATCGTCTATCCCAAGCCCGATGGCACGCTGAGTTTCGACCGCCTGACCAATGTCAGCTTCAGCTACACCAATCACGCGGAGGACCAGCCCGTACACCTGAAGGTGCTCGACCGTGAGCTGCAGCGCGAGAGCGAACTGGAGGTCTATGGTGGTCCCTCGACCCGCTATTGCCCGGCCGGCGTCTACGAGTGGATTATCGAGGAGGGCGCGGAGCCCAAGTTCCAGATCAACTCGCAGAACTGCGTCCACTGCAAGACCTGCGACATCAAGGACCCGAACCAGAACATCGAATGGACCACGCCCGAAGGCGGCGGTGGACCAAATTACCCGAATATGTGATTTGCCGGGTGGCGCTAACGGAAACGGCTTTTGCAAAGATCAACCTCGCGCTGCATGTCCGAAAGCGGCGTGAGGATGGTTATCACGAGCTCGAAACCCTGTTTGCGTTCGTCGATGCGGGCGATCGTCTGACGGCGAGCCCCGCAGCGGAAGACACCTTGCGGACGATCGGCGAATTCGCCTCTGCGCTCACCGATCCGTTCGACAATATTGTGATGCGCGCGCTGGGCTCGTTCCCTCGGTCGGATGGGTTGGACGTCGCGCTTGAGAAGAACCTGCCTGTCGCCGCAGGCCTGGGTGGCGGTTCGGCTGATGCGGGAGCGATCTTTCGGATGGTCGAACGCGCGCATGGGCTCCCCGACGACTGGCGTGCCCGAGCTGCGAAACTGGGCGCAGATGTCCCGGCTTGCGTCGAAAGCCGTACATGCATTGGTCGGGGGACCGGGACCGACCTTGATGCGGCCGATGATAGTCTAGCAAATATGCCCGTGCTCCTCGTCAATCCGCGTATCCCGCTTGCCACGGGTCCCGTCTTCAAATCGTGGGACGGCGTAGATCGCGGAGCCTTGCCCGAGGGCGATGCGCGCACCATCGCGCTCGAAGGCCGCAACGATCTCGAAGCGCCCGCCATCTCGCTCGTGCCCGAAATCGCCGATGTGCTGGCCGTCTTGCGCGGAACCGAGCCGTTTCTCGCCCGTATGTCCGGTTCGGGGGCAACTTGTTTTGCGCTTTATGAAACACACTCTGCGCGTGATGAGGTCGCCGCGCGCATCGCTGCCGATCACCCGGATTGGTGGCAGCTGAAAGGTAAGCTTCGATGATGATCGACAATCTGCCGTATCGCCAGGTCGGTGCGGAAGATGTGAAACCGAACGGATTGCTGGTCGTTGCCGACCATGCTTCGAACCATGTGCCGCGCGGGATCGAGCTGGGCATCGACCGCAAGCTGCTCAACGAACATATCGCGCTCGATATCGGCGTCGAAGGCATCGCTGACCGTCTCGCGCGCCGTCACGGCATTCCTGCGCACATTGCGACTGTGAGCCGCCTGGTGTGCGATCTTCATCGCAATGAGGACGACCGCTCGGTGGTGCCGACCGAAAGCGACGGGAAGCTAATTCCCGGGAATATCGGTGCCGATGTCGAAGCGCGGCTGAACCTCTTCCATCGACCCTATCACTATGAGCTGGGCAAGCTGATCGAGCGAGTAAAGCCGCGCATGCTGGTCGCGCTACACAGCTTCACGCCGAGCCTCGACACGAGTGACGAGGAGCGTCCTTGGGAGGTCGCTTTGCTCTACAATCAGGACGACACTGCTGCTCGCCATGCAATTCGCCTGTTTGGTGAGCAGGGGCTGACCGTTGGCGACAACCAGCCCTATTCAGGCAAGGAACTGAACGCCACGATGGACCGCCACGCGGAAGCGAAGGGTATTCCCTATTGCACCGTCGAGATCCGCCAGGACCAGATCGACACCAAGGCAGGACAAGCGCGCTGGGCAGTCATGCTGGCCGACGTATTGGGCCGCGTTGCGCTCGAAGTTTGAGCGGCCACAAGCAAAGCTATCGCCATGATCGCTTGAATTCCTCGGGCAGCGGGGCGATTGCTGCGCGCCACGGAGGATTTCATGGCACGGTTCGACAAGTCCAGGCTCCCCAGCCGCCACGTTTCGGTTGGGCCCGAGCGGGCCCCCCATCGCTCATATTATTATGCAATGGGCCTGACAGAGGAGGAGATCGCGCGCCCCTTCGTCGCGGTGGCCAGCGCGGGCAATGACAGTGCGCCGTGCAATACCACGCTCGATGCGCAGGCAGACCTCTGCCGCCGGGGCGTAAACGAGGCGGGCGGAATGCCCCGCCGGTTCAATACCATCACCGTGACCGATGGCATCGCCATGGGGCATCAGGGCATGAAGAGTTCGTTGGTTAGCCGTGAGGTGATCGCGGATTCGGTCGAACTTTCGGTACGCGGGCATTGCTATGATGCGCTGGTGGGTTTCGCCGGCTGCGACAAGAGCTTGCCCGGCATGATGATGGCGATGCTTCGGCTCAATGTACCGAGCATTTTCGTCTATGGTGGATCGATCCTGCCAGGCACCTACAAGGGACATGACGTCACTGTGGTAGATGTGTTTGAGGCGGTCGGTCAGTTCGCCTCGGGCAATTGTCCTTTGAAGGATCTGACCGCGCTGGAGAAGGTTGCCTGTCCCGGCCACGGTGCCTGCGGCGGCCAGTTCACTGCGAACACAATGGCTTGTGTGGGCGAAGCGATCGGATTGTCCCTTCCGAACAGCAATATGGCTCCTGCTCCTTACAAATCACGCGAAGAGATTGCGGTGGCTGCTGGGCGCCAGATCATGACGATGCTGGAGCGGAACTTGCGGCCTCGTGACATCTGCACCCGGGCTGCCTTCGAGAACGCGGCGAGGGTGGTTGCGGCCACGGGGGGGTCGACCAATGCGGCGCTCCACCTGCCAGCCATGGCGCATGAAGCCGGCATCGAATTCGACCTGCATGACGTCGCTGCGATCTTCAAATCAACCCCCTACATTGCCGACCTCAAGCCGGGCGGCAAATATGTCGCGAAGGACATGCACGAGGCGGGCGGTGTCTACATGGCAATGAAGACGCTGCTCGATGGCGGCTTTCTCGATCCCGAGCCAATCACGGTGACCGGCAAGACGCTTGGCGAGAATATAGAGGAAATCAGCTGGAACCCCGACCAGAAGGTCTTTTACGAAGTTTCGAATCCGATCACTCCTACGGGGGGCGTCGTCGGTCTCGAGGGCTCGCTCGCACCCCAGGGGGCCATCGTGAAGGTGGCCGGCATGGAGCGGCTGCAATTCACTGGAAAGGCTCGCGTCTTCGAATGCGAGGAGGATGCGTTCGCCGCGGTCGAAAATCGCGATATCGACGAAGGGAGTGTCATCGTGATCCGCTACGAAGGGCCTAAGGGCGGCCCTGGCATGCGCGAAATGCTCGCCACCACTGCAGCGCTTTACGGGCAGGGTATGGGCGAGAAGGTCGCGCTCATCACCGATGGACGCTTCTCCGGCGCGACGCGCGGTTTCTGCATTGGCCACGTCGGACCCGAAGCTGCGGACGGCGGCCCGATTGCACTAGTCGAGGACGGAGATGAAATCGCGATCGACGCAGTGAAAGGTACGATCGACCTCAATGTCGCTCCTTCGGTGCTGGACGAAAGGCGAAAGGCGTGGCAGCCGCGGGCCAATGACTATCAATCCGGAGCATTGTGGCGCTACGCCCAGAACGTTGGCCCAGCGGCCAGCGGCGCGGTCACGCATCCCGGGGCTGCGAGCGAAACCCACGTTTTCGCCGATATCTGACCTTCGCGGGCATACCTGATGTGTGGCGCGGTGCTAACCGTCCAGCAGATGCGCACGGCGGAACGGTCGGCGATGGATGCTGGCACCAGCGAATGGGATTTGATGCGGCGTGCTGGCGAGGGTGCTGCCCAATGGGTCGCCCGCGTGGCCGGAGGGCGCGATATCTGCGTTCTTTGCGGGCCGGGCAACAATGGCGGCGATGGATACGTGGTCGCCGAAAGCCTGCGGCGTCGTGGAAACCGCGTTCACGTCGTTGCGCCGCGAGAACCCACAACGGACACTGCCCGCATCGCTCGCGAGCATTTCAAGGGCGAGGTCGCAACGGGGCCGCTTCCTAACGACCAAGTCTATGTCGATTGCCTCTTCGGCTACGGCCTCTCGCGCAAAGTGACTGGGGATTTTGCCGACCTGTTGAGCGAGTTGGGAGACGCGAAGGGCTACAAGGTCGCAGTCGACATGCCGAGCAGCATTGCGAGCGATACGGGAGAAAGGCTCGGGCCAGAAGTCCGCTATGACCTGACCTTGGCGCTCGGTGCCTGGAAGCGGGCTCACTTCATGATGCCTGCCATGGCCTCGATGGGTGCAAAACGGCTGGTCGAAATCGGCATCGAACTGCCTGCCGATGCACCGCTGCTTAGCCATGCGCCGCGCCTTTCGGCTCCCTCGGCCCACTCTCACAAATACAGCCGCGGCCTTCTGGCCATCGTGGCGGGAGACATGCCCGGCGCGCCGCTGCTCGCAGCCGAAGCGGCCATGCGCAGCGGGGCAGGCTATGTGAAGCTCGTTAGCGAGCATTCGCATCCCGATGCGCCCGCGGAACTGGTAATCGAAGACGCTCCACCGGCGGAAGCGCTCTCCGATCCCCGCATAGCTGCGGTTCTGATCGGTCCGGGCCTTGGCCGGAGCCACGCCTCGCGCAAGACCCTGGCTTCGGTCCTGTACGCGGGGCGTCCCTGCGTTCTCGATGCCGACGCGCTACACCTGCTCGACCCGGCCATGATTGCCGGATGCGATGCCTCGACGCTGGCGCTGACACCGCATGAAGGGGAGCTCGAGAAGCTCTGCGATGCATTTGGCGTCGAAGTGCGAAGCAAGATCGACCGCGTTCAGGCGCTTCATGACAAAACCGGAATGGCTGTCCTTGCAAAGGGGCCGGACACCGTGCTCGCCGGATCGCAGGGCCTGCGTTTCTTCGAACAGGCGTCGAGCTGGCTGTCGGTTGCCGGCACGGGAGATGTTCTCGCCGGGATCGCCTCCTCGCGCCTCGCTGTGGACGGAGAACCGTCGAAGGCGCTCGAAGAAGCGGTGTGGCTTCACCAGGAAGCGGCGCAACTTGCAGGGCAGGCATTCACCGCCGGAGATCTCGCGAGATGCGTCAATGCTGCCATGGCGCGCTTCCTGTGAGCGAAGAAGCTATCCTGCGCATCGCGGCAAAGGGCGATGGGGTGACCGGAAGCGGGCGGCACGTGGCGGGCGCGGTCACCGGCGACACAATTAGCGATGACGGATCGATCCTGCCGGGTGCCCACCATGTCGAGCCGCCGTGCCCTCATTTCGGCACTTGTGGCGGTTGCCAGCTCCAACACGCCGATGAAACTGCGTTGCGCCAGTTCGTGACCGAGCGCGTCGCGTTTGCCGCTGAAGCGCAGGACATTGCCGTTGGCGAGCTGTTGCCGACGCATCTCTCGCCGCCACGAACCCGCCGACGCGCGACGCTTCATGCGCTAAAGGCCGGGAAGGGCGCGGTGATCGGCTTTCGCGAAAGTCGCAGCTACCGCATCGTCGACATGCGCGAATGTCATATCCTTGCGCCCGAACTATTCGCACTCGTCGAGCCTTTGCGAGGCCTCGTCGCGCAGCATGCCAGCAAGCAGCCGATCGATATCTCGCTGACCCTGGCTGACCGAGGCGTAGACTGCCTGCTGAAGGGTTTTGCCGCCGAAGGGTTGGCTGCCACCGAAGCCTTGCTCGATTTCGCCAGGGATCATGGGCTCGCAAGACTTGCCCTGTACCAGGGTTATGGTGCCGAGACCGTGTGGGAACCCGAACCGGCCACGATTACTCTCAGCGGCGTGGCGGTCGGCCTGCCGGTCGATTCCTTCCTGCAGCCGACGATAGACGGAGAGCAGGTCCTTGTGTCGGACTGCACTACATTCCTGGAAGGCGCGACAACTGCTGCGGACCTCTTTGCCGGGCTCGGTACTTTCGCCTTCGCGGTGGCCGGTCCAGCCAAGGTGCTGGCAGTCGAGGCTGCGCGAGATGCCCATCTGGCTTGCAGAACGGCTGCCAACTCGCGCGGGGTTCCGGTTCACGCCATGCATCGCGACTTGTTCCGCAACCCTCTGACTGCCGACGAAATCTCGCGGTTCGAGGCCGTCCTGCTCGATCCGCCGCGAGCCGGTGCGCGTGAACAGGTCGCGCAGATCGCCGCGAGTTCGATAAGCCGCGTCGCCTATGTTAGCTGCAATCCGTCAAGCTGGGCGCGCGACGCGAAAACGCTTGTGGAGGCCGGTTTCCGGCTCGAGAAGCTTCGTCCAGTCGGGCAATTCCGCTGGTCGACCCACGTCGAGCTGACCAGCTACTTCACGCGCTAGGCCTCAGGCCCCGATGCACTTCGCCTCGGTAAAGGCCAGTAACCCGCCATAGGTCTCGAGCATTTCGCCATCGACGTCCTCGTCCTCGATAACGATGTCGAGGCGATCTTCCATCTCGGTGAACAGCGTTGCAACTGCCATGGAATCGAGTTCCGGCAAGTGCCCGAACAGCCCCGTTTCGGCATCGAATTGCGCCACATCTTCCGCATCGAGCGAGAGGACGTCGACCAGGATTGCACGAAGCCGTTCGTCGATCGCACTGCGGCTAGGGCCGGTCGGTTCGGCGGTGGCGGTATCGCAGGTCATGCTGATGGCTGTTTTCCCGTTTCTCCAAGCGGGCCTGCCCTTAGCCGCGCAATTCGGGAGGGGCAAGACGAAGCCTACCAGCGCACTTGCGTCATTGGCGCGATAAAGGGATAGCATGACCGCAATGGCCGCGACCGATCCGACATCTCCCGATCCGAACCCATTCCCGCTCGACCATCTGGCGGGTCGTGGTGTGGAGAATGCGCCTGCACTCATCCTGAAGGACCGGGTGCTCACACATTCCGAGCTTGCTGCGCGCGTCGCCCTGCTCGCCGGATGGCTCGCCAAGGAGGTGAGTGAGGGCGATCGCGTCGCGAGCTGGGCTGCCAAGGGCGAGCTGACCTGCCTCCTTGCTCTTGCGGCGGCGCGGGCGGGGGTGGTGCATGTCCCCATCAATCCGCTGCTGAAGCGCATGCAGGTGGCCCATATCCTTGCCGATAGCGGGGCGAAACTGCTGGTCGGCACCAAGGCACGGCTCGCAACGCTGGAAGAAGGCGATGTCCCGACAGGATGCGATACCATCGAAGAGGACGCGGCTTGGGAGCGGGCAGAGGCGACTGATAGCCGTTTGGGACCATCAGGGCACAATCCCGACGATCTTGTGGCTGTTCTCTACACCAGCGGTTCGACAGGCCGGCCGAAAGGCGTGATGTTGAGCCATGCGAACCTCTGGCTCGGAGCGGTCGCAGTCGCGCACTACCTGGAATTGGCGGGCGACGATGTGGTGCTCGGCGCGCTCCCGCTCAGTTTCGACTACGGACAAAACCAGCTGCTCAGCACGTGGTATGCTGGGGGCGCCGTTGCTCCGCTCGACTATCTCTTCGCCCGTGACGTGGTGAAGGCCTGCGCAAAGAATTCGGTAACGACCTTGGCCGCCGTGCCACCGCTCTGGGTGCAACTGCTGGAAACCGAGTGGAGCGAAGATGCGGTGACGCCAATGCGGCGGCTCACAAATAGCGGTGGAGCGCTTACGGTAGAATTGATGGAAGGTTTGCGCGACAAATTTCCGAAATCAGACATTTTTCCGATGTATGGACTGACAGAAGCCTTTCGCTCCACCTTTCTCGATCCGGACTTGGTAGCCACTCATCCCGCCTCGATTGGCAAGGCGATCCCGTTTGCGGAAATCCTGGTGGTCGACGATGGGGGAGAGGTGTGCGAACCGGGGGTGGAGGGGGAACTGGTTCATTGCGGGCCGCTGGTGGCTCAAGGGTACTGGCAGGATGCCGAGCGGACTGCAGAACGCTTCCGTCCCGCACCCCGCGCCTCGCACTATGGTGGGACCGCAGTCTGGTCGGGTGATCGCGTCAGGCGCGACGAGGACGGATTGCTCTATTTCCTCGGTCGCCGCGATGCGATGATCAAGAGCTCGGGCAACCGTATCAGCCCGCAGGAAATCGAGAGCGCGGCACTCGCGACGGGAATCGTGGCGGAGGCCGTCGCGCTGGGCGTCGCTGACGAGAGGCTCGGTCAGGCGATACACCTTGTCGTTCGCGCGTCATCGGATACCGGCGAGGCGGAGGACAAGCTCAAGAAAGCACTGGCGAAGGAGCTGCCCAATTTCATGCAGCCGCACGTAATTCACTGGCGCGACGCGATGCCTCTCAATCCCAACGGCAAGATCGATCGCACTGCGCTCGCGCGGGAGATCGGCGCGTGAAGCCTGTCGGTCCGATACCTGCGGGATATGACGCCATAGGTGGCGAACTCGCCATTTCCGGCCACCGCGCCAGCGAATTGGTGGAACAGGCGGGCAGAACTCCGCTCTTCGTCTATTCGAAATCGCTGGTCGAGCAGCGGATAGCGCGATTGCGCTCTGCCATGCCGGATCGGATCAGGCTGAATTACGCGATCAAGGCCAACAGCTATGCGCCGCTGCTGGACTTCGTTGCCGACCTGGTCGATGGTCTCGATATCGCGTCCGGTGGCGAATTGGAAATGGTGCAGGCCATTGGCGTGAGCGGCGAGAGAGTCAGCTTTGCAGGACCTGGCAAGCGTGACGAGGAACTGGAAGCGGCCATTTCGGGCGGCGTGACGCTCAACCTCGAAAGCGAGAACGAAGCGAGACGGGCGCTTGCCATTGGGGAGAAGCTGGGAATGACCCCGCGTCTGGCCATTCGCGTCAATCCTGATTTCGAGCTCAAGGGCTCGGGCATGAAAATGGGGGGCGGGGCCAAGCCCTTCGGTGTGGATGCCGATCGAGTGCCGACCTTGATCGGCGAGATCATGGCGGCAGGCTGCGAGTTTCGCGGGCTCCACATCTTCACCGGCAGTCAGGCGCTCAATGCGGAGTTCGTCGTCGAGACGCAGGCCAACACGCTGGATCTAGCCGACCGGATTGCCAGTGAGGCAGGTACCGCGCTCCCGAAACTCAATATGGGTGGCGGCTTTGGGATCGCGTACTTCCATGGTGATGAACCGCTCGACCTCGAACTGGTGGGAGATAGTCTTGGCAAGAGGCTGGAAAACCTGTCGGATATGCTCATCGAAGCGGAACTCTTCATCGAGCTTGGCCGATATATCGTCGGCGAGGCTGGCGTTTACCTGACGCGGATTGTCGATCGCAAGGAAAGCCACGGTGAGACCTATCTGGTCACCGATGGCGGGTTGCACCACCAGCTCGCCGCTTCGGGCAATTTCGGGACGGTGGTCCGGCGCAACTATCCGCTCGCCATAGCGAGCCGTTTCGACGCCGAGCCTGAGGAAGTCGCCAATGTGGTCGGATGCCTCTGCACCCCGCTCGATCGCCTGGCCGACAAGGCGCATCTTCCAAGGGCGGAGGTAGGCGATCTTGTCGCGGTCTTCTGCGCCGGAGCCTATGGTGCCAGCGCCTCACCCAGCGCTTTTCTGGGCCAGGGCCCAGCGGCGGAAATGCTTGTTTGAGGAGCCTTATGAGGCTCTTAACCATATCCATGCGATAGGGACCGTGCGCGGGCGCGATTGCGTCCAATTCCGACCGGTAGGATCGTGACGATGTACGAAGAATATTATGGATTTAGCGAGCGGCCTTTCCAGCTGACGCCCGATCCTGCGTTCTATTTCGAGAGCGTCACGCACAAGAAGGCGCTGAGCTATCTCGGCTATGGCCTCAACCAGGGCGAGGGCTTCATCGTCATCACCGGCGAGGTGGGGGCAGGCAAGTCGATCCTTGTCGGTCACTTGCGCGGCCGGCTCGACTGGAATGCGGTTACCGTCGGCGAAGTGGTGACGAGCGCGCTTGGCAGCGACGAGATGATCAGCATGGCGGCGCACAGCTTCGGCCTTGAGGTCGACACCGGCGACAAGGCTGGCGCGCTTTCTGCGATCGAGATGTTCCTTCAGGACGAAGCCCGGGCAGGGCGCAAGGTCCTGCTGGTGATCGACGAGGCCCAGAACCTGACGGTCGGCGCGCTCGAAGAATTGCGCATGCTGTCGAACTTCCACCTTGGTGCGCAGCCCCTGTTGCAAATGCTGTTGCTTGGGCAGCCGGAGTTCAAACAGCTGCTTGGCGAATGGGACCAGCTCGAGCAATTGCGCCAGCGTGTGATCGCTTCCCACCATCTGGAGGCGATGCAGCCGGGCGAAATCGAGCCCTACGTCATGCACCGCCTGAAACATGTGGGCTGGGACGGTAGTCCGCGTTTCGATGACGGCGTATGGAAGCTGATCCAACAGGAAACGGGCGGCATCCCGCGCAAGGTCAACCGGCTGATGTCGCAGCTCTTGATGAAGGGCGCGATGGAAGGCCGCAATGTTATCGATCCGCCGCTCGTCGGCAGGGTCATCGACGAGATGCACGGCCGCGTGCCGCAGGAGGCTCCGGTGAACGACTATTCCCCCCAGAAAGCCGAGCCAACGCGCGATGCCGCGCCTCAAGATACGCACCAAGCCGAGGCACGCGCTGCTGCCCAGCCGGAAGAACCCGGTTTGCTCGATGCTCAGATCGCGGTGATCGAAGAAGCTTTCGCGCAGCGCGACAAGATTGTCGCCTCGCTACGCAAGGAAGTCGCGAAGCTGGCCCAGGACCGCGCCGAGGAACAGGGAAGGGACGATGATGCCCGCCTCGCCGCGATCGAGAACCGGCTAGAGGACCAGGAACGCACCCTGCGGCAGGTCCTGACGATGATGATCAACTACTTTGAGAGCAGCGCCTCGCGCGACGCAGCCTAGGCTGCGAGCCCGTGCCCACGCGCCATGTAATCGGCGCTCTGCATTTCCTTGAGCCGGCTCACCGTCCGTTCGAACTCGAACGCTCCATCTCCTGCGACATAGAGCTCTTCCGGCTCGGCAGCGGCAGTCGCAAACAATTTGACGCTGTTCTCGTAGAGCGCATCGACCAGCTTGGTGAAGCGAATCGCTTCGTTGCGGTTCTCGGGCGATAGGCGGGGGATGCCGACCACGATCACGCTGTGATAGGCATGGGCGATCGCCAGGTAATCGGCTGCCCCGCGGTTTTCTCCGCAAAGGCGCTTGAAGCTGAACACACCGACACCCTTGAGGCTCTTGGGCACGTGCAATGTTCGCCCGCCGCTAAGATCGATTTCGCCGCTCGGCACGTTGTCCGCATCTTCGGGTTTGTAGTCGGTCAGGCGAAAGAAGGCCTCGCGGACTTGCGCGGTGGCCTCATCGCCAAGCGGCGTATGCCAGCTTTCGATGTCGCCCAGCCGGTCCAGCCGATAGTCCGTCGGCCCGTTTAGCGGCATCACGTCGAGCTCGGCCTGGACGAGGTCGATGAAGGGCAAGAACAGCGAGCGGTTCAACCCGTCCTTGTAGAGATCGGAGGGCGGGCGGTTGCTGGTGGTCACGATGGTCACGCCTTCGTCGCAGATGAGCGATGTGAACAGGCGGGCCATGATCGCCGCATCGGCCGTATTGTTGACCACCATCTCGTCGAAGGCGAGGCATCGCACATCCTTCGCCAGCCGGGCCGCGACAGGCGCGATCGGATCTCCAGCTTCCTTCTGGCGCTCATCTCGGATCAGTCGGTCGACTTCGAGCATGAATTCGTGAAAGTGAACGCGCCGTTTCTCGGCAATGCCGAGGGTCTCGACGAAAAGGTCCATCAGCATGGACTTTCCGCGTCCCACACCGCCCCACATGTAGACGCCCTGCGGCCGCGTCTTCTTCGGGCGAAACAGCTGGCTGAGGAGTCCGCCCGAGCTGTCCGATTCGAGGTCCTTCTGCAGTCGGTCGAGGCGTTCTGCTGCGCGGCGCTGGTCTGCATCGCTCCGCAATTCGCCAGCAGCGACCAGCCGCTCGTAGCGCGCCAGCATCCCCGTCATCTCGGGCGCATCTTCTTCACGATTCCCGAGAATGAGGCGACGACATGCTCGCCTTGCTCGACTTGGCCGCGAACGAAGACGAGGCTACCGGTTTCGCGTACGATCTCCGTTACGGCATCGAGCGGGCGATCGGGATAACCCGCGCCGATGAACTGGGTCGACAATTCAAGCGTCACCGAAGGTCCGGCGTTGCCGCTTCCCAGTGTGTGCATGGTTGTGAAGAGCGAGATGTCGATCAGCGACAGCGTAATTGCGCCGTGGATGATGCCCTGAAGGTTCTCATGCTTGCGCTCGGGAAACATGCGAAGGCGCGAGTGCTCGCCATCCTCGTCCACTCGCGTAATGAGCTTTCCCATGACCGCGCCATTGAAGAGCGTGTCGTCCTTGAGGTTCCAGTGCCGCCACCCCGGATTGTCGGGGTCCGGGCCGTGCTCAAACACATCGTCCCTCAGTCTGGGGCCACTGCCGGTCATTATTCTTCGATCATGTCGGCGGCATGCGCCACTGGATCGGCAATTCTCTCCAGCCCTTCGGTCGCATCCATGCATGCAATCGCGAAGGCCCGGCCAAGGACGCTGGTCTCGTCAAGCGGCTCGCGCTCCCCGAGAGGGCGGTCCAGCAGACGCGATCCCGTTCCGTCAGGGCGATAGCCGCGATAGGATATGCGGGTCCATGTTCCGTCCGAGCAGTCGAGCAGCATGTGATAATGCGCCTGGTTTGTGCCGAAACGCTCGTCCACACTGGCCTCAACGCGAAGCGTCTCGACAAACACGGCGTCGCCTGCGCGCAGGAGGCGGTCGACCGCGACGTAAGTCACATCGCCTTTCTCGGGATCGGTTCCGACGTGAACCCAGCCGTCCCTTTCGGACCAGGGCGAGCTTTCGCCACGATCATGGGCTTGTGCAGAGGTGACCAGCAGGCCGCAAACCAAGGCAGCCGCAGCGATCCTCAAATCGCACGCTCCGCCATCATCTTCTTGGTTTCGGCGATGGCCTTTGCAGGGCTGAGGCCCTTGGGGCAGACATTCGCGCAGTTCATGATCGTGTGGCAGCGATAGAGGCGGAAGGGATCTTCCAGCTGGTCCAGCCGCTCGCCGGTCATTTCGTCACGGCTGTCGGCGAGCCAACGGTAGGCTTGCAGCAGGATGGCCGGGCCAAGGAACTTGTCGCTATTCCACCAATAGCTGGGGCAAGAGGTCGAGCAGCAGGCGCACAGGATGCATTCGTAAAGGCCGTCCAGCTTCTCGCGCTGTTCGGGCGACTGGAGGCGTTCCTTGCCGCTGGGTGTGGGCGAAACCGTCTGCAACCAGGGCCGGATCGACGCGTATTGCGCGTAGAAATGGGTGAAGTCGGGCACGAGGTCCTTGATGACTTCCATGTGCGGCAACGGGGTGATGCGGATATCGCCCTTGAGATCGTCGATCGCAGTCGTGCAGGCGAGGCCGTTCTTCCCGTTGAGGTTCATTGAGCACGAGCCACATATCCCTTCGCGACAGGAACGGCGGAAGGTCAGCGTGGGGTCGATCTCGTTCTTGATCTTGAACAGCGCGTCGAGAACCATCGGGCCGCAATCGTCGAGATCGATCTCGAACGTGTCATAGCGCGGATTCTCGCCGGTATCGGGATCGTAGCGGTAGATCTTGAAGGTCTTCACCCGGTTGCCGCCCTCGGCCTTGTGGACGCGGGTCTTGCCCGTGATCTTCGAATTCTTCGGAAGGGTGAAGGTCGCCATGTGAATATTCGATCCTGTCTGCGGTTGGCGCCTATCTAGCCACTGGAGCGTATGGCGCAAGTCCAACCAAGGGCCAATCGTCGCTTCTTGCTGACAGGAGGTGAAAGTGCCACGGGCCCCGATATGAAACTGGCGATATATGATCTCGACAAAACCTTGGTGCGGCGTGCGACCTTCACGCCCTTCCTGGCCTTTGCCGCACGCAGGCTTTCCACATGGAGACTGATCCTGCTGCCGATCTGGGTCCTGATGATGATCGGATACCGGATAGGTCTATATGATCGAACCAGCCTCAAGACTGCAGGCATGAAACTAATGCTGGGGAGCGCCAGTCTCGAACAGTTGGAAAAAGTGGGCAGGCAGTTCGCAAACCACCATGTCGCCACGGCGGGCTGGATGCCGGGCGTGGTCGCCATGCTCGAGCAAGATCGCGCCAGAGGCCGAGAGGTGATCGTCGCAACGGCCGCTTTCGAGTTCTATGCACGCGCCTTTGCCGAAAAACTTGGGGTCGTCGATGTCATCGCGACGCAATGGGACGGACGATCGATCCCCGGGGGCAATTGCTATGGCGAAGAAAAGCGTCGCCGGGTCGAGGCGTGGATCGGGACCGAGACCGAGGCTGCCGAAATGCGCTTCGTCAGCGATAGCTTCGCCGATGCGCCAATGCTCGAATTGGCCGATGAGGCGATCTTCGTCACAACGAGCGCCAGCAAGAAAGCGCGAGCCGAAGCGCTCGGGTGGTGTGTGATCGACGGCGAAGCCTAGGTTTCGCTGATATCCTTGATCGTCGAGACACCCTGTTGGCGCAGCGACAGATACGCCAGCATTCCCATAACGATATTGCCCACGCCGGCTCCGATAACGAGCGACCATGCGATGCCCTGTTCGGCATAGCCATGGACCAGGAATCCGATCGCGACTGCTGCAACGGCCACTGTGACGAAACGCGAAAGAAGCGAAAGGCGAGCGCGTCCGGTTGCGTGAAGGACCGGCTCGAAAGCGACGCCTGCCAGTTCAATACTCGAAACGATCACCAGTGGCAGCAGGATGGTATAGCCGTTGCGGAAGTCTTCACCGCCAAGCAGGGCCAGGATGTGTCCGCCGAAGGTGGCCACGGCGATGACCACAATCGCGCCACCGATTGCCGCCAGCTTGGTGGTTTGCGACGCGAGGTTGCGAAACTCCTGCGCTGCCGATGCCACACTGGCGCGTGCGATTTGTGCATAGGCTGCACGGCTAAGCAGGGCGGAGAGCTTGGTCAGGCCCTGTGCCAACTGCTGCGCCAGTCGGTAGATGCCAGCAGCGCTGGTGCCCACGAAGTAACCGACCGCCAGCAGGGGACCGTGCTTGAACATCGCCTCCAGGGTGGCGCTGAGGTAGGTTATTCCGAAGAATCGAACGAGGCCCGGGTTTTCGTGGCGGGCCTCGAATGCTCTAGGCAGATACTTCAAGCGGATGGCTTGCGGGCTGAGCCGCCTGGCGACAATCCAGTAAACCGCCGCCTCGATCAGGTCGATCACGGCCCACGCGATGAGAAACAGGACTAGGCTCGGCCCGGTCAGGGCGATGACCGCCGCGGCAATCAGTCTGCCTGCAGGAACCAGAGCTTCGACGTAGACGGCTACGTCGAACCGATCGAGCGCACGCACGATGCCCGTCGGAGCGGATACGAGAGCCCATAGGGCAGCAACGTTGAACCAGAAGGCAGTGTCGATCAGGGTCGGGTTGAGGTCGAGTTCCACGGCGAACTGGTAGAAGACGATATAGGCGATCAGGCAGCCGATCACCGCGCCCAGTACATCCAGAAGGAATGCCATCATGCTGAGCCGCCCGAAGCCGGCCCAGTCCTCGTCATGGATATGTTTGACCCCGAATCGAACGACGGTGCGCCAGGTCTGGAAGCCGGCGATCGCAATAAGCGCCTGCGATGTGCCGAATATCAGGGCAAAGTGGCCGAAGTCCTTGAGCCCGAGCGATCTCGTGAGAATAGCGAGATAGATGAGCGAGCAGACCGCACCAAACCCCTTGCCACCGATCAGCCATGCGACGTCGGTCAGCATTCGCGCGATCAGCGAGCGTGGTCGGCCTTCATGTGCTGCGGTGTCGGTCATTCGAGCCGCGCTTTTAGCGACGACTAAGCGGCGCGCAAGCATGGGGACGATTTGGCCTGTCGACGAGGGCGTTGCGGGTCTGCACGAGGCCGACTAAAGGGCGGTGCATGATTGAACACGCCATTCTCCTGAGCGCGGGCCAGGGCTCGCGCCTGCTGCCGCTTACCGCAGAACGCCCAAAGTGCCTGATCGAGTTTTCTGGCAAGACGCTGATCGAGTGGCAGATCGAGATGCTTGCTCGCTGCGGGGTCAAGCGGATCGACATCGTGACCGGTTTCATGACCGACATGGTTGAAGAGCTTGTCTCCAAAATCTCGGATCCCAGGGTTGAAATCTCCTGTCATTTCAATCCGTTCTTCAAGGTCGCCGACAATCTCGGCTCTTGCTGGATCATGCGCGAGGAAATGAAGGGCGATTTCCTCATTCTCAACGGCGACACGCTGATCTCGGAAGATATCGTGCGAAAGGTGCAGGAAGGCTCAGACTGGCCAATCGCGGTCACGGTCGACGTAAAGGCCGCCTATGACAGTGACGACATGAAGGTTAGTCGCGGTGAGAACGGGCGGCTCGCAAGGATCGGCAAGACGCTGACCGCGGAGGAAAGCAACTCCGAATCGATCGGGTTCCTGGCTTTCCGTGGAGAGGGCGCAGAACTGTTTCGCGAAACGGTCCGCCGGACGATGCGTACACCCGATGGGGTCAATCACTGGTATCTGAAGGTCATCGACATGATCGCCGACACCGGGAAGGTGGGCACGACCTCGATCGAAGGCATGGAATGGGCCGAGGTCGATTTCCTCAACGATATCGAGGTTGCCACTGTCCTGACCGACAAATGGGCCAGCTAGGCGGCTCATCAAACCTTGCTGGCGAAATAATCCAGTGCGCGGTGAAGGCCGCGGGGGTTCAGCTGGCGGCCCGATAACTTCTTGAAATACCGGTCCAGCCCGTCGTTCAGCTCGGCGTCGAAGGCGTCGCGGGTTACATCATGCAAGCGGGCGGCAAGATCCGCCTTTCCGTAGATCAGGGAGATGGCAATAAGCTTGCCGGCGGTCGCCCGGCTTGCTTCCGCACAGCGCAGCAGCTCGTCATCCCGCCTCACGAACAGGGTATCGCAAAATGCGAGGCGACCAGCGCGCAGACCCCGGGCGGTACCCGGGTTGACGACGCCCGCCCGGTTGCTGTGACGATATCGCTTGATGCGCCAGAGATCGAAGAGTTCGAACCCCTGGCCTTCCATGAATGTAACGACATCGGAGAACTTGGTCAGGCCGCTATAGCGCTCGATAAAGGACAGCTCGATCTCCGCAGCGAGGATCGAAGTGCCCAGGCATCTCTTGGCCCCTTCGAGCACATCCATTTCCCCGCCCTGGACGTCGATCTTGATGAAATCGGGGTCGAACTTGTGCTCGCCTGCAAGATCGTCGAGCCGCCGCTTCTCGACCGGTATGCGCTCAACGATCTTCGTGTGTTCGGGTTTGTCCCAGAAACGGGAAATCAGGTCGCTGGCCGGATCGAGCAGCGAAGTCATGCTGACCCGCTTGGTGACTTTCAATTCCGCGCTGCCGTCAGCCGAACCCAATGCCCATGGAAGCGACAAGACGGCACCGTCATCGCTTATCTCGTCGAGCGGTTCAAATCCGATCAGCCGCAGTCGTTCCTCTGCCGGCTTCCAGCGTGCGTGAAGTCCGCCCGCCGCGCCAACGTCCACGAGCGTGAGACGTTCGTCTTCGAGGAGGCGATTGATCAGTTTCGAGGGAATCAATGAGTTGCTCCTGAAGCTACTTTAGCAATGGCTCGAGCTCGGAGACGAGGGTCGAGATTTGGTCATTATCGAGCGCAACTGCCTGACCGAGTTCAGGGAGTTTCGGCCATCCTGCGTCGACATAGTCCATTCCCCGGAAACTGCGTACACCCTCGTAGCGCGGGATCACATGGAAATGGACGTTGGGATCGACCATCATCAACATGAGGTAGTTGATCTTCGAATATTCCACGAACGAGCCAAGCGCGCTCTCTATTGCTCGTGTTGCTTCCGCCAGCTCGGCATGCGCCTGCGATGGCAGGGCGGAGAACTCGGTAGCGTCGGATTTCGCTGCAAGGACCAGGCTTCCAAGGGTGGGCTGGGCAGGGCGCAGCAGGATCACCCAATGCTCCAGTTCCCGCAGCAGAGTGGCCGGGAAGCCGAATTTTACGATCGTCTCGTTCATGCGCCTTCCTCCGCCAGCCAGCTGGTCAGTTGCGAACCCTTCCTTGCGCGTGCGATCTCTGCCTGCACGAGCTGCACCATATGCACAAGAAGCGAGATCACCGTCCACCAGGCAACGGCAATGATGCCGATGTCCGGTCGCCCTGCCAGCATCGATACGAACAGGATGACCATGTTCGGATTGCGCCGGGCGGTTATCAGGCGGAACTGACTGTCGAAACGCCGCCAGACATGGATATGCATCATGCCGTTGCGACGCATGAAGACGCCTTCGATCAGCCGCTGGAGGACGTATCCCCCTTGGATCGCTCCTTGCACCCACCAGAAGGTGGTATTGTCGAGCTCGAGGCCCCAGTAGACCAGGCCGGTCGCCCAGAACCACCACCAAAAGGGCGGGTGGACGAGATCGATCCCGTGATCGAAAATGTTACCCCACCAGCTCGAGGTTATGGTGCAGCGCGCGAGCTTACCATCCACCGTATCGAGCACCATGAAAACGAGGCCCATCGCCATGCCGCTCCAGTAATGGCCGAAGGCAAAGGCCACCGTAGCAGCGATGCACATGACCGCGCCGATGGCCGTCACCATGTTCGGCGTCATGCCGATCCGCGCCGCAAGGCGGGTGAGTATCAAGGCCCATTCCGGCCATAGGTACTTGGTGAGAATATCGGTCACGCCCTTGTAGGCACCGAAATAGCTTGATCGCTCGATCGATCGGAGTGTGGCCGGTTCGAGTTTGGTGAGGAACGGCGTTTCGCGCTTGCGCAATTGCTTGTTCTCGATGGTCGGGCCGTCCTCGTAGCGAAGGAAGTCCAGCCCTTCGGTGCCATCGGGTGTGTTGCCAGCATGGATAGCCTTGCGGAGAGCTTCGGCCTGCTCAGCGCTCGTCGCATGGGCGAGGGCGGGTGTGCCATCAATCATCAGGACCAGGCCGGGATTGTCGGCGAGATGCCGCACCCAAGCCGGATCGGCCACGTAGCTCGCGTTGACCAGCAGGACCGCTTCACCCGCCGAGCCATCGTAACCATTGGCAGCCCCGATCCGGCGATGGCGCTCCTCGTTTGTGAGCCCCCATAGCTTGGTTGGATTGGTGCCGACGGTTTCGATGGACGGAGAGGCCTGCCTGTTCTTCATGGCGCGGGGATTAGGAGGCCCGCGGGCGCTGGGCAATGGTTTGCATGCAACGCCTGCGAAAACTTTCCCAAGGGCGCTGTGCGACGAGAGCGTTGGCCGCTAAGGCCCCGAAGTGATGGCATCCACGAAAACCCTTCCTGCCGCTTTGGTCCTTGCCGGTACAAGGCCGGGAGGAGATCCCTTTGCCCTTCAGCAGGGAGCTGCGCACAAGGCGCTTATCGAAATCGGGGGCAAGACGCTGCTCGAAAGGGTGATCGGCGCCTTGCGGAATGCGGGTATCGAGCGGATAGCCGTAAGCTGCGATACGGGACCCGTCGCGGACCTGGCCAGAATGCTCGGAGCAGAAGTGATCGCGCCCATGCCCGGTCCCAGCGCCAGCGTCGGAAAGGCATTCGCGGAAATCGGTGCTCCCCTGCTTGTCACCACGAGCGATCACGGCCTGCTGGAGGCAGGATGGGTGCTGGAGTTGATCGATGGCACGCCGGATGACGCCGACCTGTCGATCATGATGGCGGAAAGACGAGTGGTCGAGGCGGCCGTGCCTGATACCCGTAGAACCTATCTTCGTTTTGCCGACGGTCATTGGTCGGGCTGCAACCTGTTCTACCTCCAGCGGCCCCAAGCCTACCGCGCATTGGAAACCTGGTCGATGGTAGAGGCGCATCGCAAGCGTCCTTGGCGCATCGCTGCCCGGCTTGGGCTTGGAACCTTGCTTTCGATGGCATTCGGCAGGCTCACTCTCGCCGAGGGACTTTCGCGCCTAGGTCAGCGGATCGAAGTGAAGGCAGCATTGGTCGCCGCAAGCGATGGCCGGTCTGCTGTCGATATCGACAAGTCGGCTGATCTCGAACTCGCCAAGAGCTTGATCCGATAAGGCATTTCTAGGGCTTCCACCGAGAAATTTTGGCGCTAAGCTGGCCGGCCGGGTCGCAGGCCGGAGAACGTGATGGGGATCAAGCGGTTCTACGATGCGCACATCATGCCACGCATGATCACGCTTGCTTGCGGACAGAAGGGTATCGAAAAGCGCAGGCGCGAGGTTATCCCCCTTGCGGAAGGAAGCGTCTTCGAACTTGGCTGCGGTGGCGGTCTCAATCAGGCATTGTACGACGGCGGGAAGGTCACGCGGTTTGCCGGTATCGATCCGCATGCCAAGCTCCTTCAAGGCGCGCGAGAACGCGCCGAGGCGCGCGGTTGGGAGTACGACATTCGGCAGGGCGTGGGGGAGGAAATCCCCTTCGCTTCGAGCAGCTTCGATACGGCCGTTTGCACCTATACCCTGTGTTCGGTCGATGATCCCGACAAGGTACTTTCGGAGCTACGGCGAGTGCTGAAACCCGGCGGTAAACTACTGTTCCTTGAACACGGCAAGGCTCCGGACCCGGATATCGCCCGCTGGCAGATGCGAATCGAACCCTTGTGGAAACCGCTGGCCGGTGGTTGCCACCTGACCCGTCCAATCGGCTCAGCGCTTAGAGGGGCAGGGTTCGAAGTCATGCCGATGGGACAGGCCTACCTCGACAAGACACCCAAGGTGGTGGGCTGGATGGAATGGGGGGTTGCGCGCCGAACGGGCGTGTAAGCTCAGGTTTCGAACTCCCCGCCTACGAGATTGCGCAGGCGGGGAGCCTTGACTCGCTTATTCGCCGAAGGTGCGCTGCCACCAGCCGCGGCGTGGTTTGCCGCTGTCTTCGCCAGCGTCGGCCGTAGCATCGGCGGTCTGCGCGGCATCGTCCGGGCCTGCGACAACAGCCATGTCTTCCTTGACCTGCTCGGCAACCTCGGCGGCATCCGCCTTCTTTCGGCGGGTGCGCTTTGGCTTGGGGGCTGCCTCTTCCCCGCTTGAGGTCTCGCCTTCCTCGGCGTCGACCTTCTTCTTGCGGGTCCGCTTCGGCTTGGGCGTGTCCTCGACCGCTTCCTCGGTCTCTACCTTCTTTTTCCTAGTGCGCTTGGGCTTGGGTGCCTCTTCAGCGTCCTTGTCTGCCGGCGCTTCGTCAGCCGGAGCTTCGTCGGCCTTCTTCTTGCGGCGAGTGGCACGCTTCTTCGGTTTTTCTTCTGCGGCTGCTTCCGCGGTTTCCGCCGCATCGTCCGGGCCGGCCACGACTGCCATGTCGTCAACCACTTGCTCCGAGACCTCTTCGAGGTTCTCGGCATCTTCGGCAGTTACTTCCTCGGCATTACCCTTGCCGCGACCACGGCCGCCACGGCGGCGTCCTCCGCGGCGACGGCGCTTCTTCGGCTTGTCGTCGCCGTCGTCTTCCGCGTCGGCTTCAGTATCGGCCGCGTCGTCATCGGTGTCGTCTGCGGCTTCGTCATCGCCGCCCTGATCGCGCTTCTTGTTTCGGCCACGTCCGCCACGGCGGCGGCGGCGCTTCTTGCGCGGACGATCATCTTCGTCCTCGTCTTCGTCCGAGGTGTCGACATCGTCTTCATCCTCGATCTCGTCCTCTTCGTCATCGACAAGGGCTTCGAATCTTGGCGCGTCCTTCGGTTTGGGGCCGTGGCTCGAGACACTCATCTTGGCGCCTTCGTCCTCGCCCTCGGGGACGACCTCGACGGTTACGCCATAGCGCTGCTCGATCTCCACGAGTTCGGCCCGCTTCTCGTTGAGCAGGTAGACGGCAGCTTCGGTGCTGGCAGCGAGGCGGATCTTGGTTCCCTTGCCCTTGGCCGCTTCCTCTTCGATGAGGCGCAGGGCGGATAGGCCAGCCGAGCTGGCCGTGCGCACGAGACCGGTGCCATCACAGTGCGGGCATTCGCGCGTCGTCGCCTCGAGCACACCGGTGCGCAGGCGCTGACGGCTCATTTCCATCAGGCCGAAGCTGGAAATACGGCCCACCTGGATGCGCGCGCGGTCGCTCTTCAGCGCGTCCTTCATGGCGCGCTCGACCTTCCGGGTATTCGAATGGTGCTCCTGGTCGATGAAGTCGATCACCACCAGGCCGGCCATGTCCCGCAGGCGGAGCTGACGGGCGATTTCCTTGGCCGCTTCCAGATTGGTGTGGAGCGCGGTTTGCTCGATATTATGCTCCTTGGTGGAGCGGCCCGAGTTGATGTCGATCGACACCAGTGCCTCGGTCGGGTTGATCACGAGGTACCCGCCCGACTTGAGCTGGACCACCGGATCGTACATCGCCTTGAGCTGGTCTTCCGCGCCATAGCGCTGGAACAGCGGCACGGGGTCGGCGTATTGCTTCACCCGGCGCGCGTGGCTGGGCATAAGCATCTTCATGAAGGCCTTGGCCGACTTGTAGCCTTCCTCTCCCTCGACAACGACTTCCTCGATATCGCGGTTGTAGATGTCCCGGATCGCGCGCTTGATGAGGTCGCTGTCCGAATGGATCAGCGCAGGCGCTGCAGAAGCGAGTGTCTTCTCGCGGATCTCGTCCCACAGGCGGGCAAGATAATCGAAGTCGCGCTTGATCTCGGTCTTGTTGCGCGAAAGGCCGGCCGTGCGGACGATCAGGCCCATGGTCTTGGGCAGGCTGAGGTCGGAGACGATCTGCTTCAGGCGCTTGCGATCGCTTGCCGAATTGATCTTGCGGCTGATGCCACCGCCGTGGCTGCTGTTCGGCATGAGAACCGTGTAGCGGCCGGCGAGGCTGAGATAGGTGGTGAGGGCAGCACCCTTGTTGCCGCGTTCTTCCTTGACGACCTGTACCAGCAGGACCTGGCGGCGCTGGATAACGTCCTGAATCTTGTACTTGCGGCGCAGGGCCATGCGCTTGGCGCGGGCTTCATCGACTTCCTTCGCCCGCGTACGGCCCTTGCCCTGTCGGCGGCCACGGCCACGACGGCCACGCCCCTTGGGACGGTCTTCGCTCTCTTCGTTCTCGACAGGCTCCTCGTCGGAGTCCTCTTCGTCTTCGTCATCCTCGTCGCCGTCGAGCTGGCCTTCCTCGATGGTGGCGACGTCATCCTTGTCGGAGGTATCGACTTCTTCGAGACCGTCTTCGGCGAGGTCTTCGGCGAGCGCTTCTGCGCTTTCTTCCTCGGCGTCGTACTCGTCGCCCGGCATCTCGCCGCGCTCTTCTTCCTCGGCACGCAGGCGCTGCTCTTCTTCGGCAACTTCGGCTTCGGCCGCGAGCAGGGCTTCGCGGTCTTCCTTGGGGATCTGGTAGTAGTCGGGGTGGATTTCGCTGAAGGCGAGGAAACCGTGCCGGTTACCGCCGAAATCGACGAATGCCGCCTGAAGTGATGGTTCTACCCTTGTTACCTTGGCGAGGTAGATATTGCCCTTGATCTGCCGCTTGTCGGCAGATTCGAAATCAAATTCCTCAATCCGGTTTCCCTTGAGGACTGCCACCCGGGTTTCTTCCTGGTGGCGCGCGTCGATGAGCATGCGCGTTGCCATTGATAATTCTCCATGCGCGAGTGCGCGGGTCGTGCCCGTCGCTCCGTTCGCGCGTCAGTGTAGGAAATCCGCTTATCTCATAGAGACTTGCGGCATTCGGGATCCGGCGGCTTGCGAAAACAAGAGGCCGGTGATTCGTGTCTGCGCGGAAACGCCCATCCGTTGTCGGAGCCGTCCGACCCGCCATTGCTGCAGCGCGCAATACCGCCTGCTTGCTATTGGTCGGGTGGGAGGGAAGCGTTGCCTGCATCAACCTGTACATTCGAGGGTCGAGGCCAGGATGGCGTCGACTGTGCCGGACAGTGACCCTCTTCGTCGCGGAAAATCGCGCCGATCGGAGGCACCGGTTACCCGGCTGACCTTTCGCTAGCATCGTGGGTATCGCTCGGCAACTATATTGCGCTTAGATGTTCGAACCTCCTAACGAAGCAGATGGAATGACGCGGCCTGTCCAACTCCTGCTGATCGTGGTGCTACCGCTTGTAATCGTGGCGAGCCTCGTCCTGCTCGCGCGCAGTACGGGGCTGGTCGGCCCCGGGGCGGGTTTCGTGATGCGCGCCGAACTGCCGGCAAAGGACGCACCGATCGAACTGCCCGATGTGTCCGGAGATGCGTCGCTGCCCCTGGTGGTTATCGATCCTGGGCATGGCGGCTTCGATCCGGGCGCGACCGCGGGTGGCTACGTCGAGAAGCGCCTCGTCCTCGCGCTCGCGCAGGCGCTGAAGGAAGAAATCGAAGCGCAGGGTATTGCCCGTGTCGCCCTGACCCGATCAGATGATCGCTATCTTCTCCACACCGAGCGCTACCGCATCGCGCAGAGGCTGGATGCGGACCTGTTCCTGTCGATCCACGCGGACAGTGCGGGCGATGTCTCTGAAGTGACCGGGGCGAGCATCTACACGCTGTCGAACGAGGCATCGAGCCGGGCGGCGGCGCTGTTTGCCACCCGTGTCAATGCGTCCGACACGATCGGCGGAGTCGACCTCTCGCGAGAAAGCGACACGGTCAGCGACATTCTTGTCGAGCTTTCCCAGCGCCGCACGCAGGCGCGATCCGTCCAGTTCGCGGAAATCATCGAGCGGGAAGGGCAGGGTACGCTCGAGTTCCACCCGCAGGCGCGCCGCGCGGCATGGCTGGCGGTCCTCCGGGCTCCAGACATTCCCTCGGTGCTGTTCGAAAGCGGCTTCATTTCCAACCAGGACGATGCGCAACGCATCGCTTCGCCGGAAGGCCGCGAAGCCTTCGCCGAGGTCATGGCGCGGTCGATCCGGGTCTATTTCCTGCGCCAGCGCGACGAGTGAACAAGGCGAGAGGCGATTCTTGTTCTGGCGTTGCCCGGAAAGCGCGTGCTAGAGGCCGCAGCCAGTCATGAGTGCCGTGCCCGATCTCGCCTATATTCGTTCGCGCCTGACCGGTGACCCGGCTCGATTCTCCGCCTGGATGCGTGAGAACTGGCACGAAAGCCGCCGCCTGCGTGTTTTGACCTATCTCACTGGAATCGGGCTGATTCTGCTCGTTCTCGCCTGGGCTTCCTTGGCGCGGAACCTGCCCGAGGCGGACTCGCTGCTGGAGTATGAGACACCGCTGCCCACGGTGGTGCGCGGCGTGGATGGGGAGATCGTCCACTCCTACGCCCGAGAGCGCCGCGTCCAGCTGCAATATGTCGATTTCCCGCAGCAGATGATCGAGGCCTTTCTTTCGGCAGAAGACAAGACCTTCTTCAGCCACGGCGGTGTCGATCTGACCGGCACGCTCAATGCGGTGGTCGACTACGCGACGAAGTATGGTTCCGGCGAACGGGCCGTGGGTGGATCGACGATTACTCAGCAGGTCGCCAAGAACCTGCTGCTTGGCGATGAATATTCGGTCACCCGCAAGCTCAAGGAAATGATCCTTGCCCAGCGCATCGAACAGGTGCTGACGAAGCAGGAAATCCTTGAGCTGTACCTCAACGAAATCCCGCTCGGACGCCGTAGCTTCGGTGTTCAAGCCGCCAGCCGCGCCTATTTCGACAAGGATGTCGCGGATCTCGACCTGCATGAGACCGCCTTCCTCGCGATCCTGCCGAAAGCGCCCGAGAGGTACGGTCGTGAACGCTATCGCGACATGGCGATCGAGCGGCGCAATTTCGTTCTCGACCAGATGGTCGCCAACGACTTCGTCAGCCCCTCCGAGGCGGCGGCTGCCAAGCGCCTGCCACTGGGTCTTGTCCAGCAGCGCAGCGAGCGTTCCGCCGATGCCGGCTACTTCCTTGAAGAAGTGCGCCGGCAATTGATCGACGAATTCGGCGAGACCGCCGATGACGGTTCGAACAGTGTCTACGCTGGTGGCCTGTGGGTCCGCACTTCGCTCGATGTGGAACTGCAGGACGCTGCACGCGACGCGCTGCGCGCCCAACTCCTACGCTATCATGGCAATCGCGGTTATACCGGCCCGATCGCGACCCTGAACCCCGAGAATGGCGACCTGCATTCCCAGCTCGCCTCGTCAAATATCTCGATCAATTACGAGGATTGGCGCATCGGCGTGGTGACCGAGGCCGGGTCGGCTCCCAAGATCGGTTTGACCGATGGCGAAGACTACGCGCTGTCGGGCGCGCCCTCCTCGATCAAGGTCGGCGACGTGGTTGCGGCGGCGAAGTCGGGCGCGGGCTACGCAATACGCGGCGTGCCGGAAGTTTCGGGCGGGTTCCTAGCGGAATCGCCGAAGACCGGGCGCATCCTGGCCATGCAGGGAGGCTTCGACAGCCGCCTTGGCAGTTTCAATCGCGCGACACAGGCAGAGCGCCAGCCTGGATCGACGATCAAGCCGTTTGTCTACGCAGCCGCTCTCGACAATGGCATGACCCCTGCGACCATGGTGCCCGATCAGACTTTCTGCGTCTGGCAGGGTGCGCAACTGGGTGAGAAATGCTTCCGCAACTTCGGCGGCGGGGGTGGCGGCGAGCATACGATGCGCTGGGGTCTCGAGCAGAGCCGCAACCTGATGACAGTCCATATCGCCGATACGACCGGAATGGAGAATGTCACGGAGACCATCAGCCGCGTCGGTATCGGTGATTACGACCCATTCTATTCCTTTGCGCTCGGAGCGGGTGACACGACAGTTGCGAAGATGGTCAACGCCTATGCCGCACTCGCCAATTGGGGACGCCAGCACGAGGGGACGGTGATCGACTACGTGCAGGACCGCCGCGGCAAGGTGATCTATCGCGCCGATCGGCGCGACTGCAACGGCTGCAACATGGAAGAATGGGACGGCCAGCCGATGCCGCGCTACGAGCCAGGTGGACGGCAGGTGCTCGATCCACGCACAGCCTTCCAGGTTGTGCACATGCTGCAGGGTGTGGTCACGCGCGGGACGGCGGTGCGCCTCCGCAGCCTCGAACTGCCGCTCTTCGGCAAGACCGGGACCACGAATGGACCGACTAACGCCTGGTTCGTCGGCGGTACGCCGGACATCGTAGCCGGGATGTATGTCGGGTTCGACCAGCCTCGCAATCTCGGCGGGTGGGTGCAGGGCGGTAACACCGCCGCGCCGATCATGAAGCAATTCATCGAGCAGACGCGCGACCGCTGGACCAGCGACGATTTCATCGCGCCACCCGGTATCCGCATGGTCAAGATCGACCGGCGCTCCGGCCGCCGTGTGTTCGAAGGTGCGCCGACCGATGAGCCGCAAGCGTCGGTCATCTGGGAGGCCTTCAAGCCCGATACCGAACCTTCCCGTTCGACCCGGTCTTCCGAGATGGCTGCGTTGAGGAGCGAGATCCTCGACCTCATCCGGCGGGCGAGGCAGGGGATCACCGGGGACACGACCGAAGGCCGCGACGACCAGCCCAGCGACTTCGTCGAGGACCAGGGTGGTATCTACTAGCCGCGAATAGCGTACCCGCATCGCTTTACAATCGCCGCCCGCGCGCTAGGTGAGCGGACCAACCAGTTGAGGACTTGCATCATGCGTGCCGAAGGGCAGGCCCATATCGACCGTATCGAAGCAGCGCTGGCGCTGGTGCGCCAGTCGCTCGACTGGGAACGCGCGCTGCGCCGCCTCGACGAGCTCGACGCCCGGGTGCAGGATCCAAAGCTGTGGGACGACCCGAAGCAGGCGCAGGCCATCACGCAAGAGCAAAAGCGCCTCGAAACCGCAATCAACACCGTTCGCGAGATCGAAAGCGAGATGGGCGATGCCATCGAATTCGTCGAAATGGGCGAGGCCGAGGGCGACGACGACGTTATCAAGGAAGGTTTGTCGAGCCTCTCGTCGCTCGCCGATAGGGCTGACCGGGACAAGGTTCAGGCGCTCTTGTCGGGCGAAGCGGATGCGAACGATACTTACATCGAAATCCACGCGGGCGCGGGCGGAACGGAAAGCCAGGATTGGGCCGAAATGTTGTTCCGCATGTATGGACGCTGGGCCGAACGTCGCGGGTTCAAGGTCGAGACGGTTGAATATCAGGCGGGTGAGCAGGCGGGCATCAAGGGCGCAACGCTGCTGGTGAAGGGCGAAAACGCCTATGGCTATGCCAAGACAGAGAGCGGGGTGCATCGCCTCGTCCGCATCAGTCCCTATGATAGCTCCGCGCGGCGCCACACGAGTTTCAGCTCAGTCTGGGTCTATCCGGTCATCGACGATGATATCGATATCGAGATCAACCCAGCCGACCTCAAGATCGACACCTACCGCGCCTCGGGTGCAGGTGGACAGCACGTCAACACGACCGATTCCGCGGTTCGCATCACGCACCAACCAACCGGGATTGTCGTGGCCAGCCAGAACGACCGCAGCCAGCACAAGAACAAGGCTACAGCCATGAATATGCTCAAGGCGCGCCTGTTCGAACGCGAGATGGCCGAGCGTGAGGCGGCTGCGTCTGGCGAATACCAGGAGAAGAGCGAGATCGGTTGGGGGCACCAGATCCGCAGCTATGTGCTCCAGCCCTACCAGATGGTGAAAGACCTTAGGACCGGCGTGCAGTCGCCCACTCCCGATGATGTTCTTGATGGGGCTCTCGATCCCTTCATCTCAGCCGCGCTCGCGCAGCGTGTGACGGGTGAAACGGTTGAAGTGGAGGACGCCGAGTGATTTCCCGGTTGCTTCCGATCCTAGCCTGCATGCTGCCCTTGGCGGCTTGCGATGCGCTGGGCGGGGCAGCCGAACAGGGCCAGCGCTTTCCGGAGCCGGACCGGCCCGTGTCGGAAGTCGTGTCCAGCCAGTTCTCGACAGAGGACCAGCGCGACAGCGTGGGCGAGGCCCAAACGGTAATGGATTTGGCCGAAATCGAACCAGGAATGACCGTAGCGGACATCGGTGCTGGCAACGGCTATTATACCGTTCGGCTCGCCGAGAGGGTTGGTGCCGATGGTCGCGTGCTTGCCCAGGATATCGATCAGGAAGCGCTCGATCGCCTTGCGCGAAGGGTCGAGCGCTATCGGCTCGACAATGTTTCGATCAGGCGCGGCGAATTTGCCGATCCAAGCCTGCCCGCCGACAGTTTCGACCGCATCTTCATGGTCCACATGTATCACGAGATTGAGGAACCCTACGAGTTCCTCTGGCGCATGTGGCCGGCCCTGCGTGACGGTGGACAGGTGATCGTGGTGGACCGCGACCGACCGACGGACCAGCACGGTATCGATCCCCTGCTGCTTTCCTGCGAGTTCAAGCGGGTCGGTTATGAGCTGGTCGCGTTCAAGGACGCCCCTGAATTGCTGGGGTACTATGCACAGTTCAAGGCAGCCGCTAACAGGCCTGAGCCTGGAGAGATCAAACCCTGCCGCAGCGACAATGCGACGCAAGGCTAGGCGCCCCATCGGGGCGAAATCGAAAAAGAGAGAGATTGCATGAGTTTCAAGGGTTTGAGCCCGATCAACTACGGTGGCCGTGAAGTCTGGCCGCTGATCGAAGGCGGCAAGGGGGTCTCTGCCACGAACCATGCAAGCTCCGGGGCATGGGCTGCTGCGGGCGGCATCGGCACGGTCAGCGCAGTCAATGCCGATAGCTACGACGAGGACGGTAACCCGATCCCGCAAGTCTATCCGCAGGCAACCCGGGTCGAGCGTTTCGAACAACTCGTCCGCTACGGGATCGACGGTGCGACCGAACAGGTGAAGCGCGCCTACGAAATCTCGAATGGCAAGGGCGCCATCAATATCAACGTGCTGTGGGAAATGGGCGGCGCGCAGCAGGTCCTCGAAGGCGTGTTGGAGAACTGCAAGGGCCTCATCACGGGTGTGACCTGCGGTGCTGGCATGCCATACAAGCTCGCCGAGATCGCGGCGCGGTTCAATGTCCACTACCTCCCCATCGTAAGCTCGGCTCGCGCCTTTCGCGCCTTGTGGAAGCGTAGTTACTCCAAGGTGCCTGAGCTGATGGCAGCGGTGGTCTACGAAGACCCGTGGCTTGCCGGTGGTCACAACGGCCTTTCGAATGCCGAAGATCCTACCAAGCCAGAGGACCCCTATCCCCGCGTCAAGGCGCTACGCGACACCATGCGTGCAGAGGGCGTGTCTGAAGAAACTGCCATCGTCATGGCCGGCGGTGTCTGGTTCCTGCGCGAATGGAACGACTGGATCGACAATCCCGAACTCGGCAAGATCGCCTTCCAATTCGGCACGCGTCCACTCCTCACGCATGAAAGCCCGATCCCGCAGGTCTGGAAGGACATGCTCCGCACCGTTGAGCCGGGTGATGTGCTGCTGCACAAGTTCTCGCCCACCGGCTTCTATTCGAGCGCTGTGAAGACGCCGTTCCTGTACGACCTGATGCATCGCAGCGAGCGTCAGATCCCCATCTTCAAGCGCGATGAGGAAGAGGGCACGATCCCGCTTATGGATCACGGCAAGGCGAAGTATTTCTTCGTCCACCCCGGCGACCAGCGCAAGGCGCAGGCCTGGATGCACGAAGGCTTCACCGAACCCCTCAAGACGCCGGACGACACGGTGGTCTTCGTCACCCCGGATAGCGCCGAACAGATCCGCGCCGACCAGCAGGGCTGTATGGGTTGCCTGTCGCACTGCCAGTTTTCGAGCTGGAAGGACCACGATAACCACACGACGGGCCGCTTGGCCGATCCGCGCAGCTTCTGCATCCAGAAGACGCTGCAGGACATCGCCCATGGCGGTGATCCAGACGAGAACCTCGCCTTCGCCGGCCATGCGGCCTACCGCTTCAAGCAGGACCCTTTCTACTCGAACAATTTCACACCGACTGTGAAGGAGCTGGTCGAGCGGATCCTGACCGGGGATTGATAGAGCGAACGGTAAACCCTCGCCTCGCGCGTCAAGTCTAACGCCACAGTTGCATTGAGCGGATCGCGTCGGGCATCTTGCCGTCGGTATCGGGGCGCGAGATGGTGCGCTCGACGATCCGCCACTTACGGCGCACTTTGCCCTTTTGCCAAAGGTCCATGAGCCAGGTTTCGCCCGACCATTCGTGGTCGCCCATCGTGGCATCCAAAGTCATTCGCGTGGCGAACACCGCAATGTTACCATGCCGGCGGACATAGACTTCGTCGAAGCGATAGCCATTGCAGCGGAATCGGGTTGTAGCCGCTTCCAGCCAGCTGGCACGGTCGAGGATGGCCGGCTTCTTCGATCCGAGCAGGAAAATGAAATCGCGGGCAGCCAGTGCCTTCATCTGGTTGCGATCGCGCTGCACCCAACTGCGCATCCAGAGGTGTTCGAGCGCTTCGATCTGCGTGGTGAATTCGTCCATGGCGAGAGCGATTACAGCATGGCGCGCAGGGGACAAGCCTCGTTAGCCAAGACCGCTCAAAACCTGGTCGGGCGGGCGATGACCGTCGGCCCACATGCGGATATTCGCGATCACCTTCATTCCCGAATCCTCGCGCCCTTCGCGCGTCGCGCTTCCGATATGGGGTAGGGTCATGACATTGGGATGGCGGATAAGCCTGCGATCCACACGGGGCTCATCCGGGTACACGTCCAGGCCCGCACCCGCGAGATGGCCGCTTTCGAGCGCTGCGATCAGTGCTTCCTGATCGACGAGATCGCCACGCGCCGTGTTGATGAGGCAAGAGCCTTCCTTCATCAATTCGAAGCGCCGGGCATCGATCATGTGGCGGTTGTCGGGGCTGGAGGGGCAATGCAGCGTGAGGATGTCGGCTTGCGAGACGAGGTCGTCCAGATCCTCGACATAGGCCGCCCCGAACATACGCTCGATCGCTTCAGGCAGGCGCTTGCGGTTGTGGTAGGCAATCTCGAGCCCGAAAGCTCGGGCACGGTGCGCGACAGCTTGCCCGATCCGCCCCATGCCGACGATGCCGAGCGTCTTGCCGCCCAGTTTGCGGCCGAGCATGGCTGTAGGGGCCCACCCTGTCCATTCGCCGCTGCGGATCAGTTCGACGCCCTCGCGCACGCGACGCGGCACGCCAATGATCCCCGCCATGGCGAGGTCGGCGGTATCATCGGTGAAGACGCCGGGCGTGTTGGTGACCATGATCTTCGCCGCCGCCGCCGCTTCAAGGTCGATATGCTCGGTCCCTGCGCCAAAGTTGGCGATCAGGCGCAAGTCCTTGCCCGCCTGCCCAATCATCTCCGCGTCGATCTGGTCGGTGACTGTGGGGACCAGGACGTCACAATCCTGCATCGCCTCGATCAACTGCTCGCGTGTGAGCGGCATGTCGGTTGCATTGGTGCGGACATCGAACAACTCACCCATCCGGTCTTCGACGGCCGGCCCGAGGCGGCGGGTTACGACGACCCGCGGTTGTCGATCGAGACGCTTTTCGGGAGCGGATGAGGGAGATGCGATCGTGTTCATGCAGCGTTGAGCGCTACGCCCTTGAGATCGGGACCGTCAAGCAGCCGTTGTAGCAAAGCGACAATGCGGATAAGGGAAATCCTCATGAAAGGGCGCATCTTCACAACCATGCTCGCACTGGCGGCGCTGAGCATTCCCGCCAAGGCCCAGGATCGCGAGACGCCCTATTGGGCGAGCCTGCGGGCGAATGAGATCAACATGCGCGTGGGCCCGAGCGCGGACTACAAGATCGATTGGGTCTATCGCCGCAAAGGCCTCCCGGTGAAGGTCGTGCGGGTTATGGAGGGCTGGCGCCTTGTTCAGGACCCCGACGGCACCCAGGGCTGGATCGCGGCGAGGCTGCTGAGTCCCGAACGCTCTGCGATCGTAGCGGGCGAGGGCCTGGCCGCCATGTATGAGGATGCCGACCAATCCTCGACTCTGAAGTGGCGGCTTGAACCCGGGGTTGTCGGCTCGCTGGGTGATTGCAGCAGGGGCTGGTGCGAATTGACGATTGGCAATCGTGCGGGCTGGGTCCGGCAGGAACGGCTGTGGGGGACGGACGGCTCCTGAAGGCGGCAATACTCTCCTAAGACATCCGACGAAGAAAGGGGCAGCCAGGAAAGCTGCCCCTTCTCTTTTTACTCGCTGCTAGCTGAGCGGGTCTGGCCTTCAGTCTTCGATCTTGCGGATCGTTGCGCTGGCAGAACCGTCGGGTGTCGTGGCTTCGAATGACCCATCCGCACCTGGCGCGCCGCCGATCCAGCAAATCTCTGCAGCATCGCCTTCCGCATCGTAGCAGAGTTGGTCGCCTGACTGGCGCCAGGTACCGCGTTCGATCTCATTCCCGTCGAGGTCGCGATCGACATATGTGCCATCGGCATTGACCTCCTGGCGTGTCACCGTTCCGTCGGAATCGGTTATTTCATAGGTCCCGGCCATCTGGCCAGCACTGGCTGTATCAGTCTGCGCAACCGTAGTGTCGGCGGGCTCGACAGGTGCTTCAGCCTCATTGGAGCCGCAGGCGGCCAGTGCGGTAGATGCGGCGAACGCTAAAACAATCTTCTTCACGATTTCTCCTCCCGAATGGAATTGGTGATGCCAGTGGAACGAGAAGAGCGCGACTTCGGTCCCGAAAATTCCGTCGCTTTGAGAAAGTTGAGGGGATGTCGCGCTTGCCTGCGACATCCCCCCCAGCGTTCCAGGTATCTATTCGGCGGCTGCTTCGGCCGGGCGAACCGTGACGGTGACACCGGCATCGTTCGTTGACGTCCAGCTACCGTCTTCGTTCATCACACGTGGTGTCCAGCAGCTATCGTCCTCGGACGGTGGGTCGCTAACGAAGCAGTTCTTGCCATCGCGCTGTTCGATCCTGCCAGCTGCGGACCCCCCATCGCTGCTGCTGGCCGTCCAGGAGCCATCGGCATTGGTGGTAAAGGCGACTTCGGTCCCATCGGGATAGACCGACACGTAGTCTCCGGGGGCCATAGCCTCCGCTTCTGTGGCAGCTTCCTGCTCTGTCACGGCAGTGGCGTCTGCCATCGTGTCGGTATCGTCAGCCTCTTCCGCCTGGGAACAGGCTGCCAGCCCGGCAATCGCGACCAGGGATACGATCTTCTTCATTGGGTCAATCCTCTCAAATCGTTGGTGCGACTCGTACGCGAACCGGTCGATCTTCTTGCGGATCGACCGGGTTCATGCGCCCGCCCGAGAGGTTTGACAATCGCCGACGAGATTAGGTCAGTTCGACGGCCACCGCGGTTGCTTCGCCGCCGCCGATGCATAGCGATGCGACGCCGCGCTTCTTGCCTTGCGCTTTCAATGCGTTGAGCAGCGTGACGATGATCCGCGTGCCGCTGGCGCCGATCGGGTGACCCAATGCCGTGCCCCCGCCGTTCACGTTGATCTTTTCGTGCGGTATGCCGATGTCGCGCATTGCGAACATGGCGACGCAGGCGAAGGCTTCGTTGACTTCCCAAAGGTCAACGTCGTCCGCCGACCATCCAGCCTTGTCGAGTACCTTTTGGATTGCGCCGACAGGGGCGACCGTGAACTCGCTCGGTTCCTGCGCATGGGCGGCCATGGCGACGATCTTGGCGACCGGCTCCTGGCCATTGGCCTTGGCTACGCTGTCGCGGGTCAGCACGACGGCAGCAGCACCGTCGGAGATCGACGAGGAGGTCGCTGCGGTGATCGTGCCGTCCTTGGCGAAGGCAGGGCGAAGCTGCGGGATCTTGTCCGGATTGCCGCGGCCGGGCGCTTCGTCCGTGTCGACGGTAACCTCGCCCTTGCGGGTCGCGAAGGTCACGCCGACTACTTCGTCTGCGAAAGCGCCGCTTCCGATGGCGGCATTGGCGCGGCGGAGCGATTCGATCGAGTAATCGTCCATCTGCTCACGCGTGAGCTGGTATTCGTTGGCTGTATCCTGCGCGAATGTGCCCATCGCGCGGCCCTCCTCGTAGGCATCTTCGAGGCCATCAAGGAACATGTGATCGTAGGTCGTGTCATGGCCGATGCGAGCACCGCCGCGGTGCTTCTTGAGCAGGTAGGGCGCATTGGTCATGCTCTCCATGCCGCCTGCAACCACGTAATCCACCGTGCCGCTGGCGAGGGCTTCGGCGCCCATGATGACCGTCTGCATGCCGCTGCCGCAGACCTTGTTGACGGTGGTTGCCTGTACGGATTTGGGGAGTCCCGCCTTGATCGACGCCTGGCGGGCTGGGGCCTGGCCGAGACCGGCCGGAAGGACGCAGCCCATATAGGTGCGGTCGAACTTGTCCGCCGGTACACCAGAGCGCTCTACCGCCGCCTTGACTGCCGTAGCACCGAGATCGGTTGCGGATACATCGGCGAGGGCACCCTGCATGCTGCCCATCGGCGTTCGGGCGTAGGACAGGATGACGACGGGATCGGATGCGCTGAACTGGGTCATGCTTGTGCTGGTCCTTGTAGTCTGGAATATCTGCGCGCCGAGATAGGACGTGCGTCGCTGCGGCGCAACACGAAGCAGGAGAGAATACGATGGCGGACGACCAGCGGGTCCAGATGGAAGAGATCCTGCGCAAGCAGCGCGCGGTCCATACCCAGACACGGCCCGAACCCATGGATGCGCGGAAGAGCCGCATCGAGCGCGCCATGAAGCTCCTGAAGGAACACGGCGACGATCTGTGCAAGGTGATGAGCTCGGACTTCGGCAATCGGTCGCCACACCAGTCGATGATCACCGACATCGCCGGAACGGTGAATTTCGGCAAGTACTGCCTCAAGCACATGGGCAAATGGTCGCGCAGCGAGAAACGGAGCGTGCAGTTCCCTCTCGGCCTGCTCGGCGCCAAGGCCGAAGTTCGCTACGAGCCCAAGGGCGTAGTCGGCATCCTTTCACCGTGGAACTTTCCGGTGAACCTTACCTTCGGCCCGCTCATGCAGGTTTTTGCCGCAGGCAACCGGGCGATGATCAAGCCAAGTGAATTCACTGCCAAGACCAGCCTGATGATGAAGGAGCTGGTCGAAGAATATTTCAGCGCCGATGAATGCGCCGTCTTCACCGGCGGTCCGGAAGTTGCCGCTGCTTTCTCGGAGTTGCCCTTCGATCACCTCGTTTTCACCGGTTCGACCGCGACCGGTCGGAAAGTGATGGAATCGGCCTCGAAGAATCTGGTGCCGGTCACGCTCGAGCTGGGCGGGAAGAGCCCGGTTTTCCTCGGCGAGAGCGCCGATTTCGCCAAGGCTGGCGAACGTATCGCGCTCGGCAAGATGATGAATGCGGGACAGATCTGCCTTGCGCCCGATTACCTCTATGTTCCGGAGTCCAAGCAGGACGAGGCCATCCATGGCGTATGGCAGGGCACGGCCAACATGTACCCGACCATGCTTGAGAACGATGACTATGCGAGCCTCGTGTCGGATCGCCATTTCGATCGCCTCCAAGACATGGTCGCCGATGCACGCGACAAGGGCGCAGAGGTGATCGAGGTCAATCCGGGTAATGAGGATTTCGGCTCCAGCAATGCCCGCAAGATGCCGCTGACGATCCTCAAGGGCGTCACCGATGACATGAAGGCGATGCAGGAGGAGATATTCGGTCCCGTCCTCCCTGTGAAAACCTACGGGCACATCGATGAGGCCATCGACTATGTGAACGAGAACGATCGACCGCTCGGCCTCTACTACTTCGGCCAAGACGATGGTGAGCGCGAAAAGGTGCTCAAGCGCACGATCAGCGGCGGCGTGACCGTGAACGACGTGATCTTTCACGTTTCGATGGAGGACCTGCCATTCGGCGGTGTCGGTCCGAGCGGCATGGGCAGCTATCACGGCGTCGAGGGCTTCCGTGAGTTCAGCCACGCGCGCAGCGTCTATACCCAGCCCAAGATCGATGTCGCGAAGCTTGGCGGATTCAAGCCACCTTATGGTCCGGCAACCGAGAAAGCCGTCAAGATGATGATGAAATGATGCGGATCACGGCATCGGTCGCGCTGGCGGCGCTCGGATGTGCCGGCTGCGCGTATCAGGCGACAGAAGTCGAACAGGCCAACGTCGTCCAAACATCGCCGGAGTGGCGAGCGGTCGATGCCGAGACGGGCAAGATCACTGATCTGGAGGGATTGTCCGCATTGTCGCGCGATTTCCCGGATAGCGGCAGCGTTCGCCTTCGATTGCTGAACGCGCAGTTGCAGGCAGGCTATGGGCCAGCGCTGATCGAGACCCTGCGTTGGCTGCAGCAGCGCGGCTATGTCTTCAGCGAAGGGGCCCAGGCGCAGATACCCAAGCTGGTTGGCGAGGAGGTTTCCGAGGCAGCAAAGGCGCTTCTTTTGTCTGGCGCGGATCCGATAGAACGGAGCGAAGTCGCCTGGACCGTTCCCGCCAAGGCTGGATTGGTGGAAAGCGTTTTCATTCTCCCGGCGCGCGATGCTGTGGTTGTCAGCTCATTGACGGGCAGGATGGTGTGGGGGCGCGAAGGAGAACGCGACTGGAGTGGCGCGACAATCGATGGTGCCGACAATCTGTCCGGATTCGCTGGTTTCACGGATAGTGAGGAGCTTTGGGTCGCTTCCGGCAATATCGACGGATCTAAAGACGAGCAAACCTACTTCTCTGGCTTGCTTGGGTCAGTTCCCGGGAGCGGCGATCCGCGAGTGGCAGCACCGGAAGGCGTGACACTCTCGGACCTTCATGCCGCTGCCGACAGGACGATCTTCGCCAGCGATCCGCTTGGCGGTGGTGTCTACAAGCTTGGCCCAAACCGGGAGAGGATCGAGGTGGTCGTCAAGCCCGGGACATTTCGCTCGCCGCAGGGTCTCGCGACAAGTGCCGATGGAAAGCGACTCTATGTCAGCGATTATCGCTATGGGATCGCGATTATCGACCTCGCGTCGGGCACGGTGTCGAGACTGGTCGCGGAAATTCCAGCAATTCTCGATGGCGCGGACGCCCTTTTCCGGCGCGGAAACTCGCTTATTGCCATCCAGAACGGAACCAGCCCGATGCGCATCTCGCAGTTCGTCCTGTCCGACGACGGCGTACGCGTTATCGCTCACCACATCCTTGAACAGGCGCATTCGGAATGGACGGAACCCCTTTCCGGTCATCTTAGCCCTGACGCGCTCTTCTATATCGGCAATGGACAATGGGACAAGTATGTCGCCGGTGAACTGGCCGATGGAAAGACGCCTGATCCGACACAGATCAGGCGCCTCCCTATCGAATAATCACTCGTCGTTGGAGAATACGAAGTCGGCGTACTTCACCATGATCGAATCCCAGTAGGCGATGTTGTCGATGAAGAGCTCGCGCGACATGCCGCCCACTTCGAGATCGATATCCATCTCGATGATCGGATCTTCTTCGTGGTCAATGTAGAAGCGGCCGAAGAAATTCTCGGCGGCAAATTGGTTGATGTCCTTAAGGCTCGGCTTCTTTTCGGGCGTGAAGGCCGCGCGGAACTGGACCCACTTGCAATCGGCGCCCGCATCATTGCAGCCGTAGGGCAGGATCTGGAACGTGTAGCCTGAAAGGCCGCTGAGGATATACTTTTTCCCCTCATCGCCCTCGATCTTCGCTTGCATCCCCTCTTCCTGAAGGACCTTCGCGATCAGATCGAGATCGGCTGTGACATTTTCAGCTGCTGCTGGCGTGGCCATTGCGAGGAATGCGACGGCAAACGCGCCGGACATGGTGGTTTTAAGCATGCGAATAGTGATCCCTGTTGGTAATTCCCGTGCCGGCTATGCTGGCAGGGTCTTAACACGAGCTCAATCGCACTTGTGAAATTCACGCCATTCTGTCCCCGTCTGGCCCTTGCGCCAGCTTTGCGACAAGCCTAGAGGCAGCCCCGCAAACCCCTCCCAGACGGAATCATACGTGGTCGACCTCGAACAATATCTTCCGATCCTGATCTTTCTTTTCATCGCAGTAGGCCTGTCGGCCCTGTTCGTGTTCCTGCCCATGGGCGTGTCGCGCCTGACCGGGGCACATGCGCCCGATGCGGAGAAACTCAGCGAATATGAGTGCGGCTTCCCGGCCTTCGATGACAGCCGCAGCCAGTTCGACGTGCGTTTTTACCTCGTCGCGATCTCCTTTCTTCTCTTCGACCTCGAGGCGAGCTTCCTCTTTCCCTGGGCTGTCAGCCTCGATGTAACGGGCTGGGCAGGCTGGATCTCGATGGTCGTCTTCCTCGGTATCCTGGCCATCGGCCTGGCGTACGAGTGGAAGATGGGCGCGCTGGATTGGGACTGATATGAGCAATTCGACGATCATCACCCCGCCGGACATGGTACCCGCCGCACAGCCGGGCGAGGTGCGCCAGCCTGACGCGGACTATTTCCACGCGCTCCAGACCGAAGTGAACGACAAGGGCTTCCTCGTCACCAGCACCGAGGACCTGTTCCAGTGGGCCCGCACCGGTTCGCTGTGGTGGATGACCTTCGGCCTTGCCTGCTGTGCAGTGGAGATGATCCACGTCAACATGCCGCGCTACGATATGGAGCGTTTCGGCGTCGCCCCTCGCGCATCCCCGCGCCAGAGCGACGTGATGATCGTTGCCGGCACTCTGTGCAACAAGATGGCCCCGGCGCTGCGCAAGGTTTATGACCAGATGTCGGAGCCGAAATACGTCATTTCCATGGGCAGCTGTGCCAATGGTGGCGGCTACTATCACTACAGCTACAGCGTCGTGCGTGGCTGCGACCGTATCGTGCCGGTCGATATCTATGTGCCCGGATGCCCTCCGACGGCTGAAGCCCTTCTCTACGGGGTCATGCAGTTGCAGCGGAAGATCCGCCGCGTCGGGACTATCGAGCGATGAGTTCGGTCGTTCCAGTGTCCGCCCGCAAGCTGGGCGCATTCGCCCTTGGCGCGATGGCGACAGGTGCGCTGGCTGTTGGCGCAGTGGCGATCGGTCGCCTCGTTCTCGGCCGCGTCCTGATTGGTTCGGCAAAGCTGAAGCGCCTTGAGATCGAGGAGCTGGTCGTCGGCAAGATTACGAAGAAGGATGATTTCACCCGATGAACGTCCTCCACTCCGCACCTCGCTTTACGCGTATCGAAGGGCTCAGGGACACGCTTTCCAAGTCGCTTGGCGAGCATCTCGTCGATGCACATGAAGAGCACGGCGAGTTGCTGCTCACCGTAAAGCGCGCCTCGATCGAGGATGTGCTGCGCATCCTGCGTGACGACCACGAATACCAGCAGCTGATGGAAATCGCCGGGGTCGACTACCCCTCGCGTGCCGAGCGCTTCGAAGTCGTATACATGCTCCTGAGCCTCACCAGGAACAGCCGCATCATGGTCAAATGCGCGGCGAGCGAAGATACGCCGGTACCGACGGTGACGACACTGTGGCCCAACGCGGGCTGGCTCGAACGCGAAGTGTTCGACATGTACGGCGTGCTGTTCGACGGTAATACGGACCTGCGTCGCATCCTCACCGACTATGGCTTTGAAGGGCATCCTTTCCGAAAGGATTTCCCGCTCACCGGCTATGTCGAGCTGCGCTATTCCGAAGACGAGAAGCGCGTCGTTTACGAGCCGGTCGAGCTCGCGCAGGACTTGCGCCAGTTCGACTTCATGAGCCCGTGGGAAGGCGCGGATTACGTGCTTCCCGGCGATGAGAAGGCCGATATGCCGCCCGTCGACGAGCCGAAGACCACCGAGAAGCCCTCGCAAACGGGTGCGGGCAAGAAGGCGGACGACAAGGCCGCTGAGAAGGTCAGTGCTGCCGCACCGGCCGAGAAGGATGGCGGGGAAGACGCGCCGGCTCCCGAGCCGACCGAGGACCAGCCCGCACGAGCCAAGCGCAAGGGCAAGACCTCGCGGACTGCAAAGGCGACCGAACCGAAGAAGGGTGATCGCTAATGCGCATTGCGTTCGCCACCCTTACACTGCTCGCGCTCGCTGCCTGCTCGCAAGAGCCAGCAGTCGAACAGGACAGCGCCGATGATTTCGCCAATCGGATCGGACAGCAGCAGGGCGGGGCGGTGCTCGATCCCTCGCAGCCCGATCCCGATGCGCCGAATGTTGCGGCACTTGCTCCCCCTGAGAATGCGAACCTCACCCGGCTCCAGCAGCTTGGCGATATCGGCGGGGTCAATCTCGGTCCTCGCCAAGGTGGATGCACCTTCATGGTCGACAGCCAGGAAATGATCATCGCGGCGGGCATGAACGAGCCGACCCTGCCGGGTAAGGCTGTCGTCCGCGTTGGCGATACGCTGGTCATGGCTGATGCCGCTCCCGGCGGGCTGGCTTCGATCAAGGCCGGCACGACCTTCACTGGCGAAGGCTTCACCGTGCAGGTCGCGCCTGCCGCTGGTGAAGGGCAGAGCCGCCCGGCAAATGTCGTCGTCACCGACGCTGCCGGCACCTCGCAAGACTATTCCGGCAATTGGAACTGCGCATGAGTACGGGCCTTCAAATCGAAGAGTCGCCCACCACTGGCGACGAGACGATCACCAATTACACGATCAACTTCGGGCCCCAGCACCCGGCAGCGCACGGCGTGCTGCGCATGGTGATGGAGCTTGATGGCGAGATTATCGAACGGATCGACCCGCATGTCGGCCTCCTGCATCGCGGCACCGAGAAGCTGATCGAGCACAAGACCTATCTGCAGGCGCTGCCCTATTTCGACCGGCTCGACTATTGTTCGCCGCTTGCACAGGAATACAGCTACGTCCTCGCCATCGAGAAGCTGCTCAACGTCGAGGTGCCCGAACGCGCGCAGTATATCCGCGTGCTGTTCGCCGAGCTGACCCGCATCTGCAACCACATGCTCAACATCGGCGCGCACGTCATGGACGTCGGCGCGATGACGCCCAACCTGTGGGTATTCGAACTGCGCGAAGACTGCATGAACTTCTTCGAGCGTATGAGCGGCGCGCGTATGCACCACGCCTATCTGCGTCCGGGCGGCGTTCACCAGGACGTGCCCGAAAAGCTGCTGGTCGATATCGGCGAATGGATCGACACTCGCCTGCCCGAACTGTTCGGCGATGCGATGAGCCTCGTGCTCGACAACCGGATTTTCAAGCAGCGCAATGTCGATATTGCCGTCGTCAGCAAGGACGATGCCGTGGCCTGGGGCTTCTCCGGCCCGATGATCCGCGCAGCCGGGATCCCGTGGGATCTGCGCAAGTCGCAGCCCTACGATGTCTACGACCGGATGGAGTTCGACATTCCCGTCGGCACCAATTCGGACTGCTACGACCGCTTTGTGGTGCGCGTGAAGGAAGTGTACGAAAGCGCCAAGATCATCAAGCAGTGCCTGCGCGACATGCCCACCGGCCCGATCGCCAGCACCGACCGCAAGGTTTCGCCGCCCAAGCGCGCCGAGATGAAGCAGTCGATGGAAGCGCTGATCCACCACTTCAAGCTCTATACCGAGGGCTTCCACGTGCCCGCAGGCGAAGTTTACGTCGCTACCGAAAGCCCCAAGGGCGAATTCGGCGTCTACCTCGTCAGCGACGGCTCGAACAAACCCTATCGCTGCAAGATCCGCCCGACGGCCTTCAGCCACCTTCAAGCAATGGATTTCATGAGCAAAGGCCACATGCTGCCCGATGCCACCGCCATCCTCGGCGCAATCGACGTCGTGTTCGGGGAGTGTGACCGCTAATGGCTGACCGTAATCCCGCACCCGATACCCCCGAGCTGCGCGAGCGCTGGGGTGCTTTCGAGTTTACCGAGAGCTACCGCGCGAAAGCGGACACGGCGATTGCGCGCTATCCCGAGGGGCGTCAGCGCTCTGCGGTGATGCCGCTGCTCGACCTTGCCCAGCGACAGGTTGGCGAGGAAACCGATACGCAGGGCTGGCTGCCGCTGCCGGTGATCGAATATGTCGCCGACTATCTCGACATGCCGGTGATCCGCGTGCTCGAAGTCGCCAGCTTCTACTTCATGTACAATTTGGTCCCGGTTGGTAAGTACCACGTGCAGGTCTGCGGCACGACGCCCTGCATGCTGCGCGGTTCGGACGGACTGTTCGAAACCTGCAAGAAGCGCGGCATGAAGAAGGGTCATGTCTCGGAAGACGGTCTCTGGACGCTCACCGAAGTCGAATGCATGGGCAATTGCGCCACCGCGCCGATGGTCCAGATTAACGACGACAATTACGAAGACCTGACGCCCGAGCGCCTTGATGAAATCCTCGACGAGCTGGCAGCAGACAAGCAGCCCAAGACGGGCACGCAGATCGAAGGCAAGAAGACCAGCGAGCCCGAAGGTGGTCCGACCACGCTGAAGGAAATGGTCACCCAGAACCACGATTACCGGGGGGATTGGTGATGGTTACCGGATTCGGAATTTTCTTGCTCTTCGCAGCATTGGTGGCGTGGTTTCTTGAGGGCAGCCATACGATGGCTTTGCTGCAGGGTGGGGTGATCCTGATCTTACTTGGGCGTGTCGTGGATCACCGGATATGATGGAAATGGACTTCATAACCATTCTCATCGCGGTCGTCGCCATCGCCGTCGCGTGGAAGATACTCAAGGGCATCGTGAAGACGGCTGCCCTCGTGCTCATCCTCGCCGTCGCCGCCTATTTCGTTTTTGGAGGTTTCGCCTGATGCTGGCCGACAAGGATCGCATCTTCACCAACCTTTACGGCTTCCAGGACTGGGGCCTGAAGGCGGCGCAGCAGCGCGGCGACTGGGACGATACCAAGTCGTTGATCGCGCGCGGGCATGACAGCATCATCGAGGAGGTGAAGGCTTCGGGCCTTCGCGGCCGTGGCGGTGCGGGCTTTCCGACCGGTCTCAAATGGTCGTTTATGCCGAAGGAATCGAAGGACGGCCGTCCCAGCTTCCTCGTCATCAACGCCGACGAATCCGAACCCGGCTCATGCAAGGACCGCGAGATCATCCGCCACGATCCGCACAAGCTGATCGAAGGCGCGCTGGTTGCCGGTTACGCCATGCGGGCGAGGGCGGCCTACATTTACATCCGCGGCGAATATATTCGCGAGGCCGAGGTCCTGCAGGCTGCGATCGACGAGGCCTATAACGCTGGCCTCATCGGCAAGAATGCCAGCAAGTCAGGCTATGACTTCGACGTTTTCCTGCACCGCGGCGCGGGCGCCTACATCTGCGGCGAAGAAACCGCGATGATCGAGAGCCTTGAGGGCAAGAAGGGCCAGCCGCGCCTCAAGCCGCCGTTCCCGGCAGGTGCGGGCCTCTATGGCTGCCCGACCACGGTCAACAACGTGGAATCGATCGCCGTCGTCCCGACCATCCTGCGCCGCGGCGCAAGCTGGTTTGCAAGTTTCGGGCGCGAGAACAACAAGGGCACCAAGCTCTTCCAGATCAGCGGCCATGTGAACACGCCCTGCGTGGTCGAGGAAGCGCTTTCTATCCCGTTCAGCGAGCTGATCGAGAAGCACTGCGGCGGCATCACCGGCGGTAAGGACAACCTCCTCGCGGTGATCCCGGGCGGTTCGTCTGTTCCGCTGGTTCCGGCAGAGCAGATCTGGGATGCGCCGATGGATTTCGACGGGCTCAAGGACTTGGGTTCGGGTCTCGGCACGGCAGGCGTCATCGTGATGGACAAGTCGACCGACATCGTCCGCGCGATCAGCCGCCTCAGCTACTTCTACAAGCACGAAAGCTGCGGCCAGTGCACGCCCTGCCGCGAAGGCACGGGCTGGATGTGGCGCATGATGGAACGCCTGCGCACCGGCGATGCGGCGATCGAGGAAATCGACATGCTGCAGCAGGTCACCAAGCAGGTCGAAGGCCACACTATCTGCGCGCTGGGCGATGCAGCCGCATGGCCGATCCAGGGCCTCATCCGCCATTTCCGCCCAGAGCTCGAACGCCGGATCGAAGAACACAACGCCAAGTTCGCGGAGGCCGCGGAATGATACGTGCACTTCCCGTTCTCGTTGCCCTCGCAGCAGCCCCGCTTGCTGCACAGGAAGACAAGAAGGCCTGGCCGATCGAGGCACAGCATCGCCTCGGAGCGGTTGCCGCATGCATTGTGAATGTCAGCCACGGTAAAGCCGACCGGTTGCTAACCAGCGATTTTCGCACCAGCAGCTATCGCAAGGGGCTGGAGCGTCTTGCGAACGACAATCGTGGTTGCTGGCGCGAGAACAAGCTCAGAGCAAGCTATGGGCTTCCCTTTGCAGGCGCGCTTGCAGAAGCGATGCTTGAGCGCGGGGAGGGCAATCTCATCGTTCGCATGGCGCAGGCTCGCGAGACCGAGCGCCTGACTTTCTCGGCTACCGATGCCATGGCGCATTGCGTGGTCAAGGCACGTCCGGGTGTGACCGCGTCGTTGTTCGGGACCGAGATCGGGTCCGATGCTGAGTCCCAGGCAGTTGTCGCGCTCAGCGGGGCGATCGCTGATTGCGCAAGCGCGAACGGCATCGACGGCCCGGTCCGCAATATCCGATACTTGCTGGCAACCGCCTCCTACAGGCTGGTCGCCGCTCATGAAGAACAGGTTGGTTCCGATGCCTAAGGTCAGTGTAGACGGACAGGAAATCGAGGTTCCGGAGGGCGCCACCGTCCTCCAGGCCTGCGAGCTTGCGGGCAAGGAAATCCCGCGTTTCTGCTATCACGAGCGGCTCAGCATCGCCGGCAACTGCCGCATGTGCCTCGTCGAAGTGAAGCCCGGGCCGCCCAAGCCGCAGGCCAGCTGCGCGCTTCCGGCGACCGAGGGTCAGGAAATCCGCACCGACAGCCAGATGGTCAAGACCGCGCGCGAAGGCGTGATGGAGTTCCTCCTCATCAACCACCCGCTCGATTGCCCGATCTGCGACCAGGGCGGCGAATGCGACCTGCAGGACCAGTCGGTCGCCTATGGCCGCGGCGCGACGCGCTATGAGGAAAACAAGCGCGCCGTTACCGAGAAGTACATGGGCCCGCTGATCAAGACGGTCATGACCCGCTGCATCCACTGCACCCGCTGCGTGCGCTTCAGCGAGGAAATCGCTGGCGTCGATGAAATCGGCGCGGTCGGTCGCGGCGAGGACATGCAGATCACGACCTACCTCGAGCAGGCCGCCGAGCACGAACTGTCGGCCAATGTGATCGACCTGTGCCCCGTCGGCGCGCTTACCTCGCGCCCCTACGCCTTCGAAGCGCGCCCTTGGGAGCTCAAGAAGACGCTCAGCATCGACGTGTCGGACGCTGTTGGCGCGAATATCCGCCTCGACAGTCGTGGCCGCGAAGTCATGCGCGCGCTCCCACGCGTGAACGATGCGGTCAACGAGGAATGGCTGTCCGACAAGGGCCGCTACATGGTCGACGGGCTTTCGAAGCGCCGCCTCGACAAGGTCTTCATGCGCAAGAAGGGCGGTCTCAAGCCGTCGACTTGGGACGAGGCATTCAAGGCTATCGCCAAGGCCAAGCCGGGCAAGTCGATTGCCGCGATTGCTGGCGACATGGTCGATTGCGAAACCATGTTTGCAGCCAAGTCGCTGCTCAAGGCTTGCGGTTCGAACCTGATCGAAGGTCGCCAGACCGGCATGGACTATGACGTGTCCAACCTCGCGGCGGTGAATTTCAACTCGACCTTTGAAGGGCTTGAGCATGCTCAGGCGATCCTGATCGTAGGCAGCTACATCCGTTGGGAAGCCCCGCTGGTCAACGTGCGCATCCGCAAGGCGGTGAAGCGCGGTGCCAAGGTCTTCGTGGTCGGCCCCGAATGGGAGACGACCTATCCTGCCACGTTCCTTGGTAACGATTTGAGTGTTCTCAATGATTTGCCGGGCGAAGTTACGGACGCATTCAAAGCCGCGGATAAGAGTGCAGTCATCGTTGGCGGCGGGGCGCTCAAGGGCGCACACGGCAAGGCTCTGGCGCTGGCGAGCGAGTGGGGTGCAGACTTCAATGTCCTGCACTTCTCCGCTGCGCGCATGGGTGGGCTGATGCTCGGCTTTGCGCAGAAGGGCGGCATGGCGGATATCGTCGCAGCCAAGCCAAAGGTCGTGATCAGCCTCGGCGCGGATGAGATGGATTTCGAACCCTTCGCCGGCGCGCTGAAGGTCTACATCGGCCATCACGGCGACAAGGGCGCGCATGCGGCGGATATCATCCTGCCGGCAGCGAGCTATGCCGAGAAGGACGGAACCTACGTCAACACCGAAGGCCGCGTGCAGTTTGCAGAGAAGGCCGTCTTCGCTCCGGGCGATGCGCGCGAAGACTGGACTATCCTGCGCGCTCTCGCCGATGCCTTGAAGGTCAAGGTTGCCTTTGACAGCTTCTCGCAACTCCAGGCAGCGATGATTGCCGAAGTCCCCGCGTTGGGTGAAGAAGGCCTTGCCGACTACGGCGCGCTTCCCAAGGCAGACAGCAATGCCAAGGCCGAAGGCACGATGACCGCCTATCCAATCAAGGATTTCTACCTCACCAACCCCATCGCCCGCGCAAGCGAAGTGATGCAGCGATGCTCGAGCGAATTGCTCCATGGTGGCGAATTGGCGGAGGCCGCGGAATGAATTTCGTGGTGACTATCGGTGGGGCAATCGCATTTTGCGCTGTTCTTTTCGGATTGGCGTCGTTCGCGCCGAAGCTTCTAAACAAGATCCCACCGGGGCCTGATGCGGGCGATGACGCTGCCGCAGGGGGAGGCTACGGCTACCAAGGAATTGATCACTTCACCGGTGACGCCGGTGGTGGAGACGGGGACTGATGACCGAATTCTTCCAATCCCTCGGCATGAACTACGAATGGGCGTGGTTTGTCGCGACCATCGCGGGTATCCTGCTGATCGCGCTGCCACTTATGCTGGCCGTCGCGATGATCATCTATGTCGACCGCAAAGTCTGGGCGGCGATCAACCTGCGCCGCGGGCCCAACGTGGTCGGCCCGTTTGGATTGCTCCAGAGCTTCGCGGACGGTCTGAAGGTGTTCCTGCAGGAAACCATCATCCCGAGCGCGGCGAATAAGGGCATCTTTATCCTCGCGCCGATCGTGACCTTCACTGTCGCGCTGATGGCATGGGCAGTGATCCCCTTCGATGCGGGTGTGGTGTTGGCTGACATCAACGTTGGCCTGCTCTACATCTTCGCGATCAGCTCGCTGTCGGTCTACGGCATCATCATGGCAGGTTGGGCTTCGAACTCGAAGTACCCCTTCTTCTCGGCCATGCGCGCATCCGCGCAGATGATCAGCTACGAAGTCTCGATCGGCTTTATCATGGTCGGCGTGATCCTCTATGCGGGCAGCTTCAACCTCACCGACATCGTGATGGCGCAGAAGGGCCACGGGCTCGGCATCGTCAACGGCTATGTCTTCAACATCCTGCTGTTCCCGATCTTCGTAATGTTCTTCATCTCGGCGCTTGCGGAAACACAGCGCGTTCCCTTCGACCTGACCGAAGCTGAGAGCGAACTCGTCGCCGGTTACCAGACCGAGTATTCCTCGATGAGCTTCGCGCTCTTCTGGCTCGGTGAATACGCCAACATCCTTCTGATGTGCGCGTTGATGACAATCTTGTTCTTCGGAGGCTGGTTGCCGCCGCTGGATATCGACCTGATCCCCTGGTTCGATATCCCGGGCGTTATCTGGTTCTTCGGCAAGATGTTCATGTTCTTCTTCATGTTCAGCTGGGTCATGGCGACCGTGCCGCGCTACCGCTACGACCAGCTGATGCGCTTGGGCTGGAAGGTTTTCCTGCCGCTGAGCCTGTTCTTCGTCGTTCTCATTTCCGGTTGGCTCATGGCGACCGGCCATTATGGAGCCGCCGCATGAGCGTCGCTCATTACATCAAGTCGTTCACCCTCTGGGAGTTCGTGAAGGCGCATGCCCTCACGCTGAAGTATTTCTTCAAGCCCAAGGTGACGATCAACTATCCGTTCGAGAAGAACCCGCTCTCTCCGCGCTTCCGTGGCGAGCATGCGCTGCGCCGTTATCCCAACGGCGAAGAGCGCTGCATTGCCTGCAAGCTGTGCGAGGCCGTCTGCCCAGCGCAGGCGATCACCATCGAGAGCGAACCGCGCGAGGACGGCAGCCGTCGAACGACGCGCTACGACATCGACATGACCAAATGCATCTACTGCGGTTTCTGCCAGGAAGCCTGCCCGGTGGATGCCGTGGTCGAGGGTCCGAACTTCGAATACGCAACCGAAACCCGCGAGGAGCTGCTTTACGACAAGGCCAAGCTGCTCGCCAATGGTGACAAGTGGGAGCGGGCGATCGCCGCGAACCTTGAAGCCGACGCACCCTATCGCTAACGGCGCCGCAATCGAAACCGGGGCAATATGATCCAGACCTTCGCCTTTTATCTCTTTGCGGTGCTCGTGATTGCATCGGCCGTGATGGTGATCACGGCGCGCAATCCGGTGCATAGCGTGCTGTGGCTCATCCTCGCCTTCTTTAACGCGGCAGGACTGATGGTGCTGGTGGGCGCCGAATTCATCGCGATGCTGCTGGTGATTGTCTATGTCGGCGCGGTCGCGGTGCTGTTCCTGTTCGTAGTCATGATGCTCGACATCGACGTGGCTGCCATGCGCGCAGGCTTCATGAAGAACTTCCCGCTGGGCATCGCCATCGCGCTGATCCTTCTGGCAGAGCTGGTGCTGGGCATTGGTGCCTATCGCACCGGCGCGATCGAGCTGGGCACTCCGCTGGCATCCGATGCACCCGCGATGGTCGAGAGCAACACCGCTGCCATCGGTGCGATGCTCTATTCGAAGTACATTGTCCTGTTCGAAGCGGCCGGCATCATCCTCCTGGTCGCGATGATCGGCGCGATCGTGCTCACGCACCGTCCGTCCAAGTCCAAGCGCGGGCAGCAGGACATCGGCAAGCAGGTCCGCCGCAATCCCGACGAGGCAACCGTCATGAAACAGCCCACTGTGGGCGAGGGGGTCGAGCTGTGATCGGCATCGAACATTACATCATCGTCAGCGCGATCCTGTTCGTGCTCGGCGTGCTCGGCATCTTCCTCAATCGGAAGAATATCATCGTTATCCTGATGGCGATCGAACTGATCCTGCTCGCGGTGAACATCAACATGGTAGCCTTCAGCGCCTTCCTGAACGATCTCGTCGGACAGGTCTTCGCCATGTTCATCCTGACCGTTGCGGCGGCAGAGGCGGCCATCGGGCTCGCCATCCTCATGATCTACTTCCGTGGCCGCGGCACGATCGCGGTCGACGATGCGAACCAGATGAAGGGATAAGCACCAGTGCAAGCCTCCATGCTCGCCATCGTCTTCCTGCCGCTGATCGCCAGTATCGTTGCAGGGCTCGTCAACAAGAGCGCTCCGAGCGTGTTCGCGAAGTCGATCACGACCGGCGCACTGTTCATCAGCGCGCTACTGAGTTGGCCGATCTTCCTCGGCTTCGTGAATGGAAGCCTCACCGAGGACGTCGTCCCGGTCCTCACCTGGGTGCAGTCAGGCGATCTCGCCTTCGACTGGGCGCTCCGGGTCGATACGCTAACTGCGGTCATGTTGGTGGTGATCAACACAGTGTCGGCGCTCGTCCACCTTTACAGTTGGGGCTATATGGAGGAAGACCCGGATCAGCCGCGCTTCTTCGCCTATCTCTCGCTCTTCACCTTCGCCATGCTGATGCTGGTGACCGCCGAAAACCTCGTCCAGATGTTCTTCGGTTGGGAAGGCGTGGGCCTCGCCAGCTACTTGCTGATCGGTTTCTGGTTCAAGAAACCGAGCGCCAATGCCGCTGCCATCAAGGCCTTCGTGGTCAACCGCGTGGGCGACCTCGGCTTCATGCTCGGCATCTTCGGCACGTTCCTCGTGTTCGGCACGGTCTCGATCCCCGAGATCCTCGAAGCTGCACCCGCGATGAGCGGCGCAACCATCGGCTTCCTCGGCATGCGGGTGCACACGATGGATGTCCTGTGCATCCTCCTGTTCATCGGCGCGATGGGCAAGTCGGCACAGCTCGGCCTGCACACCTGGCTGCCCGATGCAATGGAAGGCCCGACACCTGTTTCGGCCTTGATCCACGCCGCAACCATGGTGACCGCTGGCGTGTTTATGGTTTGCCGCCTGTCGCCGATGTTCGAGACCGCTCCGATTGCGCTCGGCCTTGTCACCTTCATCGGTGCTGCAACCTGCATCTTCGCTGCAACTGTCGGCACGACGCAGTGGGACATCAAGCGCGTAATTGCCTATTCGACCTGTTCGCAGCTGGGTTACATGTTCTTTGCAGCAGGCGTGGGCGCCTATGGCGCGGCCATGTTCCATCTGTTCACGCACGCCTTCTTCAAGGCGCTGCTGTTCCTTGGCGCAGGCTCGGTCATCCACGCGATGCACCACGAGCAGGACATGCGCTATTACGGCGCGCTGCGGAAGCACATTCCATTCACCTTCTGGGCTATGATGGCAGGGACCTTGGCGATCACCGGGGTCGGCATACTTTATGTATTCGGCTTTGCCGGGTTCTATTCGAAGGACGCCATCCTTGAAGCGGCGTTTGCCCGCGGGACTGAACTGGGTAACTTCGCCTTCTGGATGGGCGCGCTCGCTGCGCTCCTGACCAGCTTCTACAGTTGGCGCCTCATGTTCCTGACATTCTGGGGCAAGCCCCGCTGGATCGAGAGCGAACACATCCAGCACACAGTCCACAAGACGCCCGAAGAAGTGGGTGAGGATACGACGGGTGGATATCATCCACACGAAAGCCCCATCTCGATGCTCATCCCTCTTGGCGTTCTGACACTTGGTGCGATCTTCGCCGGGTGGCTATTCAAAGACGCCTTCATTGATGGTGGGCCGGACGGAGTTTCGGGCGCGTTTTGGGCAGGATCGATCTACTTCAACGAGGATCTCGTTCACCGTCTTCACGCTGTTCCATACTGGGTGAAGCTCACGGCGACTTTCGTGATGGTAATTGGCCTGTTCGCTGCTTGGCTCGCCTACATCAAGGACACGTCGATCCCCGGCAAGGCCGCCGAACAGCTCGGCCCGGTCTACCGCTTCTTCTACAACAAGTGGTATTTCGACGAGCTCTACCACTACCTTTTCGTGGTCCCTGCCTTCTGGTTGGGCCGCCAGTTCTGGAAACTGGGTGACATCGGCACGATCGACCGCTTCGGCCCTAATGGCGTGGCCTGGGTCGTCGAAAAGGGCGCAGTCGGCGCCAAGAAGTTCCAGTCCGGATATCTTTATACCTACGCGCTGGTGATGCTCCTCGGGCTTGTCGCCGCAATCACCTGGGTGCTGTTCTGATGGAGTTTCCCATCCTCTCGCTCATGCTCGCCGTGCCGCTGATCGCGGCTATCGCCTGCCTGTTCCTCGATGCGCCTGCCGCGCGCATTACCGCCCTGTTTGCGACGCTGATCAATCTCGCGCTCGGTGTCATGCTCTGGCTGAATTACGATATCGGCGGGGCACAGTGGCAGTTTACCGAAAGCGCGCCACTCTTTGCAGGGTTCGAGTATGCCCTCGGCATCGACGGAATTGCGCTGATGCTGATCATGCTCAGCGTTTTCCTGATGCCGATCTGCATCCTCGCCAGCTGGGATTCGATCACCAAGCGCGTGGGCGAATACATGGCCGCCTTCCTGCTGATGGAAGTGCTGATGATCGGCGTATTCGCTGCGCAGGACCTGTTCCTCTTCTACATCTTCTTCGAAGCAGGCTTGATACCGATGTACCTGATCATCGGCGTCTGGGGCGGCGATAACCGTATCTACGCAAGCTATAAGTTCTTCCTCTACACCCTGCTTGGATCGGTCCTGATGCTGATCGCCATGCTGTGGATGGTGAATGCGGCAGGCACGTCGGACATCCCGACGCTGATGCAGTACGACTTCCCGCCAGAGGCGCAATTCTGGCTCTGGCTCGCCTTCTTCGCCAGCTTCGCGGTGAAGATGCCGATGTGGCCGGTTCACACCTGGCTGCCCGATGCCCACGTCCAGGCACCCACTGCCGGTTCGGTCATCCTCGCAGGCGTGCTGTTGAAGCTCGGCGGCTACGGCTTCATCCGCTTCAGCCTGCCGATGTTCCCCGTTGCAAGCGCGGACCTTGCCTGGCTGGTCTTCGGCCTATCGATGGTTGCGGTGATCTACACCTCGCTCGTCGCGCTGGTGCAGGACGACATGAAGAAGCTGATCGCCTATTCTTCGGTCGCCCATATGGCGATCGTCACGGCAGGGCTGTTTGCCTTCAACGTCCAGGGCCTCGAAGGCGCGATGATGGTCATGCTCGGCCACGGCCTTGTCTCGGGCGCGCTGTTCCTCTGCGTGGGCGTGATCTACGACCGCCTGCATACCCGCGAGATCGCGCGCTACGGTGGCCTCAGCATCAACATGCCCAAGTATGCGCTGTTCTTCCTGCTCTTCACTATGGCGAGTATCGGCCTGCCGGGCACCAGCAACTTCATCGGCGAGTTCCTTGCGCTCGCAGGGATCTACGAGGTCTCGACACTCGTGACGCTGGTCTGCACGACCGGGATCATCCTCGGTGCAGCCTACATGCTCTACCTGTACCGCCGCGTGGCCTTCGGCGAGCAGAAGAATGCCGATGCCGCCGCCATGCCCGATCTCAACGCCCGCGAATGGGCCATGCTTGCCCCGATCGCAGCCGCGGTGCTGTGGATGGGCGTCTATCCGGAAAGCTTCCTAGCCCCCATGCGTCAGGACATCGTAGCTCTCGAAACCCGCCTCGCCAGCGTCGCTCCGCGTTACGACAGCGCGCTCGATCAGGGCACGCCGCGCGAGCATGCGGCCAACCATGTCGTCTTCGAAGGCGACAAGGAGGGAGGTCACTGATGGACTACGCGACCTCGATCCACTTGATGGGCGCGGAGATCGGCCTTTCGGTCGTCGCGCTCGTGCTGCTGCTGGTCACGGCATGGACGAGCACAAAGGCAGCCCGCGGGATTACCGTTGCCGCAGTGGCCGCCCTGTTCGGCGCGCTGGTGTTCAGCATCTCCCTGCCAAATGGCGGCGTGCCGGCCGAAGCGTTCGGTGGCCTCCTGCGTCAAGATGGCTTTGCCCTTTTTGCGAAGGCGCTGATCTACATCGCAACCATCGCCTGCCTCATCGTCGCCCCGACCTATTTCGAGCGGATCGGCGGATACCGGGGCGAATACGCGGTCTTGATGGTATTCAACGCCGTGGGCATGGGCATGATGGTCTCGGCCGTCGACCTGATGACGCTCTACATCGGCCTCGAACTTTCGAGCCTTTCGTCTTACGTTCTCGCCAGCTTCGTCAGGAAGGACCAGAAATCCAGCGAGGCGGGTCTCAAGTATTTCGTCCTTGGCGGCCTTGCCTCGGGCATCATCCTCTACGGGATAAGCCTCGTATACGGCTTCTCCGGCACGACCACCTACGAAGGTGTCCGCGCGGCCTTCGATGCCAACTTCTCGACGGGAGCGCTGTTCGGCTTGGTCTTCGTGCTCGCCGGTCTCGCCTTCAAGATCGCTGCCGTTCCCTTTCACATGTGGACGCCTGACGTCTATGAAGGTGCGCCAACACCGGTAACGGCATTCTTCGCCAGCGCCCCCAAGGTCGCTGCGGTCGCGATGCTGGTGCGGATGGTCATCATCCCGTTTGGCGGACAGGTCGAAGCGTGGCAGCAGATCGTCATCTTCGCCGCCCTCGCGTCGATCGTGGTCGGCGCGCTAGGCGCAATCGGCCAGCCGAACCTCAAGCGCCTGCTTGCCTATTCGTCGATCAACAATGTCGGCTTCATCCTGATCGGTCTGGCTGCGGCAACCGCTGCCGGCGTCTCAGGCGTGCTCGTCTACCTGGCGATCTATGTCTTCATGACGATCGGCAGCTTTGTTGCCCTGTTGATGTTGCGGGATGCAGAGGGCAATGCCCTGTCGACCTTCGATGACATTTCGGGCCTCTCGACCTCCAGCCCCGTGCTGGCGTGGTGCTTGCTCGCGCTGATGTTCAGCCTTGCCGGTATCCCGCCGCTGTTCGGCTTCTGGGGCAAGTTCGTGGTGTTCCAGGCCGCTGTCGAAGCCGACATGATCGCGCTCGCCGCAATCGGCATCGCTGCCAGCGTTATTGGCGCCTTCTACTATATCAAGTTCATCAAGGTCATGTTCTTCGATGAGCCGAAGGGACCCGCGCCGGCCAAGGCTCCGGTATCTCACTGGGCCGTGCTGGGCCTGTGCGTGCTGGTGATTTCGCCGCTTGGCTACCTGCTCACGCCATGGCTGGGTATCGCGGCTGACGCAGCGGCGCAGGCGCTGTTCTCCGCGGCTTGATCCGGACGGTTCCCGAAACCGGCAGCACCAATGCCGACCTCGCAGCACAGTTGCGAGGAGGAGAGGCGCTGGGCGAAGGCGATTGGCTTGTCGCCGACCGCCAGACGGCGGGAAGGGGTCGTCAGGGCCGCACCTGGTTCGATGGTCACGGCAACTTCATGGGTTCGACAATCGTCCGGCCGCATGAGCGCGATCCCGCCCCGGCCAGCCTTGCACTGGTGTGTGGGTTGGCACTCTATGAAGCGGTCGTGCCACTGCTCGCCGATCCATCGGGACTAAGGCTCAAATGGCCGAACGATTTGATGCTCGCCAGTGCCAAGCTGGCCGGAATTCTTCTTGAGCGGGAGGGAGAGGCGATCGTCATTGGCATTGGGGTCAACCTTGCCGCTGCTCCGAAATTGCCCGACCGGGCGACGATGGCATTGTCGGATATCGGGCCATCGCCAGATCGCGATACCTTCGCACAAGGTCTCGCTGCCAGCATGGACCGGGAAATCGAGCGGTGGCGAAGCTTTGGCCTCGAGCCGCTAACGCGCCGCTGGGAAAGCGTAGCCCATCCTCTCGGCACATCCTTGACAGTGATGCCCCCCGGTGAGGAACCGATAGAAGGCACATTCGCTGGATTGACGGCCGACGGAGCCCTGCAACTGCGCTTGGCGGACGGCCAGCGACGTGTCATCCATGCGGGCGACGTGATGCTCGGACAGGAGGAGACCTGAAGATGCTGCTGGCAGCCGATGTCGGAAACACCAATGTGGTCTTCGCTTTGTTCGAGGGGCGCGAAATCAAGGCCCGCTGGCGGATCGCGACCGACCCACGCCGAACAGGTGACGAGTATGCCGTATGGCTCCTCCAGCTCCTCGAGATCGAGGGATATGAGCGCAGCGCGATTACTCAGATCATCATCGGATCGGTCGTACCGCGCTCGATCCACAACCTCAGCGTCCTGTCGCGTAAGTACTTTAATGTAGAGCCGATGATTGCCGGTGCGGGCGATACCGACTGGGGCATCGCGATCGATGTTGACGAACCGCGATCGCTTGGCGCTGACCGCGCGCTCGATGCGATTGCCGCGCATGAGAGGTACGACGGCGACCTGATCGTTATCGACTTCGGAACTGCCACCACGATCGATGCGATCGACTTCAACGGGGCCTACAAGGGCGGCATCATTGCGCCGGGGATCAACTTGTCGCTTGATGCTCTGGTGGGCAATACGGCCAAATTGCCGCGCATAGCCATCGAGAAGCCCAAGAGCGACAGCGTAATCGGGCGCAACACCGAGGACCAGATGCTGATCGGGGTCTTCTGGGGCTATGTCGCGCTTATAGAAGGACTGGTGGCCCGGATGAAGAAGGAAATCGGTCGCCCAGCCAGGGTGGTCGCCACCGGCGGGCTTGCGCTTCTATTCGATGAAATCACCGACCTGTTCGACGAGGTAGACAGCGATCTGACGCTGCTAGGCCTTGCCATCCTTGCGGAGCGCGCATCGTCTTGAAGAAAAATTACAAACCCGAAGACGAACTCCTGTTCCTGGCGCTTGGAGGCTCGGGCGAGATTGGCATGAACGTCAATCTGTATGGCTGCCAGGGCCGCTGGCTGATGGTCGATCTGGGAATGACCTTCTCGGGCGGAGAGTATCCCGGTGTGGACCTGGTCTTTGCGGACCTCGAATTTATCGAGGAGCGAACCAGGGATCTCGAAGCAATCGTCCTGACCCATGCGCACGAAGACCATATTGGTGCCGTGCCGTATTTTGCCGCGGACCTTGGCGTGCCGATCTATGCGACGCCGTTCACGGCCGAACTGGTCCGCCGCAAGCTGGAGGAGGCGGAACTGGAAGGCGTGGTCGAACTCAACATCATCGAGGAAGATCACGGCCAGTTCTCTGTCGGCCCCTTCGACATCACCTATATCCCGCTCGCCCATTCGATCGCCGAGGGTAACGCGCTACTGATCGACACGCCACATGGCCGGATATTCCACACCGGCGACTGGAAGCTCGATGAAGATCCGATCATCGGCGAACCGACTACCGAGGAGGAACTCACCGAGATAGGTGACGAGGGCGTGCTTGCCCTTGTGTGCGACAGCACGAATGTCTTCAATCCATCGCCCAGCGGGTCGGAAGGCGCGGTCTTCAAGGGTTTGCTGGAGGAGGTCCAGCGGCACGCCGGCAAGCGCGTATTGGTAACGACCTTCGCCAGCAATGTCGCGCGACTTCACACCCTGGGCGAAGTCGCCCGCGAGACCGGGCGGCAGCTCTGCGTTGCCGGTCGTTCGCTCGACCGGATCATCGATGTTGCGCAGGAGAACGGATATCTGGCCGATTTCCCCGAGCCGGTCGATTTCGATACGGCCATGGGCATGCCGCGCGGAGAAGTGCTGATCCTCGCGACCGGCGGTCAGGGTGAGCCAAGGGCGGCGCTCTCTCGCATTTCTGAAGACAATCACCCCATCGAGCTAGTCTCGGGCGATGTCGTATTATTCTCCAGCCGTCAGATACCGGGCAACGAGCTTTCTATTGGTGCGGTGCAGAACAGGCTTGCCGCCAAGGGTGTGACCATGGTCACCGACCGGCAGAGCATGATCCACGTCTCCGGTCACCCCGGACGGCCCGAACTGGAAGCGCTCTATGGTTGGCTCCGGCCGGACATCCTTGTCCCGGTGCATGGCGAGATGCGCCACATGCAGGAGCAGGCCCGGTTAGGTATCGCGAATGGCATCCCCGATGCGGTGGTTCAGCAGAACGGCGATATCGTAAGGCTTGCGCCCGGCGCCCCAGGAAAGATTGCCGAGGTAAGGGCAGGGCGGCTCGTTCTCGATGGCGACATAATCGCACCTGCAGACGGAGACAGCATCGTGATGCGTCGCCGGATCATGCACGAGGGTGTGCTAATCGTGGCGCTCGACGATCGCCTCAATCCGCTGATCGACAGTCTCGGCCTGCCGCTGGACGAAGACTACGAGGACTTTGTGGCTGAAGCCATTCAGGATGTCCGCACTGCGATCGCAAAGCTCAAGGGCGCCGATCGCAAGTCACGCGGGGCGATTCACGAGGCGGCCCGCCTTGCTGCGCGCCGGGCCGCCCAGCGATGGTCTGGGAAGCGCCCGCAGGTAAGGGTGCTCCTACCGACTGTGGGGCTGGACTGACTGCCATGACCCTTCCCATGGAATGGACCTCGATCCTCGCGATCTATGCCCTCTTCTGGGTTGTAAGCGCCTTCGTGTTGCTTCCCTTCGGTGTGCAGACCCACGAAGAGGCGGGAATCGAGAAGGTTGCCGGGCAGGCGGACAGTGCGCCTGCCAACTTCCGGCCGCGCCTGATCGCCAAGCGGGCGACCGTACTCGCCGCAGTCCTGTGCACGGTTTATGTGCTCAACTATTCCTACGGATGGATTACGCCGGAAGACCTGATCTTCTGGGGTCCAGGAGCCCGCTAGGCTACTGGCGCAACCGTTCGAGGGCTTGGGCAAGCACGACATAAAGCTTGCCCATATCGCTCGACAGCAAGGTGACGCTCACCGCATTCCCGTCGCGAGTCGACAACAGCGTGCGCAGCATCGCCTCGAAATCGTGAATGTAGCGGTTGACGTGTTCGCGGAAATCGCTGTCATTGTCGTAGAGTTCGGCGATCTCACGGGCCTCGGCGTTATCGAGCAGACGCACTGCGCGACGAGTGAAGATTCCCCGATCCCCGCGGAGGTAGCTGGCCCAAGCGGTGTCGGTTACCTCGCTTGAGAGCGCCTTGGCGATATCGATCGAATTCGAGTTGAGGCTTTCGGTAATCAGAGCGACCCGCCGCGCGAAATCGTGATCGACTTCCTCGATAGCCTGCTCGCGCGCGTGGGCGATGCGCGATTCCAGATTGACCGTCAGTTCGTTCAATCTGCCCAGCTGGTCACGCAGATGCTGGGTCATGTCGCGCGTTGCCTGGTTGGAGCGGGCACGCTCTTCGTCAAGTTGGGCGAGGGCGTTCTGGGTCTTATCCGCAAGGGCTTCGTCGATAGCCCTCGTGCTGCGTTCGCCGATGCTGTCGGCGATACGCTGGATCCGGCCGGCTTGCTCGCTCTCGATATCGGCTAGTGCGACGCGCGCCTTTTCTTCGAGAGCTGCGATAGCTTCGCGCAATTCGCCTTGGACTTGGGCTGCAAACTCATTGCTGTCGTTCGCGAGCGCCGCGAGGTTGGCGCGCAGGCCCTCTACCGTTTCGATCTGCCGCGAAGAGCTGCCCTCGAAATCCGTGTTGAAGCTGCCAAAACCTTCCATCGCAGCATGAGTCCGGGCTTCGATCTCGCTCATTCCCTCGTTCAGGAGTTCACCCGAGACCCGCGCATTTTCAAGCAAGGCGTGCACGTCATTGGCGCGCTTCTCGATCTCGGCGAGACGTTCTTCGGACGCGACCATGGCACGCGGCAGTTCTTGGCTGCTGTGCTTGGCGCTGGCCTGGATCAATTCTAGCAGACGCACGCTTGCATCCGTGAGGCGGACGATTTCCTGGTCTGTCCCGTCAAGTGCTTCGCGGCTGTTGCGCAGCTGGCCAACCAGTGCATCGATGCCACCGGCGAGCGCTTCCTTGGCCTCGTGCCCCTGCGCAGCGATTGAACCGAAGGTCTCGCCAAGCTGCGCGATGCGGCCACCGAGGGCCTCGCCTTCTTCGGCCATGGCGGCAAGCTGGGCACGCTGGGCCTCGCGACGTTCTGTAATAGCTTCGTCGAGCGCGGCCATTCGTGCTTCGAGTGAAGCTGCCAGTTCGTCTTGGGCTTCGGTCAGAGCGCCGGTTCGGCGAAGTGTCTCCTCCTCGAACTGCCGGTTGCGTTCAGTAATACGCGCATCGATATCCGTCGCCTCGCTGAACAGGGTTTGCAGCTTGGCATTGGCCGATTCCATGGCCTTCTCATCGACCTCCCGGATTTGTGCGAGAGTTTCTTCGAGGCGGGTCTTCAGCGCGTCGATCTGGTTGCTCCACGCACCCAGCGCGATGTCTTCGCCCTCGCGCACAGAGGCGGCGATCTGCGCAGCCTCGTCGCGCAGCGAGGCAATCCGCCCACGCATGGCAGCGACAAGCTGTTCTTCCTCTGCGCTAGCTGAGGCGTGAGTTTCTGCCAGTTCGGTACGCAGTGCCATGCTCCGCGCACGAAGCGCTGACAGTGCCTCGATTTCCTGCGCCTGGAGGTCGTTGCGGATGACATTGCTGCCTTCCGCAAGGGCCGCAAATCGCTCTGCCGTAACTGTTTCGAGTTCGTTCGCCTGTTCGGTGAAGGCCATAATCGCTTCATCGACCCGCTTGCGCAGCGAGCCAACCTGGCGTTCGCTGGCCTCGCCGAACTCATTGAGCCGTTCGAATCCGGCCACGAGCGCACCAAGCTGGTCTTGCGCCGTGCGCCCGACGCCTCCGATCTGGTTCGAGACATCGCGGGCAGAGTTGGCGATCACGGGCAAATTGTCGCGCAGCTTCTCCATGTTTTCGAGCGCTGCGGTGCTTGTTCCGGCGATGGCGTCCACCTGCTGGCCATTGTCATGGATGAGGCCCTGCAACCGGTCCGCATGTTCGGATATCTTTTCCGAGGCGCTTCGACCAAGATATTCGAGATCGCGCGACTGGTTGCCCAGGAATTCGCGGGCAAGGCTCAACTCGCGGTTCACGGTGACGAGGCGGCGTTCGAGCAGGGCGGATTCTTCCGAGAGGCTGCGCGCGACTTCGCCGTAACGCAGCGCTTCGCGCGTCGAATTGCGCTGGACGAGCATCCAAACGGCGAGCACCAGCAGCACAGGAACCGACCAGCTCACTATCCAGCTGGCCCAGGCCTGCGCGGTTCCGCCAGCAAGGATGTCTGTGCGGTTCGCCCAGAAGTAGAAACCTGTCCATACAGCGATGGCTAGAAGCGAAAGGCTCGGCGTGATCCAGCCGCGCGATGGCCGTTCGATCTCTTCCTCGTACCACTCCTCGTAGACCGGCTCTTCCTCGGCGACAGGCTCTTCCGCCATCGTGTTTTCGAGAACGAGGGTGTCTTCCTCGGCTGCTGTCGGAGCAGTTTCGCCTTCAACGACAGTGATATGCGAGCGTTTTGCCATTCCGGCAGCATATCACAAACACGGGCATCAGGAAGGCTTGTTAACCATTCGAACCCGTAGCCAGCGCGGCCTGGCGCGCCATCAGCCACTGAAGCGATGAATTTCCGGTGGCATCTACCAGTCTATCCTTGGCAGGCGGGCCGCCCACTTCCTATGAAGCAGACATGCCGGATTGGAAGGACAGGCCTTGCGCATAGCCCTGCTGTCGACACTCGATGGGAGCCCCGAGGTGCGCAGCCCGCGGCCGGCATTTGCCAGCTTCGCAGGTGCAATGGTGGTCGAACGGCAGCTCGATCTCGCGGTCAAGCTGGGCTGCGACCGGGTCGTGTGTCTCGTCGATGCCATTGAACGCGAAGTGGTCGAACTGCAGAACCGGGCGGAGAGCGCTGGCGTGAAATTCCGCGCGATCCGCCACCCGTCCCGTCTGCTCGGCATGGTCACCGCCGAAGACGAGATTTTCGTGATTGCGCCGGGAATACTGCCCGATGACGAGGCGGCAATCGAAGCCCTTGAGAAGCGCGCTGTCCTCGCATTCCCGGCAGATCTCGCGGTGCCGCTTGGATACGAGAGAATTGATCTTGAGCTCGCCTGGTCCGGCATCATGCTGGTGCGCGGTGAACTGATAGCACGCCTTGGGCAGCTACCCGATGACATTGATGTCCCCTCGGCGGTGATGCGGATCGCATTGCAGGGAGGCTCGAGGCTCATAACGCTCGACCGTGAACTGCTTGCAGAGGGGAACTGGCACCTCAATGCCGACAGGCAGGCGCTCGACGAGCGGGAGAAGCGATGGATCGATTCCCAGCGCAAGGCGATTTCTTTCCGGGGTCCGGGGCTGGCGATTGCCGAACGGGCCGGAGCCCGGCTTGCCCGCGATGTCGTGGGGCAATCGGCGCAACCCGTGCCCACCGCTGCTGCTGGCATATCGGCTGTTGTGGGTCTGGGGGCGGGGGCCTTCGGTTTCCCCGCAATCGGGTTGGTCCTGACAGCGCTCGCGGCGCTCTTTGGCCACATGGGAGGCGTGGTCGAGCGTGTGGCACAGCTTGGGAGGCCTGAGCGCAGGCCGAACAAGGTGCTGAGGGCCCTCGATTGGATGATCGATCCGATCCTGATCGTCCTGCTTGTGCTGGCTGCACCTGAAGACCTCGGTTTCCTGCGCGGGTTTGTGCCCATAATGCTAATCGGCTTGCTCAGGCTTTCAGAGCGCCACGCCAGCAGGAAGTGGCGTGAAACCTATGCCGACAGGATCCTGCTTTGTTTCCTGCTTTCGCCCGCAGCTTTTGCAGGTTTCTCGACCGAGATGGCCGCTGCTTTGGCCTTGCTGGTCTTGCTCAGCCGCTTCTTCCCGACTTTTCGTGACGACTAACGGCGAATTAACCACACGGGTGCTACGCGCACGGGATGGAACGGGCTTTTGCCATGGATGAACGGGGGAAATCCTCTAGCGATGACCTGCGCCGCGCCTTGGCGCAGGGTGACGCCATGCTTGAAGGTATCGGACCGATTATCGGCCATCTACTCTCGGCTCCCGATCATTCACTGTTCAGCGACGAGATCGTTGCGCGAGTGCGCGGGATGCTCGCCGATCTGGCGCGGCAGGTGTTGCGGACGCAGGCGGAAGCGACCGGCCAGAAGGGCCGTGATGCCTTTGCCGATCGTCATGGCGAAGCGCTTGCCGAACATCTCCAGGCTTCCTCAGGGCTGCTGTTGCACTGCCACGCTCTCGCGATCGAGTGGCAACTAACGGAAAAGCTCGAAGACCAACTGGGCATCGACCCTGTGCTCGCGCCTCTGCTCCAGCGGTTGATCGCAGACAGTGACGGCACGGTTTCGAGTGCGGCCATGGCAGCCTTGGCCGCGCAGGCCCGCTTTGCGCAGGCACAACGGCGCATGGAGCTCCCGCTGGGCGAGCTTCCCGGCGACCTGCTACACGAATTACTCCTCGCCTGGCGCCGATATTGCGGTGAAACACGCAGTGATGCCGTTGCGCGGGCAGAAGGAAAGCTGCGCCAGTCCTTCGATGAGAGTAGCGGTAGGCTGGCCCTGTTCGCGCGATTGGTATCCAGTTCCAGCGGTACGTCCCGCAGCGCCCTTGCAATCGAGGATGCCGGGGCCGCGCTTTTCCTTTCCGCACTGGCCGAACGCAGCGGTCAGACCCGCGAACTCGCCATCCTTTCCAGTCACGCCCGCCAGACGGTACGCCTGGCCTTGGGGTTGCGTGCTGCCGGATTGGACGCGGAACGGATCGATGAGACCTTGCTTCGTCTTCATCCGGGTGCGGCCCCCGTGACCGGTCTTGAAGGTATCGACCAGGACACGGCGCGCGGAATCCTGCTCGCCTCCGGCCACGGGAAGAAACGCTGATCATGGCTGGTGTCGGCACCCGTTATCTCGCGCACGGCAGGACCGATGCGGAAGACCGCCTGGTAGAGGCGGATGGCCCTCTTGCCGAACTCAACCGGGCCTGTGGCGGCCACGTGGGTGAAACGCTCGCCATTCCGGAACTACTTTCGCTGGTGAAGAAATCGCGTGAATACGGCCTAAGGCTGTCGCGACAGTTCCGGGCTATCAATGGTCCCGAGCGCATCCATGCATGGGTTGAGATCGCGCCCGAAGCCGAAGAGGACGGCGGCTGTGCGATCGCTGTTGCCGACTGGCAGGTTGACGAGCGCCCACCGGAAAGCGCGGAGCTCGCCAAGCAACGTCAGACCGAAATCAACCGCCATTTGGCCGAATGCACCGCGCGCCTCGACCCCAAGCAGCGAATTCTTTCGATCGAGACAGATGCACCGGATCTTGTCGAGTTCGCCAAGGCCGCGGGTGAGGGGATCGGTCGTCCCTGGACCGATTTCGTAACCCTGCCAGACGATCTTCGTGACCAGCACGCTCACTGGCAGCTTCTCGATGGCGCGCGATGCCGGATCGCTGGGTCCGATAGGGTATGGGCTGCCTTCCTTGAACCTCTGGGGCAGGAAGAGCCGGGCAGCGCGGGATTCGTGCTCCACCTCAGCGCCACACGGCCAATCGGTTCAGCGGTCGGTCGCGGCGCAAGCGACACCCCGTCACTGGGGCGCGACCTGACGCCTGTCCTGCGGCAGCCGATCAATCGTATCATCGCCAATGCCGAAACGATCCGGACCAAGCTCGCCGGACCGCTGGCAGAGGAGTACAGCGACTATGCTGCCGATATCGCGAGCGCGGGCCAGCACCTTCTCGCGCTGATAGACGACCTGTCTGATCTCGAAGTCGTCGAGGCAGAAGATTTTGCCACGGCCCCCGATCGCATCGACCTCGCCGATGTGGCGCGGCGTGCGTGCGGTATTCTCGGCGTGCGTGCCAAGGAGCGAGGGATTACGCTCGATCCACCGGCCGAGGGCGAGACGCAGTTGGCGATCGCAGAGTTTCGCCGCGTTCTGCAGGTCCTCCTGAACCTGATCGGGAATGCAATCCGCTATTCCCCCGAGGATAGTCGTGTGTGGATCCGCCTCGATACCATCGGGAACCGCGCAATGGTTACCGTGGCCGATGAGGGACACGGCCTCGACGAGCAGCAACAGCAGAAAGTGTTCGAGAAGTTCGAGCGCCTGGGCCGCGGAGAAGACGGTGGCTCAGGTCTTGGCCTCTATATTTCGCGGCGCATTGCACGAGCGATGGATGGCGACCTGACCGTTGAAAGCGCACCGGGGCAGGGGGCTCGATTTACCCTCTCGGTTCCGAAGGCTGATCCGGCCGAGGACTGACCCACGAAAAAGGGGCGCCGAAGCGCCCCTGATCCAACAAATTCTTGCGCGATCAGCGCTGACCCATCGGGACGTAGTCGCGCTCGGTCGGGCCGGTATAGAGCTGGCGCGGACGGCCGATGACCTGGCCGGGATCGGAGATCATCTCGTTCCACTGTGCGACCCAGCCTACCGTACGGGCAAGCGCGAAGAGCGCGGTGAACATGGTCGTCGGGAAGCCGATCGAGTTGAGGATGATACCCGAATAGAAGTCCACGTTCGGGAAGAGCTTCTTCTCCTTGAAGTAATCGTCGTTGAGGGCGATTTCTTCGAGCTGGAGCGCGGTTTCGAAGACCGGGTCGTTGACGTTGAGGGCGTCGAATACCTCGCGCAGCGTCTTCTGCATAACCGTCGCGCGCGGGTCGTAATTCTTGTAGACGCGGTGACCGAAGCCCATCAGGCGGAACGGGTCGTTCTTGTCCTTAGCGCGCTCGATATAGTGCGGGATACGATCGGGCGAGCCGATTTCCTGCAGCATGTTGAGCGCCGCTTCATTGGCGCCGCCATGTGCTGGGCCCCAGAGGCAGGCGATACCGGCCGCGATGCAGGCGAACGGGTTTGCGCCCGACGAACCGGCAAGACGCACCGTCGATGTCGAGGCGTTCTGTTCGTGATCGGCATGGAGGATGAAGATCCGGTCCATTGCCTTCTCGATCGCCGGGTGGATTTCATACTCTTCCGCGGGGACACCGAAGGTCATGCGCAGGAAGTTGCCCGTGTAGCTGAGATCGTTCTTGGGCTGCAGGAAGGGCTGGCCGACCGCATACTTGTACGCCATCGCCGCAATGGTCGGCATCTTGGCGATCAGTCGGTGGCTTGAGATCTTGCGATGCTCGGGGTCCGAGATGTCGGTACTGTCGTGATAGAACGCCGACAGTGCGCCGACGACGCCGCACATGATCGCCATGGGGTGCGCATCGCGGCGGAAGCCCTGGTAGAACTGGCGCAGCTGGTCGTGCACCATGGTGTGGCGCGTAATGGTGTGATCGAACTCGGTAAGCTCGTCCTGGCTCGGCAGCTCGCCATTGAGCAACAGGTAGGCAACCTCCATGAAGCTCGAATGTTCGGCCAGCTGGCCGATGGGATAGCCACGGTGCAGCAGGACACCGGCTTCGCCATCGATATAGGTCAGCGCGCTTTCGCAGCTGGCGGTCGACTTGTAGCCGGGATCGTAGGTGAACTTGCCGGTGGTTCCGTACAGCTTGCGGATGTCGACGACATCCGGTCCGACGCTACCTTCTAGGACGGGAAAGTCCTGGCTCTGGTCGCCTACGTTGAGAGTTGCCTGCTTGTCGGCCACGCGTATCTCCTTGGTCCGTCTTATTCCTTGCCTGCGGGCGAAGCCTGCGCATCGATACGCGCGAGCGACTCTTCCTTGCCCAGCAGGACCAGTACATCGAAAATTCCGGGCGACGTGGTAGTGCCCGTCAGCGCCGCCCGCATGGGCTGCGCCAGCTTGCCGAGGCCCAGTTCCAGTTCCTCTGCATAGGATTTCGTAGTGGCTTCGAGAGCCTCCAATGTCCAGTGATTTTCCTTGGCGAGGCGCCTCGAGAGGCCCTCAAGACGCGTGCGTGCGTCGGCATCCAGTAAGCCAGCCGCCTTCTCAGTCATCTCCAGCGGGCGTTCCTTGAATAGAAATGCTGCGCCTTCAGCTAGTTCATTGACACTCTTTGCACGCGGTTTGAGGACCGGCATAGCTTCGGTGAGAAGCTTTTCTTCGGCGCCATCACCCATTTTCGCCGCCACGAGACTTGCAAGCCGTGCATCGTCCGCCTCGCGGATATAATGTCCGTTGAGGTTTTGAAGCTTCTTGATGTCGAAACGAGAGGGGCTCTTGCCTACGCCATCAAGGTCGAAGAGTTCGATTGCCTCCTCGCGCGTGATCTCCTCACGGTCGCCGTGGCCCCAGCCAAGGCGCAGCAGATAGTTGAACAGAGCCTCGGGCAGGACGCCCTCATCGTCGCGATAGGCTTCGACGCCAACAGCTCCGTGGCGTTTCGACAGCTTGGCTCCGTCAGCACCGTGGATCAGCGGTACATGTGCATAGACCGGGTCGGGCCAACCGCCCTCGATCTGGTCCATCGCGCGGATGATCGGCAGCTGTCGGAATGCGTTGTTGAGGTGATCGTCGCCGCGAATGATATGCGTGACGCCCATGTCGTGATCGTCGACCACGACAGCCAGCATATAGGTTGGTGTGCCGTCGGCGCGGAGCAAGACGTAATCGTCGATCTCGGCATTCTGCACCGTGACCTTGCCCTGGACCTCGTCTTCGATGACGGTCTCGCCCTCGGTAGGGACCTTCAGGCGGATGACGAAGGGCGCGCCTGCAGGCGCTTCGCTTTCATCGCGATCACGCCACCGGCGGTCGTATCGCATTGGCTGCTTGTTGGCACGCTGCTGCGCGCGCATTTCTTCGAGCTCTTCAGGCGTGGCGTAGCACTTGTAAGCATGCCCAGCCTCGAGCAATTGCCGTGCGACCTCGGCATGACGCTGGGCTCGGTCGGACTGGAAGAGCGGCGGTTCGTCATAATCGAGACCGAGCCAGTCGAGTCCTTCGATGATCTTGTCGATCGCATCCTGGGTGCTGCGCTTGCGATCGGTATCTTCGATCCGCAGCAGCGCGCGGCCGCCGTGATGGCGCGCGTAGAGCCAGTTGAACAGCGCAGTGCGGGCGCCGCCGATGTGCAGGAAGCCGGTGGGCGAGGGGGCGAAGCGCGTAACTACCTGCTTGCCGGTTTCGCTTGCCATTGCTTCGTCTTTCCTTTCAAGTGCTTGCATGGCGACACAGGGGACGCCGATCGTGCCGTTCGGCGAGGGGTACCCGGCCGCCGATGTTGCAGTGCAGCGCCCTTGGCGCATGCGCGGCCTCTTGTCCAGATTCGCCGACAAGATCGAGGGATTCCTGGCCTCGTCCGGTTTCGACCGCGGCCCATGGCTGGTGGTGGCCTTTGCCGCCGGAATTGGAAGCTGGTTTGTCCTGACGCAACCATGGCAATGGGTGGCCGGGGTATCGCTGGCGCTGCTCGGCGCACTGGGGGCTGTCGCAGTCTGGAAAGGCGAAGATGGCCGCGCTCACCTGAGAATGGCCGCCTGCGCACTCGGATTTGTATTCGCCCTTGGCTTGACGGTCATCTGGGCGCGCTCGGAGATGATCGGGGCGGAGCCGATTGCCCGTCCGACGCTGATGCAACTCGATGCGGCAATTCTCGAGAGGCAGGAACAACCTGCCGAGGGGCGGGTGCGCTTGGTTCTTGCAGCCCGCGATCCGCAACATGGGCGAACTATCAAGGTTCGCGTCAATGTTCCCGAAGAGAAGGACGCACTCGGCCTAGTGGAGGGCGCACATGTCCGTCTGCGCGCGCGCCTGATGCCGCCGTCACCGCCGCTCCTGCCAGGCTCATATGACTTCGCACGGAGGTCGTGGTTCGAGGGGTTTGCGGCAACCGGTTCGCTGGTCGGCGAGGCGGAGATCGTTTCTCTCCCGAGCACAGCGGATCGGCCCGTGGCCCGTTTGCAGCGTTGGCTGTCAGCGCATGTGAGGGACAATCTCGGCGGCTCGTCGGGCAGCATAGCGGCGGCTTTTGCAAGCGGGGACCGGGGTGCGATCGCGGAGGCGGATGAATTTGCCATGCGCGATGCCGGATTGACGCACCTCCTCTCCATTAGCGGGCTTCACGTCAGTGCGGTGATTGCAGCGGCCTATTTCCTTGCGCTCAAGCTGCTGGCCTTGTGGCCATACTTGGCATTGCGTGTGAGGTTGCCGCTGGTGGCCGCGGCAATCGCGGCACTTGCCGGGATCGCATATACCCTCCTCACGGGAGCGCAGGTTCCCACGGTTCGCAGCTGCATCGGTGCCGTGCTGGTGCTCATCGCGCTTGCCCTTGGACGTGAACCTCTTTCGATGCGGATGGTGGCAGTTGCTGCCGGGGTCGTGCTTCTGCTGTGGCCGGAATCGCTAGTCGGGCCGAGCTTCCAGATGAGCTTCGCGGCGGTGATCGCAATCGTCGCGTTGCATAACGCAAAGCCCGTGCGCGACTTTCTTGCTCCGCAGGAGGAAGGCTGGGTGCGGTGGTTCGCCCGACGTGTCCTGATGCTGTTCGTGACCGGCTTGGTCATCGAGATCGCGCTGACGCCGATCGTCCTCTTCCATTTCCACCGGGCCGGCCTTTACGGAGCCTTTGCAAACGTCATCGCGATTCCGCTGGTGACCTTCGTATCGATGCCGCTCATCGCGGTGGCCCTGGTTTTCGATCTCGCGGGGCTGGGCGCACCATTCTGGTGGCTCGCCGGGCAATCTCTCGACCTGTTGCTTGCGATTGCCCACACGACTGCGGCGCAACCGGGAGCGGTGAAGCTCGTCCCGCATATTGGATTGCCCACGGTCTTGGTGTTCACTGCTGGAGGGCTGTGGCTGGCTCTCTGGCACGGACGTGCGCGATTGCTCGGTTTCCTGCCCGTTGCAGTGGGTGCTGCTATGTTCGCCGGAACGCAGGCGCCCGACATTCTCGTAACCCGCGATGGGCGCGATGTCGGGCTCGTGGATCCGACCGGGCGGTTGTTCGTCCTGAGGGACAGTCCGGGTTCCTATGCTCAGGAAAACCTCACTGAGCTGGCCGGAACCGAAGCTGCGCCTATAGCCATGGAGCACTGGCCGAAGGCGCGGTGCAGCGCCGACTTTTGCAGCCTTCCTCTGGAGCGGGGCGGGGAGGTGCGCCATCTTCTCGTCGCGCGCAGCCGTCAGAGGATCGACGAAAGAGAGCTGGCTGCCGCATGCGAGAGAGCGGACATCGTCATTGCCGACCGCTGGCTGCCGCGAAGCTGCCAGCCGAGATGGTTGAAGGCCGACGGGCGATTCCTGGCGGAGAATGGCGGATTTGCCATTTACCTGTCCGATGAGAAGATCGACACGGTGGCGAGCGGCCAGGGCGCGCATGGTTGGTGGCGACAAGGCAGAGAATGAACAAGGCGCCCGGCTTGCAACCGGACGCCTCGAAGTGGTCGGGTCAAACCCCGCTCTAGTGATAGCGGCGGAGCAGACCTGCCAGCTTGCCCTGGACCTGTACCCGGGCAGCTTCATAGACCTGGGGTTCGTAAGCGCCATTTGCTGGATCAAGACGGACCATCGGACCTTCCCGGCGCAGGTATTTGAGCGTCGCTTCCTCGTTGTCGACAAGCGCCACGACGATCTCGCCATCGCGGGCGGTCTCCGTGCGCTTGACGAGAGCAAAGTCGCCGTCGAAAATACCGGCCTCGATCATAGAGTCCCCGGAAACCTCGAGCGCATAATGATCGCCCGGTCCGAGCAGGGCGGCGGGAACCGGCATGCTCGACTGACCTTCGATCGCTTCGATCGGAGCGCCGGCCGCGATCCTGCCGTGAAGGGGTACATCGATAATGTCGTTAGCCGGATCGGGTGCGACCGCCTTGGCGGCATGGGCAGCAACGATGGCGTCATTCGCAGCAGGCGGGGCAGGGCGCGAAGCGCTGGTTACCGAATCTTCGGGCAGCTTGATGATTTCGAGCGCCCGGGCCCGGTTGGGCAGGCGGCGAATAAAGCCCCTTTCCTCGAGTGCCGAGATCAGGCGATGGACACCCGACTTGCTCTTGAGATCGAGCGCTTCCTTCATCTCCTCGAAAGAGGGGGAAATCCCTGTTTCCTCCAGCTTCTGCTGGATGAAGCGAATAAGTTCATGCTGCTTGGCGGTCAGCATCGGTCACTCCCATGTTCCTGTTCACAAACCTGTGAACGAATGTGGAACAATTAGGCAACCTGATTCCGCAAGTCAAGCAATCCCGCCATTTTCGAGGCAGTTGCTGTGGAACAGACGTTCCCGTTTCAGTCCGGGGCCAGCCAGTGACCTGACTTTCCGCCGCGCTTCTCAAGGAGGCGGACGCCCTTGATCACCATAGCTTTGTCGAGCGCCTTTCCCATATCGTAAAGGGTCAGCAAGGCGACGCTCACAGCAGTCATCGCTTCCATCTCGACACCCGTCTTTCCAGTCAGCGAGGCAGTCGCCGTAACGCGGATACCGTCGGATTCGCCAGCAATGTCGACAGCGATAGATTCGAGGCCCAGCGGATGGCAGAGCGGGATAAGGTCCCCCGTCTTCTTCGCGGCCATGATGCCAGCGATCCGCGCGGTCGCGAGAGCATCGCCCTTGGACCCGCTCCCCGACATCAGCGCCTCCAGCGCCTCGGCAGACATCATAATGCGACCTTCGGCGATCGCCGAGCGTTCGGTGGCGGTTTTTTGCGTCACGTCCACCATGCGGGCTGCGCCCTCGTCGTCGAGATGGGTCAATCCGTTCACAGTTCCTGCCGGTTTTCCTGAACGATGGAACACATGGAACACGGTCTTGGAGAAGGAATTACGCCACCGGATTGAAGCGGGATGTCATGAAAGCTGCGCATCACAGGGTCTTGCCATGTCCGGGCTTGGTAGGACAGCCTAAAGCCCAAGCAACTTGCGGGTTGCCTGTTCGACGTCGTCCTGCCGCATCAGGCTCTCTCCGACGAGGAAGCTGCGCACCCCTGATCGGGCCAGTCGCCGGCAATCCGCATGGGTGAAGATACCGCTCTCACCTACGAGCAGCGCATCCTCGGGCGCGAGGACGGAAAGCTGTTCGGTGGTGGCAAGATCGGTTTCGAAGGTCTTGAGATTGCGATTGTTTACCCCGAGAAGTCGTGACTTCAAACGGGTGGCTCGCTCCATCTCGTCCGCGTCATGCACTTCTACGAGCACATCCATACCGCGCTCCATGGCTGCGGCCTCGATTTCGTGCATCAACTCGTCTTCAAGTGCCGCAACGATAATCAGGATGGCGTCTGCGCCAATGGCTCGTGCCTCGGCCACCTGCCAGGGATCGACCATGAAATCCTTGCGCAGGACGGGAAGATCGCATGCAGCACGCGCTTCGACGAGAAAATCTTCATGCCCTTGGAAATAGGGGCCGTCGGTCAGGACGGACAGGCATGCCGCTCCGCCTGCCTCGTAAGCGCGGGCATGATCGGCAGGACGGAAGTCTTCCCGGATGAGCCCCTTTGAAGGGGATGCCTTCTTGATTTCGGCAATCAGGCCGAAACCGTCTTCCTGCGCCCTTCGCAACGCCTCCAAAAAACCGCGCGGGTTAGACTGACCCCGGGCAATAGCGTCGAGATCAGCGATGCTCCCCGACACCTTGCGCGCGGCGACTTCCTCGCGCTTGGTCGCACAGATTTGTTCCAGTTTGTTCATTGGGCGAGGGCGATCCAGTCGGAAAGCAGCTTCCTCGCCTTGCCGGAATCGATCGCCTCGGCAGCCATTTCCGCCCCTTCGGTCCAATCGTCGGTCTTGCCGGCCACGATCAGCGTCGCCGATGCGTTGAATAGCACGGCATCGCGATAGGGACCCGGAGAGCCCATCAGCAAGGCTTCCAGAGCCTTGGCGTTGTGAACCGGATCGCCGCCGCGGATCGCTTCGACCGGGGCGTGTGGCAGGTTGGCCTGCACGGCCGTTACCCGGCGCATCTCGAATTCGCTGCCCGTAACATCGGCAAGCTCGTTGCCACCGGCAAGGCTGAGTTCGTCCAGCCCTTCGTCGCCCGAGGCAATGAAGGTGCGCTCGGTGCCGAGCCGCGCCTTGGCTCTCGCATAGATCGGCACATAGGCCGGGCGCGCGATCCCGATCAGCTGGCGCTTGACGCCTGCCGGGTTCGAGAGCGGTCCCATGAGGTTGAAGATCGTGCGAACGCCCAGCTTCTGGCGAATTGGCTGGATGCGGCCCATGGCAGGGTGGTGGTTCTTGGCGAAGAGGAAGCAAATTCCCAGTTCGTTCAGGGTTTTGACGGCGGTTCTTCCCGCCGCTTCCATATCAAGGCCCAAGGCTTCCAATGTGTCGGCCGCGCCCGATTTCGAGCTCGCTGCACGATTGCCGTGCTTGGCAACCGGCACGCCGCATGCCGCCACCAGGAGGCTGACTGCCGTCGATACATTGAGAGTGTGGTGGCCGTCGCCACCGGTACCGCAGCAATCGACCGTACCTTCTGGAGCATCGATCGGGATCAGCCTTTCGCGCAATGCGCGTGCCGCACCGGCGATCTCCTCCGAAGTCTCGCTGCGTGCCGACATCTCGACGAGGAAACGTCCGATTTCCTCGTCGCTGGTTTCTCCATCGAGGATCCAGCCGAAGATCTCGTGCGCATCGTCTTCGCTGAGGTGAGTGCCGGCCGTGGGTAGCTGTTTCATGCGGGCACCTTTGCATCGATGCCGCAGATGGCAAGGAAATTGGCAAGCAGCGCGTGGCCATGCTGGGTCGCAATGCTTTCGGGGTGGAATTGCACGCCGTGAATGGGCAGCTCGCGGTGCCGGAAGCCCATGACGCTCGATCCGTCTAGACCGGGCGTTTCGCTGGTCGCGTTGATCGCCAGGCAATCGGGAATATCCTCCACGATCAGCGAGTGATAGCGCGTGGCCGTGTAGGGCGAAGGCAAGCCTTCGAAAACGCCGGTTCCGTCATGGGCAAGGTCACTCGTCTTGCCGTGCATGAGGCCCCCACGGACAACCTTGCCGCCGAAGTGCTGGCCGATCGACTGGTGACCGAGGCAGACACCGAGCAGTGGCTTCCTCGCCTCTGCGCAGGCAGCAACAAGGTCGAGGCTGATTCCCGCTTCATTGGGCGTGCACGGCCCCGGCGAAATCAGGTAACCGGCAGCATCGCGCGCGATCGCCTCTTGCGCGGTGATGGCGTCATTACGTTCGACTTCCACCTCGGCACCCAGTTCCATCAGGTAGTGGACGAGGTTGAAAGTGAAACTGTCGTAATTGTCGATGACGAGGATGGATCGGTTGGCAGTCATTGCAGCGCGTGATTGGCGGCGATCGGGCTGGCTTTCAAGCAAGGAAAGCTGCCCGGATGCTCACCCCTCCTTGCCCGCAAGCTTGTCGGTGGCGCGAACGAGGCCATCGATGATGCCGGGCTCGCCTGCAGAATGGCCTGCATCGTGGACGATCCAGAGTTCGGCCTCGGGCCAGGCCTTCTTCAATTCCCACGCGCTGGTGGGCGGCGTGCAGATATCATGGCGCCCCTGGACGATGATGCCGGGGATATGCTTGATCCTGTCGACATTCTTGAGCAGCTGCGCCTCGTCGAGGAAGAAGTCCTCGAGGAAGAACTTCGCGCAGATGCGCGCAAAGGGGACTGCTTTTGCGGGATCCGCGAAACTCTCGAGCAGGGATTCATCAGGCAGCAGCGTGGCGACATTGCCTTCCCAGAGCGACCATTCCTTAGCTGCGGAAAGACGAACGGTTTCGTCCTCGCTGGTGAGCCTGTCGTAATAGGCCTGCACGAGGTTGCCCCGTTCCTCTTCGGGAATCAGGCCTGAGAAATCGTCCCACTGCTCGGCCATGATTTCGCTAGCGCCGTAGGAGTAGAGCCAGTCCTTTTCCTTCTGGCGGGCAAGGAAGACGCCTCGCAGCACGATCTCGCTGACGCGCTCGGGATGCGTTTGGGCATAGGCAAGCGCGAGCGTGGCGCCCCAGCTACCGCCGAAAGCCTGCCACTTCTCGTGGCCGCACATTTCGCGCAGCTTCTCGATATCGGCGACGATGCGCCAGGTGTCGTTGTTCTCGATCTCGGCGAAGGGCAGGGATTTTCCGCAGCCGCGCTGGTCGAAGAGCAGTACATCGTAGAGTTCGGGATCCCACTGGCGGCGATGGTCGGGCGACATGCCGCCGCCGGGACCGCCGTGGAGGAAGACTGCGGGCTTTGCGCCGGGTGTGCCGACGCGCTCGTAATACAGCGAGTGGCCCTCACCGACATCGAGCAAGCCGCTCTCGTATGGCTCGATCTCCGGGTAGAGAGTGCGGTCGTAACTATTCAACGGGCTGCTCCTTCTTCTCGACCACGAGGATCGGTCCGATCGGGGCTCCCGTATCGAGCCGGTCCGTGGACGGGTTCCACAGCGCCGAGACGTTGCCATCGAGGTAGAGAGCGTTCTTCACAGCCAGCTCGTCGCGATAGAAGCGCGCCAGCTTGCCGAAGCTGACGGGAGCGTTCGAGATAACGAAATGGGCGCGGCCGCGCTCGTCGACACCCACGCCGTTGCGGATCAGGCGCGATTCCCCGTCGCGCGAGAATTCCGGGTGGAGCTGGCCATCGATAACCAGCATCGGGCCCGATTGTGTGCCGAAGGCGGGACGGTCGCGCACATTGGCGAGGAAATCGTCGGTCGTGCGGATTTCCCAGGTCTCGCCCGTGCCGAAGAAAACGCCGTTGGGCTTCATGTGGAAATTGCCTTCGCCGTCGCTGGTTCTGAGGGTCTGGAGGCGATCCCCATCTTCCACGAAATAGCCGATGGGCTTGCCTTCATCGTCGAACATGCCAGCATTCATGGCAAAGGCGACGGTGCTCGCATTGCGCCCTTGCGAGAAGGCTGTGAGGCTGCGGTATGGGGCTCCGGACGCGGGGCTCAGGTCCATTGCGATCGTGTGGCGGGCAGGCGTCGCCAGGCAATGCGTAAGGGGCGTGTCCTCGAAGATGATCGAGCGGCAGGCGCTCTCCACCTGTGTGGTCCCGGAGGCGGTGGCACTGGCGCTCGGCGAGGGCGAGGCTGCGCCCGGCTGTCCGTCTATGCGCGTGCGGGTGACCGGCTCACCTTCGGGCGCGGGTTCGCAAGCCATCAGGGTCATCAATGGAAGGGCGAGGAAAGCGTATCTCATTGTCCGTAACCGGGTTCCTGGGCGAGGCGCACCGCCTCGCGAGCTGCTGCGAAAAGCGCGCCGGCCTTGGCCTCGCATTCGCGTCGTTCATACTCTGAATTGCTGTCGGCAACGATACCCGCGCCGGCCTGCACATGCATGATTTCGTCTTTTATCACCGCCGTACGCAGCACAATACAGCTGTCGAGCGAGCCATCCGGTGCGAAATAGCCTACGCCGCCGGCATAGGGCCCGCGGGTTGCCGGTTCGAGCTCGGCAATGATCTCGCAAGCCCGCACCTTGGGCGCGCCGCTCACGGTGCCCGCCGGGAAGCCTGCAAAAAGCGCGTCGATGGCATCTTTCGAAGGGTCGAGCTGCCCGACCACATTGCTGACGATATGCATGACGTGGCTATAACGCTCGACGGTGAAGCTGTCGGTGACGGTTACTGTCCCGCTCGCTGCCACGCGCCCGACATCGTTGCGGCCAAGGTCGAGCAGCATGAGGTGTTCCGCCCGCTCTTTGGGATCGGCTAGGAGCGAGGCTTCCGCCGCCCGGTCTTCTTCCGCTGTAGAGCCGCGCGGGCGAGTGCCGGCAATCGGTCGCACCGTTACCTCGTTGTCGCGCACGCGGACGAGGATTTCCGGGCTCGATCCAACAACGGCAAAGCCCGGCAGGTCGAGGAAATAGAGGAAGGGCGAAGGATTGACCCGTCGCAATGCCCGGTAAAGCGAAACGGGAGGCAACTCGAAGGGCGCGGTAAAGCGCTGCGAGAGGACCACCTGGAAGATGTCACCGGCGGCAATGTATTCCTTGGCGCGGTCGACCATGGCGGCGTAGTCGCTTGCTTCCATCGTCGGTTCGGGCATGGGATCGGGGTGATCCATCGCCTTCGCGTCCCGAGGCTCAAGCCCGGCATCGAGCCTGGCCAGCGCGGCGTCGATACGTTCTCCCGCCCTCTCGATCTTCTGCTGGGGATCGGTATCACCCGGCCAGATCGGCGCAATGCAGAACAGCATGTCCTTCAGGCTGTCGAACACCAGCAGCAGGGTCGGCCGCACGAAGAGCATGTCTGGCAGGTCGAGCGCCTGGTCGTCCGGACGGGGGAGTTTCTCCACGAGCCCGATCGTCTCGTAGCCGAAATAGCCGACGAGGCAGGCAAGCGCAGGGGGCAAATCGTCGGGCACGTCGATGCGACATTGGTCGAGAAGCGCGCGCATCGCACCAAGCGTAGGTTGATCGCACGGCGCGAAAGCCTCGCGGTCACGCCGCCAGTCGCGGTTGATCGCGGCCGAATTGCCTTCCGCCCTGAAGACAAGATCGGGGTCGAGGCCGAGCAGGCTGTACCGACCCCGGACTTCGCCGCCTTCGACCGATTCGAGCAGGAAATCGCCGCGCCCTTCCTCGATCATGCGTAGCGCGGCACCGACCGGGGTCACCGTATCGGCCACGAGCTTGCGCCAGACGAGGGCGGGGCGGCCCTCGTCGAGCGCCTGTAGCGCCCGTGCGCGGCCTTCTAGGGGGCTAGCCAAACCGCCAGCTCAGTTCGTTTCGCCGAGCAACTGGCGGCGAACGGCGGCGATCGCGTTGTCGTTCTTCTCGACACCCACCTCTGCGCGCATGGCGGCAAGCATCTGCTGCGCATACTCCGCACCCCAAGCCTGGCCCACCTGCGTGCGTGCCATGGTCAGGAGTGGGTCGTTCTCCGCCAGTTCGTCCAGCACAATCGTGTCGAGATCTACGATGTACCAGCCCTGGTTGCGCGAGCCTTCGAGCTTCTTCGTGGTGCCTTGCGCCATGCCGAAGAGCAGGGCAATGGGAGCGGGTATGCTCGTCGCACCGAGGCTCGCCAGCTCTTCGCGGCTGAAGTTGACCGGTTCGGGAGCGGGCAGGTTGACCTCCTCAGCAGCCAGAGCCTCGGCGAGGCTCGCGCCTTCCTCGACCCGCTTCAGAATGCGGTCGGCAGCAGCTTCCGTTGCATCTTGCGCGGAGAATTGCCTCCAGAGGGCGACAGCCTCGGCGCGAATGTCGGCCAGCGGCGCAACACTCGACGGTGTAATCTCAGCTACCTCGTAGATCAGGAAAGTCTGCTGGTCGGGGAGGGCGCCGATCTCAGCATCGCCCTCGTCGATCTGAAACGCAGTCTCGATGATCGGGGCAAGCACTTCCGGAGCGGCCTGCAGCGTACCGTATACCTGGCCGGTAACGGTGAGTGCCGGAGTGCTGCGCAGTTCGAGACCGAGTTCATCCGCCACCGACGACAGAGAAGCGCCATCCGCGAGGCGATCCTCGATGTCTACGGCAAGCTCCGCAATTCCGCGCTGGCGGTTTTCTTCGCGAAGTACCGTAACGATCTCTTCGCGTGCGGTATCAAGCGTACGGGCGGGCTGCGCATCGACCGCAGTGACGCGGGCGATATGCCAGCCAAGCGGACTGCGCGCGGGCGAAGTGAGCTCTCCTTGGGCCGCGGTGAAATAGGCATCGGCGACCGCAGCGGAAGCCGAGGTGCGGATAGCGGACCGCTCCTGTTCGGCAAGCTCGGTAGTGCGAAGGCCTGCGCTAGCAGCAGCCTGGGCAAAGCTTTCTCCCGCGCGCACGCGCTCGGCGATCGCCTCTGCACCCTGGCGGGTTGGTACGATCAGCTGGGTGAAGTTGCGACGCTCGCGCGCGGCGAAGAGCTCGGCATTGTCCTCGAAATATGCCGCGATGTCGGCGTCCGTTGGTTCGATACTGTCGCCCAGCGCCGTGCTGTCGAAGGTCGCGAAGCGAAGCGTGCGACGTTCGGGCCGCACGAAACGTTGGCGGTTCTCGCTATAGAAGGAGGTGATCTGCGCATTGGTCGGATCGCCCTGCGAAGCGAACAGCCGCGCGGGAATGGTAGCCACTGCGCCGCTCCGCCGTTCCTTGAAGGCGCGGGCATAGGTTTCAACGATGGATTCAGGCAGCTGCGCTCCATAGGAAGCTGGAAGCACCGACTGCTGGAAGAGCAGCGACGTGCGGAGCTGCTGCCGGACCTCGCGATCGGTGAGATTGTTCTGGCGCATCCACGCATTGTAGGCGTCGGTGCTGAACTCGCCGCTCGCACCGCGCGCCGCCGGGATCGCGCGGATCTCGCTGTTCAGGAGATTGGTGCCAGCCCGGAAGCCGTTGGTTTCCGCCCATTCCATCACCGCATAGCGATTGATGATGTCGTCAAGCACACGGTCCAGTCCGCCGGCCGCAACCAGTTCCTGCATGGTGATGTCGGGGTCTTCTGCCCGCATGCTACGCAATTCGTCGCTGGCAGCCTGGTTCAGCTCTGCCGTCCCAATCTTCCTGTCGCCGACCACGGCCGCGCTGTCGCCCCCGGCAACTCCGCCGAAGGCGCCCGTGTTCGACACGTCCATGCTGGCAAAGGCGAAGCCGATCAGGCCAAGAAACGCGAGCGCCAGCGCAAGGCCGATCTTGGTTTTGAAGAAATTCCGGAAAAAGGTGAGCATGGCTTGCGGGAAGGCCTCTTCGTGTGCATTGGGCGCGCCACACCTTCCGGATGGGAGGCGGCTTGTCGCCGGTTGAGCAGCGCGCTTTATCCGCCCTGCGACCTCGCCGCAACAGGTCCCGTCCGGTTTTGACGCAGAAACAAAGCGCATCTGGCACGGCGGGCTCGACGCCCTATATAGCGCCTCGCCTGAGTGCGAATCTCGACGGGAAGACATTTCTATGGCCGAACGGCCCTATATCGTTGGAAACTGGAAGATGAACGGTACGCGCGCGATGCTTTCCGAAGCGCGCGCGATCGACCGGGCAGCGCAGCGATATATGCGCGCCGAAGTCGCAATCGCACCGCCGTACACGCTGATTCATGCAGTCCATCGCGAAGCCGAGCAGATCGGGATTGGCGCGCAGGATTGTCACGCCGGTGAAGATGGCGCGCATACGGGCGATATCTCGGCGACGATGGTCGCCGATGCGGGCGCGAAATTTGTTATCCTCGGCCACAGCGAGAGGCGCGCGGACCACAAGGAAAGCAACGCGCTCATCAACGATAAGATCGCCAGCGCCCTCGATGCGGGCCTGCGGATTATCCTGTGCTGCGGCGAATCGCTGGAAACCCGCGAGAAGGGCGGAGCAGAGGAATTCGTGCTCAAGCAGCTCAAGGCCAGCCTGCCCAGGATCGACGATGCCGGCGAGCGCCTCACCGTTGCCTATGAGCCCGTCTGGGCGATCGGCACCGGCAAGACAGCTACGACCAAGGATATCGAGGCGATGCACAACGCTATTCGCGGCCTGCTCGACGATACCTATGGCAAGGAGCAGTCGGAGAATGTGCGCATCCTCTACGGCGGATCGGTCAAGCCCGATAATGCGCGCGAGATCCTCTCCATCGCCGAAGTTGGCGGAGCCCTCGTGGGCGGCGCAAGCCTTTCTGCAGAGAGCTTCCTAGGCATCGTCGTTGCTGCTTCGGAGACCGAAGAAGCCTGATTGCTTGCCGTTTCGCCGCGCTATCCCTAGATGCGGCGCTCAGAACCTATCGATAGAGAAGTAACCCCATGTTCCTCTTCCTCACCGTCGTCCAGGCAATCGTCGCAGCGGCCCTGATCGCCGTCATCCTGATGCAGCGTAGCGAAGGTGGCGGCCTCGGCATTGGCGGCAGCCCAAGCGGCATGCTGAGCGCACGCGGCGCAGCGGACTTCCTGACCCGGTCGACGAAGTGGCTCGCCGTGGTGTTCGTCGCGCTGTCCATTGCGCTGGCCGCACTTGCTGTCGAAGGCGTTGGGACGGGCGAGATCGAATCGACTCTCGATCGCAGCGTGACCCCTGCCGATGCCGATCCGCTTGGCGGCCCGGCGGCGGCTCCCGCTCCGGTAGCACCCGCGCCGAACGACGACCCGCTCGCCGAATAATTCCCGCTTCATCGCAATTTCCATGCGCTTCGGTGGATAGCGCGCTTTTTCGCGCGCCTTTTCCCTTGCGCCGACTCAACCCCCACGCTTAAGGCCCGACTCCCATGGCGCGGTATATTTTCATCACCGGCGGCGTGGTCTCCTCGCTTGGCAAAGGTCTCATGGCAGCATCGCTTGCTGCCCTCCTCCAGGCGCGTGGCTACAAGGTCCGCATTCGTAAGTTCGACCCCTACCTCAATGTCGATCCGGGCACGATGTCCCCGTATCAGCATGGCGAGGTCTATGTGACCGACGACGGGGCGGAAACCGACCTCGATCTCGGCCATTACGAGCGTTTCACTGGCGTATCGGCGCACCAGGGCGACAACATCACGAGCGGCCGGGTTTACCAGCAGATCATCGCCAAGGAACGCCGCGGCGACTATCTCGGTGCGACCGTGCAGGTGGTTCCGCACGTCACCGACGCGATCAAGGAATTCGCACTCGCCGGACAGGACGATCATGATTTCATCCTCTGCGAGATCGGCGGCACGGTGGGTGACATCGAAAGCCTTCCTTTCATGGAAGCCATTCGCCAGCTTCGTAACGAACTTGAACCGATGCAGTCGCTCAGCGTCCACGTGACGCTGGTACCGTATATTGCAGCTGCGGGTGAACTGAAGACCAAGCCGACCCAGCACTCGGTGCGCGAACTCGCCAGCCTCGGCATCAAGCCTGACGTGCTCCTGTGCCGCGCCGAGCATGAAATCCCCGAAGGCGAGCGGCAGAAGATCGCCAACTTCTGCAACGTCCGTAAGGAAGCAGTCATTCCCGCGCTCGACGCACCTTCTATCTATTCGGTGCCGCTCCAGTACCATGCCGAAGGCCTCGACACCGAGGTTCTGCGCGGTTTCGGCATCACCGATGCTCCCGAACCCGACCTTTCGCGCTGGTACGACGTGGTGGACCGCCATTCGAACCCCGAGGGCGAGGTCACCATCGGTGTGGTCGGCAAATATGTCGGCCTGCAAGACGCCTACAAGTCATTGAACGAGGCGCTGATCCACGGCGGCATGGCGCACCGCGTCAAGGTCAACATCCAGTGGATCGACGCCGAAGTCTTCGAGCAGAGCGACAGCGACATCGCGGCCCAGCTCGAGCCCATGCATGGCATTCTCGTGCCCGGTGGCTTCGGCGAACGCGGGAGCGAGGGCAAGATCGCCAGCGTTCGTTTTGCGCGCGAACGCAAGGTGCCGTTCCTCGGCATTTGCCTTGGGATGCAGATGGCCTGCATCGAGGGCGCTCGCAGCGCCGGTTTCGACAAGGCCAGCTCGACCGAGTTCGGTGAAACCAGCGAACCGGTCGTCGGCATCATCACGGAATGGATGACCGAGGAGGGGCTGCAGAAGCGCGAAGCAGGGGGCGATCTCGGCGGCACCATGCGGCTTGGTGCCTATGACGCGAAACTGGCAGCGAACAGCCATGTGTCGACGATCTACGGCGGCCAGACCGATATCTCGGAACGCCATCGCCACCGGTACGAGGTCAACGGTGCCTATATCGAGCCACTCGAGAAGCAGGGTCTGATCTTCTCGGGCATGTCACCAGACGGTTTGTTGCCCGAAATCGTCGAGCGGCCCGACCATCCTTGGTTCGTTGGTGTCCAGTTCCACCCCGAATTGAAGTCTAAGCCCTTCGATCCACACCCACTTTTCGCTGGCTTCATCGGTGCAGCGCTAGAGCAGGCAAGGCTCGTCTGAAATTTTTTTTCGGAGTGTCCCGGTCGCTAAACGATTGAAATCGCTCAATTGGAAATTTCCGACTTGTAGCGATACGACATGGGGCCGGATTTCCCTTAGGGGACGCGGGTTTATCTTTTGACATAATTGTTGCAGGACACTTGCGACTCAGCTGCCGAAAGTAGTTGAGTCAGCAAGGTTTTCGCTGCGTGTGCAAGCGGTGGGGCTTGTCTCGAACCCGGTCGTCTTCTGCGACCCGGACGGCCGAATCCGGGGCTTGGCGGCGCTAGTCGTCGCGGGGGTGGTACTTATGTGCCACCCCCTATTGCGTTGATAACGCTCACACAAAAGGCGGCACCCCCAGGGGATGCCGCCTTCTATCGTTCAGGGAGTGGCGTCAGGCAGCCGCCGTATCGTCATCCTGATCCTTGACGATTTCGAGGGTTTTCTGACCACCGATCGAGATCTTCTTCGGCTTCATCGCATCGGGAACCTCGCGGACGAGGTCGATGATCAGCATGCCGTCCTTGAGGTCCGCATTCTCGACGCGAACATAGTCGGCGAGATCGAAGCGACGCTCGAAGCCGCGGTTGGCGATGCCGACATGCAGCATCTCACCCTCAGGCTGGTCGTCGCGCTTGCGGCCCTGGATCACGAGCAGGTTCTGCTGTGCGGTAATGTCGAGGTCTTCCGCCCGGAAACCGGCAACGGCGAGAGTGATGCGATATTCATCCTCGTCGCGGCGCTCGATATTGAAAGGCGGGTAGTTATCGCCCCCGGCATTGCGTGCCTGGCGTTCCATCAGGTCGAACAAACGGTCGAAGCCGACGGTGGAACGGCGATAAGGGGTAGTGTCGAAACGGTTCATCGAAACAAATCCTCCAATGAGCAATTTGAGTATGTGAGGGAGCCCGTAAGCGGCGCTCCCAAATCGCCGCACCATGCGACGACACAATCAACATAGGCGCTTGCGAAACGCTTTCAAGCGTCCCACACACGCCGGAAAATCGAGGAAACTGCATGAGCCAGCCGCACATCGACATCTACACCAAATTCGGCTGCGGCTATTGTTTCCGCGCCAAGCGCCTGCTCGACGAGAAGGGTGCGGAGTATCACGAACATGACATCACCATGGGCGGGCCCAAGCGCGACGAGATGATGGAGCGGGCGCCCAATGCGCGCACCGTGCCGCAGATATTCATTGGCGAAACCCATGTCGGCGGATCGGACGAATTGGCCGCGCTCGAACGCGCGGGCAAGCTGGACGCATTGCTCGAGGGCTGAATGACCCGCATCGCCGTTCTCCAGATGACCACCGGCATCGATCCGGAGGCGAATGCCAAGGTCCTGACCCAGTCGATCGCGCGAGCGGCCGATGAGGGGGCAGAGATGCTCTTCACACCAGAAATGTCGGGATTGCTCGATCGCGATCGGAAGAGAGCTGCCAACTCCATCAGGCAGGAGGCCGACGACCCCGTCCTTGCCGCTGTCCGTGAAGCATGCGCAGCAAAAGGTGTCTGGACGTGCCTAGGTTCGATCGCCGTCGATACCGGTGAGGGGAGGTGGGCCAACCGGTCGATCGTGATCGACGGCTCGGGCGAAATCGCTGGCCGGTACGACAAGATCCACATGTTCGACGTCGATCTTGTAAGTGGCGAAAGCTGGCGGGAATCGAACGCCTATCGAGCTGGTGACAAAGTCGTGACGGTGGAGACCCCCATCGGCAAACTGGGGCTCACCGTCTGCTATGACCTTCGCTTTCCAGCCCTGTTCGAAGCCCTTGGGCAGGCCAGATGCGATGCAATCGCCATCCCTGCTGCCTTCACTGTTCTTACGGGCAAGGCGCACTGGCATGTACTGCAAAGGGCCAGGGCAATCGAGGCAAGTGCGTTTGTAATCGCCGCTGCCCAGGTCGGATCGCACGAGGATGGCCGCCAGACCTATGGGCACAGCCTGGTAGTCGATCCATGGGGCGAGATCCTGCTCGACATGGGCGGCGATGGCTCAGGCCTTCAATTCGTCGAAATTGACACATCCCGGATCAAAGAGGTGCGAGCCCAGGTTCCGAGCCTTGCCAACCGGCGGGAAATCGCCAACTAGGCGCGCATGATCGTCTTCGACCTCCACTGCGAAAACGGCCACCGTTTCGAGGGCTGGTTCGGCTCGTCCGCCGACTATGACAGCCAGCGTGAGCGCGGCCTCGTCGATTGCCCGCAATGCGGCAGCAAGACGGTGGGCAAGGCCCCCATGGCCCCGGCCGTCGGCGCAAAGGGCAACCAGGCGAAGGCTCCGCCAGTCACCGGCGAAGCCCAGCTGTCCAATGCGCCGATGCCGCCCGAGGTGGAGAAGGCTCTCAAACAGCTCGCCAAGGCACAGGCCAAGGCGCTCGAGAAGAGCACCTGGGTGGGCGAAAAGTTCGCAGACGAAGCACGCTCGCAGCATTATGGCGAGAAGGAGGAAACTCCGATCCACGGCAAGGCGACGAAGAAGCAGGCAGAAGACCTTGCAGCCGAAGGGATCACAGTCGCACCGATCCTTTTCCCGATTGCAGAGCCTGACGAACTCAACTGATTGTCACGCAGTCTCAAGCCGCTATACAGCGCGACCGGGGCGCCCGTAGCTCAGTCGGATAGAGCACCAGATTCCTAATCTGGGGGCCACAGGTTCGAATCCTGTCGGGCGCACCATCTTACCTGCCGTGTCTTGTGCCGATCCATGACAGCACAGTCAGCGTGGCCGACATCGCGACCAGCAGGGCGCAAACGCCGCCCCAGCCACTCGCATCGTAGATCGCCGTCCCGACAATGCTGCCGAGCCCGCCGCCGACAAACATCATGACGATGTAGGCGGTCGTCAGCCGCGTCCGCAGATCGGGCTGGAGCGAGAGGAAGGTCATCCGACCAGTCACGTCGATGCCCGGGCCGACGAGGTTCACGATCACCAGCGGCACGATCAGGCCCCAGAGCGAACCGCCCAGTGGCCAGAACAGAGAAATTCCCAGCAGCTGTACGATAGCGAAGACGAGCCTCGCCTTGCGCGGCCCGACGGTATCGGACCAGCGTCCAAGGCGCGGGGTCGAGAGGATGCTGACGGCGGCGATTGCGGCGAGATATCCGACGACATCCGTTCCGTAGTCCAGCGGCGGCGCGGTCAAGTAGAGCGCAAGCGCCAGCCAAAGGGCGATGAACTGCGCGAAGTTGAGTGCCTGGATCGCGCCCGACAAGACAACCTCACGATGTTGTCGCGCGAGGGAAAACACGGATAGGACAAGAGGCCAGTAGCGCGCTCCGTTACTCTCCCTCTCGCCGCTCTGCATCAGGCTCGGCAGGGCGAGCGTTACAGCCAGCATCAAACCGGTCGCGATCCAGTAGACGAGGCGCCAGCCATAGTGCTCCGCAATCCAGCCCGCGCCGACGCGCGCGACAAGGATGCCGAGGATCACGCCCGCTGTTAGCAAGGCTGTCACCTGGCCCAGCCGGTCAGGATCGACACGCTTCGAAGCATAGGCTGGCAGGAGATAGGGCGCGATAGTGAAGAAGCCGAGCAGGGTAGAGCCGGCCGTGAACACGGTAAGGTTTCCGGCCAGTGTCATGACCGCCAGCGATACCGTCTGGCCGATTGCGAAGAGAATGGTCAGTCGCTTGTTCGAGTAGCGATCGCCAAGGGGGAGCAGGAGCAGGATGCCGACGGCGAGTGCGAGCTGGTTGAGAGCGGGAACGATGCCGATGCGCGCCTCGCTCACGCCGAAATGCGCGGCCACATCGCCGATGATCGGATGGATGTAATAGGCATTGGCCGTCACCACTGCGGCGGCGAAGGCGAGCCAATATTCCTGTGCACGCGTTAGCCGCGCGGTCTCATTCACGCGAGGTGCCCGGCCTTGCGCGCCATGTCGATCACGCCCTGCGCCAATGCCTCCGCCTGGTCTTCCTGGCAGAAATGCCCGCAGGGGCTGAGCGTGCGGTGATCGAGACCCTTGGCGCCCGCGATCCGCTCGATCAGGAATTTCTCGGCGCCCTTGGTGATCGGATCCTCGTCACCGAAGAGCGTAAGGAAGGGTTTGTCGAATGCCGCGAGCGAGGGCCAGGCGGCCTTGTTGTCCTCGACGCCGTCCATGCCGTCTTCGGCAGGGACGAGGGCAGGGAAGGCCCGGGCGGCTGCCTTGGAAGGCTCGTCAGGGAAGGGAGCATCATAGGCCGCGATTTCGGCTTCGCTGAGCGGCGTCTGCGTGGCGCGATCCAGCAAAGGCCCGATCTGGAATTCGGGCGAAGTCTTCGCGAATTGCCGCCATGCGAGGAATGCCGGGGAGGGAGTGCCCCCTGCCGGCAGGAAAGTGTTGCTGGCCACCACGCAGGTGAAAAGATCCGGATCATGCGCGACCATGCGTAGGCCGAGCAGGCCTCCCCAGTCCTGGCAGAACAAGGCAGCAGGCCGCGGCTCGATTGCACTGCGCCATTGTTTCAGCCAGTCGACATGGCGCGCGTAGGTGAAGAATTCGATGTCGTCCGGTTTGTCGCTCTTGCCGAAACCTATGAGATCAGGGGCAAGCACCCGGAAGCCGGCATCGGCAAGGATCGGGATCATCTTGCGGTAGAGGAACGACCAGCTGGGTTCGCCATGGAACAGGAGCACGGGCGGGGCGTCCTTGTCGCCCTCGTCGACATAGTGCTGTCGCGCCTTGTAGCCATCGCCAAGGTCGACCTCGAACCAGTTCTCGGCGAATGGATAGTCCGGAATATTGGTGAAGCGGTCCGCCGGTGTCTGAAGGATTTGCATGCCGATCTCCCCTTGGTTGCGCGGGATCCGACCGGGCTTAAACCCGAGTGCGATTCCCGTTTCTCTTTGCAACCCTTAGGGCGTCGGCTTGCTTGTGTCACCAAGCCTGCTGACCGGCACGGTTTCCTTGAAGGTATGGGTGACATAGGGGAAGGGAATCTCGATCCCGGCTTCGTCGAGCGCGGACTTGATCGCACGGATCACCTTGTCCTTGCTTTCCCAGCCAGCGCGCGGCGTCGAACCCGACCACCAGCGCACGAGGAAATCGACCGAGCTCGAATTGAATTCCTGGGCGAAAATATCGATGCCCTTGCTGGCCAGAACATCATCGACGCCCTCGACAGCGCGGCGGATTACCTTCGAGGCGTGGTCTAGATTGGTATCGTAAGAGACGCCGATCACTACGTCGTGACGGCGCTGATCGACATCGGTGAGGATCTCCACCGGGTTCTTGAACAGCACCGAATTGGGCACGACGGTCAGTTCGCCCGACAGCTTGCGCACGTGTGTTTCGCGCAGGGTGATGTGTTCGACCTTGCCCGTGATGCCTTCGCATTCGATGATATCGCCGATGCGCATCTTCTCGCGCAGCATGATGAGGATGCCGGCGAAGAAATTCTCGAAGATGTCCTGGAAGGCAAAGCCGATCGCCACTGCGCCGATCCCAAGGCCGGCAAGCAGGCTGGCAGGCGTGAGGTCGGGCATTACCACCACGGCGGCAATGAACAGGCCGATCACCCAGATTGAGAGCCTTACTGCGGTGTCGACAAGGGTCTTCAGGCTCGCACGGATTTCGGTCCGCCCGACGATCATGTCCGAGATCTTGACCGCGAAGCGCGCGACGATCCAGGTGATCAGGACGATGAAGAAAGCAATCGCAAGGCTGGGAAGGCTTTCGATGAAGCCTTCGCCCATTTCCTGCAACTGTGTGCGTAGCGTAGCAATATAGTCCAAGTCAGACTCCCTTTGCGGGGCAACGTTGTGCACCGCAACGGGTTCCTAAAATGGCCAAAAACTAGGGTTTCGGAGCCGTTAGGCCTGTTTCTCAGGCGTTTCCATGCTCTTTGCGCGCGATCTCGTGCAGCCAGTCGGCATGACGAGGAGCCTTCTTGGTCTCGCTCCATTCGTCGAGCATGAGCGGAGCCACGCGTTTCAGTTCAGCGTACTGCTCTTCCGTCCCGATATCGGCTGCCAGTTCAACGCGGTGGCCGTTCGGATCGAAGAAGTAGATCGACTTGAAGATACCGTGGTGCGTCGGGCCGAGCACATCGATGCCGAGGCCTTCGATGTGCTCCTTGGCGTCGAGAAGTTCTTCTTCGCTAGCCACGCGGAACGCGAGGTGCTGGACCCAGGCGGGCGTGTTCTCGTCGCGGCCCATGTCCTTTTGGTTGGGCAGTTCGAAGAAGGCGAGGATGTTGCCGTTACCCGCATCGAGGAACACGTGCATGTAGGGATCGTAGGCGCCGGTGGAGGGCACATGGTCTTCGGCGAAGGCAGTGGTGTAATCCATGCCCAGCACCTTGCCGTACCATTCGACGGTCTCTTTTGCGTCCTTGCAGCGATAGGCGGCGTGGTGGACGCCGCCGAGCTTTACGGGATGTGCGGCAGTATCGCTCACTCGGCAGGCTCCGTCTGGTTCACTTCGAGCACGCCGCGCTTGATCTGGTCGCGTTCCATGCTTTCGAACAGCGCTTTGAAATTGCCCTCGCCGAAGCCTTCGTCACCCTTGCGCTGGATGAATTCGAAGAACACCGGTCCGACCTGCGCCTCGGCGAAGATCTGGAGCAGCAGGCGGGGCTGGCCGCCTTCGGTCGTGCCATCGAGCAGGATGCCGCGCATCTTGAGCTGGTCGACCGGTTCGCCGTGACCCGGGAGGCGCTCGTCGAGCATCTCGTAATAGGTTTCGGGCGGCGCAGTCATGAAGGGTACGCCGAGATCCCTGAGGTTGTCCCAGCACTTGACGAGATCGTCGCAGATCAGCGCGATGTGCTGGATACCCTCGCCGTTGAACTCCTTCAGGAACTCCTCGATCTGGCCCTTGCCGCCTTCACCTTCCTCGTTGAGCGGAATGCGGATCTTCCCGTCCGGCGCGGTGAGCGCCTTCGAGGTAAGGCCGGTGTACTCGCCCTTGATGTCGAAAAAGCGGATTTCTCGGAAGTTGAAGAGCGTCTCGTAATAGTCGGCCCAGTACTTCATGCGCCCGTTGTAGACGTTGTGCGTCAGGTGATCGATCACGTTGAAACCGGCACCGACGGGGAATTTCTCGACCCCGTCCAGATACTCGAAATCGATGTCGTAGATCGACAGGCCGTCTTCGCCCTGGTCGACATAGCGATCGATCAAATAGACGATCGCACCGCCAATGCCGCGGATTGCGGGAATGCGCAGTTCCATCGGGCCGGTGTCGACGACTACGGGTTCCGCACCGCGTTCGAGCAGTTCGTCATAGGCCTTCTTCGCATCGCGCACGCGGAAGCCCATTCCGCAGGCCGAGGGGCCGTGCTCACGCGCGAAGTACCAGGCGGCGCTGCGGGGCTCATAGTTGAGGATCAGGTTGATTCCGCCCTGGCGCCAGAGGTCGACGTCCTTCGAACGATGCGAGGCGACCTTGGTGAAGCCCATGGCTTCGAAAACCGGCTCGATCACGCCCTTGGTAGGCGCGCAGAATTCGACGAATTCGAAGCCGTCGAGGCCGATGGGATTTTCGAAGAGATCGGGCATGGAGGTCCTCTGTTCGTTAGATAGTTTCAATAGAAACCAAATACGCCTGACGCCGCGGGGTGTCAAGATTCGAACGGGAAGGGCAGCGAGGTGTTCCGTATTCCATCCCACCCGGAATTTCGCACGCATGGCGTTCCGTAGCGGCGATTTGCCCTTGCGCAGCCGCGTTAACTGTGATTCTGTGTGTCCATGCGGAGGGCGCACAAACATTCACTGATCGGACGTCAGAAGGTGTCGCAAAACGCGGCACTCGTGGTGCTGCTCGTGCTCGGCGGCCTCGCGATTGCCGGTCCCTCCGGCCTTCTTTCGTGGAGCGAGAACCTGCGCCTGCTCGACCAGCGCAAAGCCCAGCTTGAGGTGGTTCAGAAAGAACGCACCGCTCTCGCCAATAAGGTCGAACTGCTCGATCCGGACAAAGCCGATCCGGACATGGTGGGCGAATTGCTGCGCAGCCAGCTGAATGTCGTCCATCCTGACGAAGTCGTCATCAAGCTCGACGATTGATCTCGCCCTCGGGCGGAACCCCTCATTTCCGTAAGGTTTTCGTATGCAGGGCCCGCGCCCCGTTGCGCTGCGCATGACGCTGTGCCTATAGGCGCGGGCAGAGAGAATTCCCCGACAGGAAAGGGATAGCGAACTTGGCCAAGGCCCCGAACAAGAAAGCTCCGCGTAGCCCCGCCGAAAATCTCGATTTCGAGCTGCGCTCGCTCCAGGAAGAATTCGAGAAGAACAAGCGCTACGACGCATCTACCGAACAGATGCAGCAGTTCTACGAGCAGATGCTGCTCATTCGCCGTTTCGAGGAACGTGCGGGCCAGCTCTACGGCCTCGGTCTCATCGGCGGCTTCTGCCACCTCTATATTGGCCAGGAAGCAGTCGCTGTCGGCCTGCAGTCGGCGCTTACCGAGAAGCTCGACAGCGTGATCACTGGCTACCGCGATCACGGGCACATGCTCGCCTACGGTATCGACCCCAAGGTCATCATGGCGGAGTTGACCGGCCGCGAAGCAGGTATCTCTAAGGGCAAGGGCGGGTCGATGCACATGTTCTCGACCGAGCATAAGTTCTACGGCGGCCACGGCATCGTAGGCGCGCAGGTCGCGCTCGGTGGTGGCCTGGCGCTTGCTCACCAGTACAACGAGGATGGGGGCTTGTGCCTCGCCTATTTCGGTGACGGTGCCGCCAACCAGGGCCAGGTTTACGAGACTTTTAACATGGCCTCGCTCTGGAAGCTTCCGATCGTCTTCGTGATCGAAAACAATCAGTATGCCATGGGCACGGCTGTCAGCAGGTCTTCGGCAGAAACGGAATTTTACCGCCGCGGCACCGCATTCCGCATTCCGGGCATGAAGGTAAACGGCATGGACGTGCTCGAAGTGCGCCAGGCCGCCGAGATCGCCTTCAAGCATGTGCGCGAGGGCAGGGGCCCCGTGCTGATGGAATGCGAAACCTATCGCTATCGCGGCCACTCGATGTCCGACCCGGCCAAGTACCGCACCCGCGAAGAGGTGCAGGACGTGAAGGAACATAAGGATCCAATCGAAGGGCTGAAGAAGGTCCTGATCGAGAACGGCAGCAGCGAGGACGACTTGAAAGCCATCGACAAGGACATCCGCAAGGTGGTGAGCGAGGCGGCAGATTTTGCCGAGAACTCCCCCGAACCGGATCCGAGCGAACTCTACACCGATGTGCTGGTGGAGGAGTACTGAGCCATGGCTATCGAACTCAAGATGCCCGCGCTGTCGCCCACCATGGAGGAGGGCACGCTCGCCAAGTGGCTCAAGCAGGAAGGTGACACGATCGAGATCGGCGACATCATCGCCGAAATCGAGACCGACAAGGCGACGATGGAATTCGAAGCCGTCGACGAAGGCACGCTGGGCAAGATCCTCGTCGAGGAAGGCACCGAAAATGTGAAGGTCGGCACGGTCATCGCCATGCTCGCGGGCGAGGGCGAAGATGTTTCCGCCGCCGCTCCGGTCGAAGACGTGCCGGGCGAGGGCAAGGATGTCGGTCGTCCCGAAAGCTCGGGCGAGGGCAGCGAAGCGGAAATCGCCAAGCCTGCCAAGAAGTCGGGCGTCAAAGACCCGGAAATCCCCCACGGCACCAATATGGCCACCGTCACCGTCCGCGAGGCGCTGCGCGACGCGATGGCCGAGGAAATGCGGCGCGACGAACGCGTCTTCGTAATGGGCGAGGAAGTCGCGCAGTACCAGGGCGCCTACAAGGTCACGCAAGGCCTGCTCGACGAATTCGGGCCCAAGCGCGTCATCGATACGCCGATTACCGAATACGGCTTTGCCGGCATCGGCACGGGCGCGGCAATGGGCGGCCTGCGCCCGATTGTCGAGTTCATGACTTTCAACTTCGCCATGCAGGCAATCGACCACATCATCAACTCGGCCGCCAAGACCAACTACATGTCGGGCGGCCAGATGCGCTGCCCAGTCGTGTTCCGCGGGCCGAATGCCGCGGCGAGCCGCGTCGGTGCACAGCACAGCCAGAACTACGGCCCTTGGTATGCCAGCGTCCCCGGCCTGATCGTGATCGCGCCCTATGACGCGTCGGATTGCAAGGGCCTGATGAAGGCAGCCATTCGCTGCGAGGACCCGGTGGTCTTCCTCGAGAACGAGCTGGTCTACGGCCGTAGCTTCGAACTTCCCGAGCTTGACGACCACGTGCTGCCGATCGGCAAGGCGCGGATCGTCCGAGAGGGTTCGGACGTCACCATCGTCGCCTACTCGATTGCTGTCGGCCTCGCGCTCGAAGCTGCCGAGGAATTGGCGGGCGAGGGCATCGATGCCGAAGTCATCGACCTGCGCACGCTACGTCCGCTCGACAAGGAAACCGTGCTCGAGAGCCTCAAGAAGACCAACCGCCTGGTCATCGCCGAAGAAGGCTGGCCGACCTGCTCGATCGCATCCGAAATCGTCGCGATCTGCATGGAAGAAGGCTTCGACCATCTCGACGCACCGGTTACCCGCGTGTGCGACGAGGACGTACCGCTGCCTTATGCCGCCAACCTCGAGAAGCTGGCGCTGATCGATACGCCGAAGATCGTGAGGGCGGCGAAGAAGGTCTGCTACCGCGACTGATCGCTGGACATGAAAATGCCGCGCGGGGCGAACCTCGCGCGGCATAATTGGTCTGGATAGCTCTATCTTACTCGTCGAGGAGAAAGATGGGGCGTTCGAACGACTGCTGCTGGCTTGTGAAATTGAAGAACGGCAGCACGTTCGGCGGCGTATAGTCGATCCGGATATTCTTCTCGAATGTGCCGTGCACACGCGGCGTGGCGACCGGTGTGATCGTCACTGCGACCGTGTTGTTCAGCGAGTAGGGTGCGCTAGTCGCGATCGAGAGAGCCTTGGTCCTGATGGCGTCGTCGTCGACCTCGTTCTGTTTCATGTATTCGACTACCGCCCAGCGCGCCGTATCCGAGGCGATGCCGCGCAGCGAATTCTGCGACTGCATGCTCAGGCCGAGCTGGATGATCCCGAAGAACAGCCCGAACACGATCGGAGCGAGAAGGGCGAATTCGACCAGTGCCGAACCGCGCTTGTCTTCTGCAAGGCGCGTGAGGAGATTCCTGCTCATGAGATCTGGATCCTCCGGCGAATGTCATAGTCGACCGTCTTGCCGATCCCGAACTTGGTCCACAGCGGCGTGTAGCTGTCCCACACGTTGAGGTGGATGAATTCGGAGATAACCGCACCTGTCGGACAGGTGGTGATGTCGAGGGTCAAGGTTGCGTCGGCATTACAGCGATAGCGCTTCTGCAGACGAACCTTGCCGGCCGGCAGACCGGTCGAGGATTCGATGATCAGTTCGACGGCGTCGAGATCGGCCTGATCTTCCGGAATCGCGGCGAGCACAATTGCTGCCGCTTCGGCGATGGCGATCTGCAGCTCGTTCTCTCGCGAGACGATACGGCTTGCCTCGAACCCGCCGAGCATCATCATGATGAGCACGGGGAGGACGATAGCGGTCTCGACTACGACCGAGCCATTCTCGTCCCGACGCATGCGGGCGAAGTTGAACATCCTACTGATCATAGCACCAGCCTCACGCGCGTACCGCCTTCACCAACGACGATGTCGTGGGTCTTGCCTGCCGGGCACAGGGTTTGAAGGTCCGCCGTACCGCTGATCTTCAGCGTCTTGGAGGCAACCATCAGACATTCGGCCGATGCGCTCATAGTACCGGCCATGACCAGATCGCTGTTCGGCATATAGATGATGCCGTTCAGGTCGAAGTTGGCGTTACCGGTGATCTTGCTGCTGCTCGAGCCTGCCGAACTCGGATCCTCGAAGATGAGCATGTTCTCCATCTTGTCGGCATCGGTCGACGACACGCCGGCAGCGATCAATTCGGTCTTGGTCATCGGGGTGAGATAAACCCCGCCGCCGCCGTTGATATCGACTGCAGCGCCGTTCTTGAGAACGAACATGATGCCGGTTCCGGTAAGCGAAACACCGCCATTCACCTTCAGAACCCCACCGTCGATCACATAGACGCCGCCCGCCATATTGAGGTCGCACGCGATGTCGAAGCTCGTGTAGGTGCCAGGCTGGAGGTCGTTGCTCGTGGAGAGATTGACCTTGTTAAAGTAGCTGAAGATCGAGGTCGTGATGCGCTCGATGAAGATCTTGTCGGGACCACTACCAGCGATCTGGCTCAGGTTTTCCGTGACCGGCGTCTGCGTGTAGTCATTGGGCTCGCTGGTAAACAGGGCGCCAATATTGGTCGCGAAGGTGATGTTGTATGCCGATTCCGATCCCGGACCGGAATAGGTGATCTCGCCTGCGCTCTTGGCCGCAGTCTTGTTCTTGCCGCGATAGTACTTGTACGTAATCGCGTCGACCTGGGCTTCGTCGGCCTGCCAGTTGGCGGTAGCCGAGCCACAGCTCACGGTCCGCGGAGTAGGATCGTCGGGCGGCGTCAGGCCCTCCCACGGATCGACCATATTGGCGTAGTTTTCGACGACCTTTGCGTTCGCAAAAGCGCCCGCGCCGTCGTTGATGGTCCCGCCGGCGACAACCCAGTTGATGTTCTGCGCGCCGCTGCTGCCGTTGGTGACGATAGCATTGGTCGCATTCGAACGAGCACCGACGCCGCAGGCGGCATCAACGGTGGGACCACCGTTGAACCACATTGTGCGGGTCGAGGAAGGATCGAGCGAATAGAGGCAGGCCGTGTATTGCTGGGAAGTTTCCCAGATCGCCTGAGCGGTCGCGGCTACAGTCATACCGTCTCCCAGCACGACGCGCGTGAAGGGCAGTTCGGCAGTGGCGGTCGCCAGCGATTTTACGCTGTCGTTCGTGCCATTATAGTTCTCGAGGCCCACGCGGTGGGTCAGGAGGTACTCCTTGGTGCGCGAGAGGTTCGAGTAGAACTCCTGGTGCGCGCGGGTCTTGTACTCCACGCCGACATCGCCATTGCCGCGCGACCACGCGCCGGCCAGCGCCGCCTGGTCAACTGCGTACTGCAGCTCGCGCTTCCACAGGTAATACTGCGCCATGTCGACGCCTAGACCGGCGGAGCCGAAGAGGATCGGCGCACCCATCGCGACGAGGAGCATTGCGTTGCCGCTCGTGTCGGCCTTGAGCCGGCGCATGAACTTGGTGATAGCCATATTCCACTGAACCTCGAGAATGAGTTTTAGTCCTAGGATGCCACATACCCCGGGAGCCCCTTACTTTTCTTGCAACAGGAGTGGTTAAGAAGGGGTTTTCCGTGTTGCCGCTGCGGGGAGACGCTTGACAGAATGCGCGTGACCGCCGGACAGGGGCAGGCATGAACGACCATTCTGATCACGACCTTCCGGACTGGGGTCCGCTCGTCCTGGCCCATGCTCATGGACGGGCGTGGGTAGCGCTCGACGCGCTAATTCGGTTGGATCAGCGGATGGCCCGGATCGTCGCGACCGCGACTGAACCGGCACTCGCTCAGATCAGGATGGCGTGGTGGCGGGAGGAAGTGGGTAAGGAGCGTCCGGTAAACAGTCGACCGCCGCCAGATCCGCTCCTCGCAGACCTTCAGGTTGCGTGGGCGGGACACAGTTCATCGCTGGTCGGATTGATCGATGGCTGGGAGGCGCTGCTCGACGATCGACCCTGGGCCGAAGAAGCGCGCGAACAGTTTGCCTCAGGTCGCGAAGGCGCTTTCTCCGGATTTGCCCGCTTGGCGTCGCGCCAATACGCAGCAGACGCGGCAGGAGAACATGGCAGGTGTTGGGCGCTGGCCGATCTCTCCACGATGGATGCCGATGGTTCCCCGCATTCCATTCCTGCGCTTCCTCGATTGCCGAGCGAATTGCGCTCGCTTGCCGTGATCGGTGGTCTTTCCCGGCGTGCGCTGAAGCGCGGAGGAAGGCCGCTCTTCGGAGACCGGTTAAGTCCTTTCGCTGCACTAAGGCTTGGAATCTTCGGGACTTAGTTTAGGTATCGACGCGGGCAAGGGGGAGAGCTCGCGCGATGAAGGGTTTTGTTTCCGGGGCATTCGTCATGTTGATTGCGCTGGGGGTCGGCATGTTCTGGTGGCAGGGCCGCGCCGAGGTCGAGGCCGCCGCGCCGCCTCCCGACCTTATCAAGTTGGCCGAGGTCTTGCCCGATCCGGACTTGCTTCCGATTACCGATCCCGGAGACATGGAAGGGCCCGCGCCCCCCGAGGCGAGCGAGTTGACCAAAGAACAGCAACGCTTTTTCCGCTATGACCGAAATCGCGACTGGCGGATTACGCGCAGCGAGATGCTGGCAACCCGTAGCGATGCTTTCCGCAAGCTCGACAAGGACGGCAACAACCTGCTGACCTTCGAGGAGTGGGCGGTGACTACGGTCGAAAAGTTCGAGGGTGCGGATGCCAATGGCGACAGGGAGCTCTCGCCGGGCGAATTCGCCACGACCAAGCCAAAGCGATCGCCGAAGCAGCGCTGCGCTTGCTGATCAGGCGGGCACGGCCTCTAGACTCGTTAGCCAAATCCCGAAGTCTTCTTTCGCCCGCGAGGTATAGGCTTCCTTTCGCTGCTTCTTCTTCACATCATGCAGCGGCGGGAACAGGCCGAAATTGACATTCATCGGCTGGAACGTGTCCGCCTCTGCGTCGCCGGTAATATGCGACAGCAGTGCCCCGAAGGCCGTTGTGCGCGGGGGAGGTGACCAGTCCTGACCGGCCAGTTCGCTTGCCGCCATCATCCCTGCCATCAACCCCACGGCCGAACTCTCGACATAGCCCTCGCAGCCAGTGATCTGCCCGGCAAAGCGGATATGCTCACCGCCTCGGAGGCGCAGCTGGCGATCAAGAACCAGCGGCGAGTTAATGAATGTATTGCGGTGCAGGCCACCGAGACGTGCGAACTCGGCATTCTCCAGGCCCGGTATCGTGCGGAAGAGCTCAATCTGCGCGCCGTACTTTAGCTTGGTCTGGAAGCCGACCATGTTCCACAGCGTGCCGAGCTTGTTGTCCTGGCGCAGCTGTACCACCGCATAGGGCCAGCGACCCTGCGGATGCTCGTCCGTCGTGTCATAGGGATTGTCGAGGCCGACACCCTTCATCGGACCATAGCGCAGCGTTTCGACACCGCGAGCGGCCATTACCTCGATCGGCATGCAGCCATCGAAATAGGGCGTGTCGGCTTCCCATTCGCGGAACTCGGTTTTTTCGCCATCCATCAGGCCCTGGTGGAAGGTGAGATACTGCTCCTTGGTCATCGGGCAGTTGATGTAATCGCCATCCTCATTCGATGCCTCGGTCCGCTTGTTCCACCGGCTCTGGATCCAGCATTTCGACATGTCGATGCTGTCGCGGTGGACGATGGGTGCGATGGCGTCGAAGAAGGCCAGCCTGTCCTGCCCGGTGGATTTCACAATGCTTTCGGCAAGCGACTGGGCCGTCAGCGGACCGGTGGCGACGATTGTGGGACCTGCGGAAGGCAGGGCATCCACCCGCTCTCGCACGACGGTGACGTTGGGATGCTCGTCGAGGGTCCGTTGGACTTCGGCTGAGAAAACATCGCGGTCCACTGCCATGGCGCTGCCGGCGGGAACGCGGGCCACTTCGCCAGCGCGCATGACGAGGCTGTCGAGCCGGCGCATCTCGTGATGGAGCAGGCCGACCGCATTCTTGTCGCTATCGTCGGAACGGAAGCTGTTCGAGCAAACCAGTTCGGCAAGTCCGTCGGTTTGGTGCGCCGGCGTCATTTCTCCGCTGCCGCGCATTTCGGACAGGCGTACCTTGAAACCCCTCCGCGCAAGCTGCCACGCGGCCTCGCTTCCGGCGAGCCCGCCACCGATGATCTGGATGTCGTGTGTCATTGCGTGGCGGCGTTTAGTCGCCCATCTGGCCGCTTGCAACGGCGCTGTGTTTGCGCGATGCGCGGGGCTTCACGAGGGAAATTGCACCATGCCGAAACGCGCTCTGATCGAGCATCGACCTTATCTGCTGCTCAGCCTGCTGTTCGCGATCACCTATTTCTTCGTGATGGACGGCAAGGTCGGCGGCAGCTGGCTCGCCTTGTGGAAAGGCGCCGGGGTCGGATTTCTTGCGGTCTACGCGGCGCATCGCGGGATGGGCCGGGAAGGTGCGCTGATCGCCTCGGTGATGACACTCGGTGCGCTTGCCGATGTCGTGATCGAGTTCAATTTCCTCGCAGGCGGTGCGCTATTCGGAGTAGCGCATCTCATCGCTATCTGGCTGTTCCTTTCCAACCGGCGAGAGCGTCCGACGGGGAGTCAGAATGCGGCCGGTGTGGCGCTGCTCATCGGAACCCCCCTGCTGGCAGCACTACTGACCTATCCGCTCGAGAACTGGTATCTCGCCGCGCTCTACGCCCTGATCCTTGGCATCATGGCCGGTAGCGCTTGGACGAGCAGTTTCCCGCGCTATCGCGTTGGCGTAGGGGCAGTCCTCTTTGTGGTCAGCGACCTCGCTATCTTCGCGCGCGAGGCCGAGCGTATTCCGCTGGAACTGGCCGAGTGGCTGGTCTGGCCGCTCTATTATTCGGCGCAGTTCCTGATTGTGACGGGAGTCATCCAGACGATCCGCAAGGGAAAGGACTAACCGCGAAAGGCAGCAATGGTCGTGCGGTGCAATTCGCGCCGGTGGCCTTCATACCCGCCCGTTGCTTTGTGCAAGACGGCGCGGTTGTCCCACATCACCAGCATGTCGTCTTCCCATTGATGTCGGTAGACGAAATCTTCGCGCGATTGCCACTGCGCGAGTTCGGAGAGCAGGGAGATAGCCTCAGATTGCTCCATGCCCTCGATCCCGATGATGTAGCCCAGCGTCGAGAAGAAGCCCTCTCTGCCGGTCTCGGGATGCGTCAGGATAAGGGGATGCGTCCGGCAGTCATTGGCGGCCTCGCTCGGACGAATGGCCATGGAGCGGCCCTCGTCGCGCTCGCCATATGTGCCGTCCGGCGCGTAGGCGAGCTTGGCGCTGTGGATCGCGTTCAAACCACGCAGCTGCTCCTTACGTTCTTCGGGGAGGGCAGCGAAGGCCGCTTGCTGGTCGGCGAACAGCGTGTCTCCCCCCATGGGCGGGATATCGATCGCCAATAGGCACGTCCCGGCAGGCGGGTGATCGAGGAAACTCCAGTCGCTGTGCCAGTTTTCGGCAAAGAGGGGGCTGGTCTCGTCCGCCTCGCGCAAGATCGCAGCGATGTTATTGCGGCCGGCAATGGGAGCGAAGAAGGGGTCTTCCCCGAACCCACCCATGGAGAGGGTGAACCGCTCCAGCGCATCGTCATCCATTCGCTGGCCGGGAAAAGCGACCACCTTGTGTTCGAGCCAGATCGCACGGATTTCTGCAGCGAGGTCGGCCGGGATGTCCTGCGATAGGTCGAGCCCGGTCACGCGTGCTCCGCACGCCTGGCCGCTAGGCTCGACCGTCAGGTTCATCCGCCCGGCTCATCGTCGATGTTCTTGTCCGAGTGCTTGGTCGTGTAGGGTTCGGTCTTCTCGAGCCCGCCGCGCGCGGCAATTTCGTCCTGGACCAGTTCCTCGGCCTCGTTCTCCGGATCTTCGGTCTCGTCGATCAGTGCGGCGCCGACGATCTGCTCGCCCTTGGCCACGTTGAAGATGCGGACACCCGAGGATCCACGGCCGGAGATCGAGAAGCCTTCGTGGTTCTCGAAGCCGCCGTCTATCATGTGACGGAAGGTGATGGGCAGGCGGATCAGCTTGGCCTGGTCGGTCACCAGCATGAGCTGCGATCCATGCTTGACCGGGAAGCTCGCCACGACCGGGCCGTTGCGTTCCGGATTGCTGGAAGGTTCGCCGATATTGGTCAGGCCCATCCCGCCGCGCCCGATGGTGCGGTACTCATAGGCCGAGGAGATCTTGCCATATCCATTGGCTGTCAGCGTCAGGATGAACTCCTCCGCATCGGCCATTTCGCCAACCTTGTCCGCATCGAGCGTGGGTTCGTTCTCGTTGTTCTTCCAATCCGCGGCCCGAAGATATGCGTCGCGTACCTCCGTATCGCGCTCGCCTGCAGCGAGCACGGCCATGGAGACGACCTTCTGGCCGTCCTTCAGCTTCATGCCGCGAACACCGATGCCGGTGCGGCTCTTGGTTTCGCGCGCGTCGGTGGCGGAGAAACGGATCGCCTTGCCCGAATCCGAAGCGAGGAAGATTTCCTGCTCTTCGGTCAGCAGCTCAACCCCGATCAGGCGGTCGCCGCTGCCTTCCACGAAGCCCATTGCGTATTTGCCGTTGCTGGGGACGTTGGTGAAGGCATCCATCGAGTTACGGCGCACCATGCCTTGCTCGGTCGCGAATACGATGTTGAGCTTGGCCCATTCCTGCTCGTCCTCGGGCAGGGCGAGCACATTGGTCACGCGCTCGTCGTCCCCCAGGGGCAGAAGGTTGACCATCGGGCGGCCTTTAGTCTGCGGCCCGCCTTCCGGCAGCTTCCACACCTTCATGCGATAGACGCGGCCCGTATTGGTGAAGAATAGCACGGGGTTATGCGTCGAAGTTACGAACATTTCGACGACGGCATCTTCGTCTTTCGTCGCCATGCCGCTACGGCCCTTGCCGCCGCGAGCCTGCGCACGGAAGGCATCGAGTGGGGTGCGCTTGATGTAACCGCCGTGCGTGACGGTCACGACCATCTCTTCGCGTTCGATGAGGTCCTCGTCTTCGATCCCGTCCCATGCGGGAGCGATCTCGGAGACGCGAGGTGTGGCGTAGGCCGCTTTGATCTCTTCGAGCTCGCCGCGCATCACGCCGTAAAGCTTCACGCGGTCTGCGAGGATCGAGAGATACTCCTCGATAGAAAGTGAGAGTTCCTTGAGCTCGTCACCAATCTCGTCGCGGCCAAGCGCGGTGAGGCGATGCAGTCGCAGGTCGAGGATGGCCTTCACCTGTCGCTCGGACAGGCGGTAGGTGCCTCCGGTCTGCTCGTCGCTCGGTTCTATGGCTTCGACCAGCGCGATATACCGCGCGATATCGCCGATCGGCCATTCCTTGGCGAGCAGTCGTGCGCGCGCCTCCGCAGGCGTAGGTGCCCCTCGGATCATGGCCACGACTTCGTCGAGGTTCGAGACAGCGACCACAAGGCCGAGCAAGATGTGCGCTCGGTCGCGCGCCTTGTTCAGCTCGAACTTCGTGCGGCGGGTGATTACTTCCTCACGGAAGGAGATGAAGGCCTGGATGAATTCACGCAGTGTCAGGACTTCGGGGCGGCCGCCGCTGATGGCCAGCATGTTGGCCGGGAAGCTCGCCTGTGCCGGCGTGTAGCGCCAGATTTGGTTGAGCACGACTTCGGGCGAGGCGTCGCGCTTGAGGTCCACGACCACGCGCACGCCCTGCCGTGAGGACTCGTCGCGAATGTCCGAGATGCCTTCGATGCGCTTGTCCTTGGCCGCCTCGGCGATCTTCTCGACCAGGCCGCTCTTGCCGACCTGGAAGGGAATGGAGGTAAGCACGATCGACTTGCGATCGCCGCGCTTCTCTTCGATCGTATGACGTGCGCGCTGGAGGATCGATCCGCGCCCCGTGGTATAGGCCGCACGCGCACCTGACTTGCCAAGGATTAGGGGTGCAGTCGGGAAATCCGGACCCGGAATGATCTCGAACAGTTCCTCGCTCGTGATGGCGGGGTTGTCCATGTAGGCGAAACAGCCGTCGATGACCTCGCCGAGGTTATGCGGCGGGATGTTCGTTGCCATGCCGACCGCGATACCGCCTGCGCCATTGACCAGAAGGTTGGGGAAGCGGGCAGGGAGGACCGTCGGTTCACGGCGGGAGCCATCGTAGTTGTCGGCGAAATCGACGGTGTCCTTGTCGAGATCATCCAGCAACGAGTTTGCCACCCGGGCCAAGCGTGCCTCGGTGTAACGCATCGAAGCCGGTGGATCGGGGTCCATCGAACCGAAGTTCCCCTGGCCGTCGATCAACGGCACGCGCAGAGACCAGTTCTGGGTCATGCGGGCCAATGCGTCGTAAATCGCAGCATCGCCGTGAGGGTGGTAGTTACCCATCACGTCACCGACGATCTTGGCGCTCTTGCGGAACGGACGTCCGGCCACGAAGCCGCCTTCGTTGCTGGCAAAGAGGATACGGCGGTGGACGGGCTTCAATCCATCGCGAACATCGGGCAGTGCGCGGCTCACGATCACGCTCATCGCGTAATCGAGATAGCTCGTCTTCATTTCCTCGACGATGTCGATGCGGGTATGTTCTTCGCCGCCCGGTGCGGGGGTATCGATCGTGTCGATGTCGTCAGCCAAAACTCTGGTAATCCGTATGCTGTGTAAGACAGGTAATCAGGCAGAAAAGCTTAGGCGAAGTGCCCTTGTAGCGCCACCGATTGCGGGAACCGAATGGCAGTTTCACGCGCTTTTTCCACATATGGGTGGTCACTGTGCGATTGGTAACCATGAACGACGGGATATGTCGGTATTCAATCACCATTCAGCGCCGTTCGGCTACATGATTTGCAATGAGAGCGCAGAAGCGGCAAAGGCCGCGTGCATGACCGTATTCCGGCGCCCCACGGCGCTTTCATCCCTATCCACTCTTGGGAGTTACCAATGATCTTCACCCGTCTCAACAAGGCTTCGCGTCCGTCGTCGGCCATTGCCATGGCGCTTGTTCTCGCGGCTACCGGCACGCTTGGCGCTGCTGCTCTCGAGCAGCCGGCATTCGCCCAGAAGAAAAAGAAGAAGGACAAGGAAGAAGCGGAGGGCCCGGACTACACGCAGGAGTTCATCGCGGCTTATAACGAGGCAAACACTGCTCTCAATGCGGAGAACGCCGACCTCGAAGCGGTCAAGGCCATGATCCCCGCAGTCCTCGCTGCCGTATCGACGGATGACGATCGCAACGCGGCGGGCGGCCTCCTGTTCAATCTCTCGCGTCAGACCGATGACGACGCCATGGAACTGCAGGGCCTCGAAATGATGCAGTCGTCGGGCAAGCTCGACGCACAGCGTGGCGGTCAGATCAACGTCGCCCTTTACCAGATCTATCGCAGCAATGGCGATATCGCGAAGTCGCGTGCCGCTCTCGAACGGGCCATCGATGCGAACTATTCGTTCAACGCCACGATGGCTGACGGCACCAGCCGTGCGCTCGGGGCTGACGAGATGCGCCTGATGATCGCAGACCTGTACTTCGAGCAGGATCAGTACGCTGAAGGCGTGAACTACATCGCGGAGATCATCGAGAACAAGAAGGCCGCCGGCGAACCAGTGCCTGAAAACTGGATCCGCACGGGTCTTTCGCGCGCATACAACAACTCGGTTGCGGGTCAGGCGCCGAAGTTCGTACGCTGGCTGGCGAGCGATTACGGAAGCCCCGAAGTCTGGGCCGACGCCGTGATCATCACGCTGAATTCGGCGGAATACGCCAATCCCGACATCCTCGACCTTCTGCGCCTTTCGCGCCGGCTCAACCATTACAATGCCAAGGAAGTCTTGAGCGAATATGTCGAGATGCTCGACTCGCGCCGTTATCCCGGCGAGGTGGTTGCAGTGATCGACCAGGGCTATGCGCTGGGCGTCGTCGATCGTAGCGATCCCTATATCGCCGAACGCCGCAAGGAAGCGGATTCCCGCCTGGCTTCCGACAAGGCCAGCCTCGGTGAACTGGCGGCCGATGCGCGCAAGCCGAGTGCCGATCTGAGGACTCTGGTCGTCGCAGGTGATACTTTCCTCAGCTACGACCAGCCGGTCGAAGCCGAAGAGTTCTACACCAAGGCCCTGACCATGACCGGGGTTGAAACGCCGCAGGTCCTTACCCGTCTGGGTATAGCCCAGTACGATCAGGGCAAATACGCCGAAGCCATCGAGACCTTCAAGAAGGTCGAAGGTGCGCGCAAGGATATCGCCAGCCTGTGGGCGCTTTACGCGACTTCGAAGGTCGGTTCCTAAGGTTCAGCCCCTCTCGGGCTGGAAAGACGGCGCGGTTCCCCGGGGACCGCGCCGTTCTTGCATCTAGCGAAGGCGTTTGACCCAAAGCGTGTTGTCGCGGCGCTCGACCTTGAATTGGTCCATCGACTGGAAGAGGTCGGACAGGCGCTTGAAACCGTAGTTGCGAACATCGAAGCTCGAACGGTTGCCGGCAAGGCTTCCGACTTCGCCCATCTGCGCATAGCCGTCCTCATCGCGGTTGGCGGCTTTCCAAGCCGTACCAAGCAGCTCGACGAGCTCGTCATCGATGGCGGACTTGTCCTTGCCTCCCTTCGACTTGGCAGGCGACGGTTCATCCGACGCGCCCGCGATCAGCGCGTCGATATCGATAAAGCGCGTGCAGGCGCTCTTGAACGCATCAGGAGTCTTGTTCTTGCTGCCGAAACCATAGACGATCAGGCCATCCTGCCGAAGCCGCGTGGCGAGCGGGGTGAAGTCACTATCCGAACTCATGATACCGAAACCATCGACCTTGCCTTGGTAAAGCAGATCGATCGCATCGATCGTCATGGCCATGTCGGTGGCATTCTTGCCTGCGGTCAGGTCGAATTGCTGCTGCGGGCGAATGCCGAACTTGTGCGTGATCGTGTCCCATTTGGCCAAGTTGTTCTTGGCGAAATTTCCATAGGCCCGCTTGATATTGACTTGGCCCAGTTCGGCCATGACGGTGAGGACCGGATCGATCCCGCGCGGTGTCGTGTTGTCCGCGTCGATCAGCAGGGCGATGTTTTTCAGTTCTTTTTCTGGCATGCGCGCTGACATGCAGGGCGCGGGGCGCCGGCGCAAGTCACTTCGCAGGTTGGAATTGCCCGGTTTCTTCGTCAAGCACGTAGAGAACACCCTCGGCAATCGAAAAGAAGCCGCCGCGCAGTTTGAGCGACCCTTCTTCTTCCCGCGCCCGCACATTTGGGAAGCTGCGAAGGTTCTCGAGGCTCACCCCGACGGCGGCCATTTCCATAGCGCGTTCTGCGGTTTCACCTTCGCACCCATGCTTCGCAACGACTTCGTCGCGTGCATCGTCCAAGAGATTGACCCAATTGGCAATGAACCCGCCTTCTCCGGGAGCCGAGCCGTGCAAGTCGCGAGAAAGAGCCGCCTTGCAGCCACCGCACATGCCATGCCCCATGACCACGATCTGCCGCACTTCGAGGAAGTTCACAGCAAACTCGACCGCTGCGGAGACCCCGTGCTGGCCAGGTGTGGTTTCAAAGGGAGGGACCAGAGCCGCGACATTGCGAACAACGAATATCTCTCCCGGATCGACATCGAATATCTGCGCCGGATCGACGCGGCTGTCGGAACAGCCGATGATCATCAACTTGGGATGCTGACCCTCTGCGACGAGCTGATCGTAGCGCTCTTTCTGCTCGGGATACCCGTCTGCACGGAACCGGTGATAGCCGCGGAGAAGTTCTGTGAACTCAGGCATCAGAAGCGCTCCCCGCGGATGACCTCGACATCCCACATGGTCAGGAGAAGGCCGTGGCTGGTCAAAATCGGGGCGAGGTCCTCAGCCAGAGCCATGGCCTTGTCCTGCGCTGCGATCGTCAGGACGAATACCTTGTCGGTGCCCATGACGCGCTCCTCGCGCCAGTGTCCATCCCGGCCCTTGCCCGATTGCACGGGGGTGACGGTCCAGCCGGTGATCCCGGCGCGATCGATTGCCTCGGTTACGCGGCGGACTAGCGCGACGTCGGCGAGTATCTCGATACGCTTGCGAATGACGGTTTCGATCATGGAAAGCCTCCTCAGCCGCGCGCCAGGGCGCTCGCCAGCGCACCGATGAGCCCGATATTGATCAGGATGTTGAAGGGGAAGGTCACGCTCAGCGACATGGTGAGGTAGATCCCCGCATCGGCCTGAGGCAGGGCGAGTCGCATGGCCGCCGGAACCGCAATGTAGCTTGCACTGGCGCATAGAACGCCGAGCGCAGCCGCCGAACCGACATCGAGGCCGATCATCGTCCCTATCAGGGTACCGATCGCGCCGTTTATCAGGGGCAGGGCGATGGCGATCGCTCCGAGACGCCATGTCATGGCGCGGGCATCCATCAGCCTGCGAGCGGCAATCAGGCCCATATCGAGCAGGAACAGGCACAGCACGCCCTTGAATCCTGCCTGGAAGAAGGGCGCGACGTCATCGAACCCGCTCGCACCGCTGATTACGCCGATTGCAAAGGCTCCCAGCAGCAAGACGACCGAGGCGTTGAAGAAAACTTCGTGCAGCAGCTCCCCGGTGGCTTGACTGGACTTGGCCGTCTGCCCGTCGATTGCCTTGCGGGCGAGGAGCAGGCCGGTGAGGATTGCGGGAGTCTCCATTGCTGCCATCACCGCCACCATGAAACCGCCCGGCGGCGTCCCGCGCAGCTCGTAAATCTCGACAGCCGTGACGAATGTCACGACGCTGACCGAGCCATAATGCGCCGCCACCGCCCCGGCATTGATCTGGTCGAGCCTGCCGAAGCCGCGCAGAACCCAAAAGGCGAAGAGCGGCATGAGGAAGCTTGCGCCGATACCGGCGAGCAACGCCAGTGCGACAGTGCCATCGACGCCGGATTCCGAAACCGCGACACCGCCCTTGAGGCCAATGGCCGCCATCAGGTAGAGCGACATCCCCTTGGCCAGGGCTTCCGGGACGGCCAGTTCCGACCGCGCGAAAGCGGCCAGCATGCCAAGGACGAAGAAGAGGATCACCGGGGAGGTGAACGTCTGGAGGGTCGCAGCATCCATGGCCTTGCCGATAGCTCGCAGCGCGACACCTGCCAAGTAGGCAGGCGAATAGCTATCCACGCCTTGCTCACTTGGCCTCGCGCGCCTAGATGGGCCGCGCGATGAATGATCTATCCTCCCCGCCGAAGCCCGAAGGCGAACAGCCGAAAAGGCAGCGCAAGCCAGACTGGATCCGTGTGAAGGCTCCGGTCAGCAAGGGCTATCACGAGACGCGCAAGCTGATGCGCGACCTCTCGCTCAATACGGTGTGCGAGGAAGCGGCCTGTCCGAATATCGGCGAATGCTGGGACAAGAAGCACGCCACCGTGATGATCCTGGGCGATGTCTGCACGCGGGCCTGCGCCTTCTGCAACGTGAAGACCGGCATGCCGCGGATCGTCGATCCCATGGAGCCGGAGAATGTCGCCATTGCTGCCGGCCAGATGGGCCTCAACCACATCGTGATTACGTCGGTGGATCGCGACGATCTTCCCGATGGCGGTGCGGACCAGTTCGTGAAAGTGATCAAGGCGCTGCGCCGCGAAACGCCCGACACGACGATCGAAATCCTCACTCCCGATTTCCGCGGCAAGATGCGCGCTGCGGTCGAGAAGATCTGCGAGGCGGGCCCTGACGTTTACAACCACAACCTCGAAACCGTGCCGCGCCTTTACCCGACCATCCGTCCCGGTGCGCGCTATTACGCGTCACTGCGGTTGCTCGAAGAGGTGAAGAGCCACGATCCGATGATCTTCACCAAGTCGGGTATCATGCTGGGTCTCGGTGAGCAGCGGCTCGAAGTTCACCAGGTGATGGACGACATGCGCAGCGCCGATGTCGATTTCATCACCATGGGCCAATATCTCCAGCCCACACCGAAGCACGCCAAGGTCGAAGACTTCGTGACGCCCAAGGCGTTTGCGGCATACGGCTCGATCGCCCGCGCCAAGGGTTTCCTGCAGGTCGCGTCCAGCCCACTTACACGTTCGAGCTATCACGCTGGCGACGACTTCGCCGTGATGAAGGCCGCACGCGAGGAGAAGCTTGCAAAGGCGCAGGCGAGGGCCGACGGCTAATGCCGGGCATTCGCGAAACGCGGCGCCTTCCTTACAGCTGCGAACAGATGTTCGATCTCGTGGCCGATGTCGCGAGCTATCCCAAGTTCCTGCCCTGGGTCGTCGCCACTCGCATTCGCAGCGATAGCGATACCGAAATGACGGCGGACATGCTGGTCGGCTTCAAGGCGATCCGTGAAAAGTTCACCTCACGCGTCATCAAGAATCGCCCCGAGCATATCGAGGTTTTCTATGTCGATGGCCCGCTCAAGGACCTCGACAACAACTGGCATTTCACCTGCCTGCCAGATGGCGGGTGCGAGATCGATTTCTGTGTCGAGTTCAGCTTCCGCAATGCGATGTTCGAAGCGCTGGCCGGCCAATATTTCGACCGCGCCTTTCGCAAAATGGTAGAAGCCTTCGAGAAGCGTGCCGACGAGCTGTACGGTCGCGAGAACGCCGCGGCCAACCTCTAGGGCATCAAGAGTTCAAGCGCGCAGATTGTCGCTTCGCGGCGGATGTCCGCGCGAGAGGTCGGTTCGAACTTCTTGAGTTCCCCCTCGGGCTCGCCTTCCTCACCGCGAACGACACGGGCGAAAACTACGGTTCCAACGGGCTTGAGGGCAGTCCCGCCGGTTGGTCCAGCAACACCGCTTATCGCGACGGCAACATCGGCATTGCTCTTCGCAAGCGCTCCCTTCGCCATCGCCCAGGCGCAGGCGACCGACACCGCTCCGAACGTCTCGATGATGTCCAGCGGAACGTCCAGCATCTCCATCTTGGCTTCGTTCGAATAGGTGACGAAGCCGCGATCGAGTACGGCAGAAGAGCCGGGAATTTCGGTGAGCGCAGCCGAGACGAGACCGCCCGTGCAGCTTTCCGCCAGCACAACCGTGCGCCCTGCAACCTTGTTGGCCTCGATCACTCGCAGCGCGAGTTCATCGACGTCGTCCGGGAGCAAGTTTTCGATGGTCATGAGCGTCTCTAATTGTTCACTTCCTGACTACGGTTGCCGCGGCCTGGGCGGCGATCCCTTCGCCGCGACCGGTGAAACCGAGTCTCTCGGTGGTCGTCGCCTTCACCGATATGGCGCTGGTGTCAACGCCGAGTAAACCGGCGATCCGCACCCGCATGGCCTCTCGATGGGGACCGATTTTCGGCGCTTCGCAAATGATCGTGAGGTCGATGTTGCCAGTGCGATAGCCGGCCTCATCGACCAGTTTGGCGGCATGCATAAGGAAACGGTCGCTGCTCGCGCCCTTCCATTGCGGGTCGGACGGGGGGAAGTGGCTGCCGATATCACCATTGCCGATCGCTCCGAGAAGGGCATCGACAATGGCATGGAGCGCCACGTCAGCATCGCTGTGACCGGCAAGGCCCTTGTCGTGGTCGATTTTCACACCGCCGAGCCACAGTTCTTCACCAGCAGCAAGCTTGTGGACGTCGAAGCCGGTACCGATCCGGACAACGGGTAAGTCGGTCACGAAATCCTCCGCAAATGTAAGTTTGGCGAGGCGTTCGTCGCCCTCGACCAGTGCAACATCGCCGCCATGGGCGCGCAGTACCTGCGCGTCGTCGCCTGCATTAGCGTCGCCACCCCACGCTTGGTGCGCCGCAAGGATGGCATCGAAACGGAAGGCTTGCGGGGTTTGCACTCGGCGAAGCTTTTCGCGTTCTGCGCTACCGTCCATCACGCCATCATGATCGATGGCAAGACTGTCGACGACCGGAAGCACGGGGATCGCGCCGGGATAGCCCTCCAATGCGCCGAGCAAGCGAGCCATCACCGCACGAGGTAGATCGGGGCGCGCGGCATCATGGATAAGCACGCGCTCTGCTGTGCCCACGGCTTGCAGGCCATTCGCAACCGATTGCTGACGTGTCTCACCGCCGACGACCATCTGCCAACCGGCCAGTCCTTTCAGCGCAGTCGCAGTAGCTGGCTCGCCTCCTTGCGGAATAACCACGATCAGCGGATTGGCGCCAGCTTCAAGCAGCGCTTCGACCGAATGGTGAAGGACGGCTTTTCCGCGCCAATTCGCAAATTGCTTAGGCAGCGGTTGCCCAGCACGCAGCCCTTTTCCGGCGGCGACGACCACGGCGGCGAAGGAGGGAAGGGGGGCTGCATCCTGCATAGCTATGCCGCCCGCTAGCGGCTTGCCGTTTTCGCCGCAACGCACTATGTGCCTGCCCAATATTTAGGCACACCCACGATCATGAGCGCGCAACCCTCTCCTCCGGCCCCGCCGAAGCCGATTCATATCGGCAATGTCGCTATCGACACGCCGGTAATACTGGCGCCGATGACGGGCGTGACGGACCTACCGTTCCGCAAGCTCGTGCGCAAATATGGCTCGGGCCTCAATGTCACGGAGATGATCGCGAGCGAAGCTGCGATCCGCGAGACGCGCCAGTCTGTGCAGAAGGCTGCCTGGGATCCCATCGAAGAGCCGGTTTCGATGCAGCTTGTCGGCTGCGATCCTTCAAGCATGGCAGAGGCTGCCAAGCTCCAGCAGGGTAATGGCGCCGATATCATCGACATCAATTTCGGCTGCCCTGTACGCAAGGTCGTGGGCCAGCTCGCAGGCTCGGCGCTGATGAAGGAAGTCGGGCTTGCGACCAAGCTGATGGAAGCGACGGTCAAGGCAGTCGACGTCCCGGTCACGGTCAAGATGCGCATGGGCTGGGACCATGCCGACCTCAACGCGCCCGAATTGGCCCGGATCGCCGAGGACCTTGGCGTCAAGATGGTCACCGTGCACGGCCGCACGCGCAACCAGATGTACAAGGGAAGCGCGGACTGGGCGTTCGTGCGCAAGGTAAAGGACGCCGTGTCGATCCCGGTTATCGTGAATGGCGACATCTGCACGATCGAGGATGCAGGCAAGGCGCTGGATCAGTCTGGCGCCGACGGTCTGATGATCGGGCGCGGTGCCTATGGCAAGCCGTGGCTCCTTGCGCAGGTAATGCATTGGTGGCGGACTGGCGAGAGGTTCGAGAGCCCGAGTTTCGACGAGCAGTACGAGGTCGTGGTCGAGCATTATCGTGATATGCTCGAGCTCTATGGCGAGCAGGTTGGCGTCAAGATCGCACGCAAACACCTGGGCTGGTATACGAAGGGGATGCACGGTTCGGCGGAGTTCCGCAATCGGGTGAACTTTCTCGACGATACCACTGAAGTTCTTGGTGAACTCGAGAGGTTCTACGAGCCTTTTCTGCACCGGCGCGCGGCATGAGCTTGAGTCCGGGTGCGCCCGACGCCGCCGCGCAGATTTCCGGACTGGTCTTTGCGGTGTTGCTGGTCGACGACAAGGATCGGATCGTGGAAGCCAATCCGGCGGCCGAAGAACTGCTCGGCAGGAGCGCGCGCCGGCTCGAGGAGATGTCGCTTCACGAAGCGGTAGCGATCGAGGACGAACGCCTTAGGGAGGGGCTGGGCAAGAGCGACAGCAGGGTTATTGCCCGCGGGATTTCGCTTGAGACCGGGGTCGGAACGCGGCGCGTCAACCTGACGAGCTCGCCCATGCAGGCCCACCCGGGCTGGCGCGTGATTTCGCTGTCCGAGGTTGGCCAGGAGGGCAATGATCGCGGGGACGAGGAGCGGGTCGAACTGCGTGCGCCAGCCGTGCTGGCTCACGAGATCAAGAACCCGCTATCGGCGATCCGGGGTGCCAGCCAGCTTCTTGCGAGGCGCGCATCGGAGCGTGACAGGCCACTCGCCACGATGATCGAAGGCGAGGTCGACCGCATCGCCCAGTTGATCGATCGCATGCAGCAGCTCGGTAGTAGCAGCCCGGTAAAGACAGGCCCCTGCAATCTCCACGAGGCCATCCGAAATGCCATGGCGACAGTGCGGGCAGGGCGGGATGATGGCTGCGAGTTGGTTGAAGAGTTCGATCCCTCGCTCCCCGCAGTGGAGGCGGATCAGGGCGCGCTCGAGCAGGTGCTCATCAACCTTCTGGCGAATGCCTGCGATGCCTGCTGTGATGTCGAGAACGCGCAGGTGATAGTGCGCACGCGTTTCGTGAGCGGGCTTGTGTTCTCCGCGATCCGGCTGGGCAAGGCGGTGCGCATGCCGATCGAAATCACCGTCATCGACCCCGGGCCCGGCCTGCCACCCGATCTGCACGACCATGCTTTCGAGCCCTTCGTATCCGGTAAGAAGAATGGCCAGGGCCTCGGTCTCGCCCTCGTGCGGAAGCTGCTTCGCGACATGGGCGGGCGTATCGCACACGAACGTGATGAACGCGGCGGCCTTACCCACTTCCGCATCAACTTGCCGGTAGCCGACAGGAACGAGTCATGAGCCACAAGATCCTGCTGGTCGAAGACGACCGCGCCATCGCCACAGTGATAACCGAAGCACTCCGCGATGAGGGTTATGACGTTACCTCCTGCACGAGAGTGGCGAAGCGCGACGAACTGCTCGCGAGCGGACGTTACGACGTCATGCTGACCGACATCATGCTGGAAGACGGGGACGGTCTGGACGGCATCGAAAGCGTGCGCGAGGCAGCGCCGGGGATGCCGGTCATCGTCCTCTCGGCTCAGAACACGCTCGATACGGCCGTGCGCGCGAGCGACAGCGACGCTTTCGAATATTTCCCCAAGCCATTCGATCTCGATGATTTGACGCAAGCTGTTCGCCAGGCTGTTGCGCGCGCACCCAAGCGTGATGACGAGGAAGAAGCGGGGCAGGGGAGCGAGCTTCCCCTGATCGGTCGAAGCCGGGCGATGCAGGATGTGTATCGCATGATCACCCGTGTCCTGCGCAACGATCTCACTGTCCTGGTCACTGGCGAGAGCGGGACGGGGAAGGAACTTGTCGCCGAGGCAATCCACCAGCTCGGCTCGCGGCGGACCGGACCGTTCGTTGCCGTGAACATGGCGGCGATCCCGCATGACCTGCTCGAAAGCGAGTTGTTCGGGCACGAACGTGGAGCCTTCACCGGTGCGCATTCGCAAGCCATCGGCAAGTTCGAACAGGCCAATGGTGGCACGCTGTTCCTCGACGAGATCGGCGACATGCCTGCGGAGGCCCAGACCCGGTTGCTTCGTGCGCTTCAGTCCGGGCGGATACGCCGTGTTGGCGGCCGTCAGGAGATCGGTGTCGACGTGCGCATCGTGGCGGCGACCAATCGCGATCTTGCACCCATGATCGCCGACGGACGTTTCCGCGAGGACTTGTTCTACCGGCTCAATGTCGTGCCGATCCACCTTCCGCCGTTGCGCGAGAGGCGCGAGGATATCGGGGCGCTTACCCGACATTTTCTTGGGCAGGCGCGCGAAGAGGGCCTGCCTCACCACACGGTAAGCGAAGATGCGGTCGCCGCCCTCTCTGACCATGACTGGCGCGGCAATGTACGCGAACTGCGTAACGTCGTCTTCCGGCTCGCGCTAATGGCCCGAGACGAAGCGATCGATGCCGACCTCGTGACCGACTTACTACCCCGTCGTGTGTCGTCCGAAGAAGGTTCCCAGGGCAGCGCTGTCGAGCGCGCGATGGAAGGATGGCTGATTGCAGAAAGACCCGCAGCCGGCACGGTTTATCACGAAGCGCTATCGGCCTTCGAACGCCCGCTCTTCGAGCATGCCTTGCGCGAAACGCAGGGAAATCAGGTGAAAGCAGCGCAGTTGCTCGGCATCAATCGCAACACCCTGCGCAAGAAGCTAGGCGAGCTTGATATACGTCCTGAGAACTTCGTCCGGCGGGGCTGATTGGCGGTTCGTCGCATTTACTCTTGCAAATTTGCAACAGTAGCGATGTAAGAGGGACACGATGGCTAGCCGCGTCGCCCCCCAGTCCCAAAGAACGCCGCGCTGGTGGCGAAGGTTCGTGGTGGCATCGCGCCGCGCCAATTTCTTCACGATGATAGAAATCGCAGCGGTTGCGGCTTTCCTGATCATGGTCGGGATGACTTACGCGGCATTCTCCGGTGCGCCGCCGGATGGCCAATTGTTGCCTAGCAGCCAGGTCGCCGTCCTGCTCATCGGGACCCTGATCCCCGCCATGGCGCTTTTGGTCCTTGCAGGGCGCCGCCTCGCTCTGAGGCGTGCAGCGGGGAGCACAGCCCGGCTCCACGTCCGCCTAGTTTTCTTCTTCTCCATGGTCGCTGCCGTGCCGACGCTGCTGGTGGCAGCTTTCGCCGCCGTCCTGTTCCAGTCGGGCGTCGATTTCTGGTTCTCCGACAATTCGCGCGGCCTGATGGAGAACGCGAATGCGCTGGCGGAGAGCTATTACGAGGATAACCAGCTCGACCTCGCCGAAGAGACCATTTCGATGGCGATGGACATGCGCTCGAACCTGCAACGCATCTCGGTCACCGATCCCGACTTCATGCTGGTCTATGAATACCAGGCGCAGCCCCGTGACGTCGTAGAAAGCGCGATCCTGCAGGCCATGCCCGATGGCAGCGCGCGCACGGCCGTTCTCTACAACATCTCGGAAGACAGCGATCCGGTGACCTTCACCGAAGCTAGCCTCAACAGCCTCCGTCGCGGGGAACAGGTGGCGGTTCAGGGCAGCCCCGAGCGTATCGAGGCGGTCGCGCCGATCGACCGTGCGGCGGGCATTTATCTCTACACGGCACGCAATGCTGAAGGCGCAAGCTTCCGCAGCTGGGAGCGCGCGCGCTCGATCTCAGGGGCCTATGAAGAGCTCACATCGCGCGCCCGCGCGCTGCAACTGCGTTTCAACCTCGCCCTCTTCTTCGTCAGCCTCGCGCTGGTCGGGATCGCTGTGTGGTTCGCGCTGCGCTTCGCGGATCGCCAGGTCGAGCCGCTCACCGACCTCGTAGCCGCTGCGCGCAAGGTCGGTGCGGGCAATTTCGGCATGCGTGTGGAGGGGCGGACGGGCGCAGACGAAATCGGCATGCTGAACCGCGCCTTCAACCGCATGACAGCGCAACTGGAGAAGCAAACCGACGCGCTGGTGACAGCCAATGAAGAGCTGGAAGATCGCCGCAGCTTCATCGAGGCCGTGCTGGAATCGGTCAGCGCGGGTGTGATCACAATCGATGGTGAGAGGCGCGTGCTTCTCATGAACGCACCTGCGCAGAATACGCTGCTTGAGGGAGGGCAGGGGAGCAAACCTCCGGCCACGCTCGACGAGATGGCACCACAGATAGCAGCCATGGTGATCGCAGGGCTCGACCGAGGCGTGGTCAGTCATTCTCGCCATGGCGAGCTGATGACTCTGGCAGTAAAACTCGTACCCGAGGGCGAGGGCCACGTGATCACTTTCGAGGACATCACCAGGCAGCTACTCGACCAGCGGCAAGCGGCCTGGTCCGATGTCGCGCGCCGGATCGCCCACGAAATCAAGAACCCTTTGACCCCTATCCAACTCGCCACAGAGCGTCTGAAGCGTCGGTATCGCAAGCAGATCGAGCAGGATGGCGAGCTGTTCGACGAGCTGACCAGCACGATCGTGAGGCAGGTCGGCGACTTGCGCAAAATGGTGGACGAGTTCTCGAGTTTTGCCCGGCTTCCCAAGCCGGTGTTCCGTCCGGAGGACGCGCTGGACCTGATCCGCCAATCGCTGTTCCTCCAGGAAGTCGCCAACCCAGAGATCAACTATGGGATGGCAACCGAGATCGAAGGGCCACTCAAGATCCAGGCCGATCGCCACCAGCTGGGGCAGGCCGTCACCAACATCCTCAAGAATGCTGCAGAGGCCATTGAGGCGAGGGTGGCGCACGCACCCGAAGATTATCGCGGCCGGATCGGCGTCGAGGTATTCGAGGACGAGGAATCGATCACGGTCGCGGTGACTGACAATGGTATCGGACTGCCGCAGGACCGCGAGCGCATCCTCGAACCCTATGTAACGACACGAGCCAAGGGCACCGGCCTTGGGCTGGCAATCGTGAACAAGATTGTCGAAGAACACGGAGGGGAAATGAGCTTCTCCTCCGTTGAAGGCGGCGGCACGCGGGTGACCCTGCGCTTTGCGCGCGATCCGCACGGAATCCGATCCGATGATGCGGACGCAAGGATTGAAGAAAGAACGGGAAGCTGAACATGGCCTTGGACATCCTCATCGTCGACGACGAGCGCGACATCCGCGAACTGGTGGCGGGCGTGTTGAGCGACGAGGGCTATGAGTGCCGCACGGCGGGTGACAGCGCGTCCGCGCTCGATGCAGTCGACGAGAAACGTCCGAGCCTCGTGCTGCTGGATGTGTGGCTCCACGGTAGCCAGATGGACGGCCTCGAGGTGCTCGACGCGATCAAGCTTCGCGAACCCGAATTGCCCGTGATCATATTCTCCGGCCACGGCAATATCGATACCGCGGTCAGCGCCGTCAGCAGGGGCGCGATGGATTTCATCGAAAAGCCATTCGAAGCAGAGCGCCTGCTTCACCTGGTCGAACGCGCGACCGAAACCGAGCGTCTTCGCCGCGAGAATACCCGTCTGCGCGAAGGTCTGGGCGAGGGCGGCGAATTCACCGGCAACTCGGCCGCGATCAATAATGTTCGCGCGACGTTGAAGCGCGTGGCGCAAACCGGAAGCCGCGTCCTCATCAGCGGGCCTGCGGGTTCGGGCAAAGAAGTGGCGGCGCGCCTGCTCCACAGCTGGTCAACCCGCGCCGACAAGCCCTTCGTAATCGTGAACTCGGCGCGCATCACTCCGGAACGCTTCGAGGAGGAACTCTTCGGTGAAGAGGCGGACGGCAAACTCGTCCGACCGGGTCTGCTTGAGACCGCCGACGGTGGCACGCTCTATCTCGATGAAGTCGCGGACATGCCACTGTCGACACAGGCTCGTATCCTGCGCGTCCTTACCGAGCAGAGCTTTGTGCGCGTCGGGGGATCGCGCCAGATCGGGGTCGATGTCCGTGTTGTCTCCTCGACAGCACGCGACCTTGCCAAGGAAATGGAAGAGAAGAAATTCCGCGAAGACCTGTTCTATCGCCTCAATGTTGTACCGGTCGAGATCCCATCGCTTGCGGAACGCCGAGACGACATTCCGCAGCTCGCACAATATTTCTTCGCCCGTTATGCGACGGAGCAGGGCTTGCGGCCTCCGGCAATCAGCGAGGAAGCCATGGCGGCCCTCCAGGCCTACGACTGGCCGGGGAACGTCCGCCAGCTGCGCAATGTCGTGGAGCGGACGATCATCCTCACTCCTCGCGACCAGCTCGATACCGTCGAGGCCGCCATGCTTTCGGAAGAAGTCGCCGGGGGCAAGGCCGGGGGCAACGGCGGTATGGCTGCGCTGATGGGGGCACCCTTGCGCGAGGCGCGCGAGAGCTTCGAGCGCGAGTACCTCGCTATCCAGATCCGGCGTTTCTCGGGCAATATCTCCAAGACGGCGAGCTTTATCGGGATGGAAAGGTCAGCCCTTCATAGAAAGCTCAAACTGTTGGGCATGGCGGAGCGCAAGGGCAACGAGCGCAAGTAGCGCGCACAGTTTCGCGCCAACACCCTCCAAACATTTATTTATTGCGCACGGGCACCGCAATCGCCACATTGCGTTTCAAATCCGGACTAACCTCCGGTGCCCGGACGCGGTGGGAGCGTCCAGATCGCGGACCGTGACAGCGGCCGCCAACAACAGGAGACACGCAAGATGTCTGGCGAACGCACCCTTACCGCCCGCCCGAGGCCGGAGAAACCGGCCGCTCCAAAGGGCAAGCAGCCGAGCCTGCAGGATGCATTCCTCAATATGCTGCGCAAGAACAAGACCCCGGTGACCGTCTTCCTCGTGAAAGGCGTGAAATTGCAGGGGATCGTGACCTGGTTCGATAATTTCTCGATCCTGCTGCGCCGCGATGGGCAATCGCAACTGGTATACAAGCATGCGGTAAGCACCATCATGCCTGGTCAACCGATCGACGCAGATCAGTTTGCCAGCACCGGATCGGGCGCCAAGCAGAGGCTTCTGCAGGACGTGTTCCTCAGCCGCGTGCGCGAGGCGGAAGCGCAAGTGACGATGTTTCTGGTCAACGGCGTAATGCTTCAGGGCAAGATCGCAGCCTACGATTTGTTCTGCATGATGCTCGAGCGCGACGGCTATGTACAGTTGGCCTACAAGCACGCAGTCTCTACCATCCAGCCTGCAACCCCGGTCGACCTGACCGAGGAATGGGACGAGGACGACAGCTGAGTTTCGACGACGACCTGCTTGGCGAAGTCTCGCGCGGTGCGCGGGCGCTCGTCATCTGCCCCGATATCCGCGGGCAGGCCTATGATCTTGACGCGGACAGCCGTCTGCGTGAGGCCGAGGGGCTTGCGCTCGCCATCGGCATCGAGATCGAGGACAGCTTCACTCTGCCCGTGCGCGAGGTAAGGCCGAACCTGCTGTTCGGCGCCGGACAAGTCGAGAACATCCGGATAGCCTGCGAGCAGCACGAGGCGGAACTCGTGGTGGTCGATGGCGCTCTCAGCCCGATCCAGCAACGCAATCTGGAAGAGAAGCTCTCGCGCAAGGTGATCGATCGGACGGGATTGATCCTCGAGATCTTTGGCGAACGTGCAGCCACAGCGGAAGGGCGCCTGCAGGTCGAGCTCGCCCATCTGGACTACCAGCAGAGCCGCCTGGTGCGCAGCTGGACCCACCTCGAGCGCCAGCGCGGTGGCTTCGGTTTCCTTGGCGGACCCGGCGAGACACAGATCGAGGCCGACCGGCGGATGATCCGCCAGCGGATGGGGCGCCTGCGCAAGGAGTTGGAGCAAGTCCGGAAGACTCGCGGATTGCACCGCGAGCGGCGTGAGCGTGCCCCTTGGCCGGTGGTGGCGCTGGTCGGCTATACCAATGCCGGGAAGTCCACGCTGTTCAACCGGCTGACGGGCGCCGAAGTCATGGCCGAGGACCTGCTCTTTGCTACGCTTGATCCGACGATGCGCGCGATCAGCTTACCCGGTGTCGAGAAAGCCATCCTCTCGGACACGGTCGGGTTCATCTCGGATCTCCCAACGCAGCTTGTGGCCGCTTTCCGCGCTACCCTGGAAGAAGTTACTGCAGCCGACGTGATCTGCCATGTTCGCGATATGTCGAACCCGAGCGCTGACGCACAGAAAGCGCAGGTCCTGCGCGTCCTGACCGACCTCGACGTTATCGACGGGGAGGGGGGCACTTCATCGATTCCGATCCTCGAAGTCTGGAACAAGTGGGACCTGCTCGACGAGGATCGCGCCGGCGAACTGGGCGAAGTGGCAGCTTCCAACGAGGATATTGTGGGTGTGTCGGCAATGACGGGCGAGGGCGTCGATACGCTCCTCGAGAAACTCGGCGAGATGCTGACGGCCAAGGCATCGATCCGTGAGTTCGAATTGCCCGTCAGCGACGGCAGACGCATCGCATGGTTGCACGCCCATGGCGAGGTTCTGGTCGAAGAAGATGCCGGCGAGGGCGTTGACGGGCCGGTGCGTCGGTTTGTCGTGCGGCTCAATCCGAAAGAGGCGGGTCAGTTCGAAAGCCTATAACGCGGCCTTTTCACGCCGTTTGACCTCTTGCCATAGCTCTTCCTGTGCATCGAGATTCCGGTCGGAGAAGTCACCGCCAGCCAGTTCTTCCATGGCCCTGAAGCGACGCTCGAATTTGGTGTTGGCAGCACGAAGCGCTCCTTCCGCATCGACGCCATAGGCGCGGACGAGATTGACGGCAGCAAAGAGAAAATCTCCTGCCTCTTCCTCGATTTCTCCATCGGAAGCTTCTTTAAGTTCTTCAATTTCCTCGAGAACCTTTGCGCGCGGCCCAGTGACGTCAGGCCAGTCGAAGCCATGGCGTGCCGCACGTCTTTGCAGCTTCTGGGCGCGGAGCAATGCCGGCAATGCCAGGGCGACGCCGTCCAATGCGCCTCTCGCACCCGCTTCTTCGCGTTCGGCCGCTTTCAAGTCTTCCCAGCGAGACTCTTCCATCACCCCGCCTTCGTTACCGAAGATATGGGGGTGGCGGGCTTCCATCTTGTCGGCGATGTTCTTCGCCACATCCTTGAAGGTGAAATGACCAGCTTCCTCGGCCATCCTGGCATGGAAGACGACCTGGAACAGCAGGTCGCCGAGTTCACCTTCGAGATCAGCCATGTCCGAACGTTCGATTGCGTCGGCCACTTCATAGGCTTCTTCGATTGTATAGGGGGCGATCGTGGTGAAGTTCTGCGCCGTATCCCATTCGCAGCCGCGCTCTGGATCTCGCAAGCGAGCCATGATGCGGAGAAGTCTGTCCAGTTGTTCCGACATATCTGATGACTAGACTGCCATGAGTGAGAGGGGAAGGATTGGAATCCAGATCTCCACTCGCCAAATAAAGGAATGATAATATATATTATGTTAAGTGCGAACTTAGCGAGAGAGGCAGGTCTCCCCCGTCCAATCAACTCATTCCAGTGAACCAACTAACAAGGAAGTAGGCCGCGCCAATGATCCCGACCCAGATCAACGCCATCTTCACAATCTGGTTCGCACGCAGTCCATCGTCACGCTTCAATCCCACCATATAGGCAACCACCAACGCCGCCATCAGCGCCGCCCAGGCAATTTCACCTCCGCCAACATTCATAGAGCCACCTCCAAACCGTCATATCCGACGATGACACCTTTCGGCACGGCTGCACAGAGCCTGCGGTAATCCATCGACTTGTCCATATGTGTGAGCACCGTACGCCGCGATCTGCACTTGCGCGCAAGATCGAGAGCCATATCGAGGTGCGCATGCGTGGGATGTGGCCGCTCCCTAAGGCAATCGACCACCAGAAGATCGCAATCCTTGAAGGTCTTTACCATGGCCGGTGTGATCTCGCTGAAATCGGTAGCGTAAACGATCGATTTACCGTCCGCCTCGAACCGGAAACCCGTGCTCTTGGCAGGGCCATGAGGCATTACCACGTCATCAAAGGAAAAGCCTGCAACCAACTGTACTTGCGACGTTTCCTTTAGGTCGACGATTGTCGGATAGCCAAACTGTCCTTCGAAAACATAGTCGAACCGTCGCCGCAAGCGCTCGCACGTCACACGCGTTGCAAATCCCGGCAGCGGATTGCTGCGATCATACCGCATCACGCGAAGGTCATCGATGCCGTGGCAGTGATCTGCGTGATCATGCGTCCAGAAAACCGCGTCGACCTTGTCGATCTTGTTCGCCAGCAGCTGCGCGCGCAGGTCGGTCGAAGTATCGACCAGTATCCGCTGACCCGCGTCATTCTCAACGATGATCGATACGCGGGTCCGCCGATTGCGCGGCTCATTGGGATCGCAGTCGCCCCAGTCATCTCCGATCCTGGGCACGCCGGTCGACGTGCCCGAGCCGAGCATGATCAGCTTCACGCGACTGCCTTGCTGAACAGTCGGTAGAAGTTCGCGGTCGTGTAGCTGGCGAGTTTCTCCAGCGTTTCGCCGCGAAGTCCGGCGATGAAGGCGGCCGTGTCTCGCACAAAGCCGGGCTCGCACTTCTTGCCCCTGTGCGGGACCGGAGCGAGGAACGGGCTGTCGGTCTCCACGAGCAGACGTTCACGCGGTACCGACCTTGCAACGTCTTGCAATTCCTTGGCGTTCTTGAAGGTCACGATACCCGAAAGCGAAATCGACAAGCCGAGATCGAGCACTTGCCTCCCGAAATCCTGCGAAGCGGTGAAACAGTGGATGAGAGCCGGAAAAGCCCCCTTCTCCATCTCTTCGGCAAGGATTGCGATCGTGTCGTCCTCGGCATCGCGAGTGTGGATGATGACTGGAAGGCAAGTCTTGCGCGCCACGTCTATGTGGATGCGAAAAAGGCGTTGCTGCTCGGCGCGGTCCGAGTGATCGTAGTAATAATCGAGCCCCGTCTCGCCGATACCGATCACGCGCGGATCGCGTGTTGCCTCCAGCAGCTCTTCGCGGGTGAGGTCGGGATGATCATCGGCATTGTGCGGATGGATGCCGACGCTGGCCCAGACATCGGGCTTGGCGTTGGCAGTCCCGACAACCTGTCCCCACTCTGCGCGCTTGGTCGAAATATTGAGGAAGGCCCCCACCCCCGCCCCGCGCGCGCGGTCGAGCACGTCGGCCTGGTTTTCGACCAGCCCTTCGTATTCGAGGTGGCAGTGGCTATCGACCAGCATCAAGCCGCCTCGGTTTCCGGCATTTCGAGGCGCGGGAAAGCGGGTGTCGGTTTCTCCACGACGAAACCGCTGGCAACAAGCGCCCCGAACCAGCCTTCATCCGACAGGTCGGCATAAGTGCGGCGCTCGACCGTGACGCCAAGCTGGTCCAGCACCGCAGCCGCCTTGGTCGGCACGACGGGCTGAATTGCGATGGCCAGATCGCGGATGGCGATAAACAGTGTCTGGAGGACTGCTTTCATCCGCTCCGGGTCGGTTTTCTTGAGGCCCCAGGGGGCCTGCTCGTCGACATAGGCGTTACAGGCGAAGACGGCCTTCAACCATGCCTCGATGCCGACACTGAAGTTCAGAGCCTCGAATTCGCGCGGCAAGACATCGCGGCAAGCCTCCTGCACCGTATTGAGCAGGGTCTTGTCGTCTCCGTTCGTTTCGAAGGCCTCGAGCTTGCCGTCCATGTTCTTGTGGATCATCGACAGCGTGCGCTGCGCAAGGTTTCCGAAGCTGTTTGCGAGCTCAGCATTTACCTTGTTTACAAGCGCTTCGGCGGAATAGCTGCCATCTTTCCCGAATACGACTTCGGCCATCAGGAAGTAGCGAAGGGAATCCACTCCGAACAAATCGACAAGTTCGTTCGGGTCGGTGACATTGCCCGCCGATTTCGACTCCTTGACCCCGCGGTTGAGCAGGAATCCGTGCCCGAAAACGTGCCGCGGGACGGGAATATTCGCGCTCATGAGGAATGCCGGCCAGTAAATCGTGTGGAAGCGCACGATGTCTTTTCCGATGAGGTGGAGGCTCGCGGGCCAGTACTTGTCCCACATCTCGCCGCCATCGGGATAGCCGACACCGGTGATGTAATTGGTCAACGCATCGACCCAGACGTACATCACATGGTTGTCATGTCCGGGCACCTTTACACCCCAGTCGAAACTGGTGCGGCTTACGGAAAGGTCCTTGAGGCCGCCCTCGACAAAAGCGATCATCTCATTGCGGCGGCTTGCCGGCTCGAGGAAGCCGGGCTTCCTCAAGAGCTCCAGCAGTGGCTCGGCGTATTTTGACAGTCGAAAGAACCAGGTCTCCTCCTCGGTCCATTCGACCGGGGTGCCCTGCGGAGAGAGCTTCTCGCCCCCCTCCCCTTCGATCAGTTCCTTTTCGTCGTAGTACGCTTCGTCGCGAACCGAATACCAGCCTTCGTAGCGGTCGAGATAGAGATCGCCCTTGGTCTCCATCGCTTCCCAGATCGCGCGGCTCGCCTTGTGATGATCCTCGTCCGTAGTGCGGATAAAGCGGTCGTAGGTAATATCGAGCCGGTCGAAGAGGTCCTTGAACGCGCCCGACATCTCATCGGCCAGCTCGCGCGGGGTCTTGCCGAGGTCGCGCGCCTTCTGTGCCATCTTCAGGCCATGCTCGTCCGTGCCCGTCTGGAAGCGCACGTCGCGCCCCATCAGGCGCTGGAAGCGTGCAATGACGTCGGCCGCGATGGTTTCGTAGGCGTGGCCGATATGCGGCTTGCCATTGGGATAGTGGATCGCAGTGGTGATGTAATAAGGGTCAGCCATTGCCGCGCTCGCTAGCCGCGCCTGCACTTGCGAGCAAGGTTCCTATTTCCATCCCGAGCAATCCGGGATCGAAGTTATATGTCGGCTGTTCGCCTGTCAGTCGGACGAGTTCGGCATGCGTATCGACGAGCTTGCGTGGATCGGAGAGGCTTTCCGCCACTTTTTCTGCAAGAATTGCCCGGGCGAGATCGAGCACTGCCTGCAGCCGGGGGATGTCCTGCCTCGCACCGATAACCCCTGCAAGTTGACCTCGAAGCGAGAAATCCCGGTCGCCTTCTTCCGCGATACGCCGCATAAGCTGGGCGGCCTTGCCGAGTTCGAGCTCCACGAAAGCGAGCGCGGCACCGGGCGATCCTGCCGCTGCGGCAATGGCGGCATCGCGCGTGGCAATATCGGCTTGCGGGGCAAGGTCACGCAGGAGTTCGTCCATTGCCTCGGGAGGGAGGGCCGGAAACCGCACGGTCCTGCAGCGCGAGCGGATGGTAGGGAGCAACCGGGCTGGGCTGTGCGCAACGAGGAGGAAGTAGGTCCCCTCGGGCGGCTCCTCGAGGCTCTTCAGCAAGGCGTTGGAGGCGGAGACCTCCATGTCGTCCGATGGATCGATGATGACCACGCGTTTCGATCCTAGCGTCGGGCGCGTCGTCAACCGCCGCTGAATTGCGCGAACCTGGTCGACCTTTATCCCGCGCGCGAGTTCGTATGGCTTCCCGTCGTCGCGCTTCTTGGCCTCGTCCTTGTTCTTGGGGCCATAGGTGAGGGTCAGGATATCGGGGTGGTCTCCACTCCCCTCTGCACCAAGTAACTCCCTTGCTGCAGCCTGTGCGAAGCTGGCCTTGCCCAGCCCCTTTTTGCCCGCCAGCAACCATGCATGATGCATCCGCGAACCCGCCATGGCGCTGCGCCATGCATCCCAGGCTGCCTCATGCCCCACCAGCATCAGGAAGCCGCCTCGTGCAGCAGGGGCGCGATGGCCCCGAGCACTCTTGCCTGCACCTCCTCGACAGATCCTGCGCCATCGACTCTCGCAAAGCGACCCGGCTCTGCTTGGGCAAAGGCGTCGAAAGCGGCATTCACGCTAGAATGGTAGGTTTCATCGCGCCCACCGATTGCGTCGGACGTGTCCCCGTCGCGTGCCCTAAGTCGGTCGGCCACCTCCAATCCCTCGACAGCAATAAGGATGGTGAGGTCGGGATAGAGTCCGTCGCTCCCGATATCATGAAGCGTCCGTATGGCCTCGTCGCCGAGCTTGCCGGCAATGCCCTGGTAGGCCCTGCTCGAATCGACGAAGCGGTCGCATATTACCCATTTCCCCTCAGCGAGCGCGGGGCGGATAAGGCTGGCCACGTGATCAGCACGCGAGGCTGCAAACAACAGGGCTTCGGCCTCTGCACCCCATCCCTTGCCCGGCGGGTGAAGCAGCAGGTCGCGGATGGCTTCGGCGCCCGGTGTTCCACCGGGCTCGCGCGTGAGCTTTACTTCGATACCTCTAGCGATCAAGGCATCGCGAAGGAGACGGGCCTGGGTGGACTTGCCCATGCCCTCCCCGCCTTCGAAAGCGATGAATTTGCCGCGTGTCATGAGAACCAGCCCAATACACCGTTCAGGGCGCGGCGCACCAATCCTGCTTCACCCACGTCCTGTCCTGCGACAAGCGGAACGCGGTAGTCGGGCATACCCTCTACCGAAACCACCAGCTCGGCGATTTCCTCGCCTTGGGATATCGGAGCCTGGACAGGTCCCTCGTAACTCACCGAGAGCCTGACATCCCCATTTCCGCCCGCGGGAATGTCGGCATAAATCCCATACGGCGCGACTAGCGGTACCTGCGTGCGCGACCCACCCTGCACCTCGGCCTTTGCAACCCGAGCATTGGGAGGGAAGAGTCGGCGCTGGTCGAAGGCGGCGAACCCCCATTCGATCAACTCGCGCGCGGCCCGGTTGCGGTCCCTGGCCCGCGGGCTTCCGGCGACCACCATCACGAGCCTGCGGCCATTACGCTCGGCAGCTCCGAGGAAGCCGTAGCCCGCCTGATTTGTGAATCCGGTCTTGATCCCGTCCGCGCCGCGAACCACGCCGCTGATCGGATCATGATTGGGCTGCGTGATCTCGTTGTAAGTGAACTCCGGCCGGCCAACGTAATGCCGGTACTTGCTCGGATGGCGGCGAAGCATGGCCGTCGCCAGCGTGCTGAGGTCACTGGCAGTGGTGAAGGTGCGACCTTCGTCCATCCAGCCATTGGGAGTGCCGAAGTGGCTGTCCGCCATGCCGATTTCGGAAGCCTTGGCATTCATCGCAGCAACCCATTCCTCGACCGAACCGGCGGCCCCTTCCGCCAGCGCGGCCGCACCATCGTTGGCCGAGACCGTCGTGACGCCATGCAACAAGTCGTCGAAGCTGACTTGCGCATCATGGGGCAGGAACATGGTCGATCCGACATTCTTCCACCTGCGCCATGTTTCGAGCCTCGGCGTGTAGGTCTGCTGCGGGACGATCCTGCCTTCCTCCATCCACTCGAAGGCAAGGAACGTCGTCATGACCTTTGTAATCGAAGCGGGCATGAACCGGCGGTTTGCTTCTCTTGCAAACAGGACCTGGCCGCTGGTCACGTCATAGAGATAGGCGATCGGAGCGTCGGAGGCTGCGGGGGGAGCAAGAGGCTCCCGCTGCCCCAGAGCTGGAGCTGCCACCATGGTTGCCAGGGATAGGCCAACGGTCAGGAGTCTCAGGTTCGGATGCAAGCAGTTCGCAGCGCCGCCTAACGGGCGCTTCCCTCTCGAAGGTTTAGGTTGCGCCCTGCTATAACTACGAGGCTCGCCCAAGGCGAGCGCCGTACCCGGCTATCCACCGCAGAAGATCAGCGCGCTATCTCGTCCGCAAGCAGGCCCACACTCATCGCGTAGTAATTCGAGCAATTGTACTCGAGGATGACCCGGTAATTCCCGGTCAGTAGCCAAGCGGGTGTCCCCGGTCCATCGGGCTGGAACAGCGTGACCAGCGTATCATCGGCGAGCGGAATCTGCGGCTGTATGCCGAGCGCCCGCCATTCGGCGGCAGTCTTGTAGACGCTGTGACGCTCGTGGACCCGCGGGCAGACGGGAGCGACCAGCTTGGTGCGGTACTGGTCCACGTCGAAGCCGCCCGGGACATAGGCGCGCACGCCCCAGGGCTGCCCTTCCCGCCAACCAGCGTCACGGAAGTAATTGGCGATCGATGCCAGTGCATCGGCGCTGTTGTTCATGATGTCTGCGCGTCCATCGCCATCGCCGTCGGTGGCGAGGCGCAGGTAGACACTGGGAAGGAACTGCGGATTACCGAACGCGCCTGCCCAGCTGCCCTTGAGCTCGCTCCGGGAATAGCCTTTGTCGGCTACCTTCATCAGGTCGACCCATTCGCTCGAGAACAGGTCCCGGCGACGTCCCTCCCAGGCAAGGGTTGCTAGCGCTTCGGACAGGTCGAACCCGCCCTTCACCCGGCCATAGGCAGTCTCGTGGCCCCAGATCGCAACGATAATCTCCGCGGGCACGCCATACTCGCGCTCAATTCGCGCCAGCGTGCTTCGCCAATTGGCCAATTCGCGGCGGCCTCCTGCGATTCGAACGCTGTCGACATGGGTCGCAATATAGGGGGCGAGCGGGGGATAGCCGGGCGTGCTGGAGGACCCAGGCTGATTCCGATCCAGCTGGATCACCCTGTTGTTCGGCCCAAGACCTGCCGTCATGCGCTGCAAGGTCGCTTCGGACACGCCTTCTGCGCGGGCGCGGGCGATAAGGAGCTGGAGATAGGCTTCGAAGGACATGTCCTGCGCAGCAAGGGGTGCAGCCGGGACACCGAGAAGGGAGGCGCAAGCTAGCAGGAGGACTTTTCGTAGGCTCATGCCCCTGTTCTCGCAGGACGAATATGAATGGCAAGTGTCATTTGGGCGCTACGCCGCGACTGCCTCCGAAGTTCCGAGATTGGTTGATGACATCGTCCCTTCTTTTGGCTAGCGCGCAACTCGCTCGCGGACAGGTGGCAGAGCGGTTGAATGCACCGGTCTTGAAAACCGGCAAGGGTGCAAGCCCTTCGTGGGTTCGAATCCCACCCTGTCCGCCAGCAGCCGCCCTCGTTCGCAGTGTCTAGGAACCCCTCTTCAGGATTTCCTCCATCTGGTCGCGCAGGATCGGATCCCACTCCTTGCGCAGTTCCTTGACCCGCTCCATCAGCGGCTCGTTCTCGTGGTAGGGAATATCGAGCCGATATAGATTGGCGACCTCGGGCATGAACCTGCGGTCCATCTCCTCCCACGCATCCTTGGCAGCTTCGGCCTGCTGGCGGTCCATTCCCAAAGCCTCGTAGGCCGAGCGCCCCATGCGCAGGCTGCTGTCGTAGGTTTCGCGGATGATGTCGCGACAGCCATAGGCCCACAGCTCGTAGACATGGTTGCGATCGATCGCGCGCGCGATGATGTGGACCTTGGGATAATGCTGGGCGACATGCTTCACCAGCTTGTCGATCTGCTCGCGCTCATCCAGCGCGACGACCAGCAGCTTGGCCTTCTCGATCCCTGCCGAATGCAACAGATCCGGCCGCGTGGCATCGCCGAAGTATGTCCGGAAACCGAACTTGCGGACAATCTCGAGCTGTTTGCTGTCGTAGTCGATGACGGTGGTAGAAAATCCTGCCGCCTGGATCATGCGATCGACGATCCCGCCAACACGCCCGCGGCCCGCAATGATGACCTCGTTTTCCTCCTCGATCTCGTCCGCCTCGCGTTCGTCCTCGGTGCAATAGGCGTGGGCGATGACCTTGTCGTAGAGGATGAAGAGCAGCGGTGTGACCAGCATCGTCAGCGCCACGATCAGCAGCAACAGATCGGCTAGCTGCTCGGGAAAAACCGCATTGCCTACGGCGAAGGCGATCAACACGAATGCAAACTCGCCTGCCTGAGGCAGGCTGAGGCAGAACAACCAGAGTGCCTGACGGCGCAGTCCATAGAGCCAACCCACCAGCAGCAGCACGGCAAACTTCGCCGCGATGGTCACCACGGCCCAGAACACGACCTCGCGCCAGATCTCGCCCGCAAGGACGAAGTCTATCCCTGCACCCACCGTTATAAAGAACAGGCCGAGAAGGAGGCCCTTGAACGGATTGATGTCGCTTTCGAGCTCGTGTCGATACTCGCTTGTTGCCAGAACGACCCCTGCCACAAAGGCCCCAAGGGCCGGCGACAGGCCGACCAGGGACATGAGAAGTGCAATGCCGATCACTACTCCCAGTGCGGCGGCAGTGAAGAGTTCGCGCAAATTGGCTGCCGCGATGTATCGGAACAGCGGTCGGATCGCGAAGATGCCGATGCCGATGACGGCTGCCACTGCAGCAACGCGGGACAAGGCTGCCAGCCACACGGGCATCGCGGCCGTCAGGTCGAGCCCGCCGTGCCCGCCCTCCCCATGGCCGCCGCTGCCATCGTAGAGTTCCGGCATCGCCAGGACGGGCAAGAGTGCGAGGATGGGAATGACCGCCACGTCCTGCACGAGGAGGACCGAGAAACTTGCCTCCCCTCCCTCGCTCTTCATCAGGTTCTTTTCGGTCAAGGTCTGGACGATGATGGCCGTCGAGGAGAGCGCGAGGACCATGCCGATGGCGAGCGCGGTCTGCCAGGGGTTCTGGTTGAGCAAGGCGATGCCGGTGATCGCGAGCGTGGTGAGGAGGACCTGCCCTCCACCGAGCCCGAGCAGCTTTCCGCGCATGGCCCACAGGCGCCTGGGCTCCATCTCGAGGCCGATGATGAAGAGCATCATTACCACGCCGAATTCGGCAAAGACCTGTAGCGCCTCGACGTCGACGTTCAGCGCCAGCAGCACGGGGCTGATCGCCATGCCCGCAAGAAGGTATCCAAGCACCGAACCGAGCCCGAACCGGCTCGCGAGCGGCACGGCGACGATCCCTGCGACGAGGATCAGGAAGGCGAGGATCAGGAACCCGGTCACTGTATTCTCGCCCTCCCCTCAGAACACATCAGATATGCAGCGCGCGCCCGTAGCTCGCAAGCACGCTCTCATGCATGCTTTCGCTGATCGTGGGATGCGGGAAGACGGTGTTCATCAGCTCCGCCTCGGTGGTCTCCAGCGTCTTGCCGACGACGAAGCCCTGTATCATCTCGGTGACTTCCGCACCGACCATATGCGCGCCGAGCAGTTCGCCGGTCTTGGCATCAAACACGGTCTTCACGAAGCCTTCCGCCTCGCCCAGCGCAATGGCCTTGCCGTTGCCGATGAAGGGGAATGTGCCCGCCTTGACCGCGTAGCCCGCTTCCTTGGCCTTCGCTTCGGTCAGGCCGACGCTGGCGATCTGTGGGTGGCAGTAGGTACAGCCCGGGATGTTCCCGCGGTCGAGCGGGTGCGGGTGGACGTCCTTGTTGCCCAGCTCCTTGGCAATGGCCTCGGCGCAGGTGACGCCCTCGTGGCTCGCCTTATGCGCCAGCCACGGCCCGGGCGTGCAGTCGCCAATGGCCCACAGACCATTCGACTTCGTCCGACCGTAGTCGTCGATCTGGATGAAGCCGCGGTCCATTTCGACCAGCTTTTCCAGACCCACATTCTCGGTGTTGGGGACAATGCCGATGGCAGTGATGCAGTGGGTGAACTCGGTCTCTGAAACCTTGCCCTTGCTGTCCTTGATCTTGGCCTTCACGCCTTTGTCGGAGACGTCGAGCGCTTCGACACCAGCGCCAGTCATGATCGTCATACCCTGCTTGGCCAGGCTCTTCTCGAGGAAGGCGGAGACGTCCTTGTCCTCCACCGGCACGATGCGGTCGAGCATTTCGACCACGGTCACATCGCAGCCCATGTCGTTGTAGAAGCTGGCAAACTCGATGCCGATTGCACCCGAGCCGATCACGAGCAGCTTCTTCGGCATTTCAGGTGGCGTCATGGCATGGCGATAGGTCCACACGCGCTTGCCGTCGGCCTTGGCGAACGGCAGGTCGCGGGCACGCGCGCCGGTGGCGACGATCACGTGCTTGGCGGTGAGCTTCTCCTCGCCCTTCTCGCCCTTCACGGTGAGGCTGGTCGGGCCGGTCAGCGTGCCATCGCCCATGTGCACCGTGATCTTGTTCTTCTTCATCAGGTGCGTGACGCCCTGGTTGAGCTGTTTCGCCACGCCGCGGCTGCGCTTAACGACCGCTTCGAGATCGGCCTCGATCTCGCCCGCGATCTTGAGGCCGTAGTCCTTGGCATGCTGCGCATAGTGCAGGATCTCGGCCGAACGCAGCAGCGCCTTGGTCGGTATGCAGCCCCAGTTGAGGCAGATGCCGCCGAGTAGTTCGCGTTCGACAATGGCGGTCTTGAGGCCCAGCTGCGCGCAGCGGATTGCCGCGACATAGCCGCCGGGTCCGGAGCCGAGAACGATGACGTCGTAATTGGTAGCCATTTGGATTTAGCCTTCGGTTTGTCCGACAGGATGGAACAGATGGAACACGGTCCTGGCGCTAAAAAGCGCGGGAAAGCCGTGAGGGGAAATGGAATAGGTATTCGGGTGGGCTGCGGTGCGGGTCATGGTTCCCGCCATGCCATGCGAGGGGCCGAGTAGGACAGTGCTCACGCCCACCGCTCCGCCACGGCGCGAGGGCGGTTGTTTTCGTCGAGCAGCACGAATTTGAACGTGCCCTGCGCCACCTTGGTCTCGGCCTCGCCATTGCGCTCGCGGGCGATGGCTTCGGCGGTGATGGTGAGCGAGGTGTTGCCCCTCGCCGCGATGTCGCAATAGACCGAGAGTTCGTCCCCCACCTCCATCGCGCCGGGGAAGGCGAAGTCACTTGCCGAGACGACCACCGCCTTGCCTTTCCCCTCCCGGCTCGCGAGCGAACCCGCGCCGAGCGCCATCTGGCTCATCAGCCACCCGCCGAACACCCCGCCATAGGGGTTGGTGTCGGCCGGCATGGCCGTGACGCGGATGAGAGGGGAGCGGTCAGGAGAACCCATAGATCACTCCGCCAAGTGGAATAACCAAAGCAATCCAGCGTAGCCATTCGCGCTTGCCATAAAAAGCGTATCCGATTGCTGCGAAGCTGGATAGCACCCATGCAAACGACAAGGGTGAGGTGAAAATGTCATTCCCGCTCGCTCCGGCGACCAAGCCCGCGATCAACATCATCGCCAAGAAAGCAACCGGAAAGAACAGGACGGCAGCGACTAGGCCTCGCGAAATGAGAGCTAAATTTCGCCATGCGTGGCTCAAACCAGCAGCCCCATCGGGTTCTCCACCAGCTGCTGGAAGGCCTGCATGAACTGCGCGCCGTCCGCGCCGTCGATGGCGCGGTGGTCGAAGCTGCCGGTGGCGCTCATCACGGTGGCGACGCCCAGCGCGCCGTCGATGACGTGCGGACGCTGCTCGCCTGCACCGACAGCGAGGATCATCGCCTGCGGCGGGTTGATCACGGCGTCGAACTGCTTGGTGCCGAACATGCCGAGGTTGGAGAGCGAGGCGGTGCCGCCCTGGAATTCATGCGGCTGCAGCTTGCCGTCGCGTGCCTTGCCTGCAAGCTCCTTCATCTCTGTGCTGATTTGCGCGAGGCCCTTGCGGCCGGCATCGCGGATGATCGGCGTGATAAGGCCCGAAGGCGCGGCCACGGCGACCGAGATATCCTCGCGCGTGTATTGGTAGAGCTCCTCGCCCTGGAAGCTGACATTGCACAGCGGAACACGCTGCAGAGCGCGGGCCTGTGCTTTGATCAGCAGGTCGTTGACCGACAGCTTGATGCTGTCCGCCTCGAGGCTCTTGTTGAGTTCGCTGCGCAGCTTGAGCAGCGCATCGAGGCGCACGTCCACGGTGAGGTAGATATGCGGGATGGTCTGCTTCGCTTCGGTGAGGCGACGCGCGATGACCTTGCGGACGTTGTTGAGCTTCTGCGCTTCGTAAGGCGCGTCGAGGTCGCCGCCCATGGTGGCGGGCTTGGCCGGAGCGGGTGTGGGGGCCGCAGCAGCTTCCTTGGCAGGAGCAGCGCCGGGCTTCGCATCCTCGACATCGGCCTTCACGATGCGGCCGCTCGGACCTGAGCCGGTAATGCTCGAAAGATCGAGACCCTTCTGCTCGGCAATGCGGCGGGCGAGCGGCGACGCCTTGATGCGGTTGCCGTCGTCGCTCTTCGGAGCGGCAGGTGCGGCCTTTGCCTGATCCCCCGCGGAGGCGGGGGTCTCCGTCGGCTTATCCGACGCTTTGTCTTCGCTTCCTGAGGCCTCCGCCTTCGCGGAGGCTCCACTATCCGCAGCCGCAGCCTCGTCCAGATCCTCGCCCTCCTCGGCAAGCATCGCGATGACCGTGCCTACCTTCACACCCTCGGTACCTTCTTCGACAGCGATCGAGGCAATCGTGCCCTCGTCCACGGCTTCGAATTCCATCGTCGCCTTGTCGGTCTCGATCTCGGCCATGATGTCGCCAGCGGAAACCGTGTCACCCGGCTTCACCAGCCATTTGGCGAGCGTGCCCTCTTCCATGGTGGGCGACAGGGCGGGCATCTTGATCGGCGTGGGCATTGTTGACGTTACGTCCTCGCTGGGAAGTTGTTTCGCTGGTCTCTGGCCAATTTGCCCGTCGCCCGCAAGGTTCTTGCGCAGAATACGAATTAGCGGGTAACCGCATGGGCAAATACGGGAGCGGGACCTTTGAGAATATACCTGGTCGTGATGGACGAGACCGAGGAAGCCAAGCAGGCGCTGCGCTTTGCTTCCATGCGTGCGAGCAAGACCGGGGGTTCGGTGCATATCCTCGCGCTGGTGCCGCAGCAGACCTTCAATGCCTTCGGCGGCGTGCAGGCGACGATCGAGCAGGAAGCGCGCGAGCGGGCCGAGGTGATGGCCAACAATGCCGCGGGTAATATCTTTGCAGAAATGGGGAAGATGCCGGTAATCGCCGTGCGCCCGGGTTCACCGGCCGAGGTGATCGGCAAGTATCTCCACGAGCACGGCTCGATCGCGGCGCTGGTGCTCGGCACGGCGAAGGACGGCGGCAAGGATCCGCTGGTGACGCATTTCGCCTCGCGTGCGAACGACCTGCCCTGCCCGCTCTACATCGTGCCCGGCTCGCTCAGCCGCGAGCAGTTGGAAGAGCTCGCCTAGCGCTTCTTCCCGCGCCCCTGGTGGCGGATGTTCTTCGGGCGACCACGCTGTCCCTGCGCATGTTGCTGGCGAGGTGCGCCCTTGCCCTTGTGGAACTTCTTTTTCTTCGGCGGCGGGCGATCCCCGCGCTTCTCGATGGACGCGCCGCCGCCGTCGGGCAGTTCGAACTTGAGCGCACCCGTGAGAGGGTTGGATTCGGCAAGCCGCAGCTTGAGCCGATCGCCCACCGCATAGGTCGTGCCCGTGTCTTCTCCCACGAGTTCGCGGGCGCCCTCGTCATAGCGGAAATACTCGCGGCCGAGCGTGGTGACCGGCACCAGCCCGTCTCCACCAAGGTTCTCGATCGTGGCGAAGAAGCCGAAGCCCTGAACGCCGGTGATGCGCGTGTCGAACACCTCGCCCACCCGGCCCGAGAGCCATGCTGCGACATAACGATCAATCGTATCGCGCTCGGCCTCCATCGCACGGCGCTCGGTCTGGCTGATTGCATCGGTAATCTGGTTGAGCGCGGTCTTGTCCCTGTCCGACAGGCCCGAACTCTCCGGGATATTCCCCTTGGGTCTGGGCTGCTCGAGCTTGTAGGCATCGACCAACGCGCGGTGGACCAACAGGTCAGCATAGCGGCGGATCGGCGAGGTGAAATGCGCATAGCTGCCGAGCGCAAGGCCGAAGTGGCCTGCATTGGCCGGACCGTAATAGGCCTGCGTCTGGCTGCGCAGCACCGCCTCCATGATCAGCGCCTTTTCCGCCGGATCGACGATGTCCTTGAGCATGCGATTGAACAGGCCGGGGGTGATGACCTGCCCCATGGCGAAGCTTCGGCCCTGGCTGGCGAGGTATTCCTTGAAGGACATCAGCTTCTCGCGGCTCGGCGTTTCGTGGACGCGGTAGACCACGGGTGCGGCCTTTTCTTCGAGCGCCTTGGCCGCAGCGACATTGGCCGCGATCATGAAATCCTCGACCACACGGTGCGCATCGAGGCGTTCGCGAATGGCGATCTCCTCGATCTGGCCCGCATCGTTGAGGCGCACCTGCCGTTCGGGCAATTCGAGGTCGAGAGGATCACGCGCCTCCCTGGCCTTGTGCAGCAGCTTCCACGCGCCCCAGAGGTTCTTCAACACCTCGTCAGCGCTGCCGTCGTCGATGGCCTTCTGCGCGTCCTCATAGGCGATGTTCGCCGCAAGCCGTACGATGGCGCGGGTGAAGCGCCACTTCGTGACCTTGCCCTCTGGCGAGATACGGATGTGGCAGGCCATCGCCGCGCGGTCCTCGTTCTCGACCAGCGAGCAGATGTTGGCGCTGAGCAGCTCGGGGAGCATCGGTACAACGCGGTCTGGGAAATAAACTGAGTTGCCGCGCTTCCTTGCTTCCTTGTCGAGCGCGCCGCCTGGGCGGACATAAAAGCTGACATCGGCAATCGCGACGATCGCCTTGAAGCCCCCTTCGCCGTCGGGTTCGGCCCATATCGCATCGTCGTGGTCGCGCGCATCAGCGGGGTCGATGGCCACGATCGGCACATCGCGCAGGTCTTCGCGCCTGTCCTCGCTGAGCGGCAGTTCGGCCACGCGCTGCGCCTCGTCGAGCGCTTCCTGCGGGAAGATATGCGGAATGCCATGCTTGGCGATGGCGATCAGGCTGAAACTCTTGGGCGCCAGCGGATCGCCGATCACCTCGACTACCTTGACCTTCGCTCGGGGCGATTTGCCCATGAGTTCGGCAAGTACGAGGTCGCCTTCATTCGCTGCGCCAACATCGCCGATGGGTGCACTGTTGCGCACACGCTTGTCGACCGGCGCGAGCCAGGGTTTGCCGCCGCCATCGAATTCGACGACCCCCATCATGCCCTCTGTCCGCGCGGGGAGCTTCTTCATCGGATGGGCAATCCAACCCTTCCCGCGCTCTTCGGTGCGCGCAAGGAAGCGGTCGCCGCGCTTCAGTGCCGCAACCTTCTTGCTTTCCTTGACCACGATCCGCGGCGGCTTGTTCGGCGCATCCGGATCCCAGCTCTCGGGAGTGGCGATCGGTTCGCCATCCTCGATCTCGGTGACCTTGAGGACAGTCACCTTGGGCAGCCCGCCCATCTTGTGGAAGGCCGTCTTCCGACCATCAATCAGGCCTTCCTCGGCCATGTCCTTGAGACGCTTCTTCAGCGCAATCTTTTCCTGCCCCTTGATGCCGAAGGCCTTGGCGATTTCGCGCTTTCCTGCCGGACGGTCGGAGCTCTGGATGAATTCGAGTATCTGTGTCTTCGAGGGGAGCCCTTGCGGCCTCCCGGTTCTGTTCTGTTTTTTCATGGGCGTCATATGGTCCTGCACAATGGCCCGCGCAAGCCGACGAGGGTGCAACCTCGCTCGACGAGCCGCATTGGCAGCATTTCCCACATCACCTATGCCATGCTGGTTCAAAATCGAATGGATTTTTGAGGGGGTCAAGTTATGCGCATGCAGATCGCAGCCCTGCTGCTCGCTACCACCTTCCATGCCGCACCAGCGCTGGGGATGGACCGCACTGCCGGGGCATTTGCCGGTCCGATCAAGGCCGATGCAGCCGATGCCGAGACATTGAATGCACGATGCGATAACCTTCTCGCAGAAGTGGAACGACGCATCGCAGAGTTCGAAAGCAGCGCCGGCCCCTACACCGTGGCGGACACTCTCGTCGCCTATGACGAGATCTCCGCCCTCTCCTATTCGACCGGCGCCGAATTCTACAGCTACAGCCAATCGGCAAGCACGGCAGACAAACGAGCCGCCGGAATCGCCTGCTACACCAGGCTAAGCGAGGTCGGCACCGCATTCGGCCTCTCGCGAGAAGCCTACGATCGCCTCGCCGCCATCGACGCAAGTAGCGAAGACGCGGCGACGCAATATTACCTTGCACAGGTGATCGAAGGCTATGATCGGGCTGGCGTAAGCCTTGACGAAGCCAAGCGCGCGCAGATCGAAGCGCTGCAGAAAGAGCTAACGGATCTCGGCAGCGAGTTCAGCCAGAATATTGCCAACGGGCGTGGAACCATCAAGGCATTGCCTGCTGAACTCGAAGGGCTGCCCGCAGACTGGATTGCCAGCCACCCGCCGGGTCCCGATGGGCTGGTGGAGATTTCGACCGATGGACCCGACTTCTCGCCTGTGATGTCCTATGCGCAGAGCGATGCGCTGCGCGAACGGTTGGCGCGCGTCTATTTCTCGCGGGCCTACCCTGCGAACAGCGAACTGCTGGGCAAGATTTTCGCCAAGCGACAGGTACTCGCCGAACTATTGGGACGCCCGGACTTCGCCACGCTGCTGCTTGAAGACCGGATGCTCGACACGCCCGAGAAAGTCATCGCCCACATGGTCGATCTCGACCAGGCGGCACAGCCGGCCCTGGCCCGGGACCTGGCCGAATACCGGGCGGCGCTCGCCGAAATCCGACCCGGTCAGGAACTGAGCTGGTTCAATTCTGGAATCGCCCGGCAACATGCACTCAAGACGAAGTACGATCTCGACCAGCAGGAAGTCCGGCAGTATTTCACCTTCGACAACGTGCGGCAGGGCGTTTTCGAACTTACCGAAGATCTGTTCGGCTATGAAATCAGGCCATGGGAAACGCCGCTCTGGCACCCCGATGTCGAAAGCTTCGAAATCGTGGACAATGGCGAAGTCATCGGCCGCTTCTACCTCGATTCCCATCCGCGTGACGGCAAGTACAAGCACGCCAACCATATCGCGCTTCGTCAGGGTATCTCGGGCGAAACACTGCCCGTTTCGGTACTCACGATGAACCTGCCCAAGGGTGGCTACGACACCGGATTGATGGAACACGGGCAGGTGGAGACTTTCCTCCACGAATTCGGCCATCTCATCCATTCGATCCTTGGCGGAAACCAGCGCTGGGCGGGCCTCAGCGGCGTGGCGAACGAGCGCGATTTCACCGAAGCGCCCTCGCAGATGCTCGAGGAATGGGTTTACGATTACGATACGCTCGCGAAGTTCGCTCGCAACGAACAGGGCGAAGTGATCCCGCGCTCGCTCGTCGATCGGATGAATGCTGCGCGCTATTTCGGTCAGGGCATCTACGAAGCCACTCAGTTGGGGTATTCGAATGCCTCGCTGCGCTATCACATGGGTGCGCCGGATGACCTTTCTGCCGAAGCGATTTCCGGCGCTTACAAGGAGTATTCAGGAGCCTTCGCGCCCTACGAGATACCCGCAGACACCCACAGCGAAGCAGCTTTCGGCCACCTCAACGGATATAGTGCGGGCTATTACACCTATGGCTGGTCGCGTGTGATTGCTGCCGATCTGTTCTCGCGGTTCCAGCAGGCAGGCCTGCGCGATCCCGAAACGGCGCGCGCCTATCGCGAACTGGTCCTTGGGCGTGGAGGCAGCAAGCCCGCAGCGGAACTGATCGAGGATTTCCTCGGCCGACCGGTCAACGCCGATGCGCTGAAACGCAAACTGGCCAGCGGGGAATAGGCTGGTCGGCCTGAAGGCAGGGCTGCGCTTTAACGCCCTGCTTAGTAGGCCTTCGCCAAGAGGACGCGCTCGACTGCTGCCTCGCCCGTGAAGATGCAGGCCCCGTCGACGGGCGCCGCATCCATCGGCACGTTGCGGATGGTGAGCTTGTGCTCCTTCAGCCGTTCGACGACCTTTTCCAGCGCATCGCCAGTGGGCTTCGACCACTGGACCTCGACCCAGCCCGGATAGCGTGACGCGGAGAAGTGCTCTTCGACCTCGGCGAAATCGGTCACGCCGCGTGTGAGATTGGCATCGCGCCGTTCCTGCGCCTCGACGAGCAAGGCAGCCTGGATATCGGCCAACACGTCGGGAATGGTCTGGCCTGCTACTTCGCGCGTCGGCGTCTGGAAGGCAGGCTTGCCCGTTTCAGCGTCCCACAGCCGGTCACGGCGCAGCATCGATACGGCGCCATTTTCCATGTCGCGCCCACCCACCTCGACGATGATGGGCGCGCCCTTACGGACATAGTCCCAGCGTTTGGCCGCAGCCTTGCCGGGCCGGGTATCGAGCAGCACGCGCAGCGGTTCGCCGAGGACGTGCTGGCTGGCAAGCGTTGCGCGCAGGACCTCACAATAGTCGATCAGTGCCTCGTCTTCGGGCTTGTCGCGCAGCATGGGCAGGATGACGACCTGCTGCGGCGCGATCTTGGGCGGCAGGCGCAGGCCATCGTCATCACCATGCGTCATGATGACACCACCGACCATACGGGTCGAGACGCCCCAGCTGGTGGTGTGGGCGAAGCTCTCGCCGCCGTCCTTGTTCTGGTACTTGATCCCGCTGGCCTGAGCGAAGTTCGTGCCGAGATAATGGCTGGTACCGGCCTGCAGGGCCTTGCCGTCCTGCATCATGGCCTCGATCGACCAGGTCTCGACCGCGCCTGGGAAACGCTCGTTCTCGGGCTTCTCGCCCGCGATCACGGCCAGTGAGAGATCCTCGTCTGCAAAGGCGCGATAGACTTCGAGCATGGTGAGCGTGTGCTCCTTGGCCTCAGCCTCGTCGACATGCGCCGTGTGGCCTTCCTGCCAGAGGAATTCGCTGGTGCGCAGGAACATGCGGGTACGCATTTCCCAGCGCACGACATTGGCCCACTGGTTGAGCTTCAGGGGCAGATCGCGCCAGCTCTGTACCCAGCGCGCCATGGCATCCCCGATGATCGTCTCCGAAGTCGGACGAACCACCAAAGGTTCTTCCAACTTGGCTTCAGGATCGGGGATGAGCCCGCCATCGGGCCCCGCAATCAGGCGGTGATGCGTGACGACTGCCATTTCCTTGGCAAAGCCTTCGACATGCTCTGCCTCGCGCTCGAAGTTCGAGAGCGGGATGAAGATCGGGAAATAGGCGTTCGAATGGCCGGTCGCCTTGATCCGGTCATCGAGCAGGCGCTGCATGCGCTCCCAGATGCCGTAGCCCCAGGGCCGGATAACCATGCAGCCGCGAACACCCGATTCCTCGGCCATTTCGGCAGCGGAGATGACTTCCTGGTACCACGCCGCGAAATCGTCTTCGCGCTTGGTGTTTAGTGCATGGCGGATCTGAGCCACGGGGCGAATCTCACTTCAAGATTGAATTTGCGCCCGCCCCTAGCGTCTCGTGCCAGCGGGGTCGACTATTTGCTCAGCTCGTCGAGCTTCTTTTGCATCGCGGCCATCTGTTCGCGCATCTGGGCAAGTTCGCTATCGGCTTCCTTCTTGGCGCTATCGACATTCTTGCGGGTCGCGGGGATGAAGGCTTCGGCGGCGTTCTGCATCATCTTGAAGTTGGCTTCGGCCATCTTGGCCAGCGGGTTCGCTTCGATGCCCTTGGCGAAAGCAGCCTGCAACTGTTCGCGATTCTTGCGGAAATTGGCCATGCTCGCTTCGAGATAGCTCGGCATCATCGACTGCATCGAATTGCCGTACATCGAGATCAGATCGCGCAGGAAGCTGACAGGAAGCATTTGCTGTGCCCCGCTGCTTTCTTCCTCGACGATGATCTGCGTCAGGATCGTGTGGGTGATGTCGTCGCCGGTCTTGGCGTCGAGGACCTGGAAATCGACATTGTCGCGAACCATCTTCGCCAGATCGTCGAGCGTGATGTAGCTCGAGGTATCGGTGTTGTAGAGACGCCGGTTGGCGTACTTCTTGATGATGATCGGTTCGCCTTCGGCGGTCCGCTTTGCCATGTATTCACTCCCCCGGTGGCGCCCTGTTTTGTGCAACGCGGGGTGCTTAGCACTTGCACAATGTGCAGCGCAACACGCTTGGCTTAACGTTGGAAGCGGTGTCCCAGAACGGTAAGCAATTCGTATTGCGAAACAGAAGTTTGCCGCGCAGCATAGGGCAGGTAATAGGGTAGCTCCACCCAGTCGCCCTCGGCAAGATTGGGCGCTTCGGCAAGATCGACCACGATCATGTCCATCGAAACCTTGCCGAGGATCGGAAGCACCTTCTCTCCGCTCTGGAAAGCGGCCCCTCCCCAGCTGCGCAAGATGCCATCGGCATAGCCAAGCGACAGCACGCCGACCCGCATCTTGGCAGGCGCGGTGAAGGTGGCGTTGTAGCCGACTGTCTGTCCTGCCTCCAATGCGCGCACCTGCAAGATTGATGCGCGCGGGTAAGCAACCTGCCGGATGCAATCGGTGAATTCGGTACGCGGCACGCCGCCATAGAGAGCAAGGCCAGGCCGGGTCAGGTCGAAGTGATATGCGCCGCCGAGCGCTATCCCGGCGCTATTCGCAAGGCTCGCCTCGCGGTGTGAGACTGCACCCAGGATATCACGGAAACCCGCAAGCTGCTGCTCGTTCTTCGGACTGTCCTCGTCCGCGCAGGCGAGATGGCTCATCAGCACCTGGATGTTGAGCGCCTGAATGGCCGGATCGCCGATCTCGTGAAGCGCGACTCCGAGCCGGTTGATCCCGCTATCGACCATTAGATGGCACGGTCCACCGCCGGTCTCCGTCCAGAGCTTCGCCTGCATGATGGAATCGATGACCGGGATCGCGCCGGTTTGGCGGGCATAGTTCGCCTCGGCGCGGTTGATCGGCCCGTGGAGCACGGCGATTTGCTTCGCTCGCACGTGCTCCAGAAGCGGGGCGACTTCGCTCCAATGAGCGACGAAGAAGTCGCGGCAACCCGCCTCGACCAGCGTCGGTACGCAATGCTCCACTCCTAGACCGTAGCAATCGGCCTTCACCGCTGCCCCCGCCCGAGCGCCGCCCGACATTGCGTCGAGCATGCGCCAGTTCGCTGCGAGCGCCTCGCGGTCGATCGCGAGTCTGAGGGTGGCCGGGGGCGCTTCGATCACGGTGTGGCAGGGCTGACGGGTGGCACCTCACCCGATTCTTCGAAATCACGCGGAGGGCCGCCTGGAATGCCCCACCAGGCAACCACCACCCCGAAGGCAACCACGATCCAGGTGTACCAGAGCCCCGAATAGATATTGCCGGTGCTGGCCACGATTACGCCTGCGATCAGGGGCAGGAAGCCACCGAGATAGCCTGCACCGATGTGATAGGGGATCGACATCGAGCTGTACCGAATCCTGGCCGGGAACATCTCGGACAAGAGTGCCGCAACCGATCCGTAAGTCAGTGCAGAAAGCACGCCGAGGCCGAGCAGTACTCCAACAATCCCGAGGATATTCGCGAAGCCGGGCTGTTGCTTGCTGAAATCGAAGCCGTAGTCGCCCAGTGCCGTGCGGATGCCATCACGGCGCGCGGTACCGTCGGTAAACCACGCCGGATCGATCGCGACGGCCTCGCCGCCAGCAGCCAGCGAGATGGCGTCGCTTTCGCTCAATTCGTAGGGAACGCCCGATGCGGTGAGGGTCTCGAGGATCTTGCCGCAATCGCTCTGCTCCCGGTCGAAGAGATCGGCAAAGGGATCGGTCGAGCAGTCGGGTCCGGCAACGGTAATCGGCGTTCGCTTCGCTGCGTCTGCGAGAGCTGGGTTGGCAAGGCTGCCCAGCGTCCAGAACGCCGGAAAGAGCAACACCAGAGATGCGAGCGCTCCGATGATGATCGGCTTCTTGCGACCCACGCGGTCGGACCATTTGCCGACGATGATGTAGAAGGTCATCGCGATCAAACCGGAGACGAAGAGGATCAGTTCCACCGTCAGGTCGTCGACATGCATCGGACCGCGCAGGAAGCTCATCCCGCTGAAGAATGCGGTATACCAGATCGTCGTGAGAATGCCGGTGATGCCGAACAAGGCCACGAAAATCCGCTTCTTGTTACCCCGATAGGTGAAGCTCTCGACGAAGGGATTATGCGCGGTCTCTCCGGCTTCCTTCATGGCCTGGAAGACCGGGCTTTCCGACAGTTTGAGCCGCATCCACAGCGAAATTCCAAGCAGGATGATCGAGAGCAGGAAAGGGACGCGCCAGCCCCACGCTGCGAAATCATCCTCGGGGATGAGGAAGCGGCACGCGAGCACGACTGCGATCGAAAGGACGAAGCCGCCTGCCACGCTGGCCTGGATGAAGCTGGTATAGAAACCCCGCTTTTCCGGGGGCGCGTGCTCGGCAACATAGATTGCCGCCCCGCCATATTCGCCGCCAAGCGCCAGCCCCTGCAAGACCCGCAGGATGATCACGATGATCGGCGCGGCGATGCCGATGGTGGCAACCGTTGGGATAAGGCCGACGCCGGCCGTTGCGATACCCATCAGGGTGACCGTGACAAGAAAGGTGTACTTGCGCCCCAGCCTGTCCCCGAGGAACCCGAACAGGATCGCGCCAATCGGGCGGAATGCGAATCCGACAGCGAAGGTCGACCAGACCAGCAACAAGCCCAGCGTCTCGTTATCGACGTCGTAGAATGCGTCCTTCAGTATGTAGGCGAGCGTGCCGTAGATGAAGAAATCGTACCATTCGAAGATCGTGCCAGCGCTGCTTGCACCGATGACGAGCTTAATTTCCTTGTCACTCGGTTCGCGTTGCAATGCCGTCGTGCCGCCTGCCATTCGCCCGGTTCCCCTCTCTTGAGCTTGGTTCGCCGACTTAGCCCGTCACCGATTGCTTGGAAAGCGCATCGAGGGCAGCCTTCCACGGAAGGAGAATGGCGCCGTGCCGGCCAGGATATTCCCGCGCCGCCGCCAATGCACCGAAGTCGGGCCAAGCAGGGATATCGGGTGCGCCGGCCAGCCATTGCTCGATCTGCAAGAGGGCCACGCCGATCGCGTCGCTATCGCGACCGACAGCATGACGTGCAAAGATCGCCGCAGCAGCCTGTCCAACTGCGCAGGCCGTTACCCGGAGGCCAAGGCCATGAAGATTTGCGTTGCAGGAAAGCTCGATGGAGCTGCCGCAACTGCGTGAATGCGCCTCTCCGAGATAGGCTGCGTCGGGTTTGAAGGGATATTGCGCCAACTCCACGGCGAGCGCCAGCAATTGCGGGGAGTATAGCGCGCCGCCGGGCCTGTCGGTCACTGCGCTTCGGGCTCTGCGGGTTCTTCAACCTCTTCGCCGCGCAGTGCTGCGCGCCGCTGCGCCAGCACCTCGACCAGCGAACGCGAGCCTGCATCGACCAGCTCATAGGTGCGGGCGGTGGTGATCCAGACGGGACGGCCACGATAATCCCACACGGCGTCATAACCGAGCACCAGCACCGAGAAGGCAATGATGGCGATCAGGAGCCCCTTGAGAGCGCCGAAGCCGAAGCCAAGCACCCGATCGATCGGGCCCAGCACCGAACTGCGCGAAGCCTTGCCGACATTGTTCGCGATGACCTTCATCGCGGCATAGGGAATGAGCAGGAGGAAAGTGAAGGCGAGCACCGAGGTAGTGACGCTCGACCCGATGAATTCCTGCAACTGGATGGTGAAAGGGGTATGCAGGAAACGAATGGCAAATGCCGCAAGGACCCACGAAAGCACCGAAAGCACTTCCTGCAGGAACCCGCGCATGAACCCGCCGATCGCGGCTACGCCCACGATGGAGAGGATCAGAAAATCGAAACCCGTCATATCGCCCTACTAACCCTTAGGGCTTATGGGTTTATTAACTGCTTACCACCCGGTCAACGAGGTTGGAAAGTTGTCCCAGCCCCGCATAGTCGAGTTCCGCCGAACCGTGTTTCGCATCGGTCGGGCCGAAGCCCTTGGAAAATCCGAGCTTTGCAGCCTCGCGCAGACGGATGCCGCCATGCGCGACCGGGCGGACCTCGCCGGCAAGGCTGACCTCGCCCAGCCAGACGCTGCGATCGGGCAGCGGCTTGTCCGCCAGCGCGCTGACAAGCGCCGCCGCGACCGCAAGGTCGGCGGCCGGGTCCGAAAGGCGATAGCCGCCCGCAACGTTCAGGTAGACTTCCGCCGAACTGAACGACAGACCGCAGCGCGATTCCAGCACAGCCAGCAACATGGCAAGTCGGCCATTGTCCCAGCCCACCACAGCACGACGGGGTGTCGCTCCCGATTGCAGGCGGACGATAAGGGCCTGTATCTCGACCAGTACGGGACGCGTACCCTCCATCGCCGGGAATACCGAGCTACCCGCCATCGGTTGCTCGCGCCCTGACAGGAAGAGCATGGAGGGGTTGGCCACCTCTTCCAGCCCTTCGCTTGCCATCGAGAAAACGCCGATCTCGTCGACCGCGCCGAAGCGGTTCTTGAGTGCGCGCAGGATACGATACTGGTGGCTGCGTTCGCCCTCGAAGCTCATCACCACGTCGACCATGTGTTCGAGCACGCGCGGCCCGGCAATATTGCCATCCTTGGTCACGTGCCCGACCAGCACCAGCGCGACGCCGTTTTCCTTGGCATAGCGGATCAGCTCAAAGGCGCAGCCGCGCACCTGGCTGACCGTGCCGGGCGCCCCCTCGATCGTGTCCGAATGCATCGTCTGGATGGAATCGATCACGAGGAACTTGGGCGTTTCCATCTGGCCCAGCGTGGTCAGGATGTCGCGCACGCCTGTAGCCGCCGCGAGTTTGACCGGGGCATCCGCCAGTCCAAGCCGACCGGCGCGCATGCGAACCTGGCCGGCCGCTTCTTCACCGCTGACATAGACCACGCCGTGCCCTTCGCGCGCCACCTTGGCGGCGGCCTGCAGCAGCAAGGTTGACTTGCCGATGCCCGGATCGCCGCCCATCAGTATGGCGCTGCCCGGTACCAACCCGCCGCCCAGCGCTCGGTCGAATTCGGCAAGCCCTGTCTTCTGGCGCAGCGGGATCTCGCCTGGCTTGTCGAGATCCACGAACTCGACCGCCCTGCCCCCGCTCGACAAATCGTGCTTCAGGGAGAACACCGTTGCGGGTGCATCTTCGACCAGCGTGTTCCACTCGGCACAGTCTGCGCACTGGCCCTGCCAGCGGTGCGAAACAGACCCACAGGCCTGACAGACATAACGTTTCTTCGGCTTCGCCATGCCGATTCCCTAGCAGAACATTTGCAGAACGCAATTGCCTTACGGGGCCAAGTGTGCACAACGATAAGGCAATGCGGCAGAAAGAACTCCGGATCGCCCTCATCTGCTACGGCGGGATCAGCCTGGCGGTCTACATGCACGGCGTTACGCGCGAGCTCTGGCAACTTGCCCGTGCGAGCCGAGACTTTCACTCCGGGCACGGCGAAAGGGGCGGTGTCCACGCGGTCTATCTCGACCTGCTCGCCCAGATCGAGGCGCGGGAGGGCCTTCGCCTGCGGGTCTTGCCCGATATCGCGAGCGGGGCGAGCGCGGGAGGGATCAACGCGGTGTTCCTTGCCCAGGCCATCTTCTCCGGCCAGAGCCTGGAACCACTGACCGATCTCTGGCTCGAAGTCGCCGATGTCGACGAGTTGACCGATCCCGATGCGAAGCTGCGCTGGTCGGGCGGGAAGATATGGGCCCAGCCCTTCGCATCCTGGCTCCTGAGCCGACCGGGCACCGAAATCGCGAACGAAGTCGCTCCCGAAACGCGCGCAGAAGTCCGCCGCAAGGTTTCGCACCTCATCCGCGGGCGCTGGTTCGAACCGCCCTTCTCCGGCTTGGGCTTCTCGAAACTCCTCGCCCGTGCCTTCGAGTCCATGGCCGCCTCGCCACGTGAGGCCCCGCTTCTCCCGCCGCGCCACCCGCTCGACCTGTTCGTGACGGCAACGGACTTCCACGGCTATCTCGAGCTGCTGCGCCTCCACAGCCCACCGGTGGTTGAGGACAGCGAACATCGCATGCCGATCGCCTTTCGCCAGCTTACGCCGGCAATGGGCGGGCAGAACCTCGCCGATCCTATGGAGATGGTCTTTGCCGCGCGCGCCACCGCCAGTTTCCCGGGAGCTTTCCCGCCCCTGAAGGTTGGAGAGATCGACCGGCTGTCCGAGGAACTGGGACACGACTGGGAGTCCCGCGAGGAGTTCCTCGAGCAGATCATGCCCGTCCATGTCATGCGGGAGAACATCGACAATGTCTCGTTGATCGACGGGTCGGTTCTGGTGAACAAGCCCTTTGGCGGCGCGATGGCTGCCCTGCGTGGTCGCCCGGCCCAGCGCGAGGTGGATCGCCGCTTCGTCTATGTCGATCCGCGCCCCGACCGCTTCGGGGAACGCCATGCACGGCGCAAGGGGGACGTTGGCTTCTTCCCGGCCATTTTCGGTTCGCTGTCGACCATCCCGCGCGAGCAGCCGATCCGCGACAACCTCGAACAGCTCGAGGAAAATAGCCGAGAAGCACAGCGCCTGACGCGGATCGTGACCGCGCTTCGACCCGAGGTGGAGCGGACGGTCGAAAAGCTGTTCGGCTACACGCTCTTCCTCGACAACCCGACGCCCAAACGGCTCAAGGCCTGGCGCCAGAAGGCCCAGCAGGCCGCAGCGGAACAGGCAGGCTATGCCTTCCAGTCCTATGCGCAGGCCAAGGTGAGCGGGATCGTCACCCGACTTGCCAAGCTCGCCTGGGAAGCGGCACCCACGCTGCACCTTACGGACCATGCCCCGATCGAAGACGCGCTGCGGGCCGAACTGAGCCGCCGGGGGCTGGATAACCTGGCGAGCGAAAAGGGCGGCGCCACGCCCGAGGCGATCATGTTCTTCCGCGAACATGACATCGGGTTTCGCATTCGCCGCCTGCGTTTGCTCGCCCGCCGCCTCGCGCGGGATTGGGAAGCCGATCCTGAGATACCTGACGACGCTCTCGAGGCCGGCCGCGAGACGATCTACCAGATCCTGTCACTCTATTTCGAGAAAGAGGGATTGCGGGCCCTCGGCGATACCTTCTCCGAAGCGGCCGAGGGTGCCCTTGGCGATCCGTCAGCCTTGCTCGACCTGGTCGAGGATAAGCGCCTCCTTCCCGATATCGACGACAGGGCGGAGGAGATGCTGGCCGAAGCGCTGGCGGACATGCCCGCCAACCTCAAGCGCCGCATGCTGTTCGCCTATCTCGGCTTTCCCTTCTACGACGTGGCGACGCTCCCACTACTCCGGAACGAGGGTCTGACAGAATTCGACCCAGTGAAGGTAGACCGGATCAGCCCGGACGATGCCCGCAGCATTCGCGAAGGTGGAACGCTGGCGACATTGCGCGGGATCGAATTCTACAATTTCGGAGCCTTCTTCAGCCGCGCCTATCGCGAGAACGACTATCTCTGGGGCCGCCTCCACGGGGCCGAGCGGATGATCGACATCGTCTGCTCGACCATCGATCACAACCTGCCGGAGCCTGCCTGCCGCGATTTCAAGCGGCGCGCATTCCTGGCCATCCTGGATGAGGAAGAGGCAGCGTCTCGCTGTTCGTCGTCACTCATCGGGCAAATCCGCAATGAAGTCGTCGATCGTCTGAAGTAAAAACCTTCTCTCAACTTTTTCAATCTATTACATACTGAAACTGTGAGAGATCTGACGATGAAAGTATTAAAGGGATTTGCGCCCGTATTGCTGACGAGCATCCTGCTCGCGTCTTGCGGAGAAGAACCCGGGGTATACTCCATGACTCCGGCTCAGCTTCGCGCCGAACTGGGAAGCGCAACCATTTCCTACAAGCCGAACCCGACAGGTGCCACACAGACCATCAGCGGCAATGGCATTGTGAACGATAGCGTTCGCCTGTCGCTGTCTTCATCAAATGGCGGAGAATACTCGCGCAGTTGTCTGCTCAAGTTCACCGCTGTCGACGACAGCAGCACGAAGGTGCAGGCAGACTGCAATCGTGGTGCGGGGTCATCGTCTCAATCGAGGACCATGGAGGAACTCGATGAAGCTTCGGTCATGGAGTTCGTCGACGCCCACCTGTCAGGCAGGCCGTTCAACTATGGCGCTGTGGTCCTCAAACAGGCCGGGGTAATGCACAAGAACCTCGATGCGAACACGAAAGAAGCGCTCGAAAACTACGACCGCGCGCAGGCCGGTGTCTACGATACCGACGAGGACGCGGAGGCAATGATGTCCGAGGCAGCAAGCCAGATGGAACTGCAGGATGCCGGCTGGGGAGCCGAGTAGGTGGATAGTCTCCCGGTATGGGCGCTAGGTGGCATCGGTCTCCTTGCCTATGCCGCCCTCTCCTTCGAACCCGACCAACTCAACACTGTGCTTGTTGAAGCTTCGCAGTCGGAGGCGCTAGCAGCCCTTGATGGGCAGAGCGATGATGTGTTCGGGACGGGGCTTGGTGGCCTGCGTATTTCCGGCGAGCGGCTTGGTGCCGACAAAGTCGAGGTCGTGATCCAACGCATGAACACGGACCAGGAAATCATCTGCCATGTGACTGTGAAGCCCGAAGCCGAGACTCATGTCTCGCTGGAGACTGACTGCCTTGCGCCCGTATCCGATGAGGCCCCGGACAGGCGGCAGGTCGCGGCGTTGAGAATTGTGACGCCGGTCGCTCGCGAGTTCGCCGTGTCGGCCATTCAGGAGCGTGCCTACGAAACGTCCGGCGTCGTCGACGACATGATGACCGGCATCCACGACCCCGAGATCGGGATACGCGGCGATCTCGGCCACTAAGCCCCGAAAGCGTCCTTGATCTTATCGAAGAAGCCCTTGCTCTGCGGGCATTCGTCACCGGTTTCGGTCTCCCGGAATTGTTCGAGAATTGCGCGCTGTTCCTTGCTGAGCTTGGTCGGCGTCTCGACTGCGATCTCGACCACCATGTCGCCGCGACCGCGTCCCTGAAGGACAGGCATGCCGGCGCCGCGCTGGCGCAGCTGCTTGCCTGACTGGATGCCGGCGGGGATCTCGAGCGTCAGCTCCTCGCCATCAATGCCGGGGATCTCGATCGATCCGCCGAGCGCCGCCTTGGTGAAGCTGATCGGAACGCGCGTGGCGAGCGTTGTGCCTTCGCGCTGGAAAATCTCGTGCGGTTGCACGTGGACGAAGATGTAGAGATCGCCCGCAGGTGCGCCGCGCGGCCCAGCCTCGCCCTTGCCCGACAGGCGGATGCGTGTGCCGGTATCGACGCCGGGCGGGATATCGACTTCAAGCTTCTGAGGGACGTCGACCCGCCCTTCCCCGCGGCAATCGCGGCAGGGTGAGGTGATAACCTCGCCTGCGCCGTGACAGTTGGGGCATGGCCTTTCGACCACGAAGAAGCCCTGCTTCGCCCGCACATTGCCCTGTCCGCCGCACAAATTACAGGTCCGCGCCCGCGTACCGGGCTGTGCGCCCGAACCATGGCAGGTGTCGCAGGCCTTGCTGACCTCGATCTCGATCTCGGTCGATTTGCCGTGGAAGGCATCCTCGAGCCCGATTTGCATGTCGTAGCGCAGGTCCGCGCCGCGACGGGGGCGAGACCGTCCACCGCCACCGAAGGCGGAACCGAAGATGGTCTCGAAGATGTCGCCGATGTCACCGAAATCGGCATTCCCATGCGCGCCGCCGGGGCCGCCGTTCTGAAACGCGGCATGGCCATACTGGTCATAGGCCGCGCGCTTCTGCGGGTCCTTGAGGCAATCATAGGCCACGCTGATCGCCTTGAACTTGGCTTCACTGTCGGTGCAGCCCGGATTTTTGTCCGGGTGGTGCTTCATCGCGAGCTTGCGATAGGCGCTCTTGATCGTCGCACCATCGGCGTCACGGCTCACGCCGAGCAGTTCGTAGAAATCGATTTCAGTGGCTGACATGGGGTCCCCGTCCCAAAACCTAACCCCCACCGGAGCGCATCGGCACCGGTGGGGGCGTTGGTTTCATCAGGCGTCTCAGTTCTTCGCGTCTTCGTCGACTTCGGAGAATTCGGCGTCGACCACCTCTTCCTCCTGAGCATCCGAACCGGCGTCGCCGCCTTCCGGTGCGTCCGAAGCAGCCTTGGCCTGCTCCTGCTCATAGATCGACTGGCCCATCTTCATCGCGCTCTGCGACAGGTCCTGAGCCTTGGCATTGATGCCAGCGGCATCGTCGCCTTCGAGCGCGGTCTTGAGCGCTGCAACCTTCTCTTCCACTTCGCTCTTCAGCGAAGCGTCGATCTTGTCGCCATGCTCTTCGAGCTGCTTCTCGGTCGCGTGGACGAGGCTGTCGGCCTGGTTGCGGGCCTCAGCACCTTCGCGGCGCTTCTTGTCCTCGTCGGCGAACTTCTCCGCGTCCTGCACCATCTGGTCGATGTCGGCGTCCGACAGACCACCCGAGGCCTGGATGCGGATCTGCTGTTCCTTGCCAGTGCCCTTGTCCTTGGCCGACACGTTGACGATGCCGTTGGCGTCGATGTCGAAAGTGACTTCGATCTGCGGCACGCCGCGCGGTGCGGGCGGGATACCGACCAGGTCGAACTGGCCGAGCAGCTTGTTGTCCTGAGCCATCTCGCGCTCGCCCTGGAACACGCGGATCGTCACCGCCTGCTGGTTGTCTTCGGCAGTCGAGTAGGTCTGGCTCTTCTTGGTCGGGATCGTCGTGTTGCGATCGATCATCTTGGTCATGATGCCGCCAAGCGTTTCGATACCCAGCGAAAGCGGGGTCACGTCGAGCAGCAGCACGTCCTTGACGTCGCCCTGCAGGACGCCGGCCTGGATGGCAGCACCCATGGCCACGACTTCATCGGGGTTCACGCCGGTGTGCGGCTTCGAACCGAAGAATTCCTCGACCGTCTCGCGAACCTTGGGCATGCGGGTCATACCGCCGACCATGATCACTTCGTCGATCTCGTCCTTCGAGACGCCGGCGTCGGCCAGCGCCTTCTTGCAAGGCTCAAGCGTGCGCTTGATCAGGTCGCCGACCATCTTTTCGAGGTCCGAACGGCTGATCGTTTCGACAAGGTGCAGCGGTGTGGAGGAACCACCTTCCATACGCGCGGTGATGAAGGGCAGGTTCACTTCCGTGGTCTGCGCAGAGCTCAGCTCGATCTTCGCCTTCTCCGCGGCTTCCTTGAGGCGCTGCAGAGCGAGCTTGTCGGTCCGCAGGTCCATGTTTTCCCTCTTCTTGAACTGGTCGGCCAGCCATTCGACGATTGCGCTGTCGAAGTCTTCACCGCCGAGGAAGGTGTCGCCATTGGTCGACTTCACTTCGAACACGCCGTCGCCGATCTCGAGGATCGAGATGTCGAAGGTGCCGCCACCGAGGTCGTAAACCGCGATGGTCTTGCCATCCTGCTTGTCGAGGCCATAGGCGAGTGCGGCGGCAGTCGGCTCGTTGATGATGCGCAGGACTTCGAGACCGGCGATCTGGCCGGCGTCCTTGGTCGCCTGGCGCTGCGCGTCGTTGAAGTATGCCGGAACGGTGATGACCGCCTGGGTGACGTTCTCGCCAAGATAGCTCTCAGCGGTTTCCTTCATCTTCTGGAGGATGAAGGCCGAAATCTGGCTGGGGCTGTATTCCTCGCCACCGGCTTCGACCCATGCATCGCCATTCTTGCCCTTGACGATGTCATAGGGGACGAGGTCCATGTCCTTCTTGGTCATCGGATCGTCGAAGCGGCGGCCGATAAGGCGCTTGATCGCGAACAGCGTATTGTCGGGGTTGGTGACCGCCTGGCGCTTTGCCGGCTGGCCGATCAGGCGCTCGTTGTCCTTGGTGAAGGCAACGATCGAGGGCGTGGTACGCGCGCCTTCGGAATTCTCGATGACCTTGGGCTTGCCGCCATCCATCACGGCGACACAGCTGTTGGTGGTGCCAAGGTCGATACCGATTACTTTGCTCATGGTTTCCCCATCTCTTACAGGTCGTTGGACGCTGCTCAGCTGGTTTCCCGTAATTGGCGAAACCGGTCGGCAGCTCGATAAAACGGTGTATTACAGGGGCGATATAGGAGCGCTTTTCCTTGGCACAAGGGATGCACCGCGCTAGTTTTTTCGGCCTGTCACGAGAGGGAAAATTCGCAATGAAGAAGCCGATTTATGCCGCACTCCTGCTCGCCGGAGCCTCGCTGGGGCTGGCTGCATGTGGTGGTGGTTCTGCAGACGAGCCTGCCGCAGAAGCTGGTGCCGAGACGATCGAAGGGCTCGAGATTTCCGATGCGCGGCTTGTCCTGCCGCCGGTGGCTGGCAATCCCGCCGCCATCTATTTCGAGCTTGCCAACAATTCTGACCGCAACCTCGCTTTCCGCAGCGCCGAGGTGGAAAAGGCTGCGCGGGCAGAGGTGCATGACAGCATGGAATATGACGGCCAGATGGTCATGGGCGAAGCGCCGCCGATCCTTGTCGAAGCTGGTGGGAAAGAAACCTTTGCGCCGGGCGGCAAGCATGTGATGGCTTTCGAGCTGGCCGAGGGCTTTGCAGCCGGAGATACGACCAAGGTCACTCTCATCGTCGCGGGCGGCAAGCGCCACACCTTCGAAGCCTCGGCTCGCGCCGCGGGGGATGATCGCTGAACGATCTGCGCGACACGCTCGGGGTCGATAGCCATGAGGAGCCGGTTCCGTCCAGCTGTCCGGTTGGCGGCGAACGTCCCCTCACCCCGGGCGAGATCGCGCTGGCCCGCACTGTCTTCGGCGACGCGATCGACTATGATCGTGTGACTATCCGACGGCGCAAGTGGTTTCCTTTCCAGCCCCGCCGGATCACCATGGCCCCGCGCGGCCATGTGCATTTCCACCCCAAGGGTGACGCCTATTGCGAGGATTTTTCGAAGGAGAGCGTTATCCGGCAGGGCCTGCTGATCCACGAGCTGGTGCATGTCTGGCAGACACAAACCAAGGGTGCGTGGTACCTGGTTACCCATCGCATGCCGTGGGCCCGTTACGACTATGCGCTCAAGCCCGGCTGGTCTCTGACGCGTTACGGGATCGAGCAGCAGGCCGAGATCGTGAAACACGCCTTCTGGCTCCGCAACGGGGTGAAGCTCGCGGGTGTCGAGAATGCCGCTGCCTATGATCTGCTGGTGAACTTCCCCGGAGCATCCCGATGACCGTATCGATCCGCCATTTCGCGCCAGGAGATGCCGCGAAGTTCCGCGAGCTCAACCTGCGTTGGATCAGGGAACATTTCGGCGTCGAGGAAAGCGACAGCAAGCAGCTCGACGATCCGCGAGCGACAATTCTCGATCCCGGCGGCACCATTGCAATCGCGGAACTCGACGGGAGTATCGTGGGTTGCGGTGCGCTGGTTCCGCCGCATCATGTTCCCGAAGACGGACGCAAATGGCTCGAACTGGTCAAGATGGCGACCGATCCCTCCGCGCAGGGACGCGGCGTTGCCTCTGCAGTTCTCGACTTCCTCTTCGATGCAGCGCGGCAGCAGGGATTCGATGCCATCTGGCTCGAAACCAATGACCGGCTCGGGGCCGCCACACGGCTTTACGAACGCAAGGGATTCCGCAGCTTGGAATGCGGGGAACTTTGGCCGACGCCTTACGAGCGTTGCAATCTGCAGATGGCGCGCCTGCTCGATTGACGTTACGGAATGGGTTATCCACCGCTCCGGCTTGAGCAAACCGGTTTCAATGGATACGAATGCACGCGTTGACCGGGCGGCCCAACCCGCGCCCGGCGATGAGTCATCACAATGGAGCTTAAAGACTACGGTATGAGCCGCGAGCGCGGCTACCTTTCGCATTACGAAATTGACGAAATTACCCTTCCCGAACGCTTCACGCCGATCGTGGAAGCCGGAGCAATCCTAACCGACCTGCTGACGTCCGGCCGTGTGCGCCACTGGCTCGACGCCCTGCCCGATCCTCAAATCGGGGAATGGGCGAAGACCGCCCCTGAAGAAGAAGTCCGCACCGCGATGGTGCATTATTCCTTCCTCGTGCAGGCCTATGTCTGGGGCGAACCGCTTCCGCCAAAGCACCTGCCAGCGAACCTCAGCCGCCCGATGTGCGCGCTGGCCGACCGGCTCGGTCAGGCCCCGCTCCTGCCTTATTCGGGTTATGTGCTCGACAACTGGTATCGCCTCGACAAATCGGGCCCAATCACGCTCGACAACATCGTCATGCACCAGAATTTCCTCGGCGGCGCGGATGAGAACTGGTTCGTGCTGGTCCATGTCGCGATCGAAGCTGAGGCAGGCGTGCTCCTCGACAATGCCACCCGGCTGGTGACCATCGCCAGAGATGGCGATGAGGCGGAAGCAATTCGCCTGCTCAGGGAAATGGACGATGCGTGGGAGCGCATCTACGAGCATTTCGCGCGCATGCCCGAACAGTGCGATCCCTACATCTACTTCCACCGCGTGCGGCCCTACATCCATGGCTGGGCCAACAATCCTGCACTCGAAGGTGGCGGGCTCGTTTACGAAGGTATCGACAAGTTCGACGGCAAGCCACAGGCTTTCCGCGGCCAGACCGGATCGCAGTCATCGATCGTCCCGGCAATGGATGCGCTCTTCCAGGTCGGCCATAGCGACGATCCGCTGCGCCAGTTCCTCGACGAGCTGCACCAGTACCGCCCGGTCGAGCATCGCCGCTTTATCGAGGATCTCGCGAGGCAATCGACGCTGCGCGATTTCGTGTCTGCCAGTGACAATCAGGAATTGAAGGACGCCTTCAACGCCTGCCTCGAACAATCGGCCCGCTTCCGCACGCGGCACCTCGAATACGCGGCGAGCTATATCAACAAGCAGGCGGGTTCGATCGCGGGCAACGACCCCGATGTCGGTACCGGCGGCACGCCCTTCATGAAGTACCTGAAGAAGCACCGCGACGAAAACCGCGCGCAGGTCGTCTGATTAGGTTTGCTTCGGTGTGATCTGCGAAAGGTCACACCGAACAAAGCGTTCATGCATTCTGCGAGTTGAAAGCGTGCAACAGAGCAGCAACCAACTCATCCTCATCGGATATGAACGTCGAATCCTCGTACAGGTCGTCGATTCGGTGGTCGATTCCGATTGCCTTTAGTGAGATGTCAGTGCGGCCCTCAATCTCGCAAATCGCGGCCTCGAGATCACGCCATAGATAGTTGGGGCCGTTCTGCATCAAAGTGCTGTCGTCGACTGGGGCTCCGTCTGAGACGACAATTAGAATGGTGTGCGCCGAGTTGCCCTTTGGATACTTCCTTGCGGCCCACCTAATGGCTTCGCCGTCAATGTTCTCACGTAATGCGTCAGCGCGTATGATCGCGTGCCATGCGTCATCATGCGCGCTCACTCCAGACTCCGCGATGTTCAAGTGGAGCAGTGCACATAGCCGTCCCGGATAGTCAGGCCTTCCACTATTTATCCATTTCTCTCGAGCTAGCCCCCCACGCCAGCCTCTGGTCGTGAATCCACCAATGGCCAAAGGAAATCCGCGATTTACGCTCCATTCATGGAGAGCTTTCAGTTCGCCAACCAAGCGGGGCATCCGCTCGGCCATAGATCCAGACATGTCGAGCAAGACAAATGTATTAATAGGCAACGGCGGAGAAACCTCCTCAAGACAAGCAACTGCCGCAGCGTGCGCCGATTGCATTTCTCGGAGGCGCCCCTCAAATTCCGTTGGACCCTTGCCGCGTGGCAATACGTCCACTTCTCCATCTGCGAGGAGAAGATCGGGAAGCTCCTCTGCTCTGATTTCCAGGTCGAACTCTGTAGTGAACGCGCGATAGGGGATGTCGGGACGATCAGCAGCCATTGCTGAATGTGACTGACCCAACCTCGCCAGATACCAAACTACAGCTATGGCAATCGCGAAGACGAGGAAGCCAAAAAACTGCATGAAATAGGGTTGGGTATCAATCCGGCTTCTTTGCCACGCCCACCATGGCGGGGCGCAGGAGGCGGTCCTTCAGCATGTACCCTGCTTGCATTTCCTGCACGATCGTACCCGGCTCCGCGTCGTCGGTCGGGATTTCCATCATGGCCTGGTGCTGGTTCGGGTCGAGCGGCATGCCCTTGGCGGCGATGCGCGTGATGCCGTTCTGGTTGAAGACCTTCTCCAGCTCGCGCTGGGTGGCTTCGATCCCGGCAATGAAGCCCTTGAGCTTGTCGTCTTCGCGCTGATCCGAGGGAATCGCATCGAGGGCGCGGGCAAGATTGTCGGCCACGCTCAGGATATCGCGGGCAAAGCCGGTAGCGGCATAGTTGCGCGCGTCCTGAACGTCCTTCTCCATCCGGCGGCGCACATTCTGCGTTTCGGCGCGCGCATAAAGCACGTCCTGCTTCGCCGCCTCGAGATCACCGCGCAGGCTGGCGAGCGCATCCTCGAGCGCCTCGTCCGCTGCTTCTTCATCACCCGCACCTTCGCGCAGGTGCTCCGGCACGCCTTCCATCTCGCGCGCTACTTCTTCGTCGACCGCCTTGTCCTGCGGTTCTTTCGTGTTCTCGTCGTTCACCTGGAAACCCTGTCAGCCTATTCTCTTGCCCAATGATCGGGCCGTGAAATCCACCATGGGGACGACCCGCGCGTAATTCAACCGCGTCGGACCGATCACACCCAGCACTCCGACCACCTTTCCCTCACTGTCGCGATAGGGCGCGGCGATCACCGAAGACCCGGAAAGCGAGAACAGGCGATTCTCGCTGCCGATGAAAATGCGCATTGCCTCGGCCTCGCGCGCACTTTCGAGGAGACTTGCTACCGACTGCTTGTTTTCGAGGTCATCGAGGAGTGAGCGTACGCGCTCGATGTCGGAAAGCGCACCTTCGTCGAGCAAGTTCGCCTGCCCGCGCACAATCAGCACCGGGCGGTTCGAAGCATCCTCGGTCCAGGTCGCAATACCGCGCTCGACAAGGTCGCGGCTTGCCTCGTCCAGGGCACTGCGACCGCTGCTGATCTCGTGCGCCACCAGTTGCGCCGCCTCTGCCAGTGTGCGGCCAGCAGCCTTGGCGGTGAGGAAATTGCTCGCCTGCTCAAGCGACGTCCCCAGGGCCTCCGCCGGGAGCGCCACGATGCGGTTTTCGACCTGTCCGTCCTCGCCAACGAGGACCGCCAGCACGCGGTTCGCATCAAGCGCGGTGAGGCTCACCTGCGCCAGACGCGGTTCGCGGCGGGGAACCATGACCATGCCCGCGGCACCCGAGAGATCGGACAGGAGCGCGCTCGTCCGTTCAAGCGCGCGCTCGATCGGTCCCGGTTCGGCGAGGCGCTGCTCGATTGCCGCACGTTCGGCTGCGGTGGGCTCCGCCACCTGCATCATGGCATCGACGAACAGTCTCAAGCCGCTATCGGTCGGCATCCGGCCCGCGCTTGTGTGCGGCGCCGCCAGCAAGCCCCGCTGTTCGAGCTCGGCGAGGACCGAGCGGATCGAGGCGGGCGACAGGTTCACCCCACCCTCTCCCGCAAGCGCTTTCGAGCCAACCGGTGTGCCGCTCTCGAGGTAGCCTTCGACAACGAGCCGGAAAATCTCTCGGGCGCGGTCTGACAAATCGGTGAGCGGCGGAGAATTCATGTGCCCTATCTAACCACTCCCCTTGCGGCCTCAAGTGCCTTGGGCCTAACCCGCTCGCCAGAGATTCGACTGCATTGGAGAAAACATGCGACCTTCAGGACGCGCGCCCGACGAAATGCGCGCCATCACCATCGAGACCGGTTACACCAAGCACGCCGAGGGCAGCTGCCTGATCAGCTTCGGCGAGACCAAGGTACTGTGCACGGCCTCCGTCGAAGAACGCATTCCGCCGTGGCTGCGCGGCAAGGGCGAAGGCTGGGTGACGGGCGAGTATTCGATGCTCCCCCGCGCCACGCACACGCGCGGCCAGCGCGAAGCGGCTAAGGGCAAGCAGAGCGGACGGACACAGGAGATCCAGCGCCTTATCGGACGGAGTTTGCGCGCCGTGGTCGATCACAAAAAGCTCGGTGAGCGGCAGATCACGCTCGATTGCGACGTTATCCAGGCCGATGGCGGCACTCGCACGGCCTCGATTTCGGGTGCATGGGTCGCGCTGCGCCTTGCCGTCAACGAGTTGATGAAGTCGGGCGACATCGTCGAGGATCCAATCACCGCCAAGGTCGCAGCCGTGTCCTGCGGCATCTACAATGGCACGCCGGTCCTCGACCTCGATTATCCCGAGGACAGCAATGCCGATGCGGATGCGAACTTCGTGCTGATCGAAGGCGGCAAGATCGCCGAGGCCCAGGCCACCGCCGAAGGCGCGCCCTATGACGAGGAAGCTTTCCTGCGCCTCCTGCGCCTCGCCCAAATGGGCTGCGCCGACATCTTCCGCGCGCAGGACGAGGCAACGCGTTGACCAATGCGCCAATAGTCGCCGAGATTTCGATCACAGAGGAGGAGCATCTCCAGATGTGGCGCAGGATGAGCCTAAATCGACAATCGCTGCGAACCTGCATCGTGGCCGGGCTCGTCGGGTCCTCATTGTTAGTCGTGCTCCTCTTGACCAGTGGGGCAAGTGCGTTCGAGATCGCAAGTTTCCTAACGCTGATGATTCTAATGTTGGGACTTGTGTTTGGCTTAACCTACCTGACCCTTCCAAGAAGATCTCGGAAGATATATTCCCAAACCGCCAGCCTTGGAGAAAGGCAGGAGTACCTCTTGGACGAAGAGGGATTTTCAGTCTCTCAAGAGTCAGGAAGCGCGCGCGCCAAATGGGCTGATCTCTACATGTGGGATGAGGATGAGAACGTCTTTCTGATGCACCCCAATAGCATGCAGGCTTACCTGATTCCCAAGTCGCAGGTTGATCCACTCGTCATCGATTTCGCCAAGGCGCGATTATCCACGTACGGGTTGCCAAGAAAAGGAAGGCCTCGCAAATGACACGCCGTCTCGGTTCGGGCAGCCTCGTGATCGCCACGCATAATGCGGGCAAGCTCAAGGAAATTTCCGCGCTTCTCGATCCCTATGGGGTCAAGTGCATTTCCGCCGGCTCGCTTGGCCTGCCCGAACCGCCGGAAACCGGGACGACTTTCGTCCAGAATGCGCTGATCAAGGCGCGGGCTGCGGCGGAGGCTTCTGGCCTCCCGGCCCTCGCCGATGACAGCGGCTTGTCAGTCGATGCGCTGGACGGCCGTCCCGGTGTCTACACAGCCGACTGGGCAGAGCGACAACATTTCGAGGGTGAGCCTGGCCGCGATTGGTATATGGCGATGGGCAAGGTCGAAGGGATGCTCCAGCAGAAGGGCGCCGATGTCGATCGCAGCTGCGCCTTCCACTGTGTCCTCGCGCTCGCATGGCCCGATGGCGAGCAGGCCGTTTACGAGGGGACGGCGCCCGGCACACTCACCTGGCCGCCCCGCGGCGAGCTGGGTTTCGGCTACGACCCGGTCTTCGTCCCCAAGGGCCGTGAGCAAACCTTCGCCGAGATCGCGCCCGAGGAGAAGCACGCGATCAGCCACCGCGCCGATGCCTTTGCCAAGCTGGTTGCCGAGCAGTTCGGCAGCTGATCGCTAGAAGACGCGCCGCCCGAGGACATTGCCTGGAGGCGAATAGCGACACACCAGCCAATCACGGCCCAGTCCAGTCGCAATCCCGCAACCGAACCGCGTCGTGTCGCGCCACACGATCTGGGTGTAATGCCCGACATCCTGCCAGTTACCGGTGGTGCTGACGTTCGGGAATTCGGCATCGATAAAGAACCGTTTCTCGTCGATCCATGCGCCCGACATGCGTTCATAGGGGAACGCCGAGGCGGTGCCGGCCCACAGGTTCTCGCCTTGCCCGGGCCGGTCGCTGCCCTTGCTGTGCTGGAACATGCCGGTGCGGGCCATTTCCTCGGCATAGGCCAGTGCCTGGCGGTTGAGGTCGTTGTCGAGGACGAGGTCGGGTACGCCAACTTCGGCCCGCGCCTCGTTATGCGTGGCGAGCATGACCGATAGCATCGAATCCTGCCGCGCGTCGCCCGTGCTCGGCGGCGTGGGAGTGGGCGTTGGCGACGGGGACGGGCTTGGCGAAGGAGACGGACTGGGTGTCGGGCTCGGCGCAGGAGTGCCGCTGCCCGACCCGCCCCCTGTCGAAGGACCTGAAGAGCCATCCTCTGTACCGCAGCTTGCGATAAGCGCGGTCGATAGCAGGAGTGAGAATATGTGGCGCCGTTTCATGGCTTCAAGCTGGACCCGGAACGTTAAGGAAAGTTGAAATTAACCATCAAGGATTGCGCCCGATGATGCGGGATCAGTAGGCCCTCTCGCCCCAGACATTGCCGGCGGGCCAATAGCGGCACACAAGCACATCCCACCCGTGGTCGTTGACCACCGAACAGCCGACCTCCTGCGTGTCGCGCCAGACAATTTGCGAGTAATGCGCCACGTCCTTCCACTGGCCAGTGCGCGAGATCCTGGGGAAGTTGTCGTGGCGATAGAGGCGCCGCTCATCGAGCATCAGCTCGATCCCGACCAGCACGTCCCACTGTCCGCGCGTGCCCATCCACAGATTCTCGCCTGTACCGTTCCGCACGCGCTGATCGGCATGCTGGAGGCGGCCCTTGCGTGCGAGGACGTGACCCCAATCCCTTGCCTCACGCTCCAGCGCGCGGTTCCATTTGAGTTTCGGCAGGCCAAGTCGCTGGCGTTCGCGATTGTGCGCGGCCAGCATGCGAACCGCGAGCCGGTCGCTCATCCGGTTTTCATACATGGCACGCTGCGGTGCAGGGTTGTATGCAACTCTCTCCTGCGCACTTGCGGCGACAGTGAGCCCCGTGGCAGAGAGCGCGGATGCTGCGGCGACGGCCGCGAGGATGATTTTCGACCCGTTCATGGCGACTTATTGACGGTTGCCTCGCTTAATTTCCGGTGAAATGCAACTTGGCGCAATCGCTCTACATCCACTGGCCGTTCTGCCTCGCGAAGTGCCCCTATTGCGACTTCAACAGCCATGTACGCGAACGTACCGATATGGCTGCGTGGGAAGCCGCCCTGCTTGCCGATATGCGCGCGGAGTATGATGCGACCGTTTCTCACGAACCGCTGATAAGTATCTTTTTTGGCGGGGGAACTCCCTCCCTCATGCCGCCAAAGCTCGTGGCGTCACTCCTGCGCGAGGCCGAGCGCTTGTGGGGCTTTGCACCCGACATCGAGATCACATTGGAGGGCAATCCAAGCTCGGTGGAGGCAGCCAATTTCGCCGACCTTGCCAGCGCCGGGATCAACCGCGTATCGCTCGGCGTGCAGAGTTTGCGGGACGAGGCGTTGCATTTTCTCGGTCGGCTGCACGGGGTCGAAGAGGCTCTGGCAGCGATCGAGACCGCAAACCGCCATTTCAGCCGCGTTTCCATCGACTTGATCTATGCCCGACCGGAGCAAACGCCGGAGCAATGGCACCAGGAACTGTCTGAAGCGCTGGAACTCGGCACTTCGCATATGTCGCTCTACCAGCTCACCATCGAACCCACGACGCGCTTTGCCACCGATGTGCGGCGCGGCGTGTTCGACCCGCTGGACGACGACCCTGCTGCCGATCTCTTCGCCCTCACCCGCGAAATGACCGCGAAGGCTGGTTTGCCGGCATACGAGATCAGCAACCACGCGAGGCCAGGCGAGGAAAGCAGACACAACCTCACCTACTGGCGCTACCGCGACTATCACGGCATCGGTCCGGGCGCGCACGGCCGCCGGGCCGGGATCGCTACCTTGCGGCACAAGAAGCCGGAGAACTTCCTCGCCGCGGTCGAACGGCACGGAAGCGGCATGTCCGAGCAGCGGCGTCTTGGCATACGCGAACAGGCTTCAGAGGCGCTGCTTATGGGGCTGCGATTGACCGAGGGGATCGACCTTGCCGATCTGTCCCGACGCTTCTCGATCCCTCGCGAAGGACTGGTGAACTCTGAGAAACTGGCACTCTACAGCGATCTGGGACTTATCGCGCGGGAGGATGACCACCTTGCCGTCACCGATGCGGGCATGCCCCTGCTCGACGCCCTGCTTGGCGAGCTGGTCCCTGAAGAACTGGTGGCGCAGTGAGCCGCCAGGAAATCCTCGGCGCATGGCACGATCACCTCGCCCTCGGATTGCGCCGCTCGCCGCATACAGTGCGCGCCTATCACAAGGCCGCCGAGCGACTGTTGACCCGGCTCGACCTTGGTACTTTCGAGGCAATCGCCACCCTGTCCTCCGGTAAACTGCGCACCCATCTCGCTTCACGGCGCAGCGATGGCTTGTCCAACGCCTCGGCGGCGCGCGAACTCAGCGCTCTCAAGGCCTTCATCAGCTTTGCAAGGGCGCAGGCGGGCCATGAAGTCACAGAGCCGCCGCGCCTTCGCGGGCCACGGCTGAAGAAGGGCCTGCCACGACCGGTCACGCCCGATGACGCCATCGCGCTGGCCAAGACGGTCGACGATCTGGCGGCCGACGAATGGGTCGGCGCGCGCGATCGGGCCGTGCTTCTGCTGCTCTACGGTGCCGGATTGCGTATTTCCGAGGCACTTGCGCTCAAGGGGAGCGCCCTTCCACTCGGCGAGACGCTGACTGTAACCGGCAAAGGAAACAAACAGCGCGTGGTGCCGCTCGTACCGCTGATCCGCGAGGCGGTAAGCGAGTACGTGAGGCATTGCCCTTGGCCTATCGAACCGGAAGCGCCGCTCTTTCGGGGCATCAAGGGAGGGCCGCTCTCCCAAGGCGTCGTCCAGAAAGCCACCGCGCGAGCCCGCAAGGCGCTGGGCCTGCCCGATACCGCGACGCCCCACGCATTGCGCCACAGCTTTGCGACACATCTGCTGGGCGCGGGCGCGGATTTGCGGAGCCTTCAGGAACTGCTCGGCCACGCCAGCCTCGGCTCAACACAGATTTACACCAAAGTCGACGCGGCGAGCTTGCTCGAAACCTATCGCAGCGCCCACCCGCGCGAGAAGGACTGATCACATCGTTGCGTGACGCCGCTCGATCGCATCCCAGATCAGGCCCGGCGTGTCGGTGCCGTTGAACTTGTCGATCGCAACGATGCCGGTGGGCGATGTCACGTTGATCTCGGTAAGCCATTTGCCGCCGATCACGTCGATCCCGACGAAGACGAGGCCACGCTTCTTGAGCTCGGGGCCCATCGCCTTGCAGATCTCCTGCTCGCGGTCGGTGAGGTCGGTCGCTTCGGCGTGGCCGCCCTGAGCGAGGTTCGAACGGAACTCACCTTCACCGGGGAAGCGATTGATTGCACCGGCATATTCTCCATCGACAAGGACTATGCGCTTGTCGCCTTCGCTCACTTCGGGGAGGAAGGGCTGAAGCATGTGCGGTTCTGGCCATGTGAGATCGAAGACCTCGCTTAGCGCCGACAGGTTTGTACCCTCTGCATCGAGCCGGAAGATGGCCTTTCCGCCATTACCGTGGAGGGGCTTCACGACGACCGATCCATGTTCTTGCTGGAAGGCACGAAGGTCATCGAGATGCCGCGCGATCATGGTCGGCGGCATGAACCGCGCATAATCGAGCACGAACATTTTTTCAGGCGCATTCACGACCTCTCGAGGGTCGTTGATCACCAGTGTCGTGCCCTTGAGCCGGTCTAGCAGCAGCGCGGAGCTGATATAGCCGAGATGGAACGGCGGGTCCTGCCGCATCAGGACAACGTCGATATCCTTCGCAAGGTCGATCCGCCGGCGTTCACCAGCGGTGAAATGATCGCCTTCGACGCGCTGCACCGTTACCGGCGCGGCATGGGCCGTGATCCTGCCTGCCGGAGTGCCATCACTCTGCCACGCCAGCGTTTTGACGTCGTAATGCCACACCTCGTGACCGCGCGATTGGGCTGACAGCATCAGCGCGAACGAACTGTCGCCTGCGATCTTGATGCTCTCCAGCGGGTCCATCTGGACGGCTACGCGTAGGCTCATGGGTAATCCTTATGGCTGCCAGGCATTGGCGATGTGGCGAGGGAATGCGCCCGGTGCAAGCAGGATCACGTCGACCCGCATGTCCTCGCCTTCGGTGACGTAGCGATGCCCGACCGCTTCCGCAGCAGCCGCAACCCGCGCCAGGCGATGCTCGTCGATAGCATGGTCGAGGTCCTTGCGCTCCTTGCGCCACTTGACCTCGACGAACGCCACCAGCTTTCCACGTTTCGCCACGAGATCGATTTCACCTGCCGGTGTTTTCACCCGCTGGTCGAGGACGCGCCAGCCCTTCGCGCGTAGCCAGAGTGCCGCCCGCGCCTCGCCCGATCGCCCTTGCCGCTCGGCCAGCTGGCGCTTCATTCAGCCTTGAACTCCATCGCGCGCGCATAAAGCGTCTTGCGGTCGAGGCCCGTGGCCTTGGCTACATGGCCAGCAGCCTGCGAGGGTTTCATCGTCTCCATCGCCTCGCGCAACATAGCCTCCGCATCAGTATTGCTGGCGACCTGCTCTTCGGGCGGACCGACGAGGAGTACGATTTCGCCCTTGGGTGGATTGGCCTCGTAATAGGCGATGAGCCCATCCCCCAGCCCGCGGCGACATTCCTCATGCAGCTTGGTCAGTTCGCGGGCCACGGCAATCTCGCGTTCCGGCATCACTTCTCGCAAGGCAGCCAGTGATTTCAGCAGTCGCGGACCCGTTTCGTAGAAGACCAGCGTCGTATCGATTGACCCAAATTCTTCCAGCACTTCGCGACGCGCCTTGTCTTTTGCAGGCAGGAAGCCGGCGAACAGGAAGCGGTCGTTCGGGAGGCCTGACAGCGTGAGACCGACCACAGCGGCGCAGGCGCCGGGTATACTGGTCACCGGAATTCCCTCGAGCCGGCAGTCGTTGACCAGCCTGTAGCCCGGGTCCGAAATCATCGGCGTTCCTGCATCGCTGACGAGCGCCACAGCCCGTTCGCGCATCGATTCGACCAGCCTGGAACGGTCGCGATGCTCGCTATGGTCATCGTAGCGCCACAGCGGTTTCGAGATACCGAGATGCTTCAGCAGCTTGCCCGTCACGCGCGTGTCTTCGCAGGCCACGCCGTCGCAGCGTCGCAACACATCGACTGCGCGCATCGTGATATCGCCAAGATTACCGATAGGGGTGGCGACAAGGTAGAGTCCCGGTGTAAGGGCCTCGTCAGGGCTAGGCAGTGGTTCGCTCACGTGCCTTCCATGAACTAGGAATGAGGGACGCGGCAAGATGACACGCGGATTTGTGAACCGGCGCAACATGGTGATGATGACGGGCGCTGTGCTGCTTTCGGGCTGTGCGGTCATTCCCAAGGGTGCCGAGACGCCCACAAGCGGCACTCCGACGCCAGAGCCGAGTTCGACATCTCTCCCGCAGGATGACAAGCTTCATCGCGTCGCTTTGCTGGTCCCGCTATCCGGCCAGAATGGCGAGGTCGGCCAGTCGATCGCCAATGCGACGACCATGGCAATACTCGACACCAATGCGAACAATCTGCGGATCACCACCTATGATACCGCACAGGGCCCGCAGGCTGCGGCGCGCAAGGCGATTGCGGACGGCAACCGGCTGATCCTCGGCCCGCTTCTGGGCAGCAATGTCGTGTCGGTCCGAGCAGAGGCGGGCTCGGCCAATGTCCCGATCATCAGTTTCTCGAATGATGCCAGCGTTGCCGGACCGGGCGTCTTCGTTATGGGCCACATCCCCGAACAGTCGATCGCCCGCAGCGTCGAATATGCGGGCGACAAGGGTTCGCGCGAATTCGCCATCCTTGCGCCCGAGGGCGATTACGGCAATCGCGCTGAGGCTGCACTGCGTTCGGCACTCACGCGCCACGGCGGCTCCCTGGTTGCTAGCGAGCGTTATACGCCCAGCAACACCTCGGTCGTCAGCGCTGCAGGCCGCCTCAAGCAGCGCGGCGGCTTCGATACGGTCCTGATCGCGGATGGCGGCAGCAATTCCATTCGCGGGGCCGGTGCGGTCAAGTTCGATGACCTCCAAATCCTCGGCACCGAACGCTGGAGCGGCGACGGAGCTGTCCTGCGCTCGCCATCGCTTCGTGGGGCCTTGTTCTCGGCAGTCAGCGATGCGCGTTACGGCGGATTCGTGCGCAGCTATGAGGAACGCTTCGGCGGGCAGCCCTATCGGGTTGCCACGCTGGGATATGACGCGGTCCTCCTGACTTTGCGCGCCGCGCGCGACTGGAAGGTCGGACGTCCATTCCCAACCAGTATCCTGTTCCAGTCTGGCGGTTTCGACGGTGTGGATGGCCCCTTCCGCTTCCAGCGCAACGGCGTGGTGGAGCGGGCATTCGAAGTGCGCCAGGTGGGCAACGCTTCGGTGGAAACCGTCTCTGCAGCTCCGCGCGGCTTCTGACAGGCGGATAACATTCTCCGCCTCCTTGCCGGGGCGAAGGCACGCGATATAGCCTGAAGCCATGTCCGACGATCTGTTCGAAAACACGCCGACATCCTCCGGCGACTATGATGCTTCTTCCATCGAAGTCCTCGAGGGACTCGAACCCGTGCGCCGCCGCCCGGGCATGTATATCGGCGGCACGGACGATCGGGCGCTGCACCACCTTGTCGCCGAAGTGCTCGACAACTCGATGGACGAGGCGGTTGCCGGGCATGCGAGCCGGATCGAAGTCCGCCTCGATGAAGGCAACCGCATCACCATCGCCGATAACGGTCGCGGTATGCCAGTCGATGAGCATCCGAAATATCCGGGCAAGTCGACGCTCGAAGTCATCCTCACCACGCTCCATTCGGGCGGCAAGTTCTCGGGCAAGGCCTATGCCACCAGCGGGGGCCTCCACGGCGTGGGCGTCAGCGTCGTCAATGCACTGTCCGATTATACCCGCGTCGAGGTGGCGCGCGACAAGACGCTCTATGCGCAGGAATTTTCCAAGGGCGCGCCCAAGGGTGGGATCGAGGAGATTGGCTCCGCACCCAACCGGCGCGGGACGACTGTCACGTTCGTCCCCGACACCGAGATTTTCGGCGACCGCAAGTTCAATCCCAAACGGCTATTCAAGCTGGCCCGTTCGAAGGCCTATCTCTTCGCCGGGGTCGAGATCCGCTGGAAATGCGCGGAAAGCCTCGCCTCGGAGGAAGTGCCTGCCGAAGCCGTCTTCAAATTTCCAGGCGGTCTTGCAGATCACCTGAGCGAACAACTCGGCGGGCGCGAATGCGTTACGGCGCAGCCGTTTGCGGGCAAGCAGGACTTCCCCGACAACGATCAGGGCCTGAAGCAGGGCAGCGTCGAATGGGCCATCGCCTGGCCGCTTTATTCCGACGGATCGACAAGCTGGTATTGTAACACCGTGCCGACGCCCGATGGGGGAACGCACGAACAAGGTGTTCGCGCTGCACTGACCAAGGGGCTGCGCGCATTCGGCGAACTTACCGGCACGAAGAAGGCCAAGGACCTCACGGCGGACGACATCATGGTCGGCGCCGAGGTCATGCTGTCGGTCTTCATCCGCGATCCGCAGTTCCAGAGCCAGACGAAGGACCGCCTAACCTCGCCCGAAGCGGCACGCCTCGTCGAGAATGCGGTGCGCGACCATTTCGACCATTTCCTGTCCGACAATATGGAACGTGGCAAGGCGCTGCTGGGACAGGTCATGGAGCGGATGGACGAACGCCTGCGCCGCAAGCAGGAACGCGAAATCAAGCGCAAGACCGCGACCAATGCCAAGAAGCTACGTCTCCCAGGCAAGCTGACCGATTGTTCGGGCGATGGCGATGGCGAGACGGAGCTATTCATCGTCGAAGGCGATTCGGCAGGCGGCAGTGCCAAGCAGGCCCGTAACCGCAAGACGCAGGCAATCCTGCCGATCCGCGGCAAGATCCTCAACGTCGCCAGCGCGACCGCCGACAAGATCCGCGCCAATAGCGAAATCGCCGACCTCAGCCTCGCCATGGGCTGCGGGACGCGCAAGGACTGCGACCCCGAAAATCTGCGCTACGACCGGATCATCATCATGACCGACGCGGACGTGGACGGGGCACACATTGCGACGCTGCTGATGACCTTCTTCTTCCAGGAAATGCCCGAGATTGTGCGCGGCGGGCACCTCTACCTCGCCCAACCCCCGCTCTATCGCCTGACCGCTGGCAAGGAGAGCCGCTACGCCCGCGACGACGAGCACCGCAAGGAGCTGGAGGAAACGGTCTTCAAGGGCAAAAAGGTCGACGTAGGCCGCTTCAAGGGCCTCGGCGAAATGAACCCGGCGCAGCTGCGCGAAACCACCATGGACCCGGAAACCCGCAGCCTCGTGCGCATCACGCTGCCTCAGGAATTCGAAGACCGCGCAGGAGTTGCGCGGCTGGTCGACGAGCTCATGGGCAAGAACCCCGAGCACCGCTTCAACTTCATCCAGAACAACGCGGGCGATATGGACCGCGACATGATCGACGCTTAAGCGGCGGGCAGGTCGACCGCTTCGGCTGAGTAGATTGCGATCTCCGGTGGTGCCGACGCCAGCGCCATGACTTGCCTGATGAAATTGCCGGATTCAGGCACGGCAAAATGCGTCCTGACCGCCTCAACGCTTTCCCATTGTTCGAAGAAGTGCATCCGACCCGGCGATTCCAGATCCTGATAGCAATTATGCGCGAGGCAACCGGGTTCGCCACGCGAACGGGCGGAGTGTTCGCAGCCGAGCCGGAAGGCTTCCTCGCGGTTCTCCTCCGGGATTTCCGCTGATCCGGTAATGATGATCATTGGCTCGCCTCGGTGTGAACATGCAGTTCGCCCTCGAGCGTACGGTGTACCGGACACTTGTCGGCTATCTCGATCAGCTTCGCGCGCTGCTCGTCGTCGAGGTCATCACCGCGGATCGAAATCACGCGATTGAGCGCCTGCATCTGCTTGCCGTCCTCCATCGCCTCGACATGATCGCATTCTTCCTTGTGGTTGCGCACATGCGTGACCTCGACGCTAACACCCTCAAGCGGCCAGCCCTTGCGATCGGCATACATCTTCATCGTCATCGCCGTGCAGGTACCGAGCGCTGCGTTGAGCAGGTCATAGGGCGTCGGGCCGGTGTCATCCCCGCCATAACTCTTGGGCTCGTCTGCGACGAAGCGGTGCGAGGTGGTGTGGACCTCGGTGCCGAATTTGCCATGACCAGTGCAGGCGACGATCCCCTCTTCGGGCATGGGCCAATCTTCTCGCAGCGGCAGGTAGCGATGCGCCCAGCCTGCGATCACGCTAGCGACGAATTGCGCGTCTTCTTCGCGGAGCAGCAGGTGGTCCGCCCCCTCGAGGCTGACAAAACTCTTTGGGTGCTTGGCCGCCTGGAACAGCGCGCTGGCGTGCGCGATGCCGACCACGGCGTCGGTCGGCGAGTGGAGGAACATCAGCGGTTTCCTCAGCCGTGCAACCTCGGCGAGCAGGTCGGTGTTCTCGACCTTCTCGATGAACTCGCGGCCGAGCGTGAATTCACGCCCGCCAATCCTGACTTCGCCCTGCCCTTCCTTCCGGATCGCTTCGATATCACCGTCGATATTGTGGAGGACATGGGGCACGTCCGAAGGCGCGCCGATCGTAGCGATCGCGGCGATCCTGTCGAAACCCAGCTCGTCCGCCGCAGCCAGTACCGCCGCGCCGCCAAGGCTGTGGCCGATGAGGAGAATCGGCGATGAGAAGCGCTCGAGCAGTTCTTCGCCCGCCGACACAAGGTCCGACACATCGGCAGCAAAACCGGCCCGCCCGAAGTCACCGCCGCTCCCGCCAAGGCCGGTAAAGTCGAAACGCAGCGTCGCGATCCCCTCGCGTGCCAGGGCTCGCGCCACCGCCACCGCGGCCTTGCTGTTCTTCGTACAGGTGAAGCAATGCGCGAACAGCGCCGCCCCGCGTACCAGCCCTGTCGGCAGTTCGAGCGAGCCGGTAAGTTCATGACCTGCGTCGGTACGGATGGCGATATTCTCGGTCGGCATTGGTTGCTCCTGGATGGTCCTGCTTCCGCACTTCGTTCGAATAGGGCTACAGATTACACTCGCCAGATGGAACCGGCGCGATTTGCGCGGCCTGCGGCTCTGTGAGATATTCTCCCAACGATCCTGCAGGGAGATTGGCATCATGCGCAGCCTGAGTATTGCAATCGCCGCTTTGGTCACACTGGCCCCCGCCGCTGCCGTGTCCGAGGAAAAGGATGAGGAGTTCGTCATCCCGGGTGACCTCTGCAACAAGCTGGCAAAGGACATCGCGCAGCCTTTGGCCGGAGAGTGGGAAGCCGTGAACCGCGATGGAGGCGGTACGGTAGGATCGCGCGAGATAGGTCTTTCGGGCGAGGATGAGGAGGACATCGAGTTCGAGTATGGCGGGGACGGTGTGCTGGTGATGCTGGGCATCAACGACCAGGGCCCGCAACGGATGGAGCTGCAGCCACAGGAAATTGCCGAACACCTGCCGACCGACTTCCACATGAAGATCGATGGAAAGATCGAGGAAGTCGATGTTGCCGAGAAGCTTCCCTGCGACTGGGAGGACATGCCGGGCTTCATTGGTGACATCACCTACGACCTCTATGGCATGGGCACGATGAACATGAAGGTGATCACCAATTTTCCCAGCGAGAACCATGGCTTCGGCCTGCTCCACTTCACCGGGGACATGATGGGTCGCCGGATCGATGTCCTGCGTTACTTCTCCATGACCCGCGAGGATTAGCCGCCTCTTCCTGCAGTTTTCACAATGTCGGCCGCCATGCTGCACAACGCAGGTCTTGCCCTCATTCGGTCCACCCCCTAACGCACACGTAAAGTTGCAAGGGAAAACTCATGTCCGAACCCACCCGTTTCGAAGGTACCAGCTCCTACATCGCGACCGACGACCTCAAGGTCGCAGTCAACGCAGCAGTGACGCTCCGCCGTCCGTTGCTGGTGAAGGGCGAACCTGGCACCGGCAAGACGGTCCTCGCACATGAAATCGCCAAGGCCATCGATGCGCCGCTGATCGAATGGAATGTGAAGTCGACCACGAAGGCGCAGCAGGGTCTCTACGAGTATGACGCGGTGGCTCGCCTGCGCGACGGCCAGCTCGGTGACGAGCGCGTCCACGACATCTCGAATTACATCAAGAAGGGCAAGCTGTGGGAAGCCTTCACCTCGCCCGAGCTTCCCGTCCTCCTGATCGACGAGATCGACAAGGCCGACATCGAGTTTCCGAACGACCTGTTGCAGGAACTCGATCGCATGAGCTTCGATGTCTACGAGACGCATGAGCGGATTGAGGCCAAAGAGCGCCCGATCGTGGTCATCACCTCGAACAATGAAAAGGAACTGCCCGACGCTTTCCTGCGCCGCTGCTTCTTCCACTACATAAAGTTCCCCGACCGCGACACGATGCGCGATATCATCGAAGTGCACTTCCCCGACATCCAGAAGAACCTCGTCACCAAGGCGATGGAAATCTTCTATGAGCTGCGCGACGTCCCCGGCCTCAAGAAGAAGCCGAGCACGAGCGAGCTGCTCGACTGGCTCAAGCTGCTGCTGAATGAGGACATGCCGCTGGAAGTGCTGCAAGACAGCAACCCGAACAGCGCCATCCCGCCCCTGCACGGTGCGCTTCTGAAGAACGAGCAGGACGTGATGATGTTCGAACGCCTCGCCTTCATGGCCCGGCGCAATCCAAGCTGAGTTCTGGGAGGGTCAGGTCGCAATGTCAGGACGGTTTGCAAGCCATCGCCTGACGGTCATCCTCTTCTTCGCGACTATCGCCATCCTATTGGTGATGAGGGAGTATTTTCCCTCCGAACTGGCTATCCCGCTTCACGGCAGTGATATCCGGCCAGTGCTCCTGCTCGAGTTCGCCGACCGGCCCGGTCACTTGGTCCATATTTTTGGCGAGCAAGGTGATCCCCTGCGCGAGGCACGGGTGCGCGGGATGAATACTGGCAATGCCATCGATTATCTCCTGATGGTGTCCTACGGCCTGCTTATCTTCTCATTCTTCTCCTGCATGGCGCGGGAGTTGCAGCACCGGGGCTGGCTTATTTTCGGGGTTCTCGGCCTTGTCGCTGCAATGGCCGATGCAGTCGAGAACGCGATCATGTTTTCGATGGTGGGAGATTTCCTGAGCGGCGCCGACGTACTCGGAGAAATAGCATTCCTTCCCTGGTTCGTCTGGACGAAGTTCGGATTGCTTGCCGTAACCTGCGCGGGCGCCGCGATCGCCTTTGCCAAGTTGCGCCGCTGGGTCCTGATGGTGCTCTGTATTCCGGCACCACTGCTCATGATCCCCGGTGGGCTCGATCCCTTCGGGCTCGCACCCCTGGCGACCACTACGATCGCCCTGGGCTGGCTGGCGATGGCCATTCACGCTTCGACGCGTTGGTATGCAACACGCAGACAAGGAATGAACGGACTGGCCTGAAGTCCGGGCGCCTCGCGAAGACGGTCAGGTGTCGTAGTTATTGCTTCGGCCAGGCATTGTCGTCGAGGATATATGCCAGTTCGACATCGCCCCAGCGCTCGCCGGCGATCAGGATCGGGACATAGACTGTGCGTACGACGTAGAAGCCCGCATTGGCGGCCTCCTGCCGATGTACCGCCATGATATGCGGTGCATTGCTCGACTTGGCCCGTCGTTCTGAAACGCCAAGGATCTTGCGCCCATTCCTGCAAAAGACAGTGTCGTGTTCCAGATCACCGGTCGGCTTGCGCGATCGCTCGGTGGCGTGGGTCGGCATGAAGCCCTGTGTATCGGACAGGCCAAGCATCTTGATCGGTCGACCGCGCGAGAGGCAATCATCAATGATCGGTCGCCAGTTCTCGTCCGCCCATCTTGTGAGCGACGTCTGGTAGCGGACCGGGTTGCTGCCGGGAATCTCGACGTAATCCTGGTCGAAGAGAGCCGAACGCTGGAGCCTTCCTTCTGCAATCGCCTGTTCAGTGACGGCCCTCACTCTCTCGGCATACTGCGTGGCGACATCGATCATCGCGCTGTCCGACGGCGACAGTCCCGAGCTGACGACGGTATCGAACATGTCGCTGGCAGTGCCTTCGAGTGCGCGCATGCGCTCGACCGATCGACCGAGGCTTTCCTCATTTTGGCGGGCTGCAGCATCAAAGCTGTCCAGCACGCCCCGTACCCGGTCGACATGAGTGCTGATCGTGGTCGTCGAGCGCGTGATCTGGTCGTTCTGCTTGTCGAGCTCCTCCACCAGATCGCCGACGCCCACGATCGAGCGCTCGATCTCGCTGACGGACTGGCGGGCACCATCGCTGGCGTTCGTGCCTATATCGATCCGTTCGATGACGTTCGCCGCTTCGAGACCCAGTGCCTCTACCGTTTCAGTGATCTCGTCGGTGGCCCTGCGCGTATCGCTGGCCAGCGCTTTGACTTCGCCGGCCACGACCGCGAATGTCCGGCCGGCTTCCCCCGCCCGCATTGCCTCGATGGTCGCGTTGAGGGCTAGGATATTGGTCGTTTCGGCAATCTGCTCGATATCCTTCGCGCTACGCCGCACCTGGTCCATGGCCGCGGCGAAGCCGGTGACATGGTGGGAAAGCGTTTCGACGAGTTCGAGCACGGAATTGATCTTGCCCAGCGAGGACTGGATCAGGCTGGTGCCTTCCCCCAGATGCACGATGGCTCGTTCGGACAGCAACCGCGCTTCGTCGCTCGCTTGCGCTACGCGATCCTGATCCGCTTCAAGTTCCGAGATGGTCTGCGCGAGTTTCGCATGTTCACTGCGCAGGTTCGCGGAGGATTGGCTCACCGCATCGATGATACCTGCAACCTCGCTGCACCCTAGCGCAACCTTCCCGCAGCTTTCGGGAATATCTTCCAGGATCCGCGCGGTGTCTTTCTCGAAAGGTGCAATGTCCAAGAGCTACTCCAGGATTTCTTCGCGACCCTGATCTCGTAACCGAAAATGGTTAACCGAGGTTTGACCATCCTTTGCGGATTTCAGCCGATGGAATGCCGACGGAACGGAAGGGCATTCTTGCGGGCGAAGCTGCAGTGGCTCCCTGCCCTAGCCGAGCGTATATGCCAGTTCGGAATCTCCCCATCGACGGCCCTTGATGACGAGAGGTACATAGACGTTGCGAACCACGACGTAGTTCTTCCCGTCACCCTCCTGGCGATAAACCGCCATCATGTAGTCGTCGGAGTTCTGCTTTGCCTTCTTATCGATAGGCTCGAGAATGATGCGCCCGTTGCGGCAATAGTTCGTGTCATGGGTGAGATCGCCAGTGGGCTTGCGCGATCGCTCGGACACATGGGTCGGCAGGAAGCCGTTCATGTCGGCAGGCGAACACATCTTCACCGGCCCGCCTTCGGCGACGACGGCATCGATCACCGGGCGCCATTTGCGGTCCGCCCAATCACTAGCCTTGCTGCGATAGAGCTGAGGATTGGTGCCTGGAACTGGGACGTATTTGTCGTCGAACAACTCGTCGAGAGTAAGCTCGCCACTGTCGATCGCCTCTTCGGCGATACGGGCGAGGTTGGCCGCGTGATTGACGGCCCGCTCGACGAGCTGGCTGTCCTGCGGTGAAAGCCCGGCCTTGACGATGCGATCGAACATCTCGCTCGCAGTCAGTTCCAGCTCTCCGATCCGCTCGTGCGCGGTTTCGAGCCGCTGCTCGTTCTCGTTGGCAGCACGGTCGTAGCTGTTGAGGACCGAAGAAACGCGGTCGACGTGTTCGGTCATCATGCCCGTAGCGCGCGTGATCTGGTCGTTCTGCTGGTCGACTTCTTCCACCAGCTGGCTCACGCCGGAGATGGTGGCATCAATGCTGGCAACCGAGGTCTTGGCTTCGTTGGAGGCCTTAGCACCGGCTTCGATGCGCTCGATCACCATCGAGGCTTCGCTGCCGAGCGTTTCGATTACGTCCGAAATCTCGTCGGTGGCCTTTCGGGTTTCACCTGCCAGAGTCTTCACTTCATTCGCCACGACGGCAAAGGTGCGTCCCGCCTCGCCAGCGCGCATTGCTTCGATCGTAGCGTTAAGGGCGAGGATATTGGTTGTCTCCGCGATCTGCTCGATGTCCTGCGAGCAGCGCTTCACCTGGTCCATGGCCGCGGCAAATCCGGTCACATGCGTGGCCAGGGTCTCGACGAGGTCGAGGAGATTGGTGATCTGCGATAGCGACGACTGGATCTGCGCCGTACCCTCGTTGAGGCGTTCGATTGCGCGGGCGGACAGGATGCGCGCCTCGTCGCTGGCTTCGGCAACCTTGCGCTGGTCTGCTTCCAGTTCGCGGACGGTACCCTGCAGTTCGATATGCTCGGCACGCAGGACGCCCGAACTATCGAGAACTGCCTGGACGATGCCGGCAACGTCGGAACAGCCGACAGTTACCTTGCCGCAGGCTTCGGGAATGCGATCAAGAGCCGATGCTCCCCGTGCATCGATTGCGCTCAATTCCATTGTCGTGTGACCCCTCGTTGGTCTTTTCTGGGTCCACCTCCTAGGCAGTAATGGTTAGCGACACGTTAAACCTGTCCCTATTTCCCATCTGACGCGCGCGCAGGGACTGGCGCAGAACCGCGCTGCGCGATAGGGCTATTCCATGTTCTTCAATTTCGTCGACGAGCTGCGCGCCGCAGGTATTCCCGCAAGCTTCAAGGAGCACCTCACCCTGTTGGAGGCGCTGGACAAGGAAGTGATCGGCCAATCGCCCGAGAACTTCTATTACCTTAGCCGCGCCACCTTCGTGAAAGACGAGGGCCTCCTCGACCGTTTCGACCAGGTCTTCTCCAAGGTCTTCAAGGGGATCATGACCGATTATGGCCAGAATCCGGTCGATATTCCGGAAGATTGGCTGAAGGCCGTCGCCGAGAAGTTTCTCTCCGAGGAAGAGATGGCGAAGATCAAGAGCCTGGGCGACTGGGACGAGATCATGGAAACGCTCAAGAAGCGGCTCGAGGAGCAGGAAAAGCGCCACCAGGGCGGCAACAAGTGGATCGGCACGGGTGGCACCTCTCCCTTCGGCAATTCGGGCTATAACCCTGAAGGCGTGCGCATCGGCGGGGAGAGCAAGCACAAGCGCGCGATCAAGGTGTGGGACAAGCGCGAGTTCAAGAACCTCGACAACACGAAGGAACTCGGGACCCGCAACATCAAGATGGCGCTGCGCCGCCTGCGCCGTTTCGCACGCGAAGGTGCCGCAGACGAACTCGATCTCGATGCCACGATCGAAGGTACGGCAAAGCAGGGCTGGCTCGACATCCACATGCGGCCGGAGCGGCACAATGCGGTTAAACTGCTGCTGTTCCTCGATGTTGGCGGATCGATGGACCCCTTCATCAAGGTAACCGAAGAGCTCTTCAGCGCCGCGACCAGCGAGTTCAAGAACCTTGAGTTCTTCTACTTCCACAATTGCCTTTACGAAGGCGTGTGGAAGGACAACCGCCGCCGCTGGCAGGAGCGGACCAAGACCTGGGACGTGCTCCACAAATACGGGCATGACTACAAGATCGTCTTCGTCGGCGACGCGGCGATGAGCCCCTATGAGATCACCCACCCGGGCGGCAGCGTCGAGCATATGAACGAGGAGGCCGGCGCCACCTGGATGCAGCGCGTGGTCAACACCTATCCCGCCACTGTCTGGCTCAATCCCGTGCCCGAAAAGCAATGGGGCTACTCGCAGTCGACCAAGGTGATGAAGCATCTTGTCAACGACCGGATGTACCCGCTCACGCTCGACGGGCTGGACGATGCCATGCGCGAATTGAGCCGCAAGCAGGGGTGAACGGTTGAAGCACACACGCTTCGAGGCAATCCGGCAGCGCCTCGAGTCCTTCGATCCCGGCAGCGGATGGCGACTGTGGCTCTACGAATTCCTGCTGTTCGGGTTCAAGCAAGGCTGGGCCTGTCTCTTCGGCGCACTATTGCTGGCCCTTCTGCTGGCAACCCATCTCTTCTATCCCGACGACGCTCTCCTCCACCGCTACGATTTTCTCACTCTAGCTGCGATTGCGATACAGGCCGGGATGCTGCTGTTCCGGCTCGAGACCTGGGACGAGGCCAAGGTAATCCTGATCTTCCATATCGTCGGGACGGTGATGGAGCTGTTCAAGACGGCCGCGGGGTCGTGGATCTACCCTGAAGACAGCTTCCTCCACATCGCTGGCGTCCCGCTATTTTCCGGCTTCATGTATGCCAGCGTCGGCAGCTATATCGCGCGCGTCTGGCGCATCTTCGATTTTCGTTACTCCGGTTATCCTGCGCGCTGGGCGACCTACGCCTTGGCAGTGGCCATCTACGTCAACTTCTTCGCCCATCACTGGCTGCCCGATATCAGGCTGGCGCTTTTCGCGCTCACTTTCTGGCTATTCCGCCACACGAAGGTCCATTTTCGCAACTGGCGCGTCCATCGCTGGATGCCGCTGCTGCTCGGCTTTCTGCTGGTGGCGGTGTTCATCTGGTTCGCGGAGAATATCGCGACCTTCGCCAATGCTTGGAACTATCCCGGGCAGGAAGACGGCTGGGAGATGGTTTCGGTCGCCAAGCTGGGCAGCTGGTACCTCCTTATGCTCATCAGTTTCGTGTTGGTGAGCTTGGTCTCGCCAATCAGAAAACCGCCTGATCAGCTGTAGATCAGGTGCGGCGCAATGGTTTCGCGCCACTGCTGTTCGTCGGCTCCGGCAAGATCGTCGAGATCCTGCGGGTCGGCTTCAGCATCGTCGACCCATTCGCGCAGCGAGGGCCCACCGTTGATGACGTCGATCGCGAGCCGGTCGAACTCGTATTCATAGGGAAAGTCGCGCCAGATTTCGTAATCCGGATAAAGATTGCGGATCGCCTTGAAAGCGAGCGCTTGCAGCCGCCATGGCTTGAATTCGTGATGATCGTAGAACGGACCTTCTGCGTGGATCATCAACCCGTTGCAGAGCGTTCCTGCGTGCTTGTGGAAGGTCGGTTCGAACCAGCATTCGCGCAAATGGCAGCCGCGCAACCAGATGGGTGCTAGCCGGTGCATTTCTTCGCGCACCGCAAGTGCATCGACATCCGGGGCGCCGAACAGGACTTCGAGGGGGCGGGTCGTCCCCCTGCCCTCGCTCAGCGTGGTCCCCTCGAGCATCACCGTTCCGGCATAGGCCCGCGCCATGTTGAGGTTTGCGGCATTGGGGCTCGGATTGATCCAGACGCGTTCCTGCGGCCAGCCAAAGCCGGGTGACTTGCCCGGCTTCCAGCCCTCCATCTCGATCACCTTGTAGTCGACGTCCAGATTGAAGTGCTCGACGAACCAGTGGCCCATTTCGCCCATGGTCATGCCGTGCCGCATCACCATCGGCCCTGCACCGACGAAGCTTTCCTGCCCTTCGAGCAGGAGCGTGCCTTCGACCGGGCCGCCTGCCGGGTTGGGCCGGTCAAGAACCCAGACCGACTTGCCTGACTTCGCTGCTTCCTCCAGCAAGTAGAGCAGCGTCGTCACGAAGGTGTAGATGCGGCAACCGAGATCCTGGAGGTCGTAGAGGAAGACGTCGGCAGTCGACATCATCTGGCCGGTCGGGCGGCGCACCTCCCCGTAGAGACTGAAGACCGGTATGTTGTAGCGCGGATCGGTCTCGTCTGCGGTCTCCACCATATTGTCCTGCTTGTCGCCCTTGAGGCCGTGCTGCGGTCCGAAGGCGGAAGTCACGTTGATCCCACGCGCGATCAGTGCATCGAGAGAGTGGTCGAGCTGTGCCGTAACCGAAGCGGGATGGGCGATCAGCGAGACGCGCTTGCCTTCAAGCGGGGCGCGCAATTCGCTGTCGGTGATCAGGCCGTCTATGCCGAATTTCATGCGGTTGTCGGTGCATCAAGCCGCGCGGTGAAGCAAGCCGGATCGTGGAAATCGGGCTCATCCTGTGGATGACCGAGCGCCCAGAAGCTCTTGATCCCGCCTTCTTCCTCAAGAACGCAGGTCAGACCCGCTGCGCATTCGCCATCCGGCAGGGCTGCAGCGGGGATCGCCGCGTCGAATATCGCAAAGCTGCTACCCTGACGCATGGTGCATTCGGGCTCTCGGGGGACCGGCCGGTCGGTCATCCCGTCGCGGCGGGAAGTGAAGTTGTAGGCCGCCCAACGCTCCGATGGCGAGAGGTTGAACTCGATATAGGCATCCTTGCCCTCGGGCTTGAGGAACAGCTCGAAACATGTGGTGCGCCACAGCTCGTCAGCCCTGCCCTTCCCGGCAAAGCCTGGGACCATGAGCTTCCCGGATCCCTCAATCCGCCAGCGCAACCGCAACCAGTTTTCGTCGCGCGAAACGATCCGCGCCGCAACCGAGGTCACCTCCAGCGGCGGATAGGCCGGGTGGGGGACAAGTTCATGCGTTTCCAAAGCCGAATCCCCATGCTAGCGGGCGCTCCATCATGAGCACCTACCAATCCGATCTCCTGCGTCTGCTCGAAGAGCGCGGCTATATCCACCAGATTACCGATGCGGAGGGACTGGACGCCCTTGCCGCGCGACAGATCGTGCCGGGATACATCGGTTTCGACGCCACCGCGCCCAGCCTGCACATCGGGAGCCTGGTGCAGATCATGATGTTGCGCCGCCTCCAGCAGGCCGGCCACAAGCCGATCGTGGTGATGGGCGGTGGCACGACCAAGGTGGGCGATCCTTCGGGCAAGGACGAAAGCCGCAAGATGCTCACCAATGACGGCATCGAGGCAAACATTGCGGGCATCCGCCAGGTGTTCGAACGTCTGCTGACCTTCGGTGACGGGCCGACCGATGCGGTAATGGTCAACAATGACGAGTGGCTGAGCCAGCTGGGCTACATCGAGCTGCTGCGCGATGTCGGTCCGCATTTCACGGTCAACCGCATGCTGACCTTCGATTCGGTGAAGCTGCGGCTCGAGCGCGAACAGCCGCTGACCTTCCTCGAATTCAACTACATGATCCTCCAGGCCTACGACTTCCGCGAGCTGGCGCAGCGATATGACTGCCGCTTGCAGATGGGCGGCAGCGACCAGTGGGGCAATATCGTCAACGGTATGGAATTGGCCAGGCGCATGGACGGGAGCGAGCTGTTCGGACTCACCACACCGCTGCTGACCACTGCAGATGGTTCGAAGATGGGCAAGACTGCCGCCGGGGCTGTCTGGCTCAATGAAGAGCAGCTTCCGAGTTACGACTTCTGGCAATACTGGCGTAATGCCGACGACCGCGACGTGGGCCGCTTTCTGCGCCTGTTTACGGACTTGCCGCTTGACGAAATCGCCCGTCTCGAATCGCTCGAGGGTGCGCAGATCAACGATGCCAAGACCGTGCTGGCGAACGAGGTCACGGCGCTGGTCCGCGGGCGCGACGCGGCGGAAATGGCCGCACGAACCGCAGCAGAGACTTTCGCCGGTGGCGGCGCTGGTGAAGACCTGCCTGCGATCGATGTCGGGCCTGAAGGAATGCGCATCGGCGCGGTCCTGACCGCGCTCGGCTTCACCGCTTCCAATGGCGAGGCGAAGCGCAAGCTGGCCGAAGGCGCGGTGAAGATCGATGGCGAGGCCGTGTCCGATCCGGGCCACTTGGTGGAGGTCGCCGAAGGCAGCGAACTCAAGCTCTCGCTGGGCAAGAAGAAGCACGCCATCATCCGCCGCTGATCGGCCTCGGGACAACGCGCTTTTCGACGATCTTTCGACCCGGTTTACCAAATATTCGGCTTTCTGCGCGAATAGGGGGACGGTCTTGAGAACATAGAAAAGGGTTCACACCGCATGAGCGCCGGAGCACAACTCAGCGTCACCGATCAGCGCCGCATGGCGCGCCACCCGGTCGACCACCCGGTCATTGCCGAGCATTACGGCAAGGGTGATATGCGCATGCATATCGCGAATATCTCTGCGAACGGCTTCATGATCGACGATGCGGAGAACATCGCACGCGGCGAGCGCGTCGTGGTGCGGCTGCCGGTTATCGGACGGATCGAAGCCTATTGCATCTGGTGCCGCGACAATCGCGCGGGCTTCCAGTTCGAGCGTATCATCCGCGTCGACGATTTCCTTTCGCTGATCGACACGATCCAGCCCAATCCGCGCCTGCGGAAGATGCGCTGAGCGCCAACATTCGTTTCTAAACGAGCAAGCAGGCGTCTCTTCACAAGCGAAGGGGCGCCTGCCATGCGTTTGGGGTGACGTCCGACACCGCGCCCTCCCCCGAGACATCGCCGCTTAGGATAGCAAACTTCCGAGCCTACTGGATTTCGCGCCTCACGATGACGCTGGCGCAATATGCGATGATGCTGATCATCGGGTGGCAGACGTACAATATCGCCCGCGATGGCGGCATGGGTGTGGCGGAGGCTTCGGGCCAACTCGCCCTGATCGGCCTCCTGCAATTCGTCCCGCTTTTCCTGCTGACGCCCTTCTCCGGCTGGGCTGCCGACCATTTCGACCGACGCAACCTCGGGCGCCTCATGGTGGCCCTGCAGCTCGTGTGTGCTGCCCTGCTTGCCTGGCTGACGTGGAGTGGAACGCTCAGCCTGCCGTGGATCTTCGGGATCGCGGTGCTGCTCGGAGTTGCCCGCGCCTTTGCTGGCCCTGCATTCTCCGCGCTCGCCCCAAATCTCGTCCCCAAGGCGATCCTGCCCAACGCGATCGCGCTGTCGAGCATATCTTGGCAGGTTGGGATGATCGTGGGACCTGCGCTTGGCGGCTATCTTTACGCGGTTCTCCCCGCCCTGCCTTATGCCGCAGCGGTTGGGCTGTTCCTCGTTTCGATCACCTCGCTCTCCTTCATCGGCAAGGTCCCGCAGCCGCCGCGCCCGCAAAACCAAAGGCCAATTCATGCCATGGTCGAGGGCGTGCGTTACGTGGTGCGCAACAAGATGGTGCTTGGCGCGATTACACTCGACCTGTTTGCGGTATTCCTTGCCGGGGCGACGGCGCTCTTCCCGGTCTATGCGCGCGATATCCTCGAGGTCGGCGAGACCGGCCTTGCTCAGCTCGCCATGGCTCCTGCCGTCGGGGCAGCGATCACGGCGCTCTACTTCTCCTTCCGTCCGCTCAAGACCAACGTCGGACCCAAAATGCTCTGGGCGGTGGCCATATTCGGCCTCGCCACCATCGTCTTCGGTTTCTCGACATCGATGCCATTGAGCCTCGCCATGCTCTTCATCGTCGGTGCGGCGGACATGTTCAGCGTCTATATCCGCCAGTCGCTGATCCAGCTGCATACGCCTGACGAGAAGCGCGGCCGGGTCTCTTCGGTCAGCCTTCTGACCATCAGCGCCTCGAATGAATTCGGTGACTTCTTTTCCGGCAGCCTCGCCTATGCGATAGGTCCGGTAGCAGCAGTGGTTACCGGCGGCGCAGGCGCCATCGTGACCGTTGCGGCATGGACGAAACTATTCCCGGTTCTCAGGACCACGCGGACCTTCGATCCGCCTGAAGAATTACAAGAACGACCCCCAGAGGAAAAGCTCCAGGAGCAGATGCCATGAAAGCCCAATCCGTACTCGAAACCATCGGCGGCACCCCGCATATCCGTCTCGCGCGCCTCTTCCCCGATCACGAGGTCTGGGTGAAGAACGAGCGCGCCAATCCCGGTGGATCGATCAAGGACCGTATCGGGCTTGCCATGGTCGAGGATGCTGAAAAGGCGGGCAAGCTGAAGCCCGGCGGCACGATTATCGAGCCGACCAGCGGCAACACCGGGATCGGCCTTGCCATCGCCGCTGCGGTGAAGGGCTACAAGCTGGTGCTCGTCATGCCCGAGAGCATGAGCCTCGAACGCCGCCGCCTGATGCTGGCCTATGGCGCTACCTTCGACCTCACGCCCAAGGAAGGCGGGATGAAGGCCGCCATCGCGCGCGCAGAGGAACTGGTCGAACAGACCGAAGGCGCATGGATGCCCAGCCAGTTCGACAATCCGTCCAATTTCGAAGTCCACAAGCGCACCACGGCGAAGGAAATCCTCGCCGACTTCTCCGACAGCCCGATCGACGTGATGATCACCGGCGTCGGCACCGGCGGCCACCTCACCGGCTGTGCCGAAGTGCTGAAAGAGACGTGGCCGAGCATGAAAGCCTATGCGGTGGAACCGACCCTCTCCCCGGTCATCAGCGGCGGCCAGCCCGGCCCCCACCCGATCCAGGGCATCGGTGCGGGCTTCGTCCCTGAGAACCTGCACACCCAAGCCATCGACGGTGCCATCCAGGTCGAGCCGGAAGATGCTAAGGAATGGGCCCGCAAATGCGCGGCGACCGAGGGCTTGCTGGTCGGCATCTCGAGCGGTGCGACGCTCGCGGCGATTGCTAAGAAGCTGCCGGAGCTCGATGCGGGCACCCGTGTCATGGGCTTCAACTACGACACGGGCGAGCGGTATCTCTCGGTGCCGGATTTCCTGCCGACGGAGTAAGGGAATACTGAACGACAGCTAACGACCCGATTGCGGCCATTCAGATGTTCGGGCATCTGCCTCCGAGTGAAGAAACCGCCCTCCAAGTCTGAGCGCATGGAAATTCGCAAAGAGATTGGCAACCGGTCTATTCCCGGTCCAAGTGTGCCGCCTACGCATCGTGGGCCGGATTACCTTACCGCTCACGTGTGTTTCGAGTGCCGAAAGTCTTGGAAACTGTCCGAAAATAGCGCGGCCATTTGTCCTCAATGCGCAGAACCAGCACACTGCATGGGCAGAGCGTTTAAGGCACCGAAGAAATCGGACATAGAGCAATGGAAAAAAGTCGAGAGGCTTTGGAGTGCTGGCTTTCGATTTTTTCCCAACACTGGTTGGCGAGATGTCGAGCCGTATCCCGAGCGTCTGAAGGATGTCGAAGAGTTCGTTCGGCAAAACCCGAACCATCCATTTCGAGTTCAGAGCTAACGTCCGCTTTCCACCCATTTGCAGACATCCCATTTTCCTACACGCCCCACCGACGCTAGCCTCGCATCGGCTCTTTCAATCCCGAGTATCACGGCAAAACGCGGGATGCCCTATGGAAGGGGTACCCCGCGTCTCAAACTCGTCAATCGGCCAGCAGCGTGATGCTGCGGCTTGGACTTATGCGGCCGTAGCGAACGCGTCCTCGCCCAGTGCCATCAGGCTGTCGCTGCCTGCTTCGAGCTTGCGGCGCAGGGCGCCGGCGTCGGGCAGGTAACGATCCATGTAATAGCGCGCCGTGGCGAGCTTCTGTTCGTAGAACGCCTTCTCGTCGCCCGCGCTGCCGACCTTGGCGGCGGCGACCTTGGCCATCTTCAACCACATCAGGCCGAGCGTCACGATGCCCATGATGTGCATGTAGTGATGCGCGCCCGCGCCGAGGTGGTTCGGGTTTTGCATCGCATTGTTCATGAACCACATGGTCGCAGCCTGCTGCTGGCCGAGCGCCTTTTCGAGCTGCTCTGCCATGTCCTTCAGTTCGTCGACCTCCTTGGCCGCGGCGATTTCGTCGCCGACGTGCTTGAAGAAGGCCTGGATCGCAGCGCCGCCCTTGCTGGCAAGCTTGCGACCGCACAGGTCCATTGCCTGCACGCCATTGGTGCCTTCGTAGATCTGGGCAATGCGGGCATCGCGGACGAACTGGCTCATGCCCCATTCCTCGATGTAGCCGTGGCCGCCGAAGACCTGCTGCATGTTGGTGGCGACTTCATAGCCCTTGTCGGTGCCGTAGCCCTTGATGACCGGGGTCATGAGGCCGAGCAGCATGTCGGCTTCCTCGCGCTCTTCCTCCGTCTGCGCCTTGTGCGTCAAATCGACGAGCAGGCCGCCCCACAGGGCCAGTGCACGCATGCCTTCGGTGAAGGACTTGGCGTCCATCAGCATACGGCGAACGTCGGGGTGGACGAAGATCGGATCGGCCTGCGCTTCGGGCTCTGCCGGACCGGTCAGAGCGCGGCCCTGGCGACGGTCGAGCGCATAGGCGACTGCGTTCTGATAGGCGACTTCGGCCTGGCTGAGGCCCTGGATGCCGACACCAAGACGCGCGGCATTCATCATGATGAACATGGCGGCGAGACCCTTGTTCTCCTCGCCGACCATCCAGCCCTTGGCGCCGTCGTAATTCAGCACGCAGGTCGAGTTTCCGTGGATGCCCATCTTGTGTTCGATCGAGCCGCACATCACGCCGTTGCGCTCGCCCGGAGTGCCGTCCTCGTTCACAATGAACTTGGGCACCACGAAGAGCGAAATGCCCTTGGTGCTGTCGGGCGCGCCCGGGGTCTTGGCGAGGACGAGGTGAATGATGTTCTCGCTCATGTCGTGTTCGCCGGCCGAGATGAAGATCTTGGTCCCGGTGATCGCATAGGAGCCGTCGCCATTCGGCACCGCCTTGGTGCGGATCATGCCGAGATCGGTGCCGCAATGCGGCTCGGTCAGGTTCATGGTGCCGGTCCATTCGCCCGAGACCATCTTCGGCACATACATAGCCTTCTGCTCTTCCGAACCCTTGGCCACCAGCGCCGAGATCGCGCCATTGGTGAGGCCCGGATACATGCCGAAAGCCTGGTTGGCACCAGAGATGAATTCTTCCATCACGAAGCCGAGAACATGCGGCATGCCCTGCCCGCCGAACTGTTCGTCATGGGCGATCGTGCCCCAGCCTGCCTCGCGGAACTGGTCGAAGGCTTCCTTGAAACCCGGAGGGGTGGTGACCGAGCCATCGTCATTGCGCACGCAGCCATGCTCGTCGCCAATGCGGTTGAGCGGTGCGAGAACTTCGGCACAGAACTTGCCACCTTCGTTGATGACCGCGTCGGTCACATCGTCGGTCGCCATTTCGAAACCGGGCAGGTTTCCGTAGCTGGCAAGTTCCAGCACTTCGTTGATGATGAAACGCGTATCGCGGGTGGGTGCGGTATAGGTGGGCATTGTTTGTCCTTGGAGAGAGTATCGTTGTGGTGGCGTCTCGCCGGGGAGGTTTGGAAAGCTATTCGACCTGTTCTTCAACAAGCGAGATAAACTCGGTCAGTTCCTTGATCGAGCTATCGATGTCAGCGCGCTGGGCCTTGAGCTTGGCGACGTGCTTCCTGCATTTCTCGAGTGTGACACGGCGCTGCTCGGCGCGGCCATCGTCGAGATCGTAGAGATCGATCATCTCGCGGATCTCTGTGAGCGAAAAGCCGACATTCTTGGCGCGCATTATCCAGGCGAGCCGCGCACGGTCCCGCTTGGAGTAAATGCGGGTCAGGCCGACGCGCGAAGGAGCGATCAGGCCTTCGTCCTCGTAAAAGCGGAGCGCACGCGCGGTACAACCGAACTCGCTGGTGAGATCGGAAATAGAGTATTGTTCGCGTTCGAGCTTGTCGGGCCGATCGAGATGCGCCCCTGCATGGCGGCGATCATTCTCGGCATGGGGAAACGGCTGGTTCATGACCGTCCCCTACCCCAACGTTTACGTAAGCGTCAAGAGTTGACGGGTTGGAGAATGCCATCTTCAAGCTTGCGGTAAAGGCAACTGGTGGCCCCGGTATGGCAGGTCGGCCCCGCAGGCTTGCAGCGCAACACAAGCGCATCCTGGTCGCAATCGACGAGAATCTCCTCGACCTGAAGCACGTTTCCGGAGGTCTCGCCTTTCTTCCAGAGCTTTCCGCGAGAACGCGAGTGGAAGTGGGCGATGCCCGTCGCGATGGTGGCGTCCACTGCCTCATGGTCCATGAATGCGACCATGAGGATTCGACCGCTCTGGCTGTCCTGCACGACCGCACTGAGCAGCCCACTTGCATCGAACTTGGGCATGAAGACCGATCCGGTTTCGCGAGTTGATGGTTCGGAAGACACGATTGCTCCACAAAATTGTATAGAAGCGACAGGTTGTTGCAGGATCACCACAAGGAGTGTCCAAAATCAACAGTAGCGCCTATTCGCTGTTTGATGAAAGCCGAACTTGGGAGATGTACCTACTCGCAGGTTTTGTGAGGCCTGCCCGCCAGGACGCGGTGCCAGAGAAGCGCCAGGTTCAAGGGGGTCCCGGATCCGCAGCCGCATGGGGGTTTCAAGCGGCGCATCCGGTAACGATGAGGGATAGGGTCTGGTGCATGCTGGGGGGCTGCACTTAGTCGCAAGACAGGCCCGGTAAATTTCGTCACGTGGCGCCCGGAGTTTTCGGACTCCGGGCGTTTCGTTTATCGGGAATGCTGCACGGCTTCGTCCAGCACGCGGGCGAAGCAGGCGATGACGACCGATTTGGCGCCCGCTTTCTTGAGTGCCTTCACGCAGGCCGTGCTCGTCGCGCCGCTCGTAAGAACGTCGTCGACCAGCAGGATATCGCGCGACCGGACAAGTTCGGGTCTCGGGACCACGATTGCTCCCGACAGCACCTTGGCGCGGGCTTTCGCGCCCATTCCGCCGAGGCTGGGAGTGCGCTTCGTCCGATGAAGACCATCCACCAGCAACTCACCGTATCCTGCCTTTTCGAGCTCGCGCCCGAGCAGTGCTGCCTGGTTGAAGCCGCGTTGCCACAGCCGCCAGCGATGAAGCGGAACGGGAATGACGAGGCGTTCTTCGTCGCCACGCGGAACCCGCGCTGCGATCAGCCTGGCCAGCATCGGGGCGAGCGCAATCCGGCGTCCGTGCTTCAACGCCAGCACCAGTTTCCGCGAGGTTTCGGTATAGAGCGTGCCGGCTGCAATCCCGTCATGGATTGGCGGATCGGCCATGCAGGGCACGCAGATCGAGCCTTCGGGCGGGCCGGCCTCGCCGAAGGGGCGTTGGCAGGCGGTGCAGCTGGGATCACCCGGGATGGCGAGATCAGACCAGCAAGCCGCGCACAGCCCTCCCTGGTCTCCGATCCCTTCCCCGCAAGCGGGACAGCGCGGCGGGTAGACCATGTCCACGAACGGCGCCAATCCATCGCCAAGTGCCCGTCGCAACGTGGTTATTCTCCCCATTACTTCCTGCTGCACGGCTTGCATGGTTCTGGCAAGCGGGGCAGGTGGTCGCGCGATGGATTCGAAGAGCCCTCCCCGCATTTTCAGTCGTGACCGCCGCAAGGCGGGCTATCGCCGCGCAATGGTCCGCCAGTCGCAACGCGACGCCGCGCGCTATGTGCTGGACGATATGGTCGAGGACGTGCTCGACCGGCTCGAGTTCATGCGGTTCGAACCCGCGCGAGTGCTGGTGATCGGCGACTGGACGCACACCCTCGCGCTTTCCTTGCGCGGCCGGGGGTCGCTGGTCGAGGAGGAGAACGTCCGGACCGTCGACGAGGAACAGCCCCTTGCAGGCGGACCCTACGACTTGATCGTCAGCCTCTCCTCGCTCGACCGGGTGAACGATCTGCCCGGAGCGCTCCTGCACCTGCGGGCAGCATTGGCCGAAGGCGGCATGCTCATCGCCTCGGTGATCGGTGCGGGTAGCCTTGCCGAGTTGCGCCGGGCGATGATCGCGGCGGAGCCCGATCGACCTGCAGCGCGGATGCATCCGCTCATCGACAATGCAGCGGCCTCGGCCCTGATGCAGAGGGCGCTCTTCAAGCGGCAGGTGGTCGACAGCCGTAGCCTTGAGGTAGCTTATCGATCGCTCGACAGGCTGGTCTCCGACCTGCGAGACCAGGGACTTTCTTCTTCGCTTGCCAACACGCCTCCACCCCTTGGCAAGGCCGCGCTGGGAAGAGCTCGGGAGGCGTTTCTCATGGCCCGTAACGACCAGGGCCGCGTGGTCGAGAATTTCGAGATACTGACTCTAACCGGCTGGAAAGACTAGCGAAGGCTTGCCTGTGCCGCTGCAAGCCGGGCAATCGGCACGCGGTAGGGCGAGGCGCTGACGTAATCGAGGCCGGTCTGCTCGCAGAAGGCGATGCTGGCCGGATCACCGCCATGTTCGCCGCAAATGCCGAGCTTGATGTTCTCGCGAGTCTTGCGACCACGTTCGGCGGCTAGCTCGACCAGTTGCCCAACCCCATCGACATCAAGGCTGACAAAGGGATCGCGGGCGAAGATGCCCTTGTCGACATAGTCGGTGAGGAAACGGCCCGCATCGTCGCGGCTGACGCCTAGGGTCGTTTGGGTAAGATCGTTGGTGCCGAAGCTGAAGAACTCGCCAACTTCCGCGATCTCGCCAGCCATCAGTGCGGCGCGCGGCAGTTCGATCATAGTGCCGACAAGATAGTCGACCTTGCAGCCCGACGTCTCGAACACCTCGCCCGCGACACGGTCCACCACTGCCTTGAGCAGTTCGAGTTCCTTGCGCGTGGCCACGAGCGGGATCATCACTTCGGGCACCGGCGCCTCGCCGCTCGATTTCGCGACCTCGCAAGCCGCCTCAAAGATCGCGCGCGCCTGCATCTCGTAAATTTCGGGATAGGTTACCCCGAGGCGGCAGCCGCGATGCCCGAGCATCGGGTTGAATTCGTGCAATTCACCCGCACGGCGTTTCAGCTGATCGACGCTCTTGCCGGTCACCTTCGCAAGCTCTTCGAACTCGGCATCGCCATGCGGCAGGAACTCGTGGAGCGGGGGGTCGAGCAGGCGGATCGTGCACGGCAGGCCGGTCATGACCTCGAAGATTTTCACGAAGTCGGCGCGCTGTTCGGGCAGGAGCTTGGCCAGCGCCTCGCGGCGACCGGCCTCGTTGTCGGCGAGGATCATCTGACGCACGGCGCTGATGCGGTCGGCGTCGAAGAACATATGCTCGGTGCGGCACAGACCGATGCCCTCAGCCCCGAACTGGCGCGCCATGCGGCAGTCGGTCTCGGTCTCGGCATTGGTGCGCACGCGCATGCGGCGGTGCTTGTCCGCCCATTCCATCAGCGTACCGAAGTCGCCTGCAAGTTCAGGCTCGATGGTCGCGACCTCGCCTGCCATCACCTGGCCGTTGCTGCCGTCGAGCGTGATCACATCGCCCTCTTTCAACTCGCGATTGCCGATGGTGAGCGTACGCCCTTCCCGCGCGATCGAGACCTGGGACGCACCCGAAACGCACGGGCGACCCATACCGCGCGCAACCACGGCGGCGTGGCTGGTCATGCCGCCGCGCGCCGTCAGGATGCCGGTGGCAGCATGCATGCCGTGGATGTCTTCCGGACTGGTCTCGACGCGCACGAGAATGACCTTCTCACCGCGATTGGCCCATAGCTCTGCGGTGTCGGCGTCGAGCACGATCTTGCCGCTGGCTGCGCCGGGCGATGCCGGAAGACCCGTCGTCAGCACATCCCGCGGTGCATCGGGATCGAGCGTCGGATGGAGCAGCTGGTCCAATGCCATCGGATCGACGCGCAGGATCGCGGTCCGCTCGTCGATCAGCCCCTCGCCCACCATGTCGACCGCCAGCTTGAGCGCCGCCTTGGCGGTGCGCTTGCCGCTGCGCGTCTGGAGCAGCCACAGCTTGCCCTGCTGCACGGTGAATTCGATGTCCTGCATGTCGGTGTAGTGCCGCTCGAGCAGGTCGAAGAGACGCGCCAACTCGGCAAAGGCTTCGGGCATGGCCTCTTCCATGCTCGGCTTGTCGGCTCCGGCCGCCTCGCGGGCAGCCTTGGTCAGATACTGCGGCGTGCGGATACCCGCCACCACGTCCTCGCCCTGCGCGTTGACCAGCCATTCGCCGTAATAGGCCTTCTCGCCGGTCGACGGATCGCGGGTGAAGGCGACGCCGGTGGCGCTGCTGTCGCCCATATTGCCGAACACCATCGCCTGCACGTTCACGGCCGTGCCCATGTCGTGCGGGATGTCGTTCAGGCGGCGATAGACCTTGGCGCGTTCGGTATCCCAGCTGTCGAACACAGCGCTGATCGCGCCCCAGAGCTGTTCGACCGGGTCCTGCGGGAACGGCTTGCCCAGTTCGTCTTCGACGATCGACTTGTATTCGGCGACGAGGGTCTTCCATTCCTCTGCCGAAAGCTCGGTATCGGCGTAATAGCCATTATCTTCCTTGGCGATCTCGAGAGCTTCCTCGAACAGCCCGTGATCGACGCCGAGCACGACATCGCCATACATCTGGATGAAGCGGCGATAGCTGTCCCAGGCGAAGCGTTCATCGCCGCTGGTCTGAGCAAGGCCTTGCACCGTCTCGTCATTGAGACCGAGATTGAGGACCGTGTCCATCATTCCCGGCATCGAGATCGCCGCACCCGAGCGGACGGATACGAGCAGCGGATCGGAAGCGTCGCCGAAGCCCTTGCCCACCGTCCTTTCGACATGGGCCAGCGCTTGCATCACGTCCGAGCGCAGCTTCTCGCTGAAGTCGCTGCCGCCCGCGAGATACTTCAGGCATTCCTCGGTTGCGATAGTGAAGCCGGGAGGGACCGGCAGGCCGATGCTCGCCATTTCGGCAAGGTTTGCCCCTTTGCCGCCGGTGACCGTCTTGTCCTTCTGCCGCGCATTCGAATGCGGAGCATCGCCGCCGAAGGTGAAGACCGTATCGTTCATGTCCATCCCTGCTAGTCTGAACCGTGGAACACTTGGAACACGGTCCTAAAGATCAAATCGTCAGCCCTCGATCCGGCTGAAGTCGGCGACTTTGTGCACTGCAGCACGGAAGTTCGCAAGCAGGTCCAGGCGATGTGCCCGCTTGTTTTCTTCATCTGCGTTTACCGTCACTTCGTCGAAGAAGCGGTCGATCGGTGCGCGAAGGCTGGCGAGTGCCGCCATTGCGCCGGAGAAATCTTCCGCTTCAATGGCTTGGGCCGCCGCCGGTTCCGCATTTGCCAGAGCATCCATGAGCGCCTTTTCGGCAGGTTCGAACTCGTAGGAAAGCTCTTTCGCATGGCGCTCGGCCATCTTGGCTTCGACCACGGCGCGCATGTCGGGATCGTCGACCAGCGCCAGCGGATCTTCCTCCCCAGTACGGGAGATTTCGCCTTCGATGCCGTGCCAGTCTTCCTTTTTGAGGATGTTGGCAGCACGCTTATAGCCGGCAAGCAGGTTGGTGCCGTCTTCGGTGTCGAGGAATGCTGCAAGCGCCCTCGCCCGGCTTTCAACGCGGTCGACACGCATGTCGGGGCGGCCCTGCCAACTGCGCGAGGCCTGGACATAGTCGTGTCGTACGCCTTCATCGCGCAGTTGCACGGCGAGGCGGTCGAGCAGGAATTCACCGAGTTTTTCGGGCAAACCTGCAACGCGCTGGCTAGCCCATGCATGGACGACTTGGTCCAGTTCCAGTTTTAGGCCGTTCGCCTGCACCAGTCGCAAATAGCCAAGCCCCGCCCGGCGAAGTGCGAAGGGGTCCTTCGAGCCGGTCGGCAGGATACCGATGCGGAAAAAGCTGAGGAGGTTGTCCAGCTTGTCGGCAAGGCTGACCGCAACCGTCGTCGGTGCGGTCGGAACCTCGTCGCTCGCGCCTACGGGCTTGTAGTGGTCGCGGATTGCCTCTGATACTTCGACCGGAAGGCCTTCCGCCTTGGCATAATAGCCGCCCATGAGACCCTGCAATTCAGGAAATTCGCCGACCATTTCGGTGACGAGGTCGGCCTTCGAGAGTTCGGCGGCCTGACGCGCCAGCTTGTGATCGCCGTTGGGTGCTTTGGCGTCGAAGACCAGCCAATCAGCCAGCTTTGCCACGCGGTCGACCTTGTCGGCGACAGTGCCCAGCTTCTCGTGGAAGGTGATCCGCTCCAGACCCCGAGCGTGCTCGGCGAGGGTCTTCTTGCGGTCGACGTCCCAGAAGAAGCGCGCGTCGGACAGGCGGGCGGCGAGAACCTTGCGGTTGCCGTCGACCACGCGAGCCCCGCCATCTTCGGCCTCGATATTGGCGGTGCAGATAAAGGCGTTGGCGAGTTCGCCCTTGTCGTCCTCGCAGACGAAGTACTTCTGGTTCACGCGTGCAGTGAGCTGGATCGTCTCGGGCGGGACTTCGAGGAAATCCTCCTCGAAGCGGCCCAGCAGCGGGACGGGCCATTCGGTGAGGCCGGCGTTCTCGATGACGAGACCTTCGTCCTCCACCAGCTTGAGGCCTGCTTCGCTCGCAACTCTTGCAGCACCCGAACGGATCAGGTCCTGACGTTCCTCGTGATCGACAATGACATGACCGGCGCGAAGCTTCATCGCGTAGTCGTCGGCGTTACCGATGGTGATGTCACCGGAATGGTGGAAGCGGTGGCCCAGCGTGACAGCGCCGGACGTAACGCCATGCATCTCGCACTCGACCAAATCGTCGCCCAGCAGCGCGACGATACCCGACAGCGGGCGAACCCAACGCAGGCTCTCGGTGCTGATCGAAGCGGCGCCCCAGCGCATCGACTTGGGCCAGCTGAAGTCGCGGATGACCGCAGGGATCGCCTCGGCCAGCAGGTCCTTCGTGGCTCGGCCCGGTATGTTCTTCACGGCGAAGTAGGTTGCCCTACCCTTCACATCGCGCGTTTCGAGCTGGCCCTTGTCGACACCCGCCTTGCGGCAGAAACCTTCGAGCGCTGCGTCGGGAGCGCCGACCGGCGGGCCCTTCAGTTCCTCGCTCACTGCCTCCGTGGCTTCCGGCAGTCCTCGTGCGATCAACGCAAGGCGGCGCGGGGTCGACCAGACAGTGATCTCGCCAGCTTCGACACCAGCAGCGTCCATCTCGCGGCGGAACAGTTTCTCGAGTTCGGCGCGGGCACCGGCCTGCATGCGGGCAGGGATCTCTTCGCTACGCAGTTCGAGGAGAAAGTCGCTCATTTCGACCACTCCGGATACTTCTCGGCCCAGACCGCGGCTTCTTTCTCCAAATGCGCTTCACACGATCCGCGCGCCAGATCGCGCACCCGGCCCATGTAGCTCGCACGTTCCTGCACGCTGATCACGCCGCGCGCCTGGAGGAGATTGAAGATGTGGCTAGCCTCGACCGCCTGCTCGTAAGCGGCGATGGGGACATTGTGCGCGAGTGCGTTCTTGCACTCGGCCTCGGCCTTGTTGAACAGGTCGAACAGCGCGTCGGTCTCGGCGACTTCGAAGTTCCACTTCGACATCTGCTTCTCGTTCTCGAGAAAGACGTCGCCGTACGTCACACCCTGCCCGTTGAAATCGAGATCGTAAACGTTGTCGACGCCCTGGATGTACATGGCGAGGCGTTCGAGGCCGTAGGTCAGCTCTCCAGCAACCGGCTTGCAGTCGAAGCCACCCATCTGCTGGAAATAGGTGAACTGGGTGACTTCCATCCCGTCGCACCAGACTTCCCAGCCAAGGCCCCAAGCGCCCAGCGTCGGGCTTTCCCAGTCGTCTTCAACGAAGCGGATATCGTGCTTGAGCGGGTCGATGCCGATCACACGCAGGCTTTCCAGATAGAGGTCCTGGATGTTCGCCGGGCTCGGCTTCAGGATCACCTGGTACTGGTAATAGTGCTGCAGGCGGTTCGGGTTCTCGCCATAGCGCCCATCAGTCGGCCGGCGGCAGGGTTGCACGAAGGCCGCGTTCCACGGCTCCGGCCCCAGCGCGCGAAGCGTTGTGGCGGTGTGGAAGGTGCCCGCGCCCATACGCATGTCGTAAGGCTGCAGGATGAGGCACCCGTTCGCGCTCCAGAAATCGTGGAGCGCGAGGATCATGTCCTGGAAGGATTGGCGCGGATTACGGTCCATGGAGCGGCGCAATGGCGGAAGCGTGAAAAACGGTCAATGCCGCAGCGCAGCAAGTTTGCGGTTAGCGACAGTCCGTAATATGTCGGGGAGACGAAGTATCGGGGGTCCAATGCAAAAATTCATCGCTTTCCTTCTCGCTGCGTGCCTGGGATTTGGACAGGCAGGCCTGCACGCTGCGCCGAATGACGAGCAGTTCAAGAAGGACCTCCCGGCGGCCAAGGAGCGACCTACGAACGTCGCGGAAGCCGCGAACGAGGACAACGATCCCGAAGTTGTACAGGACTACGAACCGGCCCCAGCAATCTGGTTGCTGGAGGACGAGGACACCAAGATCTACATGTTCGGCACCTTTCACGTGCTTCCGCGCAAGTTTCGCTGGCGGACTGACACGTTCGATGCGGTGGTTGCCGGGGTCGATGAACTGGTGGTCGAAAGCAGCGATGACGACTTCGATGCCAAGACCGAAGCATGGGCAATGAAGCTGGTTGCCGATTCGCTCACCCGGCAGCCCACATCGGAGCGCCTCACCGCGGATGCCGCAGAGAAATGGTTCAAGATCGCTGAGCTCGGGGGCATGCCGCAGGAGTTTTTCGACAAGCTGCCTCCTTTCCTCGCAATCCTCAGCGTGGGCATTCAACTGATGGAGCAGCAGGGATCGCGCCACGACTATGGCGTCGAGACGATACTGGAGGCAGAATTCGCCGAGGCCGGGAAGCCGATCGGCTCAATCGAGGACGCGATCAAGGTTCTCGACAACCTTCTCGCCATCGACGAAGCGCTGCTGCTGTTCGAGCTCGAGCAGGAACTGCTGGTCTGGGACGGTGAGAACCTCGATACGCTTGGCCTCGGGCTCGAAGAACAGGGGAACGAGAATAGCGATCCGTTCGCCGGCGAGCATCTCTGGGCCCAGGGCAAGACCGAAACTCTTGGCGAGCTGGGACTGGGCCAAACGCCATACGAGCGCCAGCTCGAGAAAGTGCTTCTCGAAGACCGTAACCGCGCCTGGACGCTGTGGCTGGAGGAACGGCTTGAACGGCCCGGCTCGGTCCTGCTCGCCGTGGGCGCCGCTCACCTCGCCGGCGATCTGTCCGTGCAATCGATGCTGGAGGAACGCGGATTCGAGGTGAAACGGGTGCAGTAGGACCTGCACATAGACAGGTCCTCTCGACATTGTGTCAGGTGTTCTTGACATTGTCAGCGAATCGCGACATATAGTCAGGTATACATGACACCGTGGTCGCACGCCGCAATCGCGGCGGATGACAAGGAGAAGGCAAATGTCCGGCACGATAAACCGAGATCGCCAAGCGCAGGTGGCCGACATAAGCTTCGGCCTGATGGGCCTGATCGGCGTCATCGGGCTGGTAGCCGATTCTTTCGACACCACCCCTTCGCCGGCCTATGCTCCCGACCCCTGGCTGACCGGGATCGCCGCCGCAGCTCTCATGATCGTGATTGCCCTTGTCGTCACAAGGTTGAGTAGCCTCGATCGGAAGCGTTCGGAGGAATACACCTTCCAGATCATGGCCAATGCGGCAGTAGTTTCCATCATGACCTCTCTGATCGTCTCCTTCGCGTGGTCGAATGACCTCCTGCTCGGTCGCTGGCTGGGGGAGCCAAGTCTGAACCAGGTACAGGCGCTCATGCTGGGCAGCTGGTCGATTGGCTACTTCACCTACCGTGCCCGGGGAACCGGCCTGTGAAGAACCGTCTGAGGGTACTCCGGGCGGAACGCGAGTGGAGCCAGGCAGAGCTGGCCGGCAGGCTCGACGTCTCGCGCCAGGCAATCAACGCGATCGAGACCGGCAAGCATGACCCCTCGCTCCCGCTCGCGTTTCGTATCTCGCGCCTGTTCGACATGCCGATCGAAGACATTTTCGAGTTCTCAGAGGACTGACCGATGACCGAACCAACCGAACGCAATCCCGGTGAAACCAACACCCGCCGCAGACAGATGCGGATGGTCATATATATGCTCGCCTCTGTCGCGATCGGCGGAGCCATCGGGCTGGTCCTGGCCCTGTCCGAGGAGGGCGAAGGCAGTTTCTTCTCCCGCGATTTTGCAGGCCTCTCGCTCGATCCCAATCTCGCCATCGCCATTTCGGTTGCGCTGTTCTTCGCCTTCGTGATCTTTCCTGTCTGGTGTTTCACGCAGATCGACGAGCTTTTGCGCAAACAGAACATGGTTGGCCTTGCCGGCGGCTGCATTGCGGTCATCAGCGGCTATCCGATCTGGGTCATGCTCTACGCGGGCGGCTTTGCGCCCTACCCTCATGCCTTCGGCGTGTTCCTGCTTTCCTATGGCGGCATGATCGCCAGCTTCCTGCTCGCGAAACTGCGAGACCTGCTTCCATCTTAGATTAGACAACTCCCGAGGAGATTTCATATGCGTAACCTCAAACGAACCCTGTCCACCACGCTGTCAGCCGCGGCTCTCGCCTTCGGGCTACAGGCGTGCGCAACCGGCACGGACGACGCGCCGGCACCGGTCGCCGAAGCATTCGTTCCCACTGGCGAAGGACCCGCCCTGTGGAAGGTCGCCGACGAGGACACAACGATCTACATATTCGGTACGGTCCATGCCCTTCCCGCCGATGTCGACTGGAACAGCGGCCCCGTAAAGTCGGCGATTGAGAGTTCGCAGACCCTCGTCACCGAGATCGACATGACGCCCGAATCCATGGCGTCGATGGGTCCGCTTGTGCTGGGCAAGGCGATGCTGCCAGAGGGTCAAACCTTGCGCGGCCTCATGAATGACGAACAAAGGACCGCCTATGAGGCAGGCCTTGCCAAGATGGGTGTTCCTGCAGAGGCTCTGGACCGCTTCGAACCTTGGTTCGCGGCCATCAATCTCGTCCAGATCACCCTCCAGAAGGCGGGCATCTCCGGAGAAAACGGGGTCGAAACCGTGCTTGAGGGATCCGTTCCCGAAGGCACCGAACGCGACGCACTGGAAACTGTCGAATTCCAGCTCGACATCTTCGACTCCCTGCCAATCGAGGCGCAGATTCCCTTCCTCCTGGAGACAGTCGAAAACCCGGATGAAGGCGCAGCAATGCTTGGTCGCATCATCGATGAATGGAAAGTCGGCAATATCGATCAACTCGCGGAGATGCTGCAGGAAACGGCAGAGGCGGATCCGATTCTCACTGAGCGCCTTTTCTACGCCCGCAACGCCAATTGGGCTGCATGGATCGACGAACGGCTCGACACTCCAGGCTCGGTCTTCATGGCCGTGGGCGCGGGTCACCTTGCGGGCGAGAAGAGCGTGCAGGATTACCTGGCAGAGCGTAACATCTCGGTAACCCGAATCCAGTAACAAAGCCCCGCAATTCAAGGGGCTAATATGAAAAGACTGATCTCGAGGTACTGCGCTGCACTGGCGCTGGCATTCGCACCGGCGACTCCCGCTCTTCCGCAGGAGCAGGCGCAGTCGCAGAACCTCGGGGCAGCTGCCCTTTCGCAAGACGCGGGAACCGGCGAAGGTCCGGCTCTGTGGGCGGTGGCGGACGAAGACACCACGATCTATCTTTTTGGCACGATCCACCTGCTTCCGCGCAACGTTACGTGGTACAACGAACCGATCGAGCGCGCGCTCGCATCCTCGGACATGCTGATGACCGAAATCCCGGCAGACGCAGGGAAATCACCGGCGGCCCAGGCGAGCATCATGCGCAGGGCCGCTCTCGGCGGCGGAAGGACGCTACGGAGCCTTCTCGGCACAGGTCAGCGCAAGACCTATGAGCGTGCCTTGGCTCGCCTTGGCATCCCGGCACCTGCCTTCGACGGTTACAAGCCGTGGTTCGTGGGAATCAATCTCTCGCTCCTGCCGCTCATCCAGGCCGGGTACGATCCGAACAGCGGCGTCGAGGAGGTTCTCGAAGTGCTCGCCGGACCGGAAATGGACCGCGGCGCGCTGGAGACCATGGACGAACAGATCGGCATGCTCGACAACTTGCCGCTCGCCAGCCAGATCGAGATGATGATCTCCTCGGCTGAAGATCCCGCCCGGATGGTGGCGAGCGTCGACGAGATGGTGAACTTCTGGCGCGCGGGCGATACGGCTAAGCTGGTGAAGCTGCTCAATGAGGAAATGACCGACCCGGTCCTGGCCAAGGCCCTCCTCTATGATCGCAACCAGCGCTGGGCCGAATGGATCGATGCGCGCATGAACCGCCCCGGCGTTGTCTTCATCGCGGTCGGCTCTGCCCACCTCGCTGGCGAGAAGAGTGTGCAGGACTTCCTCGCGCGCAAAGGCAATGTTATTACGCGCATCCAGTAACGGCTAAGGCGGCACACGCCTCGCTTGCTTTTCGCGACGCACACGCTATAGGCGCGCGCTTCGGCGTCATGGTCATCCCTGGAGGCGTGGCGGACCGAAGGTGTAAATCAATGCATTTCGAAAGGTAAGCGACATGAGCGATGCTCTGACACTTCCGGCCGAGACGCGCGAACGGGCTGGCAAGGGAGCCTCCCGTGCACTGCGTCGCGAAGGCCGTGTCCCCGCTGTCATCTATGGCGGCAAGGAAGAACCCACCCTGATCCACGTCGAAGCCAAGGAACTGGTCCGCCAGCTCGGCACCGGCCACTTCATGAACTCGATCGTCGAGATCGAACTGGGTGGCAAGAAGGTGAAAACGCTTCCGAAGGACGTGTCGCTTCATCCCGTCACCGACCGCCCCGAGCATGTCGACTTCTTCCGTCTCGCCAAGGGCGGCAAGATCGAAGTCCATGTTCCCGTGGTCTTCATCAACGAAGAAGATTCGCCGGGCCTCAAGAAGGGCGGCGTGCTCAATATCGTTCGCCACGAACTCGACCTGATCTGCGAAAACGACAAGATCCCTGGCGAGATCGAAATCGACGTCACTGGCAAGGAAGTCGGCGATTCGATCCACATCAGCGAAGTCACCCTACCGGCTGGCGCCGAAAGCGCCATCACCGACCGCGACTTCACCATCGCCACGCTGGTCGCACCGTCCGCTCTCAAGAAGAGCGAAGGCGACACGACCGCCGAGGGTGAAGAAGACGTGGATGCCGACGGCGTCCCCGCAACCGAGCAGGGCGAAGACGCCGATGCTGCGGAAGAGCAGGAAGAGAAGAGCGAAGACTAATTCGCTCCTCCCTTGCGGAAATCACCAGGGCGCCGGTCTCGAAAGAGGCCGGCGTTCTTGTTTTTCGGCCCGGTCGGGCTAGGTGGCACACATGCAAATCTGGACAGGCCTTGGAAATCCCGGACCGCAATATGCCATGCACCGACACAATATCGGTTTCATGGTCTGCGACGCGCTGGCCGAAATCCATGGCTTCGGTCCGGTGCAGAAGAAGTTTTCCGGCTGGGTGCAGGAAGGGCGGATCGGCAACGAGAAGATCATTCTCCTGAAACCCGCGACCTTTATGAACGAAAGCGGCCGCGCGGTTGGCGAGGCGATGCGTTTCTACAAGCTCGATATCGAGGACCTGACCGTTTTCCATGACGAACTCGATCTCGCGCCCTTCAAGGTGAAGGTCCGCCGCGGCGGCGGGCTTGCGGGGCACAACGGCCTGCGCTCGATCAACCAGCATCTGGGGCCCGATTTTCGCCGCGTGCGGATCGGGATCGGCCATCCGGGCAGCAAGGACCGGGTGACCGGCCACGTGCTCGGCAATTACGCCAAGAGCGAGATGGACAGCCTTGCCGACATGCTCGGCGCGATCGGTGCGGAAGCAGACTGGCTTGCCAAGGGCGACGACGCGCGCTTCATGAATGATGTTGCGCTGCGCATGCAGGAATGATTTGCTGAGGGTCGCACCCGTTCGAGAGGAGACCCCCATGCCCCAGATCAATCGCCGTACACTGCTGGCAGGCGTAGCCGCCACCGGCGCACTGGCCGCAACGACCGCGAGTTCGCACGAACACGGAGCCTCGCACGATACAGATATGAACGGCAAGTCGGTGCTGATCACCGGCTGTTCCTCGGGCTTTGGCAGGCTGATGGCGGAAAGCTTTGCGCGCAAAGGCGCCAAGGTTTTCGCAACGATGCGCAATCTCCCTCGCCCCGAAGCTGACGAATTGCGCGCCCTGGCCGAAACGGAATCGCTCGATCTCCACGTCATCGAGATCGACGTGACTGACGATGCCCAAGTGGTCGCCGGCGTTGCCGAGGCGGAACGGCTGGCTGGTGGCGGGCTCGATGTGTTGGTCAACAACGCAGGCATCTCGACTGCAGGCCCGATCGAAATCCAGGACATGGAAGCCACGCACCTGCTATTCGATACCAACGTCTATGGACCGCATCGCCTCGCACGCGCTGCACTCCCCGGGATGCGCGCCCGCAAGTCCGGCCAGATATTCAACGTCACCTCGCAACTTGGACGCGTGATGGTTCCGGGTTTCGGGCAATATTCGCCGACCAAATTCGCGCTCGAGGCGATGAGCGAACAGATGGCCTACGAATTGGTCCCTCATGGGATCGAGGTCACGATCATCGAGCCGGGCGGATATCCGACCGAGATCTGGGACAATGCCAACGCACTCACCTTGGAGCTACTGGAACGAGCGGAAGAAAAGCATACTTCCGGCTATACGGCGATGATCGAACAAATGCGTCGCAGCGGCGGTGGCGGTGGCGGCAATACCGATCCGATGGATATTCCGAACGCCATTGCCGCGATCATCGCCATGCCTGCTGGAACTCGCCCCTTGCGCAAGCCGGTTCATCCCGGGCCGAAGCCACAAATTCCGATCAACGAAGTCAGCGCAAAGGTACAGGTCGGCTGGCTTGGCGAAAGTCCTTACGGTCCCCTCATAAAGGCAGTACACAACGTCTGAGCATTCGTTCAGCCGATAGGCATTCCCGGCGGCACATCGGGTAGCAGCGCTCTATCGGCGAGGGCCCGCGTAAGACGGTCACCGTCGGTCAGCATCGCACCCAATCCGCGCCGCCAGTCGGCTTCCTCGCTTCCGCCCTTGGATCGCGCGAGCCGCTCGCCCCAGCGAGCGAGCTGGCCTTCGATCTGGAACGCTATGGAGCGGGACAGAGCGCCTTCCCTCGCCGTCTTGGCCAGATCGAGCGCGATGGTCGTGGCGATCCTCCGGCCCACCGCACCTTCGGCCGCGAGACCATCGGCACGCGCGATCAACCGCATTGCGACATCGTGCGCCGATGGCACCCCGCTGTCGCCCGCATGCTGCATTTCAAGCCGGTTCAGTCTCTGCGGGTCGAGCAGGCTGTCGAGCACATGCACCGCACCGATTTCGGTCGCGCGCAGCGTATCGAACACAGGCCCGCCCGCCATCGGCATGATCTCGATGGATGTCGAGTAATCGTAGTCAGTCGCCGGCCCGTAGGAGAGCAGCGGCTGCAGGCGCGCCGGGACGCTCAAGGCCTCCACAGACATTGCATCCAGCAAGGCATCGAGCGCCGCGCGCTGGTCGGCCGCCGCAACCTGCCTGACCACCACACTATCACCAGCCAGCCCGTGCGGCGTGACCATCCCGCCCAACGCCTTGGCTGCAGCTTCGACCTGGTAACGGTGCAATAGCCAGATCGGCACGAAAGCCCGGCGGAGCGAGGCGAGATCCTGTCCGCCAGGGATCGCATCGACATCGAACCGGGCGAGCGCTGCCTTGCGCACCGCCATCACGCGGCCAAGTTCGGAAACCGGATCGGCAAAATCGTCCCATAGCGACCCTTGCGGATTTGCGGCCGAGGTTCCGCGCGCGTCCGCATCTCCGACAAACCGGAGTCCCTGCGCCTGTGCCTCCTGCACCATGGCGCGGGCCTCCTCGTCGGTCCGAGCTCCGTAGACATAGCGAATGGCGAACTTGTCCCAGACGCCGAGGCCTTCCCCATAGGCGTCGGCAATCGACACCTTGCCATCGACCAGTTCGACACGCGGCGCGGGATAATCCATCACCGAGTAGCGCCCTTGCGAACTTGCCGCGAAATTGTGTGCGAGGCCGAGTGCGTGGCCAACCTCATGCGCACCGAGTTGGCGTATGCGTGCCAGCGCCACCGGGACAGGATCGTTGGGGTCGCCCGTATTCGTCAGCCCGGCCCCCATCAAAGCCTGGAAAATCAATATGTCCTGACGCACGCGGAGCGATCCGAGCATGACGCTGCTCTTGACCATCTCACCTGTGCGCGGATCGACTATACTGGAGGCATAGGACCATCCTCGCGTCGCCCGATTGACCCAGTTCACGACATTGTAGCGAATGTCGAACGGATCCACCTCTTCCGGCAGTACCTCCACCTGGAAGGCATCGACGAACCCTGCCTCGTCGAAGGCTTCTGCCCACCAGCCAACGCCATCGATCAGTGCCTGTCGCACCGGTTCGGGCGCGGCCCCATCGACATAGAAGATGATCGGCTCCTTGACCGGCGAACGGGCAGCGGTCGGATCGACTTTCTCCAGCCTGTGACGCGCGACGAGTTTCTGCAGCATCGAGTGCCCGAGGGGGGCAGAGAAATCGTATCGCTGCGGTCCGAAAGCGAAGCCGTAGGGGTCGGTCCGCAATTGCATCGGGTCCTGTGGCAATTCGACGAGCGAGTGCCGGACCCATAGGGCAATCGTACCACCATCCGGGGAGACATTGCGCAGGCTCGCATCGGCCTGCTTCGCCTTGAAAGTCAGCATCGCGGAGAATTCGGCATTCTCGGGGAAGACCTTCACCCGCGAAGGATCGGCGAGCGACCCCTCCTTGCTCAGGGAGTAGCCCTCACCCAGTTGCTGTGCGAAGCCGAAGTGATCCATCGCCAGGAAGGGCGCGAAGTCGAAGCTGATACTGCCGTCGCTGCCCGTTTCGGTGATGTCGCCCGACCAAAGCGTCGCCGTGGGGAAGCTGTTCTCGATCGATGCCTGTTGCAGGTCGCTGCCGTTTGGCGCGTAAAAACCGGTATTCTCGAGCTCGGCAATGACTTTCTTGCCAATCCGGCGGAAGCGGATGATCCCGGTCGACAGTGGCGCTCCCCGGTCAACGCTGGTCGCCGCCGAACCCACGCCCGTCTCGATCTGAGCGGCATAGAGATAACGTGCAGCAACTCCGCTGTCGTCAGGCGCCGGCAAGGTCACGACGATCGCACCGTCGGTCACGCTTGCTTCGACTTCGACCATGTCTTCTTGGGCTGACAAGACGGCCGGGACCAAAGCGGTGGATGCAGCAAGGCACGCGGCAAGTGCGAGGTGGCGCATGTTCGGTATCTCCCCTGAAGTGCTGCGCACACTATCACCAAGCGCAATACTGTCGAGCCATCGCGCTTTCCCTCTTGGCGCAGACCCGCTAAGGGCGCGCGCAACACATATTTTCCGGAGTTATCGATGGGTTTCCGTTGCGGGATCGTCGGCCTGCCGAATGTCGGCAAGTCCACCCTTTTCAATGCATTGACCGAGACGCAGGCTGCGCAGGCCGCGAACTATCCCTTCTGCACAATCGAGCCGAACGTGGGCCAAGTCTCCGTGCCCGACGAGCGGCTGGACAAGATCGCTGCGATTGCGGGTTCGGCCAAGATCATCCCGACGCAGCTCGCCTTCGTGGATATCGCGGGCCTCGTGAAGGGCGCGAGCCAGGGCGAAGGGCTCGGCAACCAGTTCCTCGGCAATATCCGCGAGGTGGATGCCATCGTCCACGTCCTGCGCTGTTTCGAGGATGACGACATCCAGCACGTCGCCAACAAGGTCGATCCGATCACCGATGCCGAAGTGGTCGAGACCGAGTTGATGCTCTCAGACCTCGAGAGCCTCGAAAAGCGGGTCCCGGCTGCGGAGAAGCGTGCAACGGCAGGCGACAAGGAAGCCAAGATCACTGCCAGCGTGCTGGGGCAGGCGCTGGCCCTGCTGCGCGATGGCAAGCCCGCCCGCCTGACCGAACCGAACGACGAGGAAGAAGCGCGCGTCCTGCGCCAGGCACAGCTGCTGACAGCCAAGCCGGTTCTCTACGTCTGCAATGTTGGCGAAGAGGATGCTGCCAAGGGCAATGCCTTCTCCGAGCTCGTCTTCGCAAAGGCTGAAGCAGAAGGTGCGCAGGCGGTTGTCGTTTCGGCGGCTATCGAGAGCGAACTCGTCGCCATGGAAGCGGAGGACCGCGCCGAATACCTCGCCGAGCTCGGCCTTGAGGAAAGCGGTCTCAGCCGGGTCATCAAGGCTGGCTACAAGCTGCTCGGCCTCAACACCTTCTTCACCGCCGGTCCCAAGGAATCGCGCGCCTGGACCTTCCCCGAAGGCGCCAAGGCCCCGCAGGCCGCCGGCGAAATCCACACCGATTTCGAACGCGGCTTCATCCGCGCCGAGACGATTGCCTATGAAGACTACATCGCGCTGAACGGCGAAAGCGGCGCGCGCGAAGCGGGCAAACTGCGCCAGGAAGGCAAGGAATACCTGGTCAAGGACGGCGACGTGATGCTGTTCAAGTTCAACGTTTAGGGCCGACGGTCAAGAAATTCGGGCCGCAGACTTGCGACTGCGGCCCGGGATAGCTCAAACTTCCTTGCGACCGAAAACGGGCCGGTCGGGAGCCTGCTGGACTTCGGCTTCAGCTTTCTGGGCTGCGACCTCTTCTTCCCATTCCGCCTCATAGTCCTCTTCGCTCTTGAAGCCGAAAAGCCTGCCGATCTGCTTGCGGAATGCAGCAAGCAGGACCGCCAGACCGATGAGGATCGGCTTGAGGAACTTCAAGAGGATCGCGAAGAAGCCCAGCTTCTTGGCCGCTGCGACGCCCGCGCTTGCGGCAATCAGCCCGCCGATGCCGTATTCTGCCACCCGGTCGCTCGTCGGATCGAAATCGCTGTAGCGCGCCCCGGCATCGAACTTGGCATGCTGCGCGAGCGTGTTGGCGGCAATGCGCACCGAATCCAGCTGGTCCATGCTCGAGACCATGTTGACGCTGAGCACGCCGTAACGACCGAGCGTCCGCAAATCATAGTTGAGCGTGTTGGGCCCTTCGAAGCCTTCGAACTTGAGGTTCTTGGCCCAGACGACGGAGTGGGTCGAACGGTCGTAAGCCGGGCGTGCCGCCCATCCCACCAGGTCGATCGCCTCATAGCCCGCTTCCCGCCGTGCATCGTTTGATGCCGCGGTCTCTTCTTGGAGCTGTTCCAGGAGCTCGTCGTAGTCGACCTCGGCGGCATCGTCGTCCTCGACATAGCCGACATCGTCGAACGAAATGACAGCGCCCCAGGCATCGTCGAACGGAGTGCTACCGGCGGGCATAACCATGCCGAGGACACCGATCGCTGCGTCGGGCGGATTGCCCCATGCCTCGGTCAGGATCAGGCGCGTGTCACCAGCCCCATAGTAGATATAGTCCTCGCCCAGATCGAGCGTCGCCTGTGCTCCTTCGATAGAGACCGTACCGCTCTGTGGATCGAGCTGCTCGATCCACTCCACCATCTCCGGCGTCATGGCCGGTTCGCCGGCATCGTCTTGCGCCGCGACATGCGGCGTGAGCGAAAAGGCGCACAGCGCCGCAAGCATTCTCAGAAATTTCATGGATCGACCCCTTGATAAAATCCCCAGCTTGGTGTTGCACCCACGGGCATAGCTGCCAAGGCGCACCGCCAAGTCTTCCACGGTCAGGCATGACTGAAGCACAATGCAATACAAAGGGTTGATCTCGACGATGAACAAAGCGTTTCTCTCTGCCGCCATGGTCGCCCTGGTGTCCGTGCTGCCTGCCTGTACGCAGCCGCTCGAAAGCACCCCTGCCCCGGTTGCGGCGCAGATGGAGATGCGCGAGCCGGTTACGATCCTTGTGGCTATCGACGGTTTTCATCCGTCGTTTCTCGATCGCGGGCTGACCCCGACCCTGTCGGGTCTCGCCGAGAACGGTGTCCGCGCGCCCATGCGCCCATCCTTCCCAACCAAGACCTTCCCCAATTTCTACACGCTGGTGACCGGGCTGGTGCCTGACAATCACGGCATCACCGCCAACCGCATGGAAGATGCCTCGCGGCCGGGTGACGTTTTTACGCAGGCCAATGTCGATCCCTATTGGTGGGGCGAGGCCAAGCCGTTGTGGGTCGAGGCCGAGCAAGCCGGTATCCGCAGCGCGGCGATGTTCTGGCCGGGATCTGCTGTCCCCTGGGGTGGCACTGCGAAGCGATGGGGTCCGGTCGACGATGGTATTCTGCCGAGCGACTGGCAGCAGTTCTCGATGCAGATATCGAACACACAGCGCGTGAATTCGGTGCTCGACTGGCTCCGCCGCCCCGCCGACATCCGACCCGAGTTCGTGACGCTCTATTTCGACACCGTCGATACGGCCGGACACGATGGCGGCCCCGATAGCAAGGAGATGGACGAGGCGCTGCGCGATGTCGACCAGCATGTCGGCAACCTCATGTCCGGTCTCGAAGCACTAGGGCAGCCGGCCAACATCGTTGTGGTGTCGGACCACGGTATGGCCCCGACCAGTTCCGAACGTGTGATCGCGCTGGACCAGGTGCTCGACAGCTCGCTCTACCGCCTCGTCGAAGCGGGGGCCTATGCGACCTTCGAACCCACCGAAGGCAGTGAAGCGGCATTCCGCGAGGCGATCCTCGCCGATCACGAGCACATGACATGCTGGGCAAAGGAAGACATTCCGGAGCGCTATAATTACGGCACGCACCGGCGCATCCCGCCCTATTTCTGCCTTCCAGAAACAGGCTGGACAATCACCACAAGCGCGCCCGGTTCGAGCTGGACCGGTGGCAATCATGGCTATGACAATTTCGCCCCGGAAATGGAGGCCATCTTCATCGGCAACGGCCCGGATTTCCGGTCCGGCACGACCCTGCCGATTTTCGACAACACCGCGGTTGCTCCGCTGCTGCGGCACCTCATCGGCCTGCCGCCAAGCGATCAGGGTGACAGCCCGCACGACACGCTTTTCTCGGCGCTGGCCGAAGACAAGTAGCAGTCAAGCCGGAACGCATCGCCCTCCCCTGCCGTTAGGCCTTCAAACAAGGGGAGTTTTCTGGTGGTAGACAAGTCCGAGAAGTTCAACTGGCTGGTTCGCGTGGGGTATCTCAGCCGCGCTATCCTGTATTTCGTGCTCGGCCTCGTGGCCCTTACCAGCGCAGACAAGATCGCCGAGGGGACCAACGGAATTTTCCGGGCGATCGACGACTTCACGGGCGGCAATGTCCTGCTCTGGATCATGGTCGTCGGCCTGTTCGCCTACGCCCTCTTCCGCTTCTGCTCGCCGCTCTTCGATGTCGAGAACAACGGGTCCGATACCAAAGGATGGGCCAAGCGCATCGGTCACGCCGGCAGCGGCATCGGCCACCTCGCCCTTGCCTATTCCGCCTATCAGTTCGCCGGCAAGAATTCCGGCTCCGCGAGTGGTTCCGGCGGAGGCGGCGGAGCCCAGGAAGCGGCGTCCGGCGTGCTCTCGATGGAATTCGGAGGCGTGCTGATCGGCCTGCTCGGGTTGGCCCTCTTCATCGCTGCGGCATTCCAGGCGAAGAAGGGGATTACCGGCGAATTCATGCAGCGCATCAGTGCCCAGGCGCCCAGCTCGGTTCGCTGGTTGGGCCTCGCCGGCTACAGCGCCCGTGCGGTCGTCTATGCGGTCATCGGCTGGTCGCTGTTCAAGGCCGGTTTCATGTCGGGCGGTGCGGAGCAGATCAAGACGCTGGGCGATGCGGTTGCCAGCCTTGCTGGAGAAGGATTCGTCTTCACGCTCACTGCGATCGGCCTTCTACTGTTCGGCATCTACAGCCTTATCCAGGCGCGCTATCGGATCATTCCGGAGCTCGACAGCGACGCCGGGGTGCCCAAGTTCCGCGCATGACGCCTTGAATGATACCCCCACGGGGTATATTTGACCGTCATGGACAAGAGCGCGAAACTCTACCGGATGGTGATGGACAAGCACGTCTGTCCCTATGGCATCAAGGCCAAGTGGCTGCTCGAACGACAGGGTTACACGGTCGAGGACCATCCCCTCACTTCGCGCGAGGCAACCGATGCCTTCAAGGAAGAGCACGGAGTAAAAACTACTCCGCAAGCCTTTCTCGATGGCGAGAGGATCGGCGGCTACACCGATTTGCGCAAGCATTTCGGGCTTGATCGAAAGAAGGACGGCGACACCAGCTACACGCCCGTTATCGCGGTCTTCGCAGTGGGTGCTGCGCTGGCAGTGGCGTTGAGCCTCTTCACCTATCAGGCGCCCTTCACAATCCGCACAGCCGAATGGTTCATAGCCTTCTCCATGGCCATGCTCGCGATGCTCAAGCTGCAGGATGTCGAGCAGTTTTCCAGCATGTTCATCGGCTACGACCTGCTCGGTCGGCGATGGGTGCCTTATGCCTATGCCTACCCGTTCCTGGAGGCGACGGCGGCCGTGCTGATGGCGGGCCGGATCCTGCCATGGCTCTCGATCCCGATTGCACTCTTCATCGGCACGGTGGGCGCGGTCAGCGTGTTCTATGCAGTCTATGTCCAGAAGCGCGATATCAAATGCGCCTGTGTTGGCGGCAGCGCCAATGTGCCTTTGGGCTTTGTCTCGCTTACCGAGAACCTGGCAATGATCGGCATGGGTCTTTGGATGTTGCTTCGCCCCATGGTCTAGGCCACAGCAGTGGCCATGAAGTTCTACGAAGACATCGAAGTCGGCAGCAAGAGCAGTTTCGGTCGCTATGAGGTGACACGAGAAGAGGTGATGGATTTCGCCTCGAAATACGACCCACAGCCCTTCCATCTCGACGACGATGCCGCCGCGCAAACCCATTTCGGGCGCCTTTCCGCCAGCGGCTGGCACACTTGCTCAATGACAATGGCCATGATGGTCGAGAACATGAAGGGCGAGAAGTCGGCGGGACTGGGCTCGCCCGGCGTCGACAGCCTGCGGTGGATCAAGCCGGTCTATCCGGGCGATACGCTGCGCTGCGAGACCGAGATTATCGAGAAGCGGCGCAGTGCGTCACGCCCCGAGATGGGCATCTTCAAAAGCCGAATCCGGACATTCAACCAGGACGATGTCCTGGTTCTGGAGATGGTGTCGAACGGCCTCATCCGGACGCGCGACCCCAACGGCGCCGACTAGATCAAGCCCCGCACTGGGTCAGGCCCTCGGCCTGGTAAACCACGCGCTCCGAACTATCGCGCACCGTCAGCCGCCCTCGATAATCTGTGGTTTCCACGCCGCTCTGCTTGCCCTCGTCCTCGTCGAGATCGAGCGTGAAGCTGTATTCGCGCCCGGTATATCTCTGGCGGGCAAGGTACGGCAATTCGGCGCTGCCGGCATCGGCGGCAAACCTCAACAATTCGCCATTGCGGATCAGGAAGCCTTCCTCGGCCAAGGCCAGCACCACCGCGCCCAGTCCACCGCCATCAGGCACGAGGCTGCATCCGGCGCCGTAGAGCTGGTGCTTCTCGATCTCGCGATAGCGAATGGGATCGAGAGTGAGCTGCTCCGGCGGCGGCTCCTGGTTGGCCTCCACCTCGGCGACAGCTTGCTTTCGCGCCGTTTCTTCCTCCTCGGGCGTGGGGCCACATGCAGCGATTGCGACGGTGAGGAATACCAAGGTCCAGCGCATCAATGCCTCCCGAAAAGCTTCTCTACGTCTTCCATCGACAGCTTGACCCACGTCGGCCGACCGTGGTTGCACTGACCCGATCTGGGGGTGCGTTCCATTTCGCGCAGGAGAGCGTTCATCTCGTCGACGCGCAAAGTGCGCCCTGCCCTTACCGAGCCGTGGCAAGCCATCGTCGCGAGCACGAGGTCGAGCTTTTCGCCGAGGTGCAGTGCCTCACCATTCAGCGCTAGGTCGTCATCGATATCGCGCAACAACTTCTCGGGATCCGTGCGCGCAATGGCATGCGGGAGGCTGCGCACCAGCATGGCAGACGGGCCGAAACGCTCGATCGTTAGGCCATGTGTGGCAAGTGTCTCGGCGGCTTCTTCGAGACGATCGCAGCTGGTTTCTTCCAGCTCGACGACTTCGGGAATAAGCAGCGCCTGGCTCCTCGCAACAGCCTCTTCCGCGCCGGCCGCTTTCAGCCGTTCGAGCACGAGGCGTTCGTGGGCGGCGTGCTGGTCCACGAGGACGAGCCCGTCCTTCGCCTCGGCCACGATATAGGTGTTCGCCACCTGTCCGCGGGCTACACCGAGCGGAAAGTCCTGTGCCTCGGCCGCGACCGGTGCCGCCTCCTCCGCGCGGCCACGCGGTTCGGCCATCACATCGGTATCGGCCCCGCGCCATTGCTGGGGGGCTTCGGAGATACGCTGCTGCGGCGCCGACCAGTCGCGGGTTTCGAATATCGAGCGGAGCGCCGGAGAAGGCTCTTCGTGCACAGGCTCTTGCTGCCAGCGCGACATGGCACCTGCATCGGGCGACTGAGCGCTGCGCTTGTCACCAGTTGCGAGGGCATTGCGCAGACCCGATACGATGAAACCACGCACGGCCTGTGAATCCCGAAAGCGCACCTCGGTCTTGGCCGGATGGACATTCACGTCGACCATTTCCGGCGGCAGGTCGAGGAACAGTGCCAGCACCGCATGCCGGTCACGCGCGAGCATGTCGGAATAGGCCCCTCGCACCGCGCCGGTCAGCAGGCGGTCCTTCACCGGGCGCCCGTTGACGAAGAGATATTGGTGGTCGGCGATCCCGCGGTTGTAGGTCGGAAGGCCCGCGATCCCGGTCAGCCTCATCGGGCCACGTTCCAGATCGATGGCAACGCCATTATCCTTGAGTTCACGCGCAACAACCTGCGCCACCCGGTTCTCCAGCCCTTCTCCACCCTGCAGGCCGAGGATCCGGCGATCGCCATGCTCGAGCGTGATCGCCACGTCGGGCCGCGCCATGGCGAGCCGCTTCACCACGTCGAGACAGGCGGCATATTCGCTTCGCGGTGTGCGCAGGAACTTGCGGCGTGCGGGGATTTTTCCGAACAGGTTTTCGACCCGCACCCGCGTACCTGGCGGCAGGGCCGCAGGACCCTTAGCTACCAGCGCTCCGTGATCGACGACGCGCTTCCACCCGTCATCCGCGCCGTGCGGGCGGCTCTCAAGCGTAAAACGCGCCACGCTCGCGATGCTCGGCAAGGCCTCGCCGCGGAAGCCCAAAGTCGACACCATCTCAATGGCTTCGTCAGGCAATTTCGACGTCGCGTGACGTTCGAGCGCGAGCGCCATCTCCGCAGGAGACATGCCGCAACCATCGTCCGTCACCTCGAGGCTCGTAAGCCCACCTTCGACAAGCTTCACAGCGATCCGCGATGCGCCCGCGTCGATGGCGTTCTCGACCAGCTCCTTGAGTGCGGACGACGGTCGTTCGACCACTTCGCCTGCGGCAATTCGGTTGACCAAAGTATCGGGTAGGCGGCGTATCTCGGGCATGGACGAGCCAGCATAGCGACGAAGCGCGGGGAATCCGAGACAAGAGGTGTGCGTATCCCCCGCTTCCACTAAGGAAATTTTTGGCATTCGGTGCGTAATATCGCTAAGGCTCCGCCACCGTCTCCCCCCGGGTAGAAGCGAGCGGCTGCAACCAACACTCGACTGACCCCGACATCACACGGAATACGACACGAAAATGGGCTTCTGGAACAACCTCTTCAAATTCGGCGTGCAGAACATGGCGATCGACCTCGGTACCGCCAACACGCTGGTCTATGTGCAGGATCAGGGCATCGTCCTGAACGAACCGAGCGTGGTCGCGCTCGAGTTCATCAATGGTCAGAAGCGTGTGAAGGCCGTGGGCGACGATGCGAAGATGATGATGGGCAAGACGCCCGATTCCATCGAAGCCATCCGTCCACTGCGTGACGGCGTGATCGCCGATCTCGACGTCGCCGAAGAGATGATCAAGCACTTCATCAAGAAGGTGAACGGCCGCCGCAGCCTGATGCGCTATCCCGAGATCACCATCTGCGTTCCCTCGGGTTCGACCTCGGTCGAGCGCCGTGCGATCCGTGATGCGGCATCGAATGCCGGTGCGTCGCAGGTCTACCTGATCCTTGAACCGATGGCCGCAGCCATTGGCGCAGACATGCCCGTCACCGAACCCGTCGGCTCCATGGTCGTCGACATCGGCGGCGGCACGACCGAAGTCGCTGTTCTCTCGCTCCGCGGCCTGGCCTACACCACCTCGGTTCGTACCGGCGGCGACAAGATGGACGAAGCCATCGTCTCCTATGTCCGACGACACCACAACCTCCTGATCGGTGACAGCACCGCTGAACGGATCAAGAAGGATTACGGCGTCGCGCGGCCGCCCGAAGACGGGATCGGCGAACAGATCACCATCAAGGGCCGCGACCTCGTCAACGGGGTGCCGAAGGAAATCACGATCAACCAGGGCCACATTGCCGAAGCGCTTTCCGAACCCATCGGCGCCATCGTCGAGGGTGTCCGCATCGCGCTGGAAAACACCGCTCCCGAACTCGCAGCCGACATCGTCGACCAGGGCATCGTGCTCACCGGGGGCGGCGCACTGATCGGCGGCCTTGACGAATATCTGCGCGAGGAAACCGGCCTGCCTGTCACGATTGCGGAAGACCCGCTCAGCTGCGTGGCGGTTGGCACGGGGCGTGCTATGGAAGACCCGATCTACCGCGGCGTCTTGATGACCGCTTAAGGGGGAACGGCAATGGCGCCGAGCAGCCAGCGGCGCTCCAGCTATTCCAAGCGGGCGCAGTACAACCTCTTCACCGGCTACATCGTGGCCGGAGTCGGCGCGCTCATCGGCGCGGTGCTGCTGGGTATTTCCTTTTTCCAACCGGACCTGTTCGGGGGACCGCGCAGCGCGGCGCAGGATGCAGCCTCTCCTGCAACCGAAACGGTTGCGGTCGCCCGCACCGAAAGCAAATCGCTGTGGGAATCGATCAAGGGCTACTATCGCGCCGGCTCTAAGAACGCAGAGCTCAAACGCGAGATGGAGCTTGCCCGTATCCGCCTCGCAGAAGCGGAAGCGGTGCGACAGGAGAACGTACGCCTCAAGGGCCTGCTCGACCTGCAGGAGGAAAACCGCGAGCCGATCGCCGTTGCCCGCCTGATCGGCTCTGCCTCGTCGAGCACTCGGCGTTTTGCCTATCTCGGTGCCGGGACCGACGACGGAGTCGCTGTCGGCATGCCGGTGCGTAGTTCGCGTGGCGTGGTCGGGCGGATCCTGGAGACCGGCAGCCTCTCGTCGCGCGTGTTGTTGCTGACCGACAGTGAGAGCGTATTGCCGGTACGCCGCGCAGGTGACGAGGTGGTCGCCTTTGCCGAAGGACGCGGCGACAGCCTGCTACGCATCAAGCTCATCAATCTCGGCATCAACCCGCTGCAACCCGGCGACCTGTTCGTCACCAGCGGTGCGGGTGGGTATTACCCTCCGGGTATCGCCGTAGCCATTGTCACCGAACTCACCGACGACGGCGGCCTTGCGCGTATCGTCAGCGATCCCGCGGCCACCGATTACGTCGCGGTAGAACCGATCTTCGAGCCTGAGGCAGCGCTTGGCGCTACCACTCCGATCGAAGAGGAGCTGGGCGACTGATGGAGCGGATCGATCCGCGCGCGCGCAGTGACGCATACGGCAGCCGCCTCAATCGTTCGCACTCGCCGGTTGTTGCGAATATCGTTCCCTGGGCCTCGATCATGCTCGGGAGCATACTGCCGATCTTCTTCATCGCGGCAGCACTGCCCCTTGTGCCCCCGATCGGCTATCTCATGCTGCTCGGCTGGCGACTTGTGCGCCCCGGCCTTCTGCCCGTCTGGGCGGGTATCCCGCTCGGAATTTTCGATGACCTCTACAACGGCCAACCTTTCGGCTTTGCGCTGCTGACCTGGTCGCTCACCATGCTAACAATCGAAGTGCTCGACGCCCGCCTGCCCTGGCGATCGTTCTGGCAGGACTGGATTGCAGCCGTCCTCCTCGGCGCATTCTACCTTGGTTCAGGCTGGTTATTGTCTGGTGCGAGCCCCACACTCTTTTCGCTTATCGCACTCGGGCCGCAACTCGTGCTGACGCTCCTTCTCTTTCCCATTATCTCGCGCGTCGTCGCGCGTCTCGACCTGTGGCGCCTATGGCGCTGGAAGCGGGTTTGATGGGACTGTTCAGGAAGCGGCGAACGGGTACGAAACCCCGCGAGCTGGTGAGCCAGACCACGCTGGAGAACGCTTTCAACCGCCGCTCCTTCGTGATCGGCGCCGGAATGGGCGGAATCGGCACCATCCTCGCCGCACGCATGGCCTATATCGCCATCGCGGAGAACGAACGCTGGGTGCTCGAAAGCGAGAGCAACAGGGTCAATCTGTCGTTGATCCCCCCGCGCAGGGGCTGGATCCTCGACCGCAACGGCGCCCCGCTCGCTTCGAACAGGGCCGACTTCCGCGTCGACGTCATCCCCGAACGCATGCGCGATCCGGAAGCGACCCTTGCGGCTCTGGCGGAAATCCTTGGGCTCACGGCAAACAATGTCGCCGACATCTCCGCCAATATCGAGGATGCGCGCGGATTCCAGCCTATCGAGGTGGCGACTGGCCTCGACTACGAACAATTCGCGGCCATCAGCGTTAGGCTCCCCGATCTGCCGGGTGTGGTACCGCAGCGCGGCTTCTCCCGCTTCTATCCGACCGGCCCCAGCGTTGGCCACCTGATCGGTTATGTCGGACCCGCCTCTGCCGAGGAGTATGAGGAACGACCCGATCCTATCCTGATCACACCGGGCTACAAGATCGGCAAGGATGCACTCGAAGCCCAGTTCGAAGACGAGTTGCAGGGCGAACCAGGCGCCCGGCGTGTCGAGGTGACCGCTTCGGGCCGCATCGTGCGGGATCTGGAAACGCGCGAAGATAGACAGGGCGCCCCCGTAAGGCTCACCATCGACGGGCCGTTGCAGGACTATGCCGCGCGCCGGATCGGCCTTGAGAGCGGATCCTGCGTCGTGCTCGACTGCGAGACGGGCGACATTCTCTGCATGTCCTCCATGCCCAGCTTCGACCCGAACAGTTTCTCTGCCGGGATCGGCCGCGTCGAATATTCGATGCTGCGCGACGATGAGCGTGTGCCGCTGCGCAACAAGGTTCTCAAAGGCCTCTATCCGCCGGGTTCGACCGTAAAACCAATGCATTGCATGGCCTTCCTCGACGCCGGTGTGAAGCCGGAAGAGTCGATCATGTGCAATGGCGGTCGCCGGGTCGGCAACCGCTTCTTCAACTGCTGGAGCAACCACGGCCGGGTCGACATGGCCAAGGCGATCTACCAGAGCTGCGACAGCTATTTCTATCACTTCGCCCAGCAGGTAGGCTTCGAGAAGGTTGCCGAATGGGCTCACAAGATGGGCCTGGGCGAAGAGTTCGATCTGCCGGTCATCAGCCAATTTTACGGGACGGTGCCCGATCCCGCATGGAAACGGCGCAAATTTGAAACCGAATGGCAGCCCTACGACACTGTGAACTCGTCGATCGGGCAAGGGTACTACCTCACCAACCCCCTGCAGCTTGCCGTCATGGCCGCCCGGCTCGCCACCGGGGATCGTGTCGTCCCGCGCCTGCGCATGGATGAACCTGTCCGAGAGTTCGAGCACTTCGCTTTCACCCCGGAACAGATCGACTATGTCCGGCAAGCGATGAGCGATACGGTCAACGGTCCCGGCACCGCTGGCCGCGCCCGACTTCCCCTTGAGAACGTGTTGATGGCGGGGAAGACCGGTACGGCACAGGTCGTCTCGCTCAGTATCTCGGATGGCAAGACCGGCCCGTGGAAGTATCGCGACCACGGTCTGTTCGTGTTCTTCGCGCCATTCGACAAACCGAAATATGCGGGTGCCGTCGTGATCGAGCATGGCGGCGGTTCGGGCGCTGCCTATCCCATCGCGCGCGACGTCATGACCTACCTTTTCGATCCAGCGAAAGGCTTGGAAGCCCTGCGTCCTCTAGAAGAGCAATGGGGCGGGACCGCGCAGCAAAGGCTCGACGCCAAGTATCGCGCCTATGCCGCTGCTGCCGGCGAGGTGGTACAACCTGTACCGCAGCGTAGCGAACAGATTTTCGATCAGGTCGAAGCCGAAGCCCGGCTGGCACAGCGCCAGGCAGAGGAATTCGCCCAGCGTCCCGTTGGCGTAGAGAACGAAGGATCGCGCGCGCCAACTTCGGAAACCGACAATCTCGGGCGCAACAATCAATGAGCGGCATCGTCCCCGCACCCGTCGCACGCCAGCCATGGATGATGCTGTTCCCCCTATTCGGGCTGATCATATTCGGCGCATTGGTGCTGACATCCGCCGCTGCCGGGAATTTCGACGCCTACGCCAAGTCGCACCTGCTGCGCTTCGGCATCTTCTTCGTCATGGCGGTGGTGATCTCGCGGTTCGGGAAGGATCTGGTCGAGCTGCTGACCTATCCTGCCTATATCGTGATCCTGCTGATGCTGATTGCAGTCGAGATCGTCGGTCAGGTCGGCGGTGGCAGCCAGCGTTGGCTCGAAGCGGGTCCGATCCGTATCCAGCCTTCCGAACTTATGAAGCCTGCCGCCGTCATGGCCGTGGCACATTACTATGGCCATCTCCCCGTTGGCATGGTGCCGAGCTGGCGCGCGCTGATGCCCGCCGCGGGGATCATCCTTACGCCAATCGCTTTCGTCCTGCTGCAACCGGATCTCGGCACATCGCTCGCCATCGCCTTCGGCGGGTTTGTGGTCATGTTCCTCGCCGGGCTTCCCTTGCGCTGGTTCATAGGGGCAGGGATAGCCGGCCTCGCGATGGCGCCAGTCGCCTTCTTCTTCGGCTTGCAGGATTACCAGCAAAAGCGCGTGCTGACCTTCCTCGATCCTGAAAACGATCCACTGGGCGACGGCTACCAGATTACCCAGTCCAAGATCGCGATCGGATCGGGCGGATTGTTCGGCAAGGGCTTCAACGAAGGCTCGCAAAGCCATCTCAATTACCTGCCGGAGCCGCACACCGATTTCGTTTTCGCGACTATGGCAGAGGAATGGGGGTTCGCCGGGGGCTTGTTCGTCCTTGGATGCTTCGGGATCATCCTCACCTGGGGCTTGCGTGTCGCAAGGGCTGCCAACGACCGCTTCTCCAAGCTCGTGGCTGCAGGTATGACCGCGACGATCTTCTTCTACGTCGCCATCAACCTGTTGATGGTCATGGGGTTCGCACCGGTTGTCGGTATCCCCCTGCCCTTCATCAGTCACGGCGGCAGTTCGATGATGACGAACATGATCTGCATCGGCGTGCTGATGATGATCCATCGATGGAACCTGAAGCAGCCACGAACCGGGCTGATCGCCAGCTAGACCCTATAGCTCGACTAGCCCCAGCTTCAGCGCCCGAACCGTCGCCGTAACCCGGTCGTGTGTCTCGAGCTTGTCGTAGATGCGCTTCGTGTAAGTCTTCACCGTCTCGGGCGAAATCTTCAGCATCCTTGCCACCTCCATCGCCGACTTTCCGGTACCAATCCCCTTGAGGACCTCCTTCTCGCGCTCCGACAAGGAAACCTCGCGGTCTGCCGACCCAATGATAGCGCAGATTCTAAAATGCCCTGCCTGGAGCATGGAATGGATGTGCGTGAGCGTGCCGGGCTCCAGCTCATCGACGTCCTTCTCGAAGGTCAGTGCTGCAAGGGCATTGCGAGCACGAGGGCCGAAAAGGTGGAAGCCCGCCCAGTGCTCGATACCGATCTCGTCGAAGAAGCGGAAGAATTCCTCCGCCATCGGGTCGTCTTTCCCAAGCTCCCTCGCCTTGCTCGACGTCATGATCGGCCCGCTCTCGATCGCAAGCTTCGGCACCGGATTGATCTCGCGAAAGCCTTCCGAGAAATAGCGCGCCTGAAGTTCGGAAGGTGCGTGTCTCGCCCAGACAAGGGTGTTGCGGGATGTGGCGGACTCGAAAATCGGTGTGAAATGGTAGCTGAAACCATCTGCACCGGCTTCGCGGCACTTTTCACATACGAACTCGAGGATCGCCTCCGAATCCTCCATCTGTTCGATATGTGCCGCAAAGTTCTGCATTTTTCGTAGTCCGTAAGGCATGTCCCCCAAGTGCGTGACTACCATACTCCAGAAACCGCTTTATGTGCAGTCCAAACACGATTCCCAGGCGAGATGAGAGGCGCTTGTGATGCAAAAAGGGTCCCCCAAGTGGTCGCACCACGCCGCCTCTCCGAAGGCACCAAAAACGATGCCCAAGCACTCCTGGAGTGTGAAGAACTGGCGCGACATGCGGGCGACGGAGCTTGCCAAGACGTCCTCCTGACACTTTGCCGGCGTGCGCTGGAGGAGGAAGAGACCACGGTGTGGGACATTCATCGTCTCACGGGTCTGGCCCTGCACGAAGCATTCGCCGCTCTCAGGACCTTGGAGTATGGCCGGATCGTGCGGATCGACGACAATCCTAGCGATCCTTTCGGCGCTACGATCCACTTGCGCGACGGAGGCCTCGACAGCCTTCGGCGACGCACGGCCGCCTGAAGGCACGATTAGCACTTTCAATCGGCGAAACAGCCGCTATATGAGCGCCTCCCCGAGTCGGGGAACGCCCGCACCACCGGGCGAGATCGCGGAAACAGACCGTGAGTGTGGACGCATAGCTCAGTTGGTAGAGCAGCTGACTCTTAATCAGCGGGTCCTAGGTTCGAGCCCTAGTGCGTCCACCAAATCTCCCACAGGCATAGCAAACTTCTGGTCGTGGCAGCCGCACACTCGCGATAATGCATCACATTCTGTCGTGATCCTATTTGCGTATCACATTATGATGTGATACCGGCGCGGCCATGAACACTATCGAGAAAGTTCGCACCCTCGTCGGCAATGGTCTGATGACCCGTGCCGGCCTTGCCCGCGCTGCCGGGCTTCACGCCAATACGCTGCGCGATTGCACCGAGGACAGCTGGAATCCCACTGCCGAAACGCTCGGCAAGTTGGAGAGCTTTCTCGATGCGAATGACGATACGCCGGTGATCGTCGGTGCCGAAGAAATCATCGACGAAGCGCGCAACGGCCGCATGTTCATCCTGGTCGATGACGAGGATCGCGAGAATGAAGGCGACCTCGTCATCCCAGCGCAAATGGCGACTCCCAATGCGATCAACTTCATGGCGACGCACGGTCGAGGCCTGATCTGCCTCTCGCTCGACAGCAAGCGCGTGAAGGCACTCGGCCTCGAACCCATGAGTCGCGACAATCGCGAAAGCATGCAGACCGCCTTCACGACCTCTATCGAGGCCAAGACGGGCGTCACCACCGGCATCAGCGCAGCCGACCGCTCGCGCACGGTCTCGGTTGCCATCGACCCCACCAAGGGCCCCGACGACATCGTCACCCCCGGCCATGTCTTCCCCCTTACCGCACGCGACGGCGGGGTGCTGGTTCGCGCCGGCCATACCGAGGCTGCGGTCGATATCTCACGCCTTGCCGGTCTCAATCCCTCCGGCGTGATCTGCGAGATCATGAAGGACGACGGGACAATGGCCCGCCTCGATGACCTCGTCGCATTCGCGCGCAAGCACGACATGAAAATCGGCACGATTCGTGACCTCATCGAATACCGCATGCGCCACGATCATCTAGTCGAACGCATCGCCGAGGACACCTTCGATTCCGACTATGGCGGCAGCTGGAAAATGCTGACCTACCGCAACACGGTCGACGGGAGCGAAAGTTATGTCCTGCAGAAGGGCGAGGTGAAGGAAGGCCAGCCCACCCTCACCCGCGTCCACCCGATCTCGATCTTCGACGACGTGCTGGGCAAGCCCGGACCGCGCAAGCGCACGCTCCAGCGCGCGATGCAGGCAGTTGGCGAGCACGGCTCGGGCGTGATTGTCATCATTACCGGCCGCCCCGCCCAAGGCTATGGCGAGAGCGAGGCCGAGCGCAATGTCGGGATCGGATCGCAGATCCTTGCCGACATGGGTGTCGAAGACATGATCCTGCTCAGCAATTCACAGCCCAATGTCGTGGCGATCGAAGGCTATGGCCTTAATATCGTCGATCACATGCCGATCCCGGAGTAAGTCACATGGCCAATTTCCTCATCGTCGAAGCACGTTTCTACGATCACCTGAACGACATGCTGGTTGCTGGCGCAAAGGCTGCGCTGGAGACGGAAGGCCATTCGGTCGAGGTTCTGACCGTCCCGGGCGCGCTCGAGATCCCCGGCGCGATTGCCATGGCAGCCGAAACAGGCCGATACGACGGCTTTGTGGCCATCGGCGTAGTGATCCGCGGCGAAACCTACCACTTCGAGATCGTCGCGGGCGAAAGCGCGCGCGGCATCATGGCGCTCACCATGGACGGCATCGCGATCGGCAATGGCATCATCACGGTCGAGAACGAGGAACAGGCGCTTGTGCGCGCCGATCCTTCGAAGAAGGACAAGGGTGGCGAGGCAGCCAAGGCCGCGCTGGCCCTGCTCGATCTCCAAGGCCGTTTCGCGGGCTGATCCATGGCGGCGAAATATGACCGGATCGGGGTGAACTACGCCGAGTTGCGCAAGCCCGACCCGCGTATCGCCGCGCAGATCCGCCGAGCTCTTGGCGATGCAAGAAGCGTCGTAAACGTCGGGGCAGGAACCGGATCCTATGAACCGGATGATCGGTCAATCGTGGCGGTCGAACCCTCCGCCGAGATGATCGCCAAGCGGCCCGAAGGTGCCGCTCGCGCAGTGCAGGCGAGCGCCGAGGCGCTACCATTCGAGGACAACTCCTTCGATGCTGCCATGGCGATCCTGACCATCCATCATTGGGGCGACCAGCCAGAGGGCCTTGCCGAAATGCGTCGCGTGTCAGCCGGGCCAGTAGTGCTGTTGACTTTCGATCCCGCTGCACGCCCATGGCTTACCGATTATCTCCCCCAGCTTGCTGAGCTCGACGGAAGGGTCATGCCCCCAATGGAGAATTACGCAAAGTGGCTCGGCACTATCCGCACGGAGACGGTGCCGGTCCCCAAAGCCTGCAGCGACGGCTTTCTCTATGCCTATTGGGATCGCCCCGAGGCCTATCTAGATCCGCATCTACGGTCCGGGAGTTCGAGTTTCTGGGCGCTCGACGGCGTGGAGGATGGCCTCCGGCGGCTTGGCGACGACATAGAAAGTGGCGCGTGGAACCAGCGCTATTCCTTATTGCACGGTCTCGATTCTTACGACGCAGGCTATCGCCTCGTTATTGCGGACTAATCCGCTCCGTCGCCATATCCTTCGAGGCCCAACGGCGCGAAGGGCCCAAGGATGAGCTGTTCGAACACCCCGATACCCTCGCGCCCGTCGCTGCCGGTTGCGCGGACGAGCGTTTGCACATGCAGATTGTCCATCGCCAGGGCATCGAGGCTCGCAAGGTCATAATCCTCCCGCGCGACCCTTAGCGGACCGTGGTGCATGCCATGCCCCCATTCCGGGTGCGTGTAGCCCAGCCCTTTCATCTGGAACCGGTCGAGCGGTTCGAAAGTCACCTGCTCGGGCGCACCCTTTAGTGCCAGCGACAAGGTCCCGCCCGCCGGCCAGCGGGTCTCCGGCAGTAATCGAGTGCGCATGCTCCCGTGTCCTTCGGCAAGATCGCGGGCATCTGCGCCATCGGGCGCCCAGGCGGCCCGCGTGTTCCAGGCCTTGCCATGTGTGTCGTTGTTCACGTGGAAGAAGAGGCTTCCGTCACCGAAACTGATCGGCGTCCATTGCCAGAAAAAGCTCGGTGCAGGCGCGCCGGGTATGGGCTGCGGATCACGCGCGCCGATTGGTCTTACGCCCCAGCTGCGATCGCGCGTGCCGGCGGTGCCATCGACCATCTCGTGTTTTTCGCCATCGAGCGAGAGCCAACCCTCGTAGTGGCCATTCTGTGTCATCCGCGTGTAGTCCATGAAGGCCCGCGGACCGATGCGATGGATGAAACGCGGCTCCTCGATCGGGAAGGCACGGCCAGTGAAGGTGAACTCTCCGGCGATCCCGTCGGACTCTTCGATGGTGACCTTGAGCGCGTGGAGCGGTTCGATCACTTCGAGCCTTATCGGCCCCACGCGCATGCCCATGCGCTCCATACCCAACTCGGCGCTGGCGTGCAGGCAGTACTGAGTGCCGCCCCGGATAAAACTGAAGTGCGCATCGGCAATATCGAGATGCGGGTAGACTCCGAAAGCCATGGCGAAGAAGCCGCCACCGTCGGGCGCGTAGCCGTTGAAGAAATAGCGGTCGTAGAAGTTGCGATCGGTACCGGCATAGGCAACCGGCTCGGAGGTCTGGTGGATGGGATAATCGTCGCCCTTGGACAGTGCCATGCTCAGGTCTCCTCCAATACCGACAAGCTGTCATGGCGGAGCGCCAATGCGCAAGCTCCGCGTGCCATCGACAGGAAATTCTCGTCTCCCCGGGGAGTGCGCTCGACAAAGGCCGCGCTGAAAACGGCGGTGGATACGCCGTGCAAGATACCAAGCCGGTAGTCGCGCTGCATGTCTTCGTGCGAGAGTGAAACGCCGCGTCCAGCCATCTCCACGTAGTAGAGATCCAGCAGTTCGTCCTCATGGTTGAGCCCAAGTTGCCCGATCCCGCAGCCGAGAAAGTATCCCACGTCGTTCATGGGACTGCCGATCGTCACGGTCTGCCAGTCCAGCACGGCTATCGGCTCTTCGCCGTCCAAGATGTCGAACAGCATGTTGTCGAGGCGGAAATCGCCGTGGACGAGGCATTTCGGCTTGGCATCACGGACGAAATAGCTGTTCGCCCGATCTGCCAGCCCTTCGCAAAGCTGCATGAATTCGGGTTCCAGCACGTCTCGATAGCGTTCGCGAAACTGGGCCTGGGCCTGCGGATACATCCCGCCCACGGTCGCACCGAGATTCTCAGGGGGCTGTATCCATCCAGCTTCCAGGATCTCCGCCCTGCCCCAACTGGGTGCGTGAATCGCCGCCGCCTGCCGGATGGCCGCCCGCGCATCGTCGATGCCGCAACCGGCTATCTGGTCGCCCTGCCGCGCCGGTCCCAGATCCTCAAAGATAAGGCAGAACTCACCGCCGTCATCGGACACATCGGCAAAATATACCTTCGGAGCCCGGACATCGAGCTTCGGCGCGGCTTGCCGGTAGAACTCGACTTCCTTGCGATAGAGGCCGAACATGGTCGCGGTGCCCCGGCTGGCAGGATCGGCAGCAGGGAACTTCCCTGCGAACGTCCTGGGCAAGCCTGCGCTCTCGACGAAAATTCGAACGCTGTCACCGACCTGCCCGGTGCCGATAGGCTCCCAGCGCAAACTCTCAACCTTTGCGCCGAGAGCATCGGAAAGCCACTCGGGCGTCAGGTCATCTGGATGGGCAGGAAATCCGGCCAAGCCCCTCTCCCACAAAGGACAATTTCGGAACGCTAGCTTCCCCGAAACGTCGTGGCAATCATGGGAACACTACGATCATGAACGGCCCGCTCGAATGGATCGCATCCATCGGCACCGTTGCCGCCGCCTCGATGATCGCATTCGATCTCGGGCGACGGGCAACCGCATGGGGCTTCGTCCTGTTTTGTTTCGTATCGGCGCTGTGGATCTACATCGGCTTGGGCGAAGACGCGATGCCACTGGCCGCGATGAACGGCCTGCTGTTGCTCATCAACGCATGGGGCGTGTGGCAATACTGGTTCCACCCGAAGAACCGGGCAAAGGGCTAGCGCCTCAGCAGACGATCTTTCCGAAGCAGTCGCGTCCCGCGTAGAAAGCGCTGTCGCCCAGCTCCTCCTCGATACGGATCAACTGGTTGTACTTCGCGAGGCGGTCCGAGCGCGCAAGCGACCCGGTCTTGATCTGACCGCAGTTGGTCGCGACCGCGAGATCGGCGATGGTCGCATCCTCGGTTTCGCCGGAGCGGTGCGACATGACGGCGGTGTAGCTTGCCCGGTTGGCAATCGCGACCGCATCGAGCGTTTCGGTAAGCGTGCCGATCTGGTTGACCTTCACCAAAAGCGAATTCGCCAGACCCTGGTCGATACCTTCACGCAGGCGCTGCGGATTGGTGACGAAGAGGTCGTCACCGACAAGCTGCACTGGCTTGCCGATGCGATCGGTGAGTGCCTTCCAGCCCTCGAAATCGTCCTCGGCCATTCCGTCCTCGATCGAGCGGATCGGATAGTCGCGGCACAGCTTGTCGAGATATTCGGCCATTTCGTGACCGTTGAGCGAGAGGTTCTCGCCCGAGATCTCGTATTTCCCGTCCTTGAAGAACTCGGTCGAGGCGCAGTCGAGTGCGAGCATTACGTCATCGCCCGGCTTGAACCCTGCCTGCTCGATGGAGGCCATGATGAAGTCGAGCGCATCGCGTGTGCTCGCGAGGTCCGGAGCAAAGCCGCCCTCGTCCCCTACAGCGGTTGCGAGGCCTTTCTCGTGCAGCTTCTTCTTCAGCGTGTGGAAGATCTCCGCACCCCAGCGAACCGCTTCGGCGAGGCTGTCCGCACCCACCGGCATCACCATAAATTCCTGGATGTCGATCGGGTTGTCGGCATGCTCGCCGCCATTGATGATGTTCATCATGGGAACCGGCAGGACATGTGCCGAAACGCCGCCGATGTAGCTGTAGAGCGGAAGGCCGCGCGCGTTGGCCGCTGCCTTGGCCGTCGCCATGCTCACTCCGAGGATGCCGTTCGCGCCGAGACGGCCCTTGTTGGGTGTATCGTCGAGCGCGATCATGGAGTGGTCGATATCGCGCTGGTCCTCCGCATCGAAATTGCCCACCAGCAGGTCGCGGATCTCTGTGTTGACCGCATCGACCGCCTTGGTGACGCCCTTGCCGAGATAACGACCCATGTCGCCATCGCGCAGTTCCACCGCCTCGTGCGCGCCGGTCGAGGCGCCCGAAGGCACTGCTGCCCTGCCGAAACTTCCGTCTTCCAGCAGCACATCGACTTCGACCGTGGGATTGCCCCGGCTGTCGAGGATTTCGCGGGCGTGGATGTCGATGATTGCGGTCATGGAACGGTGAACTCCAATGGCAGGTGTTGTAATTCGCTAGAACACCCCCAGATCGAGGGCTGGAAAGCGCTCTATTCGCCGGAACATCGGCGCGCAAGTTGCGTTGCACCATAGAAGACCCGGTTTCTTCCAAGCGCCGGGAAATGAATACGAATTGAGGGCAAGGACGAGAGCAATGGCAGAAACCCCCGCATCTGGCGCTCCCAAGAAGCGCAAAACCACCACCGCAAAGAAATCCAGCACCGCGAAGAAGCCGCGCAAGACCGTGGCCAAGACCGCTACCGCCAAGGAGATGACCCCCGTGACCAACACTGTAACCGACACCGAACCCACCGCCGACCACCGCACCGAAGCCAAGAGCCGCTTCAACGCCGCGCTCGAGGAAGCCAAGGCTGGCGCCGCGGCGCTGAAGGCTGAAGGCCGCGAACGCGCAGCCGCCTATCGCGGCCAGGCCAAAGGCAAGGGCGAAGACTGGGTCGCCGAAGCGAAGGCGTACGGCGCAGATGCCCGCGTGAAGAGCAAGGAACTTGCTACCGAGGGCAAGGTCAAGACCAGCGAAGGCCTTCGTTCGCTCAGCCGTACGATCACCGAGAACGCCCACCAGGTCGATGAGAAGCTTGGCGCCAAGTATGGCGAGTATGCTCGCAGCGCCTCGACCGCGCTGGACGATTATGCTCGCAAGCTCGACGAAAAGAGCGTCGACGACCTCGTCGAAGACGGCCGCGAGTTCGTCCGCAAAAGCCCGGGCACGGCAATTGGCATCGCAGCGGTTGCAGGATTCCTGCTTTCGCGCCTATTCCGCCGCTAAGAAACTAGGGTCGGGGGCTCGATAATGGACAGTGAAATGCAGGAACGGGCGGAGTATGAAGGTCCGCTCGACCTGCCCGACGATTACGAGCCCGAGGAGGAGGACTACGGTGACCCGGGTCCTTCCCTGACCGACGACATTCTTGCGCTGCTGGAGGATGGCAAGACCTATGCCGAGGCAGAGGTCGCCTTCCAGAAGAGCCGCGCGGGCTTCACCGCCAACCGCTTAAAAGGCGCCATTGCCATCGCGCTTGGCGCCTTTGGCGTTTTCCACCTAGCGCTGATTGCTTTCACGGTAGGCGCCGTGATCGCCTTGATGCCATTGCTGGGCCCTTGGGGCGCCACAGCGGTGGTGACAATCCTCCTGATCGTCTTCGGCGTCGTCCTCCTTCGCCTCCTCAAGGGGCGGATCGACGACATTCGCGATGCTTTTTCGGATGGCGCCGATGAGTGATCGCAGGACGCGCATGCTCGAGGACAAGTATCTGCGCGACTCCGCGCGGGCGCTGGTCGAAGCCGATATCGAGCACATCAAGGCCGATTTCGCCCATAAAGGCCTGGGCGAACGCGCCATGGACCGCATGACTGAAGGCGCGATGGACCTCTACGAGGAAGCCGTAGAAGTCGCCGAGGACAACAAAGGCGCGCTGGCCGCCTTGCTGGCTGCCGTAGTGGTCTGGTTCGCCCGAAATCCCCTCCTCGAGGCGCTGGGCCTTGGGAGCGGTGAAGAGGACGAACAATGGGACGAGCGCGGCGAAACGCCGGAACGTTGAGCCCCGGTCGGTCGTTGATCAAACAGACACGAATTCAAGAGGTTTACCCATGTCCGACACCGCAAAAAGCAATGTCACCCCGATTAGCGCCGACAGCAAGCTGACTGACGAAGAGAAACGCGACCAGCTGCGTGCGCGCATCGAAGCCGGTGAACGCCGGAATGAAGAGCGCTCCTTTGCCGATCAAGCGAAGGATGTCGCCGACAGCGCGATCGAATTCGCCAAGAAACACCCGGTCGCAACCGTCGCCGGTGCCGTGGCAATCGGCCTCGCTATTGGCGCGATGACGCGCCGTGGCCGCGAACTCGGCCGCCGTGGCGGATCGCTGGCGAGCTATGCAGCCGACGCCGCCCTCGCCTACGGCCTGTCGATGATCGAAGGTGCTGGCGATCGCTTCGAAGATCTTAGCGATGCAGCCGGCACCCAGGCGCGCCGCATCAAGCGCGACGCTGGCTATCGCCTCGATTCGATGAGCGACAGCTTGCGGTCGTCCGGCCGCAAGGCGAGCCGCAAGTCTTCGCGTGCGTATCGCGATCTGCGTGCCAAGATCTCGAACTAAACCGAATCTAAACCAAACACGGATAGCGGCGTGACGGGCTTGCCTGTCGCGCCGCTTCCTTTATGGGCGGGGCCGATCTCCTCCCCCGATTCCGTAGCGAGAAAGAAACCGACCATGGAAGAAAAAGAGAGCAAGCAGACCCTTTACCTGGTGATGGGGGGCCGCGTCACCGATCCGCGCAGCGTAACCTTCTCCGACCCGGAAAGCCTGCATGTCGCCGGCGTCTATTCGAGCTATGACGACGCCGAAAGCGCATGGCGCGGCAATGCGCAGCGCACGGTCGACGATGCCGAGATGAAGTATGTCATCGTCCACCTGCACAAGCTGCTGGACCCAGAAGCGTAAGGGCTGACAGGACCATGGGCTATTCGATCCGCTCTTTCGAGGAAGGCGACGCCGAAGCGCTTGCCGAACTCGGCCGCGCGGCGATTGGCGCCATAGGTCCTGAGGCCTATACCGAAGAACAGGTCGAGGCCTGGCTATCGAACTTCGCAGGCCCCGAAGTCTACCAGTCGCAAGCCGATGCGGGGACACAGATCTTCATCGCGGTGGACGAGGATGACAAACCGGTCGCCTATGCGATGTTGGAACTGACCGGTCACCTCGACCATCTCTACTGCCATCCCGATCACACGAAGGAAGGCATCGCCTCCAGCCTGCTGGAGACGGCGGCGCTCTTTGCCAAGTATAACGGGATCACCCACCTCTTCACCGAGGCAAGCGAGATTGCGAAGCCGGCCTTCGAGAGCGCTGGCTATACCGCGATGAAGAAGCGGACCTTCGAAATCGACGGTGTCGAGATCACCAACTGGGCGATGGTTCGCGAGATAGAGCCCGCAGCGCCCAAGAAGAAGCGCGCGCTGTAACGGTGGCGACCTTGATCCCTCGCGCAGGCGGGGGCCTCAGGCGGCTTAGCGCGATATTCAATGAGGTTCCCGCCTGCGCGGGAACACACACAAACTTCACACGAATTCGATCTTGTCGATCAGGTAGAACTTGTCGCCGCTCGGCACGGTGACTTCGACTTCCTCTTCCACTTGCTTGCCGATCAGCGCGCGCGCGATGGGCGAAGTGTAGCTGATGCGGCCCTTGCTCGCATCGGCTTCGGTCTGGCCGACGATCTGGTATTTCACCGGCTTGTCGTTTTCATCGAGAAGCGTGACGGTCGCGCCGAAGATGACCTTGTCGCCCGACAGGGTGGTCGGGTCGATGATCTGTGCCCGGCTGATCTTGTCTTCCAGATCGCCGATCATGGCTTCGACCTGGCCCTGGCGCTCCTTGGCCGCGTGATATTCGGCGTTTTCGGAGAGATCGCCATGCGCGCGCGCTTCCTCGATCGCATCGACGATCTTCGGACGTTCGGCACGCAGCACCTTGAGGTCTGCGGTCAGCTTCTCATAGCCCTCTGCCAGCATAGGCACCTTATCCATGGGCCAATTTCCTTCCTGCTTTGCGTCCCTTTCCGGACAATTCGACCCCGGTCCGCAAACTTGCGGAGCCTGTCGTGGTCGAATGTTTGGAAGGAGTACGCGTGTGTTCTTGTCAGCTATAATAGTCTTGCAATGAACGCACTTCAAGCTGCTCGGTCGAAACCTCTGCAATCGCCCGCGCCGTAGCGAGGCTCGCAGCGGCGGTGGTATAGTACGGCAACTTCTTTTCCAGCGCCGCTTCGCGGATCGATTTACTGTCCAGCAGCGACTGCCATCCCTCTGTGGTATTGAAGATCAGGGCCACTTCGCCATCGATAATCGCGTCGACAATATGCGGCCGCCCCTCGGCGACCTTGTTTACCCGTTCGATGTCGAGGCCCTTGTCCGACAGGAAGCGCTGGGTCCCGCCGGTTGCGATCACGCGGAAGCCCTGCTCCAGCATCGTTTTGACGGCCGGGACGATCACTTCCTTGTCGCTGTCCTTTACCGACACAAAAAGCGTGCCCTCACGCGGCAAGTTCATGCCTGCGCCGAGCTGCGACTTGAAGAAGGCGGCAGGGAAATCGCGGTCGATACCCATCACCTCGCCTGTCGACTTCATCTCGGGCGAAAGAACCGGATCGGCGCCCGGGAAGCGCGCGAAGGGGAAAACGGCTTCTTTCACCGCCATATGTTCTGGGCGCAGGTTGAAGGGTTCGAAATCGGCCAGCTTCTCGCCTGCCATGACGCGCGCGGCGACCTTGGCGACCGGCTGACCGATGGCCTTCGCGACGAAAGGCACCGTGCGGCTGGCGCGCGGGTTCACCTCGATCAGGTAAACCTCATCATCCTTGACCGCGAACTGCACGTTCATGAGGCCGCGCACATTCAATGCCCGCGCAAGCTCGGTCGCCTGGCGCTCCATCTCTTCAACGATCTCATCGGACAGGCTGTAGGGCGGCAGGGTGCAGGCGCTGTCGCCCGAGTGCACACCAGCCTCCTCGATGTGCTGCATGACACCCGCAATGCGAACGTCCTCGCCATCGGCGATCACGTCCACGTCGCATTCGACAGCATCGCGCAGGTACTGGTCGACCAGCACCGGACTGTCGCCAGAGACGTTGACGGCAGTGTTGATATAGTCGTCGAGTTGCGGCTCGCTGTCGACGATCTCCATGGCGCGGCCGCCAAGAACGTAGCTCGGCCGCAGCAGGACGGGATAGCCGATCCGCGCGGCAGCAGCAGCGGCCTCGTCGCGGCTCTTGGCGATACCGTTGAGCGGCTGTTTGAGCTTGAGCTTGTTCACCAGTTTGGCGAAGCGTTCACGGTCTTCGGCAAGATCGATCGCGTCGGGGCTTGTGCCGAGGATCGGAATGCCTTCACGTTCGAGCGCTGCGGCAAGCTTCAAGGGCGTCTGACCGCCGAACTGCACGATCACGCCGACAACTTCGCCCTTGGACATTTCTACTCGCATGATTTCGAGGACATCTTCCTCGGTCAGCGGCTCGAAATATAGGCGATCGGAGGTGTCGTAATCGGTCGAGACCGTTTCCGGGTTGCAGTTGACCATAATCGTCTCGAACCCGGCCTCGGCGAGCGCGAAACAGGCGTGGACGCAGCAATAGTCGAACTCGATGCCCTGCCCGATCCGGTTCGGACCGCCGCCGAGGATGACGATCTTCCGGCGCTCGCTCGGGTCGGCCTCATCCTCCGCCTCGCCGAAGCTGGGCGCCTCGTAGGTCGAGTACATATAAGGCGTGATCGCCTCGAACTCTGCCGCGCAACTATCGATCCGCTTGTAGACTGGATAAACGCCAAGCCGATGGCGCAGATCGCGCACTTCTTGCTCGCTCGTTGCGCCCGCCATGGCGCGCAGGGCATCGTGCAGTAGGCCCGAACGGCGCGCCTGCGTCTCTGCAAGACCACCTGCAACACCCACGGATCGCACCGCCAATGTGGCGAGGCGCTTGTCGGAGAAGCCCATCGCCTTGAGGCGGCGCATCTCCGCTTCATCACGCGGCAGGCCGTTGTGGCCGAGCATCTTCTCTTCGTAGATGATCGCTTCGATCTGGCGCAGGAACCAGGGGTCGAAACCGGTGATCTGGTTGATCTCCTCGACCGTGAAATCCTCGCGGAAAGCCTGCGCGATCTTGAGGATGCGGTCCGGAGTTCTCTGACTCAGCGCGGCGGTGATCTTCTCGCGGCTGACGTTCTCCAGCTCGGGCACGCGGTTGAAGCCGTCGAGGCCAGTCTCGAGCCCGCGCAACGCCTTCTGCATGGATTCCGCGAAACACCGACCGATGGCCATGACCTCGCCGACTGACTTCATCGCGGTCGATAGCTCGTTTTTCGAGCCCTTGAACTTCTCGAAGGCGAAGCGCGGGATCTTGGTCACGACATAGTCGATCGTCGGCTCGAAACTGGCAGGCGTCGCGCCGGTAATCTCGTTTTGGATCTCGTCGAGCGTGTATCCCACCGCGAGCTTCGCCGCGACGCGAGCGATGGGGAAGCCAGTCGCCTTCGATGCGAGCGCCGAGGACCGCGAAACACGCGGGTTCATCTCGATCACAATCAGGCGGCCATCCTTGGGATTGACTGCGAACTGTACGTTCGAACCACCTGTTTCGACGCCGATTTCACGCAGCACCTCAATCGAGGCGGTGCGCATGATCTGGTATTCCTTGTCGGTCAGCGTGAGAGCCGGGGCGACTGTGATGGAGTCGCCCGTATGCACGCCCATCGGATCGACATTCTCGATTGAACAGATGATGATGCAATTGTCCTTCCGGTCGCGCACCACCTCCATCTCGTACTCTTTCCAGCCGAGAAGCGATTCCTCGATCAGGACTTCGGTAGTAGGCGAAGCATCGAGACCCTCGCGCACGATCCGCTCGAATTCGGCCTTGTTGTACGCGATGCCTCCACCCGTGCCGCCGAGCGTGAAGCTTGGGCGGATGATCGCCGGGAGGCCGGTTGTTTCAAGCACCTTGTAGGCATCCTCGACCGAATGCGCGATGCCACTGCGCGCGCTTTCGAGGCCGATCTTGTCCATCGCCTCGCGGAACTGCTGGCGGTCCTCGGCCTTGTCGATCGCCTTGGCGTCGGCGCCGATCATCTTGACGCCGAACTTCTCCAACGTGCCGTCCTTATTGAGGCTCAGCGCGCAGTTCAGCGCCGTCTGCCCACCCATGGTCGGCAGCACCGCATCGGGCCGCTCTTTCTCAATGATCTTGGCGACGATCTCTGGCGTGATCGGCTCGACGTAGGTCGCATCGGCCATTTCCGGATCGGTCATAATCGTGGCCGGGTTGGAGTTGACCAGGATGACCCGATATCCCTCCTCCTTCAGCGCCTTGATCGCCTGGGTGCCGGAATAGTCGAACTCGCAGGCCTGGCCGATGATGATCGGGCCGGCGCCGATTACGAGGATCGAGGAGATGTCGGTGCGTTTGGGCATGGGGACTTTCGGTTACTGGTCGGCGAAGGCAGCGCGGTCGGAGGCCGAGCGGAAGTAGAGACCGTCGAACCCGCTCTGGATTTCATCGATGGTTTCCTGGGGGACGTCGCACAAATCGTTGATACGGCCGACAACGCCATCGAAGCGATCGCGGATATCGGAGATGGCGCTGGCATCGTCGAAATAGTCTGCCGTGTACTGGTCATCGGCCAGCTGCTTGCCCTTGCCGCCAAGGCAAGGCGATGCCTCAGCAAGAATTTTGGCCTGCGGCCCTTCTCGACCCGGCGAAAGCGTATAACTCAGCGTCAGACGGTCGAGCTTGCGGTGCAGGCGCAGGTCGTCACCATCCATGGTGGAGGTCCATTCGCGGCTTGGACTTGCGCCGGCGGATCCCCCGCTAGCCTGATCGCCATTCGCGCTCCCGCAGGCCGCGACCGCAAAGGTTAGCGTAAGAGTTGCGAGCCTTAGAGCTCCAGCGCGAATGGTCATCGATCCGTTTCCTTTCTCCGTCACCCGAGCATCCCCACGAATTTCTCGAACAGGTAGAAACTGTCCTGCGGGCCCGGGCTGGCCTCGGGGTGATACTGGACACCGAAGGCCTTCTTGCCCCTGATGGAGATACCGCAATTGGTGCCGTCGAAGAGCGAGACGTGGGTCTGCTCGACATTGTCGGGCAGCGTATCCGCATCGACCGCGAAGCCGTGGTTCATGCTGGTAATCTCGACGAGGCCGGTGCTCTCGCCCCAGCCCTCGCCCACGCGCTGGACCGGGTGATTGGCGCCGCGGTGGCCCTGGAACATCTTCGCGGTCTTTGCCCCTGCGGCCAGTGCCAGCATCTGGTGGCCAAGGCATATGCCGAATAGCGGAACGTCGCGATCGAGCAGGCCCTTGATCACGGGAACGGCGTATTCGCCCGTAGCCGCCGGATCGCCGGGGCCGTTCGACAGGAAGACGCCATCGGGTTCGAGGGCGAGGATATCGTCGAGGCCGGTCCGCGCAGGCACGACTGTGACCTTTGCCCCTGCCTTCACGAGGTTGCGGAAGATGTTGTCCTTCGCACCGTAATCGATCGCGACGACATGCGGCTTTCCTTCCCAGGAGGCGCGCGCGTAGCCCTTGCCGAGCTGCCAGAAACCGCCGCCCCAGTCCTCGCGATCCTCACGCGTAACGGATGGGACGAGATCAAGACCTTCGAGACCGCTCCATTCTGCGGCCTGTTTCTTCAGCGCCTTCAGGTCGAACTGCCCGCGCGGATTATGCGCGATCACGGCATTGGGTGCGCCCTGCACACGGATACGGCGCGTGAGCGCGCGCGTGTCGACGCCGGCTAGGCCGATCTTGCCATGACGCTTGCACCACTCGACGAACTCGTCGCTCGCGCGGAAGTTCGAGTGCGGGGTGATGTCCTGCCTTACGATGCAGCCGACCGCTCCGAGACCGCGGCTCTCCACGTCTTCCTCGTTCGCACCGACATTGCCGATGTGCGGGAATGTGAAGGTGACGATCTGGCTGTCGTAGGAAGGATCGGTCATAACTTCCTGGTAGCCGGTCATGGAGGTGTTGAAGCAGACTTCACCAACCGCGCTGCCGCTCGCTCCAAATCCCTTTCCCCAGATACAGGTGCCGTCCGCGAATACGATAACGCCAGTCGCGCCTTTGGGTTGCGCGTGCGAGAATGCGGACAGGGCCATGGGCGCTCCGGGTCAGGGGTTTCCAGCGATGTGTGCTAAGTCCCAGCCGCTAGGGGCCCCAGTGGTTCCCGTCAAGCGGAACACTTGGCTTTCTACGCCCTTCCACTACATGAGCCACGAAACTTCCACAGGTTAGGCGAAAAGAGGCGAAATGCTCCGCGAGAAAATCCAGTCCGAAACCGTCACCGCCATGAAGGCGAAGGACAAGGAGCGCACTGCCGCGCTGCGCCTGATCGGTGCCAAGATCAAGGATCGCGATATCGAGCTGCGCACTTCGGACAAGAAGCCGGAGGACGATGACCTCGTCACCGACGTGCTGATGAAGATGGCCAAGCAGCGCCGGGAATCGATCGAGATGTACGAAGGCGGTGGCCGACAGGAACTTGCCGACAAGGAAAAGGCCGAGCTGGCCGTCATCGAGGAATTCCTGCCCAAGCAGATGAGCGAGGAGGAAACCCGCGCGGCCATTGCCCAGATCAAGGCGGATACCGGCGCCGAAGGCATGAAGGACATGGGCCGCGTCATGGGCGAACTCAAGGCTCGGCACGGGGCAAGTCTGGACATGACGAAGGCCAGCGGCCTCGTGAAGGAGGCGCTCTCTTGAAGCGCCTGCTCCTCCTCGCGCCGCTCGCGCTCATCGGTTGCTCGGATCGCGAGAGCGAGGCCGAGCCTGCGCCCACCCCGACCGTCGCACAGCCCCGCACGCTGGCGGCGGCGGATCTCGATCTGTCGACACTTGGCGCGCGCATCGTCGGGCCTCAGGGTCCCGAGGTCAGGACGACGCTAAGCGCGGGCAATCGCGAGATCGGCAAGATGGTCAGCTTCGTGGCCTGTCCCGAGGGGACGAGCGAATGCAAACCTGGCCAGATGCCGGAAGACACGATCTACACCTATGTCCACCAGGTGACGCTTTCAGAATCCGAGGCGGCGAACGAACAGCCGGCTGAGGGTCCCGAGGTAGTCGAAAGCCCGCCAACGCTGTTCCGGATGACCGGCAAGGCTCACGGATTCAATCGTGCCGTCGGCTATTCCAGCGCCCAGGCTCTCGCGGCGCTGGGCGGCGAGGACGCGATTTCGATCACCAGCGACGATGGACACCTCATCTGGCGCGTCGTCGAAGGCGACGGCTGGACACCGGGCACGACGATTACCTTCTGGTGGCAATCCACACAGCCGCCTGTCGGGCCTGCAGATGCCTATCTGCTGGAAGTCGATGGCAATCAGGCGGTTGCGAGGGGCCCCTATCCGGCGCCGGAAAAACCGGCAGACGGAGCTCCGTCGAACTAGCGGTCCGGACCCTCTCGCGATAGGAAGGCGGGATGGCCCTTTCACCCCAATGGCTGGACGAATTGCGCATGCGGACCACGCTGTCCGCCGTGATCGGCCGCACGGTGAGGCTGACGAAGGCGGGGCGCGAGTTCAAGGCCTGCTGCCCGTTCCACAATGAGAAGACGCCCAGCTTCTACGTCAATGACGAGAAGGGCTTCTACCATTGCTTCGGCTGCGAAGCGCATGGCGATGCGATCCGCTGGCTGACCGATCAGCGCGGCATGCCCTTCATGGACGCGGTGAAGGAACTGGCAGCGGAGGCCGGAATGGAGGTCCCCGCCCCCGATCCGCGTGCGGCCGAACGCGCTGAAAAGCGCGCGAGCCTGCATGACGTCACAGCGGCGGCGCAGCAGTGGTTCGTCGACAAACTCGCCTCTGCAGAGGGTTCGGAGGCTCGGGCCTATCTCAAGCGGCGCGGATTCTCGGACGCGGTAGTCCGCGAATTCGGTTTCGGCTTTGCACCTTCCGACAGGCAGGCGCTGAAGGGCGCGCTTTCGTTCCCCGAACCGATGCTGGTCGAAGCGGGCATGCGGATCGAGGTCGAGGGCAAGGACCCTTACGACCGGTTCCGGGGTCGCCTGATGCTGCCGATCCAGGATGCGCGCGGGCGCGTGATCGCGTTTGGTGGCCGTATCCTCGATGCCGATGCGCATGGGCCGAAGTATCTCAACAGTCCCGATACGCCGCTCTTCGACAAGGGGCGCACGCTCTACAACCTCCACCGCGCCGCACCCGCTGCCCGGCAAAGCGGGCGGATCGTGGTGGTCGAGGGCTATATGGACGCCATCGCGCTCGCCAATGCGGGCATTGCGGAGGCAGTCGCGCCTCTCGGTACCGCGCTGACCGAGAACCAGATCGAGCTGCTCTGGCGGCAGGTCGAGCGGCCCATCCTGTGCTTCGACGGGGACAATGCAGGACAACGTGCGGCCATGCGGGCGATCGGTCGTGTCCTGCCCATGCTTCGCCCGGGCCATTCTCTCTCGATCGTGAGGATGCCCGCCGGAATGGACCCCGACGATCTCATCCGCGACAACGGCGTCGGCGCGATGGAAGAGCTGCTGTCCTCCCCCGCCAGCCTGCTAGATACGCTCTGGGCTTTCGAGCGCGACGCGCAGCCGTTGGACTCGCCCGAAGAAAAGGCCGGTCTCAAGGAACGGCTGCAGAACCATGTCGAGGCGATCCAGCACCCTGACATTCGCGCGCTCTACAAGCGCGAACTTCTCGAGCGTTTCTCGAGTTTCGCATTCCCACCCCGCCCGCAGCGCGAATTCAAGCCGCGTGGCGAGTGGAAGAAGGGTGGATTCAATGCACCCCCTCCCCGCCTGTCGCCAGAGACGGCAGCGCGCCTCAAGCACGCAATGTCTGGAGGTCAACGCGACGCTCTCGCAACTGCCGTGATCCACGGTCTGTTGCTCCACCCGGGCGAAATTGCGCGACACGAAGCTGCCCTTTCGCGCTTCGCCGCACGTGACCCGAATGTCGGCCCCGCCATAGATTCGTTGATGGCCGCTGCGGAAACGCTTGATTCGCTCGGCGAATCGCCCATATCGCTGCCTGAAGGCCTTCCCGCCCCACCGGCAAACACCCATTTCGCCTTTCTCGATAAAGGCTCCGATCCGGTTGATGCGTGCGAGGATCTGGCTGAAGCCGTGTCACTGCTGGTCGAAAGGCCGGCACTCGAAGTCGCGTTGGCGCAAGCAACCGCGCGATTCGAGACAGACCCCGAAGGAGCGTTCGCGGAACAACAGCGTTTGTTGAAGCGGAAGCTGGATTTCGAGGCGCGACTCGGACAAATGGCAAGTCGAAAGGCCGCCTCGGTGGCCGCAAGAGATTCAGAAGTCGCGCAGGGTTCAGGACCTGCGAGCGACGAGTAGCACGGATTGATGGATATCTATGGCTGGTAAAAAAGGCGGCGGCGCAGGCGGCAAGGACGACGACGCACCCCTGATCGATCTCAACGAGGCATCGATCAAGAAGCTCATCACCAAAGCGAAGAAGAAGGGCTACGTCACCTATGACGAGCTCAACGATGCCCTGCCGCAGGGCGAGATGAGCAGCGACCAGATCGAGGACATCCAGTCAGCCCTCTCGGAAATGGGCGTCCAGATCGTCGAGAGCGACGAGGATGCCGAGCAGGAAGACGAAGTCGAGGAAATCGCGCCCGCACCTTCCGCCAAGGAAAAGGACGCGGCCAAGAAACCCGCCGCCAAGAAGGCCGCTACCGGCGAACGCACCGACGATCCCGTCCGCATGTACCTGCGCGAAATGGGCGCGGTCGAACTGCTCAGCCGCGAAGGCGAAATCGCGATTGCGAAGCGTATCGAAGCCGGCCGCGACATGATGATCATGGGCCTGTGCCAGAGCCCGATCACCTTCCACGCCATTATCCAGTGGTCGGAAGCGCTCAACAACGAGGAAATGCAGCTGCGCGAGATCCTCGATCTCGACGCCATGCTTTCCAAGGAGCCTCCGGCGGACAAGCTCAATGACGACGCCGAAGACGATGACGACGACGGCGAGATCTCCGAAGAAACCGCCGGCCCGACCATCCGCGACGATGACGACGAGGATGATGAAGAGGACAGCGAAGGCGAAGACGGCGAAGAGGGTTCGTCCAAGTCGGATGACGATGAGGACGAGGACAACACGATGTCGCTCGCCCAGATGGAAGCGGCGCTCAAGCCGGATGCCATCGAACGCTTTGCGCGCATCAAGGATCTGTTCGGTAAGTTCGAGAAGCTTCAGGCAGAACGCGTCGATGTGCTTGGGCGCGGCGAGAATTTCCCGCCTGCCAAGGAAAAGAAGTACGAAGCGCTCTCAGACCAGCTGACCGCCGAGGTCGAAAGCGTCCAGTTCCACGCGACCAAGATCGAGTTCCTGGTCGACAATCTCTATGCCTTCAACCGCCGCCTGACCGCGCTTGGCGGCCAGATGCTGCGCCTTGCCGAACGTCACAAGGTCAAGCGCGTCGACTTCCTCGATGCCTATATCGGCAACGAACTCGACGACGAGTGGATGAAGGACCGCGTCAAGAAGGACAAGAAGTGGGCCGCCTTCGCCGAGAAGGAAGCCGACGCGATCGACCGTATCCGCACGGAAATCAGCGATATCGCCAGCGCAACCGGCATGGCTCTTCCCGAATTCCGCCGCATCGTGAACATGGTCCAGAAGGGCGAGCGCGAGGCGCGTATCGCCAAGAAGGAAATGGTCGAGGCGAACCTGCGTCTCGTTATCTCGATCGCGAAGAAGTACACCAACCGCGGCCTGCAATTCCTCGACCTCATCCAGGAAGGCAACATCGGCCTGATGAAGGCGGTCGACAAGTTCGAGTACCGTCGCGGCTACAAGTTCAGCACCTACGCCACGTGGTGGATCCGCCAGGCGATCACCCGCTCGATCGCCGACCAGGCACGCACGATCCGTATCCCGGTCCACATGATCGAGACGATCAACAAGCTGGTCCGCTGTTCGCGCCAGTTCCTGCACGATCAGGGCCGCGAACCGACACCTGAAGAGATGGCGGAGAAGCTCTCCATGCCGCTCGAAAAGGTGCGCAAGGTGATGAAGATCGCCAAGGAACCGATCAGCCTCGAAACGCCCATCGGCGATGAGGAAGATTCGCATCTGGGCGATTTCATCGAGGACAAGAACGCGATCATTCCGGTCGACGCCGCGATCCAGGCGAACCTCAAGGAAACGGTCACCCGTGTCCTGGCCAGCCTCACCCCGCGCGAGGAACGCGTGCTGCGCATGCGCTTCGGTATCGGCATGAACACCGACCACACGCTGGAGGAAGTCGGCCAGCAGTTCTCGGTGACCCGCGAACGTATCCGTCAGATCGAGGCCAAGGCGCTGCGCAAGCTCAAGCACCCAAGCCGCAGCCGCAAGATGCGCTCGTTCCTCGATCAGTAGAACGATTTGCTAATGCAAAACGGGCGCCAGACCATGGTCCGGCGCCCCTTTTTCGTATCGCGTTTGCTCAGCGCTTCTTCATCAGGTGCTTGATCGCATCGGCCATCGGCATCGGCTTGGCGAAATGGTACCCCTGCCCGTATTCGACCCCGAGGCGTTTCAGCACTGCGGCCTCTTCCTCGTTCTCGATGCCCTCGGCGATCAGTTTCGAACCGATGGCTTCGGCAAACCGGACCATGGCGCCGACCAGCGCGCAGCGGGCGATGTCTTGGTGGATGTCGCGGGTCAGTTCCATGTCCAGCTTGAGCAGGTCCGGGGAAAGGTCCACCAAGTGGCGGAGGCCCGCATAGCCTGAACCGACATCGTCGATGGCAATGCGCGCATGCTTTGAAATGGGTTTCAAAGCCTCACGCAAGGCGTTGAAATCATTAACTTGCTGATGCTCGGTAACTTCAACGACCAGGTCCACCTTGCCTGCGCGTTCAAGGATCTTGGCGAGCTTGCCCGACATGATCGCTTCAGGCGAGGCATTGACCGAGACGTAGAACCCGGCCGGCATCTGGTCGACATTGGCGAGTGCAACCTCGACTGCGAGCAGTTCCAGTTCGACGCCCCTACCCACCTCGGCGGCTTCGTCGAACCACTTGTCCGGGCTGCGCATCATCGCATCGGGGAAACGTGAAAGGCATTCCACGCCCACCGGCTTGCCGGTCTGGATCGAATGGATCGGTTGCTGGTGGATATCGAGGCTCTTTTCTTCGAGCAGCTTGTCGATCCGGGCGTTGATCCGCTCACGGCGGAAATCGGTCTCGACATTCGCCTCGATCTGCTCGACTGCCAGCGCGGCGAAGGCGCGCAGCACGTCGACATCGCGCTCGGTCATGGTGCGGTCGGGATTGCGACTGAGGCAGCAGAAACTGCCGTATAGCGTGCCATCCGAAAGCCGCAGAGGCGTATTGAGGTGGCAACCGACCGGCAGGAAGTGCGTGATCGCGATATCCTGCGTAAAGGGAAAATCTGCCGGGTCCCGGATCAGCTCGGGCAGTCGCCCTTCGGCGATGTGCCAGCAATAGCTATTCTCGCGCGGATCGCGGAATCCCGGGCCCATGGGCAGGTCGAGGTCGGAATCGACATGCGTCAGTTCCTTCTCGTTATTCTCGACATAGCGCGAGGCGAAGGCGATCTCGGTGCCGAGATGGGTGCGCACCGCATTGAGGATGCGGTCGATCGGATCGCTCTTGATCGGTTGCGGCGTAAGCCGGGTAACCACGTCGGCGGTAAGAGAGGCGTGTGCGGACATGTTCATATGCGCGCACCTACGCGAGATTCATTAATTATTTGCCATAACCAAGCCGGATTCCGGCACTTTCGTGTGCAATAGGGCGGTCTTCGGGGTGGAGAGAATCGGCTGTAGTCCCTATGTGGCTGGCCATGCGTATCGCCCTCGCCTCCGACCATGCCGCAATCGAGCTTAAAGCGACCTTGCGCGACTGGCTTATCGAACAGGGACACGAGGTTGCCGACCTCGGACCCGAGACCACGGACAGCGTCGACTATCCCGACTTCGGCTACAAGCTGGCCGGCGTCGTGGCCGATGGCACGGCAGAGCGCGGCATCGCCCTGTGTGGTAGCGGGATCGGTATCTCGATCAGCGTTAACCGCAATCCGAATGTACGTTGCGCGCTGGTCTCCGAACCACTTTCGGCCGCCCTTGCCCGCGAACACAATGATGCGAATTGCCTGGCGCTTGGCGCAAGGCTGACCGGTGTCGACATGGCTAAGGCCTGCGTCACCGCCTTCCTCGACACCGAATTTGCAGGCGGTCGCCACCAGCGCCGCGTCGACAAGCTCTCCAACCCGGACATCTGATCATGGCTACTCAGGCAAAAGACCCCGCACGCACCCCGATGGACCGTTTCTGGCACGACAGCCTCGCCGAGGCCGATCCGGAGATCTACGAGGCGATCCGCAAGGAACTGGGCCGCCAGCAGGACAAGATCGAGCTGATCGCGAGCGAGAACATCGCCTCGACCGCCGTGCTCGAAGCGACTGGCAGCGTCTTCACCAACAAATATGCCGAGGGCTATCCCGGCAAGCGCTACTACGGCGGCTGCGACTATGCGGACGTGGTCGAAACGCTGGCCATCGATCGGGCGAAGCAGCTGTTCGGCTGCAATTTCGCCAACGTGCAGCCCAATTCAGGCAGCCAGATGAACCAGGCGGTCTTCCTCGCGCTGCTGCAGCCGGGCGATACCTTCATGGGGCTCGACCTGAATTCGGGCGGCCACCTCACTCATGGCTCGCCGGTCAACATGAGCGGCAAGTGGTTCAATCCGGTCAGCTACGGCGTGCGCAAGGACGATGAACTCATCGACATGGATGAGGTCATGGCAATCGCGAAGGAGCATAGTCCCAAGCTCATCATCGCGGGCGGCACGGCCTACAGCCGCGTCTGGGACTGGGAAGCCTTCCGCAAGGTAGCTGACGAAGTCGGCGCGTACCTGATGGTCGATATGAGCCATATCTCCGGCCTCGTCGCGGGCGGTGCGCATCCCTCGCCTTTCCCGCATGCCCATGTCGTCACCACGACCACGCACAAGAGCCTTCGTGGGCCCCGCTCGGGTGTTATCCTTTGGGACGACGAAGAACTGACCAAGCCCATCAACATGGCCGTCTTCCCCGGTCTTCAGGGCGGACCGCTTATGCACGTGATCGCTGCCAAGGCGGTCGCTTTCCGCGAGGCGCTGCGTCCCGGTTTCAAGGACTATGCCGCCAATGTTGTCGCCAATGCGCGTGCGCTGGCACGCGGGATCGAGGCAAACGGCCTACGCGTGGTCTCCGGCGGGACCGACAACCATTCCATGCTCGTCGACCTCACCGCCAAGGATGTGACGGGCAAGGCAGCCGAATCCGGCCTCGACCGAGCCTGGCTCACCTGCAACAAGAACGGCATCCCCTACGACACTCGCAGCCCCTTCGTGACCAGCGGTATTCGCCTCGGCACGCCGGCCGGTACGACGCGCGGTTTCGGCGAGGCCGAGTTCGAAACCATCGGCAAGCTGATCTGCGAAGTGGTCGACGGCCTGTCGCGCAACGGACCCGAGGGTGATGGACAGGTCGAACAGAGCGTGCGTGACCGTGTGGCCAAGCTGTGCGAAGCTTTCCCGGTCTACCCCGGCCGCTAAAGGAGCACCCCATGGCCAATATCCCCGACGATCGCGAACCCGAGGACGAGCGCAGCAATTATGGTGATCATGACTTGGTCCCCGACGCGCAGGCGGAACTGAAGGGCATGATGAAGGATGGTCTCGATCATCCTTCGACCAAGCCCGTTCTGACCGGCGCAGCCGTTGGCGCGGTCGCTGGATGGGTCCTGCCCGTCGTGGGCCCGATCATCGGCGGCGTCGCAGGCGCGGGTTTCATGCTCTACAAGCGCCTGCGCCCCTGAATTCGCGGATAGACGATGCGCTGCCCATTCTGCGCCCATGACGATAGCCAGGTGAAGGATTCCCGGCCGACCGAGGACGCCACCTCGATCCGCCGCCGTCGCCAGTGTTCGAAATGTGGGGCCCGGTTCACCACCTTCGAACGCGTCCAGCTGCGCGAAGTCACCGTCGTCAAATCGAATGACCGTCGCGAGGGGTTCGAGCGCGGCAAGCTCGAGCAGTCGATCTCGCTCGCCTGCCGCAAGCGCGACGTTAAGCAGGAGCAGATCGACCAGCTTGTCAGCGGCATCCAGCGCCAGGTCGAGACGGCAGGCGAAGCCGAAATCCCTTCCAAGAAGATCGGCGAGCTCGTGATGGACGGCCTGCGCCAGCTCGACAGCGTCGCCTATATCCGCTTCGCCAGCGTCTATCGCGACTTCAGCGAGGCTCGCGATTTCGAGGAATTCGCCAGTACGGTGCAGGAAGCCGCCAATGAGCGAGGCTGACAGCCGCAAACCCGTCATTGTCCTCGTCCGTCCCCAACTCGGCGAGAATATCGGCAAGGCAGCGCGTGCGATGCTCAATTTCGGGCTTACCGAATTGCGCATGGTCGAGCCGCGCGATGGTTGGCCCAACCCCGATGCGGGCCCGGCGGCAGCCGGAGCGGATATCGTGCTCGAGCGCGCCAAGGTCTATGCGACGACTGCCGAAGCAGTCGCCGATTGCGCACATGTCTATGCGACCACGGTCCGCAAGCGCGGCGTCACCAAACCGGTCTACACGCCCGAAGAAGCAAGCCGGGAGATGGCAAGCGCAGAGGGACGCAGCGCGATTCTTTTCGGGCCCGAGCGCTCGGGTCTGGAAACGGATGATGTTGCCCTTGCCCGTGCGATCCTGACGGTGCCGATCAATCCCGAATTCGGCTCGCTGAACCTCGCGCAGGCCGTGATCCTGTGCGCCTATGAATGGTCGAAGCACGAAGCCCTCGTCCAGCCAACGCAGGAAGAATTGCTGCCGCCCGCCTCTCAGGAGGATCTGGAGGGCTTGATCGCTCACCTTGAGGGCATGCTGGAACCGAAGGGCTATTTCCTCCCCGAACCGCGCGCAGAAGCCACGAGGCGAACCTTGCGCGGAGTCTTGACCAAGCCGGCATGGAACCACCTCGAGGTGAGAACCTTGCGAGGTGTCCTGTCGAGCTTGCAGCGCGCACCGAAGGCCTAGCAGCGCGGGGATTTCAATATTCGCGCCTGATTTGATTAGGAAAATCGGGCGCATGGGCAACTTTCTCTCGCCAGGCACGCCGTTTGTGTTTTTTCCTTGTTTCGGTTACCTTTCGTGCAAGGAGACCGCAATGAAATCACTCGCAATGCGTTCCGCGCTTCTGGCTGGTGCCTTGTCGCTCGGCTCAAGCCCTGCCTTCGCACAGGAGGCCGATGAGGCCGTCTCAGAGGATGATCCGATCATCGTCGAAGGCGAACGCCCTGAAGAGGATCCCATCATCTGCAAGAAGACGCGGCCGCCTACCGCATCGCGCATTTCGCGGTCCAAGAAGGTCTGCAAGCCCAATAGCCAGTGGGTCGCGGAAGCCGAAGAGGCAAAGCAGCTCTCCGACGATTTCGCGCAGGACGAGATGCGGCGCTCGCAGATCGAAATGTCCAACGCGATGAACGACCAGCGTTCGGGCGGGATCAGCCCACGCTGACCGGGACGGGTCAGACCCTGTCGGCCCGATCGAAGGCTTCGAATTCGTAAGCGATCGACGCTTCGACCAGCATGTTCCAGATCTTCTGCAGCTCCTCTGCAGGCAAACCGCGCGCTGTCGCATCGGTGACTGCATTGGCAATCACCTCCGCCTTGCGCGCTTCGTCCCGCACGTCTCCGCGATCCTGCTTGATGCGGGCAGCCGCGCGCATGTAGCCGAAGCGGCGGTCGAGCAGTGTCATCAGCTCGCGATCGGTCGCATCCACGCCTGCGCGGACGTCGCGCATGGTCTGGCAGTCTTCGGGCAGCTTGAATTCGTCACTCATGGCACGGGCGAATGGCGATTTGAATTCGGCTTGTCGAGGACAAACCAAAGCCTCACTCGACTTGTTCGCAACACCTCTGCATTAGGGCCACATGGCGAGTAATCCCAACACCTACCGCAACCAGCCCGACGAGCGTGGACATTTCGGCGATTACGGCGGCCGCTATGTCGCCGAAACGCTGATGCCGCTGGTCCTCGACCTCGAACGCGAATACCGCGCAGCGCAGGCCGATCCAGCATTTCAGGCTGAATTCGACGACTTGCTGGAGCATTACGTCGGCCGCCCGTCACCGCTCTACTTCGCGGAAAGGCTGACCGAGGCGCTCGGTGGGGCGCAGGTCTGGTTCAAGCGCGACGAGCTCAATCACACGGGCGCGCACAAGATCAACAATTGCATCGGGCAGATCCTGCTCGCCATCCGCATGGGCAAGACGCGCATCATCGCGGAAACCGGCGCGGGCCAGCATGGCGTCGCCACCGCCACCGTCTGCGCGCGCTTCGGCCTGCCCTGCGTGATCTACATGGGCGCAGAGGATGTGCGGCGACAGTCGCCGAATGTCTTCCGCATGAAGCTGCTTGGCGCGGAAGTCGTGCCCGTCACCAGCGGGCGCGGCACGCTGAAGGACGCGATGAACGAAGGGCTGCGCGACTGGGTCGCCAATGTCCACGACACCTTCTACATCATCGGCACCGCTGCCGGGCCGCACCCCTACCCTGAGCTGGTCCGCGATTTCCAGAGCGTGATCGGCAAGGAAGCGCGCGCGCAGTTACAGGACCGCATCGGCCGTCTGCCCGATTTGCTGGTGGCGGCCATCGGCGGCGGCTCCAACGCGCTCGGCCTGTTCCACCCCTTCCTCGACGATCCCGACGTCAAGATGCTCGGTGTCGAGGCGGCAGGCCACGGTCTCGATGGCGATGAACATGCGGCCAGCCTCCTCGGCGGCTTCCCCGGCGTGCTCCACGGCAACAAGACCTATTTGCTGCAGGACGACGACGGCCAGATCACCGAAGGCCACTCGATCAGCGCAGGGCTGGACTATCCCGGCATCGGCCCCGAACACGCGTGGCTGAAAGACACGGGCCGCGTAGAGTACACCGCCATCACCGACGAGGAGGCGCTGGACGCATTCCAGCTCCTCTGCCGCACCGAAGGTATTATCCCTGCGCTCGAACCGAGCCACGCGATTGCAGCGGTGGCGAAGCGCGCCAAGGAGATGCCTAAGGACAGCGTGATCCTCGCCAACCTATGCGGGCGCGGAGACAAGGACATCTTCACGGTTGCCGAGCGGCTGGGAGTGCAGATGTGAATTGGCTCGTCGAAGTCCGCGAGGCCGCGATAACTGGTCTCGTGGCAGGGTTAGTATTCGGCGCGCTTCACCTCGTGCTCGGCTGGCCGAGAGAGTTGATTGAGGTAGGAGAACTTGCAGTTGCTTGTGCGGCCATCACACTAATTCGACGGGCAATAAGCTGGGCTCATCAAGATGAAAACAATGTCTGACCGCCTCTCCAACGCCTTCTCCAAGCCCCACCCCGCGCTCGTCTGCTTCATTACCGCGGGCGACGGTGACACTTCGGCCTATCTCGACGCGCTGGTCGAGGGCGGCGCGGATGTGATCGAACTGGGGATGCCCTTCACCGATCCTATGGCCGATGGCCCCGCGATCCAGAACGCGAACCTGCGCTCGCTCGGTGCGGGAACGACGACTGCCGACGTGCTGCGCATTGCGCGCAAGTTTCGCGAGCGTCATCCGGACGTTCCTCTGGTGCTGATGGGCTATGCCAATCCGATGATCCGACGCGGGCCTGACTGGTTCGCCAAGGCCGCCAAGGAAGCGGGCGCGGACGGGGTGATCTGCGTCGATATTCCGCCCGAGGAAGACGATGCGCTCGGCCCGCACCTTCGCGAGGTTGGGATCTCACCGATCCGCCTCGCCACGCCGACTACCGATGCCAAGCGCCTCCCGCAGGTTCTCGAAGGCTCCTCCGGTTTCCTCTACTATGTCGCAGTGGCCGGTATCACCGGCATGCAGCAGGCCGCTATCGAATCGATCGAGGCGAACGTCAGCCGCATCAAGCAGTCGACCGACATTCCGGTCGCAGTCGGTTTCGGCGTGCGCACGCCCGAACAGGCGGCTGAGATCGCCCAAGTTGCTGATGGTGTCGTGGTCGGCTCGGCGCTCGTCGAACTGGTCGGCGAGCATGGCGAAAACGCACCGGAAAAGCTGCGCGAATTGACGGCAAGCCTTGCCAAGGCAGTGCATTCGGCGGCAAGGGCGTCCGCATGAACTGGTTTACACGCGTCCGCAACAATATCAGCTGGCTCCCCAAGCGCACCACCGACAAGGATCTGTGGGTCAAGTGCCCCGGCTGCCAGCAGATGGTCTTCGGGCAGGAATATGCCGAGAACATGGATGTCTGCCCACGCTGCGACCACCATGGACGTATCGGCGCGGACAAGCGCCTTGCCATGCTGCTCGACGAAGGCTTCCAGACGCTCCCCGTGCCGGAGGTGAAGGAAGATCCGCTCAAGTTTCGCGATTCGAAGAAATACACCGACCGCCTCAAGCAGGCGCGCGCGAAGAGCCCGCATAAGGACGCCTTCCTCGTCGGCGAAGGCGCGATCGAGGGCAAGCCCGCCGTCGTCGGCGTGCAGGACTTCACCTTCATGGGCGGCAGCATGGGCATGGCGGTGGGCACCGCCTTCTGCCAGGGCGCCGAGCGCGCGCTGACCTTGCGGGCTCCCTACATCGTCGTGACCGCTGCTGGCGGTGCGCGCATGCAGGAAGGCATTCTCAGCCTGATGCAGATGCCCAAGGCCACCGTCATGACACGCCGCCTCAAAGAGGCCGGCCTACCCTATGTCGTCGTGCTGACCGACCCGACCACGGGCGGCGTTACAGCAAGCTATGCGATGCTGGGCGACGTGCATATCGCCGAGCCGGGCGCGCTAATCGGCTTTGCCGGACAGCGCGTTATCCAGGACACCATTCGCGAGCAGCTGCCCGACGGCTTCCAGCGCGCCGAGTACCTGCACAAGCACGGCATGGTCGACATGGTGGTCCATCGCCACGAGCTGAAGGGCACGCTGGGGGCGCTGATCGACTACCTCGCGCCTGCGGAAGCGGCCTGACGGTCTGAATGCGGGACTTCGCCCGCTCCGAAAACGCCGAGGTGCAAGCCCAGCTTGATCGGCTGGCGCAGTTGAGCGTGCCTGATGGGCGGCTGGGCCTCGACACGATCCGCGCCCTGCTCGATCGGCTCGGCAACCCGCACCGCAAGTTGCCGCCGACTTTCCACGTCGCCGGGACCAACGGCAAAGGTTCGACCTGCGCCTTCCTGCGCGCAATGCTGGAGGCGGAGGGCTACAAGGTCCACATGACCACCAGCCCGCACCTGGTGCGCTACAACGAGCGCATCCGCGTGGCAGGCGAGTTGATCTCCGACAAGCGCCTGGCCGAATTGCTGGCCGAGGTGCTGGACGCGGGCGAGGATCTCAATCCGAGCTTCTTCGAAGTTACGATCGCCGCCGCTTTCACCGAATTCGCGCGCGTTCCGGCGGATGCCTGTGTGGTTGAAGTTGGCCTGGGCGGGCGCTTCGATGCCACCAATGTTCTGGAGCCTGAGGTGCTGGCGGCCTGCGGGATCGCGGCTCTTGGGATCGACCACGAACGCTTCCTTCTCGCTCCCGAAGATGGCGTGCCGGAGGAGCCGATCGCACGTATCGCTTTCGAAAAGGCTGGGATTGCGAAACAGGGCGTACCGCTGGTGATCATGCCCGAAGCAAAGAACGAAGTTGGCGTAATCCGTGATGTTGCACAGTCGGTTGGGGCGCAGGTTATCGCGCGCGGACCCGATTGGGATTGCAGTCCGTGCACGAACGACTTTTACTTCTATGACTACCCGCTCCAGGGACCACCCGAGATCTTCCCCAAGCCCAACATGTTGGGCGACCACCAGGTGCTGAACGCAAGCCTCGCAATTGCCATGCTGAGATCGCAAAAGAAGATCTTAGTTTCGGACGCGAGTGTTGCAGACGGCCTTCGGAATGCCCACTGGCCTGCACGACTGCAAAAGCTCTCTTCTGGCCCGCTGACGGCACTTGTCGGGGAAGACCGCATCTGGCTCGATGGTGGCCATAACCCGAGCGCTGGAAATGCACTCGCTGAGGCTCTCGGCTACGATTTACACCTGATCATCGGGATGCTCGAGAACAAGGATCCGCGGGCTCTAACCGCCCCCTTGGGAAATCGAGCGCGAAGTATCACGGTCGTTCCGGTCCCCGGTCATGATAGCCACCCGGCATGTGCGTTCGATCCCGATGCGGCGTCGGCCGAAGACGTCGAGCAAGCACTCATGTCGCTACCTGACGACGGCTACCCCATCCTCATCGCGGGTTCGCTCTACCTTGCGGGCGAGGTCCTGCGCCTCAACGACGAAATCCCCGACTGACTACTCCGCCGGGACGGTCTCGCCTGCCTCCGGTGCGACGATACCCGCAGCGGCCTTGCCCCGGCTCTCGCGGTACCATTCGAAGCACACCAGCACCGCCGCAGCGAGGCCGATCCACGTCGTCAGGATGAAGACATCGTAATAGCCCTGGTTTTCGATCATCTCTCCCAACGCCCCGCGCCCCAGCGTACCGACGAGAAGTGTCAGCGAGGACAGAAGTGCATATTGCACCGCGCTGAATTTTTTCGAGACGATCGAAGATAGCCAGGCGATATAGGCCGCGCCCGCAATGCCGATTGCGAGATTCTCGAAACCGATCGTGATCGTCAGCTTGGCCAGCTCCGCATCGCCAATCTCGGGGATTTGCATGATGAGGTAGGTGAAGCCGATCGCATCGCTAAAGGCCTGCATATTGGCCCCGCCCACGGCCATGTCAGCGTAGAGCAAGTTCGTCAGCGCCGCGAGCACGCCGCCAATCAGGAGGGTCGCCATGCGTCCGATGGTCGTCAGCATGAAGCCGCCAAGGGCCAAGCCGAGAATGATCGCGCCGACGCCGAAGAATTTCGAGGCGAAGGCGACATCGTCATTCGTATATTCGAGCTCGCCGAGGTAGAAAGGATAGGCGAAGGTGCCCCAGATCGCGTCGCAGATGCGATAGGTCAGCACCACGGCGAGGATCAACACCAGCGACCAGCCCATCCGGCCGACGAATTCCACCAGCGGCAGCACCAGGGCGCGATAGAGGTGATCCAGCGCATAGGCACCGCCCGTGGCCGGTGCCTCGTCGGCAGCGAGTAGATGGTTGCCTTGCTTCTTCTGCGAGGCCAGCCAGCCGGCGATCAGCGCGGGGAGGATGATCGTCGCAACGATGATCCACGGCCCGTAGGTCAGCGTGAATTCGGTGGGGTTCGGCCGGTCTTCAGGCGCATAAGTCATCGACATGATCATGAAGGCCAGCACCGCCCCGATGGCGACAGCCCATAGCAAGCCCACTAGCGCAAGCGCGCGGTTACGGATCGAGGGCGCCAGTTCGCCCGCCTTGCGCAGCGCGCGGACCTGCAGCTCGCTCTCATTGGCCACGTCCGCGTCCGTCTGCGAAGCGTTAGGTGCCCAGAGGCCGATGAAACCTACGCCAAGCAGGATAGCCCCCATCAGGGCATAGGTCTCCGGCCAGCCGATGCGCGCGGCGATGATCAGGCCGAATGCCCCACCCACTAGCGAGGAAAGCCGGTAACCCATCTGGTAGATGGTCGAGAGGATATCGATCGTCGCTTCTTCGTCCGCCACATCGATACGCCAGGCGTTGATCGCGATGTCCTGCGTCGCGCTGGCAAAGGCGCCGATTCCCGCGAGTAGGCTGAACCAGCCGAGCTGCGTCTTGGGTTCGAGCAGGCTCATCGTCACGAGGATGGTCCCGAGCAGGACCTGCGCGGGCACGATCCATTGCTTGCGCCGCCCCAGCTTGCGCAAGACGGGGATATTCACCTTGTCTATCAGCGGCGACCACAGGAATTGGAAAGCATAGGCCAGACCGATCAGCGAGAAGATGCCCATCGTCTCGAGGTCGACCTCGGCCTCGGTCAACCAGGCGAACAGAGTCCCCAGGAACAGCGCAAACGGCAGCCCGCTGGCAAAGCCGAACAGCAGCATGAAGCCTGTCTTGCGGTTGGTCAGTGCAAGGCCGAGTGCCTTCCAAGCCGACTTCTTTTGTTCTGCAACCGCTTCGGCCATTCCCTAGCGTCCTTCCTAAACGACGTATTTTTTGCGACACTAGCCGCCGGAGAGAGAAAGGAACAGGCGCGATGGGAGGTTCCTCCACGCTGCTCGACGGACGCCGGCCAACCGATGGCATGCTGGCCTTGGCCCGCGATATCGCGGAGGGCAGGCAGCGTCTCGGACCCGGCCAGACTACGGTGCCCGCGCGCGTCTATACCGATCCTGAATATTTCGCGCGCGAGAAGCATGCGATTTTCGACCGGCTGCCGCAGGTCATCTGCCCCAGCGCCCTGCTCCCCGAGCCGGGAATGGCTGTGCCGCATGATGGCACGGGACGCCCGCTGCTCATCACGCGCGATGCGGATGGCGATGCGCATGTATTCCTCAATGTCTGCCGTCATCGCGGAACGCGGCTCGTGGAAGGCAATGAGGTCGCCTGCACGAAGAAACTTGTCTGCCCCTATCATGCGTGGACATATTCGGTGGACGGCCGGCTGCTTGCCCTGCCCCGCCCCGACACGTTCCCCGATCTCGACAAAGGCTCGATGGGACTGGTCGAACTGCCGTCGAAAGAGACAGGGGGCCTGATCTGGTTTTGCCCGATGGAAGAAACCGCCGATTTCTCCATGGCCGAGAAACTCGGCGAAGATTTCGACGCGCTCGGCATGGGCGAAAATTTCTTCTTCCGCCGCAAGACGCACGAGGTGGCAGGCAACTGGAAGCTCATTATGGATGCCTTCCTAGAGAGCTACCATGTGACTCGCCTCCACGCGCAGACCATCGGCCCCTTCTTCAAGGACGGCGTGACGAGCGGCGACATGATCGGCCCACATGCTCGCAGCGCCGTCGGGCGACTTGAGGAAATGGAGGGCGTCGACCTCACCGACATGGCGCAGATGCGCCGCGTGGTTACCTTCGCCTATCAGACCTTGCCCGGCGCGCTGGTGATCCCCAGCCCCGATTACATCAACCTGATGGTGATGATGCCGCAGGCGCACGATCGCACTCTAGTCGAGGATTTCATGCTGATCCCCGAGGAACCCGCCACCGACAAGGCGCGCGATCACTGGGAGCGCAGCTGGGCGCTGCTCGATGGCGGTGTATTCGCCAGCGAGGATTTCCGCGCTGCCGAACTTGGCCAACAGGGTCTATCAACCGGTGCCGTGCCCGAACTCACGCTCGGCACGATGGAAGGCGGGATCCGCCGCTATCACGAGACGGTCGAGGAAGCCTTGCGCGCCGCCAACTGAGCGCCTAACCGCGCCAGCATGTCCGACAACAGACTCCCCGAAGCCGGCGACCGCATCGCCAAGCTGCTTGCGCGTGCCGGTGTGGCCAGCCGCCGCGAGGTTGAGCGAATGATTGCCGACGGGCGCGTTTCGCTCAACGGCAAGGTGCTCGATACGCCTGCGGTAAAGCTGGAGTCGCTCAAGGGCGTCAGCGTAGATGGTAAACCCGTCGGGGAGATCGAAGACACCCGTCTCTTCGCGTTCCACAAACCTTCAGGCCTGATTACGGCCGAGCGAGATCCTGCTGGACGGCCCACGATCTACGCTGCGCTCCGCAATGCCCTGCCCAAGAATGCGGGCCGCGTGATGCCGGTGGGCCGCTTGGACTTCAACACCGAAGGACTGCTGCTGCTCACCAATGACGGCGAGATGAAGCGAGCGATGGAGTTACCTTCCACGGGAGTACCGCGCACCTACCGCGCCCGCGCCTTTGGCGACATCACGCAGGCACAGCTCGACGAGCTGATCGAGGGGATCGAGATCGATGGTGTGCGCTATGGCCAGATCGAGGCGAATCTCGAGCGCGGATCGGGGCGCAACCGCTGGATCGAAATGACCTTGCGCGAAGGCAAGAACCGCGAAGTCCGCCGCGTCCTCGAACATTTGGGTCTCGAAGTGAACCGACTCCTCCGCATCGGCTACGGCCCATTCCACCTTGGCGATCTGCCACGTGGTCAGGCAGCCGAAATCAAGCGCGGCGATGTCGAAGCGTTCAAGCGTGAGCTGGGGCGCGGAGGCCGCAAGTGAGGATAATTGCCGGCGAATGGCGCGGGCGGAAGCTTGTGGCGCCAAAAGGCGATTTGACCCGCCCCACCGCCGACCGCACTCGTGAGACGCTGTTCAGCATGCTCGCCAGCCGCCTCGGTAGCTTCGATGACCTGTCGGTGCTGGACCTGTTTGCCGGATCGGGCGCGCTCGGCCTCGAAGCGCTTTCGCGTGGTGCAGGCCATTGCCTGTTCGTCGAACAGGAATCGGAGGCGGTGAAGGCTATCAAGGCCAATATTTCCGCCCTCGACGCCCGCAGCCGCACAACCGTACAACACGGTTCGGTGATGAGTCTGGGTCCGGCAAAGACTGCGCACGACCTTATCCTGCTCGATCCGCCCTATTTCACCAACGCTGCCAATGTGGCGCTCGACAGGATGATCCGCCTCGGATGGATCGCGCCCTCTACCTGGATCGCGGTAGAAACCGCGCGCACCGAGGATGTTGACGTCAAACTGCTCGAATTGCTCGCTGAACGCCGCGTCGGGAAAGCAAAACTCTCACTGTTGAAGCTCGCTCCCGACACGGCCTAGGCGGCCACAGTCGGCTCACCGTCCCTCGGACTGCGGCATTTCGTCCGGCTCTCGCTTCTCATCGGTAGCGGGGTGATCGGATTTTCCCGTCGTCTTCTGCTCGATCATGAGCCAGGCCTCCTCTCGGGCAATATCATCCATGCCAGCCAAGGCAGACTTGTCCTCGTCACGCAGCTTCCAGAAAATTGCCTGGCGCTGCGGTGGGAGCGTCCAGAAGTAGACCTGCGTGTCGGCCGACCACGCCCGGAATTCCACCTGCTTTTCCGGGGGCCAGGCCTCGATCGTGGCTAGCTGTTCAGCAGTAAGGGCAGTCTCACCGAGCTGATCTGACAGCTCGTTCGATTCTTGCGCCATGATCGGAATAGATATGGAGGCCAATTGGCCCGCCAGCAGATATAGAAAGGTCTTACGCATGTCTGTCTCCTACAAGTACATGCGCGACGAACGCGACCCCAGCCGTCTAAACGGCCAAGAGAAAATGCAGAGCTTCAGATAGTTAGGCAAGCATTCGCCCATCTTCCCGTCCGATATCGGCGACGCTCCGGCGTGAGGCGTGCGGAAAAGGTGACGGGAGGTTTGCGCATGAAATCGGGGGCAGGACCGCCATGGCAGTCCCGCCCCCTCCAAGCACAAGCGCTGTGTTACAGCGCCTGACGTAAGCTCGATCAGTCTTCGTTCGGTTCGTCTTCGTTCTCGGCCTCCTCGGCCTTGGTCATGCTGTCGAATTCGGCCTGGGTAGCCGGAAGCGGACCATCGATCTCGCTGGCGGGGCGGCCCGGCCAGTAATCGATCGGGCGATTGCCCGTACCGTTCTTCTCCCAGCTGTTGATGCAGCCATCCTGTTGACCTTCGCTGCAAACCGGCAGTTCTTCGCCACTCGCCGCGCTATAGCCGGCAGGAGTGGTCTGCGAGACTTCACTGCGTACGAAGCGGGGCTGCTGGGTGGAGGTAGAAGCTGCGGCGGTGGTCGCCGCTTCAGCGGTTTCACTGCCTGCGCTGCTCATCTGGTTGCTGATCTGCTGCCAGGCGAGACTGCGCTGTTCGGGCGTCATTTCGTAGACGCGCACACGCTGCGGATCGGTTAGGACCCACCATCCCTCGGTCTGCGCCGGGGTGAGGGTCCAGTAATATTCCTGCACGCCATAAGGCCAGGCATCGTAGACGACGCGGCGGTCTTCGGGCCAGCTGTCGTAGATGACCACCTGGTCTTCGGCCAAGGTATAGGTTTCTGTTTCACCTTCCATGTGGTGGTCTGCGGCGACCGGTGCTGCGATGAATGCAAGTGCAGCTGCTCCAGCAAAAACGAAGGTCTTCATTGTTCTTCCTCCTGAGAGTGTCATTGGCGATATTACTCATGGATCAAGGCGATAGTTCCGAGGCCGTCGCCGCAAGGGGGTTGTGCTGCGACCGCGCGTTCCCTAGCTGTTCCGATACCCATGTCGGACCTGCCTGCCCCTTCTGAAGAAAGCGTAAACGCCGGGATTCCGCCCTATGCGGCGATGCTCAACGCGCCCCAGCGCGAGGCGGTGCTGACGACGGAAGGACCGGTGCTGATGCTCGCCGGTGCGGGGACCGGAAAGACAGCAGCGCTCACCGCGCGTTTGGCACATCTCATCGCAATGCGGAAAGCGTGGCCGAGCGAGATCCTGTGCGTCACCTTCACCAACAAGGCCGCACGCGAAATGCGCGAGCGGGTCGGGCGGCATATAGGCGATGCCGTGGAGGGGATGCCATGGCTCGGCACCTTCCACTCAATCGGCGCCCGTATGCTTCGCCGTCATGCCGAGTTGGTGGGCCTGCAAAGCAATTACACGATCATCGACACGGATGATCAGTTGCGGCTCTTGAAGCAACTGATCCAGGAGGCGGAGCTCGACGAAAAGCGCTGGCCCGCGCGCCAGCTGGCCGGGCTCATCGACCGTTGGAAGAACCGCGGGCTCAACCCCAGCGACCTCGATGCGGTCGAGAACGAAGCCTATGCCAATGGCAAGGGCGCGCAATTCTACAAGCTCTACCAGGATCGCCTGAAAGCCCTGAACGCCTGCGACTTCGGCGATTTGCTGCTGCACATGCTGAACATCTTCCGCCAGCATCACGACGTTCTCGCGCAGTACCAGCAGCGCTTCAAATACATCCTCGTCGACGAATATCAGGACACCAACCAAGTCCAGTACTTGTGGCTGCGTCTGCTCGCCCAGACCCGCAAGAATATCTGCGTGGTCGGCGATGATGACCAGTCGATCTATTCATGGCGGGGCGCAGAGGTCGCCAATATCCTCAAGTTCGAGAAGGATTTCCCCGGCGCGGCGGTCATCAAGCTGGAGCAGAATTATCGCTCCACTCCGCAGATCCTCGCAGCCGCATCGGGCCTGATCGATGCGAACAGCAACCGTCTCGGCAAGACGCTGTGGACCGAGCTTCCGGCGGGCGAGAAGGTCCGGGTAGTCGGCGTGTGGGACGCTCCGGAGGAAGCTCGCCGCGTAGGCGAGGCTATCGAACGGCTCGAAAGCGAAGGTGCCCCGCTCGATGAGGTCGCGATCCTCGTGCGCGCCCAGTATCAGACGCGCGAATTCGAGGACCGGTTCATCCAGATCGGTCTCAATTACCGAATCGTCGGCGGCTTTCGTTTCTACGAACGCGCCGAGATCCGCGATGCCCTCGCCTACTTGCGCACTATTGCCCAGCCCGCCGACGACCTCGCGTTCGAACGCATTTACAACCAGCCGAAACGTGGGCTCGGCGCCAAGACGCTCGAGGCCATGCGCCGCCACGCGCGCAGGACGCAAAGACCGCTCGCCGCAGCCTCGCTGGACCTATGCGACAGTGACGAACTGCCGGCGCGGGCGAAGAATACCCTCATCGGCCTGCTCGGCCAGTTCGTGCATTGGCGCGAGATGGCAGATCAGGTCACTCCCTCCGAGCTGCTGCGAACAGTCCTTACCGAGAGCGGCTACGAGAATATGCTCAACAAGGATCGCAGCGCGGAAAGTGCCGGTCGCCTTGAGAACCTCACCGAACTCGCTCGCGCTATGGAGGAATACGAGACGCTGACCGATTTTCTCGAGCACGTTAGCCTCGTCATGGACAACGACCGACGCGACGATGGCGAGAAGGTCACCATCATGACCATGCACGCGGCCAAGGGGCTCGAATTCGACCATGTTTTCCTGCCCGGTTGGGAGGAAGGGGTGTTCCCCAGCCAGCGCGCTATCGACGAGGGCGGACTTGCCAGCCTCGAGGAGGAGCGTCGCCTCGCCTATGTGGCGATCACGCGGGCCAAGCGGCGCTGCACGATCTACCACGCGGCAAACCGGCGGATCTACGGGCAGTGGACCAGTTCGATCCCGAGCCGGTTCATCGAGGAACTGCCCGAGGAGCATATCGAGAGCGAGACCACGATGAGCGGTGGGGCCTCGTTATGGCGCGCTAACTGGACCGAGACCGAGGATCCCTTCGCCCATGTCTCGACTGCCCGCCCTGAACGCAGCACTGCGCGCGGGCCGGGCTGGCAACGCGCCCTGTCGACCGGATACGACACAACACCCAAACGCCTCGCCGAGCCGGGACGCAGCGCGGCAAGCTTCGCAGCCAAGCCGCGCAGCGACATCGCCATCGGCGCGCAGGTCTTCCACGAGAAGTTCGGTTACGGTTGCGTCACCGATCAGGAAGGCAACAAGCTGGAAATCGAGTTCGAGAAGGCTGGCACAAAGCGCGTGCTCGACAGCTTCGTGAGACTGGCGGACAAGTAGCCTAGTAGAGTCTCGGCTGGGCGCGAATTACTGGCGCTGGGCAACCGGGGTCCCACGGATAGAGCAGCGATTGCGCACACGGCCAAACCACCTGCATGACTTCGGGGCGGTCACCCCTGCCCTTGGACTGCGAGTAGGCAATCGCGTCGAAAACGTACTTGTTCCAGACATCCGGATTCCGGGCAGTCCTGAAGGTGCATTCGAACCCCTTGGCCTCCGGATCAGGCTCACGAAATATGTAACCATCGTGGAGTTTTGAACCTGCTTTCACGCGGTTGAAAGCTTCCCAAAAGACATGATTCACCAGCATCGGTTCGAGATCGAACACGATGAGTTCGGGCGCACCGAAGTCGCTGAACCCGAGTGTGTAGGCAAAATCTACCTCACCGTTTCCTTCGTTGCCGACATAGTTGGCAGTCCAGCCATATTTGGCGATCGCCTTGGCGGACCTTTCGCGATGCGCTCTTACCTGGCCATCGATGTACCAGTCCCTGATCTTCTGAAACATCGATTATCCTGCGAGTTCGGTGGGTTGTTCGGACGTTCTCCCGCGCCGCCAGTAGCGACGTTCGAAAGGACGCAGCAGTTCGCCGCCCAATCCGCGCGTACCCTCGGCGATCCCCGTCTCGCACTCGAGGTAGGGTGCCGGATCGACATAGGTGCCGAAAAGCTTGTCCCATAGCGTCACCGTATTGCCGTAGTTCGAACCCATCAGTGCCTCGTCACGGATATGGTGCAGGCGGTGCGCGGCGGGCGAGATCATGACGCTGCCGAAAATGCCGAGCGTCCAGGGCACATCGGCGTGGACGAAGAAGGCCCACCAGGTCCTGACGAGGGTCGCGGTTCCAATGGCCCATTCGGGCAAACCTAGCAGCAGAAGCAGAACAATATCCACGCTCGCACTCAGCAGCTTGCTGAGGGGGTGTTTTCGCATGGTGGTGAGCCAATGATAGGCGGTGTCTGCGTGATGCGTGGCATGGATTGGCCACAAAACCGGCGTGTGCTCAAGCCGGTGCCGCCAATAGACCACGAAATCGAAGACCAGCACTGCCGCGACGAATGTCAGCAGTCCTGGGACCCGGTCCCAGAACGACACGAGGGCAGCGGGTGTACCGATCGCCTCACGCAATGTGCCTTCCGGGAGCACGAACAAGGGTGCCAGGATGACGAGATTGATCGCGGCCAGCCCGAGATTGGTCGTGAATTCCTTGCGCGTCCGGACAATCGCCCCGCCGATCGCGCCGCGTTTCGTGGCGAGCGCGAGCAAGCCGAACACGACCGCTGTCATCGACAGCAGGATTGCGGCTCCACGGATATGGTCGGCAAAGATATCCATCGCGCGCATCCTGCACGCGCTATGGTTATCGAAGGCTTAAATCAGGTCGCCGAAACTTCGAGGAAACCCGGCTTGGGGCCATTCCATTCGCCTGCCGGAACGGGCTCATCATCCTGGTCGCGTTTGCGTGAAGAGCGCTTGGGCTTGTCCTCGCGTGGTGCATCGGCGTCTTTCTTGCGGCTGCGCTTCGGCTTGTCCTCACGCTCCTCCCGCTCGGGCTTGTCATCCTTTTCGGGCTTCTTCGCCTCGGGCTCTCCCTTAGGAGTCTCGACCAGTTCGACCCGCACATCTTTCTTGCCGAAAACGGGAATTTCGTTCTTTGTCAATTTTTCGACATTTTGAATTGCCTCCGCATCTTCCTTCGAAACGAAGGTGAATGCGCGACCTTTGGCCCCTGCCCGACCGGTTCGACCGATACGGTGTACGTAATCGTCCGGGTGCCAGGGCGTATCGAAATTGAAGACGTGGCTTACGCCCTTGATGTCGAGCCCGCGGGCCGCGACGTCCGATGCCACGAGGATGTTCACATCGCCCGACTTGAACCGATCGAGTTCCTTGATCCGGCTTGCCTGGTCCATGTCGCCGTGGATCTCGCTGCTCGCAAAGCCATGGCGCTGGAGGCTCTTATTGAGCTCGCGTACGGTCGTCTTGCGGTTGGCGAAGATGATCGCGGTCTCGACGTGGTCGTTCTGCAACAGCCAGCGCAGCGTTTCACGCTTCTTGCGGCTGTCGACCGGGATCTTGAATGCGGTAATGTCCTTGTTCGTGGTCGCCGCACGCGCCGTCTCGATCCGCTTGGGATTGCTCATGAATTTCTTCGCGAGCTTTTCGATTGGCGGCGGCATGGTGGCCGAGAACAGCATCGTCTGGCGATTCTCGGGAAGCTTGTCGCAAATGAACTCGATGTCAGGGATGAAGCCCATGTCGAGCATGCGGTCGGCTTCGTCGATCACGAGCAGCTCGCAGCCATTGAGCAGGATCTTGCCGCGCTCGAACAGGTCCATCAGGCGGCCCGGCGTGGCAATCAGGACGTCGACACCTTCGTTCAGCGCCTTGACCTGGTCCCCCATCTGAACGCCGCCGATGAGCAGCGCCATCTTGAGATCGTGGTTCTTGCCGTACTTCTCGAAGTTCTCGGCCACCTGCGCGGCCAGTTCGCGTGTCGGTTCGAGGATCAGGCTGCGCGGCATCAGCGCACGGCGGCGGCCGGAAGCCATCACGTCGATCATGGGCAGCACGAAACTGGCCGTCTTGCCCGTCCCGGTCTGGGCGATGCCGATGATGTCCTTCATCATCAGGATCGGCGGTATGGCCTGCGCCTGGATCGGAGTCGGCTCGGTATAGCCGGCCTCTTCGACGGCTTTCAGCAGGTCTTCGGACAGGCCGAGATCGGCAAAACTCATGCGGCTTTCAAATGCCCCCATTATGGAAAAAGCGAAAAGGCCGCAAAAGGGCGGCCTCTAGCGAGCGCGCCCTTCGCCAATTTACCCGCTCAAGTCAAGGAAAAGCGCCTATTCGACCGGTTCGAGAACCAGTTCGCGGAAGCTATCCACCTGGCATTTGGCTCCCGAACGGCTCATCAGGCGATCGCGTTTGACGCAGATTTGCCCGTCCTCGCTGTTCTCCATGTAGAACCCACGATAGAAATCTCGCGGACTACAGCCCTTCTCAAGCTTGGCAGCCACCGTCCGGCGGTCTCGCATGAACATGACGAGATATTCTCCGCGATCGGCAACGCCGCCAATCCGCGCGGATTCGATGCACTTGCCCATCTTTTTCTCGACCACCCGCATGCGCGGCGGATTGGGAGCGTCCGCATTGAGGTTGAGCCGCCCTTCCGGACGGGCCGGCGAAATGCGCAGGATCACCCGGCGTTCGATGCGCACCTGCTCGCTGCTCGCAGGCGCGATACCGTCGAGGATCGGCGCCCAGCCGGGCACTTCGTCGGATAGGGGAAGCGGCGAGAGCGATCGCTGGTTCTCGCGCGCCTGCTCGAAGGTAACCGAGCCTTCCGTCGTTGCGCTATCTTGCGTGCTCATGGCTTGCATCCCGAAAGGGACCAGGAGCGCGAGCTGCGCAAGCAGGAACGGCAGGCTGGGCATCGGTGGTGCGAATTCGCTCCTCGGGCCGCGGCGGATGGCGCTTTGGCGGTGGTGACGATGCCGCTATGCCCCCCAACGATTGAATATCGGCTTAATTGAATGCGCGGTGATCGCAAGAGGGTGCATTTCGTCCACACCTTGTGGCATGGGCCGGTCAATGCACGATATCGACACCTTTCTCGAACAAGCAGCCGAGCTTCTGGGACCGCGGGGTTTCACACGGGACGCTCAGCTTCTCGAGCCCTGGCTGACCGACTGGCGCGGGCGGTTTACGGGCAAGGCGCTCGGCCTTGCCTCTCCCGCCACTACACAGGAAGTATCGCAAATCGTCCGGCTCTGCGGGGAGCATGGCGTGCCGATTGTCCCGCAGGGCGGAAATAGCGGCATGTCGGGCGGAGCGACCCCCGATGCCAGTGGAGAAGCGGTGCTCCTGTCGCTGCGCCGGATGGACACGATCCGCGCTCTCGACGCTGAGGCCGGGCAGGTAACCTGCGAGGCCGGGGTCATCCTGCAAAACCTTCACGAAGCCGCGGAGGAACATCGCCTTCGCTTTCCGCTCACGCTTGGCGGCAAGGGTTCGGCGACTATCGGCGGGCTTGTTTCGACCAATGCGGGCGGCACCCAGGTTTTACGCCACGGAACGATGCGCGCGCAGGTATTGGGTCTCGAGGCAGTCATGGCCGATGGGTCGATCCTCGATACGCTGACCCCGCTCAAGAAAGATAACCGGGGTTTCGACCTCAAGCAATTGCTGATCGGATCGGAAGGCACGCTCGGGATCGTCACAGCGGCAACGCTACGCCTGCTCCCCGAGATCGGCGCACGGCGGGTCGTTTGGGCCGGAGTTCCCTCGCTCCAGCATGCACGCCAGCTTCTGCTGCATTGCGAACGGCAAGCAGGCGAAGCGCTCGAAGGGTTTGAAGTCATCCCGGCCCACAGTCTTGCTGCGGTGCTCGATCACCTGCCCGATGCCCGCGCCCCGCTTTCCGGTGACCACGCTTGGCATGCGCTTGTCGAACTCGTTGCGGAGCCGGAAGATGCGGATCGGATCGGGGAAATCGCGGAGTCCATGCTTGCCGAAGCGCTGGAGCTGGACCTGCTCTCGGACGCGGTCATCGCCGCCAATGAAGGCCAGGCAGACGCTTTCTGGCTACTGCGCGATTCTATCGCCCCGGCAGAACGGGCGATCGGGCCTGCGATGCAGCACGATATCTCGGTTCCGGTTGCGCGAATGGCCGATTTTGTCGAAGCGGCCTCACCCAAGGTCGAAGAGCGCTTCCCCGGCACGAGCGCGGTCGCTTTCGGCCATCTCGGCGACGGCAACGTCCATTTCCACGTCCTCGCCCCACCAGGCGCTACGCGAGGCGAATGGGAACGCAGCGATGGCAAGGCAATCAGCGCTTTCGTGCACGACCTGGTCACGCAATGGGGCGGATCGATAAGTGCAGAGCATGGAATCGGGCAGATCAAACGCGACGAGCTCGCCCGACTGGGCGACCCCACAGCACTCACTGTCATGCGGGCGGTGAAGGATGCGCTGGACCCGCGGGGGATCCTCAACCCCGGCAAGCTCGTGCCGCTTGCGAAAACAGTGCCAAAGCCGTAAGGGGCGCAGCTTCAGGCGCGTGATGCCGTCCGGCATGGTTCGCCTCATCCATCCAACTTGAAAAGAATTCTTCGGAGATTACTCATGGCGAGCGCGCCGCAGCAGCCCCAATTGCCCTTGTTCTTCAATGACCTGATGCCGCTCAACAGCCGGGATCACAAGAACTTCCGCACCCGCCAGATCGATACCGCTCCGTGGCTTTCCACGGCCCATGCTATCCCCCTGACGGTTGACGAATTCGTCCAGGCGCAGCGCGATTTCCCGATCGTTTTCTCGAGCGGCGAAAACCCGCTCCCGCTCGCACTCATGGGCCTCAACGAAGGCGTGAACACCTATGTCGATGCAGACGGCAAGGTCATCGAACAGGTCTATATCCCGGCCTATGTCCGCCGCTATCCCTTCATGCTGGCCAAGCTGCAGCAGGATGCGACCGAACTCTCGCTGATGTTCGATCCGTCGAGCGAAGCTGTCGGTGAATTCGAAGACGGCGACCGCCTGTTCGACGACGAAGGCAACACAACCGAAGCCACCCAGCGTGTCCTGCAGTTCTGCGAACATTTCGAACAGGCTGCCCAGCGCACTCAGGCTTTCATCAAGGAACTCAAGGATGCCGACCTGCTCATGGACGGCGAAGTCGCCATCCAGCGCGACGGCGAGGACAAGCCCTTCGTCTATCGCGGGTTCCAGATGATCAACCAGGACAAGCTGCGTGAAGTCGATGGTGCCAAGCTCGAAGCATGGAACAAGAACGGCCTCCTCATGCTGATCCACGCCCACACCTATTCGCTCGACCTCATGCGCAACGTTTTCGCGCGCCAGGTCCAGCAGGGTACCGCGCCGAAGCCGACGCCGGCTGCCTAATCCCTGCGTTCCGCCCCCGAGGCGGATCGACGTGAGACAAATCGTGGTGGAATCGCGCCAGTACGGCGGGTTCCGCCACTTTTTGTATGCTTGAAAGACGCACAGCAGATGCCCATTTATGAGGGGTCGGCGACGCTCCCCTCATGGCTCGTCGACCAGATGCACGAAAGTGCATCTCCTCCCTGAACCTTGGCCACCTCGTGCGATCCTGCACGAGGTGGTTTTTTATTCGGCAGCCTGGGGTAATTGCCCGCCCTGGCCAAGCTCTGCCACCTGCGCGGAAAGCTTGCGTACAAGCTCAGCCAGAAGCCGCGCCACTGCGGGCAAGCGGGCGCAGGGAAGTTCGAGCCGGCTGTCGAGATAACTTGAGCGGCAGACCTCGATCTGGATCGCATGGATGCCTCGCCGCGGAGCGCCATGCCGGTCGAGTACATATCCCCCCGAATAGGGGCGATTATGCGATACCGGCCTGGCGGCTTCGCCGAAATGCCGGAGCGTTGTGGCCACGATCCCGGCATCGCAGCTCGCGCCGAAACGGTCACCGATGACGTACTCGGGCGCGCTTTCACCCGGGAAACGCCTGCGGAGAGGGGGCATGGAATGGAGGTCGATCAATAGCGCCGCCCCCCAATGGTCGCGTAGCGTCTCGAGTGTGGAGCCAAGCGCCTGGTGGTACGGCCGGTGAACGGTTTCGAGCCGGCGATCGAGTTCGCCGCGCGAGATAGGTGCCTTCCACAATTCACCGGAACCGGGCAGGCGGCGCGGCACCAGTCCGAGGCCGCTTCTCGCGCGCCGGTTGGCGAGCGAGTGACGTTGCTTGCGGGGCTTTTTGCCCGTCACCATGCTCCAGTCCACGTCATCGGGCGCTCGGTTGAGATCGACAACCGCCCGCGGCGCATTGGCCACCAGCAGGGCACTGTCGCTCAGCCTCGCAACCTCGCGGGCCAGCGTGTCGACGTGCCGGTCTTCAAGCCGCATGGTCGCGTCGCGATCGCGAAGCGAGCCGAGCACATCCTCCGAATACTCCCGCCCGCCATGTGGCGCGGCAATAAGCACCGGCAGTTGCGGGTCGGCATCCAGCAGCAACTCGAAGGAAGGATTAACCATGCTTCGAAACTAAACCGAATCGGCGCGTTTTCTAGAGGAATCGGCAAGCGACATCGCCCGATTCTGTCGGTTTGCTATCGACAAGTCAAAGGCCCGTCGTATCAATAAGAGACATCGCGAGATGGAACGGAAGAATTCTTAAGCGATTTCGCTTATAGAGGAAGGCATGACCGACTTGTCCCAGAAACGAATCCTGCTCGCCGAAGACGATGAAGCGATGCGCACCTACCTCGTACGGGCGCTCCAGCAGGCGGGTTATGCAGTGGACGCGGTCGATCGCGGGACCGAGGCTGTCCCGCTTCTCGAAAGCGCTGATTACGACCTCCTCCTTTCGGACATCGTCATGCCCGAAATGGACGGGATCGAGCTTGCACAACGCTGCAACGAGATCAGCCCCGGCACGAAGGTCATGTTCATCACGGGCTTTGCCGCCGTGACCCTCAAGGCCAGCCGCGAACAGCCGCAGGCCAAGGTACTTTCGAAGCCGTTCCACCTGCGCGATCTCGTGCTCGAGGTGCAGCGCGCCCTCGAAGAAAAGATCAGCGCGCAGCTTTAATTCGATTGGCAGCGATTGCCCCCTTGCGCGCCGCGATTCGCCTCGCTACATGGCGCGCCTGCCGCACAAGCGGCCCGTTCGATAGCGTGGGCGTATAGCTCAGTGGTAGAGCACTATGTTGACATCGTAGGGGTCCCAAGTTCGAACCTTGGTACGCCCACCATCGAACCGAAGACCCGCCCCTAGTGGCGGGTTTTTCTTTTTCGAGAACGGCTTAGCCCCGCTGCGCGATCAGGCGCTTCATGAACCGGAAGAGCTTCAGATATTCGCGCGGATCGAGATAGGCCTGCGTATTCAGTCCGAGGTCCTGCTTCACAGCACGGATCAGAAGGATCTTCTGCAGGATCATCGACAACGCCAGTCCGATCGAGAGGCCATAGGGCCCGAAATAGAGCGCCAGGAGCACGTAGGCAGGTGTGGTCACCAGAACCGTGCGCAGCATGACCTGACGGTGCACCCGGGTGTCGCCCATCAGAAGCAGGGCCTGCCCTGACAGCCCGCAATAAACGAAGAAAAGAATCCCCACGCTCAGGATCGCAATGTGATAGTAGGCATCCGAATAGCTCGGGCCGAATACCGCCTGGAAGCCTGCCGGACCGATGGCGAGCAGGAAAGCGCATGCGACAAGGCAGAACAGGAATGCGGCAGACGCCGTGCCTCTCAGGACAGCCTCCAGTTCTTCCTGCTCCCCTGCCTTCTGCAGGCGGATGAGTATCCGCGGGACCGATCCGGCAATCATCGTGATCGGGCTGGTCAGAATGTAGCTTACCTGGAATGCAGCCACCACGCCGGCCATGGCCGAGGCATCGATCAGGACACCGCCGATCACGACCGCGGCCGTCGACCACGACCAGTACAGCAGCGCTTCGCTGATCAGCATGTTGAAATTGTCGTGCCGACCGTCCCGGACAGTCCGCCCTATCCCGCTCATCGAACTCGACAAGCCGGTATGCCTGAGGACCAGGATCGATGCCCAGATCGTGCACAAGAGCGATGCGACGATGGAAACGACAAGCGCTGCCTCAAGGTCGAGAGCGCCGTAACTCGAGACGAAGAAGATCCCTGCGATCATCAGGATGCAACGGATCAATCCGCCTTGGTCGCCCTGCCCGCTCAGATTGGCTGAGGCACCCACCTTGCCGACCCCGCGCAGGGCCTGGGCGGTCACGGTATTCGTCGACCTGGCGACAAGGAGGACGGCGGCGAGAAAAAACAGCCAGGGAGTGGCGGAGGAGATGTCCGGCAGGATTACAGGGCCGACGAAAAAGAACCCGCAAGCCAGCAATCCCCCCACCGCCAAGGTGACGAGCAGGGAGCTGTAGAATATCGCTGCCTTGCCGAACCTCTCCACGCCGGCCTCCGCTTCGCCCAGCATCCGGACAACCCCGGTCTGGAAACCGGCCTGCGCAAACAGGGCGAACAGCAATGAGAATGTCGTCAGCACGCCGAAGAAGGCAAAGTCTTCGCGTTCCAGCGTGCGCGCCAGCCAGATGTTTACGGCCAGTGCCAGCGGGAAGCCGAGCGCCCTGCTCGCTGCCACGGCCGTGATGGCGCTAAGTACCTGGCGCCTGTCCTTCTGCCGCTCGTTCATGGTCGCCACGCCGGAAGATTGCGACCTGTCACGGACTCGATGGCCGCGATATGCGGCGCGTAATAGGCGTCGAGCCGCGCCCGGTCAGCTTCGGAAAGGCTGGCAGGCTTGTTCCCCAACTTGCCGAGCAACCACTCATACGGACGCCTGATGAGGCCGTTCTCGAATACCGCCGGTGCCCAACGCCGCAATCGCTTCGCACCTAGCCGGAAGGCGCGTGCGAGCGGATTTGTCAGTTCGATGCTGGCATTCTTGTGCGATGCCTCTTCGCGGGGAAGCGGCCTTTTATCGATGGCGAGGAAATCGGCGATCAGATCGAAAGTGCCTTGGGGTTGGTCCACCAGTTCCTCGAAAAGGACCACGTGCAGGCGCTCGGCGAAATGCGCCTTCCAATGCTCGAGATGGCGGCCGTAGAGGCCTTCCTCGAGGTAATTCGTTGCAAAGGACAGCCTGCGCTTGCCTGCCTCGCATTCGTCGAGCGCTTGCGAAAAACTCTCGCATGGCTCCTCTCCACGAGCACGGGCATGCAGATAGGCCGAATAGGCTCTCTCCGAGGGATTGCGGAGTGCTACGATGATCTTCGCATCGGGCCGCAGCGCATGAATCGCGCTCGGTACCGTCTCGTTCACCAGATACTGTGTGCTGGCGTCGCCGGCGAGAGCATCTGCAGGTGCCGTGTCGAACAGTGACAGATAGCGGCGCTCTTCGCCGTAGGGCAGGCTGTCCTGCAGCCTGAGTTCGCGCTTCCCGTCGCGGATGGTCCATTCCCGGTCATCCTCACGCAGGAAGAAATGGTGCGGTTCTTTCTCATGCGGGAAGAACACCTGGGGATGGCCCCGGAGCATCTCGACGAGCGAGGTCGTGCCGGCCTTGGCGGCACCGACGATGAAGAAGTCCGGATAGCGCGAGTTGGTCACGATCGGGCTGGATCTATTCGGCAGGGATCGGGCGAGCATGTGGATCGGGCGGACGTGGCAGGAAGGCGCCGCCGTCGTCATCCGCTTCGCGCCGCCGTGTCAGTCTGATTCTGGCATCGCGCCGGATGGCCTCCAGCGTTGCGAAGAGCATCACCCCGAACCATGGTGAATCGACCTGCGGATCGAGCATGTTGATGGCGATCAGGAAAAGGAACACAGAGCGCCCGAGATCGCCCCCGCCGCGCCGCCAGAACAGGACATAGGCCGAATAGAGGATCAGCACGGTCAGCGGCAGGCCCATCTCTATCAGGAGCTGCGTAACGCCGCTGTAGGGCTTGTTGGCTGAGGACTCGATCGCAAAACGACGGTCGCGAAAGCGCAAGAGCAGCGGCGCGAGATACTCGCTATGCGCCTCCGACGAGAACAGGCCTGGTAGCAACGGCGGCTTGTGCGTATTCACCCAGTTGTTGATCGGGCTGGCCCAGAGCGCGGGCTGGCTGGAAAACTGCCCGATACCCGTTCCGACCAAGATGGCATGGGGTTCGTTGTAATAGACCTGCCCGACCAGCCCCACGGCATAGAGCTTGGGGTGGGCCCCGTAATACTCGGTGAAGGCGTTATCGATGGTTTCCGCGCGATACTGGAGATAGGGCACGACCACCATCGCCGCCGCAGCTGCGGCAAAGATCAAAGCCCGGTTGCGGCGTGCAAAAATCGCCAGCGCGAAGGCCCCGGCCGCGATGCCGAGGATGAAGTTGGGCATCAGGAAGTTCAGCCCGGCAATGGTGACGATCGCCCGGTTCCACAGCGTCGGCCGCCCTTCCCGCGAAAGTGCTTCTGCCAGGCCGAAGAAACCGACGACCGTAACGATCTTTGCGCCCCCGTCGCCGAAGCCGCCGTTATAAAGATCGGGCAGGAAGTGGATGTAGGGCAGGAGGAAGGGAAAGCCTTCTTCGGTCAGGCTGATCAGGCTGGTTGCGAACAACACGACGTTCAGTGTGCGGATCAGCATCCGGCCATTGAAATAGCTCGCCGGGACGAAACCCAGTGCTGCAGCAAGGAATGGTAGTACCAGTGCCAGTTCGAGCACCCATGCAGTCGGCGAAATCAACAGCCCAAGTCCCCAGTTGAGACCGGCAGCGATTGCAAAGAACACGACGAGGGCAAGCGCCTTGGTATAGGATCGCGAGGCCAGCCAATTCACCATCAGCACGGGCGTGGCGACATAGGCCGCATAGCTTGCGGCCGTACGCGGAATGCTCATCGCGAGGGCAAATGGAATGGCTGTCGGGATTCTCAATCGGTGTCTCTGCAGATCGCCAATCGTCGCGGCGGGGCCTCAATGCTATAATCCGGAGGTGACCTTATGGCCAATCCAGTGTGGTTTGCCGAAGGTCAATCGATGGTAATCGACAGGTCCTCGACCCGTCCCTGTCCCAGTGACAGTGCAAGATACTGCGTCGGGCAATCCTCCGGCACGGTGAATTCGATCTGCGATTCATAGGTTTGCGAGATAAGTGCGCCTGCGGACCTGCCTCCCTTGCGATCGCACCGCAGCAGGACGGTAATTTCGGCCTGTCGTGCGCGCAGGCTTCCCGGGCGCGTCTCCCTGACCTTCGCATCGAGGGTCAGCCTGTGCACGCCCTCGTCCAGCACGACGTAGCGCGAGGCGAAGGGACGCCGGAGGGGATCGCGGTTGCGCACTTCGACCAGATTAGGTTCCGAACCCGTCCGAACGGACACCGCAGCTGCCGACGGATATGTCCAGGCGAACGGATCGCGCTCGGCGCTCGCAGGTGCGAAAGCATAGCTTCCAGTTTCCTGGCGCTGGCAATCTTCAGGCCACATCCGCAACGCATCTGCGCCCATCTCGTTGAGCAGCAAGGCCGAAGCCACAGGTGCCAAAAGCTCGCATTCGAGGATGCCGCGATCACTCAGCGCGAGAGAGAATGTCTGCGCCACTTCGGGCCCGTAATCGGGGTAGGCGCGCAGGAACTCGTGGATCTCGCTGGCTAGCGGAATGCTGTGCGACAGTCGCTTGGCGAGTTCTTCGCGGCCCTGCTCTTCAACCAGCAGCAGGCTGAGCGTGCCATACACCGCCTCTTCCTCGCGCCGGAGACGAGCCAGCGCATCGACCCGCTGCGCTGCAACCTCGTAGTTTCCCCCCGTCATGGCACTGCCGATCACCATTACCTGGGTATATGTATCGCGCCATCCGCGCTGGGCGGCGAGTGTCAGCGCCTCGCCCGCAATGTCGAGCTCATCGGCTTCCGCTGCGGCAAGTGCAAAGGCGGACAGATTGCCACCATCTACGGGGCGATGCCTGAGCGAAGCGGCAGCGCGGTCCATCGCTGTCTGCGGAGCAGCGATTGCAAGCAGGCGAGCTACATTCGCATCGGCGAAACCCCCGACCCCGGCAGGCACATAAGGTATCAGCCGGGTTTGCGTTCGCGCATGGCGATCAAGCTGGAAAACGGCAGCGAGCGCGAACAGCGCAAGGAAAACAATGAACCGGACGACCCAGCCCAAGATCGACGTCTTGCCCAGCGTCACCGCGTCTCATCCGACGGATCGTAGGTATAATAGTCGGAGCCGTAATAGCTGTACTCTCCGCTCACGCTCTTCGGGTTGAACTTGGTGAGAACGGCACCGATGACGTTCGCCTTGACCATCCCGAGCCTGCGCAGCGCAGCCTTGACCGCACCGCGGTGTCCCTTGACCGCATCGATCACCATCAGCGCGGAATCGGTGTGAGCGGCAAGCGTCGGAGCGTCCGAGAGCCCGAGCACCGGCGGGGCATCGAAGACCACCGTGTCGAAGCGTGTCAGGAGGTCCGCGATCAGCTCGTCGAACCGCGTCGTGCCAAGGAGAGCCGCCGGATCGGGCGGGATCGGCAGCGCGGTCATATAGGTCAGGTTCGGCACGCCCGAGACAACGAGGACCTCGTCGATCGTCCGCTCGCCGGCGAGAACGGTGGTGAAACCTTCCTGGTTCTTCTGCGACAACCTGCGGTGCAGCGTCGGGCGCCTCAGGTCGGCATCGATCAGCAGCGTCTTGCGGCCGAGTTCGGCAAATTCCAGCGCCAGCTTGCCCGCGGTCGTGGTCTTACCCTCGCCTGCCTGCGCAGAGGTAACCGTGAGCGTGCGCGGAATGCCCTCGCCCGTGCTGTAGCGCAGGTTTGTGACGAGCGACTGGTAGGCTTCGCTGACAGGCGACTTGGGATCTTCAAGGTCCTCGGTCGGGTTTTCGCCCTGCGTGAGCGGGACCAGGCCGAGCAGCGGTATCTGCAGCTTGCGCTCGACATCTTCCGGTGTGCGCAGGACATCGTCGAACTGCTCGCGGAGGAACACGAAGCCGCCAGCCACGAGGAAACCGCCCATCAGCGCGACGATCAGATTAATCCCGAGGTTGGGCGATGCGGGCTTGCGCGGCACCTGCGCGATATCGACGAGCGAGACATTGTTCGAAGTCGCACCGGCAGTGGCATTGAGTTCGTTGAACCGCGTCAGCAACGTATTGTAGAGCGCACGGTCGGTCTCCGCGACGCGCTTGAGCACGGCGTACTGGACGCCGCGATCCTGCTCGTCGAGCGCGGCTTCGCGGACCTGGTCGACCTGCTGGCGGATATCCTGCTCGCGGTCGCGCGTGGCTTCAAAGGTGAGGCGCACCGAGTTCTTGATCGAATTGCCCACTTGCTGCATCTGCGCCTCGACCCGATCGGCCTGCGCCTGCAGCGCCTGCACATTGGGATGTTCGTCGAGGTGACGGGCGCGCTCCTGCGCCAGATTGGCCTCGATCACCGCGCGTTCGCGGACGAGTTGGCTATAGGCGGAATTATTGAGGACCTGCGGTACCGAGGAAATCGGCTCGTTGGCGATGTTCTTCCAGGTGTTTTCGGCAAGGATGCGCTCGGCAGTGGCGATCGACGCCGCTTCGTTGAGCTGCTGGAGCATCTCGTTCGTAACCGAGAGCGTCGTCTCCTGGTCGGCATTCTGCCCCTGCCCCGAAACGCGGATGAGACCTGCGGCGCGCGAGAAGGCGTTGAGGTCCTTCTCGCTCTGTTCGAGCTTGGTCCGCGCATCCTCGAGCTGCTGCGCGAGGAATTCGCGCGCATAGGCGCTGCTGTCGAACTTGCGCGCAAGATTGCTCTCAAGGAAGTTCTGCGCGATCGAGTTCGAAAGCTCCGCAGCGATCTGCGGGTCGCCGCTCGAGAAAGTTATCGAAACCAGTCGACTGTCGACCGGCAAGTCGACAGAGAGCGCACCCATCACCAATTCGATCGCGGCTTCGCGGCGGATCCTCGTCAGAGCGTCGGGGCCGGTAACCTCGCCACCTTCGAGCGAGTCCAGCTGCGGAAGTTCGGCACCCTGAGCGAGGAAGAAGTCCTCGCGATCGACCAAGTTCTCGGATTCTACGACGCGTTCGGCAAGGCTGCGACTCTCGATGACGTCGACCTGCGTCTGCAGGAACCTCTCGGTTTCCTGCGGCGGGGTATAGGCCTGTGTTTCGGCGCCTTCGATGATCGCATCGGCCTGCTGCTCGATCAGCAGCTGCGACGTCGCCTCGAACTGGGGACGCATGAGCAAGGTCACCAGGACGCCTGCGCCCAGTGCAACCACGAGGATGGCTAGAATGCCGAGGAGGTTGCGCCGTATCGCCGCTTCTACACGGCGCAGGTCGATATCCAGGAAACCGTCGTTGTCGCCATTGGGATAGGACCGGTCGCCATTGTCATGCGGTCTCCCGGGCTGGGAGATTTCGTATGATCCGCGATCGGGAAAGCCACTCGACACTGATTAGAACCTTCTGAAAACATTGAAGATGGGAGCAGCTTCCTTGAAGTCTTCCCATGCACCGCGGAGGGTGGAATAGCCGACGACAATCCGGTCGCCGCCAAGTATTTGAGGATCGGGGGCGCGGCCTTCACGGATGGCGCGGAGGTCGAACACGGCACCGTAGCGCTGGCCGTCGATCATGCGGAATACGATCACTTCGTCATCGACAGCTGTGAACTTGAGACCGCGGGCGCGCGCAATCGATTCCACGAGCGAGGAGGTTCCGGCGATTTCATAGACGCCCGGTTGCTCGACTTCGCCGTCGACCGTCACACGTTGACCCGCCGAGCTGACCACGCCGACAACCACCTGCGGGTTGCGGATGTAGCGGGTGCCAAGGCCCTCCTCGATTTCGCGGCTGAATTCGATCGGGGTTTTCCCGATCGCGGTCATTTCGCCGATGAAGGGGAAGTTGATCGTCCCGGCAGAATTGACCGACAGTTCCTCGAAGGTCAGCTCCGGTTCCTGGAACACGCGGATCGAGATCACGTCCAGCACGCCAATCCGGTATTCGGCAGCCGTGGTATTCGCATCCACCGCAGGGACGATGCGGTAGGCATCCTCACCCTTGGGTAGGCCGTCGGACGGGCTGAAGCAACCGGCAAGCAGAAGAGTTGCAGCCGAAAGCATGGCTGCGCAGTACCTAATCAATGACCCTGTCCCTCTTGATCGTGATGGGTGCCGTTAGCAGAGCCACGAGCAGTCCTGCAACGCATAAGACCGCCATATTTCGCAGCGGAAAATATATCAGGGCCTGGAGTCCGATGCAGAGCAAAGCCAATGCCGCAGCCAGTATGGCCGGGGCGTGAACGCTCCTGATGCCGCGAATGAAGGCGTAGAGAAGGAAGGCGATCCAGCCACCGACCAGCAGCAAGCCGGCAAGGCCCGCCTCGAGCGCAATCTCGAGGTATTCATTGTGCGCGCGCGCAGCCTTCTTGACCGACAGTGTCTCGAGCGATTCCTCGACCTGGAACACTTCGTCGAATGTGCCCATGCCGCTGCCGATCGGCCAGTATCGATCGATGCCCGACATGGTGTCATTCCAGATATCGGGGCGCGAGTCCTCCAGATCGTTGAAGCGCTCCCAGGTCGTGGCCAGTCGTTCGTTGGTAGCTGCAATCGCACCGATCCCCAGCAACGCGACGACCGCACCGATGGCAAAGCCCAGTTTCACCTTGCGCGATTGGTTGCGCAAGCTCCGCAGGGCGATAAGCCCTGCCCAGGCGAGCGGGATCAGCGCCAGTGCGACGGCGGATCGCGAATTGGTGAGGATAATACCGATCACGAGCAGGGCGCCGCACAAGACATAGAGCAAGTCAGTAATGGTGTCGCGCTTCGATCCGACGTAGTGGCCGACCAGGGCGCAGAGCCCCAGCACCATGAACAGCCCGCTTGAAATGTGCCCAACAAAGAAACCGTAGAAACGACCCGTTTCGTTGGTTGTGTAGAATTTGAGTGCATCGCCTGCGCCGAACTGCAGGACGCCGAATGCGAACTGGACGAGCGCGAGGCCGATGAGCAGCAGCAGGCCGTGTCGCAAGGTGGCTTCGGGCTTGGAGGAGAAGCAAAGGATAGCGGTCAGTGGCCCGAGCAGTGCGAACAGCGCGACGGCGGTGCGCGCCCTGTCGAGCGTGATCGGGAACCAGCCTTCTGCCTCTCCCAGCATGTCGCGCGCCTCCACGGCCATCTCGCGTCCGGGCAATGCCTGCCAGACGCCCGACGGAAGGGGGATGAGCTGAACAAGGGGCAGCAGGAGCGTGAGAACGACGAGGGCAACGAGGACCCTTGGAGCGCGGGACAGGAAATCCCTCACCAAACCGGGCTGGATCAGGATGACGCCCAGCGCAACGCCCTGCACGACGAGGTTGGTCAATCCGTGCCGGACACCCCCGCCCCCGAGAATGAGAGCGACCACCAGAAGCAACAAGGACGGCCATCCCAACTCGCGAAACGCGTCCTGCGCCTGGCGGCCGATCGCCAATTTCGAATGCTTAGCCACGCATAACCCCTAGCCGTGAACTGCGCTGCTGACACGAAAAACCCCGCCGGTATACCCGGCGGGGCCATTTTTCCGTAAGATTTTACAATCTTAGTCGGTGGTGTCGTCATCCGTTGCGATGATGATGCCGACGATCACAGCAATAGCTGCGAGAACCGCGATGACAGCCGAAGTGCCGCCGATTTCGCTCTTGGTGGTGACACCTTCGGTACCACGCTCAACGGCCGACATCTTGACCGGCTGAACAGCGATGGCACCAGCGTCAGCAGCACGCGTACCGGCCTGTGCGGCAACAGGAGCCACTGCCATGGCAGCTGCACCGAGGCCCATAAGAAGGCGGCTGGTCTTCATAAGTAATCTCCTGATATTCTTCTTTGGCGAGAATTCGAAACTCTGGCTAGCAACGATTCGACCTACTTGCAACCGGTTAAATGTGGATGAACACAATTCCTTCGCGGGTGCACAAGTGGCCAATGATGCTATTCCCCCTTGGTTCCTAAGTTTTTGAAATATGGACTAAGTCGCTCCTGACAACGTTGAAGCGTGCTCAATATGCGTTGGGATGAATTAGCACCCGAACCGTTGCAAACAGTATCTTCAAGTCGCCCCATGGCGACCAGTTGCGAATATACTCCAGATCGGCCCGCAGCCGGTCGGTGAGGTGCCCCTCGGTCTCGGTTGCGCCCCTGAAGCCTCGCACCTGCGCGAGGCCGGTCAGGCCGGGCTTGAGCGAATGGCGCTGCCAGTAATCGCTGTCGACTTCCCAGAACAGTTTCTCGTTTGCGAGCGATCCGAGGGCATGCGGCCGCGGACCCACGAGGCTCATCTCGGAACGCAGCACATTGATGAGCTGCGGTATCTCGTCGATACTCGTCTTGCGGATGAAACTGCCGATACGGGTTACGCGATCATCGTTGCGAGAGGTCGAGCGCGCGCCGTCCGTATCGAGCTTGGCGACCTTCATCGAGCGGAACTTGAGCATGTCGAACATGCAGTTGCCCTGCCCCATGCGCGGCTGAACGAAAAAGATCGGCCCGCCGTCCTCGAGCTTGATCAGCAAGGCCACGATCGCAATTACCGGCGAAAGGAGGATCAGCGCAGGAATGGTGACGGCAAGATCGATCACCCGCTTGGTCAAACGGTCGCGCAAGCCCAGGGGGCCGGCGGACACAACCAGGAAACTCCAGCCGTACTCCCGCTCCAGCGCGATCGCGCCGAGTTCCTGCAGGCTTTCGGAAATCACTTCGCCATGCACCCCGGCCGCACGCATGATGCGCGTCCAGAACACGCGTCGTTCTACCGGGCAGCTCACGATCACCCGGTCCATGTTGCGCATGGTCCGGCCAAGAATGTCGAGCTTTTCAGGATCGGAACCGGCCTGTTCGACCAGGTCTGCGTCGGCGGCAACAAGATCGGCGCCGGGCAGATCTACCTTCGGACCGCCGTCGTCAATCAGCAACACGTTCCTGACCTTACCGCCAAAACGCGACCGCACACTGAAATAGGTCAAAACCCGCAGCAGGACCATTCCGGCCAACGAGATTCCGATGGCGAGCGAAAAGGTGACACGGGCGAAATCGGCGCTCGAGCGAGCGTAGAAAGTCATCACAAGGAAGACCATCGCCGCAATCAGCACCGAGAGGACCATCCGGAAGACGGAGTATTTGAGGTTCTCCAGCGCCTCGACCGAGTAAACCTTGTTATAGATGGCGATCACGGCGAAGATCGGCACCGTGAACTGCATCACCTGGATCGAGCGCAGCGATGGTGCCTGCTCAAGGTATAGGGATGCGGCCAGCCAGAAGCTGCCGAACAGGATCGCGATGTCGAACAGGAACAGCATGGCATATAGCTGGATGCGCCGATGCTCCATCGGCTGCCGCAGGCTGTTCTCGAGATAATCCTTCAAGGGCATGGATTTATTGGCCGACGCGCTAGCGCTAGTTACTCGTTGTTCGAATTGTAAACGGATCGGGCGGCACTGGCCTGCCGGTTGCTGCTGCGCATAGTCCAAAGCCCCCATTCAAAGCAATGATGATCGCGATAGGGGTTTATGGTTAACAAGCATTTAAGGATAGGACGTTTCCGGCGTGCCTTCCGCCCACCTTGCCCTCGCCCGCGTCTCTGCTAAAGCGCGCCCAACTTCATTCGAACCAACAGGACAAGCATGGCCAAGATCAAGGTAGCCAACCCGGTCGTCGAACTCGACGGCGACGAAATGACGAAGATCATCTGGAAGTGGATCCGCGAGCGGCTGATCCTTCCTTACCTCGACGTCGACCTGAAATATTACGACCTTTCGATCGAGAAGCGCGACGAGACCGACGACCAGATCACCGTCGATGCGGCCAATGCGATCAAGGAACATGGCGTCGGCGTGAAATGCGCCACCATCACGCCCGATGAAGCGCGCGTTGAAGAGTTCGACCTCAAGAAGATGTGGCGCTCGCCCAACGGCACGATCCGCAACATCCTTGGCGGCGTGGTCTTCCGTGAGCCGATCGTGATCGACAACGTACCGCGCCTCGTCCCCGGCTGGACCGACCCCATCGTTGTCGGCCGTCACGCATTCGGTGACCAGTATCGCGCCACCGACACTCTGATCCCGGGCGCCGGCAAGCTGCGCCTCGTCTTCGAAGGCGAGAACGGCGAGAACATCGACCTCGACGTGTTCGAATTCCAGAGCCCCGGCGTCGCCATGGCGATGTACAACCTCGACGACAGCATCCGCGACTTCGCGCGCGCCAGCTTCGCCTACGGTCTCGACCGCAAGTGGCCGGTCTACCTGTCGACCAAGAACACCATCCTCAAGAAGTACGATGGCCGCTTCAAGGACCTGTTCCAGGAAGTCTTCGACGCCGAATACAAGGCCGACTTTGAGAAGCACGGCCTCACCTACGAACATCGTCTGATCGACGATATGGTCGCCGCCGCCCTCAAGTGGAACGGCAAGTTCGTCTGGGCCTGCAAGAACTACGACGGCGACGTGCAGTCGGACATCGTCGCTCAGGGCTTCGGCTCGCTCGGCCTGATGACCTCGGTCCTGATGACACCCGACGGCAAGACCGTGGAAGCGGAAGCCGCCCACGGCACCGTCACGCGCCATTATCGCCAGCACCAGCAGGGCAAGGCTACCTCGACCAATCCGATCGCTAGCATCTTCGCCTGGACGCGCGGCCTCATGTATCGCGGCAAGTTCGACAACACGCCCGACGTGGTGAAGTTCGCCGAGACTCTCGAGCAGGTCTGCATCAAGACCGTCGAAAGCGGCAAGATGACCAAGGACCTCGCGCTGCTGATCGGTCCGAAACAGAGCTGGATGACCACCGAACAGTTCTTCGAGGCGATCGTCGAGAACCTCGAAGCCGAAATGGCGAACTGGGGCTGAAACTTCAGCGCATCTGGGGCATTACCCGGATAAGCCAGATCATCGGGGTCGGCGTGAAGCCGACCCCGTTTTCGTTTGGGGTCGCCAGAATTTAGACGGGGTTTGAATGGCCAAGCAGCCAGCAGCAAAGCGTAGTGTCCGCCGCAAGGGCAGCGAAAAGTTCGGCCAGAAGCGGCTCGACGTTCGCAACGCGATGATCAAGGACATCCCGGGCATCGCCAACCTGGTGCGCCGGGTTTACGAGGATATGCCCGCCTATACCCACGGCGAAATCCGCGGGCAGATCAACAACTTCAAGGAAGGCTGCTTCGTCGCGCTGCTCGATGACGAGGTGGTCGGATATTGCGCGACCATGCAGGTCGCCGAGGCGCTCGCCTTCCAGGACCATGATTGGGACGAGATCACCGGCAATGGCTACGGCAGCCGCCACGATCCAACCGGCGACTGGCTCTATGGCTACGAGATGTGCGTCGATCCCAAGGTGCGCGGTGTCCGCATCGGCCGTCGTCTCTACGAAGAACGGCGTGCGCTGGCCGAGGAAAAGGACCTCACCGGCATCGTCTTTGCCGGCCGCATGCCGAATTATCGTCGTTACCGCCGCCGTGTGACGGGGCCGAAGGATTATCTCGAGCAGGTACTGGAAAAGAAGCTGCACGACCCCGTCCTGCGCTTCCAGATGGCCAACGGGTTCGAACCAGAGCGGATCATCGAGGGCTATCTGCCCGAGGACAAGGCCAGCATGGCGAATGCCGTTATGATGGTCTGGCGCAACCCCTATGTGGAGCGCGACCAGCCGGTGAAGAAACGCCTGCCCCGGGGCGTGGAATCGGTTCGCGTGGCCACTTGCCAACTGCAGGCGCGCCAGGTGGCGGACTATGATGAGTTCATGCGAGCCATCGAATATTTCGTCGATGTTGCAAGCGATTACGAAGCAGACTTCATCGTCTTTCCCGAACTCTTCACGCTGATGCTGCTGAGCTTCGAGCCGAAGGAGCTCTCTCCCGTCGAGGCGATCGAGCGCCTGTCGGAATACACACCCCGCCTGCGCGACGACATTTCCGAGATGGCGATGCGATACAACATCAACATCATCGCCGGCAGCCATCCCACCCGCATGGACGACGGGGACATCCACAACATCGCCTATGTCTGCCTTCGCGATGGCTCGGTCCATGCGCAGGAGAAGATCCACCCCACCCCGAACGAGCGGTACTGGTGGAACATCAAGGGCGGCGACAAGGTCGAAGTGATCCAAACCGACTGCGGCCCTATCGGCGTCCAGATTTGCTACGACAGCGAATTCCCCGAACTCTCCCGCCGCCTCGCCGACGAGGGCGCGCGTATCATCTTCGTGCCCTTCTGCACCGATAGCCGGCAAGGATACCTGCGCGTGCGCTATTGCGGGCAGGCGCGGGCGATCGAGAACCAGTGTTTCGTGGTGCTGTCCGGCAATGTCGGCAACCTCCCGAATGTCGCCAATATGGACATCCAGTATGCGCAAAGCTGCATCCTGACGCCCTGCGACTTCCCCTTCGCGCGCGACGGCATCGCTGCCGAAGCCAGCGAGAATGTCGAGACGCTGACCATCAGCGACATCAACCTTGCCGACCTCCAATGGGCGCGCGCGGAAGGCACGGTGCGCAATCTCGCAGACCGCCGCTTCGACCTTTACCGCATCGAGTGGGACGAAGACGGGAAACACCCCGGAAAGCCGCGCCCGCGCCGCGAACCATTGGGGCCGACCGGACCAGGCGGTGGCTAAGCCGAACAAGCGCCGTGACTTCGTAATATCGGCTGGCTAGACCCAAACCATGGCATCGGGCGAACTTGCATCTCCGGCACTCTCCGACGCGCTCGTCATTTTGGGCGCCGCGGGGCTCGTCATTCCCGTTTTCACCCGCTTCCGCATCACGCCGGTGATCGGGTTCATCCTGATCGGCATCCTCGTCGGGCCATATGGTCTCGGCCAGCTGGTGTTCGAACGACCATGGCTTGAACACATAACCATATCGGACCCGGACGCGCTCGACTTGTTCGCCGAGTTCGGGATCATCCTGCTGCTGTTCGCCATCGGGCTGGAACTTTCCTTCAAGCGCCTGTGGCAGCTCAGGCGGCTCGTCTTTGGGCTGGGTGCGGCGGAACTCCTGATTGGCGGGCTGTGCCTCGCGGTCGTGCTGTCGATGATGGGGCAGTACTGGATCGGTGCGCTGGCGCTCGGCTTTGCGCTCGCCTTCTCCTCCACCGCCATCGTGTTGCCGATTTCGGGCAGCACCAGCCCGGTCGGGCGCGCGGCGCTCTCCATGCTGCTGTTCGAAGACATCATGATCGTACCGATCGTCTTCATTCTCGGCGCCATGGCCCCCAATGCCGCGTCGGAGGGGTGGGACGGCTTGCTCACGACCATGTGGCAGGGCGCGCTCGTCATTGCGGTCATGATGATCGTCGGGCGTTTTGCCCTTCCCCGCCTCTTCGCCCAGGCCGCACGGACCAAGAGCCCCGAGCTATTCCTTGCCGCCGCAATGCTCGTCGTGATCGGTGCCAGCCTTGCGACTGCCGCGGTCGGCCTTTCGCCCATCGTCGGCGCGCTGATCGCTGGCCTTCTCATCGCCGAAACCGAATATCACACCGAGGTCGAAAGCATCATGGAGCCCTTCAAGGGCCTCGCTCTCGGTATCTTCCTGATCACCGTGGGCATGAGCATCGATCTCGCCACTATCTGGGAATATCTCGGGTCGATCGCCGTCGCCGTGGTCGGCGTGCTGGTGTTCAAGGCGGTGCTGACAGGCGTCCTGCTACGTCTGATGGGTGCTCGCCGCAGCACGGCGGCCGAGACGGGCATACTGATGGCGAGCCCTTCGGAAACCACGCTGATCGTGCTCGCCGCAGCGAGTTCCGCGCTCCTGATCCAGCCCGGCACGGCGCAGTTCTGGCAGATCGTGACCGCCATCGGCCTAACCATCACACCGCTGCTCGCCCGTCTCGGTCGGATCGTGGCCCGCCGGGTCGAGCCCGCGCCCGAGTTGCCCGAGGAAGATGAAGGCGAGCGCAAGGTCATCATCATCGGCGCTGGACGCGTGGGACGGCTGATCGCGCAGATGCTTACCGTGCATGATAAGCCCTATGTTGCGCTCGATGCCGACGCCGACATGATCGAAAGCGCCAAGCGCAAGGGCTATCGCGCCGTCTTCGGAGATGCCTCTCGCGGTGACGCCCTTCACCGGTTGGGCATAGAGCAGGCTCTCGCCGTGGTGCTGACCATGGACGAACCCGTGCTGGTCCAGCGCCTCGTCGCCAAACTGCGACAGGAATACCCCGACCTGCTGATCGTCGCACGTGCGCGCGATGTAGGCCATGCGGCGGAACTCTACCGGGCCGGGGCGAGCCATGCCGTGCCCGAAACGCTTGAGGCCACGCTCCAGCTGACCGAGGCGGTGCTGGTCGATATCGGCGTCGCGATGGGCCCTGTTATCGCGTCGATCCACGAGAAGCGCGACGAGTTCCGCGCGCAGATCGAGGAACGCGGCGCGCTCGACTACAAGCCGAAGCTACGCTCGAGCGCGGCGGATGGTTGAACCTTTGCCTCTCCCCATGCGTTGGTAAGGCAAAAGGAGAGTAAAATGAGTGACATCGATCCGACAAAGCCGACACCCAACGACGAGAAGTTCAAGCCGCAGAATGTGGCTGAGCCGCAGATGGACCAGGCACCGACCGACCAGCGCGGCGCGCCCGGCGACACCGAGGGCTACGATATCGAGCAGGGCTCGAGCGGCGTAACCAAAAGCACGCCCAACGCCTGATTATCTCCTGAGAGAGGAGAAGCAGCGCCTGACCAGCTTCGTGCCGGTCAGGCGTTTTCTTTGGCCAGAGCCCCACGCACGGCGGCAATCGCATCATCGGCTTTCGATCCGTCAGGCCCGCCGCCCTGCGCCATGTCCGCACGGCCGCCGCCTCCTTTGCCCCCCAGCGCTTCCACGCCGGCACGCACGAGGTCTACCGCGCTGAAGCGGTCGGTGAGATCGTCGGTCACCGCCACGGCAAAGGCGCCCTTGCCGTCATTCACGGCGCAGATCGCGGCTATGCCCGAACCCATGCGTGTCTTGGCTTCGTCGAGCAGCGGACGCAATTCTTTGGGATTGAGGCCATCGATCACCTGTCCGGAGAAAGTCACGCCGCCGACATCTTCATCGGCGCTCGCCTCGTCGCCGGAACCACCGCCGCCCAGCGCCAATGCGCGCTTGGCCTCGGCCAATGCCTTTTCGAGCCGCTTGCGCTCGTCGACCAGCGCAGACACACGGGCCGCCGCCTCGTCCGGCGAGGTCTTCAGCGCTCCGGCAATGGCACGGACGGTTTCATCACGAGCGAGCAACCACTGGCGGGCCGCTTCTCCGGTGAGCGCCTCGATACGGCGCACGCCCGAGCTGACCGCGCTTTCGCTGACAATCTTGAACAGGCCGATATCGCCGGTCGCCTCGACGTGGGTGCCGCCGCATAGTTCGACCGAGTAGTTCTTGCCCTCACCGCCCTTGCGACCCATCGAGAGCACGCGAACCTCATCGCCATACTTCTCCCCGAACAGCGCGAGCGCGCCGGCAGCCACGGCATCGTCGGGCGTCATCAGGCGCGTGCCGACTGTTTCGTTGGCGCGGATCTCCTCGTTCACCTCTGCCTCGATCGCGGCGATGTCGTCATCGCCCAGCGGCTTGGGGTGCGAGAAGTCGAAGCGGAAGCGATCGTCGGAAACCAGCGAGCCCTTCTGCGTCACGTGGCCGCCGAGCCGGTTGCGTAGCGCGGCATGGACGAGGTGCGTGGCCGAGTGGTTGGCACGAATGCGGTCGCGGCGTTCAGCGTCGATTTCGAGATGGACGGCATCACCCACCTTCACGCTACCCTTGGCGATCTTCGCAATATGCGTGTGCAGGCGGCCGAGCGGCTTGTTGGTGGTCGAGACCGATGCCTCGAACCCCTCGGGCGTCCAGATGCGTCCGGCATCGCCCGTTTGGCCGCCGCTTTCGCCATAGAAGGGCGTCTGGTTGGTGAGAATGATAACGTCATCGCCCTCACCTGCGCTGTCGACTTCCTTGCCATCCTTCACCAGCGCGACCACCTCGGCCTCGCCCGTGTCGGAGGTGTAGCCGGTAAACTCGGTCGAGCCTTCGCGCTCGGCGATGTCGAACCAGACTTCCTCGCTGGCCGCCTCTCCCGAGCCCTTCCACGCAGCGCGAGCAGCAGCTTTCTGCTGTGCCATAGCCGCATCGAAACCGTCCTTGTCGACGCCGATTCCGCGGTTGCGCAGCGCATCCTCGGTGAGGTCATATGGGAAGCCGTAGGTGTCGTAGAGTTTGAAGGCAGTCTCGCCGTCGAGCGTGCCGCCCTCGCCCATGTCGCCTGTGGCTTCGTCGAGCAGCTTCAATCCCTTGTCGAGCGTGCGGCGGAACTGCGTCTCCTCGCGCTCGAGCACTTCCTGGATGAGCGGCTGACCACGGACGAGTTCGGGATAGGCGGCACCCATTTCAGTGACAAGTGCAGGCACGAGACGGTGCATCAGCGGCTCGCTCGCGCCAAGCAAATGCGCGTGACGCATGGCGCGGCGCATGATGCGGCGCAGCACATAGCCGCGGCCCTCGTTGCTTGGCAGAACACCGTCGGCGAGAAGGAAACTGGTCGAGCGCAGGTGGTCGGCAATGACGCGATGGCTAGCGGTCTGGTCGCCTTCAGCCTTGACGCCGGTGAGCGCCTCGCTGGCACCAATCAAGGCTTTGAAGGTATCGGTGTCATAGTTGTCGTGCACGCCCTGCATGACTGCAGCGACGCGCTCGATGCCCATGCCGGTGTCGATGCTCGGCTTGGGCAAATCGCCGACGATTTCGTCCGCTTCCTGCGTGAACTGCATGAAGACGAGGTTCCAGATCTCGACGAAACGGTCGCCGTCCTCTTCCGGACTTCCCGGAGGTCCGCCCCAGATGTGGTCGCCGTGGTCGTAGAAGATTTCCGAACAGGGTCCGCATGGGCCGTCGGAGCCCATGGCCCAGAAATTGTCCTTGGTCGGGATGCGGATAATGCGCTCGTCGGCAAAGCCGGTGCGCTTCTTCCACAGGTCGAAGGCTTCGTCGTCGGTGTGATAGACGGTAACCAGCAAGCGGTCCTTGTCGAGGCCCCATTCCTTGGTCAGCAGGGTCCAGGCGTGGTCGATCGCCTGTTCCTTGAAATAGTCGCCAAAGCTGAAATTGCCGAGCATCTCGAAGAAAGTGTGATGCCGTGCAGTGTAGCCCACATTGTCGAGATCGTTGTGCTTGCCACCGGCCCGAACGCATTTCTGCGAGCTCGCGGCGCGCGGTGCGGGCGGGGTTTCAAGACCGGTGAAGGCGTTCTTGAACGGGACCATTCCCGCATTAACGAACATCAGCGTGGGATCGCTGAACGGCACCAATGGTGCGCTCGGCACCTCGGCGTGGTCGTTGCTCCCGAAATAGTCGAGGAAGGAGCGGCGTATTTCATTGGTCGACGTCATGCGGGCGCAGTTAGGCAATCGGCACGCGCGCGACAAGCTTCAATGACGCTTCGCAGCCGCCGATTTCCAATCCCGATTGCCCGCGCGACTGCAGCGATGCTATGCCACGACCATGAAGCCCGGTCGCATGCTTTCGCCAATCGCCCTGGCGGGCGCGCTGTTCCTCGGACTGTCGAGCTGCGGAGGCGGTAGCAATTCGTCAGGGGGCGGCGGAGGTCCCACACCCACGCCTACCCCTCCTCCCGCCGCCGGTGCGGACATCGCCATCACGAATGTTCGCGTATTGCCGATGGACGGCAGCGGAGCGTCCGACGGAATGACCGTGCGGATCAAGGACGGATTGATCCTGGAAGTGGCAACCACCGCTTCGACCCCCGCCGACGCGACGACGGTGATCGACGGCTCCGGCAAGGTCCTGATGCCTGGGCTGATCGATGCGCATGTGCATGTCTACGACGATTACGAGATGCCGCTCTTCCCTGCGAATGGAGTGACGACAGTCCGCAACATGTGGGGGACGCCGCAACTGCTCACGCTGCGCCAGCGGATAAGGAGCGGGTCGCTTCTGGGTCCGGAGATTGTAACCTCCGGGCCGATTATCGACGGAAACCCGCAATTCTGGGCAACTTCTGACGTGGCGACCTCGCCTGCCGAGGGGCGCGCCCTGGTGCAGGCGCACAAGGCAGCCGGCTACGATTTCATCAAGGTCTACTTCGGCCTCGATGCCAACACTTTCGCAGCAATCGCGGACGAAGCCGGGCAGCAGGGCTTGCGCTATGCCGGGCACGCTCCGCGAGCGTTCGGTGTCGAGGAAGTCTATGGATCGGAAATCTGGTCGGTCGAGCATCTCGACGGCTATCTGAGCGCCATCGTCAACCCGGCATCGGGATACGTGCCGGGAAGCTCGAGCATCGAGGACCTTTTCGCCATCCTGCGCGACATCCGCGATGGATTACGACCTGCATCGGACCTCTATTCGCCAAGCGAAAGGGCGCGGCTCGCCCAGGTCAGCCTCGCGGCTGACACCGCGCATGTGCCGACCCTCAGTTTCTGGCAGCAGCGCTACCTTACCCGCGCCGAGGTGACGGCGCAGAAGGCACGACCCGAGATGCGCTTTATCCATCCCTCGGTTCGCGCCGAATGGGCGGCCGCTGCCGATGCCTTCTTTGCCCGCTATACCGACGAGCAACTGGAGCTGTTCGACCTGCAGCACGATGAGGATTACCGGATCCTCGCCGACCTTTTCGCCGCCGGGGTCGAGATCCCGACCGGGACCGATGCGCGTAATCCCTATGTCCTCTTCGGATTCTCCATGCATGAAGAACTCGAACACTATGTCACGGCCGGATTGAGCGAGATGGACGCCTTGCGCTGGGCCACCAGCGGAGCGGCCCGGCTCCTTGGGCTCGAGGCAAGGATCGGGCGGGTCGTATCAGGTCTGGAGGCTGACCTTATCCTGCTCGATGCCGACCCCAGCGTCGATATCGCCAACTCGACCCGGATTGCGGCAGTTTTTGTCGATGGGCGCCGCTATTCGCGGGCGCAGCTCGATGCCGCGCTCGAAAACGTTGCGAACGGATTCTAGGAGCGCGCGGTCACCAGACGAAGTATGGCCCACCACGCTCGCGGGCACGCTGCCACGCCGGGCGCGCGTGAATGGCCTCGACGAAACGCGCCAGCTTGGGGGCCTTCTCGCCATAGCCTTGCATGACTGCGATCTCCGCGGGGAAGCTCATCATGACGTCGGAGGCACTCCAGTCGGTGCCGACGAAATGGAGATCGTCGGAGATGTTTTCTTCCGCGAAGAGGATGTGTGCCTCGAGCTGCTCTTCGACGCGGGGCATCATCGGGGCTGCAGCGGCGCCCAGGCGACCGGCCATGATCTTGAGCATGACAGGTACGAAGAAGGAGCTCTCGCCGAACTGCATCCATTCGAGGTGATCGATCCAGGCATCGCTGGCGCGGTCGGGGAGCCAGCTCTTACCGCCGTGACGCTCGCACAGATATTCGATAATCGCGCCGCTTTCGGCGACGCGACGGCCATTGTCCTCGATCACGGGAGATTTGCCGAGCGGATGGGCCTGCTTGAGTTCGGGCGGTGCGAGGTTGGTTTCACCGTCACGCTGGTAGGAGACGATCTCGTAATCCGCGCCCAGTTCTTCGAGCAACCAGAGGATGCGCTGCGAGCGGCTGTTGTTGAGATGGTGGACGGTGATGGTCATGCAGGATCTCCTCTTTGCGAACCTGCCTAGGCATCGCACGCGCTGGAAGCCAGCGAGATTTCACCCAATCCCGCAACCAGACGCGAAAAGCCGGTGCGGCGGCAATGGGAGAGAGCGCGCGCACCGGCTTTCCGTGTTTCCGGGAGCGCCGGGGGACAGTCCGGCTATGACGTGCGGCGGGGAATGGAGAGTGCCGCACGCGCTCCCGCTTGAAGAGGCGTGATCAGTCTTCCGCGTCCGGACCAGTCATCATCTCTTCGGCGACCTCGTCGGTTTTGCCGCGGATCGCAGCTTCCAACTTGGCGCACATTTCGGGATTTTCCTTGAGGAAGGTCTTCGCATTCTCGCGGCCCTGGCCGATGCGGACGCTGTCATAGCTGAACCAGCTGCCCGACTTCTCCACCACGCCGGCCTTCACGCCGAGATCGAGAATTTCGCCGATCTTGGAGATACCTTCGCCATACATGATGTCGAATTCGACCTGCTTGAACGGCGGGGCGACCTTGTTCTTGACGACCTTCACGCGGGTCGAGTTGCCGATCACCTCGTCGCGGTCCTTGATTTGGCCCGTGCGGCGAATGTCGAGGCGGACCGAGGCATAGAACTTGAGCGCGTTGCCACCGGTCGTGGTTTCGGGATTGCCGTACATCACGCCGATCTTCATGCGCAGCTGGTTGATGAAGATCACCATGCACTTCGAACGGTTGATCGAGCCGGTCAGCTTGCGCAGCGACTGCGACATCAGGCGAGCCTGCAGGCCGACGTGGCTGTCACCCATCTCGCCTTCGATTTCGGCGCGCGGCACAAGCGCGGCCACCGAGTCGACCACGAGAACGTCGATCGCATTCGAGCGCACCAGCGTATCGGTGATTTCGAGTGCCTGTTCGCCGGTATCGGGCTGCGAGACGATCAGTTCATCCACATCGACGCCCAGCTTCTTGGCATAGACCGGATCGAGCGCATGTTCCGCATCGACGAAGGCGGCCGTACCGCCAGCCTTCTGCGCTTCGGCAATCACATGCAGCGCCAGCGTGGTCTTGCCCGAGCTTTCCGGACCATAAACTTCGATCACGCGGCCCTTGGGCAGGCCGCCGATGCCAAGTGCGATATCGAGGCCGAGCGAGCCGGTGGAGATCGCCTCCACATTCATCGCTTCCTTCTGGCCCAGCTTCATAGCCGAGCCCTTGCCGAATGCGCGATCGATCTGCGCAAGTGCGGCGTCCAATGCCTTCTGGCGGTCTGCGTCCACTTTCTTATCCTCTACAAGCTTCAGACTGGCCGCCATGACATATTCCCCTTTCGCATATCCAGAGCCGTTTCCAACTCATCAACTGCGAAGGCATGTACCGTGTTTGTTCCAATAGAACAAGAGTGGAACGAATTTTTTTCCAACTTTCCTATCGCCGGCTGAAAAACAGCTCCGAACGGCGCATCCGGAAGGTCTTGTCGAGCCGCCCATTGGCGGGGATTTCGACGTCGATCACCAGCTCGCCATTCTTGACATATGGATCGGGGCCCCAGCTGCGCACTTCCCAATAATCGGGATAGCCGAGGACGAGCCGGACCTTTGCGGGCGTGTCATTGGCATTCCAGAGCACCGCGTTGATCCTGGTCCAGCGGCGCCCCCTGGCGTCGGGCTCTTGATTGCCTGCATATCCGCACGAGGCGTAGACACGCGCGCTCTCACCCAGATCGAGCTCTACTTCCTGCCCGACGGGGTAATCGCGCAGCTCAACCTGTGCGACCAGCTGGGGACCGAGAGACGTGGCCTCGAAGGCATTGAGCGTGCCCATGGGCAGCGAGGCACCCAGGCCGAATTCTTCCTTGTTCTGAGTGAACAGCTTGATCGAGGCTTCATCGAGATCGATTTCGTCTTCGACCTTGTACCAACGCTGCGTCGCGTCGCATTCCGCGCGATAGAGCCAGCGGGTGCGCACGGCATCGCGCGCGAGAAATGCGATCTGCTTCAGACCCTTGGCCGAGACGGTCACTTCACGCGGGACGCGGTAAAGCTTGAGGTCTGCGAGCTGTTCCTCGGACGCCATCGCTCCCTCGGAAACTGTCATTGCCGGGGCGACTTCGGCGAGTTCCGACACCCGCCTCCGCGCTCCGGTCACGACGATCGCATCCCCGTTGAACCCATCGGACATCGTGGGAGGCGGTGGAGGTGCCGGCGGCACTCCATAGCCATAGGTGGGAGAACCGCGCGCCGTGCTGCCGAAGGGATAGCAGGTGAGAGACAACCCCCTTGCCAGGGGCGCTTCGGCGAGTTCCTCGAAATCGCTCTCGATCGCGATTTCGCCGGCGACGACCATCAATTGCGCATCGGGAAAGGACTGGCCGTTGTCGTTGAGCACGGTGAGCCAGCTCATCAGCCCCATCTCGAAAGTGCCGTCTCCCCTGCCCTCGCCCAGCTGCGCAACATAGTTCGCCTCCCAGTCGAAGCCCCAGGACAGGTAAGTCAGGGTCACTTCGTAAGTGCCGCCCGTCTCATCATGGGTATCGATGTTGAAGATGGGCCTCGACGACAGCTCGCGAGGGACCGAAGGGAAGGTGAGTTTCTCGGGCAGGCCGGAACAGCGCACAGCCTCGAAGCCGTCGCGCGTCTGGAGAACGAGGCCGCCATCGGCGCGCGTGCGCACGATCGCCTCTTCGCTGCGCCCCTCACCCGTGGCCGGATTGGTCCGCGTGATCGTCACCCGGTTGCCGAGCGTACGGTCGACGAGCGCGGCGGGTGACAACAGGTCTGCGTTGCGGTTTTTCTCGATCGTGCCGCCTGGCAGCCCGGTAACGATGGCGCTGACAGCCACCATGCCTTCCGCCACGCCTTCGAACAGAATGGTCGAGCGGCCGGGCGGCAGGGTAACCGTGCGCGTCTCGCTGATCATGGCATAGCCTTGCGGCCAGTCGCGCTCCATCCGCTCACCGGGGACGCGTTCCGGGTCGCGATAGACGGTGACGGCATAATGGGTCGGTTCGGATGCGAAGACGCGCTCACGCTCTTCCTGCGCCGCCAGCGGACCGGCAGTGAACAGGGTCAGAAGGGCGATCCAGGTTGCTGGCGGGCGCATGGCCGACGTCACCCGATCAGTACTTGGTTTCGTAGGTCACCCGGACAATACGCTCGCTTTCGGCAGGCACGCGCACGATCCATTTGCGGGTAGATGGGTTTTGCTGCTCCCCCTCGACGTCCTCCGATATCACCCGGTAATCCCGCGACCACCATCCGCGATAGAGCCCGTCCTGGTAGAACTCGACATCGACCGGCACGGATTTGGCGTTGTAGAAAGTATACCGCATCGTCGTGCGGTAGTATTTGATCTCGCGCTCCTGCTCGATGGTCTGGACGACCTCGTCGTCCGTCACCACGCGGTAGCGGGCGGTGCTTCGCCACTCGCCGCTGTCGATCTGCTCGCGCTTCTCCACCTCTGCCTGGACATAGACGTCGAAAGCGTCGCCCGTGCGGAGGAACAACTCGCTGCCCATCGGCGTGTGGCCGATCCGCGCCTCGCCGATGAATTGCGGAGTGCCCTGACTGTCACGCTGGTAGAAGCGGACCGTGCCTGCAGGGAGCGCATCGCCTAGACCTTGAGAGCGCGAGGTGTTGAACGAAATGGCGCTGCTCACAGCAACCGGCTGGTTGTCGCGCGCGAGCCAGCCAACCCGCCGTTCGTAGCGGCGGCGCGCGGGCACGCCCTGCACGTCGAGGAAGCTGACCTGCTTGGTCTGCGCGTTGGCGACCGTGGTGCGCTCCTCGAGAGGGTAGAGGTAGAAATCACCCAGCGATTCGCGATCGGCGGCCTCGGTTCCGGGGGTGACCATCGACCTCGAGCGCGTGCCACGCCCGTTCCCGCCGGTTGGATCGCCAGCGACCAATAGAAGGTCCGCATCATGAAATGTCGTGCCGGTCTGGTTGGTAAGCGTGACCCAACCCTGCATGTCGACCGTATTATCAGCCTCGTCGAACAGCGCGACATAGTCCGATGTCCAGCCCAGACCGCTCGTGAGGTAGCGGATCGCGGCGGCACGCGCCCCCGAACGCGTCGAATCGAGCGTCACCGAAAGCGTCGGCCTCGCCCGCAGGTTGGAAGGTACCCGATCGAAGATCGCGCGGACCGGAAGGCCATCGTCGCGCAGGACCTCGATCCGGTCTCCGATCTTCACCACCACGCCCCCGGCGGTCGAGAGCACGGTCGCGCGCTCGCGAGTTTCCGCGCCCGTGGCAGGATTGGTGCGGATCAGCGTGATGGTCTGGCCGATGGCTTTCTCCATCAGCTTGGTCGGAGTCAGCAGGTCGAAGTCGAAATTCTGTTCGACGATTGCCGTCCCGTCGGCGGAGAAGCTCAGGGTTTCGGGCTGTATCCGTGCAGAAACATCGGGGAAGGACACCGTGCTCTGTCCGGCAGGAATGGACAATTGGCGCACATCCTGCACCAGGCTCCTGTCGCCGTTGTAGATGGTGATCGAGACATCGCCCTGCGCCGTGGCATCGGGATCGGCCAGCGCATCGGCCTGAGATTGCGCGCCTAGTGGTGCGGCCAGGACCGCGGCCGAGATGGCAAGACCGGAAACGAAACGACCCATGATGCAGCTCCCCTAGTCAGTGGCGCAGGTCGCTGCCGAAAATTCAGGCGTCGACCTTGGCTTGTTCTCCCAAGACTTCAGACACCTTGGCATTAATCTGCTGGACGCTGAAGGGCTTAGGTATGAAATGCATGTTGTCGATATCGATCTCGTTGCGCAACTGCTCTTCGGCATAGCCCGACATGAACAGGATCGGGATTTTTGGTTTCACCCTGCGCACGGCGCGCGCCATAGCTGGCCCGTCCATTGCAGGCATCACGACGTCGGATACGATCAGGTCGAATTCGACATCGCCATTGGCAATCGCGGCAAGCCCCTCTTCCCCGTCGGAGGCGGTGGTGACGGCATAGCCTGCACGGGTGAGCGCCCTCTCGGCAACGGCACGGACCATGTCCTCGTCCTCGACCAGCAGCAGCTTGCCGCCGCCCGACCATTCGCTGGCCTTGGGCTCCTCTCCGCCGTCTTCGCCCTTGAGGTATATCGGCATCTCGCCCTTGTGGACGGGGAGATAGACGGTGAAGCGCGCACCCGCAGCCTGGCCGCTGGCATCGGTAACGTTATCGGCGAAGATGAAACCGTTCGACTGCTTCACGATACCGTAGACGGTCGACAGGCCGAGGCCGGTGCCCTTGCCCTGCTCCTTGGTCGTGAAGAACGGCTCGAAGATCTTGTTGAGATGCTCGACCGGGATGCCGCCGCCGGTGTCCTGCACGATGAGCACAGTGTAGTCGTCGGCGGGCATGATATCGATGCCCATCTTGCGCACATCGCGGGCCGACACGCGCCGGGTTGCCAGCGTAAGCCGCCCCTTCCAGTCCTGCTTGCCGAGCTTGTTGGCGTGGCTCTGCATCGCGTCGCGCGCATTCACGGCGAGATTGATGATGACCTGCTCGAGCTGCTGAGGGTCGGCGCGCACCGGGCCGAGCTCGCGGTCGTGGCGGACCGAGAATTCGATCTTCTCGCCCATCAGGCGCTTCAGCAGCTGGCTGACCTCGCTCACCACGTCGGGCATCTGGAGCACGACCGGGCGCAGCGTCTGCTGGCGCGAGAAGGCAAGCAGTTGCCGCGTCAGGCTGGCGGCGCGGTTCGAATTCGCCTTGATCTGCTGAATATCGTCATAGTCGCTGTCGCCCGGCGTGTGGCGCAGCAGCATGAGGTCGCAATAGCCGATGATCGCTGTCAGCACGTTGTTGAAATCGTGCGCGACACCCCCGGCGAGCTGGCCGACGGCCTGCATCTTGGTCGCCTGCGCAACCTGGCGGCGCAGACGCTTTTCCTCGGTAGAATCACTGATCGAAAGGAGGACCGCCGCATCGCCCAGCCCGCGTACTCCGGCAAGGCCGATCGAAACCGGCTCCTCCTTGTCGTTGGCGAGACGCACGGCCATGTCGCCGCTCGCGGTGGCGCCCTTGGCAAAGCGCCGGACGGTATCGGCAATCGCGGCCTTGTCCTCGCGTACGACCAGGTCCGACGGGAACTGCGGCAGGCCCTGTTCCTCCCGCTCCACGGCGCGAAGGAATGCCTTGTTCGCGAACAGAAAACGCCCGTCGCGGTCGGTCAGTGCAAGTCCGAGAGGAAGGGCGGACAACAGCGCCTCGAGCTGCGGGATCGCTGCCTTGCCGCTCCCTTGCCAGCCGCCACCTATGCCGACTGTGCTGTCGACGAGAAGCATCAGATTGGGAGCCTGCTCGCCCTCGCGTCCTGCAGGCGGATCGAGGGGGACATGCACCAGTGTCTGCGGCGAGCCCTGCTGCCCCTCGTTGGCGAAGAATATCCGGTCGCGGTCGTCCGAGCGCAGGAGTTGCACGAATTCCTGTCCCGCCAGGGTCTCGCCGCGCGAACCCGTTGCCCGTTCGGCAAGCCCGGGAGTGGCCGCCTGAACGATTCCGTCGGGCGCCACCAAAGCCAGTTCGATACCCGAACGCGAGAGGATCTGCCCGAGCGAGCCGGTGATGCGCTCCTGCATCCCGTCATAGCTGCGCTCCTTGACGATCTCGCCGAAGCGCCAGACGAGGTAGTCTTCGCCGCGCCCGACCCGTTCGATCTTCAGCTTGTAGGAGCTTCCGCCCACTTCCATCGCCAGCTCGCCGCATTTGGCGTAGCCATCGCGCCAAGCCTGCCGGGCCGCCTCGGCTATCCGGGTCTGGGCGTCCTCATCGAAGGGAAGCTGGTGCGGGGCTAGATCGGCGCCGAACCATTTTTCATAGGTGGCGTTGGAGCATGTCAGCCGGTTGGCGCGATCGACCACAGCGACCCCGCGGCGGCGGTTCTCAATCGCGGCAGCGGTCACACTCCAGTCCGGTTGGGCGAGAACTTCCTCGCTCGACTTCGGAGCGAAGCGTGGGGCGAGCAATAGCGCGAGGATCACCGCGACCAAGGCGCCGCCATAGGCAACAGCCGCAAGGCTTGTTCCCGCCGCCAGCCACACAAGCCCGACCGATACGGCAAAAGCAAGGACGATACCGAAGATCAGCGGAATTGGCGGCAGGCCGTCTGCCTCCCGATCGCCAGGTACGCTCACGAAGCCCCTCCACCGAGCCGTTCGTCGAGCCGCTTTTCCATCCGCGAAAGGCGGCGCTCACGCTTGCGCGCAACCACGAAGCGCCAGGTGAAGCTCGCCGCGAGATATCCCACCGCAGACGTCACGATTGCGAGGACGAGGAAGCCGAAAGCGGTCACCCCGCCCACTTCGAGCCACCGTGCGAGCGCACCGCTGTCCTCGGCCAGTTGGCCTGCACCTGCACCCATAGCGGCATCGATATTAAGGACGATCTTGCCCGTGCGGTTGGCGATGACCAGCCAGAACGGCAGCGTGAATGGATTGGTGACAAAGGTGACCAGCGCCGCGAGCGGAACGTTGGCGCGCGCCGGCAGGGCCATGAATGCAGCAAGGAATATCTGTCCGATCGGCACGATGAAGGCTGCGAACAGGCCGAGAGCAACACCGCGCGGTACGCTACGCCGGGTAAAGCGCCACAACTCGGGCGAAAGGAACCGGTGCGCGATTGGCTTGAGGAAGCGGTTCTTCGCCATTTCCTCGCGCGTGGGCATATGCTTGCGAAGGAAATCCGCCAGGAAAGTCTTTGATCGAAAACTAGTCATCGCCACGCCCCTGCCATGCTCCGCACAGGCGTGCGTTGCAAGCGGACGATGAGAATATTTGGCGGCGATGCGGGCATGTCAGCCGATGTGGTTAGCCGATGCACCTTGCGAAAGGGGTAACGCGGGAATTTATCCCTTCTCGCGCATTAGCCGGGCCTTGTCGCGCTTCCAGTCGCGATCCTTGATCGTCTGGCGCTTGTCATGCGCCTGCTTGCCCTTGGCCAACGCCAGCTCGACCTTGGCCCGTCCGGTCGAGTTGAAGTAGATCGACAGCGGCACCAGCGTCATGCCCTTGCGTTCCACCGCGCCGAAGAGCTTGTCGATTTCGCGCGCATGGAGCAGCAGCTTGCGCGGCCGTCGCGGCTCATGGTTGAGCCGGTTGCCGTGCGAATATTCCGGGATATTGGCGTTGATCAGCCACACCTGCCCGTCACGCACCTCGGCATAGCTTTCCTTGATCGAAGCCTCGCCCGCACGCAGCGCCTTCACCTCGGTCCCCTGCAGGGCCAGCCCCGCCTCGAAGGTTTCTTCCACATGGTAATCGAACCGCACACGCCGGTTGTCGGCGACGGTATTCTGCTTGTCGAAGGTGGCGGGTTTGGGACGTGCCATGACGGTGCGCGCCTCTAGGGCATGGGGACAAATTCGCCAAGGCTTTAACCGATCATATTGTACTGGCGGCGCAACAGGCTAGGATTGGCTTGAATATTTTGGGGTCGCATGTCGCTTTTCACAAGATCTAGAACTATTCTGCTCGCGCTGTTTCTGGCGACTATTGGTCAGCCTGCTCTCGCTGAAGAAATGGCGCCTTTGTCGGCATATGGCGCGCTACCCGATGTCGAAGACGCCGCGATATCGCCGGATGGCGAGATGATTTCGATGCTGTTGTCCTCCAGCGGACAGCGAATACTGCTGATCGTCGACTCCAACCTGAAGCCGGTCAATCGCCTCCAGGTCGGAGATGCCAAGGTACGCTACATGCAATGGCTCGGGAACGAGCGCATCTTGCTGGTGACCGGACAAACCGAAGAAGTATGGGGCTTCACCACCGACAAGATCGAAGTCAACGTCGGCCACCTCTTGCCCATCGACAACAGCCTGCCTGTGGAAACCATCTTCGGCGATTCGAAGGACGTCCTCAATGCCTTGTATGGCAATTACGGGCTACGCCAGATCGACGGTCGTTGGGTTGCACATTTCGGTGGCCTTAGACTGCAGCGCTCCGCCCAAAGCCGTTCGAGATATGTCTTCGATCATGGTCGCCCCTTCCTCTACTCCATTGATGTGAACACCAATCGCGCGAGCAAGATGTCGGATTCAGCGCGGCAGGGATACGATCGAGATTGGGTGGTCGATGCCGAAGGCCGGATTGCCGCAACGCTCGATGCCAGTGGTGCTGATGGCGACTGGAAGATCGAAGGACCGACCGGCAAGCGGATTGCGAGCGGTACTGCGCTCGGCGCTTCGATCGGCCTGATCGGCCTTGGCAGCGACGGCAGCACGCTCTTGTATGCTGCGCGAAGGCAAGACGGGATCAACGAATGGTTCGAAATCCCGCTTGCCGGCGGCACCCCCCGGCCTTTCCTCGCCGACACAGATGTCGATCGGCTCTACTTCCACAAGGTCTCCGGCTACCTGATGGGATATCTCGATGCGGACAAGGGGCCCGTATTCTTCGATCAGGATGACCAGAAAGCAGCCGCCGGAATCCGCAAGGCATTCGACGGCTACGACTTCAGGATGGTAGACTGGACTCCCGACTTCACGAAGGTGCTGGTGCGCACCAGCGGCAAGCTGGATAGCGGGACATGGTTCGTGGTCGATCTCGAGCAGGGAAAGGCCGACGCAATTGCTTATGAACGAGCAGCCATCGGGCCGGAAAGGGTCGGCCCGGTTTCGACCTTTGCCTATAAGGCAGGTGATGGTCTCGACATCGACGGCATATTGACTCTACCGCCTGGCCGCGAAGCGAAGGACCTTCCCCTAGTTATGCTGCCGCATGGCGGCCCCCATTCCTACGACAGGGAAAAGTTCGACTGGTGGGCCCAGGCCTTCGCCTCGCGCGGATATGCTGTGTTCCAACCGAATTTTCGTGGATCGACCAACAAGACCCAAGCCTTCAAGCTGGCCGGATTTGGTGAATGGGGCCGTGCGATGCAGACCGATATTTCCGATGGCCTGACAGCGCTCGCCGAGAAGGGCATCGTCGATCCGGCTCGTGTCTGCATAGTTGGTGCAAGCTATGGCGGCTATGCAGCATTGGCAGGCGTCACCATCCAGCAAGGCATCTATCGTTGTGCAGTGGCCGTCGCCCCTGTCAGCGACATTCGAGCGATGTTCAACGAAGATTACCGGGCATCCGGACGCGAACGAATGACCAAGGAGGCACTTCTCGACCAGCTCGGTCCCAAAGATCGCTGGGACGACGTGTCACCGCGCCGTCTGGCCGACCGGGCCGATGCACCGATCATGCTCATCCACGGCCGCGACGATACCGTAGTGCCCTATTCTCATTCGACCCAGATGGCGGACAAGCTGAAGGACAACGGCAAGCCGTACGAGTTGGTCGAGCTCGAAGGTGAAGATCACTGGCTCTCCCTTTCCAAAACCCGACTTCGGATGCTCGAGGCGGCTGTCGGTTTCGTCGAGAAGCACAACCCGGCGGATTGATGGATATTTTCTCACTCCGCGAGCTTTCCGCCCACTGCTGCAAGCCTATCTGACCGGCAGGATCAAATGCGCCACGCCCGAACCATCCTATCGCTCCTCGCAGCCTTGCTGCTGTGCCTACCCGCCATGCCGGTGCTGGCGGAAGAGGGGCACCCTCCCCTCTCCGCCTACGGCGCCCTGCCGGATGTCGAAGACGCCGCGATATCGCCGGATGGCAACAATTTTGCGCTCATTACAACGATCGGTGACGAGCGGCTGATCCTGTTCGTCGGTCCCGACATGCAGCTGATGCGCAAGATGGAACTCGGCGATGTGAAGGTCCGAAGCATGGACTGGATCGGAAACGACCGCATCCTGCTGCGCACCAGCGTGACCGAGGATCTGTGGGGCTTCAACATCCCGCGAACAGAGATTTACAACGCGCATATCGTGCCTGCGACCTTCGATGGCGAACTCATCACGGTCTTCGACAAGGAAAGCGGGCTCTTCGATGGCGTGTTCGGCAATTTCGGGACGCGCAAGGTGGGCGGTCAATGGAAGGCCTATTTCGGCGCGTGGGAGCGCGAAAGGGACCAGGTCCAGGGTTTCCCATGGCGCGGGATCTACCTCTACGAAGTCGATGTCCAAACCGGCTCGTCAAGGCGGATTGCGCTCAAGGGCAACAGGGAAGACCACCGCAACTGGCTGATAGCCCCCAACGGAACGATCGCTGCCACCTTCGATCTCGACAGGAATAGCGGCAAGTGGTCGATCACGAACGATTCCGCAGACCGCATCGCCGAAGGCAAGCAGGCCGACGGCGCTGCCGCCATCCTCGGCCTCGGCTATTCCGGGAATACCGTTATCTACTCGGAACGCGGAGAGGACGGGTATTCACGCTGGTTCGAGGTTCCCCTCTCGGGGGGCGAGCCGCAGCCATTTCTCGACGATGTCGACGTCGATCGCTTGTACTTCGACGAGTCCAGCGGTCGACTGATCGGCCACCGCGATCTTGGTGGGCGCGCGCATTTCGCCGACCCGGCGCACCAGAAAGCGGTCGACATGGCGGCAAGGGCATTTGCACGCTACCACGTTACCCTCGTCGACTGGAGCGCCGACTTTACCAAAATCCTCATTAGAACGAGCGGGAATGGCGACAGCGGCACCTGGTACATCTTCGAGCCGGAGAGCAAGCGCGCGTCGGCGATTGCCTTTGAGAGACGTCAGATCAAGGCGGATAAGGTCGGTCCCGTTTCGACATTCGCCTACAAGGCATCCGATGGGCTCGATCTCGACGGCATCCTTACCCTGCCGCCGCATAAGGAGCCGGTGGACCTTCCCGTTATCCTATTGCCGCACGGGGGCCCCCACGCGCATGACCGGGAACAATTCGACTGGTGGGCGCAGGCCTTCGCTTCGCGCGGATACGCCGTCTTCCAGCCCAATTTCCGTGGCTCCACCAACCGCGACGAGGCGTTCATGCTGGCCGGGTATGGCGAATGGGGCGGGAAAATGCAGACCGATATCTCCGACGGCCTCGCTGCACTTGCCGCCAAAGGCATTGTCGATCCCGAGCGCGCTTGCATCACGGGAGCAAGCTATGGCGGCTACGCCGCACTTGCCGGGGTGACGGTGCAGAACGGTCTGTATCGCTGCGCGGTCGCGGTAGCGCCCGTGAGCGATCTGCACGCCCTGTTCGAGGAAGGGTACGAAGAAAGGTCTTATCGCAGTCGGATCACCAAGGCCGCCCTCCTCGACCGGTTCGGCCCGAAAGATCGATGGGCGGAGGTCTCTCCGCGCAGGCTCGCCTCACGAGCTGATGCGCCGATCATGTTGATCCACGGCCGGGACGACACTGTGGTCCGCTATTCACACTCCACCGAGATGGCCGACCGGCTGAAAGACCACGGCAAGCCCTTCGAATTCGTGGAGCTCGAGGACGAAGATCACTGGCTTTCGCTTTCCAGCACACGCCTGCAAATGCTCGAAGCCGCAGTCGGCTTTGTCGAGAAACACAACCCAGCCGACTAGGTCGGCGCGACAATGCAGGGTCAGACCAACCCTGCATGCTCCAGCGCCTCGTCGACCGCCTTGCGGCTGGATTCGCTCGCATTGACCAGCGGCAGGCGGACGTCGCAGGCGAACCAGTCGTGGACGCGGCTGAGGGCGTATTTCACCGGCGCGGGGCTGGCGTCGGAGAACATGGCGTAATGCAACGGGAAGAGGCGGTCGTTCAGCTTGCGCGCTTTCACGAGGTCGTTTGCCGCAATCGCTTCGTGGAATTCGGCGCACAGCGCAGGCGCGACATTGGCGGTGACCGAGATGCATCCCGCCCCGCCGGCTGCCGAATGCGGGAGCCACAACTCGTCATTGCCCGATAGCTGGCAGAATTCGTGGTCGAGACCCATCCGGTGGTCGGCCACGCGCGACAAGTCACCGCTGGCGTCCTTGATGGCCACGATCCGATCGGGGTACTTGCGGACCAGTTCGACGACCGTCTCGTCCTCGATATCGGTCACGGTACGGCTCGGGACGTTGTAAAGAACGATCGGAAGGTCGCTGTTTTCCGCAAGGAAACTGAAGTGCGCGATCAGACCCGTCTGGCTCGGCCGGTTGTAATAGGGCGCGACGCACAGCCCTGCAGCCGCCCCTGCCTTCTTCGAAAACTGCATGTGCAGCAGCGCATTGCGCGTGTCGTTGGACCCGCAACCGGCGATCACGGGCACGCGGCCGGCGGCCTGCTCGATGCAGACTTCGATGACGCGATGGTGCTCGGCATTCGACAGTGTCGATGCCTCACCGGTCGTCCCGCAGGGTACCAGGCCCTTGCTGCCATTCTCGATCTGCCAGTCGACCAGCTTGCGGAAAGCAGCCTCGTCAAACGATCCGTCGCGAAAAGGAGTCGCCAGAGCCGGAATCGAGCCTGAGAACATTTACGTCAGTCCTGCGTTAGAGGTATGAAAAGCGGGGAATTTGGGCACCCGCCGACACAATTCATTCACCGCCTGATAAGGAGGGGCCGGGCATAATGTCCAGTATGGGCCGAAAAACAGTTTTCTCGCTTGCACTTATGACCGGCACCGCGCTGGCTATTTCCCTTTCGGCACAGGCGCAAACGCCCACCAGCTGGCCCGATGGCAACGCCACTATGGTGGCCCAGCAGCCCTCGCGCATCGCGCAGGCGATTTCGCGCTGGGAATATCTTACCAAGGCGGATGACCGGGGCTTTGCGGAATATGCCGGTTTCGTCACCGACTATCCGACTTTCCCGAAGAAAGACCTCCTGCAGCGCCGAGCCGAAGCCGCGCTTGACCGCGATGCGGTGACGCCGCAGGCGCTGGTGGAGTTCTTCGACACGAACGCACCGATCACCAACAGCGCCCGTGCACGTTATGCGCTCGCCCTCGCCTCGATGAACCGGCCGGAAGCGGCCGATGTAGCGCGCAAGGCCTGGCGTGGCGGCTCGATGAGCGGTCCGGCAGAAGCTTACATGCAGGGGCTTTTCGGCCAGAATTTCGCGCCCGAGGACCATGACGCGCGCATGGATGCCTTGCTGTGGCAGGGCGATCTGGAGGCAGCGACCCGCCAGATGGTCAATGTTTCGGCCTCCTACAGGCCCATGGCGCAGGCCCGCCTCGCCCTGCTGCGTGGCGACACACCAAGCGATGCAGGGCTGACAGTTCCGCAGGGCGCGCTCGCGGACAGCGGCTATGTTTTCAACCTCGCGCGCCATTATCGCAGCAGCGGGCAACTGTCCTCGGCGATCAACCTGCTCGCAAACAGGGCCAAGGCCGCCTCGCCGGCATTCGACGGCACAAATTTCGTCACCGAGGCACTGCGCGTCGCGCAGGGTGCCGATGCACGAAGCGCGGTCAATATTGCTTCGCGGGTCGACGATTTGTTCGCGCCCGATGCGGACATTTCCGAGGGTTCTTTCACCCTGCGCGACAAATACACCGACCTGATGTGGCTTGGCGGGACCAAGGCGCTGTGGTCGCTGAGCGATGGCGAACGCGCCGCGCCGCTGTTCTATCGATACGGCGCCGCCGGCCGGACTCCGCTGACACGGTCCAAGGGGTTCTATTGGGCAGGCCGCGCTGCCGCACGCGCGGGCGATCGTGCCGAGGCGCAGCGCTATTGGGAGATGGCAGCCGCCCATCCCGACTATTACTACGGCCAGCTTGCGCTGAGCGAACTTGGCAAGTCCATGCCGACCTTCGCGCCGCTGCTGACCGCCGGGATCGATGGCGAGGTCCGGCGCAAGTTCAACGCCGAACCGCTTACCGAAGCCCTGCGCGACATGGCGAAGAACCGGCGCGACTGGCGCACCGAGCGCGCTTTCTTCGAAACGCTGGCCGAACATGCCGAAACGCCGGAAGAGATGGCGCTGGTCGCCGAACTCGCGCGTGAGACCGGTCTCGACGAGATGGCCGTTGTTGCAGGCATGGTGGCGGGCGAGATCGGGGTCGAAGGGTTCGAGCGGCTGGGCTTCCCCACCGTCCCCACCCACTCGGGCGCGAACTGGACCATGGTCCATGCGATTGCGCGGCAGGAAAGCGAATTCGACCGTACGCGCGTAAGCCATGCAGGCGCGCGTGGCATGATGCAGCTGATGCCCGGCACTGCGCGCGAAGAAGCGGGCAAGGCGGGTATCCAGTACATGTCGGCCAGCCTGACCGGCGATCCGGCTTACAACATCCGCCTCGGCGATCAGCATTTCGCTCGCCTGATGAACCGCTATGGCGGGGCGTACCCGTTGGCGATTGCCGCCTACAACGCGGGACCTGGCCGGGTGAACGAGTGGCTGCGGCTCAACGGCGATCCGCGCACCGGCGCGGTCGACTGGGTCACCTGGGTGGAGCAGATCCCCGCCAATTTCGAGACCCGCTACTACGTGATGCGGGTGATCGGCAATGCGGTGACCTATGCCAATATGCACCCTGACAAATCGGCCAGCTACCAGCGCGACATTCGCCATTACGTCAGCCCGTAACGCCTGCTAGGCGCTACCCGGCAATGCAGGGCAAGACCAATCCGATAACGCCGGCCGGCTATGCCGCGCTCAAGGCGCGCTACGACCATCTGCTCGGCACACAGCGGCCGGAGATCGTGGAGATCGTCAGCTGGGCGGCCGGAAACGGCGACCGCAGCGAGAATGGCGACTATCTCTATGGCCGCAAGCGCATGCGCGAGATCGACCGGGAGCTGGGTCACCTCGCCCGCCGGATGAAAGCGGCACGCGTCATCTCGCCCGCAGAACAGCCCGATAAATCGCGCGTTTTCTTCGGAGCGAGCGTCGAGCTCGCCGACGAGGACGATGTGCGCAAGACAGTAACCATCGTCGGCGATGACGAGCAGGATGCGAGCTCCGGCATGATCGGCTGGTCGAGCCCCCTCGCCCGCGCGCTGAAGGGAGCATCCATCGGGGATTTGCGTGTCGTCCGCCTTCCCTCCGGCGACAAGGAATGGGAGGTGATGGCAATCGACTATGCGTAAATTCGCCGCCCTTGCCCTGCTCGCCCTCGCTGCACCGGCCGTCGCCAAGGACAGCCTCGGGATCTTCTCCGGCTGGGGGGCATTCCGCGATGCGTCCGTGCCGCGGTGCTATGCCATTGCCCAGGCTCAGCCGAGCGCCGCATCCCGTTCTTTCGAACCCTATGCCACCGTGGCGACCTGGCCCGCGCGCCGCATCAGGGGGCAGGTCCATTTCCGGCTCTCGCGCGAAAGGCGCGAAGCCACCAGCGTGGTCCTGCGCATTGGACGGCGGAACTTCCCGATGACCGGCGGCAAGGCCGATGCCTGGGCTCGCGATACGACGACCGATGCGGCCATCGTGGCGGCCATGAGATCCGCCGATACCATGCGCGTCTTCGCCACCGATACGCGCGGGCGGCGTTTCTCGGACACATACGCCTTGGCCGGGGCAGCCAGCGCGATGGACGCGGCGACGCTCGGCTGCCCCATGCGCAGATAGGAAAAGGGCCGGAGGCCAAGCGGCCCCCGACCCTCTCCACTGTTATTGGCGTCCCGGCTTAGAAGCGCATGCCGAAGCCGACCATGACCTGGTGACGATCGAGATCGATCTCGCCGAGGTCGGTGTCGGGCGTGTCGCCCTCGTAATCGATCTCCGCGCTGCTGTAGTTCGAATAGCGATATTCGACCTTGGCGAAGGTGTTGCTCGCGAGCGCATATTCGATGCCCGCACCGGCGCGCCAGCCATCGGTGTCGATGTCGGCCTCGAACTCGGTTGTTCCGTCAGTCGTGCGGATGTCGAAGGTGGCATTGGTGTAGCCGCCCTTGGCATAGACGAGCAGGTCGTCATTCGCCTTCACACCGACGCGCGCGCCGAGATACAGATCGCGGCCAGCCTTGACGTTGCCGATGCCGAAAGCTTCGATGTCGCCTTCGTCGACCTCCACTTCAGCGGTCGATCCGACGTATTCGCCTTCAAGGCCGATGACGACACCTCCAGCGTCGAAATCATAGCCGAGGCCGACACCATAGCTGAGGCCTTCGATTGACTCGTCGTTTTCGCCCTCGGTGTCGACGCTGCTGCCGGCCTGGGTCACGTCGTAACCGGCAAGGGCCTCGACACGGAAGCCGTCGAACTCTTCGGCGTCCTGCGCCATTGCGGGGCTGGCAATCGCAAGCATGGAACCTGCGACGAGAAGGGTTGCGGTGGTTTTCATCTTTGTTGCTCCGTTCTTGTTGTCCGCAGTCGCGATTGGCGACCGCGTGGACCTCCCAAACGGGGCATGAGCCGATCCGGTTTCCTGAACCTTTCACAACAAAAAACCGTTGTTTTTTAGACACATAATCTGCGGCGAGCCGCCAAATTGTTGCGACGAAAAGCGGGAACTGCGATCCGTCGACGAACGGTTGCAAGTTCTCGATGATTGAAAGGAACCGAACGCGATGCGACGGATTATTACGCGCCCGCGCACGGGCTTCCCTTTGAGCAAGCTTGCGCCTATATGCGCCGCTCCCATGGCAGATACGAATTTGATGAGCATTCCCGGGCAAGTGGACCCGGTTCCTGTCGCGCGTGACATCACGCCGCGCGAAGACGGTCGCGTAGACCTGATCGGCCTTCCCAAGGACCGCATCCGCGAACTGTTCGAAACTGCCGGGCTGGAGCCCAAGCAGGCGAAGCTGCGCTCCAAGCAGGTGTTCCACTGGCTCTACCACCGCGGCGTCACCGACTTCGAGGCGATGACCGATATCGCCAAGACCATGCGCCCATGGCTGGCGGAACGCTTCGTCATTGGCCGCCCCGAAGTTGTCGAGGCCCAGCATTCGACCGACGGCACGCGCAAGTGGCTGCTCAAGACCGCCGACGGACACGAGTTCGAGATGGTCTTCATCCCCGATGCGGATCGCGGAACGCTGTGCGTATCCAGCCAGGTCGGCTGCACGCTGAACTGCCGCTTCTGCCACACGGGCACGATGAAACTGGTGCGCAACCTCACGCCGGGCGAGATCGTCGGACAGGTCATGCTGGCGCGCGATGCGCTGGGCGAATGGCCCAAGGGTTCGATGGCCGGCCTCGACGATGCCGAGGACGAAGGTCATTACACCTCTGACGGTCGCCTGCTCACCAATATCGTGATGATGGGTATGGGCGAACCGCTCTACAATTTCGACAACGTCAAGGGCGCGCTCAAGCTGGTCATGGACGGCGACGGCCTCGCCCTGTCGAAGCGCCGCATCACGCTCTCGACCAGCGGTGTGGTCCCGATGATGGACAAGTGCGGCGAAGAGATCGGTGTGAACCTTGCCGTCTCGCTCCACGCTGTGACCAAGGAAATCCGCGACGAGATCGTGCCGCTCAACAAGAAATACGGCATCGAGGAATTGCTCGAGGCCTGCGCTGCCTATCCCGGCGCAAGCAACGCCCGCCGCATCACGTTCGAATATGTGATGCTGAAGGACAAAAACGATACCGACGAGCACGCACATGAACTCGTCCGGCTGCTCAAGCACTACAAGCTTCCCGCCAAGGTGAACCTGATACCGTTCAATCCCTGGCCCGGCGCGGAATACGAAACCTCGACGCCCGAGCGGGTGAAGCGCTTCTCCGACATCGTGTTCGAAGGCGGAATCTCCGCACCCGTACGCACACCGCGTGGCCGTGACATCGACGCAGCCTGCGGCCAGCTCAAGACGGCGGCCGAGAAGAAGAGCCGCGCCCAGCGGGATCGAGAAGCCGCCGAGGCCGCCTCCGCGTGAGTGAGGACCCGGCGACGATTGCCTTTTACCAGGCAAACGCGCCGCGCTACACGCTGAGTTTCGGGCAGGCTCCGAGCCGCCATCTCGATCGATTTCTCGACCGGCTGGTACCCGGCTCGCGCATTCTCGAACTCGGCTGCGGGGGAGGACGCGATTCTGCGCGGATTGTCGAACGCGGCTTCGATCTCGACGCGACCGATGGAACCCCGGCCATGGTGCACAAGGCGAACGAGCGGTTCGATGTCGGCGCGCGCGTGCTCAAATTCCATCAGCTCGACGCGGACAGCGACTATGACGCGGTCTGGGCCCACGCCTGCCTGCTCCATGTGGCGCGGGACTACTTGCCCGGAGTTCTGACCGCGATCCTGCGTGCGCTCCGGCCCGGCGGATGGCATTTCGCCAACTACAAGCTGGGTGCTGCAGAGGGTCGCGATCCGCTCGGCCGATTGACCAATTTGCCGAACGCAGACTGGCTGGAGGAGGTCTATGCCTCGTGCGGCTTCGCGATAATCGAGACACAAGAGTATCCGGGCGAAGGGGCCGACGGCGTTATGCGCGATTGGCTTGCCCTTACGGTGCAGCGCCCGCGCGCCTGACGCGGCGATGACACTTTCCTACATTTGCACCCTGTGCTGAAAGGGCCGGATGACGCATTGCAACCGCCCTCTAGCCCATGTGATCCCGCGGTTTTCGTGCGGATCGGCTTTTTCGCCCTGGACCGTGTTCCATCCGTTCCATCCTGTTGGAAAGGCAATTGCGCGATGCACACGGTGACAGCCATCTGCATCGGCCTTCCCAAGCCCTTTAACGGGGCCGAACTCAGCGCCATCGACAAGAAGCCGGTAGAAGGCCCGGTCACCATTCGCAGCTTCGGGATCGAAGGCGACATGGTTGCGGATACCAAGCATCATGGCGGCGTCGATATGGCCGTGCACCAATACCCTCGCGATCATTATGCCGGCTGGGACCACTGGCTTGGCGGACATGAATTGCTCGGCGGCCCTGCAGCCTTCGGCGAGAACCTGATGGTTTCCAGTCTTACCGAGGACGCAGTCCATATCGGCGACCGTTTCCGGCTCGGCACCGCACTGCTCGAAGTCAGCCAGGCCCGCCAGCCCTGCTGGAAGATCGAGCACCGCTTCGGCCACAAGGGCATGGTTGCGCGGATTATCGAGCAGCACAATTGCGGTTGGTACTACCGCGTGATCGAGGAAGGCGCGGCAAGCCCCGGCGATACGCTCGAGAAAGTCGAGACGGGACATGGCGACTGGTCGGTGTCCCGCACATTCGCCAAGCTCTACGATCCCAGTAGTCGCGCGTCACGTCAGGAACTCGAAGAGCTCGCGAGTCTCGACAGGCTCAGCGGCACCTGGCGCGAGAAAGCACGAAAAGCACTGAATTCGTGACAATTCGTCGCACACAGCACCTCGGTTTATCGCTAATTTCCAGTTAAGGCAGTTCGTTCAGCCACGGTTGTATTCTTGAGCGCATTCTCGCCCGCAATCCACTTCTCAGAGGGGACTCGGAATGAAGAAGTTTGCAATCGCTTTTGCTGCGGGCGCGCTGGCTCTGACCGGCATCGGCACCTCGGCTCCTGCTGCCGCCGATCCGCCGTCATGGGCTCCCGCTCATGGCAAACGCGCCAAGGATCGCATGTACAACGACCGCGGCCACTACATCGAACCGCGTCGCATCACTCGCAACAGCTACATGTGGCGTGGCCGTGACGGTCGCTACTACTGCAAGCGCGACAATGGCACGACCGGCCTCGTGATCGGCGCAGGCGTCGGTGCCCTTGCCGGCCATGAATTGGCAGGCCGCGGCGACAAGGTTCTCGGCGCAGTCCTCGGCGGTGCCGTCGGCGCCATCATCGGACGGGAAATCGATCGCGGCAGCCTGAGCTGTCGCTAAGTCTCAAGGGTCGCACCTTCGAACCCGGCGGCGTCGTCACCCAAGCGGTGGCGGCGCCGTTTTCGATTAGGCCTTTCCTACGGTCATGGCCTTGATATGGTCGCGGACGGATGACCGAGACCAGACCTTCCATACTCGTGAGCGGCGGCGCGAAGCGCATCGGCGCAGCCATCGTGCGCGGATTTGCGGAAGCCGGCTGGCATATCGTTATCCATTATCGCAGTTCCGCAAGTGCTGCGGAGGCGCTCGCAACAACCCTGCCGAGCGCCGAGACGATCCAGTGCGACCTTGCCGACGGCGACGCCGCGGTTGCCATGGTCCAGTCGCTCGCCGAACGCCTGCCGGACTGGCGCGCCTTGGTGAACAGCGCCGCGGTTTTCGAACCCGATGATGTAACCGCGCTCGATCCGGCAACGAACCGGAAGGCGATGGAGATCAACGCTCGCACCCCTGCCCGCATGGCTCAGGCCTATCTTGCCCACGCCCGAACGCCGGTCGGCAGGCGCGTGATCCAGGTAAGCGACCAGAAGCTCAGGAACCCAAATCCCGACTTCTTCAGCTATACGATGAGCAAGCACGCGCTGCACTCCACTATCGCCATGTTGTCGACGGGCGTCGCACGTGCCGAAGACCGCGTTTACGGCCTTGCGCCGGGCGCCATCCTGCCGAGCCATGACCAGACCAGCGAAGAGGCCGAAGTCTCGCACCGCTTGAACCTGCTCGAACGCCGGACCGAAGCCAAGGAGATCGCTGATGCCGCACTGTTCCTGGCGAAGGGACAGCTCGCCAGCGGGCAAACACTCTATTGCGACAGCGGCCAGCATCTCTTGCGCCAGTCGCGCGATGTGATTTACCTTGCGCGCGAGGGGAGAACGGCATGAAGCGCCACGCACTGAGCACGAGGATCTGGCACTGGCTGAACCTCGTCTGCGTGGTCGTCCTCTTCATGTCCGGCCTGACAATTTCGAACGCGCACCGGCGCCTATACTGGGGCGACTGGGGCTTCGCACCTGAACAAGCATGGCTTGTCGTGCCACGCTTCCCCGACTGGATGACGATCCCGGGCTACTACAGCCTCGCCGTAGCGCGAGACTGGCATATCCTGATGGCCTGGCCCTTTGCCCTCCTGCTGCTCTTCATGTGGGTGGCGATGCTCGTGAACAGGCATTTCCAGCGCGATCTCGTGACCACTCGGAAGGAATGGCAACCCAAGGCGATCTGGCACGACATTGTGGAGCATCTGAAACTCAACTTCGATCACGAGGGCGGCAAGTTCAATTTCCTCCAGAAGCTGGCCTATGGACTGGTGCTGGGCGTTATCCTGCCGATGATGATCTTCTCCGGCATTGCAATCAGCCCCGGGATGGAGCCGACATTCGGATGGCTGCTCGACCTGCTCGGCGGACGGCAATCTGCGCGCAGCCTGCACTTCATCTTCGCTTTTGCGATCTTTGGCTTCTTCGTGGTGCACGTCGTGCTGGTGCTTCTGGCCGGGCCGATCGGGCAAATCCGCGACATGATCACGGGAGGCAAGAGCGATGAAGCGTAGGGGTTTCCTCGCAGTTGCGAGTGCGGCCTTCGTAGCGGGCTGCAACAAGGTCGCGGAGAGCAATGCCGGCTCGAAATTGCTGGGCGCCGCGGAGAAATGGCACCAGGGCGCGCACCGGTTGCTTACCGATCGCGAGGCACTTGCGCCCGAATATCCGCGCAGCGCAATCTCTCCCTATTTCCGCGGCAATGGCTCGATCGATCCCCAGAACGGCGATTACCAGCAGCAGGCGGCGGAAAGCTTCGCCAACTGGCGGCTCGAAGTGCGGGGGCTGGTCGAGAACCCGATGAGCCTCAGCCTCGACAACATCCGCAAGCTCCCCCAACGCACGCAGGTCACGCGTCACGATTGCGTGGAGGGATGGAGCGCGATCGGCGAGTGGACCGGACCGCAACTATCGCTTCTTCTTGATGCGGCTGAATTGAAGCCGGAGGCAAAGTTCATCGTTTTCCGCTGCGCCGACAATCTGAACGGGCAGGATTATTACGAAAGTATCGACCTCATCGACGCCTATCACCCTCAGACGATCGTCGCCCACCTTCTCAATGGCGAACCCCTGCCAATCAAGAACGGCGCGCCCTTGCGCATGCGGGTCGAGCGGCAGCTGGGTTACAAACATCCCAAATACCTCACCGCCATCGAAGCGGTGGCCAGCCTCGAGGACATCGGCGGCGGGCAAGGCGGCTATTGGGAGGACCGTGCCGGATACCAGTGGTATGCGGGTATTTAGGCGCTATTCCGGATACTTGCGCGCCATCGCTTCCCAGTCGTTGCGGAGCAGTTCCGCCAACACATCCATGTCCACATCGTCGAGCTTGTTGATGTAGAGACAGCTCTTGCCGGTCTTGTACTTCCCCAGCTTCTCCAACAGGGCATCGCGCCGCTTGCCCGCCACTTCATCGCAATAGCCACCCATCAGGTAGAGCGAGTGCTTGGCTTTTCGGGGGCTGAAACCGCTCCGCATCCAGTGGACGTCGCGCCCGCTTTCATAGGTCGTGCGGTATTCGCCATAACCTATAATGCTGGCCCCCCACATCTGCGGGTTTTCGCCCGTCACCTTGCGGAACAGCGCGTCTAGCACCTTCGCTTCCTCGCGCTTCTTCTCCGGCTCGACCCCGGCGATGAAGTCCTTCGGGTCGACCTTGGTGATCTGTGTTTTCGCCTCTGCCATGTGGGCAATCCTACCACTCGATTGACTCGCCGCCAACGCATGCCATTCTCCGGCCTTCCACGGGGGAGAACAAGTGTATGTGGTTGCTCGACAAGTTCCTGAAGGCTGCGGTGAAGCATGGACGCCTCACCGTCACCGATCATGACGGCAAGACCTATGACTACGGCACGGGCGACGCCGCCCACCCGCCGATCCACATCACGCTGACCCACAAGAAGGCCGCCAACCACATCGCCCGCTATCCGCAAATGGGCGCGGGCGAGGCGTTCATGTGGGGCTGGCTCAGGGTGGAAGAGCCCCACGATATCCGCGACCTCATCCTCTTCGTCACCGAGCAGGCAGGCAAGCCGGGCGACAAGGCGCTGAAACCCAAGGGCAAGCTGCGCACCGCCGCCCAGAAACTCATCGCCAAGGCCGACAGCATCAATTTGCGCGGCAAGGCGAAGAAGAACGCCGAGCATACCTACAACCTCACGCGCGAACTCTACGAGCGTTTCCTCGACGAGGACCGCCAGTACACCATGGCCTATTACCGCGAGGACCCGGAAACGACCTCGCTCGAGAAGGCGCAGCTCGACAAGAAGGCGCACCTTGCCGCCAAAATGCACATCAAGCCCGGTCAGCGCATCCTCGATATCGGCTGCGGCTGGGGTGGCTTCGCGCTCTACCTTGCCCGCCATTACGACGTGGAGGTCCACGGCGTCGCCCTCGCCCCCGACCAGATCGCCTTCTGCAAGGAGCGCGCGGAGGAAGCGGGCGTGGCGGACAGGGTCAAGTTCAGCCTCACCGATTACCGCGACGTCACCGGTCAGTTCGACCGCATCAGCTCGGTCGGCCTGCTCGAACACGTGGGCACGCCGCATTACCCGCAGTTCTACGAGCACACCGCCCGCCTGCTCAAACCCGACGGCGTGATGATGAGCCATTGCTGCGGGCGCGCCGGCCCTCCCGGCTTTACCGACGCCTGGACGCGCACCTACATCTTCCCCGGCGGCTACATCCCGGCGCTCTCCGAACTGGTCAGCCAGTCCGAGCAATACGGCTGGCAGGTGATGGACGTGGAGGCGATGCGCTTCCACTACAGCCACACGCTGGAGGAATGGTACAACCGCACGGTCCAGCACCGCGCCGAGATCGTCGATATGTACGACGAGACATTCTACCGCATGTGGCTCTACTACCTCGCTGGCGCCGAACAGAGCTTCCGACATGGCGACATGGTCAACTGGCAGCTGATCTACGTGAAGGACCGCAATGCCATCCCGATGACCCGCGAGTGGATCATGGAAGAGAGCGCCCGCCTGCGCGCCGCCGACGCCGACAAGGTGCCCGAGTGGCGCTTTGCCCAGCGGGAAGCGGCGGAGTGAGGGAGCGGATCGGTCCGCCGGTAACTGACACTTTGGCAGGAACCCTCAACAAGCTCTATTTCTGCTTTAACAACGCGCGACGGAAGGATCTGAGGTCGCGACTTGTCGAGGCAATCCGATCAGAGATGATTCCCATCTTCGAGAAAGCCGGGTTCTCCCGATCGGACAGCAAGAACTACAGTCATCGAGCGATGTATCCCTTCGGTCTGCTGGAAAGGCCGTACGGAGACTGGTCGCAACTTCTGACCTTCCAGTTCGAAAAGTACGGGAGCCCCGAGTTCCATATCACGATCGGCAATGCTCCTCCGGGAGGACACAGATTCTGGGAAAACCAGGAGCCGGTCCAGCAAAGCGATTTCGATCCAGCCTGGTGCCCCGACGCGCACTGGATCGGTTACTTCAGGCTGAATCCGTCCAAGCGTGGCGATATGGCAGTCGAATCTTCCATCAAAAACCTCGAGAAGGAGGCCGTCGAGATCATTCGCTGGTTCGATCACGGCGACAACGACAGCCACTTCTTCCCGGCGGACAACTCGCGATTCTACGGTGAGAATGCACCCAAATTGAGCCGTCAGACGCGTTCCTCAGGTGGTGCTGGCCCGAGCTTAATGGAATGACAGCGGGGTGCGGGTCCCGAGATGGGTTTGTACCCGCGGATCCCGACAGGATGGAACACATGGAACACGGTCTTAGAGAAGATTCCTTCGGGGCGCGGATTGATCCGCGCAGCCTCGTACAATGAGGGGTTGGACACTAGGAAAGAGCTAGCCGGCAACTTGCATGCTCCGGTTGGGGTAGGAAATCTCTTTCTCTTCTTCGGGAAAGTGGCGCACCGTCTGGCAGTAATGCCCTAGATGGGGCACCGCTAAGACCCGTGGGCGCAGCCGGTCACGCCGTCGGCACTGGCGATGCTGATGGCACCATCACTCGCTAACCTTGGTCTTCTGTACGAGCTTCCTCTTCTTTCAGCCTTACCAGATGTCGCTCGATCAGCTTTCGTTCGGCCTTGGTCCTATGATCCGGCCAGTCGGCGAGAACTGCCTCAAGTTTCTCCACTGTCAGCGGATCTTTGTCCTTCGGCCTGGGCCGGTCCATTTTCTTTGTGCGTATGGAGGCGACGAAGTCTTCGATCCTCACCTGTTCAATTTGAGAGATCATCGCCGCCAATGGCTTCTTGTACCGACCCCTCTCAAGGAACTTTCGCAGTCCGTCCGTAAGTCCTGCGAGAAGCAACCGTGAGGCCGAGGCTCGGTCATCGCAACTGAATTTATCGTAATCTACCTTCGGGGAGATAGTCAGTACGGTACCGCCTTCCCGAACCCCGAAGTACTCCTCGAAATGGGAAAATTCCTTTGGCAAGCAAAGTGGACGATACCATACGGTGCCGATTTTACCCTCGACCTCAAGATCTTGAAGGACTTCCGTGAGCCAGTCGCAAAGCTCGTCACTAAGCCAGCAAATCTCCGCCCACTTTTCGCCACCTGATATCGGATTGCTTTGGAAGAACAAATTGGTGCCCCTAGAACATGACCGACACAATCCTACGATGGCTGATTTATAATCTCGTGAAGAACGAACACTGTTTCACGGACACCTCCTCCCCCTACGACCGCACCCACCGATAGACCGGCCCGAAGCCCACTAGCGCGGCTCCGACAAACAGCAGTGCCACGACCCATAGGCGCACGCCGGTCACGCCATCGGGGCTGGCGATGCTGATGGCGGCGGTCATGGCTGGGCCTTCAATCAAAGTCTCTCTCAAATAGACCCTTGAAATCGCCCACCGGGAACCCGTCCGGGAAATCTTCTTTGACCAAACCCAACTCATATACTTTGGGAAGCCAGCGTAATCGTTGTTCGATGCCGGTCGTGACGGGATCCTCCGTCATCTGCACCGTTACGCGGCTTATCGAGGTGTCCTCCCCAAACGTGGTGGCCAGATCGTCGGGATCGACCAATTGAAGACTGCTCGGCTCATCTAGATCGGTGAAGGTCACGAGCAGGGGGTAACCGGAGCTGCGACCACGCACCATTCGCTTGAAGTAACGGGGCACGATCCTTTCGCCCCGCAACTGAAGCATGTTGTCGAACTGCTCCTCCCAAGGCTCACCGCGGATTGTGGGCGATACGGCCTGCACCACATATGCAGCCCAATCTGCGCTGTCCTCTGAGCGCAACAGAGCGAACAGCGTGCGATCGCCCGGCAGCTCGATAGCGACCGCTTCTCCGCGCGCCCGCCGTCGGATTGCACTATGTGCGGGGCTACCTCCCGCCCTTCCCAATCGCTGCTCGACCTCGATCACGCTCGATCCGGTCTTGAGGCCCTCTGGCGTGTCGACTTCCACCGTCAGGCGATAACGATAGGTCGGTGGATGTTCGTTCGATGAGCACCCGGTCGAGGCTAGCATGGCTCCAACTATCGCCATACCAACCCAAGTGCGCATTCTGCTCATCGCTCTTTCACCCAGCGATAGACCGGCCCGAAACCCACCAGCGCGGCTCCCACGAAGGGCAGTGCCACGACCCAAAGGCGCACGCCGGTCACGCCCTCGGGGCTGGCGATGCTGATGGCGGCGGTCATGGCGAGCCCTACGCAGATCGCGATCATGCCGATTACGAGGCGCAGGCGCGGGACGGGGCGCTCGCGATCGGCGGGGCCGCTTCCTCGCTCGTGGCGGGCGAAGACGGCGATCAGCGGCAGCAGCGCGGCGATCCAGAGCACGAACCACAAGGGTCGGCTCCACCACCACTCGGCTGATCCCGGAAAAACGCGCAGGCCGATCCCTCCGGCGAGCCATGCGGCGACCATCACCAGCACGTAGGCCGTCAGGTGCCAGAGATAGACGGTCATGATCATGCCGTTCATCAGCACCGTCGCGGTCCAGACCGAGAGGTTGTCGAGCAGCTTCCTGCCCCACGGCTCCAGCGCCAGCACCAGTCCTGTTTGCATCATGCCCAGAGCAAGCAAGGCGAATGTCGGAGGCATGGAGTTGCTGAACTCGGCTCCCGGCACCCCGATCATGGCGGTAGGATAGGGGCCGAATACTGTCATGTGGACCAGCGTCGCCCCCATAACCGCGAACATCCACAGGCCGCGGCCGGGGGTTAGCTGTCCTCGTTGCCAAGAGTAGCCCAAATCGTGGATAAAGAGCCAAACAAACAAGAAATTCAGGAAGTTGACGTAGGGAACGCCGCGCTCGAATGTCAGCCAGTCGACAAACGCTGCGCCGACCAAAAGTATCGCAGTGCTCCACCCGCCCGTTTTCTCCCAAAGCTTCAGCGTAATCGGCGCAAGCGCAGTCACCAGCAGATACACTGCAAGGAACCACACAGGGATCAGCGCGAGGAACACCGCCATGCGCACCGTCTCGCGGTCCATCCCCACTTGCGTGGCGATGAATGCGAACGCCGCCCACACCAGCAGCACTGGAAACACGGGATTGATCAGGCGCTGGATGCGGCTCGCAAACCAGTCCGAGTAGTGGCCGCCCTTGGCGCGGGTCGAGGCCCAGCTCACCCCATTCGAATAACCGCCGACTAGAAAGAAGATCGGCATGACCTGGAAACCCCAGGTGAGCCACTGCGTCCACGGCAGGATGCCGAGCAGATGCCCGCCGACCACCTCGCCGTCGCTGCCGATATAAGGCGCGGCGACCAGCCAGTGTCCCACCACCACCGCCATGATCGACAGCGCGCGCAGGAAATCGACATAGCGGTTGCGCTCGGGCGGCGCCTGGTCCGCCAGCGATCTAGCCTTGTTCCACAGCCCCATATGCGCCCTCCCCCATGCGGTTACGGCACAGATGTAGGCACGCGTCCTCCCAACAACCAGTAAAGGGAGGGACTTTCCCCCGGCCTAGCGCTTCTTGATTGCCTACAGCGTCGCGCTGCTGCTAGCCGCGCGGCCAAGCTAGCGAAGGTGCATCCCATGTCCGATATCAAGCGTGTCGTCCTCGCCTATTCCGGCGGCCTCGATACTTCCGTGATCGCCAAGTGGCTCGAGGTGGAGCGCGGGCTGGAGGTAGTGACCTTCACCGCCGATCTCGGACAGGGCGAGGAGATCGAGCCTGCGCGCGAGAAGGCCCGGGCGATGGGCATTCCGGACCAGCACATCTTCATCGAGGACCTGCGCGAGGAATTCGTGCGCGACTTCGTCTTCCCGATGATGCGCGCCAATGCGCGCTATGAGGGTGATTACCTGCTCGGCACCAGCATCGCGCGCCCGCTGATTTCGAAGCGCCTCGTCGAGATTGCGCATGAGACGAATGCCGATGCCATCGCCCACGGTGCGACCGGCAAGGGCAACGACCAGGTGCGCTTCGAACTTTCTGCCTATGCGCTCGATCCGGATATCAAGGTGATCGCCCCCTGGCGCGAGTGGGATTTGACTTCGCGAACCGCTTTGATCGCCTGGGCGGAAGCGCACCAGATCGCCGTACCCAAGGACAAGCGCGGCGAGAGCCCCTTCTCCACCGACGCGAACCTCCTGCACACCTCCAGCGAGGGCAAAGTGCTCGAGGACCCGTGGGAAGAAACCCCGGACTATGTCTATTCGCGCACCGACCATCCCGAAGATGCGCCGGACACGCCCGAATATATCGAGATCGGCTTCGAGAAGGGGGATGGCGTCTCGCTGGGCGGCAAGGCGATGAGCCCGGCGGAACTGCTGACCGCGCTCAACGATCTTGGGCGCAAGCACGGCATCGGCCGCCTCGACCTCGTCGAGAACCGCTTCGTCGGCATGAAGAGCCGCGGCATGTACGAGACCCCGGGCGGCGAGATCTACGCCCGTGCGCATCGCGGTATCGAGCAGATCACGCTCGATCGCGGCGCAGCGCATCTCAAGGACGAGCTCATGCCGCGCTATGCCGAGCTGGTGTACAACGGCCTCTGGTTCAGCCCCGAGCGCGAGATGCTGCAGGCGGCGGTGGACCTCAGCCAGGAAAAGGTGAGCGGCACCGTCCGGCTCAAGCTCTACAAGGGCAATGCGATGGTGGTGGGCCGCAAGTCGGAGAATTCGCTCTATTCCGAAGCCCACGTGACCTTCGAGGACGATGCCGGCGCTTACGACCAGAAGGACGCGGAAGGCTTCATCAAGCTCAACGCGCTTCGCCTGAGGCTGCTGGCCCAGAGAGATCACGGGCGCGACCGGTAGGAAAATGTCGCGCGGAATTCGCTTCGGAGGCTGAAAATTACGCGGCCACGGAAATGGCGTTCCGAATTATGCGACGAACCGTTGACTTATCCACCCCCCTCCACAGCGAATTGGGTGGAAAGTGGATAACTCGCCTCTTGCAAGCTTGAAGAATCACCCGATCAGGCGCAGCTTCAATTCATCGGAACGGCGAAGAAACCTTCCAGTCCAGACGGTCTAACGACCTGAAAGACAACGGAAATTCGGAACCGGAAAGACGCAGTGGGATCTGTCCACGTGCATCTCGAGACCCTCGTGCCGAAGGCTTCTGCCGGACGCAAGGCGGGTCGATGACAGAGGTACGAAGGTTTCTCATTGTGAGCCGGGCCAGCCCGGTCGGATGCCGAAGGTGGCGTCGTATAAAGGTCTTCGGACCGGAAGGCGATGTGACCGTTCGAGGCCCCGACCACAAACGGAAGGTCAGGCTGCGGAACCGCCCGTTGAAGCGCGGCTGGGCAAGGTAAGCGAACGATCTTCGGATCGCGACGCGACCGACACCGGGCCGAGTGGAGGGTAGATCCGGATGCCGGTGCGAGCGCCGGTGACAGAACCGGAAGCAAAGTCTTCGGACGGAGCGGAAGGGAAAACATCGGATGCCAAGTCTGCGTCCCTGGAACTTCGGTGAAAGGAACACGGCCACGCATCGGTGAGAGTGGGGTCGGCAGCGATGCCGGCCCCATTTGCTCGTCGGCACCCTCCCCCACAGTTACCATCGCGGCGGCCCTTCGATCCGCGTCCAGTCGTGCCCGAAATGGGGCAATTGCTGTTCGCGTTAAGGACTCCCGCAATTGCTTGCTTTATATGCTGGCGATCCGAACGGGAGGTCCATCCATGGCCAAACGCGCGTTACGCAGCTTGATTTTCATCGCCGTCCTGGCGCTGCCCGGAACCGCCGGGCACACCGAAGAGAGTGATGGCGCCGCTGCCACCGAAGCAACATTCCAGTCCGAATTCGCGCCTTTCCGCGAGCTTCCCGACACGCCCGAGCCGGGGCCGGAAGTCGTCGATCTCGAAACTTTCGACCCGCCGATCGAACCCGAGGCCACGGGCACCGATCTCGGCAGCGGCGTCGCTTCCTACTACGGCAAGCGCTTCCACGGCCGCCGCACCGCCAGCGGCGAGCGGTTCGACATGCATGCCATGACCGCCGCCCACAAGACGCTGCCCTTCGGCAGCAGGGTCCGCGTGACCAATCCGCGCACCGGCAAGAGCGTCATCGTGCGCATCAACGACCGCGGCCCCTTCACGCCCGGCCGCACCATCGACCTATCGCGCGCCGCGGCCGAGGAAATCGGCCTGGTCCGCCGCGGTCACGGTACGGTGGAACTCGCCCTCCTGGACTAGCGATAGACCATCGCGCAGTCCTGCGTGATTTCCTGCATCTCACTGCGCTTGGCGCCGAAGGCGTCGGTCAGCTTCAGCCCGCGATTGTCGAATTCGCGCTTCATGCAGCCGCAGATCTCGTGCTTGCTGTCGGACAGTTCGGCCGGAAACTGGGCCCGCGCGACGCATTGCGGCACGAAATCCTCGTCCAGCTTGCGGTCGACCTCTGCGCCGATCTCGTCGCTCGCGCTGAAGCCGAAGGCCACCATGAAGCCGACGAACCCCGCCGCGATGAATACCAGTACCTTCATTGCCAAACCCTCCAGTTTGCGGGTCTCGGCATAGCGCGATACGGTTAAGATCGCGTATCGCGCTCGTAGGCCGCCGCCGCAGCATCCACCAGCTCCTCCTCGCTGGTGACGAGCCACCACTCCTCCACTCCCGCCTCGAACGCCTCGAGCTGCCACGCGTCAATCATGTCGCGCTCCTCTGCCGAGCCATCGCATTGCTTCGCGGGCGAAAGCGCATGCAGAGGCCGCGTGGCCTCCCTGCGCGCAAGCCGGTTGCCGAGCCATTGGCAATCCTCGGGCCCCAGATCGGCGCGCGGATCGTCGCATTGCCCTCCGCAGTCCCTACAGGATGGAACGGATGGAACACGGTCCTGGGGTAATTCGTGATCCCCCGCGCAGGCGGGGGCCTCAGGCCGTCCGGTACTTCCGACTGAGGTCCCCGCCTGCGCGGGGAAGCACGTCTCGATCGCCTCCCCCTCCCGCAACCCGTCGATCACCGCATCGAGCCGCGTGAGCGCCTCCGCCACCTCCCCGCGCTCCTCCAAGCGGTCGAGCCGCGCGAGGTGGGCGAGCAGCAGGCGGTCGGAATAGCGGCGCCGGCGCGCCACCTCCTCGCCATGGTAGAACACCGCCTCCTCCCACCCCTCGAGCGCGCGCTCGGCGAGCACCTGCTCGGCATGGTCCCGCGCCGCGAGCAACGCCGCATCCCACGCCTGGCGCAGGGCGGGAGAGGCCCGCCGCTGGCGATAGGCCGTCTGCGCCGAAACCCGCGCCGCCCGGCAGGCGAGCCGGACATTGCCGAACAGCTGGAGGTTCTGGAGAAACTCGCCCTGCCGCCGCGGCGAGAAGAGCGTATGCCCCTCCCCGTGCGGACCGGCGGTGGGGGCCTGCTCCACAGTCACAAGCGCATTCATACGACACCTCCCACGCCGGCGATTGGCGAAATTCCGGTGCGCGACCAGCGCACCGCAAGGGCGACCGCCCGTCGGCCGGTTAGGCCGAAAGCCAAGGCGCACGGACGTGCGCCACCCGGCATTTGAGGGCGTAAACAAAATACGGCGTTCATGGTTCACCTCATGGGTTTGAGTGAACCGATCCAACTATAGGGCGCCAATCAAGTAGGACAGCGCAATTTCCGTCCGCGACCAGCGGACGGCAAGGCCAAGCGGCCGCCCGAGCACATGCGAGGGATTCGGAGCCGAAGGCGGAGTAGGCACGAAGTGCCAACCCAAGGCGCACGGAGGTGCGCCGCGCGGCGTTTGAGCGCCCAGAAAACGAGTGAACCGGACCATGTATTCGGGAAAGTCCCTGTAGGACAGCGCGGACCCACCGCGCGCCAGGAAGAGGGAAATGCCGCGCGCTCAGCGGCGCAGGCGGCTCACCAGCCACTCGCCGAAGATCGAGACGACCACCAGCGTTGTGAAAACGGCCAGGATTACAAACAGCCAGTCAGGCAAGAAACAGCTCCAATGCACTTGGGCGGGAGCAATGCCGAAGCTTCTCTCAGTCGCCGGAAAGCCACAACAGGGTCCGGAGATGGGCGGGTTGTAGCAGGCTGGCAGAATGGCGCGCTATCATTTGATGTAGGGGAAAGGGGGCGTAGGTTAGTGGCGTGTGGCAGGCGAGCCGGACGTTGCCGAACAGTTGGAGGTTCTGGAGAAACTCGGCCTGCCGCCGGGCCGAGAAGACGGTGTGCCCCTCCCCGTGAGGACCGGCGGTGGGGGCGGCTTCGATAGTGACGAGAGCGTTCATGGTTCACCTTAAGAAGTTGCAGTAAACCGAGCCAACTATAAGGTGACTTCCAAGTAGGACAGAGGCGAAAGGATGAACTTTGGAGTTTGGAGAGTTCGTTACGACGATTGTCACAGCGTTGGTGACATCATTTTTGACGCTGCTGACGGGTCTTCATCTAGCGAGGAAACGTATGGAGCGGGAATTTAAGCTTCAGTTTCAAACCGAAGCAGTCATTCGAAAATTCTTGGAACACCCGAAGTGGAAGCAACGCACATTTAAGACCCTTCAGCACCATTTGGGAGGCTTTGAAGACAACGAGCTTCGGAAGATGCTTATCCAATCTGGAGCAATCCGTTTCACAGACGGACAGGGTATCGAGATTTGGGGCCTGATTGAACGAAGCCAAGACTTGATCGAGAAGGAATATGGCACAGCCCATAACTAGCGCCGACGCAGTTACAATTGATCAAGCTGCTAGACCGGTAAGAGCCTTTCTGTACAGCACCTGCCGCACGGCTGGCTGGCCAAATGTACTGAGGCGCGGCCAACGAAAGGCCGACCGGCAACTTGGGCTTCCGGGAGGGAGACAATGCGCACGTGCGTATGACGCCCGGAGCTTGTCGGCTTAAACAAACCCGAGTTCATAGTTCGCCTCGTGGGTCTGAGTAATCCGGAGAAATCATCCGATGCCTATGATTTAGGAATGAGAGACCTTCTGGACCCGACAAAGAAGTCCAGAAGGCCAACAAACAGAGCGAAATAACTCGCGCTTCTACCCAAAGCGCCAGTCAAAATTCTAACTCATCGCTTTTTGAGCCATCAGCGCAAAGATATCACGTTGCTGTTTGAGCAAATCTTGAATCTCAAGTTCAACACGACGAAGTCGCTCCTCCATTTCGGCCGGAGACATCCCGGATTCCGAAAAACTTAGCGTCCGGAGACAAGACGTATCACGCTCCTCCCCGACAACTCCTTGAAGCAGTTCTCGCTGCTTTTCATTTTCAGTAAGAGCCTTTTTAGCAGCATCCTTAATTCGATCGGACACCCAATGCCCGATTTTCATTCCCTTGGCATCAGCAGCCAGCCGCATTAAATCAACAGCCTCCTGCTCGACACCTTTTAAAGTATATTGGCGCCGTTCACCTTTTCGATTCGCGCTTCCTTTTGCGTTATTTTGTACAGCGCCCTCACTCCCTCGTTCTGTAATATTGCTCATAGAGACGCACCCACTTTTACGGACATAAAATTCAACATATAAAAAGGCTTGACGGACCCCTTAAACGAGTCATTGTATTTCTTTAGTCCTCCTATAGGACCACCTTGGCAAGCCCTCCTTGCGATAATTGGTGCTTTTTTTGCGACGAACAGAAAGTTCGTCCTGTTGTAGGACCCCATTAGGGGTGCTAACCCCATCCTGCGAAACTTCCTTTGGACGGGGGAAAGGGACTGGTTCAATGCCTCAGAAAAGGGGGGCGTCGTGAGCGAATACGATAATCAAGCCGGTGTTGCAGAGCGCGTAATAAGGGATTTAGCGCTGTCCCAGGCTGTTGCTGAGACATGCAGCATCCTTCTAGACCTCATCTCGACAGACGATGCCATCAAGGCTGAACTCGGCCGGAAGTTTGAACCGGCCCTCTCCGATCTTGTTAGGATCGAAATCGCGCCGATTGATGAGGAATTCGGCGCCTTCAGCATCGCTGAAGGCGAAGTCCGGCTGAACGAAGTCGAGGTGGCGAGATTGATCGCGTACGTGCTCGACGACATGAAATCCCAACTGGGCGACAATCTGATCTGCATCACGAAGGATGACGTAAGGGAAACGCTCGAAGAGGCCGTTTCCCTTTTTGCCCTTCACGAGCTGCGCCACCGAACGCAGGGAGTCCAGGAGTTCTCGACCGTTCAGCTGCTGAAAGCGATTGATGGCCGTGCAAGGATTGCGACCTTCGATATCCAGGCCGATAGGGATGCTGCAGTGGCACTTGCTGCCACGAAAGCCAAAAGCACGTCGTCGGCTGAATTCCATGACGCATATCAGCGCGCATTGTTCTATTCCATCCAGTATTTTTTCCGCATCTATCCGGCCAACGCCAAGCGTCCCGATAAGGTCTGTCGCGTGGCGGCCTTGATGTTCATGCTCGCTCGGCTGGAGATCTACCGGAAGCTGGGCCACCTCCAAATCGGGGGATCGAAGACTGCCTTGAGTGTTAGCATCTCGGGCGATAAACGCTCGCTTGCAGTTTTTGAGAACGAACCGGAACAAAGGCTTCTGTGCGCATCGAACGACGTGAACGATCTGCCTCTCTTTGTGGCGAACATCGAAGAAGGCAACTTGGACGAAGCTTTGGGGCAGGCCTTCTTGATCGTGACCTCAATCGGACTCAATTGAGGTGGAAGTCGGGACCAAACTGGCCCTACTCCGCCGCCTCCCGCTGCCGCTCCAACATCGGCTTGAGATACTGCCCCGTATAACTCTCCGTCACCTCGGCCACCTCCTCCGGCGTGCCCTGCGCCACAACCTCCCCGCCGCGCACACCTCCGCCCGGACCGAGATCAAGAATGTGGTCAGCGGTCTTGATGACGTCGAGATTGTGCTCGATCACCACCACCGAATTGCCCTGGTCCACCAGCCGGTGGAGCACTTCGAGGAGCTTGCGGACATCCTCGAAATGGAGGCCCGTGGTGGGCTCGTCGAGGATGTAGAGCGTCTGGCCGGTGCTGCGCTTGGACAGTTCCTTGGCCAGCTTCACGCGCTGCGCCTCGCCGCCTGACAGTGTGGTCGCCTGCTGGCCGACCTTGACGTAGCCCAGCCCCACCTCGTTCAGCATGTGCATCTTGTCGCGGATCGGGGGGACGGCCTTGAAGAAGCCTTCCGCATCCTCGATCGTCATGTCGAGCACGTCGGCGATGGAGTGGCCCTTGAACTTCACCTCCAGCGTTTCGCGGTTGTAGCGCTTGCCGCCGCATTCCTCGCAGGTGACGTAGACGTCGGGCAGGAAGTGCATCTCGATCTTGATCAGGCCGTCGCCCTGGCACGCCTCGCAGCGGCCGCCCTTGACGTTGAAGCTGAAGCGGCCGGGCTTGTAGCCGCGCGCCTGCGCTTCGGGGAGGCCGGCGAACCAGTCGCGGATCTGGGTGAAGGCGCCGGTGTAGGTGGCCGGGTTGGAGCGCGGGGTGCGGCCGATGGGCGACTGGTCGATCTCGATCACCTTGTCGCAATATTCGAGGCCGGTGACCTTGTCGTGCGCGCCCGCGACCACGCGTGCGCCGTTGAGCTGGCGCGCGGCGGATGCGTAGAGCGTGTCGATGGTGAAGGACGACTTGCCCGAGCCCGAGACGCCGGTGATGCAGGTAAAGGTGCCGAGCGGGATGGAGGCGGTGACGTCGCGGAGGTTGTTCGCCCGCGCGCCGTGGACGGTGAGCTTGTGCCCATTGCCCTTGCGGCGGGTCTGCGGGACGGCAATTTCGCGCCGCCCGGTGAGGTAATCGGCGGTTAGCGAGTTCTTCGCCTTGAGCACCTGTTTCAGCGTGCCCTGCGCCACCACTTCGCCCCCGTGGACGCCTGCACCCGGGCCGAGGTCGACCACATGGTCGGCAGTGCGGATCGCGTCCTCGTCATGCTCGACCACGATCACCGTATTGCCGAGATCGCGCAGGCGCTTCAATGTTTCGAGCAGCCGGTCATTGTCGCGCTGGTGGAGGCCGATGCTGGGCTCGTCGAGCACGTAGAGCACGCCCGAGAGGCCCGAGCCGATCTGGCTGGCGAGGCGGATGCGCTGGCTCTCCCCGCCGCTCAGCGTGCCGCTAGTCCGGTCGAGATTGAGGTAGTCGAGCCCGACATTGTCGAGGAAGCCCAGCCGCTCGTTGATCTCCTTCAGGATGGCCTTGGCGATCTGCTGCTGCGTGTCATTCAGCTTATCGGGCAGCGCGAGGAAATAGACCTTCGCATCGGCGACACTCATCTTGGTGGGCGTTGCGATGTCCGTGCCCGCGATCTTCACCGCCAGCGCCTTTTCATTGAGGCGCTTGCCGTGGCAGGTCTCGCACGGCTGGCTGGTCTGGAACTTCGACAGCTCCTCGCGCATCCACGCGCTCTCGGTCTGCAGCATGCGGCGGTTGAGGTTCCCAATCACGCCTTCGAAGGGCTTCTTGACCGTATATTCCTTGCGCCCGTCCTTGAAGGTGAGCGGGATGGCGCGGCCCTTGGTGCCGTAGAGGATGATCTCGCGGATTTCCTTGTCGAAATCCTCCCACGGCGTCTCGAGGCTGAACTCGTATTCCTTCGCGAGGCTGGCGAGCACCTGCATGTAATAGGGGCTCGGCGGGCTGCTCTTCGCCCACGGCACCACGGCGCCCTTCTTCAGGCTCAGCGCTTCGTTGGGCACGACCAGCTGCGGGTCGAACAACTGCTTCTCGCCGATCCCGTCACAGGTCGGGCAGGCCCCCTGCGGCGCGTTGAAGGAGAACAGTCGCGGCTCGACTTCCTCGATGGTGAAACCCGAAACCGGGCAGGAGAAACGCTCGGAAAACACGATGCGGTTCGCGGGCAGCCCCGCGCCCTTCATCGCGCCACCGCCTTGAGCCTCGTCCTCGCGCCCCGGCACCACGCCATCGGCGAGGTCCACATAGGCGAGCCCATCAGAGAGCTTGAGCGCAGTCTCGAAACTGTCGGCGAGGCGCGTTTCCAGCCCCTCCTTCACCGCGAGGCGATCGACCACCACTTCGATGTCGTGCTTGAACTTCTTGTCGAGCGCGGGCGCTTCCTCGATCGGATACATCTCGCCATCGATGCGCACGCGGGTGAAACCCGCCTTCTGCCATTCGGCCAATTCCTTGCGGTATTCACCCTTGCGCCCGCGAACCACCGGCGCGAGCAAATAGAGCCGCGTGCCTTCGGGCAAAGCCATCACCCGGTCGACCATGTTGGAGACCGTCTGCGCCTCGATCGGCAGGCCGGTTGTGGGCGAGTACGGCACCCCCACCCGCGCCCACAACAGGCGCATGTAGTCGTAAATCTCGGTCACCGTCGCCACGGTCGAACGCGGGTTGCGGCTGGTGGTCTTCTGCTCGATCGAGATAGCAGGAGACAGCCCGTCGATATGCTCGACATCGGGCTTCTGCATCATCTCGAGGAACTGGCGCGCATAGGCGCTGAGGCTTTCGACATAGCGCCGCTGCCCCTCGGCATAGATGGTGTCGAACGCGAGGCTCGACTTGCCCGAGCCGCTCAGCCCCGTGATGACGATGAGACTGTCGCGCGGCAGGTCGATATCGACGCCCTTGAGATTATGCTCCCGCGCGCCGCGGACGGAGATAGTGGTAAGTGCCATGGAGGAAGCGTGTTCCGCAAATGTTCTTTGGTGTCAAGCGAGGGCCCTGCCACTCCAACAGTCGTGGCGGCAAGGTGTGCCGACTAAGTGGGAATTCGCTCGCTGAATGCCAATGGGGGCCCGACCGTCCTGCGCATTGATTCAGCCATGAGACTTTCGTGTGGTCTTCTTCGCTGACTTTCCCGTTGCGTTTGCCATCTAATCTGGTGATCATTCTTAAAGAATTCAGCAGTAACTCCCTCGACAAACACGTATTTATACTTGGCTTGAGGGACGCAGAATGGCCGAATTTTTGATTGAGAAAGAAGCAGACGAGAATTGGGTTTTGAGTCCCGATGGCTCGACAATCCACATGGCGTGCAATGATGGTTACGTCCGCAGCTACGAAGCTGAAACCGGCAAGCTCATTGGTGAGACCTTTCTCGGCGGTGACCTGGACGCCATCGCGGTTTCCCCTGACGGCTCAACTCTGGTCGTATCTTTCGCAGGTTTGACCAATGAAAGCGGCACCGGTGCCGGATACACCGCCACCGCGCAGATCGCCCTGCTCGACCTGACGAGCCCCGACATTATCACCGGCGAATATTACTTCGGCACATTTGATGTCGCCGTTTCCGGAGAAGATCGGGGTATCGCGGATCTTGCCATTTCCGATTATGGCGAAGTGCTGTTGTCGCTCCACAGCGTCAGCGAGACATCGGCCTCGCTTTTCAGCTTCGATCTGGGCAGCATGACGCTGAACGACCTGGGCGATGTGGCTGGCGATGGTACGGCGCTGTCGCTTACACCGACGAGTAATGACGGCATCGCGCTGGTGGGCGAGCTGGGCCAGGAAGACAGCCAGTTCAGCCTTGTCACTCCCGATGGCTTTACCTTCTCCGACAACAGCATTTGGGCACCCGGAGAATTGGACTTCTCCTCTGGCGTGGATGCCGTTTCCGGCAGCACATACGATGGCTACATCGCCGTTTTCGCCGATGGACAGCTCAAGGTCTTCGACAAGGAGTTCTACCTTCTGGGCACCGTGGTTAGCTATGACGGCATAAGTGGTGAGATTGCAGCCCTCGCCTTCGGTGCAGACGGTTCCACGCTCTACGCGCTGGATAATCTTGCCGGCACCATCACGACCTACGCCATTTCCATTGACGAATTCGAAGGCCCGCAGATCGTCGAGAACGGCAGCATTGCGCTCAATGAGTTGGTCATCGATATCCTGCCGTATGGGATCGAGATGGCGATCTCGCCCGATGGGACCCAGGCACTGCTCAATACGACGATGGGCATCGTCTCGATTGACCTTGGAGGCGGCGGTGGGGACCCTGCAAACAGCGACGACTTGGTCGGCACCTCGGGTAACGATATTCTTGACGGTGGCGACGGTGCCGATGTCATGACCGGTCTTCTTGGTGACGATACCTACTACGTCGACAACTTCGGCGATCGCGTAATTGAAGGGCTCGATGAAGGTGACGATACCGTCATCACCAGCCTGGCAAGCTACACCCTGCCTGACAATGTCGAGAACGTCGATGTGACCGGCGATGCCGATACTATGGCGCTCACCGGCAATGCACTCGACAACATCATGGATATTTCGGCCGTTTATGGGTCAGTATTCACTGCTTCGGGGCTCGCCGGTGACGATACGATCGATGTCAGCGGCCTGCTGAGCTTCAACGTCTATAGCCCAACTTGGACGATAACGCTGAACGGCAACGAAGGCTCGGACACTCTCGTCGGCAATGTGAACGGCAATAACGCGCTTTATGGCGGCGACGATGCCGATCAGCTTTTTGCCACCGGCAACGGCTCGAACATTCTCGACGGTGGAGCAGGTGCCGACGTCCTCGATGGCAGCGGAACCACCGGGTACACCTATTTTTACGTGGACGACGTCAACGACATCGTAATCCCCGGAACCGGTACGCAATCCTACTCCGGAAACCCGACCAACTATCTCTTCGTGGCCGCGCCCTATTTCGAGGCGCCACTTGGAATTTTCGACATCACCTTTGAAGCTTATGGGGTTGCTCAGACGATCGTCGGCAACGAGGGCACAAACCATTTCCGGTCGATGGAAGCGCTCGATACCGCGGTCGGCGGCGGCGGAAACGATTACTACTATGTTGATAGCCCCCTGACCTCGATCGTCGAGGAGGCCGATGGCGGGTACGATCGAATCTCCTTCTTTGGGAACGGCGACTACTACATTCCGATCCACGTCGAAGAAGCCAGTATTCGCGGCTCGATCAGCACGCTCCACGGGAATGATCAGGACAATTTCTTGACCGGGCAGGATGGCACTTTCATTGGCGGCCTTGGCAACGATACCTATCGGGTCTGGGATACCGGCACTATCATCGAGAATGCCGGCGAAGGTATCGATACCGTTCTCGTCAGCTATGACTACACGCTGGGCGACAACCTCGAAAATCTTTCCTATCGCGAGTTCCTGTTCGCCAACGGCCGGACACTCACGGGCAATGAGGTGGCCAACATCATCACCGGCTCGAATGGAAACGAGACGCTGAGCGGCTTGGATGGGAATGACACCATCTACGCCGATGTCGAGGGTTCCGCACTGTCATCGAGCACCCATGCCAACGATACGGTGTATGGGGGGTCCGGCAACGACCATCTCCACGCCGTTTACGGCAATGATGCGCTCTATGGCGAAGCGGGTTGGGACACGCTGTCCAGCGGCGCGGGCGACGACCTTCTCGATGGCGGGAACGGGACCGATACAGCGAGCTACGCCTCCGCGTCTTCGGGTGTAACGGTCGACCTCACCATTGCTGGAGTGCAGGACACGGTCGGTGCGGGCAGCGACACGCTCGTCAGCATCGAGCGCCTGGTCGGCTCCGCGCATGATGACGTACTGAGCGGTGCCGGGTCTGCTACCATGATACATGGCGGTGCTGGTGCCGATACGATCACTGGCGGAGGCAGCTCAGACCTGTTCTTCGGTGAGGACGGTAGCGACACTCTCAACGGCGGCGATGGCTGGGATCAGCTCAATGGCGGCGATGGCGACGATGTCATGGTCGGCGGCAATGGCGGCGACCTGTTCAAGGGCGGTCTCGGCGATGACACGATCCATGGCGATGACGGTACCGACCGGGCCTATCTCGATGATGGCAACGACGTTGCTTTCGGCGGCGCCGACAACGATCTCCTCAACGGCCAGGCGGGCGATGACCAGCTCCTCGGCGAGGATGGCGATGACGAACTGGTCGGCTCGTCGGGTGCGGACATGCTCGATGGAGGGGCGGACAACGACACGCTCAATGGCGGTGGCCAGAACGACGTCTTGATCGGCGGCGCTGGCGACGATGTCCTGATCGGCAGCTGGAGTGTCGACAGCCTTACCGGCGGAACCGGCGCAGACACCTTCCTCTTCGAGACCGGCCATACCGGCCGTTGGATGGGCAATGCCGACACGATCACGGACTTCAACCAGTCGGAAGGCGACGTAATCGACCTGTCCGCGATCGATGCCATCATTGGCGGCGGGGATGATGCCTTCACCTTCATCGGCAATACCGCCTTCAGCGGTACGGCAGGCGAGCTCGCATTCTATGTCGATGGCGATGCGACCTATGTCGCAGGCGACACCAATGGCGATGGTGTGGCCGACTTCCAGATCAGGCTCGAGGGCCAATACGACCTTTCGGCGGGCGACTTCGTGCTCTGATCCCTCCATCATGTTAACAAATTCGCCGGTCCCCGCTCTCCTTGGGGATCGGCGAAAAATTAACTGCATGCGGCATTTTGTTAAGGATTTCGGCTTACCTCGACCCTGACGAAAGGAGATCTCGAGAGAAGGCCGTGGCCGAACCGTCCAATCCTGTCACTCCCCGCCCCGGCGAGGGAGCGCATGCTGTCGATCCGCACGAGGTTCGGCAGGAGACAATGATCGCCATGCTCGAGCGCGAGCGTCGCTCGCTGACATCCAGCCTGCTGGCCCTCTCCATCCTGGCCGCCTCCTTCGCATTCTACTCCGCGCCGGGCCTCTTCTTTGGCCTTCTGGCGCTGCGCTTGCTGTCGTTCCTCATAACCCGCAATGCGGCACGCCACCTTCTCGACTCCGTCCGGCACAAGCGCGACCCATTCTGGCCGCAAGCGCTGATGGTGGTCTCGATGGCGTTCACGGGCGTCACGCTGGGCCTCCTGCTGGTCCCGCCCCCGCCCGGCTCCCCCTTCGGGGCGACGCTGATGGCGCGCGCAACCGTGCTGATCGCGGTGACGCTCATCGCTGTGACGCTGGCGGCCATGCGAGCTCCGCGCGATGCGATGTTGCTCAGCTTTTGCGGGACGGTCTGCGCCTCGCTGTGGGTATTCCCGGAGGTGGCAGAACCGGCCATCGCACTTGTGGCCGTGCTGGTGGTGATCGGGATCCGCGTCTATTCCGAGAATGCCGGACACCACATCGTCGCCGCGGCGCGCGTCCTGGTGGAGAACCGCCAATTGTCCGAAGATCTTGCAGAGGCGCTGGCGCATGCCGAATATCTCAGTGCCCGCGATCCGCTGACCGGACTATTCAACCGCCGCAAGCTGTTCGAACAGCGCGAGAACGCGGCACGTGGCGGCCAGCGCCAGATCCTCACGATCGATCTCGACCGTTTCAAGGCCATCAACGACAGGTTCGGCCATAGCGCAGGCGACAGGGTCCTCGTGGCGACCGCCGATCTCATCCGCGAGCAGATCTGGAACCTGGACGGCGACGAGCACCTCGGTTTTCGCCTGGGCGGGGAAGAATTCCTGATCATTCTCGACCAGATCGACAGCGACCAGGCTCGCAGCTTCGCCGAGGGCCTGCGCGAGAAAATCGCAGCACTCTCCGAGCGCGAGAATGGTCTCGAAGCCGCCACGATCACCGCCTCGATCGGCATCGCGCGCTGGTATCCCGGCGAGGAACTCGACGAGGCACTCCAGCGCAGCGACCTTGCCTGCTACGAGGCCAAGCACGCCGGCCGCAACCAGGTCCGCGCGGCTGCCTGATCCACCGCTCCGAGCCCGCGATATGTGGCGCAGGGGCGACGAAACGTGGACCTATCGGGCCCATCCAACCGTTGAATAGGCAAACAGGGCAAAACCCGCGCATTCCCGTGTGAATGGCGGAACCGGCCCTCCCGGGGAGCGAAATCGCGCTCCACCGGCTGCAATTCAGACGATTCGAAGGCGCACAACACGATGTCAGACCAGGACAAAGCCATTTCGGGCGCACCGCCACGCGATCCGCAATACAGTCCGCAACCACAGCCCCCGATCCAGAGCGAGCGACTAAAGGCACTGCTCAAGGACCTGGGACGGCCGCTGGACGACGAAAAGTGGACATCCACCCCGCATGCAGGCCAGCAAAAAGGTGCGCGCGCTTTCCTGCGCCGCATTCGCAGGCATCGCGCACATCGGCGCGAATTGAAGCGGGCGCGTCGCGCTGCGGCGAGCGTGTACAAGGTCAAACCCCGGCTCTCCACACGCAAGCGCGCGTCGCTGATGATGGGCGCGGGCGCGATGAGCCTTGCCGCTTTCACCGCACCACCCACCCAGAGTGCCGCTTCCGTCGACATGACCCGCTTCACCGTGGCTGCCCCCGCTGAAGACTTGCGCATGAATGCCGCCCGTCTATCTGCAAGCGACGAGTTCAAGCAGGCGCTGATCGAGGAAGAAGGCGTGCGCTACACGGTTTACCGAGACGTAGCAGGCTATCCCACGGTCGGGGTCGGACACTTGGTCCGCCCGGCAGATAATCTGCGCGTGGGCGACCGGATCAGCGACGAACAGGTACTGGAGTTCCTCGAACAGGATCTTGCGACTGCCGAACGGGGCGTGCGCACCCTAGTGGGGGATCTGCCGCTCCACCAGCACGAATTCGATGCCCTTCTCGACCTTGTCTACAATGTCGGTCTCGGGAATGTTTCGGAACGGAAGAGCCCGCGCCTCAACGCCGCAATCGAGGCGCGCGACTACGAAGCCATCGCCAGCGAGCTCGACTACACGCATGCCGCCGGTAAGGTCGCGCGCGGCCTGGAATTCCGATCCGAACGCAGGGCCAAGATCTTCATGAATGCCTCTTACGAAGATCCGCGAGAAGCCGCCGATACGGCATCTTCCTGAGCCAACATCACGAGCGGGCTGGCGCGCAGCCCGCTCGTCGTGCAAAGAGCCCGCCCAACACCAGACGGCCCGCCCGACGGGCATGACCCATGAGCCACCGCCTCTTTTTCGGTATCCGCCCTCCGCTTACAATCCGCGAGAAGCTGCTCGACCTCATGGTCGGCATCGACAATGCCCGCTGGCAAGATGACGACCAGCTGCACCTGACCCTCAGATATATCGGCGAGATCGAGACCCACCGGGCCGACGATATCGCCGAAGCCGCACAGGCCATTCGCTTCGAACCGTTCGAGCTTCACATCGCAGGGTGCGGATTTTTCGAACGAAAGGGTGTCCCGCGGATCGCCTATGCCACGATAACTTCGTGCGAGCCGCTCGTTCGGCTGCATCGCAAGATCGACCGCATCTGCACCAAGGCCGGGGCGGAGCCTCTGGACCACCCCTTCGTGCCGCATATCACCCTTGCACGCCTCAACAGCTCCGCTGGACCGGTCGGACCATTCCTTTCCCGAAACGTCGATGTCGCGCTTGGTCCCTGGACTGTGGAAGAGTACGTTCTCTACGAGAGCACCCTGCGCGAAGAGGGTTCTCTCTACGAACCTGTCGTCACCTACACTGCCGCCGGAAAATGATAGCAAGAACCGCCACTTATGCACTGTTTCTCGGAGGCTCTCTCTCGGCCTGCTCTCCGGTTGCGGATGCTGATCCGGACCGGGAAGAACTGCTTGCGACCGTAGAAGCCGCGGCAAGCCCCGATCCGGCGGAAAACTGCCTCTTGATGGTGTGGTCCGGGCAGGAGGAACCCGATGTCGAGTTCGACCGCGCCCACGACAGCGTGGAGGGCGGCGCCATTTCCTGCGCCACCGGCACCAGCCCGAGCCAGTTCGAGGCTGCGATCTCCGCCCTGCGCGATGCCGCACAAAGCGGTAACAAGGCTCGGGTGCTCGAGCAGATCGGAATCCCGCTGCTCTACATCGACAGCACCGGCGAGCGGCGCGAACTGAGCGAGGATCAGGTTGAAGAGCTATTCGACGAGGTCTTCGACGACCGCGTGATGGACATGCTGCAGAGACTCGATCTGTCGCAGATGACCGTCGAAAGGGACCAGGGCGCATTCTTCGAACTGGGATCGCTATGGCTGGTGGTTGACGATACCGGTCGACCGCGAGTGATGACCGTAAACCGGCAGGCGCTGGAAGAAGCGGCGATTGCCGCTCGGGACCAGACAGAGCGCGGTGAAGGCAAGCCAATCGACTAGCCGTCGAAGTCGTCCGTCGATTGGTCCGGATCATTTCCTGACTACGACTTGCGCAAAGCGTTCACTTGCGCTTCAAGCCGCTGGTCGCAAATGCAACCAACTCGTGCCGCGAAACGTTGGTTATCGCAGAAGCATAGAAAATTGGAGACATCATGAAGGCCCACATCCTGGCCACGACTGCCGCAGCCGCCCTTCTTTCAGCCTGCACCACTGCCCCGGGAGGAGAAATGGACCCGATCGCCGACGCTGACGTCGCAGCCGATGTCGCCATTCCCGAAGGCACCGGATACTTCGCGTCGGACAGCACGTTGCCGTTCAAGACGCCCGATTTCAACGCGATCTCGGAAGACGATTACCTGCCTGCATTCGAGCAGGGGATGGCGATCCACAAGGCCGAGATCGAGGCGATCAAGGCCAATCCCGCCGCGCCGACATTCGAGAACACCATCGTCGCCATGGAAAAGTCCGGCCGTATGCTCGGCCGCGTAGCGCGCGTGTTCTTCGCCCTGACCGGTTCGAACACCACCGACCGCCTGGACGAGATCAACACCGAGATCAGCCCCAAGCTGACGGCCCACAACGACAGCATCACGCTCGATCCGGAACTCTTCGCCCGCGTGAAGGCCGTCTACGACAACCGCGCCGCAATGACGATGACGCCGGAAGACGCGACGCTGCTGGAAAATACATATGACAGCATGGTCCAGGCAGGCGCCCTCCTGACCGAAGCCCAGCGTGAGCGGGTCAAGGCAATCAACTCAGAGCTTTCTACGCTGACCACCGAGTTCGGCCAGACCGCACGCGCCGCCATGTCGGACCAGCCGGTCATCTTCGACAACCGCAGCGATCTTGCCGGCCTGTCGGATGCCGACATCAAGTCCGCAGCCGATCTGGCCGACGAGGAAGGCCATCCCGGCAAATACGCCATCGCGCTGCAGAACACGACGCAGCAGCCCCTGTTGCCGAGCATGACGAACCGCGCCGCTCGCGAGAAGCTGTTCAAGGCAAGCTATCACCGCGCAGACGGGACGACCGACATCGACACGCGCTTGCTGATCGCCAAGATCGCAGAGCTGCGCGCCGAGAAGGCTGCCCTGTTCGGCAAGCCCGACTGGGCGAGCTACACCATGTGGGATCGCATGGCAGAAAAGCCCGAAACTGCGCTCGGCTTCATGGAAGCCATGGTCCCTGCCCTCGCCGCGACGCAGCGCCGCGAAGCAGCCATGCTCAACGCCGCGATTGCAGCCGATGGCGGCGATTACGAAGTGAAGCCGTGGGACTGGTATCGCTATGCCAACCGCATCAAGGCCGAGCAGTACGAACTCGATGAAGATGCGATGATGGAATACTTCCAGCTCGACAAGGTGCTGGAAGACGGCGTGTTCTACATGGCCGAGAAGCTCTACGGCCTGACCTTCGAGCGTCGGACCGACCTGCCGACCTATCACCCGGACGTGTGGACCTACACCGTGTTCGACCGTGACGGTTCGGAACTCGGCCTGTTCTACTTCGACCCGTTCCAGCGCCCCTCCAAGCGTGGTGGCGCATGGATGAGCAACTTCGTCGAGCAGAGCCACGAATGGGGCACCAAGCCGGTAATCTACAATGTGCTCAACGTGCCCAAGGCGCCCGAAGGCGAAGTCCAGTTGATGAGCTACGACTGGGTCAATACGACCTTCCACGAATTCGGCCACGCACTGCACGGCTTCTTTGCCGACCAGCGCTACGAAAGCCTCTCGGGCACCGCAACGGCGCGCGACTTCGTTGAATATCCGAGCCAGGTCCACGAGATGTGGGCGACCTGGCCCGAGATCCTCAAGAACTACGCCTTCCACTATGAAACCGGCGAACCGATCCCGGTCGAGATGATCGAGAAGATCGAAGCCGCGTCGAAGTTCAACCAAGGTTACGATTTCGGCGAAGTGGTCGAAGCCGCCTTGCTCGACATGAAGTGGGCTGCGCTGTCGAAGGAAGAGGCTGCAGCGCTCGACACGCCGGAGAAGGTTTCTGCCTTCGAACGCCGGTCGCTGGAAGAGCTCGGTCTCGAGATCGATCTCGTGCCGCCGCGCTATCGCAGCACTTACTTCAACCACGTCTTCAGCAATCCGACCGGCTATTCGGCAGGCTACTACAGCTACCTGTGGACCGAGATGCTCGACCGTGACAGCCGCAAGTGGTTCATCGAAAACGGCGGCTTGACGCGCGAAAACGGCGATCATTATCGCGCCACCGTGCTCAGCCGCGGCGGGACGATGGATTACTTCCAGATGTTCCAGAACTTCGCGGGCCGTGCGCCCGACGTGACCCCGATGCTCGAAGCGCGCGGCCTTGTTGCCGGCGACGAGGCTTCGGACAGCGAGGTTTCGGACGGTCAGCTGCCCGCTTCCGCGACGAAGTAAGCGCAGCGAAAGCTGAAAGAAGGGCGGGCCTTGCGGTCCGCCCTTTTTGTTTGCGCGGATAGATTTCCCTCGCCGCGACCCTCAGGATGTCGCGAGGGCTTTCCTTCCTGCGTCGCCGAGCCAGCGCGTCTCGACGCCCCAAACCTTGCCGATCAGTGCGGAGGACAAGGCCTCTTCGGGTGCGCCATCGGCGGCCAGCCTGCCTTCGTTAAGCACCAGCACGCGGTCGGCGTGGTTCATCGCCACCGCAAGGTCGTGCAGCACCACTACAACGCCCCTACCCGCCTGCGCAGCCTTGCGCAGATGCCCGACCAGCGCCGCCTGATGCGCGAGATCGAGGGCTGCGAGGGGTTCGTCGGCGAGGATCCAACCGGGCTCGCCTGCCAAGACGCGCGCCAGCAGGACCCTCGCCTGCTCTCCTCCGGAGAGCGTCTGCGCCCGGCGGTGCTCGAAACCTTTAAGGTCCAGCGCGTCCAGTGCGGCCTCGACCGGCTCGACTGCAGCGTCGCGCCATGGAATACGACCCAACTCGACAATCGAACGAACGCTCACGTCCCATGCGATCTCCGGCGATTGCGGTAGATAGCCTACACAGCGCGCGCGTTCTGGTGAGGACGGCAAAGCTGCGCCGTCGAGCCGAACTTCACCTGCATCAATCTCCAGCAAGCCTGCGAGAGCCTGCAGGAGCGAAGACTTGCCAGCACCATTCGGTCCGCAAATTGCCGTGATCTGTCCCGCCTGGAGCGAACACGAAATACCCGCGAGCCGCTCCGTCAGCACCAAATTGCGCGCTTCTAGCGTCATGCCAGCCCCTTCCGCATGCGTAGCAGCAGCCAGAGGAAGAAGGGCGCGCCGAGCAGGCTGAGCGCGATGCCGAGCCTCAGTTCGGTGACCAGCGGCAGGATGCGCACCACGCTGTCTGCAACCAGCACCAGGAGCGCACCCGCGAGCGCGCTCGGCACGATCAATTGCGAGGGCCTGCGGTCGGTCAGCGGGCGTACGAGATGCGGGACGATCAGGCCGACGAAGCCGATGATGCCCGCAACGGCCACACTCGCGCCCACGGTCAGGCCAATTCCGAGGATGAGAAGCCAGAGCAGGCGCGATGTATCGATGCCGAGCGAGCGCGCAACCGGCTCCCCGAGCGTCAGCGCGTCGAGTGAGCGGCCCGTGCGCCAGAGCAGCAGGATCCCCAGCGAGACCAGCGGTGCGGCCAGCCAGACCTCCCGCCAGCTGCGGTCGGTCAGCGCGCCGTTGAGCCACAGCACGATCTCGCTCATGGCAAAGGCATTGGGTGCCATGCTGATCGCCAGAGCCGTGAGCGCCCCCGCGAGGCTCGCCACCATCAGTCCCGCGAGGGTGAACAGCGCAATACCGCCGGTGCGTCCGGCAATCGCAGCGAGCAGCGCCATCGCCCCGCCGGCGCCGATAAGGGCGAAGAGCGGGAGCAGCCACGCACTGGCAGTGTAACCGAACCACAGCGCCACTACCGCACCCAGCGCTGCTCCCGGCGCGATGCCGAACAGGCCGGGATCGGCAAGCGGGTTGCGCAGGTAACCCTGCATCGCGGCGCCTGCCGCACCCAGCCCGCCACCCACGATGATCGCCAGCAGCGCCCGCGGCAGGCGCAATTCCCCTAGGATCAGCGCGGCATTGGGCGTGCTCGCCGGGTCGATCCACACGCGCCCCGCGAGCAGCGAGAGCGGCAGGGCTAGCGCAAGCAGCACCGCGAAGGTAAGCGTCGCGCGGTTCACGAGGCATTCTCGCGAATTTTCGCCAGCCTCTCGGCCGCGCGGATGATCGTCGGGCCTCCGCAGTAGATCAGGCGGGTATCGAATCCTTCGCGTCTCATGTCCGAAATCTGGTCGAGAACGGGATGCCGCTGCCCCGCCTCGTTTCCAGCGACAAGCAGGACTTCAGGTGGATCGGCGACGACCTGCTCGAGCGAGAGATAGTCTGCCTGCGCTAGGCCCCGCGCAGATCCATAACTGGAGAAGCCAGTGCGCCGCAGAAGGTCACTCACCAGCGAGGCTTCGCCCGGGACGATCCCGCCCGGCTGCCACAGTGCCGCTTCGATTGGCTGGCCGGAAACCGAAGCCGAAGCCAGCGCCAGTTCGATATCGCGGACGAGGTCTTCGCTCTCTTCCGCCCGGCCTGCCAGTGCAGCGAGCTCGCGGATCTGCGCGATACTGTCCTCGACCGTCGCCGTGCCGCCGAAGGTCACGACCCGCAGGCCGAGGTCTTCGAGCGCCGCGCGCGTTGCAGGGCCGATGAAAGCGCTCGCCACGACCACATCGGGGTCGAGCGCGAGCACTTCTTCCACCGTGCCGCCTGTCGCCCGGTAGCGTGCCGCGTCCTCCGGCTCCATCGAACTCGAAGACGGGTCCTTGCTGTAATGCGAAATTGCGAGCAGTTGCCCCGGCGCAGCGACCTCGGCGAGGATGGCGTCGGTGCAGGGATTGAGGCTGACGATGGTCGGATGGTGCCCCGTGCGCTCGCGTGCTTCGCCCTGCGCGCACCCGGCGAGCAGGATGGCGAGCAGGGGCGCCAGCCTGATCACATCTGCGCCCTCACGCCGACGAATACCCCGCGTCCGGGCGTGCCGTATCCGGCGACGGTCTGGTAGGTTTCGTCGAAGACATTCTCGACCCGGCCGAACAGCTCGAGGTGCTCGCCCACATCCTGCGACGCGCGCAGATCGAGCACTTCGTATCCGTCGAGCCGCGTGAAGTTCCCTGCCTCGTCAAAGCTGGCCCCAACGACCCGCAGGTCTGCACCGAGAGACAAACCGAAATCGCTGGTCCAGTCGGCGAACAGCGTGCCGGAGTACCGCGGTCGACGCGCGAGGCGATTGCCGGTCTCGCGGTCCTCGGCGTCGACAAAGCTGTAGACACCCGACAACCGCAGCCCCTCGGCAATATCCGCGCCGAGCTCGGCTTCGATGCCCTGTGCGCGGGCCTTGCCCGTGTTGTCGTAGTAGCCGAACCGGCCATCGTTGCAGATCGCGGGAGGAGTGGCGACGAAGCAGGAGGCAAAGCCAATCAGCTCCTCGCTATCCCGGCGAAATCCCGTAAGCGCGAAATGAAGTCCTCTGCCTCGCTGCCCCTTCTCGATACCGAGATCGAAGCTGGTGCTGCTTTCGGGTTCAAGTTCGGAATTCCCGAAGTCGGAGAACAGCTGGTAGAGCGTAGGCGCCTTGTAGCCTTCGCCGATACTCGCGCGAACGCGCAAGTCGCCTTCGAAGCCGTAGCTCACGTCGCCCCCGAAGCTCACGACCGTATCGAAGTCTTCCGGACTGTCGACGCGCGCACCCAGATGGGCGGCGAGATTGCCCATGACCCAGCCGAGCTGCGCATAGGCTCCGGTCGTGCTGGTCTCGGCGGGAGCATCGAAATTTGTGTCGAAATCGCTCCACTCGTGTTCGCCGCCAAACGCCAGCGCGAGGCCGCCGAGCAATCGGTATTCGCCTCGAGATGCGAGCCGTTCGCTGCGGCCTTCGCTGGCGAAGCTGACCGAGCCATCGCCGGTACGATTGGTTCGTTCGGTATCCGACAGGCTGAAGCTCGCGCGCAGGGTCAGGTCGTTGCCGTAGTAGGCCAGACCCACATCGCCCCAATGCCGCGTCGTTTTCTGGGTGTCGTCACTATCGACCAGGCCGAAAGGCGGCGAGAAGGAGAAGCCGTCGATTTCCAGATCGCCCTCGCTGAAATTGGCATGGGCAAAGGCCTCGAGTTCGGGCGTGAGGTCGACGAAGGCCACCGCGCCGAGCGCGAACTGTTCGAAGCGGTCGTCCTCGGTGCCGTCGGCCGCGGCGGAAAAGCCGCGGGTTTCGAACCATGAGCCGGTCAGGCCCAGGTAGAGCCCGTCCTCGTCCACGCCCGCCGCAGCGCTGGCGAACAGCGTGTCACGCGCACCATATTCGATCGAACCCTTCAGGCCCGTTTCCGCGCGAGTGCTGATGTCGATCACCCCGCCGACGGCATCCGAACCCCAGATCGTGCTGTTCGAGCCGCGCAGGATGTCGAGCTTGCCCGCCGTGCCGGTGAGCAAATTGCCAAAGTCGAATCCTCCTGCGGGGGAAGCCTGGTCGGCCACGCGCACACCGTCGACCAGCACCAGCACCTGTTCGGAATTGGCCCCACGGATGTTTACTCCGGTGAAGCTGCCTGTGCCGCCATTGCGCGACAAGGTAAGGCCGGGCGAACGCTGCAGAACGCGGGAGATATCCGCACCCTGCACAGCATCGATCTCGTCCGAGCCGATAACGGTCACGGCCTGACCAGTGTTGCGGACATCGGTGCCGAGGCCGGTGGCGGTAACTGTAATGGTCGAAGGCTGGATCCGTTCACCGGAGAAGTAGCAGCAACCGGCGTCATCCAGCTCGCCGGAATCGACAGGTTCGCCTTCCTGCGCTGAGATAATCTCCGCCAGCGCATCCTCGGTCGAGGATTGTGCCAGCGCCTGCGCGGGAACGCACAGCGCCGAAGCACTCAATAAAAACAGATATTTGGTCACATTTCCTCCAGTCACAAGCTATGCCGCTCATGACGGGAGGAGGCGGGATTGCCCCTTCCCCGTTGCCATCGGTACACCCCGCCCGCGGCCGAACGACTGGTAGGGGCAGGTCTCCTGGCTTCCGGATCACCGGCCTCGCCCCGCCTTCCCACCCTTTCGGACAGTGGCACTATGGAGCGCGCCTCACCGGTTACAGTTGCGGGGGCAGCCGCGGCATCGAACCGCGTTCCCTTAACCCTTACCGAGGCGCGACCAATACGCCCGGCGTCCGATTGAGGCAAGAGAGCAAGCTTCGCAAAGCCCCGAGCAACATTTTAATACATCTGCAAGCATGCCGCGGAACGCTTGTTTAGCACCCTCTCCTTATACCTGATGGAACGAGCCGGAGCGCTGGCAAAGACCAGCAAGAACAATGGGGAGCCCGAGCCGATGTCCGTACGTTTTGCGCCTGCGCGCACTGCCGCGCGTTCGCCTATCGCGAAGATCCTGACGCGCGGAGAAATCGGCCCGGTCGCCAATGATCACGATGGACCGGAGGGGACGGGACCGATGAGTGATACGACCAAGGCCGCGCTGCGCCATTTCGCCGAACATGGCCTCAGGGCCGTTCCGGTGGCGCTCAACAACGCGCTGATCGCCGCAACTGCCTCGCATGACGACGACTACCGCTATTGGGTGGGCATCTGCCGCGAGCTCGATGCGAATGCAGCAACCCGGTTCGAAGCCGGGCGCGGAGCCAGCGAAAGCTACCTGATCGGATAGCGGCAGCAAGGGTAGCCCCCGCGCCCATTCCCGGATCATCGAAGATATCGCGCTGGAGGAACCAGAGCGTACGCCCACGCGTCTCCATAATAGCGCTGCGGCTTTTCACCCTTATTGCTATTGCAAACCATTTGCAAAGATAGTTGGCCGCTACGACCTTTTGACGGTTGCAATCCCCTTCCCCCGGGCCTAGGCCGCCTCGCGTAACACCGGGCGCGCGTACCCACGCGGGGCATGCGTGCGCCACCAGCGGTCAGGATAATTCGTCCCGCGAAGCTCGGAAGGACGCTTTTCCCACATGGCACGCAAGAAGATCGCGCTCATCGGCTCCGGCATGATCGGCGGCACCCTAGCCCACCTCGCCGCGAAGAAGGAAATGGGCGACATCGTCCTGTTCGACATCGCCGAGGGCATGCCGCAGGGCAAGGCGCTCGACCTGTCGCAGTGCGGCCCGATCGAAGGTTTCGACGCGAAGATCACCGGCTCGAACGACTATGCCGACATCGCTGGCGCGGACGTCGTGATCGTCACCGCCGGTGTGCCCCGCAAGCCCGGCATGAGCCGCGACGACCTGCTCGGCATCAACCTCAAGGTGATGAAGGCGGTCGGCGAAGGCATCAAGAACAACTGCCCCGACGCTTTCGTGATCTGCATCACCAACCCGCTCGACGCGATGGTCTGGGCGCTGCGCGAATTCAGCGGCCTGCCGCACAACAAGGTCGTCGGCATGGCCGGCGTGCTCGATAGCGCGCGTTTCGCCACCTTCCTCGCCTGGGAATTCGACGTTTCGGTGAAGGACGTGAACGCCTTCGTCCTCGGCGGCCACGGCGACACCATGGTCCCCGTCACCAGCTACACCACGATCAACGGCATCCCGGTGAACGACTTCGCCAAGATCAAGGGCGTGTCGGAAAGCCGCATCGATGAAATCGTCGACCGCACCCGCAAGGGCGGCGGCGAGATCGTCGGCCTGCTCGGCAACGGCTCGGCCTATTACGCGCCTGCCACCAGCGCGATCGCAATGGCGGAAGCCTACCTCGGCGACCAGAAGCGCATCCTGCCCTGCGCCAGCTTTGTCGAAGGCAAGTACGGCCTCGACGGGCTGTATGTGGGCGTCCCGACCATGATCGGCGCAGGCGGCACCGAGGAAGTGATCGAGATCGAACTGTCGGACGAAGAGAAGGCCAACCTCAAGGTCTCGACCGACGCGGTCGAAGAGCTGCTGGAGGCGTGCAAGGGCCTGGACAGCTCGCTGGCGTGATCGAGCTTGTGCTCATCCTGGCAGCGATCGGCGCTGCAGCTTGGGTCCTCGCGACCCGGGCTAATGGCCGGATTGCAATCGGTACGGCCGGCGTCTTTCTCTGCGTCGGCTTAGCCGTTCTCGCGACGCTAGAGTTTGGCCTGGTCTCGGCCCTCGACCCGGCAGTGAATGCGGTCGACGGCGCCTGGAGAGAGCTCGCTTACGCCCTTATTGCTTTTGGCTCGACCGCCTTCGGCCTCGCCATCTTGACCATCAAATTGCTCATTCCCCGAGCCAAGACACACCGGCACTGACTTAGGAGCCTGAAGAATGTCCATCCTCGTCGATAAGAACACCAAGGTCATCACCCAGGGGATGACAGGCAACACCGGCACCTTCCACACGCAGCAGGCGCTCGATTACGGGACGCAGATGGTTGCGGGTGTGACTCCCGGAAAGGGCGGGACGGACCACATCGGCCTGCCGCAGTTCAACACAGTGCGCGAGGCCAAGGCCGAAACCGGCGCGACCGCTTCGTGCATCTACGTGCCGCCACCGTTCGCGGCTGACGCCATCCTCGAAGCGATCGATGCCGAGGTGGAGCTCATCGTCGCCATCACCGAGGGCATTCCCGTGCTCGACATGGTGCGCGTAAAGGCCGCGCTGCGCGGTTCGAACTCGCGCCTGATCGGCCCGAACTGCCCCGGCGTGCTGACGCCCGAAGAATGCAAGATCGGCATCATGCCCGGTTCGATCTTCAAGAAGGGCAGCGTCGGCGTCGTCTCGCGCTCGGGCACGCTGACTTATGAAGCCGTCCACCAGACCACGATGGTTGGCCTCGGCCAGACCACCGCGGTTGGTATCGGCGGCGACCCGGTCAACGGCACCAACTTCATCGACGTGCTCGACCTCTTCCTCGACGACGACGCGACCAAGTCGATCATCATGATCGGTGAAATCGGCGGCAGCGCGGAAGAAGAAGCGGCCGAATTCATCAAGCAGGAAGCTGCCAAAGGCCGCAAGAAGCCCATGGTCGGCTTCATTGCAGGACGCACGGCGCCTCCGGGCCGCCGCATGGGCCATGCAGGTGCGATCGTCTCGGGCGGCCAGGGCGGCGCGGACGACAAGATCGCCGCAATGGAAGCCGCGGGCATCCGCGTCTCGCCCTCGCCCAGCGAACTCGGCACCACGCTCGACGCGATGTTGAAGGAACTGGCGTAACCGCCAAGCGCTCCTTCTCCGAAAGGTACGATAATGGGTAACGAGAGCCAGAATTTCCTGCCCGAAATGGGCGATCAGGAAGGGCCGCAACAAGGCCCCAGCTGGGGCAATCCCAACTGGCTGCAGCAGGTGGTCGACAGCGAGGCGGATTTGACCGCCGCGCTCGACCCCACGCAAATGCGCGAAACCGTGCGCGTGGCTGCCGAGAAGGCGGGCAAGGCGACCGATCCCAAGGCGATCGAACAGGCGGCCGACGACAGCATCAAGGCGATGCTGCTCGTGCGGCTCTACCGTGTTCGTGGCCATCTGGCGGCGGATCTCGACCCGCTCGGCCTCTCGCACCGCGAAGTGCCCGAAGACCTCAAGCTCGAATGGCACGGGCTCGCCGGACAGGAAGCGCGCGAAGTCTATGTCGGCGGCGTTTTCGGCTTCCAGTGGGTCACCGTGGGCGAGCTCTATCGCGTGCTGCGCGAGACCTACTGCGGCAACGTCGGCCTCGAATACATGCATATTTCGGACACGACCGAGCGCCGCTTCCTGCAGGACAAGTTCGAAACCCCCGAAGACACGATCCAGTTCACCGACGAAGGCAAGCGCGCCATCCTCGCCTCGGTGATCCGCGGCGAGGAATATGAGAAGTTCCTCGGCAAGAAATACGTCGGCACCAAGCGTTTCGGCCTCGATGGCGGCGAATCCATGATCCCGGCACTCGAAGCGGTGATCAAGTACGGCGGCCAGCTCGGCGTGCGCGAGATCATCTACGGAATGGCCCACCGCGGTCGCCTGAATGTGCTCGCGAACGTGATGGGCAAGCCTTACAAGGTCATCTTCCACGAATTCTCCGGCGGTTCTTCCAACCCGGACGATGTCGGTGGTTCGGGCGACGTGAAGTACCACCTCGGCACCAGCACCGACCGTACCTTCGACGATATCGACGTGCACATGAGCCTCGTGCCCAACCCTTCGCACCTCGAGGCAGTGAACCCGGTCGTGCTCGGCAAAAGCCGCGCGCAGCAGGCTATCCGCGACGACCTGAAGAAGCACGAGCAGGTCCTGCCCGTCCTCCTCCACGGCGATGCGGCCTTTGCGGGTCAGGGCATCGTGTGGGAGTGTCTCGGCTTCTCGGGCGTGCGCGGTTACAACACCGGCGGCTGCCTGCATTTCGTCATCAACAACCAGATCGGCTTCACCACCAGCCCGCAGTTCGCGCGCTCTTCGCCCTATCCGAGCGATGTCGCCAAGGGTGTCCAGGCGCCGATCCTCCACGTCAATGGCGACGATCCCGAAGCGGTGACCTTCGCCTGCAAGCTGGCGATCGAATACCGCCAGAAGTTCGGCCGCGACATCGTGATCGACATGTGGTGCTACCGCCGCTTCGGTCACAACGAAGGCGACGAACCGAAATTCACCCAGCCGCTGATGTATGACGAGATCCGCAAGCACCCGCGGGTGAGCGAGATCTACTCCAAGCGCCTCGAAAGCGAGGGCGTGATCTCCAAGGGCGATGTGGACACGCTGCGCAAGGAATTCGACCAGCTCCTGGAAGACGAGTTCGCTGCCGCCAAGGATTACAAGCCCAACGAGGCCGACTGGTTCGGCGGACGCTGGGCGGGTCTGAACAAGCCCGCAGATCCCGAAACGGCGCGCCGCAATGTCGAGACCGCGATCGACCAGAAGCTGTTCGACAGCCTCGGCCGCACGCTGACGACTGTCCCCGACGACGTGACGATCCACAAGACGCTCGGCCGCGTGATCGATGCCAAGCGCCAGATGTTCGACAGCGGCGAAGGCTTCGACTGGGCTACCGGGGAAGCGCTCGCCTTCGGCAGCCTCGTGACCGAAGGTTTCGGGGTGCGCCTGTCGGGCCAGGACTCGGGTCGCGGCACATTCAGCCAGCGCCATGCCGTCTGGGTCGACCAGAATACCGAGCAGAAGTATATTCCGCTCACCACGCTGCCGCACGGCAAGTTCGAGGTCTACGACAGCCCGCTGTCCGAATACGGCGTGCTGGGCTTCGAATACGGCTTCGCGATGGCGGACCCGAAGAGCCTCGTCATGTGGGAAGCGCAGTTCGGCGATTTCGCCAACGGCGCGCAGATCATGATCGACCAGTTCATTGCGGCAGGCGAAGTGAAATGGCTGCGCGCGAACGGCCTCGTGCTGCTCCTGCCGCACGGCTACGAAGGTCAGGGCCCGGAACACAGTTCCGCGCGGCTCGAGCGCTTCCTGCAGCTGTGCGCGAACGACAATATCCAGGTCTGCAACATCACCACGCCGGCGAACTACTTCCACGTGCTTCGCCGTCAGATGCTGCGCCCGTTCCGCAAGCCATTGGTCATCATGACGCCCAAGTCGCTGCTCCGCCACCCGCTGGCGAAGTCGAGTGCCGAGGAGTTCATGGGCGACCATCACTTCATGCGCATCAAGTCCGACATGAAGGACATCGACGACAAGAAGGTGAAACGTCTGGTCCTGTGCAGCGGCAAGGTGGCCTACGACCTCATGCAGCGGCGCGACGAGGCGGAGCTCGAGGACGTGTCCATCGTGCGCATCGAACAGCTCTACCCCTTCCCCGGCGAACCGCTGGCCGTGCGTATCGAGCGCATGACCAATCTGGAAGAAATCGTCTGGTGCCAAGAAGAGCCGAAGAACAACGGCGCGTGGTTCTTCGTCGATCGCCTGATCGAGGAAGCGGCCCAAAAAGCCGGCAAGAAGGGCATGCGCCCGACCTACGCCGGTCGCGAAGTCGCCGCATCGCCCGCCACCGGCTATGCCAGCCGCCACCAAGTCCAGCAGGAAGCGCTCGTGAACATCGCGCTCGGCCTGAACGGCGGCGACAGCAACTGATTTAGGCCCGAAGAGGAAAGCAACCATCATGGCCACTGAAATCAAAGTCCCCACTCTCGGTGAAAGCGTTACCGAAGCCTCCATCGGCGAATTGCTGAAGAATGTCGGCGATGCTGTGGCGGTGGACGAACCGATCGTCAGCCTCGAGACCGACAAGGTCGCCGTCGAAGCGCCCTCGCCGGTTGCCGGCGTGATCACCGAGTTCAAGGTTGCCGTGGGTGACACGGTCGAAGTCGGCGCAGTGCTCGCTATCGTCGAGGAAGGCGGCGCCCCTGCCGCCAAGGGCGAAGAAGCCGGGCGTGCCGCCGAGCAGCGTGAAGAGGGCCAGGAAGAGCGCGCCGAAGCCGCGACCTCCGACGCCTCGCAAACGTTGTCGCCTGCGGTGCGCCGCGCCGTGCTCGAGCACGGGGTCGATCCCTCGACCATCAAGGGCACCGGCAAGGACGGCCGCCTGACCAAGGAAGACGTGATCGCCGCCGCCAAAGCCAAGGGCGATCCGGCGCCTGCATCGGCTCCGGCACCTGCAGCTTCAGCTCCCGCCCCGGCTGCGAGTGGCGAACGCCGTGAGGAACGCGTCAAGATGACGCGCATGCGCCAGACTATCGCGAAGCGTTTGAAGGGCGCACAGGACAATGCCGCGCTGCTCACGACTTTCAACGATGTAGACATGAGCGCGGTGATCGAGGCGCGTACGAAGTACAAGGACCTCTTCGCCAAGAAGCATGACATCCGCCTCGGCTTCATGGGCTTCTTCGCCAAGGCCGCCTGCCTTGCGCTGAAGGACGTGCCCGCGGTGAACGCCTATATCGAGGGCGACGAGATTGTCTATCACGACTACGTCGATATCTCGGTCGCCGTTTCGGCCCCCAATGGCCTCGTGGTTCCGGTTATCCGAGACGCGCAGGACAAGGGTTTCGCCCGTATCGAGAAGGACATCGCGGACTTCGGCAAGCGCGCCAAGGAAGGCACGCTGACGATGGAAGACATGAAGGGCGGAACCTTCACTATCTCCAACGGCGGCGTGTTCGGTTCGCTCATGTCGACCCCGATCATCAACCCGCCGCAGAGCGCCGTCCTCGGCCTCCATCGCATCGAGGACCGCCCCGTTGTCGTAAACGGCGAGATCGTCATCCGCCCGATGATGTATATCGCCCTGTCCTACGACCACCGCCTGATCGACGGCCGCGAGGCTGTGACCGCACTCAAGATCATCAAGGAAGCGATCGAAGATCCGACCCGGATGCTGATCGACCTCTAAGGGCAAAGCTCATGAAAAAGCTCGTATTCACCCTGATTAGCCTGACCGCGCTTACCGGCTGCGACGTGGCGACCGACATGGCCGGAGAAGCGATCAAGGGCGAGATCCGGACCCAATATCTCGCGCAATGCGAAGGCATCGCCGAAAATTCGGGTATCGCTGCCGAACGCGTGGGTGCGGCATGCGATTGTTCAGCTGACGAGTTCGCCGAAGACCTAGAAGCGGACGGGCAGTTGCAAGTCGACCAGGCCCGGATCGAAGAAGTACTCAAGATTTGTGTGCAGGACAGCGGAGAAGCCGCGCCTGCGGAGGGATAACATGGCAGAATACGACTACGACGTCCTCGTCATCGGTGCTGGCCCGGGTGGCTATGTTGCCGCGATCCGCGCTGCGCAGCTGGGACTGAAGACCGCCTGCGCAGAAAGTCGCGCGACGCTGGGTGGGACCTGCCTCAACGTGGGCTGCATTCCGTCGAAGGCGATGCTGCACGCGTCCGAATTCTATGACGCGGCCGCCAATGGTGCGATGGAAGACATGGGCATCGAGGTGAAGCCCAAGCTCAACCTCGACAAGATGCATGCCCAGCGCCTCGACGCAGTCGACGGACTCACCAAGGGCATCGAGTTCCTGTTCAAGAAGAACAAGGTCGACTGGAAAAAGGGCCATGCCACCTTCCAGGATGCGCATACGGTCAAGGTTGGCGACGAGACGGTCACTGCCAAGAACGTCCTCATCGCCACGGGCTCTTCGGTCACTCCGCTTCCGGGTGTCGAAGTTGATAATGACAAGCAGGTCGTGGTCGATTCCACCGGTGCGCTCGAATTGAAATCGGTGCCGAAGAAGATGGTCGTCATCGGTGGCGGCGTGATCGGGCTGGAGCTTGGCTCGGTCTGGAACCGTCTTGGCGCGGACGTTACCGTGGTTGAGTTCCTCGACCAACTACTGCCTGGCATGGACGGCGACGTTCGCAAGGAAGCGGGCAAGATCTTCAAGAAGCAGGGCATGGAGCTGAAGCTCAAGACCAAGGTCACCGGCGTGAGCGTCAAGGGGAAGAAGGCCACGCTGACGCTCGAACCAGCTGCGGGCGGCGATGCGGAAACGCTCGAAGCCGATTGCGTGCTGGTCTCGATCGGCCGTCGTCCCAACACGGAAGGCCTTGGCCTCGAGAACATCGGGCTTGAAACCAACAAGCGCGGTCAGATCGAGGTCGATCACGATTTCCGCACCTCGGTCGATGGTGTCTGGGCAATCGGCGACTGTGTCCCCGGCCCGATGCTCGCCCATAAGGCAGAGGATGAAGGCATCGCTTGCGCTGAAAACATTGCGGGCCAGACGGGTATCGTGAACCACGACATCATCCCGGGCGTGGTCTACACCCTGCCCGAATTTGCCGGCGTCGGCCTGACGCAGGAAGAAGCTATCGAGAAGATGGGCGGCGACAAGGCCAAGATCAAAGTCGGCAAGTTCCCGATGATGGCCAACAGCCGCGCGAAGACCAACCACGAGCCCGATGGCTTCGTGAAGGTCATCGCCGAAGCTGAAAGCGACCGCGTGCTGGGCGTCTGGTGCATTGCCAGCGTCGCCGGCACGATGATCGCGCAGGCAGCACAGGCGATGGAATTCGGCGCTACATCCGAAGACATCGCTTATACCTGCCACGCCCACCCGACGCATTCGGAAGCGGTCAAGGAAGCGGCGATGGCAGTTCAGGGCAAGCCGATCCACATCTGATGACTTAGGCAGGAGCGGGCGACATGGGGCGAGGTATGCGCAGCAGGCTGCCAGCCCTGTTTGCCCTCGCCCTGCCAACCTCGGCAGGGCTGGCCTACCTCTACTTCGCCGGCGCCCCTCAGCGCTTTATATTGGTCAACGCAGCGGCCTTGGCCATCGGCCTGCTGTTTGCGGGCCTATTGCGCGCGCCCGCCTCGATGCAGGTCAGGCGCATTGTCATCATCGTCATGCTGGCCGCGCTGTTCCTTCCATTAGTGACAGGGCCCACAATTGATGGCGTCAACCGGTGGCTGCCGCTCGGCCCCTTCCAGCTGCACAGCGGCAGTCTCCTACTCCCGCCGATCCTGGCGCTGATGACCCATCACCGGAATTCGATGGCGCCCATCCTCCTGGCTTGCATCTTCGCCGGCCTGCTCCAGCCCGATGCAGCAATTGGCTTTGCAATCGTCTTCGCGGCCGTAGGCCTGCACGATGTAACGCGCGATTGGCGCTTGGGCCTCGTCTGCATCTTGGGCTTCGTGGCCGCGCTCGTCATGGCAGTGAGAGGTAATCCTCCGCCCCAGGAGTTCGTCGAACGCGTACTCGTGAGCGCGGGCAGTTTCTCCTTGGCCATGATGTCGGCCCTGTTCCTGTCACTCGTTGCGTGCTCCTTCCTCATTCTGCGCGCAATCCCGGCACCAAGATCGACCCGCTTCGCACTTGCCGGCAGTCTCTTCGGCTTCACCATCCTCTCGCTCATGAACAACTACCCAAGCGTCCTCATCGGATACGGCGCAGCGCCCATCCTCGGTTACGGACTGGCTCTGGGACTAGCCCACACTGCCAGAGACGAGGAGGACGAGATTGATAAGGTGTCCGCCTCGCGATAAGCCTGCCCGACTGGGGAGATCGCATGGCCTATCCGATACTGACCGACGAGCCGGGGGCGCTCGAAACCGCAGCGATGGTAGCGCGCGGCGATTTGTCGCCGTCGGAGGCCGTCGATGCCGCTATTGCGCGGATCGAACAACTCGATGCGCATATCGACGCGGTGGTGGTCTGCGATTTTGAGCGGGCCATCGCCACCGCCAAGGCCATGACCAGGTCAGGCGCCAAATCGAAGCAGCCGCTCTTCGGCGTGCCAATGACGATCAAGGAGAGCTTCGATATCGAAGGCCTGCCCACGACCTGGGGTCACGAGGCACATCGCGACAATATCGCCAAAGCGGATTCGCGCGTGGTGCGCCTGCTGAAGGAGGCGGGGGTCGTTCTCCTCGGCAAGACCAATGTTCCGCCCGACCTTGCCGACTGGCAATCGGCCAATCCGGTCTATGGCCGCACGCATAATCCGCACGATCATGAGCGCTCGCCCGGCGGCTCCTCGGGCGGATCCGCCGCAGCGGTCGCTAGCGGCATGGTGCCTTGCGAATTCGGCACGGATATCGGCGGATCGGTCCGCGTGCCCGCGCATTTCTGCGGCGTCTGGGGACACAAGTCGAGCTGGGGGCTGATCAGCAAGGAGGGTCACGACCACCCGCTGATGGCCGGTCGCGGCGCGCATGATGGTGCGCTCTCCATTGCAGGGCCGCTCGCGCGCAATGCGGCGGATCTTGCAACGCTGCTGCGCCTGACAGCCAGCTTCCCCCTGTCCGAGCGATCGAAGAAGCTCAGGGACTGCCGCGTGCTGGTGATGATCGACCACCCCTCCTGTCCCACCGACGATGCCGTGCGCGGCCCGATGGAAGCGATGGCGGCGGAACTGGAAAGGGCTGGCGTGTCCGTAGAGCGTTCGAGCGATCTGGTCCCCGATCTCGAGAAACAGCATGGCGATTACATGCGCATGCTCAATGTCGCCATGGCCCGCGGAGCGCCGCCAAAGGACGGCAAGCGAGCGAGCGCTACCGATTGGTTCAACATGCTGGATCTGCAGGCCCGCAACGAGATGGCCTGGGCGCGCCTGTTCGAGACCTACGACTTCGTACTCGCACCGCCCGCCCCGGTCCTGGCAGTGCCCAATCAGGAGGGCCGCGTCTTCGACGGCACGATTGCGATCAACTCGCAGGACGTGCCGGGCGCCGCCGGCTTGTGCTGGGCGGGCCTTGCCACCTTCCCCAATTTGCCCGCCACCGTCCTCCCCATCAGCGAGAGCGGCGGCCTGCCTTGCGGCATGCAGGTAATGGGTCCCCGCTGGTCGGACCTCGCCTGCATCGAAGCTGCGGAGGAAATCGGGCGGGTATTGCACTCCTGAGCGAAGCTGCCCATGCACGGGCAACTGGACGGGAGCACATTCGAATGGCGCAGCAGCGCGTGATGCAGAAGTTCGCGAAGTGGCACATCTGGCTGGGCTGGCTGGTCGGTGTGCCGGTGCTCATGTGGACGGTGACCGGGCTGATCATGGTCATCAAGCCGATCGAGGAAGTGCGCGGCAATCATTTGCGCAAGGACGTCGCCGAGCTGGCGCTTCCGCGTGACACCAATATCTCTGTTTCGCTGCCTTCGGAAAGCACCGCGCCTGTTCGCAGCGTCACCACACAGGTCGAGCGTGGGGAAACCGTCACGCGCATTACCTATATGGACGGGACCAGCGAACGCTTCCGGGCCAATGGTGCCAAGATGTCTCCCCTATCCGAAATCGAGGCGCGGATGATCGTGGAAAGGGCCATCCACGGTGGTGACCAAGTGGTCAACGCAACCCGTTTCGAAGCCGAGGCCGTCCCCTTCGATTTCCGCCGACCGATCCCGGTCTGGCAGGTGGCGCTGGCCGACGGCACGCATGTCTATGTCGGCATCGAGAGCGGCGAGATCGAGGCCGTGCGGACCGAATGGTGGCGGACCTTTGATTTCATGTGGGGCCTCCACATCATGGACCTGCAAACGCGCGAGGATACGAGCCACCCGATCCTGATCCTCTTCGCCGGACTCGGCGTCCTCGGCAGTTTGCTCGGCTGCATCCTGATGTTCCGACGCCGCAAGGCTCGCGTGCAGGCGAGCGCGTGAACGCGGAAATCCTCACCCCGGTCCTCGACTGGCTCGATCTAGCTGGTGTGGCCATCTTTGCCCTTACCGGAGCGCTGGTGGCCGCCAAGGAGAAGCAGACGCTGGTCACGCTTTCCTTCTTCGCGCTGATCACGGGCGTGGGCGGCGGCACAATCCGAGACCTGCTAATCGGTGCGCCCGTGTTCTGGATTGCCGATCCCTGGGTCGCGGCGATCTGTCTGGGAGTTGCGCTCTTTGCCTGGTTCACCCCCACTCGTTGGTGGGAAGGCAAGTTCCTGTCCATCGCAGACGGAGCCGGGCTTGCCGCCTATGCCGTACTCGGTGCGGCCAAGGCGCTCCAGTATGGGGTCCCGCCTGTTCCAGCGATCCTCATGGGCGTCATTACTGGTACAGCAGGCGGCATCATCCGTGATGTGCTCGCCGGGCGTCCCTCGATCCTGATGCGTCCGGAACTTTATGTTACCGCAGCCGCCTTCTCAGCCAGCATAACGGTGATAGGCGACCTTGCCGGCCTGACGCGCTGGTGGGTCTGGATCGCAGCCGCGCTGGCAGGGTTTGCCCTGCGCCTCGCCGCGATCCAGTTCAATCTCGCCCTGCCCTCGTATGACGAGCGGGCCGACAAGACGGACTAGGTGTCTGCGCCGGGATAACCTGTTCCCACTTCGAGGTCAGCGTCGATTTCTTCGCCTTCCACCGGACCGCCGGGATAGGCAGCTGCGGGCTGGTCAGTTCGCTGTGCGGCACCCTGGTCCACGCGGGTCCATTCGGATGCATAGCGGTCATCGTCCCACTGCCGGTCCTCGACATCAGGGTCCGAGCGATAGTCGATATCCTCGTAGCGGTCGTCATCGTCGTTGCGATCATCGTCATCGTAGCGCGCGCCGCCACGACCGTAATCGATGTCTTCGATCCGGCCGTTCTCGCCAATGCGGCAGGTAAATCCATCGCCATTGTAAACGGTGCCGGCGACCTGCCAGCCACGCGCGGTGCGGTCGACACGATCCACGGTTTCGACACGGACATCGCGTTCGACCGCGTCGATGCACATGCCCACTGCGCGATCGATCCCGCGGCCATCGTCCCAGCGGACATCGCGGCGATAATCGCGATCCCGATCCCTGTCGCGGCGATCATTGCGCGAAGCCGAACTCGCAACATGGGCGATCGCGCCGACAATCAAGACGCCGGCAATCACGTCGCCCAGCCCCGGGCCGCGGCGGTGGTGGCGATAGCGGTGATAACGGCGATGGCGGTGCTTCTCAGCAGTTTGCGCATCCTCGATCGCCTGATCGAGGGCCGGCACCGCGAAGGTCGGTGCCTGGCGGATTTGCGGAAGCTCGGCAGCAGCGGCAGGCGTTGCGGCAAGCGAAAGCGCTGCGATCATGGCAGGCGCAGCGGCAAGGTTCTTGATAGTCGGCATTGGCCGGTCCCCGTTTGCCCGCACCCCCACCTGGCGCGAGTCGTCTGATAGTGCCTCAGTCCTTGCGCTTCGCCGCATTTCACGGGGCTGAACCGGTGCAAGAGAAGAGGCGGCCCGGGTTCGACCCGGACCGCCTCTGGTGTGGTTGGTAACAGGGCTTAGCGGAGGCCGCGAATGCCCTTGAAGTCGACGTGGTTCACGCGGCCGCGTTCGATGTAGCAGGTGAACTTGCCGCCATCCCGGTCGCTCCAGCGGTCGCGGCGGTCGTAGCGATCGTAACGGTCATAGCGGTCGTAGCGGCTGCCACGGTCGTAGCGGTCATAGCGACTGCCACGATGACCATCGACGACGATCCGGCCCTTCACGCGCCAACCATAGCGCGTGTCCTTCACATCGCGAATCTCGGTCACCTGGGCCCAGCGATATCCACCATAGCGACGAGCATCTTTCTTGGCAGCACGGACACAGCGTTCGACAGCTGCCCGCGGATTACCACGATTGCGATAGTGATGGTCACGATACTCGCGCCCGTCGCGATAGTAGCGTCCATCGCGGTAATAGCGACCGTCGCGATAATAGTCGCGATCACGTTTCTTGCTTGCAGCGCTGGCAATTGCAGCAATACCGCCGATGATCACTGCGCCAGCGATCACGTCACCGGCAGAGATCCCGTCGCGGTCGCGGTGACGGTCGCCAGCTTGAACGGGAGTAGCGCCTGCGAGTGCCATTGCACCAACAGTTGCCGTCGCGATCCCACCTTTCGCGAAAGTCTTGATGTTGTTGAGCATGGTAGCTCTCCTCATGTCCTCCGTGGCGGGATTGCCTCGGTTGATTGAGGTTCTAGGCGGCTCGTGGTGAGATAACGCTGAATTTGGGTTGCAGCCCACGTTCAGCTTATGGTGTATTTTTCTGAACGTAATTTCCCCCTCAATTTCCGATGGTTAGATCTCCATCCCCCAATCCCTAGGCTAAAAGATTCGCCGCCAAATGGCGTGAAATTGCTGACGCTTGTTCAGCCACCCCGCCCTTTTTCTGAACATCAAGCGACTCGCCTCTCATCGATACCGGCCCGCCGATCTGCCAATTGCGAACCCTCGCTCCACCAGCTCTCCATCCCAAGTTCGCGCATGTCCTCCGCAAAATCCTCGAGCGAAAGGAAGCCCGAACACACGTGAGCGCCAGCTTCCGGGGCGGCTCCATCACGGAAGCGCCGTATCATGCCGAGCGCGGCAAGGACGGGGACATAGGGCCCGCGGTTCTCATCCGCCCTGAGCGTCCAGCGCGATGTCACCTCATGTCCGGCGCCATCGATGCCCTCCGCCCGCACCGTCATCGCGCCGCGGTCCGATCCGGCCAGCCTCACCAGCTCTGCCAGCTTGAGCATGGGCCAAGCGAAGGGCCTGAGGCTGCGCAGCCATCCCCACCTTACGGGCAGCGAGCAGAGCCACAGGCCGAGGTGCAGCAGGCCAATCTCCAGCCCAGCAAAGAACTCGGCCGATTGCCGCGGCTTGTAGCGCGCGACGAGGAGATCCTGCTCGGGGGTGTCGCAGACCGAGGCCCAGCGTTTCCCGATCCGAGGGATGTCCTCTCGGTGGAGCCCGCCCCAACCCGGGACTTCCTGCCATGTGCCCTCGCGAAACACGCGGACGGGCTTCCCGACGTAGGAGAGGATTGCCTCCACGACCGAGCGACCACGCGGCGCGCGGTTACCGGGATAGATCCCGATGCGCAGCCTATCGATTGCCTGCCAATGGGCGGTCATAGCGTCGAGGACGGCATGGCTCAGCGCCGGGATCGAGCTGGCACCCGTGATGGCACAGATATCCGCCTCGCGTGCCGGACCGTCGAAGCGGGCGAATGCGGCGACAAACTCGCGCCCGTCAGCTAGGTCGAGATAGTCGACCCGGGCCCCGATGGCCGCGTCGATCAAACGCGTATGCGAGTGCTGGAAGGGTCCGGCGGCATCGATCACGAGATCGTAGCCTACGAGGTCAACCGACTTGACCTTGTCGCGGTCGATTCGGGCCAGACCGACCCTCGCAGGCAGTCGGGCGGCCAGCGCCTCGAGCTTCCCGAGATTGCGCGCAGCCAGCGTGAGCGCGACACCAGGTTCCTTCACCGTCAGCTCGGCGAGGCGCGATCCGAACACACCGCTCGCACCGACGAGCAGCACCTTGAGCGGCTCAGCCATCGCGGAATACTCCCGACTGGTACACCAATTCGCCCAACAGGGGGTGCGTGAGGCAGAGCGAAAACTCGAACCGGCCCTCGCCCTGGTCGCGGTGGCGGACCACCGTGCGGCCCGGGCCGATCCAATGCGGAAGACGCAAGCGGATCGGTCCCACGTCGAGGAAGTAGTGGTCGCTGCGGAACTCCAGTCCGTCCTCGATCGCCTCGACCTTCAGCGCCATGCCGATCCCGCGGCCGAGATATTCTTCCAGCCCCGTCCTGCCGGCAAACCGCTTGGCGCTATGGATGACCTGCGGGAAACCGCGCTTGCGGCCATAGATACGCGTCCAGCACTGTCCGCCGCTCGCTCCGTCTTCGCTGACCGAGACCGTGGCGGGCACGCCCTTGTCTGCGTGGAGCGGGAGCGGCGCACCGATCAGGCGGCACAGCTGGGACAGCAACCAGCCAGCACGGCTGAAGCGAACCTCCTCGATAATGCCAGGGTAAATCGCGACCTCGGCCTCTGCGAGACGCTTGGAGAAACGCTGCTGGACTGCGAGGGGCAGCCCACGCCATGCATCTTCGCCGACGAGGGCCCGGAAGCGCGTATCGTAAGCCTCGCCGCCCCAGAGTGGCCCGATCCTTCCGACTTCCTGCAGCTGCGCCTGCATCGCACTTCCCCTTTCGCTCGGGTCTTCCCTGAACCCTATTTCTTCTGCCCTTTGCCGGGCCTCCATCCGATAACCTTCACGATGCCCGATCCCATGGAGATCAGCGTCATGAGCGCCCCCTTGGGCACGTTGAGCATGTCGTCGTGCCAGCGCGACATTGTCGACACGAACTCGAGCATGTCGGCGAGCTTCTGGCGTGCCTGGGGAGTGATATGCGGATCATGCGCGGCCTCCTCGTTGCAAAGCTTGAGGGCGGCCTCTGCCGGGTCGATCTCGCGCTCCTTGCGGCCACGGGCGATACGCGTCGCCATCTCCCAGATGTCCGCCTCCGCCGTGAAATGATCGCGCCTTTCGCCCAGCACGGGCACGCGCTGGATCAGTTTCCAGGACAGCAGTTCACGGATCGAATTCGAGACATTCGATCGTGCCAATCCCAGCGTCGCGGCGATCTGCTCGGCATTGAGGGGTTCGTCAGAGATGAACAGGAGCGCATGGATCTGCGCCACCGAGCGGTTAACGCCCCACTGGCTTCCGAGATCGCCCCAATGCAGCACGAAGCGGGCGATCGAGGGCGATAATTCGATCCTGTCACTTTGTTCTGTCATGACAGAAATATCTGACATACGCGGCCAAGAGTCAAGCGCGCAAGCAAAAGGGCCGGAGGATCTCTCCCCCGGCCCTTCAAGTCTCTCTTGGCTGGACTACGCTTACGCGTCTTCCATTTCCTCGTCGGTCATGACGGGGCCGCTGTCCTGGCCCTTGGCATCGACGTCGCGATCGACGAATTCGATGACGGCCATGGCAGCCGCGTCGCTGCCGCGGTAGCCGGCCTTGATGACGCGGGTGTAGCCGCCGTCACGGTCCGAATAACGTTCCGCAAGGACGTCGAAGAGCTTCTTGAGCTGCGTTTCGTCCTGCAGCTTGCTCATGGCAAGACGGCGGTTCGAAAGGCCACCGCGCTTCGCGAGCGTGATCAGCTTTTCGATGTAGGGACGCAGTTCCTTGGCTTTCGCCTGCGTGGTGAGGATCTGTTCGTGCTTGATGAGCGCGGCGCTCATATTGCGGAACAGGGCCTTGCGGTGGCCAGTCTTACGCTGAAGCTTACGGCCTGCAATTTTATGACGCATTGTATTTCCTTCTTCGTTCGAAAAGGGCCCGTTCTAGGTAGCCCAGTGCTGGCGGCGGTTAGGGCCCGCCGCCGTTGCCCTGATTAGCCCAGCAGCTCTTGTTCGAGCTTCTTGGCCATTTCCTCGATGTTCTCGGGCGGCCAGCCCGGGATGTCCATGCCGAGGCGCAGACCCATCGACGAAAGCACTTCCTTGATCTCGTTGAGCGACTTGCGGCCGAAGTTCGGCGTACGGAGCATCTCGGCTTCGGTCTTCTGGACCAGGTCGCCGATGTAGATGATGTTGTCGTTCTTGAGGCAGTTCGCCGAACGGACCGACAGTTCCAGCTCGTCGACCTTCTTGAGAAGGTAACGGTTGAGCTGGTTGGTGTCGCTTTCCTGCGGCTCTGCAGCCTGGCCGATCATACCGGAGGTAGGCTGCGGGATGCCGTCTTCGAAGTGGACGAACAGCGTCAGCTGGTCCTGGAGGATGCGCGCGGCGTAGGCCACGGCGTCTTCCGGGGTGACGGTGCCGTCGGTTTCGATGGTCAGCGAGAGCTTGTCGTAGTCCAGTTCCTGGCCAACACGGGCGTTCTCGACCTTGTAGCTCACCTGGCGGACCGGCGAGTACAGGCTGTCGACCGGGATGAGGCCGATCGGCGCATCGGCCGGACGGTTCATCACGGCAGGACGATAACCCTTACCGGTGTCGGCGGTCAGCTCCATGTTGAGCGTTGCGCCTTCGTCGAGGTGGCAGATCACGAGATCCTTGTTCATGACCTCGATGTCGCCCGAAACGGCGATGTCGCCAGCCTTCACTTCGCCCGGGCCGGTGGCCGAGAGCTGGAGGCGCTTCATGCCTTCACCTTCCATCTTGAGCGCGATCTGCTTCACGTTCAGGACGATGTCGGTGACGTCTTCGCGCACGCCTGCGAGCGAAGAGAATTCATGCAGCACGTTCTCGATCTTGATCGAGGTGATGGCTGCACCCTGCAGCGAGGACAGCAGAACGCGACGCAGCGCGTTGCCGAGCGTCAGGCCAAAGCCGCGCTCGAGCGGCTCTGCAACGAAGGTCGCCTTGCGCGCCTTGTCGCCACCGTCCTTGATGTCGAGGGTGTTGGGTTTCTTGAGTTCCTGCCAGTTCTTGATGTTGACGGACATGGATTTCCCCTGGTGTGGATGCGGGCAGGACCGGAGCTCTTTCTAAGGAGCGTCCGGTCCGATGTGGGTGTCGGTGACCTAGAGAACCCAGGCCACCAGGCAGGTACGGATCAGACGCGGCGACGCTTGGAAGGACGGACCCCGTTGTGCGGGATCGGCGTCACGTCGCGGATCGAGGTGATCGTGAAACCGACTGCGGCGAGACCGCGCAGCGCGCTTTCACGGCCCGAACCCGGGCCCTTCACTTCGACCTCAAGGGTGCGCACGCCGTGTTCGGCGGCCTTGCGGCCTGCGTCGTCGGCAGCAACCTGCGCGGCATAGGGAGTCGACTTGCGGCTGCCCTTGAAGCCCATCATGCCGGCGCTGGACCAGCTGATGGCATTGCCCTGTGCGTCGGTGATGGTGATCATCGTGTTGTTGAAGCTGGCGTTGATGTGCGCAACGCCGCTCGAAATGTTCTTTTTGTCGCGGCGCCTAACGCGGCCGGGTTCGCGTGCCATGATGTATCTTCCTCTATATTCTCAAGAAGGGAAAAGCTCTCGGACTAGCCGAGGCTTACTTCTTCTTGCCGGCGATCGGCTTGGCCTTGCCCTTACGGGTGCGGGCGTTGGTGTGGGTGCGCTGGCCGCGAACGGGCAGGCCGGCACGATGGCGAAGGCCGCGATAGGACTTGAGGTCCATCAGGCGCTTGATGTTCATCGCAGTGTTGCGACGAAGGTCACCCTCGACGGTATGATCGGCGTCGATCGTCTCGCGGATACGCAGCACTTCCTCGTCGGTGAGGTCCTGCACACGGCGCGCGTGATCGATACCGAGCTTGTCGGCGATCTGGACAGCCGTGGTACGGCCGATTCCGTGAATATAGGTGAGCGCGATGATAACGCGCTTGTTTGTGGGGATGTTTACCCCGGCAATACGAGCCACTTAATTCTCCATGCTCCACAGGGTCTCTTGAAGCGGGACCCCATCTCAACGCTTTGTTTTCATTGATATTGCCGGACGCAGCTAGCGCAAAAAGCCCGGATGGCGCGCAATTGGGCTGCCGCCTGCCGGACTTACCGAAATATCGAATGAAGGGCGCGCTTAGTAGGATTCGCCCGAAGCGTCAACCTCCAGCGCACGCAAACAGCCGAGGCCGCCGATATGGGCGGTCTCTGGCGGGTTTCAAGTCCGGCATACAACAGGCTCGGCCCCGGGTCAAAAGCCCGGCGTTAATCCTCGCTCTCGTCCTCTTTCCCGACTTCGTCTTCGCCCTCGTCAGCTTCGCTGTCCTCGTCGGTTTCGAGCGGGCCAAGCTGGTCGCGAAGGCCATGCAGCTGCTGTGTCATGACACCGTCGACTGCCGCGGCGATTGTTTCGATCGGAAAGCCGGAGACCCCGCCAACGTTGTACTCCCAGCCAATCTTGGTCCCGCCCTCGACCTCTTCGAGCGTGATCGTCAGGATGCCGATGGCTGGAACCGCCTGGAGCGGGCCGAGAGCGCCCCTCATGCGCAAGGCGCGATCAGGCGAGGCCTGAATCACCACCATGTGCTCGACACTGCCATCGAGCGGGATATCGCCGCTGCCCGGGATTTTCTCGCAGAAGCAACCTCCCGCCGAAGGAACCAGCGTCATGTTGGAGGCATCACCCGACCAGGTATGGCTGTCGTTCCACCACTCGCCCGGCTTGATCAGCGCCAGCCAGGCCTGCCGCGGGGTCGCGGCAACCGTGGCGCTGTCACGTGTGACAAATGCCGCCTCGCCCTGCTCCACCACTTCGGCGGACAAGGGCATGCTCGCACCCATGGCGAGCGCCGCGGCCAGAACAATCGAGTTTCTCATGCTTCCCTCCCGGATCACGCCCGACTTCTAAGGTCGCGGCGCGGACTTGGGAAGGCTCAGGAAAGAATTGCGTCGATGGCGTGGGTGACTTCGTCGATCGCGCCCATGCCGTCCACGCGCTTCACGATCCCGCGCTTTTCATAGCCGGGGAGGATAGGCGCAGTCTCGTTGCGATAGACCGACATGCGGTGACGGACCGTCTCTTCGTTGTCGTCAGGACGGCGCTTGAACTCGGTCGAACCGCATTCGTCGCACACGCCCTCCACCTTGGGCTGCTTGAAGGTGTCGTGGTAGCCCGCACCGCAATTGGCACAGGTGAACCGTCCGGTGATGCGCTCGACCAGAGCGTCCTCGTTCACTTCGAGTTCGATCACGTGGTCGAGGCTGCGGCCATGCTTGGCGAGGATCGCATCCAGCTGGTCAGCTTGCGCTGCGGTGCGCGGATACCCATCGAAGATGGCTCCGACGTCGGGACCCATGTCTTCGAGTTTGGCATCGATCATCGCCGACACGATGTCGTCGGAAACGAGTCCACCCGAATCCATGATGTCTGCGACCTTGCGGCCCAGCTCGGTATCGGCTTTGCGCGTCTCGCGCAGCATGTCGCCGGTCGACAGCTGGAGCATTCCGTGATGCTCGACCAGGCGCTGCGCCTGCGTCCCCTTGCCTGCGCCCGGAGGGCCGAGAAGAATGATATCCATCGAGTAAGGTCCCCTTGCCCGGATGTCCTGCCTTAACGCAGGCGGCCCTTCAACTTAGCCTTTTTGATGAGATCGCCATACTGGTGTGCCAGCAGGTGCGACTGGATCTGGCTGATCGTATCGACGGTGACGTTCACGACGATCAGCAGGCTGGTGCCGCCAAGGAACAGCGGAACGCCGGTCTGGGCGATCATGTACTCGGGCACCACGCAGACGAACGTCAGGTAGATCGCGCCGATCACGGTGATGCGAGTGAGGACGTAATCGAGATACTCCTCGGTGCGCTTGCCCGGACGGATGCCCGGGATGAAGCCGCCATTCTTCTTCAGATTGTCGGCCGTTTCCTCAGGGTTGAAGACCACGGCGGTGTAGAAGAAGCAGAAGAAGATGATGCCGATCGCATACAGCGACATGTAGAGCGGCTGACCGTGCTGGAGGTATTGCAGCACGGTGCTGAAGCTACCGCCAACTCCGCCCTCAGGATCGAGCGAATTGCCGGCGAACTGCGTGATCGTCAGCGGCAGCAGCAGAAGCGAGCTGGCGAAGATCGGCGGGATCACGCCGGCGGTGTTGAGCTTGAGCGGCAGGTGCGAACGGTCGGCTTGCATCATGCCGCGCTGCGTGGCGCGTTTGGGATACTGGACCAGCAGGCGGCGCTGCGCGCGTTCGAAGAAGCTGATCAGCAGGATCAGGCCGACGACCATCACGATGAAGCCGAGCAGGATGCCGGTTGCGATCGAGCCTTCGCTGTAACCCGAAGCCATGTTCGAGACGAAGGTCGGGAATTGGGCGACGATGCCCGCCATGATGATCAGCGAAACGCCGTTGCCGATGCCGCGGCTGGTGATCTGCTCGCCCAGCCACAGCAGGAACATCGTGCCACCCACGAGGCTGATGACAGCGCCCACGCGGAACATATAGCCCGGGTCGACCACGGCCGCGATGCCGGAGGATGCACCGTAGCTTTCGAGGCCGGCGGCGAGGAACCAGCCCTGGATCGTGCACAGGAAGACCGTGCCGTAACGGGTGTACTGGTTGAGTTTCTGGCGCCCGACAGTGCCTTCCTTCTTCAGCGCGGCGAGCGTGGGATGCAGGGCCGAGGCCATCTGCACCACGATCGACGCGGTGATGTAGGGCATGACGCCGAGTGCGATGAGGCTCATGCGCTCGAGGCTGCCGCCGGTGAACATGTTGAACATGTCCACGATGCCGCCCTGGGTCTGGTCGGCAAGCTGGCTCAGCGCGCGGGCATTGATACCCGGCAGCGGCACGAAGCTCAGGAAGCGGAATACGATAAGCGCCCCGATAGTGAACCAGATGCGGTTCTTCAGCTCGGTGGCCTTGGAGAAATTGGCGAGACTGATGTTGCTCGCAAAACTATCGGCGCTTGATGCCATTGGTCGCCTTCGATCCTGGTTTGTCGCCGGCCCGTCCCGGCTTAGACCGGACAGATAGGGAGCGGGATGACCTTTGTCGAACCCCGCTCCCCGATTTCCATCAAATTATTTGGACTTCTTGGCCTTGTTGGCTTCGGTCCGCTTGGCCTTCTTTTCGGCTTCGCTTTCGCCCTTGGCGATCACTTCGACCGAACCGCCAGCCTTTTCGACCGCCTCGATGGCGCCCTTCGAGGCACCGGCGACTACGAATTTGGCCTTGGCCTTGAGTTCACCCTTGCCGAGGAGACGGACGCCGTCCTTGCCGCCACGTGCGAGGCCAGCGGCCTTCAGTGCTGCGTGGTCGATGTCCTTCTTGGCGTCGAGCTTCTTCGCGTCGATGAACTTCTGGACCATGCCCAGGTTCACTTCGGCATAATCCTTGCCGAACGGGTTGTTGAAGCCGCGCTTCGGCAGGCGCATGTGAAGCGGCATCTGGCCGCCTTCGAAGCCCTTGATGGCGACGCCCGAACGGCTCTTCTGGCCCTTCTGGCCACGGCCGCCGGTCTTGCCCTTGCCCGAGCCGATGCCACGGCCGACACGGATGCGCTCCCTGCGGGCGCCGGGATTGTCGCGGATGTCGTTAAGTTTCATAGTCTGCACTCGCTTTCGCTTTGGTTCGCGCTGTAAAATGGAAGCGGCCCGCTAAAGCAGCAGGCCGCCCCCGTCAAATTGTAATCTCGTGAAGACCTTAGTCTTCGACGATCGTCACCAGATGCGGGACCTTGGCCACGGCGCCGCGCACTTCAGGAGTATCCTGACGCTCGACGACCTTGTGCATCTTGTTCAGGCCAAGACCGATGAGGATCTTGCGCTGGCCTTCGGGACGGCGGATCGGCGAACCGATCTGCTTGATCTTGATGGTTTTTGCTTTGGCCATCGTAATTACTCCACGACTGCCGCGGCGTCGGCTTCAGCCTCTGCCTCGGAAGCACCACCGCGACCGAGAAGGTCTGCAACCTTCTTGCCGCGACGCTGGGCAACCGACTTCGGCGAAGTCTGGTCGGTCAGTGCGTCGAAGGTGGCGCGGATCATGTTGTAGGGGTTCGAGGTGCCGACCGACTTGGTCACCACGTCGGCAACGCCGAGGCTCTCGAACACGGCACGCATCGGACCACCGGCGATGATACCGGTACCCGGAGGCGCCGTACGCACGGTGACCTTCCCGGCGCCGAACCGACCGTTGCCGTCGTGATGGAGGGTGCGACCTTCCTTCAGCGGAACGCGGATCATCTTCTTGCGCGCAGCGGCCGAAGCCTTCTGGATCGCTTCCGGCACTTCGCGGGCCTTGCCCTTGCCGAAGCCGACACGGCCCGAGCCGTCACCCACGACCACGAGTGCAGCGAAACCGAAGCGCTTACCGCCCTTCACCGTCTTGCTGACGCGGTTGATGTGGACGAGCTTCTCAATGATGCCGTCGTCTTCTTCCTCACGGCGGTTGTTCCGGCGGTTGTCGCGACCACCACGGCCACGGCCACCGTCACGGTTGCCGCCACGGCCGCCACGCTGGCGCGGCTGGCCTTCGGCACCCTGTGCGGGATCCTGGTTGGCAGCGGCTTCCGAAGGAGTATCGGCGATGGCCGGCTCTTCCTTGGTCACAGCATGCTCGGTTTCCGCAGTCGCAACCTTTTCTTCAGTCTGCGCTTCTGCGTTTTCGGTCTTGTTTTCGTCAGCCATCATCAGAACTCCAGCCCGCCTTCACGAGCGGCGTCGGCCAGCGCTTTGACGCGGCCATGGAACAGGAAACCGCCACGATCGAACACGACGGTAGTCACGCCTGCCTTCTTGGCGGCAGCCGCGATATCGGTGCCGACCTGCTTGGCGGCATCGACATTCGCGCCCGAGCCCTTCACGCCGAGGGTCGAAGCCGAAGCGACGGTCTTGCCGGCCGCATCGTCGATGACCTGTGCGTAAATGTGCTTACCGGTGCGGTGCACCGAGAGGCGGGGCTTGCCGCCGGCACGGCTCTTGAGAGCGGTGCGGACACGGCGACGGCGACGTTCGAAAAGAGAAAGCTTTGCCATCTTACTTCTTCTTCCCTTCCTTGCGGAAGATATACTCGCCGCGATACTTGATACCCTTGCCCTTGTAGGGTTCGGGCTTGCGCCACTTGCGGACATTCGCCGCGAACTGGCCCACGGCCTGCTTGTCGGAACCGCTGATTTCGACAGTCGTCTGGTCCGGGGTCTTCACCTCGATACCTTCGGGAACGTCCAAATCGACGTCGTGCGAGTAGCCGAGCTGAAGCTTGAGCTTCTTGCCCTGCGCCTGTGCACGGTAGCCGACACCATTGATTTCGAGAACCTTGGTGAAACCCTCGGTCACGCCTTCGACCAGGTTCGACACGAGCGTACGCTGCATACCCCAGTGGTTGCGAGCCTGGCGCGTGTCATTGGCCGGAGTGACGGTGATTTCGTCATTCTCGAGCTTGTAGGTCACGAGATCCGACAAACCCATGGTCAAGGTACCCTTGGGACCCTTGACCGAAAGCGTGTCGCCCTCGATATTGGCAGTGACCCCGCTGGGGATCGCTACCGGCTTCTTGCCGATGCGGCTCATCAGAACACCTCCGCCAGCACTTCGCCGCCGACGTTTTCGGTGCGGGCTTCCGCGTCGGAAAGCACACCCTTCGGCGTCGAGACGATGGTGATGCCGAGGCCGTTGCGCACGACGGGGAGTTCTTTCGAACCCGCGTAGACGCGGCGGCCAGGCTTGGAGACGCGAGCGACATGCTTGATCGCAGGCTCGCCTTCGAAATACTTCAGTTCGATCCGCAGCTGCGGGTGCTTGCCCGATGCATCATCGCTGTAGCCACGGATGTAGCCTTCGCGCTGGAGCACTTCGAGGACGTTCGCACGCAGCTTGGAAGCGGGCGAAAGGACGCTGTCCTTCTTCGCCTGCTGGCCGTTGCGGATACGGGTGAGCATATCACCCAGGGGATCGGTCATAGCCATCTGTCTTTACCTCACCAGCTCGACTTCGTGAGGCCCGGAATCAGGCCCTTGTTGCCGAGGTCACGCAGTTCGATACGGTTGAGGCCGAACTTGCGGTAGTAGCCGCGGGGGCGGCCGGTGGTGGCGCAGCGGTTGCGCACGCGGGTCGGGTTCGCATTACGCGGAAGCTCGGCCATCTTGAGGCGGGCGATCAGGCGCTCACCTTCGTCCAAGCTTTCGTCATTAGCGATAGCCTTCAGCTTCGCATACTTGTCCGCGTACTGCTTCACGAGCTTCTTGCGACGCTCGTTCTTGTTGATCGAACTCAGTTTCGCCATTGGACTTAAGTTCCTTCCTTATCCTGCGATCCGGAAGCGGCTCACGCCGCCTCCTTCTCTTCCGACTTTTCAGCCGGGAACGGGAAGCCGAACAGCTTCAGAAGCTCGTGTGCTTCTTCGTCGGTCTTCGCCGTGGTGGTGATGATGATATCCATGCCCCGAACCTTCTCGATCTGGTCGTAAGAGATTTCGGGGAAGATGATCTGTTCTTTCAGGCCCATTGCATAGTTGCCACGACCGTCGAACGACTTGGCGTTGAGGCCACGGAAGTCGCGGATGCGGGGCATTGCAATGGTCACGAGACGGTCGAGGAATTCGTACATGCGGTCACGGCGCAGGTTCACCTTGCAGCCGATGGGCATGCCGTCGCGCAGCTTGAACTGTGCGATCGACTTCTTCGCGCGGGTGATAACCGGCTTCTGGCCGGCGATCAGCGCCATTTCTTCTGCAGCTACCTGGACCTTCTTCTTGTCCTGGCTGGCTTCGCCAACGCCCATGTTGAGCGTGATCTTTTCCAGCTTCGGGACTTCAAGACGGTTCTTGTAACCGAACTTTTCGGTCATCGCCTTGACGATCACGTCGTCATAGCGCTGCTTCATACGGGGGGTGTAATCAGCCATCGATGGTCTCCCCACTCTTTACGGCTACGCGCACCTTCTTGCCGTCCTTCGAGGTTTCGAAGCGGACACGGGTGGGCTTGCCATCCTTGGGATCGGCCACAGCAACCTTGCTGATCGGCATCGGCGCTTCGAAGCGATCGATACCGCCCTGCGGGTTCTGCTGGGTCGGCTTGCGGTGACGTGCGGCGATGTTCACGCCCTCGACGACGATCTTGCCGTCCTTGGGGCTGACCTTCGACACGGTGCCGGTCTTGCCCTTGTCCTTGCCGGACAGGACCACGACGGTGTCACCCTTCTTGATCTTAGCGGATGCCATCTTAGAGCACCTCCGGAGCAAGCGAGATGATCTTCATGAAGCCGCGGCCGCGCAGTTCGCGGACGACCGGGCCGAAGATACGGGTGCCGATGGGTTCTTCGCTCTTGTTGACGAGAACCGCGGCGTTGCTGTCGAAGCGGATCACGCTGCCATCGGGGCGGCGTACGTCCTTCTTCGTGCGCACGATGACAGCGCGATGGACATCGCCCTTCTTCACCTTCGTGCGCGGCTGGGCTTCCTTCACGGAAACCACGATCACGTCACCGACGGACGCGGTGCGGCGCTTGGAGCCGCCCAGTACCTTGATGCACTGGACGCGCTTTGCGCCGCTGTTGTCCGCGACGTCGAGATTGGATTGCATCTGGATCATTGATCCGGTTCCTTCTCTTGGCTTGCCGGGACAAGTGCCCGGCAGTTCCTAAAACGTCAGTTGCCTGCGGCTTCGACTTCGAGGTCGGCCTCGACAGCCTGGGTTCCGCCTGCCGTCACGCGGTCCTTGACCATCCAGGTCTTGGTCTTCGAGATCGGCTTGGTTTCTTCGATACGAACGACATCGCCGAGGGCGTACTCGTTCTTCTCGTCGTGGGCGTGGTACTTCTTCGAACGGCGGATGATCTTCCCGTAGAGGGGATGCTTCACCTTACGCTCGACGAGCACGGTTACGGTCTTGTCGGTCTTGTCGGAGGTGACGGTGCCGATAAGGATACGCTTGGGCATGGTCTACTCCTTACGCCTTGGCTGCCGCTGCACGGGCGCGTTCGCCCTGCAGGGTCTTGATCTTGGCGATTGAACGACGGACTTCACGGATGCGCGCCGGGGCTTCGAGCTGGTTGGTCGCAGCCTGGAAACGCAGGTTGAACTGCTCACGCTTCAGCGTGGTCAGCTCTTCGTCCAGCTGGTCGTCGCTCTTCTGACGCAGATCTTCGATCTTGCTCATTATTCGCCTCCGAGGTGCGAGGTGTCGCCCAGGCGGGCCACGACCTTGGTCTTCACCGGCAGCTTCATGGCTGCGCGGCTGAACGCTTCGGCAGCCAGCGGACCGGCAACGCCGTCGAGTTCGAACAGGATGCGGCCCGGCTTCACACGAGCGGCCCAGTATTCGACCGAACCCTTGCCCTTACCCTGACGGACTTCAGCAGGCTTCTTCGAAACCGGCACGTCGGGGAAAACGCGGATCCAGAGACGACCCTGGCGCTTGATGTGACGCGTGATCGCGCGGCGAGCCGCTTCGATCTGGCGCGCGGTGATACGCTCGGGCTCGAGAGCCTTCAGCCCGTACGAGCCGAAGTTGAGCGTGGTGCCGCCCTTGGCGTTGCCATGGATCTTGCCCTTGAACGCCTTGCGGTACTTGGTTTTCTTCGGTTGCAGCATGGTTCTTTCCTATACCTGCAATCAGCGAGCCGGACGGACGCCGGACGTCTGCGATTCCATCATGAGACGGTCTTGCGCGGTCGGGTCGTGGCCGAGGATCTCACCCTTGAAGACCCACACCTTGATGCCGATGATGCCGTAAGCGGTCAGCGCTTCAGCTTCAGCGTAATCGATGTTGGCGCGCAGCGTGTGCAGCGGCACGCGGCCTTCACGATACTGTTCGACGCGCGCGATTTCCGCACCGCCAAGACGGCCGCCACACATGATCTTGATGCCTTCGGCACCAAGGCGCATGGCCGACTGCATGGCGCGCTTCATCGCACGGCGGAATGCCACACGGCGGATCAGCTGATCGGCGATGCCCTGGGCGACGAGCTTGGCATCGACTTCCGGCTTGCGGATTTCGACGATGTTCAGCTTCACTTCGCTTTCGGTCATGGTCGCCAGCTTGGCGCGCAGCTTTTCGATGTCCGCGCCCTTCTTGCCGATGATGACGCCGGGACGCGCAGCATAGATCGACACGCGGCACAGCTTTGCCGGACGTTCGATCACAACCTTCGAAATAGCGGCCTGGGCTGCGTTCTCGAGGATGTACTTGCGGATCTCGATGTCCTCGGCCAGCAGCTTGGCATAGTCACGCCCTTCGGCGTACCAGCGGCTGTCCCAGGTGCGGTTGATCTGCAGGCGCAGACCGATCGGATTGCTCTTATGGCCCATCTTACGCCTCTTCCTGCTCGCGGACGACGATGCGCAGGCGGCTGAACGGCTTCAGGATGCGCGTCGACTTGCCGCGTCCACGGGTGTGGAAGCGCTTCATCGTGATCGACTTGCCGACCGAAGCCTCAGCGACGACCAGCGAGTCGACATCGAGGTTGTGGTTGTTTTCCGCGTTGGCAATCGCCGAAGCGAGAACCTTCGTGGCATCCTTGGCCATCGACTTCTTCGAGAAGGCCAGGATGTTGAGGGCCTCTTCGGCCTTCTTGCCGCGGATGAGCTCGGCAACCAGGTTCAGCTTCTGTGCGCTACCACGAATGGTGGTGCCCACAGCCAGAGCCTCGTTGTCGGCGACGCGACGGGGTGCTTTCTGCTTGCTCATCAGCGCTTGCCCTTCTTGTCGGCAGCGTGACCCGGGAAGGTGCGCGTGGGCGCGAATTCACCGAGCTTGTGGCCGACCATTTCTTCCGAAACGGATACGGGGATGAACTTGTGGCCGTTGTACACGTTGAACGTGAGACCGACGAACTGAGGGAGGATCGTGCTGCGGCGCGACCAGGTCTTGATCGGCTTGGCATTGTTGGCGTCCTGCGCCTCTTCGGCCTTCTTCAGAAGGCTGAGTTCGACGAACGGACCTTTCCAGACGGAACGAGCCATGTCGGATTACCTCTTCTTCTTGGCGTGACGCGAACGGATGATCATCTTGTCCGTCTGCTTGTTCTTGCGCGTGCGGGCGCCCTTGGTCGGCTTGCCCCACGGGGTAACCGGGTGACGGCCACCGCTGGTGCGGCCTTCACCACCACCGTGCGGGTGGTCGACCGGGTTCTTGGCGACACCGCGCGTAAGCGGCTTGATGCCCATCCAGCGACGACGACCGGCCTTGCCCAGGTTCTGGTTCTGGTTGTCCGGGTTCGACACGGCGCCAACGGTGCCCATGCAGTCGGCACGCAGGTAACGCTGCTCGCCACTGTTGAGACGCACGATAACCATGCCCCGGTCACGACCGACCAGCTGCACATAAGCACCTGCCGAACGTGCGATCTGACCGCCCTTGCCGGGCTTCATTTCGACGTTGTGGCAGATGGTGCCGACCGGCATCTGACCGAGCAGCATGGCATTGCCGGGCTTGGTGTCGGTCTTTTCAGCCGCGATGACCTTGTCGCCGACAGCGAGACGCTGCGGAGCGAGGATGTAGGCCATCTCACCGTCGTCATACTTCACGAGTGCGATGAAAGCGGTGCGGTTGGGATCGTATTCGATCCGTTCCACGGTGCCTTCGACGTCCCACTTGCGACGCTTGAAGTCGATGAAGCGGTACTTCTGCTTGTGACCGCCGCCGATGCCACGCGAGGTGACATGGCCCTTGTTGTTACGGCCACCGGTCTTGCGCTTGCCTTCCGTCAGCGACTTGACGGGCTTGCCCTTGTACAGGCCCGACTTGTCGACGAGGATGAGACCACGGCGCGCCGGGCTCGTCGGTTTGTAGTTCTTGAGTGCCATCAGCTCACACCTTCCGTGATGTCGATCATCGAACCCTCAGCGAGAGTGACGATCGCCTTCTTCACGTCGTTGCGCTTGTAAGGTTTACCCTTCCAGCGCTTGGTCTTGCCCTTCACGTTGATCGTGTTGACCGAGACGACCTTGGCCTTCTGGTCAGCGTAGATCGCTTCAACCGCTTCCTTGATCTGCGGCTTGGTGGCGTCGCCTGCGACCTTGAACACGACCGCGTTGTTCTCCGAAGCCAGGGTCGACTTTTCGGTGATGTGCGGTGCGAGGATCACGTCGTAGTGACGGGCTTCGATTGCCTGCTTCTTAGCCATTGAAACGGCCCTCCAGCTTCGCGACCGCGTCCTTGGTGAGGACCAGCGTGTCGTGCTTCAGGATGTCGTAGACATTGGCGCCCATCGCGGGGAGGACGTTCACGCCCGGCAGGTTGCCGGCGGCCTTCTTGAAGCCGTCGTTCACGCTTTCGCCGTCGATGATCAGGACCTTGCCTGCCCAGCCATTCTTGTCGAAGTGACCCTTGAGCGCTTTGGTCTTGGCATCCTTGAGCTCAAGGCTGTCGACGACAACGAGGCCGTCCTTTGCCTTGGTCGAAAGAGCCATCTTGAGACCGAGCGCACGGATCTTCTTGTTGAGCGACTGCTCGAAGTCACGCTTGCGCGCACCGTGAGCCTTACCACCGCCGATGAAGATCGGAGCACCACGATCGCCGTGACGTGCGCCGCCCGAACCCTTCTGGCGACCGAACTTCTTGCCCGTGCGGGCAACGTCCGAACGCTCACGCGTGGGGCGTGCGGTGGCGCGACGGTTCTCGAGCTGCCAGGTGACAACGCGGTGCAGGATGTCGGCGCGCGGCTCGACGCCGAACACATCGTCGTTCAGCTCGATATCGCCCGACGCCTTGCCGTCGATTTTCTGGACCTTGACCTTCACGATCAGGACTCCTTGCTTTCACCTTCGGTCGCAGCATCGGCCGCACCGTCGGTGGTGGTTTCGGCGTCCGCACCCGATTCCTGCTGCTGCATCAGCTTTTCCTGCTGCTCAGCGGAGACCTCGGTGCCGACTTCGTGTTCTGCTGCGCTCTCGATGAGGCCCGCATCGGCAGTTTCCGATTTGAACTCGTCTTCGTTGCGGCGCATCACACCCGGGAACGGGAGGTTCTCAGGCATGGCGACCTTCACAGCGTCGCGAACCATCAGCCAGCCGTTCTTCGCGCCCGGGACCGAACCCTTGACGAAGAGCAGGCCGCGATCGGCGTCGGTACGCACGATCTCGAGGTTCTGCTGGGTGCGCTGGCGGTCACCCATGTGACCAGCCATCTTCTTGCCCTTGAACACGCGACCCGGGTCCTGACGGTTACCCGTCGAACCGTGCGAGCGGTGCGAGATCGAAACACCGTGGGTGGCGCGCAGACCGCCGAAGCCCCAACGCTTCATGGCGCCGGCAAAGCCCTTACCCTGGGTGTGGCCGGTAATGTCGACCTTCTGGCCTGCGACGAAGTGTTCGGCCGAAATGCGGGCACCAACGGGAAGCAGGGCTTCTTCGCTGTCCACGCGGAATTCACCGACCTTCATCTTCAGCGCGACTTCAGCCTTGGCAAAGGCTTCGCGCTGCGGCTTGTTCACATTCTTTTGCTTCGCTTCGCCCGAACCGACCTGGACGCCATAATAGCCGTCACGGTCTTCCGTGCGATGTGCGGTGACCTGGCAGTCTTCCAGCGAAAGAACGGTCACGGGTACGTGCCGTCCGTCCTCCTGGAAGAGGCGGGTCATCCCGACTTTCTTTGCGATAACGCCTGTGCGCATCGTCAAACTCCTCAACAGAGGCACCAAGGAGCTCATCCCCAAGGTGCATGCCAGCCCGATTGTGCGATGCGTGCCCCCGTCCGGGCTGATTGCCTCCCGAAGGAAGCAGACGGGGGACGCAGTCCCGGGCGATTGCCCGGCGGTATCCCGATGTCTTGCCAGATCCTGCGATCCGGCGGGGCTATCGAGTGCCCCTGAAACTTCCCTGCCGTTTACAGTCCGGCAGGAGGACCGAAATCAAAGGCGCTTAGGCGAGCTTGATTTCAACGTTCACGCCAGCAGCGAGGTCGAGCTTCATAAGGGCGTCGACGGTCTGGGCGTTGGGCTGCACGATGTCGAGCAACCGCTTGTAGGTGCGCACCTCGAACTGCTCGCGCGACTTCTTGTCGATGTGCGGGCCGCGGTTCACGGTGAACTTCTCGATACGCGTCGGCATGGGAATGGGACCACGAATAAGGGCACCCGTGCGACGCGCGGTGTCTGCAATCTCTCCAGTTGCCTGGTCGAGAACGCGATGGTCGAACGCCTTGAGGCGAATGCGGATATTCTGTGCTTCCATTACCTACACCGATGCGAAAGAGCCAAGCGGACCAGCGGGTGGCCCGCAAACAAAAAGAAAGGTCTGACCCCACTTGTGAGCCCGGTTTCCCGGAGCGGGCGACCTTCCATGAATTTCTCGTGCCGGGGACGAATCCCCGTCTGTGGGCGCGCATATACGGGGGAGACCCCCTTCTGGCAACCCCCGATTTCCGCCAGCCTGAACCGGCATTCATCGGGTGCGGCGAACCGTGCATTTCTGCCGGTTTTTCCGCTCACACTTAAAGCGAAGGGCCCGCCCTCCACTAACGGGAGGACGGGCCCCTGAAAGTTTCAGCTGAGAGCTTACTTCTTGATCGAGCCAACAACGCCCGAGCCGACCGTGCGGCCGCCTTCGCGGATTGCGAAGCGCAGACCCTGGTCCATGGCGATCGGAGCGATCAGCTTGACGTCGATCGTCACGTTGTCGCCCGGCATCACCATCTCGGTGCCTTCGGGAAGGATCACTTCGCCGGTGACGTCGGTGGTGCGGAAGTAGAACTGCGGACGGTAGTTCGCGAAGAACGGCGTGTGACGGCCGCCTTCGTCCTTCGACAGGACGTAGACTTCTGCGCTGAACTCGGTGTGCGGCGTAACCGAACCCGGCTTCGCCAGAACCTGGCCACGCTCGACTTCGTCACGGCCGACGCCGCGGATCAGGGCACCGATGTTGTCGCCAGCTTCGCCGCGATCGAGCAGCTTGCGGAACATTTCAACGCCGGTAACGGTCGTCTTGGTGGTGTCCTTGATGCCGACGATTTCGACTTCGTCGCCAACGTTCACGACGCCGGTCTCGACACGGCCGGTGACAACCGTACCACGACCCGAGATCGAGAACACGTCCTCGATCGGCATCAGGAAGTCCTTGTCGACCGGACGGTCGGGGGTCGGGATGTAGGTATCGACGGCTTCCATCAGTTCCTTGATGGAGTTTTCGCCGATTTCCGGATCGCGACCTTCAAGAGCGGCCAGAGCCGAGCCCTTGATGATCGGAATGTTGTCGCCGTCGAAGTCGTACGAGCTGAGCAGTTCGCGAACTTCCAGTTCGACGAGCTCGAGGATTTCCTCGTCGTCGACCTGGTCGACCTTGTTCATGTAGACCACGAGGGCCGGAACGCCGACCTGACGGGCAAGCAGGATGTGCTCGCGGGTCTGCGGCATCGGGCCGTCAGCTGCGTTCACAACCAGGATGGCGCCGTCCATCTGGGCTGCACCGGTGATCATGTTCTTCACGTAGTCGGCGTGACCCGGGCAGTCGACGTGTGCATAGTGACGTGCGTCGGTTTCATACTCGACGTGTGCGGTCGAGATGGTGATGCCGCGCTCACGCTCTTCGGGAGCCTTGTCGATGTTTGCAAAATCGACAGCCGAACCCTGAACCTTGGTGATTGCTGCGGTCAGCGTGGTCTTGCCGTGGTCGACGTGGCCGATGGTGCCAACGTTGACGTGCGGCTTATTACGCTCGAACTTTTCCTTCGCCATTTTCCAATAACCTCTAACTTGAATGTGAATTTCTGCGGGATGGAAACGGCGCCCGCGGAATCAGGCGCCGCCCCTAGACGGTGAAGCTGCCTTACGCAAGCTTCTCCTTGACTTCCTGTGCCACGTTCGCCGGAACTTCGTCGTAGTGGCTGAACTGCATCGAGTACTGAGCACGTCCCTGGGTGAAGGAACGCAGCTCGTTCACGTAGCCGAACATGTTCGCGAGCGGCACGTTGGCTTCGACAGCCTGTGCGTTGCCGCGCGTGTCGGTGCCCTGGATCTGGCCACGACGCGAGTTCAAGTCGCCAATGACGTCGCCGAGGTAATCCTCGGGCGTCACGACTTCAACCTTCATGATCGGCTCGAGCAGCTTGATGCCCGAACGTTCGGCGACTTCGCGCATTGCACCACGACCAGCAATTTCGAACGCAATCGCGCTCGAGTCGACGTCATGGTAAGCACCGTCGTAAAGTTCGACAGTAAAGTCGATGATCGGGAAGCCGACAAGGTGGCCGCTTTCGGCCTGCTCGCGGAAGCCTTTTTCGATGGCCGGGATGTATTCCTTCGGAATGTTACCGCCCTTGATGCTGTCTTCGAAGACGAAGCCCTGGCCGCGCTCACCCGGGGTGACCTTGACTTTCACGCGGCCGAACTGACCGGAACCACCCGACTGCTTCTTGTGGGTGTAATCGACGTCCACCGACTTGCCGAGGTATTCGCGATAAGCGACCTGCGGTGCGCCGACATTTGCTTCGACCTTGAACTCACGCTTCATGCGATCGACGAGGATGTCGAGGTGAAGCTCGCCCATGCCCTTGATGATCGTCTGGCCCGACTCGTGGTCGGTGCTGACGCGGAAGCTCGGATCTTCGGCAGCCAGGCGGTTGAGGGCGACGCCCATCTTCTCCTGGTCGGCCTTGGTCTTCGGTTCGACTGAAAGCTCGATCACCGGCTCGGGGAATTCCATACGCTCGAGGATGATCGGAGCGGAGGACGCACACAGCGTGTCGCCGGTGGTGGTTTCCTTGAGACCTGCGATAGCGACGATGTCGCCGGCGAATGCTTCATCGATGTCCTCGCGGTTGTTCGAGTGCATCAGCAGCATGCGGCCGATCTTTTCCTTCTTGTCCTTCACCGAGTTCAGGACCGAACCCTTGGTGAGGTGACCCGAATAGATACGGGTGAAGGTGAGCGAGCCGACGAACGGGTCGTTCATGATCTTGAACGCGAGCGCAGCGAAGGGGGCTTCGTCCGACGACGGACGGGTGTCTTCCTTGTCGCTGTCGGGCAGGACGCCCTTGATGGCCGGAACGTCGAGCGGCGACGGCATGTAGTCGACAACCGCGTCGAGCAGGGGCTGGACGCCCTTGTTCTTGAACGCCGAACCGCACAGCACGGGAACGAAGTCGCGCGCCATAGTGCCCTTGCGGATAAGACGCTTGAGCGTCGCCGCATCGGGCTCTTCACCTTCGAGGTAAGCTTCCATGACATCGTCGTCCTGTTCGACGGCGGTCTCGATCAGCTTCTCGCGGTATTCGGCAGCCTTGTCGGCCATGTCGGCGGGGATTTCGACGAACTCGTACTTTGCGCCGAGGTCTTCAGCCTGCCACACGATGCCGCGGTTGTTGACGAGGTCGACAACACCCTGGAGATCGCTCTCCGCGCCGATCGGGAGATAGAGAACCAGCGGGTTCGCGCCGAGGCGGTCGATGATCGACTGGACGCAGTAATAGAAGTCGGCACCGGTGCGGTCCAATTTATTGACGAAGCACATCCTGGGGACGCCGTACTTGTCGGCCTGGCGCCACACGGTTTCGGACTGGGGTTCAACGCCGGCGACGCCGTCGAAAACTGCAACAGCACCGTCGAGGACGCGGAGCGAGCGTTCGACTTCGATGGTGAAGTCGACGTGGCCGGGGGTGTCGATGATGTTGATGCGGTGCTTGGGCATGCCTTCGCGCATCTCTTCGGGCGAGCTCATCGGATCCTTGGTCGGATCTTCAGCGGTCCAAAACGTGGTCGTGGCAGCCGAGGTGATCGTGATGCCGCGTTCCTGCTCCTGCTCCATCCAGTCCATGGTCGCAGCGCCGTCGTGGACTTCGCCGATCTTGTAGGACTTGCCGGTGTAGTAGAGGATACGTTCGGTAGTCGTGGTCTTGCCGGCATCGATGTGAGCCATGATGCCGATATTGCGGTACCGCTCGAGCGGATATTCGCGTGCCATGTTAAGTCTCCATGAGGGGCGAGCCCCCCGTTAAAATTACCAGCGGTAGTGGCTGAAGGCGCGGTTCGCGTCCGCCATGCGGTGCGTGTCTTCGCGCTTCTTGACGGCGTTGCCGCGGTTGTTCGCAGCATCCATCAGCTCGCCCGACAGGCGTGCAGCCATGGTCGTTTCAGGACGACCGCGAGCCGCACCGATCAGCCAGCGGATAGCCAGCGCCTGGGCACGCTCGGGGCGCACTTCAACCGGAACCTGGTACGTCGCACCACCGACACGGCGGCTACGCACTTCGACCTGCGGCTTGATGTTTTCGAGCGCTGCGTGGAACAGCTCGACCGGGTTCGACTTCGCCTTGGCTTCGACAGTGTCGAGCGCGGTGTAGACGATACCTTCGGCAACGGCCTTCTTGCCGTCATACATCAGGTTGTTCATGAACTTCGAAAGGACCTGATCATTGAACTTGGGATCAGGCAGGATTTCCCGCTTCTCGGGACGACGACGACGTGACATTGATTATCTCCTAGTCCCGTAGATTACTTCGGACGCTTCGCGCCATACTTCGAGCGCGACTGCTTGCGATCCTTGACGCCCTGCGTATCGAGCACGCCGCGAAGGACGTGGTAGCGAACGCCGGGAAGGTCGCGAACACGGCCGCCGCGGATAAGCACAACGCTGTGCTCCTGCAGGTTGTGGCCTTCGCCCGGAATGTAGGAGATGACTTCGCGCTGGTTCGTCAGGCGAACCTTGGCAACCTTACGAAGTGCCGAGTTCGGCTTCTTCGGGGTCGTCGTGTAAACACGCGTGCAGACACCGCGCTTCTGCGGGTTCTGCTCCATCGCAGGGACCTTGCTCTTGGCCTTCTGCGGAACGCGGCCCTTGCGGACCAGCTGGTTAATAGTCGGCATGAGTTCTCTCTTCACCGTTTGGATGGCGGCGACTAGCGGGTGATCGGGTGGTGTATCGGGTTCGCTCTTTTCGTGATTTCCCGCGGAGGCGGGAACCTCAGGCTATCGGGCGAAGCGCCAGCGGCCTGAGACCTCCGCCTGCGCGGAGGATCATGTACGAGCGAGCCTGAAACGCTCCACCCATCGGCCCACACGGCCACCGGGTTACTTTGACGGCTGCCCCGAGCGATCCATGAGGTTCGCTGCAATAGAAAAGAGCCTCGTCGCATCTGCGACAGGCCCCCGGGTCATGACCGGCAATGTTCAGCTCTATCTGGCCAGCGTCAAATCAGCCCGTTGGACGAATCCTACGCCGGATGGGCGCGCACTTAGTGCGGGAGGGGGGATTGGTCAAGGGAAAGGGGGGCTCAGCCTTGTGCAGCTATCGCAGCAACGTCGTTCATTAGCTTTCGGTAAGAGGTCGGAGAGGATCGCACTCTCGGACCACCGAGAAACCATGACAGATATTCATACATAGGATCTTCGGATTGTCCGGCCTGCTTCAGAGCCTCGCGTTCGCCAAGTCCGTAAATGCTCTTGATGGTAGCAACTGCGGGGTCAGCTTCGATCCAATTGAACTGGCCGAAATCGTTTCCGTACCCAAACGACCAAGATCTTCCAACTTTGTCATGAAGGCCAGTCAAATGATCGCATATTACCTCGGTCAGAAAGATCGCCTCGATATCCTGATCCCCAATTAGGATCATGGACGTTTGCAGAAGGTCAAAAAATTTGAAGGTCTCCCTGGGCGAAATTTCATGAAACTCGAGGAGATTTGCCAAATAATCGGTAGGACCCATCTGCTTCTTGCTGCTGTCATTCATCTTTGGGAATTTTAGGCGCTCGGTGCCCGTCAAATCGCCATAAAGCTTCGAAACTAAGGCATTCAACGACGGAAAGGGGAGAACAACTTTTCGGTCTATGAAGCGCTTGAGGTACGCCTCACCATCAAACTGATCACCATAAATGCCCGAAACCGCTTTCCCCAATTGATCAGAGTTAACTCCTAAAATGAACACGACACCCGGTACACCAAATAGATGCTTTATTTCTTCCAGAAATTTGATCGCGTAGGATGGACGGCAGCGGTCCAACTCATCGACAATTATGTAAACGACCCTTTCTTCTTTCTCGCTGCCTAACGAAGAGACTAGGGCTGTCAATGAGCGCTTCATATCTTCGATCGCGGCAACGCCAATTTCGAACTCCGCAATCCTAGTCGAGACCAGCTTGTTGGATTTCAGCGCTTTAAGCTCCTCATCCATATCGTCGATTGCATCTTCGACAGCTTTATCGATTTCTTCCCGGACATCTTCAAGTTCATCCTCGGAGGCGCCAGTCCAAACCTCGGAGATGCCTTCTACAGCACCGCCGGTGATAGCCAATTGAGCTCCCCTTTTGAGCAACCCCTTGCCACCGATGGCCATAACTTTGCCGGTCTTCGAAGCAAACTCGACCCACCGCTTTTTCACGTCATCGTCTTGCGCGATCAGAGGCTCCACCGATTTCCTGAGTACCGAAGCAATTGCAGTCAGCGGATCATCCAAGAGATCGCTACTCCAAGCATCGATGTATGCGACCGGTTGCTTACCTCCCAATTCCAACTGGAGCCCACGCAGGAAGTATGTCTTTCCGATTCCATAATCCGCATCAACCGCAACTACGATCGAGCGATCACCGTCAATTAGCATCCCATTCTTGGCAACCGAATCACAATAGGAGATAAGATCCCTCGCAAGGGGGCGACGGTCAAAGAGGTCTTCATCCCACGTTTTCATTTCATTCCTCAAAACTGATGCAAGCCGAGGATCAATTCTTCTGCTCAGTCAGATTTGCAACCGGAATCCCTCACCTCTCCACGGAAAATTCGTCAATATTTGGAGTTGGTTATCCCGTTGAGAGTGCGTGTCCTTCGGCGAATGCCCCCCTCGTCTTTCCCTGTCACCTGCGTTGGCCGGCTACCAGCAATCTCCAGCCAAGGGCTGTTTTCTAGTCTCGATCCTCTTGTTTCGCCTTCAAACGCCGGACGAAACGCGTCTACGCTCCTTGGCTTGCGAGCGGCTCGGTGAGACCACCTTATCGAACTGCAACTGGCCTAGATCATTCTGACTGAGTAGCTGCTGCCGTCTGCAAGTAAAAAGCGTCCAAAGCCTCTACTGACCAAGTGCCTCGGGTCCGTCGACATTGCATTCGATCTCGCCATAGTGCGCAATTTGGCAGTTACTCACGAACACCTTGTTCACACTATCGCCGATATCACCGCTAACCGGGTCAATCGGTCGCAGTGAAATATTCGCTTGTACAAGCAGCATGTTCGTAAAGGGACTACAGCCAATGGGGATCGTAGTCTCGAAGGCCATCGCCGCCTTGATTTCTTGACCAGCTTCGACACGATTCTCCCGAAGGCCGCCAAGAAACACGTCATCGTCGTCAAGTGTCGCTACAACCGTTGACGGCAAGGCGGAGGCCGATGGATCAGTCACGCTTTGGGCAGAGAACTGGACTTTAGTAACAGCCAGTTTTGAGACTTCTATCGTATCTATCCGAGCCATGACTGGAATCTTGCTCGCACTTTTCAGGTTGAGCGTCCCAAAGAACGGGATCTTCGCTGTTAGTGGCGATCTCGGATTTTCTGAGCAATAGAAGTAGAGATTTCCGACCCCGTTCGAGCCACCACTCTCGCCCTCATCAGAAACTTCAAGTAGGCCCATCCCCCCTGTCGACAACTCGAAACTCCCAGAAACGTCTGTTCGAACTGTTGATGCAGCCTGCTTTACGTCGGCATCTTGCTTAGGAAAAATGGTGTTCCATTGGTAAAGGGTCCATCCGCCACCAACGATGAGCGCCGCTGCCGCAACTAAGTTCTTCAGAACTTCGCTCTGCTCTTTATTCGGAAGTTTCAATTTCTGTCCCCTCGTTTCTGAGGCGACCCCGGTCTCTTTGTATCGCGAAATTCTTTTCCTACTTGCCGGAAATTTGCAACCTGCGGTGGGCCATGACCGAAAGCACTCGCAAGATCGCCCGCCAGGCCACCTCCGCCGTTGCCTATATCGGTGACGAGCCCGAGGACGACGATCCCCTCCTCGCGTTTGCGCCCTACATCCACAAACAGCCCCGCCGCAATTCGATCACGCCCGACCTCCAGCGGCAGTTCGTCTCCACGCTCGCGGCCACCGGGATCGTCGTGCAGGCGGCGCGCTCCATCGGGAAGAGCATGGAGGCGCTCTACAAGCTGCGGAAGCTCCCCGGGGCGGAGGGGTTTGCGGAGGCCTGGGACGAGGCGGCGGAATACGGGCTCTGGCGGCTGGAGGACTGTGCCGCCGAGCGGGCGATTGCCGAGGGGATGTCCAACCCGCGCGCCAATTCGCTGCTCTGCTTCATGCTCGCCTATCGCAGCCGATACCGCGAGGACGTGCGCCTCATCGTGCCCGGGCATCCGGTCTACGAACGCATCCGCGAGGAAGTGCTGGCCGAGGCGGGGATTGTCGAGGAATTCGACGAGGAAGAGGAATAGCGGCGCGAGCGGGGCTCCGCCTTCTTTCACCGCCCCCTTTACCCACGCGCAGATGTGGTATGTGGCTACTCATGAAGCGGCCCCAGGACATCACCATCCACACGCGGCTCGAGAACGGGCATCCCGTCTGCATCCGCACGATCCGCGAGGATGACGGGGAGCGGATGCGGCTGGGGATCGCGCAGATGAGTGCGCAGTCGCGCTACCTGCGCTTCTTCTCCGGCGCGCGGACCCCGCCCGACTGGGTGATCGAGCGGCTGACCGATGTCGACGGGCATGACCATATCGCCTGGGGCGCGGTCGATGCCTCGCGCGAGGATACGCCCGCGATCGGGGCGGTGCACGCCTTCCGCGATCCCGAGGACGAGGATTGCGCGGAATTCTCGGTCGGGGTGCTCGACGAATATCACGGACTGGGCCTCGGCAAGCTGCTGACCGCCACCATCCTCCACCATGCGCGGACCGAGGGGCTGGCGGAGTTCGCCGTCAATATCCTCGCCGAGAACCGCAGCGCGCGGGACTTCGCCAAGTCGCTCGGCGCCGAATACGAGCGGCTGGAGGACGGGGTGATGGTGTTCGAGCTCGATATCGAGCGCGCCATCGCCGCGCTGCGCGAGGAATGCGACCCGCCGGGCATGGCGGATGTGTTCAGGGCTTTCGCCGAAGTGACTTGACGATCGGGGACAAGTCCGGTCTTTGGTTTTGTGGTATTAGAGTATGCCATGAACCAGGTCCTGACAGACATCGCCACCAGCCCCTGCGTCACCACTCTGTGGCAAAATGTGCGGCGCGCGGTGGACGAATATGGCGCCGACAAGTTCAGCTACCATTTCACTCCCATTTTCGGCTCGCAGGTCTCGCGGGAAACGCAGGTGATGGCGCGCGGCTTCTCGGTCGAGTGGCTCGACCTCTACGAAAGCGCCGAATTCCGCCAAACCGATCCGATCCCCGATGCGGTAATGCGGGCGGGCCATGTGATCTCCTGGAGCGAGGCGCTCGAACGGGTGGAGCAGACCGAGGAAATCCGCCGCTTCGTTGCGGCCCTGCGCGAATACGGCATCACCAACGGCTTCGGCGTCCCGCTGTTCGGCCCCGATAATCGCGACGCCTATGCCGCTTTCGGCTTTCCCGAGGATCACACGCCGGAAGAAGAACAGATCGTGTCGCTGACCCTGGTGGCGCGCACCGCGCATGACCGCGTGTGCCAGCTCGTCGCGATCGAGGAAGGCGATGTGGCGCTATCCCAGCGCGAGGTGGAGGTGCTGGCACTGATCGCGCAGGGCAAGTCGAACAGCGTGATCGCGCAGCTGCTGGAGATCTCGTCCGAAACGGTCTCCACCTATGTGAAGCGGATCTACGCCAAGCTCGGCGTCAGCGACCGGGTGGGCGCCACGGTGAAGGCGCTGAAACTGAAGCTGGTAACGATCTAGCCGCGCGCGGGCCAGTCGTTCGCCAGCAGGCCATAGATCATCACGTCGCGCAGGCCCGCATGGGTGGTCTCGTGTTCGCGGAAGAACGCCTCGCGGGTGAAGCCGAGCCGTTCGAGCAGGCGGATCGAGGGGGTGTTGTCCGCATCCACCTCGGCGGTGAGCTTGCGGGTGCCGGTCACCAGCAGGTGGTCGATCAGCGCCGCGGTGCATTCGCTCGCCACGCCCTCGCCCTGCCGGTGCATGCAGGTGATGTAGCCGATTTCCTCGACTCCGTCCTCGTGCCCCGGCACCGCGACGAAGCGGGCGGCGACCGCACCTGCCGCGTCCTCGGCGATCCAGGTCCGGCCGTTCCAGCCCGGCTCGGCGAGCCAGCCCCACAATTCCTCGACATCGGCGAATGCAGGCCGCGTGAGGTAGAGGCACTGCTGCGCGTCCGAAAGCGTGGGAAAGAGCGCGTGCGCATCGCTGCGCTGTAGCGGGCGCAGGGTGAAACGGTCGGTGTGGAGAGTGGCGACGTCGCGCATCGGCAAAAGACTAACCGGCGAGAAAGGCGACGAGCGCTTTGACCTTCTTGGTCCGCCATTGCGGCGTGGGGGCGACAAGCCAGTAGGCGCGCGTGCCCTGCTCCGGCCCGTCGAGCACCTCGAGACGGCCCGCCTCGATCGCTTCCTTGGCGAGCAGTTCGGGCAGGATCGCCTTGCCCAGCCCCGCCATCGCGCCCGACAGCGCCTGTCCGGCATTGCTGACGGTGACATGCGCCTGCACGCCGTCCTGCAGCGGCAGGCCCCAGTCGATCCACCGGTCGGGCGCACCGGGTGCGCCCACCGTCACGCGGCGCGCGGCGGCCAGTTCGACGCCCTGCAAATCGCCCGGCCCGTCGACCAGCCGGATGGCGCAGTCGAGGTTCGCCTCGGTGAAATCGGCATTCTCGTCCGCCACGAAGGCGAACTTGATCTCGGGGTTCTCTTTCGAGAATTCCGCCAGCCGCGGGGCGAGCCACTGCGCGTAGAATTCGCGCGGGCAGGCGATCGTATAGCTGTCCGAAGCCTGACCCGCCTGCATGGCGGACACGCTTTCCTCGAACTTGAGGAAGCCTTCGCGCAGCGCATCGAGCCCTGCCGCGCCTTCCTGCGTCAGCTCCAGCCCCTTGCTGGTCCGGCGGAACAGCACGGTGCCGAGGTGGTCCTCCAGCGCACGGATCTGCTGACCGACTGCCGCCGGCGTCACCGCCAGCTCGTCCGCCGCGCGGGTAAAGCTGAGGTGGCGTGCCGCGGCATCGTATACGCGCAGGGCGTTCAGGGGCAGGTGCGTGCGCTTCATCGTGTCACGCCTTTAGCAATGTTGCGCCGCAAAACAAGATTGCGGCGGGACTATGGCCGGAAAGGGGTCAGAGCGCGCCTTCGAGCCATTGCTTGAGCTGGCCCTTGGGCGCCGCACCGCGCATGTGCGCAGCCGGCTCGCCGTTCTTGAAGAGCACGAGGTAGGGGATCGACTGGACGCCCATCGATCCCGGAACGCCGGTGTTTTCCATGATGTCCATCTTGGCAATCGTCACCTTGTCGGCCAGCTCTTCGGACAGCTCCTCAAGCGCCGGTGCGATCATCTTGCACGGCCCGCACCAATCGGCCCAGAAATCCACGAGCACGGGCTTGTCGCTGTCGAGAACGTCTTTCTGGAAGCCTTCGTCGGTGACGTTGATGGTGGCCATGGGAATACTCCTGAATGCGTGTTTCTTGGCGCTCCATATGGGCGCTGGGGGCAATTACTCAACGGGCGGCAGGGCAAAGCTTTCCTGCCGATCCGCAAACGCGGCCTTGTAGGCAGCGAGGCGCTCGGCGGGCAAGGCGATCAGTTGCGGTGTCTGGGTATAGAGCACCGCCGCCTCTACCGCGCGACCGGGGTAGATGACCTGCAACGCTGCGACATAGGCCGCCATCTGGCGCATCGTGCTTTCCGGTATGCCGTCGAGCGATGTGGGCGGACGGCGAGCGGTCTTGAAGTCGACCACGGTTACCTTGTCGGGCGTGACCAGCAGCCGGTCTGCCGTGCCCATGACGACCTGGCCTTCCACCGTCGCGGCCAAGGGGATCTCCGCCAGCGCAGAGGGACCGAATATCTCGGCAAATCCAGGCTCGGATAGGACCGTGATCGCGCGGGCGAGCATTTCGCCGCGCTCTGCGTCGCCGAGATCGCTGGCCTGTTTGGCGAGCCACGCCGTAGCCTTCGCCTCGCGCTCCGCGGGAGCGACTTGGGGCAGGCGTTCGAGCAGCGCGTGGATCAGGACACCCCGCCGGGCGGCACCGGCCGCGACTTCGGGCGGCAGTGGCGGGTCGCTCCCTTCGACCTCGCCCAGCCCCGAAGGCGCGAGCGGGCGCGGCGGACGCGGTTCGGGGCCGACCGGCTGCTTCGCCCAATTCGGTAGGTCGACCGGCGCCGCAAGTTCCGCCCTGCCCTCGAAAGGTACGACTGCCGCGCGTTCGCCGACCTCCCAACGTGCACCCCAAATGGGATCTTCCAGCCCCTCCCCGTCATCGAACAGTTCCTTGAGACGGGCGTACCAGCTGTCTTCGTGCGGCCCGTTCTTCGCATCGCGCGGGCCGAGCGACCCTCCTACGAACAGGGCTTCCTCGGCGCGGGTCATGGCGACATAGAGCAGCCGCCAATGCTCCTGCATCGAGCGAGCCGCGTTTTCCTCCTCCACAGCGCGCAGCGGACCGACTTTCTCGTCCTTGGTCAGCGCGGGTAGAGGCACGACATTGCTCTGCTCTGCCCCAAGCGGGGTTTCTTCGAGCGATAGATCCCCCGAGGAATCGGGGCGGATCGCCGCATCGGCAAGAATGACAATCGGTGCTTGCAGGCCCTTGGAGCCATGCACGGTCATCACGCGGACCTGGTCGCCGCCCTCGCCCGCCTCGCGCTTCAGTTCGCCATCGCCTGCATCGAACCAGCGGATGAAGCCTTGCAGGCTGGCCACATGGCTCGAGGCGAAGGCGTTGGCGACATTGAGCAGTTCATCGATCGGATCGTTGGCCTCGCGACCCAGCCGTGCGACCAGCCTGCGCCGCCCATCCATCGGGCCGACCAGCATCCAGTGGAGCAGCTGCTGCGGGCTGTCGTAATCGGCGCGGCGCAGGATTTCGCGCAGCGCGTCGACGATATGCGCCACGCGCGGCTCGTCGGAGATGCGCAAGTGCTCCCAAAGACGCACGCCCTTGTCGCGATAGCCGAACACGAGAAGGTCTTCCTGGCTCCACCCGATCAGGGGAGAGACGAGCAGGTTGGCCAGCGTCAGATCGTCGAGCGGCTGCGCGGCAAAGCGGATTGCCGCCATCAGGTCTTTCACCGCCAGCGGGTTGCCGAGCCTGAGCCGGTCGACGCCCGCCACCGGGACGCCGTGGGCATAGAGCCGCGCGACGATGAGCGAGGCAAGTTCGCGGCGCTTCTGCACCAACACCATAACGTCGCCCGCCTGCGCGCGGCGGGTTTCGCCCTTCACCAGCGTGAAGCCGTCGCCTTTGGGATCTAGCCATTCGGCGACCTGCCGCGCGATCTTGTCGGCCATCAGCCGGTCATGGCGCGCGAGCCAGCCGTTTTCCTGTTCGCCCTCGTCGTCCTCACCATCGAGGATGCGCACGTCCTTCCACAGCGTGACGAGACCGGGCGCGTTTTCGCCCCTATGCTCGCCATCACTCTTGTCGAGGCCCAGACCTTCATGCCCGATGGCGCGGATCGCTTCATCCACGAAGGAGAGCACAGTCTGGTTGGTGCGGTAGCTGCGTTCGAGATCGTATTCTTGCAGGCGCCGGGCCTGCATATTCTCGCGCGCCTGCTCTGCGGCGCGGGCAGCCGCTTCCATACGGTCGCGGAAATAGTCGCGGGCCTCGCGAAAATTCTCGGGGCTGGTGCCCTGGAAGCCGAAGATCGCCTGCTTGTAGTCGCCAACCGTGAAGATCGTCCGGATCGCGTCGCCATGCGCGCCGTATCCATCGAAATATTCGTTGGTCAGCGCTTTCACGATGGCCCATTGGGCCTGGTTCGTATCCTGCGCCTCGTCGACAAGGATATGGTCGAAGCTACGGTCGAGCTTGTAGCGGATCCAGTCTGCCATCTGGCTGGAGGAAAGCAGCCGCGCTGCGCGGTGGATCAAATCGTCGAAATCGACCAGTCCCTCGCGCGCCTTGGCCTCTTCCCAACGCTCGGCAAAGGCGCGGCCCGCTTCGAGTTGCGGAGCAAGGAATGCGGCGAGACCGAGCAAGGCAGCGCGTTCTGCAACGGCGCGGACGGCCTCGGCGATAATCGCCTGCTTGTTTGCGAAGTCAGGATCGTTTTTCTCCGCGCCCTTCATGATGCGCGGATCGCCGTCCTTCTTCAACAACGTGTCGAAGAATCCGTCCAACCGCTCCAAACGCTGCTCGGGTGAGGCCCCGAGCCACGCAGGGACGAACTCGCGGACCTTGTCTGCGCCCTGCGCCTTCCAGCCATCCATGGCCTGTAGCGCTCCGCGCAGCACATCGACGGGGAAATTCGCATCCGAACAGCCTTCTGCCACCCAGCCTTCGTCGGCATCGACCGGGATACCCAGCAGGCGGCGCACCGGATCGCGAAGGTCATGCTGCCAGCCGGGCTGCTCCCACAGCTCCTTGTGGCGGGCGCAGCGCATCAGCCAGCCGAGCACGGCATCGGGCCCCTTGCGGCGACTCATCTCGGCCACGGCCTCGCGTATGTGCGGATCGCCCTCGGCGAGCAGCTCGGACAGCACATCGCGGCTCAGCAGGTCGCGGTCGCGGTCTTCCATCGGCTGGCTGCCGGGCAGCACGCCCGCCTCGCTCGGGAAGGCGGCGAGCAAGTATTGCGCGAAGGCGTGGATTGTATCGATCCGTAGCCCGCCGCCGGGGCAGTCGAGCACGCGGGCGAAGAGCGATCGGGCGCGGTCTTGCGTGGCGGGGTCGATCGGCGCGCCCAGATAGCCGAGCTCTTGTGCCAGCTGGCCTGCATCCATCCGCACCCACCGCGCGAGCACCGAATTCACCCGCACCGCCATCTCGGCGGCGCCCGCCTTGGTGAAGGTGAGGCAGAGGATTTGCGAGGGATCGGCGCCCGGCTGGAGCAGCAGGCGCAGCACGCGGGCGGAAAGCACCTGCGTCTTGCCCGTCCCCGCGCTGGCGGAGAGCCACACGCTTTTCAGCGGATCGACACTGTCCGCCTGCGCGTCCTTGAGCGGATAGACCTTGCCGCTCACGAGGCATCCCCCTCGTCGGCCTGACGCGGGAGCCATTCCTCCAGCCGCATCAGCTGGTCGTAGGTGTCATAGGCCGGATAATCCGGGTTCTCGCGCGCGGTAAACGGAGCGTCGCCCTTGATGTATTTGCCGATCGCCTCGCCCAGTTTTTCGCGGGTTTTCGGGAGGAAGTCCTCCGGCAACAGGCCCTTCTGACGGTCGCTCAGCTTGAGCGGCACCTCGACATAGCCGAAGCCATGCGGATTATCCTCCTTCGCCCGGCCCAGCGACCAGTATTCATACCCACCGGGCTGGCCGCTCAACCTGGTGAAGCCGCCGTCCTCTGCGATAAGTCCAAGGATGCCGAGCTGCAGCGCGTAGCCTTCCTCGACCATCGCCTTGCTCGGCGGCTTGCCCGTCTTGTAGTCGACGATGGCGAGCGTGCCGTCCTCCAGCCGGTCGATCCGGTCGGCGCGGCCGTGGACGAGGACGTCGTCGAAATGCATCGACCCTTTGGCCTCCACCGCCAGCACCTCACGCCCGTCGTAGGCGGTGACCGTCTCCTCGATCCAGAGCAGCGCCTGCTCCAGCCGCGGAACCCACAGGCCGCGGGTGTAGGTATCGGCATTCTCTTCCTCCAGCACCGCTTCCATGATCGGCACAATGCGGGCTTCGGGGTCGGTCTTGCGGGTGAGATGCCAGCGCTCGAGGATGGTGTGCGCGACATTGCCCTGCCACAGTGGATTGGGTTCCGCATCGAGCGCGTCGAGGTCGGACAGGCCCATGATCTTCTGCGCGAAGAACTGGTAGGGATCGCCCAGCAGCCGGTCGAGCGCGGTGGCGGAAATGTCGACATCGCGCTGGTCGGCGCTGGGCTTGGGCATCGGGCGCGGATAGTCGGGCGCAGGCTCGGCGCGTGTCATGGCGCGGGCGAGATTGATAGCGCCAGCTTCCCGGTGCCGATCCGACAGATCGCTTTCCTTCCTCGTATCGCTCAAGAGCGCCTGCACCCGCAGCAGGAACCGGCTGGGGATGGCCGGGCCGCCCTCATCTCTCTCGCTCCGGCTGAGCACGACTTCCGGAGCGCCCATCGCACCGGCAAGGTCGTGCGCGGATAGGCCGATGCGGAAATCCCCGCCCGGAACGCCGAGCGCCCGCAGCACCGGCGGGGCGAGCAGCGCATCGACGCTTCCGCGTGGGGGCCAGATGCCCTCGTTGAGGCCCGCACAGATCACGAGATCCGCCCGGTTCATCCGCGCTTCTAGCAGGCCGAGCACCTGCACGCGCGCATGGCCGCCATAGGGCGGGCGCACCGCGCGTTCCTCCATGGCATCGGCAAGCGCGATCGCGATATCGCGCGGTGCCACAGCGAAACCGGCCTCGCGGGCGTGGAGGCGGAACTCCTCGACGAAAGCGGCGAGCGTGCGCCCGTCTTCCTGCGCCCACAGCTTCTCGCCGCACAAACCTTCGGCACAGGCGGCGAGGGTATCAATCAGTTCGGCGAGGCTTGCGGGGCTGTCGCGGTCAATCTCCACCAGCGGGAGCAAGTGCACCTCGGCAATCGCCCACCATTCCGCCATGTCCGGGTGAGTCTCGGCGAGCCTGCCAATCTCCGCCCGAGCCGGTTCGAGGCCGGGAGCAAGCCTCGGCCCGCGCAGCGCCCGCTCCAGCCGCCGCAACCGTCGCAGCCAGCGCCCACGTTCCATTCCGCCATCGACCAGCGGGTGGCCGAGCAGCGCCATCAGCGGAACCGCCCGCGCGCCCTCCGACATGACCTCGGCGGCGAGCAGGAATGCCCTGCCAGCCGGTGTCTGCGACAGCGGGCGACCAGCAGAGTCATCGGCGATGATGTTCCAGCGTGCCAAATGATGCACCACGCGGCGGGCGAGAGGACGATCGGGCGTCACCACAACCACGCGCTTTTCCGGCTCGGCCAGTGCCTCACGGACCAGCAGAGAGATCGCTTGGGTCTCTTCCTCGGGGTTTGCAGCCTGCATGATCCGCACGCCCGACAGGCGGCGCTTCTCCGCAGGCAAATCCACCCAAACCCGGCTTGCCTCGGGAGGCAGGAAGAGCGCCGAAATCGCGTGGCTGCGCTCGGGCGGCGCGGCGGTCATGCCCTTGCGGTGCCAAGGCTGCACTTCCTCTCGCCCCACCCCCATGCGGTTGAGCAGCAACTTGAGGTGATATTGCGGATGGGTCACCGCATCGTCGCGGGCGAAAGCCGTGTCACCGGGCGCGGGCGCAGCACCGGCGCGGCCTAGCTCCTCCCACACAGCAGCATCCATGGTGAGGTCGAAGTCGGGCAGGATTACAGCGCCTTGCGGCAGCTCGCTCACAACGCGCAGCAACTTCGCCAGCGCCGGAGATGCACTGGTGACGCCCGCCGCGACGATCGGCGTAGCGGGCGGTTCGGCCTTCCACGCCGTGCGCGCCGCATCGAACAGCCGGTTTCGCCGCGCAGCCGCATCGAGCATGCCTTGCGAACCGAGCCATGCGAGCCATTTTGCCTGCACATTGGCGAACAGCCGGATGGAATTCTGCCAGTGGGCGGAGAGGTTCGGGAAGACGTCCACCACCTTCTCGTCGACCAGTTGCTCGGGCCCGATATCCTCGACCAGCAGACGGTCCATCGTCGCCCCGGTTTCGCGGGCGAGGCGCAAAAGAGTCGCCCCCTTGGAGGCCTCGTCGCCCATCTCCTCCGTGATCAGGCTTGCCAGCGCAAACAGTCGGCGCGGCGGATCGACGGCTGGCGGGATGTCGCTTGTCCCCAAGGGATCGAGCAGAGGCCCCAAAGCCTCATCGAGATCGAGATCCCCCACCACCGCCATGCGCGGCATCAGCAGGCCGGCGCGCCCGCTCTCACCTGCGTGCCGGATGAAGGCCTCTGAGACTGTACGGCGGGCACGCGAGCTGGGCAGGAGCAGCGTCAGCCGGGCGAGCCCAAGTTCATCGTCGCCATATCGCGGGACCAGCCCGGCAACGAGCGCATCGGCAAAGCCCCGGTGCGCGGCGATGGAATAGACTTGGGGCCCTTCGCGCCCGTCAGCCACCCGTCAACGCCTCCTCGGTCGGCTTGATATGCGCAGGCGTGCCCACTTCGTACCACATGCCTGTGAAGGCCACGCCGAACAGGCGGTCTTCCTCGATCGCGCGGTCCCACAGCACATTGGTCGAAAATTTTCCTTCCGGCGCCTCGCGCAGCAGGTGGTGCGAGACCAGCTGGATGCCGGTGTAGATGAAGGGCGCGATCCGATCGGGTTTCTTGCGGCTCAGCCGCCCCGCCCCGTCCATGTAGAAATCGCCCGTCCCGTCGAAATTGCGCGCGCGGGCGTGGGTCACGACCAGCAGAAGCGCATCCATCCGCTCCGGATCCCACGCCGCCGAAAGGTCCGCAAAGGCATTGCGCGGTCCGTCAAGCCAGATGCTGTCGGCATTACAGGCGAAGAAAGGATCGGGGAGCAGGCCGGCACCCTTCGCCTTCATCATGCCCCCACCGGTCTCGAGCAGCTCAGCCCGCTCGTCCGAGAAGGTCACCTTGGGCGCAGCGCGCTTGCCGATATGCGCTTCGATGGATTCGGCGAGGTAGTGGACATTGACCACCGCCTGTTCGATGCCAGCGCTCTCGAGCCGGTCGAGCGCGCGGTCGATCAGCGGCTTGCCCGCCACGCGCACCATCGGCTTGGGCATGGTTGCGGTTAGCGGGCGCATGCGCTTGCCCAGTCCCGCGGCCATCAGCATAGCGGTATCGGAGACGAGCCTGGTCACAAAATCTCTCCGCCATGGGCATCGCGCAGCGCCTGCGGGATATTGGCTTCGAACCAGGCGGCCACGGGCGCCATCGCTTCATGGGCCAGATCGCGTTCCATCGCCTTCCAGACGCGCGGGATCATGGAGAGATAGCGCGGCTTGCCGTCACGCTTGTAAAGCCGGGTGAAGATGCCGACGATCTTGGCATTCCGCTGTGCCCCGAGGCGCGCGTAATCGGCCTCGAAATGCTCGCCCGGATCGGCGGCGGCGCGATAGCGGCACAGCATGTCGTGTTCGAGCTGTTCGGAAACGTCGCGGCGCGCATCTTGCAGCAGGCTGACGATGTCATAGGCAGGGTGGCCAACCAGCGCGTCCTGGAAATCGATCAGCCCCTGCTCGCCCGCCAGCTTGCCGGGTTCGAGCAGCATGATGTTCTCCGCGTGGTAATCGCGCAGGACGGTGACGCCGGGCTGCTGACGCGGAAGCATGGGGGCAAGCGCTTCTTCCCACGCCGCGGCCCACCCGGCTTGATCGACGGAAAGCCCGGCGGCGGGGCAATACCATTCGGTGAAAAGGTCCACCTCGCGCCGGTAGACCGCCATGTCGTAGGGATCGAAGGGACCGGGCGGCAATCGGTGCAGACGGACCAGTGCATCGATGGATTGCGCGTAGATATCGCGCTCTTCGCCGGGATGGTCGTCGATCCACTCCTTCATGCGCGTATCGCCGAAATCCTCGGTCAGCACCCAGCCATTTGCGGCATCTTCCGCGAGGATCGCAGGCCCGCGCATGCCCTCCTGTTCGAGCCAATGGGCGACGTGGAGAAAGGGCTTCGGATCTTCGTGCGGCGGTGGTGCATGCATCAGCATGGCGCTCTTCCCGCCCATCTTCAGGCGGAAATAGCGGCGGAAGCTGGCATCGCCGACGAGCGGGGCGATTTCGGCCCCTTCCCATTCGGTGTCGCCGAGGAACTGGTGGATGCCGTCGGGAAGCGCGTTCATGGCAAGCGGCTTTGCCAAGCATCGCCCGGCTTCACAATGGCTTGCCTGCCCTCTCCCACTATTTCCAGCGTGATCGCAAGGCAGCTCGGCTCATGCTCGAACCCGCCGGCATGGTCGGGCCACTCGGCGAGCAGCGCCGCCCCCTCGCGATAATCGTCGAGCCCGATCTCTTCGGCCTCGGATGGATCCTCGAGCCGATAGAAATCGGCATGGACCAGCGGCACGCGAAGGTGGTCGTAGGTCTCGACGATGGTGAAGGTCGGTGACGGAACTTCGCCCGTGTGTCCAAGCGCTGCAATAATGGCTCGGGCGAGCGTGGTCTTGCCTGCACCGAGGCCGCCAGAAAGCGCCACCACGTCGCCAGGTTCGAGCCGCGCCGCGATCCGCGCGCCGAAGGCCTCCATGGCCGCAAGGTCCGGCAATGCCTCGATCACGGCAACGAGATCGTCGCCGTCGTCCCGGCGTTCTTGCGCGTCTGGAATTCCAGCGTGCCGCCATGCGCCTCGACGAGCTGCCGCGCGAGCGGGATGCCAAGGCCCTGCCGCCGCTCGATACCCTTTCCGTCCCGGCTCATCCTTATGCCTTCCAGAGCGCGCGCCAGTTCGTGCTGACTCATGCCGCTGCCGTTGTCCGATATCGCAATGCGCACGAGGCCGCGCCGCTTGGCGGTATCGATAAGGATGCGTCCGCCACGCGGCGTATGGGTAATGGCGTTGTCGAGCAATTGCCCGATGGCACGCTGCAACTGCTGGCGATCGGCCTCTATCGTGCGGGTCGCATTACCGTTGAGATCGAGCGTCAGGCCCGCATTGACGATCGCCTGTTCGCGCTTGCGCACGATCTGCTCGATGAAGGGCATTAGTTCGAGCTTGGTCTTGCGCAGCGGCATCAATCCCGCTTCGGACTGTGAGAGGTCGAGCACATTCTCGACCTGCTCGGTCAGCTTGCCCACCGACATGGTGATCGCCTGCACATATTCCTTTGCCTGCGGGCTGAGATCGCCCGCCACGCCTTGCGAGAGCAGTTCGGCGAAGCCGCCGATGGAGGTGAGCGGCGTGCGGAATTCGTAGCTCATGTTGGCGAGGAAGCGCGTCATCACCGCGTCCGCCTCTTCCAGCGCACGGTTGCGTTCGCGCAGTGCCTCTTCCGCCTGCTGCGAGGCGGTGACGTCGAGCACGGTAAGCAGGCCATTGCCATCGGGCAGCGGAACCCCGGCATAGGTCAACGTGCGACCGTCAGCGAGTTCCACCCGGCCATCGCGGCTCTTACGGTCGAGCGTGGCGGAGCGGATAGTCTGGCCGATCTCTGCAACCAGCTTCGGATCGGCCAGCTGCGGCGCAATCGCTTCGAGCAATTTTTCGGCCTGCGGATGCTGGTCAACAACCTCGCCTTCGAGGCCCCAGGCGAGCGGGAAGCCGCGATTCCACAGCTCGAGATGCCCGTCAGGGGCGAAGACGGCGAGTGCTTCGAACAGGCTGTCGAAGGTCGCGGTTCTTGTCCGCAGCAGAGTGTCGCGGGTCGCCGAAAGTGCCAACTGTTCGGTGCGATCCTCCGCGATGAGCACCAACCCGCCATCCGGAAGCGGCTGTGCGACCACGCGCAGGTGGGTACTATCGGGCAGCGGCCAGTCGAATTCGCGCGGCTCGTCGATCTGGAACCATTCGCCCAGTTCCTTGCGCCAGGTGGGAAAGTCGCGGACCTCGGGGATGCGACCGTTCTCGCGCGCGATCATCAGCATCTGGTCGAAGCGGATCCGCTCGCTCACCACGCCGGGCGGCAGCGAGAAAACGCGGTGGAACGGCTGGTTCGCGAATGTCATGCGCTGCTGGCCGTCGAACTGGGCGACACCGATCGACAGCTGGTCGAGCATCGAGCGCTGCGCTTCGCGGAAGGCGCGGAATTCGCGCGCCTGTTCTTCCATTTCCTCGATATCGACCGCGTAACCGGCGATCCCCTCGCCAACCAGCGGCAGGTCCGTCACGCGCACCGTGCGGCGGGCATTGTTAATAGTCGCGGTCAGGATACGCTCGATCGGTTGGCGACGGTCGGAAGCCTGCTGGGCAACCTCGGCAGCGCTGCGTCCGCCGACCTGTTCGACCAGTTCGATCTGGTCGGCCACCACCTGGTCAGCACTCTTCGCGCCGACTGCTTCGACATAGGCCTTGTTGACGAGGCGCAGATGCATGTCGGCACCACGGAACCACATCGGCATGGGGGCCGCCTCGATCAGGCCCACCAGTGCGCCGAAATCGTCCTTGGCGCGCGCGGCCTCCTCGCCCAGCCTCGCCAGTTCGTCTTCGGTTTCGGTGAAGTCGAAGACCCAGATCAGCGCAGCGCCGCCGGGCGAGACGGACGGGTCCGCCAGCGCGCCGCGCAGCGCGAGGGTCTTGCCCGAGCCCGGAGGGCGCAGCGCCATCTTGAAAGGCTTGGCGCTTTTCTGGGTGCGACGGACATGGGCAGAAAGCCGGTCGACCTGGTCTTCGGACAGCCCCAGTCCGTCCTGCCCAGCCAGTTCGGTGAGATATTCGGGTACCCTGTCGAGCCCGATCCACCTCGCAAATCGATCGGGCGCCTCGATCCGGCCGTCGACGCGGACGAGCAGCGGGATCGCGGGACCTTCCTCGACCATGCGCGACAGGCGCCGCGCGACCTTGCGATGTGCCGCCGCCCGCTGCGTCTGGCGGCTCGCCTTGAACATCAAATACGCCGCCCCGCCCGTCCACAGCGCGATGAGGACGGTTATGAGAGAAACGAATACGGGCGAGGTTTCCATTACCTGCCAGCTATTAGGCTAACTGCTTCGATGCAATGGGGTGTTCGACGCAATGAACCCCCGCACGGGGGCGGGGGTTCGAAATGGCGTTGCGCCTGGATGGCTGTGTCCCCGAGCGAGCGGGGACACGTAAGGGTCAATAACGGTAGTGTTCCGGCTTGTACGGGCCCTCGACGGGAACGCCGATATAGTCCGCCTGGTCCTTGCTGAGCTTGGTCAGCTTGACGCCGAGCTTGTCGAGGTGGAGCGCGGCCACCTTTTCGTCGAGCTTCTTCGGCAGGACGTAGACGTCGTTCTCGTAATCGTCGGTGTTCTTCCACAGCTCGATCTGCGCCAGCACCTGGTTGGTGAAGGAACAGCTCATCACGAAGCTCGGGTGACCGGTGGCGCAGGCGAGGTTCACCAGGCGGCCCTTGGCCAGCACGATGATCTCCTTGCCATCGGGGAACTTCACCAGGTCGGTGCCCGGCTTGAGTTCGGTCCATTCGTAATTGTCGAGCGCCGAAATCTGAATCTCGCTGTCGAAGTGGCCGATGTTGCAGACGATCGCCATCGGCTTCATCGCCTTCATATGCTCGGCAGTGATGACGTCTTCATTGCCCGTGGTGGTGACGAAGATGTCGGCGCGCTTCACGGCGTCTTCCATGGTCACGACCTCGAAGCCGTCCATGGCGGCCTGTAGCGCGCAGATCGGGTCGATCTCGGTCACGAGCACGCGCGCGCCGCCATTGCGGAGCGACTGGGCCGAACCCTTGCCGACATCCCCGAAGCCGGCGACGCAGGCGACCTTGCCCGAAAGCATGACGTCGGTTGCGCGGCGGATCGCGTCGACCAGCGATTCGCGGCAGCCGTAGAGGTTGTCGAACTTCGACTTGGTGACGCTATCGTTCACGTTGATCGCCGGGAACGGCAGCTTGCCGGCCTTGGCGAGGTGGTAGAGGCGGTGAACGCCGGTGGTGGTCTCTTCCGAGACGCCCTTGATGTTCTTCACCGACTTGGTGAGGTAACCCGGCTTGCGCTTGAGGAAGTCCTTGAGCGCGCGCTGCATCTCGATTTCTTCGGCATTCTGCGGCTCGGGCATTTCCTCGCCCGCCTCGATACGCGCACCCCAAAGGGCGAACATGGTGGCATCGCCGCCATCGTCGAGAATGAGGTTGGCGGTGAGGTCTTCGTCGGCTTCGGTCGACCAGTCGAAGATCTTGCCGACATAGTCCCAGTAATCGGCGAGGCTCTCGCCCTTCACGGCGAAGACCGGGATGTCCTGCGCGGCGATCGCGGCGGCGGCGTGGTCCTGCGTCGAGAAAATGTTGCAGGTCGCCCAGCGGACTTCTGCGCCAAGAGCGACCAGCGTTTCGATCAGCACGGCGGTCTGGATGGTCATGTGGAGCGAGCCCACGATGCGCGCGCCCTTCAGCGGCTGCGCTGCGCCGTATTCCTCGCGCGTGGCCATCAGGCCCGGCATTTCGGTTTCGGCGATGCGGATTTCTTCACGGCCGTAATCGGCGAGCGCAATGTCCTTGATGACGTAATCGGTGAACTGGGCCACGGTCGGTCCTTTTCGTGTTTCAAAACAAGTATTCGGTAGAAATGTGCCGCGCATGCGAAAAGGGCGGCACCATGATGGCGCCGCCCCTAGCCTTTCGCTGCAGAGAGGGCAAGCTAGCCCCTTAGCCCCTCCGCGATACGATCCCGAAAGGCCTTAACGCCGTGCCCAGCGCCCCCCGCTGCGCGGCGCCGGTCCGAGCAGTTCGTCTGCCGCCTGGGCAAGCACTGTCGGATCCTTCGAATTGGCGAGATCGGTGGTGATCTCCTTCAGCTCTGCACAGCCGAGCCACGGATGACCCTGGCCGTACTGGTTGGCCATGCCGACGCTGATACGGTCCAGAGCGCGCTTGGCACCCTTCTGGCCGTGGCGAGCAACGAGGCCTGCCTCGAGCTTGCGAGCGGCTGCGTTGAGCGAGGTGATGTGAGCGGCCGAGAACTTGCGATACTGCGGCTGGAAATCGTCCGCGCCGGTACGGCAGCGAAGCGAGGTGACCATCAGCATGATATCGAGCTTGCGAACCTGTTCGTCCTGGCTCGCGGCGCTGGCTGCGGTCGGCGTCATCATAAGGGCTGCAGCAGTTGCGCCAGCAGCGATAGTCTTCTTGAAAAGCATGTCCCTAGTCTCCCGTCGGCAAGCGTCCCGTGCCTGCCAGAAAGAACATGCCTGCAAATATTTACCGAGATTTAAACCCGCGGGGTGAATTCCTGTTAACCATCCGACTCCTTGCAAGAACGCTTCGTCGATCCTACTCCCATGTGTGGACGGGAAGACACAGGAGTTTTAACCTATGACAATCGCTGTGGGCGATCGCCTACCCGACGTAAAACTAGTCAAGGCCACCGCCGACGGCCCCGAGCAAGTCCAGTCGGGTGACTATTTCAAGGGCAAGACCGTGGCGCTGTTCGCTGTGCCGGGTGCCTTCACCCCCACCTGCTCGGCCAAGCACCTTCCGGGCTTCGTCGAAAAGGCAGATGAACTGAAGGCCAAGGGTGTCGACGAGATCGTCGCGACTTCGGTCAACGATGCCTTTGTCATGGGCGCGTGGAAGGATGCAGCTGGCAGCGACGACATCACCATGCTGGCCGACGGCAATGGCGACTTCGCACAGGCCGCCGGTCTCGGCGCCGATTTCAGCGGCTTCGGTATGGGCCAGCGCAGCCAGCGCTATTCGATGCTGGTCGAAGACGGTGTGGTGAAGCAACTCAATGTCGAAGAGCCGGGAGACTTCTCGGTCTCCAGCGCGGAGCACATGCTCGGCCAGATGTAATCGGCTAGCCAACACGTCCCGATTGCGGACAAGTTTGCGCCCCGCCTTGCCTCCCGGCACGGCGGGGCGCAGTCTTTTTGTGGGTCCAGGAGGAGGGAAATGGCTCAGACTTCGGGTGAGAAAGACGACTTCGGCATGCTGCTCGGTTGGCGTGCCGATCCGGCAGGCGAAAAGATCGCGCTACTGATGCAGAGTTCGAGCAAGGTCGTAGAGAGCGACGACGACGTGCGCGAGTACCGCTATTTCCTGACCAAGCAGCAAGCGGTGCAACTGGGGAATTTCCTGTACGGAGTGGCCGGCGAGACGCCTCCGCCACCGAGAAAGCCCGGCCTGCTGGAGCGGTTGCTGGGCGGCTGAAGGCCACACCAGATTTTCTTCAAGCCATTAAATTCGTGGAACTAAATCGGCGCGACCTGCTTCATCTTGTGAAGGGCAGGTTGAAACATGGTTGCAGAACTGGTCGAGAAAAGATTGCGAGACAGGGCCGACCGGGAGCGTGATCCCTTCGTATCGGCCTATCTCAATGCAATGGTGGACCGCACCCTCAGCTTTGCAGCCTTGTCGATCAGCGATCCGAAGGATTTGGAGTGCCAAACACCGCGCCAGTGCTCGAAGGCGTGATTGCCATCCGGTCTGGCCGGACGATCGGAACGCACAGCGCCGGTCGCGGGGAGACAGGCTCCCCATCATTCTCTAAAATGTGAACCTACTTGCCTGAACCTAGCTGCGCAGTCCGCTTCCTGCGCCAGCGCGCTTCCATCTGTGCCTTCCTGTCGCGCCACTTGCGCCAATCATGCGCGGCGAGCATGCCGACACCGGCAAGCAATGCGAGAAGGATCAGGGCTGCGACCAGATATTCCATTGTTTCTGCACCTCAGGTTTGGGCCATACTGCGCGTTGCCGCCCGCTTCCTCCGCAGGGCGAGGCCGAGGCTGGCGAAGCCCAGGAGAAGCAAGGACCAGGTCGAAGGTTCTGGAACCGCACTTTCGGCGCTTGCGACTACCAGCGGATTGCTTCCACCTCCCGCTTGTCCCGAAGGCTCGTTCGCACCGGGTTCGAGTGACTCGATCGGATTGGTAATCGGTCCAAGTCCATTTTCATCGCCGCCAGGAAACCCGAAGGGGCCGGAGGGCGGGAAGAAGCCCGCAGACCCGAACAGGGGATGGCCAGAAGATCCAAACACGGGATGGCCGGACAGGCCCGCCGCATTGGGAAAGGCGTGATGGCTGGCGCCGGCAAAACGCGATCCCGGACCAACCGCAAATGCAAAACGCTCGGTGCCGCTGCCTAAGGTGGGCATGCTCGGCCGGCTTATCGATGCTGCAAATGAGGACTTGCTCAGGTCAGCCAGGCGCGCGGAACTCGCGACTTGCGCAGCGAGACTGGCCGACGCCAGATCCTGGCCGACCGGTCCGGCATCCAGTCGGACCCTTTCCACTGCCTCGCGATCGCTCAACCCCATCGCCGAAACGATGGCGGATTCGACCTTCGGAGCCACAAGGAAACTGCCACATACGGCTGTGGCTAGAAGCGCTGTTCTGATTGATACGGGCATCGCGACCTCTTCGACAAGATGCCCTCCCGTCTGGATTCCTCAGCTAGCAGCGAAATCCTTCAACACCAAGTAATATAAGAGAATTTCGGCTGAAAGCTCACCATCCGTCCCAAATGGGGACAGGCCAGGAAACGCCGGGAACCCATCGAGAAATGCGGGAACCTGCCGATCAATAGCCCATCAGGCTCAGCACTTCCTTGCGGCTGCGCTGGTCCTCGAGGAAGGTACCCATCATCCGGCTGGTGACCATGCCGACCCCCGGAGTGCGCACGCCGCGGGCGGTCATGCAACTGTGCTGCGCGTCGATGACTACCGCCACGCCCTGCGGCTGGAGGTTCTCCCAGATGCAGTCGGCCACCTCTGCGGTCAGGCGTTCCTGCACCTGCAAGCGGCGCGCAAATCCGTGGAGCACACGGGCGAGCTTGGAGATGCCGACCACCCGGTCATTGGGCAAATAGGCGATCGCGGCCTTGCCGATGATCGGCGCCATGTGGTGTTCGCAATGCGACTGGAAGGGAATATCCTTCAGCAGCACGATCTCGTTGTAGCCACCGACTTCCTCGAATACCCGGCCGAGGTGGATCGCGGGGTCTTCGGTATAGCCGAGACAGTATTCCTTCCACGCGCGCGCGACGCGCGAGGGGGTATCGAGCAGGCCTTCGCGGCCCGGATCGTCACCCGTCCATTCGATCAGAGTGCGGATCGCATCCTGTACGTTTTCGGGGACCGGGGGCTTACCGCGCGGATCGTCTTCGTCGGGTCCTACCAGGCTGCTCACTTGCCATTCTTCCTTCTGAACTTGTCTCGCATGCGCTCGAGGCGGCTTCCCTTGCGGAAAAGTCCGCCCTTTGCAAACGGCTCGAACATGTCGTCGGGATCTTCGGGGTCGAGCAGGCCGCTTTCGGCCACCGCCTTCTCGGCATCGTTGAGGTCCGGGGGGTGGTAACGCACGAGGTTCCGCCCATCTTCGGTAATCGTGTGGTCGATCATCGCTGCCATCGATCCGTGGCGTGAGAGCAGCTGGCCCACTTCGCTTTCCTCTACGCCGCAATGTTCGGCGAGGAGAGAATAGCGAATGTCACGGATCGCGTCGCAGGCGTGTTCATTACCCTTGCGATCGCAGTCGATGAAGACGTCGCATTCGCTGTCGAGGCCCATCGAACGATTGTTCATATTGGCCGAGCCGATGCGGAAGATGCGGTCGTCGACGATCATGACCTTGGCGTGGACATAGATGGGTGTGGCTCCGGAAACCGGGTTCCAGATGCTGAATCGACCCTTGTCGTCCGCCTCTTCGATACAGCGCACCAGTTCGGCGCGGGCGTGGTCCATCGCCTGCTGTTCTAGCCAGCCGTCGGCATTGCGCGGGTGGACGATCACGATCTCTGGCGGATCCTCCTCGTGCAGTCGCTCGCACAACGCCTCGCAAATGGCCCGAGAGGCGAAGTACTGGCTTTCGGCATAGATGAATTTCTGTGCGCGCTTGATGTGTTCGACGAAGAGGTGCTCGATCTCGCGCACCTCTTCCCAATCGCGATACTCGGCCCGGGTACGGGCAATGCCGACCTCGACATTCTCGAAATCCGCCCTCAGGCCCTCCGGCCAGAGGCTGTCTTCGCGGGCCTGGATCGGAAGCAAGGCCTTGCCGCCAGCGCGAACCCAGCGATCGCGGCCCAGCTCGCTCAGCGCATCGGCAATCTCACCTTCCATCATCATCGAGGCATCGTGCCAGGGCTCGTAAGCGCGGCCATTGGGCGTCTTGCGAAGCTCGTTCTCTTCCTCGTGCTCGCGCGTATCCCAGCGCTTCACCGTCATGTCGATCCCGCCGCACACGGCGAGGCGGTTGTCCAGCACGGCGATCTTCTGGTGATGGCTGCAGCCCGTGGGGTGGGCGCTGTCGAACTTGAAGTCGATCCGCCGGTGGCGGAACCAGCGCATGAGGTCCCACCACATCGACCCGCGGACCACGAACTTGAAGACCCCGAAACTCCATTTCAGGATGCGCACCTCCAGGGTAGGGCGATGGCGGACGAGCCAGCCGATGAAGCTGCCGAGCCGCGCAGGATACTTGTCCTTCCAACCGCGCTCCCACCAGTGACGGCCTTCGGCGAGGTGGATGCGCGTGTCGAAGTCCCACCCGATCAGGAAAATGCGGTGCTTGGCCTTCAGCATGGCGGCATGCATGGCGGCGAAATATTCGGCAGCATCGATAAGCACAGCCGCACGTTCGACCTCGGCGTAAAGCCAGACGCTTTCAGAAAGGCCCTCGTCCAGGCGCGAGACGCGCTCTGGATCGGGCTTTTCCTTGTCCGCGGTTTTGGAGCCCCCCTCCCCTGCCATGTCTATTCCTTGGCGTCCTCTTTCTTCTCCGGGGTCACTTCGGCCTCGGCCTTCTCTTCCTGCTTACGCCGTTCGAAGACCTTGCGCATGTGCTCCATATCCTTGTCGTCGAGGTGTTCCTCGAAATCGGGGAAGTGGTCGTCTTCCTCTTCCTCGATGTGGTGGCGGTACTGGTGGTCGAATTCCTTGAACTTGGTCAACCACGCACCTTCGGACATGTCGGTCGCTGCAAGGTCGTTGAGCGCTTCGTCGATCTCGTGATGCTCTGCAACCGAGTGGCGCGTCTCGTCGGTGGTCGGCGGCTTGCGGAGCATGGTGGAGTAGAGCGCCTGCTCTTCCGCAGCCGCGTGGCTCTTCAGTTCCTTGGTCAGTTCGGTGAAGAGCTCCTTGCGTTCTTCGGTCTCGCCGCTGGTTTCCAGCAGCTTGTCCAGCAGCTCGCGGTGCTTGTCGTGGTCCTTCTTCAGGCGGGCGAAAATCTCGGTTGCGTCGGCCATGGGCTTGGTCTCCTTTTCCTTTTGAGAACAGGCTGCAAGCGCTGCGGTTCCACCAGAGCTTGAATGCGGTACACCAGCACCGCATATCGGGCACATGACGTTCGAGAAGGCAGGGCCCACCGCAGGACAGATGCAGCAAATGGCCGAAGCGGTGCTTGCTTCGCTGCCCGAACAATTCCGCCTGGAGACGGGCGAGATCGTGATGCAGGTGGAAGATTTCGCCACACCCGAACAGCTGGCTTCGGTCGATCTGGACAACAAATGGGAGCTGAGCGGACTCTACGAAGGCGTTGCCCTGCCCGACCGTTCGATTTGGGAAAGCCATCGCATGCCTGCACGGATCTGGCTGTTCCGCCAACCGCTGATCGCCGAGTGGCGCGATACGGGCGTGAGAATGGACGATCTGGTGCGGCACGTGGTGATCCACGAAGCGGGCCACCATTTCGGTTTCAGCGACGAGGACATGCACGCGCTGGAAGACAAGGCGGAATAGGGCGTTCGGGTTCTTTGTGCCGGCCGCTTTCGGCTGTTGGGCTCCGAAGTCCGAACCTGCGCGCTCCACCACCAAAAAAGCCCACGACCCCGATTTGGGGTCATGGGCTTTTCTGGCGCGCCAGGAAGGATTCGAACCTCCGACCGCCTGATTCGTAGTCAGGTACTCTATCCAGCTGAGCTACTGGCGCGTTGGAGGGCGGCACATAGGCAGGTGCTCCAAGCTTGGCAACACCTAATCGGGCATTTTTTGGAATAGCGCGCCCGCCAGCGACACATCGAGCGGGGGCTTGTCGAGCGAGGCCACTTCCTCCGGTGTGAACCACCCGACCGCCCCGCCTTCGAGTGCCTGCGGCTCCCCCTCCCATCGTGCGCATCTGTAAAGAAGGATGACAATCGGCCGAGCGCTCGATTCGAACGATTCCTGCGCGAAACCAACTGGCGCCAGGTCGGCTGGCGACAGCGCAATTCCCAGCTCCTCGCCAATCTCGCGAATCAGTGCTTGCGGCGGATTCTCGCCGATTTCGACCTTTCCGCCGGGGAATTCCCATAAGCCCCCGTGATGTTTTTCTTCAGGCCTGCGGTGCATCAACCACCTCCCCGCCCCGTCAGTCAGAGCAAGGGCGACCACTGGCACCCATGTCGGATTACTTTCCAATTCACCATTTCCCTGCAACTCTTTCTTAAGACCTGCCCGAGTACCTCTCCAGTGTCAGCTACGAATTGACAGTGGGGGCAATCCAAATGGTCCGATTTCTAAAAAGTCTGGGACGTGACGACCAGGGTGCAACCGCCGTCGAGTACGGGCTGATCGTCGCGCTGATCTTTCTCGCGATGATCGGGGGGGTACAGACCTTCGGCAACACGGCGATCTCGATGTGGAACAACATCAGCACCACTGTCGCATCTGTACGTCCGTAAGGTGGAAGCAAAATTGTCGATCCCGTTAGGAGTTTGTCAATTTGTCGAAGCCATACCGAAATTAGCTCAAGCCGTCAGGACGCGGTGAGAGTCGGGTACCGAAGACTGAACCAGGAGACTACACATGAAGTTCATCAACAAGCTGCGCCGCAACGAAGAAGGTGCAACCGCTATCGAATACGGCCTTATCGCTGCTCTGATCGCTGTTGCTGCTATCACTGCAATGGGCGCACTCGGCAACGAGCTGAGCACCACCTTCAACACCGTTTCGGGTGAAATGGCTACGGCTAACGCTGCAGTCTAATAGACGGCGCAAGCCAAAAGAAGGGCGGCGAGGGAAACCTCGCCGCCTTTTCTTTTGCCAGCAATGAAAGCGAGCTCGTAGTGCCGAGGTCCTAGCGGCCCCGCACCACGATCTTGACCTTCTGCCCGGCGCGGACACCGTCGTTCGAGCTGAGGCCGTTGAGCACGCGGAAGCGCTCTTCCTGCGCGCTGGTATAGGCCATCCGGCTCGCGAGCGAGCTGACCGTATCACCGCTGCGCACCGTCACGACGTCGAGCACACGCGGCACAACATTGGCCGCTTCCTGCGAAGAAATCCGCCGCACGGACGAGAACATCTGGTTGAACGTCCCCGCCTTGCCTGCCGGGGTAAGCGCCAGGAAATGATAGGCGCGGTCGTTCGAGAACTCATAGGCAAACACGGTCACATCGACCTGCTGGCTGCCATTGTTCACTCGCGCGGTTCCATAGGCCGCCGGCAGCCCGTTCACCGTGGTCGTCTGGATATTCGTCGGCCTGATCTGCTGCTGGTCGCTGAGGCTGGCGAACACGCTGTTCACATAGGTCTGCAGATTGCCATTGTACTGCGCCAGCGTGAACTGCGCCTTCCCGCTCTGACCGTTCACCGTCACGGCGCGCGTGCCATTGACCATGTAGAAGCCCTGCGGTGCCGTGAAAGCGAGACGCAGTTCGGGATGGATGAACTGGCGTCCCTCCACCACGCCCTGGGCGGGATCGTCACCATAGGTCAGCCCGTCGATCCGGCTGAGGAAGGTGTCGCGGTTGGTCACGCCAGTCATGCCCTGCGCTTTGCTCAGCGCAGTTTGCACACGGCTCGCGGGATCAGGGTGCGTCGATGCCCATTCCGGAAGGCGCGCGTCATCGCGACCTTGGAGACGCGCGTCGAGTGCGTTCTGCGCCGCAAGGCTCGCCAGTACGGTTGCCATGGCGCGCGGATCGTAGCCCGCCGTACCGAGATACTGGATACCGGCTTCGTCGGCTTCGAGCTCCTGGCTGCGCGAGAACTTCAGCGTTAGCATCTGCGAGCCCTGCATCGCGGCCTGGCCGAGTTGCTGGCCGAGCGGGTTGCCGCCAAGCAGGATGCCCGAAAGGATTGCGCCCGCTGCACCGAGCAGCGAGTTGCGCTGGGCTGCTGCCTGCCGCCGCTGCGAATGGCGCAATGCGACGTGGGCAACTTCGTGGCCGAGCACACCTGCCAGTTCGGCTTCGTTATTCATCAGAGCAACGAGCTGGCGGGTGGTGTAGATATAACCGCCCGGGATGGCGAAAGCATTGTTCACCGGGCTGTTGACGAGGCTGACGGTGAAGCTGTCACGCGCATTGCCGAGGCCCGACTGAACCGCGATCGTCTTGCCGACCTGCTCGACATATTGCGCCTGGCTGCCCGTCATCGCTCCGCCGAACTCGGCAAGCAGCTGCGGATGCGCTTCGGCGCCGATCTTGGCTTCGTCCTGCGTGATCGGGGTCGAGGCATCGGGGATGCTTCCACCGACCCCCATGCAGCCCGTCAGCGCGAGCGAGAGCGTCGCGGTCGATGCTGCGGCGAGATGTTTGATTCTGGGCATTGAATAGGCTCCCCTTGCACCGGGCTCGCGGGATCCTTGCTCGCGGCCCGTAAGTTCTGTCTCTGAAAGGGGAAACTTGGCGGGCGGGCGCTTTGTTCCCACCCCGTGCACGAGCGAAATCAGCCCGCCATCTGGAGGAAACGCTCCTCGCGCATGCGCCTGAGTTCATCGGGTGCATTGCGCGACAGCATGTCGAGTTCCTCGCCAATGGCATCGGCGAGCAGCTTCGCTGTCGCTTCCGGGTCGCGATGCGCGCCGCCGACGGGCTCTTTCACGATCCGGTCGATCACGCCCAGTTCCAGGAGATTCTGCGCAGTAATTTTCATCGCTTCGGCGGCATCGGGAGCCTTTTCGGCCGTGCGCCACAGGATCGAGGCGCAGCCCTCGGGGGAAATCACCGAATAGACCGCATGTTCGAGCATCAGCACGCGTTCGGCACTGGCCAGTGCGACCGCGCCACCCGAACCGCCCTCGCCCACGATGGTCGCCACCATGGGCACGCCCAAGGCGAGGCAAGCCTCGGTCGAGCGGGCAATGGCCTCTGCCTGGCCGCGTTCTTCGGCTTCGACGCCCGGGAATGCGCCTGAAGTATCCACCAGCGTGACGACCGGCAGGCCGAACCTGTCTGCCAGTTCCATCAGGCGGATGGCCTTGCGATAGCCCTCGGGCTTGCCCATGCCGAAATTGTGGCGGATCCGGCTCGCCGTATCATTGCCCTTCTCGTGCCCGATCAGCACGACCTTGCGACCATTTAGCTTCGCGAAGCCGCCAAGAATCGCCTCATCCTCGCCGAAGGCACGATCGCCGCCGAGCGGAATGAAATCCTCGAACGCATGCTCGACGAAATCGCGAAAATGCGGGCGCGAGGGATGGCGAGCGACCTGTGTCTTCTGCCAGGGCGAAAGTGATTCGTAGGTGCTGGCGAGCAGCGTTGCGCTCTTCTCCTCGAGCCGCTTCAGCTCCTTGGAGATGTCGACATCGTCGCCTTCCGATGCGGCGCGCAGTTCGGCGATCCGCTGCTCAAGCTCGGCGACCGGCTTTTCGAATTCGAGATAGGAAATCATCGCACGTCCGCTAGTCGCTGCGGCGCGCGCGCGCAAGCGGATGACGCTCGTTGACGAGCTTCACCAACCGCGCGGCATCCACATGCGTATATATCTGCGTGGTCGCGATATCGGCATGCCCAAGCAGCGTTTGCAGTGCGCGCAGGTCCGCCCCGCCCTCCAGCAGATGCGTGGCAAAGGCGTGGCGCAGCACGTGGGGGCTGAGCTTCTCGGGTGGCAGGTCGGCCCGGACAGCCAGTTCCTTGAGCATTTGGTAGAGGCGGATGCGCGAAAGATGGCTTGTGCGCGATGGGAACAGCCATTTCGTATCGCTCGGCCGGACCGCCAGCCAGCGCGACAGCGCCTTCTTGGCGCGCGTGCTGACCGGCACGAGGCGCGCCTGCCCTCCCTTCCCCGTGACGGTGAGAAAAGGTTCGTCGCGCGGCACGGCCGACAGCGGCAATGAAACCAGCTCGGTCGCGCGCAGGCCGGAGCCGTAAAGCAGTTCGAGCATGGCAAGCAGGCGCACGGCTTCAGGCCGCTCCCCCGATGCTTCGTCCTCGGCGCGAGCGAATAGTGCTTCCACCTGCGCATGGGAGAGAATTTTCGGCAACGGACGCCGGGTCGCCGGGCGCGGGAGTGCGTGGGTCGGATCGTCCTCGCGCTCGCCTTCGTCCACGAGGAAGCCGTAGAACTGTCGCAGCGCGGATATCTTGCGCGCCAGTGTCGATGGAGCGAGCGAAGACCAACCCTGCCCCAGCCGCGCCAATTGTGCCGGAGTGGCCTGTGCGAGCGAGCCGTCGACCATGCCTTCTGCCTGGTGCAAGTCGCGGCCATAGGCGAGCAAGGTATTGCGCGCCGCGCCCCGCTCTGCCGCGAGCATGGCGAGGAAATCATCGATCGCGCTCATCGTTGCGGGGTCACGCCCGCGCGACCGCCTCCGCGGCGATCATCCGGGCTTCGGCTTCCAGCCCCACGCGATTGAGAGCCGAAACGATGTGAAAGAGATGGCGCGGGGTCATCTGGTCCCAACTGGTGCCTTGCATGCCCAGCCCCGCCAGCACCGCCACGAGAACAGCGTTGTCAGCCTCGGCTGCCTTATCGATCATCCGCGTCCAGTTGGTCGGCGCCGACAGATTGACCTCCAGCCGGTTACTATATTCAGCGATATTGTCCGCATCGGTGCGGCCGAGCCCGGCAAGCCCGGCGAGGAACATCTGCGATTTCGCCTGGCCCGAAGAACCGTCATTGCCTTCGAAGGAATCGAGCTGTCCGTCCGTAACCATCGCGCCACGCGGATTGGCCAGTGCGAGCAGCGCCCATGCGACGCTGCCATCCTCCACGACGCCCGACCAGCGCATGGCATCGCGTTCCAGACCGGCAGTCAGCATGGAAGCAATCAACTGGCTCGCATCGGAAGCGAAATCCCCGCTCGGCGTGAGGCGCGCCGCCGCATAGGCGGTCAGCACGAGCCGTCCATACTCGGGTGTTCCCCCGCCCCAGACATCCTTGATCGCTGCAAGCCGCGCTGCCGGAGCCGGATCGGTATAGGCGTCGCGCAGGCGCGTTGCCAGCTCAAGACCAGCGCTATCCTCTTCTTCCTGGCGGTTGGCGTAGAGCTGTGAGTAAAGGTCGACCATGGCCCGAGCAGAGAAAATGCCCGAGTTTGCAGCGACTTCAGCCCCCCGCAGCTTCTGCGACACCGGCAGCGCGGGAATCAACGCGGAGGACTTCAGATAGTAATTGCCCAGGCTTTCGGACAGGTTCTCCGGCAGCGGCTCGCCCAGCGCACTCGCAAGCGCAAAGCGCCAGGGATTCATCTGCTCGACGCCGTCCCATTCGATCGTCACCGCGCGATTGCCCTGCCCTGCAGCACCCGCAAATCGCTGCGCCAGAAGCACATCGATCTGCTCGTCCTCTTCGGTCCGGCTCAGCAGCCTGCGGAGGTCGTTGTTCGCCGAGGTCGTCTCGCCAGTATAGGCGGCGCAGATGCCCTCGAACATTTCCCAGCGGGTGGTGTCGCCCTCGACCCGGCCGAGCCGGACTACCGGGCAAGCACCCACGATGTCGCCCGTCCCAAGATAGGCGCCAAGCGCGGCATTCGTCAGCGCCGCGCTATAGTTCGCCGTATCGACATCCTGTACCAGCGCGCGGGCCACGACGTGCTCGCCCATCGCATTGAGTGCCGAGGCTCTGAGCGCGGCGAATTCGACCGGATCCATCCCATCGGGCGCGGCCAGCCTGCTGGCCAGAGCGCGGCGCATCAGGATGTGGCCCCAGCGCGAAACGAGCGGGCCCTTGGTGGCCGCAAGCGCCGCGCGCACGATCGAGGCGGGCTGGCGGGCCAGCGACCCAACAGGAAGCCCGCCTTCATCCGCATCGATGATCCCGACTCTTTCGGTCGAGCGGCGGGCGGCGGGCGGAATATCGTATTTCGGCTTGAGACCGAAGAGATCGTCCAGCTCCTCGCTGGTCATCGCCTCAAGCTCTTCGGCGGAGGGAATGTCGGTCAACGCGACGCCAGATACATCGACCGGGCCCGGATCGGCCGGAATGGGCTGGACGACTTCCGATCCGCCGGGCGCCACAGGAGTCACACCCGGCGCGAGCGTGGTGGAAGGGGTCGGTGTGCGAACTGGCGTTGGTGTAGGCGTCGGCGACGGCGCTGGCTGGTCGAATCCTGGCGGAAGCAGGCTTTCCGGAGCATCCTGTGCCAGCACGACACCGGAAGTGAACGCGATGGCCGCGCCCGCAAGCAACAGGCCGCGCGTCATTGCGCACCCTCCGGCAAATCTACCGGCTGGGTTATCTGGCGCAGGGGCTCTTCACCCCCGTCGATCCAGGCGACGACAAGGATTGCGACGATCACCAGCGAGACGATCCACACGATGCGCGAACGTTTGGCGGCCAAGTTTTTCGTATCCTCGCTCAAATCCCTATGTCTTGCTCGCGCCCTAGCGCATCTATAGGCCGAGCGGCAATGAACAACGCGTATCCATCCTCAAACCAGCTGGAACCCGCCGCGATTGCCGCTCGGATCGACCGTCCGCTGGTGCTGGTCGGGCTGATGGGCGTGGGCAAATCGACCATCGGCAGGCGGCTGGCGGGCGCGCTCGATCGCAGCTTCGTCGATGCCGACGAGGAAATCGAGCGCGCGGCTGATCGCAGCGTCTCGGAAATTTTCGAGGAGCATGGCGAGGCCTATTTCCGCGACGGCGAACGCAGGGTGATCGCGCGGCTGATGGAAGAGGGACACGGCGTGATCGCCACGGGCGGCGGCGCCTTCGTCGATGCGGAGACGCGGGCACTGGTGCTGGAACAGGGCATCGCCATCTGGCTCGATTGCGATCTGGACACGTTGGTGGAGCGCACCTCGCGCAAGAACACGAGGCCGCTCCTGAAAACCGGCGACCCCCGCGAGATCCTGTTCAACCTCAAGGAACAGCGCAGCCCCGCCTATTCGCAGGCGCAGATCCATGTCGTAACCGATGACGGACCGCATGAAGCGACCGTCGCACGCATCTTGCAGGAGCTGGCCGCATGGCAGTGATTCCGGTCGAATTGGCAGGCCGAAGCTATGAAGTGCGGGTGGGGCGTGGTCTGCTGGCAAATCTTTCGGAGGAGGCTGCACCCTTCCTGCGCAAACAGTCCGTGCCGATCGTCGCAGACGATAATGCGCGGGCGAAGTGGGGCGATGCCGTGGAGGCATCGCTGCGCGCGGCCGGCAATGAGCCGCGCTGGTACGATGTAGCCCCCGGCGAGAGTTCGAAAAGCTGGGACAGCCTGGCGCGGCTCACAGACTGGCTACTGGCCGAGGGCGTCGAACGCGGCGACCACGTGCTGGCATTGGGCGGCGGCGTAGTCGGCGACCTGACGGGCTTCGCCTGCGCCATCCTCAAGCGCGGGTGCGGCTTCGTGCAATTGCCGACGACCCTGCTGGCGCAGGTAGACAGTTCGGTCGGTGGCAAGACCGCGATCAACACAGCCGCTGGCAAGAACCTCGTGGGCGCGTTCCACCAGCCTTCACTCGTGCTGGCGGACCTCGACACTCTCGGCACCCTACCCCCGCGCGAACTGCGCGCTGGCTATGCCGAAGTGCTTAAATACGGCGTGCTTGGCGATGCGGAGTTCTTCGACTGGCTCGAGGCGAACGGGACCGATGTTCTCGCGTTGAAGCCCGAAGCGCTGGAATACGCCGTCGCCACCAGTGTCGCCGCAAAAGCGCGGATCGTCGCCGAGGACGAGCGAGAAACGAGCGGGGCGCGCGCACTGCTCAACCTCGGCCATACTTTCGGCCATGCGCTGGAGGCTGAAACCGGCTTCTCCGATCGCTTGCTGCACGGCGAGGCCGTGGCGCTCGGCATGGTTCTGGCGGCGCGCTATTCGGCGAGGCGAGGCGAGATGAGCAGCGAGGATGCGGCGCGCGTGACCCGTTCAGTCGATGCCGCCGGGCTGCCCGCCGAAATTGCTGCGCTCGGCATGACCTGCAACGGCCAGACGCTTGCCGACCACATGCTGCACGACAAGAAGATGGATGCGGGCACCCTGCCCTTCATCCTGCTGCGCGGCATCGGCGAGGCCTGGCTGGCGAAGGACGTCGAGCTATCCGACATCGCGGCCTTTCTCGACGAGCAGTTGCAAGCGCATTAGGTTGCCGCGCCATGACGCGCTTCATCGACCTCTCGATCCCCATCACCAACGATGTCGTTTCCGACCCGGAAGTGATGCGGCCGAAAATCCAGTACATGACCCACGAAAACACGTGGGAGCAGATCGCAATGTTCTTCCCGGGGCTGGAGAAACAGGATCTGCCCGATGGCGAAGGCTGGGCAGTCGAGATGCTGGAACTGTCGACGCACAATGGCACGCATATGGACGCGCCATGGCATTACCATTCGACCACCGATAGCGGTTCCTCGCCCGCCCCCAGCATCGACGAAGCTCCGCTCGACCGCTTCTTCCGCCCGGGTGTGAAGCTCGATTTCAGCCACCTGCCACACGGCCATGTGGTGAGTTCCGATGAGGTGGCAGAAGCGTTCGAGAAGATCGGATACGACCTCCAGCCGCTCGACATCGTGCTCGTCCAGTCGGGCGCGATCTATGGGACGGAGAATTTCACCGATCAGGGTGTGGGTCTGGGCGCCGAAGCGACGCTCTGGCTGACCGAGCGCGGCGTGGAAGTGGTCGGCACCGATGCGTGGAGCTGGGATGCCCCTTTCAGCCACACGGCGAAGCGCTGGGCGGAAAAACGCGACCCGTCGATCATCTGGGAAGGCCACAAGGCGGGCCGCATCCGCCCCTATTACCAGATCGAGAAGCTGACTAATCTCGACGCCCTCCCCGCGCATGGCTTCACCTTCAGCTGCTTCCCGGTGAAGATCGAACGCGCCAGCGCAGGCTGGATCCGCGCGGTAGCGATGGTGGAAGAATGATCCGCGTCGCTCGCGCCAGCCTCGACGATCCCGATGTGCGCGAGATGATTGCCTACCATCAGCAGGACATGGAGGCGATGTCGCCGCCGGGTACGAGCTGGGCGCTGGACCTGTCCGGGCTGACCGGCCCCGCGGTAAGCGTTCTGGGCGCCTGGGAGGGCGAGACGCTGGTCGGCATTGGTGCACTCAAGCGGCTCGATGAACGAACTGCAGAGCTCAAGTCGATGCGCACACATCCCGACCATCTTGGCAAGGGTGTCGCCAAGGCATTGCTCGCGCAGCTTATCGAGGTTTCGCGTTCGGAAGGATATCACCGGCTAAGCCTGGAGACTGGCACCAGTGAGGAGTTCAGGCCCGCGATCGGGCTGTACACGCGCCACGGCTTCGAGGTGGGCGAGGCCTTCTCGGAATACGAGAACGGCCCGCACAACCAGTGTTACCACCTCGAGCTGTAACTAAGATCAGGCGCGGAGACGGGTGACCTTCCCCGCGCCGACGGGCTGGTATTCGGCCATCATCGTGTCGTGTTCGGCGAACAGCCGTTCGATTTCGCTGCGGCGGTCGAGCATCATGTGCGCGATGCCGGGGGCGAGGCTTTCGCCGTCTCCGATCTTGCCGAGAATGCCTGCGAGGTCGCTGACCGTCGCCTCTTCCGGCGTCTTGTAATAGTGGCCTCTCGCATCGAAGAAGCCGGTGCCTTTACGTGCCATGCCAGTCGCTCCTGCATGAATGTGTGATCCGACTCACACCCTCATGATTCCCGGCACGCCAAGTCCTTACCAGCGCGTTTACCACGAATCGCAGTTAATTCAGGCTATTATGCAATAATGTTGCGCACTTCTGCGAGCATTCTTGCGCTATAGTTTGGTTAACGGAACGGCCTGCTGGCCTATTCGAGTTCCAGGATCACCTCGTCCACCGCCAGCGAATCGCCCTCGCCCGCGTTGATCTTGCCAACCGTGGCCTGTTTTTCGGCGCGCAGGATGTTCTCCATCTTCATCGCCTCCACCGTGGCGAGCGGTTGGCCGGGCTGGACCTCCTCACCCTCTGCGACGTGCAGCTTCACCAACAGCCCGGGCATCGGGCAGATGAGCATCTTGGAAAGATCGGGCGGTTCCTTCTCGATCATGTGCCCCACGAGATGCGCGATCCGCGTCTGGAGGATGCGCAGCTGGTGCGTCGCGCCGCGCGCGGTCATCGCATAGCCCGTCCGCGTAGGCTTGAGCTGGATCGTATAGATGTCGAGCGGATCGGCATCCTCGCCTGCCTCGTTATCCCACAGGACAACATCCACCATCGCATCGCCGGGCGTGTACTGCATTTCGATCGTGACCTGCTCGCCATCGACCGTGAGCGCGTTCTCCTCGAGCACCACTTCGTGCGTGGTCGAGCCTTCTGCACGCTCGCCGATGCGGATCGTCCAGTCGCCGGGAGCATATTCCTCGCCGTCGAGCTGCTGATCGATCCGCCGTGCGCGGTCGGCATCCGCGGTTGCGATCACGCCGCCCACGGCTGCAAGCACCCGCTTCAGCTGGTCGCTCGCCGGAGCGCCTTCGAAGCCATCTGGATATTCCTCGGCGATGAAGCCCGTGGTGAGTTCGCCCGAACGGAAGCGCTCATGCTGCATGATGGCGCTGAGGAAATCGATATTGTGGCCGAGCCCCTCGATACGGAAGGCATCGAGCGCGGCGATCTGCAGGTCGGCAGCCTCGTCACGTGTCTCGCCCCAGGTCACCAGCTTGGCGATCATCGGGTCGTAGAACATCGAGACTTCGCCGCCTTCGAACACGCCATCGTCCACGCGAATACCCGCCAGACCGCGGCGGCCATTGGCCTCGCCATCATCGGTCCAGGGCTCAACCGGCGGCTGATAGCGCACCAGGCGGCCCGTCGAGGGCAGGAAGCCGCGATAGGGGTCTTCGGCATAGACGCGGTTCTCGATCGCCCAGCCGTCGATCTTGACGTCGTCTTGCGTCATGGCGAGCTTCTCGCCGGCCGCGACACGGATCATCTGCTCGACGAGGTCGACGCCGGTGATCGCCTCGGTGACCGGATGCTCCACCTGCAGGCGGGTGTTCATTTCGAGGAAGTAGAAGCTCTCCCCCGACTTGTCCGCGCCGGAGACGATCAGTTCGACCGTGCCCGCGCTGTGATAGTTCACCGCCTTTGACAGCGCGACGCATTGTTCACCCATGGCCTTGCGCATCTTGGGCGTCACGAAGGGCGACGGCGCTTCCTCGACCACCTTCTGGTGGCGGCGCTGGATCGAGCATTCGCGCTCGTTGAGGTAGATCACGTTGCCGTGCTTGTCGCCGAGGATCTGGATCTCGATGTGGCGCGGGTTTTCGATGAACTTTTCGATGAAAACGCGGTCGTCGCCAAAGGAGTTGAGGCCCTCGCGCTTGGTCGCCTCGAAGCCTTCGCGCACGTCCTTCTCAGAATAGGCAAGGCGCATGCCCTTGCCGCCGCCGCCTGCGCTGGCCTTCATCATGACCGGATAGCCGATGTCGTTGCTGATTTCGACGGCATGGTCCGTATCACGGATTTCGCCGACGAAGCCGGGGACGACATTGACGCCCGCTTCCTTGGCCAGCTTCTTGGATTCGATCTTGTCACCCATCGCCGCGATGGCGTTCGGCGGAGGGCCGATGAAGGCGATGTTTTCCGCCTCGAGCGCCTCGACGAAACTCGCGCGCTCGGAGAGGAATCCATAGCCCGGGTGCACCGCTTCCGCGCCGGTCTGCTTGCAGGCATCGATGATCTTGTCCGCGATCAGATAGCTTTCCGCCGCAGGTGCGGGTCCGATATGCACCGCCTCGTCCGCCATGCGCACGAAAGGCGCGCGCGCATCGGCATCGGAGTAGACGGCAACCGTCTGGATGCCCATGCGGCGCGCGGTCTTGATGACACGGCAGGCAATTTCACCGCGGTTGGCGATCAGGATCTTCTTGAATGGTTGAGATAAACCCGTCCTCCCTGGTTCAAATCCACCTGACTTGACCTCTTCTTTCTCACGTCGACTGAACTCGTGCGCGGATGCTGTTTGGGCGTCGCGTCCGTCCGCCGTGAGTGACCACGTACCGTGAACGGAATTGTCGAGGAGTCCTCTTTCAACTAGATGCTTTCTTGCTGTCCTCACGCGGTTATCCCAGTGCCGCTCATTCTGTCGGGGCATCAAAGCATTCTGCGCTTCTTCACTCAGCCCGAACAACCTTGCCAAGGGGCCATAGACTTCCGCTGGTTTCGAGATCCCACCTAACTCTTGGAGCAAGTGTAAAAGAGCCTCTTCAACGTCAGGTGTGCGCGGTAGCAGCAGCATTAATACCTCGAATTCTCTTCTCTCTGACCGGCCGCATAGCCGATTAATGCTTCCGCGTAAGCCCCTGCGCCGCGACGGTCGCCCTCGCCTTGCAGAAGCGAGGCGATTGCGGAGGCGAGGCGCTGCTGGTTGTCGTGCGAAAGTTCGCCGAGCGGCGAAACGTATATGCCGATCGTGAACAGGATCGAGCCGGTTTCGGGCAGGCGGCGCAGCGTCTGGCGTTCAGAGCGCACGAACAGCGTTTCGCCCGCATTGTCGCAGGTGACATGGGCAAAGGCCTGCTCCGGCGGCCCGGCTACCCAGCGCCTGTCGCCGGTCGCGGCGATGAACCAGTTGCAACGCCCGTAGATCGCGCCCGGCTTGAGCTTGGCCATGAAGTGATCGACACCGGTCGCGAGCTGCTCTTCATAGCCCTGGATCGGTGCATGGAGCGCACGCAAGGGCAGCCCCATCTTGTCGGCGGGTGTCCAGTCGGAGGGCCAAGCAACTGCGGCGCCGACAAGGCGGTATTGCTCGTCCCCGGGTTGCAGGGTCAAGAGGCACATGTCCTCGTGATGGGCACGAGCCGCTTCGGGCAGGCCGCCCGACAGGCCGAGCATGGCGGCAAGTTCCGCACCCGGAGCCTCGCCTTCTGGTGAAATCTGGATGCCTTCGGGATAGGCTTCAAACCCCGTTTCGCGTACCGCGAGGTCAGGATTGGGTTGGAGCCACTCGCTCTCGTCCAGCTTGGCAAGCCCCATCTTGAGCACGCCTCCGCCACGAGCTCTGGGCAGCAATTCGTCGACGGAGAAGCCGAGGGTCAACTATTCACTCCACCGTCACCCCGGCCCCCAAGCCGGTGTCCCGCTACCTTTGTGACCCCGCCCGAAGAAAAGCGAGACCCCGGATCAAGTCCGGCGTGACGTGGAATCGGAAGGCTCACTTTACGGCCTCGCGGGTCAAGTCGGTGCGGATTTGGGTCATTAGTTGCTTTTGACGATAGGAAGCCGTTCATGGTCGGCGACGCTGTCATTGAGTTTGATTAGGCCGCGTAGATTGGCGGTGCGCTGATCCCGCCAACCACCCGGCAAGAGCTGCGTGACAACAGGCTCTTCGGGTCCGTTGTAGATAACTTCACCTTCGCAAGCATCGTAATCGAGATGCAAGACAATGAGGTGGTCTGCTTTCGTTTCGACCGGACGAAAAGCGGGACCGCGACGCGTTCCACTAGCTTTCACCTGAACTGAGCGTCCGTCATGTGCGTAGCCATCGATGCCTTCGTTGCTTCGGCCCGTCAAAGTGAGACCGAACAAGTCAGCCGCGACAGCCTCCCCCAAGTCACCAACTAAATTTCCATCGAATGTGAACCTGAGATCATAATCCGAGAAATGGTCCTTAAGTTTGTTTCTGGCAGCGACAAGCTCACGGACGTGCGTGGGCAACTTGAATCTCGTAGTCACTCCGCCGCCTCGTCCAGATCCTCGCCCGCAGGCGGCATATTGTGGCCTAGCAGGCGGAGCACATCCGCCGCGCATTCGACGACATTGCTGCCCGGCCCATAAATGCCCTGCACCCCGGCATCGCGCAGGAAGTCGTAGTCCTTCTGCGGGATTACGCCGCCGGCGATAACCTTTATGTCCGCTCGGCCTGCGTCGCGCAGGTGACCGATGAGTTCGGGGATGAGCGTCTTGTGACCTGCGGCAAGGCTGCTCGCGCCGATAGCGTCGACATCGTGGTCGAGCGCCATGCGGGCGCTTTCTTCGGGTGTCTGGAACAGCGGGCCGGAGACGACCTCAAAGCCCATGTCGGCGAAGGCGGAGGCGATCACATTCGCGCCGCGGTCGTGGCCGTCCTGACCCATCTTGGCGACCATCAGACGCGGGGCGCGACCGAGGCGGCGCTGGACGGCGTGGACGCCCTCGACCACCTGCAGATAGCGCGGATCGCCCGCATAGGCCTTGGAATAGACCCCACTCACCGGCTTGGGAGTGGTGTCATAGCGCCCGAAGGCCGCCTCCATCGCAGCGGAAATCTCGCCCAGCGTCGCATTCTGGCGCGCGCATTCGACCGCACGGGCAAGGAGGTTGGCATCCCCGCCCGCCTGAAGCTCGGCCATTTGCGAGGGGCGCAGCGGCACACCGCGCTCGTCGCGACCGTCAGCCAGTGCCGCACGGGCGGCGCTAGGATCGGACCTTGCCGCCTCGGTCAGCGACTTGAGCGCGGCCTGACACGCCGCCTCGTCGCGGCCCTCGCGCACCTTCTGGATGCGCGAGATCTGGCTTTCGCGCACCGCGTGGTTGTCGATATCGAGCGTGTCGATCTCGGCCTCTTCGAGCAGGCGGTACTTGTTCACGCCGACGATGACCGTGTCGCCCTTGTCGACGCTCGCCTGCTTGGCAGCCGCCGCTTCCTCGATCTGCGCCTTGGGTTTGCCGCTGGCGACATATTCGGTCATGCCGCCCGCCGCTTCGACCTCGTCCAACATCGCCCGGGCCTGCTCCACCAGCGCGGCAGTGAGGCTTTCGATATAATAGCTGCCGCCCAGCGGATCGGCGACATGGGTGATGCCGGTCTCTTCCTGGATCACCAGCTGCGTGTTGCGGGCGATGCGGGCGGAGAAGTCGGTCGGCAGCGCGATGGCTTCGTCCAGAGCGTTGGTGTGGAGCGACTGCGTGCCCCCCAGCACCGCCGCCATCGCCTCGATCGTGGTGCGGATGACGTTGTTGTAGGGGTCCTGCTCCTGCAAGCTCACACCGCTCGTCTGGCAATGCGTGCGCAGCATCTTCGACTTGGGGTTCTGCGCGCCCAGATCGGTCATGACATCGTGCCACAAATGGCGCGCGGCGCGCATCTTGGCGATCTCCATGAAGAAGTTCATGCCGATGCCCCAGAAGAAGGACAGGCGCGGCGCGAAGGCGTCGATATCGAGCCCCGCTTCCATCGCGCGCTTGGCGTATTCCTTGCCGTCGGCGATGGTGAAGGCGAGTTCCTGAACCGCGGTCGCCCCCGCCTCGTGCATGTGATAGCCCGAGATCGAAATGCTGTTGAATTTCGGCATGTTGGCCGAGGTATATGCGATGATGTCCGAGACGATCCGCATGCTCGGTTCGGGCGGGTAGATATAGGTGTTGCGGACCATGAACTCCTTGAGGATATCGTTCTGGATGGTCCCGGCAAGCTTGTCCTTGCTCACCCCCTGCCGCTCTGCCGCGACGATGTAGAAGGCGAGCACGGGGATTACCGCGCCGTTCATCGTCATCGACACGCTCATGGTGTCGAGCGGGATCTGGTCGAACAGAATTTCCATGTCGCGCACGGTGTCGATGGCGACGCCCGCCTTGCCGACATCGCCAACCACGCGCGGGTGGTCGCTGTCATAGCCGCGGTGTGTGGCAAGGTCGAAGGCGACGCTCAGCCCCTTCTGCCCTGCTGCAAGGTTGCGGCGATAGAAGGCATTCGATTCCTCGGCAGTCGAGAAGCCCGCATACTGGCGGATAGTCCACGGACGGCCGGTGTACATCGAGGCATAGGGCCCGCGCGTGAACGGCGCGATTCCCGGTACGCCGGGATCAAGGTCAGCCGTATCTTCGCTGGTGTAGAGCGGCTTCACCGCAATGCCCTCGGGCGTATGCCAGGTGAGGTCGCGGCCCTTCACTTCCTTGTCGGCAAGGGGCTTCCAGTCTTCGTATTTGGGGGTTCTCTCACTCATGGGCGGCACCTCTAGCGCCGCCCATGCCGATTGCCAATCACTCGACCCTTGAGAGCTTCACCCAATATCCGACACCGCCGTTCGCCCGGTCCATTTGCGGGAGGGGTTCCAGGCGAACTTCTCCAACCAGGCCTTCCTCGTGCTCGATAAGGAAGAATCGCAGGTCGTGCGGCACTCCAAACCCCGCGCCGTCAATCGCGCCATCCAGTCGGAACCTGTAGGGACCTTCTCCCCCAGCGGATCGGATCGCGACGTCATTCCCGTCGATCCGCGCAAGCGGGTGATCGAGATCGGTGAAGTCCAGATCGAGCCGCGCGATCGGACCGTTGCCGCCTATCGTGCCCGACCATTTGCCCTGCAGGGCCGACGGGGCTTTCGGCGGATCCCAATAGAAGTTGTGCGCAGGCTCGAACGATCGGATCATTTCTTCGCCCAAGAACGCCTCGGCGTAGGAATTCTGCTCGTTCAGCAGGACAGCGATCACGAGGTCCTTCTCGGGCAGGATGCCGAGTCGAGCCTTGGTCCCGGCCATCGAGCCGCCATGGCTGACATAGAGCGTGCCCTTGTAATCCTCCATGAAGAAGCCGTGACCCGCGCCGGCCGCCAGCTCCCCTTCGGAATTGGTCGCCATGGCAACCGCACTCGCCCGGCTCAGCAATCGGCTCTCGCCGCGATAGGCGCGTAACCAGAATTGGCCCAGCTTTAGCAGATCCGAGACCGACATATAGGCGCTTGCAGCTCCGCGGTGGGAAGTATCGGCGCCCGGCACGATCGACCCGTCGACCATGTAGCGCTGCGCCGCGCCTTCGGGCCTTGCAGCGGCCAAGGCGATGCTGGCGCTGGACAGTTCGAGCGGCCCGAAAATCCGGCTGTGGACGAAATCGTGCCATGGCATCCCCGATTGGCGGGTGACGATTTCGGCGAGAATTTCATAGCCCAGGTTCGAGTACTGGCTCGACACGCCGGGCGGCAGGATCGTGTAGCCATAGCGATCCATCAAACCCGCGAAATCGGGAAGCGGCTGCCGCGCGTCCGCATAGCTCAGCTCGTATAGGAACGGCAGGCCGGCAGTATGGCTCATCACCCTGCGGACCGTGATCTCATCCGCCCCGCCGAAGGTGGCGCGCACTCCATTGTCGCCGAGGTAGCGATTGACCGGAGCGTCGAGATCGACCTTCCCTTCATCGACCAGCATCATGATGGCGATGGCGGTGATCGGTTTGGTTACCGAGGCAAGCGCGAACGGGGTATCGGTGGTCGCCGCCCTGCCTTCCTCGCGGTCGGCGAAACCGAATGCGCGCTCGTACAGTACGCGGTCGGACCGGCCTGCCGCGACAGCTCCGCCAATGATACCGTAATCGGCTCGTACTTCCTCGATACGCCGGTCCAGGCTTGCCTCATCTCCGAAGCGGTATTCTGCAGCAGCGTCGGCAGGATTCCCACCATGCGCAGAGACCGGTCCGGCGCAGCCCAGAAGCAGCGCCGCCAGCATCAGGCGACCCGAATTCATGATCAATCTCCGTCCTAATTTCAGTCGCTTGATAGGTGAGCCAGAAAGACCCGGCCAGAAATGAATTCGTCGTTTTTCGGCGTGGTGATTGCGAGATTCGTCAGATATGGTGAGTGGGATGACGAATACGATCGCACTTGATTCTTTCGACCGGGCCCTGCTCGATGAAATCCAGCGCGACAATCGGCAGAGCAATCTGGTCCTGGCAGCCAAGGTCAATCTTTCGGAAAGCGCGGTGCGTCGTCGGCTCCAGCGTTTTCGCAAATCGGGGCTGATTGCCAGCGAGGTCGCGCTGCTCGATCGCAATCGCAACGGCTTCACGGTGATTATCGGGATGCGGTGCACAACCGAAAGCCGGGACAGCTATGCCCGGCTCGAAGCACGCTGGGCCGAATGCCCAGCGATCAGCCAGGTCTACAACACTTCGGGCGAGGCCGATTTCGTGCTGATCGGCCATTTCGAGGACATGCCGACCTACGACCAGTGGCTAGATGACTACGTGATCACCGACCCCGACGTCGAGCGCTGCGACAGCACCTTTGCCTTCCGCACCGTCAAGTTCGAGACCGCTATCCCCGTGTGATCGACATCAGTTCGACCAGTGCGCATTGTCCTTGGGCGTTTCCATGATCTCGGTGAGCTGGCCCATCATGTCCTTGGGGTGGAGGAAGAAAATCGGCGTGCCATGCGCGCCGATGCGCGTGGGGCCGAGTATGCGCTTGCCAAGCCCCTCGAACCAGCTACGCGCTTCCTCGATATCCTCTACCTCGTAGCACAGGTGGTGCTGCCCGCCGGCGGGGTTCTTTTCGAGGAACTTGGCGATGGGGCTGTCGGGGCCGAGCGGCTCGATCAGCTCGATCTGCGTGCCGTGCGTGCCTTCCTGTCCGGGTGTATCGACGAAGCAGACCTTCACTCCCTGCGCCTCGAGATCGAAGGGCTTGTGGAACGAGGTCGCGCCCATGACATCGCGGTAGTAGCGGATCGATTCCTCGATCGAGGGCGTGGCGACGCCGATATGGTTGAGACGGCCGAGTTTCATTTCTTGATCACCTCACAATTGGTGAATGTCGGCACCCAGATCGAGATGTGCCTGTTGTTTGGCCAAGTATCAAATTGAAGAGGATCGAAAGGGTCCTGAAGGTCCGCAATTGGAATCCGAATTCGCAGCTTGTCCCCCTGTTGCAAATCGAATTCCTCGCAACCCGGCTCTGTCATAATATGAAGGGGCTCCGCCTCCTCATTCTTGATGAAGAACTCGATCCGAGTGAGCGACGCCGATTTGGCCTTAGAGCGGAATATTGTCATGCTTCTTCCACGGGTTCTCGAGCTGCTTCGTCCGCAGCTTCCTTAGCCCCAGCGCGATCCGCCGCCGCGTTGAGTGCGGGTAGATCACCTCGTCGATATAGCCGCGCTGGGCCGCCACGAAGGGGTTGGCGAAGCGGTCTTCGTATTCCTTGGTTTTCTCGGCGATCTTGTCGGGATCGTCGCGATCCTGGCGGAAGATGATCTCCACCGCGCCCTTGGCGCCCATCACGGCGATTTCGGCGGTGGGCCAGGCGTAGTTCAAATCCCCGCGCAGGTGCTTGCTCGCCATCACGTCATAGGCGCCGCCATAGGCCTTGCGGGTGATGACGGTGATCTTGGGCACGGTAGCCTCGGCATAGGCGAAGAGCAGCTTCGCGCCGTGCTTGATAATACCGTTGTGCTCCTGCGCCGTGCCGGGAAGGAAGCCGGGCACGTCGACAAAGGTCAGGATCGGAATTTCGAAGGCATCGCAGAAACGCACGAAACGTGCGGCCTTTTTCGATGAGTTGATGTCGAGCACGCCGGCGAGCACCATCGGCTGGTTCGCCACAACGCCCACCGTGCGCCCTTCGACTCGGCCGAAGCCGCAGATGATGTTGGCGGCATGGTTCGGCTGGATCTCGAAGAAATCGCCCTCGTCCAGCGTCTTCCGGATGACTTCATGCATGTCATAGGGCTGGTTGGCGTTGTCGGGGATCAGCGTATCGAGGCTGTCCTCCATGCGGTCCCACGGATCGCTGGTCGGACGCTCGGGCACCTCCTCGCGGTTCGAGAGCGGCAGGTAATCGAAGAAATCGCGCGTCGCGAGCAGCGTTTCGATGTCGTTCTCGAAGCTGTTGTCGGCGACCGAGGTCTTGGTGGTGTGCGTCTTCGCGCCGCCCAGCTCTTCCTGCGTGACGACCTCGTTGGTCACCGTCTTTACCACGTCGGGGCCGGTGACGAACATGTAGGAGCTGTCTTCCACCATGAAGATGAAGTCGGTCATCGCGGGGCTGTACACCGCGCCGCCCGCGCATGGCCCCATGATGAGGCTGATCTGCGGCACCACGCCGCTGGCGAGGACATTGCGCTGGAACACCTCGGCATAACCGCCGAGCGAAGCCACACCTTCCTGGATGCGCGCGCCGCCGGAATCGTTGAGTCCGATGACCGGCGCGCCGACCTTCATCGCGGTGTCCATCACCTTGCAGATCTTCTCTGCATGGCGCTTGGAAAGGGAGCCGCCGAAGACGGTGAAATCCTGGGAGAAAACATAGACGAGGCGGCCGTTGATCGTGCCGCTGCCGGTGACCACGCCGTCGCCAGGGATCTTCTGGTCCTGCATCCCGAAATCGACGCAGTCATGTTCGACATAGGTGTCCAGCTCTTCAAAGCTGCCTTCATCCAGCAGCACATCGAGCCGCTCGCGCGCGGTCAGCTTGCCCTTGGCGTGCTGCGCGTCGATGCGCTTCTGGCCGCCACCCATACGGGCAGCTTCGCGGCGGCGTTCCATTTCGGCGATATTGGCGGACACATGTCTCTCCGTTTGAACTCTCGGCCAAGCGCCTAGAGCGGGGAGCGTGGCAACGTCAATCGCCGGAGCCATCCTCCTCTTCATCGCCGGGCCGATATTCGAGGATATCGCCGGGCTGGCAGTCGAGCTCGCGGCATAGCGCGTTCAGTGTCTTGTAGCGCACGCCTTGCACCTTGCCCGTCTTCAATAGCGAGAGGTTGGTGTTCGAAATGCCGATGCGGTCGGCCAGCTCTTTCAAGCTGACCTTCCGCTTCGCCATCATGACATCAAGGTTGGTGACGATCGCCATCAGACCACGCTCTCGCTGTCTTCGCGATAGGCGGTTCCGACCCGGAAGGCCTCTGCAAACAGAAGGGCAAGGCCGCCGAGGACGAAGGTGAAGATCGGCACATCGTAATGGAGCCAGATATTCGTCGCGCCCTTCACATTCCATGACAGCGAGGGATGCAGGATCGTTCCCTCTACGGGCGTCACTGCAGCGATGATCGCAGGTTGCAGGACAAGCGCATGAAGGACCGAGAGGCCGCAGGCGCCAAGCAATATCCAACCGATCTTGCGCAAGGCGCCGGCATTCTCGGCCGTCACCAGGTCGCCGCTTGTGAAGCTCGCCAGGACACCGCGCAACAGCATCAGGGCAGTGATGAAGATCGCGATCGTAGCGATGGAAAACGTCAGGTCGATCGCGTGCCAGAAGGGCATGCCCGAAACCGACAGCGTGCCATCGATGAATATCGTTCTCGCTTGCTCGCCCATGGCCACTTCGAGATCGTAAGCCTCGGCCTGGACCGGCCAGGTGACAGTGCCGAACTTGCCGTCAAATATATGTGCCGTCGCCCGGCCGATCATCAGGAAGCCCCCGATGAAAAACACGCCGATCGCGATCTCGACGATGCGACGGATAAGCTTCGCGCTCATTGCTACCTCTCCAAACTGCTGTGGAGGCTCAATGATCGCGAATCAAACGATTCGCAACATATTTTTTATGTTTTACGTAAACTTCGTGTCGCGAAGCACTAACTCCGTAGAGCCGAAATCAGGAACTCCACATTGCCTTCCGGCCCTGTGATCGGGCTGTCCACAATGCCCTGCACATCGAAACCGAACCCCTTTGCCCACTCACGGATTTCTTCGCAGACACGCGCGTGGAGCGCCGGGTCGCTGACTACGCCTTTCTTGCCCACTTCCTCGCGCCCGACCTCGAATTGCGGCTTGATCAGGGCAACCATCCGGCACTCCCGCTCGGCCAGTTCGAGCGGACGTTCGAGCACCTTGGCGAGACCGATGAAGCTCGCATCGCACACCACCCAGGTCACCGGCCGGTCGATCATCTCCCGCGTCAAAATCCGCGCGCTGGTCTGTTCGAGCACGGTCACGCGCTCGTCCTGCCGCAGTTTCCATGCGAGCTGATTGGTCCCGCTGTCGACCGCAAAGACGTGCTCCGCCCCGCCCTGCAGCAGCACATCAGTGAAACCACCGGTCGAGCTGCCGATATCCATCGCGATAACGCCCTTGGGATCGAGCCCGAAATGCTCGATCGCATGGGCGAGCTTGATCCCGCCGCGGCTCACCCAGGGATGGTCGCGCCCGCGCACGTCCAGCGGCGCGTCTTCCGCCATCTGCTGGCCGGGCTTGGCCAGCTTCTGCTCGCCCGAGAAGACGAGGCCCGCCATCACCAGCGCCTGCGCCCGCGTCCGGCTTTCCACCAGCCCGCGGTCGACGAGCATCTGATCGAGGCGACGTTTTTTTGCCATTGGAAACATCGCCGTTAGCGATCATTGAGGGGCCATGAAAGCCTCCCATAGCACCATTGCCCGGGTCCTTGCCCTGTCGGCCACGATCATCATAGCCGCTTGTGTACCCGCACCGGAGTCTACCCCGACGCCATCCCCCGCGCCTGTGCAAACGGCCGCACCTCCTCCTCCACCGGCGCCATCGCCGACGCCCACCCCGATCGCATCGCCACATCACGAAGACTGGATGGATGCCCCACGCACGCCAGGTAACTGGCGCTATCTCGTCACTGCAATGGGCGGCGCGGCAAGCTATGGGTCGACGGCGGATCGGCCGCTGTTCACGCTGTGGTGCGACAGGACCCGTCAACAGATTGACTTGATCAGGCACGGCCAGTTTCCAGCAGCAACCCCAATGCGCATCTCGACTGAGACGGCCGCTCGTTCGGTCATTGGCGAAGTTCGCACCAGTTCGCCCGGGCGCTTGTCGGTGTCCATCGCGGCGAACGACCCGCTGTTCGACGCGATCGCACTTACCCGCGGTCGATTCGCTGTGGAAACCGACGGAATGTCGACGCTGTACCTGCCTGCATGGGCCGAAGTGACGCGCGTGATCGAGGATTGTCGCTGAGGCGATTCACGCGCCCGCTCACCGCCCTGTGAACGTTGCCTCTGTCACCCACGAGAAAGGCCCGGAGAATGCTCCGAGCCACAAACGACAATTCTGACGTGGGAAAACTTTTTTGCAAGCCTTGTTTTGCAACCGAAAACGACTCAAATTGAACTCAAGATCAGCGGCGAAACGCGGTCCCGGGTCCCGATGAAAAGGTGGCTCTTAGCTCACAAGCGCGAAAGGAGGTGATCCGATGTCTCATGGTTCAGCAGAGAGGTCGGCAAGTTTCCGCGCGAGGTACTATCGGTAATACCCTACCCTTAGAGACTTCGTGAGCGGCACTTCCGCCGCTGACCATGCGAAGGGCAGCTTCTCCTCAGGGTGAAGCTGCCCTTCTCATTTTGTGGCGACAGGCCTTGCCCTGCAACGCGGCGCGCATTAACCGCGCGGGCATGGAATTCGAGCATCTTTCGCACCCCGCCCCGACCCCCGCCGAAACGCGTCAGCAGGCGCTGAAGGACCCGGGTTTCGGCAAGCTCTTCACCGACCACATGGTCGTAATCGATTACGATGCCGACAAGGGTGGTTGGCACAAGGCGACGCTCGGCCCGCGCGAGGCGATCAGCCTCGATCCGGCTGCTGCGGTGTTGCACTATGCTCAGGAAGTCTTCGAAGGCATGAAGGCCTACAAGCAGGGAGACGACACGCTCGCCCTGTTCCGCCCGGAACAGAATGCGCGCCGGTTCAACGAAAGCGCCAAGCGGATGGCGATGCCCGAACTGCCCGAGGAACTTTTCCTCGAGTCGATCCGCCAGCTGGTCACCGCAGACCGCGACTGGGTGCCGGGCGATCCGGACGGCTCGCTCTACTTGCGCCCCTTTATGTTCGCTTCCGAGGCATTCCTCGGCGTGCGTCCGGCGCGGCAATACAAATATATCCTCATTGCCAGCCCCGTTGGCCCCTATTTCAAGGGCGGCGCGAAGCCGGTGAAAATCTGGGTCAGCCGCAACTACACGCGCGCCGCACCCGGCGGCACGGGCGCGGCAAAGACTGGCGGTAATTACGCGGCCAGCCTCGTCCCGCAGGCTGAAGGCATCGAACACGGCTGCGACCAGGTCGTGTTCCTTGATGCAGTAGAGAAGAAGTGGATCGAAGAACTGGGCGGTATGAACCTGTTCTTCGTATTCGACGACGGTACGGTCATCACCCCGCCGCTCACCGGCACTATCCTGCCCGGGATCACCCGAGACAGCCTGATCCAGCTGCTGCGCGAGGAAGGCCTGCAGGTCCGCGAGGAGCCCTACAGCATCGACCAGTGGCGCGCCGATGCGACTACAGGCAAGCTGCTCGAGACCATGGCCTGCGGTACTGCGGCAGTCGTTACTCCGGTCGGCACCGTGCTCGGCCCCGACGGCGAGTTCACCATCGGCAGCGGCGGCACCGGTCAGATGACGAACAAGGTGCGCGAAAAGCTGGTCGGCATCCAGAAGGGTGCGGTCGAGGACACCTACGGCTGGACGATGAAGCTCTAGCTTTCGGCAGTTACCGAGGGCTCCACACCACTACACGCTCCCAACCGATCGCGGATCGCGTCGATCAGCCAGCTCGTCGCAGGTCCGGGTCTTGCATCGCGTCGCCACAAGGCGCTGAGCGTGTAGTTCGCGCCCGGCTTTTCCGGCAGGTCCAGTTCGCATAGCCGCCCCTCGGCAATGTCTGCGCTGACCATGTGGCGCGGCATGTTTCCCCAGCCGATGCCTTCCTTGAGCAGCGCGTGCTTTGCGCCGAGATCGGCCAGCCGCCAATTCTGCGGCGAGAGAACCGAGAACTCGCGGCCTTCGGATAGTTGCGAACGGTCGGAGAGGACCAACTGGAGGTGTTTGCGGCTTTCGCCAGGGCGAATGCCCGTGCGAGCGAGCGGATGCGTCGGCGCGGCCACCGGCACGAGCTCGACTGCGCCGATCGCCTGCCGCTCCAGCTCGGCGTGATCGGCCATCAGTGGCCCTCCGATAGCCAGATCGGCGCTCCCGCCCAGCAGGCATGCTTCGACCGCGCCAAGAGCTTCGACCTGCAGTCGAAGTGCCACGTTCGGATACATTTCGCGGAAGTCCCGCAACACGCTTGCAGTGGCTTCGCCGGGGAGCATCACGTCGACCACCAGCGACACCTCGCTTTCCAGCCCAGCGTGCAAGCTCTGCGTCTTGGCGAGCAGCGTGTCGATGCCGTCTGCCACGGCCTTGGCTTCCGCGAGCAAGCCCCGACCTTCGTCCGTCAACACCGGCCGGCGCGAGCCTTCGCGTTCGAATAACCTGACGCCAAGTTGCGCTTCCATCTGCGCAATGCCGTAGCTGACTGCCGAAACGGCGCGTCCCATCTTGCGCGCGGCGGCGCCAAAGCTGCCTTCTTCCGCCACCGCAAGGAAGATGCGGAGCTGATCGAGACTTGGCTCCCCCAATTTCATTGTTCGGATTTCCTGAACATCTTGCCGCGTTTTATCGCAGTTATCGGAACACGGCGCAATGGCTATCTGTTGGCCCAACGAAGCATTCCTTCCGAGGAGACCACACAATGATCGAACATCGTCCCTTCAACACGCTCGGCAAGGCCAATCATGGCTGGCTTGATGCGAACCACCATTTCTCCTTTGCCGGTTACCACGACCCGTCGCGCGTCAATTGGGGTGCGCTGCGTGTGTGGAATGACGACCGCATTGCCCCCAACAGCGGCTTTCCGACCCACCCGCACCAGGACATGGAAATCATCACCTATGTCCGCAAAGGCGCGATCACACACCGCGACAGCATGGGCAACGAAGGCCGCACCGAAGCCGGCGACGTTCAGGTGATGAGCGCCGGTCGCGGCGTCCAGCATTCCGAATTCAACCTCGAGGACGAGGAAACCACGCTCTTCCAGATCTGGATCATTCCGTCCGAACGTGGCGGCGATCCCGGCTGGGGCGCGCGGCAGTTCCCCAAGGGGGACCGTGCCGGCCAGTTCGTCCCACTCGCCAGCGGAGTGGCGAATGACGACGATGCCCTGCCCATCCGCACCGATGCCCGCGTTCTGGGTGCAACGGTGAAGGCAGGCGAGAGCGTCACCTACACTCCCCGCACCGCCGACCGGCACCTCTATCTCGTGCCCGCCACCGGCAGCATCCGCGTCGGCGATATCGAGGCGCAGGCCCGCGACGGCCTGGCCATCACCAAGGAAGACAGCATCACCATTACCGCGCTCGAGGACAGCGAACTCGTCCTCGTCGACGCGGCCTGAGCAGGAGAACCTCACATGACCAATATCCTCCACATCACCGCAAGCATCCGCAACGGCGAAAGCGTTTCGCGCAGCCTCGGCACCAAGCTCGTCGAGGGCCTCGCAGCGAAGCAGGATGCCAAGGTCGTCCATCGCGACCTGTCGAAGAACGACATCCCTTTCATCGACGCCGAGCGCTTCGCGGCCAACCTCGCACCCTATGCCGAGCGTTCTCCCGAGCAGCACGAGCTGGCAAGGGTCGCGGATGAACTGATCGATGAGTTGCAAACTGCCGACACCATCGTCTTCAGCGTGCCCGTCTACAACTTCTCGGTGCCCGCAACGGTCAAGGCCTGGGCCGACCTCGTTGCCCGCGCCGGGACGACCTTCCGCTACACCGAGAATGGCCCCGAAGGCCTGCTCACGGGCAAGAAGGTCTACATTACCGCAGCATCGGGCGGCACGGCGATGGGAAGCGAGATCGACTTCATGTCACCCTGGCTGAAGTTCTTCCTCGGCTTCCTCGGCATGCACGATGTCGAACTCGTCGCCGCCGACGGCATTATGGGCCAGGGCGGCGAAGAGAAGATCGCCGAGGCTCACGAAGAAGTCGAAAAACTGGCCGCCTGAGGGCCGAGCAAGAGAAAGGAAATGGCATGAGCACCGAGTCCACCCTTGGCCAAAGCTGGCTCCCGCTTGCTGCGCGGATCATGATCGCAGCGATCTTCCTTCTCGCGGGGTTGAGCAAGATCGCCGATCCCGCCGGGAACATCGGGTACATCCAGTCAGTCGGAATGCCCGCTCCCACCCTCGCCCTTTGGGGAGCGGTCGCAATCGAGGTCCTTGGCGCCCTGGCGCTCATCGCGGGCTTCAAAACTAGGATTGCCGCCATCGTGTTGGCTGCGTTCAGCCTGGTGACTGCCGCCGTGTTCCACAACCAGCTGGGTGACCAGATGCAATTCGTGATGTTCTTCAAGAACATTGCGATTGCGGGTGGCCTGCTGCAGATCGCGGCATTCGGTCCGGGTAGCTTGTCTTTCGACCGAAAGTAGGGCCTCCCACCGTTGAGAACAATCCGCCGGGGCGCCTTTGCTCCCCGGCGGTTCTCGATTTTGGCCCACGAATTCAGGCCGGCTTGTGAGCTGCCAATATCTCGCGCCGCTTCTGGATTTCGTAATATTCGGGGCGGCGCGGGAATTGTACCGTCAGCAGCAAGATAAGCGTCACCATCAGTCCCGCACCGCAGACGACGAAGATGGACTGGAGCCCGCCCAACCTCTCCGACTGGCCCAGCATGAATGCTCCGAAGGAAATGCCGAAATTGGCGACCGCCATGTAAATCGTGAACTGGGTTGCGGCGACCGTGGGGTCGCACAGCCGCATCGACACCGGCAGAAGGGCCACGGTGCGCAGAACATTGAGCGCCATCCACCCATATACGAAGACGAGGAAAAGCGCCGGCACTCCCCAATAGGAGACCGAAAGGTACATGGTGGACAGGAGCGCGAGAGTGATGACAATCCACATGATCCCGATCCGCTTCGCGCCATAGCGGTCGCCCAGCCAGCCGCCGAGCGTCATGCACAAGATGCCTCCGACCAGCCCCGCGCTCGCATTGTGCGAGGAGATGGTAGAGACATCCCAGCCCACATAGTTCGCCCCGATCAGCGGCACGGCCCCGGTCATCCCGCCATAGAGGATACCCGCGCTGAACATCGCGATCATCCACAAGAGGCTCTTGCCGGCGAACAGCGATACGAAGGTTGAGCGCAGTATCGGCCACCATGCGTCGAGCTGGATGTCGATATTTCGCGAATGGGCATCACCTTCGCTCCACGGATAGCGCCGCTCGCCAGTCCGTTCGCGAAAAGCGGTTGTATAAACACAGAGCGCCAGCAGTATTGCGGCAACTGTCAAGAAGGCGCCGGGCGCGCCGAAATCCTCGATTACGAAGCCGCAGATGGCGGTGGCCGCGGCAATACCGATCGACTGCCCGCCGAACATCATTCCACTGCCGCGGGCGCGCTCCTCTTCGGTCATGATGTCGACCGCCAGCCCGTCCACAGCGACGTCCTGGAAAGCAGTGGCCGTGTTGAGCATGAAGCCCAATGCGCCGAGGATGGCGATATCGGTCACAGCAGGTGACAGCAACGCCCCCACAATCAGCACGACGATCATCAGGCCTTGGGCGCCGAGTATCCATGCGCGCCGCCTGCCCATCGGCAGGTAGGTGTATCGGTCCATGAAGAAGCCATTGGTGAACTTGAGTGACCACGGCAGTGCGGTGAGCGCCGCAACCGATCCGACATCGGCCGCCGATGCGCCGTTAACCGCCATCCATGCAGGGATGGCAAACCAGAAAAGCCCGATGGGCATTCCCTGCCCGACATAAAGGATGAAGAGTGTAAAAAGCCGCAACCGCTGGCTGTTTTCCAGGATCAATGACTTATTCGACGCGGCAGATGCCATCGCAAGGCCCCCAGCTTGAGTGGCGGCTGGCTTTCTGCCCTTGGCCGCTCGCGTCCCTACGATCCGAACAGCTGGTTGCTGCCCTAATCGAACCTGGGCCGCAAGGTCAGCGGGGCAGATTCCTCTGCAAGTCTTCCAGCCAAACGTCGGCTACGGCATCGCTGGGTGCGCGCCAGTCGCCACGGGGGGACAGCGCCCCGCCCGCACTCACCTTGGGCCCGTTCGGCAGCGCACTGCGCTTGAACTGGCTGAAGCCGAAGAAGCGTTTGACGAAGTTTTCCAGCCACTTGGCAATGGTGGCGAGGTCGTACTCGTTCTTGGACCCTTCCGGAAAATCGATCGGCCACTGCCCCGCCTTGATGTCCCTCCAGGCATGCCATGCAAGGAAAGCGACATGGCTCGGGCTTTGTCCCCAGCGGATGATGTGATGGAGGAAGAAATCGTTGAGCTCGTAGGGCCCGATGATCGACTGCGTGCTCTGGATCGTGCCGTCCGCGTCCGCCGGGACCAGTTCCGGGCTGATTTCGGTTTCGAGGATGTCGAGCAGCACTTCATCGACATGGTCATCGAACTGGTGCGTCGTTGTCGTCCAGCGGATGAGGTACTGGATAAGCGTCTTGGGCACGCCGGCATTGACGCCGTAATGGCTCATCTGGTCGCCGACGCCGTAGGTGCACCACCCCAGCGCGAGTTCTGAAAGGTCACCTGTCCCGATGACCCAGCCGCCGTGCTGCCCTGCCAGGCGGAAAAGGTAATCGGTGCGAAGGCCCGCCTGCACGTTTTCGAAGGTTGTATCGTAGACCGGCTCGCCATCGGCAAAGGCGTGGCCGATGTTCTCCAGCATCATCCTGGCAGTAGGCTTGATGTCGATCTCTTCCGCCGTGATGCCGAAGGCGTCCATCAGTTTCCAGGCGTTGGATTTGGTGCCGTCCGAGGTCGCGAATCCCGGCATCGTGTAGCCGCGAATGTCCGTGCGCGGGCGGCCGAGCCGATCCATCGCCTTCGCTGCCACGAGCAGCGCATGGGTGCTGTCGAGACCGCCCGAGATGCCGATGACTAGCGATTTGGGCCGCGTCGCCTCGATCCGGCGCATGATGGCATCGACCTGGATGTTGAAGGCCTCGTAGCAGTCCTCGTCGAGCTTCTCCTGGCGGTTGGGAACGAAGGGGAACCGGCGGATCGGGCGCTCCAGCCCGATGTCCTTGGGCGCGTGGCCAAGCTCGAAGGAGACGCGGCGATACCAGTCCTCGGGCCGACCGGCGGCGTCGGCCGCATCACCCCATGTCTGCATCCGCATACGCTCGGCAAGGATGCGCTTCGTGTCGACATCGGCAACGCAGAGCTCGGGCGCATGGTCGAAACGCACGCTTTCGACGAGAAGGTCACCCAGTTCGTAGATCATGCCCTGCCCGTCCCACGCGAGATCGGTCGTGCTCTCTCCATAGCCGCTGGCCGAATAGGCATAGGCGCAGACCGAGCGGCTCGAACTGGCGCGGGTGAGCATGTGCCTTTCGTCGGACTTGCCGATGGTGATGTTCGAGGCGGAAAGATTGAGCAGGATCGTCGCTCCCGCGATCGCTGCGAGGGTGCCGGGCGGATTGGGCGACCAGAAATCCTCGCAGATCTCGATACCGAAAGTGAAACCGTGCAGATCGTCCGCGTCGAAGACGAGGTCGGTACCGAAGGGTACAGTCTCGCCAATCACCTCGATATCCAGCCCAACGCATTCGCGCCCGTGGCTGAACCAGCGCTTTTCGTAGAATTCGCGGTAGTTGGGCAGGTAGCTTTTCGGAACTACGCCGAGCAGCTGGCCGCGCGCAATCACGATGGCACAGTTGTACATCCGTCCATTCCGGCGGAGCGGTGCGCCGATCACAAGCGCGGGAGAAAGAGAGCGCGAGGCCTCGACAATGTCGGCCAGGTGGCGTTCGACCGCTTCGAGCAGCGCTGTCTGCAGGTGCAGGTCATCGATGGCATAGGACGACAGGCAGAGCTCGGGATAGAGCAGCAAATCGACGCCGCGTTCATGCGCCGCGCGCGCCTGCTCCAGGATTCCCTCCGCATTGTAGGCGACATCGGCCGTTCGCACCTTGGGCGTAGCGGTCGCCACGCGAACGAAGCCGTGCGTGTGCAGATCGTAAAAGTGATGCGTGGCGCTCTTCGCCATTGGCTGGCTATCCTTTGCGGAAGTTGTGGCGGGCGTGATCCAGTCGGCGGGCTGGCAGATGCCGAGATCGGCCAGCTTGCGCTGTGCATCGGCGCGTGCGATCCGCCCCTTGCTTTCCCAGCCGAATACGGTCTGCGTCTTGAAGCCATAGCGCCCGGCGAATTCCTCTGCCGATAGGGGCGGATTACGCGAGAGGCGCCATGCCTTGAGTTTCTGTCCTGCCTTATGCATGCAAGAGCAATTATCTCGAAAAGATAATTACTGCAAGACCTGCTCAGGCGGCGAGCAATTCTGCGGCGCTGGGACTTTCCTGCAGGAGATCGATCAGCCCGCGCTCTTCGCGCGTCAGCCAGCGCGTGGCACGCGGCAGTTGCAGGCCCTCGCGCCAATCCTCCTGTCGCTCGACCAGATCAATGACCGCAGGATGGATATAGCTCTTGCGCGTCACGGCTGGCGTATTGCCGAGCTGCTTTGCCACGCATTCGAGAACGTCCTTCATCGGCAAGCGCCCTTCGCCCGTACGCAAGCATTCGAAGCCCATCACGCTGGCATGCCAGGTGCGGAAATTCTTCGCCGTGAAGCGTTCACCCATGCAGGCTTCGAGATACTCGTTCACATCGGACGATCCGACTGCCTGTACTTCGCCATCGTCGTCGACATATTTGAAGACGTTCTGGCCGGGCAGGTCTTGCATGTTGCGCACGATCCGCGCGAGGCTGCCATCGGTCAGCGTTACCTCGCGGCGGATGCCGGACTTGCCCTTGTAACGCAGCTTGAGCGTCTTGCCCGTGACCTCGGCATGGCGGCGGCGCAAGGTTGTCGCGCCGAAGCTCTTGTTGCGCTCCGCATAACCCTCGTTCCCGACGCGGACGGCTCCGAGGTCGAGCAGCCGCACCACGCTTGCAACCGCGCGCTGGCGCGTGAGCTTGCGCCCATTCAAATCCTCTTCGACCTTCTTGCGCACGAGTGGCAGCAGGTTTCCGAATGCGAGGCAGTTGTCGAACTTCTCGCTTTCTCGCTGGCTGCGGAAATCGGGGTGGTAGCGATATTGCTTGCGTCCCTTGGCGTCGATCCCGGTGGCAAGGATGTGACCATTGGGCGCCGGGCAGAACCAGGCATCGACATAGGCAGGCGGCAGCGCGATGGCGTTGAGGCGCGTCTTCTCCGCGCGGTCGGTGATTAGCTCTCCTTGCGGATCGTAATAGGCCCACCCCTTGCCCGCACCCTTGCGGGTGATGCCGGGCAGTTGATCGTCGACATAGATGAGCTTCGTCATGACGAAGCGAAGAACCGTGGGATCGCTGTATCCGTTCCCCATCTTGCGACGAACGGTTGGGCGTAATAGCCACCCCATCCGAAGAGGAGAACTCATTTGGCCGATCCTACCTACACTCCGCCCGAAGTCTGGACCAACGACGCCGAGAACGGCGGCAGGTTCGCCAGCATCAACCGCCCCACCGCCGGCGCGCGCGAGGAAAAGGAGCTCCCCAGCGGCGAGCATGACTTCCAGCTCTATTCGCTCGCCACGCCCAATGGCGTGAAGGCGACGGTGATGTTGGAGGAACTGCTCGAGGCCGGCCACTCGGGCGCGGAGTACGACGCCTACACCATCAACATCGGCGATGGCGTGCAGTTCACCAGCGGCTTTGTCGGTTTGAACCCCAACAGCAAGATTCCCGCGCTACTCGATCGCAGCGGCGACACGCCCGTGCGCATTTTCGAAAGCGGCGCGATCCTGCTGCACCTGGCAGAAAAGTTCGGAGCCTTCCTGCCGACCGACCACACCCGCGCCGAAGTGCTGAGTTGGCTGTTCTGGCAGATCGGCAGCGCACCATTCATCGGCGGCGGCTTCGGCCATTTCTACGCCTATGCGCCGGAGAAATACGAATATCCGATCAACCGCTATGCGATGGAAACCAAGCGCCTGTTCGATGTGGCCGACAAGCGGCTGGCGGACAGCGAATTCCTCGGTGGCAAGGATTACTCCGTCGCCGATATCGCCGCCTGGCCGTGGATGGCGCCGTTCGTCGAAGGCACAATCTATAACGAGGCGCGCAAGTTCCTCTCGATCGACGAGTACGAGAACGTCGGCCGCTGGGCCAAGCAGATCGGCGAGCGTCCGGCGGTGAAGCGCGGGCGCATCGTCAACAAGGCTTGGGGCGATGAGGATACGCAGCTTCTCGAACGGCACTCCGCGGCCGATTTCGAGGGCAAGAAGCTTTAAGCGAGAGCTTCGGCGAGGCGCTCCATGAAGCGGGCGCCTTCCTCGAACTGCGAGATCGCGATCCACTCGTCGGGCTGGTGCGCCTGCTCGATCGAGCCCGGACCGCATATCACGGTCGGGAAACCGGCTTGCTGGAATTGCCCGCCCTCCGCCGCATAAGCGACCTGCGAGGGCGGTGCATTTTCGCCGGTCAGCGTGCGCACGAAAGCCACCGCATCCTCGCTCCCATGTGCCACCATGGGCGGGATCGACGATCGCTGTTCGAAGCTCACGCTGGCATCAGGAAAGCGCGCCTTCATCTCGCTGTCCATTGCCGCGCAGCTATCGCGGAAGGGAGCGATGACCGCTTCCGGATCGATCGCCGGAGGGCAGCGTAAGTCGAACAGGAAGGACGCGTGACCTGCAAGAATGTTGTTCGCCGTGCCGCCTGCCATCTTGCCGATCGTCAGCGTGGCCTGCGGCGGGTCGAAACCGTTGTAGGGGTCAGCAGTCTCTTCCAGTCCACGCGCAATCTCGAGCAGTTCGCTCATTAGCCGGACCGCCACCATGTTGGCAGAAATCCCATGATTGACGAGAGAACTATGGGCTTCGTGGCCCCGCACCGAGACCTCGAAGGTCGCGCTACCCTTGTGGCCGGTGATAATTTTCATGCTGCTCGGCTCACCAACAACCGCGAGACGAGGCGCCGGAATGGTAGCAGCCATCCGCTCGATCATCGCGGGCGCACCCTTGCAACCGACCTCCTCGTCATAGCTGATCGCGAGGTGCACCGGCTTCGACCCGCCAAGGAAACGCGGGACATAGGCGAGCGCCAGCGCGATGAAGCCCTTCATGTCGCAGGTGCCGCGCCCAAAGAGCTTCCCGTCTGCCTCGCGCACCGTCCAGGGATCGCTCGACCAGTCCTGCCCCTCCACCGGCACGACATCGCTGTGCCCCGAAAGGATCACCCCGCCCTCTACCATCGGCCCGACCGTAGCGAAGAGATTGGCCTTCTTCCCGCCTTCTCCGAGTACGCGCGTCGCGGCCACGCCATGCTGCGCCAGATAGGCTTCGACCCAGTCGATCAGATCGATATTGCTGCGCGAAGAGGTGGTGTCGAAACCGACAAGCGTTTCGAGAATCGAGCGGGCGGCGGCAACATCGGTCATGTGCCTGCTATCGCCCATCCGATTGCTGGCCGCTACCCCTTCACATTGCCGCCAAGCACGCTATAGGAGCGCCCGCCTGCTGGGGTGTAGCCAAGTGGTAAGGCATCGGTTTTTGGTACCGACATTCGCAGGTTCGATCCCTGCCACCCCAGCCACTTTCCCGCATTTGCCAAATTCTCCTGTCTCGCTAAGCCCTTGCGCATGAGCGAAACGGATCCGCACGCAGTTCCCGTCATCATCGGCGTAGGCCAGATCAACGATCGCCCCGACGATCCGGCAGACGGCCTAGATCCGATCGGGCTCATGGCAGAAGCGCTGCGGCGCGCAGACGAGGATGCCGGTGGCGACTGGTTGGCATCACGCGATTCGCTGGCAGTCGTGTCACAGCTCGGCTGGCCGCATTTGAACCCTGTCGACGGGACGCTGGCCGAGATGCTTGGGATCGATCACGCACACCGTGAGCAAACCGCCATCCCGAGCGGTGACAGCCCAGTCCTCCTGCTGCATGAGGCCGCCAATCGCATTGCGCGAGGCGAGGCAAGGGTCTGCGCAGTCGTCGGCGCAGAGGCGTTGCGCACCGCTGGGCAACTCGCCGCATTGAAGCCTCGCAAGGATGGCAGCAAACCCAATGCATTGAGGGATGCCAAGCACCGCCAGACCGAAGGTTATGCCCAGCGTTACGGCCTGGTGATCCCGACCGATGTCTATCCGCTCTATGAGAACGCAGGCCGCGCCGCCTATGGGCAGACCCTTGCTGAAGCCCAGGCGGAGAGCGGTGCAATCTGGGCGCTGATGAGCGAGGTTGCCGCCGAGAACGAAAGCGCATGGATTCGCAAACCCGTCAGCGCCGAAGAGGTAATCACTCCCTCATCCAATAACAGGATGATCGCCTTTCCCTATACCAAGCTCCAGGTCGCAAATGCAGCGGTAAACCAGGGTGCGGGGTTTCTTGTGACCAGCCTTGCCGAGGCACGCGCGCGGGGAGTGCCGGAGGATCGCCTGGCTTTCGTTGGCTATGGTGCTGCGGCGCGCAAGGATGGCGATTTCCTCGCCCGCGATCATTACTACGAATCCTTCAGCCTTGCCGTCTCGATCGAGGAGACGATGCGGCTGAATGAAGTCACGGTCGACGATTTGGCGCATGTCGAGCTTTATTCCTGCTTCCCTTGCGTCCCCAAGATGGCGCGGCGCGTACTCGGCTGGCCGCTCGACAGGCCGGCGACGGTGTTCGGCGGGCTGACCTTCGGCGGCGGCCCCATCGGGAATTACATGAGCCATGCGGTGGCTGAAATGGTGCTGCGCCTGCGCGGGACCAGCGACAAGGGCCTGCTGTTCGCCAATGGCGGTTACGCGACCTACAGCCACACGATCCTGCTGTCGGGCGCTCCCACGGGCGCGGTTTTCCCGCAGGATTTCGACTTTCAGTTGGAAGCCGACGCAAGGCGTGGCCCCATTCCCGATATCGAGGAGGACTACACCGGAGAGGCCATGATCGAGACCTATGTAGTCCACTATGAGCGCGACGGTTCGGTGAAATCCGGCGTCATCGTAGCCCGGACGGCTAGCGGAAATCGCACCCTTGCCCATGTCCCTGCAACAGACGATAATACCATCACTTTCCTGACCGACGGGATTCGAGAGCCTGTGGGGACAGCGGGATTGATCGTCCGCGATGAAGCGGGCATGGGGCTTTGGCAGATGGCGGACGGCTGACCGATCGCCAGCAGAGCAGGGATTGTCGAAGGGTCAGATGACCGACCAAGTTTGGACACCGATCCGGCACGTACGAGTGGCCGACCAATGGGTCGCGGCTGCCAGTCGTCAGGACTTCGTCGATGCCGCCCATGCCGATGCCGACTATGCCGATGCGCATGGCCGCGTACGCACAAGACTGATCTTCGATTCGAACGGCCAGGGCGTATCAATGGCGCGCACGGACCCGGAATTTCGCGCCGCTCTTGATCATGCCGACGTCATCCATGCCGACGGTCAGTTCATTGTCGAGATGTCGAAGCGTTACTGTGCCGAACCTATTCCCGAGCGCACTCCGACCACCGACATGATCCACGATTTCGCCAAGGCGTGCGAGGAAAGCGGGCGGACTTTCTATCTCCTCGGCGCGCCGGAAGAGATCAATTCGGAATGCACGCGCATACTGCGCAAGATGTATCCGAAGCTGAATATCGTCGGGCGCAACCACGGCTTCTTCAAGGGCCGCGAAGACGAAATCCTTGCCGATATTTCGGAGAAGAAGCCCGATTTCCTTTGGGTGGGTCTTGGCAAGCCGCTCGAACAGAAGTTCTGCGTCGAATACAAGGACCGCCTCGACGCGGTCTGGACGATCACCTGCGGCGGCTGCTTCAATTTCATCACCGGCGACTATCCTCGCGCACCGCAGTGGATGCAGGACAACAGCCTCGAATGGCTGCACCGGATGATCGTGAACCCGCGGCATCTATTCTGGCGCTACGCGACCACCACGCCGCACGCATTCGTGCTGGGACATCGCCTGTCTGACAAATCGACCAAGACGATGGCTTACGGGCAGGCCGCCTGACGCAAAGCTAGGTTGCAATTCCAGACCCGTTTGCCCAAAGCATCCCCAACACAAGAGATGACTGGGAGCAGGCGATGAGCGACTTCGAAATGATCCGGACCGAGCGCGAGGGCAATGTTCTCACCATAACGCTCGACCGGCCTGAGCGGCTGAACGCCTGCCCGCCAGCGATGGCCGACGAGATATTCACCGCCGTGCGCGATATCGGCGATGCGCGCGCCGTGCTCATCAAGGGCGAAGGGCGTGCCTTCTGTTCCGGCGCCGATCTCGCCGGGAATGCCGAGATGTCGATCAGCGGTGGCGACCGCGCATTCGCCTCGCTCAGCCAGCATTACAATCCGATGGTGCAGGCGCTGGCGACGCTTCCCGTGCCGGTGGTTTCGATGGTCCAGGGACCGGCTGCAGGCGTCGGCTGCTCGATGGCATTGGCCGCAGACTTCGTGATCGCGGGCAAGAGCGGCTATTTCCTCCAGGCCTTCGTCAATATCGGTCTCGTCCCGGATGGTGGATCGAGCTGGATGCTGCCGCGCCTCGTCGGCAGCGCACAGGCAACCCGCATGATGATGCTGGGCGAGAAGATCCATGGCGAGGAAGCAGAACGCATCGGCCTGATCTACAAATGCGTCGAGGACGACGCGCTCGAAGCCGAGGCCAGGGCCTTGGTCGAGCGGCTTGCCAATGGACCCACAGTTGCGCTCGGCCTGATGAAGCAGACGCTGCGCGAAGGGCTTGAGAAGGACTTCACCGCTACCTTGGCAGCAGAGGCGAAGACCCAGCGACAGGCCGGCAACACGCAGGATGCGGTCGAAGGTGCGCTGGCCTTCCTCCAGAAGCGGAAGGCCGAATTCAAAGGGGCCTGAGCCATGCCGGGCATCAGCGAAGCGCAGATCGCCGACTGGCAGTCCGCAGTCGGGAGGGAACTGGTCGAGGAAGAGACCCTCGATCCGCTTGCCCTGCGCCGCTTCGCACGGGCGGTCGGCTTGCCGAACGAGACCGATGGTGTGCCCCTCCCCCATTGGGCGTTCTTCCTGCCCTGCCCACTCGACTCCGTGATCGGGCCGGATGGACACCCGCGCCGCGGCGATTTCCTACCCGATGTCAGCCTTCCACGGCGGATGTTTGCAGCCTCGGAGATCGAGTTTTCCGGCGCTCTGCAACCCGGCTTGCCCGCGCGGCAGACCAGCCGGGTTGCCGAAGTGACGCACAAGGCTGGCCGTTCGGGCGATCTGGTCTTTGCGAAGGTCGAGAAACGGCTTGAACAAGGCGGTTCGCTCTGCGTACGCGAGGTGCAAACCTATGTGTACCGCGACGAGGGCGACCCAGTGCCCATGCCGGTGCCATCGTCGCCGCATCCCGGAGGTGAGAAATGGCACCCGGATGAGGTGAACCTCTTCCGCTTCTCCGCCGCCACCTTCAACGGCCACCGAATCCATTACGACCTGCCCTATACGACCGAAGTCGAGGGCTATCCCGCGCTGATCGTCCACGGACCCTTTACCGCCGCCAAGCTGGCCGGACTGGCCATGCGCGATGGTTCTTTGGCGCGATTTTCGTTCCGGGCGATGGCACCGCTTTTCCTGGGCCAGCCGATCTATCTCTCGAAGCAGGATGACGGCGCCTATGAGGCCATTCGCTGCGACGGTGTGATCGCGATGTCCGCGCGGGCGGAATTCCAGTGAAGGATTTGCCCGCCCTTACCCGCGCAGCAGCCGATGCTGCCGCCGACTACACCGATCGCGTTCATGCGAAACTCGCCGCCGTTGTCGCCCCGGACGGAAAGCTGGATGCTGCTGTCGCCGAACGCGAGCAGCATCTCCTCCACGGCTTCGCATGGATCGCAACCCTCCAGGCTGCACTGGATGCTAGCGCCAAATGGGCGCAGCGCATGGATGACGAGGGAAATCTCGGCGAAATCGAAGCGCTAGCCCTCGGGATCGGATTCGGCGAATATTGCTCACAGATCGCCAGTGGCGTGGCGATGAGCCAGAACGAGGTGATCCGCCCATCTGCCTTTGCCCTTGAACCAGAAGCGCGCGCTTTCGCCGATGGAGAAGCAGTCAGCCAGCTCATCGCTTTTGCGAGCTCGACAACCAATCGCGCTGCCCTTGCCCGGCGCCTGGCCGATGGCGAGCGGCCTTTCGAGGGCTCGGGTGACGAAACACTCGACATGATCCGTGAGCAGTTCCGCGCCTTCGCCTCCGATCGCATCGCGCCGCATACGCACAAATGGCACCTCGCCGATGCGCTCATTCCGCTCGCAGTAGTCGAGGAGATGGCCGACCTCGGCGTCTTCGGTATCTGCATTGCGGAGGAGTACGGCGGGCTTGGCCTCGGCAAGATGGCGATGTGCCTCGTGTCCGAAGAATTGTCGCGCGGGTGGATTTGCGCCGGGTCGCTCGGCACCCGCTCGGAGATTGCCGGTGAGCTGATCGGAAAGAACGGCACCGAAGCGCAGAAGGCGTACTTCCTCCCCCGCATCGCTGACGGCTCGATCCTCCCTACCGCCGTCTTTACCGAACCCGATACCGGTTCCGACCTCGCATCGGTCCGCACGCGCGCCGACCGGCAGGAGGACGGAACCTGGCATATCACCGGGGCGAAGACATGGATCACCCATGCCGCGCGTGCCGATCTGATGACGGTGCTGTGCCGCACCGATCCGGCGGTCTCTGGCTATGGCGGGCTGTCGATGATGCTCGCCGAGAAGACCCGCGGCAGCGAAGACGCGCCCTTCCCCGATCCCGGCATCGACGGCAGCGAGATCGAGGTGCTCGGCTATCGCGGCATGAAAGAATATGCGCTCGGCTTCGATGGCTTCGCCGTCGCTGAAAGCGGACTGCTCGGCGGGAACGAGGGCCAGGGATTCAAACAGTTGATGCAGACATTCGAGGGTGCGCGCATCCAGACCGCCGCCCGCGCGATCGGTGTCGGCTGGAACGCCTTCGATCTCGGCGTCGCCTACGCGCTCGATCGCAAGCAGTTCGCCAAGCCTCTGATCGCTTTTCCGCGTGTGGCCGACAAGCTCGTGATGATGGTGTGCGAATTGCTGATGGCGCGCGAGCTCACCTATTCGGCCGCGCGTCACAAGGATCGCGGCGAACGCTGCGATATCGAGGCGGGCATGGCGAAGCTCCTCGCTGCCCGCGTGGCCTGGGCCAATGCCGACAACGCCCTGCAGATCCATGGCGGCAACGGCTACGCTCTCGAATACGAGATCAGCCGCGTGCTATGCGACGCACGCATCCTCAACATCTTCGAAGGTGCGGGCGAAATCCAGGCGCATGTCATCGGCCGCGGGCTGATCGCCAATCGCCTGAACCGCTGACATCCGGTCGAAATATCCTCCCGCCCTAGTCCTCGCCGATTTCGAACGTCGTGAAATGCCCGCTTGCCTGCGTGTCGGGTATCTCTGCCGCAATGCCATAGCGCCCCGGTTCGAGCTGGAGCGTGAAATAGCCGGTTGAACCCTGGGGCATGTCATGGATCCCGCCCACGAACTTTGCCGGGGCCGGGGTCTGCTGCCCATCGATCGGGAAGAAATCGACCCATTTTGCAGCGGCATCGACATCAGTGTCGTCATCGATGCGAAAGACATGCGCGTCATGCCCGACGAAGCCGTTGTAGAGGCTCTGCTCCACGAAGCGCGCCCTGACGCTGTTCGCGCCGGGCTGGAACTGCCCATCCGCGATACGGTATCCGTCGTTGCGAAGCTCGAGCGTGACGTTCGCCTCCGGCTCGGCCATGCCGCCTTCCTCCGCCACTACGGTGAACGGATGCACCATGCCGAACTCGCCCGGCTCGGGGTTGAAATTGTGCTGCACGCCATTGGTCTTGACGTAGCATTCGACGATGTAATTGCCGGGTTCGAGATACATGGTCGCTTCGCCGACAACGCCATTGGCAATCATGCCCGGGCCACCCAGCCAGGTCAGCCCGCCCACCCATTCGGGCACACCCGCAAGCAGGCGGTCGGCCTCCGCGTCATCGCCTGCGAGGCGGGCGGTAAGACTGGCCTGGAAGCGGCGCACGACCTCTTCGTCCACCATCTCCGCATCGACGCCATCGGGCAGTTTGTAGACGAGGCCGAAATGGGTCATCCCGCCATCATTGGTGATGCGCACGGTCGTCCATCCCGATTTGACCGTGTCCGGACCGGAAAATGTCATCCCCACCACTTCGAGCGGCAGGACATTCTCCGTCGCTTCTTCTGCCGGCGAATCCTTGCCGGAGCATCCAGCGAGCGCAAGGCTCGCAAAAAACACAAGAAAGCGCCCAGTCATCGCATTCCCCCCAATCCAGCTGTCCACGAAGGTAACTGCGCAGCAGGAATTCACCAAATCAATGTGCCGGGATGCCCGTACTACTAAGGTCGATGCGCGAAATGGCGCCATTCGTGCTAATCCGTCTGCATGGTCAGTGAGCTGGGCGAAATCCAATCGTTCCTCGGGGATACGGCCCCGTTCGACAGCCTGTCCCCTGACATGCGTGCATCCATCACACGCCGTATCACGGTCCGGTATTACCGCGCGGGAGAAGTCATCCTCGCGAGCGGTGAGCAAAACGATCACCTGTTCATCGTGCGCTCCGGGGCAGTCGAACTGCGTCTCGCCGGAGCGGAGCTGACCGCGCGCCTCGCTACAGGCAGCTGTTTCGCTTCTCCATCGCTCTTGCGAGGTGGCGAAATCCGCAACACGACCATCGCCCTCGAAGATACGCTGGCCTATCTCCTCCCTGGGCAGATTTTTCACGAGTTGCGACAGAACTCGGCGCAGTTCCGGGAGTTCTTTGCGGAAAGCGAGAGCGAACGCATTCGAAGCGCGGTGCGCGAACTCAAGCTGAAGCGCTCGAACACACTTGAACAGAGCAGCATCGGCGCGCTCCTCACCCATCGTCAGCCCGTGTCCTGCAGTCCGGATACAAAAGTGTCGGATGCGGCCCGCCTGATGAGCGAAAGCGATGTGAGCACCCTCGCCATATGCGCAGACGACAAACTGATCGGCATCTTCACCGACAAGGACCTGCGCAATCGCGTCGTCGCAAGGGCGATCGGCTTCGACGAACCCGTCAGCACAGTGATGACACCGTCACCGGTCACCCTGCCCGAAAGCGCGAACATCTCCGAAGCCATGGCGATGATGGCCGCGGGTGGATTTCGCCACATTCCGGTGCTCGGCCAGCACGGCGAATTGCGCGCCATTCTGAGCGCGACCGACATTCTTGCGCATCTCGGAGACAGCGCGATCGACACGGGAATGCTTGTAGCACGCGCCGCGAGTCCCGAGGCGCTGGTTTCGGCGGCCCAAGGCATTCCCGATGGCTTCACGCGCATGGAGGCTGGCGGTTTCCACGCCGAGCACACGATGCGCTTCACCTCCGCGCTTGGCGAGGCCGTGCATCGACGGGCAGCCGAGCTGGCAGAGGTGGAACTGGGCCCGCCGCCCGTGCCCTACGCGCTGCTGGTGTTTGGGTCGCTCGCGAGGGGCGAACAGCTCGTGGGGTCCGATCAGGACAACGGCCTCGTTATCGACGACCGCGTGGACGAGGCTGGCAGGACCTATTTCGAAACACTCGGGACGCGCATCTCGGACATGCTGGACGAGGCAGGCTTCGTCTACTGCAAGGGCGGGATCATGGCGAAGAACGCCGATCAGCGTCTCACGGTGAGCGAATGGCAATCGCGGTACGAGGACTGGATCGACAATCCGGACGAAGACAAGATCCTGCGCGCGACGATCTTCTTCGACATGCGCGCCGTGCATGGAAATCTGGAGCTCGAGAGCCGCGTGCGCGATCACGTCCTTGAAAAAGTGGCGGGCAACCGGCTCTTCCTCAGCTACCTCGCGCGCGATGCACAGCGCAGCCGCATTCCGCTCGGGATCTTTCGCAATCTCGTGCTTGAGAAGTCGGAGGATGGCACAAAGGGCTTCGATGCGAAGGCGCAGGCTATCCTGCCGGTGATCGATATTGCGCGCAGTTTTACGCTGTCGGAGGGGCTCGCGGCGGTCGGCACACTCGACCGGCTCGATGCGCTGGCGGAAGCTGGCCGCATGGCGAGGGGCGATGCCGAAAGCCTCAAGGATGCCTTCCTGCTCGTCAACGAGCTGCGGATTGCCCATCAGGCAGCACAACTGCGAGCCGGAAAGCAGCCCGACAATATCATCGCCCCTTCTTCGCTTTCGCCTCTCGAGCGAGACTATCTCAAGGATGCATTCTCCGTGATCCGCGGCGGGCTCGACTCGCTTAAGCGTAACTTGGCGGGCGGCATTGCGTGAGGCTTTTCGCTCCTGGCGTTTCGCACGCGCGCTGAGGGCCTGTGCCGCGCAGGGCGATGAGCGGCTGACGCGCTATGCCGCGGCAGATTGGCCCGCAGGCGACATGGCGATGGCCGATGTTTCGCTGCTCGCGCTCGATTTCGAGCTCGATGGTCTGTCGAAAGATGCCCATCTGCTGCAGGCAGGGTGGCTGCCGTTCGACGCGCGAGGCATCGATCTCAGGGCTGCGCAATCCTTCGATGTAAGGAGCAGGCGCACGCTCGACGATGATGCGGTCGCGATCCACGGGATAGGCGAGCAACGGGCACGCGCGGGGGAAGGAATTGGCGGCGTCGTAGACGATCTGGTCGGTGCGCTCGCCGGCCGGATCATGGTTGCACATGGCGCATCGGTCGAACGCGAAGTGATCTCCCGTGTCACGCGAGCACGCTATGGCCACGCCATCCCGGTCCGGTCGATCTGCACCCTCGCACTGGAGCGCAAGCTCAATCCCAACCTGGTCGGAAATGGACCATACCGCCTCGCTGCGACCCGCAAGCGCTACGGCCTGCCGGACTATGGCCAGCATGATGCTCTGTCCGACGCCCTCGCGGCGGCGGAGCTGCTGCTCGCGCAATTGTCGCGCATGCCGGCGGCGACCCGGCTCGGCTCGCTCGAGAGGCTCTGACAACACTCATTAGACTTATGTCTCGCTCGTCGTGACGGGCTGCACGGCATAGCCTTCCGGGCAAAGCTCCCGAATCCCTGGGGGCTTTGCAAAAACGAGAGGAAGGGGAGGTCATGTCCGACGAGAACGAAACCCACGAAACCAGCGCAGCGGAGGGCGCCTACTGGCGCGACAATATCCGGTTGCTGGTCTCACTCATGGCGATCTGGTTCGCCTGCTCCTTCGGGGCCGGAATCCTGTTCCGCGACTTCCTCGACCAGTTCATGCTCGGCGGATACCCGCTCGGCTTCTGGTTCGCCCAGCAGGGCTCGATCTACATCTTCATTGCACTCATCGTCTTCTACGTCGTCCGGATGAAGAAGCTCGAGCGCAAGTACGACCTCGACGACTGAGGAGGCGACCATGGACACACAGACCCTGATCTACATCTTCGTCGGCCTCAGCTTCGCGCTTTATATCGGTATCGCGATCTGGTCGCGGGCTGGTTCGACGAAGGAATTCTACGTTGCCGGCGGCGGGGTGAACCCGGTCGTGAACGGCATGGCAACCGCCGCCGACTGGATGAGTGCGGCGAGCTTTATCTCGATGGCGGGCCTCATCGCCTTCCTCGGCTACGACGCGTCGGTCTACCTGATGGGCTGGACCGGCGGCTATGTGTTGCTGGCACTGCTGCTGGCGCCGTATCTGCGCAAGTTCGGCCAGTTCACCGTGCCCGATTTCATCGGTACGCGATACTATTCCAAGACTGCGCGTGTGGTGGCGGTGATCTGCCTGATCTTCATCAGCTTCACCTATATCGCGGGCCAGATGCGCGGCGTGGGGATCGTGTTCTCGCGCTTCCTCGACGTGCCGATCTTCTGGGGCGTGATCATCGGAATGGGCATCGTCTTCGTCTATGCCGTGCTCGGCGGGATGAAGGGCATCACCTATACGCAGGTCGCACAATATTGCGTGCTGATCTTCGCCTACATGGTCCCGGCATTCTTCCTGAGCTTCATGATCACGGGCAACCCGATCCCGCAGATCGGCCTTGGATCGCAGGTGAATGACGGGTCAGGGCTATACGTCCTACAAAAGCTCAACCTCGTCCTGTCCGACCTGGGCTTCGGGCAATACACCGACGGGTCGAAGAGTATGATCGATGTGTTCTGCATCACGCTGGCCCTGATGGTCGGCACGGCAGGACTGCCGCATGTGATCGTGCGCTTCTTCACCGTTCCCAAGGCCTCGGATGCACGTAAGTCCGCCGGCTGGGCGCTGGTTTTCATCGCCCTGCTCTACACGACGGCTCCGGCAGTGGGTGCTTTTGCCCGCCTCAACTTCATCGATACGGTGAATGAGACGAGCTATTCCGAAGCACCCGGTTGGTTCAAGAACTGGGAGCGCAATGACCTCATCGCCTTCCAGGACAAGAACGGCGACGGAGTGATGCAGGTGCGCAGCGGCGATGCCTTCGAAGGTGCGCCGGAGTTTGCCGCAGAAGCCGGGCCCTCGGGCGAGCGCGTGGTGACCAATACCCCGGTCGCCGACAGCGAGAACGAGGTTTATGTCGATCGCGACATCATGGTCCTCGCCAACCCTGAGATCGGCAATCTGCCGGGGTGGGTGATCGCGCTGGTGGCAGCGGGCGGCCTTGCGGCAGCACTGTCCACCGCGGCAGGCCTGTTGCTGGTGATCTCCAGCTCGGTCAGCCACGACCTGCTCAAGTCGACCTTCAAGCCGAATATCTCGGAGAAGGGAGAATTGCTGGCGGCACGCGTGGCGGCAACGGCAGCGATCGTGGTGGCCGGCTACCTCGGCATCTATCCCCCGGGGTGGGTGGCGCAAGTAGTGGCCTTCGCCTTCGGACTTGCCGCAGCCAGCCTGTTCCCTGCCATCTTCATGGGCATCTTCTCCAAGCGGATGAACAAGGAAGGGGCGATTGCGGGGATGGTGACGGGCCTTGCCTTCACCTTCGGCTACATCTTCTACTTCAAGCTGGCGAACCCGGCTGCGAATGTAGCGGAGAACTGGCTCTTCGGCGTCTCGCCCGAAGGGATCGGCGTGGTCGGCATGCTGCTGAACTTCATCGTCGCCATCGCGGTGTCGAAGATGACGGCAAGCCCGCCGGTCGAAATCCGCAAGCTGGTGGATTCGATCCGCGTGCCGCGTGGCGCCGGAGAGGCCCACGCTCACTAAGGGCCCAACGGGCTATCGCAGGAAGGGGCGGTGCCGAGAGGTGCCGCCCTTTTCTTGCATGAGACGCGCGTTGCGATAGTCTGCGCAAAGGAGGGAGTAGGCCATGCTGTTCGGAGCGGCGGTAGCTGCAGCGACGCTTTACCTGGCATTGCTGTTCTGGATCGCCGCCCGGCAGGACAGGCTGGCAGGCGCGGGACAGGCTGTCCCTGCGCGCAGGCGAGATTGGATCTATGGCCTCAGCCTTGCCGTCTATTGCACCAGCTGGACCTTCTTCGGCGGCGTGGGCTCGGCGGCGAGTTCGGGCTGGCACTACCTGCCCATCTATCTCGGCCCGGTGCTCGTTTTCACGCTCGGTTTTGGCCTGGTGCGACGCATCCTGGCACAAGCCAAGGCGCAGCATTCCACCTCGATCGCCGACTTCCTTTCCGCCCGGTACGGCAAGAGCGCGATAGTCGCTGCACTCGTCACGATCATCGCCACGATCGGATCGCTTCCCTACATGGCGCTGCAATTGCAATCGGTCGGCGCATCGCTGCTGGCAATCGACCCGGATCTTCAGGCGAATGTCACGGCGGACGAACTGGTGCTGCTTGTGGCGGGGAGCATGGCGCTGTTCGCAATCCTGTTCGGCTCGCGCCGCGGCGACCGCGCGGGCGACAATGCCGGGCTCGTACTCACGATAGCAGTCGAATCGGTCGTCAAACTGCTCGCGCTGCTGGCCGTTGCAGCCTTTGCGCTCGCCATCGTGGCAGACCGCCCCGAAGTCGTCGCTCCCTCGATATCGCCATTCTCGGCCAGCCAGTTCGATGCGCGCTTCGCCGTCCTGACGGTCATCGCAGCCTGCGCTGCGCTATGCCTGCCGCGCCAGTTCCACATGAGCTTCGTCGAAGCGCAAACCGACCGCGCCAGCGGGACCATGCAATGGCTGTTCCCTGCCTATCTTGCCATCACTTCGCTCGTCATCGTCCCGATCGTGCTGGCCGGCGTGGCCGTGCTGCCAGCTTCGACACCAGCGGACATGATTGTGATGGCGCTGCCGCTGGAGAGCGGAAACGCGGCGTTGGCGCTTCTGGTCTTCATTGGCGGATTTGCTGCCTCGACCGGAATGATCGTTGTCGCCAGCGTGGCCCTGTCGACGATGATCACCAACGATCTCGTCTCGCCACTCGCTTTCCGGCGAGAATTGCTGGGAGGAGGCGACCGAACGCGCCTCGCAGCCCGGCTACTGATGGTCCGGCGACTGGTCATCGCCGCGCTGCTGTTTCTCGCCTATCTCTTCTACCTCGGCTTCGGTGCCACGGCCAACCTTGCCGGGCTCGGAACTCTTGCCTTTGCGGCCATGGCGCAATTCGCGCCCGGCCTCGTGCTCGGCATGATCACAAGACGCGGCAACAAGACCGGAATGATCTGCGGCCTTGTTGCCGGCTTTGCATGCTGGCTGGTGCTGCTGATCGTGCCGCCGGCAACCGGACAGGCCCCGCTGTTCCTGATCCATCCCGATCACCTGGTTTCGGGCGTGCTGCTGAGCCTTGGCGCGAATACCGCTGCCTATTGGGCCGGTTCCGCCTTCGGCCGTGAAACCTTGGTCGATGCAGCGCAGGCTGCAGCGTTTGTAGGCACGGCTCCGCCGGGGTCGCGGCCGGCATTCGTCACTGCGAAACGCGTAGCGGATATCCGCCTGCTCCTCGCGCAATTCGTCGGCCAGAAGCGGGCAACGGAAGCCCTGGGGACCGGCCGAAAAGATAGCGATCCGGCCGATCCGCACATCGTGGCCATGGCCGAACGGACAATTGCCGGGGTGGTGGGAACCTCATCGGCGAGGATGCTCGTGTCGAGCTGGTCGCAGGGCGATCCTGTCCCGCTCGAGCAGGTCGTCGCCATGTTTGACGAGACCAACCGCCGCCTCAGTTTCAGCGGCGACCTCCTGCAACTCGCCATCGAAAACATCGACCAAGGCGTGGCATTGGTCGATGCGGACATGAACCTCGTGGCTTGGAACAGCCGCTACCAGGAGATGTTCACGCTGCCCGACGAACTGGCCAGCGTCGGTACACCAATCGCCGATCTCATCCGCTTCAACCTCGAACAAGGCGGCACGCCCGAAGAGGAAATCGAGGAACAGGTCGCTCGACGGCTCGAGCACATGCGCGCCGGCCGCCAGCATCGCATGGAGCGCGAACAGCACGACGGACGCATCATGCGTATCATCGGCAATCCCGCGCCCGGTGGCGGCTATGTAACAAGCTACAGCGACGTGACAGCCGATCGCCGCGCCGAGCAGGCGCTCGAACACAAGGTTGCCGAACGTACCCGGCAGCTAAGCGAGGCGAATACCAAGCTCGAGGCAGCGACGCGGTCCAAGACCCGCTTTCTTGCTGCGGCCAGTCACGATCTCATCCAGCCGCTCAACGCGGCGCGGCTATTCGCCTCGGCGCTGGGCGAGGAGGTGCGCGGAAAAGACCGGCTGGAAGTGCTGGTTCGTGACCTCGATGGTTCGATCACCTCGGCCGACCGCCTTATCCGTGCGCTGCTCGATATCTCCAAGCTCGACGGGGGCGGGATCGAGCCGAAGCCGGAGCCGGTAGCGCTGGACGATATTTTCGATGAGATCATGCGCGAGTTCACCGTGCAGGCAGAAAACAAGGGCCTTTCCATGCGCCGTGTTCACACGAGTGCGTGGATCCGGACCGACAGGGCGCTGCTTGCCAGCGTAGTGCGCAATCTCATGAGCAACGCGATCCGCTATACCGAAAGTGGTGGTGTTTTGCTCGGTGTGCGCCGGGCGGGAGACGATATCGAACTGTGCGTGTTCGACACCGGACCGGGGATTCCCGAAGAAGATGTCGAACGCCTGTTTGACGAGTTTCAGCGTGGCAGGACAGCCGATCGCGAGGGGCTTGGCCTCGGCCTTGCCATTGTGCGCCGCATCACCGCATTGCTGGGAATAGAGGTCGTCACGCGTTCCGTTCTCGGGCGTGGGAGCAGTTTCTCTGTTCGATTGCCGGTGCTTCGCTGGGGAGCTCGTGCCGAGCCCGAGCGCCGACGTCGCCGAGCCTCGACGCTGTCCGGTGCCCGCATTCTCGTGGTCGACAACGATCCGTCCGCGCTTGCGGCGACCACCGCTCTGCTCGGGAAATGGGGGCTCGAAGTAACATGCGCGGCAAGCAAACAGGAGGCCTTGGCCAGTGCCCCTGCCCCACCCGACGTCGTAATCATGGATTTCCGCCTGGACGAAGATGAGCGCGGTGACACTGTCTACGAGGCCCTTTGCAATGCCTGGGGCACACGCCCACCTGCGATCCTGCTGACAGCGGAAGCGGGCGAGGAGACAAAAGCTGCGGCAGGGCGCATGTGTGCGAACCGCCTGTTGAAACCGTCTTCGCCCGCCGCGTTACGGGCGCTTATTTCGGATTGCGTTGCGCGCGGCTCGTCTCGCGATCAATCGGAGGCCGACTCCGCCACGTCCTGAGAGACATCGAGCTTGCCCGCGAGCAGCACTGCCTGCGTGCGGTTTACCACCCCGAGCTTGCGGAAGATGGCGGTGATATGGGCCTTCACCGTAGCCTCGCTGATGTCGAGCTCGTAGGCGATCTGCTTGTTGAGCAGTCCTTCGTTCAACTGGCCAAGAATGCGGCGCTGGGCCGGGGTCAGGCTGGCAATGCGGGCAAGGTCATCGTCGGTTTCGCCCCCGCTTTCGGGAAACCAGCTGTCGCCTTCGCGCACGCAAGATAGCGCCTCGCGCATCAGCTCGAGGCTGGCCGATTTGGGTATAAAGGCCGCCGCGCCCAACTGACTCGCCGCATCATAGACGCGCACTTCTTCGCTCGCCGAGACGATGGCGACGGGAAGCGCGGGAAAGTCCTGCCGGAAATCCATGAGCGCACTCAGCCCATTCGAATCCTCCATGTGAAGGTCGAGCAGCAACGCCTCCGCGCCCTGTTCGACTTCCCGCCTCGCCTCGCCAGCGCTCGACGCCTCGACGATCTCGGCTTCGGGCCAGACCTTGGCCACCGCGTGGCTCAACGCCGTGCGGAACAGCGGGTGGTCGTCGGCGATGATGATGCGGCTTGCCATCTCGACTAACGGTTCTGCCTTCCTTCGATCAGGCGATCAACCAGGCTCGGATCGGCCAGCGTGGATGTATCGCCAAGCGAGCCGTAGTCATTCTCGGCAATCTTGCGCAGGATCCGGCGCATGATCTTGCCCGAACGCGTCTTGGGCAGGCCATCGGTGAACTGGATATGGTCAGGCGAGGCAATCGGACCGATTTCCTTGCGCACGTGGCCGCGCAGTTGGGCGTAGAGCTCGTCCGAGCCTTCCTCGCCCGCGTTGAGGGTGACGTAGCAATAAATGCCCTGCCCCTTGATGTCGTGCGGGTAGCCGACCACCGCCGCCTCGGCGACCTTGGCGTGGCTGACGAGCGCACTCTCGACCTCGGCGGTACCCATGCGGTGACCCGAGACATTGATCACGTCGTCGACCCGGCCCGTAATCCAGTAATAGCCGTCCTCGTCGCGCTTGCAGCCATCACCCGTGAAGTATTTGCCCGGGTAGGTGCTGAAATAGGTCTGCTCGAAGCGCTCGTGATCGCCGTGGACCGTGCGCGCCTGCCCCGGCCAGCTGTGGGTGATACAGAGGTTGCCTTCGGTCGCTCCGTCGAGCACGGCACCATCGTTGTCGACCAGCTGCGGCTGGATGCCGAAGAAGGGCCTGCCGGCACTTCCCGGCTTCATGTCGTGGGCCGAAGGCAATGTGGTGATCATCGTGCCGCCGGTTTCGGTCTGCCACCAGGTGTCGACGATGGGGCAACGCTTCTCGCCAACGACGTCAAAATACCAGCGCCATGCTTCCGGATTGATCGGCTCGCCCACTGTGCCGAGCAGGCGGAGCGAGGACCGGTCGTGCGCCGTCACATAGGCATCGCCCTCGCGCATCAACGCGCGGATCGCGGTCGGCGCGGTGTAGAGGATGTTGACCTTGTGTTTCTCGACGACTTCCCAGAAGCGGCTGTGGTCCGGAAAACTCGGAATGCCCTCGAAAATCATCTGCGTTGCACCGTTCAGCAGCGGGCCATAGGCGATGTAGCTGTGCCCGGTGATCCAGCCTATGTCCGCGCTGCACCAGAAGACTTCGCCCTTCTGGTAATCGAACACGTAGTGGAAGGTGGTCGCAGTCCACACGCCATAGCCGCCGGTGGTGTGCACCACCCCCTTGGGTTTACCCGTCGAGCCCGAGGTATAGAGGATGAATAGCGGATCTTCCGCATCCATCGGCTCGCAGGGACAGTCAGCATCGCTGGCTACATCGTGATACCAATGGTCGCGGCCGGCCGTCATCGCGATCTCCGCGCCTGTGTGGCGAACTACCAGCATGCCGTCGACCGGCGTGTCGTGATCCGGTTCGGCGAGCGCGGCATCGACATTGGACTTAAGCGGGACGCGCTTGCCCCCGCGCAGGCCTTCGTCGGCAGTGACCACGAAGCGGCTGCCACAGCCCTCGATCCGCCCGGCAAGGGCTTCGGGAGAGAAGCCGCCGAAGACCACTGAATGGATCGCTCCGAGCCGTGCACAAGCCAGCATCGCGAGCACGCCTTCGACGATCATCGGCATGTAGATGGTAACCCGATCGCCCTTCTTTACGCCTATCGCCTTGAGCGCATTGGCCATTGCGACGACTTCGTCATGGAGCTGGCGATAGGTGAGTGACCGGCCCGCGCTTTTCGGATCGTCGGGCTCGAAGATCAGTGCGGTTTCATTGGCCCGGCTTTCCAGGTGCCGGTCAACGGCATTGTGGCACAGGTTGAGCTTGCCATCGGCGAACCAGCTGATCTCGACCGGGTCGTATGACCATTCGCCCGCCACGGTCGGCTGCTCGATCCAGTCTAGCCGCTTTGCCTGTTCGAGCCAGAATCCGTCGCTGTCTTCGACCGACCGGCGGTAAAGCGCATCATACTGTTCCGAGGTGCAGTGGGTTTCGCTGGCGGTGCCCAGGCGTTGGACGGCATCGAGCATGGAAAGTCTCCCTTGTCTGCCGACTCGGATAGCACTCCTGCCCACACCCGCGCTGTCAGACCAAGGTCTTACGACCATCTGCCGATTTATCGGTGGGCACAAACGAGCGCATCATTCGACCTCGCAATGTGAATGGGAGGAAGGAATGGCAGGCAGCGCTTTGAGGAACGTGATCCGTGCGGGTCTACTTGCGGGGACATGCCTTGCGGCAGCTCCTGCCGCGGCGCAGGACGACGACGTCGAAGCGCGGCTGGATCGGCTCGAGGCGCTGGTCATGCAGCTGGTCGAGCGGCTCGATGCGCAGGAAGGCCAGATGGATGCCCAACAGGCCGAAACCGTCGCACAGACGCAGCAAGCGCTAGCCGAAACACGCGCGCTCCAGGAAAGGCAGGAAGAACTCGCCGCCCAGATCGACGAACCCAAGAAGCAGGAAGACAAGGGCTTCCGCGTTGGCAGCACGCTCGTATCCTATGCTGGCTATGTGAAGCTCGATGCGATCGCCCAGCGCACGAGCGCGGGACAGGTCGGTACGGGCAGCATCGTGCGCGATTTCCTCATTCCCGGCGCCATCCCGGTGGGCGGCGAGTCATCCGGCTGGGACACCGATTTCAACGCGCGCCAGACGCGCTTCATTTTCAAGACTGCGACCGATGTCGGCGCCGAACATTCGCTCAATTCGCAAATCGAGCTCGATTTCATGGTCACGCCGGGAGGCGACGAACGCATCTCGAACAGCTACCAACCGCGCCTGCGGCAAGCATTCATCACCTATGACAAGTGGCTGTTCGGCCAAGCCTGGTCGACCTTCCAGAACGTGGGTGCACTGCCCGAAAGCCTCGATTTCATCGGCACGACGCCGGGGACCGTGTTCGAACGCCAGCCGATGATCCGCTACACCGATGGCGGGCTGATGCTTGCAGTCGAACAACCCGAAACGACCGTGACCGCCAGCGATGGATCGCGCGTGCTGGCAGGCGACGACACGATCCCGGATATCGTCGCGCGATACAACTTCACCGGCGACTGGGGTTCGCTTTCGACTGCAGGCATCTTCAGGACGCTGCGCATATCCGATGATGACTTCGGCACGGGTTCGGACAGCGCGTTCGGCTACGGCCTCAGCGTCTCGGGCAAGCTCAAACTCGGCGAGCGCGATGACTTCCGGTTCATGGGGACCGTCGGTGACGGGCTCGGACGCTACATCGGCCTGAACATCGTCAACGATGCGGCGGTCGATGCCGAGGGCAACCTCGACCCGATCTTCACCTATTCCGGATTCGGTGCCTTGCGCCATTCGTGGTCCGACAAGCTCCGCTCCAATATCGGCGCTTCCTACTTCAAGGCGGATAATCCCGTCCTGCTGACCTCGGGCGCAGCCACCGATGAAAGCTGGAACGTGCTGGCGAACATCATCTACTCCCCTGCCCGACCGATCGATATCGGCATCGAATACATGTATGCCGAACGCACGACAGAGGACGGCCAGAGCGGGAACCTGCAAAAGGTCCAGGTCTCGACGAAGTACTCCTTCTGACGCTCGGTCAGGAGGGAATGGGGCGGGACTGCAAGGCTTGCGAAGCCTCTCTTGCGACCAATCGCCCGGACAGTTTGCGCTATAAAATCGCTACCGCCCGGGTGATCCGAGAACCTGCGACCGCCCGTTTCATGCCGGCCGAATTAAAAGGCATGATAACCTCGCCAGTCCGGTGGACTGCGATCAGACCGCCATCGCCGCGGTGCCGCGCGACTTCCGCGAGCAAAGAGGCGCCGGCATCCTCCAGGCTTTGCCCGGCATATGCCATGCGAGACGCGAGATCGCGCGCGCCCCCGGCGTAGATGAACGCCTCGCCAATCCCGGTGCAGCTGACCGCGACCTCCTCATCGGCCCAGTTTCCAATCCCCGTAATAGGCGTGTCGCCCACCCTGCCAGCCCGCTTTCCCAGCAAGCCGCCGGTCGAGGTCGCCGACGCGAGCTGGCCGTTGCGATCTAGGGCGACGGCACCGACCGTCCCATGCGCGAGGCCGTCATCGAGCTTCAGCAGTTCCTCCGCCTCAACTCCGACAGGCAATACGAAATGGGAGACCGGGTCCGACACCATCTCCAGACCCCGCTCGCGAGCGAATGCGTTCGCTCCGTCACCAGCCAGTAGGACGTAGGGAGTATTCTCGAGAACTTCGCGTGCAGCCCGGATAGGTTGCGCAACATCGACGGCGGCGCAGATGCCGCCAGCCCTCAGGCGCGCGCCGTCCATGATCGCGGCATCGCATTCCACCACGCCCTGGTCGTTCGGGGCGGATCCTCGCCCGGCAACGTAGAGCCCGCTGTCTTCCATCTCGGCCACGGCAAATTCGACCGTGTCGAGAGCCGTTTCGCCGCCAGCCAGCATCTGCTCGCATCGGTCGACCAGCTCGCTTAGATGCGTCTCAACCTTCGCGTAGTCGCGTTCCGGGTTCACTCCAGCACCGCCGTGCAAGGCTATGACATGGTCATGCGACATCAGTTTTCTGCTTTCATTATGGTTATATCGATAGGTTCGATGTCGAAGCGGATGCCCGACAGGGCATAGCTTGCGTTCCCGGCCGGAGAGCGCCCCCACCAGCCCCGGGAATCGTCGGTTTGCACCAAGCGATAAGTTACTCCGAAGGTGCCGCTGAAACTGTGGCGTTCGACGCTGCGGGCAGCCGAATTGTCGAGGAGGGCCTCGCCGGCCACCTCGGCAAGCGTGCTGCCGCCAAGCGCCATGCCGCCTCCGGAGATGGTCTCAGCGTCGAAATATTCATTGCCGACGGTCGCTTGCTTGTTAGGCGCGGGTTCGACCTGGCCATCTCCCAGCGCGATCCGGTCCCCGCTCGAGGCGAGGCTCAGCGCCAGGTTCCGGACTGCAAACCGCGACCCGTCCCCGATCTTGGCCGAGCGCGCATCCAGGAAGGTCACATATCCTGACCCCAGAACGAGGACATGTGTTTCTCCGACTGTGAACTGGATTGCGGTATTCTCGTCGATCCCGATCCCGATCCGATGCGGTTGGTCCTTGCTGACGAGGAGCGCGGCGAGCCTGCCGAGCCTTGCCCGCTCCCCGAAGTGCTGATCGACCAGTGCCCTTTGAAAGAACCCCAGTCCCCGGTCGAAGCGAACCTCCTCTCCGGGAGCATTTGGCAGTAGTGCTGCCAGCGTATCGCCCTGCGTGATCATCGGATCGCTCATGATTGCGGCGCCCGCCGAGGTCCCGCCTACCACCGCGCCTGCTTCCAAGCGCGCGCGAATGGCAGCCAGCATCGCCGTGTCGCGGCCACCTTCGCCGATCAGCAACTCGGTCAGTCGCGACTGGTCGCCTCCGGTTAACCAGATCGCTCCTGCCTGCGCGATTTTCTCGATTTCCGATGGATTGTCGGCGTTCGCCGACCAGCCGGCCTCGTCAATATCGGCCGTCGCCGGATCGTCCTTTACCGCAAGCTCGACAATCCTGATGTCGGCAGGATCGGCACCGTGCCTGACAAGCGCATCACGGAAGTCCGCAGCAGATTGGCTCGGCGCGCCCGACGCCGCGGGGACAATTGCGATGGAGGTAGCTTCCGTTAGCCGTGCTTCGAGGAAGGCCCGGAAGACTTCCTCATTGTCGGCCTCGAGCCCGCCGCCGACGATCACCAGAGTGCCCGGTTGAGCCAGAAGGCTGGGCGTTGTGCAGGCTCCCATCGCGAGGGCTAGGAAGGCCGTCAGGAGTTTCCAGGCCATCAGAACCCTCCTGCGTGGGCGATCAACATGACCGCGCTGGCTAAGACGAACAGCGCCACCATGGGTTTCCAGAAGAACGCCAGCCATTGGCCGTAAGAAACGCGTGCTGCAGCGAGGCAGCCCATCAGCGTGGCGGAAGTCGGCACCACCAAATTGGTGAAGCCGTCGCCCAGTTGGAAGGCGAGCACCGCGGTCTGACGTGTCACGCCCGAAAGATCGGCAAGCGGGGCCATAATCGGCATGGTGATGCTCGCCTGGCCCGAGCCGGAGGACACCGCGAAGTTGAAAATGCTCTGGGCCAGATACATGGCCCAGGCCGTCATCCAGTCGGGCACTGCCGCCGTCAGGTTTGCAAGGCCGTTCAGCAACGCATTGAGCAGCGAAACGCTTGTCGGGGAATCGCCTCCCAGCAGGAGCATGATCCCCTTCGCGGCACCGACGATAAGTGCGGCCGGCAGCAATTGTGCCGCTCCCTCGCGAAATGCCTCCATCATCTCGCCGGTCGATCCACCCTCGAGCTTGCCCAAATAAGCGATGACCGCCGTAACCATGCCCACTGCGAAGAATTGTGCCGCGATTTCCGGCAAATAGTAGCCACGCGTCGTCACGCCCCACGCCACCCAGGCGACACCCGCCAGAAGAGTGGCCAATACCGACAGGTGGGCGAGGCGAAACTTGTCGATTGCGCCCTTGTCGGACGTGTCGGCGATCTTCCCAACTGCCGGACGGATCCCGAGGCGGACCCGGCGTGCGTAGTGCCAGGTAAACAGGGCGCCGAGCACCGTGAAGCTGGCCCAGATCGCCACTCGTGGACCCATGCCGGACATGGGGGGGAGACCAGATATGCTCTGCGCAATCACGACGCTGAAAGGGTTCATCCAGCTCGTCGCGAAACCGATCTGGCTCGCGCACAGGCAGACGAGCAATGCTGTAATGGAGTCATAGCCCGCGCGGCTCAGCGATGGCGCCAGGATCAGCGTCAGGGCAATCGCTTCTTCGGACAGGCCGAAAACAGCGCCGCCGAGGGAGAAAGACACGAACAGCAGCAGTATCAGCGTCTCTCCCTGCGCTTTGCCGCCAGGTAGCGAGGCCTGAAGCGCAGCGTCGATTGCACGGGTGCGCATGATCATGCCGAACACCCCGCCCAGCACGATGATGAAGGCCATCAGGCCCACGGTGGGCGAATAACGATCACCGGTTACGAGCCCGGCATAGAAAAAGTCGAGGAAACCCGCGCGGTCTTCATCGCCCAGCACGGGCGCAGGCATTGTCCCGGAGGCCGCCTGGAAGCTGCCCGGTACGATCCGCGCCGGATCGCCTGCCACGTCGAACTGGCCAGGTATGAAGACGAATGTCGCGGCCCAGGCCAGCACCGCCAGCACGAACATGATGAGCAGCGTGTCCGGCATCCGCCAGACCCGCGTCGATGCGTCGGCAGCACCCTCCGCCTTGTCGGATTCTCGATCGGCCATCGCCTTCTCCCGTCGTCGCCGCCCGGGACCTGCCACCCAATGGCAGGCCCCGACACGGCGGATTTCTGACCTTGTCGCGTTAGAAGCGCTTCGTCACGCGGATCGTAGCGTAGCGCCCGATCAGGTCATGGTTGAAGAGATCGACATTCGAGGAGGATCCAAGCACCCGTGGCGGGTCCGCATCGAGGATGTTGCGCAGCGATAGCTGGATGAAGCTGTCCTCGGCGAAGTCGTAGCTCACGCTGAGATCGAAGGTCAGGTAATCGTCGACCTCGTATTCGCTATCCAGTGGCAGTCCGAGCGCCTCGAGCGTGCGGTCCGACGGATCGTCGCGATACCCGCTCTTGTAGTGGCCGGATAGCGCGGCTCGCCATTCATCCTTGCGCCAGCGCAACTTCCCGCTCGCGATGAAGTCGGGATAAAGATAGTCGCCCGCCAACTGCTCCAGCGGGCTGGCTTCCGAGGCCTTGCGCTCGAAGTTGAGGATGTGGGTAGCGTCCAGCAAGAAGGTGAAATCGCCCGCATCTCCGCCACCAAACCGGTGGGTATAGGCAAAGTCGATGCCGTCGGTTTTCTGGAATCCGAGATTGGTGATCTGGAAATGGGCGTCGGTCACAAAACCGTTGGTGACTTCGAGGCCGGGCGTACCGGTGGCCAGTTCCCCATCCCCGACAACAGCGAATTCTCCCGCCAAGGCACGGCGAATGAAGTCGTCCTCGTCGATGCCGACCAGGTCCTCGTGCCGGATATTCCAGTAGTCGACACGCAGCTCGATATCCGAATTGGGCATGACGACAATGCCGCCGCCGAAGCTCCGAGCGTTCTCGGCACCGAGGTTCGGATTGCCGACATCTTCGGACAACAGTGCCTCGCCATCGGCAGTGGGATCATCGTCGCACGCGCCTGGCGTCGCTTCGCAATCGACACGATACGAGCTCAGCAGCACACCCGCACCGCTCTGGGCGAGCGAAGGAGCGCGGAATGAGGTCGAATAATTGGCGCGCAGGGCAAGCCAGTCGACTGGTTCCCAGCGCGCGGCGATCTTCGGATTGAAGTCGCTCCCAAAGCCTTCGAAATCGTCGAACCGCCCGGCAAGCTGCAGGTCTAGCCCAGCTGCGAGTGGTACGTAGAATTCACCGTAGAGCGACCAGCTGTTGCGATCCGCCTCGGCGCTGGTGGAAGAGAAGCCGAGGATGGGCTCCGGATTGTCAATTGTCGCGACTGCAATCCCAGACGGGGTGTCCCGCAGCGTTTCGCGGCGGAACTCGCCCCCAAATGCTGCCTTCAACGGACCGGCAGGCATCTCGAGCAGCGTGCCGTTGACGCTCGCATCGAAGGCGTAGAGCCGCGACTTGCCGCTGCGTTCCGCCTCGGTGCCGAGCAGTTCCGCCACTCCTGCTTCCTGGGTAGTCTGGCCTCCGAAAGGATTGTACCAGAGCGTGGTCAGGCCGATGTCTTCACAGGTGTCACCCACGAAATCCGCGGTCGGGCGCCCCGGATCGACATCCCAGCGTTCCACCCTCGTCCCGTCGGTACAGATGTTGCCGAGATTGAGATCGTAGAAATTCTGCGCGACGACCAGCCCGGACAAGCCTCTCTGGATGCGGTCATTGCCGCCGAACAGGAAAGCGGCGTCGAATCGCCAGTCACCTGCCAGATCGCCGCGCAAGCCTGACGTAATCCGATAGCTGTCGGATTCGATTTCTACTGCGCGCGGCTCTGGGATCTTGCCCCAGGCGAAGATCGGGAAGCCGAAGTAGTCGCTGAAATCGGTGACCCCGCCTTCTTCGACAATGTCTGCCTGCAAGGCTGCGGGCCAGAACGGATTTTCCGGATCGATGGGCGCACGCGAGAAGTTTGCGGGCGAGCTGATGCCGCGCGATTCCACCCGGCTATAGAGCACATCATTGTACCACGTCAGCCTGTCCGAGATCTCGAACTGGTGAGTGAACAGGCCGCCAATGGTCTCCAGCCGATCCTGCGCCGAAATAAAGGCGTTGGTGTTGACCTCGCAGAACTCGCCGAAATTGCCGAAACCGAAATCGTCGGCGGCGCAGCCACCGTCGGCAGGCTCTTCGGTCTGGTCGAAGAACTGGAAAAACAGGTCGTTATAGCTGGGATAGAAACCCTGCTGGCTGGGACGGAAGCTGTCGCGGCTTATGGCCCGGTCGCGCAGGAAGAAGGGATTGCGCTTGAAGTAGTCGACCACCAGCATGACCGAATTGCGATCACCAAGACGCGTACCGACGACCCCGGTAATGTTGTAGCGCCCCTCGTCTGTTCCTGCCGTGGAGTTGCCGTAGCTTGCAGTGAGCTCGATACCCTCGAAATCATCGCGCAGGACGTAATTGACCACGCCGGCCACCGCGTCAGCCCCATAGATCGCCGAAGCACCGGAGGGCAGGACTTCGACCCGTTCTACCGCTGCCAGGGGAATGGAGCTGGCGTCGATGAAACTTTCCTGACCGCGCGCGAAGGCACTGATCTGTGCGCGGCGGCCGTTGATCAGGGTCAACGTCGAGGACGCGCCCAGTCCGCGGAGCGAGACAGCAGACGCGCCGACCGGCGTATCGGACGAGAGCGGTCCGGCGGTTGCGGTCGAGAATGTCGCGCCGCCTCCGGTGGCCACTGGAAGGTCCTGGAGAACCTCGATGATAGTGCCTGCACCCGATTCGACGATATCGTCGCGGCCGATGGAGATGGTCTGGACCGGGCCATCGGATGGCAGTCCTTCGATGCGGCTACCGGTGACGACGATTACCTCGTCGTCGGTCTGAGTGGCCTCTTCGGTCCCGGCGACGGCTTGCGCAAGGACGGGTGTGGAAATTCCTGCGAGCAGCAGGGCAGCGGTGCCGGCAGCCCCGCAACGGATATTCGATTGCATTGACATGGTGTGATCCCTCGAACCTTCATGGGCAGCGCAATGGCCGCATGCGAATGGTCGGGGATGGGCCCGGAATGTCGGAAGGCACGATCAGGAGCGTGCCCGAAATCCGCGCCTATCCCGCGCGGTTCGGGATTACTCGTTGAACCAGTCGGTGAGATGAAACTCCACCGATCGGCGTACGGCAACGAGGCCGCAATCAGGACAGAAAAATCGCCTGCTCATGTTCATATTGTGCCAGCAATCCGCGATATCCGCAAGATGGTGGCCAAATGCGCCGGGAATGCGCAACTTCGCAGCGCATCCATGCGCCCTCAGGCCTGACGGATTTTGCGGATTGGTGAGAGCCGAACGGAGCGGCAGATGCCGACGACAGCCGAGGTTAATCCGACAAGGCGTGCCAATACGGTCGAAGGTGAGCGCTGGCGCAAGAGGGCCGGGGACCTCGGGCTGCGGCAGCCCACGATCACTGGTGGCCGCAAGTCGGCCCGGACAAATCAACGATCGGGTAAAATTGGTAGCGGAGGAGGGACTCGAACCCCCGACACGCGGATTATGATTCCGCTGCTCTAACCACCTGAGCTACTCCGCCCCGAAAGGCCGTGCGGCGGGCATATGCCCGCTCGGCAGGCGGCGCATTTAGGGCGCGTGGCCCCGGTGGTCAACACTCATTTCCCGCGAAATGCGAAGCGCCGTACGAATTCCCACGGGCCGCCGCGATAGATGTACAGCGCGAGGCCCGAAAAGGCGAATTCGCGGGGCTCGATCGTGCCCGCCAGCTGCGCCTGCAGCGCCTTCGCGTCCTTCGATGTCACCTTGTTCTGGATCGTCACATGGAGCCGCGGGCGGTGCTGGTCCTGCTGGGTCAGCATCCCGCGAAGATGCTCGGCGATTTCGTCGCGCAGGGCGAGCAGATCCGGGCTCGACAGCTTGATGGCAGTGCCTCCTCCTAGAGACATCAGCCCTTCGACCTGTCCACGGATCGGCGGGACCTCGCCAGTCAGCCGCGCGAGGTACCGACGCAACTCGTCTTCGCATTGCGCTGGGATGGCGTGAAACAGCGTGACATGCGCTTCGAGATAATTGCGCTCGGGCGGGAAAAATTGCGTGCGTAGGTCGGTGTAGCGGCGATGCATCTCCGGCGGCAGTTCGGCCGCCAGAATCAGCGACGCATCGGCCTCGCTCACATTTCCCCGCGTTCGCGGCGCAGCTGGCGCCACTTCGCTGCGTTGCGATTATGCTCTTCAAGCGTCTCTGCAAAAACATGACCGCCGCTGCCATCGGCGACATAGTAGAGCGCCTTCGTTTCGGCCGGATCGAGCACCGCGGCAATGCTCTCGCGTCCGGGATTGGTGATCGGCCCCGGTGGCAGCCCCGCGACGGCACGGGTGTTGTAGGGATTGGTGCTGCGCAGTTCCGACACGCGGATACGACGGCCCAGGGGCTTGCCCTTGGTGATCGGATAGATCGTGGTCGCATCCGCGCCCAGCATCATGCCGATACGCACACGATTGGTCATGACGCCGGCGACCATCGGGCGTTCGTCTGCCTGCGCTGTCTCCTTCTCCACGATGGAAGCGAGGATCAGGGCTTCTTCGGGCGATTTCACCACCGACTTGTCGGTGCGTTTCGACCAGGCTTCGGCAAGATAATCGTCCATCGCGGCCTGCATGCGCGCGACGACCGCCGAACGCTCCTCGCCCGTCTGGAAATCATAAGTGTCGGGCAGGATCGAGCCCTCGTCGGGCACCGGGATTTCGCCGACCAGGCCTTCGACTGCCATCAGGCGTTCGTGGACGAGGATCGAGGGCAGCCCCTCAGGGATAGTGACGAAGTTCAGGACGACCTCGCCGCTCTGGAGGATATCCATGATCTCGGCCGAGCTCGCCTGGGCCGGGATGGAGTATTCGCCCGCCTTGATGGTGCCGCTGCCACCGAAAATCCGCGCGCGCAGGAGGAAGGCGTCCGCCGACAGGATCAGCCCCTCTTCCTCGAGCTTTTGCGCGATTGCGGTCCCGCTCGCGCCCTGTGGCACGACGAAACCGGAATCTTCGGACACGGTGGAAGATCCGTACCAGCCGCTCGCCAGCCAGACGCCGGCGCCTGCCATCAGCAGTACGACGACAGCCCCCAGCAAGAGGGCAGCCTTCTTCACCTTAGTCGACCTTCTTGACGATCAGCGAAGCGTTGGTGCCACCAAAGCCGAAGCTGTTGTTGAGGCAGGCCTTCACTTCGCGCTTCTTCGCCTGCAGCGGGACGAGGTCGACGCCTTCCGTGCCTTCATCCGGATCGGTCAGGTTGAGCGTCGGCGGAACGACCTGGTCGCGGATAGCTAGGATGCAAAAGATCGCTTCCACTGCGCCCGCACCGCCCAGGAGGTGCCCGATGGCAGACTTGGTGCTGCTCATCGAGGCGCCGCACAGATCGTCGCCCAGCACGCGCTTGACCGCCGCCAGTTCGATCGTGTCGGCCATGGTCGAGGTGCCATGCGCATTGACGTAGTCGATGTCGCAGGGTTCGAGACCGGATTTCTTGAGCGCCATCCGCATCGCCAGTTCCGCGCCCTTGCCTTCAGGATGCGGGGCGGTGACGTGATAGGCATCGCCCGACAGGCCATAGCCAACCACTTCGGCGTAGATCTTTGCGCCGCGTGCCTTGGCGTGCTCGTATTCCTCCAGCACGACAACACCGGCGCCTTCGCCCATGACGAAACCGTCGCGGTTCTTGTCATAGGGGCGGCTAGCTTCCTCGGGGCGATCGTTCATGCTCATGTTGAGCGCACGTGCTTGTGCAAAGCCCGCCACGCCAAGCGGGTTGATCGTGCTTTCCGCACCGCCAGCCAGCATGATGTCGGCATCGTCGAGCGCGATCATGCGCGCGGCATCGCCGATCGAGTGCGCGCCGGTCGAACAGGCGGTCACGACCGCGTGGTTCGGGCCCATGAGACCGTATTTGATCGAGACCTGGCCGCTGATGAGGTTGATCAGGCGTCCGTGGACGAAATGCGGGCTGACGCGGCCCGGGCCGCGGTCACGGCAGACGAGCGATTCGCTTTCGATTCCCGGCAGGCCGCCGATGCCCGAACCGATCGAGACACCCGCGCGCAGCTTGGTCTCTTCGTCCATGTCTTCGAGCCCGGCATCTTCGATCGCCTGTCCGGCGGCATCGATGCCGTAGATGATGAAGGGATCGACCTGGCGCTGGACCTTGTGATCGACGCGCTTGTCAGGATCGAAGCCCCATTCGTGGTCCTTGTCCTTCACCTCGCAGGCGATCGTGGCCTTCTGGCCTTCGGTATCGAAGCGGGTGATCTGCCCCGCCCCGCTCTTGCCTGCGATCAGGTTCTTCCACGAGGTTTCGACATCACCGCCAAGGGGGGTGACAAGGCCAAGTCCGGTAACGACCACACGCCGCATGTAATTCTCCGCAAAAAAGACAACAGGCCCGGCCCATCATCAGGGTCGGGCCTGTCCGGTCCCGCGCATCACGCGGGTGCAAAAAGCAGGTTGGGCTTAGCCCTTGTGCTCTTCGATATACTTGGTCGCGTCGCCGACGGTGGTGATCTTCTCAGCCGCATCGTCGGGGATTTCGACGCCGAACTCTTCTTCGAACGCCATGACCAGTTCGACGATGTCGAGGCTGTCTGCGCCCAGATCGTCGATGAAGCTGGCTTCCTGGGTAACCTTGTCGGCCTCGACGCCGAGATGCTCGACGACAATCTTCTGCACGCGGTCGGCAGTATCGCTCATTCTATTCCCTCTCAATCTTGGGGGTTATTAAGTTGGGTTTCGCCCTAATGAACGCAAGAGGCTTGCGCAAGGGGCATGGGTTTACTCGCCGCCGCTACGGTCCACGCGGGTTGCCTCGGCGCCTTGCGGCTTGGGGGCTTCAACGGTGCGGATATGCACGTCACGCAGCTGGCGCGGGCTGACGAGATTGGGTGCGCCCATCATCAGGTCCTGAGCCTTCTGGTTGAGCGGGAAAGCGATCACTTCGCGGATGTTCGGCTCGTCGGCGAGCAGCATCACGATGCGGTCGATGCCCGGTGCGGAACCGCCGTGGGGCGGTGCGCCGAGCTTGAAGGCCTCAATCATGCCCGAGAAATTCTCGTCCACATCGGCCTGCGTGTAGCCGGCAATTTCGAACGCCTTGTACATGATTTCCGGCTTGTGGTTCCGGATCGCACCCGAGGACAGTTCGTAGCCGTTGCAGACGATGTCGTACTGCCATGCGAGGATATCGAGCGGGTCCTTGGTTTCCAGCGCTTCCATCTCGCCCTGCGGCATCGAGAAGGGGTTGTGGCTGAAATCGACCTTCTTCAGTTCCTCGTCATATTCGAACATGGGGAAGTCGACGATCCAGCAGAACTTGAAGCAGCCTTCTTCGATCAGGCCCAGTTCCTCAGCGACGCGGGTGCGCGCAGCACCGGCCAGCTTGGCAGCATCCTTTTCCTTGCCCGCGGCAAAGAACAGGCCGTCGTTTTCACCGAGGCCCAGTTCGGCATAGAGCTTTTCCATGCCTTCGGTGCCGTGGTTCTTGGCGATCGGACCGCCGAACTCGCCTCCCTTGCGCGTGACGTAGCCGAGACCGGCAAAACCTTCCTTACGCGCCCAGTCGTTCATCTCGTCGAAGAACTTGCGGCTCTTTTCATGCGTGTTCGGAGCCGGGACCACGCGGACCTTGCCGCCGGTGCCGACAATCTTCTCGAACAGTCCGAAGCCCGACTTTTCAAAGTGCGAGGTGACGTCCGAAATGATCAGCGGGTTGCGCAGGTCGGGCTTGTCCGAACCATACTTCAGCATCGCCTCGGCATAGGGGATGCGCGGGAATTCACCGGCCGGGGTCACAGTCTTGCCACCCGAGAACTCCTCGAACACGCCAGCAAGCACCGGTTCGATCGCCTGGAAGACATCTTCCTGCGTCACGAAGCTCATTTCGAAGTCGAGCTGGTAGAATTCGGGGCTGCGGTCGGCGCGCAGGTCTTCGTCGCGGAAGCAGGGCGCGATCTGGAAGTAGCGGTCGAAACCGGCGACCATCAGCAGCTGCTTGAACATCTGCGGCGCCTGCGGAAGCGCGTAGAAGCGGCCCGGGTGGAGACGGCTGGGCACGAGATAGTCGCGCGCGCCTTCGGGGCTCGATGCACCGAGGATGGGCGTCTGGAACTCGGAAAACCCTTGCGCGATCATGCGCTGGCGCAGCGAGGTAATCACACGGTTGCGCAACATGATGTTGTTGTGAACACGCTCGCGGCGCAGGTCGACGAAGCGGTATTTGAGACGCGTCTCTTCCGGATAGTCTTCTGCCTGGTTCACGATCAGCGGCAGGTCGTCCGCGCGGCTCTGGACGGTGATTTCGCGGGCGAAGACCTCGATCTCACCCGTCGGCAGGTTCTTGTTGACCGCAACCTCGTCGCGCGCCTTTACCGTGCCGTCGATGGTGACGACCGATTCCAGCTTCATCTTCTCCAGCACGGGCAGCGCCGGGCTGTCGCTATCGGCAACGATCTGCGTGATGCCATAGTGATCGCGCAAATCGACGAAGAGCACGCCGCCATGATCGCGCTTGTTGTGCACCCAGCCTGACAGGCGGACGGTTTCGCCGACATTGTCTTTCGTCAGCTGAGCGCAGTTGTGGGTACGATAGGCGTGCATCTGGAAGTCTTTCCAATTTGGGATGTATGGCGCTAAGGGCGCTGGCGTGCGCGGACCCCTAGCGGGGAATCGCGCGCGCTAACAGGGCACCAGCGGGCTTTTGTCAAGGTTCGCTTGCGGTGCGGGAGCGGCACTCCGCTCGAACGACAGAAAAGACACGATGAAAATACACGAACTGATTACCGATACCGATACGCTCGCCGATCTTTGCGAGCGCCTGGCGAAGAGCGATTTCGTCACCGTCGACACCGAATTCATGCGCGAGAACACCTACTGGCCGGAGCTGTGCCTGGTGCAGATCGCAAACGAGGATGAGGCCGCGGCCATCGACCCGCTGGCCGAAGGTATCGACCTTGCACCCCTGTGGGAGCTGCTGTGCGACAATGAGGAGGTCCTCAAGGTCTTCCATGCCGGCGGACAGGACGTCGAGATCGTCTATAATTTCACCGGCAAGACGCCGCACCCGATCTTCGACACGCAGATCGCGATGATGGCGATCAGCCAGAACGAGCAGATCGGCTATGCCAATCTGGTCGAAAGCTGGCTCGGCATTACCGTGGACAAGGGCGCGCGCTTCACCGACTGGGGGCGCCGCCCGCTGACCGACCGGCAGATCGAATATGCGATCGGCGACGTAACGCACCTCTCGAAGATCTTCCCCAAGATCCTGAAGAAGCTGATCAAGACCGGCCGCGGCGCCTGGCTCGATGCGGAGATGGACAAGCTCGCCGATCCGGAAAACTACGCCAATGATGCCGACCAGGCGTGGAAGCGCATTCGCTCGCCAGGGCGCAACCCCACCGTCCTCGGCCGCCTGAAAGCGCTCGCCGCATGGCGCGAAGGTGAGGCGCAGCACAAGAACATCCCGCGCGGCCGGATCATGCGCGACGAAACGCTGGCAGACATCGCCAGCCACCCACCGAAGAAGCAGGGCGACCTCACCAAGGTCCGCGGCCTGTCCAATGCGTGGAAGGACAATGACATCGGCAAGCGGCTGATGAAGGTCATCGACAAGGCCGAACCGCTGTCCAAGGACGAGATGCCCGAAAAGCCCAAGCGCGGTGCGCCGCTGGGCAAGGAGGGCGCGCTGGTGGCGGACCTTCTCAAGCTCTTGCTCAAGATCCGCGCTCGCGAGATCGACGTGGCCGCCCGCCTCCTGACCCGCGCCGACGAAATGGAAGCGCTGGCGGCTGGCGTGCGCAAGCTGCCGATCTTGCAGGGCTGGCGCTACGAGGTGTTCGGCAAGGATGCCCTCGAACTGGTCGAAGGCCGCCTGGCATTCGCGGTCAAAGACGGTCGCCTGCTGATGACCCACGTCGACGATGTGCACGCCGGCATGATGGAAGCGGCTCAAGATGAAGTGATAACGGCGGAGTAGGCTTTCCGTTCGTGCTGAGCTTGTCGAAGCACCGCTTTTTCATCTAGCGCATCGCTCAAAGTGAAGTACGGCCCTTCGACAAGCTCAGGGCGAACGGATAGGGCCGAGCCAGAATGTCTACCTACCTCCCCACTCTCAAGCAGCTGCAGTACCTCGTGGCGCTGCACGAGCATGGCCATTTCGGCCGTGCTGCCGAGGCCAGCTTCGTGTCGCAGTCGACGCTGTCTGCGGGCATTCGCGAGCTGGAGTCGTTGCTGGGCGTGACGTTGGTCGAGCGGAGCCGGCGGGTGGTGCGTTTCACGGCACTGGGCAACCAGGTGGTCGAAAAGGCGCACCGGGTGCTGCGCGAGACGGAGGAACTGGCGGACCTCGTCCAGGCCGCGGGCAAGCCGCTGGCGGGCCAGCTGCGCATGAGCGTGATCCCGACCATCGCGCCTTTCCTGCTCCCGCGCTTCCTGCCGCGCCTGCGCAAGGAACGGCCCGAGCTCGAGCTATTCCTGCGCGAGGAGACCAGCCACGACGCGGTAGAATCGCTCCAGCACGGGCGCGTCGATTGCGTGCTGCTCGCCCTCCCCTTTGCCACCGGAGAGGTGGAGAAGGCGCATATCTCCGACGATCCGCTCTATGTCGCCTTCCCGAAAGACGATCCGCGCGATCCACCCGCGACGGTGAGCCCCGACATGATCGACGACGGGCGACTGCTGCTGCTCGAAGACGGGCACTGCCTGAAGGACCACGCACTCGCCGCCTGCAACCGGCCCGAACTGCGCGGTTCGACCACCATGATCGGCACCAGCCTGCACACGCTGGTGCAAATGGTCGACAACGGCCTGGGGCTGACGATGCTGCCCGAAATGGCGGTCGAGGCCGGCATCCTGCGCGGCACCGAGGTGGTCGCCCGCCCGCTCAAATCAAAGAGCGCCAGCCGCGAGATCGCACTGATCTGGCGCAAGAACTCCCCGCGGCGGGAAGATTTCGAACTGCTGGCAGAGGAATTGCGGGCGGGGTGAGGAAGGTTCGCGAGCGACCCGAAGGCTGACAGCCGCCCGAATTTGCGATCAATACTTCTAGGTCTGTGAGTCTGACATCTCGCGCAGAGCATTGTGTCCAAGAAATTTGGCAGATAGTGTCCAAACATGAGTTTGTGGTATGCAAATTTGCGAGACTCGATCTTGATACTTGCGTCTCCTGCGCAGGCCCAAGTCGAATACCTCGATTACACCTTTAGAAATTTGACAAATGGAAAAAGTGCCGCCTGCTACGGCAACGACGAGTTGCTATTGGAATTTGACGATTACTACGTTGCTTGCGAATACAAACATGAGCTTGGTGAAATTACACAGGCTGAAATTGATGCGGCGCGGTCAGTTGCCGCAATCTTTGGGGACCTTCGAACTGGCGGTGACAAGGCGTTTTGGAGGCGCGAAGCGCTCTTCTCTGATCCGCGCTGGGAGCAGATTCGAGAGTGCGCCGCTGCGGCATTAGAAGCAATGCCGGACAGGAGAGTGGAAAACGAATGACGCTAGCGAATGTCCGCTTTTCACCCCATTCCCGACATTTCCTACCTGCCCGGAGGCAGCTAGCTTCCAGTCCGCTCTTTCTCCCAGTCGATCACTCACACACCGCGGCTTCAGGCCCAAGAGAGCTTCCCCTCAAAGACCGTGTTCCATGTGTTCCAAGCTGTAGGATCGCCCGCGCAGTCCTAATCCATGTGCTTGAGGCCGACCCGCAGGTAATCCCAGCCTGTGATCACCGTCATCACGGCCGCGCCCCACAGGGTGATCAGGCCCACGGTGTGCGGCACATTCGCATCGACCGTGCCGATCATCACGTTCCAGTCCGGCAGGCCCTGGCCGAGGATTAGCGAGCCCAGCGCCAGCATCTGGAAGGTCGTCTTCCACTTGGCGAGGCGGCTGACCGGGACGGAGACCTGCAACGGCCCGAGGAACTCGCGCAGGCCCGATACGGCGATCTCGCGCATCAGGATGATGAGCCCCGCGATCACATGCGCATCGCCGACATAGGGCCCTGTAAGCACGCCCTGCGCGGCAAGCACGAGGATTACGGCGGCCACCATGATCTTGTCTGCAATCGGGTCGAGGAAGATGCCGAGCTTCGACACCGTCCCGCTGCTGCGCGCGAGATAGCCGTCGAAATAGTCGGTGATGCCCATCAGCGAATAGAGGCCGAATGCCATCAGGAAGCCCAGTTCCCAGCCGGGCCACCACAGCAGGAAGGCCAGCACGGGAATCGCGAAAATGCGCGAAAGCGTCAGGATATTGGGCAGCGTCAGCATCGTTCCTCGTTCCCCTAACGGCAAACGCCCCGCCGCAAAAGACGCGACACGGGGTTGTCCGCCGCCGCGATGTCTCTACCAAGGGTTCCTATACGGAAGGTTTCTTCCCGGGGGGTCATGTTCACAAGCACTCACTTGCTGCGCACCAGGCGGTTCCTGCCGCTGTTCGTCACGCAGCTCTTCAACGCCTTCAACGACAATCTCTACAAGACCGCGATGGTCCTGTTCGTTGTCTATTCGATCTTCAATTCGGAAGAGGCGGAGGGGCTGTTTTCGGCGATCGCGTCGGGCCTGTTCATCCTGCCCTTCTTCATCCTGTCCGCGCTCGCCGGGCAGCTGGCCGACATGCGCGACAAGGCCTCGATCATCCGCAAGGTGAAGGCCTGCGAGATCGTGCTGATGCTGATCGGCGCGAGCGGATTGATGCTCGCATGGCAGGGCTATGAGATGCCGGTGAATCTGTTCGGGATCCAGACAAGCGTTCCCGTCCTGCTGATGCTGCTGGCGCTGTTCATGACCGGGATCCAGTCGACCTTCCTCGGGCCGATCAAATACGCGATCCTGCCGCAGCACTTGCACAAAGACGAGGTACTGGCGGGCACCGGGCTGGTCGAGGCCGGAACCTATATCGCGATTCTCGCGGGCACGATCTTGGCCGGATGGATCGCGGTCGAGGTTGCCGCCGTGGGCATCGTGCTGACTTCTATCGTCGGCTACCTCGTCAGCCGGCAGGTTCCCCCCGCCCCGCCGCAAGGCAAGATCGAGAAGATCGACTTGCACATCCTGAGGGCCTCGACCCAGCTGATCCGCGAGACGATGCACAACCGCGAGGTCTACTACGCCATCCTCGCGATCAGCTTCTTCTGGACCATCGGGGCAGTGTTGTTCATCCAGTTCCCGCCGCTCGCCAAGAACGTGATCATGGCGAGCAAGGAGGTGGCCAGCATCTTCCTCGTCGTATTCTCGGTCGGCGTCGCGATCGGTTCGGTGATTGTCGGGGCTTTGCTCAAGGGCAAGGTCTCCGCCCGCTATGCGCCGCTATCGGTGATCGCGATGGGGGTCTTCGTGGTTGCCTTCTACCTGGTCTGCAAACTGTGGGAATCGGACAAGCCGACCGAACTGCTCGATGTCGCGGGCTTCCTCTCCTGGCCGCTTGCGACCGTGATCCTGCTGAGCCTGCTGGGGATCGCGGTGGCAGGCGGGATGTTCGTGGTGCCGCTCTACGCATTCCTCACGACGCGCGTCGCACCGGATCGCGCCTCGCGAACGATCGCGGCCAACAATATCGTCAATTCGGGGGCGATGGTCTGCGGATCGCTGCTCGCGATGGGGATGAGCGTCGCCGGCGTGCCAATCGTCGAGCAGGTTCTGATCAGCGCAGCCATGTGCCTGATCTCGGCATGGCTCGGCCGCCGCCTCTTGGTAGCAGAGCGAACCGCAGCGGCAGCTGCCGGCGCGAGTGCCTAGATGATGAAGGCGAGAACCGCAGCGACTGTGGCGAAATAGGTCGTCGCGACGCCGCGCACGTCCGAAGCCGTCAGCCGCCAGTCGACGACATCGGCCTGAGGGACATCCGCAAACATACGGCGGCGCTGCGGCAGAGATGCCCGAAGCCAGTGCCGGGCGGTCTCGTTGGTAAGAACAAGTGCGCGTCTCATGATGTCGAGTTAACGCTTCTTTAACTAAAAGTTTCCCGCAAAATCAAGCTGTTCCAATTCGGGACAAGCGTTTTCGCTCCGGGGATAAGCGTCTGGAACGACAGCAAAGATTGCACCGCAGGGTCTGCGCGGCTAACCGCCCCAGCCATGAGCAAACATCCCACCCCCGCCGCCGCCAAACTGCTTGTCGATTGCCTGATCGAGCAGGGCTGCGAGCGGATTTTCACCGTCCCCGGCGAAAGCTTCCTCCAGGTACTCGACGCGCTCGGCCAGCAGGATACGATCGACCTCGTCACCTGCCGCCAGGAAGGCGGAGTGGCGATGATGGCATGTGCGGACGGTGCCATGACCCAGCGCCCAGGTGTCGCCTTCGTCACGCGCGGGCCGGGCGCGACCAACGCCAGCATCGGCGTCCATGTCGCGATGCAGGATTCGCAGCCGATGATCTTGTTCGTTGGCGACGTCGACAGCGAGATGCGCGACCGCGAGGGTTTTCAGGAAGTCGATTTCGCGGCCTTCTTCGGACCCATCGCCAAATGGGCGACGCGGATAGATTCGGCTGACCGCATCCCGGAATATGTCGCGCGCGCCTATGCCACCGCGATTTCCGGCCGCCCCGGGCCGGTCGTACTCGCCCTGCCCGAGGACATGCTCAGCCGCGACACTTCAGCAAAGCCCCGCCCACGGGTCGAGCGTCCCGCACAGGCCCCCTGCCCCGACGCAATGCAGGCAATGATGGCTTTGATCGCCGATGCCGCCTCGCCGGTCGCGATCATCGGCGGCGCAGGCTGGAACGCCAAGGCCCGCCAGCACTTCCAGCTTTTCGCCGAACGCCTCGGCCTACCCGTCGCAACCGCTTTCCGCCGCCAGGACGCTATCTCGCCTTCCAGCCGGGTCTATGCAGGCAACCTCGGTTACGGGCCCAACCCCAAGCTGGTCGAACGGGTCAAGAATGCCGACCTCGTTATTGCCGTGGGCGCACGTCTCGGCGAGGCCACGACCGATGGCTACACTGTCCCGCCGCTGCTGGCCGAGGATCGCAAGCTGGTCCACATCCATCCCGACCCGAACGAGCTCAACAGCGTCTACCCCGCCGATCTCGCGATCTGCGCCGAGATGGACGAGTTCGCCGAGAGTGCGGCGCTGTGGGACGATGGCGAGACTATCGACTTCGATGCCGGCGTCGAGGCCCACGCCGAATGGGAGGCCTGGGCAACCGCACACCCCGCCCCGCAGTTTGAACTCGACATGGGCCAGTGCGTGCAGTTCATGCGCGACACGCTCCCAGCCGACACGATCATCTGCAACGGCGCGGGCAATTTCGCTGGCTGGTGGCATCGGTACTGGCGATACGAGGGATTCCCGACCCAGCTCGCCCCGACCTGCGGCGCGATGGGATATGGCGTTCCTGCCGCCGTTGCGGCCGCTCTGCGCCACCGCGACCGGACGGTCGTTGCCGTCGCAGGTGACGGCGATTTCCTGATGAACGGACAGGAGCTGGCGACGGTGGTCCAGCACGGCGCAGACCTTATCGTCATCGTGATCGACAATTCGGCCTATGGCACGATCCGAATGCACCAGGAACGCGAGTTCCCGGGCGAGGAGCGGATCAGCGGAACACGTCTCGCCAATCCCGATTTCGCGGCCATGGGTTCGGCCTTCGGCGGCTGGTCCGCGACCGCCACGACCGCGCAGGAATTCAAGGACGCGCTGGTCGCTGCCGAAGGACGCAGCGGGTTGCGCCTGATCCATTGCCACATCGAGATCGAGCAGCTCGCCGCCAGCGGAGCGACCGTAAGCGGACTACGCAGCGGCTAACGCATCGTCATCCCGCCGTCGACCATGTATTGCGAGCCGGTTACGTAACTTGCCTGGTCCGACAACAGGAAGAGGGCCACCTGTGCGGCCTCTTCGCTACTCCCAAACCGGCCCAGCGGAACCATTTTTTTGATCTGTTTGCTGAAGCCTTCGACCTCTTCGTCAGATAGACCCATTCCCTCGAAGAAGTTTGTTTCAATTGGTCCCGGTGCGATTGAGTTCACGCGGATGTTTCGACCGGCTAGATCGGCAGCCCAAGCGCGCGTCAGGGCGGTGACCGCGCCTTTCGTCGCAGCATAGACTGCACCCTGCGGTTGTCCCAGATAGGGCGACACCGATGCTGTCACGACGACCGAACCGCCATCGGAAATCAGGGGAATCAGCTGTGCCATCTGCAGTACAGGCCCTCGGACATTCACGTTCGTCATGCCGTCGAAAGTCTCGGCATCGATCTCGGTATTGTCACCGAACTTGCCGAATCCCGCGTTTAGCCAGACTCCGTCGATCGAACCCATCTGGTCCTTGATCTTGGCGCCGAGTTCCCTGGCCGCTTCGGGGTCGGAGGCATCGTTGCGCAGGACGAGCGATCCGGAAGGCAAATCTCGCCCGGCTTCATCAAGATGATTCTGGCTGGTCCCGGTTACCGCGACTTCTCCACCCTCCTCGACGATCAACTTCGCACCGGCCAGGCCCATGCCACTCGTGCCGCCGGTAATCAGTATGCGCTTGCCTTTGAAACGGTCCATCCTGTCTGCTCTCCTATGAGGAACTCACTCACTCAATGAGCGGCAGGCGTAACCCGTTCCTTGGATCCAGCCCTGTCAGATACCCGCCATCGAGCAGATCACCGACCACTCGTCCGGCGTGATCTCGGCCACCGAAAGACGCGACAGCTTGACCAGTTCGCACTCGGCGAGCTTGGGCTCGGCCTTGATCTGCTTGAGCGTGACCGGATGCGGCAATTTGGTCTTGGGCTTCACCTTGACCGCCGCCCACTTCCCTTCCGGATCGGTCGGATCGGTGATGCCGGCGACGCTGACTTCGCAGATGCCGACGATCTCCAATCCCTCGCGCGAGTGGTAGAAGAAAGCCTGATCACCCACCTCCATCGCCGCAAGATTGTTCTTCGCGCGGTGGTTACGAACGCCGTCCCAAGTCCCCTCCTTCTCGGCCACGAGATCGTCCCAGCTGTATTTGAAGGGTTCCGATTTCATCAGCCAGTATCGGGCCATTGGGGGATTCTCCTGGATTGGCAGGTGGGTTGTCCTAGTTGGCGCTGCGTAGCGAGCGCGCAATTCCTTGGCTACCCTCCCCTTGTGGAAGCCTCCGCGAATTAACCGCATATTAGCTTTGTCTGCATAATCCGGGATGGCCGAAAATTCCGGGGGGTCCCTTGGCGCAGGATCAGTTGACAGACATCGATCACGCAAGCCGCGAAACGCCGGCCGAAGGGGCGCGTGGAAGACGCAACTATGTGGCATTGGTCATCGCGTTCTCAGCCATCGGCCTTTTCGTCGCGCTCGCCAGTGCGGTGCTGCCTGCTCTTGCCCAATCCTATCTCGGTAGCCGCAATGCTCCCGATGCAGTCCTGACCAATGCCCTGCTGCTCAACATCGCACTCATCCTCCTCGGCTGGCAACGCTACAAGGTGCTGACCAGCGAGCTCGCGTCGCATCGTGAAGCGGAGATGGAGGCGCGTCAGCTGGCCGACATGGACGACCTCACCGGCTCGCTTAACCGGCGCAGCTTCGCCGCCCGGCTCGAAGAACTGCTGGCGACGAAATGCACCGCCGACCATGGCATCGCGACGATCGCGATCGACCTCGACAACTTCAAGCAGGTCAACGATCTCAACGGCCATGCTGCCGGAGACCGGGTGCTTTGCGAGAGTGCCGAGCGCATCGCCAAGCTCTTGCCTGAAGGTGCCTGCCTTGCCCGCCTCGGCGGCGACGAGTTCATTTGCGCCGTCCCCTATCACACGCATTCGCCCGACCGGATCGACCACCTTGTCATGCGGATGGTGGAACAGGTTGCGCGCCCCGTGCTGCACCAGTCCACAGCCATCGATGTGACCGTGTCGATCGGTATTGCAGGTTCCCACCACCTCGGCGACGAACCAACGGAAACACCGGCGCAGGACCTGATGCACAAGGCGGATATCGCCATGTATCACGCCAAGAAGCAGGGAAAGAACCGTTTCTACTGGTTTGAACCGCCGATGGAAAACGAACTGCGCTTCCGCAACGAACTGGAAGCCGGCATTCGCCGCGGCATCGATAACGACGAGTTCGTGCCCTATTACGAACAGCAGATCGATCTCGACACTGGCGAGATCGCCGGGTTCGAGATGCTCGCCCGTTGGGAATCGCCCGAGATGGGCCTCGTCAATCCGGACATCTTCATCCCGATCGCCGAGGAAATCGGCGTCATCGCCGAACTGTCCGAGCGCCTGATCGCCAAGGCATTCGAAGACGCTAAGCAGTGGGATCCGAGCATCACGCTGTCGGTCAATATTTCCCCGGTGCAGATGCGCGATCCCTGGTTTGCCCAGAAGATCCTCAAAATGCTGGTCGAACATCGCTTCCCCGCCAACCGCCTGGAAATCGAGGTCACCGAGACCTGCCTGCACGAGAATATCGGCATGGTGCGTTCGATGATTACCTCGCTGCGCAACCAGGGGGTCAGGGTCAGCCTCGACGATTTCGGCACCGGCTACGCCAGCCTATCGCAACTGCGCAGCCTGCCCTTCGATCGCCTCAAGATCGATCGCAGCTTCATCCGCGAGCTCAAGAACAAGAACGAAGGCGACCAGTTGGTCGAGGCGATCATCTCGATGAGCGACGGCCTGAAGATGCCCATCACCGCCGAAGGGATCGAAGACGAAGAGGTCGCCAACGCCCTGAAGCGCTGGGGCCAGCTCAAGGGACAGGGCTATCACTACGGTCGGCCGGAACCAGCACGAAAGGTCGTCGAACGCCTGGAAAACCTGGGCCGATTGGTCGAGGCAAGCGATGAAAACGTCGTCGAGATTACCGGACTGGTGGGCAAGACTGCCAGTGACGAGGAACTCGACGGCAGCCGCAACGCGGTCTGAGGCTGGACCTTCCCCCTTCCAGCACCTAGATGCGCGGGCCTATGCGCGTCGGTTTCACCAAGATGCACGGTCTCGGCAACGACTTCGTCGTGCTGGACGCGCGTGCGAATACTCTCCCGGCCATTAGCGCACAGATGGCCGCTGCCCTCGCCGACCGCAATACGGGCCTCGGCTGCGACCAGCTTATCCTGCTCGAACCGAGCGACAAGGCCGATTTCCGGATGCGGATATTCAACCATGACGGCGGCGAGGTGGAGGCCTGCGGCAATGCAACGCGCGCGGTGGCCATGCTTCATGGCGAAGAGGCTAGTATCGAAACCGCAGGCGGCCTGCTTCGTGCTTCTCCGACAAAGGGCGGAGCGAGCGTGGACATGGGCGAGCCGCGCTTCGATTGGGACGCGATCCCGCTTGAATACGCCATGGACACGTCGGCCATGCCTGTCAGCTGGGAGATGCTCGATAATCCCGGCGCGGTGAATGTCGGCAATCCGCACGCGATCTTCTTCGTAGAGAATACCGATGTCGTGCCGCTCGACCGGCTTGGCCCGGAGATCGAAAACGATCCCCTTTTTCCCGAACGCGTCAACGTCAACGTTGCCACGGTAGAGGACCGCAACAGTATCCGCCTGCGCGTGTGGGAGCGCGGCGCGGGCCTCACCCGCGCTTGCGGCACGGGAGCCTGTGCCACCGCCGTCCATGCAATGCGCCGAAAGCTGGTCGACAGTCCGGTGACAGTTTCGCTCCCTGGAGGCGACCTGGAAATCGAATGGCAAGCTGGCGGTTCGATCCGCATGACAGGCCCCGCCACCGAGAGCTTTCGGGGCACATTCGAGTGGGACGACTACGCGTGAACGCTCCCATGAAAATGCCTGAAATCGTTTCGCTCGGCTGCCGCCTCAATATCTCCGAGAGCGAGCGTATGCGCGCCATGCTGGCGGGTGAGGAGAACCTCGTCGTGGTCAACAGCTGCGCCGTCACCAGCGAAGCCGTGCGCCAGACGAGGCAAGCGATCCGCAAAGCCCGCAAGGCCAATCCCGATGCCCGCTTGCTGGTCACCGGCTGTGCAGCCGATATCGAACGCGACCAGCTCGCTGCCATGCCAGAGGTCGACGGGCTGATCGCAAATGAAGCGAAGCTGGACCCGCGCGCATGGAACGTGCCCGCCAGTGCCCCGCCCGTTCCAGCCCTCCACACTCGCGCCTTCGTGGCAGTGCAGAACGGCTGCGATCATGCCTGCACCTTCTGTGTCATCCCGCAGGGTCGCGGCAGGAGCCGCTCACTGAGCATTTCAGAGGTCTTGCGCGAGGTGGAAGCGCATCTCGAAGCCGGTGCGGGAGAAGTCGTTCTCACTGGCGTGGACGTGACCTCCTGGGGACACGACCTGCCCGGCAGCCCGAAGCTCGGCGCATTGGTGCGTGCCGTGCTCGACGCCTTTCCCGCCCTGACCCGCATTCGCATGTCGTCCATCGACGGGATCGAGGTGGATGAACAGCTGTTCGAGCTCTTCGCCGGTGAAAGCCGGGTCATGCCGCATATCCACCTGTCGCTTCAGCACGGTCACGACCTGATCCTCAAGCGCATGAAGCGCCGCCACCTGCGTGTCGATGCGGTGGACCTCGTCGCGCGGTTGAAAGAGCGCCGCCCTGACCTCGCCGTCGGAGCGGACCTGATCGCAGGTTTCCCGACCGAGACCGAGGAGCATCACGCGGCCAATCTTTCCATAATTCGTGATCTCGACATCGTGCACGGCCACATCTTTCCCTATTCGCCGCGCCCCGGCACGCCCGCTGCGCGCATGCCGCAGGTCGAGCGCGCCACGATCAAGCGCCGAGCCGCTGAGCTGCGCGCCGAAGTCGCGACGCTGCGTGCAGACTGGCTTCGGACGCTCGTCGATAAGCCGCTGCAAGTCCTCGCAGAAGCCGACGGGACCGGCTATTCGCCCGAATTCGCCCGCGTGCAGCTTCCGGAAGGGTCGCGGCGCGGCTCCATCGTCACCGTGACGCCCAAGACACTCGAGGACAATCTCCTGTCATGAGCAAACCCAGCTGGACCGAGCGCCTGTTCGGCGGCTTCAAGAAGACGTCGGAACGCCTGACCGAGAACCTCACCGAGGCGGTCACCAAGGCCAAGCTCGACGATGCGACGCTCGACGATGTCGAGGATGCGCTGATCATGTCCGATCTCGGACCGAGCGCCGCTGCGCGTATCCGGGAGAGCCTGAAGGAAAAGCGCTTCGGCCTCGAAATCAGCGCCGATGAGCTGAAGCAGGCGGTAGCGGACGAAATCGCGGCGATTCTGCGCCCGGTTGCGAAGCCGCTCGAGATTACTGCCTTCCCGCGCCCGCAGGTGTTGCTTGTTATCGGCGTCAACGGGTCGGGCAAGACGACGACCATTGCCAAGCTCGCCCATCTCTTTGTCGAGGATGACTACAACGTCATGCTGGCGGCAGGCGACACCTTCCGTGCGGCTGCCATCGGCCAGCTACAGACCTGGGCCGACCGGGTCGGCGTTCCCATCGTGCGCGGCCCCGAGGGTGGCGATCCGGCATCAATCGTGTTCGACGCGGTCAAGAAGGGTACCGAGATTGGTACGGACGTGCTGATCGTCGACACTGCAGGTCGCCTCCAGAACAAACGCGAGCTGATGGATGAACTGGCCAAGATCAGGAAGGTCCTCGGCCGCCTCAATCCCGAAGCGCCGCATGACGTGGTGCTGGTGCTCGATGCCACCAACGGCCAGAATGCGCTCAGCCAGATCGATGTGTTCAAGGAAGTCGCCGGCGTCACGGGTCTCGTCATGACCAAGCTCGACGGAACGGCGCGTGGCGGTGTGCTGGTTCAGGCTGCAGAACAATACGGCCTGCCAATTCATGCCATCGGCGTGGGCGAGAAGATCGACGATTTGCGCCCCTTCGATCCAGACCTTGTGGCGCGTGTAATTGCAGGGATTGCATGATGACCGAGACGAAACCGACCGAGAAAAAGCCCACAGGCTGGCTGCACACGCTGGTCGACTACGGGCCGCTGCTGGTCTTCCTCGGCGTCTACAAATTCTACCAGCCACCCGAGACCTCCACATTCGGCGAGATCGCTGCAGTCATCTATGGCACGATCGCCTTCATGGTTGCAGCCGTCGTCGCGCTCATTTTCAGCAAATGGAAGTTCGGCAAGGTCAGCCCGATGCTGATCCTCTCGACCACACTGATCGTCGGCTTCGGCGCGCTCACCATCTGGCTGCGAGACGAACGCTTCATCCAGTTCAAGCCGACCGCCATCTACCTTCTCTTCGGCGTCGTACTTATCGTTGGCTGGCTGCGCGGGCGCGCGTGGCTGCAGGTCCTGCTGGAAGCGGCATTCGAGGGCGTCACGCAAGAAGGCTGGCTCAAACTCTCGCGCAACTGGGGCTTCTTCTTCTTTGCTCTCGCAGGTCTCAACGAAGTGCTGGTCGAGACTTTGAGTTTCGAAAGCTGGCTCTGGGCAAAGCTCTGGGTGTTTCTCCCACTGACCTTCCTCTTCACCTTCACGCAAATTCCGATGCTGCTGAAGCACGGGCTTTCGCTGGAGGACACCGACGACGTGTTGAAGGACGAACCGCCGACCGGTTGATTTGCCAGACTGGCGGCCTATGAGCCCGCCGATGACTGCGAGAATCGATCTTTCATGGGCAAGCTATCAGGACCACGCGATCCTCGCCGACATCATGTTCGACGCCGTGCGCAACGGGCCGAGCCGCTATTCGGAAGCCCAACGTGCCGCCTGGGTACCAGCGCCCCGTAGCGGCGATGCCTGGGATGAACGGCTCCTGCGCCAGGACATCATCCTTGTCCGTTCGGAAGGTGGGACTGCGCTCGGTTTCATGAGCCTCGATGCAGATGGCTATATCGATTTCGCCTATATCCGCCCGTCTGCACAGGGCAGCGGTCTGTTCCGGCAGCTTTACGAAGCGATAGAGCTAAAGGCGCGCGAGATGGGTGAAACGCGGCTCTGGGTGCATGCCAGCCTGATGGCTCAGCCTGCATTCGAGAAAATGGGCTTTGCCATCGTCGAGCAGCAAGTCGTCCGTATCGGCGACCAGAGCTTCGAGCGCGCTGAGATGGAGCGAGCGCTCTAGCGCGAACCTACCCGTGTCAAACCTCGTCACCGGGTGTGATCTTGGTCATGACACGCATCAAGGTGGTATAAATCAGCACGACAGTTGCCGCTGCCAGCCCGACCATCAGGACCGTGCCCGCAAACAGCCCATTGTAGACATTTTCGAACCAGGAAGACGGCAATTCCTCGAACTCCCCGATCGGAAGAGCAAATGCCATGAGCAGGAGCAGCGCGACCAGCAGTGTGATCGTCGACAAGCGCGCCACCATTGCGACATCGCGGTAGGCGTCTTGGTCAAAGTCCTTGTCCATCCGTCGGATCATCCCGATCAGAGTCAGCATCAGCGCGATGATTGTCGCCGATGCCGTCGCGACCGCCGATCCGAGATAAAGCCCGGCACGGGACAGGGCATTAAGAAGGTCGACAGCCTCTGCTGCACCATAAACCCTTCCAATGGCGGATCTGGCAGCAAACCCCACCATGCCGGTGAGCAGCAAGGTGACGAGTGGCCAGCGATAACAGGTGAGAAGGTCCCTCATGCTGGAACCTATGAACGGCGTGACAGGTCGTTCCGACTGCTCGCTTCCTAAATTTCGACCTGGCTTCCCAATTCCACGACGCGGTTGGTTGGCAGGTTGAAGAAATCCATCGCGGTTGCCGCATTCCGCAGCATCCAGGCGAAAATCTTCTCGCGCCAGATCGGCATGCCCGGCTTGTCGCTGGCCAGCAGCGTCTGTCGCGAGAGGAAGAAGCTAGTGTGCATCATGTCGAACTCGCCGCCGCAGCGTTGCATCTTCTTCAATCCCTGCGGAACGTCGGTTTCCTCCATGAAGCCGTAGTGCAGGATCGCGCGGTAGAATCCGTCACCCAGGTCATGGTACTCGCAGCGCTCCTCCGGATCGACATAGGGGCTGTCGGCGATCAGCACGGTCAGGATCACCACCCGTTCGTGGAGCACCTTGTTGTGCTTGATGTTGTGCAGCAGCGCGCTGGGAACGCCGGCCGTCTGGCTGGCCATGAAAATGGCGGTGCCGGGTACGCGGGTGGCAGAGTTCTTGGCGCTCTTGGCGAAAATCTCGATCGGCAGCGCGGTCTCGTGCATGCGCTCGCGCATCAGCTTGCGGCCACGCGCCCATGTGGTGAGCAGGGTGAAGGCGATCAGGCCTACTACCAGCGGGAACCAGCCGCCCTGCGGCACCTTGAAGAGGTTTGCCGCGAAATAGGCACCGTCGATGATCAGGAAGAAGATGACGACCGGCGCGGCGTACCACCACTTCCACTTCCACACGCCGACGAAGAGCACACCCATCAGCAGCGTATCGATGGTGACCGCACCGGTTACCGCGATACCGTAAGCCGCTGCGAGGTTGGACGAGCTCTGGAAAGTGAGCACGAGCAGGATGACTGCAACCATCAGTGCCCAATTGATGATCGGGATGTATATCTGGCCCGCCTCGGTCTCGCTCGTATGGCGGATCGTCATACGCGGCATGAAACCCAGCTGCATCGCCTGGTGGGTGATGCTGAACGCACCCGAGATCACCGCCTGGCTGGCGATGAATGTCGCAACCGTGGCAAGGATCACCAGCGGCAAACGGAATTCCTCGCTCGCGAGCAGGAAGAAGGGACTCTTGACGACCTCAGCCGCCTGCTCTGCCGGGAGGCTGGCGATCATCGCGCCTTGCCCGAAATAGTTGAGCAAGAGGCACGGCATCACAAAGCCGAACCATGAAAGCCGCATGGGTCCACGGCCGAAATGGCCCATGTCCGAATAGAGCGCCTCAGAACCGGTAACTGCCAGAACGACCGCGCCCATCGCGAGGAAGGCAACGAAGCCGTCGGTCACGAAGAACATGACCGCGTAATAGGGATTGAGTGCCCAGAGGATCTCAGGGTGCTGGACGATCTGGTTGAGTCCGAGCCCGGCAAGCGTCGTGAACCAGATGATCATCACCGGGGCGAACAGGGCCCCAACCTTGGCCGTTCCACGCTGCTGCAATACGAAGAGGCATACCAGCAAGACCAGCGCGATTGGGATCACGTAGGATTGCAGGCCTGCGTCCACCACGGTCAACCCTTCCACCGCGGACAGGACCGAGATCGCCGGCGTGATCATGCTGTCGCCATAGAACAGCGAGGTCGCAAACACGCCCAGCAGCACCACCAGCCAGGCATATTTCGTCTGGCCGATGTGGCGGCTTATCAGCGCGATCAGGGCGAGGCTCCCGCCCTGCCCCTTGTTGTCCGCACGCATCAGAATCGTGACGTATTGCAGCGCCACCACGATCACCATCGACCAGAAAATCAGGCTGACAACGCCGAGGACATGCATCCGGTCGATCGCGATGTTCGCCGCACCGGCAAAGGTCTCGCGAAATGCGTAGAGCGGGCTGGTCCCGATATCGCCGAAAACGATGCCGATTGCGCCCACGGCAAGTGCTGCCTTGGACGCCCCGTGGCCATGGCCATGAGCATTGTCGCCGCCGCCATCGGGCTGCGAGGTCGGCGCGGTGGCCTCTGTCATAGGGTGGGTGTTACCTGCCGCATAGCGTCAAAACCTTGGCTGCGGGAGCCTCGCTCCCGTGCAAGGTCGCGGCGCTTAGCACCATGGATGGAGCGTAGCAATATCCGGCGCACGAGCGTCCTATTCGGAAGCCTGCGCCGCTTCGAGCATGGTTTCGAGCGCGCCGAGCCTCAGGGCAAGCGACTCCCGCCAGGGCGCATCGTCCGGCGCAGCTGCCAGTGCTTCGCGCCATAATTCGAGAGTTCGGTCGATTTCCCGAGCCCTTAGCCAGGACAGGCCGAGGAAATAGCGTGGACCGCCATTTGTCTCATCAAGCTCCTGCGCCCGCTCGAATGCGTGGAGCGCAGCGGGTGTGAGATTGCCCTCCGCATGCTCCACCAGGGCAATGCCGAGACCGAGCCAGGCTTCGATATCACCCGGGGCCTCTTCGATGGCGTTTCGGTAGAAACCGGCTGCAGCATCGAAATCGCCGCGTCTCATGTAGCTGTCACCGGTCACAATCCAGCGCGATGGGAATTGCGAGGTATCGAAGAATTCACGCCGCGCTTCGATCAACAATTCGCCATCGACCGCCTGTTGCTGCTCAGCCTGCCCGGGCGAAGAGGGCTGGTCAGGTGACCCCTGCAGTGCGTAGCCGGTCAACCCGAACAGCAAAGTTGCGCCAAGCAGGGTCCATCCGCCCTTGCGGACACGGAGCAGAAGGATAGCCGCGAGAAACGACAGTACTGCAATGGCGATAATCGGCAGCCAGCTCATGTGCGCCCCCTGAAGCGGCGCCGGAAGATCAGCATGGCCAGCAGGACCAGCAGGATAGGGATAACGAATAGCGGCCAGGTAGTGGCGCTCATGACCGGCTCATAGCTGACATAATCGCCATAGCGGTCCATCAGCCAGCGGCGGATCGCCTCCGGCTCCTCTCCATCGGCAATGCGGATACGGACCTGGTGGCGCATGTCGCCCGCCATCGGAGCATCGCTATCGGCAATCGACTGCGACTGGCACTTGAGGCAGCGCAGCGTTTCCATCAGCTCCTGCGCCGCAGCCTCCTGAGCCGGGTCGTCGAGCTGGCGATAGGCATAGGGCGCAGGCGGCACGTCGCCCTGCGCTGCCAGCGGAACCGCCATGAGGGCCATCAGGAGAGCAATCAGAACCCTCACTGCCCGGCCTTTCGCAGTTCCTCAAGCAGTATCGGCACGTGCTCCGGCCGGATATCCCCGATATGCTGGTAAGTGATCACGCCCTTGCCATCGACGACGAAGGTTTCCGGCACGCCCGACGAACCGATGCCCAGCTGGACTTCGGACAGATCGTCGCGCCCGATGCGCGTGTAGGGATTGCCGTGATCGGTAAGGAATCGCATCACATCGACGGGCTTGTCGCGGATCGCCACGCCGACGATCTCGACGCCCTCTTGCTTGAGCTGCTCCAGCTGCGGCGCCTCGGCAATGCATGGCAGGCACCAGCTGGCCCAGATGTTCAGCAGTTTGGGCTCGCCCTGGTGGAAATAGCGGCTGTCGACGCCGGGTCGGTCGAGGCTGGCGGGCGGAAGCATGAAGTACGGCAACCCCTTGCCCACCATCGTGCTCTTGATGGCGTCGTCTTTTGGCTGGGTCAGCTGGTAACCGGCAAGGCCGAGAAACCCGAAGAAAATCGCCAGGGGAAGCCACAGGCGCCAGCTCATACTGCCGTCTCCATATCGTTGCGGCGCTCGGCAAGCTTGCGCCTGACTAGCCGCCGACGAAGGTCGACTCGTACGCGGCCCACCAGTGCCATCACGCCGCCAAGCGCGACCAGCAAGCCGCCGTACCAGATGAAAGTGACGAAGGGCTTCCACCACAGGCGTACCTGCCAGCGTCCATCAGTGCTGCTCCCTCCCATCACCGCGTAAAGCTGGCCGTCCCAGCGCGTTATCAGGACGCTCTCGGTGGTTTGCTGCGGAGGTGCCCAGAAATTGCGTGACTGTGGCGCGATCTGAACCGGTTCGCCCTGTTCGTAGCTGGCGCTCATCCGGCCGGCGATCGCGGTCCAGTTGGGACCTGCAACGGGTTCGACCGCTTCGAGTCTGACGGACCAGGGGCCGACGCTCGTCATTCCGCCTTCCTCAAGCGCGGCAAGTTTCTCCTTCGAGAAGGCGCTTTCGCTAGCCATGCCGAACAGCATCATGGCAACACCGAGATGCGCAACTACCATCCCCCAAGTCGCAATGGGGACGCGGCGCAGGTTACGGCCCTTGAGCGGAAGGAAGCTCGCAGCAGCCAGGGCGACCGCAAACGTCAGGCCGAGAAGAGCGAGCAGGCTTGCCTCGGCCAGCAGGCCGAACAGAACCACGCCGGCAAGCAGCAAAGCCGCGACCAGCCCCATCTCCTTTGAAATGCGTCCCCAGCGATCCTGCCGCCAGCGCAGCAGCGGGCCGACCGCCATCACCGTCAGCATCGGGAAAGCGAAAATCGCGCCAACCGGATTGAAATAGGGCGGGCCGACCGAGACCCGCACATCGAAGGCTTCGGTCAGGAGCGGATAGAGCGTGCCTAGCAGCACGACCGCGAGGATCGCGCTGAGCATCACATTGTTGACCACCAGCGCACCCTCGCGACTGGCCATGGAAAAACGCTCACCCTCGCTGATCGCGCCCGCCCTCAGGGCGAACAGCAGCAGCGCCCCGCCGATGTAGATGGCGAGGAGGAACAGGATGAAACTCCCGCGTTCCGGATCAACGGCAAATGCATGGACGCTGGTCAACACGCCCGAGCGAACGAGAAAAGTGCCGAGCATCGACATCGAGAAGGCAACCACGCCCAGCATGATGGTCCAAACGCGCAAGGCGTCACGGCCTGCAAGCACGCTTGCGGAGTGAAGGAGCGCGGTCGCCGCAAGCCACGGCATGAGCGCTGCGTTCTCCACCGGGTCCCAGAACCAGTAGCCGCCCCATCCGAGTTCGTAATAGGCCCAGTAGCTTCCCGCGGTGAGTCCCAATGTGAGGAAAACCCACGCTCCGAGTATCCATGGCCGCATGGCACGGGCGAAATCGGGGGTGACTTGCCGCGTGATCAGCGCACCAACGGCGAAGCTGAAGGCGACCGAGAGGCCGACATATCCGATGTAAAGCGTGGGCGGATGGAAGGCGAGGCCTATGTCCTGCAACAGGGGGTTGAGGCCCAATCCCTCCACCGCCGGTTGCGGAAGCCGCTCGAAAGGATTCGAACTGAGCAGGAGGAAGGCATAAAAACCGAGCGCGACGAACCCCTGTGCGGCCAGCGTCGCCTGCATGGTCCGCTCGGGCAGGCGACGTTCGATCGCTGCAATGAGGGCCCCGGCAAGGGCCATCACCGTGACCCATAGCAGCATTGATCCTTCATGATTGCCCCAAGCACCGGAAATCTTGAAAATCAGAGGCTTCGCTGTGTGAGAGCTCGTGGCGACCAGCTTCACCGACAAATCGGTGATCGCGAATACCCAGAGCAATGCACCGAAGGCCAGTGCAACCAATCCGCCCTGGAGCACTGCCGCTGGGCGGGTCAGTGCCGCAATCTCGTTCGCGCCGTCGCCGCGCAGGGCGAGCAAGCCCCCCGCCAGCTGCAACACCGCGAGAGCCGCCGCCAGCCACAGCGCGGCCAATCCGATTTCTGCGATCATTCGAGGCCGACCGTCGTCTCTTCGGCCATCTCGGCGGCCTGGTGCTCGCTCATGCCCTCGAGTTCACGTGGGACGTAGTTTTCGTCATGCTTGGCAAGGAGGTTGTCGGCGACAAATGTGCCATCGGCACCGAGGCGACCTTCGGCCACCACGCCGGAGCCTTCGACGAAGAGATCGGGCAGGATTCCGGCATAGCGTACCGCGATGGCCGAATCTTCGCGTCCGGTCACGGTAAAGGTAACGGTGATCCCATCGGGCATTGTTGCCAGCGATCCGGGGGCGACCATTCCGCCAAGGCGCACTGCTTGACCCACTTGCGGCGGATCGGCTTCCATCTGCTCTGGCAGGTAGAAATAGCTCGCCTGGTTGCGCAGGGCGTAGATCGCCAGCAGTGCCGCCCCTATCAGCGCGACAAGCGCCAGAAGGACAAGAACAAGGCGTTGGTGCTTGGCCTTCATTTGCGCCTCGCCCTCTCTCGACGTGCTTCTGCTCGCTTCATCGCCAGCCAGCTCCAGGCGATCATCGCCAAGGTGCCGCCGATACCGATGAGGTAGGCAGCGTAAACGAAGGTCCACTGGTCGAGCGCCTCGCGCATCAATCGGCCTCCATCGCTCGGCGGCGCAGTCGTGCCTCCGCCTGGATATCGGCGAGCAAGGCCCGCATGCGGGCCAGGACCACACCGCCGAAGATCAGCGAAAAACCGACCACCGCGAAGAGCAACGGCACCAGAAACTCGCTGTCGATAGCGCTCTTGCCCATAGTGATGCTGGGCGGCTGGTGGAGCGAGTTCCACCACACGACGCTGCGATTGATGATCGGGATGTTTATTGCGCCGAGAAGGCCGAAGATCGCCGGGATTCGCGCCGAAACACCCTCGCGCTGTGCCGACTGGGCGAGCGCGATATAGGCGATGTAGAGAAACGCAAGCACCAGCATGCTGGTGAGCCTTCCGTCCCAGACCCACCACGTGCCCCAGGTAGGGCGTCCCCAGATCGAACCCGTGGCAAGGCAGATCAGGGTGAAGACGAGGCCAGGCACGGCCGCGCCGCGCGCGGCGATTGCCGCAAGTGGATGGCGCCAGACAAGGAAGACAAGGCTCGACACGGCGATCGCCGTCCATCCGCCCATGCCGAGCCACGCGGTAGGGACGTGGATGAAGAGGATGCGAACCGTGTCGCCCATCAGCCGGTCTGGCGGAACTTGCGTGAACCCCCAGCCGAGCGCGCCGGCAGTGAGCAAAATGCCTCCCACCAGCAAGACCGGGGTCAACCAGCCTGCAAGGGCAAGGAACCGTTTGGGATTGGCGAAACCGTGCATGTCGTAAATCGTCGCTGCCAGCCTATTGCAGCCCCCGCACGTGGTCGCAAGAGCGATCAGCGCCCGATCAGTTCCTGCGCCATTTTGTCGGCGACCTGGTCGGGTGAAACACCAGTCTTGTCGCTTTCCTGCCAGATCTGCTCGAGCCTGCCGGGGATCAGCGCAATCCGCTTGCGCACTTCGTTGATATCGCAGGGCGCGCCATCGGTCCGGCAAAGGTATTCGAGGGTCACCGAGATGATACCGCCGGCGTTGATCACATAGTCAGGCGCGTAGAGAATACCGCGCTTGGCCAGCATCGGACCGTGCTCGGTGCGCTTGAGCTGGTTGTTCGCCCCGCCCGCCACGATCTGGCAGTCAAGGCGCGCAATGCCCTCGTCATCGAGGATCGCGCCGAGCGCGTTGGGGCTGAAGACATCGCACGATACCGACATGATCGCATCGGGTGCCACGCTGTCCGCATCGAGTTCGGCCGCGAGTGCCTCGCAGCGATCCTCGTGGATATCCGAGAGGGTGAGCCTCGCGCCTTCTTTCGCGAGCAGGCGCGCTACGCCGCCGCCCACGCTGCCCGTGCCCTGGATGGCGACATGTACGCCTTCCATGCTGTCCTTGCCCAGCTTGTGCTTCACCGCCGCCTTGATGCCGTGGAAGATGCCGAGGGCCGTGAACGGGCCCGGATCGCCACCAGCGGCGTCTTCGCCCTCGACCGGGAGGCCTGAGACATACTGCGTGCGTTCGGCCACGGCCGCCATGTCGGCTTCCGATATCCCGACGTCCTCTGCGGTCACGTACTGGCCACCCAGCGCCTGCACTGCGTCAGCAAAGGCTGCGAGCAGCTCGGGAGTCTTGGTCTTGCTTTCGTCAGCGAGAATCACGGCCTTGCCGCCGCCCATGGGCAGGCCGGCCATGGCGTTCTTGTAGCTCATGCCGCGTGAAAGACGCAGCGCGTCGCGCATGGCGGCTTCGGGTTCGGCGTAATGCCAGAACCGCGTTCCGCCGGCGCCCGGGCCGAGGTGGGTGGAATGCAGGGCGATGATCGCCGTCAGGCCGCTTTTCGCGTCGCGCACAAGCTGCACGAGCTCGTGATCGTCGTAATCCGCTTCGGTCCAGAACGCTGTCATCGGCCTCTCGCCCCTTGCAATAAGGTGTCTCTCAAACCCGGAGCGAAAGGAGAAAATGGGGCGATCGACGGGGTTCGAACCCGCGACCTCCGGTACCACAAACCGGCGCTCTAACCAACTGAGCTACGATCGCCACACGCCCCCGGAACGCTGCCGGGAAGGCGGCACATATACGCGACAAACGGGCCGTCAACCCGCCTTGCGCAACGGCGAGCGCCTGTTGCACAACGGACCGCAAATGGGAAGCGAAAAAGCGAAAATGGCGTTCCCGGCGTAATTATCTTTCGTGGCTTGCGGAGCCGTGGCGGGGAATTATCGTGCCCGCCATGAACCGACCAGGCGAATCCTCCACAGAGCTGCTCCTTACCCGTCCGGGGGTGCAACGCGTGCCCTCGGACAAGATCGAGCTCTTCCAGTTGCGCGACTTCGCAAACGCGGAATTGTGCGGCAAACTAATCGAACTGATCGAGAAGGATCGCCGCCCCTCGACGCTGGCCGATGCCGGTGACGACCACTACTTCCGGACCAGCGAGACCTGCGATCTCGATGCCGACTTGCCGGCGGTACGAGAGCTGGAATCGCTACTATCCGCCCTCAACGGGATCGATCCTGCATACGGCGAACCGCTGCAAGGCCAGCGCTATGACGTGGGCCAGGAATTCAAGCCTCACTGCGACTATTTCAATCGAGGCGGGCAGGACTGGGACAAGTATTGCTCGGTCGCGGGTCAGCGGACGTGGACCTTCATGATCTATCTGAACGAAGTGAAGGCCGGAGGGGCGACCCGGTTCAAGGCGGTGAAGAAGACATTCCAGCCGGAAACCGGCAAGCTCGTTTGCTGGAACAACATGCGACCGGACGGGCGTGAGAACCCCAACACCCTTCATCACGGGATGAAGGTGAGGAAAGGCGTCAAATACGTGATCACCAAATGGTACCGCGAAAAGGAATGGGGTTGGTAGGCAAGCAGGTCCGCAATTGATCCAGGTCAAACGCTCCTCTCGGCCGCCGTGCTACATTTGCCGAAGCTTTTCGAGGATGTGACCATGAGCGAATACGAAGCAATGCGCGCCCGTTTGGAAGACCGTCTCCAGAACCTGCTTGAGCGGGCCGAGGAAATCGAGGACGACCTGCGCCATCCGCTGGATGCCGATTCCAGCGAGCAAGCGGTAGACCTGGCCGACGACGAAGCGCTCGAAGGAGTGGATGACGTCCTTCGCAATGAAGTCAGCCAAATCCGCATGGCACTGCTCAGGATAGAGAACGGAACCTACGGAACTTGCGCGAAATGCGGCAAGCAGATTTCCGAAGCACGTCTCGAAGCGCGCCCGATCGCCACGCGCTGCATCGATTGCGCGGATTAGCAGCCCAAGCAAAAAGGGCGGCCCCGCGAGGCCGCCCTTCCTGATCTCGTCGATTGCTCGAGCGCTTACTTCTTGAGGGTAAGCCCGCCGAAGCGCTTGTTGAAGGCTGCAACGCGGCCGCCTTCCTGAAGCTGCTGCTTGCCGCCCGTCCATGCCGGGTGGCTGGTCGGGTCGATTTCGAGGGCGAGCGTGTCGCCTTCCTTGCCCCACGTCGAGCGCGTCTGAAATTCGGTGCCATCGGTCATCTTGACCGTGATCATGTGGTAATCGGGGTGACCTTCGGCCTTCATGATATACGTCCTTCTAGCTTCGGAGCGGTTCCGACCGGTCCAGCTGTGTTGGGAAAGGCGCGCGCATAGCGGCGTGCGCCGGGATTCGCAAGGCTATTCGGGTGCGTCCGCAATCATAGCGGTGAAGCTGACTTCGCAAGTGACCTTGCCATCGACGCTTGCCTTGCCTGCGAACTTGCAGACACGAGCGCGCTTTTGAACAAATTCCGCTTCGAGATCGAGTAGTACGCCCGGCGTGACCGGCGCCCGGAACTTCGCGTTCTCGATCGCCATGAAATAGACGAGCTTGCCCGATCCAGCGAGGCCGAGGCTTTCCACTGCGAGCACACCAGCGGCCTGCGCCAGCGCCTCGATCTGGAGAACGCCGGGCATGATCGGTGAGCCAGGGAAATGGCCCTGGAAGAAGTCTTCGTTGAAGCTGACCGCTTTGACCGCGTGAATGCGCTCGTCGACGACGAGTTCTTTCACACGATCAACAAGCAGCAGGGGATAGCGGTGCGGCAGGCGCTTCAGCACCTCGACGACATCGAAACCGGTATCGCTCATATCCCCTGCTCCCGTATCGATTAGCGGCCCGAAGGCTGTGCCGGCTGCTGCTGTTGCTGCTGCTGGGCGGCCACAGCAGCCTGCTGGCGTGCAGCCATCATGTAGATCTGCTGGACCTGCTGGAAGACTGCAACGGCCTGCTGGCTCGGCTGCCAACCCTGCGGCGGCGTGATCTGTACCGACGGCACTCGGGCGTTGAGAGCCGCAACAACCTTCGAATTGATGTTGGTAGCCGGGTTCGACCAGGTCACCGCATCCGGCGAAAGCACGACCTGGATGTTGTCCGCAGTCGTGACCGACTGAAGCGCGGCGCTGTACTGGACCAGGATCTGCTCGACTGCATAGACGCGGGCCGCATCGATCTGGTTCTGCAGCTGGCCGATCTCGGCTTCCAGCGTCTGGAGCTGCTGGGCCTGCGGTGCGCTCTGCGCAGCCTGCTGTTCGGCCTGGTCCAGATTTCCGTCGCTATTGGTATCGAGCTGCTGGAGAAGCGTCTGCGCCTGCTGCTGCTTCTGCTGGATCTGGGTGATCTGCGAAGCATAGGTGGTGTTGATCTGCTGGTAGGCGTTACCAAGCGCAGTGGAGGCCGCGACGGTCGCCGGCGGGTTCACCACGGCGATATTGCCGCTTACCTGCGCGGCGGCCGGGACTGCGGCGAGTGCGGCAGTTGCGATGCTCGCGGCGGCGAGGGTCTTGGTGAGAAGTTTCATTAGAATTGCGTTCCTACGTTAAATGAGATGACCTTGGTGTCGTCACCCGGCTGCTTTTTAATGACCTGGGAGATATCGATCCTGAACGGACCGAAGGGCGAGTTCCAGTTGACCCCGATACCGGCAGTGATGCGCGGGCTCACGCTGTTGCCGAGGAATACCTCCTTGTAGAAGGTGTTCGGCACAATCGCGCGAGCATTTGCTGTGCCATCCGGAGCAGTGGCATCTGTAGTGATACCGACAATCTGGAAATCGTCCGAGGGATCATTCGGAGTATTGTTGTCACTGATTCGCGGTGTTCCGTCATCGTTGAACAGAGGTCCGCTGAAGAGCAGGTCACCATCGGCGTTGACCGCCTGACGACCATCCGGGAAATCATCCAGCTTCGGCCGCGTCACTGCGAACAGCGAGCCGACATCGAGCCAGACGGAAGGCCGAAGCCCCATTTCCTGTGCGCCACTGCCCAGCGGAATCTCGATTTCCGCACGGCCAAGGTAATAGGCCTTGCCGCCCAGGGCATCGTCGAACTGGCGATTGTCGTTGTCGCGGAACTCGTCGATCGTCTGGAGGATGCGCGGCGTCGTGGGATCGCCATCGTCGTCTAGGTAATTCAGGCGAATGACGCGCGGTCCCACGCCGCGGATATCGAAACCGCGGAACTGAGGTTCGCCGAGGAAGAAGCGGTCGGTCAGGCGGACGTCGTCGAAGCCCGGCTCCGCACGGTCCTTGAGCGACCTGATCCAGCCGCCTTCGGCCTGCAGCGAGAAGATGAAACCTCCGCCCAGGGGCATCCATTTGCCGAGTTTGGAACGCATGCGAAGGTACTTCACATCGCCGCCAAGCCCGGCGAATTCTGCCGTCGTCGAAATCGATTCGCCTCGCGTCGGGCGGAAGCGGTTGTTCAACGTGTCATAGTTGAGCGTAAGACCGAGGATGGAGCTGGTCCGCTTGCCGATCGCCTCGCAAATGAAGCGCGACTGGATACATTCCTCGACCCCGTCCCCATCGAGGTCCTGGAAGAAGTCGGTGCCGACGGTCACGTCCTCGAAGTTCAGCGTGTAGCTGCCGATCGCGGACATGTATTCGGTAAGCGGGACACCGGCCCGGATCGAGAGGCCGGTTGTCGCCTGCTTGTAGCGATTGCGGTCCGAAGCGAAGAAATCGTTGTCGTATTCGCGATGGTAGATGTCCGCGCCGAGCGACACGTTGCGGTCGAAGACATAGGGTTCGCTAAAGCTTACCTGCGCCGAACGCGAGAAGCGCGAGTAGTTGAGGCTAAGACCGATCGTCTGGCCACGACCGCGGAAATTGCGCTGGCGGATCGAGCCGGCCAGCACGAATTTCTCGATCGACGAGAAGCCTGCGGAAAGCTGCAACTCGCCGGTCGGCTGCTCCTCTATGTTCGCCTCGAGGACGACGCGGTCGGGTGCGCTGCCCTCGACCTGGGCAATCTCGAAATTCTCCTGGAAGTAGCCGAGCGAATTGATACGCGCTTCCGAACGCTTGATGCCAAGGCTGTTGAAAGCGTCGCCTTCCGACACGCGGAACTCGCGGCGGACGACCTTGTCCTGGGTTAGGGTGTTGCCGTTGACATCGATCCGCTCGACATAAACACGCGGCGCCTCACGCAGCACAAAAGTGACGTCCATGGTCAGCGTTTCGGGATTGCGACGGAAATCCGGGCGCACGTCCGCGAAGGCATAACCGAATGTCCCGGCGAGATCAGTCAGCTGTTCGACCGTGTCTTCGACCGTCTCGGCGTTGTACCAGTCGCCCTTGGCCATCGGGAGGCGCTGGGTCATGGTCTCGCTGTCGAAATCGCGCAAATCGCTGCGCACGTCGACGTCGCCGAACTTATAACGCTCGCCTTCCTCGACCACATAAGTGACGATGAAGTCTTCCTTGTCCGGGGTCAGCTCAGCGACCGCGGAGACGACGCGGAAATCGGCATAGCCTTCGGTGAGGTAGAATGTGCGCAGGTTTTGCTGGTCGAAAGCCAGGCGGTCCGGGTCGTAGCTGGTGTTCGAGCTGAGGAAACTGAACAGGCCACCGGTCTGCTTGGTGACCATTTCGCCCTTCAGCTCACCATCGGAGAATTGCTCGTTCCCGATAATGTTGATCTGGCGGACCTTCGACTTCGGCCCCTCGTCAATCTCGAACACGATATCGACGCGGTTCTGGCTCAGCTGCACCATCTGCGGTTCGACCGTGGCGGCGAAGCGGCCCTGGCGCTTGTACAGCTCGATGATGCGGGCAACGTCGGCGCGAACTTTGGATCGGGTAAAGATCTGGCGCGGCGCAAGGCGGATTTCGGGGATGATCTTGTCGTTCTTGATCCGCTTGTTGCCCTCGAGCAGAATGCGGTTGATCACCGGGTTCTCGGTTAGCGTGATGACCACGTTACCGGCATTGTTCACGACGCTGACATTGGAGAACAGTTCGGTCGCGTAGAGGTCTTTCAGGACCTGGTCACCGGCTGCCTGCGTGTAGGTGTCGCCTGGACGAAGGCGGATATAGGACAGGATCGTCTGCGGTTCGAGGCGCTGCGCTCCGGCGACGGCGATCGTCCGCACGATGTCCTGTTGCGCGACAGGAGTAGCTTCAGCCTCGGTCGGCTCCTCGGGGGTTTCCTGCGCCAAGGCGGCGGCGGGAAGGCCGCCCATGATCGTGCCTGCAAGGAGGCTAGCCGTCAGCCGCTTGGCCCGCGTTTTCGTATTGCCGGCGGCAGTAGCAAATCCAGTCATCGACAAGGGAAATCCCGTCCTCAAATTAGTCATCGGCTTCCCCGTCCGGAAGCCCGAAGGCCCCCTGCCCGATGAAGGCCGTCCAATCAAGCCGTGTGACACGCCGCAAGGCGCCTCCAACGGCCCTGTCCCCGCCTTAATTCCCGAAGAAGGGAAGTTTGGCGATATCGATGAAGGTGACGAAAACCATCAGTGCGAGCACCAGCGCCACACCGGCCCTGTAGGCCACCTCCGTACTGCGCGGTCCCAGCGGTTTGCGGCGGATTGCCTCTGCCGCATAAAAAGCCAGGTGCCCGCCGTCGAGTGCCGGGATTGGCAGGAGGTTGATGAATGCCAAGTTAAGCGAAATCAGCGCAGCGAAGTTGACAAATGCGATCCAGCCCAGGCTCAATTGCTCGCCTGCGAACTTGCCGATCGTGACCGGTCCACCCAGTTCTTTCACCGACCGATCGCCGACGATGATCTGCTTGATGCCGGTGACCATCATATCGACCAGCTTGCCGGTCTGGGTGAAAGCGAGACTGATGGATTCGCCGATCCCGACGTCCTCGAACCTCATTCCTGTCGAGTAGATCCCGAGGCGACCAATTCTCGATTCATTCCCGAAGCGGTCTGTTTCGCGAATGTCAGCGATCGTTACCGGAAGGGTGAGGTCGGAACCGTCACGCTCGATACCGACCTCGATGGTTTTCCCGGGGTACATGAGGACGCGATCCTGGATGTCCTGGAATTCATCGATTGCCTCGCCATCGATCGAGACAATCCGATCGCCTTCGAGCAGGCCTGCGTCGCGCGCCACCGATTCCTCGGCAAAGCTGCGTACAACGTTGGTCTCGCTGGCATTGTCCGAAACGGGCTTGCCATAGAGCGCGAAGAAGCTCGCAAAAATCGCGAGCGTAATGAGGATATTGGCAGCAGGACCTGCAAACACGATCAGCGCGCGCTTCCAGAGTGAGGCGTGATGGAAGCTGCCGTCGCGCTCCTCTGCAGTGGCCTTGGCTGCAACCTCGGGATGCGGGATGCTTGCGGGATCCATATCGCCCTTGAACTGGACATATCCGCCCAGTGGGAGCGCGCAGAGTTTCCAGCGGGTCCCGCACTTGTCTGTATAGCCAGCCAGTTCCTTCCCGAAGCCCACGGAGAAGGCCAGCGCTTTCACACCGAACATCCGCCCGACGAGATAGTGGCCGAGCTCGTGCAGGGTCACCAGCGGCCCCAGCAACAGCGGGAAGCCGATGATATACATCCAGAAGGGGATCGATCCGTCCACGGTTCAGGCAGTCTCCATTTGCGCTTCGGCGAGCGCGCGTGCGGCCTCGTCTATCACGAGCACGTCATCAAGCGAACGCGGCGCGTCGGACAAGTTTCCGGCATTCAGTACGGCTTCCACCATTAGCGCAATGCGGCTGAACTTTATCTTACCGGCAAGGAATGCGGCAACTGCCACCTCGTTGGCGGCGTTGAGCACTGCCGGAGCCGCGCCTCCCGCTTCGGCAGCCTGCCGCGCCAGTTTCGTGGCAGGGAAGCGGGTTTCATCGGGGCGGAAAAAGCTTAGCTCGCCGATTTCGGCAAGGTCGAGCGATGCCATCGGCGTGTCCATGCGCGCTGGGTAAGCGAGGCAGGATGCAATCGGCACGCGCATGTCACTGGGCCCCAGCTGCGCGAGAGTCGAGCCGTCGCGATATTCGACCATCGAATGGATCACGCTTTGCGGGTGAACCACGATGCGGATCCGGTCGAGGCCTACCGGGAACAGATGATGTGCCTCGATCAGTTCGAGGCCCTTGTTGAACATCGTCGCGCTGTCGACGCTGATCTTGGCGCCCATGTCCCAATTTGGATGCGCAATCGCCTGCTGCGGAGTGACTGCATCGAGATCCTCGACCAGCCGGAGCGGACCACCGCTCGCCGTAAGCGTTATCGTGCGGACCTCGTCGAGCCTTCCGCCCTGAAGGCACTGGAAAATCGCATTGTGCTCGCTGTCGACAGGAAGCAGGGTCGCACCGTGCCGCTCTACGGCCGCCGTCATCACCTCGCCCGCGGAAACCAGAGCTTCCTTGTTGGCGAGTGCGACGGTCGTCCCCTGCTCGATTGCGGCCATGACCGGGCCGAGACCTGCGCACCCGACAATGGCCGCCATCACGATGTCGACCGGTCGCGACGCAGCTTCGCACAGCGCCGCCCTACCGGCCGCCACTTCGATGCCCGTCCCCTCCAGCGCATCGCGCAATGCGGCAAGACGTGCTTCGTCCGCAATTACCGCGCACCGTGCATCGAATTCGCGCGCCAGCCTGGACAGTTCTTCGACATTGGAATGGGCGGTCAGCGCCTCGACCTTCCAAGCCTCGCGGTTGCGCCGGACCAGGTCGAGCGTCGAGGCGCCCACCGATCCGGTCGCGCCCAGGATGGTGATGCTCCTCGTCACAGCGTGCCCAGGAACAGGCCCGCCAGCAGCGCCACGGGTATCATCCCGTCGGTGCGGTCGAACACGCCGCCATGGCCCGGAATGAGCCGCGAGCTATCCTTGACGCCCGCCTTGCGCTTGAGCCAGCTTTCGAGGAAATCGCCAGCCTGTGCGGCAGTGGCCAGCATTGCGCCCAGTCCCAAGATCGTGCCGATTTCTCCAAGTTCGAAACCCATGGTGGTCGGGCCGCTGACCTGACGGGCCGCGAGGTAGATGAACAGGGCAAGCCATGCGCTTGCGCCGACAACACCCCCGAGCAGCCCCGCCCACGTTTTCGACGGGCTGATGCTGGGGGCAATTTTGGGCCCACCGAGTGTGCGTCCGAAGAAATAGGCGAAAGTATCGACAGCGATAACGGTACCGACGACGCCGACCACAAGGGGAACCGTGAGCCTCGTCAGAACCACGCCTGCGAGCACGATATAGGCAGCACCGGCAACCACCGCGATAATGCGCGCAACCGTGCTTTGCGTGGCCTTGAGAACTAGCAGGACGAATTCGACCAGCGTCGCGATCACCACCGCCGTGATGAACATGTCGAGCCAGGGATCGCCGGCAAATAGTGCCCCGATGGCCACCGCCAGCATGACTGCGGCGGACATAAGCCGTACCGGCAGATCCGCATTCCTTTTCGCCGGGCTCTCACCGTCCGCCAAAACGTCTCTCCCTGCCCGCAAACTGGTCCAGCGCATCCCGAAGGTGCCCCGGGGTGAAGTCGGGCCAAAGTACCTCGGTAAAGATCATTTCCGCATAAGCGGCCTGCCACAAGAGGAAATTGGACAGGCGCACCTCGCCGCTCGTACGGATCAGGAGATCAAGCGGGGGCAGCTCTGCAGAATAGAGATTGGCTGCGATGGTATCTTCCGTCACCTCGCCCGCCTCGGCTGCCTTGCGGGCCGCCTGGGTTATTTCGGCATGCGCACCGTAGTTCAAGGCTACCGCCAGAGTCCGCGACCCTTTGGAAGTCTGTTGAAGCGAGTCTTCCAGCATCTCGACGATATCGGGAGCCAGCCCGCGCCAATCGCCAAGGATATGCAGCTTCACGTCATTGGCGATAAATTCCGGCAGGTCCGACTTGATGAACTTGCGCATCAAATTCATCAGATCGTCGACCTCTTCGTCGGGCCGCTTCCAGTTCTCGCTACTAAAAGCGTATAGGGTCAGGCACTCGATCGGGGTATCCTTGAGGCTACGCACGAGTTCGCGCACCGCCTCCACGCCCTTGCGATGCCCCATGGCTCGCGGGAGGTGCTTGCGCTTTGCCCAGCGCCCGTTGCCATCCATGATTATGGCCACGTGGCGGGCAGTTTTCTCGAGGCTGTCAGCCATGACCTGCAATCCGCTCAGCAAGGGTCCGGATGGACCTCACTGCGTCATGATTTCCTTTTCCTTGGCCGTCGCGGCCTGATCGGCCTCCCCGACATATTTGTCGGTCAGCTTCTGGACCTCGTCTTCCGAACGCTTGCGCTCATCTTCGGAGATCTCCTTCTTCTTCTCGTCGTCCTTGAGCGCTTCCATGCCATCGCGGCGCACGTTGCGGATCGCGATTTTTGCCTGCTCGGAATACTGTCCGGCGAGCTTTGCGAGGTCCTTGCGGCGCTCCTCGGTCAGGTCGGGCATCGGCAGGCGAACATTCTGGCCGTCGATCATCGGATTGAGGCCGAGATTTGCCTTCGCAATCCCTTTCTCGACTGCGGTCACATTGGCCTTGTCCCACACTTGCACGCTGAGCATGCGCGGCTCGGGCGCCGATACGGTGGCCACCTGGTTCAGTGGCATCATCGATCCGTAGACCTCGACCACGACCGGATCGAGCAGGCTGGTATTGGCGCGGCCTGTGCGCAGGCCCGAAAGGTCTCCCTTCAGGCTATCGATCGCACCCTTCATCCGGCGTTCGATATCGGCTTTGTCATATTTTGCCATGATCGGCTTCCTCGTCTTCTCTCGTTCTTCTTAAGCGGTGTGATCGGTCACGACGGTCTGCACGCCCTTGCCAGACAGGACCTTGGCGACATTGCCCTTCTCGCGGATCGAGAAGACCACGATCGGGATGTCATTGTCTCGGCAGAGCGCAACCGCGCTGGCGTCCATGACCTTCAAATCATCGGCCAGCACCTTGCCATAGCTGACAGTTTCGTAGCGCTTGGCATCCTTGTTCTTCTTCGGATCGCTGTCGTAGACCCCGTCGACGCTGGTGCCCTTGAGCAGCGCATCGCAGTTCATCTCGGCGGCGCGAAGGGCTGCGCCGCTGTCGGTGGTGAAATAGGGTGCCCCGACGCCAGCGGCGAAGATCACGATGCGCCCCTTCTCCAGATGGCGTTCTGCGCGGCGGCGGATAACGGGTTCGCAGACCTGGTCCATCTGCACCGCACTCTGAACACGGGTCTGTACGCCCAGCTGTTCGAGCGCGCTTTGCATCGCCAGCGCATTCATCACCGTGGCCAGCATGCCCATGTAATCTGCCTGAGCGCGATCCATGCCCTGCGCGGCGCCAGCCATGCCGCGGAAGATATTGCCGCCGCCGATCACGAGGCAGATTTCGAGCCCGGTATCCTTCGCTGCCTTCACTTCCTTGGCAAGCTCAAGCACGAAGGCCGGATCGATCCCGAACTGCTGGTCACCCATTAGTACCTCGCCCGAGAGTTTCAGGAGGACGCGGTTCATCTTGGGCAGGGTCATGCGGGCGGTCTCTATTCTTAAGGTTTGCGCGGCCTTAGAGCGCGTGGGCTTTCCTGCCAAGTGGGGATGCCCCGAGCACTAAGGAAAGGCGTCGCTGTCGGCCCCTCGGAGCCATTACCCAGTCCAATCGTTTCCTTTAACGAAACTGCACCGCGCATAAATACCCAAGCGGGCTTTCGCATATTGTTACTTTTCGTGTAACATTTGCGCCGGGCGAAGTGGCAGATGGAAAGGAGACAGTGGGACAGGCTTTCGCAGCTAGGTATCGTCAGTCCGCGCCGATCGTGACCTACGGGGTCGCGCCGCGCGCCGAACAGCGTGCGCCAAAGGCAGACGAAAGCGAAGAGCGTAGCCTGGCATGGAATATCTCGGGCGCCGTTCCCGCGGCAGCAGCCCTGGCCCTGGGTGCGCTGGCTTTCGTCACCACCAGCGACCTTCCGCAGGACGAAAGGTCGGACAAGACCTTCGGCAATGATGACATCTCACCCGAAGCGAGCGGTCCGGCGGTTCGCGTCGCGATTCCAACAATCCCGCTCCAGTCTCCTGTTGCGCTCGAAAACCGCTCCGAACCTCGGCAGTACAGTGCGGGCCCCAGCCCGATCGCCTCGCCTTCTGTAAAGGCATCCGGAAGCTGGCAGCCCGCAACGCCGGACAAGCGCCAATATGAGATGGCTGCGAGACCTGCGCGCGACAGCTCAGTCGAAACAGAAGCACTCGCGCCGCGTACCCGCAGCATAGAGGAGTTGGCCCCGCTTCAGATCGATGCGGCTCCCGTGGCTGTCCCAAGCGCAAAGTCTATCCCGGCCAAGCAATCGCTTGCGACGGCGATCCGCCAAGCGCCCGAACCTGCTGGCGCCCGGCCAGATTCGCTGAGCGTTGAAATCGCCATGGCTCCACCTGCCAGTACTCCACCAACCCCGACTACGGGTCGCGACTACATCCGCCGCGATTATTCGAACACGCTGGCTGGCACCGGTGCCGCACGCGACACGAGGCTTGGGGCGGAAGAGGCAGCTCAACTGGCTGCGGCCACGGCCCCGCCCACGATCAGCGGGCAGCCTTCGCCGGAATCGGTCCAGCTCGTCGATGGAGAGCTCGCCTCGGTAAAGCTGGGCGAAGTCCTCAAGCTCGTCGAAACCCAGATGGATCCGGACGAATATGCCGCCCTCGCCAACTCCGCGAGCGCCAATTCTTACGTCGGGCCCGAGATGATGAAGGATGCCGGCATCCAGGCGAGCTTCGATGCGCAGACATTCACGCTGGCGCTCGCGGTCTTAAGCTGAACCGGCACAGGGCATTGGCAAGCGCTGCCAGGCCGGTAAGCCTGCTATCATGAGAATCTCGAAACATGTGCGGATCGCCGTGCTTGTCCTTGTCGTTCTGCTGGGAAGCGTCGCGGCCAAGGCATGGCACGACACTATGCGCGACCCCGTCGTGCAGAGGGTCGAGCTAGAATGGGATGCGCTTGAGACCAGCCAGACGCACCGGATTGTCCTCCTGGCCGATCTCCACGTCTCTGGGCCCGACATGCCGCCGGATCGGCTTGCTGCAATAGTCGAACAGGTCAACGCCATCCGTCCGACGATCATCATGATCGCGGGCGATCTCGTTAGCGACAAGCGGACTGCTACCCGCCACTATTCGGTTGAGGAGGCCCTCGCCCCGCTAGCCCATCTCTATCCTGCTGCCGTAAAGGTCGCGGTCCCGGGAAATCACGATCACTGGCGCGATATCGACGCGATCGAAGCCGAGCTTGTCGGCCACGGCATCACGGTCCTGCGAAACGAGGTGGCTGAGTTCGCGGGTATCACCGTGGGTGGGCTGGACGACGACTTCACCGGACAGGCCGACCTGCCCGCTGTGCTGGCCGGGCTCGAACTACCAGACAGGCCTGCGATACTCCTCAGCCATAGCCCTGATCCCTTCGCTGCGGTTCCGCCGAAGACTGGGATCATGCTCGCGGGTCATACGCATTGCGGCCAGATCGGCTGGCCCTGGGGCGGGTCTCCAGCGACAATGTCGAGATACGGTCAACGCTATTCCTGCGGGGTCGTAGAGGAGCAGGGGAACGTCCTTGTCACCAGCGCAGGCCTGGGGACCAGCGTGTTGCCCTTTCGCCTGTTCACCCAGCCGGAAATCTGGGTGATCGACCTCGTGCCACCTACGAAAAAGGCCGCCGAACCCTGAGGTCCGGCGGCCCAATTCGATGGGAAGCGAAATTCGCTTAGCCGGCTACGGCAGCAGCCACTTCGGCAGCGAAGTCGGTTTCTTCCTTCTCGATGCCTTCGCCGAGCTGGAAGCGGACGTAGTCCACCAGTTCGACCTTGGCGCCGACATCCTTGCCAGCCTGCTCGACGACCTGCGAGATCGGGGTCTTGTTGTCGATCACGTAGATCTGGCTGAGCAGCGCGTTTTCCTTGGCGTACTTGTTGACCGCGCCTTCGACCATCTTTTCCTGGACGTTTTCGGGCTTGCCGCTCTCGGCAGCCTTTTCCTGGGCGATTGCGCGCTCGCGCGCGATCACGTCGGCGTCGAGGCCTTCAGCGGTCAGCGCCTGCGGGAATGCAGCAGCAATGTGCATGCCCAGCTTCTTGCCGAGTTCTTCCAGCTTCGCCTTGTCACCTTCCGACTCGAGCGCAACGAGAACGCCGATCTTGCCGAGGTCGGGAGCGACAGCATTGTGCATGTAGGGCACGATCACGCCATTGCTGACCGAAACAGTCTTCATGCGGCGGATCTGCTGGTTCTCACCGATCGTGGCGACGTTGTTGGTCAGCTTCTCGGCAACCGTACCGCCGGTCGGGTAGGCAGCGTTCTTGAGCGCTTCGATGTCGTCACCGTCGGTGCCAAGGGCAACTTCGGTGGTCTTGCGGACGAAGTCCTGGAACTGGTCGTTCTTCGCAACGAAGTCGGTTTCCGAGTTCACTTCGACGGCAACGCCCTTCGTGCCTTCGACGGCGATGCCGACGAGGCCTTCGGCCGCGGTACGGCTCGACTTCTTCTGGGCGGTGGCGAGGCCCTTTGCGCGCAGTGCGTCGACAGCGGCTTCGATATCGCCGTTAGCGGCTTCGAGCGCCTTCTTGGCGTCCATCATGCCCGCGCCGGTCTTCTCGCGCAGGGCCTTTACGTCAGCGGCAGTGAATGCAGCCATGGTATTTTCCTTCTTGGGTCGTCTTGAATGCGTAGGCACCGGACCTGCTGTGAGCAGCGGCCCGGCGCATAGTTCGCTTGTGTGACGAGAGCATGGCGCCCTCGCCTCACGGGAATGGGCCTTAGGCCGCGGCTTCTTCGGGCGGATTTTCCATCGCGCCGACGTCTGCACCGCTGTCCTGGACGCCTTCGCCCTTGCCGCTGCGGGCTGCTTCGGCAACCGCATCGCAATAGAGCTTGATGGCGCGAGCAGCATCGTCATTGCCCGGGATCGGGAAGGCGATGCCGTTCGGGTCGACGTTGGTGTCGAGGATTGCGACGACGGGGATGCCAAGCACGTTGGCTTCCTTGATGGCCAGGTCTTCCTTGTTGGCGTCGATTACGAACATCACGTCCGGAATGCCGCCCATGTCGCGGATACCGCCGAGCGAGAGTTCCAGCTTGTCCTTTTCACGGGTCAGCTGGAGGACTTCCTTCTTGGTCAGGCCGCCGGTGTCGCCCGAAAGCTGTTCCTCAAGTGTCTTAAGACGCTTGATCGACTGGGAGATCGTCTTCCAGTTGGTGAGCATGCCGCCCAGCCAGCGGTGGTTGACGAAGTGCTGGCCCGAAGCGAGCGCAGCTTCGCGGATCGGGTCCTGCGCCTGGCGCTTGGTGCCGACGAAGAGCACCTTGCCGCCCGAACGAGCGGTCGAGCTGATGAAGTCGAGAGCGCGCGCGAAAAGCGGCACGGACTGCGACAGGTCGATGATGTGGATGCCGTTGCGCGCGCCGAAGATATACGGCTTCATGCGCGGGTTCCAACGGTGGGTCTGGTGGCCGAAGTGTGCGCCGGCCTCGATCAGTTGCTGCATGGTGACGGTAGGAGCCGCCATGGTCATTTCCTTTCCGGTTGTACCTCTGGAAGGCTGGAACCCGTGATGCGGAGCTTCCCGCGATCGGGCACCGGTATGAGCGCCTTCCATGTGGATTTGCCCGCCGTTCGAATTGGCCCGGATTGGCCGATTCTGTGGCGAACGGCGCGCACATAGTGGCCTTTCCCGGATAAATCCAGCCTCAATTCACCGACGAAAAAGGGAATCCGAACGCAAAAAGCGCTTGACAGGACGGAACAGAACGAGAACATTGTTCTCATCGCCGGAACTGCGGCGGTCAATAGGGGTTCTCCCGTAGATTTACCCCGGCTGTCAACAGCCTTGTGCACAGGCAGACGGGGCAGGAGATGATCGAGATGTTCGCATTTGTTCTCATTGCCGCATTCGCCCTCGCCGGACTGGCGACGGTGCTCGTGCTTGCCGACAGCGGGCTGCGTTGGTGGTCCGCCTTCGGCATGCTGCGGCAGCGTATGAAGCAAGGCTATTCGACGGCCGGCGTTGGCCCGCGGCCCGCAGTCGTTACCGGCAGCGCCAATGGCTTCGGGCGCCAGGCCCGCGCCTATCCGGTCATTCGGCAGGCGATGCAGCGCGCCGCTTGAGCCTTGCGTAACGCATGAGCGTAAACGGAAGAAGCGCCAAGTAGCCTATCCCGATCACGCTGAGGGTCCACCAGGGTTCCAACATCAGGGCACCGAACAGCAGCCCCACGAACACCAGCACCCACAGGCGAATCCCGCGACGCGGGCGCAACGAGGCCCAGCTGGGCGTAGCCATGCTGGAAATCATCAAGAGTGCGGTGGCAAGGATCCACGGGGCCACAAAGATCGGCTCGCGGAATATCTCCTGTCCGGTCGCCATCCATAGATAGAACGGCATAAAGGCCAGCCCAGCCCCCATGGGTGCAGGTACGCCGGTGAGGAAACCCAGCGACTTGTGCGGCTGGTCCTCGACGTCGATCTGCGCATTGAACCGCGCCAGCCGCAATGCACAGCAGATGGCCAGCGCCAGTGCGGCAAGCCAGCCCCAGCGCGGCTCGGTCGAAAGCGACCACAGGTAGATAATGATGGCGGGTGCGGTACCGAAGCTCAGGGAATCGGCGAGACTGTCGAGCTCGGCCCCGAAACGAGACTGCGCCTTGAGCAGACGCGCGATGCGCCCGTCCATGCCGTCGAGAAGTCCCGCGACGATAATCGCCACGGCTGCGGCCGACCACTGTTCCGAGATTGCGAAGCGGATGCCCGTCAGCCCTGAACAAAGCGCGGCAGCAGTAATTGCGTTCGGTGCCATTGCGCGAAGTGAAAGCCCGCGCGACCGGCCCATGACCGGCTTCTCGTCCTCGGCCGCCTTCGGTCCGAGCCGTGCTCGTTCTTCAAGCTCGGTGACCGGTCGGTGTTCGGGCGGCTGGTTCATTGCGACACTCCTTCAAGCAGCGGCTGGCTACCGACCGCTGCAAGCACGGTTTCGCCCGCCACGACCTTCTGGCCGACCATGACATAGGCACCCGTACCTGCGGGCAGGTAGACATCGACCCGGCTACCGAAGCGGATCATTCCCACTCTTTGGCCAACGCCGAGCGTATCGCCCGGTTTCACGAAGGCGATGATGCGCCGCGAGATTATTCCCGCAATCTGCGTAATTCCGACCTTCACCCCGTCGGACCGCTCGATGACGATATGCTGGCGCTCGTTGTCATCGCTCGCCTTGTCGAGCTCTGCATTGAGAAACTTGCCGGGAATATAGACGAGCCGCCGCACCACGCCACCGATGGGCGTGCGATTGATATGGACGTCGAACAGCGACAGGTAGATCGATATGCGCGTCACCGGTGTGGCCGTGAGGCCTTCGGTTCCGCTGCCGTCGGGGATCACCATCTCGTGTGGAGGCTCGACTTCGACGATCTGAATGACCTTGCCATCAGCTGGCGCGACGATGAACCGGTCGTCCTGTGGAACCACACGCTCCGGATCGCGAAAGAAGGCGAAGATCAGCAGTGACAGGAAAGCCAACGGCCAAGCCAGCGTTTCCCACGCGAACCAGGCGAAAACCAGCGAGAGGCCGAGGGCGGCAAGACCGAATTTGCGCCCTTCGGGATGAATGCGCGGAATGCTCGAGGGGATGTCGCCGCGGCCGCGATTGTCTTGGAGGTCTCCTGCCATGGGAGCGGGCTTAGGCGCTCGAACCTTTGCTCACAAGCCGGTCAGGCAGCCTTGCGCACGAAAACAGTGCCCGCCGAATAACCTGCGCCAAAGCTGCAAATCAGCCCCGTGTCCCCGTTCTGGAGGTCATCGCTGTGAAGGTGAAAGGCAATGATCGACCCGGCGCTGGAGGTGTTCCCATAGGTGTCGAGCACTGTCGGGCTTTCGTCTTCATTCGCCTCATGCCCCAGCACACGGTGCGCAATTAGCCGGTTCATGCCCGTATTCGCCTGGTGGAGCCACAGGCGCCGCAAGCCCTGCGGATCAAGGTCGAGCCGCTGTGCTTCGTCGATGATCATCTGCGCGACCATCGGCACGACTTCCTTGAACACCTTGCGTCCTTCCTGGACGAACAGCTTGTCTGCTCCGCCCGCTTCCTCCGGATAGGCGCGATTGAGGAAGCCAAAGTTGTTGCGGATATTGTTCGAAAAAACTGTCTTCAGCTTGGTGCCGATGATGTCCCAATGCGCGGCAGGTGCCACACCCGCATCCTCGACCAGCACGGCTGTTGCGACATCGCCGAAAATGAAATGGCTGTCCCGGTCACGCCAGTTCAGGTGCCCGCTTGTGATCTCCGGGCTGACGACCAGCACGCTCTTCGCATTACCAGCGCGTATATAGTCGGCTGCGGTCTGGATGCCGAAAGTGGCGGAGGAGCAGGCGACATTCATATCGAATCCGAATCCCTCGATTCCCAGCGCCTGCTGGATCTCGATCGCCATAGCCGGATAGGGGCGCTCCATGTTCGAAGCGGCGCAGAGCACGGCGTCGACGTCTTCCGGCCTGCGTCCGGCACGATCGAGCGCATCCCGGGCAGCCTTCACGCCAATCTCGGCAAGGATCGACAGCTCGTCATTCGACCGCTGCGGCCAGCGCGGCGCCATGATCTCCGGATCGAGGACCGGCTTTTTTGCCATTACATGGCGCGCCTTGATCCCGCTCGCCTTTTCGATGAATTCGACCGAGCTCGGCGCTAGCGGCTCCATGTCGCCTACTTCGATCAAGGCGGCGTTCCGCTCGTTGTGACGCTTCACAAACTCGTTGAAGCTGGCAACCAGCTCTTCGTTGGTGATGCTTTCGGAAGGCGTGAAAAGGCCGGTCGACGAAATTACCGGACGGCCGGTCAGCTTGGCATGGTCAGTCATGCGGCGTGCCTAGTCTCGTGCGCGAGAGCCCGCAAGACGGGCCGGCGCATCAATCCATGAAAGGATCGCGCATCAGGATCGTGTCGTCACGCTCGGGGCTGGTTGAAACCAGCGCCACGGGCGTTTCGATCAGTTCCTGGATACGCTGGACATATTTCACGGCATTGGCCGGCAGGTCTGCGAAGCTGCGCGCGCCCGCGGTGCTTTCGCTCCAGCCTTCCATCGTCTCGTAAATTGGTTCCACGGCAGCCTGGTCGGCGGCATGGCTGGGGAAGTAGTCGTAGACATTGTTCCGCAGTCGGTAGCCGGTGCAGATCTTCACTTCGTCGAGGCCGTCGAGCACATCGATCTTGGTGAGCGCGATGCCGGTGACACCACTGATGGCGCAGCTCTGGCGCACGATCACGGCATCGAACCAGCCGACGCGGCGCTGGCGGCCGGTAACCGTGCCGAATTCATGGCCGCGTTCGCCAAGCCGCTTGCCGATATCGTCCTCGAGCTCGGTCGGAAAAGGACCGCTGCCGACACGCGTGGTGTAGGCTTTCACGATTCCCAGCACGTAGCCGGTAGAATTGGGACCCAGCCCGCTACCCGAAGCTGCGGTACCGCTGACCGTGTTCGAACTTGTCACGAAGGGATAGGTGCCGTGATCGATATCGAGCAGAACGCCCTGTGCGCCTTCGAACAGGATCTTGGCGCCCGCCTTGCGAACCTTCTTGAGGCGCTTCCAAACGGGCTGGGCGTATTGCAGCACGAAATCGGCGATCCCGCGCAGTTCCTCGAGGAGCGCCTCGCGGTCGACTGGCGGCTGGTCGAAGCCTGCGCGCAGGGCATCGTGATGCGCGCACAAGCGATCGAGTTGCGGTTCCAGATGGTCGAGATGCGCCAGGTCGCACACGCGGATAGCGCGGCGGCCGACCTTGTCTTCGTAGGCCGGGCCGATACCGCGGCCCGTCGTGCCGATCTTGCCCGAACCGGCGGCGGTTTCGCGCAAGCCGTCAAGGTCGCGGTGGATCGGCAGGATCAGCGGACAATTGTCCGCCACGGCGAGATTGTCCGCAGTGATCTTGACGCCCTGCCCCTCGAGCTTCTCGACTTCGGCCTTCAGCGCCCAGGGATCGAGCACTACGCCATTGCCGATGATCGACAGCGTGCCCGAGACAATGCCCGAAGGCAGCAGCGAAAGCTTGTAGGTCGTCCCGTCGATTACCAGCGTATGGCCGGCATTGTGTCCGCCCTGGAAGCGGACGACTGCATCGGCACGGCTGGCGAGCCAGTCGACGATCTTGCCCTTGCCCTCATCGCCCCACTGGGCACCGATTACGGTCACGTTTGCCATGATTACGCCTTTACCCCTGCCAGGGGATCCACAAGGTCCTTCGACAGGACTCGACCAGGGGATGGAATGGAGAAGCGGACACCCGCTTCAAATGCGGTGCGCGGGTTAGGGGGCCGGAGGTGTCCCGTCAAGCCGCAGGCATACGCATTCGCCCGGCTGGCGGCGCGCTGTCAGGCGGCCTGAGGGATGGTGCAGGCCGAAGCAAAGCCAAGCCCGCGCTTGATTGCCGGGAACAGCCTTCCACTCGCCGCGCCGAGCGCCAGTTCGGTGCGAACCTTGCGCCCGAATAGCGCCTCGAGTCGCTCGCCCAGCTCGGCGGCCGTGGCAACATCGCCCGAGGAGACTGCCGCGCCGAAATCATAGGCAAGCTTGTCCTCTTCGCTTTCGGGCCTGCCCATCAACGCATTCTGGATGCGCGCAGGATCGAGGCCATCGGCCAGTGCGAATTGGCGGACGATCTCCACGCAGGGGCCGCAGTCCTCGGCGCGGGTCGAGCCCAGCCGCGCCATATGCAAAAGGGCAGAGGGAGCATGATGCCGGTGGCCGGAAAGCAGCATCGCATGCTGGAACTTTTCAGTTGCAAATCCCCCTGCCCGGTCGAGGTCATCCATGTAAGGTTCGGCCTCGCCCGCTACCTTGCGCATGGCAGCAAGAAAGACGTGCTTTGGAAGAGGAACCGGCGAGACGCGTCGACGTGCGAACTGGATGCCCACCGCCAGCAGTACCAGCAACGGCGGGCCGAGCACGCCCGGTGCGTCCTGCCAGAATACCGAGGGGTTGCAGATCCCGGTGGTTACTTCGTAGACGTGGAACGCGCCATGCGCCGCGAGCCAGCTGACCCCAATCAGCGCCGCTCCCCAGCGCAGCCCAAGATTGGCTGCCGCATAGAGCAGCACCGCGCCCGAGATCATGTAGGCCAACCCGATATCGCCGATGAAATGGCGATTTGCCGGGCCGGTGGTCTGCACCGTCTCCAGCGTGCCGTACCAGACCAGCGGGTCGGTCAGCATGAAGAGCCCGTTGGCGATCGCGAAAAGCGCAACCAGCGCGATCATCACTTGCATCAACCGGTCGAGGCCATCAGGTTTGCCCAACATCGCGCATCTCCTTATATTCGGATATTTGATATCCATATTTTAGAGGGCGCGCAAGAAGGATATTTCGGATGAGGATCAACAAGGGTGTCGAATGGGCTGCGCATGCCTGCGCGCTGCTGGCTCCCCTGTGGCCGGATCGCGGGCTTTCGCTTTCCGCACTGGCGGAGTTCCACGGCGTCCCCGAACCCTACATGGCCAAGCAGATGCAGGCGCTCGCCCGCGCCGGTATCGTGAATGGCGGTCGCGGACGAAGCGGGTTCTACAGCATGGCGCGACCACCGGCGGAGGTCACGCTTCTCGACATCCTGCTTGCCGTCGATGGCGAGGAACCCATGTTTCGCTGCACGGAAATCCGCCAGAACGGGCCCTGCGCCAGCAAGCCCCAGGACTGCAAGCTGCCCTGCAACATTGCTGCCGGCTTTGCGCAGGCGGAGGCGGCCTATCGGGAAAGCCTTGCGCGCGTCGATCTGGTAACCCTCAGCCGCAGCGTGGCAGCGCAGCTGGGCCCCGCGAAGGTCGGGCAGGCCGCTGAATGGATGGCAGACAACCTGCGATCGCGCCAATAGCATCGCTGGCGCGGGGCTGCTAAGGGCCCGCCGACATGTCAGACCTGCCTATCCGTATTGCCGCCCTCTATCATTTCACGCGGTTCGACGATCCTGCCGGACTCAAGCCCGGTCTGCTGGCCTGCGCCGAAGACCATGGCGTTCGCGGGACATTGCTGCTGGCGAACGAAGGGATCAACGGCACCGTTGCGGGGACCGACGCGGGCATCGAGGCGCTGCTCGGCTACATCCGCGCCCTGCCCGGTTGCTCGAACCTCGAATGGAAGGAATCGCGCGCGGCCGAAATGCCCTTCCACCGCACCAAGGTCCGCCTCAAGAAGGAGATCGTGACCATGGGCCAGCCCGACCTCAATCCGGTCGGTGGTGTGGGCATCTATGTCGATCCGCAGGAATGGAACGCGCTGATCTCCGATCCCGACACCATCCTGATCGATACCCGTAACGACTATGAAGTGGCTATTGGCACATTCGAGGGCGCGATCGATCCTGGAACCAGGAGCTTCCGCGAATTTCCCGAATGGTTTCGTTCACGCCGCGCGGAGTTCGAAGCGGAAGGCAGGACGCCGAAGATTGCGATGTTCTGCACTGGCGGTATCCGCTGCGAGAAATCGACCGCATTCGTGAAATCAGAAGGGCTGGAAGAGGTCTATCACCTCAAAGGCGGCATCCTCAAATACCTGGAGGATGTACCCGCGGAAGAAAGCCGCTGGCAGGGCGAATGTTTCGTCTTCGACGAGCGGGTCAGCGTCACGCATGGCCTCGATGTCGGCACGCACAGCCTGTGCCGCGCCTGCCGCCGCCCCTTGAGCGATCGTGATCTCGCCCACGAACGCTATGAGGAAGGCATCTCCTGCCACCAGTGTTTCGGTGAGCGCTCCGACGAACAGCGCGCCCGCTACCGTGAAAGGCACCGCCAGGCCAAACTCGCAACCAAGCGCGATGAAGAGCACATCGGGCGCAAGGACGCCGATGGCTGAACCGATCCTCTACAGCTTCCGCCGCTGCCCCTATGCCATGCGCGCCCGGATGGCATTGCACGTGAGCGGGGTCGCCCACGAACACCGCGAAGTCGTGCTGCGCGACAAGCCACCACAGATGCTCAAGGTCTCGCCCAAAGGAACGGTCCCCGTGCTCGTAACCGACGAAGGGGTGCTCGAAGAGAGCCTCGACATCATGCGCTGGGCCTTGGTGCGGAACGATCCTGAGGGCTGGCTGGAACGCGAGGCACCAGAATTGCTCGCCGCCAATGACGGCCCGTTCAAACACCACCTCGATCGCTACAAGTATTCGACCCGCTACAACGATGTTGATCCGGAAGAGCACCGGCAAGCCGCTCTCGTCCATCTGTGCGCCTTGGACGATCGCCTCTCCGCTTCACCCTATTTGTGCGGAGAAGAAAGGGGCTTCGCGGATATCGCCATTTTTCCCTTCGTGCGCCAGTTCGCCAATGCCGACCGCGATTGGTTCGAAGCGCAGGACTTGCCAAATGTGCAGCGCTGGCTCGATGGTCTGGTGAACTCGGAACTCTACGAGGGGGTCATGGCAAAGCACGACCAGTGGAAGGGCTCCTAAAGCGCCTTTGGCTGACCCTGCTCAAGGATATGCGTGCAGCCCAGAGCCGACGCATCATCACCCTCTCCGATTGCCGCCACCGTGCGCCATCCTTCACCACGCAGGCGTGCAGCAACCTCGCGGTCGTGGTCTAGAGGGAGGAACAGTGACTTACGATCGGGAAGGTCGGAATTGCCGAGCGCCTCTAGCAGTGGCTCCATGTAGAGCGAGAACCCAGTGGCGGCCTCTTCGCTGCCCTTGATCGCATAGGTTCCGCCGCGACCAAGTGCTCCACGAGCACCGGCTGCATGGATCGTGAAGCCGAACCAGCTCTGGTATTCGAAACCATGCCGTTCGGACGGATCGAGCGTCAGCCGTGCGCGATCACCCAGCGCCGCCGCAATCTCGCGCAACGCTGCAATCCGGGTGGCGAGCACGCCGCCGGCATCGATCGACGCAAGTTTGTCGATGGCTTCTTCGAACGGTCCGGTTGCATAGAGCAGCGGGAGATAGTCCTCGCCGCCAGCAGCTTTCAAACCGCCCGCATCCTTCATATCCAGCTCGCGCCGCACCGCATCACGCTGCCCCGAGGCGAGCGGCAGGGCCTTCTCGGCCAGCGTATCCACGAGATCGGGGAGCGTGAAATCCACCGAGAGGCCGGAGATACCGGCAGCCTCGAGAGCGTCGAGTGCAACGGTCACCGCTTCGATGGCAGCCGCGACACTGTCACTGCCGATGAGTTCAGCGCCCATCTGCAAACGCTGGCGGGCCGGATCGAGCTGGTCGGCCTTGAGAGTGGCGACTTCGCCGGCATAGGCGAGCCGCAAGGGGCGCGGCGCCTGAGCAAGGCTGGTCGCTGCAATCCGGCCGACCTGCACCGTAATGTCGCTCCGTAGCGCAAGCGTCCGCAGGCTTTCGGGATCGGTGAATCGCACCATCCGGCGGGTCGCCACGCCTTCCATCCGGCCAGCCAGAGATCTCTCGAACTCCACCAGCGGAGGACGGACGCGATCATAGCCATGCGTGTCCATCGCATCGAGGACCTGGCGCATGGCGCGGGTAATCGCGGCCGCGCGCGCAGGCAGCGCGTCTTCGAGGCCGATGGGCAGGAGATCGTCAGGCTGTGTCATACGGCCAGCGCCCCTGCCCTATCACGCATCAGAATGCCAGTGGCATTACCGTCTTCACGCCTTCGAGCGCGCAAGCCTTCTTGACGACCTCTTCCGGGATTGGCTGGTCGACACTGAGCAGCAGCACCGCTTCTCCGCCAGCCGCACGGCGGCCGAGGTTGAAGGTACCGATGTTGATGCCGTTTTCGCCCAGCAGCGAACCGATACGACCGATGAAACCGGGCGCGTCCTGGTTCACGATGTAGAGCATGTGCCCGTCGAGTTCGGCCTCGATACGGACGCCGAATATCTCCGTGAGACGCGGCGCTTCTGCGCCGAAGAGAGTTCCGGCAACCGACCGATCGCCGTCTTCCGTCCCAACGGTCACGCGGAGCAGAGTGTTGTAGGCACCCTCTTTCTCGTGGCGGATCGAACGGATGTCGAGGCCGCGTTCCTTCGCCAGGAAGGGCGCGTTGACCATGTTCACCGTGTCCGAATACTGGCGCATGAGGCCGGCAAGGACAGCGCCCTCGATCGGCTTGCCCGACAGTTCGGCCGCGGCGCCTTCACGCTCGATACTGATCTTGGTGAGGTTGCCGTGCGCAAGCTGACCGACAAGGCTGCCGAGGTTTTCCGCGAGGCCCATGTAGGGGCGCAACTTGGGCGCTTCCTCTGCGCTCAGCGAAGGCATGTTCAGCGCGTTGGTCACGCCGCCGTTGACGAGGTAGTCGGCCATCTGCTCTGCCACCTGCAACGCGACATTGACCTGCGCTTCGGTGGTGCTGGCGCCGAGGTGCGGCGTGCAAATGAAGTTGGGCATGCCGAACAAGGGGCTGTCCTTGGCAGGTTCTGTCTGGAATACGTCGAGCGCAGCGCCTGCGACCTGTCCGGTCTCGAGCGCCTCCGCAAGCGCCGCCTCGTCGATCAGGCCACCGCGCGCGCAGTTGACGATGCGAACACCCTTCTTGGTCTTGGCAAGGTTTTCGCGGCTAAGGATATTGCGGGTCTCATCGGTCAGCGGAGTGTGAAGCGTGATGAAGTCGGCGCGGGCTAGAAGCGTGTCCAGCGTGACCTTCTCGACGCCGATCTCCAGCGCGCGCTCCTCGGTGAGGAATGGGTCGAAGGCGATGACCTTCATCTTGAGACCTTGGGCGCGACTGGCGACGATCGAACCGATGTTGCCAGCTCCGATCAGGCCGAGCGTCTTGCCGGTCACTTCCACGCCCATGAAATCATTCTTGGGCCATTCACCCGCCTGCGTGCGGCGGTCGGCGGCGGGAATCTGGCGGGCGAGCGCCATGATCATCGCGATCGCGTGTTCGGCGGTCGTGATCGAGTTACCGAAGGGGGTATTCATCACCACTACGCCCTTGCCGCTGGCATAAGGGATGTCGACATTGTCGACACCGATACCTGCGCGGCCGATGACCTTGAGATTGGTCGCCGCGTCGAGGATTTCGGGCGTCACCTTGGTCGACGAACGGATGGCGAGGCCATCGTATTCGCCGATGCGGGCTTTCAGTTCTTCGGGCGTTTCGCCGGTGATGACATCGACGTCGCAGCCGCGCTCTTCGAATATTTTCGCGGCGTTCGGGTCCATCTTGTCGCTGATGAGGACTTTGGGTTTGCTCATGTCTTGAATTCCTTGAAATCGTCACCCCGGACCTGATCCGGGGTCCCGCTTTCTTGAAGGCGGGAGAAAAGGGAAGTGGGACCCCGGCTCAAGGCCGGGGTGACGCGATAGGTCAGGCGCCAGCCTTTACCTGCTCGTAGGCCCACTCGATCCACGGCAGGAGACGCTTCAGGTCTTCCTGCTCGACCGTGCCGCCGCACCAGATGCGCAAGGACGGCGGAGCGTCGCGATAGCCGTTGAAGTCGTAGCCGACGTCGCGCTCTTCGAGCAGCTTGACGATCTTCTTCGGCACACCTGCCTTATCCTCGTCGGAGAGGTTGTCGTACCAGTCACCCTGGAAGACGAAGCACACGCCGGTGTTGGTCTGCTTGGCCGGGTCGGAGACCATGTTGCGCAGCCAAAGGGTCGCTTCGATCCAGTCCTTGACGATCTTGGCGTTGGCATCGGCGCGTTCGAACATCGCCTTGCGGCCGCCCATCGCCTGCGCCCATTCGAGCGCATCGATGTAATCTTCGGTGGCCAGCATCGAGGGCGTATTGATGGTCGCGCCTTCGAAAATGCCGCGATTGATCTTGCCGCCCTTCTTCAGGCGGAAGAGCTTGGGCAGCGGCCATTCCGGATCATATTCCTCAATCCGCTGCACGGCCTTGGGCGATAGCACCAGCATGCCGTGCTGCGCTTCCGAGCCCATCACCTTCTGCCAGCTGTAGGTCGTGGCATCGAGCTTGGCCCAGTCCATTTCCATCGCAAAGACGGCACTGGTGGCGTCGTTGATGGTCACACCTTCACGGCCCGGGGCGAGCCAGTCGGTGTTCGGGATCTTGGCGCCCGACGTAGTGCCGTTCCAGGTGAAGACGACGTCATTGTCTTGCGGGATCGAGGCAAGGTCGGGGATTTCGCCGTAATCGGCGTCGAGCGTGGTCAGCTTGGGCAGCTTGAGCTGCCTGACCGCGTCCTGGATCCAGACGTTACCGAAGCTTTCCCACGCCGCCACGGTGGCCGGACGGTCAGGGCGCAGCATCGTCCACATTGCGCATTCAAGCGCGCCCGTGTCCGAGGCGGGCATGATGCCGACGAGGTAATCCTCGGGCACGCCGAGCATCTCCTTCGACAGGTCGATGGCGTATTTCAGCCGCGACTTGCCAAGGGCGCTGCGATGCGAGCGTCCGAGCGATTCGGTTTTCAGATTGGAAGCGGACCAGCCCTTGTGTTTGGCGGTCGGCCCCGACGAAAAGAAGGGGCGCTCAGGCTTGAGCGTCGGTTCAGTCATGTATTCTCTCCTTGCAGAGAGCACGCGCGGCGTTGGGACCGCGTGGCCCGCCGGCGGCAATAAAGTTGCTTTTCAGGGAGTCAACGCGAAATAGGTATGCGCCTGTCGAAACTCCGGCTTCGCTGCACCAACCACCCTCTCGCCAAAGTGGTTCCGCTTCCCTAAGGCGCTTCGCGATGGATGTGACCGATCTTCGCATCGCGCTGTTCAGCGGGAATTACAACTATACCCGCGATGGTGCGAACCAAGCGCTCAACCGGCTGGCGGAATACCTGCTGCGGCAGGGCGCGTCGCTGCGTGTATTTGCACCCGTGGTCGACAATCCCGACTTTGAGCCCACCGGCGATCTGGTGAATGTCCCCAACGTCCGCATGCCGGTCAAGGGAAGGGGCGAATACCGACTGCCACTCGGTCTCAACGATGAGGCAAAGCGCGATCTTGAGGACTTCGCTCCGAACACGGTGCATGTATCTTCACCCGATCCCACGGGACATGCCGCACTGAAATGGGCGCGGAGTAAGGATGTGCCGGTTCTCGCCAGCGTTCACACCAGGTTCGAGACCTATCCACGCTACTACGGCCTCGGCTTCCTCGAACCGGTGGTCGAAGGTATCTTGCGCCGGTTCTACAACCGCTGCGATGCGCTAGTGGCGCCTTCCCAAAGCCAGATCGACGAACTCCGGGCGCAAGGCATGCACGAGGACATCTCGATCTGGTCACGCGGAGTCGATCGCGAGACTTTCGACCCCTCGCGCCGAGACCTGGAGTGGCGGCGCGCCAACGGCCTGGCCGATGACGATGTCGCGATCGTTTTCCTTGGCAGGCTGGTGATGGAGAAAGGTCTCGACGTGTTCGCCGATACCATCGTCGAACTGCGCAAACGGCAGGTGCCGCACAAGGTTCTGGTGATCGGAGATGGCCCGGCTCGCGGGTGGTTCGAAAAGGCGCTGCCGGGCGGAACCTTCGTGGGTTTCCAGACCGGGAAGGATCTGGGCCGTGCGCTGGCGAGCGGAGACATTTTCTTCAACCCGTCGATCACCGAAACCTTCGGCAATGTGACGCTGGAAGCCATGGCTTGCGGCCTGCCGGTAGTCGCAGCCGGAGCGACCGGTGCGGCCAGCCTGGTCACACCGGGTGAGACAGGACAATTGGTCCCACCCGGCAAGCCCGAAGCATTTTCCAAGGGCTGCGCCGAAGCGCTCGCTCCCTACTGTACGAACGACACGCTGCGACTGGCGCATGGCTCTGCCGGGGAAAAGGCCGCACGTGCCTACAGCTGGGATGCAATCAACCAGGCCGTGGTCGATACCTACCTCCGATTGCAAGCCTCTCGTGCGGCCGCTCGATAGGCTATCGCAGCACGCCTTGTGCGCGCATCCGGATCGAATACCAGACCAGGAATAGCGTGACCGCCCATATGGTCAGCGCGATCCCCCAACCCTGCATATCCGCCGGCAACTCGTTGAGCACCCGCTGGTAGATCGTAGTGCCGACCAGCCCGATCACCGAAACCAGAAATGCCGTGACCGCCCAGCGTGACCGCAGGAGCAGGAGCACCGATCCAAGCGTCGCACCCCAGACGCCGAGCGCCCAGAGCGCATCGGCCCAGGCAGGGAAGTTGGAGACGTAATCGATTGCCTCATGACTCATCCCGAAGCCATCGAGTTTGCCAAGTTGGGTGCTGGTGTAGCTCCAAGCCCCCACCGCGTTCCACAGCAGTGTGAGAATTCCGACGACCCACAGGTGCCAGGGCGCTTTAGCTTGCGTTTCCATCTCTCTTCTCCCCTCTCACGTCCCTCAAACACAGCCTAACGCGGGCTGCAAGGGACGCAAGCGGGAGTCGGTCAAAGGCGCTCGATCTTCTTCGCCAGCTCGTCGACTAGGTCCACGATCTCTCGGACCGTATCTTCGTCTAGCTTGCCGGTGCGGGCGCGGTTCTTGAGGACTGTCGCAAGATTGCCAACCGCGCGGAACATCTCCGGTGTCGCATAGGCGCGGCGGTGTTCGCCGTGACCCGAAAGGCGCTCCATGATCCGCTCGACTTCCTCGGCCCGGTCTTCGAGTTCCTTCTGCCCCTCCTCCGTGGCTTCGTAGGCCTTGCGCGTTTCATCGCCCTTGGCGGGCGTGATTGCGCCCTCATCCTCGAGCAGTGACAGCGTCGGATAGACCGTGCCCGGACTGGGCGCATAGCTACCGCCGGTCAGATCCTCGATTGCCTTGATAAGCTCGTAGCCGTGGCGCGGCTCGTCGCCGAGCAGCTTCAGCAGCACGAGGCGCAGTTCGCCCGAGCCGAACATCCTCCGACGGCGCCCGCCACTGCGACCTGCAAAAGGTCCGCCCGGTCCGAATGCTTCTTCCCAACCGCCCATCATCTCCATGCGTGACAGCATGCCCAGTTTGCGGAGCTTGCGCAGTTTCCTGAGTTTGTGAGCCTTGTACATGTCAAATTCCTCAATGCATCTTCGATAGCTCTACGATATATCTTACATTGCAGCATGCAAGAGCCCCATGCAAATCCTCTGCGAACACCCTATGTCAGCCGACCAATGGCCGATCTCTTTCCCGACGAAATGCCACAGGCACCCAGCCGCGAAGCGCCGCGCGAGGACGCGCCGCTCGCCGACCGTCTGCGCCCCAGAACCCTCGATGAAGTCATCGGGCAAGACCACCTCACCGGTCCCGAAGGCGCCATCGGCCGGATGGTTGCCGCCGGACGCCTATCGAGCATGATCCTGTGGGGGCCACCGGGAACGGGCAAGACCACCACCGCGCGCTTGCTGGCGGACAGCGTAGGAATGCGTTTCGAGAGTGTGAGCGCCGTCTTCAGCGGCGTGGCCGACCTCAAGAAGGCGTTCGCCGCTGCAGACAAGGCTGCCGAAGCGGGGCAGCGCACACTGCTCTTCGTGGACGAAATCCACCGCTTCAACCGCGCCCAGCAGGATGGCTTCCTCCCCTTCGTCGAGCGCGGGACGGTGACGCTCGTGGGTGCGACGACAGAAAACCCCAGCTTTGCGCTCAACGCCGCATTGCTTAGCCGCGCGCAGGTACTAATCCTCCAGCGGCTCGACCATGAAGCCTTGGGGCAATTGCTCGACCGGGCCGAGACGCTCGAAGGCCCGCTTCCACTCACCGAGAATGCGCGCGAGGCGCTGATCGCCAGCGCCGATGGCGACGGGCGTTTCCTGCTCAACCAGGCCGAAACGCTCTACAATGCGAAGATCGATGGCGAACTCGACCCGGCCGCGCTCGGCAAGTTCCTGCAACGCCGCGTCGCCGTCTATGACAAGGACCGCGAGGGCCACTACAACCTCATCTCTGCGCTCCACAAGGCAGTGCGCGGTAGCGACGTGCAGGCGAGCCTCTATTACCTGGCGCGCATGCTCATCGCGGGCGAAGAGCCACGCTTTCTCGCCCGCCGTCTCGTCCGCATGGCGGTGGAGGACATCGGCATGGCAGACCCCCAGGCGCTGGTGCAGTGCATGGCGGCGAAAGACGCATATGAGTTTCTAGGCAGTCCGGAAGGCGAGCTTGCACTGGTGCAGGCCTGCACCTACCTCGCCACCGCGCCAAAATCGAACGCGGTCTACAAGGCGCAAAAAGCTTCCTTCAAATCGGCGAAGGAAACCGGCAGCCTGATGCCGCCGCAGAACATCCTCAACGCGCCGACCAAGCTGATGAAGGATATCGGTTATGGCTCGGGCTACAGCTACGATCACGATGCCGATGACGGATTTTCGGGCGACAATTACTGGCCCGAGGAGATGGAGCCGCAAAACTATTACGAGCCGGTCGAACGAGGCTTCGAGCGGGAGGTGAAGAAGCGGCTCGACTATTGGGACAAGCTCAGGCGCGAACGTGAAGGATAGGTTCCGTCATTTCCTCGCGATTGACTGGTCGGGGGCGAAAGGTGCCAGGCAGAAAGGGATCGCCCTCGCCCTAGCCGATGCAGTAGGCGGTCCGCCTGTCCTTGTGCGTCATGTCTGGTCGCGCGAGGAGGTTATGGCGGTGCTCCGCGACGACTTGCCAGCCGATACGCTGGTTGGTCTCGACCTGGGAATGGCACTGCCCCACGCCGATTGCGGCGCTTTCTTTCCGGGTTGGGACGACACTCCGCAAGACGCTCCTTCGCTTTGGGAGTTGATCGACCGGCTTGCCTCGGGCGATCCAAACCTTGGAGCCAACAGCTTCATTGCCCACCCTGAGCTGCGAACCTACTTCCGCGACGGGTCGGAGACCGGTGTGCACTTCGGGTGCGATGGAGCGAATCATGGCCGGGGCCGCTTCCGTGTCACCGAGCAGGCTCAGGCAGCAATGGGCTGCAAACCCTATTCGAACTTCAATCTGGTTGGCGCAGCGCAGGTTGGCAAGTCCAGCCTCACGGGAATGCGAATGCTCCATCGACTGCGGGGCCACCTGCCCGTCTGGCCGGTAGATTTCTTGCCCGACCGCGGATCTGTCGTGGTCGAGATCTACACCAGCCTGGCGGCCATCGAGGCCGGTAGAAGCTCGGCCAAGGCCAAGATGCGAAGCCTGGGGGAGCTCAACAACGCGCTATCTGCCTTGGGCTCGCCGCCAGTAGAGGGCATCGGCAAGATCGACGATCACGCGACCGACGCCTTGTTGACAGCGGCATGGCTCCGCAAGGTCGCTCACGAGCCCCATCGCTGGGCGCCAGCCGACCTCACGCCCGAGATTGCCCGCACGGAGGGTTGGACCTTCGGAGCATTGTGATATCGGGCTGGACGCGAGGAACTTTTTCCGCCAGAGGCGCGCCCTGCCCGATCATGTGCCGGTTTAGCTCAGTTGGTAGAGCAGTTGATTTGTAATCATCAGGCCAGGGGTTCGAATCCTCTAACCGGCACCATTCTATTCCTCTCCTGCGATCAGCCTACAGCACGAAGTCAGCGCTGGTGAGGTCGTAGAGGCCTTCGAGCCTGACCTGCAGGTCGGCGAAACCATCCCCATCGGTATCGGCGGCGGCGAAGGTATCGCCGTTCTCGGTGAAGAAACGCAGTTCGCCCGCCGTGCCGGAGAATTCCGCCTCGCCTACGAAGGTGAAGGCGTCATCCCCGCCACCCGCGATCGCGTCGATTGCTGACAGGTCGATGAGGTCGCCCTCGCTCTGGCTGAAGTCGTGGATGACATCGGCATTGCCCTTCCAGCGGCCCGTATCGCCCTCGGCGAACCAGAAAATGTCCGCGCCCGTGCCGCCATGAAGCTGGTCGTAGCTCGAACCACCGATGATGATGTCATCGCCCGCATCGCCATAGAGCGTATCGCTATGCGCGCCGCCGTCGAGCGTGTCGTTGTAATCGCCACCGTGGAGCTCATCGCGGCCACTCGTTCCATATAGCTGGTCGTCGCCCGCCTCGCCATAGAGCGTGTCGTGGTCGCCAAGGCCGTTCAGAAGGTCGTCGCCCTCCCCGCCCCAGGCGATGTCATCGCCGTCGTCGAGATAGGCGGTGTCGTTGCCAGCATCGCCATAGGCGAGATCGGCACCGCTGCCGCCGCGCAGATAATCGCCGCCATTGCCACCGGTGAGCACATCGTCGCCGTCACCGCCCAGCAGGCGGTCGAAGCCGGCCCCGCCCTCGAGAGCATCATCGCCGTCCTCGCCATAAAGATAATCCGATCCGCCGCCGCCAGCGATCATGTCGGCAACGAGTCCACCGAGAATGGTGTTCACGTTGTCATCACCGCTAAGCGTATCGGCATGGTCGGAGCCGGTAAGGTTTTCGATGTTGGCAAGGACATCGATACCCGCGCCGATCGTGTCCTGCGGATCGGTCACGGCGAGGCTAACGGTGACGCCTGCCGAGGCCGAGCCGTAGCTCGCGGTATCGGTACCGTTCCCGCCGTCGAGCAGATCGTCGCCGTCGCCGCCGTCAAGCGTGTCCCAGCCCGAGCCGCCCATTAGGACGTCGGCATCGTCACCGCCATAGATGATGTCGTTCCCGCCTTCGCCATTCAGCGCATCGCCGCTCAAACCGCCGCTCAGCACATTGGCGTTATCGTCACCCGTCAGCGTGTCGGCATAGTCGGAGCCGGTCAGGTTCTCGATATCGATCAGCATATCGCTGCCTGAGCCGGTGATTTGCGCGGCGCCCTGAAGCGCGAGCGAGACGACGACACCCGAAATGGCATTCTCGTAGCTCGCCGTGTCAGTGTCTTCGCCGCCGTCCAGCGTATTGTCGCCGGTGTTGGCAAGCAGCGTGTCGTCGCCGGTTCCGCCATAGAGGTCGTAATTGCCTGAGAACCCGTGAAGCGTGTCGTCGCCATCCATGCCGTAAGCCGAACCGCCGCTGAAGAGATAGATATCGTTATCGAGCGAGTTGCCTGTCATCCCGTTTCCGGAACCCAAGGCTTCGCCGTTCTCGACGTATTCCGGCAAGACATAGCCCGAGAAGCGGACCTGCACCGTATCGCTATCGCCGCCATCCGCCGCCTCGACGATCGTCGTCGTATCGCTCCAGACGACATATGTGTCGTTTCCAGCTCCGCCTTCGAGGGTGTGATCTGTTCCAAAGGCGTTGAAGTAGTCATCGCTATCGGAGCCGATGATGTGCTGGGCTGTGGCTTGCGTCGAAATCGTATCGAAGCTCGCCTGTACTTCGTAATACGCAGCGGTGACTTCCAGGTTGTTCTCTTCTGCACCGTCCATCAGGACGACGACATCGTCATTGCTGTCCACGTAGAAGTAGTTTTCGCCCAGGCCGCCATAGAGCGTGTCGGCACCTTCGCCTCCATCGAGCTCGTTGTTGCCGCTCCCGCCGATAAGAATATCGTCGCCGGCCCCGCCATTGAAATAGGCGTCGCCGCCGTCCTCGATGTTGGAGCCGTCGAGGGTGTCGTTGCCCGCACCTCCGTCCATGTAGGCGATCGAATGGTGACCCGACAAAGTCATCGAGTTGTCCAGTTCGTTGCCGTCAATGCTCACATAACCGTCGTATTCATCAGCCCCGACAGCATTTTCGACATTGTCCGACATGGCGTGATAGCCGCCTCGTACGTAGACGGTATCGGTCCCTTCGCCTGCATTCTCGACAACGGTGTCGCTCGATCCTTCAACGTAATAGACGTCATCGCCGAGGCCGCCTGCCAGTGTATCGTCGCCTGCGCCGCCATCGAGGAAATTGGCGTTGTCGTCGCCGGTCAGCGTGTCGTCATAGTCGCCGCCGATCAGGTTCTCGATGCTCACAAGCGTGTCCATGCCAGCCGAACCGGTGTCCTGCACCGAGCCCTGCAGGGCGAGCGAAACGGTTACCGCCGAAAAGGCGCCGGCATAGGACATGGTGTCATTGCCCTCGCCGCCATCGATCGTGTCGTCCGAACCCGACCCGTAGTTGGTGATGAAGAAATCGTCGCCGGCAAGGCCGTAAGCTGAGCTGGAATATGAAATCTCGAGTATGTTATCGAGATCGTTGCCGGTGATGGTCGAATTCCTGACCGAGGAATAACCATCCTCGACAAAATCGGGCAGGACGTACGAGGTCATGCTGGTCCAGACATAGTCGGCATCGCCGCCATCGGCAGTTTCGATAACCGTCACATTCGCGTCTGACACATGGTAAGTGTCGTTACCCGCACCGCCTTCGACGATCTGGTTGTCATTCAGAAAAACAAAATTGTCGTCGCCATCCGATCCGATGACATGGGCATCCTCATCCTGGATCCAGACTTCGTCGTAGGTGTTCTGCAGCTCGTAATGGGTGACCCCTGTAAGGAGGGTCAGCTCGTTGTAGCCGCTTTCGTCGATGGTGATCGTGTTGAGATTATCGGACAGGAAGAACAGGTTGGTGCCCGAGCCGCCGATTATTGTGTCGGCTCCGGCGCCATCGAAGAACTGGTTCCAGCCCGCGCCGCCGATCATGATATCGTCGCCATCCTCGCCGTTGAGTTCGACAAAGCTGTCCGCATCGAAATTCGAGGCATCGAAAGTATCGTTGCCTTCGCCGCCATAGGCGAAGGACAGTTCCTGCGAGGTCTCCCAGCTGAAGTGGTTGTCGAGCTCGTTGCCCGTCAGGATCAGGCGGTTGCCGGTGTAGGCAGCTGCGGCAACGATATTTTCGAGGTTGGCCCCGAGCGTATAGTCGTTCTGGACATAGACCGTATCGGTACCTTCACCGGCATTCTCGGTAATGGTCACGGAGCCGACGACGTAATAGCTGTCATCGCCGAGCCCGCCGACCATGGTCGAGCCTGCGTCTGCGCGCAGGATGTTCGCGCCGTCATTGCCCGTCAGCGTGCCGACGCCGTTGAGGTACGCTTCCTCGATATTGTCCGCGACCGTATAGTCGATATCGCCGGTGATCTGGACGTAGTCATAGCCGCCGTCTGCGGCTTCCACGATGATCGCCGAGGCATCGGTGATGTAGTAGCGGTCGTCTCCTGCGCCGCCAGTCACGCTGTCGAACGCATTGATATTGAAATATGCGGCCGCGGTGTCGCTGCCGACGACGGTCTGGCCGCCAGAACCGCCCAGATAGACATAGTCGACGCCCTCCACGAGCGCATAGTTCGACGCGGTCAGGAAGACCGAAGCGCCCGTCGCCGTGTCGAACAGGATCGTGTCGTTCTCGTCATCGACATAGAATGTGATTTCCGCGCCGACGCTGGCGGTCGCGTCCATCACGTCCGCACCGGTGCCGCCGTCGATGGTGATTTCATCGAGCCCCGTCACGGTGATCGTGTCGTCGCCGTCGCCGCCATAGGCGTAGATGTTGTCGCCGCTGGCATCGATGGTGATGGTATCCGCGCCTTCCAGGCCATAGGCGTAGACCGAGTCCGAAGAACCGGTCTGGTTGACCACGATGTCGTTGTCATCCGCATTGCCAGTCGCGGTCACCGCAGTGCTGGCATTGATGGTCAATGCCTCGGTGTTGGCGGACAGCGCATAGGTCCCCAGCGAGGCAATGATGCGGTCGAAGCCCTCGCCGAAGTTTTCCGAGACAAGGTCGCTCGCATCATCGACGTAATAGGTATCGTCCCCGAGTCCGCCGACCATGAAGTCGGTCCCCGCGCCACCATCGATGATGTCGTTGCGGTCACCACCGGTAATGAGGTTGTCGAGATCGTTGCCGGTGAGCGTGTTGTCAGAAACCGTGTCGCCAGCGGTCAGGTAATCGACATTATCGCCGAGCGTGTAGGTCGTCAGCGAGGTGATCACATGGTCGACACCTTCGTCGTCGTTTTCGATTACGACGTCGCCGATGTTGTCGACGTAATAGATGTCGTGGCCGAGGCCGCCGATCAGCGTGTCCGCGCCCGCACCGCCGTCCAGCTCGTCGTCGCCATCGCCGCCGGTGATGGTGTTGTCGAGAGCGTTGCCGGTCAGCGTATTGTCCGAAACGGTATCGCCGGCGGTAAGGTTCTCGACGTGGTCCACGAGCGTGTAGGTCGTCAGGGTGGTGATGACTTCATCGGTGCCCTCACCATCGTTTTCGATGACGGTGTCGCCGTTATTGTCGACATAGAAGATGTCGTCGCCAAGCCCGCCGGTCATGCGGTCGGCACCCGCGCCGCCGTCGAGGATGTCATTGCCATCGAGGCCGCGCAGGATGTCGTCGGCATCGTTGCCCGAGATGAAATTGTCGAGCGCGTTGCCTTCGAATTCGCTGCTCCGGCTGGTGTGCACCGAAGTGAGGTTCTCTACGTTGGCGTGATCCTGCAGCGAAAAGCTGGTCAGCGCGGTCGTGATAGTGTCGGTGCCTTCCCCTTCCAGTTCGGTCACCACATCGCCGGTGGAGTTGACGTGATACAAGTCATCGCCTTGCCCGCCGACCATAGTGTCGTCGCCGCCATCGCCGTTCAGCGTGTCATCGTTGGTGCTGCCAGTGATCGTGTTGTCGAGGTCATTACCGACCAGGGTGTATGCGATGAGGTTGTTGCCAGCTGTCAGGTTTTCGACATTGTTGCCAAGAACGTAGCGGCTTGCCGTCGTGATGACCGTGTCGGTGCCTTCGCCATATTCTTCGGTGACGACGTCGTTTTCGCTGTCGGTGTAGTAGGTGTCGTCGCCAAGGCCGCCGACCAGCGCGTCGTCGCCCGCACCACCGTCGAGAACGTCGTCGTCCTCGGTGCCGGAGATCGTGTTATCCAGGTCATTGCCGGTGAATGTCCTGCTGCCGGTGCTGTCGGCGGCTGACAGGTTCTCGACATTGTCGCCCAGCGTGTAGGCCAAGAGCGATGTGATGACCGAGTCCGTGCCTTCGCCGGCCAGTTCGGTAACGACATCGCCCGCGGTATCGACGTAGAAGGTGTCATCGCCCGCGCCGCCGATCATCGTATCATCGCCGCCATCGCCATCGAGCACATCGTTTCCGGCACCACCGTCCAGCGTGTCGGAATAGGTGCCGCTTGTGATAGTGTTATCTAGCGCATTGCCCGTGAAAGTTCGTGCTCTGGAGCCGGTCGACTGAAGATTCTCGACATTGTCGCCGAGCGTGTAGGTCGAAAGCGACGTGATGACCGTGTCCGTGCCTTCATCGGCCAGTTCGGTAACGACATCGCCCTCAGCATTCACATGGTAGGTATCGTCGCCGGCGCCGCCGATCATTGTGTCGGATCCGCCATCGCCGTTCAGCGTATCGTTGCCGAGGCCGCCGCGAAGCGTGTCGTCCGAGCTCGAGCCGACGATGACGTTGTCTAGGTCATTCCCGGTAAAGTCGCGCGCAGCGGTGTTTCCTGTCGTCCGGAGCTGTTCGACATTGTCGGGCAGGACATAGGTCGCGAGCGAGGTATAGACCCGGTCGGTGCCCTCGTCGGCACTCTCGGTGACCACATCGCCGGCATTGTCGACATAGTACCTGTCGTCGCCAGTGCCGCCGATCATCGTGTCGGCACCGGCACCGCCATCGATGGTGTCGTTGCCACCCATGGCGTTGATGGTGTCGTCACCATTGCCGCCATCGAGGACGTTGTCTTCGTCATTGCCCGTAATGCTGTCGGCATAGGAACTGCCGGTAGCATTCTCGATTACGACGCCATTTGCGATGGTATAGCCGCCATAGACGATACCGGCGCCGCTGCTGCCATCCTGGTAGCTCGCCCAGCCGCCACCGCCCTCTTCGTTGAGCAGGGTCGCAGCGCGAAGATCGAGGGTTACGCCGCCATCGCACAGGGCTGCGCTGAGCTCGTCAGTCCCGCTGACATCCCAGATGCATATCCAGCTTTCAGTGCCGGAACTGGAGGGGAGATAGTAGACATCGTCGCCGGTAGCAGTCGACATGTTCGCACCGTAGATCGCCTGGATCGCCGCGATGTCGAACGCCATCGGGGTTGCGGCATAACCGGCCCTGGTCGTTCCGCTGTCGAGATCGGGATGCTGGAAGACATAGGCCATGACCGAATAGAGGCCCGACCCCAGATTATTGTCGCCCGCATCGTTCTGACCGTCGACACCTGCGAAGGGGCCGTCTCCATCGGTCTCGAAAGTGTGGTTGAGGCCGAGGGCGTGGCCGATTTCGTGCAGGAAGGTGTAGAGGCCGTAGCCGCCCTCGACGTTGGTCGAGGCGTTTACGTAATAAGAGTTGTATGCGCCGCCGTCGCCATTGTTGTTCGGCGTCCAATGATAGGCACCGTAACCATAGTTCTGGCCCGACACGAGATACTCGGTCCACGTCGGATCGTCGGCCGGGTCCGTCACTTCCTGGAAAGTAATATCGGCAACCGCGCTCCACGCGTTTATCGCGTGTCGGAACATGTCGTCGGAATTGTTAGCTGCCCAGCCGCCTACAGTGGGATTGCCATAGTCATCGAGGGCAGTGTCGTCATCCGACAGATAGAAGCTGATTGTCCCCGTGTAGTATGTGCCGTAGATGAGCGTGCGGACGTACTCGTTGGTAATGTCCGTTTCGTCAAAATTTCGTGCCACAGCCATGGTCTTGCTTCCGTCCCTGTTCCATCCCGTGCGGAGAAGAAGGGGACCTGCCGGCTTCCATGCGTGTTTGTGACGCCGGGCAGAGGCGAATGCCCTGCCCGGTGAACCCCCAACAGCTTGTCCGTTCCAGCGATCCCGATCCGCAATCAGGATTTCGGATTAGCGGGATCGGTTTTTCGAAAGGTGAACCAAATCCGGAAAATTTCTGGATTCTCGTCAAGCGCTCCGAGCTTCTGGCAATCTCTCAGGACAGGAGTCCCTGCCTCTCAAAGGCGCCGGTCATCAGCTCGAGCATATCCGGACGTGCGATCGGGAAACGCTCTTTCAGCCCTTCGCGCGTGAGGCCTGGATACTCCCTCGCGATTTCCTCGACTATCTTCTGTAGCCCTTCATCGTTCCCGCTCTTCACCATGCTCGTCAGCGTTATTGCAAGCAGGGCGATCGGCGCACTATCGAACGCGATCCCGCGCCTTCCCCAAGTTGCCGCTTCCTCGAAACGACCCAACCCGAGCATCGAAAGCGACCTTAACGCGCAGATATGGTGATAGTTCGGATCGAGCGGGCTCAACTCGAGCGCCAGTTGCGAATGGTCCAGCGCCTCTTCGAAAAGGCCGATCTGAGCTTGCACTGATGCAAGCGAGAGGTGTGCAAAAGCGCTCGCCGGTGCAATCTTCACCGAGCGCGTAAGGAGTTCCATCGAGGTGTCGGTATGTCCCAATGCGCTCATCGCCCGCCCGGTTGCTACGGCCACGAACGGGTCATTCGGGTCGAGGCGCAGGGCGTGCCGCGTCGCTTCTTCCATCTTCCGGATGAGGCCGGGACGGTCATCGTCTCCCAGATTGACCATCGATATCGACCACAGGCAGAAGGTGATGCCTGCCTGCGCGCGCGCGAATTCGGGATCCAGCTGCATAGCTCTTTCGAACCGGCTGAGCCCCGTGCGCAGGTCCTTGTTGGTCACTGCAAAAACATTCGACCGTCCCAAATGGTAGAGCTCCCAGGCCGATAGCTGGTCTTCGGCAATCTTGCTCGCGCGCCGCGCTTCGTTCTCGGGTACCACCGTGTCGATGTTCTGGAGCACGCCCCGAACCGCCTCGGCGCGGACCGCGTGGATTTCCGCGACCGACCCTTCGAACCGGTCGGTCCAGACTACTCGCCCGCTGCGCAGGTCTGCGAGTTCCATCGAGATGCTGCACCTATCGTCCCACACTTCGAGAGAACCTGACAGGGCGTAGTCGGCAGCAAGCCGTTCGCGCAATTCATGGCTTGCCGCATCGTGCGAGAGGAACCGGAAGGCCGAACCGCGATCAATGATCCTGATGTAGCGTGTCTTCTGCAGCCCCGTGATGATCTCGTCGGGGATTGCCAGCGCGAGGTTCGAGCGTTCGCTGGTAGGCCCCAGCCACTTTAGAGGCAGTACCGCGACGATCGGCGGGCCATCGATCTCAGCGGTTTCGGCCGCTGCTTGAAGCGATAAATCCTGAGCGCGCAATTCTGCACTTGCCAGGCGTGTAACGCTTGGCATGAAGCGGAAACCCTGGCCGTGAACAGTCGTGATGACCGATGGCCCGCCCCCTGGCTGATCGAGCAACCGGCGAAGCGCCATGATCTGGGAGTAGATGGCGTCATCCGAGACCACCCGCCCGTTCCAGACCTCCTCGACCATCACCTCCTTGCTGACGATCCGGCCGGGATTGTTCACGAATACGCGCAGCAGGAGTGATGCCTTGCGTCGAAGCGGAACCGGCTGGTTTTCGCGGCGCAATTCGTTCGACAGGCTATCGAAGTCGAAATCCAGGAAAGTAAACTTAGTCATGAAACCCGAAGCTGAAGAAGGCGGTCACCATCCTGTCCGCAGGGGTGACCGTTCATGCCTCGATCATAGGTCCAAGCTGCCAGGATTGCCAGCGACCGGAAACATTCATGTCGGAAGGAGCCGGGTGGTGGACAGGGCTGGATTCGAACCGGCGTACGCTTGCGCGGGCAGATTTACAGTCCCCTAATCTGCTGCCCTAAGGGACTGAAATGCAGACACAATCTCTGCACGATTTCAGTTTGGGGGAACTTTTGGGGGAACTCGAATTCGAAGCGATTTTGTTTCCATATTTCAGTATCTTAAATATCCCAAGGGTAGCAGACTTTGGATCTCCCGCCCCTAGACTGATGGTTCTGAACGGTTCGTCAGCGGCATGACAAGTTAGCGTTCAGTACTTTTTGATGGACGGGAATAGAGCAGCGATAGCAGCGAGAGCCGCGCCGATAACGATCGATATGATAGCCTCTGGAGAGTCCTTCTCTGACGCTATGAGCGCGGAGATAGCCGCGAGGGCCGTACCCGCCGTTAAGAATGCCCATTTTGTCCAGCCGAGTAGAACATTCCTGGAGAGAATGATTGGGACAGTGATGTCTCGTGCTCGCACGCCTGACGGACCAGCTAGGGCTAGATTGCAACTGCTCACGCGGCCAACCAACGAATGCTCTGAGCTGCAAACAAAGCGTTTTACGTCATATCGTGAGTCAATCGTGTTCTCGGTGGAGCTGATGAAATTGAGATCATCCCCGAACGGAAGTATCTGCAGCGAGATTTCCGGCGCGGACGTCGATGAGCTGCCCGATGCATTGCTGAGGGTATAGACCTCAAACTCATAGTTGAGGCCGCTTGATAACGCGAAGGCGCCAAAGGAGGCGCTCGCCACCTTCTCCGCCTTAGGCCACGTGCCGAACCAGCTCCGGGCTGGCTTTCTGGAGACTCGAAACAACACATAAAAGACAGTGTCATCGCTATCGAATGGGGAACAATCGCTGAGCCGTTCAACAATTATCTCAAAGGCACGCAAATCTAGGTCTGTCGATATTCGAGGGCGCGCCAGACACGCTTGAAAGGCGTATTTCGTATCATCTCTTGCAGCCACACCAGGTAGGCTCGCTTGATCGCTAGGAGCAGCATGCGAACGCACGTCGGAATCGGTCAGATTTGCAGCGAATTGACCGGCTTCAAAGACGATCAAGCAGGACGAGCCAATTTTCTCTGCTCGGATAGTCCTCACATACCGGAGCGGGATGATTACTGGCGTTGCTTGGTCCGGGTCACTCCGAGGATTCTGGGCAAGAAAGCAGGCAACCCCCCACTCACCCGCGAGACCCTCATGATCGATCCGCCCCCAAAGCTCATCGGTCATCCAACGCCGATCATATCGGAATTGCATCTGTCCGCCTAAAGGCTGAGCCAAGACGCGAATGATGTCATCAGAGTAACGTGGTCTGTTCGGTGGTGCCGAAGAAAGCAGAACGATCAAATAAAGTGCCCCTGATGTCTATCTTACAAAATGTGGCGCATTGGGCTTCGCTTGCCACTTGAGATGTATCCATCCTGACGGAATGTAGTGTGACTCCCCATTTGCATCGAAGATTCGATGGCCACCGCTTGCACTCACGTTAAGGCGGAGGGGGTTTAGAATTCTAACCACCGTCCCAGACTCAAAATGATACTCACGCCATTCCTCGCTGGAAATGTCGGAGAACCTTAACGCACTCTCATTGCGAAATTCGACTGGCACCGCGCTAGACATGCAACTCCGTGGGATTGATCGAATCCTACCTACACCCCTAACGAAGGCGTGGGCAATTGCTGATTTGCGGTTCGCATTCCAAAAGAAAGAACATAGGTTTGCAGTGGTATTACTCGTTCCTCTCTTCAGCCAAGGATAGAGATGTCAGTCGACGCAAAGCGCAATGAAAGACAACTCGGCGAGCCTATACCGAATGATCCCGACACTTCCCATGAAGTCCATATTCGAGGTCTCACTTTTGATCCCGAAAAATTGGAGCGAGTACGAAAAGTTCTCGAAGGTAGTCGCGGACGCACACAAGCCAGCCAGATTCTTTGTCGGGAACTCTCCTATCGCCAGCCAAACGGCAAGCTGAAGGAGTCCGCCATGCGCGACGTTCTGCGCAGACTGGAGGACATCGGCCTTGTAAAGCTACCGCCACCGTTAGTACCTCTTGAGCGCAACAATGGCTTTGCGACTGCACAGATAGCAGATCTAGACCAAAGAGCGATTGCCACTCCCGTCCAAGACTTGAAGGTTCAAGGTGTCGGCGCTCCATGTGAAGCACGCCTGTGGAACGGCCTAATCGAGCAATTCCATTATTTGGGCCGAAAGCCACTTGTCGGGAGAAATTTGAGGCAGATAGTGTTTTGCGGGGAGCGCCCGGTCGCTTGTCTCGCATGGGCGGATCCGTGTCTCCGAATTCAGCCACGCGATAATTATCTCGACGAAAATGTTGTGGGCGGCTCAGATCATCATGCGGGCGTCAACAACACCCGGTTTCTAATTCTCCCCTGGGTTCAAGTGCCAAACTTGGCGTCAAGGATCCTTTCTGTCGCGACAAAGCATGCGATGAATCATTGGAGGAAGCACTACCGCGTAGAACTGCGATGGGCTGAAACATTCGTGGATCCAAAGCTGTTCAAAGGAACCTGCTATCTGGCCTCGAACTGGAAGGTCGTCGGAATGACCAAGGGTACCGCACGGTCCGGTAGGTCAGATCGCAGGGAGCACCATGGCCGGAGGAAGCTCATCATGGTGCGCCACTTTCCATCGCGGCGAAAAAGGATCTGAGTGTCTCTCCGGAAAGCGCCTCAGCACCTCGACTCTACCTATTTGCAGCACCTCAGTCAGGCCAAGCGTGGACTGGAGGAAGGTTTAGGATGCGATATCCGACTTCACATTTTGGGGGAACTTTGGGGGGACTTGCACATCTCTTCAGCCCCTTCGACGACCTTAACGCGCAACGCAAAACGGCCCCTCGCGGGGCCGTAAAATCAAGGTTTTCTGCGGGTTTGGCGGGTGGTGGACAGGGCTGGATTCGAACCAGCGTACGCTTGCGCGGGCAGATTTACAGTCTGCTGCCTTTAACCACTCGGCCACCTGTCCACACCGGTTCGCCAATTCTCTTGTTCGAAGAGAAATTTGCGGGGATTCGCATTGGCATCCCCTGCCGAGAGGCGCCCCTTTGGCGAAGCGGCGCTTGCCTGTCAATGCCCTCGCTGGCAGGAGCGCGACGCAAACACGATTACAGGACTTCAAGCATGGCAAAGGGTGAACGCAAACGCGCATTGAGGGGCCGGGCGGGCCGCATGAAAGGCGGGCGCGGCAGCGGCCGCGCCAGTGCAGGCCATGTGCGCCTGTGGGGTCGCCACGCGGTCGAGGCAGCGTTGAAGAACCCCGAGCGCCAGCACCGCAAGCTATGGGCCACCCGCGAGGGGGTCGCCTCGCTCGACGGCGAGCTGCCGCCCGATTTCCCCGTTGAGTATGCCGATGTGCAGGACCTCGCTCGGCTCGTCGCCAAGGACGCACCGCATCAGGGGCTTGTGCTCGAATGCGCGGCGCTTGAAGACCAGTTCCTTTCCGATGTCCTGGACGGCGATCCGGCGCGCCCCATTGTCGTGCTTGACCAAGTGACAGACCCGCACAACGTCGGCGCTATCATGCGATCGGCTGTAGCCTTCAATGCGGCGGCGCTGGTTACCCAGGACCGCCATGCCCCGCCCGAGGGCGGCGTGATTGCCAAGTCTGCCTCGGGCGCGCTCGAAACGCTGCCATGGATACGCGTCGTCAACCTCGCCCGGGCGATGGAAGAGATGGCAGAGGCCGGATACTGGCGGATCGGGCTCACCGGCCACACCGAAACCACTTTCGCCGAAGCCCTGCCCGCAGGTCCGGTCGCTATCGTGCTCGGTGCCGAGGGCGAAGGCATGCGCCACAATATCGAGACGCATTGCGATGCTCTGGCGAAATTGCCGATCTCTAACGAAATCGAAAGCCTGAACGTGTCCAACGCAGCTGCCATTGCGCTATATGCAGTGGCTACACGAGGCTGATATCCGTTTCAGGGGGATTTGGACGTGACCAAGATTTCGATGAAGATCCGCGCTGCCGGTCTTGCAGCAGCAAGTTCGCTGGCGCTTTCTGGCTGCCTGCTGTCGCCGGGTGCCTTCACCAGCGAATTGCAGCTGATGCAAGACGGCAGCTTCTCCTACAGTTATGACGGCGAGATCCAGATGCTCGCGCTCTCCAAGCTCGCCGAGATGGGCAATAAGGCGGAAGAATTCGAAGCCGAATGCTACGACGACAATTTCGAAGAGCGCGAATGCACGCTGGCCGAGGTCAACGAACAGCGCGCCGAATGGGATGCCAATGCAAGCGCCCGCGCCGCGGAGGAGCGCGAAGAAGCCGAGCAGATGAAAGCCTTTCTCGGCGGCATCGATCCCTCGAACCCCGAAGCCGCCCAGGAACTGGCCGCCAAGCTGTCGCGCCAGCGTGGTTGGGACGAGGTCACCTACAAGGGTGACGGTCTGTTCGATGTCGACTTCCGCATATCGGGTCGGATGACGCATGATTTCGCCTTCCCGGTCATCGAGAAGATGCCGATGGGCAATATGTTCGTCACCGTGGTGCTGCGCGACCAAGCGCAGGTTCGCGTCGATGCACCCGGATTTGCCGCGCAGGGCGGCGGCAACCCGATGCAGGGGATGATGGCCGGCATGGCCGGTCTCGCCCAGATGTCGGAAAAGGGCGACGGGGAAGATATCGGCAAAATGGTGGTGCCGGAAGGGACTTTCACCATCGTGACCGATGGCCGGATCCTAGCCAACAACACGGACGAAGGGCCGGTCGCCAATGCGCGCGGACAGGCGCTCGTCTGGGAGATCAGCCCGCGTACCGAGCAGGCGCCGACGGCCTTGATCGCTTTCGAATAGGTTGGCTGCCGTCAAACAAAAACGCCGCAGCTACCCGTCGTAGCCGCGGCGTTTTTCTTATGTAGTCGGCGCGTCTTAGTTGACGGCGTCCTTCAGACCCTTGCCAGCCTTGAACTTGGGCTGGTTCGAAGCGGGGATGTTCATCGGCTCGCCGGTGCGCGGGTTACGGCCGGTCGAGGCCTTGCGCTTTGCGACCGAGAAGGTGCCGAAACCGACCAGGCGCACTTCGTCGCCCTTCGACAGCGACTTGGTGATCGCGTCGAACACGCCTTCGACGGCGCTCGAAGCGTCGCTCTTCGACAGGCCGCTCGATTCTGCGACAGCACCAATCAGATCGTTCTTGTTCATTCTAGGTAGAACCCCCTCATTCGAGTTTTGATTTGTTGTCCGGTGAATCGACTCCCCCGGTGGAGGCAGCGAATTGAAAGAATTTTCCGCCGCCTGTCAAAGGCAAAATCGGCGAAATTTCGCGGTTTTTAGGCCGGTGCAGTTATTTGCGCGGTAAAACGGTAATATGCTGTGCCGCAGCGAGACAAATCGCTGCGGCGCATCATAGCAATTGTTAATGCGCAGTGGGCGAAGGCGTCCCGCCGTGGGCCTTTTCTGGTTGGCTGGCGAGGTCATCTGCTTCGGTCCACTCAATGGGATTCGGCAGCGACGTGAGCGCGTGTTCGAGCACTTCGTCGACATGGCTGACCGGAACAATTTCCAGGCCTTCCTTCACATTGTCGGGAATCTCGGCGAGGTCCTTCACATTCTCCTCTGGGATAAGGACCTTCTTGATCCCGCCGCGAAGCGCCGCGAGCAGCTTTTCCTTGAGCCCGCCGATAGGCAGCACGCGGCCGCGCAGCGTGACTTCTCCGGTCATCGCCACATCGGGCCGCACCGCCAGACCCGACAGGGTCGAGACGATCGAGGTGACCATGCCGATTCCAGCCGACGGACCATCCTTGGGCACCGCACCTTCTGGAAGGTGGATGTGGATGTTCTTGCGCTGGAAGATGCTCGGCTTGATGCCGTAATGCGGCGCGCGGGCCTTCACGAAACTGAAGGCCGCGGCGACGCTTTCGTTCATCACCTCGCCCAGCTTGCCGGTGGTTTTGATCTCGCCCTTGCCCGGCGTGGTGACGCTTTCGATAGTCAGCAGCTCGCCGCCGACTTCAGTCCATGCGAGACCGGTGACGGCGCCAACCTGCGCCTCCTCCTCGCTCATTCCGTGCTTGAACTTGCGTACGCCAGCGAACTCGCTGAGGTTTTCCGGCGTGATCGAAACGCTCTCGGCCTTGCCTTCGAGGATCTTGCGCAAGCTCTTGCGGGCCAGCCGCGCCAGCTCGCGCTCGAGAGTGCGGACACCCGCCTCGCGCGTGTAATAGCGGATGATATCGCGCAACGCGTCCTCGGTCAGCTCGAATTCGCCATCCTTCAGGCCATGGTCCTTGACCTGCTTGCGCAGGAGGTGGCGCTGGGCGATTTCGACCTTTTCATCCTCGGTATAGCCTTCGAGCCGGATGATCTCCATGCGGTCGAGCAGCGGCTGCGGCAGGTTGAGGCTGTTGGCCGTGGTGACGAACATGATGTCCGACAGGTCGAGGTCGAGCTCCAGGTAATGGTCCTGGAACTTGTTGTTCTGTTCGGGGTCGAGCACTTCGAGCAGCGCCGAGGCTGGATCGCCGCGGAAGTCCTGTCCCAGCTTGTCGATCTCGTCGAGCAAGAAGAGCGGATTGCTCTTGCCGGCCTTCTTGAGGTTGGTGACGATCTTGCCCGGCAGCGAGCCGATATAGGTGCGGCGATGGCCGCGGATTTCGGCCTCGTCGCGCACGCCGCCCAGCGACTGACGAATGAACTCGCGCCCGGTCGCCTTGGCAATCGACTTGCCCAGGGAGGTCTTGCCGACACCCGGAGGGCCGACGAGGCACAGGATCGGCCCCTTAAGCTTGTTGGTGCGCGCCTGCACGGCGAGATATTCGATGATCCGGTCCTTGACCTTTTCCAGCGCATAGTGATCCGCATCGAGGATCTCCTGCGCCTTGCCGATGTCCTTCTTGACCTTGCTCTTCTTGCCCCACGGCAGGCCGAGCAGCACGTCGAGATAGTTGCGGATGACGGTCGCCTCGGCGCTCATCGGCTGCATCGCCTTGAGCTTTTTGAGCTCGCTTTCAGCCTTGGCGCGCGCTTCCTTCGAAAGCTTGGTCTTGCCGATCTTCTCGGTCAGCTCGGCAATCTCGTTGCCGCCGTCCTCGTCGCCGTCGCCAAGCTCGTTCTGGATCGCCTTCAACTGCTCGTTGAGATAATATTCGCGCTGCGTCTTTTCCATCTGCCGCTTCACGCGGCCACGGATGCGGCGTTCCACCTGCAGCACCGACAGTTCGCCTTCCATGAAGGACATGACCATTTCGAGACGCTTTAGCGGATCGGGTTCGACCAGCAGCGACTGCTTGTCGGAAACCTTGGCGTTGATCGCGGCCGCGATAGTGTCGGCCAGTTCACCTGCATCGTCGATCTCGCCGAGCTGTTCGGCGGCGTCTTCGCCGATCTTCTTGTTAAGCTTGGCGTATTCGCCGAACTGTTCGACCACCTGGCGCATCATGGCGCTGATCTCAGTGCCCGAAGCGGTCGGTTCCTCGATGATCGAAACCTCGGCGTTCACATGGCCGCTGGCGTTGTGCAGCCCGACGAGCTTGGCTCGCTCTTGCCCCTCGACCAGCACGCGTACCGTGCCATCGGGCAGCTTCAGCAGCTGGAGCACCTGCGCCACTACGCCGGTGTCATAGAGATCGGTTCCCTCCGGATCGTCACAACCCGGATCGAGCTGCGAGAGGAGGAAGATGTCCTTCGAGCCTTCCATCGCGACTTCCAGCGCCGCCACCGACTTGTCTCGCCCAACGAAAAGCGGGACGACCATGCCGGGGAAAACGACGATGTCGCGCAGGGGAAGGAGGGGGAAGGTCTCGGTCATATGCATTCTGTCCATCTGAGGCCCGCGAGCGGGGCCATCGCGTTGGGACCGAATATGGGTAGCCCCCCGCCCTCGTGCAACGTCCGCTTCCAGCTAAGCTGTGCACAGCGCTTTCCGTTCAGCTTCAGGCAAGCCAAGCTGAAGGATGGAACACTTGGAACACGGTATTGGAAGGAAAACCCGGCCGGAAATGCAAAGTGCCGCAACGATCGCTCGCGCGGCACCTTCATGGAACTCGATGATTTCGACACGGCCGCAACCTATCACGCGGCAGCTGCTGTAGGACAGATCAGCCGAAGCCCGGAATATTCATACCCGGCGGCAGACCCATGCTGCCCTGGATCGCTTCCATCTGTTCGGCCGACTTGCGGTCCGCCTTGTCGCGCGCATCGTTGAAGGCCGCTGCGACAAGGTCTTCAACAATCTGCTTTTCTTCCGGCTTCATCAGGCTCTCATCGATCTCGACACCGATGATGCGGCCGCGCGCCGTGGCACGGACCTTCACGAGCCCGCCACCAGCCGTGCCCTCGACCTCGATGTTGTCGAGCTTGGCCTGCGCCTCGTTCATCTGGGTCTGGATCGTTTCGGCAGCCTTCTGAGCGGCAGCGATCATTTCTTCCATGGACTTCATAGGGATTTCCTCATGCTCTGCGGTTCCAGGGAACCTCGCGCCGCATCGGGGGGAGATCGGCGCCGTCTTCTATCATTTCGGCATCGGGGAAGGCGGCTTCAACCGCTTTCACCATCGGATGTTCGAGCATGGCGGCTCTGGCCGCTTTGGCCTTGGCCACGCGCTGCTCCTCCATCGAGGGCGCAGCCAGCGCGGGATCGCCCGTTTCGAGCTGCCAGCGCGTTTCGGTAATCGCATAGAGCGCGTCCTTGAGCACCGGCTCGATCGCGTCCGAATACTTCGCATCGCGCGCATAGACGAGCTTGCCCATCTCCACGCTTATCGGGCGGATCTGCAGGCGCATGATGCTTTCGGCCTGCAGCTTGCCGGCGGCTGAGACCTTCTCGACCAGCTCTTCCCAATCGAGCGTTGCGGTGGGGGCACTTACCCCGCCCTCGCCGCCCGACGGCGAAGCTGCCGGAGCGCGCGAGGCAAGCTCTTCCAGCTTCTTCGCCAGCTTTCCGGGATCGGGCATGGTGCTGGCGTGGAGCACGCGCAGCAGCGCCATGCGGGCGGATACTAGCGGATCGGGCGCCTGTCGGACTTCGTCATGCCCCTTGAGCAGCAATTGCCACAGCCGGTGCACTTGCCCGACTTCGAGCCGCCCGGCCCATTCGCTCAGCTGTTCGCGTTCCTCGGCTGTTGGTGCATCGGCTTCGCCGCCCGCGACCTGTGCCAGCGCGATCCGGTGGGTGAGGTCCATTAGGCTGCGCATCAGCGCCAGCGGTTCCACACCGAGTGCGTATTGGTCATCGACCGCAGCCAGCGCTGCCTTGGCATCGCCATCGAGGATATGCGCAAAGAGCCGCCTTTGCGCACCGCGATCGGCGAGGCCGAGCATGTCGCGCACGCGCTCGGCAGTGACCTTGCCGCCCGTGTCCATGTCGGCATGAGCGATGGCCTGGTCGAGGATGGAAAGCCCGTCACGTACCGAACCTTCGGCGGCATTGGCGATGATGTGGAGTGCTTCGTCCTCGGCCTCGACGCCTTCCTTGCGGCAAATCTCGGCAAAATGCGCCTCGAGCAGTTCGACCGGGATGCGGCGCAGGTCGAAACGCTGTGTCCGGCTGAGCACGGTGACGGGAAGCTTGTCGACCTCGGTCGTGGCGAAGAGGAACTTCACATGCGCGGGCGGTTCTTCCAGCGTCTTGAGCAACGCATTGAAGGCATTGCGCGAGAGCATGTGGACCTCGTCGATGATGTAAATCTTGTAGCGCGCCGATACGGCCGCGTAGCGCACCGCCTCGATGATCTCGCGTACGTCGTCGACACCCGTATGCGACGCGGCGTCCATCTCGATCACGTCGATATGGCGGCCCTCGGCGATGGCCGTACAGGGTTCGCATTGCCCGCAAGGGCTTATCGTGGGGCCGCCCTGTCCATCCGGACCGATGCAGTTCAGGGCCTTGGCAATCAGGCGCGCGGTCGAGGTCTTGCCCACCCCGCGTACGCCGGTCATCAGAAAGGCATGGGCCAGCCGATCACGCGCGATGGCATTGGCCAGCGTGCGCACCATCGCATCCTGTCCGATCAGTTCGGCAAAAGTCTGCGGACGGTATTTCCGGGCGAGCACGCGGTAGGGCTGTGCGGCCTTGGCAGGCTCTTCGGCAGCGACCGGTTCAGGTTTCGGTGGCGCTTCGACCGGCGCAGGTGCTGGAGAGGGCTCGGGCGCATCGCCGAACATCGAATTCTGCCCCGCCGCCTCCAGCTCGGCAGCGCTCGGTGCGTCGTCCTCGACGTCGCTCTCCCACGGAAGGCCGTCAGAATTATCCGGTGAATCACCCATGCAGGATTAGGTAGGCGCAGACGCGCCGGTTGTCACATGGTGACGCCCAGGAATTGTGGGAACGAATTGTGGGTAAAAAGGAGCCGAGCGACCCGCCGCAATTCACCTGGGCTGCTTCCTTCCGGACCTGACCCGGTGAGCGAACGCAAACGTCCACCCGACTCCCGGCGCGCCATATGGCGACGAGGCCCCCGCTTGGCAAGTCCTGCGAAGCGGCTATCATGCGCCGTGGGAGGGACTGCATGAAATTTCACACGACCATGGCGGCGCTTGCGCTGCATGCTGCCGCGTCGGTGCCGGCAGTGGCGGAAGACTCGCCCGATTTCGGCGACGACAGCTCCGAATACGCCCGCGACGGCGAATGCGACGATGTGCGCTTCGTGGGCGAGGGAATGGCCGAGGCGCTGCTGACGGACAATATCGGCAAGGATGCCACCGATTGCAGCGCGGCGTTCAAGGCTGGCTCGATCGAGCGCAACCCCCTGTTCGCCGATCCCGCCACAAATGGGGTCTACGACTTTGGCGATAACACCTCGAGCTTCGCCTATGACGGGATTTGCGACGATATCCGCTTCGTCGGGCCGCACTCGCCCGAAACGCTCTATCTTGCCGAGGACATCGGCCACGATGCGAGCGACTGTCGCGAGGGCGTGGAAGCGGGCGAACTGACCTGGCAGGCCAATGCGGCCGAGATCGAGATGGGGCTTACGGTCGGCGACTGACCGCGAGGCGCCTTACCGGAAATTGTCGGCGTAGGCCTGCAGCTTCAGGCTGTGCGGCGGCGTTGCGTGGACGCGGGCGGCAATCCCGTATTTCTCGGCATAGGCCTTTGCCTCGTCCTTGCTCGGGAAGGTAAGCTGCACCTGCGCCTGCGTGTCGCCGCTGCCGGTCCAACCCATCAGCGGGTCGGCGCGGCGCGCCTCGGTCTGCTCGAACTCAAGCACCCACTCGTCAGTGCGGGCCTTGCCCGATTGCATCGCGTTTTGCGGACGTTGATAGATTCGTGCAGCCATAGTGGGCGCCCTGTAATTCACCCTCCCGAATTTTGGAAGGCGTTCTTGGTCTTCAAACTGGGCTGTTCCGTCCAAGGTTCCTCGGGCCAGCGGTGCTTGGGGTAGCGGCCCTTCATGTCCTTGCGCACATCGGCCCAGCTACCCCGCCAGAAGCCGGGCAGGTCGCGAGTCGACTGGATCGGTCGGCCGGCGGGGCTGGTCAGCTTGAGCAGGAGCGGGGTCCTGCCCACCATCGGATGCCGCTCGAGCCCGAACAGCGCCTGCACGCGGACCTCCACGCTCGGCGCATCGTCGCCCGTGTAGTCGATCCGGTGCGTCGTCCCGGCAGGCGAGGTGAATTCGCGCGGCGCTTCGGTGTCGAGCCGCTGGCGGTCAGTCCATTCGAGTGTACCGAGAAGTGCGTCGACCAGCCTGCCCTTGGGAATGTCCAGATCGCGCCTGCCCTCGAGCAGCGGGGCAAGCCACAGCGCTGCGGTTTCGGCCAGCCGGTCGGACTCGAATGCCTCAATTCCGACGAAGGAAGCGCGGGCAAGCAGCTCTTCGGGAAGGAGTTTTCCCGAATTTTCCAGAGCCTTCTCCACAAGGATATCCACAACCGCCTGCGGATCGGGAGAGGGGTCGGGACCGCTCGCGAGCGTGATTGAACCGAGCCGGCGTTCAAGCCGCGCCTCAACTCGATCGTCTTTCCAGCGCAGCACAGAGCGCTTCTCTATCCGGTCGCCCAGACAGCGCTCGATCTCCGCCTCCTCGAGCGCGATGGCCGAGGTGATCCTGGCGCCTTTCGCCTGCCCCTGCGCATCACCGATCACGAGGAACTCAGCCCGAGCCAGCGGCGATGCAGGATCGAGCACGAATCCGCGTCCACCGGCAGCAATCCAGTTCTCTCCCGAAGCATCGCGACGTTTGGCAACGAAATCTGGGCGTCCCGCAGCGAGCAGGACGGCTGGGGGAACCTCTAAAGCCGTTCGGGCTGAGCTTGTCGAAGCCCTGTACTTTTCTTCAGGTACCGCGTGTGAAGTGAAGTGCGGCCCTTCGACAAGCTCAGGGCGAACGGAAAGCTGATGTTTAGCCAAAGCTGCCCAGCGACCCGCCAGCTTGCGGCTCGCCTCTGCCCTTGCCCCGCGGTCGGAGTTCCACCGCAAAAGTCTTGCTTCGAGGTCCTCGCCCCGCCCTCCGAGCCCGCGTTCCTGCAGGAGCAGCGCCAGTCGCGCCGCCGTTTCCATCGCACCATGCTCTGTCCCGAACAGCACCATGGCTGCCGATGCCGGGTCGAGCGGCAATCTCGCCAACTGCCTTCCGCGGCCGGTAATCTGCCCGTCTCCGTCGAGCGCGCCGAGACCTTCCAGCATGCGCCGTGCCGCCGATACCGAAGCTTCGGGCGGAGTATCGAGCCATTGGAGGCTTGCCGGATCGCTCGTCCCCCATTTTGCAAGGTCGAGCACCAGCGGCGCGAGGTCGGCTGTTTCCATTTCGGGAGGATCGAACTGCCGGCGTCCGGCATGTCCGCCCTCTTCCCACAGCCGGTATGCGACGCCCGGTCCCTGACGCGCCGCACGCCCGGCGCGCTGGGCGGCGGCTGCCTGGCTTGCCCGATGGGTTACGAGATGCGTCGTGCCAGCCGCACGGTCGAACTCCGCCCGCCGCGAAAGTCCGGCGTCGACCACCACCGATACACCATCGAGCGTGAGCGATGTCTCGGCAATGGCAGTAGCAAGTACGATCCGGCGGTGCCCCTCGGGATTACGCCGGATGGCTGCACGCTGCTCAGCTGGCTGGACTTGGCCATGGAGCGGCAGGACGAGCGCCTTGGGCAGCCGCTCCGCCAGCCGCTCGCGTGTCCGTTCGATCTCTGCGACACCCGGGAGGAAGGCGAGGATGTCTCCCTCTTCGTCGCGCCAGGCGGTGACAATCGCGGCGGTCATCGCATCTTCGACACGCGCCTGCGGCGATGACCCGAGCCAGCGGATATCAAGCGGATGGGCGCGTCCCTCACTCTCGATCACCGGGATACCGTCACCCATGAGCGAGGCGAACCGCGCCCCGTCGATGGTCGCAGACATGACCAGCACGCGCAGGTCCTCGCGCAGCACGCTCTGCGTTTCCAGCGCGAGGGCGAGGCCGAGATCGCTGTCGAGGTGCCGCTCATGCGCCTCGTCGAACAGCACCGCGGAAACGCCCGCAAGCTCGGGATCGTCGAGGATCGTGTTCACGAAGATCGCTTCGGTCACCACCAAAACGCGGGTCTTTGCACTTCGCTTGCTGTCGAGGCGCGTGAGGTAACCGATTGTCTCCCCGGGCTTTTCGCCAAGTATGTGCGCCATGCGTTCTGCTGCAGCGCGTGCGGCCACACGGCGTGGCGAGGTCAGTATGATCGTGCCGCTGCACCAATCCTCACCGAGCAGAGCGGGCGCGACAGCCGTCGTCTTGCCCGCACCCGGCGGCGCGACCAGCACTGCACCGCTCTTGTCTCGCAAGGCCGCGAGCAGGTCTGGCAGGACGGTATCGATGGGCAAGTCGGACACTGGAGCGCTCATTGCACAATGCACTGCGCAAGACACCCATCAATTGGCGGGTCACCTACGCATACCGCATCGGGACACGGGAAGAGCAACGCTTGAATATAGGCCTGTAATGCGTGAAAGTCCCGGGTGCCGATGGAAATGGCGGGGAGGAATTCATGAGAGGTGTATTGGCAGCATGGGCCGTTTTGGGTCTCGCAGTGGCTACAACCGCATGCAGCGACAATGCGACGGAAGCCACGGCCAGCAGCGGCGAGACGACCATTGCCGGGGACTGGATGGTCGATGTCGGCAACACCCATTTTGACGAGACCACCCAGGAATTTTCCCTTGCGGACGGCACCTATGCCTGCCCGACTTGCCCGACCCCGATCGAAATTCCGGCGGACGGCGCATGGCACGAAATCGCCGGGTCGAACGGGATGAGCACCAAGGTCGACGTATCCGGCGACAGGAGCGTCACCACCTCGATGCGCCGCGAAGACGAAGATGTTGGTTCGACCACTTGGACCGTCAGCCCCGATGGCGAAGCGATGGAAGCAAGCTGGACCACGATCCGCGGCGACCAGCGCAACGAGGGCACTACCAGCTACACACGCGCCGCTGCGGGGCCCGAAGGCGCGCATGCCGTTTCGGGCAAATGGATCACCTCCGGCGTCGGCGATGTGAATGACGAGGCATTGCAGTTCAGCTTCAAGCTCGACGGCGACGAAGTGACCAACAAGCGCAATGTCGTCGGCTATACCGCCACGATGGGTGGTGATGCGGTCGAGGTAGAAGGCCTCGACGATGGCACGATGGTGAAGGTCGAGCCCTATGGCGATGGCGGAGTCCGCGAAACCTACATGCTCAACGGCGAAACGACGGTCATCAACGAACTGGTCGTGAATGGCGACTCGCTGATCGGGACGACCATCGATCCGCGTAGCGGAAGCCGTGTCGAATGGGTTGCGAAGCGCCGCTAAGGCTGAGCGGCGCTCAGTAGCCCCGCGAAACCGCGAACAGCGCTGCCTGCGTCATGGCCTGTCGCGCCTTGCCATCAGGGAACATCGACAGCGCATCGATCGCCCGCTGCGCAAAGTGACGTGCGCGCGCCTTGGTGTCGGCAACGGCATTGTGGCTATCGATCAGGCTGATCGCCTCTTCGAGATCCTCGTCCGAAGTCCTGAACCCCGCGATGGCAGCCTTCCAGAATTCGCGTTCCTTCTCGTCACCGCGCGCATAGGCGAGAATGACCGGCAGGGTCATCTTGCCTTCGCGGAAATCGTCGCCGCGGTCCTTGCCCATCTCGGCGGCATTGGAATCGTAGTCGAGCGCGTCGTCGACCAGCTGGAAGGCGACGCCGAGGTTGCGGCCATACTCGTCGAGCGCTCGCTCCTCATCCTCGCTGCATTCGGCAACAACCGCCGCAATCCGGCTGGCCGCAGCGAACAGCGCCGCCGTCTTGGCACGGATGATGTGGAGGTAGCGTTCCTCGCTGGTGTCGATCTTGCGCTGGGCGGTGAGCTGGTCGACCTCGCCCTCGGCAATGATCGCACTGGCGCCCGAAAGGATCTTGAGGACCTTGAGGCTGCCATCCTCGGTCATCAGTTCGAAGCTGCGGCTGAACAGGAAATCGCCGACCAGCACCGTGGCGGGATTGCCGAAGATGATATTGGCCGCAGTCTTGCCGCGCCGCAGGTCGCTGCCATCGACGACATCATCATGCAGCAGCGTAGCGGTGTGGATGAACTCGACCGCGGCGGCCAGCTTGTGGTGGCGCGTCCCGCTGTATCCGACCAGTTCTGCCCCCGCGAGAGTTAGCATCGGGCGTAGCCGCTTGCCGCCACCCGATATCAGATGGCCTGCAAGCGCCGGAATGAGCGGCACTTCGCTCTGCATCCGGTCCAGAATGACCTGGTTGACCGCATTCATTCCTTGCGCCGTCAACGCGAGCATGGGCTCGATCGAGGCTTCGGGTGCCTTGCGCGGCAGGGGGACGACGTCTGCTGTCATTGCAGCTTGGCCATGTCCTGCCTAAGCTTTCTTGGCAAGGGAGCAATTGCCGCTAATCTGGCAAGCGATGACGCAAGAGGTGCAACAAACCGCGGGCGATGACGCCGTCCTGGCTGGCTTTCGCAAGAGTATCGACAATATCGATGCCGCGCTGGTCCATATGCTGGCGGAGCGTTTCCGGATCACCCAGGCGGTCGGCGCCTACAAGGCGAAGGTCACGCTTCCCCCCGCCGATCCGGCCCGCGAGGCCGAGCAGATTGCCCGGCTGCGGCGGCTGGCAGAGGAAAGCGAGCTAGACCCCGAGTTCAGCGAGAAATTCCTGCGCTTCATCATCGACGAGGTCATTCGCCACCACGAACAGGCGCAATCGACCGGCGGCTAGGCCGGGCCTGTCAATTGTCCTTGTCGGGCTTGCTGCGCGAGCGCAGTTGATCGCGTGCCTGCTGGCGGCGCTGGCTTGCCTGCGGCCGTTCGCGGCGCTGCTGGCTTTGCTGGCGACGTTCCTGGCGCTGCTGGCTCGGTGCGGGCGTGGCGGCAGGACGCGACACAGGTGCAGGAGCGGTGGCACGTTCGGTCCGGCGGTCGCGGCGCGCATCCGCTGCTGCGGCTCGCTGCTCTGCTGCGCGGGCTGCGGCCTCGCGCACGGCGGCATTTCCAAGGCCGTTCCCACGACGAGGTTGTTCGGACGTGCGAGCGTCGCGGCGCTGGTCGCGTGCGGTGCGGCGTTCCTCACGGGTATCGCGGCGCTGCTCACGTGCATCGCGGCGAACCTCGTCGGTCGCGCGGCGTTCCTCGCGGGCAGCACGGCGTGCCGCCTCGCGCACTACATTGTCTCCGAAGGATTCTTCGCGCCGATCGCGGCGTTCCGTCCGGCGGTCGCGACGATCGTCACGACGCGCTCCGCGCCGCTCGTCGCGGTAGTAGCCGTCATGGCCACGGCTGTAGCCGGCCCAGTTGTCGCGCAGTTCGCGCAGGCCGCTGCGGCGTTCGATCCAGTAGCGACGGTGATGGTCGTGCCAGCGATGACGATGACCGCGCCGGTCGTAGACGTAATAGCCGGTGCCGGGATAATAATACCCGTCATACCAGCCGTAGTAGTAGTCATCGTAATAGGGGTCGTAATAGTCGTCGTCGTAATAGCCGACGCCGACCGAGACGCCCGAATGGGCATAGGGGTCGTTCACGATAGTACACCCGGCGAGCCCGAGACCCGCAAGAGCGATCACGCCGGTCCGGATAGCGAATGGCGCCAGGCGCCCCTTGATGTTTTTCTCGTCCATGTATCGTGCTGTATCAGCGACGAATTGAACGATTAGTGAATTTAATTGCCGGGTCTCGGTAATCTTAGGGTCACTTGCAGGCCGCCGAGGTCCTCGCTTTCACCCAGTTCGACCTCGCCGGAGTAGATTTCGGCGACGTCTCGAACGATTGCCAGGCCGAGGCCCGTCCCGGGCTTTCCGGTGTCGAGCCGCGCACCGCGATCGAATATCCGGATGCGCTCGGCCTCGGGGATGCCTGCACCGTCATCTTCCACCCAGATGGTGCAGAATTCGCTGTCGGGTTCGGCATCGACCGTTACGAAGACACTTCCCCCGCCATATTTGGCCGCGTTCTCGATCAGATTGCCGAGGATTTCGTCGAGGTCCTGCCGTTCGATAGCGACAGCGGCCTGCTGGTTTCCATCCACATCGAAGCGCGTGTTCTCGTAGATCCGGGTGACGGCGCGCAGCACGCTCTGGGCGCTTGGCCAGACTTCGGCGCGGGCATGGCCCGTGGCGCGCCGGCCGACCGCCCTCGCCCGCGCGAGGTGGTGCTCGACATGGCGCTGCATCGTCTTGGTTTCACGGCAGACGAGGTCCGACAGCTTGGGATCATGCGCCGTTGCCGCATTGGTCAACACGGTTAGCGGGGTCTTCAGAGCATGAGCAAGGTTGCCGGCATGGGTGCGCGCCTCTTCGGCCTGTTTCTCGCTATGTGCGAGCAGCGCATTGATCTCGTCAACCAGCGGCTCCACCTCGAGCGGCAAAGGCTCCTCGATCCGGTTTGCACCCTCGGAGCGCATCGACTGGATCGCCGCCCGGACACGCCGCAGCGGCGAAAGACCGTAATAGCTTTGCAGCGCCGCCATGATCAGCAGGCCGAGGCCCAGCGCCACGAAACTCCAGACAAGGATCGAGCGAATGCGGGCGATCTGGAAATCGAGCTCCTCGCGCGCGGAGGCAACCACGAACGTCCAACGCGTATCGCTGTCCGGGAGGATTATGTCCCGCTCGACAATTCTCAGCGGCTCGTCGGCAAACTGCTCGCTATCGTAGAAATGCGGCTCGTCATCCTGGTGATCGCCTTCGACTTCGAGCGTGCGGTCCCACAGGCTGCGGCTAGGATAGGGATCCCTGCCAGGCCCGCTGATCTGCCAATAGACGCCGCTGTTGACCTCGAGAAACCGCTGGTCGCCGAGCGAGCGGTAGAAACGCACATCGCCCCAGTCGTCGACCTCGGCCGAGGCGATCAGCGCGGTCAGCACATATTCGAGCTGGTCGTCGAAATTGCTTTGCACCTGCCGGGTGAGCGCGCGTTCGAGAGCGAAACCACCGCCGAGCAACAGCAGCGTTATCCAGATGGCGGCAATCGCCATCATGCGCTTGGCAAGGCTGCGCTGTGGCGCGGGCGGTGTCTGCAGCGTTACGGGATCGGCGGCAGGCGCAGAAGTTTCCGCGAGGGAAGAACCCGCCGCCGTCCGCGCCCCGGTCGCACCCTCTTCAGGATGCGCGAGGCTGGTCGGCGGGGTCGTCGAGGCTGTAACCGAGTCCACGGATCGTTGTGATTACCTCTGCACCCAGCTTCTTGCGGATGCGCGTAACGAAGACCTCGATCGTATTCGAATCGCGGTCGAAATCCTGATCGTAAATGTGTTCGATCAGTTCGGTGCGGCTGACCACCTTGCCCTTGTGGTGCATGAGGTAGCTCAGCAGCTTGTATTCCTGCGCGGTCAGCTTGACCGGCTCGCCCTTCAGCGTGACGCGGCCCGAACGCGTGTCGAGACGCACGTCGCCAGCCGTCAGCTCGCTTGAGGTATTGCCCGAAGCACGGCGGATGAGCGCGCGCAGGCGGGCGATCAGTTCTTCGGTCTGGAATGGCTTGGCGAGGTAATCGTCCGCGCCCGCATCGAGGCCGGCGACCTTGTCGGACCAGCTGTCGCGCGCGGTGAGGACGAGGACGGGGAACTTGCGCCCCTCCTTGCGCCACATGCCGAGCACGGTCAGCCCATCAATCTCAGGCAGGCCGAGGTCGAGGATCACCGCGTCGTAATCTTCGGTGGAGCCGAGGAAATGCCCGTCCTCGCCATCGGTCGAAAGATCGACTGCATAGCCGTTCTGTTCGAGCGTATTCTTCAGCTGCTGGCCGAGCGTCGGCTCGTCCTCGACGATCAGGATCCTCATGAATTTCCATCCTCGCTAATATTCTTGCGCGTTTCGTTCATGTACATGAACGCGTCAAGTTTGCCGAGGTTTCTAATGGCGGAAATCAGCGGCTCCGGCGCAGGATGCGGCCGGTGCGCGCGTCGACATCGACATATAGGACCTTGCCGTTCTTGATGAACTTCAAGCGGTAAGCCATCGCGGTCGAATCATAGTCGAAGCCGAGATATTCGGCATCGCCCATCATCGGGAGCACGCGGTTCTCGATATCGCGGGCGCGCAGGATATTGCCGGCACGCATCTCCTTGCGCGCCTCGCCCTGGTCGGAGCGACGCTGCGCTTCTGCCGAGGCCGCACCAATGGTCGCGGCAATCGGCCCGGCGATCAGGCCGAAGGCAAGCAGGGAGGCGAGAACCTGTTTCATAGTGCCCGTCTTACTAGGCATGGAGCATTGAACAAGGTGTGAATGTGGACGTTCACACCCGTTCAGCGAACCATCTCGTATTTGACCGTAATCATGACTCCGGTGCCCACCTCGCCCGGCTCGATCGGCGTCGCGGCGTCCATGGCCGATTCCATCCGCGAGGCGGTGACCATGATCGGGCGCGGCCCGTAGGATTGGAAGCTTTCCGATACTTCGAGCAGCCGCACGCCGGAATAGCCAGCCATGCGGGCGTAGTTCTCGGCCATGGCCTTGCCGCTGGCAAAGGCGGCGCTACGCGCTTCCGCCTTGGCGGATTGGTCATCCTCCAGCATGAAATTGGGGCCGTGAATATTGTTCGCTCCCGCTGCTACAAGGGCATCGAGCACTTCGCCCGCTCGCTTGAGGTCGCGTAGTTTCACATTGACCTGGTTGTGCACGGTGTAACCCGAGAACGTCTGTTCGCCCGTTTGCGGATTGTGACGGTAATCGGGATTGAGGTTGAAGTTCGACGTCTGGATATCGCGCCGGTCGATGCCTAGCGCCCGCATCCGTTCGACCAACCGCTCCATTGCCTGCGCGTTCTGCTGAACTGCTGCCTGCGCAGTCGGTGCGCGCGTGATCACACCTGCGCCGATTTGTGCGACGTCGGGAGCGGAATGCACGATTTCCTGGACATTCAGCTCCACTACCGGACCTTCGGCAGCAATCTGGACCTCGGCCGCCTGTACGCTCATCGGCATGGCAACAGTCAGCAGCAGGGCGGGAACGGCAAAACGGAACATGGGCGATTCTCCTCTGATCGGAGACAGTTTCCGACCGCTCGCTTTACGCCTCGCTGAACGAATGGGTCCCGGATTGCGCTTTCGTCGCAAGCATTTGCGCGTTAGCACGGACCCAAACGGAGGGGCGGAATGATCAGGACACTCACAATCGGATTGGTCGCCTTGGTCACTTTCGCAGCCGCCGCTGTCTCGGCGCAGATGCAACCCGTCCCCGCTCGAAGCGAGGGCGAAGGTCCATATGAGACGCTGATCATCTCCGGCGCGACGATGGTGGAAGGATCGGGCGCACCGCCGATGGGCCCGGTCGATATCGTCGTCGAAGGTAACCGCATCGCGGCGATCCACGGGGGTCGCGCACCTGACGAAATGCGCGCAAGAGCCGCGCGGATCATCGATGCGACCGGAATGACCGTGATGCCCGGCTTCGTCGATACCCACGGCCACAATGGCGATCCGATGAAGGCAGCACAGCCATCCTATGGCTACAAGCTGTGGCTCGCTCATGGTGTGACCAGCGTTCGCGGCGTTGCATTCTACTGGGGACCCGGCCAGCCGGACCTCACCGACACGCAGCGCAGCGCGGACAACACGATCACCGCGCCCCGACTGTTTCCTTACGCAGCGATGGGCGACAAATGGGATGGCGGCGCAATCGACAGCGAGGCCAAGGCACGCGCATGGGTCCGCTGGGCGAAGGCGCAGGGTTTCTGGGGCATCAAGTTCTTCAATTCTCTCGAACCGGCCATACTCGAAGCCGCGCTCGACGAGGCGGAGAAGCAGGGCCTCGGCACGGTCGCCCACCTCGCACAGCCCGGGGTGCAACGGGTAAATGCGGCCAAGGCGGTAGAGCTTGGCATGGACGGGATCACCCATTTCTACGGCCATTTCGAAAGCCTGCTCGAAGCGGCCGCGTTGCCGAAATATCCGCAGGGCTACAATTATTTCGACGAGCAATCGCGTTTCGGCTGGGTTGCACGGCTTGCTGACCAGGTGGTCGAGCCGGGCAGCGAAGAATGGGACGAGTATATCGATCATCTCGTCGAAAGCGGCGTGACGCTCAGCCCCACCTTCAATATCTATTCCGCCAGCCGCGATGTGATGGCGGCCAAGACCCGTGACTGGCACGAGCGATATACCCTGCCGAGCCTCATGGATTTCTACGCCCCCAGCGCGACCAATCACGGCAGCTACTACAAGGACTGGTCGACGGAGGACGAAGTCGCCTGGCGCAAATTCTACCGTTACTGGTTCGACCTGACGAAGGAATTTCACCGGCGCGGCGGCCGCGTTACGGCGGGCAGCGATCCGGGCTATATCTACCAGACCTGGGGCTTCGCCTATGTCGGAGAGTTGGAGATGCTTCGCGAAGCGGGACTGGAACCGCTCGAGGTGATCCGAGCCGCCACGATTGCCGGGGCCGAGGAGATTTACGAGGCGCGAGGCGAAATCGCGCCGATGGGCACGATCCAGGTCGGCAAACTTGCCGATCTCGTCATCGTGCCGGGCAATCCGCTCGACAACCTGAAGCTGCTCTACGGCACTGGCCATACCCGGCTGAACTACGAGACCGGCGCAATCGAACAGGTCGGCGGCGTGCGCTGGACCATCAAGGACGGCATCGTCTACGACGCGCCTGCGCTGCTTGAGGATGTCGCACGCATGGTCGAGGCACAAAAAGCAGCGCGCTAAGCGCTTGCGAGAACGGGGCGGCGCGACTACCTCGCGCGGCCTATGGCACAGCCCCCCATCCTCAGCCTCGAAGGCATGGCCCTGCAGCAGGGCGGCAAGTGGCTGTTCGGCGGGCCGGACCACGAACCGCTCAACCTGCATATCGGCCAGCGCGACAGGCTCGCGCTGATCGGCCGCAATGGCGTCGGCAAGACCACGCTTTTCCGCATGATCGACGGGCAGATCGAAACCGACGCGGGCACGCGCAAGGTCAAGCCGCACGCCAAGATCGTCCTGCTCGAACAGGACCCTGACCTTTCCGGGTTTGCAACCCTCATGGACTGGGCGCTGGCAGGCGAACACGCCCCGCAGGAGCACGAAATTGAAGCGATTGCCGGTCAGCTCGGCATCGATCTGAGCCGCGAGACAAAGGGCGCCAGTGGGGGCGAGAGGCGGCGCGCAGCCATCGCCCGCGCGCTGGCGCAGGAACCCGACCTCCTGCTTATGGACGAGCCGACCAACCACCTCGACCTTGGCGCGATCGACTGGCTGGAGGGCTGGCTCGAGCGGTACAAGGGCGCCTTCGTCGTCATCAGCCACGACCGGACTTTCCTCAAGCGCCTGACCCGCGCGACCATCTGGCTCGACCGCGGAAACCTGCGCCGCAAGGAAGTCGGCTTTGGCGGCTACGAGGCGTGGGAAGAACAGGTCTATGCCGAGGAAGCGCGCGCGGCGGAGAAGCTCGACGCGAAGCTGAAGATCGAGGCGCACTGGCTCGAACGCGGCGTGACCGCACGGCGCAAGCGCAACCAGGGGCGCCTCGAAAAGCTCTGGCAGATGCGCGCCCAGCGGGCCTCGATGATTTCGGCAGGCGGAACGGCCAAGCTGAAGCTTGCGACCGAGGAGGACTTCAAGTCCAAGTCCGTCATCGTCGCCGACAAGATCACCAAGGGCTACGGCGACCGCACGATCATCAAGCCCTTTTCGCTGCGCATCCAGCGCGGCGACCGGATCGGCATCGTCGGCGCGAATGGTGCGGGCAAGACGACGCTGCTCAAGATGCTCACCGGCGAGCTTGAACCTGACAGCGGCACGGTGGACATCGCCAAGACGCTGACCGGCGTGATGATCGACCAGCAGCGCCAGCTCCTCACCGCCGACAAGACCGTGCGGCAGGTATTGGCCGAGGGCGGCGACTGGCTCGACGTGCGCGGCAACCGGAAGCACGTGCAGGCCTATCTCAAGGACTTCCTCTTCGATCCGAAGATCGTCGACATGAAGGTCGCCGTGCTGTCGGGCGGCGAACGCTCGCGGCTCCTGCTGGCGCGCGAATTTGCCAAGGCCTCCAACCTCCTCGTGCTCGACGAGCCGACCAACGATCTCGACCTTGAAACGCTCGACCTGCTGCAGGAAGTGATCGCTGACTACGAAGGCACGGTCCTGATCGTAAGCCACGACCGCGACTTCCTCGACCGGACGGTGACGATCACGCTCGGCCTCGACGGTACGGGCAAGGTCGACGTCGTGGCAGGCGGCTACGAGGACTGGGAGAAGAAGCGGCAGAAGCCCGTCGTTGGCAAGACCAGAACCGAGAAGCCCGGCGAGAAGCCCGCCCCCCCTCCTCCGCCGTCGAGGCCGACCAAGCTCTCCTACAAGGACCAGCGCGATTACGAGCTGCTGCCTGCGCGGATCGAGGAACTGGAAGCGGCCATCGCGCGCGGCGAGGAAATTCTCGCCGACCCCGACCTCTACACCGCCGACCCACAGCGCTTCGCCAACGTCTCCAAGGGCATCGAGAATGCGCGCTCCGAAAAGGACGCGGCCGAGGAGCGCTGGCTGGAGCTCGCCGAGCAGGTCGAGGCGCTTTGAGCCACGAAGCGCTCGCCAGTGAAATCGCGGGCTGCCGCATCTGCGCGGCCCACCTGCCCCACGGCGTGCGGCCCGTGACGAGTTTCTCCCCCACCGCGCGGCTGCTCATCATCGGACAGGCACCCGGATCGAAGGTCCACGAGACAGGCATACCCTGGGACGATGCGAGCGGCGACCGCCTGCGCGAATGGACGGGCCTCGCCAAGTACCAGATGTACGACCCAGCCCGCGTCGCATTGGTCCCGATGGGCTTCTGCTATCCCGGCAAGGCCAGCGGAGGCGACAAGCCGCCACGTCCCGAATGCGCCCCGCAATGGCATGACCGGGTGTTGGAAATGCTGCCTAAGGACCGGCTCACGCTGCTCGTCGGAACCTATGCGCAGGCCCACTACCTCCCCCATGCCCGCAAGCTCTCGATGACCGAGCGCGTACGACATTTTCGCGATTTCCTGCCGCACTTCCTGCCGCTGCCCCACCCCGCATGGCGCAGCGCGATCTGGATGAAACAGAACCCCTGGTTCGAGGCCGAAGTACTACCCGAACTGCGCGAGTGTGTGAGAGCGCGCGTCGCCTAACCGGTTAGCCGGCCTGCTGGCGCTCGTAATCGAGGACTTCTTCGATACTGCCTTCGGCATGCAGTTTCATTTTCCCTATCGCGTTTTGCAACGACAAGGTCAGTAATTCGATCTCGCGATCATATTCGCGCATCGTGAGCCCCGGCCTCAGTTCCGCGGACATGGTCATGGCGACGATACAGCCACCGTTCTCGTCTGGCTCGATCTGATAGGATTCCTCGCTGCGGACCAGATTGCCCACTCCCTCGGGCATGACGATAGAGTAGGCATAGCGGCCGGGCGGTTCGGATTTCTGCACGGTGATCGGAAATTCGAGATCCGGCATGAAATTCATTACGAGAACAAACTCGCCGTCGCCCGTTTCTCGCACTTCGTGGCCGAGCTGGCGCTTCGCATTCGCGGGATCGGAGAAATCCGCAAGCGCGAAGAAACGCTCGGGCGTCGCATTGACGGGTGTGACAGCTGCCAGTTGGATCGGCTCCTGCGGCGCCATCTTCTTCTTGAACCATCCGAACATGAAAAGCCCCCTATTGCCATCGATCCAATAGCAGGAAGCATCTAGCAATCGGTAAATGTCGCGCGTCTTTGAAGATGAGGCCGGGCGGATACCCCTGCCTGCAATCCAACAGGATGGAACACATGGAACACGGTCCAAGGGCAATTCACCTGATCCGGTAGAAATCGGCCACCCGGTCGAGCGCCAGCTTGAGCACCAGCTTGCCGCTGCGTGTAGGCCACCCCAGCCCCTTCTCTGCATCAGGCAGTGCCTCGCAACCGCATGCGACACGCCACAGGATGTCCTTCAGCCCCGCTCCTGCCTCGGTCATCGCGCCGTCGAAGCGAGCCTTCGCCGCAAGCTGGCGTTCGGATGGCGTCAATCCGTCACCGGCCCCGCCCCCATCCACGCGCACCGGGTCCCACCGCATGGTGACAGAAGGCGATAGTTGTGTACGCTCGTAGTCTGCACGCAGCCGCTCGCCCGCATCGAACTGCCGGTCGTCGAGATGTCCGCGCGAATGCAGCCACGTCAAAGGCGACTCTCCGACATTCACCGTTACGGTTCGCTGCCTGCCCTTTGCAGAACCATCACGCTTAGGTCCTACTTCCGTCAGTTCGCGTTCGACCAATTCCCTCTGCATGCCAGCCTCCTTGTTGTGGATAGCGGACTTGCAATCTTGCGGTTCATGTAGGAAAGAGAAAACACCATTTTGGTTATGAGGGCCGGAACCGTGATCAACCGCATCCGCGATATTCGCAAGGAAATGGGCATGACGCTTGCCGACCTGGCAGCCGCCTGCACTCCTCCCACCACGCCGCAGACCGTCGGGCGGCTAGAAACGGGCATGCGGAACTTGTCGCTCAAATGGATGGAGCGGATCGGCGCGGCGCTTGGTGTCGAGCCCGAAGTACTTGTGCGCTCCGAAGACGTAGGGCATCCGCAGGTAATCGCCAGCCTCGGGCAGGCGGGCCCCGAAGCGCTCGGCAAGACGCGCGACGCGATCCTTGCCACCGACCTCGGCAGCGAAGGAACGCTGGTGGTTCTCACCGTCGACTACCCCCACGGCGAATACCGACCTGGCGACCAGCTTTGGCTGCGCCAGATCGATCCCGAGGATGCGGGACGTGCGGTCAATCGCGATGTGCTTATACCCCGCCCCGGCGGACGCTTCGCCTTTGGACGTCTGATAGATCGCCAGGGCAGCCTCGTCGGCATCCTGCCCCCTGGTCACGGTGAGAAGCAGCAGGTCGTGGACAGCCCTGCCTGGATCGGTGTTGCGGAAATGCTTGTCCGCCGCCTCTAGCGACGGCGGACCGATCTACTAGACCTCGCCGCGCAGCTTCTTTTCCTGCCGGTCGGCTACGGTCTCTTCGGGCACGAAGCTGTTCGAATTCACGCCCATCCAGATCAGCAGCGGCGCCGCCATGTAGACCGAGGAATAGGTGCCGACGAACAGGCCAAGCACGATCGCCGCAGTGAGGCCGAAGAGGCTGGCCGGACCGAAGAACAGCAGCGGCAAGAGCGCCACCAGCAGCGTCAACGAAGTCATCACGGTACGCGCCAGCGTCTCGTTGACCGACAGGTCGAGCAGCTCGGGCAAGGGCATCTTGCGGTACTTCTTCAGGTTCTCGCGGATGCGGTCGTAGACGACGATCGTATCGTTCAGCGAATAGCCGATGATGGCCAGGATTGCGGCGATGATCTGCAGGCTGAATTCGAGCTGGAACAGCGCGAACATGCCAAGCGTCAACGAGACGTCGTGGAACAGAGCGAACAGTGCGCCCACGCCGAACTGCCATTCGAAGCGGATCCAGATGTAGAGCGCCACCGCCAGCATCGCCGCGACAAGCGCGAAGACCGCATCCTCGCGGAATTCGCCGGACACCTTGCCCGAGACGTTGTCGTTCCCGTCGATGCGGATATCGGAATAGTTGGTCCGGAGCTCATCGATCACCGCATCGGCTGCCGCCTGCGCGGCGTCCTTGTCGGCCGAAACCTCGTCAGGAAGGCGCACGCGGATCGAGACCTGATTATCCTCCCCGAAGCGCTGGACGACAGGGCTGCCATAGCCCAGCCCTTCGATATCGGTGCGCAGCTGCGCGATCGGCGCATCCGTGCTCTCGGTAAAGGTCGCGCGAACTTCGAGGCCGCCGGCGAAGTCGACACCGTAGTTTAGGCCCTTGGAATAGACCAGCGCCCAGCTTGCCGCGATCAGCAGGATGCTGACGACGAAGAAGGGCACACGCCACTTGAGGAATTTGATATTAGTGTCGTCGGGGACGAGCTTGAGAAGTTTCATCGTCCGCCCTCCTTAAAGATTCAGATCCGCCGGCCGCGCCTTGCGCAGCCAGCCCGCAACCCACATCCGCGTCAGCGGCAGGGCAGTGAAGACCGAGGTAAACAGGCCGACCACCAGAACCACGGCAAAGCCCTTGATGGGTCCCGAGCCGAAGTTGAAAAGCAGTACGCCGGCAATGAAGTTGGTGACGTTGGCGTCGTAAATCGCGCGGCTGGCTTCCTTGTAGCCATTCTCGACCGCGGCAATCACACGGCGGCCTCGCTTTCGCTCCTCGCGGATACGCTCGTTGATCAGCACGTTAGCATCGACCGCAGCGCCAATCGTCAGCACGAAGCCCGCAATACCTGGCAATGTCAGTGTGGCGTTGAGCGCCGCCATGATGCCGAGCAACATCATCACGTTGATGAACAGTGCCACCGTCGCATAGATACCGAACCGCCCGTAGGAAACGATCATCAGCACCATCACGAGCAGCGTGCCGATGCCCATGGCGAGCAGGCCCTGCTTGATCGAGTCGGCACCGAGATCGGGCCCGACCGTGCGTTCCTCGACCACCGACAGGTCAACCGGCAGCGCACCCGAGCGCAGCTGGATGGCGAGTTCGTTGGCGCTTTCGACCGTGAATGTGCCCGAAATCTGGGACTGACCGTTCACAATCGGCTCCTGCATGACTGGCGCGGATATGACCTCGCCATCGAGGATGATCGCGAACTGGCGACCCGTGTATCTGGTCGTCATCACGCGGAAACGCCGGCCGCCGTCGGGATTGAAGGTGATCGAGACAACCGGCTCGTTGGTCTGGCTGTCGAAAGTCTGCACGGCTCCTGTGAGCGTATCGCCGTCGATACCGCCCAGACGCCGGACCACGACCCCACCCGGCCCGTCGGCATAGGGAACGACTTCACCGCCGGATACGAAGCCGCGATCGACCTCTTCCTGCGTGGCACCGCGTTCGACCAGCTTGAATTCGAGCTTGGCGGTCTTACCGAGCAATTCCTTGAGCTGTTCCGGATCCTGCAGGCCAGGCACCTGGACCACAATACGGGTATCGCCCTGGCGCAGGATGGTCGGTTCGCGCGTGCCGAGTTCGTCGACGCGGATGCCGATGGTGCGCAGCGCCCCTTCCATCGCCCCATCGACGGCATTGTCGAGACCCGCCTGTGTCGGTGTGAGGACGAAGCGCTGGCCATCGACCACCTGCAAGTCCCATTCGCGGACCGGGCCGGTGCCGTTCATCAGGCCTTCGATTTCGGCGCGGGCGCGATCCACCTCGGACGCTTCGTCGAGGAAGAAGCTGAGCTGGCCATTCTCGGTCGATACATCGCCAATGCGAATACGCGGTTCGGCGCGGCGTAGAGCACTGCGCACGCCTTCTTCCATGTCTTCCAGCCGCTTGGCCGCGACCTGCGAAGCCTCTGCTTCGAGCAGGATATGACTGCCGCCGGCAAGGTCGAGACCGAGGTTGACCGTCGGGTTGGGAAGTTGCTCGGGCCAGTCGTTATTGGTCAGCGAGGCGATCGAGGGGAGTGCTGCAAGCACGCCCAATATGGCGATGCCCCAGAGCATGACCTTCTTCCAGGTCGGGAATTCCAGCATGGCTGCGCCTTATCCTTTCGCGCGGATCAGTCGTTGGCCGCAGCGGCCTTGCCGCTGAGCACTTCGCCGATGGTGTTCTTGACCGCGCGGACCTTCATGCCCTTGGCAAGTTCGAGCTCGACGAACTGGTCTTCGACCTTGGTGATCTTGCCGACGAGACCGCCGGCAGTGACCACCTCGTCACCCTTCTTCAGCCCTGCGACCTTTTCCTGGTGTGCCTTCTGCTGACGCAGCTGCGGGCGGATCATCAGGAACCAGAAGACCGCAAAGATAGCGACCCAGGGCAGGATCTGCAGCCAGATGGGCGGCTGGGCTGCGGCGGTACCGGCGGCGGCAAGAAGGGTGATCATCGAAGGAGAGCCTGTCGTAAATAGGTGTGTCTGGTTACGGTGAGTTGGGGCGTGTTGGGCAAGGTTCAAGCCTGCCTGTAACCCCTCCCGCCGATTGGTGGCGCGCGGTTAGCAGCAATGCGGTTGGCTGGCAACGAATTGGGCGTGAAGAGGTGTTGCCATGTCGAATGGCCCCGCCTATAGGGCCGCCTCCACTGGTTTCGGGATGTAGCGCAGCCTGGTAGCGCACCATACTGGGGGTGTGGGGGTCGCTGGTTCGAATCCAGTCATCCCGACCAGTGGTTTTCCTTCCCAATCGCCGCCATCACAAGCGGTCGGCCTGCTTGGGTCATTCCTCGGCGGGGAAGCCGAACCGCTCGAGCAATTCAGCGCGCGTTGCGACCTCGGGCTCCGGCCCTCCAGCCATGCGGATTTCCTGGCGATAGACACCGGGAGCGATTTCACGCCACCAGGGCATGTCGACCGGGCCGTTGTATTGCTCGAGATAGAGCAGATAGGCATCGAGCGTCGCGAATGTCCTGCCTCTGGCAAAGGGCAGGCTGGCCACTCCTTTCGGTTTGTCCGCGGTCATGTCGTCACCCGGTTCTTGCTGCACCTTATCGATCTCCTGGGCATCATCCGCCGGCAGCCCTTCCCCCTCTGCTGCCGCGCAAGCCGACTGCGGGAGAGCAAGAGCCATGGCAAGGATCGACAGATTCGAACGCATTGAGAATGTTCCCGATTTGCTCGCAGGGCAGGGCCATCATTCATCTGATGGCCAAATTTTGGACAATATACCTAACGACCTTGCGATAGTTAATATTCCGTGTTCGAGTGGACAAGTTGTCCGCGAATGATTCGCGGTCCTGGAGGGGTTAACTTACAATGGCTGAGACTTTTCTGAATTCCGGTTGGGATAGCTTTTTCGGAGACGAGATTACGCGTCCCCTGAACTTCGATGCGCGGGCTGCGGCAATTTCGTCTGCGGTCGAGGCCGCCGTTCGCGGCGGAGAGATTTCTACTCACCCCGACCTCTCGCTGGGCGGCACTCTGGAAATGGGCGAAGGTGGGGACATCATCGCCCTCAACCTGGTCGCAGGCCAGACCTACACCTGGTCGTTCCGCGGCACGGAAGACGGGATCGAAGACCCGTTCATGTTCCTCCTCGGCACGGATTTCTCGATCATCACCACGGATGATGACGGCGGTTTCGGCCGTACGTCGCAGATCACGTTCACTGCACCGGCGGACGGGACCTACTTCCTTTACCTGACCTCCTGGTACGAACTCGTCGGGCTGTCCGACTTCGACACCGGCGACTACACGCTCGTGCAGTGGAGCCCGGATCCCGCGCATGACGCGCCGGACAGCTTCGCCACCACCGAGACCCTCTCGGTCGGCACGAACTACGGCTATGTCGATGTCCCAGGCGACAACGACATGTACTCGATCACGGTCGAGCAGGGCTATGTCTACAACTTCAGCTTCTCGGGCGGCGTTTCGGGCCAGGGCGATTTCGACTTCGAGCCGGGTGAGGCAGTCGTCACGCTCGAGCTTTATAACGAAGCCGGCGAACTGATCGGGACCAACCTCAACTACGAAAGCAGCCTCAGCTACTTCGCGGCAACGGGTGGAACGGTCTATGTTCGCACCGTCGACTTCGGCGCGCAGTTCGGCCTCGATTTCTCGGGCGGCTACACGATCGACGTCGAACAGCTCGACCCGGCAGATTTCGATCCGCTGGATTCGCTCAACTGGGATTCGGCTGCGAATATTCCGACGGTCTTGGTCGACGGAGTGCCGACCGCCTATGTTTACTTCGCACCGGCTGGCGAGAACTTCGGCCAGTTCGAACCCGACGGCGTGACTCCGATGGCGACCTTCGGCTGGCAGCAATACCAGATCGACGCGATCATGGATTCGCTGAACACCTATTACACGCCGATCACGGGCATCGATTACGTCATCACCACTGACGTCGATGAGGCGACCTTCCGCCTGCTGACGACCGAGAATCTGGCCTATGGTGCCCGCTTCTTCCCGCAGGACGCTGCTGCCTATGGCGACGATGTCGGCATCGGCATCTTCAACCTGCTCAGCGGCGGCTTCGGTGCCTTCCCCGAGAGCCTCGATCCGGGCGGATTCTCCTGGGCCGTCGTCCTGCACGAGTTCGGCCATGCCCACGGCATCGCCCACCCGCACGACACGGGTGGCGGTTCGGACGTCATGCTCGGCGTCACCAGCTCGGCCTCGCTTGGCGTCTACGACCTCAACCAGGGCGTCTACACGGTCATGTCCTACAACGACGGCTGGATTACCCATCCGGACGGAGAGCGCGCATTCACCGGCGCGACCCTGGGCGATGGCTGGAGCGAATCGCTCGGCGCGTTCGACATCGCGGTTTTGCAGGCCCGTTACGGCGTGCACGACTACAACACCGGCGATGACGTCTACATGCTGACCGACAACCAGGAAGAAGCCAGCTATCTCACGATCTGGGATTCGGGCGGCACGGACGAGATCCGTTACGACGGCGAAGTCGATGTCCGCATCGACCTGCTTGCTGCCACGCTCGACTACACCCCGACCGGCGGCGGCGTCGTCTCCTTCGTCGATGGTGTGTTCGGTGGCTACACGATTGCCAACTCGGTCGTGATCGAGAATGCCAGCGGCGGCGAAGGCAACGACGTCATCCTCGGCAACGAATACGCCAACGTCCTGTCGGGCAATGACGGCGACGATATCATCATGGGCCGCGACGGCGCTGATGACATCTTCGGCGGCAACGACAATGACGAACTCTACGGCGATGGCGGTGACGACTTCGTCAGCGGTGGCAATGGCGAAGACTCGCTGTTCGGCGGCATGGGTGACGACATCCTGCAGGGTGGCAATGCCAGCGACTTCCTCTCTGGCGACGAAGGCGATGACATGCTGTACGGTGGCAATGGCGCCGACATCCTCAACGGCGGTGCCGGTGCGGACATCCTCAATGGCGGCCGTGGCCCCGACCTGTTCGTCTTCGACAACTTCGATGGCGCGGTCGACACGGTGGTCGGTTACGATGCCCGGAACGACAGCATCCAGATCGACAGCGACGGCTCGGTCCAGTGGGCGCAGGGCGACAATGGCGCAGTGCTGTATGTCGATGGCGTGGCCACGGCAGTGTTCCAGGGCCAGTCGGCAGGCGTCATGGCCAGCGAATGGGCCGGTTCGGAAGTCATCGGCTTCGCGAACTCCTTCGCGACCGCGGACCTGTTCACCTACCACGTCGTCTGATCCAACGATCATTTCGACATGAGATTGAACCCCGGGGGCCTGGCGCCTCCGGGGTTTTCTCTTGCCGGTGACGCGGTAAGTCCGTCTCACACCGGATTAGGTAGGTCCGCACCTCCCTGCCCGTGCACCAGGCAAAGGGATGGATCCGCTTGCTGCGGGATGGAACCGTGAAACTAGATTGTAGGCGGGGAAGCGCAACCGCGCCGCGCACCCAAGTCTATCAGCCGGGGCTCTTGCTGTTCCCGTCGCCGCCACCACCACCGGCGGCGATCGCGCCAACCGTAAGCAGGCCGGCAACGATACCAACGGCAGTCATGCCGTCGAAGGAACCGCCTCCCGGACCGCTCTGATGGCCACCCGGACCGCTCGACTGGTCGAGATAGGCACCGCCTCCGCAACGCGCGCTGCTTTCCCACTGGAGCCACAGGTCCCAGTCATACACCTCTCCGGTGTTCTCGGACTTGTAGCGCTTATCGTGATAGCGCCAGGCTTCCGGGGCGTTGCCCGCCTTGAGGAATTCGCGATACTCTTCGACGTAGATGCCGCAGTCCCATTCTTCGGGCGGCAGCAGGTCTCCCTTCTCGCGGGAGAAGACCGGAGCCGTGTCATCCTGACGCGGCTGCGCAAGTGCGCCGTTCACGGCGAGCGAGCTCGCCACGGCGATCATCACTATCGGGAGAATTCTGCGCATCCTGAAGGTTACCCGGTATTTTACGTATCGACTTATTGCCCAGCAGATATGAATTTTTGCTTAGCGCCCGTGCCGAAGCAAGGCGAGAAATAAGTGATCCCCCTTTCCTACACGAACCATATCGGTTCAGTCTATTTGGAAAGGAGACGCGTTATGGCACTTATCGATTCGCTCATCGGCCCGATCGCCTCGATCATCGACAAGATCATTCCCGACAAGGAAGCCCGCGCCAGGGCCAAGCTCGAACTGCTCGCGCTCGAAGGCAGCCACGAGCTCAAACAGATCGAGGCACGCCTGTCCGCGATTGTTGCCGAGGCCAATTCGAAAGACCCCTGGACCAGCCGCGCCCGTCCCAGCTTCCTCTACGTCATGTACGCCATGATCCTGTTCGCCCTGCCGATGGGCGTTCTCGCGGCCTTCTCCGCCCAGACGGCACAGGACATCGGTCACGGCATGACCAGCTATCTGCGCGCCCTGCCGGAGGAACTCTACGCCCTCTTCGGTACCGGCTACCTAGGCTACACCGCCGCGCGGCAATGGGGGAAGGTCAAGGGGGTCGAACGATAGCGACAATCGGCGGCTACAATTGCCATTGATTGAATACCCTGTAAGCTGTCCGATGGGCGCGAGAAGCATTTGGGCTTCAGGGGGATGAATGGATTTTCGCGCATGGCAACGAGCTGCGGCTCCGGGTTTGATTTTTTCCGGTTCGGCAATCGGCGTATCGCACCTCGTTCAATCGACCCGCGCAGGCGCGATGTTCGGGTTGGCGTTGATCGTCATTATCGTCCTCATCAATGCCCTTAAATATCCGGCCTTCCGGTTCGGCATGGATTACGCTCACGCAACCCGCAGGACGATCATCGGTGGTTATCGGGAATTGGGCCCTTGGGCCGTGCCGCTTTATGCGCTCTCCTCGTTGACGATTGCGCCGATAGGTCTCGCCGCCGTTACGGTCACGACAGCCGCGATATTGGCGGCCCTCACAGGTGTTCAGCTTCCCATCCTCGCGTTGGCCGCATCGGCAATCGCTGCAACCATACTGCTTCTGCTTGTAGGCGGTTTCGGTTGGCTGGATGGTCTCAACAAGATCTTGATCGCCTTTCTGACGGTAGCGACCATCACCGCTTCGGCCTTGGCTCTGCCGCGCGTGGATTGGCAGAGCATGGCAAATGTCGAATGGAGCCTTGATCCGATGGCGCTGCTCTTCGTTGTTGCTCTGGCAGGGTTCATGCCAAGCCCTATCGGCCAATCGGTGCAAGTCTCCCTGTGGACCCTTAAGGCGCAGGAGGATGAAGCGGAGGGCGAGCGGATGTCGATGGGAGCCATGCGCAAAGGCTTTTTCGCCGCCTACATGCTTACCGGCATACTTGCTGTTTGCTTCTGCGTAATGGGGGCCGGCGTGATGCACTCGGGAGGGATCGCCCCAGAAAGCGGAGCGGCCGATCTCGCATCCCAGATAATCGGTCTCTACCGGGAAACACTGGGCACAATCCCGGCCTATCTTGCTGCAATCGCTGCCCTTTGTGTGATGGCGACAACCATGATCGCCTCGTTCGACGGTGCAGCACGCGGGTTTGGCGCCGTTTACGAAGAGTATCGTGGCAACACAGGAGGCCGCGCGAGCGAAAGTGGGTATGCATTCTTCCTGTTAGCCCTGGCGGCTTTGTGCTTGTTCATTCTTGCAATGATGATGGAAAGCTTCAGTGTTTTCATCGATCTCGTAACGTCGATCTATTTTGTTGTCGGGCCAGTCATCGCGCTGCTCAATCATCTCGTCATTACGCGTTGTGACATGCCCGAAGAGCATCGACCGAACGCTTACATTCGGCTGCTTAGCGTGACGGGAATCGTCATCATGTTCGGAATGGCCGCAATGTTCTTCGCGCTGAAGGCAGGTTGAGAACGGGTAAGCGGAAGCGGGAGGCGCGTCCGCTTTCGGGCCGGTAGAAGACACACCGCTTCTCAGCCCGGCGAACTGCCGCTAACGCAGCGTCCATGACCAACACCGTCTTCGTCCTCAACGGCCCCAACCTCAACCTGCTCGGCACGCGCGAGCCGGAGATTTACGGCTCCGATACGCTTGCCAACATCGAGAAGAGGTTGCGCGAACAGGCTGGGCCGCTGGGCCTGGAGATCAGCTTCCACCAGACCAACCACGAAGGCCAACTGGTCGATTGGTTGCACGAGGCCAACCGGCAGGGGGCCAAGGCCGTGTTGCTCAATGCGGCGGCCTATACGCACACCTCCATCGCGCTGCTCGATGCCATCAAGGCGATCGAGGTGCCGGTCATCGAGGTGCACCTGTCAGACCCCACCACTCGCGAGGATTTCCGCCACATTTCCTATGTCGGGATGGCAGCGGCGGACTGTGTGCAGGGCCTCGGCGCGCGCAGCTATTCCGTAGCGTTGGAGAAGGCGGCAGCGCTGTAAATTCCGCCCCCTACCCCTTGTCTTGCCGCGCCAGCCGGAGCATAGGCGCGTGCAACACCAAACAAGGGACCATTCATGGCCGAACGCAAAGGTAGCGCCGGGAAATCCGGCATGAACGTCGACACCTCGCTCGTGCGCGAACTCGCCGAGATGCTGGGCGACACCGGGCTCACCGAGATCGAAGTCGAGGATGGCGACCGCAAGATCCGCGTATCCCGCGGCGGCGGCGTTGCAATGGCAGCGGCAGCCCCCGCCCCGGTGGCAGCACCCGCCCCGGCAGCTCCGGCACCCGCAGCAGCAGCCCCCGCAACCGATAGCGCCCCTGCAGAGGCCGACACGGCAGGCGCGATCAAGTCGCCCATGGTCGGCACGGTCTATCTCGCTCCCGAACCGGGCGCGGCGGACTTCGTAAAGGTCGGCGACAGCGTGAAGGAAGGCCAGACTGTCCTGATCGTCGAAGCCATGAAGGTCATGAACCCGATCACCGCCGACAAGGCCGGCACGGTGAAGTCGATCCTGGTCGAGAACGCCCAGCCGGTCGAGTTCGATCAGCCGCTCGTCGTCATTGGGTAAGCCATGACTATCACTCGCATTCTTATCGCCAATCGCGGCGAAATCGCGCTGCGTATCCACCGTGCGGCGCATGAAATGGGCATCGAGACGGTCGCGGTGCACTCCACCGCCGATGCCGATGCCATGCATGTGCGCCTGGCCGATCACGCCGTGTGCATCGGCCCGCCGGCCGCTGCTGACAGTTATCTCAACATCGCCAACATCATCTCTGCAGCAGAGGTGAGCCACGCTGACGCGATCCACCCGGGTTATGGCTTCCTTTCGGAAAACGCCAAGTTCGCCGAGATCGTCGAAGCGCATGACATCAAGTGGATTGGCCCCAAGCCCGAGCATATCCGCACCATGGGCGACAAGGTCGAAGCCAAGCGCACTGCGGGCAAGCTCGGCCTGCCGCTGGTTCCGGGCAGCGATGGGGCGGTGTCGGAAGTGTCCGAGGCGCGCAAGATCGCAGCGGAGATCGGCTATCCGGTCATCATCAAGGCTGCGTCGGGCGGCGGTGGTCGCGGGATGAAGGTCTGCGAAAGCGAAGACCAGCTCGAAACGCTGATGCAGCAGGCTGGCAGCGAGGCGAAGGCCGCATTCGGCGACGCGACTGTCTATATCGAGAAGTATCTCGGCAATCCGCGCCACATCGAATTCCAGGTTTTCGGCGATGGCGAAGGCAATGCGATCCACCTTGGCGAGCGCGACTGCTCGCTGCAGCGCCGCCACCAGAAGGTGCTCGAGGAAGCGCCCTCCCCCGTCATCACGCATGAAGAACGCATGCGCATGGGCGAAGTCTGTTCCAAGGCGATGCGCGACATGGCTTATCGCGGTGCAGGCACGATCGAATTCTTGTGGGAGAACGGCGAGTTCTACTTCATCGAGATGAACACGCGCCTGCAGGTCGAACACCCGGTCACCGAGGCTATCACCGGCGTCGACCTTGTGCGCGAACAGATCCGCATCGCGGCAGGCCATCCGCTTTCGGTCAAGCAGGAAGAGCTCGAGTTCAAGGGCCACGCGATCGAGTGCCGCATCAATGCGGAAGACCCGTTCACCTTCGCGCCAAGCCCGGGCAAGATCACCCATTACCACCCGGCTGGCGGGATGCATGTGCGCGTAGATAGCGGGCTTTACGCCGGCTATTCGATACCGCCCTACTACGACAGCATGATCGCCAAGCTGATCGTCTATGGCCGCAACCGCGAAGGCTGCATGATGCGCCTCAAGCGCGCGCTGGAGGAGATGGTCGTCGAAGGCGTCAAGACCTCTATCCCGCTGCACCAGGCACTGCTCGAGCAGGACGACGTGAAGAGCGGCGATTACACGATCAAATGGCTGGAAGAATGGCTGAAGGAACGGGACGGATAGGTTGAGTCTGGCTCATGTCGCTGACGACTTAGTGTGAGTCGGCAACAGCCACCAATCGCCTAATCTATACTCCACGCGCCATTGGATCCGTCTGTTCCGGGATCGGGCCGCGCGAGGTCCGGCCAGCCGTATTTCTGCCAGGCGGCAGTCAGGCCGATCTTTTCTGCGAAGGCCTTGAAGCCCGGATGCCTGCGAAATCCCCGCGCACGCTTAGATGGCATCCAGACTTCGCTTACGAGGGAGATCCAGTTGCTTGGTGATCTGTGCTCGAGGTAAAGCTTGAAATAGCTCTCGGCGCTCCTTCCACAGACCAACCCTGACAGCATTGGAAAGTTGATCGGTTCGGACCCGGTTCTCGCGGCATTGAGGATGAATGCCTCCACCATGTCCTGGGCTTTCGGATCGTCATAAAACTTGGCGCGAAAGATGACTTCCCATTGTTCCTTTGACCTCAATTGCGAGGCAAATCTTTCGCCAACCGCTTCGTAATTTTGCATGACCATATCGAGCGCGGCATCTGGCTCACCCTGCATCGCCTTTGCTTCTGCCAAATAGAAAATACTACCGGCAAAGCCCGCCTCTTGCGACCGGTGGAACATCGCTTCGGCCAGTTCAAACTCAGAGAGGCCGAGATAGCATTGTCCGGCGCAATGGGAGATTCGGCCAGATAGCGGCTCAAGTTCGAGGGCATCCATGATATGCGGCAAGGCAGCAGATAACCTGCCGATTGCCATGCTCTTGTAAGCCTTTGCGAATATCGACTCGGGATTGTTCTCTATCGTTTCGCTCGTTTTCTCATAGTAGCCGACGAAATCTGTCCCATCCCACTGGGAGTAGGCGATTATGTATTTAGCAGTCAGTGAGTGAGGATCGATCTCAAGGGCGCGAGCGGCTGCCCTTGCTGAAGCTTCGTAATAAACGGATTCATCGGGAACAGTGATGATCTGCGGCAACTGCGCCTGGGCAAATGCCATCAATTCCCATGCTTTCAAGAAGTCGGGATCGAGCTCCACCGCAGCTTGCAGAAGTTCAAGCGCGCGCGACACAGTTTCGTCACCCCAGTACTTGTTCAGAAAGGCGCGAGCCCTGAGGAAAAGGTCATAGGCTTCCTTGTTCTCCGTCAACCTCTCGGCAAGGCGCTGATCCGTGTTTGGGCAAAGGAGGGTCTCCAGCTTTCCGACTATCGCCAGCGATATCTTGTCCTGTAGATCGAAGACATCATCGAGCGTTCCATCATATTTTTCCGACCAGAGATGAAAGCCGTCCGAGGCCCTGATGAGCTGCGCGGTTATGCGGACCCTCTCGCCTTGTTTGCGAACAGAACCTTCGAGTACATTGGCGACATTCAACACCCTGCCGATTTCGCGAATATCGACGTTCTTGCCTTTGAACGCGAAAGACGAAGTCCTTCCCGCCACGAGAAGGCTCGGCACATTGGCAAGAGCATTGAGAACTTCTTCTGCCATTCCATCGGAGAAATATTCCTGCTCGGGGTCGGAGGACATATTTGCGAAGGGAAGAACCGCAATCGAAGCCGAAGTCGGACGAACCTGCCGCTCAGAAGCTGCGCCGTTCAGGACAGATTGGGAGCCGCCGATCGATGAATCCAGTTCGTCCATCACTCGATGTGAAGGATCGCCGTCCCACTCGTGAAAGTTCACCGCGTGGATTTGCCGAAACCCCAGCGGCGGCAGGGAACCGTCGAGCGACAAGGGTAGGAGTTTCCCCTGTCCGCGTGCAAAATCCGCTTCATCCCGAACCCAGTGCGAACCGAGCGAACGTTCAGACCACGCTACGACGACAGCATCGGCAGCCTTCAACTCTTGCTCGATCACCATGCTGAATTCCGACCCGGCGGCGATCTCTCGATCCCACCAAACCGAGTAACCTCTGGTTTCCAGTGCGCTGGCAAGTTTCTCGATCGTGCCGCGGTCGCCGTGTGCGTATGATATGAAGATATCGGCCAAGGACCCTCCAAACATGCGACGCAGGTATTGTTAGCACGTCGAAAGGGTCATTGCAGCAGATTAGTGCCTTATCTCACGGGACCAGTTCACCCCAGTGTCGACAAGCACAATCGACCTCTCATTGGATAGCATGACCTTTCGCGATCGCTAGAGGAGCCGCGCAAGTGGTTGCTCGCCAAGAACATCCCGGCGTTGCCCCTCAGTCCCTCGCCTGGCCCCACCACGATATCCGCTCGACGTCGTGGGCGCTGGTCCAGACACCATATGGTGTCGCCCGGATTGCGCCGCTGCCGACCGGTTCGCCGAAGCGCTCAAGTATCTCGCCTGTCTCGGCATCGATCTGCACGAATGTCTGGTCTTCGGTCGTGCGGAGCCAGACGCTTCCTTTGGCGGTGTCGATATCGCCCCAAAGCAGGCTTTCGCCGACCTTGGTGCGGCCCACCAACGCCATGCTGTCGGGATCGACCCGCGCCACAGTTCCGTCTTTCTGTTCCTGCACCCAGACCCCGCCTTCGCCTGCTGCGAGGAACCCCGGTTGGTTGCCCAGCTCTGCAGTCCCGGTGACGCTGTCGCTTGCCGGATCGATGCGCTGGAGCAATTGCCGGTCGCTGCTGACGGCCCAAAGTCGGTCGAAGCCGAAAGCAAGGAAATAGGTTCCGGGGACAACTTCGATCTCGGCGATCACCGTATTGGTCGACGGATCGACGCGCGCAATGCGCCCATCCGCATTGCTGGGAATCCAGATCGAGCCGGCGCCAGCGACGACGTTGGTTTCACCGTCGGGATTGGCGACGCCCGTCTCGATCACCGCCTCAACCTCGGCGCTTGCCATATCGATGCGGTAGAGATTGGCACCCTCGCAATTGGCTGCAAAGAGCTTGCCATCGAGCGCCGCCATCGTGCCGCAAGGACGCGGAATTTCTACCTCGGCCCGCTTACCGGACACGCCCCAGAGTTCCACCCTTCCCGTATTGGTGACCCAGACATTGTCCTGGTCGACAGTCAGGAAGTCTACGAAACCCGGCGCCGCTATCTTCACTTCAACCATTGAGGCGGGCGTTTCCACCTCCTCGGAACTGGTCGGAGCGCAGGCCGCGCACAGCATCGCAATCAGGGCAATAGTTCTCATCTGGCCTCTCCCTCGCCGCACCATACACGCGGCAATTGCGACACCCGCACACAATAGAGCACGGGCCCCGCTTGACGGGAAGCCGGGAAGGTATAGTCTCGGCGCCAATCAATTTCGGGCGCTACGAAGGGGACGCGGCGACTGGCGAGGACGCATTGGTCCTGCGCCCGGGAATTGGGGACAGCAAAATGGCAGGTGTGCGTGTAGGCAATCGGATCGTCGGTGCGGATTCGCCCGTCACGGTCGGCTGGGACAATGTCGAACGTGTCGAGGGAGGCGCCTTCAAGAAGGCCTTCTTCACCTATTTCCAGCCAGTGATGCTCTTCGCCGCGATTGCCTTCTGGTACTATGCCCCCAACGAAATCGCGGTCGCTTCGACAGGCTTCAAGATATTCATCGGCTTCAGCATTTTCCTGATGCTGCTCGAGTGGATCAATCCGCGTTACGGCAGCTGGAATATCACCTGGAAGGAGTTCGCCACCGACATCTTCTACCTCGGCATGGGCATGACTGTGGTAACCATGATGGAGCTGTATTGGGGAGCCGATGCGATCACCGAATGGGTCCAGGGCGCTTTCGACTGGGAGAGCTTCGCCTGGTTCGTGGCCCTGCCGCTGCTGGTGCAGGCACTCGCGATCTCGCTGATCTTCGACTTCGGCCAGTACTGGATGCATCGGGGCATGCACAATTGGCAGCCGCTATGGATCTTCCACGCACCGCATCACTACATCACCCAGCTCAACGTGTATAAGGGATCGGTCGGACATCCGATCGAGCTGTTCCTGATCGGCCTCGGCGTGGGTGGCTTCTTCGACTTCCTCCCGCGCGCCTTCCTGATTGCAGGGGCGATCGGCCTCATGGTGGGATCGTACCAGCACATCAACACACGCTTCAATTCACCGCGCTGGTGGCGCTTCCTGTTCAACACCACCGACCACCACAGCGTCCACCACTCGCAGGATTACGAAGGAACGCGCAGCAACTACGGCACGATCTGGATCATCTTCGACCGCATGTTCGGCACATGTGTCGATGGAGAGGCCGAACTGCTGGGCATGGAGGGCGGCCGCAGGATGAAAATCTCCGAAACCATGGTCTTTCCCTGGACCGAAGGACGCAAGGCCTGGCGCGATTGGATCGCGCAGCGACGCGAAGCAAAGCAGATCACCGGGCTGGAAAGCTAGTCATGGCTCGCAAATGGCCGGTCATCGACCGCATCTGGCGATCGCGTGGCGCTGTTCCGGTCGACCCGCCGCTGCCCCCGGGGGAGATATTCGACCGGCTTTCCGGCCTTTTCGATCAGGGCGAACTCGAAATAGACCAGGCCAATCGCCGGCTCGACTATCGCAAGCCCAATCCCGCCGCGCAGGACAAGCTGGCGACCTTCAGCAATGGCTCGCTTGAACTGGCCGGAGACAACCAAGGTCAGCTTCTGCGCTACGATGTCGGAAGCCCGGCCTTGCTGCTGACCTTCCTCGCCCCGCTCCTGTTCCTCGCGCTTGCGCAAGGATTCGTGATGCTTGGCCAGTGGGAGGAGAGCAAGGAAGCCTCGCAAGCCGAGGAAGAGGACGAGGAAGACGAGGAGCCGGGCGAATTGCACTGGTTCGACCAGATGCTCGGCGCTCCGGCCCCGGAGGATCCGGGCGAGGACGAAGAAGAGGACGAGGAGGACGACGACTACTCCCCGCGCGATGCCTACGGCCTCGCCGCATTGTTCGCGCTGATCTATCTCGTCGGACGATTTCTGGAGCCGTATTTGTTCAGGAAAACCTTGCGCAGGACCATCCACGCAGGGTCCGAGCCCTAGCGTCGGCGGTCAGTCGAAGCTGAAACCCGCTGCCTTTGCCTCGGCGATCACCTCCGCCCCCGTCTGACGCGGGTGCTCCCCCTCGAGACTGCACCATTCGGCGCCTTCATCGACGAATATCTCTTTCTCGATGGCGAGACCGGTCGCGTCATCGAACAATCCCGCAGAGAAGCTCCGATTGCCGGTCGGCTTGAAACGCCACCAGATATTCGTGCCGCAAGTCGAGCAGAAGGCGCGCTCGCCCCAGTCGCTCGATGCATAGGCCGTGATCGACTCTTCGCCGGTGATGGAAAAGCTCTCGCCAGCCAATGCCGGGTAGAATGCCCCGCCCCATCGGCGGCACATGGCGCACTGGCAGATTTCGATTTCGTCCTTGGGCGCGACCAGTTCGATCTGCACCGCGCCGCACAGGCAATGTCCGTGCATGCTCTCGCTCACAGCGGAACGCCCGGCTCGTTCTTGCTGGTGCGGATCGTCAGCGAGGTTTTCACGCTCGCCACATTTGGTGCGGGCGTGAGCTTGCTGGTGAGGAATTCTTGGAATGCCTGCAAATCGCGCGCAACGATCTTGATGATGAAGTCGATCTCGCCATTGAGCATGTGCACCTCGCGCACCTCGGGCAGATCCTTCATCGCCGTTTCGAATTCGCGCAGCGCGTCTTCCGCCTGGCTCTTCAGGCTGACCATGGCGAAAACGGTGATGGAGAAGCCCAATTTCGAGGGATCGAGTTCGGCGTGGTAGCCGCGAATTACACCCTCTTCCTCCAGCGCACGGACACGGCGCAGGCACGGCGGCGCGGTCAGTCCGACGCGGTGCGCCAGCTCGACATTGGTGATGCGGCCTTCGTCCTGCAATTCGGACAACAAGCGGCGATCGATATCGTCGAGATTGGCCATCACACTTCGTTCCCCGGTTGAGCCACAAGCCCCCAGCATCGCTTTGCGTATATGAAATGTTGAAAACGCACAGCCACGCGATTGGCTAACATTATTATCTTTGCCAGCAATTGTCCCGCTTTGCAACGGCGCAAAGCATGCGAGTGGTAAACGCGGGGCTAACCATATCTGTTGTCCGTCCCTGAGGGCGGTTGTGCGATGGCTGAGCCTCCGATCTTGCGCCTATTTGCCGGAGACTGAATGCATTTCGACGACCGCCTTGCCACTGTGCTGCGCATCCGCGCAACTGGCGAGCGTGCGGCGAAGACGCAGTTCCGCCAGCTGATCGACCTGCTCGGCGAGCGCCCACAGGCAGGCGATCCCGCGCTGAAGGCGGCAGCCTACCTGCGGCTGATCGCGCTAGGAGAGATGATCCCGCCAAAGACCCGCGCTTCGATCGTGGGAGAACATGGCTGGCGGTTCCGCAATCCCGAACTGGTGAAGTGGTTCGGCGAGGCGCACCCGCATGTCGCCGCCGCCGCACTCTACCGTGCGCAACTGACCGGGCAGGAATGGGTAGACCTGATCCCGAAGCTACCGATCCGTGCACGCGGCTTCCTGCGCCATCGCCGGGACCTGCCGGTGGAGGCGGAACGCGTGCTCGACCGGCTGGGTGTGTCGGACCGGGCATTGCCCGAGCCCGAAGTGCTCGAACTGATGGAGGAGCTGGGTCCTCCGCCAGAAGCGCCGTCCGAAGAACCGGAGATTTCCGAGGACAATCCCTCGCCTCCAGAACCTGCTGAGGAAGACGAGGCACCCGAGCCTGCCCCCGCGGTTCCGGGCAAGGACGACGTGCGCGCACTTGTCGAACGGATTGAGGCCTTCCGCCGCGAGCGTGCAGCCAGGTCAGGAGACACCCCCGCGCCTGCCCCAGAGCCTGATGCGGAGCCGGAAGCGGAAACCACGGAACACGAACCACCCGAAGCACCGCCCCTGCCCATGCCAATGGAGGATGTGCCGGAACCTGCCGAGCTCGATCACTTCCTGTTCGGGGCCGATTCCGCCGGGAAGATCGACTGGGCGGAGGACCGGATCGCGCCCATGGTGATCGGGATCGATCTCAAGGCTCTCGGCTCGGCCGCGATTGCGGAGGCGATCGACCGCCGCCAGCCGCTCCACAACACGAGGATCGCCCTGCACGGTGCGAAGCGGATTGAGGGTGAGTGGATCATCGATGCAACGCCGCGCTTCACTCGCGGCGACGGGCGTTTCTTCGGCTATGTCGGCCGCTTCCGCCGCGTCTCCGAAGAGGGCACGGGCCGCCGCGAGGCCGAGGCCGATCGCCTCCGCCAGTTGCTCCACGAACTGCGCACGCCAGTCAATGCGATGCAGGGCTATGCCGAGATCATCCAGCAACAGGTCATCGGGCCAGTGCCGCATGAATACCGTGCCATCGCGGCGACCATCGCAGGCGATGCCGCGCATATCCTCGCCGGCTTCGACGAGCTCGACCGTCTGGCAAGGCTCGAGGCGGGCGCGCTCGACCTCGAGGCAGGGCAGGCCGATTTCGCTGCGATCGCCCGGCGGCAGGTAATGCAGCTGCAAACAGTGCTCAGCCCCCGCGTGGCGCGCTTCGACGCGAAGCTTGGCGATGCGCGGGCACCAATCGGGATTGCCCAGTCCGAGGCCGAGATCCTCGCCTGGCGACTGCTCGCAACGCTTGCGGGAGCGACGGGCGCGGGCGAGGCCATCGCGCTCCAGCTCGATACCGAGGGCGACCAGATCGAGTTCGCCGCTACCCTTCCCGCAACGCTACGAGAGGCGGAGGACATCTTCTCGGTAGAGACGCGGCCCACCGCCGGCTCGCTCAGCGCGGGGATATTCGGCGCGGGATTCTCGCTTCGTCTTGCGCGGGCGGAGGCCCGTGTCGCAGGCGGCGAACTGATGCGTGATGGCGACCGGCTGGTGCTATCGCTCCCGCTTCTCGCGGGCGCCGATGCCATACCCAGCCCGGAAAGTGCCGCCGGATAGGCAAAACCCGCGTATCGCCGCTTGCGATTGCCGATGGGCGGCGCTAGGCGGCGATCTCGCCTTCACGGACGGTTGGCGGGGGCCCGTAGCTCAGTTGGTTAGAGCTGGCCGCTCATAACGGCTAGGTCGCGGGTTCGAGTCCTGCCGGGCCTACCAACCTTACCGTCCGGCATGAAGATCGACGTACGTCGGGGAGTGGCGCAGCCTGGTAGCGCACTTGTTTTGGGTACAAGGGGTCGCTGGTTCGAATCCAGTCTCCCCGACCACACGTCGATCAATCCCGCTCTGCCTTGCGAGAGACCTCAGACAGCCGAACTGAATTGCTGCATCGTGGCCGCGCGATGGGCGTCGAACAACGCGGCAATGGTGCGCGCATAGGGCAACCCCTCGGGCAGTATGTCTAGCCACTGGCGATCGATGTCCACCAATCCGCGATCGAGGAAGGGCTGGAGCGAGGGCCTCACCTCGCGCATCAGGCAGGCGCCGAGCTGTGCCCGTCCCTGGCACAGCAACTGCTCGATCACGGCGCCGCGATAGCGATCGTCGGCCGTGCGCAGGATGCCGCGGTTGGCCGCGAGGTGATCCTGCGATGACAGCATGCGATAACGGCCGCTGTTCTTCTCGTTCTGCGCGAGCAAATGCGGAAAGCTGCTGATCGCCGAGGCGCCCAATCCTACGAGCACGTCGCTCGTGTCGTCTGTGAATCCCTGGAAATTGCGCCGCAGCGTGCCGTCGAAGGCAGCGCGTGCCAGCGGGTCCCCGCCGGGCCGAGCAAAATGGTCGAAGCCGATGGGTGTGTAGCCATGGGTGGCGAAATAGGCGTAGCCCAGCTCCGCCATGGCGAAGCGCTGTTCCTGGTCAGGTAGCTCGCTTGCGTCGATCACGCGCTGGCGCGGGACGATGTGCGGGACATGTGCATAGCCGAACAGCGCCACGCGATCCGCGCCCAGCACGCGGGTACGCTGCAGGCTATCCTCGAGATCGGCCATCGTCTGGCCGGGAAGACCGTACATCAGGTCGAAATTGAGCGAGGTCACGCCCGCTTCGCGCAGCCAGTCGACGGTACGCACGATGCAATCCTCGTCCTGCACGCGCCCGATCGCCTGCTGGCAATGCGGGGCGAAAGTTTGCACGCCCAGGCTTGCGCGCTGGATCCCGACATGTCCGATGGCCTCTGCCCAATCGCTCGTCATGGTCCGGGGATCGAGCTCGATCGAAAGCACCGGATCAGCTGTCGCGAAAGAGAAGAACAGCTTGTCGACGAGCAGCCGGAATTGATCGGGCTCGATGGCGTTGGGGCTTCCACCGCCGAACGCAATCCTGCGGACCAGCGCGGTAGGAGGCAAGAGAGAAGCGACCAGTTCGATTTCGGCATGCAGGGCATCAAGATAGGATTCCAGCCGCTGCTTGCGCCCGGCATGGGCCGTGTTGCAACCGCAATAGAAGCAGATCTTCTCGCAGAAGGGGATGTGGATGTAGAGCGAGATGTCGCCTTCTGCGTTGCGCAGCGCCTGTCGGTACCGATCCGGATCGAGATCACCGAATTCGGCAGCAGTCGGATAGCTCGTGTAACGCGGCACGGGCTTGGCGAGCAGTTCTGGGTAGTATGTCCACATGCGCGCGGTGATGCGCTTGCGGGCGCGCGGGGTCATTGAGCCAGATCAAATCTCTTGCGGCACGAGGCGGAATGACAGGCCTTAAGGGCGCAGGGCTCGTCCGGTTGCGGCTCACGCTCGATCGGTATCTCGATCAAGCCTCCATTGCAGAGCCTTGCGCTGATCGTCTCGGGCGCTGCCTCTAGCGGGCCGAGCACAAGGCTGACCGCCACAAGCAGGCCGGAAAGCATCGAGGCACTCACTCGCCATCCTCCTCATCGTCGATCAGGATACGCTGCGCTGCCCCGTCCAGGTCCTCGAACTGCCCCTTGCGCATCGCCCAGAAGAAGGCGGCAAGGCCCAGCAGCCCGAGACCGAGCGCAATGGGGATCAGGAAAGCGAGACCGGTCATCCGGCTGCCCTAGCCAGGCGAAGCGAGTTGCCCACCACGATCAGCGAGCTCAGCGACATTGCTACTGCTGCGATGAGCGGCGTAGCCAAGCCAGCCAGTGCGAGCGGTACTGCAAGCACGTTGTAGATCACCGCCAATGCGAAATTCTGGCGCACGATCTGCATCGTCTTACGGGCCACACGGACCGCGAGTGCTACAGGCATCAGTGCCTTCCCGAGGAAGACCGCATCGGCGGCCTGCTGGCTGACGTCGCTCGCGGTTCCCGGTGCAATCGAGGCATGGGCGGCAGCGAGGGCCGGGCCGTCGTTGATTCCGTCGCCGACCATCAGCGGACGGTGACCAGCGGCCTTGATATCTTCCAGCAGGGAAAGCTTCTCGCCCGGAAGCAGCCCAGCCCTCCATTCGAGGCCGAGCGAATTGGCAACTTCTTCGACCGGCGCCGCGCGATCTCCCGAGAGTACCGAAGCTTGTACACCCAGTTCGGCAAGCGCGCGGATCGCGTCGCCTGCATCGGCCCGGATGGCATCGTGAAATGTAATGTCGACCTGCTCTTCGCCGATTGTCAGCCGTGTAGCGATACCAGCCACGGTGCCTTCGGGGCGGACGAATGCGACGGGCACACCTCCAAAACTGGCAGTAAGCCCTTTGCCGCTCTCCTCGCGCATCTCGGAAACGTCTGTCGGCCGGACACCCTGCGTTTCGAGATGTTTTGCAATCCCCTTGCTCAGCGGATGACGGCTGGTGCGCGCCAGCGCGAGGGCAATCGAAGCCTGCCGGGCGGTAAGGTGATCGAGATCCGGCACCGGCTCGCCCAGCGTCAGCGTGCCGGTCTTGTCGAACAGCGCCACGTCTACTTCTGCCAGCCGTTCCAGCGCACTACCGTCCTTCACTAAGAGCCCGCGCTTTGCCAGCGCGCCGGAGGCGACGACCTGCGCAGCAGGGACCGCAAGGCCCATGGCGCAGGGGCAAGTGATAATCAGCACGGCGATCGCGATGATCAGCGACTGGTGCCAGCCTGCTCCCGCGATCATCCAGCCTGCGAAGGCCAGCAATGCCAGCGTGTGCACGGCGGGGGCATAGAGGCGCGATGCGCGATCGGCGATCCGGACATACTGGCTGCGCGATTGCCCCGCCTCGTCCATCATCCGGGCAATCCGGGCCAGCGCAGTATCCGAACTCGCTGCCGTCACCCGCACGCGAACGGGGTTGCCGAGATTCACCGCTCCTGCATGGACCAGATCACCCGTAGCGACAGGTTGCGGGGCGCTTTCGCCGGTGAGCATGGAGTTGTCGAGCGCGGTGTCGCCCTCCTCTATCGTCCCGTCCGCGGCGAGCGCATCGCCCGCCGCCACCAGCATGAGCATGCCTGGTTCGAGATCTTCTGCAGCGACAGTCCGGCTACCCCCGCATTCATCAAGCACCCTCGCGCTCTTGCCCATGCGCGACAGCAGCGCCCCGATACCCTCGCGCGTCTTGTTGCGCATGGTCGCGTCGAGTGCGCGTCCGGCCAGCAGGAAGAACAGCAGCATCACGGCGCTGTCGAAATAGGCGTGCGGGCCGCCGATGATGGTTTCGTGGACGCTGAGCGCAGTCGCCAGCAGGACACCGATCGAGATCGGTACATCCATATTCGTGCGCCTGTGCCGAAGCGCCATCGCTGCGCTGGAGAAGAAGGGACGCCCGCTATAGGCGATCACCGGTAGTGCGATCAGCGCCGAAAGCCAGTGAAACAGCTCGCGCGTTACCCCGCCCGCACCCGACCAGACGCTGACCGAAAGCAGCATGATGTTCATCATGCCGAAGCCCGCTACGGCCAAGGCGCGCAGGAGTGCTTTCTGCTCGCGGTCATCGGTCGCAAGTGGATTGTCGGCGACCGGCTGCGCCTCGAAACCGATCTGCGCGATGGCGTCGATCAGGTCCTGTTCCCCCAGCGTCTCGCCGTGACGTACAGCGACGCGCTTGGCCGAGAAATTGACCCGTGCCGCCTCGACTCCGTCGACCTGCTCTAGGCCGCGCTCGATCTTCGCGATGCATCCGGCACAACGCATGCCCGGAACCGTGAAACGGCTGTCCTGCATCCTCGCGCCATCAAGGGCATCGTGAGAGAGCGGAGCGTTCAACGGACTTCGGCTTCGTCCACCCAGCGACGCCCGCCCGTTTCGACCGTGAGCCGGGCGATCCACCGTCCGGAAGGAAGCGGTTCTGTCGAAACATAGCGGCCTTCTGCAACCTGCTCGAACAGGGCCGAGCGGTCCTCGGGTTTGCCAAGCGGTCTGCGCAGTTCTGCAGAAAGCATGGCCGTGTCGGGCACGCCTCGTGTCTCTACAACCAGCCTGCCGTCTGCGTCCCTTGTAAGGTCCGCCGAATAGCCGAGCTTCTCGGTCTCGCGCGCTTCGGCGAGCCAGCCGTTGAATTTCTGGCTGGCGACATAGGAGTTCTCGACCACCACGCCCCCGAAACCGCCAATGGCAACCGAAGCCATGTAGAAATTGACCGCGATCACGATGCCGAATCCGGCGACGAGGATCATGGTCATGTGCTTGCCGGTGAATTCACGCTGCATCATTCGTCCTCCGGTGCATCGAAGCGGGTTTCCACGACGTCGGTCTCGCGCTGCTCATCGAGCGAAGTGACGCGGAAAGTGAATTGCTGCGAGGTACCGCCGGCCGGGACCGCGACATAGGCGCGCACCTGCCGCACGAGGTCTGCCGGAACGGTCACGGTCTGGGCCGCCGCCGCATTGTCCCGGCCGATCGTATCGGTCCACATGATGGCGCCGGGCAGGCCCTCCACCGCGATTTCCATTTCGCGCGGCCGGCTTTCCATGTTGCGCAGCTTGAGAGTGTAGGAATTGCGCACAGAGCCATCCGACAGGAGCATGAAGGGTGGATTGCGATCGGGCGCCACGGTCAGCTCCGTATGGCTGCGCGTACCGAGGGCGAAGAGCAAAGCCCCACCGATACCGGCCCAAATCATGAAATAGGCGATTGTGCGCGGATGCAGGAGCGTGCGCCAGGGAGCCTTGGGTTCGCCACCCGCAGCCTCCCGCTCGCAATCCTCCAGCGTGGCGTAGTCGATCAGCCCGCGCGGGCGGCCGATATCCGCCATCACGCGGTCGCAGGCATCGATGCACAATGCACAGGTGATGCACCCGATCTGCGGCCCTTCGCGAATGTCTATCCCTGTCGGGCAGACCTGAACGCACTGCATGCAATCGATGCAGTCACCGAATTGGTCGGGGTCCTTCTTGGACTTCTTGAGGCTTCCACGAGGTTCGCCGCGCCAGTCCTTGTAGGTCACCAGGAGGGACTTCTCGTCCATCAGCGCGGTCTGGATGCGCGGCCAGGGGCACATGTAGATGCATACCTGCTCGCGCATGAAGCCGCCCAGCGTCACCGTGGTAAGCGTGAGGATCGCGACGGTGATATAGGCGACGGGCGCGGCCTCGCCGGCGAAGAAATCGCGGAACAGGGACGGAGCATCCGCAAAATAGAGGATCCACGCACCGCCCGTGACAAAACCGATGACCGCGTAGATCGACCATTTGAGGCCGCGCCGGGTCACCTTGCCCCATGTCCAGGGCGCTGCATCAAGGCGCATGCGCGCGTTCCGGTCCCCATCCACGAAGCGATCGACGTGCTGGAATAGGTCCGTCCAGACAGTCTGCGGACAGGCATAGCCACACCAGGCGCGGCCAACCGCGCTGGTGACGAGGAACAGGCCGATGCCGGCCATGATCAGCAGTCCGGCAACGAAATAGAACTCGTGCGGCCAGATCTCGATGCTGAACATGTAGAAGCGCCGATTGGCCAGATCCACGAGCACTGCCTGGTCGGGCGAGTAGGGACCGCGATCCCAGCGCAGCCAGGGGGTGATGTAGTAGATGCCGAGCGTGACAACCATCACCAGCCACTTGAAGCGCCGGAAGGGCCCATCGATGCGCTTGTTGTGAACTGCCTTGCGCGGTTCGTAGAGCTTTTCCGGCAAAGACTGGCGCGGCGGCTCGTGCGGTTCGTGTCGGCGGGTCGCCGCCTCGGCATCGGCGACCGCGCTCGACACGGGTTCGTTGGACTTGGCTATTCCGTCCTCGACGACGACCGACCAGTCGCGCTCGCCGTCTTTTCTTGGATCGTCAGGGTTGCTCATCGACCTCTACCTCGGGATCCTCGGCAACTTCCACGAAGTTCTCCCCTCCCCCGAGCGAATGGACATAGGCAGCCAGCATCTTGATCGTCACCGGATCGAGACGACCCTCCCACTTGGGCATCATGCCCATGCGCGGATTGAGGATTTGCTGCTTGATCTGGTCACGGCTGCTCCCGCGCAGCCAGATCGCGTCATTGAGAGTCGGCGCACCCTGCGCGCGGTCGCCTTCGCCACGCACACCGTGGCAGGCGGCGCAGTTGTCGGCATAGATCTGGGCGCCCACTGCATTCGCGTCGGCCTTGCCGCTCAAGGAGAGGACGTGATCGGTCAGTGCGTCGAGCTGCGCGCTGTCGAAGGCCCCTGCGAAGGGCGGCATGACGCTGCTGCGCGTCTCGTCGTCGCCTGCTTCGCGAATGCCATGGACCAGCGTGTACTCGATTGCCTTTAGGTCGCCTCCCCAAAGCCAGTCGTCGTCATTGAGGTTGGGATAGCCCAGTTCCTGACTGCCCGCCGCGCCCGAGCCGTGACACTGCACGCAGTTGACGCGGAAGGCGGCAGCGCCGCCGGCAACGGCCTGCTGCATCAGGTCGCTGTTCTCGGGCAGTCGCTCGAGCGGGATGCGGGCCAGCTGTTCGCGCACCGTGGCACGGGCCTGGTCGGCTGCGCTCATCTCTTCGGACAGCTGTCCTCGGCTCGACCAGCCGAGCATGCCCGCGGTTGCACGGTCGATCATCGGCCAGGCGGGATAGGCGATTACATATCCAATCGAGAAAATGATCGTGAGATAGAACGTCCACAGCCACCAGCGCGGCAGCGGCGTGTCCAGTTCCTCGATCCCGTCCCACTCGTGGCCGACGGTTTCGGTGCCGGTCGGCTGGTCGATCCGTTTGCCAGGGCCCTCATTCGCCATCGTCTTGTCCTTCGAAGATCAGATTTGCAGCTTCCTCGTTGCGCTTCTTCGCACCCGGGCGGAACGGCCAGGCGCACAGGCCCACGAACAGCACCAGCATCACGATCAGCGCATAGCTGTCGGCGAAGTGGCGAAGGGTCTCGTAAAGGCTCATCGACCCTTCTCCTCTGCCAGTTCCTCGAGCGGGGCGGCGCTTTCGAAATCGACCAGCGTGCCGAGCATCTGGAGATAGGCGATCAGGGCGTCCATCTCGGTCAACCGGTCGGGGTTGCCGTCGAAATCGCGAATTTGCGCCTTGGGATAGCGCTCGGCCAGATTGCCCGGATCGAGGTCGGGATCGGCCTGCGCGAGCATGTCGGCCTCAGCCTTCTCAAGATCCTCTTCCGTATAGGGCACGCCGACCCGCATCAGCGCAGTCATCGTGGCTTTGGGATCACCAATGTGGAGATCGGTGTTTTTGAGGAAGCCATATTGCGGCATCACGCTCTCGGGGACGACGCTCTGCGGGTCTTCGAGATGCTGGACGTGCCATTCGTCCGAATAGCGCCCGCCCACGCGAGCAAGGTCCGGTCCGGTGCGCTTGGAGCCCCACTGGAAAGGATGGTCGTACATGCTCTCGGCTGCGAGGCTGTAGTGGCCGTAGCGTTCCACCTCGTCGCGGAAGGGGCGTACCATCTGGCTGTGACAGACGTAGCAGCCTTCACGAATGTAGATGTCGCGCCCGGCCTGTTCCAGCGGGGTGTAGGGGCGCACCCCCTCGACCTTCTCGATCGTGTTCTCGAGATAGAACAGCGGCGTGATCTGGACGAGGCCACCGATGGCCACGGTCACGAACGTGGCGATGGCAAGCAGCGTGATGTTGCGTTCGAGCCGCTTGTGGCCCTTGACGGTTTCGTCGACGACGGGATCGGTCATGGTCGCGGGATCCTATTCGGCCGGAATGGCGGTGGGTTGGTTGACGATCGGACGGTCCGCCTCGGGATCGTAGGCAGCATCGCGCATCGGCGTTTCCTCGCGTTGCTTGCCCGCCAGCGTCATCCAGATGTTGTAGGACATGATGATCGCCCCTCCGAGGTACATCAGTCCGCCCACGGCGCGCAGGACATACATCGGGAACATCGCGGAAACGCTGTCGGCGAAAGACCAGACGAGGTACCCGTCGGGACCGTATTCGCGCCACATTAGGCCCTGCATGATGCCGGCAACCCACATGCTGGCGGCGTAGAAAACGATGCCGATCGTCGCGAGCCAGAAGTGCCAGTTGATCATGCGCAGCGAATACATCCGCTCGCGCTTCCAAAGGCGCGGCACGAGGAAATAGACGCAGGCGAAGGTGATCAGCCCGTTCCAGCCGAGCGCGCCGGAATGCACATGCCCGATGGTCCAGTCGGTATAGTGCGAGAGCGAATTGACGCTCTTGATAGACAGCATTGGCCCTTCGAAAGTGCTCATGCCGTAGAAGGCGAGAGCCATTACCATCATGCGGATAATCGGGTCGGTGCGGACCTTGTCCCAGGCGCCGTTGAGCGTCATCAAGCCGTTGATCATCCCGCCCCAGCTCGGCATCCACAGCATGATCGAGAAGACCATGCCGAGCGTCTGCGCCCAGTCGGGCAGCGCGGTATAATGAAGGTGGTGCGGACCTGCCCAGATGTAGAGGAAGATCAGCGACCAGAAGTGGATGATCGACAGGCGGTAGGAATAGACCGGACGTTCGGCCTGCTTCGGGACGAAGTAATACATCATCGCGAGGAAGCCGGCGGTCAGGAAGAAGCCCACCGCGTTATGGCCGTACCACCACTGCGTCAGCGCATCCTGCACGCCCGCGAAGGCCGAATAGCTCTTGGCGCCCAGCAGGCTCACCGGCATCGCCAGATTGTTGACGATGTGCAGCATCGCGACGGTCACGATGAAAGCGAGATAGAACCAGTTCGCCACGTAAATGTGCGGCTCGCGGCGCTTCGCCAGCGTGCCGACGAAGACGATGAAATAGGCGACCCAGACGATCGTCAGCCACAGGTCGACATACCATTCGGGCTCGGCATATTCCTTCGACTGGGTAACACCCAGGAGATAGCCGGTCGCCGCCAGCACGATGAAGAGCTGGTAGCCCCAGAACACGAAGCGCGCGAGGCCGGGGAAGGCCAATTGCGTGCGGCACGTGCGTTGCACGACATAGAAGCTGGTGGCGAGCAGTGCGTTGCCGCCGAAGGCGAAAATCACCGCACTGGTATGCAGCGGACGCACTCGCCCGAAGTTGAGGTAAGGCTCGATATTCAGCTGCGGAAAGGCGAGCTGGGCAGCGATGAAGACACCGGCCAGAAGCCCCGCCAGGCCCCAGAACATGGTCGCGATAACGCCCCAGCGAATGACATCGTCGTCGTAACGCGAGGGTGTATCCGGCATCTTGAAGAAGCCTTGAGCCCGACCGACGGGATCGAAGCGCGAGGCGCTCAACCAGATCATCACGAAGCCCAGGATCGCGATCAGCCATGCGTGCGCCGCAAAGCCGCTATCGGCTGCGCCCAGCGCCGCCGCAACGGCCGCAAGCATGACAAGGAACCACAGGCCCACCCGGCCCAGCGCTGCTTCCGCGTGCATAGAATTCTCCGTCCTTTTGCCGGTGACTAGGCGGCTGGCCCGCGAAGGGCATTGATCCAGATCAAATTCGAAAAAGAAATCATGCGGCATCGCGCATGAAGCCGGCTCGATCGCGAAGATGTGCCGGTTTGCGAAGAACCACGCCCGACCTGCCCGTCGTCGCGATCACTCCGTCGTCCTTCAGCTTGGTGAATTGCCTGCTGACCGTTTCGATCGTGAGGCCGAGGCTCTCCGATATGTCACGGCGAGACATGGGCAGGTCGAGCGATATCCGGCCGTCCTGTTCGACACCGATCCGCTCCGCCATGCCGAGCAGGAAGACGGCGATCCGCTCGCCAGCGGTCTTGCGGCCCAGCGCAACCGTCTTCTCCCGGCAGCGGCGTAGCGAGAGTGTGGTATTGTCAAGCAAGTGGCGCAGCACCTTTGTGTCGTTCGATGCCAGGGACAGGAATTCCTCGCTCGGAAATGACAGGACATCGCAGTCCTTCAGGGCGCTGACCGAGTAGGAGTAGTTATCGGCTTCGGGGACAGCGAACACGTCTCCCGCGAAATGGAATGCCACGATCTGGTCGCGCGATTCAGAGGCATGCGCGACCAGCTTCGTTGCTCCGCGCGCCAGGAATACGAATTGCGATCCGCCGTGCTGGAAATCGAGCGATTGCTCTTTCGTCAGCTGGCTGGAGCGCGCGAGCGACTGGAACTCTGCCAATTCACAGGCGGGAAGCCTCGGCGGCAGGACCCGGCTGGCAAACAGTTCGAAGGCGGGGACGCATTTCATCATGCAATCCCTGTCCGACAATCGGCCTGCCAGTTCCTTGATCCAGATCAATGCGCGGAAATTTGCGGGCCCCTACCTCACCGCCATGCGCAGCAAGAACCCTGGGCCGCGAGGTGCGGCCACTGCAGCGCCAGAGGACAAGGAAATGAAAAATCTGCTCGTGGCTTCACTCGGCGGTCTGGCAATGCTTGCCGCGCCTGCCCAGGCGCAGGACGACGAGGGCAAGCTGCAGATCAAGGTGCTCGGAACCTATGTCGCTCCGGACGGCAAGATCACCGAATTCACGACCGACAATGTCGGCCTGCCTGCCGGCACGCAAACAGAAGCGAACGACAATGTCGTGCCCACGCTGGCGATCGAATACTTCGTCAGCCCCAATTTCTCGATCGAAACGATCTGCTGCCTGACGCAACATGATGTCGATGCAGTATCGGGCCTGACCGGCGCGGAACTGGTGTCTGACGGCAAGGTCATTCCCGCGACCTTTACCGCCAAGTATCATTTCGATGCGGGCGCGGTGAAACCCTATATCGGCGCAGGTGCGACCTATTTCTGGTGGGTCGATGTCGAACCGGGCGCGGACACCATCCCGCTCGGCGTCACCCGCACGACGTTGTCGGACGAATTCGGCTTCGTATTACAGGCAGGCACCGACATCAGCCTCGGCGAGAACGGTTTCGGACTGACCCTCGATGCCAAGCGCTATTTCGTCGACACGACCGCGCGTTGGTACGCAGGGGAAACCCTAGCGATCGAAACCGAGCACAAGCTCGATCCATGGGTCATCAGCGCGGGCGTGGCTTTCCGTTTCTGATCGGCTGGTCGCACCGAACCTCCCATATCGGTGCGCAATCCGGAGGCCCCCGGCGATCTCCCTCGCCGGGGGCTTTTGCGATGCAGTCCCCACCGAAAGGGGAGTGGTTGCTTCAGCTTGCGGGAGTTTCCAGGAGCGTCTTCATCATCGCCCTTGCCGCCGCTGTGCCCAGTCGTCGGACAAGCGCCCGGTCGGTCTCGTCGCCCAGTTCGAAGGTCGCCGTGGGCACTCCGTACTCTTCGTAGATCCAGTTCTTCGCTACCCCGCGTCCTGCGCTGTAGCCGGGTCTCTCGGCCACTTCGTAGCCCGGAAGCATGGCCTGGTATTCGGCCAGCCAGGCATCGGTAAAGCCGACCGGATCGGTTTCGAGGTCTTTCGAGAGCGTGTAGACCACATCGTTCTGGGTCGAGTGGAAGTCGAGGAACAGCATGAACTTGCGCGCAGGGTCGGCGTGTATCCCCGCGATCAGGTCGCCCATGAGGCGCGTTTCCGGCTGCGTGAACCTACCCCAGTCGCGGTTTAGGTCGACGCCGCCAGTCGCATGCCGCCAGTAACCGCGCTCGACGCCATCGGGGTTCAATAGTGGCACCACGACCGTCTGGAACCGCGCGCGATAGGCCCGCGCGAGCTCGTCATCCGCCAACAGCGCCTCGACGAACGGGAACATGGCCAAGGCCCCGGTGACCTCTGGCGGATGCTGTCGCCCCACGAGGACAACCGTTTCGCGCGCGGGCGCCAAAGTGTTCCCGATGTTCAGCATCGGAATCTCGCGCCCTTCTGCGGATTTTCCGAGGAGGCTTCGTTTCACGTCCGGATGCGGCTCAACGCTGTCCAGCCAGGCCTCGTAGGTCGAGGAAACCACGATCTCCTGCGCCGCGATGAAGAAGGGGCGCCCGTCGCTGTCGAGGTTCAATCGAGCCATCCGGCTCTCGCCCACCTCCGCGACAACCACCTGGTCGGGTTCGAGATATGTCCAGACAACACCGTCGTGACTGATCTTGGGCCAGTACCGGTGACCACATGCCGTATAGGACAGCGATATGTCGACTTCGACCGGAGCGGCGGGGGTCACCCGGAAGGCATACCAGGGACTGCAGTTGATGGGTGGTTCGTCCTCGGGCGCGAGGGTTATGGCTATGGCTCCTCCCTCTCCGATCACGCAGGATTGGAGCGCGCCCGCAGCAAAATCCGTATCGACCGCGATATCGCTGCTGGCGCAGCGTGCCTTGTCCGCAACGCTCGCCGGTATCGCGGTTGCCTCGATTCCAGCTCTGGGTGCAGCGCAACTCCCGAGCAGCAAAGCTGCGACAATCGAACCAAGAAGAAGGCCCCGCATCCCAATCATCTCCACGTGCCGGTTCCAGGCGGACGTTCGATATGAAGCCTTCGCCGGTTCCGCAAAGCTGTCTGGCCGAAATGCTGTGACCTGCCAAGGATTCCCGCTAGGCGGGGGAATCGCGATCGATCGAAGGCAACATCCCAGGGAGAAATACCAACTGACTGTTACGTCCTCCAATCCCGCGGGACCACTCGACACGCGCGCGATCTGGGTGATTGCCCTGCCCGCTATGGTGACCAATGTCGCCACAGCGCTGATCGGGATCGGCGACATGTGGATTGTCGGGCAACTCGGGGATGCACCAACGCAGGGCGCAGTCGATATCGGCGCCCGCCTCTTCGCCGTACTGTTCACTGTCATGAACTTCCTCAAGACCGGCACGACCGGGCTCGTGGCTCAGGCGGGTACGCGCTCGGGTCTGCCCGAACAGGCCGCGGTCCTCCTGCGCGGCCTGCTGGTCGGTCTCGCCATTGCTGCGCTGTTACTGCTCGCAAAGCCGGTCCTCTTGCCGCTATTTCTCGATGCTCTGGGCGCCAGCGGGGAGGTTCGCGAAGCGGCGCGCATTTATGCCGATATCCGCTACTGGAGCGCGCCTGCAGTGATGGCCAATTTCGCGGCCATCGGTTTCCTTGTCGGCCAGCGCAGGATGAAGACCGTGCTGCTGGTCGAAGTGGCCTATAACTTGCTCAACGTCGGGCTGGGCCTTTGGTTCGTCCTCGGCCTCGACTGGGGCATTGCGGGCATCGGCTGGTCGAGCTTCATCGCGGAATTCGCAAAGCTCACGGCACTTTCGGTCATCCTGCTGGCCGGAGCCGGCGGGAGGGCACTGCTCGAGCGCACCAGAACCGGCGGTATCGCGCGTATCCGCGACCTCAAGCCCTTCCTTTCAGTCAACCGTGACCTCTTCCTTCGCACGGTGGTCCTGATGGTCGCACTGGCCGCCCTTACCCGCTTGTCTGCCGAACGCGGCGCCGTGGTGCTGGCCGCAAACGGGATTATCTACCAGCTCTTCGTATTCACCGCCTTGCTTCTCGACGGTTTCGAGAATGCTGCCCAGGTGCTCAATGGCGAGCGCAAGGGGGCAAAGGACCGCCCAGGCTTCACGGCCTATGTCCGCGCAATCCTGTGGCGAGGCATGGCCGCAGCAGTAATTGTCGCCGTTGCTTTCGCGCTTTTTGCCGATCCCATCCTTGCCAGCTTTGCAGCCACCGATGAGGTCCGTGTCGCAGCGCAGGAACTAGCCCCCTGGCTGGTGGCGATCCCCTTTGCCGGTCTCGCAGGGTTCGTGCTCGACGGCGTCTATGTCGGCGCAAGCTGGACCGGGAGGTTGCTGTGGACGATGATGGGGGCGGCGCTGGTCTACGCGATCGCACTCTATCTCACCTGGCCTCTCGGCAGCCACGGCCTGTGGCTGTCCTTCTGCCTCTTCCTCGTGGTGCGCGCGATCCTGCAGGTCGCGTTCATGCCCGGGCTGCTAAGGCGTGACTTCGCCACCTGAGAAAAAGCGCGACAATCCGATACTTGCGCCGCGCCCAACAAGGGTCGAACGTGCAGATATGACGCCAACAGCCATCGCCCTGAACAGGTTCGGGCTCGGCTATCGCCGGGGTGATGACCTGCCGCTTGACCCGCGTGCAGACCTCAAGGCGCAAGTAGCGGCATTCGACCCCGCTCCCCCTGAACTCGGTAACCGGGCACTTGATGGCGAAGAGCTTAGGCGAACGGTCGAGGATATCTTTGCCTATCGTGACATGCGGCGCAGCACGTCCGACACCGAGGAGCGCGAGGAAATGCAGCGCTTGCGCGCTCGATCCAACCGGGAAACCTACGCAGGCGACGTGGCGCGGCGTGCGCGCGTCGCGATCGAAAGCAACACGCCCTTCATGGAGCGGATGGTCCATTTCTGGGCAAACCACTTCGCGGTTTCGACCGACAAGACCCATCTCCCCCTGCTCGCCGGTCCCTTCGAATTTGCCGCCATCCGCCTGCATGTTGGCGGGTTCTTCGCCGACCTGCTGCGTGCGGCCGCTCTACACCCGGCAATGCTTGCCTATCTCGACCAGTCGCGCTCGCAGGGCCCCGATAGCAAGGCGGCAAGAAACCGGCGGAGGCGCGGTCGTCCCGAACGGGGACTCAACGAAAACCTGGGCCGCGAGATTCTCGAGCTTCACACATTGGGAGTCGATGGCGGCTATGCGCAGGAGGACGTGATCGAACTGGCCAAGGCGCTCACCGGCTGGACTGTGCCGGGCATGCCCTTCACCGATCCGTCCGAACCGCAGCCCAACGGGGCGAATTTCTACGCCTTCATCCACCAACCCGGTGTCCGCCGTGTGATGGGCCGCAACTATCCCGATACGGGCGCCCGACAGGCACTCGCTATCCTCGACGATCTTGCCGCCCATCCATCGACCGCCCGCTTCATCGCTACGAAGTTGGCGCGCCACTTTGCCGGCGATGCCCCACCCTCGACACTCGTCGATCGTCTTGCAGACGCTTTTCTCGGCAGTGGAGGGCATCTGCCCACCGTCTACGAAGCGCTGATCGACGCACCGGAAGCCTGGCAATCCGGGCCTGTGCGTTATCGCCAGCCCTGGGAATGGGCGGTGGCCGTGTTGCGCGCCAGCGAGCAGTCGCAGCTTCCCGAGCGCAGGTTCGCTATGATGATGCGCGACCTTGGCCAGCAAGTATGGGCCCCCGGCTCGCCGGCCGGATGGGACGATCGCGATGCCAGCTGGACCGGGTCGACAGCGCTCTTGCGCCGAGTGGAGGCGGCCGAGCGGATCGCCGCGAGCGCAAAGCTCGATGACACGCGCGCGCTTGCCGAGGCGTTGTTCCCCGGATCGCTCTCGCGGACCACCCGTCAGACCATCGACTGGGCCGAAAGCAATGAAATGGCTTTCGCCTTGCTGATGGTCTCACCCGAAATGCTGAGGAGATAGGGATGCCGACACGCCGGAAAATCCTTGCAGGCGGGGCGATGGGACTTGCGATGGCCGCGACGGGTCCGCGGCTGGCCTGGGCGCAGGCAGAGAGCGACAAGCGCCTGCTGCTCCTGGTCCAGCGCGGCGCGGCCGACGGGCTCTCCCTGGCTGCCCCGCTGGGCGATCCCGGTCTTGCTACCCACCGGGCACAGTGGATCGACGACTACGACGCGGCACCGCGCCTCGACAGCATGTTCGCGCTCCACCCCGCCTTGGCGGATACGGGTCGCCTCTATGCCGATGGAGACGCGCTGGTCGTCCACGCCGTGGCGACGAGCTATCGCGAACGGTCGCATTTCGATGCCCAGAATCTTCTGGAAAGCGGCGGCAGAAAGCCATTCGAGCGAAAAGACGGATTCCTCAATCGGCTGCTCGGGCTGGTGGGTTCGAGCGCTCCACCCGCCATTGCGCTCGCTTCGGCGATGCCGCTAGCGCTGCGCGGTGACCAGCCCGCATCTACCTACGCGCCCGGTAATCTTCCCGAAGCCAGCGAGGCGCTGCTCGAACGGATACCGGGTCTTTACGCCGGTGATCCGCAACTGGCGCGGATGTGGGAGCAGGCCCAGGAAGCCAACGCCCTGCGCGATGCATCGGATATTCGCAATCTCGGCCAGGCCAGGGAGGCTGGGCAACTGGCCGGACGTATGCTGGCCGATCCGGCTGGCGCGCGCGTAGTTATGCTCGACCTGCCCGGCTGGGACAGCCACGCCGGCCAGGTGCGGATGCTTGGCAACCGGTACAAGGGACTCGACACGCTGGTCTCCGCATTCCGCAGCGAAATCGGCGAGGTCTGGGATGACACGCTGGTCGTCGTCGTCACCGAGTTCGGACGGACGGTCGCCATCAACGGGACGAACGGCACCGACCACGGAACGGGTGGGGCAGCGCTCCTACTGGGCGGCGCAGTCAGGGGAGGCAGAGTGGTGTCGGACTGGCCCGGACTTGCGCCATCGCAGCTTTACGAGGGCCGCGACCTGATGCCGACGATGGCGCTCGAAGCCGTTCTCGCAGGCGCTTTGTCGGATCATTTCGCACTCGATGCCGAGCGGACGCTGCGTGAATTGTTCCCCGGGCGGGCCGCGCAACCGGTCGGCGGTTTGATCGGCTAGGCGGACGCCGCCTCTGTCTTTTCCTTGTCCGTGAGGAGCTGCGCGATCGTGCTTTCATCCCGGCTGCCGCGAACGGTGCGATTGCGGCCTTCCTGTTTCGCTGTGTAAAGCGCCGCATCCGCCCTCGCGAAGACCTTGCCGTATCCCTCGCCTTCGCGGCGTCCGGCAACGCCGAAGGAAGCGGTCAGACGGTGATCGCCCGGCATGCCGTCGACCTTGACTTCGGCAAAGCCCATGCGGATCCGTTCCGCCATGGCAACGGCGGCATCGCCCCCGCAATTCCAGGCCAGGACACAGAATTCCTCGCCTCCGATACGGCCGGCGATGTCGTTGTCCCGGACAGTGTTCTCGATCACCTTACCGAATGCCGCGATGGCGCGGTCGCCGACCTGGTGGCCCCAGACATCGTTGACCGCCTTGAAGTGGTCGATATCGGCAACAACGAGCGAAACCGGAACACCTTCGACCTTGGCCTGTTCGATCCGCGCAAGCACGTCCTGCTCGAAACCGCGCCGGGTGCGCAGGCCGGTGAGGAGGTCGAGTTCCGCCTTTTCGCGCACGGCTCGGATCTGGTCGTAAATGCAGGCCCCGATAAGGATGACCGCCCCCAGCAGCGACAACAGGGTGAGCGAGAAATTGAGCACCGAGTAGTAGATAGAATCGCGATAGGCATTGGCCAGGATGCTGTTCTCGACCATCAGGGTCATCGAGGGGCGGACGAAAAACTGCGCGGCCATCACCGCCTGGAAGGCGATGATCAGCTTGTCGATCGCCTCTCGCCGGGGTGCGCCGAGGAGGATCATCATGCACACCAGCTTGATCGCGCCATACGCAATATTGACGATGATCAGGCGCGTGCCGATTTCCGCCGACATGACGATCGCAAAGCCCAGCGTGAAAGCCGCAAGGAGGTAGATCGTCAGGAAAATGCCAAGGTGTGCGGGCTGGTCGACGCGCCTCGCGAGGCCCCAAGTGCCGACCACAAGGCTCAGCGTGTAGAAGAACTGGGTCGCGTGCCAGGTCCATGAAGCGGCCGTATCGGCGACATGGGTGATCATGAATCCGATCGCGAACAAGATGTACGACGCCGCAAAAGCGAGGACGTAGCTCCCCATCTTCCCCCGGTGCCACATCACCAGGAAAACGAAGAAGAATACGATCGCCATGGTCGGCGTTATGAATCCGAGTATTTGCTCGCGCATGCGACTGCCCTTCGACCCTCGCCGTCTTCCCTAGAGAGAAAGCCTTAACGCGCCGTATAGATTTGGCGCGTTCTTACAAGGGATGGCGGAGGCAAACCTGCAAGTTTTCGAGAGAAAATTCGTATGATTTCCAAATACTAGTTTAACAATTCACACGATCCCGGCGTGTTTTGACTTGTGGCTACTCTCCCGAATTGAAGCTCACTGACTTCCGCCCATGCCTGGGGAGGAGAATTGCAACGCGTCTCCCCGCTTCGCGCCTTGCCCCGACGGCCTCGCGCGACTATCTGCCCCACCAACTTTCCCATTCTCTTTGAAGATATCCAAGGATTCGCCCGATGGCCGCGCAGTACGCCTTCGTCATGAAGGACATGACCAAGACTTTCCCCGGTGCCCAGAAGCCGGTGCTCAGCAATATCAACCTGCAGTTCTACCAGGGTGCCAAGATCGGCATCGTGGGGCCGAACGGGGCGGGTAAGTCCACGCTGATCAAGATCATGGCCGGCATCGACAAGGACTTCACCGGCGAGGCATGGCCGGGCGAGAACATCACCGTCGGCTATCTCGAGCAGGAGCCCGAGCTCGACGAGAGCAAGACCGTGCTCGAAAACGTCAAGGACGGCGCGCGCGAGATCGCGGACATGGTCGAACGCTTCAACGCGATCGGCATGGAAATGGCCGAAGAAGACGCCGATTTCGATGCGCTCAGCACCGAGATGGCCGAATTGCAGGACAAGATCGATGCAGTCGACGGCTGGACGCTCGACAACCAGCTCGAAGTCGCCATGGAAGCGCTGCGCTGCCCTCCCGGCGACTGGCCCGTCACCGACCTGTCCGGCGGTGAGAAGCGCCGCGTCGCCCTCACTCGACTGCTGATCCAGAAGCCCTCGATCCTGCTGCTGGACGAACCGACCAACCACCTCGACGCTGAATCCGTCCAGTGGCTCGAAAACCACCTCAAGGACTATGCGGGTGCGGTGCTGATGATCACCCATGACCGCTATTTCCTCGACAATGTGGTGGAGTGGATCCTCGAGCTAGACCGCGGTTCGTACTATCCTTACGAAGGCAACTACTCGACCTATCTGGAAAAGAAGGCCAAGCGTCTCGAGCAGGAAGCGCGCGAGGAAAGCGGCCGTTCGAAGGCCCTAAACCGCGAACTCGAATGGATCCGGCAGACGCCCAGCGCGCGCCAGACCAAGTCCAAGGCGCGTATCCGCAAGTTCGAGGAACTGCAGGAAAGCCAGAAGGACCGGAAGCCCGGCAAGGCGCAGATCGTCATCCAGGTGCCCGAGCGCCTGGGCGGCAAGGTCATCGAGGCCAAGAACATCTCCAAGGCCTATGGCGACAAGCTGCTGTTCGAAAACCTCTCCTTCATGCTGCCCCCGGGCGGCATCGTCGGCGTGATCGGGCCGAACGGCGCGGGCAAGTCCACGCTGTTCAAGATCCTGACCGGCAAGGAAGAACCCGACAGCGGCACGGTGGAAATCGGTTCGACCGTTCACCTCGGCTATGTCGACCAGAGCCGCGACCACCTGAATCCCAAGAACAACGTCTGGGAAGAGATTTCGGACGGCCTCGACTACATGAAGGTCAACGGCCACGACACCTCGACCCGTGCCTATGTCGGCGCGTTCAACTTCAAGGGCGCGGACCAGCAGAAGAACGTCGGCAAACTCTCGGGCGGTGAACGCAACCGCGTGCACATGGCCAAGATGCTGAAGGAAGGCGGCAACGTCCTGCTGCTCGACGAACCGACCAACGACCTCGACGTGGAAACGCTGGGCGCGCTGGAAGAGGCGATAGAAAACTTCGCCGGCTGCGCCGTGGTCATCTCGCATGACCGCTTCTTCCTCGACCGCCTCGCTACGCACATTTTGGCGTTCGAGGGTGACAGCCACGTCGAGTGGTTCGAGGGCAACTTCGAAGCTTACGAGGAAGACAAGCGTCGCCGTCTTGGTGACGCAGCGGATCGTCCGACGCGCTTGGCGTATAAGAAGCTGACTAGGTAATCAGTGAGCTTCTTCGAACAAGCAGAGAAGCGCAGCGACATTGCTCGCCGCGTTTCTCTGTTCTTGGGCTTGGGCCTCCTGCTCTTGTTGGTTGCAGGATTTTTCTGGGCGACCAGCACTCCGGGCAGTTCTTACTCCGGATCTTCAGCCAAACCACTCGATACAGAGCTTGCTGACAGGCTCGAAGAGCATGTGATCGCGCTCTCCACCGGTTCGCGTAATCTTGAGCGTCAGGCGTCGATCATGCGAACGGTCGCCTATCTGGAAGGCGAGCTCAGGAGCTATGGCTACGAGCCGCATCGCCAAACGGTGGTGTCACCCGCCGATAATGTGATCGTCAGGCTTCCCGCCCCGATTGCCGATGCGCCTGTTTTGATCATCGGGGCTCACTATGACACGGCTGGTGCCTCGCCTGGCGCCGACGACAATGCCAGCGGCATCGCAGCCTTGCTCGAACTTGCGAGGTCCCTGAAGTCAGTGCCTGCAAACCGCCAACTAGCGCTCGAACTCGTCTTCTTCGCGAATGAGGAACCGCCACACTTCAAGACTCCCGCGATGGGCAGCTTTGTTCATGCCCAAGCCATACCGGCAACGCAGGAAATTGTTGGAATGATTTCGCTGGAAACGATGGGGTATTATTCCGATGAGCCTGGGAGTCAGGATTACCCGTTTCCGCTCTCGCTACGCTATCCGGGGACCGGCAACTTCATTGCATTCGTTGGTGACACGTCCGCGCGAGATTTCCTTAGGAAAGCGATCGGCCAATTTCGCGAATCCGCCCGCATCCCTTCAATCGGCGGCACCGCACCGTCCTTTGTTCGCGGGATCGACTGGTCAGATCACTGGGCCTATTCCGAACGGGGAATCGACGCCTTCATGATAACGGATACCGCCATCTTCAGAAATCCGAATTACCACCGCACCACAGATACTGCGGATACGCTCGACTATGCTCGCCTTGCCCTCGTTGTCGAAGGGCTCGAAGACCTGATCCGGAGTGACGTGCTCTCGCAGTAGGGCAGGCTTCGAACTTCATTTGACTCCCCCTACCCACCTTTGACACAATCGTGCACGATGCGCTCGAAACGCGAGTGCGGTTCCAGACGGCGCACCCCTACCCGCGCCGCGAACACGAACTTCCAAAGGATATCCATGACCACTCCCAACACCGGTGACACCGTGACCATCGACTACGTCCTTCGCCGGGGCGATGGCGAAATTATCGGCAATACCGAGCAGGTAGGGCCGCAGCAGGTCCAGCTCGGCAGCGGGCCGATCTTCCCGCAGGTCGAGCAGGTGCTCTCTGGTATGCAGGTCGGTGAAAGCCAGACTGTCGAGATCGCCAGCGACAACGCCTTCGGCCCTCGCCGCGAGGAACTGGTGATCGACATCCCCCGCGCCAACTTGCCTCCCGAGCCAGCTCCGCAGCCCGGTATGCAGCTCAACGCGCAAGCTCCAAACGGCCAGCCAATGGTGCTCTTCATCCTTGAGGTGAACGAAAAGAGCGTGAAGGCCGACGGCAATCACCCTCTTGCGGGCGAGGACGTCAGTTTCGAACTGACCTTGCGCGATATCCAGAAAGCCGCCTGAACAAATCGCGAGGGCGGCCTGATGTGGTCGCCCTCACCCAATCAAACTCAACGGCGATTCATGCTCGATCTGCAGGCGCTCCTGTAGCGTCGTGCGCAGGAGGATGTGCGGGCCCTCGATAAACTCTTTCGGCGTGTGGCCGTTGAAGTGCTTGAACTCGCGGATGAAGTGGGGCTGGTCGCAATATTGTTCGAGCGCCACTTCCCGCCAGTCGGTAAGGTCGTGCCAGCTTAGCTGGTTTGCGCAATTCAATGCGCGAAACTTGCGGTGGAGCATCTGGGGCGGGCTGCCGAAATACTTCTTGCAAAGGCGCTCCACCTGGCGGGGCGAAAGGTCCAGCCTCTCGAGCAGGTCCGCAAGCTCGTGATCGTCGGGCGAGGTAATCCAGGCGGTCACCACATCGATGAAGGTTCGATTGATAGGCTTTTCGTGGTCGGCCATCGAGGCGAACAGGTGATCGCAAATGGTCACCCGGGTTTCGTCGTCGGTTGCGTTGACGATCCGCTTTGCCAGCGCAGCCTGCTCCTTGGCGACATATTCCTCGAGTGGCGCAACGGAATCGGCGAGGTCGCTGGCGTCGACGCTAAACATGCGCGCCCAGCCGAGCGGCGTGACCGCAGCGCCGAAGACGTGGAAGCCTTGCGAAAATTCGACCGGGCTGGCCTGGTGGGTGGCCCCGCACAGCAGGCTGCACTTGGCAGCCAGCTCAACCGGCCCCTGCCCGATGTCGATCGTCAGCGAGCCTTTGACCAGGAACCGGACGCTGGCGATCTCTGCCCGCATGACGTCAGCTACCGGCGTGTCGAAGCGCACGCTGTAATAACTGCTGACGAACTCCGCGATATCTTCGCGAGGCCGGAAATAGCGCACATGCATGGGGACTGGACCCTCCCGCCCGAGATTATGGGGTAAACGGGAACTAACAAATTGTAAGGACACGACAGTGACCGCAGTTAATTCCTTGCTTTCCCAATGCCCGGAACCAGCATCCCCACGCGCCGACGATACTCCGTATAGCGCTCACCTAGGAACTCGGTGAGGTCGCGCTCTTCATAGCGAATGGCGATGAGGACGTAGACCGTCAGGCCGCCCGCAAAGACCGCATGGCCCACAGTCATCTCGGGGATCGCCCACAGGCCGATGAGCATTCCGAGATAGAGCGGGTGGCGCGAAAGCTTGTAGAACAGCGGATCGCGGAATTGCTGCGGCTGCGCCTCGCGACCGGTCATGTCGAGCCAGACCTGCTGGAGGCCGAACAGCTCGAAATGGTTGAGCAGCCAGGTGCTGATGAAAGCAATCGTCCAGCCGATCAGGAAAAGCGCCCAGAGCGCCATCACCGCCCAATCGGCCTGCGCCGACCAGAGGACCTGCGGGATCGGCTGCCAGAAGGCGAAGATCGCCCACAGAACCACAAGCGTAGCAAGGACGTAGGTCGCCCGTTCGATTGCCGGATGCAATGTCCTGGTCAGCTTCTTTTTGAACGCGGGACGCGCCATGACCGAGTGCTGGATACCGAACAGGGCGATCAGGCCGAGGTCGACAATCAGCGCCGTGCCAAGGCCGGGCGCGGCGCCGCTATCGACGCTCTTTGGTACGAACATGTCGGCCGTGAAGGCGATAAGGTACAGGAATGTCGCGAAAAACAGCAGGTATACGATGACGGCATAGCCGAAGCGCAAGGCAGGCATTGGATTCTCCCCTCCAGAAACCGCGACCCCATCTGTTTGCTTTCTGGCTCCGGAATAGCAGCGACGGGACATTTCTGGAAGTCGAGGCGCTTGCGCCCTCCATTTGGAGCGGATGCGAAACAGGCGTACCTTGCCGACTCGAGGAGGACTGGATCATGAAGCGCAGGGAATTTCTCGTTGCATCGAGCATTGGTGCCGGAGCGGTAGCAACGGGTGCCGGCAGCACCGCCAGCACGGCCAAGGCGCTTGGCGAGATGGATTGGGCGGAGGTGAAAGCGCAGTTCGATCCTGCGCCCGGCATCACCCAGATGAGTGCGTTCTACCTCGCCTCGCACCCCAAGCCGGTACGCGAGGCCATTGCGAGGCATCAGCTCGGCCTCGACCGCGAGAGCCATGGATACATCCTCGCAATGATGGAGCCGTGCGAGCGTGGTTTGCGCGATGCAGCAGCCGAGTTCATGGGCGCCGATCCCGACCACCTCGCCCAAGTCGGTTCGACCACGGCGGGTCTCGGCCTCACCCTGTCGAACATCCCGATAGAGCAAGGCCGCGAAGTCCTCACGGACACGCGCGACCACATCGTGACCCATATCTCGACGATGTACGCGGCCCAGCGCTCGGGCGCCGACCTGCGCCGCGAACCCCTCTATGCCGCCTCCCGGCACGCGACGAAGGACGAGATCATATCCAATGTCCGCGCCGCGCTTCGCGACGAGACGCGGCTCTTCGCAATGACCTGGGTGCATTCGGGTACCGGGGTAAAGATGCCGGTCGAAGAAATCGGCGAGGTCGTAGCCGAGCACAATCGCGGCAAATCCGACGAGGCACGCACGCTGTTTGCCGTCGATGGGGTTCACGGTTTTGGAAACCAGGACATCGACATTCCCGACATGGGAGCAGACTTCTTCATCGCCGGGACGCACAAGTGGATTTACGGACCCCGCGGCACCGGCCTCGTTTGGGCGCGGCCAGAAGCGCAGGCTTTCGTGCAGGCGACGATCCCCACCTTCGACCCGAGCTGGCGCAAAATGCCGCCTCGGGAGATGCCTTTGGCAGCATGGCACACGCCCGGTGGCTTCCACGCCTTCGAGCATAGCTGGGCAGTCGAAGATGCCTTCCGCTTTTGCAGCGCCATCGGACGCAGGCGAATCGCCGAACGCATCGCATCGCTTGCGACCATGACCAAGCAGGGATTGGCCAAGCTGCCAAAGGTGACACTGGCGACTCCCGATGATGAGGCACTTTCCGCCGGCATCATTGCTTTCGATGTGGCCGGATGGGACCCTTATGAGGCGGTCGACAAGCTTGATACGATGGGCATCATCGCCAGCGTCGTGCCGGGTTTCTATCGCCCGCTGCACATGCGCGTCGCCCCGAGCCTGATGACCGATGAGGCAGATGTCGAGCGAACGATCAGGGCGATTGCCGCCCTGTAACCATTTCGACACCCCTTTGTGCAAATCGGGCGATGGGTCGCTTGCGGTCGATTCCTTCCAATCGTGGATAGGGGGAATCGACTATACCGAGTCGCGACATTCATCCGGCAGCCAGAATCGCTGGCTAGGATCGAATGTCGAAGGGGGAGCTAGCTTTGACCGATCGCGTTTCACGTGCAGGCTATTTTGGCTGGCCGATGCTGGTGGGCATCGCATGGCTGGCATGCGCCGTGATCGCACTGGACCTCACGCAAGGTGCAGACGGCATCGCCGCGGTCTGGCCCTCCAGCGGGATTTTCGTTGCCGCCCTGTTGCTGATGGGGCCCCGTGACCGTGTCGTGACCGCCGCATGGGTGGCGGTTGCCAGCATGATTTCCAACATGTGGTCGGGTTCGAGCTTCCTTGCCACGACGGGTTACACAGTGGCGAACTTGCTCGAAGGCTATCTCGTCTTCGCGCTGATGGGTGGCAAGACCGGCAATTCGGTAACGCTTGAGCGTCCACTGTCGACGCTACGCTTCGCTGCGGCTGCCATCGTCGGCGGGTGCGCCAGCGCACTGATGGCCGGCCTGCTTTCACTCAACCTCAGTTATGCATTCCTTTCGTCCTGGGCCAGCACGGTCTCGCTCGGCATGCTTATCGTAACGCCGGTCATCCTGTTCGTCGCCAACGACCCGCAAGATCGGCGCAACCTGCTCTCGTTCCGGTCCGCCTGGACTGTGACTGTGGTGGCGATCCTTTCCATTGCTGCGTTCGGCCAGGCTGACATTCCGCTGCTGTTCCTTCCGGTCATGGCGATGGCGCTGGCCACAACGACCATGGGGCTGAGCGGCGCTGCGGTGGCCCTCACGGTCATCGCGATCATCGGTTCGGTGCTCACCGCATTCAACGCCGGTCCCGTCACGCTGTTCTTCCCATCGACCGAACAGCAGGTCCTCTTCTTCCAGGTCTATCTGGTGGCGCTGATCGCATCCTCGATGCCGCTTGCCATTCTACTGGCCCAGCGGGAGAAAGGACTCGCCGAGGTCGCCGAGACTGCCCGCCTTCTCGAGATTGCGGAACACGCCGCAAAGGTTGGTCACTTCCGCTTCTGCCCGCAGGACAGCTCGGCACGCTGGTCGCGTGAGGCACTGCGCATCTGCGGCTTCGACGAGGACGCCGAGCCTCGCTTCGAGGACTGGCTGGCATTGCATGTCAGCGAAGACCGCGGTCGCGTCCGCGCTTTCATCCTCGAAGCATCGACCCATGCCCTGCCCTTCGCTTTCGAATCGCGCATCGAGACGCCCACGGGCGAAATCGTCCATCTCGATTGCCGCGGCGAAGCCGAAGCCGACGAGGACGGCCGCGTGGTCGAGCTGTTCGGTACGATCCTCGACGTGACCGAGCGTGCCGAAACCATGCAGCATCTCGAAATCGCCCGCGCCAAGGCGGAACGCGAGGCTGCCGAAGTGCGCATGCTGGCTGCCACCGATCCGTTGACCGGAATGCCAAACCGTCGCTGCATCCTCGCCAATCTGGCGGAAGCGATGGACCGATCGGACCTCGCCGGCGATCCGCTGACCGTTGCCATGGTCGACATCGACTACTTCAAGTCGGTCAATGACCGCTTTGGTCACGGGGTCGGCGACCGGGTCATCAAGCAGATTGCCGATATCCTGTCCGAAGCGGCGATCGACGCAGATACTGTTGGCCGGATCGGCGGGGAAGAATTCCTCTTCGTCTTCCCGGGCCGCCGCGCCGCAGACCTTGCGGTCCGCTGCGAGGCGATCCGGCATCGCCTGTCACAGCAAGACTGGGGCCAGCCGCTGCAGGTTACCTTGAGCATCGGTCTGGCCGAGCTGCAGCCCGGCTGGGACGACCGCGACCTGCTACGCGCGGCAGACGAGGCGCTCTATGCCGCCAAGCACGCTGGCCGCGACCGCCACGCCGTCCACGCAGCGTGATCGCTGCTTGCCAGAGAAAACCCGGTTTCCAGACTTCAGGGCGTTAGCCAGCGCCCCTCGCCGTTCTCGAATTCCGCCCGGCGATGTCCTTCGTTGGACAGGAAGTACCAATCGGCACTCTGGATCTCGATGATCAAGACCGCGAAGTTTTGCCGCGCCGGAGCGAGCTGTTCTTCTTCGGGTTGCTTGCCCGCGATCCAGTCGGGTAGGCCGCTTGAGGGCTCCTGTCGCGTCTCGCCAGGGGCCGCGCCGAGGTAGCACCGGCGAGCAAAGGGCGTGCTCTCCTCCCAGGCCCTGTCGGCAATTGGACCCGCGCCTTCGATCCTGCCAGTTCCGCGACAGCGAATCTGGATCTTCGCCTCCCTGTCGTAGAACAGCACGCCGACCGGCGATCCATCTGCGATGACCTCGCTCTTGGGTGCACGCGCATCGGTGTGGAATCGCAGGCGCCAGTTCTCCGCATCGAACTCCCGCAAGACCATCACCCGCGCGTCTGCATCGGCGGTTGCGACAACCGGTGTGTGCATTGCCGAATGGCGGTCTGAGGCGGCATGTGACAGCCTCTCGACGATATCGGCGCGAACGTTGGCGAGTGTGAATTCCATTTCACACGAACGCGCGAAGACGCGAGGGGTTGCGTTCATTGTCAGGAGTACTTTCCTGAATGGCGACCGGTTGGAGCGGTTCAGTTTCGGGACAGGCCGAGCTGATACAAGGAGCAACATCGAAACCATTGGCCGCAGGTGTGGAGCGGCTTTCGACTCGAAGAGGACACGCTCCATGACACTTACCCAGCTGATGAAGGGCAGCGCGTTGAGTGCTTTGGCAATCGCCACCGCGTTCACGGCCCTGCCCGCCCCGACCCAAGCCGCAGAAACAGCCTCCGAACAACGCAGCCAGCGCGATGATCGCCGCGATCGGTCCGAACGACGTGGCGAGCGTCGGCAGGAACGTCGCGGTGAGCGTCGCCAGGAGCGACGCAGCGAGAGGCGCCAGGAACGCCGCAGCGAACGTCGTGAGGAGCGACGTTCCGAATATCGCGGTGAACGCAGGCAGGAGCGGCGCCAGGAACGTCGGCAGGAATCCCGGGGCAATCGAGGTGATTTCGGCGATCGGGCAATCCGCAGGGCCGCAGAACGTTCGGATGACCGCTGGGAACGCCGCGGCGATCGTCGAAGCGAGCGCCGCGAAGAACGTCGGTCGGACCGCCGTAGCGAGCGACGCGAAGACCGCAGGCAGGATCGGCGTTCGGACCGTCGCGGCAATCGCGACTGGGACCGCAACCGAACCTACCGCGGCGACCGCGACCGGAGCTATCGCGGCAACCGTGACCGCAGCTATCGCGACGCCTATCGGGCCGGCCGGCGTGACGAACGGCGTCACGACTATCGCGAGGACCGCCGCATCCGCCGCGATGCCTATCGTGATGGTTATCGCGATGCCCGCCGTAGCGATCGCCGCGCGCGCTATCACGACGGACGCCGGTGGCGCGAATACAACCGGTGGGACCATCGTCGCTGGCGCGGCGACCGTCGCTACAATTGGCGCGACTACCGCCATTCGCACAGGCATATCTACCGGATCGGTCGTTACTATGCGCCCTATCGCGATTATCGCTATCGCCGTCTGGAAATTGGCTTCCGCCTCGGCAGCCTGTTCTTCGGCAGCCGCTACTGGATCAACGATCCCTGGTATTACCGCCTGCCCGAAGTCTACGGCCCCTATCGCTGGGTCCGCTATTACGACGACGTGCTGCTGGTCGATATCTACAGCGGCGAAGTGGTCGACGTGATCTACGACTTCTTCTGGTAAGCCTCAGGCCTCCTTCGCTTCTCCGGAGTGAGAGTGGACCGGAGGAGCGCTCGGGAAACCCCCGCCGAGAGATCGGCGGGGGTTTTTCGTTGTCGTCAGCCTGGAACCTTGCCGAAGGGCAGCATGCGGAAGATGCCGCCTTTCTTGTCGAAGAAAGTGTGCTTGAGCGCGCCAAGGATGTGGAGCGCGATCAGGTAAATGAAGATCGATCCGCCGGTGGCATGGAAGCCGAAGATCGCCTTGGCTGCCTCTGCATTCTCACCCACCGGAAGCGGAGGGATTGTGAAGAAACCGAACATATCGATCTCGCGCCCGGCAAGCGAATTTGCGAACCAGCCGCCAAGCGGCAGCCCGATCAGCAGGACGTAGAAGATGATATGCACGGTTCGCGCCAAAGTCGCCTCCCACTTGACAAGGTCGGATGGCAGCGCGGGCACCGGGTGGGTCCAGCGCCAGGCAAGGCGACCAAGCGTCAACAACAGGATGAGAAAGCCCAGTGCCTTGTGGTTGGCGAAGATGGCAATCTTGTCTTCCACCGCCGCGGCATGCTCGCCGGCTTCGGCGATCCGCCAGTTCACGATGACCGCGATAGCGATCACCCAGTGAAAGATCATCGCACCGATCGAATAGCGGCGTGCATTGGCAGTATCGGTCATGGTTGCAGGCTCCCGTCCCTCTTTTCTCCGGCAGACTAGCGTGATTGGCTTTGCGCACAAGATGTTGGCTTGCGGCGCGCTGCCGGCTTGCTAAAAATTCACGCATGACGAAGACCGCCGCGATTCCCGATCAGGATGCCCTCAAGCGCCTCGGAGCCCAGGTGCGCAAGCGGCTCGAGGCCGATCCAGACATCTACAAGGTCCCGACCGACAAGGCCGAGATTTTTGCCGTGCCCAACTTCCTCACCCCCGAGGAATGCCGTCGTTTCATCACCATGATCGATGTCGTTGCCCGGCCGAGCGAGTTGCACGAGACGGCTTACGTTGCGAAGTTCCGCACCTCCTATTCGGGCAACTTCAACCCGCACGATCCCTTCGTGAAAGGCGTGTCGCGGCGGATCGACGACCTGCTTGGCCTCAGTCCCATCACCGGCGAACCGATCCAGGGCCAGCGCTACCTGCCAGGCCAGGAATTCAAGCCGCATAACGACTGGTTCTATACCGACCAGGAATACTGGAAGCTCGAGCGCAAGCGGGGCGGTCAGCGGTGCTGGACCGCCATGGCATTTCTCAACAAAGTCCCCGAGGGCGGGCACACGCACTTCACCCATGTCGGTGCCTCGATCGAACCCAAGCCCGGCGTGCTGCTGATCTGGAACAACGCCATGCCTGACGGCACGCCGAACGAAGACACGATGCATGCTGGAACCCCGGTCATCGAGGGCTCCAAATACGTGCTCACCAAATGGTATCGCACGCGCAAGCACAGCTGACCGGTTAGCGCATCACCTTGCTGCTCAGTGGCACGCGGATCGTGGCCCGGAAGCCATCGGGCCTGTAGTCGGTCGAGATGGACCCGCGAATGCCGCGGATCATGCCGTCGATCAGCCTCGTGCCCGATCCCGATCCCTGCGGTTCTGACCTCGCCTCGAGCGGCCGCGCACCCGCGCCCAGTCGCTCGACCCAATGGATCTCGACACGTTCGTCCTCGACGACCCAATCGACATGGACCTTCCCATCTTCGGTCGACAATGCCCCGTATTTGAGCGCATTCGTTGCCAGCTCGTGAAGCGTCAGGCCCACCGGGGTCACATTCCTGCGCGAAAGGTCGATGATGCCGCCCTCGATCTCGATCCGATCGAGATGCGCGTTGCGATAAGGTTGCAGAACCGCCTCGACCAGATTGCGCAGGTTGGTCCGGTCCTTCTCGATCCCCTCGCCCGAAAGGCTGGCCCTGTGCGCGCCGGCCAGCGCCTCGATGCGCCGTTCGATCTTCTGTGACATCTGGTCGACATCCGTCGAGCCCTTGGCCGACAGGCGGACGATGGCCGTCAGCACGGCGAAAAGATTGTCCGTCCGGTGACGCAGTTCCGCCGCCACGCGTTCGTTCTCGACGATGGTTTCCCGAGCGGCAAGCAGTTCGGTGATGTCCCATTGCGAACCGAAACAATACGCCAAAGTGCCGTCTTCATGATAGATCGGCCCGACGTGCACCGCGTTCCAGAAGGCGCTTCCATCCCTGCGGTAATTGAGGATGTCCACGACCGTATATTCTTCGGTTTCAATGGCCCTGCGCAGCTTCGCCACCGCATCAGGCCGTGTGCCCCGACCCTGAAGAAAACGGCAGTTGCGGCCAATGATCTCGTCCCGAGGATAGCCGGTGAGGTTGACGAAGGCCTGGTTGCAATAGACGATCGGGCAGTCGGGCTGGTTCGGGTCCGAAATGCACAGCGCCATACGCGTCTGCTCGGTCGTCTGCAGGAAGAGCTCTGCCGAGCCGATCTTCAGATCTGCCAGCCTCCCGGCTTGCCGCGCATTGCGTGCGGCGAATTTCATGAATGTCCGGCTATCCCCGGACGGCGGACGCGATCCACCGCCACCACCATTGGCGCGACCCATGCCAACGACTCCCTTTTGCTACCCTAACGATCCAGTTGCGAGAGTGCCTCCAGATCTTTGGATTGCAAGAAGAAAAGCGCGGTATTCTGCCGTTTTTCGGCCATTATTCGGCCAAGAGGCTGATTGGATTGTAAACTTTGTTAACGATCACGCACGCGCTAAAGCTTCGGCGATCAGCTTGCGGCTATTTTCAATTCCGTAAAGCGCAATAAAGCTGCCCATTCGGGGGCCCTGATCGCTCCCAAGCAGCGTCTGGTAGAGCGCCTTGAACCAGTCTCGCAGTGATTCGAAACCATACTCCTCGCGCTTGCCGATCTCGTAGACTTCGGTCTGCAAGTCCTCGGCGGTGGTCTCCGCATCGGCAGTGGCGAGATAGGCATCGAGAGCTTTCAATGCCTCGGCCTCGTTCGCCGCAGGCGCACGCTTGGACAGAGTCGGCACGATATAGTCGCGCGTGTAGGCAACCGCCGTACCGATCAGAACGTCCAGCTCCGGCCCGATCCTGTCCGCGCCGATATAGCTGGCGAGGTAATCGCGCAGGCTCTCCTCGCTCGCTTCAGCTCCCAGCACGCTGGCGAGGTTCAGCAGCAGACCATAAGTCACCGGCAGGCTGTCGCCCGCACCCGGAGCCTCGCTGCCCTCAAAACCGCCATTGGCGCGCGCAAGATGCCACACTGGGTTGCCAAGCTGCTTGTCGAGCTCCTGCTCAGCCAGCCGCTCGCGGAACTGCCAGTAATCGTCGACCGCGCGCGGGATCACACCCACGTGAAGCTGCTTGGCGCTCTTGGGATTGGGGAAGATGTAGAAGCCGAGGCTCTCTTCGCTGCCATATTGCAGCCATTCCTCGATCGAGAGGCCATTGCCCTTCGACTTGGAAATCTTCTCGCCCTTCTCGTCGAGGAACATCTCGTAGATCAGGCCTTCAGGCTTGCGTCCGCCGAGTGCCTTGACGATCCGGCCCGACTGCACGCCGCTGTCGGTCAGATCCTTGCCATACATCTCGTAATCGACGCCCAGCGCATACCAGCGCATCGCCCAGTCGACCTTCCACTGCAGCTTGGACATTCCGCCCAGCGCCGACTGCTCGATCACCGTGCCGTCCTCGTCGGTGAAGCGGATCGTGCCGGCTTCGGCATCCACCACCTCTACCGGCACCTGCAGGACGCGGCCCGTCTGCGGGCTGACCGGCAGGACCGGCGAGTAGGTCTTGCGCCGCTCCTCGCGCAGCGTGGGCAGCATGATGTCGAGGATCGCCTGGTTCTTGCGCAGGACCTGGCGCAGCGCGTCGTCGAAACGGCCCGAATTGTACATGTCGCTTGCCGCGATGAACTCGTACTGGAAACCGAAGCGGTCGAGGAAGGCGCGCAGCATGGCGTTGTTGTGCGCGGCGAAGCTCTCGTGGCCCTTCTCGAACGGGTCGGGCACACGGCTGAGCGGGAGGTGTAAATTCGCCTCGAGCAGCGCCTGGTTGGGCACGTTGTCGGGCACCTTGCGCAGACCATCCATGTCGTCGGAGAAGGCGACGAGGCGCGTCTTGCCGTCCTCCGGCTTCGCCCCGATCATCGCCTCGAACGCGCGGCGCACGAGCGTGGTGCGCAGTACTTCCTGGAAGGTGCCGATATGCGGCAGGCCGCTGGGGCCGTAGCCCGTTTCGAACAGGACCGGCGAGGTGCTTCCGTCTTTGGCGGTCTTCACCCCATCGGGGTAGCGCTTGAGCAGCCGCTGCGCCTCCTGGAAGGGCCAGGCCTTGGACACTCGTGCGGCTTCGATCAGGTCGGTCATGCTCATGCGAACCCTCTTGCCGCTTGCCGGGCGTGTTGCAAGTGCGAAGTGTTGGAGCGCGCGCAGGCAAGCCCGACAGGATGGAACACATGGAACACGGTCTCGGCGGAAAAGCCGTCACCTGTCGCTGTAGCGGCAATAGTGTCACCCTTGGTGCGAAATGTGTCACCTTTCCTCCGATGGAGAGCGGGCATGAACAGGGAAGCGGGGATTGCCATACGGCAGCAGATACTGTGCGCAGCCGAAGTAGGACAGGGGCGTGTCAGGAGGTTGGGATGGGACGGCACCCGAAAGCAGCTGTTCAGCTAACGACCCGATTGCGGACTAAAAAACCAAGAGCACAGCAGGAGAAATCAGCAGAGCTCCCAACGCCCAATGCCACCAGCGGGCGTTCTGGATATTAGGAAGTGCTCGGGCGAAGGCGGCTCCAATACCGGCAAAAACCAAGAGACCCGCTCCCACTAGTTTCGCATTCTCGGCTTGCGAGAAGAGTCCTAGCGAAAACGCCGCAAGGATACATATCGCTACGCTCAGCCAAACGTAGACTTGGGCTATCCAGCGCCAGCTCCTCAGCGCTTCTTCGTTACGATGGGGCGGAATCATGCAGCAAACCTAGTTTTGGCGGCGTCCGCTTTCCACCCCTCTGAAGTCGCTTTCACCGAGCTAGCGATGTGCCAGAAACAGAAGGGCGGCTAGCGACCTTACCTCGAACTCAATCGTCGTTCTTTGTCGGGTCAGGTCCAAACATGGTCTCGTTGAACCACTCGCTCAGTCTGAGCCCGCCTTGCCAGACGAACCAAAAAGCGATCCCACAGCCGAACATTATCAGGCCGATTTTTACATCGCTCCAGTCGTAACCCCATCCAAACTCCAAGATTGAGTCAGCGACAGCAGCAATCGTGAAGAACCCAACGAATGCGAGCCAAATCGGTATGAAAATTCGACCATAGCCTCGGTTGAAGCGAGCCATTTTATGAGCGAACGAACCGAGCGACATAATCCTAGCCTAGTATCGCAAGTGGCAGCTTTCCACCCAAAGTCGGACAAATTAGGCTGACGAACTTGTTCTCGAAAGCCGAAATAGCCGCGAGGAAAACCGACCCTCGTCGCTTGCCCCGCGTTCCGTTTGTGTTCTAACGCTGCGGGGTGAGCCAGCCTCTCCCTCTTCCCTCCCTGCACGCAAGCCACGCTGGCACATGGCTGCGCGATGCCAATGGGTCGACGCGGGGGTGTTCGAAGGGCGAGGCGGTGATGGCGGCGGCGGATACGCCGCTGCTGATGATGAACGCGCCGCTTGTGGCGAGCAGGCTGGGCTATCCGGACTTGTCGGGGCTCGACCTGCTGGAACTGTTCGCCTTTGTCCATCCCGCCAAGTTCTGCGTGCCAACGCCCAAGGGGCTTGCCGATGCGCTCGATCTGGCCGAGCCGGAGGACGATGCGGAGGTTCCTCTCCTGTTGCAAAAGGCGGCGGGTGCTCTGGTGGCGACTTGCGAGAGCGAGGACTGGGCGGAGCGCGAGGGCGCGTGGTCGAGTCTGCAATCGCTCGCGCGGCTGCGGTGGCCCTGGGCCAATGTCCTCAGCCCCCATGTAAGGAAGCCCGAGAAGGCCGAGAAATGGCTATTCACTCGCCTGCCGGAATGGGAAGATACGCCCGAGCGCCCGCAACCTGCGCAGGTACTGATCGACGAGCCCGAGATCGAGGCCCATCTCGAAAGCCTGACCGGCGAAGGGGCGGAGCGGCGCGAGGGGCAGCGGATGTTCGCGCGCGGCGCTGGCCATGTCTTCGGCCCGCGCGACCGGCAGAAACGGCCGCATGTGTTGCTTGCGCAGGCGGGCACGGGGATCGGCAAGACGCTGGGCTATCTCGCGCCTGCCTCGCTCTGGGCCGAACAATCGGGCGGCACGGTCTGGGTTTCCACCTATACCAAGAACCTCCAGCGCCAGCTGCGCGGCGAAAGCAGGCGCGCATGGCCCGAGAAGCGGCCCGACGGGTCGCCGCCCGTGGTGGTGCGCAAGGGGCGCGAGAACTATCTCTGCCTGCTCAACCTCGAAGATGCGCTGCAAGGCGGGTTCGCGGGTCGTCCGGCGATCCTCGCGCATCTCGTCGCGCGTTGGGCTGCCTATACGCAGGATGGGGACATGATCGGCGGCGATCTGCCCGGCTGGCTCGGCACGCTCTTTCGCAAGCGGGGGATCGCAGCGCTGACCGACCAGCGCGGCGAGTGCGTCTATGCAGGCTGTCCGCATTACCGGAAGTGTTTCATCGAGCGCAGCGCGCGCAATGCCGCGCAGGCCGACCTCGTCATCGCCAACCATGCACTGGTGATGGTCAACGCCGCGCGCGGGCGCGATCTCGCCAGCCGCCCGACCCGCATCGTGTTCGACGAGGGCCACCATGTCTTCGACGCGGCCGACAGCACGTTTTCCGCGGCGCTGACCGGGCAGGAAGCGATCGAACTCCGCCGCTGGATCATCGGGCCTGAGCGCAATTCGCGCGGAAGGCGGCGCGGGCTGGCAGCGCGGTTGGCGGATGTGGCGAGCTATGACGAGGCTGGCGGCGATGCGGTCGAGGCGGCCATCGAAGCGGCCGATGCCCTTCCCTCCGATGGCTGGCTGGGACGGCTGGCGGAGGGCGCGCCATCGGGACCGCTCGAAGCGCTGCTCGCGCAGGTCCGCGCTGTCACCTATGCGCGCGACGAGAACGGGCAGGAAGCGGGCTACGGCATCGAGACCGAGACCTCCCAGCTTCCCGGCGAACTGGTCGAGGCGGCGGGGACTGCGGCACAGGCGCTCGCCCAGATCCGCACGCCACTGCTGAAGCTCGCAGGCCGGCTGGAGGCAGTCATCGAGGACGCGCCCGACTGGCTCGACGGACAGGGCCGCGCGCGGATCGAAGGTGCGCGCCACTCGCTCGCCTGGCGGATCGACCTGATCGCGGCATGGGAAGCGCTGCTCTCGCGCCTCGGCGGACCGGCCGACCCGGAATTCGTCGACTGGCTTGCGGTCGACCGCAACGATGCGCGCGAATTCGATGTCGGGCTCTACCGCCATTGGCTCGACCCGATGAAGCCCTTTGCCAAGGTCGTGCTTGAGCCGGCGCATGGCGTCATGCTGACCAGCGCGACATTGACCGACCGCGACGAGGGCGGAGCCGACTGGGACCACGCCATTGCGAAGAGCGGCACGCCGCATCTCGAACTGCTGCCGAAGACCACGCAGGCCGACAGCCCCTTCGATTATGCGGGCCGCGCCGAGGTGCTGATCGTCACCGATATCAAGCGCGGCGATATCCCGGCGCTCGCGGGGGCCTATGCGCGGCTGATCGAGGCGAGCGATGGCGGCGTGCTCGGCCTTTTCACTGCCATCCGCCGCATGCGCGCAGTCTATGGCCGGATCGCCGACCGGCTCGCGCGGGCGGGCCTGCCGCTCTTCGCGCAGCACGTCGACCCGATCGACACCGGCACGCTAACCGATATCTTCCGCGACGATGCGCGCGCCAGCTTGCTCGGCACCGACGCGCTGCGCGACGGGGTGGACGTGCCGGGTCGCTCGTTGCGTTGTGTCGTCATGGAAAGCGTGCCCTGGCCGCGCCCGACCATCCTCCACCGCGCCCGCCGCGCCGCTGCTGCCGAAGAACCGGGCGGTGCCCAACGCTATGACGACCGCATCATCCGCGCGCGGCTGGCACAGGCATTCGGCCGCCTGATCCGCAGCAAGGACGACGCAGGCCATTTCGTCGTCCTCTCGCCCGCCTTCCCCAGCCGCCTGCTCTCCGCCTTCCCCGAAGGCACGCCCGTCCACCGCGTAACGCTCGACGAAGCGCTGAGACGGGTCGAGCGGGGGATTGGCGCAGGCGAAACCGGGGCTGGCGCAACGCACGAGGAAGCGGCAGACAGCGACATATGATCGAGCAGCTCGACACGACCCTGCGTATCGCGACCGCCGGCGCAGCCATGCTCCTTTTGCTATTGCTGGTCGCAGGGCGCGCTAGGCCGGCAATCAAGCTCAGCCTTTCCGGCCTGTTGCTTGGCGCGGTCGCTTACCTGTTCAATTCTTCCGAGCTGATCGCCGATGGGCAGCGGGGGCTGAAACGGCTTCTCGACCTCTTTTCGGTCTTCACCCCGTTCTGGATCTGGGTGTTCGCGCGCAATCTGTTCGAGCGCACCCCGCCACCATGGGTCATCGGCGGGAGCGCCGCGCTGCTCGTCTTCAGCTGGTTCTCTGGCAATTTCATCCCCACGGAAAGCGCAGTGGGCAGCTGGATCGGTCATCCCTTCGGCTTCTATCTGATCCACATTCTCTCGCTGGTCCTGATCGTCGACCTCGTCCGGGTCGCACTGTCGGACCGGGCAGACGACCTGATCGAAAAGCGCCGCCTGATCCGTCTCTGGTTGCCTCTGCTGGTCGCCGCGCAGGCGGGAGGCATCCTGACCTACGAATTGGTCATGGGACAGGCGATCGCCCACCCCGCCGTGCAACTGGTCAACGCGGTGCTGATTTTTGCGCTGACGCTGTTCGCCGGCCACGCCCTGCTCGAGACCGATTCGGTGTTGCTGGTCGAGACAGTCGACGATGGCGCGCCAGAACATTCTGGTGAGTCGCTTTCGCCCAGCGAGAAGGTCCTGAAAGACAAGCTCGAGCAAGCCATGGCGGACGGCTTCTATCGCACCCCCGGCCTTACCATTACGGGACTTGCCGACCATCTCGACACGCCCGAGCACCGGCTGCGCGCATTGATCAACCAGCGGCTCGGCTATCGCAATTTCTCGGCCTTCCTCAACCGCCATCGTATCGCCGAAGCGCGCGAGGTGCTGGCCGATCCGGCGCGGGTGGACCTGCCCGTGCTGACGATCGCGATGGATCTTGGCTATAATTCACTGCCGACCTTCAACCGCGCATTTCGCGTGGAATCCGGCACAACTCCTACGGATTTCCGCCGCTCGGCCATCGATCAAAACTGAAAAACGCCGAACGTTTTTGAAATCGACCGGCATTCTTCGGACTTGCGGAGCCATCCGGCGAGGCGCATGCCATTACCGACCTGCAACACCGGGAAACAGGAGCCCGAACGAATGACGCAGGATACACTGACATCGCTTTTCACGGTCGTGTCCGATCATATTCTGAACGTGATGTATTTCGACTTCTCGCGCTATGCCATCGCGGCGGGCACGATGTTCGGCGTGCTCGTCATTTTCCGCGCCTGGGCGGAGAATCGCCGCATCCAAGAACGGCGTGCCCAGCGCAAGGATTACGCCCGCGAGATATTCTCCTCCTTCAGGACGGTGTTCTTCTTCGGGATCACGACGCTCGCCACACTCGGCCTGCGCGAGGCCGGGATCATCCGCTTCGAGCTCAACGAATTCCCGCTCTGGCTCGCCATCTTCCAGGCGGCGATCATGATCCTGGTGCACGACACCTATTTCTACTGGTCGCACCGCGCGATGCATTCCAAGCGGCTGTTCCGCGCGACGCACCTGCATCATCACAAGTCGCGCGTGCCGACGCCCTTCACCGCCTACAGCTTCTCCATCTGGGAGGCGATCATCGAGGCGGCCTATGTCCCGCTGTTCCTGCTCGCGACCAGCCTCATGGGCTTTGCCTATACCGGACTTGCGATCCTGATCTTCATCTGGGTGCAGATCAGCCGCAACGTGATGCAGCATGCGGGGGTGGAGATCCATCCGGCGGGTTGGGTCGACACCAAGTGGCTCGACTGGATCAGCACCACGACGCACCACGATCTCCACCATTCGGGCGGCAACCACAATTTCGGTTTCTACTTCACCTGGTGGGACCGCTGGATGGGTACGGAGCACCCGCAGTACAAGGAACGTTTCCGCGCCGTCGCCAAGCCGATCTGGCAGCGCGGGGAGCCTGTTCCGGCCGGTTCCGCCAGCGCGCCCTGAGGCAGCCGCGCGAGAATTTCGCGACACGGGTTCAACGGGAGTTGTAAGGGTACGGGGCCTCGCTATGCTGGAGGCTCCGCACTCACCCGGAGAATGATGCCCCGTGAAAATCCTTGGTCTCCTGCGCCATGCAAAGTCCGATTGGGGACAGAGCGACAAGCGCGATTTCGACCGGGGCCTCAACAAGCGCGGCTGCAAGGGCGCGGCACTGATCGGCCGGCACATCCGCGATCACGGGGTAAAGTGGGACAAGCTCGTTGCCAGCCCGGCCGAACGGGTCAAGGTTACGCTCGAGGAAGCCGAACTCGGCATCGACCCGCAGTGGGACCAACGCCTCTACCTTGCCAGCACCGAGACGATCTTCGATGTCATCGCCGAAGAAGGCGGCGACGTCGATGCGCTGCTGCTCGCAGGCCATAATCCCGGCCTCGGCGACATGGTGTTCGAACTCGTCGCCCCAAAAAACGAGAACGACTTGTTCGACGAGGCGAAAGTCAAATTCCCCACCGCCGCCTTCGCCGTGTTCGAGCTGGACATCGAGGACTGGGCCGACCTAAAGGAAGGCTGCGGCAGGCTGGTGCACTTTGCAAGGCCGCGGGACCTGGATCCCGCATTGGGGCCGGAGCAATAGAAATTCGGTAGATCGCCGCACTGTCGGCTATTGGGGTGGGAAGCAGAACGACCACTTTAGAAAACCTGGACAGATAAGCGGGCATACCATCGCCCGTCGATACGCGTTGTTTCGTCGGTCTACCGCTCAGCCTACCTAGTGACCCCAGCGAAGCGATCGATCATTGCATCGATTGCCCTCTCGAGGTCGTCACCGACTTCATTTCCCGACTTCAGACGATGAAGAACCGCCTGAGCAACTAGCGAGTTGATGAACGATGCGAGCAGTTCGACGTTACCGAGCGCAATTCCGTCTTCAGCCGCTTCCTCAAGTAAGGCGCGTATTCGGGCGATGCCCTGTTGATCTTCGATGGCGCTCGCCCGTTCTTGGCCAAGCGCGGACGGCCCAATCCGAAATAGGATCGCCGCAACATCGGTGTCCTTCACCTCATCCAACCAAGCGATACATCCGCCCTTCACTCGTTCCAATGGCGGGCCAGTGACGTTGCGAGGCCCGAAGGCCCGTTCGAGTGTTGCCTCGGACTCTTGCGCGTACAGCGCTTCGATGATCTCATCCTTGCTTCGGAAATGATGATACAGCGCGCCTTTGCTCAGCCCGGTGTCCTCAAGAACGAGTTGTGTCGTGGTCGCTTGCAGGCCGCGCGACAGCAGCAATCTGCGGAACGCCTCCAGTAATTTGGCACGCGTCGAAGCCGAACGTTCTTCCTGTTTGACCATCCGCTGCTCTTTACAAACAACTGCGCCAAGTGCAAACAAACCGCCAGTCGGTTTCTGGAGGAGTGTTCGTCTTGTCTGATTATCTCACGAGTCTCGACCACATGTTCGCAGTTTGGAATACGCTTGATTCGAGCGAACAGGAGAAGCTCGCCACTGAGGCGCTGGAGCACAACGTTCATTTCGTGGATCCGAGACATAACATCATGGGGCGAGATGCGTTCTTAAGTATGGTTCGCAAGACCCAGCAAGAGCATCCCGGTTTGCGGTACGGGCCTTCTTGCGAGCCGCAGATGCAAAACAATTTCTGTCGCTACCACTGGTCCATCCACAGCGACGACGAAGAAGTCATGACCGGTTTCGATGTCACGGAAGTGAGCGATGCGGGCAAGATACTGAAGGTGATCGGCTTTTTCGGTGAGCTTGATCGGACAGCGTCCGCTTCTGGTTAGCATTGGTCAGACGGCGCGCGTACGCAATCCGGGTCGAAAGCAGCCATACGATCTCTTACCGCAACACCCGCGGTCCTGCCCCGTCCGCGCCTGCCTCATCGTCCGCATTATAGAGCGCGCATTTCTTCAGGCTCAGGCAGCCGCAGCCGATGCAGCCGTCGAGATTGTTGCGCACCTTCTCCAGCGCCGCGATCTGGGCGTCGATCCGGGTGCGCACCTCGCCGCTGATGCGTTTCCAGTCGGCGGAATTTGGCGTGCGGCCTTGCGGCAGGCCGGACAGCGCCTCTTCGATCTCGGCCAGGGTCAAGCCGAGCCTTTGCGCGATCAGAACGAAACTCAGCCGCCGGATGTCACTGCGCGGGAAGCGCCGCTGGTTGCCTGCTGTGCGGTGCGCCTCGACCAGCCCCTTCTCCTCGTAGAAGCGGATCGCCGAGACCGAAAGACCGGTGCGGCGGGCGAGATCGCCGATGGACAGGAGGTCGTTTGCTTTCATCGATCACAGAGATAGCGGATTTGAAACTTGACCTCAACTTAGCTTGAGGTTGCATATGTCTGTGCATCACTTGGCCGACGCGTCTCGCGCCGGCCGCAACAGGAGATGCAACATGTCAAAGCCAAAGTCCCCGGGACGCCTCGAACACGCCAATCTCTCGGTCACCGACCCGGATCGCAGCGCGAGGTTCCTTATCGACCTGCTCGGCTGGGAAGAGCGCTGGCGCGGCCCCTCTATGCTCGGCGGCAAGACCATCCACGTCGGCGCGGATCATGATTATCTCGCGCTCTACACGGGCGACCATGTGACGGGCGAATTCAGCAAGGGCCTGCCGCTCAACCACATCGCCTTCACGGTCGACGATCTGGACGCGGCGGAAGAGGTGGTTCTTCGGCATGGCCTGAAGACCTTCAGCCACGGCGACTACGAGCCGGGTCGACGGTTCTACTTCTTCGACTGGGACGGGATCGAATTCGAGGTGGTCAGCTATGAATGAGATAATCCTGCGCCGACCGCTCTTCGTGCGTCCCAAAGACAGGCCCTTGCGAGCGCAAGCAGCAGACAAGGCGCGAGCGTCACGACCCGGCTTTCCCGAAAGGCCGCTTCGTGTATGAGTTTCCCCCGGATGGCCCCGTGTGGCCCAATTCCGGGGGAGATTATCATGAAGCCTGTCGCTCTTGCCGCTGCTGCCGCCGTCTTTGCAGCCGTTCCAGCATCTGCCGAAACCGTGGCGGTCACCGCCGATCGGCTGCTCGATGTCGAAAGCGGGCGCTATATCGATGCGCCGGTGGTGGTCATCGTCGACGGCAAGGTAACGAGCGTCTCGTCAGGAAGCGCGGTTCCGGAGGGCGCCGAACATATCGATCTTGCCGGACACACGCTCCTTCCCGGGCTTATCGACATGCATGTCCATCTCGATGGTCGGCCCGAATATGGCGGCTATTCGAGCCTGCAATTCACCGACCAGTTCTGGAGCGCGATCGCCGTGTCGAACGCCCGTGCGATGCTGGAAGCGGGATTCACCACCGTGCGCAACCTTGGTGACAGCGAGTATCGGGTGATCGGTGTTGATCAGGCAATTGCAGAGGGTTGGATCGAAGGTCCGCGCATTGTCACCGCCAATCACTCGCTCGGTGCGACCGGCGGGCACTGCGACGAAACCTTCCTCCCGCCGAGCTTCGAAACACGCAGCCCGGCCGCAGCCGACGGTCCCGAGGCTTTGCGCGCAGCTGTTCGCGAACAGCGCAAATATGGCGCGGAAGTCATCAAGGCCTGTGCAACGGGCGGCGTCTTCAGCCGCAACACCGCGCCCGGCATCCAGCAACTGCATCCCGAAGAGCTCGAAGCGATCGTCGACGAAGCGCATTTCTGGGGTCTCAAGACCGCTGCCCACGCGCATGGGGCTGAAGGGATCAAGGCCGCGATCCGCGCCGGCTTCGATACGATCGAGCACGCAAGCTATGCCGATGACGAGGCGATCAAGCTCGCCAAACAGCGCGGCACCTATTTCTCGATGGATATCTTCAACACCGAATACACGCTCAGTCAGGGCGCGGCGAATGGCGTGCTCGAAGAGAACATCGCCAAGGAGCGCGCCTTGAGCCAGGCGCAGCGCGACAATTTCCGCCGCGCGCATGAGGCCGGGGTGAAGATGATCTTCGCCAGCGATGCGGGCGTAATGCCGCATGAAGATGTCGGCGGGCAATTCCGCGTGATGGTCGAATACGGCATGACCCCGATCGAGGCGATCCGCGCGGCGACGGTCAATGCTGCCGATGCGCTGGGCCAAGAAGGGCAGGTCGGCGTAGTGAAGCCGGGTTCATGGGGCGATCTCATTGCGGTCGATGGCGATCCGCTGGCCGATGTCGGCGAGCTTGCCGATGTCGATGCCGTGATCAAGGGCGGCAAGCTGGTCGACTAGTCCGGGAGCGATCCCGTCTGGCGGAGCGCTTCACCGAGCGCGATCCCTGCACTCGTGGCGAGGTTGAGCGACCGCACACCTGCGCGCATCGGCAGGCGCACACTTGCATCGACGGCAGCGCGCACCGCGTCGGTCACACCCGCGCTTTCCTTTCCGAAGAGGAGGATGTCGTCGTGCCGGTAATCGAATTCGTAGGACGATTGCGTCGCGCGGGTGGTGAACAGCACCAGCCTGCGCCCTGCCCTAGTCTGCAAGAAGGCATCGAAATCCGCGTGCCGAACCACGTCGACATATTCGATATAGTCCATCGCCGCACGGCGCACGCGGCGATCGTCCCACTCGAAACCGAGCGGCTCGATAAGATCCACGCCCGCGCCCATGCAGGCGCCAAGGCGCATGACATTGCCGACGTTCCCGGCGATTTCTGGTTCGAAAAGGGCGATACGCATGGCGTCTACAGCAGCCCCACCTGCCCCTTGCCCGACCACGGAACCTTCGTCCGATCGAGCGCAAGCTCGCCCTCCCATGGCCGGCAGAGCGCAAACGCCTCTTCCGGCGTGCCGCCGGTCCATTGATCCCAGCTTTCCTTTGCAAGCAGCACGGGCATCCGCGTGTGCACTTCCTTCGCGAGGCCTCCCGCATCGGTCATGACCATGGAATAGCACGCGCCCCATTCCTCGCTGTCGCGCCATACGCCGGCAACGGCGAACAGCTCCGCATCGGGCCGCGAGAGCCAGCTGCGGGTCTTTCCGCCCTTCGGCCCTTCCGCCTCTGCCCATGCGGTGACGGGGATCAGGCAGCGGCGTTCCTCGAAGCTGTAGCGCCAGAAGAAGCTGTCGAGCTTGTCGGTGCGGGCATTGTTGACCGGCTTGGGCTTCAATGGCTGGCCACTCTTGCCCTTCATCACCAGCGGGAAGCCCCAGCTCATCTGCTTCAGCTTTCCACCCGCTACAACCGCGCCGGGATAGCCCGGGTAAACTTCCTCACCGAAATTCGCCCCGCTAAGCTCGTTCACCGCATCGAACCACGCGGCGACTTCGTCCTTGTTCTTGGTCATGCGGTAGAGATTGCACATGGCGGAGAGCGACAGTCAGCGAGCGATTACGAAATTCGCATTGGCGCGCGGGTCGGTGCAGCGCCTCCACCACAGCCGCCCCGTACAGGTGCGCTCGCCCAGGCTGATCCGCAGATATTCATGCCGAAAGGACGGCTCACCCTGCCGAAGGAAAAGTCGGAGGTGGACTCCATAGACAGTTTCGTTGCGAAGCCCTTCGAAGATATGGATGCGTTCGCCGCGCACGAGATCGCCCCCCAGCGTGTCGATCAGGTGAAATCGGTTCTCCCGCTCGTCGCGCTCGTCGATGAGGTGAATGTCGACGTGATCGATCTCGTCCGGGCGGATATCTGTGCGAAGATCAATTCGGATCAGGCCCATGTCCAGTCTCCCTTCGCTACGCAGTGAAGGCGCACCGCCGAGCCGTGTCAACCGGGATAACCATCAGGCATTTCCCACGACAAAACAAGCAGCTGCCACCAACCCACCGGTCCAGCGGTTGGAGCGGAAACGTTCGAGTGGATTGCCTGCGCCCTCACCGTCGAGCGTTGCGACTTGCCACCACAAGTGGCCTGCCGCGGGCAGCAGCGCCAACAGTGCCACCCAGTCTGCGCGGTATAGCGAGAAGGCGAGCGCCCACAGCGACACCGCTCCGGCATAGAACAGCGCCACCCCGCCCTTTACTCGTCCGCCTAGCCGAAGCGCCGAGGAACGAATGCCGACGAGCGCATCGTCCTCACGGTCCTGCATGGCGTAGATCGTATCGTAGCCGATCACCCACAGCGCCGCGCCCGCGTACATGGCGGCAAGGGCATCCAGATTGTCCAAGCGAAGCTGCGCCCAGCCGACCAGCAGCCCCCAGGTGAAAACCATGCCGAGCCAAGCCTGCGGCCACCATGTGATGCGCTTCATGAAAGGATAGGCGGCAACCAGCGCAAGGCTTGCCAAGGCGACAAGCTGCGCCTCGGTCCTCAGTTGCAGCAGCACCACCAGCCCTACGAGGCACAACGCCAGCAGCCAGCCCCAAGCCAGCTTCTTCGAAACGCGCCCGCTCGCGACCGGACGGCTGGCCGTGCGCGCCACCTGCCGATCGAGCTTGGCATCAACGATATCGTTGTAGACGCACCCTGCCCCGCGCATGGCGATGCTGCCCAGCAGAAGCCATCCAAGCAGCGCCCATTGCCAACCTGCTCCCGTCAGCCACACACCCCAGACGCAGGGCCAGAACAACAGCCACCAGCCGATCGGCCGGTCGAACCGGGCGAGTTGCGCGAGATCACGCGGTAGCTGCGGCAGGCGCGCAACGATCCCGCGGTGCTCGCTGTCGGGGACGACTTCGACCGAACCACTTTCGCTCATGATTGCGGTCTCGGACGGGTTGCATTCCAGCCGATCAGGCTTGCGATGAACATGGTCAGATTCCCCGCGAAGTCGATCATGCCATAGGTCGTCAGAACGGGCACGACATAGTGGAAATGGTAGTTGAACCAGAAGAACGGCAACAGGAGCACCGCGAACACCAGAAAGGTGCGCGCGCTCCACCGGACGGCGAGAGAGACGATGCCAAACAGGACTGCCTGGGCACCGAAACACGCCATGATGAACCGGGTCTCAAAACTGTTTTCGCGATAGGCGTCGGTAAAGCCCAGGTCGATGACGTGGCCCGGGAAGAAGAGTGCCCAGCCCCCAAGGATGAGGAACACTGCGCTTATGTAGAGTTGTGCGACACGCGCTGTCATGGCTTGCTCCCTACAAGCGAGCGTGCCACCTGCAAAGCCATGCCTGCAACACCCGCCTGGCCGCCCAAGAGCGCCCCGCGCCTGTTCGTCGACAACCCGTTGGCGGAGGGCGCACCCGTCCGCGTCGAAGGCAATCAGGCGCATTACCTCGCCAAGGTGATGCGCGTTTCGCCGGGCGACACAGTGATACTGTGCGACGATGAGACCGGAGAATGGGCCACCGAGGTAGTGGAAGCAGCGAAGCGCCACGTCACGCTCGAGCCGAAACAGCATTTGCGCCCGCGCGAGGAAGTGCCCGATTTCTGGCTCTGTGCAGCACTGCTGAAGAAAGACCGCTTCGACATGGTGCTGGAGAAGGCGACCGAACTCGGCGTCGCCCGTATCCAGCCGGTAGTCACCAGCCGCTGCGTTGCGGACAAGCTCAACCCCGAACGCGCCCGGACCATCGTGACCGAGGCGGCAGAGCAATGCGCGCGCACCGCTTTGCCCGAAGTCGAGGAACCGCTGAAGCTTGCGGCCCTTCTGAAGGACTGGCCGGAGGACCGCATCCTGTTCTTCGCCGACGAGGAAGGCGGCGAAGCGGCAGCAGACGCATTCTGCTACGCCGCAGAACCTGCCGCCCTTCTCATCGGGCCGGAAGGCGGTTTCGACGATGTCGAGCGTTCCGCCATTCGCGCCCACCCCAGTGCTCGGCCGGTCAGCCTCGGCCCCCGCATCCTGCGCGGAGAAACGGCGGCCCTCGCCGGGATTGCAGTCTGGATGGCCGAAGCGGGCGACTGGATCGGTGACGAAGAATAATTTCCTTTCCACGCAAGGTTCGGTTGCCTATCGCCACTGAATGAGCACGAGAGAGGCCTCGGGGGACGCTGATCCCATCATCGAAAGCCGCGACCAGCTGGTCGCGCCGATGCAGAAGGGCGAGAAGCCCAAGTCAGATTGGCGGATCGGGACTGAGCACGAGAAACTCGTCTATTGCTGCAAGGAACACCGCGCGCTTTCCTATGAGGAAGAGGGCGGCATACGGGACATCCTGCTCTCGCTGCGCGAGTATGGCTGGGAGCCGGTGGAGGAGAACGGCAAGGTCATCGCCATGCGCGGCGATGACGGCACGGTCAGCCTCGAACCGGCCGGACAACTCGAACTGTCGGGCGCTCCGCTCGAAAACCTGCACCAGACCTGCGCCGAGACCGGGCGGCACCTGCAGCAGGTGAAGGAAATCGGATCGCGCAACAATGTCGGCTTCCTCGGCCTCGGCATGTGGCCCGACAAGACCCGCGAAGAACTGCCGATCATGCCAAAGGGTCGCTACGAGATCATGATGCGGCACATGCCGCGCGTGGGCAATCTCGGCCTCGACATGATGCTGCGCACCTGCACAATCCAGGTGAACCTCGACTATTCGAGCGAAGCCGACATGGCGCAGAAATTCCGCACCGGCCTCGCGCTCCAGCCTCTGGCGACCGCGCTGTTTGCCAATTCGCCCTTCACCGAGGGCAAGCCCAACGGCTACCTGTCCTACCGCAGCCATATCTGGAGCGATACGGACCCGCATCGCACCGGGATGCTGCCTTTCGTGTTCGAGGATGGTTTCGGCTACGAACGCTACGTCGACTACATGCTCGACGTGCCGATGTATTTCGTCTTCCGCGAAGGGAAATACATCGACGCCGCAGGCCTCAGTTTCCGGGACTTTCTCGAGGGCAAGCTTTCGGTGCTCCCCGGCGAGAAACCGACCGAGAGCGACTGGTGGGACCACCTCTCGACCGCCTTCCCCGAAGTGCGGTTGAAGAGCTTCCTTGAGATGCGCGGTGCCGATGGTGGACCGTGGAGCCGCATCTGTGCGCTGCCTGCCTTCTGGGTCGGCCTGCTTTACGAGCAGGATGCGCTCGATGCTGCATGGGATCTCGTCAAGCACTGGACGATGGAAGAGCGCGAGGAACTGCGCAATGCGGTTCCCAGGCTGGCGCTCGATGCACCGATCCCTGGCGGCGGCAAGCTGCATGACCTAGCAAAGGAAGTCCTCGCGATCGCCCGCAGCGGCCTTGCCTCGCGCGGACGGCTCAATTCCTCGGGCGACAACGAGACCGGCTTCCTAGAGACACTCGACGAGATCGTCGCCAGCGGCAAGGTCCCGGCGCAGGTCCTGCTCGATCGCTATCACGGAGAATGGCAGGGCGATATTTCGCGCGTCTACAAATACAGTTTCTGAGCGGGAGAGACAGCATGATCCAGATCAATGGCACCATCAAACTGGGGCGCACGATCGATGCAGCCACGCAGAAGGCAATGGTCGAGATGGTCCGCGCCAGCCGCGCCGAGGATGGCTGTCTCGATTACACCTTCGCGCGCGACATGGCCGATCCGGATACGCTGGTCCTGTTCGAACGCTGGCGCGACCGCGCAGCGCTCGAGGCGCATGGACGGTCGGCGCATATGGCCGAATTCCAGAAGGTCATGGCGGCCAATCCGCCCGCTTCGCGCGAAATCCGGATCTACGAGACCGACGACGGTCAGCCGCTCGGCTGACGCTTAGCGGAAAGCGGTAATCGTGCCGCTGTCGTCCAGGACGTAGAGCGTGTTGTTCGCGACGACCGGCGGGAGGCTGATCGATTCCTTGAGCTCGCGGAACAGCGATGCAGAGCCTTCGCCCGTGCTCACCGCATAGATCTCGCCTTCGGAGTTGACTGCCCACAGCCGGTTCCCGGCGAGGACCGGACCCTGCCAGAAGATCGGGCCCTTGCGGTCTTCCTCGTCACGGAAACGCGGCATCTGCGTCAGCCAGCGAACCTTGCCGGTGGTTCGGGCGATGGCCATCATCCGCGCATCATCGGTGAGAGCGAAAATCCAGTCGCCGGCAATCGCGGGCGTGCTGATCCCTGCCACGTTGAGTTCCCACAGGCGCTGGCCGGTGACCAGTTCATAGGCCGCCATGCGCCCGCCCTGGCCGAGTGCGAAGACCTGTCCGCTGTCGATGATCGGATCGGCGTCGATGTCGCTCAGCGCGCCGACCTGCGTCGAGATCGAGGTCCGCGCGAGGGCATCGGCCCACAGGCTGCGGCCGTTCTCGTAGCGATAGGCGACGAGTTCGCCCGAGGTATACCCGGCGACAAGCGTGCCATTCCCAGCAGCAGGAGCCGCTACGCCGAACACGCCGGCCATGGTTGTCGATCCCGATTCCTGCCACACGGGCGTGCCGTCGGTGGAGCGGATCGCGAAGAGCTGATTGTCCTGCGACATCACGAAGACATTGCCGAACGCCACGGTCGGAGACCCGCGCAGCGGACCGCCCGGCTTGACCTTCCACAGCTCCGCTCCCGTATTCGCATCGAGGGCGTAGACATTGCCCGCACCATCGGTGCCGTAGAGCCTGCCATTGTCGAAGCTCACGCCGCCGCCGAAGGCCGAGGGGCGCGTATCGTCGGTCAGTTCGCTCTGGTAGGTCCAGTTGCGTGAGCCGGTTTGCGCGTCGAATGCCGTTACCTCGCCATCCGTGCCGACCGCAAAGAGCTTGCCGCCGCCGATCACCGGAGCCGCGCCGAGGCGCCGCTTGTTGCTGGCCCCGGCGATCTGTACCGAGAAAGCCTGCGTGGGAGCAGCGCCGAGCGCGAGGTGGCCGTAGCTCTTGCTCGCCGTGCCGCCGGCCTGGCCCCAAGTGTCGTTCGACCGCTCGGCTGGAAGCACGACCTGCGTTCCTGCGAGTGCCGGGTCGACCTTCGCCCCGCTTTCGATCCGCGAAAGGATCGGCGTACGATTGCCGACAGTCGGCGTATCCTTCTTGTCACCGCCGCCAAACAGGCCGCCGCTGCAGGCGGTCATCGCGAGCGCGCAGGTAACCAGCAGCGAAGTACGCAGGAAAGAAGGTGCGATAGTCTGGCTCATGGAATTTCCGTTTCGTATCATTATTCGACGAGGCTGGCGCCCTGCCCCGGCTGGGAGCGCTGGGCTTCGAGGACATCCTGCACATCGTCGATAGCATCGACGCCGAGAATTCCCGCCAAGTTCAACAAGCGCGCGCGCGCCGTTTCCGGTGTGCTCTCGTCACGGGCGATCTGCGCGAACAGCGCGCCCGCCTCATCGCGCTTGTCCTGCGCCAGATAGGCATGGCCGAGAAGCTCGCCCGCGCTGGTAAAAAAGGGTTCGCCGGGCACCGCCAAAGGTTTCATCGCGGCAACGATCTCGGCAGGCTCCATCTCATCGAAATTGAGCGCGGTCTGGCGGATCAGCGCAACGTCGCGCATCGCCTGCGGAGCGGTTTCGTCAGCCGCGACTTCGCCGAACAGGGTGGCAGCCTCAGCCCGTTCGCCATTCTCGGCTGCCATGCCTGCGCGCAGCATCTTTGCGCTGACGGCAGGAGCGCCTTCGCCCTCGAATGCCTCCAGGCGCGTGGCAACCGTGTCCATGTTGCCTGCATCGAGCTGGTCGAGCACCGTCACCAGTTCCTCGCTCGAGCTCTCCATCGCGTTCTCGCGCTGGTTGTCCCAGAACAGGTACCCGCCGAAACCGGCGAGGCCGAGCGCGATGACTGCCAGCAGCGGCTTGCCATAACTGCCCATGAAGCTTTCGAAATCGCCCTGCCGCACGGCATCGTCGACCTCGCGCAGCAATGCCTCCTGTTCGGCGGCGTCGCGCTTGGCGCGTTCTTCCTCGCGGCTCAGTTCTGTCTTGGGTGTGCGTGCCACTGCGGCGCGGTCTCCGGTCCATCAAAATTCGGGTTCGCGGGTCTTTAAGCATCGCATCGCGCGAGGGCAATGCTTTCGGACCCGGCCGGCAGAGCCTGTCCCCGCCTGCGTGAATGGGAAATGAAAGGCTAGAATTCGCGCTTCATCGCGCTCGAATAAAGGCGGCGATAAGTGGCGATCGTCTTGTCACGATCGAATTCCTTCACCGCGCGGGCGCGATTGGCCTCACCCACGGCCTTGCGGAGCGTGGCATCTGCCGACAGATCGCGCAGGAATGAGGCAAGGGCATCCGCATCGCCCGCATTGGGCAACCAGTTGCGGTTCTCCTTGGACAGGAGTTCCTCGATCTCTCCGCCACCAGGTGCGATTACCGGCACCGCCGCGGCCATGGCCTCCACGATGTGGACCGGAAAGGAAACAGGCGAGTCCGGCTGTACGTAGATATCGAACAGCCCCATGACCTTGGGCATGTCCGTGACTTCGCCCGCATGGTGGACGCGGTGGTTGATTTCCAGCCGGTCGACCACGGCCTCGATATCCGACTGCTCCTCGGTCTGGCCCAGGATGACGAGATGGAAATCCTCGCCCAGCGGAGCAAAGGCTTCGAGCACCCGCGCCAACCCGGCGTCGCTGCTGCATTCGCGGTGCATGCCGATCCAGCGCTCACCATCGCGCTTGATAAGGCGGAAGCCATCCTTCTTGGGCCGCTTGGCGAAGGCCTTGGTGTCGATCCCCGGCGCAATCCTTTTCACCCGACCGAGCGGCTGCTGCCAGTCCACCAGTGCCGCGGCCTCTAATGTCTCGCCCGGCACGACCACGCCTGCCGACTTGCCCAGCGCAAGACGCCGGTACCACTTGCGCTTGAGGACAGACTTCTCGTCCGGCTCGTACTCGTGATGGACCAGAGCAGGCAGGCTCATCGCGTCCTTGAACAGCGTATGCGCCATGGCGACATCGAGCGCTTCGGGCCCATGGGTGAGCACGAGGTCGAAGGGTGTCATTGCGCGGGCGAGCTTCTGCATGCGCCCCGGCGTCGGCAGGCCCTCGATCGGCGGGAAATTGCTGGCCAGCCGGAGATAGGCACTCGGCTGGAGACCGGCGGGCATGGCTCCGTCCGCCATCACCAGCGTGTGGCGCAGCTTGGTTCCGAAGGCACCGATGAGACCGGTCGAGGCCCCTTGCGGAAGGACGTGAAGGATATGCGGCGCAAGGCCGTTATCGGAACCGCTCATCCGACGCTGGCGAGCAGGGCATCGATGGCGCTACGCACCTCGGGCTCGTCGAGCGTGGGGGCATGGCCAGCGTCAGGCACGACCACCGTGTCCGCATTGGGCGCACGCTTCTGCATTTCCACCAGCGTATCGGCGCTCAGGATCGCGGAGATTCCGCCCCGCACTACCAGCAGCGGCTTCGCCGCCAGTGCCTCGAAACCGGGCCACAGGTCTGGCGGCACCGCGTTCTCGTCCGCGTCGTTGAAAGGCTCGGCGATCTTCATGTCGTAATCGAAGGCGATCCGGCCATTGGTGCATAGCGTCATCGAACGCTTCGCCATGGTGATCCAGTCGTTCGTGTCGAAGGAGGGATGCGAATCGCCATGTACCTCCTCGAGGCTGCGGGCCGCGTGCATCCATGTGGGATAGCTGCCGCCCTTGCCGAGATAGGTCCTGATCTTCTCGATCCCCGTCGGGTCGACTGCAGGACCGATATCGTTGATCACTGCCCCCGCGATCCGATGCGGTGCGAATTGCGCGATCAGCATGGTCATCAGCCCGCCCATCGAGGTGCCGATGGAAACATACCGCTCGATCCCCTCCTGTTCGAGCAGCGCCATGACATCTCCGATGTAGGTCGGGACAGCATAGCTTGCGCTGTCATCGGAATAGGCGCTTTTTCCGCGGCCGCGCATGTCGGGCACGATCACGCGGTGTCCCTGCTTCGCGATATGCGGGGCCAGCCCTTCGAAATCGCGGCTGTTGCGGGTCAGGCCGTGGAGGCACACGACCGGTGTCTTGTCGCCATTCTCCGCGCCATACTCGCGGAAATACAGCTCCAACCCGTCGGGGCTTTGCCAGCTGCGTTCGCTGAATTCGCTTTCCATGATTGCTCCGGTAGCGCCCTCGCGCGCAAATTTCGAGAGACGACTTGCATGGCACGTCACGCATCGCCATCCCCGACCCATGCCAAGCGCACCAGAACCCGCCGAATATCGCCCCGATACACCGATCCTCGATCTCGCCGATTGGCTGGGCGATCCGGTTGATGCAGCTCCCTTCCCGCGCACACAAACCCGGTTTCGCAACGATCGCTGGGCGACCGCCATCGGGCTCGGCGACCTGACCGACGAGCAATGGACAAAACACTTCGGCAGGTTCGCGCCTCTGGAGGGAAACCTCCCTCGCCCCCTCGCGCTCCGCTATCACGGGCACCAGTTCCGCGTGTACAATCCCGAGATCGGTGACGGGCGCGGCTTTCTCTTCGCCCAGCTACGCGATGGCGACGGACGGCTGCTCGATCTCGGCACCAAAGGTTCGGGACAGACTCCGTGGAGCCGCGATGGCGACGGGCGGCTGACACTGAAAGGCGGAGTGCGCGAGATCCTCGCAACCGAAATGCTCGAAGCGCTTGGCGTGAATACGTCGAAGACCTTCTCGATTACCGAGACCGGCGAAGAACTGATGCGCAGCGACGAACCTTCGCCCACACGATCCGCCGTGATGACCCGGCTGAGCCACGGCCACATAAGGATCGGGACCTTCCAGCGCCTGCTCGCGCTGGAGGAGAAAGCGCATATGGAGCAGCTAGTCGCCTATTGCTTCGAACAGTTCCCGGGCCCTCCCCCACCCGAGGACGCGCCCGGACGCGATGAACCGGCAGTCCAGCTCATGCATCTCGTCGTCGAACGGCTCGCCGATCTCGCCGCAAGCTGGATGGTCGCGGGCTTCGTCCACGGGGTGCTCAACACGGACAACATGAATATCTCTGGCGAAAGCTTCGACTACGGTCCCTGGCGCTTCCTGCCCCAATGGCAACCGGGCTTCACCGCCGCCTATTTCGACCACGCAGGGCTCTATGCCTTCGGTCGCCAGCCCGAGGCATTGCACTGGAATTGCGGGCAGTTCGCCATAGCCCTGCGCCTGATTGCCGATGCGCCGCCGCTGATCGCCGCGATGGAGCGTTTCGGTCCGCTATATATGGCAGCAGTCGGGCGGCGCTGGTGCTGGCGGCTGGGCGTCCAAAGCCGTGGTTTCGAAGAGGACGCCAGGCTAGTGGGAGCCTGCGAGGCTGCGATGGCAGAGAGTGGCGATCAGCCGGACGCATTCTTCTACCGGCTGCGCGGGGGTCGGAACGCTGAGGAGAGCCTAACGCCGATCCTGTCGGACTACACACCGGTCGAAGACAGCCACGAATATTGGTCAGAAGGCGAACCCGAAAGCATGCTGATCGAAGAGGTCGAGGCAATCTGGTCGGCAATCGACGAGCGGGACGACTGGCAGCCGCTCAGTAATAAGGTCGAGCGCCTGCGGCGGATGGGCGATGCGCATGGCCCCGCTCCAAGGCCTGCAGGGCACAGGTGAAACTCCTATTTGACGCGCCACCGCGGAACTTACATAGGCGCATCCAAGAGTGTTTCCTGATTGAGGATCGGAATTTACGTGGCGGACAAGATGATTTCCACGGAACCCGCGACCGGCAATGAGATCTGGCGTGGCAAGGTGGGCAATGTCGATGAAGCCATCGAGCGCGCGCAGGCTGCAAAGGCCGGCTGGGCGAACGAGTCACCCGCGCGCCGCATGGAATTCATGCGCCGTTTCGCCAACCAGGTGCTCAAGCACGCGGAACCCTTTGCCGAACTGATCGCGCGCGAGACTGGCAAGCCCCTTTGGGAGGCGCGCACCGAAGTCGACGCGGTCAAGAACAAGGTCGAAATCTCGATCTCGGCCTATCTCGAGCGGACGGGCCAGAAGAAGCTCGACAGCGCATTGCAGGGAACCGCCGGGCTACGGCACAAGCCGCATGGCGTGATGGCGGTGCTGGGCCCGTACAATTTCCCCGCCCACCTGCCGAACGGCCACATCGTGCCCGCGCTCATCGCTGGCAATACGGTGGTTTTCAAGCCGAGCGAGAAGACCCCGGCGGTCGGCGAATTCCTGACCAAGCTGTTCCACGAAGCCGAAATCCCCGAAGACGTGATCCAGTGCGTCCACGGCGGGGCGAATGTCGGCAAGGCACTGGTCGGCCATCCCGACATTAACGGCCTCCTGTTCACCGGTTCGGCGCAAGCCGGCATCGCGATCAACAAGAAGCTCGCCACCGATCCCGGCAAGATCGTCGCGCTGGAAATGGGCGGCAACAACCCGATCGTCCTGCTCGATACGCCCAAGCTCGAAGATGCGGCGACAACCATCATCCAGTCGGCCTTCACGACTGCCGGGCAGCGTTGCACCGCTGCGCGCCGCCTGATCGTGCTCGACGAGATGTACCACGAGATCGTGCCGGTGCTGGTGGGCCTGACCAAGCGCCTGATCGTCGATGAACCTTTCGCCGATCCGCAGCCCTTCATGGGCACAGTGATCGACAATGTCGCGGCAGACCAGCTGGTCGAAAGCCGCGAGGCGTTGCTCGAAAACGGGGGCCAGGACGTGCTCGCCATGAAGCGGCTGAAGGACGATCTCCCGTTCCTTAGTCCCGGCATCATCGACACGACCAAGATCAAGGACCGCCCGGACGTAGAGCTGTTCGGCCCGCTACTCCAGATCATCCGGGTCAAGGATTACGACGCAGCGATCGCCGAGGCGAACAACACGCGTTATGGCCTGTCGGCATCGCTCATCGGCGGCAAGCCGGAAGATTTCGAGCGGTTCTGGACTGAAATCCGCGCCGGAATCGTCAACTGGAACCGTCCGACCAATGGCGCGTCCTCGGCCGCGCCCTTCGGCGGCATCGGCCTGTCGGGCAATCACCGCCCGGCCGCCTATTACGCCGCCGATTATTGCGCCTACCCGGTCGCCAGTACGGAGGTAGACCAACCCCGTGCAACCATCGGTGTGGGGCTTGCGGAACCGTCAAAGCAGACCCGCAAGACCAAGGACAAGCACACATAAAAGGGCGCCGCCCGCTCCCGTTATGGGATCCGGACGACGCCCGCTGCGACCCGGAGGCCGCCTCCAGGCTGCGGGTGGGCGCAACCTGAAGCTCGTTGGTCTGGTTTAGCCGCAGCGCGTGCTGGAGCGGTCGATCGTCCGGCCGAGCAGCGCACCTGCCGCACCGCCGAGGATGGCGCCGAGCGTACGGTCGCCGTTGCGGCCCGCCAGTTCGTGACCGATCAGCGCGCCGACACCTGCCCCGACCAGCAGGCCGGTGGTGCCGTCTTCCTTGCGGCAGTAGTAGCGGTTGTCACGACCGCGCCAGATGCGGGTGTCGCGGTAGACCGGCTCGCCATAGTGGCGGTCGTAACCCATGTAATAGGGGCGACGTTCGCCGTAATAGCGATCGCCGTGATGACCGCGGTGGTGATGGCGATGCTTGTGGCGCTTGTGCTTCTTGCCGTGTTCGAAAACCATGTCGCCAGCGACAGCGGCGTGGGCTTGCGGCGCGGCATGTGCGGGGACAGCAGCGGCAGCGGGCATGGCGAGGGTCATGCCGGTTGCGGCAATGGCGAGGGATAGTGTCTTGGTCAGCTTCGGCATAGCTAGGTTCCTTTGGTCGTATTCGACTCGTTAGGGGGTCGATGCCGTTCATAGTTAGCGATCGTTTCCTGAACGGATTGCAACCGCAGCGTCAGAATTGCGTTAATCGACGAACCGAATATGTGGCAGCGACGAGATGAGGCTTGCCGCGCGTTTTCGCTGCGCCTAGGCGGCAGGCATTCATGGACGCGACAGCAACCGAACACCCGAAAACGGGGCTCTGGGCAGCGTTTGCAGCCTATCTGATCTGGGGCTTCCTGCCGCTCTACCTGATTCTGGTGCGCGAGGTTCCAGCCTTCGAATTTGTCGGCTGGCGGATTATCTGGACGCTGCCGCTGTGCTTGCTGATCGTCGCATTGAGGAAGCAGATCCCCCAGCTTCGAGCTGTGCTCGCCAGCCGCAGGGCCATGGGCTGGCTGCTTCTTTCGGCAACGCTGATCGCGGTGAACTGGGTGGTCTACGTCTGGGCGATCCAGTCGGGATACGTCTACGCTGCCAGCCTCGGATATTACATCAATCCGCTGGTCAATGTCCTGCTGGGCACGCTCCTGCTCAAGGAACGCCTGTCTCGCGCGCAATGGAGTGCGGTTGCGCTTGCCGCCGTAGGTGTGTCGCTATTGCTCGGCGGTGCGCTGACGACCTTGTGGATCAGCCTGACGCTGGCGCTCAGCTTCGGAACGTACGGCCTGATCCGCAAGCAGGTTGATGTCGGCGCGCTCCCAGGCCTGACCATTGAGTCGATGTTGTTGCTTGTGCCCGCTGCGGGCGTGGCATGGTATTATGCCGGACTACCAACCGGCTCTTCCTTCACGCAATCGACCGATCTCAGCCTGGCGATCATGCTGGGCGGCGCACTGACCGCAATCCCGCTCCTGCTGTTCGCTATCGCGGCGCGGCGCCTTCCTTATTCGACGCTGGGGTTTATCCAGTTCCTCGCGCCGAGCATCGTCTTCGTGCTGGGGCTGACGGTTTTCGGCGAGGAACTGAAACCGGTCCAGGCCGCCTGCTTCGCCTGCATCTGGGCGGCAGCGGGTATTTTCGTCTGGGACCTGTGGTCGCGTTCTAGGAAACCAGCCGCCAGTTGAGCGTCTCGCCTGCATGGAAGGGGACGATCTGCGCCGCTCCCCCGTCCACTTCGGCCGGGACCTCCACCGGCGCCTTCTCCAGCGTAATCGTGTCCTCATTGACGGGTAGGCCATAGAAGGCCGGGCCATTGAGGCTGGCGAAGGCCTCGAAACGGTCCAGCGCCCCCTCTTCATCAAAGACGGTCACATAGCTTTCAAGCGCGAAGGGCGCGTTGAAAATACCCGCGCAGCCGCAGGCACTTTCCTTGTCGTGCCGGTGATGCGGGGCGCTGTCTGTGCCGAGGAAGTACTTGGTCGAGCCGCCGGTCGCCGCCTTGCGCAGGGCAATGCGATGCTCTTCGCGCTTCGCGACCGGCAGGCAAAACATGTGCGGGCGGATACCGCCGACGAGGATGGCATTGCGGTTGATATGGAGGTGCTGCGGGGTGATCGTTGCGCCGACCTGCGGGCCCGCGCTGTCGACGAATTTGACCGCCTGCTTCGTGGTGATGTGCTCGAAGATCACTTTCAGCTGCGGCAACCGTTCGACCAGCGGGGCGAGGATGCGGTCGATGAAGACAGCCTCGCGGTCGAAGATATCGATGTCGGCATGCGTCACCTCTCCGTGGACGCATAGCGGCATGCCGATCTCTGCCATTCGCTCTAGTACGCGCTCGATATTGGCGATATCGGTCACGCCATGCGCTGAATTTGTCGTCGCGCCGGCCGGATAGAGCTTGGCCGCGGTCAGCACGCCGTCGGCAAAGCCCGCAGCGAGATCGTCCGGATCGGTCTGGTCGGTGAGGTAGGCGGTCATGAGCGGCGTGAACTCGACGCCATCGGGAACCGCATCCACTATCCGCTCGCGATAGGCTGCGGCAAGCGCGCCGGTAGTTACTGGCGGCGAGAGATTGGGCATCACGATCGCCCGCGCAAACTGACGCGCCGTATGCGGGACGACCGCGCGCATGGTTTCGCCATCGCGGAAGTGGAGATGCCAGTCGTCGGGGCGGCGGATCGTCAGCGTGGTGGTCATAAGGCGCGCTCTAGCCTTCGAATCCTTGATCCGCCAGCCAGCTTCTGCCGTCCTCTTCGCCCTGTTCCCACGTCCGGCGGACCTTGTCTGCATCGGAGAAGTCGATCTTGTCGGCGGCAACCTCGCGGCTTGGCTGCACATAGAGATGCCGCTCGTCCTGCGGCAGCCGTGCATAGCGGCTGCTCAGGAGGATCAGCGTGCGGCCCTCATCGGGTCGCGGCAGCGGTGCCTTGTCGAGCATGCCGCCATCGAGAACGCGTTTCCCGTTCCAGTGCGGCACTTCGAAAACCGGCGGGATAGTCGCTGCTGCACAGATCAAGTCCACCAGCCTCCCCTCACGCGCGGCATGGCGAGCGTCCACGCAGATGGTGCGCAGTCCGGCTCGCTTCGGGAGGACGAGATGCGGTGTCTGACGAACCGTCTGGTCGAACTTGTACAGGACCCCGTAAATGACCGCCGCCAGACCTGCCGGCAAGTGACGCGGCGGGGAGGAAAGATGCACCTGGTACTCCGGCCCGTCGCAAATCCTCGCGATCGCCTCGCTGTCGAGCGTGGTTTCCACAACGGCTCGGTAGATCTCCTGGTGCGGCGTGTAGCGCGGATAGCTGCGGTCGTAGTTGGCATCGTTGATCCGGAATGCCTCGGCCATCAGCATGCGCAGGTCCTGCTCGCGTCCTCCGATCCATGCCGCCGCACTCAGTGCCCCGCCCGAAACGCCGCTGACCCGCTTGATGTCCAGCCCCAGCTTGCTGCCGGCAACGGCGAGAAAGCCGCCATGCCAGAAGCAGCGAATACCGCCGCCCGAGAAGACAATCTGGTCGAATTGCGTGTCCACGCCGTTGCCTATGGCTACAGGCGGCCTATCTGTCACGCATGACAGCCACCCGCCTGACGAGCCGCGCCGTGATCCGCCTCTCTCCGCTGGAAGAGGGCGAAAGCGTCGCCGATTTCCTGCAAGGCCTGCTTACGAACGACGTGAAGGGCCAGTTGCCGGTTTATGCCGGGCTGCTGACACCGCAGGGCAAGGCACTGTTCGACATGATCGTCTGGCCGGCTGGTGATGGGGAGATGTTGCTCGACTGCGAAGCGGAATTCGCCGCAGATCTCGCGAAACGTCTCTCACTCTACCGCCTGCGCCGCAAGATCGCGATCGATGTCGACGACAGCGTAGCCGTGCATTGGGAGAAGCATCAAGGCGATGGCGGAGCATCCGATCCGCGGCTCGCCGCACTGGGCCAGCGCTGGCTTGCCCCTGCCCAGGACGGGGAGGAAGCTGCCGACGACGACTATCGCGCGTATCGCCTTTCGCTGGGCGTGCCCGAGGGACGGGCAGAACTGGGCGACATATTGTGGCTCGAGACCAATGCTGTCGAGCTCCACGGCGTGGCATTCGACAAGGGCTGCTATATCGGACAGGAAAATACCGCGCGGATGAACTGGCGCAGCAAGGTCAATCGCCGGCTGCTCGTTGTCCCGCTCGACCGGTCGAACGAGAAGCGGCGCAAGGTGGCCTATGAGGATCTCGGCCTTGCCGTCGATCATGTGCGCATCGGTGATCTGGACCCCGATTTGGCGCCCGACTGGCTGCAATTGTAGTTCGTCGATTGCTCTTTAACTACAGCTGTCATCGTCGATATTCCTCCGCTCGATTCTGTTTGAACCTCGGGAGGATGGGATGCTGAAGTTTCTTGGGCCAATAGCGCTCGGAGTATTCGCTGCGGTTGGTGCAGCGGGGCAGGAGAGGCCGGACGCGCCGATTTCGGACGCGGCCAAGATGGAAGTTGTCGAGACGCTCGGCGCCAAGATGCGCTCGAATTACGTTTTCCCCGATGTCGCCGAAGAAACGGCGCAGGAACTTGATCGCCGCGCCAAGGCGGGTGCCTATCGTGAACACGATAGCTCGCAGGCCTTTGCCGATGCGCTGCGCCTGGACCTGCGCGAAGCGGGCAACGACCGGCATTTGCAGGTGCGTTACAATCCGTCGTTCCGCGAGATGGAGAATGGGGACGGCACGCCTAGCGCCGAGGAAATCCAGCAGATGCGCAAGGACATGGCCGCCAATGGCTATGGCATCTACCGGACGGCCCAGCTGCCCGGCAACATCGGCTATCTCGACGTGCGCTTCTTCGGTCCGACCGAATTTGTGGGCCCGGCATTCGAATCGGCGATCCACTTGCTCGCGGGCAGCCGCGCGATCATCATCGACCTGCGCTCGAACGGCGGCGGCGATCCATCGAGCGTGGCCCAGCTTGCCAGCCATTTCTTTGCCGTAGGCGACGAACGCCATCTCAACAGTCTCTACTTCCGCCCCGAGGATGAAACGCGGGACTTCTGGACGGTTCGCTCGGTGAATACCCGCTTCACCGGCCCGGTCTACGTCCTGACCTCGGACTACACATTCTCGGGCGGCGAGGAATTCGCCTACGATCTGCAGACGCAGGAGCGTGCGGTGCTCATCGGCGAAACCACCGGTGGCGGTGCCAATCCGGGCGGGCCGGTTTCACTGGGTCACGGCTTCGTGGCCTTCATTCCCACGGGGCGTGCGATCAACCCGATCACCGGCACCAATTGGGAACATGTCGGTGTCGTGCCCGAACATGCGGTTGCGGCCGAAGAAGCGCTCCACGTGGCTTACAACATGGCCCTGGCCAAGGCGGCGGAAGACGAAGAAGACGCCGGGGTGAGAAGCGAACTCGAAAGACTGGCGACAGAGACCCCGGCCGAAATGCCGACCTGGAAACATCCGCGCGAATAGCGGGGATCAGCCCTGTCCGCCGGTAGCCTCGAGCGAGCGCACGAGCATTCGTTCGGCGCGGTCGCGGGCAGCCGTCTCAGGCAGGCCGAGCGAGCGGGAAAGGGCACCACCGATAAGCGCGTCGCCCATAGCCATGAGGACCAGCGCGAGCGTTTCCTCATGAACATGGCTGGCGTCGCCCGAATGGCCCGCCTCTTCGGGGGCGATCTCGTCGACCAGCTCGTGGATGGTTTCCACGATCGGCGTGAGCGCATCTTCGTTGCCAGTCAGGATCATCCAGCTAGCGAGCGCGCCTGCCCCCTCCTTGTCGAAGGCGTCGAAGGCGAGATCCACGACCTCTCGCGGACTTCCCAACCCGGCCCGGCTGGCACGCACGGCATCGGCAATTGTGGCACAAACCGTTTCGGCAAGATGGCCCGCAAGCGCCTTCTGCAGGCCCGCAGCAGACCCGAAATGGTGCAGCAAGTTGGCGTGCGTCCGGCCGATCCGGCCGGCGACCGCCTTCAGGGTTACCGATTGCGGCCCGGTCTCGATGAGAAGCGAACGCGCTGCCTCGAGGGCTGCGAGTCGCGATGCTTCGGGCGAAAGACGTTTGCGCGTTGCCATTGGGACAGGGCGGTAAAGCATTGCGGCGGCTAGGGGAAGCCGCGCGGCATCCTTATTGACATTTGTGTCAGTATCGCTTACTTACACTCTTGTAAGTTAACCTTGGAGCCGGACATGAACGCCCCCCTCCCCATCGATACTGCCACTGCCAAGACCGCCCCTACCCCGGGCGATCTCACCATCACCGTGCGTGACGAGCGTTTCAACCGCGGGACCACACCGCGTCGCTGGTGGGCCGGCGAACCCTTTGGCACGGCCTGGCACAATGCCCTTTCCGCCACTTTCCCGCGCGGCGAAGCTTTCTTCATCGAAGCCGTTAAGGCGCACCGTGAAGGTGCCGATCCCAAGCTGACCGCGGAAATCCGCGCTTTCGTGAAGCAGGAAATCAACCACACGCGCGAACACGTTGCCTTCAACCGTCTCGCCGAAGATGCTGGCTACGACATCAAGGCGATCGACCAGCGCGTTGCCGACATGCTTGCTATGTTCAAGGGCCGCCCGGAATATCTGAACCTCGCCTCGACCATGGCGCTGGAACACTACACCGCGATGATGGCCGCAGAGTTCCTCGGCAATCCCAACCACTTCAAGGATGCAGACCCCGAAGTCCGCGCCATGTGGGAATGGCATTCAATCGAGGAGATCGAACACAAGGGCGTGGCCTACGACACCTGGAACCACGCCACGCGCGATTGGACCAAGTGGCGTCGCTACAAGGTCCGCAGCCTCATGATGCTGATCGTCACCGCGCGCTTCTTCAAGCATCGCTGGGAAGATTCGCTCGAATTGCTCGCGCAGGACGGCATCACCGGCTGGAAGGCCAAGTGGGGCCTGTTCAAGTACCTTACCGTGAAGCCGGGTGTCGTGCGCCGCATCTTCCCGGCCTGGCTCGCTTACTTCAAGCCGGGCTTCCATCCGTGGGATCACGACGATCGCGCGCTGATCGGCAAATACGACGGCGAATTTGAAGCCGCGCTGATGCCGGCCGAATAGGACCCGATCTCCGGAAAACAAGAAAATGGCCCCGCGAGGATCTCGCGGGGCCTTTCGTTTATGCGGCCTGGAGCGTCGGCCCCGACTCGGCTTCGAGCTCGAGGCGATACATCACGCAGTCCGCCTTCTCGCCACGCCCGCAGCTGTGGCGCGGCGCGATCTTGCCTGTTGGCTTGAACCCGAGCTTTCGCAGCACCTTGCCCGAGGCGGGATTGTCCGCGAAGTGGCCGGCAGCCAGCCGGGTGTGCCCCAGCAGGCGCGCCACTTCGAGCACACCGCGGGCTGCTTCGGTCGCGATTCCCTGCCCCCAGAAGGGACGGGCGATCCAGTAACCGATCTCGGTTCCGTCCTCACCCGGGTCGATCCCGATACAACCAATGATCTGCGAACCCTGCGTGCCGGGCATGGTAATCAGGAAGACCGGATACATCGGGTCCTGCTCGCGCTTGACGAATTCGCGGGCGTGTTCGGGGAGATAGGGCCACGGCGCACGGGCAAGATTGCGGACGACACCCTGGTCGGCGATTCCGCCAAACAGTGCTTCTGCATCTTCGGGCCAGGCAGGCCGCAACAGCAGCCTCTTGGTGACATGGAACATCGGTATTCTCCCCGTAGGACCACGCTCCGGGCTCCTAGGCCGGACACGTGACAATTGCATGATGACGAAAGGAACTTTCGTCCAAGCGGTGTTGAAGAGGGAGAAACGACAAGAGGGAGACGGGTCGGCCCCATCTCCCTCTTCGTCTGCCGGTCGTTAACCCGGCTGGGACCGTTCCGTCTGGACGATCCCGTTATCGGAGCGTCCGATTATTCTGCGGCTTCCGCCATCGCATCGACCGAAACATACTTGCGGCCGAGCTTGCCCGAGTGGAATCGGACGACGCCGTCGGTAAGCGCGAACAACGTGTGGTCCTTGCCCATGCCGACATTGACGGCCGGGTAGAACTTCGTGCCGCGCTGGCGCACGATAATGTTGCCGGCGACGACGTTTTCGCTGCCGAACTTCTTCACACCAAGACGACGACCGGCTGAGTCGCGACCGTTACGCGATGAACCGCCTGCTTTTTTATGTGCCATGGTTCAGATCCTTACTTCTTGGATTCGGTCTTCTTGGCGGCGGCCTTCTTGGGCGCAGCCTTCTTGGCGGGTGCCTTCTTGGCAGGAGCCGCCTTGGTAGCTGCAGCCTTCTTCGGCGCAGCCTTCTTGGCCTTCGGCGCTGCCTTCTCTTCGGAAGTGTCCTTCTTGGGAGCGTCCTTCTTGGCTTCGGCCTTCTTCGGTGCAGCCTTCTCGGCACCGCCGGTGCCGACGTCGGTGATGCGCAGGAGCGTCATCATCTGACGGTGGCCGTTCTTGCGGCGATAGTTGTGACGACGACGCTTCTTGAAGACGACGACCTTTTCGCTCTTCGCCTGTGCGATGATTTCGGCCGAAACGGTCACCTTGCCGGCGTCTTCCAGCTTGTCGCCTTCACCGGCGAGCAGGACGTCGCCCAGCGTGATGGTGTCACCGGCTTCGCCAGCCAGCTTCTCAACCGCGATCTTGTCTCCGGCGGCAACCCGGTACTGCTTGCCGCCCGTGCGCACTACTGCGAACATGGTACGTATCTCTCGTTCAAATTGCTGTGCCGCATTCTTGCGAATCTACGGCGCACCCGTCGACCCGCCGATTGGCGGGCCCGGAAAGAAGCGTGCCGTTAGGCGAAAGGCGGGCCCAAGTCAACGCCGGATCGGGCGGTTTTTTACCTTTCGCGCTGGCACGCTGCGGAAGCCCTCGCTATGTGGCGGGCATGCTTGGAAATGCAAGGCCAGCTATCGTCCTTCCCCTCATCTTCCTGCTGGGTGCCTGTGCAGGACCGCGCGGGGAGTACCCCTCGCTCGCCATACGCGATGTCGAACGCGCCCAGGGGCAGTTCGAGACCGGTGAGCCGGCGCGCCTCGACGTGCCGCCGGTCGAGGTCGACCTGACGGGCGGGCTCGAGACGCGGCTCGCCAGCTTGGTCGCCGCCGCCCGCGAAGCGCATGCCGAATTTGTCGAAGTGACCCCGCGAGCCCAGGAACTGGTCGCCGCCGCATCGGGCAGCGAGGTCGGCAGCGATCGCTGGGCCGCCGCGCAGGTCGCCTTGGCGGAACTCGATTCGGCCCGGAGCCGCGCGGCTGTGCCGCTTGGCGACCTCGATGCGATCTATACCGCGAAAAGCGTAGCCGCGGAGGAGACCGCCGCCATCGATGCGGCCCGCAACGAGGTTGTCGCGCTGGTGAGCAGCGAAGACGCGATCCTCGCCGATTTGCGGGGACGGATCCAATGAGCCTGTCCTGTGCCACCTGCCCCGTGCGTGACCGCGCGGCCTGCGCCGTCCTCGACGAGGCAGAGCGCGATGAACTTGCGCGCGTCGGACGTACGCGCAAGCTCTCAAAGGGCGAGACGCTGTTCGCGGCGGGCGAAAGCGGGGCAGCCTGCGCAACCCTCAAAAGCGGCGCGCTCAAGATCACCGCGACCGACATAGACGGGCGCGAGCGTATCCTTTCGCTGGTCCACCCATCCGGCTTCGTCGGCGAAATGTTTGCGCCCTACATGCGCCATGACGTGGTGGCGCTCGGCGAAAGCGAGCTCTGCGTATTCTCCGGCCCCGCCTTTGCCGACGCGATCGAGCGTTATCCGCGCCTCGCCCAGGCGCTGCTGCGGCGCACGCAGGAAGATCTCTTCGCCAGCCGCGAATTGCTAGCGTTGACCGGTAATTCATCTGCGGAGCAGCGCGTAGCCGGGGCCCTGCTCTCGATGGCTCGTGCGGCCAGCGATTCGCCCTGTCATCCGGCGACCCGGTTCGACCTGCCGCTCTCACGCGGGGAACTGGCGGACATGCTTGGGCTGACTATCGAGACCGTAAGCCGGATGCTGACCCGGTTCGAACGCGACGGCGCGATCCGGCGCGAAGGAAAGCGCGGGATCGAACTCATCGACCCCGCGCTCCTGCCCCTCTCCTGAGGCACCTGAGAATTAGGTTCAGCCCACCAGTGCTGCCACGGTCACCATGGCGACACCCCAGCAGAAGATCAGCGCGGGCAGGATGAGCATCTGGACGGACGCATCCACCGCACTGACGCGGCCGGTGTAGGTCGATACGCCTTCGCGCCGCAGCTTGGCGAAGCTCATCTGCTTCGACGGCGTTTCCGGCGACAGGCGGGTCCAGATCGCAGGGATGCCGAATCCGGCCACGATAAAGACCGTGAAGATCGCCATGGGAATGATGAGGCCGGGCGTTGCAAGGCCGGTGGCCATGACGGCGAGGAACCCGAGGTAGAGCGCTACAGTCGCCCCATAGAGCGCCTTCGGCAGTTCGAACGTGCGATCGGTCTCGTGGCGCTTTTTCGGCGCAGCGACGATGGCGGCCTGTTCGGCAACGAGTTCGCGGGTAAGGTGCTTCGACATGGACGATCTCCTTTGTTGGAGCCTTCCTGCCCTTCCGGCGCCGCCGCTACCTTGATCGAGATCAAACCGGTGCGATTATTTCCAGCGCTCGCGGTCTTCGTGATCTTCCGGTCGGGGTTCGATCCAGTGCCAGCCATCCGCCCGGCGCTCCCGCTTCCAGAACCACGCCGCCGACTTGAGGTGATCCATCAGGAAGTCGGCCGCTTCGAAGGCGCTGCGGCGATGGCGTGCGGCAGCGGCAATCAGAACGATCGCCTCGCCCGGCACCATGACCCCGACCCGGTGCCAGACCAGGACGCCGTCGAGATCGAATCGCTCCCTGGCATTCCCTGCAAGCTCTTCCATCCCGGCAAGAGTGAGCGGCTCGTAATGGCTGAGCTCCAGCGCGCGAACTTCGCCATCTGGCCTGACCTTGCCAAGGAAGGTGGCGATGCCCCCCGCTTCGGCATGAGTTGCGTTGAAGGCTGCCAGCGCCTCGCCCACCGACATCCCCTTGTCGAGCAGGCGGACATCGAGCGGCGTGGAGAGCGAGAGCCTAGCCACCGCTGACCGGCGGCAGCAATGCTACCTCATCGCCATCCTCTGCCAGCAAGGCGCGCTTGTCGGCCCGGACACGGCCCCTGCAGGCGACATTGACGCGTTTCTGTTCGAGCTGTTCTGCCACCTCCGGTCCGACCGCGGCGAGTAGACCCGCCCAGTCAAGCGGCGCATCGACTTCGATCTCCTGACGTCCGGCGAGATCGCGCAGCGGACCGAGGAAGAGGATGGTCACACTCATTCCGCCGCCTCGAAATACTGTCCGGTCACACCGGGCGCTTTGACAAGGTAGGCTTCAATCGCCGCGAGTTTCTCGCTCGTGCCAGCCACGAGATTGGCGCGCTGCGGGGCGTGCTTGCGGGCAAGCATGGCAGCGGCGGCCCTGCGCCATTCGCCATGCGTATGGTCAGCAGGATCGAGCGTCACCATGACATCGAGACCTGCCTCCAGCGCGCGTTCGATCGGATCGAGCCAGTTCTGGTGGAAGAGGCCCGCTGCCGCGAGCGGCTCCTCCGGAAGGCCCTCGACCTCGATCCGTTTCATTCGCGGCGCTCGCGATGGAGAGTGATGCCGATCTTCTCGCCCGCTTCGGCGATTGCCAGCTTGACGATCTTCACGGTCACAGCCTCGACGCGTTTGTCCTGCAGGAACAGCGTTTCGCAAACGTGATCGGCCACTGCCTCGATAAGCTTGAAATGGACGCCTTCGGGAAGCGCTTCCGACGCTGCGAACTTCAAGTCCATGTAGTTCTTCGAATGGTCGAGCGAGGTATCCGCATCGTAATGCGCAAGCGGCTTCATCCTCGCCTGGATGGTGAAGCGCAGCGGCTGCGGCTTGCCGGTCTCTTCCGAATAGATGCCGGTGAGGACGTCATGTTCGAAGTCGGCAACTTCGAGGATCAGCGAATCGGTCATTGGGTTTCCCTACCGCGGATTGGACCAGCGTGCGAAGATGGCGGTGGGCAGCATTCGACCGCCCTCTTCCTGCACCGCAAGATCGCCGTGTTCAATTTTGCCCGGCAAGTCGGCGAAGACCTCTTCTAGGAGGCCGCCAAGCGCGAGGCTGCTCATGCGGACGGCATAGACGGTGAGGAAGAGGAAACTGCTGTCCGCATCGAGCAGTTGCCGACAATCGGACACGAGGCCCGGAAGCCCCTCTTCCAGCCGCCAGACTTCGCCGTCGGGCCCGCGACCGAACTTAGGCGGATCGAGGATGATGCCATCGTAGCGTCGCCCCCGGCGCACTTCGCGGGCGGTGTATTTCATCGCGTCTTCGACAAGCCATCGGATCGGCCGGTCATCGAGCCCTGCCAGCGCCGCATTCTCGCGAGCCTGCGCAACCGACTTCTTGCTGGCGTCGACATGTGTGACCCGGCCGTATTTGCTCAGCGCCTGCGTGCCCACGCCGGTATAGCCGAACAGGTTCATCGTCTCGGCATCGCTTCGCCCGGCAAGCTGCTCGCCCATCCAGGTCCAGACAGGTGCCATGTCGGGGAAGAAGCCGAGATGGCGGAAGGGCGTGCATTGCGCGGTGAAGCGAACCTCGTCGCCCCAGCCAAGCTCCCACCCATCTTGCGGCACGTCTTTCGAGTACTGCCAGCGCCCGCCGCCATCCTCGTCGCTGCCGGGCACGAATTCACCATGCGCGTCCCAATGATCGAGCTTGGGCGACCACATGGCCTGCGGTTCCGGGCGAATGAAGCGATAGTCGCCATAGGCCTCGAACTTGCGGCCATGGCCGCTGTCGAGCAGGCGATAGCCTTCCCAGCCCTCGCCCACCATCAGCACGGGATCGCGGTGCAGGTCAGCCATCAGGCGGCGTTTTCGAGGATATGGTCGCGCACGGCCTCGTATGTGCCGGACAGCGAGACATAGCTTTCCTCGCGCGAGAAAAGGTCGCCGATGCGCGCGGGAAGCGCAGGGCGGCAGCCGGTCGCCTGCTCCACCGCATCACGGAACTTGCTGGGATGGGCGGTCGCCAGCGTCACGACCGGCACCGAGGGGTCGATCTCCGCCTGCAGGGCCGCATGGAGGCCGATGGCAGTGTGCGGATCGATGAGCTCGCCGCATTGCTCGTAGGCCCAGCGCAGCGCCTGTGCCGTGTCGTGTTCGTCCGCACGAGCACTCGTGAAGAGTGCGGCTGCGCCTTCGCGCTGCGCATTGGTCAGCTGCATCGCCTTGTTCGCGTCGAACCCGCGCATCTGCTCGGCCAGCGCAGCCCCATCGCGTCCGCCGACATCGAAGAGCAGGCGCTCGAAGTTCGAGCTGACCTGAATATCCATGCTTGGCGCGGCCGTGGGCGTGACCTTGCCGGCCGAATAGTCGCCCGCGGATAGCGCGCGGTGGAGGATGTCGTTGACGTTGGTCGCCACGATCAGCTGTTCGATGGGAAGCCCCATGCGCGCCGCCACATGGCCGGCGAAGACATCGCCGAAATTGCCGGTCGGCACGCTGAAGGCAAGCTTGCGATCCGGCCCGCCGAGTTGGAGGGAGGCGGCAAAATAATAGACGACCTGCGCCATCAGACGCGCCCAGTTGATCGAGTTCACCGCCCCGATCCGGTGTTTCGCGATTACGGTCTCGTCGGCGAAAATGCGCTTCACCATGGCCTGCGCATCGTCGAAGCTGGCATCCTCGACCGCAATATTATGGATGTTGGGAGCGCGCACCGTCGTCATCTGGCGGCGCTGGACATCACTTACCCGGCCCTTGGGATGGAGCATGAAGATTTCGACATTGTCGAGGCCTGCTACCGCATCGATCGCCGCGCTTCCGGTATCGCCGCTGGTCGCACCGACGATGGTCAGGTTCCCTCCCGACCGCGACAGGAACTCCTCGAACAGCAGGCCGAGCATCTGCAAGGCCACGTCCTTGAATGCGAGCGTGGGGCCGTGGAAAAGCTCGAGCACCCATTGCTGCTCGTTCAACTGGACGAGCGGAGTGACCGCCTTATGCGCAAAGCGCTCATAAGCCTTCTCCGTCAGTTCGCGCAGCCGATCGGGCGTGAGGCAATCACCGACAAAAGGCTGCATCACCCGCGCCGCCAGCTCGGGATAAGGCAGCCCGCGCATGGCCCGGATCTCCTCGGGCGAGAATTGCGGCCACTCTTGCGGCAGGTAGAGACCGCCATCGCTGGCGAGACCGGCGAGGGTCACTTCGGCAAAATCGAGGCTCGGGGCCTGTCCGCGGGTCGAGACGTATTTCATTGCGCCAAGGCGGTTAGCCGTGCCCGCGCGGTGGAGCAAGCAAGCCGGTGTTTATTCGTCCGTAGCCCGTGTGGCCCGTCGGCGCAGTGCGAGGATATAGATCACCAGCGCAGTCAGCGCGAAAAAGAACCACTGGCCTGCATAGGCGAGGTGATTGTTTGGTATGTTGCGCGGATCGGGCTTGGCGCTTCCTTGGAGACCTGGAGCGGGCTCATCGGCCACAACGCGTGCGCCATCCGGACCATCGGGTGCGATAGTACCAACAACTTGACTGAGTGCGTATGGAACAGCGGCCGGCTCTTTCGACCACCCGACGTTTACCGAAACAGTAATCCTATCGACGTCGGCCGTGCATTTCGCCCAATGCGCCCAACCGATTTCGCCTTCGGTATTTGCGCCCGCCCGCGGTTCGGTCATGCCGCTGCCTTGGCAGCCCAGCGTTGTGTGGCGAAAATAGAAGAGCGGTCGCTCAAGCGCCTTGCCCATGAGTGGAGCATCGTCCTTCATTTGCTCCGCCTGTGCATATCGGGCCAGCAACGCCTCCTTCTCGCCCATGCGCGACAGCTGCCAGAAACCCAACGCGACCATTACGGCAATCGCGCAAGCAACGATGATTGTCGGAATGATCGGAATACGCATGGTCATCACTCGGAATGCGAAAGGGGCAGCCGCGGCGAACCGGGCTGCCCCCTTGAATGATCCGGTAGGCTACGACCCATCAGTGGGTCGGAGCGCCCCAGCCGCCCCAGACATAGACGACGGCGAAGAGGAACAGCCACACCACGTCGACGAAGTGCCAGTACCATGCAGCCGCTTCGAAGCCGAAGTGCTGGCGCGGGGTGAAATGGCCGGCATAGGCGCGCACGAGGCAGACGATCAGGAAGATCGTGCCGATCAGCACGTGGAAGCCGTGGAAGCCGGTCGCCATGTAGAAGGCCGAGCTGTAGGTATTGCCACCGAAAGCGAACGGGGCAACGGCATATTCGTAGGCCTGGATGCAGGTGAAGATCGCGCCGAGAATGATGGTGAGCCACAGGCCCTTCTTCAGACCGTCACGATCGCCATGGATCAGCGAATGGTGTGCCCAGGTCACCGTGGTGCCCGAACACAGCAGGATCAGCGTGTTGAGGAGCGGCAGGCCGAAGGCACTGATGACCTCCATGCCCTCGGGAACTAGCGTCGCAGTAGCAGCGCTAGTCTGGCCGAAGAGCGAGAGCGTCGTTCCGTCTTCCGCATTGTATTGCAGCAGTTCGGGGAACAGCGCGAAGTCGAAGAAGCTCCAGAACCAGCCGACGAAGAACATGACTTCCGAGGCGATGAACAGGATCATGCCGTAGCGCATGTGCAGCTGGACGATGGGCGTGTGGTCGCCACGCTCGGCTTCCTTCACGATGTTCGAGAACCAGCTGAAGAAGGTGGCGATGAGGCCGGCGATACCGAGGCCGAGCACGAGGTGCGCGGACGGCATGTCGTGCATGTAGAGCACCATGCCGCTGGTGAAGGTCAGCGCCGCAATCGAGCCGATCAGCGGCCAGATATCGGGTTCGAGGATGTGATATTCGTGATTGACGTTGCCAGCCATTGTACCTGTGTCCTGGGTTACGCTTTGCGCTGTGCCCTTAATGCGCGATCCCGTGCGGGTCTAGGGGCGCGAGCGCTTATTTCTTCGCTTCGTGGAAAGTATAGGAGAGCGTGATCTGCTCCACGCCTTCCATGTTCGGATCGTCGAGCGCCTTGGGATCGACGAAATACAGCACCGGCATGCGCACCTGCTGGCCGGGTTGCAGCGTCTGTTCGGTGAAGCAGAAGCACTGGATCTTGTTGAAATAGATGCCAGCCTGTTCCGGCTCGACGTTGAAGGTCGCGGTCCCGGTTACCGGCCGGTCGGAGTTGTTCTTCGCGACATAGATCGCCATGTCGCGCTGGCCGATGGTGACCGTGTCGGTCACCTGTTCGGGCTTGAAGCTCCAGCCGAGGCCGGGCGCAGTCGTTGCGTCGAAGCGGATGGAAATCTGCTTGCCGCCTGCTGCAGCACCCATGCGCGCAGCCATTTCGGCCTCTGTCTCGGTGGCACGTTGCGTCGTGCCGCCGAACCCCGTCACCCGGCAGAACAGCTCGTAAAGCGGAACCGCGGCATAGCCGAGACCAAGCATCGCCAGCGCGCCCGCGAAGGCAATCAGCCCGGTCTTAAGGTTACGACTTTCCAGCGAAGCGGAAGCGGCTGCCGGCATTACATCCTCACAATGGTGATCGCATAGAACAGGAGGGCCAGGAACAGCAGCACACCGCCGACCACGAGGTTGCGGCTCTTCTGGCGGCGGCGGAATTCCTTCTCTTCTTCGGGCGTCATCCGAATACTCCGTATTGCGCAGCCACGCGGTCGATCACCAGCGCGGCGAACAGGGCGAACAGGTAGAAAACGCTGAAGGCGAACAGGCGTTTCTCAAGGGACATCTTGTCGTTCTCACCCGCGGTTCGAAATGCCACGGGAAGGCTCATGGCGAGGAAGATGAGCGAGAGCAGGATAGCAGTCACGCCGTAGAATGCGCCGGTCCCGCCGATGAACCACGGCGCGGCCGCAATCGGCACGAGCAGGATGCAGTAGGCAAGGATTTGGCGCCGGGTGGATCGTTCGCCTTTCACGACCGGCATCATGGGGATACCGACCTTCGCGTAATCGCTCTGCACGAACAGCGCCAGCGCCCAGAAATGCGGCGGGGTCCAGAAGAAGATAATCGCGAAAAGCAGCACCGGCATCAGCGTGACGTCGCCGGTCACCGCGATCCAGCCGATCATGGGCGGGAAGGCCCCTGCTCCGCCGCCGATGACGATATTCTGCGGCGTGCGCGGCTTGAGCCAGATGGTGTAGATCACCGCGTAATACACGATGCTGACCGCGAGGATTGCTGCCGCCAGCCAGTTCACGCCCAGCCCCATGATCACGACCGAGGCCGCCGAAATGAGAATCCCGAAATCGCGCGCGTCGATCCGCTGCATCCGGCCTGCTGGAAGCGGCCGCTTGGAGGTGCGCTTCATCCCCGCATCGATATCGGCTTCCCACCACTGGTTGAGCGCCGCCGCCCCGCCTGCGCCCAGCGCAATGCAGAGGATCGCGGTGAAGCCGATGATCGGGTGGATATGGCCGGGCGCTGCCAGCAGTCCGCAAAGCCCGGTGAAGATCACCAGGCTCATCACGCGCGGCTTGGTCAGCGCGAAAAAGTCGCGCCAGTCCGCGGGGAGCTGGGTGGATGGGGAAGCTGCCTGAGTCATGGGATTCGTTTCTGCGCGCCCTATAGGGGGTTAGAGCCGCTGAATCCAGTCAATCAGCAAGCGATTGACCTCCTCGGGCCGCTCCTGCTGCGTCCAGTGCCCGACGCCTTCAAGGATATGTCCTTCGACCTTGGGCGCGGTCATCTTCATCAGCATCACGGGATCGGTGATGGCGCCGAAAAGATAGGTTGCCGGATCGCGCGTGCCGCCGATGAACAGCGCAGGCTGCTCGATCCTCCGGCCCTGCCATTGCCGGAGCCATTCGAAGTCGTTTTCGTGGTTGCGATAGCGGTTGAGCGGTCCGCGAAATCCCGAAGCCTTGAACTCGCTTTCGTAGAAGTCGAGGTCCTCCTCCGTCAGCCAAGGCACGGGCTGAGGATCGGGCAAGCCCTCGAGGAAGGTCGCGCCATAGGGCTTCGACCAGTAATCGCCCGGCGGCACGTCGCCGCTGATCGAATACATCATCCGGGCAACCCAGTCGCGCGGGTCCTTCTCCGCCTCGGCCTCTGCAACGCCCGGCTCCTGGAAATACTCCTGGTAGAAGAACTTGCCCTGGCTGATGAAGTGTTCGTGGAAGACTTCGGTGAATGGTCGCTGCGGTACTCCGGCAAAGGGGACCGACAGCCCGGCAACGGCGCGGAAATGCTCAGGGTTCGTGAGTGCGGAATTCCACACGATCGGCGCACCCCAGTCGTGACCAATCAATATGGCAGGTTTGTCCGGCGAGAGCGCCTTGCGCAGGCCGACGAGGTCGCCGACGATATTCTCCATCGAATAGGCATCGACCGGATGCGGCTTGTCCGAACCGCCATAGCCGCGAACGTCGATGGCGCAGGCGGTGAACCCTGCCTCGGCCAGCGCCGCGATCTGGTGACGCCAGCTGTACCAGCTCTCCGGGAAACCGTGGACCATGATGGCGAGCGGGCCCTCACCCTCGATCGCGCATCTGAGGCTCAGCTCACCGACACCGACCATCCGCATCTCGGGCATCGCATTCCTCTCCGGCTAAAGAAAACGGCCGGTCCCTTGTGGAACCGGCCGCTTGTTTCTGTCCAGCGATTAGCGTGGCTCAAGCCGTTGCAGGCTTCGCATCGCCAATGTGGTCATGGTGGTCGTGGTGGTCTTCGATCACCGGCAGTTCGCTGAATTGGTGGAACGGCGGCGGGCTCGACAGGCTCCACTCGAGCGTGGTCGCACCTTCGCCCCAGTAGTTGTCTTCCGCCTTCTTGCCGGCGACGAAGGCGTAGATGATGTTCACGAAGAACAGGATCATCGAAAGCGCCATGATCGTGTAACCGAGCGAGCTGATCTCGTTCCAGTAGGCATAGGCATCGGCATAGTCGGGATAGCGACGCGGCATACCCTGCCAGCCGAGGAAGTGCTGCGGGAAGAAGATCACGTTCACGCCGATGAAGAAGCCCCAGAAGTGCAGGTGGCTCAGCAGTTCGGAGTGCATCCGGCCGCTCATCTTCGGGAACCAGTAGTAGAAGCCCGCGAACATCGAGAAGACGGCACCCATCGACAGCACGTAGTGGAAGTGAGCCACCACGAAGTAGGTGTCGTGTACCACGTCATCGACGCCGCCGTTGGCGAGATAGACGCCGGTCACACCACCGACAGTGAACAGGAAGATGAAGCCCAGCGCCCAGACCATGGGGCTCTTGAACTCGATCGAACCGCCCCACATCGTGGCGATCCAGCTGAAGATCTTCACGCCGGTCGGAACCGCGATGACCATGGTGGCCGCGGTGAAGTACATCTTCGTGTTCACGTCGAGGCCCACGGTATACATGTGGTGCGCCCACACGATGAAGCCGACGACGCCGATCGCGACCATGGCGTAGGCCATGCCGAGATAGCCGAAGACCGGCTTGCGGCTGAAGGTGGCAACGATCTGCGAGATCATGCCGAAGCCCGGCAGGATCATGATGTAGACTTCGGGGTGACCGAAGAACCAGAACAAGTGCTGGTACAGGATCGGGTCGCCGCCGCCTGCCGGGTCGAAGAAGGTCGTGCCGAAGTTACGGTCGGTAATCAGCATGGTGATCGCGGCTGCGAGGACCGGGAGGGCCAGCAGCAGCAGGAATGCGGTAACCAGCACCGACCACACGAACAGCGGCATCTTGTGCAGGGTCATGCCCGGCGCGCGCATGTTGAAGATAGTGGTGATGAAGTTGGTCGCACCGAGGATCGAACCCGCGCCCGCAAGGTGGAGCGAGAAGATCGCGAAGTCGACAGCCGGCCCGGTGGAGCCCGAAGTCGAAAGCGGTGCATAGACGGTCCAGCCAACGCCAGCGCCAAGACCCGTGCCGCCCGGTACGAAGAGCGAGAAGCACAGGCTGAGGAAGCCGGCAACGGTCAGCCAGAACGAGATGTTGTTCATGCGCGGGAACGCCATGTCGGGCGCGCCGATCATGAGCGGTACGAACCAGTTGCCGAAACCGCCGATCATCGCGGGCATGACCATGAAGAAGACCATGATCAGGCCGTGGGCGGTGATGAACACGTTCCACATGTGCAAGTTGGCATCGAAGCTGGCCTCGCCGCCGAAGAACTCGACCCACCAGCCGAGGTACTGGATGCCCGGCTCGGCAAGTTCGAAGCGCATCACGCCAGACATCGCGCCGCCGATGATCCCGGCGACGATCGCGAAGATCAGGTACAGCGTACCGATGTCCTTGTGGTTGGTGGACATGAACCAGCGCGCGAAGAAGCCGGGCTTGTGATCGGCATCGTGTGCGTGGTCGTCGGTATGAGCCTGGAAGCTGTCGGCAGTTGTAGCCATGATATCAGTCTCTCGCGTCTATCGTATCTGTTAGGCAGCCGGATTTTCGACCGGCGGTGCGCCTGCACCCGGGGCATCAGGGGCGGCGCTCTCGGGATCCTGCAGCGGCGGAAGCGAGGCTTCCACACCATCGCCTTCGGCAGCCTTCACTGTGCCGCCCTGGGCCAGGACCCATGCATTGTACTGGTCCATCGGCAGCGCTTCGACCGCGATCGGCATATAGCCGTGACGCGCGCCGCAAAGTTCCGAGCACTGGCCGTAATACACGCCCGGCTCGTCGACCTGGAAAATGCGTTCGTTGAGACGTCCCGGAACGGCGTCCATCTTGAACCAGAGGCTCGGCACTGCGAACGAGTGGATCACGTCGGCTGCAGTCACCTGGAGACGGATCGGAACACCTGCAGGCACGACCATGCGGTTGTCGACGGCCAGCTGGTGCGGCTCGCCGCGTGCATCAGCCTCTTCCTTCGACAGCATGTTGGAGACGATCTCGAAGTCGCCATTGTCGGGATAGGCATAGCCCCAGTACCACTGGTAACCGATCGCCTTGATGGTGATCGCATCCTTCGGCGGGGTCTCGTACTGCTTGGCGATCAGCGTGATCGAGGGGATCGCGATGACCAGCAGGATAAGCGCGGGAACGACCGTCCAGATCACCTCGATCAGCGTGTTGTGGCTGGTCTTGGAAGGCACGGGATTGGCCGAACGGCGGAAGCGGAAAACGGTGTAGAGCAGCAGTGCGAGCACGAAGAAGCTGATGATCGCCATGACCCAAATCAGGCCATAGTGCAGCGTATAGGCAGTATCACCGATCTCCGAAAACTGCGGCTGTACGTCCCAGCCACCGTCTACAGGCATGCCCTTGCCTTCGGTCGGCTTCATCGGCGTGTAGGCACCGCTACCTGCCGAAACGGCCTCCGGATCGGCGACATCGGCAGCTTCGGCCGGATCGATGGATTCGAGCTGTTCGGTTGCGGCGGTGTCCTGCGCCATGGCGGCAGGCGTGCCGATAACCAGCGAGAAGGCCAGCGCCAGGCTGGCTACGATCCGGTGAAATCCGAGAGTTTTCATTACGTTGGAACTCTTTCGTGTCGTGTCGTCTGTCGAACATTGCAGCTCTTCGCGAATCCCGCATCCGCGCGGAGGACGCACCTCGAGCGAGGTCCGATTGCGCTGCGCCCTATAGGCAGGCTTTCCGCTAGCCTCAAGCGTGTGTCCGATAAAAATGTGCAAGTGCCTTTGCCTCTTGCGCAAACGCGCGCGAGGCGCTTTGGACGCAGGCACGATGACCGAAGACGAAATCCTCTCCGAATTCCGCGCCAGCGAAGCCCTGCTCGAAGGCCATTTCCTGCTCTCGAGCGGCCGCCACAGCGGGCATTATCTCCAGTGCGCGCGCGTGCTGATGAACCCCGAACGCGCCGGACGGCTGGCCTTCGCCCTCGCCCAGAAGATCCCGCGCGATATCCGCAGCCAGGTCGACATCGTGGTCAGCCCTGCCATGGGCGGCATCATCATCGGTCAGGAAATGGGCCGCGCCTTGGGCAAGGACGCAATGTTTCTCGAACGGCCCGAGGGCGAGTTCCACCTGCGCCGCGGTTTCAGGATCGAACCGGGGGCGAAGGTCCTGATGGTGGAGGACGTGGTCACCACCGGGCTCTCCAGCCGCGAGGCTATCGCCGCGGTCGGATGCGAAGGCGGCGAGGTCATCGCCGAAGTGGCGCTGGTCGACCGCAGCAATGGCGAAGCGGACCTCGGCGTACCCTTCTTCCCGCTGATCGAGATCACATTCCCGACCTATGCCGACGAAGAAGTGCCGGATGAACTTGCCGCTATCGAGGTGACGAAGCCCGGGAGCCGGAAGGCTTGATCCGCCCGCTCCGCCTCGGCGTCAACATCGATCACGTTGCCACCATACGCAATGCGCGTGGCGGTGATCATCCCGACCCCGTTCGCGCCGCCGAGATCGTGGCCAGCGTCGGCGGTGACGGGATCACCGCTCACTTGCGCGAGGACCGCCGCCATATTCGCGATGCCGACTTGAGGCGCATCCAGGATGCGACCGACCTCCCGCTCAATCTCGAGATGGCGGCAACCGAGGAGATGCTGGAGATCGCCCTCAAGCACATGCCGCATGCTGCCTGCATCGTGCCGGAGAAGCGCGAGGAACGTACAACGGAGGGCGGGCTGGATGCGGCAGGGCAGCATAACACGCTCGCGCCGATCGTGTGGAAGCTGAAAGACAAGGGTATCCGCGTTTCGCTCTTCATCGAGGCGAACGAGCGTCAGCTCGATGCCGCACTCAAACTGGGCGTGCCCGTCGTCGAATTCCACACGGGCGAATACGCGCATGCGCACCTCGCCGGCGACAGCGAGAAGACTGCGCGCGAGCTGAAGCGCATCGCCGACATGTCCGCTCTCGCCGCCAAGAACGGCATCGAGCCGCATGCGGGCCACGGCCTGACCTATGAGAACGTCCAGCCGATCGCAGCCATCCCGCAGCTGGCCGAACTCAACATCGGCCATTACCTCGTCGGCGAGGCGGTATTCGTCGGCCTGGAGCACGCGGTGCGCCAGATGCGCGAGCTGATGGACGAAGCGCGGTGAGCGCCCAATCGCCAAGTCGCGCCGACACGCTGTGGGCCCTCGCCGCGGCGATCCCTTTTCTCTTAAGCATAGCCCTGCTCGCCTATGCCGTCGCGCAACAGGCCGCGCTCGCCTTTGCCATCGGCTGGCCGATCCTGCAGGTGATCGGCTATGCCGGGTCGCTCAAGCGGTCGGGCGGCACGGTCGATCATCCGCTGGTAAAGTCCCAGGTCTTCATTCACTGGATCATGCTGGTCATTCTAATTGTCATGATCGGGAGGACGGCATGATCATCGGCATGGGCAATGACCTTACCAATATGGACCGGATCGCGAATTCTCTCGAGCGATGGGGCGAGAAGTTCGAAATGCGGTGCTTTACCGAGATAGAGCGCGCCAAGGCGGCAAAGCGCCCCTTCACCCGCGTCGGCACATTCGCCAAGCGCTGGGCCGCCAAGGAGGCATATGCCAAGGCAATCGGCACGGGCTTTTCGCGCGGGGTGTTCCATAAGGACATCGGCGTCGTGAACGCGCGCTCGGGCGCGCCGACACTGCATCTCACCGGAGGCGCTGCACTAAGGCTTGCCGAAATGATGCCGCACGGCCATGAGGCGCGCATTCATCTCACCCTCACCGACGACCATCCATGGGCACAGGCATTCGTGATCATCGAGGCCTTCCCCGCATGAGTGCAGACATAGCCGCCGTGACAGATTCCAAGGACAAGAAGAAGAGCAAGGAAAAGGTCGACTGGATCGCCGAGATCCGCGGCCTGGCGCTCATGCTGCTGGCGGTTTTCGCCTTCCACAGCCTCATCGCCAAGCCGTTCTACATCCCTTCCGAAAGCATGCTCCCCAATATGCTGGTGGGAGACCGGCTGGTGGTCAGCAAATATCCCTATGGCTGGAACTGGTCTTCGGTCAGTTTCCACCTCGCCCCGCGCGGTGACTGGCGCATCGCGGGATCGACGCCTGAGTATGGCGATATCGTGATCCCCGTCCATCCGGAGCGCGACGAGGATTACATCAAGCGCGTCGTGGCTCTGCCGGGTGACCGGATCGCGGTGCGCGACGGCCTGATTGTCCTCAACGGCACGCCTGTGAAACAGGAAGTGGAGCCCGAACTCGACCTGCCGATCGATGCCAATTCGACCTGTCGCGGCTTTCGCGATGACAGCTTCATCGTGACCAACGACGAGGGCGAAACGGTTTGCCGCGTCCCGGTTTACCGCGAGACGATGCCCAATGGGGCGAATTACCTCGTGATCGACCACATGAACACTATGCTGGACGATTTCGCGGAGATCACCGTGCCCGAAGGCCACGTCTTCGTGATGGGCGACAATCGCGACCACTCTTCGGACAGCCGTGAACTCAACGACCCACGCGGCCTGCTGGGACCCGTACCGCTGGAAAATATCGGCGGGCGTGCAGAATTCATCACCTTCTCGCTCGACGGAACAACCACGCTCAATCCGGTTTCATGGTTTACGAGCCTTCGTGAAGGCCGCGCATGGACGACGCTCCGCCCCTCGGTTGCGGGCGAGCAGCAGGATTGACGAAAGGTTCGGATGGCCGAGGATAAGCTTGACATAGCTGGCGAAGATCTCGGCACCAGCCCTTCGCGCATCGGCGATCCGCGCATCCGCCACGAGATCGTGCGTGCGGCAATCTGGACCGGGGTTGTCGGGCTCGCCGTTCTTGCCGTTTATATCGCACGACCTCTGCTGGTCATTTTCGGCGCGCTCGTATTTGCCTCGATGATCGATGGAGGCGCGCGCCTTCTCGGACGTGCCCTGCCGATCGGGCGGACCTGGCGGGTGGCCATTGTCCTCACCTTTCTGGTCGGCTTTCTCTATTGGCTGGTCAGCTTTGCCGGGGCGACGATTTCGCGCGAGGCGAGCGAATTTCCGGCGATCATCGAACAGCAGATCGGTCAGTTGATCGAATACGCCCGCTCGCAGGGCTTCAGCATCTCGCAGGACCAGATCCAGAATTACGCCGGCAGCATAGGCAGCGGCATCAGCACCGTAACGCGCGCCCTTGGCGGCATCGTAGGCGGAGTGACTACGATCATCCTGATCGCCATCATCGGCATCTACGTGGCGATCGACCCGATCCTGTATGAACGGGGTGTCGCCTGGATGCTGCCCCGCCACAAGCGCGATGCATTCTACGTAACCGCAGCGCGCATGGGCTATACTTTGCGCCGGCTCATGGCGGGCCGGCTGCTGGGCATGTTCGTGGAGGGCGTCTTCACCTACGTCCTGCTCGCCTATGGCGGTCAGCTGTTCGGGATCGGGCCGGTGCCGATGGCGGCCCTGCTGGCGATCCTTACCGGACTGCTCGCCTTCGTGCCCAATCTCGGTGCGATCATCTCGGGCGCGTTGATGGTACTGGTGGGCTTTTCGGGCGGGACCGATATGGGTCTCTACACGATCTTCGTCTATTTCTTCGTGCAGAACTTCGATGGCTATGTGGTCATCCCGATGATCGCGCAGAAAACGGTCGACCTCGCGCCTGCCCTCGTGCTCGCCGCGCAGCTCATCATGGGTATCCTCTTCGGCATCCTCGGCCTGTTCCTTGCCGACCCGATGCTGGCGATGATCAAGGTCGCACTCGAACGCCGAGCCGAACAGAACGACGCCGAAGCGAAACAGCAGGAGGCAGCCGAGAATGGCGCGTAAGTTCCTTTACTTCGTCGCGATCATCATCGTGGTGCTGATCGCCGGCGCGATCGCGCTGGCGATCTGGTCACGCGAGGCAACCGAAATCGCCTTCGTCCCGCGCGGCGAATTCGTTGAGCAGGAAGCGCTGGCCGCCAATGCCTATGAAGATCCCGATATGTGGTATTCGCGGCCCGGCCTCGGCGCGAGAGATCCAGCACGATATCAGCCAGCAATCGCGCAGCCAGCGGTAGATCCTGCGCAGCAGGAGGTCTCGCCCGACAGCCCGGCGGCAGAGCAAAGTCTCGACGAGCCGGACGCTCTCGATACCTCCGGTTCGATTGCCGGTGAGGCTGTCAACGCCGACGCGACGCCCTCCTTCGCAGTCTTCTTTGTGCCGCCGACCAGCTACACCAAGGGTGCACTCGGCGACTGGAACGCGCCACTGGGTGATGCAGAGACCGACCGGCTTGCGCGCGTGTTCCTGCGCGGTCTCGCCAGCCCGTTCAATCGCGCGGACGAGATCTGGGCTCCCAAGTATAGGCAGGCTGCCGTTGGCGCATTCCTCACCGACAAGGAGGAAGCGTCGCTCGCCATTGATGCTGCCTATGCCGACGTGGCGCAGGCCTTCGAATACTTCCTCGGGAGCATAGATGACGACAAGCCGATCGTCCTTGCAGGGCATAGCCAGGGCTCGGTTCACATCCTCCGACTGCTGCGCGACAAATTGGCCGCGTCGGGCGCCGAGGACCGCGTTGCTGCAGTCTATGCACCGGGCTGGCCCATTTCCGTTGAACACGATCTGCCCGCCTATCCCTTGCCCGCCTGCGCAGCGCCGGGGCAAGCCGGCTGCATCGTCAGCTATCTGAGCTTCTCCGACGATGGTAATCCGGGCCAGTTGCTCAAGCGCTACAGCGCCCTGCCCGGGATCGACGGGGAGCCGCGCGGTAATGGCGATACGATCGTCTGTACCAATCCCTTGAGCGGGATGAATGGCGGTTCTTCGCCCTCATCCGCCAATCTCGGCACGCTCAAGCCCTCCGAAGACCTTTCCTCCGGCGAACTGGTCGCTGGCGCAGTTCCGGCAAGGTGCGACGAACGCGGCATCCTGCGCATCGGCGATCCACCGGACCTCGGTCCCGGTGTGCTGCCGGGCGGTAACTACCACGTCTACGACATTCCGCTATTCTGGAAGAACCTGCAGGAAGACGTACTCTCGAGGGTCAGGGCATGGACGGCGCGGGCTCGCTCGTAACCGACAGCGCGCTAGAGTTCGGCGATGCCCTGCCCGATGGCGGGGCGCTGCTGGGTCTCGATCTTGGCACCAAGACCATCGGGGTCGCGACCTGCGATGCTGGCTGGCGCTATGCCACGGCGGGCAAGACGATCGAACGCAGTAAGTTCACGAAGGATTGTGGCAAGCTGCGTGAGATCGTCACCGAGCGAAGCATCAAGGCGCTGGTCGTCGGCCTGCCGCGAAACATGGACGGCAGCGAAGGTCCGCGCGCGCAAGCAAGCCGCGCCTATGCGAAGAATCTCGCGCAAGCCTTCGATTTACCGGTGCTTTTATGGGACGAACGCTGGTCGACTTCTTCGGCCGAGAGCGCCATGATCGGTCAGGACATGAGCCGCGCAAAGCGGGCCGTGAAGATCGACAGCCACGCAGCTGCGGTCATCCTGCAAGGCGCGATAGACGCATTGGCGGGAGGCGGATTTTAGGGGGAGAGGGTCGCGCCAATGCTGGATTTTCTGGACGTTTTCGAAGGTGTCCGCTCGCGCCGAAGGCGCGGCGGAGCAGCTTTGGCCTTGGGGCGGATGATCGGATTCGCCTTTCTCGCCCTCTTCTTCATGCTGACGATCTTCGTCCTGTGGTGACCGGTTAGAGCGCCGCCCGGCGCATAGCCGCTTCTCTGGCTACCATCAGGCTGCCCGACTGCTCGGCTTGGTGCCAGAGCGTGTCCTGCTGTTCGCGCGACAGGAGGCTGCTACGTGCCTCGAAACTGGCCACTCGCATTCGGTCGCTGGGGTGGTGCCGCCCCGTCCACTCGGCAAACTCGACCGCCCGCTCTCCGCCGAGACCAACAGCGCAACGCATGAAGCATTCGGTCGAAGTCGGATTGAGGATGCCGGTGACCGCATTGCTGTCGAGATCGAAGCCATATTGGTCAAACCAGCCCTGCGCCGGATCGATATGCATGATGTTGAGCGAGACCGACATCGAACTCGGCGGCAGCTGCGCATGGATGTCTCGGTGCGCGCGATAGAGCATGAGCTTGCCTTCGCTGAGATGTGTCCGCTCGACAAAGGTAAGCGCTGCTTTCTCGCCTCGATATCCGGCCACGCTCTCGTAGTCGTACTCATAATAGTCGCTGCCATAACCGGGGCCGAAATAGCCTGCAGTCAGGAAGCTGAAATTGTGATCGTGCGGGATGCCGTAGACGAAGGCGTCCCCGCCGCTGGCGCGAAAGCAGCTTTCGTCCTCGCTGGGCCAGATATTGGCGCGCAGGAAACTGTTGCTGCGCAGGTGCGATAGGACGATCGACTGCGGGCCATAGCCGCTTTCGACTGAGTTCTCGCGGAAGCGGCTCTCGAGCTGTTCGATCAGGATATCGCCGAGGAAATCCCGATCATTCGCGAGGCGCTTCAATGCCTTTGCGCCATGAGCGAGGCTAACCTCACACGAAGGATCGAAGGGGTGCTCGTCCAGCATGGCAAGGCAGTCTTCCAGGCCGTGCGACTGGTTCTCGCGGGTCTCGATCACGCGGGGCATGGTGCGGTCTCCAGATGGGAAAGTTCGGGGTAGGTTTCGAGCAGCTGCGCGCGCAGTGCACCGGCAGGCGAGGCAAGCTCATCTTCTGCATCGGCTGCGATGCCAGAAAGCGCCCTGAAGCCCTCGAGACTGTCGAGTGCGAGGCATTCGCGCAGGGCCTGCCAGCGAATGTGCCGACTGCCTTCATTCGCCAGCTCGGCGAGCAAGGGTGCAGCGTCGCTTCGGCCCATCCGGCCGAGCAGGGCCATCGCCATCTCGCTACGGCTTTCGTCCCGGCTTCCGCTCGCACGATGGATGAGGCGGCCATCGCCCAACGCATATTGCAGGCTATCGCAGGGTTGTTCGTCACTGCGGGCGAGCCGCAGCAGGACCATCCGGCCATGAACGCGCTCGACGACGCGTGTTTGCGAGAAGCCCTCGGTCGAAATGCTTTCGCCAGCAACAAGACGACGCCTCTCGCAATCGATCGCCGCCCTGCCCTCGCGCACTTCCATCAGGTTCAGCAGTCGCATGTCCGCTGCGCCGGCGAGCACGATCTCGTGCCGGTCGCCGCCGCTGAAACAGGCCGAGGTCGGCGATTGCTCCATCGCGTCATAGGCGAGCAGGCTCAGCGTGGCGCGACCCTTCTGCGCCAGTTGCAGGATTGTTAAGCCAACGGAACGCTGGTGGCGCAGCGGGACATGGCCGTGCGGATGGCACGAGAGCGCCTCGATCATCGGACCGACGAGCGCCTCGACCAGAGCGATTGCCGCGTCGGCATTGCGATAGAGTTCGCCCAGCGCCGGACAGGCGTCCAGCCCTGCTCCCGACCCATAAAGCTTGAGGTCATCGACAATTGCCTTGGCCTCGCTGTCCAGCCAGCCGTTGCGAGCCGCCTCGAGGGCGGCCTGCGCCTTGCGCTGCAGAGCGGGATTGCTCTGCAGCGCGGCGAATTGCGGATCTATGCGCATCGCTGGTGATCGCCGCTCAGAGGAGCGCTTCCGGCTGCGCCAGTTCATAGAGATAGGTCATAATGACGACCACGCGATCATCGACCGTCGGGCCTGTATCGCGGGCAAGCGAACCGAAAAGGCCGGAAACGCTGTCGAGACTAGGCAGGCTGGAGAGGTCGATCTTTGGCAAATTCATAGGTTTTCTTCCTTATTGGCGGGAGGCGCGACCCCGTGCCACGCTCCCGGGGGCGCTTGCTGGCAATCGATGCGGCCGTGATCGAATTAAAAGATTGTAAGCCTTGGGAACTGGCGGCTATCGGCAGCGGCAGGACACATGACCAAAGCACCGAAATTCGATCCGCAAACGGCGACGCCGTTCCTGACCAGCCGGGGCCATTCCGGCTGGCTGGGGCTTAGGTATTCGTCGCATGGCGATGACTGGGTAGAGCTCGAATTGCCCTGGCGCGAAGACCTCCTCGGCGAGGAAGGCCAGCATGTGCTCGCCTCCGGCCCGATCCTGAGCCTGATGGACATGGCGAGCGGCCTCGCGATCTGGAAGGCGATGGACAAGTTCCAGGCCATCGCCACGCTGGACCTGCGCGTCGATTACGTACGACCGGCGCGCGAAGGATCGGCGGTTTTCGGTCGCTCCCAATGCTACCGGATCACGCGCAGCGCCGCCTTCGTACGCGGCGTCGCGCATGACGGAGACATCGACGATCCCGTCGCCCATATCCAGGCGATCTTCATGAAGATCGGCGGCGGCAAGGACACGAGGGAGCTGCCCAATGGCTGACCAACCCGAATTCGAGGCCCTGACGCCCTATGCCCGCTCGCTCGGCATAGCGATGGAAGGCTGGGAAGACGGTGTGCCCATCATGCGCGTCGATTTCGTCGAGGCGGTCGAAGGGCGGCCCGAGCATTTCCACGGGGGCGCCACGGGGGGCCTACTCGAGACGGCGGGCTATGCTGCGCTTCGCGCCGAGCTGGTCGAGCGCGATCGCCAGGCGGTGCTCAAGCCGATCAACATTACGGTGCAATATCTCGCTGCGGGCAAGAGCCAGCCGAGCTTCGCCAAGGGCCGCGTGACCAAGCTCGGGCGGCGCAGTGCAAACCTGACAGTCGAGGCGTGGCAGGACGACCGATCTCGCCCGATCGCTACCGCGGTGATGAACGTGCTGATGGGTGAGCCGGAAGGCTAATTGCCGTTTCGCTCGGCCTGGCGTTCGAGTTCGCGCCTTATGGCTTCGTACTGACGTTCCTCGGCTTCTTCGCGGCGTTCCTCGACTCTGCGGCGCGCCTCTTCGATCTGCTCTTCGTCGACGCCTACGCCGTCTTCGCCAATGCGGATGTCGATGGGTATCCCATCGATCTCCGTGCTGAAGATCGCCTCGCCATCGCGGATGCGGATGCGCGAGTTGCCGTCGCCGATGGGGATGTCGTCGAGGTCGGGCACGTCGAGCGGTTCGACCGGGCCTTCCGGATCGGGCGAGGTCGTGGGCGTCGGGCGACTGGGTGCGGCAGAGGCGCCGAGCGCCTGGCTCATGAAATCGCGCCAGATGCGTGCCGGAAGCCCACCGCCTGAAATGCCTTTTAGCGGCGAATTGTCGTCATTCCCGATCCAGACACCCACCACGAGATCGCCCGCATAGCCGACAAACAGCGCATCGCGGTTGTTCTGCGTTGTGCCGGTCTTGCCGAAAGCAGGCACGGACAGGCGCGCGGCGCGGCCGGTACCTTCGTCGACCGCTGCGCTCAGCAGGCGGTCCATCTTGCGGCTCGTCGAACCCGAGAGACTGGACGGCCCGTCGATGAGATTCTCGAACCATCCCCGCTCCGGTTCGGCGAAGGCACGCGGCTCGATAGGATAGGCATTTGAGGCAAGCGCGGCATAGGCGGAGGTGAGTTCGAGCAGGCTCATGGTCGAGGTGCCGAGCGCCATGCTCGGATCACCCTTTGTGAGCGGCGAGGTGACCCCGAGGTCGCGCGCTGTTGCAATCACTTTCTCGCTTCCGACTTCACCGAACAGTCTCACGGCGGCGACATTGCTCGACTGGGCGAAGGCCTGTTCGAGCGTGAGGCTTTCGGAATAGCGGCCACCGGAATTCTCCGGCCGGTACCCACCCTGCTCGATCTTTGTGTTGGCGATCGTGTCGTCCGGGTCCCAGCCGGCGCGCATGGCGGCCAGGTAAACGAACAATTTGAAGGTCGATCCCGGCTGGCGCTTTGCCTGCGTGGCGCGGTTGAAAGGCGATTTGGCGTAATCCTTGCCACCGATCATTGCCACGACCTCGCCATTGGGGCGCATGGCGACAAGCGCCACCTGCGCCTCGCCCAGCGGCGCGCGGCTGGTCACGCGGCGAGCAATATTCTGCAGGCGCGCGTCGAGCGTGGTGGTCAGCGTCTGCCGGGCATAACCGGTTTCGGACATCTGCCGCGCTTCGGGCAGCGCCCAGTCGGCGAAGTAGGTCCCGGTCGGAAGATCGCTCTTCAAACGTACATCGAGCGCGGGCGGGCGCATGGCTTTGCCCTCAGCCTCGGTGATATAGCCTGCTGCAACCATCGACTGCACCACCAGCTGCATGCGTTTTTCGGCCCGGTCGTAATGGTGCGTCGGCGCATAGCGCGAGGGTGCCTGCAACAGACCCGCAAGCATCGCCGCCTGGTTTGGCAGGAGGTTCTCCGGCTTTCGGTAGAAGTAATGCAGGCTCGCTGCGCGCAGACCGTAAACATTGTCGCCGAAGTAGGCGTTCGAGAGATAGCGTTCGAGAATCTCGTCCTTGGTCAGCCACGCCTCGAGCCAGAAGGCGATCAGCGCCTCTTGTCCCTTACGCGTCAACGTGCGCTCAGGCGTGAGGAAAGTGAATTTCGCGAGCTGCTGCGTGATGGTGGATCCGCCGCCGGTGCCAGTGATGGCGGCACGCGCGATGCCTCGCGGGTCGATACCCCAGTGATCGTAGAACCGCCGATCCTCGATCGCCAGGAAGGCCTCGACCACATGCGGCGGCAGCGTGTCGATATCGACCGGCTCGTCTACCACCGCGCCATTGCGCGCGATGGGCGTGCCGTCCGAAGCCAGAAGGGTGATCTGCGGCGGCGCGATCGGCTCGAGCGACTTGTTCAGCGGTGCGGTGATCGCCAGCCAGGCGACCAACAGCATGAACAGCGCCAGCAGCGCCGCGACGATCCGCACCACCCACCAGCGCTTGCGGCGGTTTTTCCAGTAGGACGGTTGCCAGAAGCGCAGGCGCCTGCGCTCTTCCTCGACTACGGCACTGTCGATCCGGTCGAGCCGGTCGTCCCAGGCATCGTCATCGTCCCAGTCGTCGTTCAGCGAGTAGTAGCCGCGATGGGCCACGGGCTCCGGCTCGGCCTGCCTGCGACGGAAGAAGGTGTCCAAAACGCCCATGCGCTCACTGTGCTACACGAATAACACAGCTATGCATAGGGGCTCCAACCTTAACTCTTCCCGACCACGCTTTCGGGCAGGTCTTCACCGAACACGCGCTGGTAATACTCAGCCACCAGCATGCGCTCTTCCTCGTCGCATTTGTTGAGGAAGGAGAGGCGGAAGGCGAAGCCGACATCCTTGAAGATCGCGTAGTTCTGCGCCCAGGTGATCACCGTACGCGGGCTCATCACGGTCGAGATATCACCATTGATGAAGCCCTGCCGCGACAGGTCCGCGACCTTGATCATGTCGGCGAGAATCTTCGGGTCGATGTCGGGATTCTTCGCCTCGACGATCTGCTGCTCGGTCTCTGCCGGAAGGTAGTTCAGCGCGGTGACGATGTTCCAGCGGTCCATCTGGCCCTGGTTGATCGCCTGCGTGCCGTGATAGAGCCCGGACGTATCGCCGAGGCCGACCGTGTTGGCGGTCGCAAACAGGCGGAAATGCGGATCGGGGCGAATCACGCGGTTCTGGTCGAGCAGGGTCAGCTTGCCCTGCTGTTCGAGCACGCGCTGGATCACGAACATCACGTCGGGACGGCCCGCGTCGTATTCGTCGAACACGAGAGCCACCGGGTGCTGGAGCGCCCAGGGCAGCAGGCCTTCGCGGAATTCGGTAACCTGAAGCCCGTCGCGCAAAACGATGGCATCACGGCCGACAAGGTCGATACGGCTGATGTGGGCATCGAGGTTGATGCGGATACACGGCCAGTTGAGACGCGCGGCGACCTGCTCGATATGGGTCGACTTACCGGTACCATGATAGCCCTGCACCATCACGCGGCGGTCATGTGCGAAGCCGGCGAGGATCGCGAGCGTCGTGTCCGGATCAAAAACGTATGCCTCGTCGAGGTCCGGCGTGCGCGAATCCGGCTTTGAAAAGGCCGGGACCTTCCAGTCGATATCGATGCCGAAGGTCTCGCGCACGTCGACTTCGGTGTCGGGCGCGGGAAGCACGGTCTTGGCGGAAGGCTCGAAGGTCTTGTCGGTCATATCGTTCATCGCGTGTGGCGGGTTAGATGAGGCGCGCGCGGCTCGCAATGCCCATTGCGAAGGAAAACCGATTTCAGGCCCGCTTTGGTTCCTTCACATGGTCGAGGTGGCCGGTCTTGATCCACAATCGCGCTCCATGCTCGCCGGCGACGAGGTCGGCCAGGTCTCCCTTGGGTAGCCGCAGCCAGTCATGGCGGGTCAGTTCGGCATCTCCGCCGGACACGGATCCGTCGAGAACAAGCAGCTCCGCCCCACCGGCATCCCCGATCGAGGTCATCGCGCCCGGCTCAATCTGCCGGAGCAGGACAGTCTCGAGCTCGTCCTTGTGCAGGATGGCCTGCGAAACGCCCTCGCCCACCACGTTCAGTTCTACCGCATCGAGATCCAGGCTAAACTGGTTGCGGTCCTCGCTGTCGAATTGCCACAGCTTCACGAAGATCGTGCAGCCATCGTCGGCGCGCGGAATGTGGTGTGTGGTAGGAGGATTGCGGACATAGGTTCCGGCCGGATAATCGCCGTGTTCGTCCTGGAAAGTGCCTTCGAGGACGATGAATTCCTCGCCGCCGTCATGGGTGTGCTCGCTGAAAGCACTTCCCGGCGCGTATCGAACGATCGAGGTCGCCCGCGCCACTTCTCCGCCAATCCGGTCGAGCATGCGACGATCCACGCCTTTCATCGGCGAGGCTTGCCAATCGAGTTCGCTGGTGTGGACCAGCACCCGCTCGGAAAAATCTGCATTCACGCGCATTGCATCGCTCCGCCTCTGGCTGTCCGCGCCAGATGGGAACGATTACTCCCCTCGCCAAGCCCGTGCATCTTTCCTAGATTGGTGTCATGGCGTCGCCTTCCCCCAGCGAATACTTGCGATTGAAGCTCGTCGAGAAGGTGCGCGGGGTCTTCAACGATATCGAAGGCGGCGAGAAGCCGGTCCCGGTTTCCGACGAGGCACTGTTCGTGAAGGATACACCCATCCGACTGGTCCATGCCGATATAGTCGCAATGATGGTCGGAGGCATTCGGGGGCTACTACTCCAGATGCTCCACCCGCATGCGCTTCAGGGTGTGCTCGACCATTCGAATTTCCGCAGCGACATGCACGGCAGGCTTCGCCGGACCGCTCGCTTCATCGCTGTGACTACGTTCGGGCACCGCGACGATGCGCAGAAGGCCATCGAGCGGGTCAACCGCATCCATGCGGCGGTCGGCGGCAGTTTGCCCGACGGAACGACCTACTCCGCCACCGATCCGCGCACGCTTGCGTGGGTCCATGTAGCCGAATCCACGAGCTTCCTCGCCGCCTATCTGCGTCACGTCCGGCCCGACATGCCGGGGTCAGAACAGGACGAGTACTATCGCCAATTCGCCCTGATCGCGCGCGCATTAGGAGCCGACCCGGTTCCCACGGACCGCCGCGAGGCCGAAGCGATCTTCCGCGAATTGCGTTCCGATCTCGCAACCAGCCCGCAAGCACGCGAGATCGCCGATCTCGTGCTAAGCCAACGCCCGGAAGGCGCGCCTCCTGCGGTGCAGGCCTTGCTGGGTGCCGAGGCCGTTGCACTTCTCTCTCCCTTCGCCCGCTCGATGCTCGGGCTCGAGCGGCCCGGTCTCGCTAGCATACCGGCTCGCGCAGCGACCTGGGGAATGGGCAAGACGCTCAGGTGGGCATTCCGTCAGAATTGACGCGCATTTGCCGCGGGGTGGTGATACCCTCGATCATGAGAGGAGAGCCGCAATGTATGTGCAGGGATTTCTCATCGCTGTGCCTGAAGGCAACAAGGAGGCCTATCGCGTATCCGCCGAGAAGGCCGGAGCAAAGTTCCGCGAATATGGTGTCACCGAGATAGTCGAGGCTTGGGAAGAGGACGTTGCCGACGGCAAGGTCACCGATTTCCGCATGGCCACGAAGGCCGAACCTGGCGAGAAGATCGTGTTCAGCTGGATGATCTGGCCGGACAAGGCGACAGCTGACGAAGCTCACGAGAAAATGGCAAGCGATCTCTTCTGGGAGGAGGAAATGTCCGAGATGGCCTTCGATGGCATGCGCATGATGTGGGGCGGCTTCACCCCGATTTACACAATGGGAAGAGACTGATGGCCACCTATACCTTCTTCACCAACCCCATGAGCCGGGGCCAAATCGCACGCTGGGCTCTGCACGAGGTCGGCGCGGACTACGATACCGAACTGGTAGAATGGGCGGCGAAATCCGAAGCCTTCCTCAAGGCTAATCCGCTTGGCAAGGTGCCGACGCTGGTCCACCACCACGGCGACCATGTCCACGTCGTGACCGAGGCAGCGGCAATCTGCCATTACCTTGCCGAGATGCATCCCGAAGCAGGCCTCCTTCCCGAAGCGCATGAGAAGGCCGCCTACTTCCGCCGACTGTTCTTCGCTTCCGGCCCTGTCGAGCAGGCCATCATGGCGCGCAGCATGGGCTGGGATGTGAAGGAGCCACAGAAGCAGGCCACTGCCGGTTTCGGTAGTTATGAGCGGGCCATGGACACGCTCGATACCTTGCTGTCCGACCGCGACTTTGTGTGCGGCGATCGCTTCACCATGGCCGATGTCTATGTCGGCAGCCAGGTCGACTGGGGCCTGCAGTTCGGCACCATACCCAAACGCGCCGTGTTCGAGGACTACGCTGCCCGACTGCGTGAACGCCCTGCCTACAAGGAGGCGAAGGCAATCGACATGGCGCTGATTGCAGAGGCTCAGGGTTCGTAAGGGCAATGCCTGGGTCAGCGGTAGAGATCATTCCGGCGCGGTCCGAGATGCTGGACCGCTGGGCGCAGATGCGTCACCAACTCTGGCCCTGGGATGATGCCCAGTCGCATGCGGATGAGGCTCGCAGCATGTATTTGTCCGGGAATCCCGGGTGTATTGCGCTCATCGCTCGGATCGGAGAACGATTGGTCGGGTTCGCTGAGGCCAGGCTCAGGCACGATTATGTCGAAGGCTGTCAGACTTCTCCGGTCTGCTTCCTCGAAGGGATCTTCATCGAAGAAGACTGTCGTAGAGATGGCCTGGCCAGCAGGCTCTGCCACCACGTGGCATCATGGGCTCGCGAACAAGGCTGTTCGGAATTTGCCTCGAATGCCCTGCTGGAGAATTCCGAAAGTCACGCCTTCCACGAGGCGATCGGTTTCGAAGAGACGGAACGCCTCGTCTATTTCCGGCGGGAACTTTGAAACAGCTCAGGCAATCGCCCGGCACCGGCGCAGGGTGTTGTAGGCCTCGACGACCCGGTTGAGGCGCGTTTCATACTGCCGATCCCCGCCATTGCGGTCCGGGTGGTAGCGTCGAACGAGCTCGGAATAGCGGCGCCTGAGCCTGCGTCGGTCGGTGTCCGACCCGAGCCCCATCACTTCCAGCGCTTGCGCCTCCTCGCGACTGAAGCGGCCATCCATCGCCATCGCCGCCTCACGCTGGGCGCGGCTCTTGATGCCGTTCGCACGCGCCGAGATCGCCTCGAGCGGGTCATCATAATCCGCCCAGCGCGGCATGCCGTCGACACCGGCGGTGGGTCGGAAGCTCGGGCTTTCCGTCCGCCAGCCGCTTGCCGGGCTTTGCGCATCGAAGATTTCCTCCGCGCTCATGCCCTCGAACCAGTCGTATCCGGCGTTGAACTCGCGCACGTGTTCGAGGCACATCCAGCGGTATTCGCCCGGCCCGTCGAACCGGTGCCCGCTGCCCGGTGCACGGAATTCGCCTGGTTCCTGGCACGCCGGATGGGCGCAAACCCGTCCGGTATCTTCATATCGTCCGTGAAACTTCGACTGGCGCATTCGTTCTAGGATGGGGAGCCAAACGCTGTATGGAAAGAGGCAAGAGGAGATTCAAACGCATGGCAGGATCGGTCCAGCAGGAGATGGAACGCCTATTGACCGAGGCATTCGCCCCGACGCGGCTCGAAGTCGTCAACGACAGTGCGAAGCACCATGGCCATGCCGGAGACGACGGTAGCGGGGAATCGCATTTCACAGTTGTGATCGAAGCGCCCGCCTTCGCCGACAAATCGCGCCTCGACCGCCAACGCATGGTCAACAAGGCGCTTGGCGACATTCCCGGAGAGCGCGTCCACGCCCTCGCCATCCAGGCTTCCGCGCCGACGGCATGACAAATCACTGACAATGAGACGCGCTTTCGGCATCGCAACGGGCATGATCCTTGGTTTGATCGCCCTGATGATGGCATTCGCCCTCATGAGCTTGAGATTGCCGAGCACATATCAGGACAGCCTGTCCAACCAGCGTAATCTCCATGCTGATATGATCAGGGTCGGAACCTTCGTTGAGAAGCATCGCTCCGAAATGGGAGAGTTGCCTTCCCAAGTCACTCTAGAGGATTGGTTGGAATCTCAGACTTTTTCAGCGAGTTTCATCAAGCAGAATGTCCGCATAGTCTCATCCCGCGACCAGTGCGCTCTTGGTGAGAAGTCCGAGTTGACCAAAGATGGGCATACCTACCGCCTCTGTTACTGGGGAAACTGGACAGAAGAATACGCACCAGAAACCGGGGCCCACACTTTTGCTATGAAATTAGAGGATTACTACCCGCCCTGGTGGCTACTGGCATTGGGGTTCTCCGTGATCATCGCAACCCTGTTACTGTCCATCCGGCTCATTCGAGGACCCAAAAGTCGAAATATCCAACGTTTATGAGCCGAGACAACTTCACTCCCATAGCGACGGAGCATCTTGGTAGGTTCAGGGCTCTGCGGTTCTCTACGTCGACGGAGCGCACAGTTGTCGACTCACGCGATCCAGCCGTCCGCGCCGACAGGATAGCTTGCCTCACCGATCCAACGTGAAGAACATCACATAGATCAGCCGTCCGTCCTCAACTGTCTTTCCGAATCCCGGACCCGCCGTATGGAATAGCCACGGCCGCAGCATGACGAGCCGGTTGTAGCGCATTGGGATATCCATTGTCTTCTCCCAGGCAGAGCGCTTCATACCGTCCTTGCCGATGGTCTGGTCGATGACCGCATCGCGGCCGCGAAGCCCTAGGGCGATCGCCTCACGGTCGGTAATGGGGGAACGTTCCAGTCCAGTCGCCTTGTGCCGGAAGAACTCGGTGCCTCCGCGGCAATGCTCGGGCAGCGTCAGGTAGAGGATGGCAGACCATTGCGACTTGTCGACATGGATTGCACCCCGGCGTGGATCGCTGGCCAGCGTGATGCGGCATTTCCCGTGCGACTCAAGCGGGTCGATCGGCTTCAATGGCTCCCCGACAAGTTGTGAGACATATCGCTCTACACCCGGGATTTGCAGACGTTGCTGACTGTTGCGTCCGGGGTAGTTGCCCTTGATGTCGGGGTAATCCAGCGAAAGCGCCTGCTTGCGAAATGCATCCGGTTGTTCGAGAAAGTCATCGACGACTAGGAAAGACAAGGCCATGGTGGCTGGACATATCGCCATGGCAATGCAGGCACAAATCCTTTGGAGGACATTGGCCTATGATCGGATCGACTATTACGCCGACGACACATGATCTCGGGCAGTTCGAGGTCCGACGGGTCTTGCCGTCCAAGATGCGGACTATGGTCGGCCCCTTCATTTTCGTCGACCAGTTCGGCCCGGCGCAGCTCGATCTTGGCTCGGGAATGGATGTGAGGCCGCATCCGCATATCAACCTCGCCACCGTGACATGGCTGTTCGAAGGAGCGATCGATCACCGCGACAGCCTCGGCAGCTTTTCGACCATCCGTCCGGGGCAGGTGAACCTGATGACGGCGGGCAAGGGCATCGTGCATTCGGAACGCTCGCCCACAGCCGAGCGCAGGGCCGGACCCAAGCTCTATGGCATGCAGACCTGGCTCGCCCTGCCCGACGGCAAGGAGGAGATCGACCCGGCGTTTGAAGCCGTGTCGGATTTGCCTGTGGTCGAGGATGGCCGCGCCAAGGCTATCGTTATCATGGGAGAGCTCTGGGGCGAGCGCGCACCCACCACGACCTATGCCGACACGATCTATGCCGAGATCGTGCTGGAGCCGGGCGGCGCAATCCCCATCGAGGAGGATGCCGACGAACGCGCGGTCATGCTGGTCGGCGGCGAGGCGATGATCGACGGACACGCGCTCGAGAAGTTCTCGCTCTCCGTTCTGCAACCGGGTCGGGACATGACGCTGGAAAGCAAGACCGGCGCGCGCGTCATGCTGCTGGGTGGCGAAGCCTTCCAGACCCGGCGCCATGCCTGGTGGAACTTCGTCAGCTCCAGCCGCGAGAGGATTCAGCAGGCCAAGGAAGATTGGGCCAAGGGACGATTCCCCAAGGTTCCGGGCGATGAGGAAGAATTCATCCCACTTCCCGATGGCCAGCCGAAGACCGTCACCTACCCCTGACCCCGAATTAAGGAGCAACCATGAGTTTCGAAGGCAAGACTGCCTGGATCACAGGCGCATCCTCTGGGATCGGCGCCGCGCTGGCGCGCGAGTGGGCGAGCCGCGGTGCCACGATAATCCTGTCGGGAAGGGACGAAGGGCGGCTGGAAGACGTCGCGGGAAGCATCGATGCCGACACGCTGGTGCTGCCTTTCGACGTGCGCGACGAAGACGTGATGGCGGCAGCGACCGAGAAGGCGACAGGCTGGAAGGACGGCGTCGACATCTTCGTCGCCAACGCGGGTATCTCGCAGCGGAGCCCAGCCGTCGAAACATCCATGCAGGTCTATCGCGATATCATCGATATCGACCTCACCGCGCAGATCGCTGCGACGCAGGCCCTGCTCCCCCACATGACCCAGCGCGGAAGCGGGAAACTGCTCTTCATCTCTTCCATTGCAGGCAAGGTCGGCGTGCCCATGCGCACGGCCTATTGCGCGGCCAAGCACGGCCTTATCGGCTATGCCGACGCCCTGCGCGGAGAACTGTCGCAGAGCGGGGTCGACGTACATGTGATCTGCCCCGGCTCGGTGGCGACCGACGTCAGCCGCAACGCGCTCTCCGCCGATGGAACCCCGCGCGGCCGCAGCGACAAGGTGATCGACAACGGCATCAAGCCAGCCGATGCGGCAAAGCGGATCATCGACGCGGTCGAGCTGAACCAGCGCGAAATCATTGTGGCCGACGGCATGGAAGAGGCAATGGGCGAGATGCGCCGAACGCCCGACCAGCTGTTCGACCAGATCGCGGGCATGGTCGCTGCCGGTTACATGGAAAAAATGCAGGCGGACGACTGATGGACCAGGTCCGCGTTCCACTCGCCAACGGGATCGAGCTCGATACGGTCGATGTCGGTCCGAGGGATGCGCCTGCGATTATATTCCTTCACGGGTTCCCGGAGAGCCACCGCACCTGGCGTCACCAGATCGCAAATTTCAGTGACCGTTATCGCTGCATTGCGCCCGACCAGCGCGGCTATCGCGGCTCGTCCAAGCCCGAGGGGATCGACAATTACACACCCGACAAGCTGGTAGGCGATGTCTTCCTGCTGGCCGATACGCTCGGCGTGAAGCATTTCACCGTGGTCGGCCACGACTGGGGCGGCGCGATCGCATGGGGTGTTGCCATGGCGGGCGAACAGATGGGACGCGTCCCGCGTGCCGTGATTGCCAATGCTCCGCATCACGCGATCTTCCAGAAGCTGCTCTACACCTCCCCGGTGCAGCGCGAGGCGAGCCAGTACATGCGCGGCTTTCGCGATCCGGGAAATGACGCGCTCGTGCGGGAGAAAGGGCTCTTCGGCATTCTAGAGGCGCAGATCCGCTGGGATGCCCCCGACAAGATGGAGCCCGAAGAGCGCGCGAAGCTGCTGGAGGACTGGCAAGACCGCGATGCGGCCTTCGCCATGCTCAACTGGTATCGCGCCAGCCCGATCGACATTCCTCCGATGGATGCGCCCTTCGAGGTTCCAGAGAACTGGTCTCCTCCCCCCTTCCCCAAGCTCGGCATCCCGACGCTGGTAATCTGGGCGCAGGACGACCTTGCCCTGCCGCCCGAAAATACCGCCGAACTCGATCGGCACGTCAGCAACCTGACACTGGTCGAAGTGCCTGATTGCGGGCACTTCGTCCCCTGGGAGGCTCCTGACATCGTCAACAGCGCAATCGGTAACTTTCTTGAAGTGAACCCGGTTTAGGCTAGCCTCTATCGGTTCGCCGGGAGGGCGATGCGCAAGGGGTCGCGCAACGATTTGAGGGGTAAGACCATGAAAAAGATCGCCATCGGCGCTCTGGCCGCCGCGACCATTGCTTTGGGCGGCATGAGCGTTGCCAACGCCCAACAGGCGCAGCTGCGCCAGCGCTCGACGCCCGCGCCGAACCCCGGCATGAACCTGCAACAAGGACCGCTGCCGGCAGGTCACGAGCGAATGACCTGCAAGGGCGTGCAGGTCTACGTTACTCTGCGCGGCGTTGCCTTTGCTTGCGCCGATTTTCAGTCGGGCACAGTTTTGACGATGGTGCTCGACAACCGGCAGTTTGCCGACATCGAGACCGCTGCCATGCCCATGCTGATGGATGCGGCGAAGGAGAGCCGGGCCTATATCCTTAATCCCCAGAAGCAGGGCACCCAGCTATACGTGCGGTATCGCGCTGCCAGCGCCCATTCGCAGGGAATTTGCGATCTCGTAGGTTCCGGCATCAAGGCAGACAGGTGCCGCGAGGTCATCCACGTCTACAAATAGGGCTCAGCTGCCGAGCCACTCGACCCATGCGCCATGCGGGTGGGCATTGGCGAGGTGCGCGGCTTCCTCTCCGCCCGGCCAGTAGCGGACCTTCAGCTCGTGCGCGAAGGTCTCGCGATTGGTCTCGAGCGAGATATGCGCAAAGGGCCGGCTCTCGGTAGCTGATGCGCCCGCTCGCTGCATGGCCTCTTCGATGTGATCCTGTGTCGCGTCCGGGAGGTATTGCCACATGATCGAGTGGGCGAGAACCCGCGTTGCACCGTCTTCCTGCGGCCTCGCGAGTTCCTTCGATACCCAGTCTCCGGCATCCATCGGCTCGATCTGCGGCGGGCTGTCCTTGGCGAGTGCGATCGCTGCATCGATCCGCGCCATCCGGCCGGTCGCCTCGGGCCAGACATAGCTCTTCAGCCGCAGGGCTTCCTCGCGCTGGGTCAGGTCGACCGGCCCGATGTCGCTGCCCCTCGCATCGATAAAGGCGAATTCGGCGTTTGGCGGAGGAGCGCCGCGCCATTCAGGCGTAATCTGCATCGGGCTGCCCTGCGGTCCAACATGCACGCCGCCAAGGTCATAGCGATAGCGCGGCATCATCGTGTTGATCCCCGCACTCGCTCCGATCTCGAGCCATTCGAAACGCGGCGCTACCCGTCCCTCCGCTAGCCAGAGCAATCCGGCCGCAAAGCTCGCCGACCGTCCGGCCTCATTGGTCTGCGGCGGCCCGTCCAGCCATGGCAAGAGCCGCGTATCGTGGCGCTCCACCAGCTCGAGCACGAGCCGATCCGCCTCGTCCTGCGACGCCACGCGCCCAGCGTAGATGTCTTCCAGTCGCGGCTCGTCTCCGGTCAGCAAGAGGTTGTGGATCCCGCCAGCGATCCGCAGCGGCATGGCATCGCGCAGGCTCAATCCCTGCCATGAGAAGATGCGCCGCGCCGTCGCCGCTTGGCTGTCCTGCAGAGCCAGCAGCGCGCGCACTACCATCGCTGTGCCCGGTGCGCCTGCATTTTCCGCATGTTGTGCCTGCCATTCGATAGCTTCGGCCACGGATACGATATCCATCACGCTACCTGCCGCCATATCCGTTGCCCTTTTTCGCTCGTGTCCCTATCTGCCGCCTCGCAATGACAGGCTCACTCACATTTGCCATTCCCAAGGGGCGCATCCTCGACGAGGCGCTGCCCGTCATGGCGCGTGCGGGCGTCGTGCCCGAAGACGCGTTTCACGACAAGGCGAACCGCTCGCTCACCTTCGGCACCACGCGCGAGGACATGCGGCTTATCCGCGTGCGCGCCTTCGACGTGGCGACCTTCGTCGCCCATGGCGCCGCGCAGCTCGGCATTGTCGGCTCGGACGTGATCGAGGAGTTCGATTACGCCGAACTCTACGCGCCGGTCGACCTCGACATCGGCCACTGCCACCTTGCCGTCGCCGAACCGAAGGGTGCGAGCGCAACCAACGGCGCGAGCCACCTGCGCGTGGCGACCAAGTACCCAAATCTCACCCGCCGCCATTTCGAGCGGCAGGGCATCCAGGCCGAGTGCGTGAAGCTCAACGGCGCGATGGAAATTGCGCCAGAGCTGGGCCTCGCTGGCCGCATCGTCGACCTTGTCTCCAGCGGCCAGACACTCAAGGACAATGGCCTTGTCGAAACGGGTCACATCATGGACATCACCGCCCGGCTAATCGTCAACCGTGCGGCGCTGAAGACCGATCCACGCGTGGCCGAGCTGGTCGAGGCGTTTCGCGCAGACAGCGCAGAGCGGAGCGCCGCCTGATGCAGCTGCTCAAGACCAGCGATGCCGATTTCGAGACGAAATTTGCCAAGATCGTGCGCGACCGCCGTGAAAGCGATGCGCAGGTCGGGCGCGATGTCGCGACCATCCTCAACGAGGTTCGCGAGCGCGGCGACAAGGCGCTGGTCGAATACACTACCCGTTTCGACCAGCATAATCTCTCGAGCGACGACGACTGGTCGATTTCCAAAGAAGCATGCAAGGCCGCCTATGACAGCCTCGATGCGGATTTGCGCGAGGCGCTCGAAACGGCTGCCACCCGCATTCGCGCCTATCACGAGGGCCAACTGCCTGAAGATCGCGACTATACCGACAGCATTGGCATGCGTCTGGGCGCACGCTGGAGCGCGGTCGACGCGGCAGGCCTCTACGTCCCCGGTGGCCGCGCGGCTTATCCGTCTTCCCTGTTAATGAACGCCATTCCCGCCAAGGTTGCCGGGGTCGAGCGACTGGTCGTCACCACGCCCACACCCAGGGGCGAAGCGAACGACCTCGTGCTCGCCGCCGCGCACGTCGCCGGAGTGGACGAAATCTACCGCGTCGGAGGCGCGCAGGCCGTAGCCGCGCTGGCCTATGGCACGGAGCGCATCAAGCGCGTCGATGTCGTAACAGGCCCCGGCAATGCCTGGGTCGCGGAAGCCAAGCGCCAGCTCTACGGTGTAGTCGGCATCGACATGGTCGCGGGGCCGAGCGAAATCCTGGTCATTGCCGACAAGGACAATGATCCCGAATGGCTCGCCGCCGATCTGCTGAGCCAGGCTGAGCATGACCCGACCAGCCAGTCGATCCTGATTACCGACGACCGCGGCCTCGCCAACCAGGTGATGGACGCGATCGACCTCGAGTTCCTGAAACTGCCCACGGCCAAGACGGCCAAGGCGAGCTGGGACGATCATGGCCTCGTGATCCTTGTCGACAGTCTCGACGAGGCCCCCGCCCTGTCGGACCGGCTCGCTGCCGAACACGTCGAGATCGCGACCGCCGATTCCGAGGCGCTGTTCAACAAGCTCCGCCATGCAGGCAGCGTGTTCCTCGGGCGCATGACGCCAGAAGCCGTCGGCGACTACATCGCGGGGCCGAACCACGTTCTTCCCACCGGCCGCCGTGCTCGCTTCGCGAGCGGGCTGTCGGTGCTCGATTTCATGAAGCGGACCAGCTTCATCGGAGCGTCCGAAGATGCTCTGAAAGCGATCGGTCCAGCCGCCGTGCGTCTTGCAGAGGCAGAAGGCCTCCCGGCGCACGCCCTTTCCATTTCCAGGAGGCTTTCGTGAGCCACAACCCCCGTTCGCAGTCCCGCAGCGCCGCGCGCCTTGGTGCGGTGCAGGCGCTCTACCAGCAGCAGATGGAAGGCACTGCGACAGCCAAGCTGCTCAATGAATTCCACCAGCACCGCCTCGGCAAGGTCATCGAGGAAGAGGAATATGCCGAGGCGGACGTCGACTTCTTCGACGATGTCGTCATGGGCGTAGAAGCCCGCCGCAGCGAGATCGACGATCTCCTGACCGCTCGCCTTGCCGAGGGCTGGACCCTCGCCCGCCTCGATAAGACCATGCTGCAGATCCTGCGTGCAGGGACTTACGAACTGATCGCGCGCAACGACGTGCCCAAGGCTGCCGCGATCAGCGAATATGTCGATGTGGCGAAGGCATTCTTCGATGATCGTGAGGCGAAGTTCGTGAACGGGATCCTCGACGCGGTCGCCAAGGAAATCGGGCGCTGAACGAGAGCGAATTCGTCGCAGCGCTTCGAGCGCTGGCCACCAACTCCGGAGCGCGGGGCCTCGAAGACGATGCTGCCGTTCTCGAAATCGGCGACGAAACACTTGTCCTGACCCATGACACGCTGGTCGAGGGCGTCCATGTCCTCGAAGGGCAGGACCCGGCCGACATCGCGTGGAAGCTTGTCGCGGTGAACTTGTCGGACCTTGCTGCAAAGGGCGCAATGCCGGTGGGCGTGCTGCTCTCGCACATGCTCGGCACCGATGACCATCGGTTCGTGACAGGTCTCAGGGAGGTGCTGGATACCTTCAACGTGCCACTGCTCGGTGGCGATACTGTGCGCGGCGACGGAGCGAGAAGCTGGGGCTGCACCGCCATCGGACGCGCCAGCCATACGCCCGTGCCCTCTCGGGCTGGAGCGAAACCGGGCGACAAGGTCTACCTTGGCGGGCCCATAGGCCAGGCCATGCTTGGCTTCGAGGCCCTGCGAGACGATACAGAGGCTGACGACACCGCCTATCGTCGACCGATCCCGCAGTTGGAGCTGGGCAGGCAACTGGCGCCCCACGTAACAGCGATGATGGACGTGTCCGACGGACTGCTCCTCGACGCCTCGAGGATTGGCAAGGCAAGCGGAGCGACGCTTGCAATCTCGTCCGAAGCTGTGGCCCCACTCGCCCCGGAGAATCGCCTCACCGATGCGATGCGCTGGGGGGACGATTACGTCCTGCTCGCCACTGGCCCTGCCGGTCTGGACCGCGAATTCGACGTGACCTGCATCGGAGAAGTTCACGCCCAGACGGACCATCCGGTGCTGCTCGACGGCTCAGTTCCCCAAGGCGATCTGGGCTACACGCACTAATATTTCTCGGCTTGTGGAGAAAAGCGCGGAAACCTGCGCCTTTGCCCCCTTGTCAGCACTCTCCTGCCCTTTATACCCCTCGCCCACAATGCGTCGGCGTCTCCCACGCCGGGTCGCATATCACATAAACGGGAGGGGAGTTTTTCGTGGACCTTGTAATCCTATCCATAGGGTTGGGACTGCTGGCCGTTATCTACGGCTTCGTAACCAGCCGCCAGGTGCTCAATTCGGGCGCAGGCAATGAGAAAATGCAGGAAATCGCCGGCGCCATTCAAGAAGGCGCGCAGGCCTATCTGAAGCGTCAGTACACCACTATCGGCATGGTCGGCGTCGTCGTCGCCGTGCTGGTGTTCGTGTTCCTTGGTCTGTTTCCGGCCATCGGTTTCGTCATTGGCGCAGTGCTGTCGGGCGTGGCAGGCTTCATCGGGATGAACATTTCGGTGCGCTCGAACGTGCGTACCGCTGCGGCTGCGCAAAGCGGCTTGCAGCAGGGACTGACCCTCGCCTTCCGCGCGGGTGCCATCACCGGTATGCTCGTGGCGGGCCTCGCCCTGCTCTCGATGGCGGTGTTCTTCTGGTACCTGACCAGTGTCGCCAATTTCGCTGCTGACAGCGATGAAGTGGTCTACGGCCTTGTCGGCCTTGCCTTCGGTGCATCGCTGATCTCGATCTTCGCGCGTCTTGGCGGCGGTATCTTCACCAAGGCTGCCGACGTCGGCGCCGACCTCGTCGGGAAGGTCGAGGCTGGTATTCCCGAAGACGATCCGCGCAACCCGGCTGTGATTGCGGACAACGTGGGCGACAACGTCGGCGACTGTGCCGGTATGGCTGCCGACCTGTTCGAAACCTATGTCGTCACCGTCGGTGCAACTATGGTTCTGACCGCACTGCTGTTCGGCGACCTCCTCGGCGATTTGCTGATGCCCATGATGGCGCTCCCGCTGCTGATTGGCGGCGCGTGCATCGTGACCAGCATCGTCGGCACCTACTTCGTGAAGCTCGGCAAGGGCAGCACGAACGTGATGGGCGCCATGTACAAGGGCTTCCTGGTCTCTGCGATCCTCGCCATCCCGTTGATCTGGCTGGTCATGGAATATGCTCTTGGCAGCATGACGACGCAGATCCAGGGTACCGAGTTCAGCGGACGCATGTTATTCTACTGCTCGCTGATCGGTCTTGCGATCACCGGCCTGATCATCTGGATCACCGAATACTATACCGGCACGAACTATCGTCCGGTGCGCTCGATCGCCAAGAGCTCGGAAACGGGCCACGGCACGAACGTGATCCAGGGTCTCGCCATCAGCCTTGAATCGACCGCACTGCCGACCATCGTCATCGTTGCCGGCATCATCGCCACCTTCCAGCTCGCTGGCCTGATGGGTATCGCTTACGCGGCGACAGCCATGCTGGCTCTGGCAGGCATGGTCGTGGCGCTCGATGCATACGGTCCGGTTACGGATAATGCAGGCGGTATCGCCGAAATGGCCGGTCTCGACGACAGCGTTCGTGAAAAGACCGACATGCTCGACGCCGTGGGCAACACGACCAAGGCCGTGACCAAGGGTTATGCAATCGGTTCGGCAGGCCTCGGCGCGTTGGTGCTCTTCGCGGCCTACACCACCGATCTGGCAAAGCTGTTCCCTGATGCTGACGTGAATTTCAGCCTCGAGAACCCCTATGTCATCGTCGGCCTGCTCTTGGGCGCACTGCTCCCGTACCTCTTTGGTGCGATGGGCATGACCGCCGTGGGCCGCGCTGCCGGTGACGTGGTTGTCGACGTTCGCGAACAGTTCGCTGCAGACGCCGGCATCATGGCTGGTACGTCCAAGCCGAATTACGCCAAGACGGTCGACCTCGTGACAAAGGCCGCCATCAAGGAAATGATCATTCCTTCGATGCTGCCGTTGCTTGCCCCGATCGTGGTCTACTTCGCGATCGATCTGCTTGCAGGTCAGGAGAACGCATTCGCAGCCGTGGGCGCACTGCTGCTCGGCGTGATCATCGGTGGTATCTTCGTCGCTCTGTCCATGACCGCAGGTGGCGGTGCATGGGATAATGCGAAGAAGTACATCGAAGACGGCAATCACGGCGGCAAGGGCTCGGAAGCCCACAAGGCTGCCGTGACCGGCGACACCGTGGGCGATCCCTACAAGGACACCGCGGGCCCGGCCGTGAACCCGATGATCAAGATCACCAACATCGTTGCATTGCTGCTTCTTGCAGCGCTTGCGGCTGGCTGATTTTACCGATCACCTGAACGTGAAGAGAGGCGGCGGCACTACGGTGTCGCCGCCTTTTTCTTGACCCTCCCGTAAAGCGAACGCAGAGCCGGGAGCGTGAGCAATACCAAGACCCCCGAACAACTCGTTGCAGGCCTCGTTCGCCTGCTGACCGTCGCCCCGGCTGGCGAAAACGCTTTCACCGGCAATCAGCAGCCCGGTGGCATCGGGCGTGTGTTCGGAGGCCAGGTGATCGCACAGGCCCTCCAGTCCGCACAGGCCAGCGCGCCCGAGGGCATGGAGGCGCACTCGCTTCACGCCTATTTCCTGCGCGGCGGGCGCGAAGGCGTCGACATCGACTATTCGGTCGCATCGGACTTCGACGGGCGCAGCTTCGCCAACCGGCGGGTGGTGGCGCGACAAGAGGGCACGCCGATCCTCAATCTCACCGCCAGTTTCCAGAAACCCGAGGAAGGGCTCGAGCATGACGATAGCCCCATGCCCGACGTGCCCGCACCCGAGGACCTTCCCTCAGACATGGAGATGCGCGAAAAGTTCATCGCGGAGATGGGTGATGTCTCGGAAGTGCAGCGCACGCTGATGCTTCGGCCTCGCCCGATCGAGATGCGCACCAGCGGCAAGCTGCACTGGATGAATGCGGACAAGAAACCGCCGCACGCGCACAGCTGGTTCAAGGCGGCCGCACCGCTGCCTGACGATCCTGCCTTGCACCGCGCCGTGATCGCCTATGCCAGCGATTTCACCTTGCTGGGCACCAGCGCCCTTCCCCACGGCCTCAGCTGGGCGCGCGGCGAGCTGAAAGGCGCCAGCCTGGACCACGCTATCTGGTTCCATCGCCCGGCAAGCGCAGACGAATGGCTCCTCTATGCCACAGACAGCCCGTGGTCGGGCGCGGGGCGCGGCTTCAATCGCGGTCGGATTTTCAACCGCGCTGGCCAGCTTGTCGCGAGCGTCGCCCAGGAAGGTGTCGTGCGCAAAGCCAAGCGCGACTAGCCTTGCAAAAATAACACAAGCCAAACGCTCTTCTCTCGTGTAGGGGCGCGGCCAACCAAGGTCGTATGGGAGCCGTTGTCCGGCCCGAGCGACCATCTCGCCGCCGGAACGAGCGGCTTCACCCATGCCCTGTTTCCCGCCCGCGGCCTAACTTGTCGCGGCGCATCTGTATTGCGAGCCAAGATGCCTTTCGAAACCCTCCCGCCGATGATCGGCGAAGCGATGACCGAGCGCGGCTATACCGATCTCACACCCGTCCAGGCCGCCGTTATTGAAGACGAAGCGCAAGGGCGCGACCTCATCGTTTCGGCGCAGACCGGTTCGGGCAAGACAGTCGCTTTCGGCCTCGTCATGGCCGACGCGCTGCTGGCCGAGACTGCGAACCTGACGCTTACCGAAGCTCCGCTGATGCTGGTAATCGCGCCGACACGCGAACTCGCTTTGCAGGTGAGCCGCGAGCTCGGCTGGCTCTATGCCAAGGCTGGACTGCGAATTGCCACCTGTGTTGGTGGGATGGACGCAAGCAAGGAACGCCGCGCGCTGCGGGCAGGTCCTGCCATCGTCGTCGGCACGCCCGGCCGCCTGCGCGATCATCTCGAACGCGGCGCGCTCGACCTGTCGGGCCTGCTTGGCGTGGTGCTCGATGAAGCGGACGAGATGCTGGACATGGGTTTCCGCGAAGACCTGGAGGAAATCCTCGACGCGACACCTGAAACGCGCCGCACACTCCTCTTCTCCGCCACCATGCCGCGCCCGATCGTGCGTTTGGCCGAACGCTATCAGCAGGACGCCCTGCGCCTCAGCCTCGTTGGCGAGGATCGCGGCCATGGCGATATCAGCTACAAGGCAATCACCGTTTCGCCTGCCGAGATCGAGAATGCGGTCGTCAACCTCCTGCGCTTCCACGAGGCTGAAACGGCGATCCTGTTCTGCGCCACGCGTGACAATGTCCGCCGCTTCCACGCCACCCTGCAGGAGCGCGGCTTCGGCGTCGTCGCATTGTCGGGCGAGCATTCGCAGAGCGAACGCAACCAGGCGCTCCAGGCGCTGCGTGACCGCCGCGCACGCGTTTGCGTTGCCACCGATGTCGCCGCTCGCGGGATCGACCTGCCCACGCTCAGCCTCGTGATCCATGTCGAGGTGCCGCGCGATGCGGAGACGCTTCAGCACCGCTCGGGCCGGACGGGACGCGCTGGCAAGAAAGGCACCGCCGCGATCATCGTCCCGTTCAACCGCCGCCGCCGGGTCGAAGGCATGCTGCGCGGCGCGCGGATCGAGGCCGAGTGGATGGATGCCCCCACGCCCGAAATGATCCGCAAGCGCGACCGCTCGCGCCTGATCGACCTACTCACTGCAGAAACCGACTTCGACGAATACGACCGCGATCTTGCCAACGAACTGATGGCCAAGCGGTCGCCCGAGGACATCGCCGCAGCGCTCGTCCAGTCCTACCGCTCCAAGATGCCCGAGCCCGAAGAGCTCATGCCCAACACGCCCGAAGCGCGCGACAAGGCCAAGGCCGATCGCCACCGCCCCGGCTTCGAGGATGTGGCCTGGTTCAAGATCGGCGTCGGTCGCCGCCAGAATGCCGAGCCGCGTTGGATCCTGCCCCTGTTGTGCCGCCGCGGCCACATCACCCGCAACGAGATCGGCGCGATCCGCGTCGGCCAGTTCGAAACCTGGTTTCAGGTGCCCACCGCCATCGCCCCCAAGTTCGCCGCCGCCGTCGCGCGCACGGCGTCAGCCGAAGACGAACAGGACGCGATCGTCATCGAGGAAGCCCCCGAGGGCCCCCGCGTCGAAGCCCGCCAGAACCGCCGCGATCGCGGTGGACATAGCGGTGCCCACGACGGCCCCCGCGTCCGCCCCAAGCCTTTCGGCAAGGGCCCCCGCAAGGGACCTGCAGGAAGCAAGAAGCCAGGAGCGCCCTTCAAGAAGGGCCCCAAGCCGACCGGCAAGAAGTTCGCCGGCAAACGCAAGCCAGGCGGGAAGCAGGGGAAATAGGGTTTCAGGCGCTCGTGATCCCGCGACGCGCTTCGCTTGTAGCAGACATGCAAGGCCAGACGGAGCGCCAGCCATAGTGGCGATAGCTAACCGCGCCAACCGAACAATCTCTCGGCCCCAGTGTTGAGCTTCACGCAGGCGAGGGCAGGCAGATTGGAGAATCTGGCGGCTGATTGTGGGCCTAGTGTTTGAGCAGGAGAGGCACTCGCACCTCTGATAGCATCGCTCGCGTTACGCCGCCGAAAATCCACTCAGTCAGGCGGGTGCGGCCATAGGCGCCCATGACGATCAGGCCCACGTTGCGGGCAGAAGCAGCGTTCAGCAGCGAATGCGCCACTCCCTTTTCATCCGCTTCGATTTCGACCATTTCGCTCGAAATACCATGCCTTGCAAGATAATCCGCGCCGCTCACAGGTGGCAGGTCATACTCGTTCTTGGACGGTTTGTCGGATCGAATCGTCGCGAGGAAAACGGACTTCACATGTTGCAGGAGCGGAACGGCGGCTCGCAGGGCGTGCGAAGCTTCTGCCGATCCGTCCCAAGCTACCAATGCCGGGCGGTCGGGGTCCATCCTCTCGCACTCGTCAGGCAGAACCAGCACCGGGCAAGACGCGGATACCGCCAATTCCCCCGCTGTAAAGGAAGGCGCCTTGCCGCCGGTTCGAGGCTCTCGCGAGCCAAGGACAATGAGATCGGCGAGCGCGGAACGGCGCAAAAGTGCGCTGGCCGGGGGACCGGGCCTGCTTTCCCAGTCCCAAGGAACATCCTCATTGGCGAGATCCTTCTCGACCTGTTCCTGGAAGCTTTCCGCCTCTTCTCGCCAGACCGGAATGAGTGCCGCGAAGGCAGCGCCGTAAGGGTCGACTGCGCCAGCCGCCTCGAATGGCATGGCCGAGACGATTGATAAATGGCTGTCGAAGGAGCGTGCCAGGTCGAGTGCCACATCCAGGCGTTTATCGAAATCCCCATCGTCATAGGCATTCAGAAGTATCGAGCGCATGGCATCTCTCCTCACCGGCGCGGGCGGCAAATGCCGCTGGAGAATAAGATGCGTCTCTAATGCCCGCAGTTTGGTTCTTCATTGACGAGGATCAAATCTTACCGGATTTTTCTCAAGAGCGATGACGGGGGCCACTGGCGCGGCTCGGTCAGTCACCCCCCGCATGGTAAAAATCGTAAATCTGCTGCGCCACGCCCTCGCTGATGCCGGGGGCGCGTTTGAGGTCGTCCAGTGCGGCAGCTCTTACCTTGCCGGCGGTGCCGAAATGGAGGAGCAGCGCGCGTTTTCTTGCCGGGCCGATGCCGGGGATTTCGTCGAGTGGTGAGGCGGTGATGGCGCGGCTGCGTTTGGCGCGGTGGGCACCGATGGCGAAGCGGTGGACTTCGTCGCGCAGGGTCTGGAGATAGAACAGCAGCTGCGAATTGACCGGCAGCGTCTTCTCGCGCCCGTCGGGGAAGTGGAACACCTCGCGCCCCTCGCGCCCGTGGTGCGGGCCCTTGGCGATACCGATGACGGGTACCTGATCTGCAATCCCAAGGTCCTCCAGCACTGCCATGACGCTGGAGACCTGCCCCTTGCCGCCGTCGATCAGCAACAGGTCGGGCCAGATCGCTTCGTGGCCCTTTCCCTTGGGCGTACTATCGTCGTCGCGCTCGGTTTCGGCGAGCTTGCGGAAGCGGCGTTGCATGACTTCACGCATCATGCCGAAATCGTCGTTGGTCTTGGCCTGCTTGATATTGAACTTGCGGTACTGGCCCTTCTCGAAGCCTTCGGGGCTGGCGACCACCATCGCGCCCAGGGCTTTGTCGCCCTGGATATGGCTGTTGTCGTAAATCTCGATGCGCTGGGGCACTTCGTCGAGTTCGAGAAACTCCGCCAGCTCGCGCATGCGCTGCGCCTTGGTGCCGCTCTCCGCCAGCCGCCGCTCCAGCGCCTCGGTGGCATTGCGGCTCGCCTGCTGCATGAGCTTGCGCCGGTCGCCGCGCTGCGGGATCGAAATGGCGACCGCATGGCCGGCTTTCTCGGCCAGCGCCTCGGCGATCAGCTCCTGTTCGGCCAGTTCGCGATCGACGAGGATGGTCTTGGGCGGCGGGACCTCCTCGTAAAACTGTAGGAGGACGTCGGCCAGCACCTCGGGATGCTCCAGATCGCCCGTGTTCTTGGGGAAGAAAGCCTTGTGCCCCCAGTTCTGCCCGCCGCGGATGAAAAAAGCCTGCACGCCGATCTGACCGCCTTTGGCAGCAAGCGCGAAGACATCGGCATCGCCGACACCGCTCGCGTTGATGGCCTGGCTGCCCTGGATAAAGGTCGCCGCCCGCAGCCGGTCGCGCAGGATAGCGGCGGTCTCGAAGTCGAGACCCTCGGCGGCTTTCGCCATTTGCTGTTCGATATTGGCCTGCACCGTGCCGGACTTGCCCGAGAGGAAGTCCTTCGCCTCCTGCACAAGGCTATCGTAGCCCGCCTCGTCGATGCGGCCGACGCAAGGGGCCGAGCAACGCTTGATCTGGTAAAGCAGGCAGGGCCGGTCGCGATTGTTGAAGAAGCTGTCGGTGCAGGACCGCAGAAGGAACAGTTTCTGCAACGCATTCAGCGTCTTGTTGACTGAGCCGGCACTAGCGAAGGGTCCGTAGTAATTGCCTTTTGCCCTCCGCGCGCCGCGATGTTTCTGGATGCGCGGGAAAGCGTGATCGGCGCGCAGGAGGATGAAGGGGAAGCTCTTGTCGTCGCGCAGAAGCACGTTGAACGGCGGGCGATAACGCTTGATCAGCTGCGCCTCGAGCAGCAGCGCCTCGGCTTCCGAATTGGTGACCACGATTTCCATCGCGCGGCACTGGCTGACCATGCGCTGGAGCCTGTTTGAGAGACTTTTCACCTGCGTGTAATTCGCTACACGCGCCTTCAGGCTGCGCGCCTTGCCCACGTAAAGAACGTCCCCGCGCGTATCGAGCATGCGGTAGACACCGGGGCGCGGCTTCAAGGTCTTTACCGTGTCGCGGATCGCCTTGATCCCGGTTTCGAGATCGGGCTGCGCGCTGGCCACGACCTTGGTGGCGCGCTCCTCGTGGAAACGCTCCTTGCCTCTCGGATCGTGGGGAGAACCTGCCTTACTGCGCGACATGGGCAGGGAGATAGTCACACCGCAGCGCTTGTGCAAAGCCGCGTATATCGCCATCCCCTGCACGATGGACGGAAAAACAATCGCACCGCCGCGCACGGTCGGCTTCTTCGGCATGTCGCTGCTCCAGATCAACGGGATGATCGGATCAGGCATTTTCGCGCTTCCCGCCGTGCTTTCGGCCGGCGTGGGCAGCTTTGCACCTGTGCTGATGCTGCTGGGCGGCGTGCTGTTCCTGCCGCTCGCGCTGGTCTTCGCCTGGCTCGCTGCGCGTTTCGACATGAGCGGCGGCCCGGTCCTTTACGGCAAGACAGCCTTCGGCAGCTTTGCCGGCTTCCAGGCTGGCTGGGGTCGCTATGCTTCCGGCGCCGTGGCGATGGCCGCCAATACACATGTCATGGTCGCCTACTTCGCAGCGCTGTTTCCGCCCTTGCAGGACCCGACGCTTGCCACGGTGACGGCGGTGGTCGTGATCGCGGCGCTCACAATCATCAACCTGTTCTCCATGCGCGGTTCGGTGAACGCTTTGGGGGGACTGACTGCGCTCAAGCTGGTGCCTCTGGCGATCCTGATCGGCGCGGCACTTTTCGGCAACTACGGGTCGCCCGAGATCGTGCTGCCCGAATTCAGCCAGGTCGAAACGGTGATCCTGCTGCTGTTCTATGCCTTCATCGGGTTCGAAGGCGTCACGGTCCCAGCCGGCGAATTGCGCGATCCCAAACGCGATCTCCCACGCGTGCTCATTACCGTGCTGGCGGGCGTGACCTTGCTCTATGCGGTGATCATATGGGCCTATCTCGCCATCGGCGCATCGCCAGCCGCAGACGAGAGTGCGTTGGCAGCTTCCGCCCAAGCAGCGCTGGGCGATATCGGCGCGGTCATGATCGTGCTGGGGGCTGGATTCTCGATCCTCGCCAACAGTTTCTCAGGCGTCGTGGTCGTACCGCGCATGGCCTATGGCATGGCGCAGCAAGGCATGCTGCCGAGCTGGTTCGAACGTATCCACCCGCGCTACCTCACGCCGGCCAATGCGATCCTCTTCTACGGGGCGGCATCCTGCCTGTGCGCAATGTGGGGCGGGTTCCTGGTGCTTGCAGCCGCCAGTACGCTCTCACGCCTGCTGACCTACGTCATTACCGCCGCCGCACTCCCTGTAATCGAGCGCCGCGAAGGTGCCTCGAGCATTGTCCGTACAATCGTCGCCATCCTCGCCTTGGCCTCCTCTATCTGGATTTCCAGCCATGCGAGCGCGGAAGCATGGTCGATGTTCGGCGTGCTGCTGGTGGTCGGGACCCTGCTCTATTTTGTCGCACGCCGCCGCGGGGATCCCGTAGCAGAGACCGCTGCCGGCTGAGCCATGCCTGAAGGTTTCGACGCGATTATCCTCGGCGCGGGTGCCGCAGGGCTCATGTGCGCGGCGCGAGCAGGCCAGCGGGGCAAGCGCGTGCTGGTGCTGGAAAAGGCGGAGAAACCGGGCAAGAAAGTCCTGATCTCCGGTGGCGGGCGCTGCAACTTCACCAATATCGGCGCGGGTCCGGCAAACTATCTGTCGAGCAATCCGCATTTCGCGAAGTCGGCGCTGGCGCGATACACACCGCGCGATTTTCTCGATCTTGTAGAGGAATACGGCATTGCCTGGCACGAGAAGACGCTCGGCCAGCTGTTCTGCGATGGCTCTTCGAAACAGATCGTGGCGATGCTGCTGGAGGAATGCGCGAAGGGCGATGTCGAGGTGCGGTGCAACGCCGATGTGTCTGCAGTAGAGCATGATGGCGAGCGGTTTGCCGTTATGGCGAATGGCAAGATAGCTGTGGCGGAAAACCTCGTAATTGCCACCGGCGGGCCGTCGATCCCAAAGATGGGCGCGACCGGATTCGCCTATGACCTCGCCCGCCAATTCGGCCTGAAGGTCATCAAGCCCCGCCCCGCCCTCGTCCCACTGACGCTGGGCGGCGAAGAAGTGCTGTTTCGCGAAATATCGGGCGTTTCGGCACCGGTCGTCGCCAGTGCAGGCAAGGCCAGATTTCCCGAAGCAGCGCTTTTCACGCATCGCGGCCTGTCCGGCCCCTCGATCCTGCAGATTTCTTCTTACTGGAAGTCGGGCGAACAGATCGCCATCGACTTTCTGCCGGACCAGTCAGGCGACTGGCTGCTTGCCCGCAAGCAGGAAACGCCGCGCGCGACACTGCGCTCGGTCCTGCGTGACGCGCTACCCGACAGGCTCGCCGGCATCCTGGCAGAGAAGCTTGGGGTCGAAACCGAGCTCGGCAACGCCAGTGACAAGGTGCTGCGCGTGGCGCAAGAGCGTCTCAAGCGCTGGACCTTCAGCCCCAAAGGCACCGAGGGCTTTGCGAAGGCCGAGGTGACTGTTGGCGGAATTTCGACCGCTGAACTGTCATCCAAGACGATGGAAGCGAAGAAAGTGCCCGGGCTCTTCGCTATCGGTGAGGCGGTCGATGTGACCGGCTGGTTGGGCGGATACAACTTCCAATGGGCCTGGGCGAGCGGTGTGGCGGCAGGAGATGCGCTCTAAGCTGTTGTAACTGCTACGGCAGTTCTTGACCGGGGCGGCAAGTTGACGAGATTCGCGGCTCTGCTAGCCTCATGCGCTTACGGACCGGCGAAAAGCTGGCCGTCGCAAGGGGAACAGGATGCAGCAGCTCCAGGGCATGGATGCCAGCTTCGTTGCGCTCGAAACGCGCAATTCACCGATGCATATCGGCTCGATCCTGATCTACAATCCGGAGACCGCGCCCGGTGGCTTCGTGAGGTTCAAGGACATCCTCGGCTTCATCGAAAGCCGCCTGCAGCTTTCAACGACCATGCGCCAGCGCCTCGTGCGCGTGCCTTTCGACCTCGATTACCCCTATTGGATCGAGGATCCCGACTTCGATCTCGAATATCATGTTCGGCACGTTGCCCTGCCCCAGCCCGGTGATTGGCGACAGTTGTGCATACAGGCGGCGAGAATCTTTGCCCGCCCGCTCGACCTCGAACGCCCGCCCTGGGAGTTCACCGTGGTTGAAGGGCTCGACAACGTCGAAGGCCTTCCGAGGGGTTGTTACGCCTACATTACAAAGGTCCATCACGCCGCAATCGACGGCATGAGCGGGATCGACCTGATGGAAGCTACGCATACGTTGCGGCCGGACGAACCTGCACCGAAGGCACCCGACACCTGGAAGCCCGAAAAGCTGCCCAATCCCGTCGAGCTTCTCGGCAAGAGCTATTTCAACGCGATCACCAATCCGCTCAAGCAGCTTGAAGTTGCCGCCAAGGCCGCGCCAGGCCTCGCCAAGGCGTTGAAGGGCCTTGCTTCGAAGGATTTCGACGTCTCGACCGAGATTATCGCCCCCAAGACACGGTTCAATCGCAAGATATCACCGCACCGCGTAGTGGAGGGCGTCAGCGTTCCGCTGGCGGATATCAAGGCGATCCGTACGGCCAGCGAGGGGGCCAAGGTCAACGACGTCTTCCTGACCATCGTTGGCGGGGCCATGCGGCGCTATCTCGAAGATAAGGGCGAATTGCCCAAGAAGACCCTCACCGCGATGGCACCGATTTCCGTCCGTTCGAAGGACGAGAAGAATTCGATGGGCAACCAGGTCGCCGCGATGATCGCGCCGCTCGGCACGCATATAGCCGATCCGCTCGAACGGCTCGAATGGGTCCACGACCGAACCAAAAATTCCAAGGCGATGACCGACGCGCTCGGCGCTCGCAACATGACCGAGATGAGCAAGGCCAGCCCCGCCCTGTTCATGGCTCTCGGCGCGCAGCTCTACAGCCGCCTCAGCCTTGCCAATCGTGGAGTCGGCCCGATCTTCTCGACCGTAGTGACCAACGTCCCCGGACCGCCTGTGCCCATCTATTCGGCCGGAGCGCGGATGGAGAGCATGCTCGGGCTACTTTGTCTTACCGACGGGCTTGGCCTCGGCCATGTGGTGCAAAGCTATACCGACGAGGCGACGATCGCATTTACGGCCGATCGCGAGATGATGCCGGATCCCGAATTCTATAGAGAATGCATCCAGGCAAGTTTCGACGAGTTGCGCGAAGCCGCGAAATCTGCGGATAAGGGCGCTGCCTCCACCAAAAATAAACCACAAGCGCCTAAGAAGGGTGCGACCAAGCCCGCCGCTAAGAAGCGGGCTGCTCCCAAAAAGAAAACGCCCGCAAAAGCCGCCCCGAAGAAGAAGACGGGAGCGGCGGGCACGAAAGGGGTCGCCAGCCGTTCGAAGAAACCGGCTGCCCCGAAAGGGAAAGGAACAAGCAAATCGTGACCACAGTCGCAACCGATCCGTCCGCAGCTCGCCCGCCGAGCCGTCTCCTCATGCTGGCCGAACCCGGCCGCGCGATGGGCGAACTCGCCAGCTTCTACGCGCTGCGCCCGCTCATGTCGGGATTGCCAAGGGGCGACGGTCACGGCGTACTTGTGCTCCCGGGCTTCATGGCGAGCGATTATTCGACCCGTCCGCTGCGTCGCCTGCTTTCCGACCTTGGCTATGATGCGGTAGGGTGGAAACTTGGCCGGAATGTCCGTGTCGACAATGCGCGGATCGATGCCATGCTGGCCTGCGTGGAGGAACTCCACGATCGTACCGGGCGTCCGATCAGCATAGTCGGCTGGAGCCTGGGCGGCGTTTTTGCACGCGAATTGGCCAAGATGGCGCCCGACAAGGTGCGCCTCGTGATCAGCCTGGGCTCGCCCATTACCGACGACCGTCGCCACACCAATGCGACCCGCCTGTTCGAATACCTCAACGGAAAGGAGCCCGAGCCGATGCAGGGCGGCAGTTTCCGTTCTCTCGCGGAAGCACCTCCCGTGCCGACCACCTCGATCCTGACGCGCACCGATGGCGTCGTGCATTGGCGCGGCTCGGTCCAGTGCGGCGACCGCGAAGACTGCGAGAATATCGAAGTCGTCGCCAGCCATTGCGGCCTCGGGGTCAATCCGGCTGTCGTCTATGCTGTGGCCGACCGGCTCGCGCAGGAAGAAGGCGACTGGAAGCGTTTCGAGGCGCGCGGGCTGGCAAGGATGTTCTTCCCCCGCCGCGCACTTCATTAAGCAGGTCTAGAACGATTTCCTGATATCGATGCCGAGGTAGCGTCCCGTCGGGTCGAGCCGCAGCGGATCGTAAGCCTCCGGAATATCGCCATTCTGGTCGACGACCCTTCGGCGCGCATCGAAGACATTGTCCATCAGCACCGACACTCGCAGTCCGTCCAGCCAGCCATCTTGCTTGTCGAATATCTCCCCTAGATTGGCGAACAAGCGGACGTCGAATGTCGCCAGATCGCCGAAGAAGAGATCGCTCGCCCCGGGCTGGTCCCCACCTCGCAGCACGGCTTCCCCGGTGTAGCGCCCTGAAAGCCTCAGACCGTAGCCCTGCCAGAAGATGCCGGCCTCGAGGGTCGAGCTTTGATCGGGAATCGTACCACCGCCGAGGACGAAGCCATCAAGCTGGTCGAACAACGGGCCGTCTTGCGCCAGGAGCACCTCGTTCTCGAGTGTAATCGTGTGATTGAGCGACAGGAAATAGCGCGGTCGCCGATCATTGGGGTTCCCCCCACCCAGCATGCGCATCATTCCGCCCCTCGAACGAGGCTGCCCACCTGCATTGCTTTCCGCGCTTGCAGAGCACATCCGTTCACGAAGAGCCTTGAGCCGCTCGGGATCGATCTCGCCGTCCTCGCTCTTGAGGCGCGCCAGCATTGCTTCGGGAAGGTCTTCAAGCTTCGGGGGATCGGCACAAACCGCTGCGCGCATGGCAGCAAATCTCTCACTACGCTGCGTGCCTTCTTCTCCGCAGAACCGCTCACGGGCAGCTGCGATCTTTTCAGGATCAGGGTTGCCGTTCTCGTCGATCAGTCGCGCTCGAACCATGTCCGGCAGGTTTGCGAGATCGGGCGTCTCCCCCTCCCGGGTTTCGCAGATGACCTTACGCGCCTGCTCCATTCGTGCAGGATCGAAGCCGCCGGGACCTCGGCTCCCTTCACCTCCCCTGCCTCGCCCACTACCACCTTCCGCCCGCGGTGGCGCTTTGCCGATCTGTCCCCGCGCATTGAGCCCGAAGGCGAGGATGCGGCTGCGGGTTTGGTAGAGCGTCAGCGGCCGACGATCGATGGCGAGGAGGTCGCCCTCCGCATCGCGAGTCACGCGGTTGGTAAAAGCCTCTTCGAAAGCTGCGCTAAACGAAGGGGTAGCGGTCACGTCTCGCGAGCGGTTGATCCCATAATCCGCCTGGAGCCTCGCATTTTCCCAGAACGGCACTTCCCAGTTAGCGCTGAATTTCCAGTCGGCCTGCGTTTCTGCCCGCAAGTTGGGATTGCCGCCCGTCACCAGCGTTGCAAGCACAGTCTGGCCGGTCAGGTAGTCAAACACGGTCGCGTTGAACTCGTCGATACGCGGGCTGCCAAGATTGGTCAGTGATGGAGCAACCTCGCGCCAAATCCGGGTCGCGCTGACATTCAGCTTGTTGGTGGGCGACCAGTTGGCACCCAGCGACCAGTTTGCCAGCGCGCCGAAATCGGAAAGGTCCTCGACCCCGCCCGATGCCACCAAAGTGACATCGCCGACCGCACCAAGCGGCCCGCCGCGGCGCGAGATCGGCGCGGCGATCGTCACGCCTGCGTTGAGCCGCCTGCGCGTGAGGGAGAAGTCCTCTGTCGCGCGCGAATCCTCGCTGTTTATTCGCTTCCAGTCGAAGCCGAGGTCGAGCGTGTAGCTCACCTCGCCGGCAGGCAGGGCGATCGGGAAACCGTTCAACGTCGCCTTGTTGACCGCCGTATAGGTCCGGCTGCGTGCAATATCGAAGCCGCTGGCGTCGTTGCGATCGATCTCGCTCAGCGAATCCGTGTGGTTGAGGTCGCTGGTGAAAGTCGCGCTCCAGTCGCCGATCGGCTGGTTGACCGAAAGGCCGGCGGAATAGCTGTCATTCTCAGCTCGCCTTTCGAGCACAGACGCACCGTCCGTGGCCAATCCTGCCAGGCTGCGGCTCTCGTTACGGGCATATGTCCCGTTGAGCCCCAGCGAAGTGCCGGTCTCTATGATCGCCCGGGCGTAATTCGCCTCCGCCTGAAAGCCGAAAGTGTCCGGCAGGAGGCTTCTGAATTCGGCTTCACCGTCATCACTGCCAATCGTCAGGCCGCGCTCGGCCTCGGTCAGCAGGCTGCGATCCTCGAACTCGAGGTCGAAATTGAGCCTGCCCTGCTCGCCATTCCTAAGCCAGGTCGCTTCCTGTTCGGTCCGCGTATAGCCCCCTTCGGCCGGGCCTTCATACTCGACCTCCGCCGTCAGGCTCTGGAAATTGGGCTTGAGGACGATGTTCACCACGCGCTGGTCGGGCGAGTATCCGAAACGCTGCGCCACTTCCTCTGGGAAGACCTCGACCTTGGCAACGCTTTCGGGCGGGTAGCTGCGAAACTCGCGCCAGCTGGAGACGCGAATGCCATTGATGAGAAAGACGGGCCGTCCGCCGCCGCGCCCACCGCGCACGCTACTGCCGGTCGATGGTTCGATGGCGGCGATGATGTCCGCGATCGAACTACCCCCGATCGCGGCGATATCCGCTTCGTCATATTCGGCAAGCGGCGGTTGATCGATCGTGAGCTGGCCCTTGAGCCGCGTGCCGAAGACGACGATCTCATCGTCCTCCAGTATGGGCGTAACCCCCGCCGGAGCTGTCATCTCGGCTGCCTCTTCCTCCTCCATTTCCTGCGCACCCACAGGACCTACGGTTGAGACCCAAGCTGCGGTGGCCGTGAAGAGCGTGGGTTTCCAATCGAACTTGATCAAGTGCAGCTATCCAATCGGTTCGAGTTGGTGATCGGCGTCGGCTCGCATTGTCGCGTAACCGGCCGTTCGGCAATAGGATCTCGGGTAACAAATCGTCGCAGCGCGGCTGCAAGGGGATAAATGCCAAACTCTTCCCTTTTATCCCGCCTACCGCTATGGGCGCGCGACGTTTGCCAACCAATAGCACCAAATTAAGGAAACGAATGGCCAAGGAAGAACTTCTCGAAATGCGCGGGCGTGTTGTGGAACTGCTGCCCAACGCCATGTTCCGCGTCGAGCTCGAGAACGGCCACGAAGTGCTCGGTCACACGGCCGGCAAGATGCGCAAGAACCGCATCCGCGTGCTGGTGGGCGACGAGGTGCTTTGCGAACTAACGCCTTACGATCTGACCAAGGCGCGCATCACCTACCGCTTCATGCCCGGACGTGGCGGACCCGGCCAGGGTCCCGGCCCGCAGTAATACGCGGTGGGCAAGCCCACTCTCATCCTCGCATCCGCAAGTCCGCGTCGCCGCGAGCTGATCGCGCGTCTGGGGCTGACGCCGGACGCCGTCGCTCCCGCCGATATCGACGAGACACCGGCCAAGGGCGAGTTACCGCGCGACTATGCAAAGCGAATGGCGCGCGAAAAAGCCGAAGCGGCAGCGAGCGATCGCGGTTTCGTTCTGGCAGGTGACACGGTTGTCGCGGCCGGACGACGTATCTTGCCCAAGGCCGAGGACGAGGCAACTGCGCGCAAGTGCCTCGAACTTCTGTCAGGCCGCCGTCACCGCGTGCTGTCGGCCATAGCCTTGCGTGCTCCCGACGGAAGTATGCGCGAGCGACTGAACGAGACGGCGGTCCTGTTCAAGCGCCTCTCCACACAGGAAATCGACGCCTACATCGCCAGCGGCGAATGGGAGGGCAAAGCGGGTGGCTATGCCATCCAGGGCATCGCGGAAGGACTGATCAGCCGCATCCAGGGAAGCCATTCTGGAGTGGTCGGCCTCCCGCTCCACGAAACGCGCGCACTGCTCAAGGCGGCGGGGTTCGACATTGCCTGAGTGGTTGATCGAGGAAGGTATCGGCGAGACCCGCGCGATACTGCTCGATGGAGAAAAGATCCTTGGTGCTCGCTGTCGCTGGCCCGGTGAATTCCATGCGGGTCAAGCGATCTCTGCCAAACTCACAACCAAGAATGGCACGCGTGGCACAGCGGAAACACCGGATGGGCGCGAACTGCTGGTCGACAAGTTGCCGCGGGATGTAGGCGAGGGAAGCACGCTTGATCTCGTCATATCCCGTGCGGCGATGACAGAACGGGGACGTTTCAAGCTGGCGGCGGCTCGCCCCATATCGGCATCCGCCCCCGTCGATGATGTTTTTGATGCGGGAAGAAGGGTTCATCGCTTCCCGCCCGGACTATGGGAAGATGCTTGGTCTGCGGCGAGCTCTGGCGAAGTCGCCTTCAATGGAGGCTCGTTGCTGTTTGCTGTCACCCCCGCGATGACGCTGATCGATATAGACGGCAGTCTTGACTCCCGTGCCCTCTCCATGGCCGCAGTCGACCCGATCGCTGCAGCGCTTCGCCTGTTGGATCTTGGCGGGTCGATCGGGATCGATTTCCCCACGCTCGCGGCAAAGGCGGACCGCAAGGCGGTGGACGCAGCGCTTGGAGATGCTCTGGACGGTTGGCCGCATGAACGCACGGCCATGAACGGGTTCGGTTTCGTGCAGCTGGTCGCGCGACTTGAAGGTCCCTCACTGCTGCATCGCTTTGCAACCTCGCGGGTGGGAATGTCTGCGCGAATGGCGCTGCGCCGCGCCGAGATGGTCGAGGGAGTCGGCACGACCTTGCTGACGCTTCATCCCGCGCTCAATGCCAAGCTCAAGCCAGAGTGGATGGCGGAGGTCGAGCGCCGGACGGCACGCCCCCTGCGGATAGAGACCGACCCCGGCCTTGCCATTGAGGCGGCTGCTGCCCAAGTGGTCGGTCATGAATAAGCCCTGCCCTATCTGCAAGAAGCCACGCACCGAGGAGCACAAGCCGTTCTGCTCCACGCGGTGCCGGGACCGCGACCTCGCGCAGTGGTTTGGTGATGGCTACGCGGTACCGGGGCGACCCGCCCTGCCCGAAGAAATCGCTGCGGAAGTGGTCAAGCCGCAGGACGATTGAAATAGCCCCTTGCCAAGGCGGCTAGGCTTCGCCATAGGCGCGCACTCCAACCGCTGGCGAGCCCCACGAGAGGCCGCAGCGAGGGTTAGCCCGGGTAGCTCAGTTGGTAGAGCATGCGACTGAAAATCGCAGTGTCGGCGGTTCGAATCCGTCCCCGGGCACCACTTTTACCTTTCATTCTCCCCACAGCGGTTCGACAGCGCGGCACACGCCGTCGATTGTTGAGTAAGATTTTGGACGGATCAGGCGATAGGCCGGACAATCGGCCACAATCCTTGAAGCTAGCGCACCCTGTTCACCCCACAAGCCAAGTGCGTCGACCATCTCCGGTCGGTACATGGTCTGCCTGAAGGTAACGCCAAGCGCTTCCCGGCCGTGTAACCGCTCTAGCCAGGTGGCTTCACCCTCCTCCAGGCTCACGAGGGCGGCCACAGCAATGGGAGTATCGGTCGGAGGCGCCCCATTTGCAGAGCAGTGGAACTTGTCGTCACGGTAGTAATCGCGCTGGAGGATTCGGTCCTGCCATCCCAGGTGGTCGATCGCCTCGCGCCACAGCTTGATTCGCGCAGAGGAGGGATGGATCAGCACGCCACCGGCCGCTGGCTCGATGCGGCTGAGATCGTCCGCTACCAGCTTCGCCCCTGCCTGACACAAGGCCGCGGCCATCGTGCTTTTTCCGGCCCCGCTGTCCCCGCAGAACAAGATCGCGCGTCCATCGCGTTCGACCGCGCTGCCGTGCCACATCGCGAAACCGCGCTGATAGCCAAGCGCCCCCCAAGCACTCCCGAGGGTGAACAGGCGGAGCTCGGGCAAATCGCTTGTCACCCCGGGATGAAGGCGGATGATGCGACCGGACTCGACCTGCCAGCCGCCGATGCCCTCGATCGCGAACCGAAGGGTCTCACCGACCGCCACGCTACCATCGACCGGGCAATCGGGGCACGGATCGTCCGAGATCACGATGCGCACATCCGGCTCGCCTTCGCTGCAGGCGAAGGCGGCCCACTCGGGAAGTTCTAGCTCCGAGGCGACCAGCAGACCCGAGTGGCGATAATGATAGAGCCCTGTCATCGATTATCGTTGCTGCCCAAGCAGATGCGAACACGCAAGCTTGGCCATTCACCTGTCCCACGCTATCGCTCGCGGCCATGCACGAAGAAACCGCTAGCGCGCTCTCCGCTTTCGACATTGCCGCCTTGCTGGTTGTCGCCTCGGCCCTGCTAGGATGGTTCAACCATCATTTCGTCCGGCTACCGCATGTCATCGGGCTGACGGTCATGGGCGCGATTGCCGCCATCGGGCTGATGATCGTCGATGCGCTGGTCCCCGGCATCACGCTCGACAATTGGGTGGCCGATACGCTCGAGCAGATGAATTTCACCGAGACCCTGCTCCAGGGGATGCTCAGCTTCCTGCTCTTCGCCGGCGCGCTGCATGTCGATCTCGACCGGTTGAAGGTCGCCTGGCTACCGGTGCTGCTGCTCTCGACTGTCGGGGTGATTATTTCGACCGTGCTGGTGGGTCTCGCCATGTGGGGCATAGGATCGATGATCGGGCTCGCTTTCGCGCCGATCTGGTACTTCGTTTTCGGTGCGCTCATTGCACCGACCGATCCAGTCTCCGTCCTCGGGGTCCTCAAGGAGGAGAATGTCCCGCAGTCGCTGCAAAGCGCGGTGGCGGGCGAAAGCCTGTTCAACGACGGGGTGGGGATCGTCGTGTTCATCATCCTGCTCGGTGCGGCAGTGAGCGGCAACGAATTCTCATTCATCGAAGGCGCAGAGCTCTTTGCGCTCGAGGCGGGCGGCGGCATTCTCGTCGGGCTCGTGACGGGTTATCTCGGCTATCGCGCGCTGGCAGGGATGGACGAATATACGCTCGAGGTCCTGATTACGCTCGCCGTGGTGATGGGTGGCTACGCATTGTGCAGCCAACTCCACATTTCCGGCCCTCTTGCCATGGCCGTGGCCGGGCTGCTCATCGGCAATCACGGGGTCACCTACGCGATGAGCGACGTTACCCGCGATTACCTGCTCAAGTTCTGGGAATTGCTCGACGAGTTGCTCAATTCTGTTCTCTTCCTGCTGATCGGCCTCGAGATGATTGTGCTGACGGTTGGCGGAAACGTGCTGATCTTCGGTTTGCTCGCCATCCCGCTCACACTTGTGGCACGTGCCATTGGCATCTTCGTCTCGACCAAGACCATCCCGGCGGCGCGGCTACAGGACAAGGGTGCGGGCCGGGTCTTGTGGTGGGGCGGCCTTCGCGGTGGCATTTCCATCGCCTTGGCGCTCTCGCTCCCCCCAGGCGAAACGCGCGACTTCATCCTCGCCGCGACCTTTGCCGCTGTTTTGTTCAGCGTTCTCGTACAGCGCGCGACGCTGGGACGCCTGATCGAGAAGCTGAAGGACGATCATGCTCCGGCAGTGGAGGAATCAGCGCAAGCGGTGCGTTAGGTAGGAGGGGTGCCAACCCCTCCCGCTTTGCCATGCTTAGAAGCCCCCGTTGTCGCACAGGACATCGGTCAGAACGACCTCACACTTGCTCGCGAAATTTGCTGGGCCGGTCAGGTCGAAACTGATCCGGTTGTCGGCGACGTGGTAGGTCACATTGGTCACCGTCACGCCAAAATTCCCGCTTCCGACCTGCTCTCGTTCGGTCACCTTCGCGCTGCCAGTGAAGAATGGCGAGGTGTTATCGAGGATCGGCACGCGCAGCGAGATATCAAGAAGCGCGTCTTCGGTCGCACTGCGCGACACCAGCGCCCGGCCGAGCACGCGCAGCACTTGCGGATAGGCTCCGCCAGGTCGCCGCGTCAGGTGCCGCTCGAAACTGGTCGTCCCGCCCGCTGCAAGCACCTCACCGGCACCGGTCAGCTGGTGGTTGTCACCTGCCAGACGCGCGACATGCGCGCCCTCGCACCCGAGGAAGGTATTGCGGGCCACGCGACGCAGCGTGGCGTCATCCTGCGCCAGCTCGACACCCTCCAGATGATAGCCGAGAAAGCGATTTCGTACGCTGGTCCAGGGATCCCCGACCCATTCACCCGGAATGTCGAGGAAATAGGCCGGAGCCGAAACGGCTAGTGTCGTCGCATCCTCTGCGCGATAGACACCGACGTTCTCGATCGTGTTGTGGCGACAGCGCTCCAGCTTGATGTAGTGCGCGATCGGGGCTGCATCGGCGTGTTGCCCGACCTTGCCATGATAAGTCAGCAAATGCCCGCCGCGCATGTTCTCGCACCAGATCCCGATTTCGAGCGGGGTGTCGTCGAAGCAGAACAGCCGATTGGGAAGGCCGCCGGCGATATGGAAGTTGATGCGGTTGCGTACGCAATGCAGCGCCCCCTCGACGCCTGCCGATCCGTAAAAGCCGACATCGCCGTCTGCCGCGGTGCAGCTTGGCGAGAACTCGGTGTCGTCCCCGGTGACGTGATATCCGAAAGCGTAAGGACCGAAGGCGCGGGCCTTCCGGAAATCGCCTTCGAGGCCCTGGACATCGAAGGCCTTGTACCCACCCTCGACCTCTACGTTCCAGATCCGGTTGTGGAAGATGGTCTTGCCATTGCCGATGATCTTGATTCCCGAAACGTGCGGACCCGTGTCAGTCGCCGGATCGTAGACGCCTCCCGGGACACGCAGCCAGACACCATCGATCGAGGCGCGATTTTCGGTTAGCTCGACTATCCCCTCATCGGCCGCGAAGGTGTTGGTTGCGAGCGCGACGAGCGAGAGGCTGAGCGGAGAGATGCCGTTGCCGAAGGTCAACCGCTGGTCATCGAGGACGATCTTCTGTCCGATCCCGAAACGCCCCTTCCCTCTCGCCGAAACGCGATGAGCCCCGTTCGCCTTGGCGAATGCAATGGCCGCGTTGATGGCAGGCGCATTGTCGAGGCCCGTGCTCCCGTCATTGCTCGCCTGGCTGGCGCCGCGCGAGCTGGCACCGAATTGCTCGATGTAGAGCGTTGCGCCCATCAAACGGTACCAGCCGTTTGCGCACTCGATCGTACCGGGCCCTGCATCGCTCGGTGCGCCGGAGTAGCTGTTCGGTTCGATCAGGTAATACCGCCCTTCCCCGCCATCTCCCTTGAAGGCGTAGCCTGCGGTTTCGATGATATCCGATCCGGTGAAGTCCTGTCCGATGGCGGCGGCGCGCGATGCGACAATGGTCATGTTGCTTGCTCCTGTCTTTCGTGGGAGCGCCGCAGATATTGACCGAATTACCCGGTAGGAAAGCGAATAAGGTCCTACAAAGCCGCGTGCCAGTTCGATGGCCGCAATTGCTTTCGCGAGGCGCTTCCGGTAAGCGCCAGCCAAACGCCCCGGGCCGCGCGGATCCTCTTCGATTCCGCTTACCGGGGCGCAGTATTTTCGCGCGAAGGAATGCACCGATGGCACGTCGCCGCCAGATCTACGAAGGCAAGGCCAAGATCCTCTACGAAGGCCCCGAACCGGGCACGATCATCCAGTATTTCAAGGATGACGCGACTGCCTTCAACGCCGAGAAGAAGGGTACGATCAACGGCAAGGGCGTGATCAACAATCGCATCAGCGAATATGTCTTCACGCGCCTATCGCACATCGGCATCCCGACGCATTTCATCCGCCGCCTCAACATGCGCGAGCAGCTGGTGCGCCAGGTCGAGATCATTCCGCTGGAAGTAGTGGTGCGCAATGTCGCTGCCGGTTCGCTTTCGAAGCGGCTCGGCATCGAGGAAGGCGAGCTGCTGCCGCACACGCTGATCGAATACTGCCTCAAGGACGATGCGCTGGGCGACCCGAAGGTCTCCGAGGAAGAGATCGCCTGCTTCAACTGGTGCAGCCATGAAGAGATGCAGGACATGTCCAGCATGGCCATCCGCATCAACGATTTCCTGTGCGGCATGTTTGCAGCGATCGACATTCGCCTCGTCGACTTCAAGCTGGAATTCGGCCGCATCTGGGATGGCGACTACAGCCGCACGATCCTGGCCGACGAGATCAGCCCCGACGGCTGCCGATTGTGGGACATCAACACGGGCGAGAAGCTCGACAAGGACCGTTTCCGCCGCGACATGGGCGGTGAGAGCGAAGCTTATCAGGAGGTCGCGCGACGCCTCGGCCTGCTTCAGGGTGACGACAACGGCCCCGGCGAAGTGCTCGACATGAGTGCCCACCGCAGCCGCCTGCGCAACAAGATCACTCCGCCGAAGAAGTAGTCAGACCACGTAACGCAGTGCGATTCCTGCGGGCGCTATGGCATAGGCGCAATCGGGCATGTGGTCGCCATCGACCTGCACCGGCGTAACGCAGCGGTCGAATTCTACGCGTCTGCAGCTTCGGACGCTGGCCTTGGCGAAGCGCTCGACGGGGAGGCCGAGCATAGCAGCGAGGCTGAGCGCCATGATACGCAGCCGCGTACCGTGCTGCACAGTGATAAGCTCGACTGAATCGGCGTTCAGGGCTGCCTCCGGGCTCAGCCGGAATGGGCCTGCATAGAGGGCGGCGTTCGAGACAATGACCGCTTCGGCCTCCTCTTCGAACCTCATCCCGTCGGTCGTGGTGCCACGAACCGTCATCGGCTGGCGAGGCCATTCGCGCATTTGCTGCATCATCGCCGCGACATAGGCATAGCGTCCGATGCGTTTCTTCAGCTTGCCAGAGACACGCGCCACTGCGTGACTGTCGGGACCAATGGAGAGGCAGGATACGATCGGCAATTCGCCAAGCCGATATAGCGGGGCGACCACCCAAGTCTCCGGTCCCCTCGCCCAAGCCTGTGCCAGCTTACGGGCAAATTCCCTGGGTTTGCGCGGATAATCGAGTTCGCGAGCGACCAGGTTGATCGTACCCGAGGGCGCGACGCAAAGCGGCACGTATCCCGCCCTGTCGCCCAAAGCGCGTACAACGTCACGCAGCGTGCCGTCTCCACCATGGATACAGACAAGCTCCGCCCTGTCGGTCAGCGTAACGCCGTCGGCTCGTGTGGGCTGTGGGTTGACCGTGAACCTCTCCGCCTCGAGGGCAGACACAAGCCGGTCCAGATGCTGCTGCGAAAAACTGCCCGATACGGGATTGTAGACGAGATCGAGCGTGGTCACGCCCCTGTCCTAAGGCCGTGTTTTTCGAAGACAAGCATGTCCTGCGTCCGTTTCTATGGTTCATTCGCAGAATTTGACGGATTCTTCCTTTGCACCCGTCCCAAGCTGACCTAGCCACAACAGGAAAGCACGGGTCGCAACCTCGCGATACCGGTTGGGGACGCACGAATGAAACGCAAACACATCACCCACCTCCTTGCCGTCCTGCCCCTGCTGGCGCTCGGCATGCCCTACCTGGCCTCGGCCCAGGATGAAGCGGCAGTCACATCGACGACACAGAATGGCGAAACGCCATGGGGCATCCCCATCTACGATGTACCGGCCGACGCTGATGTGCGCTTCGGCGTGCTCGAGAACGGGATGAAATACGCCATCCTCAGGAATGAGACGCCGGAAGATACTGCGGTCGTCCGCTTCGGTTTCGACGTGGGCTGGATCGACGAACGCGACAATGAGCTGGGCCTCGCCCATCTTGTCGAACACATGGCGTTCAACGGCTCGACCAACATCCCCGAAGGCGAGATGGTCAAGCTTCTCGAACGGCTGGGGCTTGCATTCGGCGCAGACACCAACGCTTCAACTGGGTTCGAAGACACGATCTACAAGCTCGACCTCCCACGGGTAGATGAAGAACTGGTCGACACAGCGCTGATGCTGATGCGCGAGACGGCGTCGGAACTCACCATTACGGACGAGGCTGTCGACCGTGAGCGCGGAATCATCCAGTCGGAGACCCGCACGCGCAACAATTTCACCATTCGGCGCTTCAAGGACTACTTCAAGTTCGTATCGCCCGACACGCTTTATGCGCAGCGTTTCCGAGCCGACGGGACGGTTGAGAATATCGACGCCGCGCCTGGGTCGGTGGTTCGCGATCTCTATCGCCGCTACTATCGCCCCGACAATGCCACGCTCGTCTTCGTCGGCGACATTGATCCCGACGAGATCGAGGCCAAGATCGTCGAGAGATTCGCCAGCTGGCAGGCGCCAGAACAACCTATCGAGCGGGTGAAGAAGGGCCTGATCGACCTCGAACGCGGGCCGGCAGCAGGCAATTTCGTGGATCCGGACGTGCAGTATTACGTCACGATCGACCGCTTCGCTCCCTATCGCGAGCGCGAGGCGACCATTGCGCAATTGCGCCAGGACTACTTGGTCGATCTCGGCAACCGGATGCTCAACCGCAGGCTCCAGAAGATTGCCAACAGCGAAGACGCTCCGATCATCAGCGGTGCAGTCAGTTCTTCCGACTATTTCGATATCTATCGCCAGGCTTCCATCCGCATGCAGGCGAAGGAAGGAGAATGGGAACAGGCGTTGACCACAGGCGAGCAGGAGTGGCGGCGAGCAGTTGAGCATGGCTTCACTGTCAGCGAACTTGCCGAGCAGATGGCCAATCTCGAGAAACGCCTGAGCGATGCGGCCAGCCAGCAGGGCACACGTTCCAACCGCGCGTTGGCCGAAGGTATCCTGTCGACCGCACGTGCCGAACGCCTCTTCGTGAAACCCAGCACGCTGCTGGAGGTGTTCAAACTGATCAAGCCCGAGCTTACGCTTGAAGCAATCAACGCGGCCTTTGCCCGGCATTACCGCCTCAGCGATCCGCTGATCCACGTTTCCACCAAGGAAGAGATTGCCGACGCAGAATCGACGATCCTTGCTGCCTACGACACGTCGAGCAAGATCGCCGTGGCCGCGCCGGAGGACACCGGTGCGATCGAGTTCGCCTATACGGATCAGGGAGAACCCTCTGCAATTGTCATGGACGAGACGATCGAGGACCTCGGCATCCGCACCATCCGCTTTGCGAATAACGTCCGGCTCAACCTGAAGCCGACCGATTTCGAGGACGACCGCCTGCGATTTTCGATCCGAATGGGTTCGGGTCAGCTTGCTTTCCCTACAGGGAACATCTCGGAGGCACTGCTGCTATCCAATCTCAGCGCACAAGGCGGGCTTGGACAGCATAGCTTCGATGAGCTGCGCCAGATCTTCGCGGGTCGAAGCCTGCGCTACGGCTTCTCGGTCGATGACGATCAGTTCACCATGTCGGGTGCGATCACCATGGCGGACCTTCCTGCACAGATGCAGCTCAGCGCGGCCTTCGTGACCGACCCCGGCCTGCGACCCGAAATGATCAGCCAATGGCGCGCCGTAGTCCCTCCTTTCATGGCGCAGCTTGACGCGACGCCACAGGCCGTCGCGCAGTTTGCGGTGTCGCGCATCGTGACGGGTGGCAACCTGCGCTTCGGCATTCCGACGCAAGAGGAACTCGAATCCGTCGACGCCGAGCGCGCGCGGCGCTTGATCGCCGAGCAGTTCGCAAGCGCTCCGATAGAGATCGCGGTGGTTGGGGAATTCGACGAGCAGGGCGTCATCGATGCCGTGGCGGCGACCTTCGGAGCCCTGCCCGATCGCGCCGAAGCCTTGTCGGAATTCACGGACCGCCGAGAAGCGGCCTTCTCCGACGACCGCAGCGAGCGTGTTCTCTATCACGAGGGTGCGCCCGACCAGGCGCTGGTACTCGCCTATTGGCCGACCACCGATGACGACGATCCGCAGGAAGAAGCCACCCTGCAACTCCTTGCACGGATCATGCGCCTGGAGATGCTGGAAATCATTCGCGAGGAGCTCGGTGCGTCCTACTCCCCCGGTGCCAGGTCTTCGATGTCGGACATCTACGAGGATTATGGAACCTTCTCCACATCGGTCATCGTCGAGCCCAGCCAGGCGGAACAGGTCTTCGGCGTGATTGACGAGATCGCAGAGAGCCTGCGTTCAGGTCAGATCGATGACGATTTGCTGGACCGTGCGCGCAAGCCGCTGCTCGAACAGATCATCCAGCAGCGCAAAAACAACGGTTACTGGCTGGGCGTTGCCGATGCCGCGCAACTCGAGGCAGATCGCCTGGAGCGGGTGCGTAGCATCGAGGCGCGCTACAAGGGTGTGACGGTCGAGATGTTGCAGGCGGCTGCCCAGCGCTATCTCGATCCAGCGCAGGCGCTGCGCATCCGTGTCGTTCACTCTTCCTTGGCGGAGAAGGAATAGGTTCATCGTGCTTAGAAAAGGGGCCGCGGGGTGATTGCCCCCGCGGCCCCTTAAGCTGGACTGCGTCCGATCAGTAGTTGAAACGGACCGAGATACCGATAACGCGCGGATCGTTCACGAAGCCGGTATTGTTGTTGAAGTCGATGCCGCCCTTCACATTATCCTCATCGGTAATGTTACGAGCGAAAACAGCCACTTCGACGCTGTCGTCATAGGCAGCATAGCCGATCCGGAGACCGCCCTCGATCTGGTTGTCGGCGTTGAACTCCAGGCTCTCGTAGAGGAAGAAGTTCGTCGCACCCTGGTAGGTCCAGTCGGTGTAGAAGAACACTTCGCCATCGTCCCCGAACGGGATGCCGTAGCGGGCCGATACGTCGGCGATCCACTCGGGCGCATTCGGGAAGGGGTTGCCATCCACGAGAGCGCGATCGGTCCCGCCGATATCGACCACCGGATCGAGCACGGTGCACTGCGCGCAGATACCGACCGCGAGGTCGCCGTCCTGGATCTTGGTGTTGTTGTAGCTCGCACCCGCAGTGACAAGGAAGTCGGGCGTGATCTGGAATGCGCTATCCAGTTCGAAGCCGTAGCCGCGACCCTTGTTCGCATTGACGAGCTGGACAAAGTTGCCGCCACCGCCGATCGCGGAGAACTGCGGATCCTCGATCGTGTAATAGTAGCCGGCGAGGTTGAACCGAACACGGCGATCGGCCAGTTCGGTTTTCAGACCCGCCTCGTAGCTCATGATCTTCTCGCTGTCGGCCACCGAAGGCGCTGCGAAGAAGGCCACGTCACGGCCCTGGATGGTCGGAGCGCGGAAACCGCTGGCGACGCGGGCGTAGAGGCTCGCATCGGCGCTCAGCTCGTAGAATGCAGCCAGGTCCCAGCTGATACGCTCGTCCGACACCGAGCGAGCCTGCGGATCGGCAGCATCGCGAACGAAGAAGTCCTTCTCGTCCTCGGTGTAACGCAGGCCGCCGGTCAGCTTGAGAGCTTCGGTCACTTCACCCGTGACCTGGCCGAACAGGGCCCAGCTGTCATTGGTGTGGTTGACCGTGACGGGCGGCGGGAAGTTGAACCCGACCGTGGTCACGTCGAAGTCGCTGCTGAAGTAGAAGCCGCCGACCTGCCATTCGATCGGGCCGCCGCTGGCTGAAGCAAGGCGAATTTCCTGCGTGAACTGGTCGAGAACAATCGAGTCCTGCGAATCTGACGGAAATGGGATGAAACCCGGTCCGTCGACGAGGTTGCCCCCGTCGATATCGCCGCGGCTCGAGCCTTCGCTATCCGCCCAGCTCGATATGCTGGTCAGCGTTGCGAAGTCGAAATCGTAGTCCAGCTTCACGGTCGAAATTTCCGCCGTGTACTTGGCCTGGTTACCCGCGCCCGCGTCGAAGAACACGGTGTCGCGATCGTAGTTCTCGTTGAGATCGTTGCTGCCGGGGCCGAGGATGTTGGCGCGGAACAGGGTCGAAGTACCGTCGAGATCGCGGACCGAGTAGCTGCCGAGGATCGACAAGCGATCAGTCGGGGTGAACAGCACCTGCGCGCGGCCGGCGATGTCGCTGTAGGCGCCGAGCGCGTCTTCCTCGCCGGTGAAGCCATTGTCCACCCAGTCATCGCGTTGCTGCCAAAGGCCCGAGAGGCGAACCGAGAGCATGCCGGGAAGCACGGGGACGGTCACGCCGCCATCGATCGCGACCGAACCGAAGCTGCCGTAGCTTGCCGAACCGCGCACAGCGAATTCGTCGCCCGGCTTGGTGGTGTCGATCTTGACGATACCGGCCGGCGTGTTGCGTCCAAAGAGCGTGCCCTGCGGTCCGCGCAGGACTTCGATGCGTTCAACGTCGAAGATCGGGAAGCTCTTGAGCGTCACGTTTTCAAGGACAACCTCGTCCATGACGACCGAAACCGGCTGCGATGCAGCAAGGTCGAAATCGGTGTTGCCGAGGCCGCGGATATAGAAGCGCGGGGCGGCACGGCCATTCGAGCTCTCAACGAAGAGACCCGGCACGCGCGCGGCAAGCGCAGTGACATCGGCACCGGCATCGAAGATTGTCTGCGCAGCGTCTGCAGAAATCGTGGCCGCCGAAATCGGAACTGTCTGGAGGTTTTCCTCGCGGCGGTTCGCGGTCACGACGATGACATCGAGAGCACCTTCGTCGGCCTGTTCGGCGCCAGGGGCTTCGCTGTCGGAACTGTCGACGGTGTCCTGCGCCAATGCAGGGCTTGCAAAGGCGAGCGCCAGCGTGCTGGCAGAGATGAGGCGGAGAGAAAGGGAGCGGTCAATCATGGGATTTGTAATCCTTTTGGCCCGACGCCTTTTGCTTGGGCACGGGTTGGTGGGATGGAGGGAGTGAATTGACGCGGCCCCTGTAGCCGAAATGCCGCATAATTCGAGTCGCAAGACCGCAGAACTGCGCGGATTTCCGGGATTGTGGCATCGTGGTTACATCGACCAAATGTGACAAGGGAAGCTATCACGCTGTCCCCGCGCGACTTTCCGCTGCCGCTTGCCCTCTCGCGCCTCACACGGCATAGGCGCGGCGCAAGACCAAGCCTGAGCAAACCGAAAGGTCGCCCATGAAGATTCGCGTTCTCGTAAGCCTCAAGCCCGGCGTGCTCGACCCGCAAGGCCGCGCCGTCCACCATGCGCTGGAAGGGCTTGGCTTCAAGGGCGTCGACGATGTGCGGATAGGTCGCACGGTCGAGCTCGACGTGGCCGACGAAACGAGTGACGAAGCGCTGACCGAAATGTGCGAGAAGCTGCTCGCGAACACGGTGATCGAGAACTACAAGATCGAGAAGCTGGGCTGATGGCGTTCCGTTCGGCTGTCATCACCTTCCCCGGTTCGAACTGCGACCGCGACATGGCGGTGGCGCTCGAACAGGTTTCCGGGACAGCACCCCTGCGCGTATGGCACGGCGATGCCGAACTGCCTGAGGGGCTCGACTTCATCGCGCTGCCTGGCGGGTTTTCCTATGGCGATTACCTGCGTTCGGGCGCGATGGCGGCGAACAGCCCGATCATGCGCGAAGTGATCCGTGCCGCTGATCGCGGCGTTCCGGTCCTGGGTGTCTGCAACGGGTTCCAGGTCTTGACGGAAGCGCGGCTGCTTCCGGGTGCACTGATGCGCAACGCCAGCCAGCATTTCATCTGCCGCACTGTCGGCCTCAAGGTCGAGAATGCGCAGTCCCTGTTTACCCAAGGCTACGATGCGGGGCAGAAAATCCAGATCCCCGTCGCGCATCACGACGGCAACTATTTTGCCGACGAGGAAACGCTCGACCGGCTCGAAGGCGATGGCCGCGTTGCCTTCCGTTACACCGAGAATTGCAACGGTTCGCGCCGCGATATCGCGGGTGTGCTGAACAAGTCGGGTAATGTGCTCGGCATGATGCCTCACCCTGAGCGAGCGGTCGACGCCGCCCATGGCGGGACGGATGGCATTGCCCTGTTCGAAGGTGCGATGAAGGCGCTCGCGAGCGCCTGATCCGGCTCAGGCGCGTTTGCGCGAGCCGGCGCGGGCGACGATCTTGCAAGCATCTTCGGCCGGCATCGGACGGCCGAAGTGGAAACCCTGGATCTTGTTGCAGCCGAGACGGCGGATCATTTCTGCTTCGTCATCATTCTCGACGCCTTCTGCCGTCGTAGTCATGCCGAGACTATCCGCCATTGCCACCACTGCGCGAATGATCGCGAGGCTTTCCGGGCTGTCTTGTGCAGCACCTTGGACGAAGGTCCGGTCGACCTTGATGGTCGTGAACTTCAATTTGCGCAGGTATCCCAGCGAAGAATAGCCCGTGCCGAAGTCGTCCAGCGCGACCGAGCAGCCCAGCGCCATGCACTGCTCCAGCGCATTGCGCGCGACATTGGCATCGCGCATGAAGATGCTCTCGGTCACTTCGATCTCGAGGCGGCGCGGGTCGAGCCCGCTATGCGACAGCGCCCGGACCACCGTTCCGGCAAAGTCCGGCTCGACCAGCTGTTCGGGCGAAACGTTGATGTTGACCTTCACATGTTCGGGCCAGTTGCGCGCGGCTTCGCGGCAAGCTTCCTGCATCACCCAGGTGCCGATCGGCACGATCAGGCGCGTGTCTTCTGCCAGCGGGATGAACTTGCCAGGACTGACGAAGCCGTGCTCTTCGCTGTTCCAACGGACGAGCGCCTCAAAGCTGACAAGTTCTTCGGTATGCGCATCCACCACCGGCTGATAGTGCAGCACGAACTCTTTTTTCTCGAGCGCATGGCGCAAGGCAAATTCCAGCACGCGCCGTTCCTCCGCATTGGAATGAAGCGCGGGCTCGTATTCGAAATGGCTTCCGCCGCCCTCGTCCTTGGCGCGATACAGCGCTAGGTCTGCATTCCGCAGCAGTTCCTCGACTTTCGATCCGTCACGTGGACCGATGCAGGAACCGACGCTGGCTCCGACATAGAGCACCTGGTTGTCGACGTGATAGGGCGCGGAAAGCGAGGAGATGATCGCCTTGGCAAGCGTGTCGACCCGGCGCCGATCGCTCGCATCGCGAATGACCACGGCAAATTCGTCACCGCCCAGGCGACCACACATCTCGCCTTCGTTCATGAGCGGCGTAAGGCGCGAAGCGACATGCGCCAGCAGCCTGTCACCGACCAGGTGGCCAAGGGAATCGTTGACCGCCTTGAACCGATCCAGATCTATCATCAGCAGGGCGCAGCGCGTGCGCCATTGATCGGCATAGGTAAGCGCAGCAGACAGCGATTCATTGATTTGTAGGCGGTTGGGCAGCTGCGTTAGCGTATCGTAACGCGCGAGGTATTCGATCTTCTTGCTGCTCTCGCGCTGCGTCGTGACGTCGGACCCCACGCCGCGGAAACCAAGCCATTTGCCGTCTTCATCATAGGTCGGCGTGCCCGACAGCTCCCACCAGCGTGTCTGGCCGTTGACCAGTGCCTTGACGGTAAGGTTAGAGAAGCTCTCCTTGCCCTTCAGGCGATCGGCAAGCTCGTGAAGGCTGGCGGGGAAGTTGCCCGACTTCCAGCTGTCGCCGGAGATGAGCTGCAAGAGCGGCTTGCCCTCGACCTGAGAGGACTCCCGACCCAGGGCGAATGCCAACCGCGGGCTGACGTTGTGGAGACGGCGCTTGGTATCGATCTGCCACAACCAGTCTGCCTGACCGTCCTCGAATTCGCGCAGCAGCATCGAGACGGTTTCGCTCTTCTCGTTCATCTCGATTTCGGCGAGCCGTGCGCCGATGGACATGCGAGCGGTTTCGATCACGCCAAAGCAGGCAAAGATGCCGCTAGCCAGCATGATGGCCGCGAGGCCGTGGTTGAAGGTCCCGATGGCGGCAGCAAGAGCCCCGGCGGTCATTGTAAGCGAGAAGGCAATCGTGCTGAGGGGCGCGCTGTAACGGCTGACCGAGCTTGCCAGGATCAGGAACGCGAGCACTGCCCACATCTCGGCGAGATGCGTGCCAGCCCCGGAGAAGGCCAGGATGCACAGACCGGCCGACCAGACGAGGCCCTTGAGTCCACTCGCGATCGCGTGATTGCGAATCTCGTCTGACGTGAAATCACGTTCGTCCGCATCCCGCATGACGCGGTCGAGAAAGTAGGAGCACCCTACGGTGAAAGCGAGGGCTACTCCCCAGACCGACAGGAGCGTGGCAGAGACCGACTGGTAGCAGAACCAGACGAGCGTGAGTGCGGCGAAGATATTGATGATTACCCTCACCCCGGAGCGTCGGGTGACGAGTGCATACTGCCTGCCGAATACGCGAGCGAAATCGAGACCCTCGGGTTGTTGCAACCCGACGATTTGCCGCATCGTCAGCGGCGCGTCTCCAAAGGACGGCACGATCTTCGTCTCGCTCACCCTTCGCGGATTACGCGGGAAAGGTTATTTACGGGTAAAGGGAGCAGCCGATCCGGACGAACTTCTAGTCCTGCAAACCGGAATGTGCATCTTCCCAGTTACGTCCATCGAAATGACTGATTTCATGTGCGATATCTTCTTGTCCATCGACACAGTGCCAATGGACACTCCAGCAATCCGGGTGCGATCGGGGCTGGTAGAAGCTCTTGATCCCGCAGCTCGAGCAAAACAGATGCTCGGCGCTGCGCGTGCCGAAACGGTAAGACAAGAGCATATCCGCCCCGCGCAGCAACTCGAAGTCCGCATGCGGCACGAAGAGGTGCAGGAAGCCTGTCATGCTGCAGATCGAACAGTTGCAGGCAAGAAGCTCCGCCGGCGGCTCGATCTTCGCCGCAAAACGGACGGCTCCGCAGTGACAGCCGCCCTCGATCCGCATCACTCCACCGTAACCGACTTCGCAAGGTTGCGAGGCTGATCCACATCGGTCCCCTTCACGCAGGCGACATGGTAGGCGAGGAGTTGCACCGGAATGGCGTATACGAGTGGTGCGATCAGCGGGTGGACGCGCGGCATTTCGATCGTGGCGAGGCAACCCTCGCCAGCCTCTTCGAGGCCTTTCGCATCCGAGATGAGCACGATCTGTCCGCCGCGCGCGCGCACTTCTTCCATGTTCGAAATACTCTTCTCGAACAGCGGACCCGAGGGTGCGAGGACAATCACAGGCACATCATCGTCGATCAGCGCGATCGGGCCGTGCTTCATCTCTCCGCTGGCATAGCCCTCCGCGTGTATATAGCTGATTTCCTTGAGTTTCAGCGCACCTTCCATGGCGAGAGGATAGTCGGGACCACGACCAAGGTAGAGCACGTCGCGTGCGGGGGCGATCAGGTGCGCCATGCTTGCGATATCGTCGTCATGGTCGAGCGCCGCATTGAGGCAAGCGGGTGCCTCGAGCAGGTGCGCAACCACTTCCTGCTCCTCCTCGCGGCTCATCAATCCCTTCTTGACCGCCATGTGCACGGCCAGCGCTGCGAGGACAGCGAGTTGGCATGTAAATGCCTTGGTCGAGGCGACACCGATCTCCGGACCAGCGTGTGTCGGCAGCAGCAGGTCTGCCTCGCGGGCCATCGTGCTGGTCGGCACATTGACGATGACGCCGATGGTCTGGCCGTGTTCCTTGCAGTGACGCAGCGCCGCCAGCGTGTCCGCTGTCTCGCCGCTCTGCGAGATGAACAGCGCAAGTCCGCCCTCTTCAAGCACCGGCTCGCGATAGCGGAATTCGGAAGCCACATCGATATCGACAGGAACGCGGGCGAACTGTTCGAACCAGTATTTGGCCACCATGCCTGCATAAAACGAAGTCCCGCAGGCGACGATCGTAACGCGTTTGATGCTTGAAATGTCGAAATCGAACTGCGGCAGCGCCACCGAATTGTCCGACTGGCGCAGGTAAGAGCCCAGCGTCTGCGCGACGACGGTCGGCTGCTCGAAGATCTCCTTCTGCATGAAGTGGCGGTAATTGCCCTTCTCGACCGCGGCCGCGGATGCGCCTGACGTGCGGACTTCGCGGGTCACTTCGTCGCCGTTCTCGTCCCGGATAGTGGCACCATCCTGGCGGACAACGACCCAGTCGCCCTCTTCGAGATAGGAGATCTGCTGGGTCAGCGGGGCGAGCGCCAACGCATCCGAACCGAGATAGGTTTCACCCTCGCCATATCCGACCACCAGGGGCGACCCACGCCGTGCACCGATTACGATTTCAGGGTGGTCGCGAAACACCATGGCGAGCGCAAAGGCACCTCGCAGGCGGGGCAGGACATTGGCCACCGCCTCTTCGGGGCTTTCGCCGCTCTCGACCCTGCGCGAGACGAGATGAGCGACGACCTCGCTGTCCGTGTCGCTCTCAAGCTTGCGGCCATCCTCCGTCAGCTCGGCGCGCAATTCCTTGTAATTCTCGATGATGCCGTTGTGGACCAGGGCGACATGGTCGGTGGCGTGTGGGTGTGCATTGCTGGCCGTGGGCGCACCGTGTGTCGCCCAGCGCGTATGCGCGATACCGATCTTGCCTGGCGCGGGGCTTTCGGCAAGCTCCGCGACCAGGTTGCCGAGTTTACCTTCCGCTCTGCGGCGAACCAGCTCGCCATCGTGGATGGTGCAGATGCCTGCACTGTCATAACCACGATATTCCATGCGTTTGAGACCGTCGACCAGCCGGTCTGCTACCGATTCCTTGCCGACGATACCGATAATTCCGCACATGCTTGTCGATCCCTTGTAAGTCGCTCTGAAGCCTTAGCGCAAAGGCGTAGGCGATCAATCGGTAGCAGCGGATGCAGGTTCCCTCGGCGTCGTCCACCACAAAAGCAGGCCTGCCCCAATAATGATCGCTGCCCCCACCAGGGTTAGCAGGTCCGGAACATCGCCGAACCACCACCAGCCCATGAATGTCGCTACCAGCATCTGCACATAGGTGGTGGGCGCGATGGTTGCGGCACCGGCGCGCTGCGTCCCGATATAGGCGAGCCAGTGGGCGGCGCTGGCCGTGACGGCAACGACCGCACAGCGCGCCGCAATGGTCCAGTCGGGCACGGTCAGGCGCAAGCTCTCCACGCCGGAGAAATGACCTGCGGTCGCGGCGAGGATGAGCACGGGCATGGCCCCGATCTGCATGAAGACCTGCATGGACATGGCGCTGCCCTGCCCCGCGCTCGCGCGGTTGGCGATGATCATCGATGCAAAGAAGAAGGCCGAGAGGAGCGGGAGCAAAGCAACCCAGCCGAGTTCCGCGAGATTCGGCCTCAGCACCAGCACGACACCCGACAGCGCGATCATCGACGCCACCCAGACCGCCGGTCGAACCTTCTCGCCAAGCAGCGGTCCGCTCAGCAGGGCAACGATCACGGGTGACACGAAGGCCAGCGCCATGGCCGTGGCCAGCGGCATCACGAAAATGGCTGAGAAGAAACACAGGGACGCCGCCGCAAGGCAGATGCCCCGCACTGCCTGCAGGCGTGGATTGAGCGGACGGAATGCCGCCCTTCCCTCGTTCAGCCCCAAGAGTAATGACAAGCCCGCTGCCCCCAAAGCAAAGCGAATGGCCGCAACGCCCAAGGGAGAGAATTCGCCAGCCATCGACTTGATGACTGCATCGCCGACGCTGAGTAGCGCAAAGCCACACAGAGCGATCAGGATGCCGCTTCGTTCGGATGGCTGCATGGTTTGAGGTCGTCTCTTTTCGGGGATAATCGGGAGAGCTTGCGCTTCGGGCCAAAGCGAAGCCGGATCAAGCGCCGGGTTAGGAAAAAATCAAGGTTTCCTTCTTATTCACCAAACACGCAAACGCGAACTTCGCCGTCTTTCGGGCAGGTGGAGCGCGCCACGAATTTATCACCTCGGGGGTTATGCAATGAGTGCATTCGGGCGGAAAAACGGACCGGCGGGTATGGGCGCCGGGGCTCGTCCGCAATTTGGTGTAGCTCGCCCGATGCAGGGTGGCGGTGATTCCTCGGAGAAGGACGAGAAAGCCGAAGGCAAGGGTGGCGAGCAATTCCCGCCCCTCCCGCAGGACGCACCTTCTGCGCCAAGCACCGGATCGGAGGCCAATGCCGAGGCGATGCAGCGCCTCTCGGATCGCATGAATGCAACCCATTCGGGCGAGTCTGAAGTCGGTGGCTTCGAGGCCAGCGTCCACAAAATCAAGGAACAGGTGCTCCCGCGCCTGCTCGAACGCGTCGACCCCGAAGCAGCGGCTACGCTGACAAAGGATGAGCTGTCGGAAGAATTCCGCCCGATCATCATGGAAGTGCTGGCCGAACTAAAGGTCACACTGAACCGCCGCGAACAGTTTGCGCTCGAGAAAGTGCTGGTCGACGAGTTGCTCGGCTTCGGCCCGCTCGAAGAGCTTCTGAACGATCCCGACGTGTCCGACATCATGGTCAACGGCCCCGACCAGACCTACGTGGAAAAGAAGGGCAAGCTGCAGATCGCGCCGATCCGTTTCCGCGACGAGACGCATCTATTCCAGATTGCCCAGCGCATCGTGAACCAGGTCGGCCGCCGCGTCGACCAGACCACGCCGCTGGCCGACGCCCGTCTTAAGGACGGTTCGCGTGTGAACGTGATCGTGCCGCCGCTTTCGCTGCGCGGTACCGCGATCTCGATTCGTAAGTTTTCCGAGAAGCCGATCACGCTCGACATGCTCCAGGGCTTCGGCTCGATGAGCGAGAAGATGTGTACCGCGCTTAAGATTGCCGGCGCGTGCCGCATGAACATCGTCATCTCGGGCGGTACGGGTTCGGGTAAGACGACCATGCTCAACGCCCTGTCGAAGATGATCGATCCGGGCGAGCGCGTGCTCACCATCGAGGATGCCGCCGAACTTCGCCTGCAGCAGCCGCACTGGCTGCCGCTGGAAACGCGTCCGCCGAACCTTGAAGGCCAGGGTGCCATCACCATCGGCGACCTCGTGAAGAACGCCCTGCGTATGCGTCCTGACCGCATCATCTTGGGCGAAATCCGTGGCGCGGAATGTTTCGACCTTCTCGCCGCCATGAACACGGGCCACGACGGTTCGATGTGTACGCTTCACGCCAACAGCCCGCGTGAGTGCCTCGGCCGTATGGAAAACATGATCCTGATGGGCGACATCAAGATCCCGAAGGAAGCCATCTCGCGCCAGATCGCGGAATCGGTCGACCTCATCGTGCAGGTGAAGCGCCTTCGCGACGGTTCGCGCCGTACTACCGACATCACCGAGGTGATCGGCATGGAAGGCGACGTGATCGTGACGCAGAACCTGTTCAAGTTCGAGTATCTGGACGAGAGCGAGGACGGCAAGATCCTCGGCGAGTTCCGCTCGAGCGGCCTGCGTCCCTATACGCTGGAAAAAGCCCGCCAGTTCGGCTTCGACCAAGCGTATCTGGAAGCGTGTCTCTAAGAGACTAGCCCTGCAACATGCCCGGTACGGCGACGGCCAGCAGGCCGCCGCCGACCACCACGCAGGTCAGGAAAAGCCCAGTCCACGGCACCCACCCGACCCCGTGCAGGCTGGCACGCTTAAGCCGCCTTCGCTCCATCAACAGCGCGAATCCGGCAAGCAGCAAGAAGCCTCCGCCCCACAAGGCGAGGATGGCCGCATCGCTGGCGAAGGTCAGGAATTCATGCATTGCGCGCGCCATATGGTGCTACCGGGCACCAACGCCAAGCCCACATGGAGGCTTGCCCGCCAAGGAACCGCGATTATAGCAAGGCGTTGTTAACCTCCAGAAGGCCACCAACGGGCGCTTCGGGAAGGAACACCCATGATCAAGAAGCTACTTATCGCTTTCGGAATTACATCGATGAGCCTCGCTGCCACCGCCTGCAACACCGTGCAGGGCTTCGGTGAAGACGTGGAATCGGTCGGTGAAGCCGGTGAGGAAGCGATCAACTAAGGATCGGTTCAAATGACCAAGAAAATCACTGTTCTTCTTTCGGTTCTGACGATGTCGGTGGTGGTGGCCGGCTGTAACACCGTCAAGGGATTCGGCGAGGACGTCCAGTCCGTCGGCCGTGCCGGAGAAGAAGCGATCGACTAACCTCACGGTCAGTCGACAGGAAAGCGCCCGCCCTTACCGGCGGGCGTTTTGCTATCGGCGGTATACCAGCATCAGATTGTTGGCGGGCATCTCATGGCGGGCACTGCGGGCAAAGCCGGTACGGTCCGCCAGCTCATCAAGCGCGGCGACATTGCGGATGCCCCACTCCGGATTGCGGCTCCTGAGGCTTTCGTCGAAGGCGAGATTTGAAGGAGCCGTTTCGACCTCGTCCTCAAAATACGGGCCATAGGTGATCAGGGGCGAGCCGGCTTCGAGCAAGCGGCTTGCACCTGCAAACAGCCCCTCTGTGGCAGCCCAAGGGCTGATGTGGATCATGTTGATGCACACCACTGCATCGGCGCGGTGGACTGGCCAATTCGGCTCGCGCACATCGAGTTCGAGCGGTTGGCGCAGGTTCTCGAACCCTGCCTCTTCGGTCCAGGACGCGATCGATTGAAGCGCGTCGATGTCAGGATCACTCGGCTGCCACTCGATTCCGGGAAAGCGGCGCGCCATGAAAACTGCGTGCTCGCCCGTCCCGCTGGCAATTTCGAGAACCAGCCCGGTTTCGGGCAATTCCCGCGCCAGCACCTCCGCTATTGCATCGGAATTGCGCGCCGTTGCGGGCGCGTAGCGCTTCAATTCACCTGCCTCTCACGCCCCTCCCAATAAGGTGCGCGAAGGTCCTTGCGCAGGATCTTGCCACTGGCGTTGCGCGGCATGGCATCGATCACGTCTATGCTCTTGGGGACCTTGAAACCTGCTAGCCGTTCCTTGGTCCAGGCGATGATCGATCCCTCGTCAATCTCTTGTCCGGGCTTGGCGACGACGCAGGCCTTAACGGCCTCGCCCCACGTATCGTCGGGAACTCCGATTACCGCCACTTCGGCGATAGCGGGATGTCCGTAGATCGCACTTTCGACCTGCGCAGGATAGACGTTCTCCCCGCCCGAGATGATCATGTCCTTCATTCGGTCCTGGATGAAAACATAGCCATCCTCGTCCATGTAGGCGGCATCGCCCGTGTGCATCCAGCCATCGACCAGCGAGCTTTCGGTCGCTTCGGGAAGATTCCAGTAGCAGGCCATGTTGGACGGGCTCTTGCAGAGCAGCTCGCCCACTTCGCCGCGAGGCAGTTCTTCGCCATCTTCTCCAATCACCTTGAGCTCGGCGCCGGGCACTGCCCTGCCCGCCGATTTCATCCGCTGGTTCCCTTCGAGATCGTGGTCGTCAGGCGGCAGGATCGCGATCGTGCCCGTCGTTTCCGTCATGCCGTAGCACTGGATGAAGCCGGCATCGGGAATGGTCTTCACCGCCTCGCGCAACAGGTCGAGTGGGATCGGCGCGGCGCCGTACATCACATATTTGATGGCCGACATGTCAGTAAATTTCGCGCGGGGATGCTGGACCACCATCTGCAAGGCCGCTGGCACGATGAATAGACGCGTGATGCCCTGCTCGAAAGCATCGAGAACGCCATCGGGCGTGAATTCAGCCTGCACGATGGCGCGAATGCCGCTGCCCATGGCCATGATGCCGAGACCCGTCCCGCCGATATGTGCGCATGGCATGCAGACGAGGATCGCCTCGTCCTCGGTGAAGTGCGACCATGGCTGCCCTGCCTCCTCGCTGGGGAGGCGGAGCGAGAACAAGTTGCGGTTGGTCAGCACCGCGCCCTTGGGATTTCCGGTGGTGCCCGAAGTGTAGAGCTGGAGAACGGCATCATCCGGCCCTGCAGGTTCGAAATCACTGGCGCTAGCCGCAGCGATGGCAGCCTGCGCAGCGGCAGTTGAAATCACCTCGGGGGCCTGATCCATCTGGTCGCAGGACCTGGCCGCAAGTTCCTCCAGCCCCTCGCCGACGAACAGCAGCTTCGCGCCGGTGTCGCCGAGGATATAGGCGATTTCGGGTGCAGCGAGTCGCCAGCCAATCGGTACGGTGGCGACACCAAGCCGGGCGGCCGAATAGAAAATCTCGAAATAGAGGCGCGCATTCTTGCCAAGCCATGCGATTCGGTCGCCCTTCCCAACTCCGTGGGCTTGCAGCATGGCGACGATCTGCCCGCTCCGCGCTTCGAATTCGCCGAAGGTCAGGACTTCGCCATCCTGCTCCAGCGCCACCCCGTCGGGACGCTCTTTGGCCCAGTGACGAATGAACTGGTCGAAACTGAGCTTCGGCTCTGCGGTCATTGGGGGCACTCCTCTCAGGCACCATCATGCCACGCGGCGTGCCCTGCGCAAGGACCCTATTGCCAGCGACCGCTCTGCCTTGCTCGCCGCTCTCGCACGACCAGCCATACGAACAATCCCAGCGGGCCAGCCATGAACGTGGCCAACAGTATCGGGGCCTGCAGCAATCGGGAGAAACCCTTGGCATCGGCATCGCGCGCAATCCACAGGCCGACGAAGAGATCGAATGCGAGATAGTGGATCCAGCCCACGGTCACGCCGCCGTCATTGGCGAAGATTGCCCGCACACCTTCGATGGAGCCGAAATCCAGCCCACCTTCGTAACTGCCCACGGGATCGAGCGCACCGGTCAGTATTCCGATCAGGCCGACCGAGTAGGCAAGACAGAGCATGCCTACGCCGAGATAAAGGATAGCCGAAAGTAGCGCAGGCCAGCGCGGCATCAGGATCAGTGCTGCCCAAAGGATCAGCGCCAGAAGGTTGCCTATCGAAAACACGATGTCCCACATGGCCGGTCTCCTATTCGTCGACGAGGCGCGGCAAGGTGTTCGCCGCGCGCAGGATGGCGTCGTTGTCGTGCACGAAACGCCCACGAGCCGCACGCTTGGCCAGCGCGATCGCGCCACGTGCCACCAGTTCAGCCTTGATCCCGCGGTACTGGCGGTACTTGCCGTGCATGAAGAGATTGGCGATGGGCGCAGCTGCAATACCCAGCCGCTCGCCCGTGCGCCGGTCGTTCTCGCGATGGCCGATGAGCAATCCGGGGCGCAGGATGTCGAGGCGGTTGAAGCGCATGCGCGTCAATTCGCGTTCGACCTCGCCCTTCACCTTGAGGTAGAAATTGCGCGAGGCCATGTCCGCTCCGACCGAGCTGATGGCCACAAACCGGTCGACACCGTTGTCCAGGGCCGCCCTGGCCGTGTTGAGCACCAGGTGCTGGTCGACCGCGCGGAATGCCTCTTCGTCCTCGCCGCTCTTCTTCCACGTCGTGCCAAGTGCGCAGATCACCGCCTTGGGGCGCAAGGCTTCGAATACTTCGCCCCACTTGTTCGGGTCGGCGACAAAATACTCGATGCGGATACCCTGCGGCAGCTTCGCCTCGCGCCTGCCGATCGCCTGCAGGCGGATGTCCTCGCGGCCAATGCATTCCCGCATGACCGCGCCGCCGATGAGGCCGGTCGCGCCGATCAGGCAGAGACGCAGGGGATCAGACATTCGACAGGCCTTCGGGTGCGCGCCCGTAAATCTTCCGGCATTGCTGGATGGCGAAACGGTCGGTCATGCCCGCGATGAAATCCGCAATATGACGGCTCTTGCCGGGCTCATCCTGGGGCAGGCGCGAGAGCCAATCGTCGGGCATGGTTGTCGGATCCTGCTGGTAAGCGGCAAAAAGCCGCGCCACCACATCGCGCGCCTTCTCGGCCGTGCCGATCTGTTCGGGATGGTAATAGAGCCGCTGGTACATGAATTTCTTGAGCCGCCGCTCCTCGGTGGCGATGCCGAGCGAGAAGCCCGCGAGCTGTTTCCCGGCCCCGCGAACCTCGTCGATGCTGTCCATGCCCTTCACATTGGCACGCGTATTCTCGATCACGTCGTTGACCATCAGGCCGATCTGGCTGCGGACCAGCTCGCGCAACTGGATATCGCGCGGCGCATTGGGGTACCGCTGCTCGACCTTGCGGAACTGGTCGGCAAGGAAGTCGATCTCCATCAGGTCGTCGAGCGAGAGGAACCCGGCTCGAAGACCATCGTCGATATCGTGATTGTCATAGGCGATATCATCCGCCACCGCAGCCACCTGCGCTTCGAGCGAAGGCCACTCGCCCAGCTCCAGCGGAAAGGCATCATTGACCTCTGCCAGCGCCCAGTTTGCGCCGACAATCGGTCCGTTGTGCTTCGCGAGGCCCTCCAGTGTCTCCCATGTGAGGTTGAGGCCGACATGGTCGGGATAGGGGCTCTCTAGGCGAGCAAGCGTGCGAATACCCTGCGCATTGTGGTCATAGCCACCGGCGTGGCCCATGGCCTGCTCCAGCGCCTTCTCGCCGGCGTGGCCAAAAGGCGGGTGGCCGATATCGTGCCCGAGGCAGAGCGCTTCGGTGAGATCCTCGTCCAGCCCCAATTCACGTGCGATAACGCGGCCAATCTGCGCGACCTCGATGCTATGCGTAAGCCGTGTACGATAATGGTCACCGTCGGGCGAAACGAACACCTGCGTCTTCGACCGCAGGCGGCGGAAGGCAATCGAATGGATGATCCGGTCGCGGTCGCGCTGGAACTCGCTGCGAGGCCCGCGCGCGCCTTCGCGATCTTCGGCGAATTCGCGCCCGCGCGATGCGGCGGGGTCGGCGGCGTAAGGGGCTCTCTCCATCGGTGCCAGACGCTTAGGTCAGCCGATTCCTCGCGACAACGTGAACGAAAAGCGAACCCTCCGGCTTTTCGGCAGAAAGCGCTCGGAACGGGAGCAAAAGAAGAGGCCGCGCATCATTAGACACGCGGCCCTTCGGAGGATCGACTTCAACCGATCAGTTGATGCCGATGGTGTCCGGATTTCTATCCGGATCGCCATTCACAGTTCCGCCGCTACGGATCGGACCGAGCAGCAAGAGGCCGGCCATGTGCGGGCTGGCCATCGAGGTGCCCGACAGCGTTGCGTAGCCGCCACCCTTGTAGGTCGAATAGATCGCCGAACCGGGCTCGGAATAATCGACCGGCGGATTGCCGTAGTTGGAGAAGCTCGACCAGTTGTCGCCCTGCGCGAACGAGCTGATCGTGTAGATGTTCGGGTGATTGGCCGAAGCGGGCGACTTGGTCGCAGCGTCGGTGCTTTCATTGCCGGCCGCAAGAGCGAAGCGAAGGCCGCCCTCTGCCGCAGCGATAACCGCATCGTTCAGCGCCTGGCTGAAGCCTCCGCCAAGCGACATGTTCGCCACGTCATTGGAATTGGCGATCGAAGCCGCATACTCAATCCCGGCAATCACGCCGCTCGTCGAACCCGAACCACGGCGGTCGAGCACCTTGATGCCGACCACGGTGACGCCGGGTGCAACACCCACAACGCCAATGCCATTGCCCTTGATCGCGGCAATCGTACCCGCGACGTGCGTGCCGTGGCCGTTCTGGTCATCGGCCGTCTTGTCGCGCGTGAAGTTGCGCGAAAGACCTGCATCGACGATCAGGTCGGGATGGTCGAGATCGACACCGCTGTCGATCACGAGAGCGCGGCCCGTAGCGCCGGTCTGGCCACCACCAACGCGCTCCACACCCCAGGGTGTTTCCTCAGCCGGACCGGTGCCACCGTCACCGCCACCACCGCCCGGTCCCTTGCCCGGGGGCGGAGCGCTGGTCTTGTAGACCTGGTCCTGTTCGCAATAGGCGATACGCGGGTTCTTCGCCTGCATATTGGCGACGCCCTGCGCCGAGGCGTTCACCGCGAAACCGCGGATCGTGTTCTCGTAAGTGAAGCGCACGTTTCCGGCTGCTGCATTGGCAGAGCGGCGCGCCTCGGCCTTGACCTGGCCCTTGGCCACGAGGCCCGGATTGAACACGCAAACATACTGATTTTCGATTTTTTGCGCCATGGCTGGCGTAGCAACGGCTGCTCCCGCAAGCGCAACCACGCTTGCGGTCGCAACGCGACCCAATTTCATTGTCATTAAAGCAGTCCCTTCCCTAGAGATCGAGGAGGACACAATGCTGCCTGCGATCATGTAGGCAATGTCATTAAGGACAGTTTTCACCAAAACACGACAAAGCGTGCCAGTTGCGCTGCAAATCTACGGGCCTCCGGGCTTTAGCCCAGGATCCAGTCGGTCGCGGCGCGGCAGTGGATATCGGTCGAGTTGAAGACCGGAAGCACGTTCGCGGCGGTGTCCACCACCAGTTCCAGCTCGGTGCAGGCGAGGACGATGGCATCCGCCCCCTCCTTCTCCTTCATGGTGATGATCGTCTTGAGCTGGCGTTCCGCGTCGCGCGTGACCCGTCCCAGCATCAGCTCCTTGTAGATGATCCCGTCGACCAGTTCGACATCATTGGGATCGGGCGGGAGCAGGTCGACCCCGTGCGAGACAAGTCGCTGGCGATAAAAGCTCTCGGTCATCACGAAACGCGTTCCCAATAAAGCGGCGCTTTCGCACTTGGCCTCGGCCATCGCTTCACCCACCGAGTCCGCAATGTGCAGCACCGGGATGGAAATCGCTTCCGAAACGCGCTCGTAGCTCTTGTGCATGGTGTTGGCGGCGATGACGATCGCCTCGGAACCGGCAGATTCCAGCTTTCGCGCGCTCTCGACCAGGATCGAGGCGATGGCGTCCCAATCGTCGGCCTGCTTGGCACTTGCGATGCGCGAATAGTCGAGGCTGTCGATCAGCATGGGCGCACTCGCCATGGGCTGGGCGCGCTTCTGGACCAGCTTGTTGATCCGTTCATAATAGGCGCGGGTGGAAATCCAGCTCATCCCGCCGATGAGACCCAATGTGCGCAAGATCCGCGCTCCCTTCGATTATGGCCCTGCCGCCCCTGTGCGGCCCCTCATGTTCAAGGGGTTAGAACGGGTTCGGCATCCGCCGGTTCCTCGGTCGGCACTTCGGGAGGGATCAGCGCCTCATTGAGCCAGATCGCGAGATCGGTGGCGCTGCGTTCGGGTGCCTCTTCCATGGGAATATGCCCGATCCCGTCATAGGCGACGAGCGTGCTGTTGGGCAGCTGCTCGTCATACCATTCGGCGGCGGCATAGGGGATCAGCGCGTCCTCCTTGCCCCAGATGATCAGCGTCGGCACCTGCACGCGGGCGATGTCCGCCGGGTCGAAGGCAGTGCGCGGCGCAGAAAAGCGAATGCGGGTTGCGCCGCGATTGCCCGGATAGCGCGCCATCTCCCAATAGCGCGTCACGGCTTCGTCGGTCACCACATCCTGGTTGGAGACGCTTTGCGACAGGCTGCGTTCGATCAGGCTGCGCGGCAGCAGTTGGCTCATGATGTCGCCGATGACGGGCATGCCAGCGAGCGTGAAGGCGATATTGCCCCCGCCCTCGCGTTCGATCGGCGCACCACCTGCATCGACCAGGACCAGCGCATCGAGCCGCCAGGGGTTGTCCATCGCATAGGCCATGGCGATCCCGCCGCCCATCGAATTGCCCGCAAGGGTGAAGGTATCGACGCCCAGCGCCTCGGTCACCGCATCGATGTCCGCGCCGAAGCCGACCGCACTGTAATCATCGTCCGGCGCAGGTCCGGTCAGGCCATGACCGCGCTGGTCGAACCGGATGACGCGATAGTCCTCGCGCAGGATTTCGGTCCACTGCTGCCAGGTATGGAGATCGGCATTCGATCCGTGGAGAAGGACGATCACGGGCGCATCGCGCGGTCCTTCATCGCGGACATGGATCTCCCGCCCCTCGCCGATGTCGAGGAACTGCGAAGGCGCGCTGCCATACTTGGCGCGCATTTCCGCCGGATCGGTATCGGGCACGCGCATGACGAAAAAGGCGATGACCAGCACCGCCAGCAATACCCCCAATCCGCGCCACACCCATTTCATACACCTACTCCCCCAATACCGGTCCTACAGGATGGAACACATGGAACACAGTCCTGAGCTAATAAATCCCCGGGCCGCCGTTCCGGTGCTGAATGCCGGAAATGCGCGGTTTCATGTTTGCCCGATGTCATCATGGCCGGGTCTTATCAGTGGCACCGCAAAGTAGGAAAGTCAGCTGTCGGGCATGCCCGCAATCCACTTGCGGACAGCCTCGGTTCCTTCTTCGTCGATCGTCGACTTGCCGAGTTCGGGCATGGCGACACCCGGATCATTGCTCAACATTCGGTGGAGCAGGATGGATTCCTCCGGCTTGCCCGGGACCACGTCGAAGAGCAGGTCGCCCGCCCCGCGCCCTGCGGCCACGGGTCGCTTCATGATGCCGATGGCAATCGGATCGTGCTGCTCCCAGCGCAGGTCGAGGCCGCTGTTCGAGGCCGTCGCACCAGGCCGGTGGCAATGCGCGCAATTGACGTCGAGATAGGCGCGGGCCGCGTCTTCGGCGCTGGCGGAGGCGCGTTCTTCCCAGACCGGCATGACACCTGCATCCTTTGGCGCCATCCCGAAATGCTCCTTCAGCCATACAGCCGAGAGATTGCGCGCCTTCGGCCCAATCGGCGTCACCGCGCCATCGAGGCCGTGGCACTCCTTGCACTGGTTCTTGTTCGGCACGCGGTAGCTGATGGCCTCGCCCTTTGGCGTGGAGAGGTCGATCCGCGCCCCTGCAACCGCCAGCCGGGCCTCGGTCTGCTCCTCGTTCCAGAGATAGGGCAGCGCGAGCCAGCCATCGGCACGATGCAACAGCACACGCGTTTCGATCAGCCGCCGTTCTTCGCCCTCCCCGAATGCGAAGGTCTTGATGATCGCGCTGCCGACCGGGAATTGCAGCAAACCGTCCTCGCCCAAGCCGACCTCCTGGCCCTCGGGCACATAGACGAAGCGCAACTTCTCCGCGCCGTCCGAATAGAGCGGGGTATTGAGGCGATAGGGGACCACGCCCAGGGTCGGCACCTGCGCATCGGCATGGATGAAGAAGCCATATTCCTCGAGCGTGCGTGGGAGGCGGTCACCGGTAATCACGTCATCGGCGACGTCGGGCATCGCCCGCCGCGCCTCGCCTGAAGCAGTAGCCAGCGACAGTGCCGCCGCTGCGAGGAGGAGACCCCCAAGCTTCATCCCAGCCGCTCGTCCAGCTCGGCAGGCGCACCGATGCCGGTCTCGTCGAAATCAGCCGCCGGCGCGGGGGCTGCGAGCGGCGCGGGCTGCGCATCGCCCAGTCCCTTGCCCTGCTCGGTCAGGCCAAGCGTCCAGCCGGGCGTATCGCCGCTGACATAGAGGCTGCCGAGGCCGTCCCACATGATCGGGGGCAATTCGCCGCCGAAGGCCGCCTTGAGCATATCGGCACCGTCGAGCTGCGGATCGTAGCCGCCATCTTCGATCGTATTCTCGCCCACCACCACTTCGCGCGGGAGCGGATTGTAGCGCTCGTCGTCATAGGGCTGGACATAGGCGATCACCATGATCGGCGCGGTGGGATTGCCCGACAGCAGGTTGCCTTCGACCAGCACATTGTCATTGGCCATCACCATGATCCCCGTGCCGCGCCGCACGCCCGCCACGATATTGCCCGGAGGCGCGAAATTCGGCGTATCATTGGCGACCACGAGATTGTTGCGCACGATCACGTTGCCGCCGCCCATCACCGGAAGGTTGGGCAGGTCGAAAATCAATATACCACCGGTATTACGCGTGGCGATATTGTGTTCGACCAGCGCATCGCGGCTGTTCTCGATCTCGATACCCGCTACATTGGCTTCGGCGATCGAATTGCGCACGGTGATCTTGCTGGACTGGCCCACGTAAATCCCCGCATCGGAGGCGCCGGTCACCTTCACACCGTCGACGAGCACGCCGGTGCTTTCCACCGGATAGATCGCATAGGCGCCGTTTTCCTCATGCGGACCGCGAGTCCAGGTGACGCGAATGCGGTGATAGACGATATTGTCCGCGCCCTTGGACTTGATCCCGTCGCCCTTGGGGTTCTCGACCGCGAAATCACGCAGGGTGACATTGTCACTGGTGACCAGCAGCCCCTCGCCCGCGCCTTGCTGGCCGGTGAAATCGAGCACGGTTCCGTCCATTCCCGCGCCGCGCACGGTCACGCCATCGACATCGAGGCTCAGCCCGTCGGTGATGTGATAGCGGCCAGCGGCCAGCACGATCTCGTCGCCCGGTTCGGCCAGGATCAGCGCTTCCTGCAGGCGCTCCTGCGCGCCATCGCCCGGTTCGATGCTGTGCGTTTCGGCAAGCACCGGGGCGGCGCTGGCGAGGAGTGCGGCGGAAATGGCAATGCGGATCATGAGTCTCTCCCTCTTGGCCGCCATAGTGCCAAGCGGGAAAACTATTGCAAGCGCGTCTAACCCGCGGTGAACGAACAGATTGCTGCCGAAGTGCCGACGACCTCGATCAGCTCGACATCTTCGACCGAGCGCAGGCGCTCGAGGAACTCGACGGTGCTGGCGGGCATGCCGACTTCGCGTTCGCGCTCGCCGATCTGCTGGAGCTCGCGCAATTGGGTGATCGTGAGCCGTTCCGAAAGCCGCGTACCCATGCAGGCTGCGACGGGTTGCGGCACGCCGCGTACGACCAGCGCGGTCTCGATACGTCCGGCCGTGACCCGCTCGATGCCGCCGAAATAGCCCCAGGCGCCGATGCCGACGATAGCCAGCAGGACGATGATGATCAGCACCTTGCGCATGGCCTTAGTCGAGCGCCTTCACGATTTCCTCGACCATTTTCTTGGCATCGGACAGCAGCATCATGGTCTGGTCCATGTAGAATACGTCGTTGTCGACCCCGGCATAGCCCACGCCACCCATCGAGCGCTTGATGAAGAAGACCTGCTTGGCCTTGTCCACATCGAACACGGGCATGCCGTAAATGGGCGATGATTTGTCGGTCTTGGCCGCCGGGTTCACCACATCGTTCGCGCCGATGATGAAGGCGACATCGGCCTGCGCGAATTCGCTGTTGATGTCCTCCAGCTCGAACACGTTTTCGTAAGGCACCTGCGCTTCGGCGAGCAGCACGTTCATATGCCCCGGCATCCGCCCGGCGACGGGGTGGATGGCGTATTTCACCTCCACGCCCTTCTCCTCCAGCATGTCGGCCATCTCACGAAGCGCGTGCTGCGCCTGCGCCACTGCCATGCCGTAGCCGGGGATGATGATGACCTTTTCCGCCTGCTCGAGCATGAAGGCCGCATCGGCCGCGCTGCCCTGCTTGTAGGGCCGCTGCTCCTTCGCCTCTCCGCCGCCAGCGCCGCTATCGTCTGCGCCGAACCCGCCTGCGATCACCGAGATAAAGCTGCGGTTCATCGCGCGGCACATGATGTAGCTGAGGATAGCGCCCGAGGACCCGACCAGCGCGCCAGTGATGATCATCGCCGTATTGCCGAGCGTGAAGCCCATCGCCGCCGCCGCCCAGCCCGAATAGCTGTTCAGCATCGAGACCACGACCGGCATATCCGCCCCGCCGATGGGAATGATCAGCAGGAAGCCGATGAGGAAGGCGAGCACCGTCAGCGCGATGATCAGCGGCATGGTCTCGGCAGGTCCGGCCATGGCGAAGAGCGCCGTCAACACGATGATCGCCGCCAGCGTGCCGAGGTTGATGACGTGCCGCGCAGGCAAGAGGATCGGCGAGCCGCTCATTCGTCCCGACAGCTTGGCAAAGGCGATGACCGAGCCCGAGAAGGTGATCGCCCCTATGGCAATGCCAAGACCCATCTCGACCTTGGAAACCGCGCCGATGCCGGTGTCGGTCAGCAGGCCGAAGGCTCCCGGATTGAGATAGGCTGCCCAGCCCACCAGCACCGCGGCAAGGCCGACGAGCGAGTGGAACGCCGCGACCAGCTCGGGCATTGAGGTCATCGCAATGCGCCGCGCGATAACGAGGCCTATGACCCCACCGACCGCAATTGCGATCAGGATCTCGACGATATTGGCAATGTCGTGCGTCACCAGCGTCGTCACCACCGCAATCAGCATGCCGATCATGCCGAAACGGTTGCCCGTCCGGCTCGTCGCGGGCGAGGACAGGCCGCGCAGCGCGAGGATGAAGAATACGCCCGACACGAGATAGGCGAGTGCCACCCACGGATTCACCGTCTCGCCGGTCGCGGCATGGGCAGGTGTGGCAAAAACAAGCATCGTCATCGCGAGGAGCGAAGCGACGACGCGATCCATCGACCGACCACTTAGCCACGCGCGAGGGCGATGGATTGCCGCGGCGACTGCGTCGCCTCGCAATGACGGAATGGAGAGGAAGCGCTTCATCACTTCTTCTCCTTCTTCTTGTACATGGCGAGCATTCGCGCCGTAACCGCAAACCCGCCGAAGATATTCACGCTGGCGAGCACGATACCGAGCAGCCCCAACCACTTCGCCCCCGGTACATCCGCCGCCGCCGCCGCTATCAGCGCTCCGACGATGATTACCGAGGAAATCGCATTGGTCACCGCCATCAGCGGCGTGTGCAGCGCGGGCGTGACCGACCAGACCACGTAATAGCCGACGAAGCACGCCAGCACGAAAATCGACAGGATTGAAATGAAGTCCACTAACCAGCCTCCGCTGCTATTGCCGCCTCAATGGCGTCATTTGCCTCAGCATATTGCTTGAGACTGGGTTCTTCAGCTGCGCCCTGCATCTGAAAGGGGCAGATTTTGTCTGACACTGCATCGTCCTCCTCCCAAGACGTCTTTGCCGCCGTGAGCTTTTCGCCCAACCCGGACCGCCACCCCTCGAACAACAGGTTCTCGGTCCGCTCCACCTCTTCCCAGTAGGCACGAATTTCAGTTCGCGGGTCCAACGAGGCACAAACGCCTGCGTCTCTCATTGCCCAATACGCGTCGCTTAGACCGTCTTCCGTGGATTGGCCGCCCGCCGAAGGTGCACCGCAGGATGCCACAAGCAGTACGAAAGCCAATCCTGCTTTCAACCCGCCAGCCTCTCGTTCACGACCTTCCCGCCCTGCGTGAGGCGGACGGCATCGCCGATTTCCTCGTCGAGGACTGGCTTGCCTGCTTCCTTGTCCCAGAAGGCGGAGAGAAAGTTGAACAGATTGCGCGCGAACAGGGCCGAAGCGTCTGCGGCGAGATGCCCTGCGGTGTTCGAATAGCCTACGATCTTCACGCCGTGCTTTTCGACGGTTTGGTCGGGTTGCGAACCTTCCACATTTCCGCCCTGCGCCACGGCAAGGTCGAAAATCACGCTGCCGGGCTTCATCGTTGCAATCTGCGCGTCCGAAATCAGCTTCGGCGCGGGCCGGCCGGGGATCAGCGCGGTGGTGATGACGATGTCCTGTTTGGCGATATGCGAGCTCACCAGCTCTGCCTGCGCCTTCTGGTATTCCTCGCTCATCTCGGTGGCATAGCCGCCCGAACCTTCGCCCTCGATGCCCGCCACTTCCTCGACAAACACCGGTTTTGCACCGAGCGACTGGATCTGTTCCTTGGTTGCCGAGCGCACGTCAGTCGCACTCACCTGCGCGCCCAGCCGCTTAGCGGTCGCAATGGCCTGCAAGCCCGCCACGCCCACGCCCATAACGAAGACTTTCGCCGCCTGCACCGTGCCGGCGGCGGTCATCATCATCGGGAAGGCGCGGCCATACTCGTTGGCCGCGGTCAGCACCGCCTTGTAACCGGCGAGGTTCGACTGGCTGGAGAGCACATCCATGCTCTGCGCACGCGTGATCCGCGGCATGAATTCCATCGAGAGCGCCTCGAAGCCGCCCTTGGCATAGGCCTCGACCAGCTCGCCATTGCGGAAAGGATCGAAGGTCGCCGCCACCCAGGCGCCCGGTTTCGCCCCGGCCAGGGCCATGACGTCCGGCGCCTGTACGCCCAGCACGATATCCGCGCCTTCGACAGCCTTGGGGCCGGAAACCACTTCGGCCCCGGCCTCCCGATAGGCTTCGTCGGATATGGAGGCGGTAACCCCCGCCCCCTCCTCGATCGCGATTGTGGCTCCCAAAGCGGCAAATGTCTTCACCGTTTCGGGCGTGATGGCGACCCGGCTTTCACCGGGTGCACGCTCCTTGAGCACCGCGATCCGCATAGGGCCGCGCTCAGCCGGAAATCAGGACGACGACAACCGCGGTGATGACAGCCAGCAGCGGGACCACCCACTTGAGCATGGCGATAAAGGAGCCGTAGGTTTTCTCGTGCGCCTTCCTGTCGTTGGCGGAATCCATAAGTGCAGTTCCCTCTTTTGTCCGTTATGCGGATGGGGGTCTAGAATGCGGCGACCGGATCGACAAGGGCATAGCTGCTGCCTCGAAGCATTGGACCTGCGCGAATTGTGGGGTTAATCCGCCATTTACCCGCATGCGCTATGCAAAATCAAAGCGCGCGACACGTGTATCGCGGGGCAAGGGAATGTGAGCGTCCATGGCGACAGAGAAGAGCCGTTTGCTGATACTGGTCGATAACGAGCCTGCGCAGGCCCGGATCATCACGTCGCTCGCAAAGCGCGAAAACTGGCGCGTGAAGACCGCCGAAAGCTGCGAAGAAGCGCTAGAGCTGCTGGGTTCCAAGGAAGGCAGCGAAGCTGATTGCCTGCTGTTCGACCAGCGTGTGGCGGGCGACGATCCTTGCGACTACATCCGCCAGGTCCGCAGTGCGAGCGAAGTATCGGTGGTCATGATCGCCGGCTCCAACTCGCCGCTGCAGGCGGTCGAGGCCATGCGCGCTGGCGCGAGCGATTATCTTATCAAGCCGGTTGTGCCCGAACGCCTTGCGCTGGCGCTGCGCGGCGCGGTGCGAGGCGACAGTTCGCGTGACGAGCTGCAGCCGCTGGCCGAAAAACTGCCGCCGATCCTCGATTTCGACGCCATGGTCGGCAGCGATACGGCCTTCCGCACCGCCCTCGCCAAGGCAGCCACTGCCGCGCGTGGTCACGGGCACGTGCTGGTCGAGGGGGAAAGCGGCACGGGCAAGGAAATGCTGCTGCGTGCCATCCACCACGCCTCTACCCGGTCCAAGGGCCCCAAGAAGCTGGTCAATTGCGAAGGCCTGCCCGCCAACACGCTCGAATCTCTCCTCTTCGGTCACGAGAAAGGCGCTTTTGCGGGCGCGTTCGAGCGGCAGGAAGGCCTGCTGTCGATCTGCGACGGCGGGACGCTGATCCTCGACGAGATCGACACCGTCGACCGCGAGATCCAGGAACGCCTCGCCGCGGTCCTCGAAACCGGCATCGTTCGCCCCACCGGTGCGAGCCACGGCTTCCGCATCGATGTCCGCATCCTTGCAGGCAGCGAACGCCGCCTCGAAGTGCTGGTAGACGAAGGCAAGTTCTCGCCCGAGCTGTTCGAGAAGCTTTCCCCTACGCGCATCACTCTTCCGCCCCTGCGCGAGCGCATGGGCGATATCCCGGCACTGGTCCGCTACTTCCTCTCCGAATTCGGCAAGCAGGAAGGCAACAAGCACCATTCGATCGCCGATAGCGGTCTCTCGCTGCTCGAGGCTTATGAGTGGCCGGGCAACGTCCGCCAGCTTCAGACCGTGCTTTTCCGCGCCTGCGTCCACGAACGCCGCGAAGCGCTGACCGCGCACAGTTTCCCGCAGCTTGCCGAACTGCTCGGCGAGGCCGATCGCGGCGAGAGCAAGTCGCGCGGCCTTGGCACGCTGCTCTATGCAGAGGACGGCCACATCCGTTCGCTGAGCGAGATCGAGGCCGACATCATCCGCCTCGCCATCGGCCATTATCGCGGCAAGATGACCGAAGTCGCCCGCCGTCTCGGGATCGGGCGCTCGACGCTCTACCGCAAGCTGCAGGAACTGGGCATCGACAACGCCGCCTAGTGCTGTCATAGGCGCGGCCAGCCAATCTCGAGGAGCATGTCAGGTGAACTAAGGCCACCGCCACGGCGGATATGATACACTGGCGGGACCATGAGTCCCGATCTGCCTCACCTGATTTTCTCGAAAGACTTCTCATGCAAAAACTGAACGACACGCTCTGCGTGGTAACCGGCGGTGCGCGCGGCATCGGCAAGGCCGTGTGCAAGGCCTTCATAAACGAAGGCGCGCGCGTCGTGCTGACCGATATCGACGTGGCCGAAGGTAGGAAAGCGGCCGATGAACTGGGCTGCGACTTCGTGAAGCTCGATGTCGCGAGCGAGGCCGACTGGGACGCCTTCGCCGAGCGCTTCCCGGCCATCGACGTCCTCGTCAACAATGCCGGGATCACCGGCTTCGAGGACGGCCCCGCGCCGCACGACCCTGAAAACGCCAGCCTCGAGGAATGGCACCGCGTCCACGCGGTCAACACCGACGGCTGCTTCCTCGGCTGCCGCTATGCCCTGCGCGCCATGAAGGCGAAGGGCGCGGGCTCGATCATCAACATGTCTTCGCGCTCGGGCATTGTCGGCATTCCGGGCGCTGCGGCCTATGCGGCGAGCAAGGCGGCGATCCGCAATCACTCCAAGTCGGTGGCGCTTTACGCCGCGCAGCATGGCTGGGCGATCCGCTGCAATTCGATCCACCCGGCTGCCGTGCTCACCCCGATGTGGGAGACGCTGCTGGGCGACGGTCCCGATCTCGAAGAACGCAAGGCCGCGATGGTCAAGGACACACCCTTGAAACGCTTCGGCACGGTCGAGGAAGTGGCCGCGCTCTGCGTCTACCTCGCCAGCACCGAGAGCGGCTACATGACCGGCGCCGAGCTCACCCTCGACGGCGGCCTGCTGGCAGGGAGCGCTGCTTCGCCGGGGGACTAGCCCGGCAAGCCCCCCCAACCAGCTATGCTGGCAGATCCCCGAAATCGGTCAGCGCCGCATCGCGCAATCCGCGCCAGACATTGCGCGCCTGGACGGTTTCGGGGACGTCATGGACGCGCAGGAGCTGGATGCCCGCATCCATGCCCTTCACCGCCAGGGCGATGCTGCCGCCGAGCCGTGCATCGGCGTCGGCCTCGTTCGACAGCGCCCCGATCATCCGCTTGCGGCTCACTCCCAGCATCAGCGGGTGACCGAGCGCGTGGAACAGCGGCAGCGCGTTGAGGAGCGCGAGATTGTCCGCGAGGCTCTTGCCGAAACCGATACCCGGATCGAGCAGGATGCGGCTCGCGTCGATGCCCGCCTCCAGCGCCTCGTCGCGGCGGCGGCGGAGCTCGTCGAAGACGTCGAACACCGGATTGGCGTAGTCCCCGCCCTCGTGCAGGTCCTGCCCGCTTCCCGGCGCATGCATCAGCACCACCGGGCATCCGCGCGAGGCGATTACCTCGGCGCTGCGCGGATCGTGGGTTAGCCCGCTGACGTCGTTGACCAGCACCGCGCCCGCGTCGAGCGCGGCTTCCATCACCGCCGCCTTGCGCGTGTCGATACTGACCGCCGCGCCCATCGCCGCGGCCGCCTCGATCGCGGGGACGACCCGCTCGATTTCGTCGCCTTCCCAGACGGCTTTCGCGCCGGGCCGCGTGCTCTCGCCGCCCACATCGATGATGCTTGCCCCCGCCTCCACCATCGCCGCGGCATGTTCGCGCGCAGCATCGGGATCGGCATGCGCACCGCCATCGCTGAAGCTGTCGGGCGTGACGTTGAGAATGCCCATCACCTGCGGCTGGTCGAGCCGGACGGTCCGGCTGCCCAGCTCCAGCGCCGGATGCGCGAGCGTGAGGTTCGCCCACTGCTGCTCCGCATCGCCAGCGACCTCGTCCGGCAGCTGGCCAAGCACCTCCGCCATCGTTTCAGGCGCAGCGAGCCAGCGCTCGGCAATCTCGCCATCCCGGCGCAGGATCACGGCAAAGCGGCTGGCATAAACCATGGTCCCGGCAAGAGGGATGGCATTGCCATGCTCGGATTGCGGACCGGGCACGAGGCCGATGGGGCGGATGTAGATGCTGTCAGTCATGTTGGGACAGCCCTAGCAGGGAGCCGACAGGATGGAACTCTTTCAGAAGGGTCAATTTGAAAATTCAATGATGGAATTGGACATAAATCTCGCACGTCGCAAGCCAACCTCGAACCCTTTCTATGATCAACTGCCATGCGATGTTCTTCGCTAAACGACTATGGCCATCCAGAACCATTCGATTGGATGGTTGACGTTCAGACTAAGGACTAGCGAACAATAGGTCGAATCGGACTAAAGTCGGGAACTACCGAAGATATCAGTCCTTAGGTAAAATCTTTTCGAAGCAGGTTTTTTGATGTAAGGTGAATTCATTATCAAACTAACGAGTCGCAAATTGTGAGAGCGAATTATCGCCCCACGTAGTTGCGCACTTCTCATTTACCTGTCCATGTGACAGTTGAGATTTTCGCTGGCTATTTTTCACCTTAGTTCTTTTGGGAGAAATTTTGTGGCTAGCTCCAGCAAGATTAATAACGATTCTTTGGGCGAACTCACGGAGGACGTAGCAAATGCCCTGATACGTGCGATATCCAACCAGAGGGGAAAGTTGGATGACCGCGTCACCGCCGGTATTTGGATTGAACCCGCTAGTGATCGGTTCGAGCGAGTTGGCGAAAGACTTGGCAGGAAACATCCATCGAGCCTTTCTCGCCGCGAAATATCTCGCTTGGCGACGGGCAATGAACTCAATCGTCAAAGCTTGGGGATGCTTAACGATCAGTTTGCAAGAGATCCTTCACTAGGGATCCGCCTCTATCTCAATCTGATTGAATCCCCAGAGACTTGGGGTCAGCTATTTGATCTTGACGAAACAACTCTTGATCGAATTCGGGAAGGCGGCTCCCCCAGCAGCGATGAACAAGAGCTTTGGAAAGGATTAGCATTTTTCGAGCACCAGGCAAGCTCAGTAACCTTTGATGTAGTCACACCGCAGAGCGCAAGAACGAAGAAGGGAAAGACTGCCAAGAAGGATCGACCAGCTTGGATGCCAGACAAAATTGAGATCGAGGGTAAGACAGATACTGATGGGAAGACGTCGGTCGGAATAAAAATCGTATGGGAATTCTAGGGCAATGATCAACAACAAGATCTTGTGCCCCAGTTCTCGCTCCGATCGACCAAGAAGCGAAATCCTAGGAATTGTCATCGAAGAAGACGATAGTCCACGGGTGAAGCTTTTCGATCAAACCATCCCTGTGACGAGAGAGATCAGGAATCTTGAAGAGAACAGCGCGCAAGTCGCGTTGACGGAATTCCTGCGATTCACATCGCCTTGTGCGCAAGGAGCATGCAGTCATTTTTGCGATAACAAATGCACTCTCGCAACCGCACTTGTCGCAGAAGGGTCAGCATCTCTCGGTTTTTCCCCAGACTGCCCGATCACGGAGTTCTGCCGTTGGCGAACTCAAGAGGGCGAGGCTGCCTGCATTGTTTGCAATGGCATCGTGACAGATAGCTATAGGGACTAGCTCGGTTATGGAAAGAATGCGCCAACTCTTTATTGCTTTCTCTCCGAACTAGACGTTGCTCAATCCTCCACCGCCAGCAGGTACAACTGCCGCGCGGCGTCGATGGGCTTTACGTCGCCATCCACCTCGTAGTGCCAGAAGGTCCAGCCGTTGCAGCTGGGGGCGCCTTGTAGGTCCTTGCCCAGACCGTGGATGCTGCCTGTCTGCTTGCCGCACGCCAGCGAGCCATCGGCGCGTACCGTGGCGATCCAGCGGCGTTTCTTGTCGAACAGTTCGGTGCCGGGCTTCAAATAGCCGTTCTCGACCAGCGCGCCGAAGGCCACCTTGGGGGCGCTGCGGCCGGCCTGCATGGTGGTGAGCGCGCTTTCGTCGAGCGGGAGTTCCTTGTCGATCCGCTTCAGCGCGGCATCGCGATAGACATTCTCGCGTTCGCAACCTATCCAGTTGCGGCCCAGACGCTTGGCCACAGCGCCCGTGGTGCCGGTGCCGAAGAAGGGGTCGAGCACGACGTCGCCCTTTTCCGTCGTGGAGAGCAGCACGCGGTAGAGCAGCGCTTCGGGCTTTTGCGTCGGGTGGACCTTGTGACCGCCCTCTTTCAGCCGCTCGGCCCCGTTGCAGATCGGCAGGACCCAATCGCTGCGCATCTGGAGCTCGTCGTTCAGCGTCTTCATCGCGCGGTAGTTGAAGTGGTACTTCGCCTTCTCGCCCTGCGAACACCACAGCAGCGTCTCATGCGCATTGGTGAAGCGGGTGCCGCGGAAATTGGGCATGGGGTTCGACTTGCGCCACACGATGTCGTTGAGGATCCAGAAGCCCAGGTCCTGCAGGATCGCGCCGACGCGGTAGATATTGTGATAGCTGCCGATCACCCACAGCCCGCCATCGGGCTTGAGGATGCGCTTGGCCTCGGTCAGCCAGGCGCGGGTGAAATCGTCATAGAGCTGGAAGGTGTCGAACTTGTCCCAATCGTCGGTCACCGCATCGACATGGCTGCCATCGGGCCGGTTGAGATCGCCGCCAAGCTGGAGGTTGTAGGGCGGGTCCGCGAAGACGAGATCGATGCTCGCATCGGGGATTTTGCGCATGGCTTCCACGCAGTCGCCATCGAGGATCTGCCCCAATGGCAAGTCCACGGCTTTCTGCGCCGGTTTCGCCTTCGCTGCCGTAGCGGCGCGCGTCTTCGTGGTCTCCAGGACCGCCATGTCATTACCCCTGTCCAAAGTTATCCACAGGGTGAGTCCAAATGGATTCCGGGTCAAGACAGTTGTTTAGCCGCAAGTCCTAAAGATGGTGTTAACCATAAGCGGAACGAAACGAGTCCCCACTAGATGTTGAGTCCGCCCCGCCCGCGCGGACTCCAGATGATGCGGTGTGGCGCGAAGGACTCAATCGCCTTGCGATATGCCGATTTTGGGTTCTGCCGTCTTTCGCTCTAGGGTCGGGGAGCGGTTGCTTGGCGGCAGGAGACGGGGTGTATGGGATGGTTTGGCAAGGGCGTGCTTGGTGCGGTTGGCCTCGCGGCAGCAGGTGTGGTCATCGCGTGGGCTACTTCCCCCGACCCGCGCTACAATCCGGCGAGTTTCGAGGATGAGCCGCTAGCGGCCCGGATCGCCCCCATGGAAGAGGCGGTAACGCTGGCCCGGTTCAAGGAGGGCGAGACGATCGCAACGCTGCTGGTGCTGGGCTTCGACGGCGACAGTGTGAGCGGTATCGACCTGCGCGAACTGGGTGCCGAGGCCAGTGCCGATCCCTTCGTCGCCCTGGCATCCGCCGAATTCGATCCGCGCGACCTGCCCGGGCGCGAACGCACCATCTCCATCGCCGACCTCCTGCCTACCGGGACCGATGGCACGCGCCATATCGGTATCGGGACCAACTTCCCCGAACATGCCGAGGAAGCCAACAGCGGCAGCGTCTTCATCTTCCCCAAGTTCGGCCCTGCGACGCCTGCCCGCACGCAGGTGCGCGCAGAGGACGGCGTGCTGCTCGATTACGAAGTCGAGTTCTGCATGCGCTTCGACCGCGACATCGCCAGCCGGGCGGATTTCGATGCCGCGGTGAAGGGCCTGTTCCTTTGCGCCGACTTCACCAACCGCAATGCGCTGGTCGAAATGGCGGACCCGGACAATCTCGACAGCGGCTATGGCTTCTCCGACGCGAAGAGCGGACCCGATTTCTTCCCCACTGGCCCCTTCCTCGTGATCCCGCGCGACTGGGAGGCCTTCACGGCCGATCTGCGCATGACCACCAGAGTCAACGGCGAACCCCGGCAGGACGCGCGCGGGCGGGAGATGACGTTGGACTTCGGGGAACTTGCCGAGAAAGCGCTGGGCGACATGGGCGAAGCGCGCTTCTTCTACGACGGCGGATTCGTGAAACTGGCCAAAGGAGAGCGCATCGACACCTCGACCACGCTGATGTCGGGCACCTCCGAAGGCACGATCTTCACCGGCCCCACTCGCGGCGACATGATCGAGGCGGTCGCGGCCTATGTCCTGCAGGGAGGCCCGCTATCGGGGCGCGATTTCATGGACAGCGCCCGCGAGACCTTCATCGCCAACGAGCTGGAGACCCGCCACTACCTCCAGCCGGGCGATAGCGTGCGCTATGCCTCGAACTGGCTCGGCGATATCGAGGTCGAAGTCACCCGCTAGAGCAATTCCATCTGGCTGACCGGTGCGAAGCTGCGGCGGTGGAGCGGGGTCGGGCCGTGGATGCGAAGCGCCTCCATATGCGCTTTCGAACCATAGCCCTTGTTGCTGACCCAGCCATATTCGGGGTGGCGTTCGGCGGCCGCGATCATGATCCTGTCGCGATGTTCCTTGGCCAGGATCGAGGCGGCGGAAATGCATGGCTCCAGCCCGTCGCCGCCCACGATCGCGCGGGCGGGCCAGCGCCATTCCTCGCGGCGGCCTTGCGGGGTCATGTTGCCGTCGATCAGCACTTCCACCGGCTGCGTTCCGAGCGCCTCGACACAGCGCTGCGTCGCCAGCGTCATCGCCAGCATGGTTGCGCCGAAAATGTTGAGCCGGTCGATCTCTTCCGGCTCGACCACCGCCAGCCCCCAGGCGCAACGTGTCAGAATTTGCGGTTCGAGTCTGGAACGTGCGCGCGCGGAAAGCTTTTTGGAGTCATCCAGCCCGTCGGGGCATGGTTTGCACAGGACCACCGCAGCGGCCACGACGGGACCGGCCAGGGGGCCACGTCCGGCCTCGTCCACCCCCACGACAAGCGGGGCATCGCCAAGATCAAGTTCGGGAGCAGATGAAAACATGAAATGCGTGACAATCCTCCTCGCCACCCTATCGCCGCTGCTGATGGCTTCAAGCTGCGGCTCGGGTTCGTCCACCACTGGCGGCGGGGAAACCGTCTCGACGCCTTCCCCGACCTCGACCACCGCTGGCTTCGACGGCAATTTCGCCGTCAGCGAGCATGGCAGTTTCGACGAGCCATGGGCTGCGGCCTTCGTGCCGGGGACCGACGTCATCGTCGTCACCGAGAAGGGTGGATCGATCCGCGGCATGAACACGGCGAACCAGCGCGCAATCTTCTTCACCGGCGTCCCGCAGGTCGACTACGGCGGCCAGGGCGGGCTTGGCGACATCGCCTTCCTGCCGAGCGAGGCCTCGTCGACCATCGATCGCCGCACGATTTACCTCAGCTGGGCCGAGGCCGGCAGCGGCGACACGCGCGGCGCAGTCGTCGGCCGCGGGCAGATGGTGTGCGAGGATCACCAGAGCTGCGAAATCCGCAACATGGAAGTGATCTGGCGACAGGCGCCGAAGACCACTGGCCGCGGGCACTATTCGCACCGGATCCTGTTCAGCCCGGACGAACGCTACATGTATGTGGCCAGCGGCGATCGGCAGAAGCTCGACCCGGCACAGGATCGCTCGAACACGCTCGGCTCGATCGTACGACTGAACCTCGATGGCAGCGCGGCTGCCGACAACCCGTTCGGCGACGAAATCTGGTCCTACGGTCATCGCAACATCCTCGGCATGGATTTCGATGCGCAGGGCAGGCTCTGGGACATGGAGCACGGCCCCAAGGGCGGCGATGAGCTCAACCTGGTCAAGCGCGGCGCGAATTACGGCTGGCCGGTGCGTTCGAACGGGGTGCACTACAATGGCGACAACATCCCCGATCACTCGGCGGATGACGGTTTTGCCAAGCCAGCGATCAGCTGGACGCCTGTAATCGCGCCGGGGAACATGGTCTTCTATCGCGGCAGCTTGTTCGACGGCATGAAAGGCGACGCTCTGATCTCTGGGCTTTCCTCCAACGCTATCGTCCGCGTGGCGATCGATGGCGAAAGCGCGATCGAGGTTGCGCGCTACGACATGGGCAAGCGCATCCGTTCGGTCATCGAAGGGCCTGACGGTGCGCTGTGGGTGCTTGAGGATGGCAGCGGAGGCAGGTTGCTCGAACTTCGCCCGCAGTAAGCGAAATTTGATCGACACCCCGGCACCGCGCGCTTAATCGGCGCAGCCCATGGCGACACTCGTTCCCCTCTCCGCGGTCGATCCAGCGCTGGTAGAGCAACTGCTCGATGCCGCTTTCGGCGAGCAACGCCACGCGCGTACCGCTTACCGCATTCGCGATGGCGTCGACTATCTGCCCGCCATGAGCTTTGCCGTGCTCGACGAGGAGGACTATCTCGCCGGGTCGATCCAGCTCTGGCCGGTCGCGCTAACCGATCCGAAGGGGCGCCCGCATCCGCTCATCATGGTAGGGCCGGTGGCAGTCGTCCCCGGGCGGCAGGGCGAAGGCTTTGGAAGGGCGCTGATGGCCGCCAGCCTCGGCGCGGTCGATGCCGCCTTCGACCAGGGCGCACCGCCCTTCCCGCAGGTCATGATCGGCGATCCCGAATATTACGGGCAATGGAGCTTCACTGCCGAGCATACCGGTGACTGGCATTGCCCCGGTCCGTTCGAACGCGAGCGCCTGCTGCTGCGCACGGGCAATCCCGCGATCCTGCCACCGGAGGGCATGCTTGGCCCGTGGACTGCCGAGACGAGCGCCGCCGCGAAGGATTGAAGAGAACCTTCGCCTCTGCCATCGGTTCACCCATCGATGGTCTATACCCCGCCCCCCGAACTTGCCGGAATGTCGCTTGCTGAAATTGCGGAGGCGGTGGCCGAACGCCGCCTGCCGCCGGTCGAGCAATGGTCGCCGGACAATATCGACGACAGCCACATGGTCATAAAGGCTGACGGCACCTGGTTGCACGAGGAAAGCCCGATCACCCGTCCGGCGATGGTCCGCGCCTTTTCAGGCCTGTTGAACCGCGAGGACGACGGGAGCTACTGGCTCGTCGTCCCCTACCAGAAGCTTTCCATCGAGGTGGAGGATGCCTGCTTCATCGCCACCGATGTGAGCAAGAAGGACGGCGACCTCGCCTTCCGCCTCAACACCGACGAGCTGGTCGTGGCCGGGCCGGACAATCCGATCCGCGCCGCGGGCGATCCCGACCACCCTGCCCTCTATCTCCACGTGCGCCGCGGCTGCGAAGCGCGGCTCAATCGCTCGACCTATGAACAGCTTGCGCAGATCGCGCTGGCGCATGGCGAGGATTGGACGGTCGAGAGTGGCGGGGAAACCTTCTCGCTCCTGCCCGCATGAGCGCGCTCTTCGATCGCCTGGCGCACCTGTTCGAACAGGGCCATTCGCGCGATGTCGATGGCCTGCTGTCGGATGCAAGATTTGCCGATCTCGACCGGACGGCCGATGCTGCCGTGCTGATAGCAGTCACCGAGCGTGAGACCCCGACCGTATTGTTGACCCAGCGCCCGCGCACCATGCGCGACCATCCGGGCCAGGTCGCCTTTCCCGGAGGCAAGATCGATCACGGCGAGGACCCGGTCGAGGCAGCGTTGCGCGAAGCTTGGGAGGAATTGGGCATCGAAGAACGCCATGTCCGGGTAATCGGCACAACCGATCGCTACCAGACCGGGACCGGCTTCGACATTACCCCGGTGCTCGCCACGGTTCCGCCCGATCTTCCCATCCGCCCGAACGCTCGCGAAGTGGAAAGCTGGTTCGAAGCCCCGCTCGACCTCCTGATGGACTCCGGTCGCTGGAACGAGAACGAGGTGTTCTGGAAAGGTGCCATGCGGCGTTATTACGAGATGGACCACGAGGGCTATCGCATCTGGGGCGTGACCGCGGCGATCTGCATCAATCTGTCGCGCCGTCTGGCGTGGTTCGACTGAGAGCAACCTCCCGTCCCCGTTCGCACTGAGCTTGTCGAAGTGCCGCTTTTTCTTCTAGCGCTGCTCCTGGAAGTAAGTACGGCCCTTCGACAAGCTCAGGGCGAACGGAGTTCTGGTGGCAATTCTACCCCAAGCAGAATGGACCAAGCGCGAAGACCTGGCGCAGCTGATTGCAGCGCTGGGTGCCGATGATGCGCGCTATGTCGGCGGGGCGGTGCGCGATACCTTGCTGGGCAAGGATATCCACGATGTGGATCTCGCCACTCCGCTGCTTCCGGCCGAGGTGATCGACCGCTGCAAGGAAGCCGGGATCAGGACAGTTCCGACCGGTATCGACCACGGCACAGTGACCGCAATCCTGCCCGATGGCCCGGTTGAGATCACCACTCTGCGCCGCGACGTCTCGACCGATGGCCGCCGCGCGACCGTCGCCTTCGCCACCGAGTGGAAGGAAGATGCATCGCGCCGCGATTTCACGATCAACGCGCTCTATGCCCATCCCGAGAGCCTCGAGATCAGCGATTACTTCGGTGGGGTAGAGGATCTGGAACGCGGCCACGTGCGCTTCATCGGCGAGGCCGCCGAGCGCATTCGCGAAGATCACCTTCGCATCCTGCGCTATTTTCGCTTCCAGGCGCGTTTCGGCGATGCACTCGATGAAGAGGCGGTGACCGCCTGCCGGGAACTTGCCCACACGCTCAAGGGCCTCAGCCGGGAGCGCGTGGCCATGGAACTGCTCGCGATCCTTGCCCTTCCCGCGCCTTCACCGACGATCGGGTTGATGCAGGAACTCGGCGTCCTCGAGGTAATCCTGCCCGAAGCGCGGGCGCGCGAGATCGAATGCCTGGGCCAGTTGGTCGCGACCGAAGACCGCGAAGGCGTCCCGGGCGATCCGGTACGCCGTCTTGCCGCGCTTCTGCCGCCGATCGAGCGGGTTGCCGAAGGCGTCGCGGCCCGCCTGCGCCTGTCGCGCCAGCAGCGGACGCGCCTCGTCACCGCCGCGGCGCGGCGCGAGGAGGACACAGCCAATCCTCGCGCGCTGGCCTACTACGAGGGCAGCGAGGCGGCATTCGACCGCTTGCTGTTGCAAGGGGCAGACACCGAAGAGCTCGCGAAATGGACCGTCCCGCAACTGCCGCTCAAGGGCGGCGAGATAGTGCAGCGCGGCGTGAGTGCGGGTCCCGATGTCGCACGGATATTGCGCCGGGTCGAAGCACGCTGGGTTGAGGAAGGATTCCCCGCCCGCGAACGCGTCGATGCCATCCTCGATGCGGAACTCTCGGCATAGCGATTCGTTGAAGAAGTGAAGGAATTGGGCGGTTTCGCCTTCCTGAACCGCAGCTTCAGCCATCTTCATATTCGCTTAAGCTGCAGTGCAGCATAAGGTTTCTCGAGGCCGGTTGCGTATGACCAACCGGTTTGCCATAGAGCAGGCCGCTTCCTCGGGAAGGGGGGCATGCGGCCATCATCGGGGCTTCCACTCTCGTTGCCGCTCTTACCGTTCAGACCCGTTTGCAGCGCGTTTCGCGTGCTGTGGGCGCATAAGTTTACTACGTCTTGGAGAAACACATGAAACTCGCAAAGCTGGCCCTCGCAGCCGTCGCACTCGCCGCCACCCCCGCGCTCGCCAACGAGCAGGTCGTGGCAGGCGCCACCGTCACCGGTCCGGAAGGCAATGAAGTCGGCACCATCGTCTCGGTCGACAACGGTCAGGCCGTGCTCGACACCGGCAAGCATCAGGTGCCGCTGGGCGTCGACATGTATGGCCAGAGCGAAGCCGGTCCGACCATCACCGTGACCAAGGAACAGCTCGATGGCATGATGGATGCGCAGATCGCCGAAGCAAATGCAAAGCGTGACGCCGTACTCGTCGTCGATGCAGCCGTGCTCAGCGCCGACGGCCAGCCGGTCGGCACCGTCTACACTGTCGACAGTGAAGACATGGTCATCCTCAAGGGCGATGCCGGCATCGTCACCCTCAACCGCGACAGCTTCGCCCTGAACGGTGAAGGCGCGCTGATGGTGCTCTACGCCGCAGCCGACCTGACTGCCAACATGACGCCGGTTGCCGAAGGTGCGGAAATCCTCACCCCGGCGCAGGCCCGCGCGAAGCAGGCTGAAGCTGCTGCCGACGAAGCAGGCGAATAATCCAGATCAAGCAGTTCCCTGGGAAACCAGGGTCGCAAGGGACCGGGGGTGCGCAAGCGCCTCCGGTCTTTTTGTATCACCCGAACTTGTTGTCGCGCGGGAAGCCTTGTGGCGGCAGACGCCCCGCCCCGCCGCGAGCGACCTTCCACTGCCACATCTCGGTCTCGGTACGAGTGCGATCTCCCTTGCCGCCCATCGCCCAGCTGAGGCCTTCCTCCATCGTGAAGGTCGTGGCGTCGGACAAGCCGCCGTCGCGGTAGTTCTGGAGTTTGTTGCCCTGCCCCTTGGCGAGGCGCGGCAACTCTTCGAGGTTGAAGACAACCAGCTTGCGGTTCTCGCCCACCACAGCGACGTGGTCGTGCGCCTTGCTGATCGGACGCGCGACGACAAGCTTTACCTTGTCCTTCACATTCATCACCTGACGACCCTTGCGCGTTTCGGCGAGCATCTGGTCGGTGGTCACGGCAAAACCCTTGCCGGTGCTGGCGGCAAGCAGGACTTCCTGCCCCTCTGCATGCACGATCACCGCGACGATCTGCGCCTGCCCATCGATGTCGAGCGTGTTTCGAACCGGCTCGCCGAAACCGCGTGCGCCGGGCAGCTTGTCGGCCCCCAGCGTGAAGACCCGCCCGTCATCACCAATCAGCAACAGCTTGTCGGTCGTCTGGGCGTGGAGGACGAAAGCGTGCCCATCGCCTTCCTTGTATTTGAAATCTTGGTCGAGCGGCAGGTGGCCCTTGGCTCCGCGCACCCAGCCCTTCTGCGAGAGGATCACCGTCACCGGCTCCTTCTCGATCATCGCATCCATGCTGAATTCGACCGCCGGCGCAGCCTCTTCGATGGTGGTGCGGCGGCGGCCGAGGTCGGTGTCTTCCGAATATTCCTTACGCAGCGCATTGAGGTCGCGCTTCAGGCGGGTGCGCTGTCGGGCCGGGCTGCCGAGCAGCTTTTCCAGCTCATCCTGTTCTTTGAGCAGCTCATCCTTCTCATTGCGGAGCTGCATTTCTTCCAGCTTGCGCAAGCTGCGAAGGCGCATGTTGAGGATCGCCTCGGCCTGCCTGTCGGTGAGCTTGAACTCCTCCATCATCACCGGCTTGGGCTCGTCCTCCGTGCGGATGATTTCGATCACGCGGTCGAGGTTGAGGAAGGCGATGATATAGCCTTCGACCAGCTCCAGCCGCCGCGCGATCTGGTCGAGCCGGTGCTGGCTGCGGCGCTGAAGGATGTCGATCTGGCTGGCGATCCAGTTGTCGAGCAGTTCCTTCAGCCCCATCACCATCGGCGTGCGCGTATGGTCGAGCACGTTGAGGTTGAGGCCAAAGCGCGTTTCCATGTCGGTGAGCTTGTAGATGCTCTCCTTCAGCAGCTCCGGGTCCACATTGCGGCTGCGCGGGACGAGCACGATGCGGATCTGCTCGTCGCTTTCGTCTCGCACATCTTCGAGGATCGGGAGTTTCTTGTCGGCAATCGCCTGCGCGATCTGCTCGATCAGCTTGCCCTTGGCGACCTGGTAGGGAATCTCGGAAATGACCAGCTGCCATTGGCCACCGCCCAGCCGCTCGATGCCGGCAGCCTTGTCCTCGTCCTTTTCCGCTTCGGCTGCATGGAAGCGGCCGCGCACTCGGAAGGACCCGCGACCCGTTTCATAGGCGTGGCTGATCACCTCGGCGCTTTCGGGCACGACCCCGCCGGTGGCGAAGTCCGGCCCCTTGAAGATTTCCATCAGCCGCGCGTGTTCGACATGCGGGTTGTCGATCACTTCCAGCGTCGCATCGACGATCTCGGCGACGTTATGGCTCGGGATATTGGTCGCCATGCCCACCGCAATCCCGCTTGCCCCATTGGCTAACAGGTTGGGGAAGAGGCCCGGCATGATTTCCGGCTCTTCTTCCTCGTTATTATAAGTCGGAATGAAGTCGACCGTGCCCGCGTCGAGGCCTTCCATCAGGCGCATCGCCGTCTTGGTCAGCCGCGCCTCGGTGTAGCGATAGGCCGCAGCGTTATCGCCATCGATATTGCCGAAGTTCCCCTGCCCTTCCACCAGCGGATAGCGCAGCGCGAAATCCTGCGCGAGGCGGACCATGGCATCATAGGCTGCGGTATCGCCATGCGGGTGGTATTTACCGATGACCTCGCCCACTACGCGCGCCGACTTCTTGAACCCACTTGCGGGATCGAGCTTCAACTGGCGCATGGTCCACAGCAGGCGCCGGTGAACCGGCTTCAACCCGTCGCGCAGGTCGGGCAGCGAACGCGCGGTGATCGTGCTCAGCGCGTAAACAAGATACCGCTCGGAAAGGGCGCTATCGAAAGGTGCATCGACGATCGCGTCGAAAGGATCAGAATCATCTAAAGTCTTGGCGTCGGACATCCCACCGGCTTAGCAATGCGCGCGGCCCATAGGGAGGGGCGTTTCCACAGGGAATCTGCGCTATTCATCGTCCGTACTGTCGGCGGTCAGCTCGCCATGCACGCCGACGATCGCAGCGGCAATTTCCTCGGGCACTTCTTCCTGCAGGAAGTGACCGGCCTCGGTCTCGGTCACGGGGGCGTTGGGGAAGAATGCCTTCATGCGCTCCAGCCCCGAGGCCAGGATGGGATCGCGCATTCCCCAGACCAGTGCGGCGGGAATATCCAGCGTTTCGACATAGGCCTCGATTTCGCGCATCTGCTCGGCACTTGGATGGTCCGGCCCGGTCGGGACCATCCGCATGAGCGCAAGCGGGGCTTTTTCGTTTCCTGATTGGACTACCGGCTGGCTGTAGAGCGCGATCACATCCTCCGGCATGGAATCGGGGTCGCCCTGGATCGCGGACAATCGCGGCCAAAGCGGTGAAAGCCCCCCGATCGCCAGCTCGCCGATGATCGGGCGGTTTGCCATGGCATGCGCGTCGGACAGGCTTCTCTCTTCGGTCGGCGCTGCGAAGCCGGTGTTCATCACGACCGCGCCCTTGAGGATACCCGGAGTGCGGGCCAGTGCGCCCATTCCCACGGGACCACCCCAGTCCTGGCCGACATAGATGACCTCTTCGATCGCGAGCTCCTGAAGGACCCCCGCCATCCAGCGCATGTGATTATCGAGAGTGTGCTCGCTTGCCGGGATCTTCGACGAGAATCCCAGGCCGGGCATCGTCGGCATGATCAGGCGGTAAGTGTCGAGCGGCAGCTGGCCGGCAACCTTGCGGTAGAGAAGCGCATTGGTCGGGTTGCCGTGCTGGAGATAGACCGGATAGCCCGTTCCGACTTCGAGCACGTGGATCTTGATGCCGGGTTCGGGCTCGACGAAGTAGCTCTTGGTACCCTCGGGCAAGACTTCGGAGGCATAGGCCGGAAGCGGGAAAGCTTCGTATTCGCCGCTGGCAATCGCTACCGTCCCTTCGCCTTGCGGGGTAACGAGATCGCCATCGCGGCCGAGCCACAAGCCGTAGCCCGCCAGCCCGATGGCAATTATGGCGATGACCGCAAGAAGTCCGAGTACAAACCGTTTCATCGTCGATCCTCCAAGCAGTGAAAGCCGGTCAATGATCGCCGTCTCGGCGCAGCTGCGCAACCTCTTCTCGCAACAGCTTCAATTGATGGATGATTTCCTCGCGCTCGTCATGCGCCTCGTCTTCCGTAGCCTCAGCCATGGCGTTGACGATGACACCGATGAAGAGGTTGAGCACGATGAAGCTGGTGAGCAGGATGAAAGGCACGAAGAACGCCCAGGCATAAGGGTAGACCTCCATTACCGGCCGTACGATCCCCATCGACCAGCTCTCCAGCGTCATGATCTGGAACAGCGAATAGAGCGACGCGCCGAGATTGCCGAACCATTCGGGGAATGCCTCGCCGAACAGCTTCGTGGCCATGACCGCGCTGATGTAAAACAGCAGCAGCAGCATGACGATCACGGTGCCGATGCTGGGGATCGCGCTGAACAGACCGACGATAACCTTGCGCATGCTCGGCACGACCGAGATCAGGCGCAAGGCACGAAGGATGCGCAGCGCGCGCAGGACACTGAATGCACCCGATGCAGGCATCAGCGCGACGCTGACGATGGCAAGGTCGAAGACGTTCCAGCCATTGCGGAAGAAGCGCCAGCCATAGGCAAACAGCTTCAACGCCAGTTCGACGACGAATATGCCGAGCGCAATCCGGTCCAGCAGACGGATGGTTTCGCCGAATCCTGCAATCACGCCTGGAGAAGTCTCGAGGCCCAGACCAAGGGCATTGATGACGATGACGGTGATGATGAAGCGCTCGAAAGCGCGCGTCTCGACCAGTCGGCGAACGCGTTCGCGCAGGCTCATGTCTAGCAACTCCAAACCGGGAAATCTGCCCTGACACGGGCCACGCACGGCCTGCCCTAGCACTGCCACGGCTCACCTGTCACGACGGAACGTCGGCCGGTCTCCACACGTTGCATGGGTAACACGAAATCAAGGAGTTACCCTATGACGAAACGCATCATGATCCTCGCCACCAATGGCTTTGAACAGTCGGAACTGATGAAGCCCAAGGCCAATCTCGAAGACGCCGGTTTCGAGACCACCGTCGTGAGTCTCGAAAAGGGCGAAATCAAGGGATGGAAGGACAAGGACTGGGGTGACAGCGTCACGGTCGACAAGACGGTCAACGAAGTGAGCGATTGCTCGGATTATGACGCGCTGCTGCTGCCGGGCGGCCAGATGAACCCCGATATCCTGCGAATGAACGAGCGCGCCATCGCCATCGTCCGTGAATTCGACATGGCCGGCAAGCCGATTGCAGCGATCTGCCACGCGCCGTGGTTGCTGGCAGAGGCCGATATCGTGAAGGGCAAGACCGTCACCGCTTGGCCCTCGATCCGCACCGACCTGAAGAATGCAGGCGCAAATGTGGTCGACCACGAAGCCGCAGTGGACGGCAATCTCATCACGAGCCGCAATCCGGACGACATTCCGGCATTCAGCAAGGCCCTGATCGAGATGCTCGGCGAGAGCGTGGACAAGCGTGAGCTTGAAGCCGCATAACCGACTGAAATATTGATCTTTGCAGAGGCCTCGCCGCATCACGCGGCGGGGCCTTCTCTTTGCCCGAACTTGACACATCTTCGCTAAAGGATACGTTGTATCATTCATTGCAACTTGCAAATGTGGCTGAATTGTGGCCACAATAGGGCGAAATTGTGGTGAGGAGAGAATCGATGATGCAACGTTCTGTCTTGATGGCCGGCCTGTCTGCCCTAGCTCTCGCATCGTGCGGAGAGCCGGATCGTAAGGAGACGGTCGAATATGCGACCACCATGGATATCGAAGCGGCGGCAGAGGCCCCGGAGAGCGAATTTGGCTTCATGGAGGCCATGGAGTCCGGCCCATCCCTGCCCAGCATCGCGTCACCCCCACCTCCTCCGCCTGCACCGCCGCGAACCAACTCCGTACGGGAGACGGTCGACACAATCCCGCCCTCGGCGACCACGCCGGTCCCCGTGGGCATGCCGCAGGTGGCCTACACCTATGCCTACGGCTTCCGGGTGGCGCCGAACCTCATCCGCCCCATGCAGGAAAAGCACGCCGACATGTGCGAGGCCAAAGGGCCGAGCGTGTGCCGGATCGTCTCGATGAATTCGGGCGAGAGCGAGGGAGACTATGCATATGGGAGCCTGCAGATCGCCATCGCCAGTGGCCAGGCGCGGACCTTCGGCAAGGCGCTGACCGCGACCTCCGAAGGCATGAAAGGCGAACTTGTCTCCTCATCGATCGAGGGCGAGGACCTGTCCAAGCGCATCGTCGACACCGAGGCACGTTTGCGCGCCCGCACCGTGCTACGCGACCGGCTGATGGATGTGCTGCGCAACCGCAAGGGCACGGTCGCGGAACTCGTGGCGGCAGAACGCGGCGTTGCGCAGGTCAACGAAGAGATCGACCAGGCGCGCAGCTGGCTGAACGAGATGCGCGGCCGCGTTGCCTATTCGACCATGACGCTCGAATACCAGGCAGGCACACCCAGCGAAGGCGGTTTCCTCGACCCGATCCGGAGTGCCTGGGGCTCGCTTGCGACGATCTTCGGCAATCTCATCGCCGTACTGATGATCCTCGGCTTCGTGATCCTGCCGATCGGCCTGCTGATCTGGGGCGCGATCCGGCTCTTCAAGCGGATCGGCTTATCGACAGGTATCGGCAACGAGGGGTGGACGCGGCCTGAAGAGCGGCCGACTGAGACAACGGCAGAGAAGGAGGTTGAATGAACATTCGCACGCTCATTTTTGTAGGCTTCTCTGGTCTTCTTGCTGCGGGTTGCAGTGAAGCAGAACCGGAAACCAGTCCGCGCGATCTGATTACGCAGGTCGAGCCGAGGTCCGACGACTCAGCACCTCAGACATCTTTCGGCTTCATGGAAGCAATGGAGACGGGGCCCGACTTGTTCGGAGAGGATGCTCCCACCGCCCGCGACAGCGTGGCTAGGGTTACGCGCAAATCCGAAGCAGAAGCAGCCGATGCAAAGCCCGCCGATGCCGCCACCTTGAATGCGCAGATCGCCTATACCTACGGCTACGGCTTCAGGATCGGTGAGAACAAAATCGACGAGCTCCAGCAGGCACACGTTGCCATGTGCCAGTCGCTTGGCACTCGCTGCCGGGTAATGCGCATATCGCGAGCGACCGCGGATAGCTGGGACGGGTTCGGGGAACTCGAACTCCAGATTGCCGCCGATGACGCGAATACTTTCGGTGGAAACATCTCCGGTCCGGCGGAAAGGCTAGGGGGCGAATTGGTCTCGTCGGTCCGTGACGGTGAGGATTTGAGCGAACAGATCATCGACAGCGAGGCTCGTCTGGAATCACGCTTACTATTGCGCGAGAAGCTCACCGCCATCCTTCGCAACAATCGCGGCTCGGTCGATGAGCTCCTGAAAGCCGAGAAGGCCGTGGCCGACGTCAACGAAGAAATCGACGCCACGCGCTCAAAGCTTGAGAAGTTGCGCAACCGCATTCGATACAGCGCGGTTAGGATCGAATACGAGCCTTTCTTTGGCGAGACACAACTTGGCTTCAGCCGACCGGTGATGACCGCTGCCCGTTCTATCGGCACCACGCTTGGAACCTCGATCGGATTCCTGATCTACGCGATTACTTTCCTGACCCCGATCATCCTATTACTGCTGGCTCTAAGGTGGATACTTCACCGCTTCGGTTTACGCATCCGTTGGTGGCGCAATCCCAAGGCGCAAGCCAGCTAGCGGCTCATGTCGTGGCTCTCGGCGGGGATGGTGACGGCGAGCCCGTCCAGTTCCTCGTCGAGCACGATCTGGCATGACAGGCGGCTGTTGCGTCGCACGCCTGCTGCGAGGTCGAGCATGTCTTCCTCTTCTTCGCTGGCTTCAGGCAGGCGCGTACCCTCGGCAAGGCGCTCGCCGCGAGGTCGGAAGGCATGAAGGGTGAACTGGTCTCCTCCTCGACCGAGGGCGAGGACCTGTCCAAGCGGATCGGCCTGTCGAGCGGGATCGGCAATGACGGGTGGCTACCGCCCAGCGCCAAGGAACCCGAGCAGGACCAGGGCTGATCGATGTGCGGGCAGTGGCATATCAAGCCAATGCCCGCATTCGCATTCAGGCTGCGTCGCCGTCGCCACCGATACCTTCGAGCGATTCATCGGGTGCGATGAGATACCGCCAGAGGGCCGCACCTATGGCAGCACCGACCAGCGGGGCCAGCCAGAACAGCCACAGCTGCCCCACGGCCGCCGTCTCGGCGTAGAAGGCCACCCCGGTCGAGCGTGCCGGATTGACCGAAGTGTTCGTCACCGGGATCGAAATCAGGTGGATCAGGGTGAGGCAGAGGCCGATCGAAATCGGCGCGAAGCCGCCCGGTACCTTCGACGATGTCGATCCCAGGATCACGATCAGGAAGAAGGCGGTGAGGACGACTTCGGCGAGCAGTGCCGCCTGCATCGAGAAACCGCCGGGTGACAGATCGCCGAAGCCATTCGATGCAAAGCCGCCGGGTGACCATCCGGCCTGCCCCGACGCGATGACGAACAGCGTCCCTGCTGCGGCAAAAGCACCGAGGAGCTGGGCAATCCAGTATGGCACCAGCTCGCCCCATGAGCAGCGCTTCGCCACGGCAAGGCCCAGCGAAACCGCAGGGTTGAAATGCCCGCCTGAAATCCCGCCGACGGCATAGGCCATGGTCAGCACCGTAAGGCCGAAAGCGAAGGAAACCCCGACGAACCCAATTCCAAGTTCAGGGTATCCCGCCGCCAGTACTGCGGCACCACAGCCACCGAATACCAGCCAGAACGTCCCGAAAAGCTCCGCTGCAAGTTTGCGTATCATAGCAGTCCTCCATCCCATGAGACTGGGAGGTAAATTGCTACCGAAACTTCCAAAAGGCAAAGTCACGGCCCTGAGGCGGTGGAAAACTCCCTAGCGGCTCATGTCGTGGCTCTCAGCGGGGATGGTGATGGTGAGCCCGTCCAGTTCCTCGTCGAGCACGATCTGGCAAGATAGGCGGCTGGTGCGGCGCACGCCTGCGGCGAGGTCGAGCATGTCTTCCTCTTCTTCGCTGGCTTCAGGCAGGCGGTCGAACCATTCTTTCTCGACCACCACGTGACAGGTCGAACAGGCCATCTGGCCTTCGCAGGTCCCCTCCAGCGGCATACCGGCGGCCTGGGCGACGCGAAGGAGGCTTTCCCCTGCCTCGCCAGTCGCATCGACCTGGTCGCCTGCGGAAGTGATGAAATGGACCTTCACAGCGATCCCTGCGCCTTCGCCGCCTCGTTGATGATCCGGCCCGCTTCCTCGATTTCTTCCATCGTCGTGTAGCGCCCGAAGCCGAGGCGGATCGAGCATTTGGCGAGTTTCTTGGGCAGTCCGATCGCCTCGAGCACATGGCTCGTGCGGCCCGATCCGCTGGCACAGGCCGATCCGGCGGAGAACATCACATTGCGGCATTCGCTCATCAATCGACCCACATCGAGCCCGCCGCCGTTGGGGCCGCGCGGGCGGATGTTGAGATTGCCATGATAGCGCGCTTCCGAACTGCCGTTGATCTCCCAGTTCTCGAAGATCTCGGTGGCGCGTTTCCAGAGCTTCTGGACGTGTTCGGCATCCTGCTCCATCCGGTCCTTTGCCTCGGCGGCGGCCGCGCCCATGCCGGCGATCAGGGCAGGCGAGAGCGTGCCCGAGCGCAGGCCGAACTCCTGGCCGCCACCTGTCTGGACCTCGTGCAGGTCGAGCCCGTCGCGCACCCACAGCGCGCCCACGCCTTTTGGCCCGTGAAACTTGTGCGCGCTCACCGCGATCATGTCGGCGCCGGTGACCTCGATCTTGCCATAGGCCTGCACCGCATCGCACAGGTAGAGCGCGTTGTTCTCCTTGGCCTTGCGATGCCACTCGACCGTGGGCTGGATCACGCCGATCTCGTTATTGACCTGCATCAGGCAGACCAGCCGCGTGTCCTGCGGCAGGTCCTGCTTGGTATTGCACTGCCCGTCCTTGGCGACGTTGAGCACGTGGCAATTGGCCAGATCGCGCGCCGTATCGAGCACGGCGGCATGTTCGATCGCAGAGACGGAAATGGAGCCACCATTCCCTGATCCGCGAATGGCCAGATTGATCGCCTCGGTCGCGCCAGAGGTGAAGATAACCTTGCCGCCCGGCGGAAACAGCGCGGCGACCTGATCGCGCGCGAATTCGATGGCGGCTTTCGCCTCGCGACCCATCTTGTGCGGGCTATGCGGATTGCCGAAACCGGTGCCGCCCGGGCCGTCGAGCCAGCGCATCATCGCATCGCGCGCCTCAGGGGCAAGCGGGGTGGTGGCCTGGTAGTCGAGGTAGATCATGCTTTCGCCAACTCAAGCCATATCTCGCAGAAGCGTTCCACCTCATCGCGCCTGGTGTTCCAGCCGAAGCTGGCGCGGATGGTGCGGTCGGCGACGTCGGGTTCGACCTGCATGGCCTGGAGGACGTGGCTGGTCTTCATCGTCCCGCTCGAACAGGCGCTGCCCTGCGAAACCGATATCCCCGCCATGTCGAAACGCATGACCTGAGCGCTGCCGCTCATCTTCGGCATGGCGATGGCGCGGATATAGGGCGTGGGGTCCGAAAGGCGGTCGGACAGCCACGTGCCGCCTAGGTCACGACATTCCTGCGCAAGCTGGTCGAGCGGTTCGAGGATCGTCGGGTCGAGATAGGGATCGCCGCAAGCCTCCAGCGCCGCCGCCATGCCAAGCACTCCGGGCAGGTTTTCAGTTCCTCGCCGATAGCCGCGCTCCTGTCCGCCTGATGGCTTGAGCAAGGCAAAATCCTTCACCAGCAAGGCGCCGACACCGATAGGTCCGCCGAACTTGTGCGCTGAGATAATCGCCATGTCCGCGAGTTGAGGCAGGGCAAACTTGCCGGCAGATTGCGCGCAATCGACCAGCAGCAGACCATCGTGCCCGTGGACGACCTCGGCCACCATTCCACTATCCTGACGATTTCCGGTCTCGGAATTGAGATGCTGGATTGCGACAAGTCGTCGATTTTCGATGTGGTCCCGCGCATAGTGAGATGGTTCTGCCGAGTGTTCGTCGAGGCTGCCGAAGTCGACCGAACCATCGGCAAACGCGCCCACAACATCCAAGCCTCTTTCTCGAACGAAGCCGTAGATGCAGTCGTGTTCGACCGAACTGACGACTTCGTCGAGCACGTCAGCGCTGTCGATGGCCAAAGCCGCCGCCTCGCTCGCACCGGAAGTGAAGATCACCTCGCCTTCCCAGCCGAGCGTTTCCTTGACCCGCTCGCGTGCGTCCTCCAGCGCGGCCCTTGCCCGGCGGCCTTCGGCGTGCGGGCTGCTGGGATTGGCCCAGAGCGCAAAGCCTTCCTCCATCCCCGCGCGCGCTTCGGGTCGCAGCGGCGTGGTGGCGGCATGGTCGAGATAGATGCGGTTCGTGACGGGACGGGGCCTTAATTTATTGCGATTTTGCAGCGAAACCCTATATAGCGCGCCACTTCGCGCAAAGCCCTTTCGGGTGCAAGCGCCTCGACAAATTCTACTGGGGTACACCTCCTACATGCCCACCGTGATCTTTCCCGGCCCCGAAGGCCGCCTCGAAGGCCGTTTCTCTCCCGGACCCCGCCCGCGCGCACCCGTGGCGATGATCCTCCACCCGCACCCGCAGGGCGGCGGCACGATGAACGAGCAGATCACGCAGCGGCTCTACAAGACCTTCGTCAATCGCGGTTTTGCAACGCTGCGCTTCAACTTCCGCGGCGTCGGCCGCAGCCAGGGCAGTTTCGACAATGGCATCGGCGAGCTTTCCGATGCTGCAAGCGCGCTCGACTGGGTGCAGCAGGTCCATCCCGAAGCGCAGGTGACCTGGATTGCCGGCGTAAGCTTCGGCGCACTGATCGGCATGCAGCTTCTCATGCGTCGCCCTGAGATCCGCGGCTGGATCAGCATCGGCGCACCGGCGAGCATGTACGACTTCTCCTTCCTCGCGCCCTGCCCGGCCTCCGGCATCTTCATCCACGGCGCGCAGGACACGGTGGTCCAGCCCAACGCGGTCACCAAGCTGGTCGAGAAGCTGCGCACGCAGAAGCACATCACCGTGCATCACGAAGAGATCCCGCGCGCGAACCACTTCTTCGAGAACGAGCAGGAAGAGTTGATGAAGTCGGTCGACAACTATCTCGACTTCCGCCTCGATCCGGCCTGCCCGATTACGTAGAACGCGAGGCCTCAGGCTTGCAGATCGATCAAGGGCCCGGATTCCGGGCCCTTTTTCGTGCTGCAGGACGGACTCCTGACAAGCACCGGACAAGCATCTTGCATTCCACAGGTAATGTTGTAACATGCCAACCAATGGGAATCGCAAGGAAGAGGAACCGACAATGTCTTACGTAGACCAGAATAGGGGACCATCCGCAGCCGGGCTGGCAAGCTCGATCATCGTGCAGGCCGCCATTGGCGCTACGATCATTGCAGGCCTGAGCGTGACGCAACTCGTCGCGCCGCCGAAGCCCGACGATCCTCCGATAATCGAATTCGAGAAAGAGATACCGCCCAAGCCCCCCGAACCAGTCGAGAAGGCGCAGGACGCAAAACCCGAGAAAACGACTGTCCACGTGCCCGACATTCCGATCGACATCTATGTCGACCGCACGCCGATAGAGGTCGATATCGAGCTTCCTCCCCCGGCTCCGCCGAGCCCCGACATCTGGCCCAAGGCTGACCCCGGACCGCCCGCTCCCGTGGCCACTTTCGATCCTGTCTCGGCCAAGCCGCGAAACGATCCGGGTGCGTGGCTTAGGGACAGCGACTACCGCCCGACCTGGGTGCGGCGCGAATATACAGGAGTTGCGCGCTTCCGGCTCGACATCTCCGCCACCGGACAGGTCACAGGCTGCCGTATTCTCGGCTCGACAGGTCACACCGATCTCGATGAAGCGACCTGCAAGCTCGTCCAGCGACGCGCGAAATTCCAGCCTGCGCGCGGCGGCAATGGCGAGCCGGTTGCCGGTAGCTACACCTCCTCGGTGCGCTGGCAGCTGCCCGAATAGCCTCCTGCGGGTCGCTGCCTAGTCGGAGCCCCGTTCGACCTTGTCGAGCGGGGCTTCTCCGTCTGCCGCGGGTATTGTCCAGATCGCGACATTGGCCAAAGCGACCAGCGCGAGGATCACCATCAGGAAGGCATTCTTGAAATTGCCCGTCCTGCGCCACAGCAGGAATGCCCCGAAGAACAGCGCGACAGCAGCGAGGACAACGATCGAAAGGACGGTATCGAGCATGGCGCCGTGCTAGCGCTTTCGCATCTTGGTGGAAAGCGGTGGAACGTAGAACTGCCAATGCCGTTTAGTGGTCAAACAGGCGGCAAAATCGCCGCGCAAGCAGAGGAAGGGTGAAAGATGGGTATCTTCAGCAGCATCAAGGAAGCGATCTTCGGCAAGGAAGCCAAGGCACAGGAAGCGCCCGAGGCCAAGACGGGCAACGCATGGGCCGATGCCCCGACCACCCAAGCGCGCGCCGTAAGCGAAGTCGATGTCGAGCAGCAGCTCGATGCCATGGAAGGTTCGGACCGCCTCAATTGGCGCACCTCGATCGTCGACCTGATGAAACTGATCGGGGTCGATTCAACCTACGAAAACCGCAAGGCGCTGGCACAGGAACTGGGCCGCGAAGATTATTCGGGTACGGCCGAGGACAATATCTGGCTGCACAAGCGCACCATGCGCGAATTGTCGGCCAATGGCGGCAAGGTCCCCGCCGAATTCCTCGATTGATTTGACTTGGTTTTGCGGCTCGCGCACAGCGGCCGCATGACCAATCACAGCTTCGAAACGACCCGTCGCCAAGTCCTTGCCGGACTTGGCGCGACCACTGCTCTCACGCTCGGAGGATGCACCTCGCTCCCGCGCGCCGATGGCGCGCCGGCAAGCGGCGCTGCCGGAGCGGAACGCCTGCTCGAAGAAGTCGCCTACCGGCTGCTCGAACATGAACCGACGCGTGCTACCGGCCTTGGCGTCGATACCGGACCCTACGCACACCTGCGCGGCCGGCTGGAAGACGCGTCACCCGTAGGCCTGGAGGCCAAGGCCGCCACGCTGAAGCAGGATCTCGAGCGGGTAAAGGCCTTCCCCCGCCAGGGGCTGGACAGCACCAGCCTGACCAATCTCGAAGTGGTCGAAAGCGCGTACCGGCTTGCGCTCGACGGGTTGGCGCTGCCCTATGGCGACGTGCCGGTCGGCAGCTGGCGGACCGCGCCCTATGTCGTGATCCAGAACGTCGGGGCCTATCTCGACCTTCCGCGCTTCATGCAATCCAGCCATCTGATCGCGCATGGCGACGACGCCGATGCCTATATCGAACGCTTGCAGCAGATGCCCGCGGTCTTCGACGGCGAGCTCGAACGGATCCGTTCGGCCCGTGCGATGGGGCTGGTGCCGCCCGACTTCCTCCTCGACAAGGCCATCGGCCAGATGGAGCAGACCATTGCCAGCGCCGGCAAGGGCGAGCTTTTCGCCAAGGACCTGCAGGCCAAGCTCTCCGAGAAGGGGATGCAGCACAGCCACGGCAGGATGGCGATGACCCTTGAAACCGGCCCGATCGCCGAGGCGCTCGAACGCCAGTTGGCCGAATTGCGGGCCGAGCGCGCTGTCGCGGCGGGCGATCCGGGCATGTATGCGCGGCCGCAGGGCGAGGAATTCTATTCCTGGGCGCTGCGCTCCAGCACGACGACAACCCTTACGCCGCAGGAAGTCCACCAGCAGGGGCTCGAAGAGCTCGAGGCGCTCCATGCCCGCATGGACCCGATCCTGCGCACGATCGGTTATACCGAGGGCACCGTTGGGGCCCGCATGGCCGCGCTCGCCGACGATCCTCGCTACAAGTTTGCCGAAGGCGATCCGGGCCGTGAAGAGATCATGGCATTCATCAATGACCGGATCGATTGGATCAGGGCGCAGATGCCGCGCGCCTTCAACACGCTGGTCGATCCCAATCTCGAGGTGGTCCGCATTCCGCCGGCCGAGGAAGTGGGCGCGCCGGGTGCCTATGGCGGATCGGGCAGCAAGGACGGGACGATCCCGGGACGGTTCTGGATCAACCTCAGGACAACCGACCTGCACCGCAAATACGACCTTGCAGATCTCACCTTCCACGAGACCATTCCCGGCCACGTGTGGGAAGGCGAATTCTCTAACCGGCTGCCGCTCATCCGCTCGATCCTCGCCTTCAATCCGTTCAGCGAAGGCTGGGCGCTTTATGGCGAGCAGTTGGCCGACGAGCTTGGCGCCTATGACGGCTTCGAGGTCGGCCAGCTCGGATACCTCCAGAGCCTCGCCTTCCGCGCCTGCCGCATGGTGGTCGACACCGGTCTCCACGCCATGGGCTGGAGCCGCGAGCGGGGCCGCCAGTTCTTCATCGAGCGCAATGGCTCGAAGCCGGTCGAAGTCTTCGGCGAGGTCGACCGCTATTGCAGCTGGCCGGGCCAGGCGACCGGCTACAAGCTCGGCCACAGCCGCATCGTCGCCCAGCGCGAGAAGGCCCAGCGCGAACTCGGCGCTGCCTACGACCTCAAGGCCTTCAACGACGCCGTGGTGCTGGGCGGCAACGTGCCGATGGACGTGATGGAAGCCAATGTGGCGCGGTATATTGGACTTGTTAGGGATAGCTGATCTAATAATGATTCGAATTCATCGAGGGGGTCGCCGGATGTTTCGAATACTCGCACTGCTTTTTACTGTTGTCGTAGTCGCCCAGCCCGTACAGGCACGCTGGTATGAGGCGTCGAGCGAGCACTTCGTCATCTATGCCGATGACAGTGAGAAAGACGTTCGGCGGTTCGCGGAGGACCTCGAGAAGTTCCACGCGGCCATGGAATCGGTCAGTGGCCGCGATCTGCCTTCTCCCAGCCCATCAAACCGGGTCACAATTTTCGTGGTGGGCGATCAGGACGACATTCGTGACTTATACGCGGGTGAGAACAAGAACGTCGCCGGGTTCTACATTCCGCGTGCGGGTGCATCGCGGGCCTTTGTGCAGGACATTCGGCTTAAGCGCGGCTACCCGAGTTTCTCTACCGTCATCCTGCTACACGAATATGCTCACCACTTTCTCATCTCGAGCTCCCGCTATGGGATGCCGCGCTGGCTTAGCGAGGGTGCAGCGGAATTCTACGCCTCTGCGAGCTTCGAGAAGAATGGTACCGTTCGGATCGGGCGCCCGGCCGAGCACCGAGCGCTCGAAATTGCCTATGCAACTCCAGTCGCAGTGGAGGAGTTGTTGGATGCGGATCTTTACGAAGCCAGACGCGGCAAGCGTTATGATGCCTTCTATGGCTGGAGCTGGGCACTCTATCATCTCCTGATCTTTGACGAAAACCGCGCCGGGCAATTTTCCAGATACTGGATGCTTTTGAGTACGGGCTCCTCCTCGCTCGAAGCCGGGCGCGAAGCCTTTGGCGACCTCAGCGTCCTGCAGCGCGAGCTGGAGCGATACGTCCGCCAGCGGAGCATGCTGAGTTTCGTACTTCCACCTGAGAAAATTCCTTTCGGCCCAGTTTCGATCCGCGAACTCTCGGCAGGCGAAGCCGAGATGATGGAAGTTCGGATACGTTCTCAGCGCGGCGTTTCTCGCGAGGAGGCGCTCGAGCTGGTCGTGGATGCAAGGGCGATCGCGGCGCGTTATCCGGATGATCCCGGCGTCCAAACGGCGTTGGCCGAAGCCGAGTTCGATGCTGGCTTCGATGATGCGGCGATCGCAGCCGCGGATCGCGCACTTGCAAGTGATCCATCGCGGGTGAACGCCTACGTCCAGAAGGCCTATGCCCTATTCAGCAAGGCGTCCGAGGCTGAAGATGCCGATGCAGCATATCAGGCCGCAATGAAGCCATTATCCGACCTCAACAAGCTGGAACCCGACCATCCGGCACCGCTAATCTACTACTACCGGACTTTTGTCGAACGCGGCGTCGCGCCCAGCGATCTGGCACGTTCTGGCATATTACGTGCAGCCCAACTATCGCCATTTGACATGTCGCTCGCAATGAACGCGGCCCTTATCCAGGCCGCGCAAGGACAAATTGCTGACGCAAAGATCAGGCTGCACCCTCTGGCGATGAACCCGCACGGAGGCGGGTTGAGCGAACAAGCCAAGCTCTTCCTTGCCGATCTGGAAACAGCCGATGAAGGTCGCCCATGGTTTCCCGGTATTGGCGCGACATATGCCGAGGACGTGTCGGCAGAGGATTAGGTTGCCGACAATAGCCGGCGGACGTTTACTTTAACGCCGCACCAGACCGCCAACGGTCGAGCCGGGTATCTCGCCCAGCCCGCCGCCGCCGAGACCGCCGCACGAGCTTTGACCGGGCACTTTGACACGGACCTAGGACCTTTTCTCCTCGCTGACCGTCCCTAAGTTGCAGCGACATCAAAGGGACAAGATATGGAATCGCTCGGCGAAAACCTCGAAACAATGCCGCGCGTGCCGCTGGCCGATGCGCATGTCGCTATGCTGCGCGACATCGGCGAGGAGCGAATTTACGAGCCCGGCGACATGGTCGCCGAGGTCGGTGAGACCATGGACCGGTTCGTCTATGTCCTCGAAGGCGAGATCGAGGTGAAAGACCCCTATTCGGAAGCGCGCCTGCTCGACAGCTCGCTTGGCCCGACTCAGTTCATGGGAGAGATCGCCTTCCTCAACGCGGGTACCTATTTTCTTCCGATGCGTGCCGCAAAGCGAACGCGGACACTGGAGGTGCCACGCGTCGATATGCTCGATCTGATGGCGCGTGTTCCCGAGCTTTCCGACCATGTGATCAGGGTGTTTTCCGCGCGCAGGCGGCGGCAGTTCGAACTCAAGAACAGCAATATCAAGCTTATCGGCGCGGACCGCGATGGCGCAGTGCGCAAAGTCGAACAGTTCTTGAGCAGGAACCGCATCCCGTTCCAGAGCCTCGACATGGACGGGCGCGACGACGAGACACTCGCTGTTTGCAATCTGACCGATCACCAGCCTTCGGTAATCCTTGGCCAGGACGAGGTGCTGGATGATCCGACGCCGCGGAAACTGGCGCAACATCTGGGGCTGGATCTCGATGTCTGCCGCGAGACGCTTTACGACCTGCTGATAGTGGGAGCCGGTCCTGCGGGGGTCGCCGCCTCGGTCTATGCGGGCAGTGAAGGCCTCTGCGCGCTCACCGTCGAGGACACGGCCATCGGCGGGCAGGCCGGTACCAGTAGCCGCATCGAAAACTATATGGGTTTCCCGACCGGGATCAGCGGGGCCGATCTCGTCTACCGCGGACAGATCCAGGCGATGAAATTCGGCACGCGCTTTGCCATGCCGCGTAGCGTCGAAGCACTGGCGCGGCGGGAAGACGGCACCTTCTGTGTTACGCTCGACGACGGCGATGAGGTCTGCGCGAAATCCATTCTGGTTGCGACCGGAGTTCAATACCGCCGCCTGCCGCTCGACCGTCTGGAAGACTTTGAGAGCGCAGGCGTCTTCTACGCGGCCACCGATATGGAAGCGCGCTTCTGCCATGGCACCGAAGCGGTGGTGATCGGCGGCGGGAATTCAGCCGGCCAGGCGGCCATGTATCTCAGCCGCAGCGCTTCGCATGTGCATCTCGTGGTGCGCGGCGATAGCCTTGCTGCCAGCATGTCGAGCTATCTTACCCAGCGGCTGGAAGCTGATTCTTCGATCACGATCCACTACAATACGGAAGTGTCCGACCTGCGTGGCGGCGATCACCTAGAAGGTGTCACTTTCTGCCAGCAAGAAGACGAGAGCTTGCTCGAAACGAGGGCGCTTTTCATCATGATCGGGGCGGCGCCGAACACGGCATGGCTATCGGGTCTCGCCGAGACCGACGCCAAGGGCTTCGTCAAGACAGGCGCGGAAGTCGGTCGGCCGACTCCCTTCGAAACCAGCGCGGACGGCATCTTCGCCGTGGGCGATGTCCGCGCCGGTTCGGTCAAGCGAGTCGCAAGCGCAGTGGGCGAGGGATCGGTGGTGATCAGCCGAATCTGGGACTACGTCGAAAACATGCCCGCCCCGGCGAGCGAAATCTAACGCCGCGCCAGGCCGCCGACGATCGAGCCGAGTATCCCGCCCAGCGCGCCGCCGCCGAGACCGCCGCCCTGTTGCGACTGCCCTCCGCCTGTCGCCTGTTTCGCCATGTAGCCGGCCACGGCCATCGCCAGGATAGGTAGCATCTGCTTGAGCAACCCTTCGTCGATCCCGGTGATGGCAGAAACCTCGCTGGCCACACCGCGACTGGTTTCCTTGCCGCCGAAGATGTTGCCGAGGATATCGTTGCCCTTGCCCGTATCGGTCGGTCCGCCGCCGAGCACGCTTTCGAGCAGGCCGCCACCGCCGAGCCCGCCGATCAGACCGCCGAGGCCTCCAAGCCCGCTCGATCCCACCGTGCTGCGGCCCATGCCTGCAACGATTGCGGGCAGGAGAGCACCTGCACCGGTGCGCGCGGTCTGCTCGTCGATATTGAGCTCGCGTGCCATGCTTTCGATCGCACCGCTCTGCTGCAGCATCTGGGCAAGGCTCATCTGTTCTCTCCTCGATTCAATTAGTTTGAGACCAGCCTAAGCCCTCTGCGCTACCATGCAAACGGAAAAGCCCCCGGTCCGCACCTCTCTCCTTGCGCGGCCGGGGGCCTCCTCTCCGACTATGCGCCCGCTCGCTGCGGGCTATCTTGTCAGGCTGCTTCGGGTGCAGCGTCGCGCACGCCCTGGTCGACATGCGCAGCAAAGGGTTCGAAATTGTCGACGAACAGCTGCACCAGCTTCTGCGCCGTGCGGTCGTAGTCGTCCTTGTCGCCCCAGGTCGAACGCGGGTCGAGGATGGTGCTGTCGACACCCGGCACGCTGACCGGGACCTCGAAGCCGAAGTTCGGGTCCTTGCGGAACTTGGCGTCGTTCAGGCTGCCGTCGAGCGCGGCATTGAGCAGCGCGCGGGTCGCCTTGATCGGCATGCGGTTGCCGGTGCCATACTTGCCGCCGGTCCAGCCGGTGTTCACCAGCCAGCACTGCGCACCGCCTTCGGCGATACGCTTCTTCAGGAGGTTGCCGTACACGCTCGGGTGGCGCGGCATGAAAGGCGCGCCGAAGCAGGTGCTGAAGGTGGCGGTCGGCTCGGTCACGCCGATTTCCGTGCCTGCAACCTTGGCGGTATAGCCCGACAGGAAGTGGTACATCGCCTGGTCGGGCGTGAGACGCGCGATCGGAGGCAGCACGCCGAAGGCATCGGCGGTCAGCATGATAACGTTCGACGGGGGCGGGCCGAGATTGTCGGCGCTGGTGTTGGGGATCGAGGACAGCGGATAGGCACCGCGGGTGTTCTCGGCGAGGCTGTTGTCGTCGAGATCGATCTCGCCGTTCTCGTCCATCACCACGTTTTCGAGGACAGTGCCTTCCATGCGCGTGGTGGCATAGATTTCCGGCTCGCTCTCGGGATCGAGGCGGATCATCTTGGCATAGCAGCCGCCTTCGAAGTTGAAGACCGCCGTGTCCGACCAGCCATGCTCGTCATCGCCGATTAGCGTGCGGCTGGCATCGGCCGACAGCGTGGTCTTGCCGGTGCCCGAGAGGCCAAAGAACACTGCGCTCTTGCCGTCGGGGCCGATATTGGCCGAACAGTGCATCGGCATCACGCCCTTGGGCGGCAGCAGGTAATTGAGGATGCCGAAAACGCTCTTCTTCATCTCGCCGGCATATTTCGTGCCGCCGATGAGGATAAGCTTTTCTTCCAGATTGACCGCGATCACGGTTTCGCTGCGCGTGCCGTGACGGGCCGGATCGGCCTTGAAGGTCGGCAGGTCGATGATGGTGTATTCCGGCTCGAAACCGTCGAGTTCGTCCGCCGTCGGGCGAACCAGCATCGTGCGGATGAACTTGTTATGCCAGGCGAGCTCGTTGATGACGCGCACATTGACGCGGTATTCGGGCTGCGAACCACCGAACAGGTCGGCCACGAACAGCTCTTCCTTGCCCTTGAGCGCGGACATGAAATCTTCCTTGAGAGCCGCGAAATGTTCCGGCGTCATTGAGGCGTTGTTGTCCCACCAGACGGTGTCTTCGGTCTCGGCGTTGCGGACGATGAACTTGTCCTTTGCGCTGCGACCCGTGTGCTTGCCCGTTTCGACCACCAGCGGACCATGCTTGGCGCGGCGGCCTTCGCCCCGCTCGAGCGCGGCGGCGGTCAACTCCTCCGACGTCAGATTGGGGTGAATCTTTGCAGCAGTCTCGATGCCCTGCGCGGCAAGCGAGTGGGAAAGCTCGGTGGTCACTGAAATCTCCAGAGCGATTAGTGTCAAATCTGGTCGGGAATCGCTGGCGCATACGAATGCGCTGCCCGTTGATCCGCATTTACTCGGGGTGTTCCCGAAGGTCAAACCCGCTCGCCGGAATTGTACCAAGCCGGGATGGCACGCGCGTTGTCTTGCGCGGATAAAGGCGTTAATCGCCTCAAGTGATGGAAAAAGAAGCCGGAGAGGGCGCCGTGGCGCAGGGCGACGATCGCACCGTGATCGCGTTGGTCGATGACGATCGCAACATCCTGACGACCGTTTCGATCGCGCTGCAGGCAGAAGGTTTCGCCACGCGGGTCTATTCTGACGGCGAAGCGGCATTGAGCGCACTACTCGGCAACCCGCCCGATCTTGCCATCTTCGACATCAAGATGCCGAAAATGGACGGGATGGAACTGCTCCGCCGCCTGCGCGAACACTCGCCCCTGCCGGTCATCTTCCTCACCAGCAAGGATGACGAGCAGGACGAGGAAGCGGGATTCCAGATGGGTGCGGACGATTACATCGCCAAGCCCTTTAGCCTGCGCCTGTTGCTGGCCCGGATCCGCGCGATCCTGCGGCGCAGCGATGCGCGCCGCCCGATGCCGATCGAACCTGGCGAGCTTGCTCCCGAGGTTATCGAGCGCGGCCGCCTGCGCATGGACCCGGCCCGCCACCATGTGACGTGGGACGGCAAGCATGTCTCGCTCACCGTCACCGAATTCCTCCTGCTCGAGGCGCTCGCAACCCATCCGGGCGTTATCAAGAGCCGCAACCAATTGATGGACGCGGCCTACCCCGACGATGTCTTCGTCGACGACCGGACCGTGGACAGCCACATCAAGCGCATGCGCCGCAAGTTCCGCAGCATAGATGGCGAATTCTCGGCTATCGAGACGCTCTATGGCGCCGGGTACAGCTTCAGCGATGGCTGAAAAAGGCAGCGTCCTTCGGGGCGATCCGCGGCTGGACAAGCTGCGATGGTCGCGGCGGCTGTCGCTGACCAGCCGTATCCTGTTCGTCAACGTCCTGCCGCTGGTGCTGCTGGGCGGCGGCGTGCTGTATCTCGACAGCTATCGCAAACAATTGCTCGACGAGCGCTTCAAGCTCGCCCTTGTCGAAGCGCAGATAACTGCCGAGGCCCTGGCCGGTGCGACGCCGCAGCGCCAGGAAGCACTGCTGATCCAGATCGGCAAGGAACAGCGCCTGCGCATCCGCGTCTACGGGCCTGACGGCAAGCTGGAATCCGACAGTTTCAAGCTCGCTGCACCCAGTTTCGACCTGCCGGAAGCGACCGAAGTCGACCAGAGCGATTTCGCGCTGCGGATGGATCGCTGGTTCGACCGTGTCGTGGGTGCACCTGCCCTGCCCGACTATGTCGATCCGGAGGCAGACGACGCGAGCGCCTGGCCCGAACTCGTCCGCGCACGCGAGGAAAGCCTAACGCAGATCGTATTGCGCGACGCGCCCGACGGCACCCATGTGATCAACGCGGCGGCACCGGTCGGCCTCGATGGCGACACGCTGCTCATCACGCGAAATCCCGCCGATATTACGCAAAGCGTGCGCGAGGCACGCACCACGGTGGCGCTGGTCGTGCTGTTGTTCCTGCTGGTATCGACCTTGCTCAGCTTCTTCCTCGCGCAGACCATCGTGCGCCCCTTGCGCGAACTCGTCCAGGCCGCGGTCCGCGTGCGGCAGGGGCGTGACCGGCAGGTCGAAGTTCCGCGCCTGCCCGACCGGCGTGACGAGATCGGCATGCTGGCACGCGCCGTGTCGGACATGACCGCGGCGCTGCGCCACCGGATCGACGCGGTCGAAAGCTTCGCCGCCGATGTCGCTCACGAGATCAAGAACCCACTCGCCAGCCTCCGCAGCGCAACCGAGTCGCTCGGCACGGTCGATGATCCGGAATTGCGTGCCCAGCTGCTGGACATCGCCACGCATGACGTGCGGCGGATCGACCGCCTTGTGACCGAGATCTCCGATGCCAGCCGCATCGACGCGGAACTCTCGCGCGCCGAATTCGAACGCGTCGATCTCGCCGAGCTTCTGCGCAATATCGTCTCCAGCCGCGAAGAGCGGGGGGAGAACGAGGGCCGCGCAGTGACCATTTCCTGCGATGGCGGGGCGCACTCGGTTTCGGGTGTCGGGATGCGGCTCGAGCGCGTGATCGAGAACCTTCTCGACAATGCAGTCTCGTTTTCGCCTCCCAACGGAACTATTGACGCGACGCTGATCCGACGCGAAGGGCGTGTGCTCCTCACGGTATGCGACGAAGGGCCGGGTATTCCGGAAGAAAAGCGAGAGAAAGTGTTTCACCGTTTCCATTCCGACCGGCCGGAAGGCGAGGATTTCGGCAACCATTCGGGCCTTGGCCTCGCGATTGGCCGCACAATCGCCGAAGCGCATGATGGCTCGCTCCACGCCGAAGGACGCAGTGACGGGAGCGAGGGCGCCTGCCTCGTGCTCGACCTGCCTGCCGCGCGATGAAGATCAAGCTGCCCAATGTGACTGGAGTCGAGGTCGGCGGACGCGGTCTGCTGATTGCGGGCGAGGCTGGAAGCGGCAAGAGCTCACTCGCTTTGGCGCTCATCGATCGCGGTGCCACGCTGATCGGCGATGACGGCCTCAGGATCGAGGAACGCGACGGACACCCGCTCGCCTGTCCACCGACCACCACCAAGGGCCTGATCGAGGTTCGCAATGTCGGGCTCGTGAAACTGCCGACTTGCGAGGCACCGATCTCGCTGGTGCTCCAGTTGACGACGCTTGCACCGCGTTATCCCATGGAGCTCGCCACCACGACACTTGCGGGCGTGGACATTCCTGTCCTGTTGTTCCGCCCCGGAGACGCGACGCAGGCGCTGCGTGCGGAATACGCGCTTGGCAAGCATGGTCTCGCCGTTCCGGGAGAAGAATCGGGCGAGCAAGAGGCAGCCCAGTGACGCAGGACGCGTCCCGTCAACGCATTCTTCTCGTGACCGGACTTTCAGGGGCGGGGAAATCCACCGCGCTTCACGTATTGGAAGACCTCGGCTGGGAGGCGATCGACAACATGCCGATCCGCTTCCTCGAAAGCCTATTCGGCAGCGAGGCAGAAGGCCATGCACCGCTCGCGATCGGGTTCGACTCGCGCACCCGCGGTTTCGTGCCGGCAGAGATCATCGCGCAGTGCGAGAGACTGGCCGCGACAAGCGAAGTCGACCTGTCCTCGCTCTTTATCGATTGTTCCGATAGCGAGCTTGAACGGCGATACAACGAAACGCGCAGGCCCCATCCCATGGCGCGCGAACGGCCTGTTGCCGCAGGGATAAAGGCCGAACGCGAGCTACTCGGCCCGCTGCGCCATTGGGCCGGAACCCTGATCGACACGAGCGAGTACTCGACCCAGCAATTGCAGCAAGTCATGCGCGAACGCTTCAGCGAGAGCGGCGGGCGCGACATGACGATCACCGTGTCGAGCTTCGGCTTTGCCCGCGGTATGCCGCCTTTGGCCGACCTCCTGTTCGACATGCGGTTCCTCGACAACCCGCACTGGAACCCCGACCTGCGCGAACGGACGGGCCTCGACGAAGCTGTTGCGGCGCATATCGAGAAGGACCCGGCCTTCGCCCCAGCTTTCGGGCGGATTACCGATACGCTGCTCGAACTATTGCCGCGCTATGCGGCGCAGGACCGCAGCTATCTCAATATCGCCTTCGGCTGTACCGGGGGGAGACACCGTTCGGTTTACAGTGCGGAACGCGCTGCCGAGGTCTTGCGCGAGGCGGGATTTTCGCCCACGGTCATCCACCGCAATCTGACAAGCCGGCCCGCCGAACCGCTTGAGCGGCGCTGATACGAGGCCGGGAAAATGATGCTCGAGAATCGGAAATCTACACCCTCGGGACGCATAACGGACGCAATTCACACATGATCGGAATGATCCTCGTCACCCACGGCAGACTGGCCGAACACTTCATCGATGCGATGGAGCACGTGGTCGGTAAGCAGGAGGGGGTGGCAACCATCTGCATCGGGCCGAACGACGACATGGAGCAGCGACGCAAGGATATCGCCGACGCGATCGCCAGCGTCGATACGGGTGACGGTGCCATCATTCTGACCGACCTTTTCGGCGGGACGCCCTCCAACCTTGCCATTTCGCTGCTCGATACCGGCCGCGTGGAAGTGATCGCGGGGATCAACCTGCCCATGCTGATCCGTCTCGCCGGCGCGCGCAAAAGCATGGGCGTCGTCGAGGCAGTTAGCGCGGCGCAGACCGCCGGTCGTAACTACATCACCGTGGCGAGCGAATTCCTCGGCCAGGATCTCGATAGCGCACGGAAGGCAAGTTGAGCGGGGCAAGCAAACAGGTTCTCGTGGTCAACCAGCGCGGTCTCCACGCGCGGGCGAGCGCGAAGTTCGTCGGCGCGGTTGCCGAACTGCCCGACGGCTGCAAGGTGCGCGTTGCCAAAGGCGATAACGAGGCAGCGGGTGGCTCCATCCTCGGCCTTATGATGCTCGGCGCGGCCAAGGGCGACACGATCGAGATCTGCGTCGAAGGCGACAATGCCGACGCGGTCCTTGCCGACCTTACCGCCATGGTCGAGGACGGCTTCGGGGAGCCGTAAGATGGCCGAACATCGCCGGGTCATCACCGGCTTTTCCAATCCCACGGTCAAGGCGCTGAGGGCGCTGCGCGAAAAGAAACACCGCAAACGCGAAGGCAAGTTCCTCGCCGAGGGCCTGCGGCTGCTCACCGACGCTCGCGAATGCGGCCATGTGCCCGAAGTGCTGGTACTCGCCGATCGGCGCGACCCGCACCCGCTGCTCGCGGCATTGGAAGATGCAGTCGAGGCCTCGGGCGGAAAGGTGATCGAGACCACACCCGACATCCTCTCCAAGATCACCGGCAAGGACAATCCGCAGGCCGTGGCGGGCGTCTTTGGAGAGTTCGACACCTCGCTTTCCAATCTCGATCGATCCTCCGCCGACATCTGGCTGGTTGCCCAGGCTCTGCGCGATCCGGGGAATCTCGGCACCATGCTGCGCACCGGAGATGCCATCGGCGCCGGCGGTTTGATCCTGATCGACGACTGCGCCGATCCCTTCAGCGTCGAAGCCGTTCGCGCCAGCATGGGCGCGGTGTTCACGCAAAGGATCGCACAGGCATCATGGGATGAGTTCGAACCATGGCTGCGCGGCGGGACCGGACAGCTCGTCGCCGCAAGCCTGCGCGATGCGCAGCCCTATCGCGGAGCACCCTATTCCGCTCCCTGCTTCGTGATGGTCGGAAACGAAAGCCGTGGCCTTCCCGCGGAATACGAAATGGCCTGCGACCTGCGCGTCACCATGCCCATGAAGGGCCGTGCGGACAGCCTCAATGCGGCCGTTGCAGCGGCGGTTCTGGGGTATGAAGTTCTCGCCTCGCTTGCGTAACCACTTGAACCTTTGAGCGGTTCTTGCTTCCCTTCGTGCGGAGAATGCGAGGAGGGACCAGTGGTACGCAGGACTTCAGGAATCTTGGCGGGATTGGCAGGCCTCATGCTGGCGAGTTGCGCTTCGACGCCCGCCACGCCTACCGACCCGGCCGACACCATCCTCACCAATGCCAGAGTCTATTCGCTCGACTGGGGCGAACCGGGGCTCGATGGGGTGCCTGCGGCGGACGCCCCGCACGGCACGACCGGCTGGCGGCCCGATGCCAGTGCGGTCGTCATCGATGACGGCTTGATCGTCTTCGTCGGGGATACTGAGGCAGCGCTGCGCCTGCGCGGGGACGGGACGCGGGTAGTCGATCTCGAAGGGGCGACCGTCATTCCGGGCCTCGTGGAATCGCACACCCATGTGGTCGAACTCGGTGCCAAGCTCGATGCGGTCGACCTGACCGATGTTGCGACCGAAGAAGACGCCGTCGAGCTGGTCGCGCAGCGTGCCGCCTCTACCCCCGAGGGCGAATGGATCGTCGGTGCGGGATGGGATGAAGGAGCCTGGGCCAACAGCTATCCCGACAAGGCCCTGCTGAGCGCGGCCGTGCCCAACCATCCGGTCGTCATGCGTAGCCTGCACGGTTTCGGGCTGTGGGTGAACCAGGCGGCACTCGACGCGGCTGGTATAACCGCCACGAGTTCGGTTCCCGAGGGCGGAGAAATGCGTCTTGGCGATGATGGTGCGCCGAGCGGCCTGTTCCTCAACCGCGCGACCACCATGCTCGACGCGGCAATGCCCGAGCCCACCGCCGAGGCCATGCAACGGCAAGCGCTCAAGGGCCTGCGCCGCATGGCGGAAGATGGCTATGTGGCCCTCCACGAGGCCGGGGCCGACGCGCGGTCGATGGCGGCTTTCGAGGCGCTGGAAGCGCAAGGCCGTCTGCCGGTGCGTGTCTATGCGATGCTTTCGCTGCGAGACGAACCGCTCATGCGCAAATGGATCGCGCGCGGAGCCGATACCGACAATGACAGCATGCTCGTGACCCGCTCGGTCAAAGCCTATTACGACGGCGCGCTCGGTTCACGCGGGGCGCGCCTGCTCGAAGACTATGCCGACCGTCCGGGGCATCGCGGTGTGAGCGGGTCAGGTTACGGCTTCGACCGCGAACTCAACGCGGCCGCGATGCGGGCCGGTTTCCAGGTCGGCATCCACGCGATCGGAGATGCGGGCAATCGCGAGGCGCTCGATATCCTCGCGTCTACTTTTGCCGAGTTCCCCGACACGCAAGAGAACCGGCACCGGATCGAGCATGCGCAGGTCATCGCGCCAGTCGATTTTGCGCGCTTTGCCGATCTCGAAATTATTGCCTCGATGGAGCCACCACATGCTGTCGAGGACAAGACTTGGGCCGAGGACCGCTTGGGGCCGGAGCGCATTCTGGGTGCCTATGCCTGGCGCACCCTGCGCCGTGCTGGTGTGCCGCTCGTCTTTAATGCAGACGGCCCCGGCTCGGACCAGAGCATCTTCTACGGCCTGCACGCGGCCATAACGCGGCGCGACAAGCAGTTGCAGCCTGAAGGCGGTTGGTATCCGGAAGAGGCAGTCAGTATTGAGGAGGCGGTCCGCGCCTATACCAGCTGGGCCGCCTATGCGAGTTTTCGGGAAAACGAGACAGGCATCATCGCGCCGGGGCGTTGGGGGGACCTTACGGTGATGGACATTGACCCCTTCACTCTCGCACAGACCGATCCCGCTGCGATCCTGCGCGGACGCATCCTTATGACTATCGTCGATGGAAGAATCGTATTCGAGCGCTGAGGGACCGTCAGAGCGGCGCGATCAGGCAGCTTCGTTGCGTCCGCCTTCAGAGATTATGTGCTCCAGCACCGAAGGGTGAAGCGGTTGTTCGAACTGGACGCCCGCTTGGCGCTTTTCGATCCATTTCACCTGAGAAGCGATGGGGCCGATATCACCGATGCGGATGGTGATATCGTCGCCTTCCTGCACGCGTCCGACAAGATCGGCAAACTGGCAGCCGAATTCGGACAGGTTCTTGATGGCGATGTTGAAGCGCACACCCGTGCCCTTGCGATACCGCCCAGCGACGGTGATCGAGTATCGTTTTTCCCGTCGTAGTTCCATTCGTCCGCTCCGGATTTGGCGCTGCAGAAAGCATGCGACCGCGAGGGCCGGAGCTTCCAATGGTTAATCCCTAACGCGAAATCCTTTGCAATTGCCTAAGATGCGGCATCGTTGCCCGCCGATGTCGGCGATGCCTGGCCGGGAGCAAAGCGAAATTGCCCCTATTCGAGCAGTTCCGGGGCGATTCCGCCGCAAACCGCGGTCTCGGAATGGGTCCAGCGCATGGCATTGCGAAACGCGCGCGGCATGCTCGTCAGGTGCCCATGGCCCTCGAGGTGGTCGATCCGCAGGCACCAAGGCAGCGAGGAGCGCCCGGCCAACTGCCGCACCCACGCCTTGGCAGGATCGCCGAACCGCGGAACGTCATTGTCCGCAAGCGAAATATAGAGCCGCTGGTCCGAAGTGCTCTCGAACGACGCGAGTTTCTCGGCAAACCAGTCGGGACTGTTGTGGATGGCCGGATTGATCGCGATCCCCAGGTCGAAAAGGCCGGGATGCGCGAGTGCCTGGTAAAGCACGAAATGGCCGCCGAGCGACTGCCCGACGATCGTCCTCTTGGACGGCGTATGGCCGATTTCGGCTTCGACGAGCGGGATGATTTCATCACGCAGGACCTCGGCGAAGACCGCCGCCCCGCCTGCATCCTCGCGTGTGGGACTGGGAACCGTGTAATCCGTGCCGCGCATGTTTACCCCGCGCTCGACCGATCCATAGCCGATCCCGACAATGATGCTCGGCGGCATCTCCTCCGAGAAGGTCAGGGACCAGCTATAGCTGGCCAGCAGCGGGAAAGACTGCTCGGCATCGAGGACATAGATGACCGGCAAATCCACCGCGTCGGCAGGTGCGGCATCGGAGCGCTTGATGAAGATATGAAACGGCCGGTCGAGCCGCGGCGAGGTGTGAACCAGATGCTGAGTACCCGCTACTGTCGGAAGCGCGTCAATCACGGGCAATTCCTGCGCCGCGAGTGGGTTTGCAACCGTGGCGGCAAGCATGCCTGCCAGAAGGATCGAAGCTCGTTTCATGCGGTCTCCTTTCGATGCTCGCCGACCGCCCTAGCCTATTCTGCCGCTTCGCGCCCGTCCTCGATCTGCTCGACGTCCTCCGCATTGTAGCGCGGACTGGCTTCGACCAGGGGGATTTCCTCGATCTCGCGCTTGCCGATCTCGATGCCCTTGTCGTGCAGGCGGCGTCCTGCGGACAGGACATTGCGTTCAAAACTGCCGACGAACTTGTTGTAATTGTTGACCGCCGTCTCCAGCCCGCCACCGACGCGTTTCATGTGTTCGGCCGCCACGGCGAGGCGGTCGTAAAGCTCTGCCCCCGCCTTGCCGATCTCGACGGCTTCGCGGGCAATCGTGTCCTGCCGCCAGACCTGCGCCACGGTTCGCGCGATGGCGACGAGGTTGGTGGGCGTTGCCAGCAAAACCTTGTTACGGAAGGCGAAATCCCACAATTCGGGGTCATGCTCGAGCGCGGCGGAGACGAAATGCTCGCCCGGCACGAACATCACCACATAGTCGGGCGCATCGTCGAACTGGCTCTGGTAGCCCTTGCTGCCGAGCGTCTGGACGTGACCCCGCATCGACTTGGCATGCAGGTCCATATGCCGCGCCCGCTCTTCGTCGCCATCGGCCTCGAAAGCGGCCTGGTAGGCATTGAGCGACACCTTCGCATCGATCACCAGCTTCTTCTGGCCCGGCACGTTGACGATCGCATCGGGCCGTAGCCGGCCCTCGTCCGTATCGATCGAATGTTCGAGGTTGAAGTCGGTATGCTCGGACAGACCGCATTGTTCGAGCACGTTCTGCAGCGCCCGTTCGCCCCAGCGCCCGCGAGCCTTGGGAGCGTTGGTGAGGCTGTTGCCCAGCCGCTGCGCCTCGCGCCGGACCTCCTCCTGTCCGCGCTGCATTTCGGTGATCTGCTGGTGGAGGCGGCCGAAGGCGTCGGTGCGCTTTTCCTCCAGTTCGGCGACCTGCTTTTCGTACTTCGCCAGACGCTCACCCACCGGCGACAGCAGCGCTTTCAGCTTTTCCTCGTTCGCCTTCTCGGAATGCCCGAACCTTTCGCTGGCCGAGGCGAGGAACTTCTCCTGAGCCGCGCCCAGCACCTTCGCGCCCGTGTTCTCGAATTCCTTGAGCAACTTCTCACGGCTTTCCTCGAGCAGGCGCTTCTGCTCCTCGAATCCGGCGGCCTGTGCTTTCAGGGCCGTATTCTCTTCACGAGCCGCATCGAGCTTCCCTGCAAGCTCGTCCGCACGCGCAGCGCGATCGGACATGGTCGCCAGTTCGGGCGCCATGCGCGACAGCTTCTCTGCAAGGTCCTTCGCTTCTGCGTCGCGTTCGGCATGGCGTGCCTGCCAGTCGGCTGCAGGACGCGAACCAAGAAACCATCCGGCCAGCCCCCCGAAAAGGAGGCCGACAAACAGTGCGATGAGGATGAAAAGCATTGGATCCATCCCGCCACATTAGGCGGAACGGAGAGGGAACGCTAGAGCGCTTTCACCAATTTCAACCGTTTCGGAGGCTTACGCCGCCTCGCGCAGTTTCTTCAGCTTCTTCAGCGCCATGTTGCGCTTCAGGCGCGAAAGGTGGTCGATGAAGAGGATGCCTTCGAGGTGGTCCATCTCGTGCTGCAGGCAGGTCGCCATCAGCCCGTCGAGGTCTTCCTCGTGCGTTTCGCCCTCGAGGTCCTGGTATCGCACGCGGCAGGTGGCCGGACGGTCGACATCAGCGAAGATGTCGGGGACCGAGAGGCAGCCTTCCTGGTAGGTCGCCAGTTCTTCCGCCGGATCGAGGATTTCGGGATTTACGAAGACCCGCGGTTCCTTCTTCGTCGGATAATGGACGTGCTCGTGGCCGCCGTGGTTGCAGACCTCGCCCTCGGCATCCTCGTCCTCGGGCTGGAGGTCGATCACCAGCACGCGCTTGGGCACGCCGACCTGGATCGCGGCTAGGCCGATGCCGGGCGCGTCATACATGGTTTCGAACATGTCTGAGACGAGTTCACGCAGTTTATCGTCGAACTCGGTAACCGGTTCGGACACGACCTTGAGCCGGGGGTCCGGCACTTCGAGAATTTCACGGATAGCCATGGAGGGTCAGATAGGCGCGGAATGCGGCCAGTTCAATCCACTTAGGGCGGTCAGTCTGATCGATTAGCTCAGCGGTCTGCGCGCCCGCAGGGCCTGCGCCAGAGTGCCTTCGTCGAGGTAATCGAGCTCGCCACCAACGGGCAGGCCATGGGCCAGCTGTGTGATGCGCACGGGGAAGTCTTCCAGCCGCTCTGCCAGGTAATGCGCGGTTGTCTGGCCTTCGAGCGTGGCGTTCATGGCGAGGACGACTTCATCCACCCCGCCCTCCTCCACCCGCGAAAGGAGGTTAGCAATATTCAGATCCTCGGGCCGCACGCCGTCGAGCGCGGAGAGCTTGCCTCCGAGCACATGGTACTTGCCGGTGAACAGCTTCGCGCGGTCCAGCGCCCAGAGATCGGCCACGTCCTCCACTACGCACAACCCCTTGCCGTCGCGACGTGGGTCGGCGCAGATGCCGCAGGGGTTGGTCGTGTCGACATTGCCGCAGGTCTCGCACTCGACCAGTGCCTCGCCCACCGTGGCCAGCGCTTCCAGCAGCGCGGGGAGAGCGCTCTCGCGGCGCTTCACCAGCCACAGGACGGCACGCCGCGCGCTGCGCGGGCCGAGGCCGGGGAGGCGTGCAAGAGCCGATGCGAGAGTTTCGATTTCCTGTGAGGCCATCGCGCTTTGCTAGAAATCCGTTCGGGCTGAGCTTGTCGAAGCCCCGTACTTCCTTATAGCGCCGCACCAGAAGAAAAGTGCGGCCCTTCGACAAGCTCAGGGCGAACGGAGGTGATAGGTGCGAATTGTGTTCATGGGAACGCCCGATTTCGCGGTCCCCACACTTCAGGCGCTGGTCGATGCCGCGCATGAAGTGGTGTGCGTTTACACCCAGCCGCCCCGTCCCGGCGGGCGTCGCGGCAAGGAATTGACCAGGACGCCCGTGCACCAGCTGGCCGCGAGGCTCGGCATCGAAGTGCGCCACCCGACTTCGCTCAAATCTGCCGAGGAACAGGAGAGGTTCGCTGCGCTCGATGCCGATATCGGTGTGGTCGCCGCCTACGGACTGATCCTGCCGCAGGCGATCCTTGATGCACCGAAGCGCGGCTGCCTCAACGTCCATGCCTCGCTCCTGCCAGACTGGCGCGGCGCGGCACCGATCCATCGCTCGATCATGGCGGGAGACGAGGTGACCGGCGTCACCATCATGCAGATGGAAGCAGGGCTCGACACCGGCCCCATGCTCGCCACCGTGCGCACGCCGGTCGAGGACAAGACCACCGGCGAACTGACCGAGGAATTGGCCGAGCTGGGCGCGCAATTGATGGTCGGCACGCTGATCGATCTCGACGCGCTTCACCCGGTCGAGCAGGACCACGAGGCGGCCACCTACGCGAAGAAAATCGACAAGGCCGAGGCGCGGATCAGCTGGTCACGCCCCGCCGAAGAAGTGGTGCGGCAGATCCACGGTCTCTCGCCCTTCCCCGGCGCATGGTTCGAGATGGACGGTGTGCGTGTGAAACTGCTGCGCGCCGAACTGGCCGAGGGCTCGGGCGAACCCGGCACGGTACTGGACGACGACCTCGCCATCGCATGCGGAGAGGGCGCCATTCGTCCCGTCCGCCTCCAGCGCGCCGGCAAGCCCGCAATGGACCGAGGCGAGTTTCTGCGCGGGAACACGGTCGAGAAGGGCGCGCGTTTTTCGTGACCCGCTTCGCGCTCACCATAGAATTCGACGGCACACCGTTCTTCGGCCTGCAGCGGCAGGACAACGGACCGAGCGTGCAGCAATCGCTCGAGGAGGCCGCGTTTCGCGTTGCGGGCGAGGAAGTGCGCCTTCACAGCGCGGGCAGGACCGACACTGGCGTCCATGCCCTCGCCATGCGCAGCCATATGGATATCGAGAAGGACATCGCGTCCTTCCGCCTCATGGAGGCGCTGAATGCGCAACTCCGCCCCGATCCGATCGCAGTCACGCATTGCAAGGTCGTGCCCGACGGCTGGCATGCGCGCTTCTCCTGCACCGGGAGAAGCTATGTCTACCGCATCGCCAACCGCCGCGCGCCGCTGACGCTCGACCGCAATCGTCTCTGGCAGGTTCCCCAGGAACTCGACCACGAGGCCATGGACCGAGCAGCCAAGGCGCTGGTCGGCTTGCACGACTTCACCACTTTCCGTTCAGTCCAGTGCCAGGCGCAGAGCCCAGAGAAGACGCTCGACCGGCTCGATGTCGAGCGTGAAGGCGACGAGGTCCGCATCCACGCCGCCGCGCGCAGCTTCCTCCACCACCAGGTCCGCTCGATGGTCGGCTGTCTCGCGCTGGTGGGCATGGGCCGTTGGCGGGAGGAACAGGTGGCCGAGGCGCTCGAAGCAAGGGACCGGCAGGCGCTCGGCCTCAACGCCCCGCCGCACGGGCTCTATTTCGTCGCCGCCACCTATCCCGAAGAGGCCTGACGTAACGGCACCCTAGCCAATTCCCATTTCGAGGCGTAGCGAGGCCCACAAACAGGTTTCGAACCGCAACGAAAGGGAACAGGATGACCACCGGCAAGCAGCTTTTCACCACGCTTACCAGCGACGGCACGCTCACTCTCAGCGTCGAGGACGTCACCTTTCCCGAGCCGACCGGCAACCAGGTGCTGGTCAAGATGGAGGCGGCGCCGATCAACCCTTCGGACCTCGCGATCCTAACCAGCGCGGCCGATTTCGAAAACGCGGAATACTCGCCGGGCAAGGTCGTGGCGAAGATGCCCGAACCCTTCAATTCGGGCCAGAAATCGCGCCACGGGCAGAAATTGCCTGCCGGTAACGAAGGCGCGGGAACCGTCATCGCCACGGGTGATAGCGACATGGCCAAGGCCCTGATGGGCCAGCGCGTCGCCTGCGTGCCGGGCAATGCCTTCAGCCAGTATGCCGTTGCCGATGCCGCCATGTGCCTGCCTCTGGGCGATCACAGCAGCGAGGCGGGCGCATCGAGCTTCGTCAACCCGATGACCGCGCTCGGCTTTGTCGAGAATGCCAAGATGGACGGCCAGAAGGCGATCCTCCACACGGTCGGCGCCTCGAACCTTGGCCAGATGCTCAACCGCATCTGCCTCGAAGACGGCATGGATCTGGTCAATATCGTACGCAAAGACGATCAGGCCGAGCTGCTGAAGTCGCAGGGTGCGAAGCACGTCGTGAATTCATCCGATGACGACTTCATGGACCAGCTGCGCAGCGCCATCGACGAGACCGACGCCTTCTACGGCTTCGATCCCATCGGCGGCGGCCAGATGGTCGACAGCTGCTTTAAGGCGATGGAGCAAGTCGCGGTGTCGAAGATGACCGAATATTCGCGCTATGGCTCGAACCAGGCAAAGCGCATGTTCATCTACGGTCGCCTCGACTTCGGACCGACGATCCTTACCCCCGCCTATGGCTTCGGCTGGACGCTATCCGGCTGGCTGCTGACCCCGTTCCTGCAGACTGCCGGAATGGAGACGGTAATGCGGATGCGCACCCGCGTGTTGCAGAACCTCACCACCACATTCGCGAGCAGCTACAAGACCAAGGTCGACCTGGAAGGCATGCTGACCAAGGATGCGATCCTCGATTATCGCCAGATGAAGACGGGCGAGAAATATCTCGTCACGCCGCACGGCTGAGCCTAACGGCCGTCGAAGGCCTTCTGAATGGCGGCGGGGTCCGTGATCCCGCCCGCCAGAAGCAACTGCAACAGGATGCGCGATTTCTGCGGATTGAGCGCACGCGCGGCGACAAAACCGTTATCCGTATCTTCAGGCTCACGGTCGACCAGTCCCTCGTCTGCCCTGCTTGCGCGCACCACAGGAATGCCTCGCTTCGCCTGCGCGACCAGCGCCGCCCTCGCGCTTTCGGACATGTTGCCCTCGCCCACGCCCGCTACCACGATGCCGCGCGTCTTCTCGCCGACCTGCCGTTCGACGCCCGCCGCATCGAAACCGGCATAGGCATAGACGATCACGACCTCTGGGAGCTTGTCGCACCAGTCGAAGCTTGCGCTGCCGCCTGATCGCCACGGCGCGCCGAACCATTCGAGGCTGGCTGGCGTGACGAGGCCGATCGATTCACGCGGGAAGCCGCGAAAGGCCTCTGTCCCGCGGGTGCGCACCTTGCGCACATCGCGCGCGGCGAAGACACGGTCGCCCATCACCACCAGCACGCCGCGACCTGCCGCTTCGGCATCGCTCGCGACCCGCACGGCATTGGCGAAATTCCTGAGGCCGTCGTAGCCCACTGCATCGGCAGGACGCATCGCACCAACTATGACCACGGGCTTCTCCGCTGGAAGCGTGAGGTCGAGCAGGAAGGCCGTTTCCTCCAGCGTGTCGGTGCCATGCGTGATGACAACGCCCCCACATTCGGGATCGGCGATGGCTTCCATGATGGCGGGATGGAGCGCGTTCCAGACCTCATGACCGATGTCCGCCGAATCGATATTGGCGATCTGCTTGCCCGAAAGCTCAGCCTCCAATCCGAGGCCGCCCACTTTCTCGAGATAGTCCTCGATCCCGATCTCGCCCGCGCGATAATCCTTGGCGATTGCCGAGCCGGCTATCCCTGCGATGGTGCCACCCGTGGCGAGGACTGTGAGCTTCGTCATGGGCGGGAGCGATAGCGGCAATTGATTTTCGCGTCACGCACGCTATGTGGCGCTTCACCCGACGTTGGTTGGGGCGATTAGCTCAGTTGGTAGAGCATCTCGTTTACACCGAGAGGGTCGGCGGTTCGAGCCCGTCATCGCCCACCAGTTTTCCGGGTTTCTCTACATCGCCAGCCAGCTTTGCCACAGCATGTAGGCGGCGGTTACGAAGATCACGCCGGCAAAGATCTTGGTCAGCGCCCCGGTGCTCGAGAGCTTTCTCGCCAGCTGCGTGCCGACAAGGCTGCCGAGCACGCCGCCTGCAACGAATACGCCTGCCAGCAGCCAGTCGACATAGCCGGACAAGGCGTAATTCGCGGCAGTCGTGATCCCAAAAGCGGACACGGCGACGAGGCTCGTGCCCACGGCATTGATCATCGGCATTCGCGTTGCAGCGATCAGCCCGGGCAAGATCAGGAAGCCACCGCCGATTCCGAAGAAGCCCGAGACCGCGCCTGCTACCAGTCCGAAGATGCCAAGCTTGGGTGCATTCTTGCGATCCAGGACAACGTGCGCATTGCTCCGCCTTCCGGATTTGCGCAGCATGAGGGCGCCGACCACGATCATCAGGAGCGCAAACAAGAAGAGCAGCTTCTGCCCATCGAAGCTCTTGCCCAGCGTCGAGCCTCCCAGCGCGCCGAGCATGCCCGCCGCCGCGAAAACGAGGCCGCATTTCCATTTCACCGTCTGTGCCCGGGCGTGATTGACGAGGCCCGCAAAGGCATTGGCAGCAACCGCCAACGCGCTCGTGCCGATGGCGACATGCGGGCTCGAAACGCCGACGACGTATACCATCAGCGGAACAGCGAGGATGGAACCGCCACCACCGATCAGGCCGAGCACGAAGCCGACGAGGCCGCCCGAAAGCGCGCCGGATATCCAGTAGGTAACGTCGATCAAATCAGTTCCGGCCCAGGGTGACGCGGAACAGCGCCATGCCTGCCAGCATTGCGGCCACAAACACAATTGCAGGCACGAAGCTGGTGGCGAGGGAAGCGATGGCAGGTCCCGGACACAGGCCGGCAATTCCCCAGCCGATCCCGAACATCGCGGAGCCGGCAATCAGGCGCGTATCAATGAGTCTGGTCCCGGGAAGGTCGAAAGTGCTGCCATCGAGCGAGCGTTCCATGCGTCGCTGGATTAGCCAGGCCAACGCCATCACCAGCAGCGCACCACCCATGACGAATGCAAGCGTCGGGTCCCAGGCACCGAAGATGTCGAGGAAACCGCGCACACGTAGCGGGTCCATCATGCCGGAGATGGCAAGACCGGCGCCGAACAGCAGGCCGGACAGGATCGGGTAGAATTTGCCCATCACATCCACTCCAGCCCGAGCGCGCGCATGGCGAGCACTGTCGCCATGCCTGCCGCCATGAAGCTCACCGTCGCGGTGATCGATCGCTTCGAAAGCCGCGACATGCCGCACACGCCATGTCCCGAAGTGCAGCCGCTGCCGAGCCGGGTCCCGAATCCGACCACCAGTCCACCGGCCACCAGATAGCCCCAGTGATCGGGGAAGGTTTGCGCAACACCGCCACCGAAGAGACTGACCAATGCAGCGCCCCCGACCAGCGAGACAGTGAAGAGAAGCGCAGACAGGTCGAAACTGCCTGCCAGCGTGGACCGGGCGAACAGGCCCGAGATGCCTGCAATCCGCCCGCTCCCTATCAGAAATACGGCAGCCGCCAGTCCGATAAGAGCACCGCCGATCAGACCCTGCAGCGGCATGGCATCGGGAAAATACTCTGCAATCATAGGGTGTTCACCGGGATTTTGATGTAAGATACGCCATTGTCCTCAGGCTCCGGCAAGCGGCCACCGCGGATGTTCACCTGCACCGACGGCATGATGAGCTGCGGCATGGCGAGCTGTGCGTCGCGCGTCTCTCGCATGGCAACGAATTCGTCTTCGCTTGTCCCGTCCTTCACATGGACATTGTGATCGCGCTGCAGGCCGACGGTCGTCTCCCACGCATAATCCTCTCGCCCGGGGGCCTTGTAATCATGGCACAGGAACAGGCGCGTATCGCGCGGCAGGGTGAGGAGGCGGCGGATCGACCGGAACAGGGCCCGCGCATCGCCGCCGGGAAAATCGGCTCGTGCCGTCCCGAAGTCTGGCATGAACATCGTGTCGCCTATGAAAGCGGCGTCGCCGACGATGAAAGCCATGTCGGCGGGCGTATGTCCCGGCACATGGAGAGCCATGCCTTTGAGCGAACCGATCTCGAACCGCTCACCGTCCTCGAAGAGCCGGTCGAATTGCGAGCCGTCCCGCTCGAATTCCGATCCGGCGTTGAAAATCTTCCCGAAGACTTCCTGCACCCGAATGATGCCGCTGCCGATGGCGAGCTTCCCGCCCACCTTGTCCTGCAGGTAGGGGGCGGCAGAAAGATGGTCGGCATGGGCATGCGTTTCGATATGCCAGTCGACCGCCAGATCGTTCTCGCGAACATAATCGAGAATGAGGTTCGCCGATCGTTCGTCGGTCCGGCCCGATGCGGCATCATAGTCGAGGACGGAATCGACAATTGCAGCACGGCTCGTCGCCGGGTCGCTGACAACGTAGCTTACGGTATTGGTCGCCTCGTCGAAGAAGGCAGCGATGGTCGGCCTCAGGGTCTTGTCGGCCTGTGCAGCTTCGACAAGATCCGTGGCCTGTTCGATATGCGCATCAGTCATGGTCCCTATATCGGCCCGGGCAGGCAATGCTTCAAGCAGGCCCGCTCTCGAGCGCCTCGTCAATTGCCGCGCGCGCCTCTTCGCTCGACCAGTCGTAATCTCCCGTGACGCGCCAGATTTCCTGCCCTCGCGCATCATAGAGGACCGTGGTCGGCAATACCCCGCCGCCGAGGGCGAAACCCAGCTCAGCCTCGGACTCGATCCATGTGGGCAGGTTCTCGTAGTTCCCTTGAGCGAAGAACTCCGCAACTCGATCCGTATCCCCCATGTCCTGACTGACAGTGACCACCCGCAGGCGCCCAGCATAATCCGTTGCAAGCTCGTCAAGCATAGGCATTTCCTTGACGCAGGGAGCACACCAGGTGGCCCAGAGATTGAGCAGCACCGGCTCCCCCTGGAGCGCGCCGAGATTGAGTTCGCGTCCCTCGAGATTGCGGACATTGGTGGCGGGAAGGAGTTCGCCCGCCATGGACCGATCGATCTGGCCGCTTGGCGTAGCTGAAGCACCGCTTTCTTGCGCCTCATCGGGCGCGCTCCTATCGCAGGCAGCGACAGCAAGGCCGAGGACACAGATCAGCGTGAGCGACAAGCGGGACACATCGGGCTCCAACAGTATGTGGGGCGGCAGGTTCGCCGAAGGACCTAGCGCGATCATGCGCGAAATCAACGCCTCTATCCCGTTCGACAAGGCGCTGTGGCGGCAAGACATCGCGGGCAGCCGCGCCCATGTCGCGATGCTGGCAAAGCAGGGCATCGTCAGCGAGGCCGACGCGCAGGCGATCGACGAGGGCCTGCAAAAGATCGCTGCAGAATACGAACGCGACGGTGTGCCCGAGGACTGGGACCTCGAGGACATCCACATGACCGTGGAATCGCGCCTCACCGAGATTGTCGGCCCGGCCGCCGGTCGTCTCCACACCGCGCGTAGCCGCAACGACCAAGTGGCGACCGATTTTCGCATGTGGGTGCGCGAGGCCATCGCGCGCGCCGAGCATGGCCTTGGCCTGCTGATGCAAGCACTGGTGACGCGGGCGGAAGAACATGCCGAAAGCGTCATGCCTGGTTTCACACACTTGCAGACTGCACAGCCGGTCACATTGGGCCATCATCTGCTCGCCTATTTCGAAATGTTCGAACGCGATCGTGACCGCTTCGCAGCGGCAAGCCGCAGGCTGAACGAGTGCCCGCTCGGCAGTGCTGCGCTTGCCGGGACTGGCTTCGATATCGATCGCGACATGACAGCCGAAGCGCTCGGCTTCGAAAGGCCGACACGTAACAGCCTCGATGCCGTGTCCGATCGCGACTTCGCGCTCGACTACCTTCAGGCGGCCAGCACTTGCGCAATCCACCTTTCGCGGCTTGCCGAGGAAATGATCCTCTGGGCCAGCCAGCCTTTCGGCTTCATCAAGCTGCCCGACGCGCTGTCGACCGGCAGCTCGATCATGCCGCAGAAGAAGAACCCGGATGCGGCCGAACTGGTCCGTGGGCATGCGGGCCGCATCATCGGCTGTATGACAGCCCTGTCTGTCAGCATGAAGGGCCTTCCACTCGCCTATTCCAAGGACATGCAGGACGACAAACCCCCGGTGTTCGAAGCCGCGGGACTGCTCGACCTGTGCCTTGCCGCGATGGAGGGAATGGTCGCGCAAAGCGCATTCGATACTACACGCATGCGCAAGGCGGCCGAGGCTGGGCACGCGACCGCCACCGACCTTGCCGACTGGCTCGTCCGGCAGGCCGACATCCCCTTCCGCGAGGCGCACCACATCACCGGGGCGGCCGTGAAGCTGGCCGATGAGAAGGGCGTCGCGCTCGATGGACTGACGCTGGAGCAGTTGCGGTCCATCGACAGCCGGATCGACGAGCGCGTGTTCGATGTGCTTTCGGTGGAGGCTTCGGTTGCCGCCCGCACGTCCTATGGCGGGACCGCGCCGATCCGTGTTAGGGAACAGGTTCGCGAAGCCCGCAACCGGCTGGGCATGGAGGATTGATGCGCATTCCCGCTCTCTTGCTTGTCTGCACCGCGCTAGCCGCTTGCGGGCAAAAGGCGGACCTTGAACCGCTGGCCGGACAAGAACTGCCACCCCGCCCCTACGGCGCCGAGGTGCAGCCGGACGCGCGGGAATTGCTGGCGCTCGATTCGCAGGCGGCGCCCGATCGCTCGGTCGAGCTGCGTACCCGAAGCGAAGAGCGCGAAGACGATCCCTTCGACCTGCCACCCGAGTGAGTTGCAGCGGGCAAAGGACTGCTTGTTAGACACGCGGCGCCCGATTGGGCAGAGGCACGGACATGGATCACTTCCAGCTTCGTGACGGCATCCTCCATGCCGAAGATGTCCCTCTCCCGGCGATTGCCGAAGAATACGGCACGCCCGTCTATGTCTATTCGCGTGCCACGCTGGTGCGCCACGCCCGCGTGTTCCGCAATGCGCTCTCGGGACTGAAAGACCCGCATATCGCCTTTGCGGTGAAGGCCAATCCCAACCTTGCGGTGCTGCGCGTGCTGGCGAACGAGGGCTATGGCGCCGATGTCGTCTCGGGAGGCGAACTCACCCGCGCGCTCGCTGCCGGGATGAAACCGGAGGATATCGTCTTCTCCGGTGTCGGGAAAACGCACGCCGAGCTTCAGCAGGGGCTCGAATCCGGCATCGGGCAATTCAATATCGAGAGCGAGGAAGAAGGCTACGAACTCGCCGCCATCGCCCGACGCTTCGGCAAGCGTGCGGCATGCGCATTGCGGGTCAATCCGGATGTCGATGCGCGCACGCATGAGAAGATTTCCACCGGCAAGCGGGAGAACAAGTTCGGCGTGCCGTTCGACCGGGCGCAGGAAATCTACGCCGCGCTGGCCGAGGAGGACGGGGTCGATATGCGCGGCATCGCGGTCCATATCGGCAGCCAACTGGCCGATCTCACACCGCTGGAAGCGGCTTTCGAGAAGGTCGGATCGCTGATCGACAGCCTGCGCGCGTCGGGCTGCCAGGTCACCCATGCCGATCTCGGTGGTGGCCTTGGTGTGCCCTACAAGGCAGGCGAGCAGCTGCCCGCACCCGCAGAATATGGTGAGATGGTGGCGCGGGTCACCCGGGATTGGGACGTGCAGCTGATGTTCGAACCGGGCCGCGTCATCGCAGGCAATGCGGGCGTGCTGTTGACCCGTGTCATTCGCGTCAAACGGGGGATCGAGCGGCCTTTCGTTGTCGTCGATGCCGCGATGAACGACCTCGCTCGGCCCGCGATGTACGGAGCATGGCATGATTTCGACGCGGTCGAGCCAACCGGTGAAAAGGCCATCTCCCATATCGTCGGGCCGATATGCGAGACCGGAGATACCTTCGCCATGGACCGCGAATGCGACGTGCTGGTGGCGGGCGATCTCGCCATTTTCCGCACGGCAGGGGCCTACGGTGCGACCATGGCGTCGAGCTACAACTCGCGCGGCTTCGTGGCCGAAGTGCTGGTCGACGGCGACAAGCATGCGGTGGTGGCAGACAGGATCGCGGCCGGTGCGATCATGGATGCCGAACGCGTGCCCGACTGGCTTGAAGGCTGATGCACTCGCTACCGCTCTTCCACCGCATCGCGCAGACCCGCGTGGTCGTGGTCGGGGATGGCGCGATGGCCGACGCGAAGAAGCGGCTCATCGAGCGCGCGGGAGGCATTCCCTGCGCCGAGACAGAAATCCACCATGCCCGGCTTGGCTTCGTGGCGCTGGAAGACGAACGCGCCGCTGAACAGGCTGCGCTGCGCCTCAAACGCGCCGGCCTGCTGGTCAATGTGGCCGACAGGCCCGACCTGTGCGACTTCACCCTGCCCAGCGTCCTGGACCGCGATCCCGTACTGGTGGCAGTCAGCACGGGTGGCGCATCGGCGGGCCTCGCCAAGCATTTGCGGCTGCGGCTCGAGGCGCTGATTCCGCAATCGCTGGGCGAGCTTGCCCGCAAGCTGGCAGGCCTTCGCGAACGCATGCGTGAGAAATTCCCGGAAATGGACCAGCGGCGGCGCGCGATCGACGAGGCGCTAGGACAAGGCGGCCCCCTCGACGTGCTGGACGCGGGATCGAGCGACAAGGTGGAAAGCTGGCTCGATGGGGATGCCGGACAGGTATCGGATCAGACCGTGGAGATCGTCCTGCGCAGCGACGAGCCCGATGATCTTACGCTCGGGCAGGCGCGGCTTCTCGGCATGGCCGACACCGTGCTGCACGATCCGGAGGTGTCCGAAGCGATACTCGTGAGGGCGCGAGCGGACGCCGCGCGTGCCGAACTCCCCGAAGGGAAGCCGGGTGAAGGCCTGACCCTGATCCTGAGAAACGCGGACTAGGCCGGGATCGCAGCGCTCTGCTCGACCACGCCAATGGCCTGGAAATAACGGGCCATCAGGTCGGCCGTAGCATCGGCCAGCGCAATATGTGCCCGGCGCCGATCGTGCGGATCGGGAATGCGTACGAGAAGGTTTGCCTCGACCATTTGCGAAATCCAGCGCAGCGCCGTGGTCGCCGGAACTGCCGCAGCTATGCAGAGGGAGGTTACGCACACCTGCCGCCTCTCTGCCCGTGACGCCGCAAGATCGAGCAATATGTCCCACGCGGGATCGGAGAACAGCTGGGCATCGAAAAACTCCGCACGCGTCTGGCGCTGGCGGATCATGTCCCGGATCGCAGCCCCTGATGGCAAGCGCGGTGCAGCTTCGCCGCGTTTGACCACATACCCTTCGTCGCTGCCGCGCCATTGCTGCGTCGGTGCTTCGAGGCGGAAAGCCCCTCCTCCTTCGCGCTGGCCGGGTGAGAGGCCTTCCAGCCGTTGCGCGATCTCGCCCACCTGTTCGGTAAGGCGCAGAAGCATCAGCCGGTCCTCTTCGGCGAGCTCGCGCAGGCGAAGGTTAGGTACATGCGCCAGCACCTGCCCCATCGCGATCACACGGTCGGCCCTGCGCGCATCGACCAGGATCTGCGCACCCGACATCGCAAAGCAACCGAAGACGGTGTCGAGAGCCGCCATGGAGGTCGACACGACCATCTGCGCACCGGACTTACCCGCGCGCATGTCCAGCCGGGAAAGGATCGCGGTAGTCGCCGCATCCGTCACTATGCAATCGACCAGCACGAGATCGCCCAGCGCCTCGCTAGATCCGCTCGCAAACTCTTCGAGGCTACAGCATTCGAGAACCCGGAAACCTGCGGCCAAGGCATCGTCCTGCATCTCGTCACGCTCCGCGGCACGATCGCCAAGGATGGTGACAGCCAGCTGGCATCCCGCCCCATCATAGACCGGTTGGTAGGTAAAATCGGAATGCATCGACTCATCCTCTTCATACTTGAGTGCGAACATGTGGAGAACAAATAGGGGTTGTGTCAAGAATTCCAGCCTAGAACCGCCGGGACTGAGCGTTACGCAAAGGTGAAAGGCGCGTGTGCTCGTGCGATTCGGTCCCCTCACCCGGGCACCGCCTCGGGCCTCGATCCTCATATCCGCAGCGAAGGCAAGGTCACGTTAACCATAGTTCGACGTAAATCCGTGAAAAAAGGGGCATTTTTCGCCCAAAACGGGCATTTCCGTAGCACCTCGTTAAGAATTTGGCGGCATTACGGATGGTGACGAGGACCATTGGTTTCGCGCGCCATAGGTGATTCTACCTGGAATGCGCGATCCGACCGGTCAGGAGATCACCGCCGGCAACGGCAATGAAGGACGGATTGCGCAATGGCATTGGCTAAGCAGCAGAAGGTATTCGACCCGGGCACTCTGGTGTCCGGCGATGCGTCGGGCGGCGGCAATGGTAACGGCAACGGCGGCGGCAATGGTAACGGCGGCGGGAACGGCGGCGGCAATGGCAATGCTGGCGGCAACGGCAATGGCGCGATCAACGGCAATGGCGGTACGAATGGCAATGGCGGCACCAACGGCAATGCTGGTGGTGGCGGCAATGGCGGTGGCAACGGAAACGGTAACGGCGGCGGCACGACCGGCGGCGGGAACGGCAATGGCGGCGGCAACCGCCCTGTCGACATTGCCGGCGACACCACGACCACTGCGACGCTGATCGCTGGCGACACGCTCGCCAGCGAAATCACGAGCGCGCTCGACAGCGATTGGATCCGCGTCGACCTGACTGCCGGGACGACCTACCAGTTCGACACTGCTCCCGGCGCAACAGGCGCGATCACCGATACCGTCCTGGCACTCTATGATGCCAACGGCACGCTGATCACCGGCAATGACGATGCCAGCGGGACACTGTTCTCCTCCTTGCTCTACACCCCCGACACAGACGGCGTTTTCTACATCGCCGTGCAGGGCTTTGAAGGTGTCACCGGAACCTACGAAGTCAGCTTCGACACGGTCGACATGGGCGACACAATCCCCGCTTCCGTCGATACGGCGGCAACCATTGCCGCAGGCGATACGATTGCCGAGATGCTCGACTTCACCGGCGATCACGACTGGTATCAGGTCGACGTACAGGCAGGCCAGGCGATTGCCGTATGGACCGATGCCGGCACCGACGGAACTGCGCTGGACACCGTCATCACGGTCTACGACCAGGACGGCAATGTCGTCATGACCAATGACGATTTCGGCGACGGCTTCTTCAGCTACGTGGAATTCGCGGCTCCGGTCAGCGGCACCTACTACATCGACGTGGGTGGCTTCGACGAGTCGCAGGCGGGCGCCTATACGCTCAGCGCTGCGCTGACCTACGCACCCGAATCCGCCAGCGCCGACGACATGGCGAACTATATCGCCTCGACATGGCACGCCGAGATGGGCGGCACTGTCGCCGTATGGGCGCTCGACGCGACCAACTCGCTCACCGTTGACTTGTCCGGCCTGGACGCCGCGACCGCCGACCTCGTGCGCAATTCGCTACAGGCATGGACCGATGTTTCGGGCATTGCCTTCGTCGAGCAGGCCGGCGGCGCAATCAGCTTTGCAACCGGCGGATCGACGGGCACGGCTCTTTCCGTCACCAATGGCGCGATCGATGGCGCAGTCATCACTCTTGGCAGCGATGTTACTGGCGTCGGCGCCGCGCGCGCCTGCCAGCTCATCATGCACGAGATCGGCCACGCACTCGGTCTCGGTAATGCTGGTCGTTATGCCAATGGCGAAACGCCCGTGTTCGACGCGAATGACGTCGTCTTCCTCAACGACAGCAATGCCTACACAGTGATGTCTGGCTTCGACAATTCGTCGAACCTCTACCTCGCCGGTCTCGGCTTCTTGCAATTCGATGCGGTGACGCCGCTTCTCGCCGATATCGCTGCGATCCAGGCTCTTTATGGCCTCAGCACATCGACGCGGCTCGGCAACGACACCTATGGCTTCAACGCGACGGCGGGCGATCTCTACGATGCCAATGTCATGAGCGGCGTAGGCTATACCATCGTCGACAACGACGGGATCGACACGCTCGACTATTCGGGTCATGGTCAGGACCAGCTCATCACGCTGGTCGAGAACACTTTCATGAATATCGGCGGCCTGATCGGCAACGTTTCGATCGCTGCCGGGACCGTGATCGAGAACGTGGTGGCCGGATCTGGCAGTGACGCGATCACCGGCAACGACGTTGCCAACTCGATCCTCGGATTGGATGGCAATGACACGATCGACGGTGCTGCGGGCAATGACCTGATCGAAGGCGGCGCCGGTAATGATACCATCAATGCCGGACATGGCTGGGACACGATCATCGGGGGCGACGGCGACGATATTGTCGACGGCGGCAACGGCACGGACCTGCTCAGCTATGCTTCCGCTACAGCCGGTGTGGTCGTGGACATGTCGATCACCACTGCGCAGGACACGGTCGGCGCAGGCATCGACACGCTTTCCAACCTTGAAAACCTGATCGGGTCGGCTTTCGCCGATACGCTGACCGGCGACATCTACGTCAACCTGATCTACGGCGGCCTCGGAGACGACCTGATCGACGGTGGCGGTGGCGGCGGTTCGGACTTGCTGTTCGGCCAGGACGGCAACGATATCATGATTGGCGGCCCGGGCTGGGACCAGCTCAACGGGGGTGCGGGCGACGATATCCTGACCGGCGATAACGGTGGCGACCTGTTCAAGGCCGGCGACGGTAGCGACACCGTCTATGGCGGCGGTGGCACCGACCGCGCCTACCTGGGCAATGGCGACGATTTCGCCTGGGGTGGGACCGAAAACGACCTGCTCAACGGCCAGGCAGGCGCTGACCAGCTCTTCGGCGAAGCAGGCGACGACCAGCTGGTCGGTTCGAGCGGCGAGGACTTTCTCGACGGCGGGATCGGCAACGACCTGCTGCACGGCGGCGGTCAGAACGACGTGCTTGTCGGCGGCGATGGCAACGACGTGCTGATCGGCAGCTGGAGCATGGATACGCTTACGGGCGGCACCGGCGCCGACACATTCCTGTTCGAGACCGGACATACGGGCCGCTGGATGGGCAATGCCGACGTCATTACCGATTTCAACCAGGCAGAAGGCGATCTCATCGACCTCTCTGCCATCGATGCGATTGCAGGCGGTGCGGATGACGCGTTTACCTTCCTCGGAACGGCCGACTTCACGAGCACTGCAGGCGAGCTCCGCTCCTTCGTGTTCAACGGCAATGCGTTCGTCGAGGGCGATACTGACGGTGACGGCGTTGCCGATTTCATCATCCAGATCCAGAGCGACCAGCCTGTCGACCTGACCGCGGCAGATTTCGTCCTCTAGGACGGCCAATACGCACAGCTTACGCCAGACGCTCGCCAATCGCTGCAAAAGCGATTAGGGCGCTGGCCCATGCATTTCCTCGACCAGGCCAAGATCTATCTGAAATCCGGCGCAGGCGGCCCAGGGGCCGTCAGCTTCCGGCGCGAGAAGTATATCGAATACGGCGGACCTGACGGCGGCAACGGCGGCAAGGGCGGCGATATTGTCTTCCGAGCAGTGCAGGGTCTCAACACCCTGATCGATTTTCGTTACGCGCAGCACTTCAAGGCCCAGCGCGGCCAGCACGGCATGGGCAAGGACCGCACCGGCGCAGGTGCCCCCGACCTGATTATCGATGTGCCGGTGGGCACGCAGGTCCTGTCCGAAGACAAGGAGGAAGTTCTCGCCGACTTCACCGAAATCGGACAGGAAGTCGTCTTCCTCGAAGGCGGAATGGGCGGGCGAGGCAACGCCAGCTACAAGAGCTCCACCAACCGCGCGCCGCGCCAGCACCAGCCGGGCGAACCGGGCGAGGAAATGTGGGTCTGGCTGCGTCTGAAGCTGCTCGCCGATGTAGGCCTTCTCGGTCTGCCCAATGCGGGCAAGAGCACATTCATCAACCAGGTCACGAACGCCAAAGCCAAGGTTGGCGCCTATGCCTTTACCACGCTCGTGCCGAAGCTTGGCGTGGTGCGCCACAAGGGCCGCGAGTTCGTGTTGGCAGACATTCCCGGCCTGATCGAAGGTGCCGCTGAAGGCGCGGGCATCGGCGATCGCTTCCTCGGCCATATCGAGCGCTGCCGCGTGCTTATCCACCTCATCGACATCGCCGGGCAGGACCCGGCCGATGCCTACCGCACGGTCAATGCCGAGCTCGAGGCGTATGGCGCTGGTCTCGCTGACAAGCCGCAGCTGGTCGCGCTGAACAAGCTTGATCTCGCCGACGAGGAACTGGGCGAAGCTTTTGCAGACGAACTGCTCGCCGCGGGTGCGGAAAAGGTCTTCGCTATCAGTGGCGCGACCGGGGAAGGTATCGAGGAACTGCTCGACGGCGTGCTCAGCTATTTGCCCGACCGAACGACGACCGAAACCCAGGCCGAGGAGGTCGAGGACGAGGACGAAGCGCCCGATTGGTCGCCCATCTGACACCATGACCGTGACTAGGCTATCCGGACTGGCAGGGGCCAAGCGCCTGGTGGTGAAGGTCGGCTCGGCGCTGCTGATCGAGCAAGGCTCGCCGCGCGCTGGCTGGCTGGCCACATTGGCGGGTGAGCTGGCAGGACTGCGCAAGGGCGGAACGCAAATCATCGTCGTATCTTCGGGCGCCATCGCGCTTGGCGCCGCGAAGCTCCACCTCCCCAAGGGCGGACGCGACAGCCTTGCCGATGCGCAAGCGGCAGCCTCCGTCGGTCAGGTGGAACTGGCACGGCTTTGGTCCGAAGTGCTCGGCGCACATGACATCATCGCTGCGCAAATGCTCGTTACGCTGGACGACCTCGAGGACCGTCGCCGTTATCTCAACGCCTCTGCAACGCTCGAGCGACTAATCGAGGCGAATGCCGTGCCGGTAGTGAACGAGAATGACAGTGTCGCTACCGAGGAAATCCGGTTCGGCGACAACGACCGCCTCGCAGCGCGCGTGGCCCAGGCTGCGCAAGCCGAAGCCGTGCTCCTCCTTTCCGACGTGGATGGCCTCTACGATCGCAATCCGAAGGAAGAAGGCGCGCAGCTGGTCGACACCGTCGAGGGAGTGACCCCGCAGGTTATTGCCATGGCAACGGGCGACTCTACCTCCGGTCTTGGCTCGGGCGGTATGCTGGCAAAACTCCAGGCGGCCCGCATTGCGGAGCGGGCTGGCATAGCCCTCGCCATCATCAATGGCACTTACGAGGCTCCTATTGGGCGGGCCCTCGACGCGGGTCGGGGGACTCTGTTCCTGCCCCAGGGCGATGAGAGCGCGCGCAAGGCCTGGTTGTCGGGCCGCCTCGCACCTGCGGGCGTGCTGACCGTGGATGAGGGCTGCACGCGCGCACTTGAAAACGGGGCGAGCCTGCTCGCCGCCGGACTTACCGAAGTCGAAGGCGAATTCCGCCGCGGAGACCTCGTGGCGATCCACGGCGCGAAGGGTGAGCGGTTGGGCCAGGGCCTGGTCGAATACACTGCAGAGGAATGCCGCGCGATCCTTGGTCTGCGCGAAGAGCAGCAGGAACAGAAGCTGGGCTATGCCCCACGCGCCGCAGTCGTGCACCGCGACCATATGGTGCGCTCATGAAGATCGCCCTCACCGGGGCAACCGGCTTTGTCGGGCAAGCAGTGCTGGATGCGGCTTCGCGCCAAGGCATCGCAGTACGTGCGCTGACCCGTAAGCCCGGGGAAACACGCGGCGGTGTCGAATGGGTCGATGGCAGCCTGTCCGACACCGCCTCGCTCAAGGCGCTGTGCGAAGGGGTCGATAGCGTCGTCCATGTGGCGGGCCTGACAAACACGCCAGACGTGAGCCAGTTCGAGGAAGTCAACGTCAACGGCACGCGGCGGTTGATCCACGCGGCCAAGTCTGCCGGGATCGATCGCTTCGTCTTCACCTCCTCGCTCTCAGCGCGCGAGCCGTCGCTCTCGCTCTACGGCGCCTCGAAAGCCAACGCGGAGGCCTTCGTCGAGACGAGCGGGCTCGACTTCACCATCGTGCGCCCGCCTGCCGTCTACGGACCGCGGGACAAGGACATGTTCGACCTCTTCCGCGCCGCGAAATACGGCGTGGTCCCGGTCCCGCCCAAGGGCCATACCTCCATCATCCATGTCGACGATCTCGCCGAATGCCTGCTCGCCCTCGCCGCGCCCGGCCTTGCGACGGGTGCGACGCTCGAACCCGATGACGGCAAGCAGGGTGGTTACGAACACGGCGAACTCGCGAAGCTGATCGGGGAGGCCGTGGGCCGCAAGGTTCTCGCCCCGCACCTGCCCAAGGGCATCCTCAACCTCGCAGCACGCGGCGACCGGTTGATCCGCGGCGACGAGGCCAAGCTCACCAGCGACCGGGTCGGCTACATGACCCATCCCGACTGGGTCTGCCGCCCCGAACGCGCAGTTCCCGCCGATATCTGGACGCCCCGCATCGGCGGCCCGATCGGCCTTACGATGACGGCACGCTGGTACGAAAGCGAAGGCTGGCTGTGAACGCGATTGCCCGCGCCACATGGCCGCGATAGAATTTCCCCGATGACAATGACTGCCCCGCCCCAGCCTGGCGACTATGCACCCTGGTTCCATGCCAAGGCCCTGTCCGGGTCGGATCGCTACGCCTTTCACTCGGTCGGCGGGCGCCATGTGATGATGCTGTTCTTCGGCACGGCCAGTCAGCCCGCGGCCAAGGCGGCACTTGAGGTGATGCAGAAGCATCGCAGGCTGTTCGACGACGACAAGGCGATCTTTTTCGGCGTTACGGTCGACCCGAATGATGTGGCACAGGGCCGGATCGCGCAGGACCTGCCCGGGATCCGCCATTTCCTCGACTACGACCGCGCCGTCAGCCGCCTGTACGGTGCAGCGCATGAGGACCAGCGCTACGAGCCTTTCTGGCTGCTGCTGGACAAGGAATTGCGGATCGCAGCGCGCTATCCGGTGGCACAGGGCGAAGAGGCCATTGCAGAACTGCAGCGCCGCATAGGCCAAGAAACGGACGCGTGGGCCCCTGTCCTGACTGTGCCGGGAGTATTCGACGAGGAACTTTGCAAGCACCTGATTTCATTGTATGAAAACGATGGCGGTACGGCTTCAGGCTTCATGCGCGATGTGAACGGCAAGACCACCCACATCCTCGACGACAATTTCAAGCAGCGTCGCGACACGACGATCACCGATCCCAAGCTCATCCAGGCGCTCTCGCAGCGGATCGCACGCAGGATCGCGCCAGCCATCGAGCGCGCGTTCCACTTCAAGGCGACCCGGATCGAGAGGCATATTGTCGCCTGCTATGAGGCGGGGAAGGGTCACTTCCGCCCGCATCGCGACAACACGACCTTCGGTACGGCCCATCGCCGGTTCGCAGTGACGATCAACCTCAATGCCGAGGATTACGAGGGCGGCGACCTTCGCTTTCCCGAATTCGGCAACCGCACCTACCGCGCGCCGACCGGTGGAGCGGTGGTGTTCTCCTGCTCGCTGCTGCACGAGGCGACACCGGTCACCAAAGGCAAACGCTATGCCTTCCTGCCCTTCCTCTATGATGAGGAAGCCCGGGCGGTGCGCGACGCCAATCTCGACAAGCTGGCCGCGCCTCACGCAGAAAGCGAAGATAGTACAGCGCGTTAGGCCGGCACGATTGCCTTCTTGACCCTTTGATCTAACTTCACGACCGGGATCGTGCATCGTCAGCGGAAAGGTCCGCCAGATCGCTTTGGGTCGCGATTGGAGGAATTCATGAAGAATATTCTGACCCTAGCTTGCGCGCTGGCCCTTCTCGGCTGCTCGCAATCCGAAGACGCCGAGCCCGTTGCGGAAACGGCCGAGCCTCCCGAAGAATTTGGCGCACCCGATGGCGGTCCCGCCTACGGCACGTTCAACGTCACGCTGGCTGACGGCTCGACCATGATCGACGAGGTTCGTCCCGACGGCACCTACACGTCAACATACGCCGACGGCACGATTGAAAACGGCACCTGGGTACAGAAGGCCGACGCCTATTGCGCCACCGCCGACACCGAAGGAGCGAGCGAAATTTGCTATCCGGAGAAGATCGACGAGGGCGGAGTGTGGACAGCGACGACGCCCGAAGGCGAAATCTCCGTCATCGAACGAGTCGAAACCGAGGACTGACCTAGAGGAACGGCTCCTCGCCCGGCTTGTGGATGCCGCATTCCACCTTGTCCCAGCCGGCCCAGCGGCCTGCGCGGGGGTCTTCGCCCGGGGCGACGGCGCGAGTGCAGGGCGAGCAGCCGATCGAGGCGAAGCCGCGATCGACAAGCGGGTGCCGCGGTAGGTCGTGTTCCTCGAAATAGGCGGCAATGCGCTCCGCATCCCAGTCGATCAGCGGGTTGATCTTGAGGCGCCCCTGAGCATCGGATGTATCCAGTTCGAAGCGCGGAAGATTGGCACGCGTCGACGACTGGAACGCTTTGCGGCCAGTGAAGCTGGCATCGTAACGAGCGAGGGCGCGCTCGAGCGGACGGACCTTGCGCAAGTCGCAGCAGCCGTCCGGATCGTAGGACCAGCGCAGGCCGGTTTCGTCGCGCTTCTGCAACTCGTCGAGATCGGGATAGAGATTGACGAGATTGAGTCCCAGCCGTTCTGCCACCTGGTCCCGATAGGCCAGCGTTTCAGGGAAATGCTTCCCGGTCTCGAGGAACAACACCGGGACCGAGGGATCGATCTGCGAAACTAGGTGCAGCAGCGCCGCGCTTTCGGCCCCGAAGCTTGAGACGATCGCGACATCGCCCGCCAGATTGCCCTCGAGGACGGCAGCCAGCCATTCCTCGGTATCGCTGCCACGGAACATGCGGTTAAGCCGGATGGCATCATGCTCCGTAAAGCGCGGCCCCGTATCGAGGCGGTCGATGGCGCGCGTCTCGTTCACGCGTGCCTCTTGCTCCAGATCGGCGTGCGGGCGTCGGCAGCGGACTGGTAGACCTCCGGCCAGCGAGACAGAGCCGTTTCCAGGTCGCTTTCGCTGAGCGGCGCATCGGGATCGAAGGCATCGAAACCGCAACGCCGCATATAGGCGACCTGGTCGACGAGCACGTCGCCCACTGCGCGCAGTTCTCCTTTGTAGCCAGCTTCGCGGAGGAGGCGTGCCGAAGAATAGCCGCGCCCGTCGCCGAAGGCGGGGAAGTTGACTTCGACGAGAGCGAGGCGTTCGAGGTGCGGGATCAACTCACGCGCATCGTCGCCCGGTTCGACGCGAACCGCGCTCGCGGACGACTGGTCGAGGAAACTGTCGACTGTTACTGCGGCATGATCGACCGGATCATCCTCGCGGTAGCGGATAAGCGTGTCGTTTTCGGAAGACAGGTCAGCCATAAAGGGCCTCCTTGAAGGGGGTCATGCCAATACGGCGATAGGTGTCGAGGAAGCGTTCGCCATCCTGGCGTTCGCGCAGATAGACATCGGCTGCGGTTTCGACCGCATCGACGATGCCGGCCTCGTCGAAACCGGGGCCAGTGATCTTGGCGAGGGAGACGTCCTCCGCCTCGCTGCCACCGAGCAGGAGCTGGTAATTCTCCACGCCCTTCTTATCGACGCCAAGGATGCCGATGTGGCCGGCATGGTGATGGCCGCAAGCGTTGATGCAACCCGAGATCTTTAGCTTGAGCTGGCCGAGTTCGGCGGTCTTGCCGTTCGCGGCGAAACGCTCGGAAATCTTCTGTGCCACCGGGATCGAGCGGGCATTGGCAAGGCTGCAATAGTCGAGACCCGGGCAGGCGATGATGTCTTCCACCGTGTCGAGGTTCGGACTACCCAGCCCTGCCCCGTCGAGCGCAGTCCAGAGCGCATGCAGATCCGCCTTGCGGACATGCGGCAGGACGATGTTCTGCGTGTGCATCACGCGGCACTCGTCGAAGCTGAACTGCTTGGCGAGATCGGCCATCAGCCGCATCTGCTCGGAAGTAGCATCGCCGGGGATACCGCCGACCGGCTTCAGGCTGATGACCGCCGAAACATAGCCTGGGGCCTTGTGCGCAACCGTGTTGCGATCAACCCAGAGGGCGAAGTCGGGATCGGAGCGGTCGATCTCCTCGCTTGCCCCCGCCTCGAAGGCCGGGTCCTGGAAGAAGGTGCGGATGCGTTCGAGTTCGGCGAAGGGCGGTTCGATGCCTTCATCGAGCATGCGCGCGAATTCTTCGTCGACTGCCTTGGTGTATTCCTCGGAGCCCATTTCGTGGACGAGGATCTTGATTCGCGCCTTGTACTTGTTGTCGCGCCGCCCGTAGCGATTGTAGACGCGGAGGCAGGCCTCCGCATAGGTCACCAGCCGGTCGAGCGGGACGAAATCCTTGATGCAGGGCGCGATCATCGGGGTGCGCCCCATGCCGCCGCCGACATAGAATGCCGCGCCCAGTTCGCCATCCTGCTCGACGATCTGGATGCCGATATCATGGAGGCGCATGGCCGCGCGGTCGGTGTCGCTCGCGATTACGGCGATCTTGAACTTGCGCGGCAAGTAGCTGAATTCCGGATGGAAACTCGACCACTGGCGCAGCAGCTCGGCATAGGGACGCGGGTCGACGAGTTCGTCCTTCGCAGCGCCCGCGAAATGGTCCGAACTGATATTGCGGATGCAATTGCCGCTGGTCTGGATGGCGTGCATCTCGACCTTGGCGAGATCGGCGAGGATGTCCGCGGCCTCTTCCAGCTTGATCCAATTGTACTGGATGTTCTGGCGCGTCGTGAAGTGACCGTATCCGCGGTCATACTTGTCCGCGATATCGGCCAGCGCATGCATCTGGCGGCTATTCAGCGTGCCATAGGGAATGGCGACGCGCAGCATGTAGGCGTGCAGCTGCAGGTAGAGGCCGTTCATCAGCCGCAGCGGCTTGAACTGGTCCTCGGTCAGCTTGCCATCGAGACGGCGTTTCGCCTGGTCGCGGAACTCGGCGACGCGCGCATCGACCATCTGCTGGTCGTATTGGTCATAGAGATACATCAGATCACCCAGTTGCCGATATCGGGATCGGCCGGTTTGAGAGTGAGGTCGGGCCGCACGGTCGGCCCCAGCGCGCGCACGCGGTCCTTGATATGCGCGGGTCGCGGGGCGCCTTCGTGAAGTTCGGCATCAATGGCGTAGGGTGCGTTCACCCGGCGCGCAGCCTCCTCGCGGCGTGCGATCTCTTCCTCGCTGCCGGCAACGTCGATGGCGTCTTCGACATGGAGCGACCAGCCTTCGCCGGTCCACCAAGTAACGAAACCGGTCTTGAGGTCGTTTCCGGTGAGGATCCTCATGCGACCACCTCTGCGGCAAGGTCGACCAAAGCATCTTCGCGCGCGGTCACTTCGCCGATCACGATCAGCGCCGGGCTCACGACGTCATGTTGTTCAACGAGTTCGGGCAGAGCAGCCAGCGAACCGCGCAACACGCGCATCTGGGCGCGCGCGCCGTTTTCGATCACTGCCACCGGCATGGAAGGAGCAAGACCGTCTTCCATCAGCTTCTCTGCGATCTGCGGTGCCGTCTTGACGCCCATGTAGATCACCAGCGTCCGGCCCGGACCCGCAAGGCCTGCCCAATCCTGGTCCTTCAGCCCCTTGCACTGACCGGCAACGAAGCTGACGATCGAGGAGGCATCGCGATGGGTCAGGGCGATCTGGGCGGCCGCCGCCGCGCCATTGGCAGCGCTGATGCCCGGCACGATTTCGACCCGCACACCAGCAGCGCGCGCCGCTTCGGCCTCTTCGCCGCCGCGTCCGAAGATGAAGGGATCGCCGCCTTTCAGCCGCACGACATCCTGCCCCATGCGCGCATAAGCGATAAGCAGGCGATTGATTTCTTCCTGCGGCAGTGTGTGCTTGGAGCGCTGCTTTGCGACCGATATCAGTTCCGCATGCGGATGGGCGAGATCGAGGATTGCCGGATCGACCAGCCCGTCATGCACGATGACCTGGGCGGCCTCGATCAGCTTCAGGGCGCGCAGGGTGAGGAGGTCGGGATCGCCCGGCCCCGCGCCGACGAGGGAAATGGTTCCAGTCTTTGCCATGGACGCAAAGATGCGCGCGCCCGGGCTGTTTCACCAATCAGAATGCGTGTGCGGCGAGGAAGCGCAAATTTTGAAATCCACGCTGTGGGCGCATGAACCTATTCTTTTGTAACCTTCTCGGTCGCCATGGCCTCGAACCAGCGGTCGAGCTGGTCGGACGAGCGAATATGGATGTCGCGTTGCGGGAAGGGAATCTCGACGCCGTTCTCCTTGAACAGCCACCACAGCTTTTTCAGCACTGCGCTGCGCACATTGCCTACGCCGTCCTCGGGATCCTGTATCCAGCAATGGATCACGAAATTGACCGAGTTGTCGCCATATTCGCTCATCCAGACCGTCGGCGGCGGGGCCTTGAGGATGCGGTCGCAACTTCGCGCGGCTTCGAGCATGAGCTCTTCGGCCACCTTCATGTCGGCTTCGTAGCTGACGCCGACCGGCACCTGCATGCGCACGTTTTTCGACGAATAGGACCAGTTTTCGACCTGATTGATCATCAGGTTTTCGTTCGGAATGAGATACTCGCGCTGGTCGCGCGTGGTGACTGAGACTGCGCGCACGCCGATCTTGCGGATCTGTCCGAAAGTCTCGTTACCGGCGAGGTCGGCCACGGCGATCACGTCACCCGGCTTGATGGACTTGTCCATCAGCAGGATGATCCCGGCGATGAGGTTACCGAAAGTCTTCTGAAGACCGAAACCGATGGCGAGACCGAACGCGCCCGAGAAGACGGCCAGGGCGGTCAGGTCGATCCCGAGCAGATCGATTCCGAGGAAGAACGCTCCCGCCCAGATGATGATCGTGAGGATCTTCTCGGTCAGCAGTTGCTGGGTTTCGTCGAGCTTGGTGAAGCGTCGAACAATTCTGCGCGCCAGCTTGCTCAGGAACCATGCGAAGGCAAGGACACCCAGAACGACGACCGACACGACGAGAACGTCGAACAGGGAGACCCGCATGTCGCCCATTCCGACCGCCATGGAATCAAGTGTCTCGACCATCGAGCCGACGGTCTCGTTCTTGCCGCTAACCGCCTCCTTGATGCCTTCCGCGGCCGCGACCTGCGTTTCCTCGGGGGCAGCTTCGGCAAGGCTCCACGCCTGTTCGACCGGAGAGGCCTCCGGGCTTGGCGTATCGGTGGGTGTGGTTTCGCCTTGCACGTCTATCCCTGGTTCATTGCCGCGAAGGCCTGATCGAGATCGGCGATGAGATCGCCGCAATCTTCAAGGCCTATGGATAGGCGAATGGCGTAGCGATCCTCAACCCCCCAGCCGGCTTTTGGCCACGCCATTTTCGAACGAACCGGTTCGACATCGAAAGGCAATGCCAGGCTCTCAAAGCCGCCCCAACTGTAGCCAATTCCGAAGAGTTCGAGCGCATCGATCAGGCGGCAGCGCGCTGCATCATCGCGGCCGCTCATAACGAAGCTGAAAAGTCCGCAACCCCCTGTGAAATCGCGCGTCCACAAATCGTGACCGGGCGATCCCGGCAGCATCGGACACAGGACATGGGCGACTTCGTCCCTGTCCTCGAGCCAATGCGCGATGGCGAGAGCACTCTCAGTTTCCTGCTTCAGGCGCACGCCCATGGTCCTGAGGCCGCGCAGGGCCAGTGCAGCATCATCGGGCGAAACGACATGGCCAAGCTGCTGCGAGGTCTGGCGCAGCCTCCGATACCACCGCTCGCCCGCACTGGCGGCCCCCATCATCAGGTCCGAATGTCCGCCGACATGCTTGGTCAGCGCGGTAATGACAATGTCGCAGCCGTGCTTGATCGCAGCGAAGCCCAACGCTGTCGCCCAGGTATTGTCGATCAGGCTGACTGCGCCCTTGTCACGCGCAATCCCGGCGAGAGCGGGGATATCGCAGACTTCCATGGTCAGGCTCCCCGGACACTCGAGCATGACCGCCTTGGTCCGCTCGCAGAATGCCTCTTCGAATGCTCCGTGGTCGAGCGGATCGACGAAGCGATGCTCCACCCCGAAGCGCTTGAGCAAGCCCATCGCCGCATTGCGGGTGGGATCGTAGGCGTTATCGGTCACCAGCAGGACATCGCCCGCGCGCAGGACCGCCAGCAGGGCACCGACGATGGCTGCCACACCGCTGGGATAGAGGACTGTGCCCTCCGCTCCCGGTTCCAGCTCTGTCAGCGCTTCGGCGAGCGCCCACTGGGTCGGGGCGCCGCGCCGCCCGTAAAAGAAATTCCCGTCCTTGTTCAACTTGACGCCTTCCCGAAGGGCCGCGCAATCGGGATAGAGGTGCGTACTCGCCCGCCAAACCGGGGGATTGACCACGTGCTCCGCAAAATCGCCCGAGCGGCCGGACGTCACGAGCCGCGTCATCGGACTTTGCTTATCCTTGCCACCGCCCGCCACGGTCAGCGCGCCTCGCCCTGTTCCTTGGGCGTCGACGAATCCGCACCCCATTCGAGCCAGCTTCCATCGTAAAGCGCGGCATCGTTCTTGCCGATCAGAGCGAGCCCAAACAGCAGCACGGAGGCGGTCATGCCGCTATTGCAGCTGGTAATGATGGGACGATCGAGGTCCACGCCTGCAGCCTCGAACTCGGCGCGGATCGCGTCGGGCGTCTTGTATTCCCCGTTATCCTCCAGCAGCCGGGCAAAGTGCAGATTGCGCGCGCCGGGGATATGTCCTTCGGAACCGCTGCCTTCCTCGCCAGCGAAGCGCGCCGCGTCACGGGCATCGAAAACCTGAGCGTGCCGAGTGGAGCAGTTCTCGCGCATTTCCGACATGGTGCGCACCTCTCGCGTTGGCTCGGACCTGCCACGCGGGCGAGGTGCATGGACCACCTCGCGTTGCGACAGGCGACGGTCCTCCGCACGCCATTTGCCCAGCCCTCCGTCGAGAATGGCCACATCCTCCTCGCCGTAGTGATCGAGGATGAACCAGGCGCGCGCCGAGGTGCGGATGTCGCTATCGTCGTAAAGGATGATCCGGCTGCCCGACGCAATCCCGAGGGCGCTCATACGCTCGGCGAATTGCTCTGCTGTCGGGATTGCCTTGGGTACGTCCGACGCGCCATCGATAAAGCTTTCCAGATCGAGGAAGCGCGCCCCGGGAATATGGCCCACATCGAATTCCGCTTTCGCGTCGCGCCCACTATCGGGAAGGTGCATCGAAGCGTCGAGCACCACCAGATCATCTGCACCGAGCCTTGCGGCAAGCCAATCGGTCGAAACGAGTTTGTCCATCAACCGCTTGCTAGCTTGCCCCCGCCATGCTGTCGATTCAGTCTAGCGCGCGGGCTGCGATCGGTTCGTAGCTGCGCGGCCCTTCGTCGAGGCGGAAAGGCGTGACACGCCCTCCCGGCTGCGAGCCGAGGCCGACGACAAATGTCTTTACCAATGGCTCCAGGCTCGCGCCATCGACGCGCAGGCGCAGCAGCGGGACGAAAAGTGCCGCGCTGCCCTGCCGGATCGCATGGACCTGTGCCAGCGGAATGCTGAGCTGCCCATCGTAGCGTACGCTTTGGCCGGGGGCTATCCGGGCGAAGCTGTGCCGCCGCTCGAGCGGTTGCGTTGCGCTGGCGACCTGCTGATCCACCGGCACGCCGCCATGCGCCGAAACAATGTCCGCACCGACCGCGATGTCCGAGATCGCCGAACTCGACCGGTTCATCAGGGAGACGCGATAATGGAGCGTCGCATTCATCAGGGACCGGGTGAGCTTGATGGCTTCGGCCTGAATCTTGAGGGCGCCTGGAGCGATGGCCGTTGGTCCGCCGGACACGACAGGTCGCTCGATCTCGGGCGGTGGCATGTTCCGGCGGCGCTGCGACAAGAGATAGCCCAGACCTAACAAGGCCAGCAGGCCGCCTCCGATAGCGGGCCAGAGCCAATCGATCCCTTCATCGATGCCTGTCGCATCATCCTGTGCAGCGACGCTCGATGTCGGAGCGGGCAGGCTTGTCGGCTGTTCCGTGGGCGCGGGGGAAGGCACGATCGGGGCTATTTCGCCCGTTTCGAGTGGAAGGCGCGGTTCGGCAGTAGGAAGCGGGCTTGGCTGCCGACGTGGCGCAACCCTGGGCTGCAGCGAAGGCGCGGCAACCGTGGGGCCAGGAACCGAAGTCGGGCTTGAAGTCGGCAAGGGCTGAACACTCGGTTGGGCGGTCGGTGTCGGTGTTGGTGTTGGCGTAGCGATTACGCGCGGCGCGGCGGGGACATTGCTGCCTTCGACATCGACCGGACCTTGCGCATTCGGGCTCGCGGTGGGCGTCGGATTGGGCGGAAGCTGGAATTCCTGCGCGCTCTGGGCCGCAAGCGAGGCGGGCGCGGCGAGAACAAGCGCAAGAAGCGGGGTGCGGAATTGGCTAAACATGGTCGAAAAGGGGCCTGATCGGATCGGCGCGCTGAATAGGTACTGAAGAGCGCGCATCCAAGCCCCGCCTTGCGCTGCCGCTCCATTCGCGGCAGGAGCGCGGCATGAGCGACACAGTGACCCCCAAATTCCTGGGCGAGAACAGCCCGCTACCCGCATCGCCGGAAGAGGCCGAACTCGACTATGTGCCCAATCCGAGCAAGGGCCAGCTGTACATGGTCCGCTTTGCCGCGCCCGAATTCACCTCGCTTTGCCCGGTTACCGGCCAGCCCGATTTCGCGCATCTCGTGATCGACTATGCGCCCGGCGAGACAATCGTCGAATCGAAGAGCCTCAAGCTCTTCCTCGGCAGTTTCCGCAACCACTGCGGCTTCCACGAGGATGTCACCGTCGGCATCGGCCAGCGCCTGTTCGACGAAATGAAGCCGCGATGGCTGCGGATAGGCGGCTATTGGTATCCGCGGGGAGGCATCCCGATCGACGTCTTCTGGCAGAGCGGCGCCGCGCCTGAAGGCTTGTGGGTGCCCGATCAGGGTGTATCGTCATACAGAGGGAGAGGATGAATGAGCGACGTGGACAACCAGCCGGAGACGCCTGTCGAGCCCGCAGCCACGGCTGACAATACTCCCGCAGCAACCGACACACCCAAGCGTGTCTGGCGCAAGAGCCTGCCCAAGTGGTCGCTTTGGCTGTCGCTTGGCGTCCTTGCGTGGTTCGGACTGGCCGCTTTCGGGCCGAAAATCGGGATAATCCCGTGGCAAACCGGCCTGGGATTCATGATCCGCGATGCCGGGATCATCCTGATTGCGGTCGCGGTTCTGTTTTCGATCGTCGCCTTTCTGTTTGCATTCTTCAAGTCGCCGCGCGGGCCGTGGTGGAAGGCAGTGATCGCCTTCCTTATCCCGATCTTTCTGTTTCTCGGCCTGATGACCCTGAGGGCGCAGGCCGAAGCGGTCCCGCCGATCCATGACGTGGCCACCGATCTGCGCAATCCGCCAACCTATTCCGCCGAGACCATGGCCCTGCGCACCGAACTCGAGGCCAATCCGATCAATGATTACGGCACGCCGCTGGGCCAGCTGCCCATGTGGGCCGGTTCGCAGGACGAGGCACTCAAGGCCAAGAACCATGCCGACATCATTTCGGAAGCCTATCCCGACCTCCAGCCGATCATAATCGGCAATGCGAGCGACGATCAGGTTTTCGACGCGATCGTCGCCGCCATGGGTGAAATCGGCCTGCAGGATGTACGCCGGGTGGAAGGCTCGAACACCGTAGAAGGAGTAGCAGAGACCTTCGCCTTCGGGTTCAAGGATGATGTCGTGGCGCGTGTCGAGGATGGCCAGATCGACATTCGCTCGGTCAGCCGCGTCGGGGTTTCGGACCTTGGCTACAACGCTGACCGCGTCGAAGACCTGCGCGAAGCCATCGTCGATCGTCTCGACAATTAAGCAGTTCTGGTGGAGCCGAGCGGGATCGAACCGCTGACCTCGTCATTGCGAACGACGCGCTCTCCCAACTGAGCTACGGCCCCGATCCGGGATGACCGGGAAAATAGCGCATGCGCTCTTGCCGGGAAAGCGTTTCTAGCTGCGGATTTTCCAGCCGGAGGCGAGGATGCGATAGACGATAAATGCGAACACGATGTTGAACAGGCCGAGGCCGATCGCGCTCTGGACCAGCGCCTGGTTCGTATCGCCGATGTCGCTTTCGCCGAGGAAGCCGAAGCGAAAGCCGCTGATTACGTAGAAAAAGGGATTGGCGCGGCTGATTGCCTGGAAGGCGGGCGCAAGATTGTCGATCACGTAGAACGTGCCCGAAAGCAAGCTCAGCGGGGCGATCACGAAGTTGGAGACAGCCGCATTGTGATCGAACTTCTCCGCCCAGATCGAGGCGAGCAATCCCATCAGCGCCAGCATCGTCGCGCCCATCAGCCCGAACCATACGACCGCCCAGGGATGCGCCATCGCGAGATCGACCCCGGGGTAAAACAGCATAGCAAGCGCAACCGCACCACCCACCGCAATCGCGCGCGTAACTGCGGCGGCCACGATTCCCGTCATCAGCTCGCCGGTCGACAGCGGCGGCATGAGCAGGTCGATAATGGTCCCCTGGATCTTGCCGGACAGCAGCGAGAAGCTCGAATTGGCGAAGGCATTCTGCATCATGCCCATCACGATGAGGCCCGGCGCAACGAAAGTGGCGAAATTCACGCCCAGCACTTCGCGCCCCTCACGACCCAACGCGACGGTGAAGATCACCAGAAAGAGCAAAGTCGTGACTGCGGGCGCCCAGATCGTCTGCGTCTGGACCTTGAGAAAACGGCGAACCTCCTTAATATAGAGGCTCCATAATCCCACGCGGTTGATCCCGGTGATCACCGGCTGTCCGCGCTCCGGGAAACTGCCCCTCCCCTTACCCGTATTTTCGGTGAAAGAGGCATCTTCGCTGCTCTGCATGGGCACGGGAGCGGGTTGGACTTGATCGGCCATGGCGTCGCGCCTAGGGCCAAGCACTTCTGCTGGCAAGCATGGCCGGCGGAGACACGAAGGATATTGAGACGCGCATGGCCTGGACCGACGAACGGATCGCTACGCTGAAGAAAATGTGGGAAGGCGGCTCGACTGCCAGCCAGATTGCAGAAGAATTGGGCGGAGTGAGCCGCAATGCCGTAATTGGCAAGGCGCATCGCCTTGGCCTCAAGTCTCGCCCCTCGCCAGTGAAGGCTGCCGAGAAGAAGAAGTCCGCGCCCAAGCCCAAGCCCGCGGCGAAGCCAGCGGCGAAGAAGGCGGCTACGCGCCCTGCACCGGCTCCCGCACCGGCGAAGCCCGTGGCCAAGCCTGCTCCCAAAGCCGATTCGGCGATTCCCTCGCAGCCGTTGCCGAACCGCACGCCGGACCTACCCAAGATCGTCTCGGTCGGCCCGGGCGGCTTTTTGCGCCAGGGTCCTGGCGACCAGCAGCCACCGATCCCGCCCGCGCCACCGCGCCGCCTCGTTCCGGCCAAGCCGAGCCCCGAGATTGCCGACAAGACGAGCCTGCTCGACCTGTCCGACAAGGTCTGCCGCTGGCCGATGGGCCACCCGGGCGAACCCGATTTCCATTTCTGCGGCGAATCGGTGAACCCCGGCTTCCCCTATTGCGTCGAGCATTGCGGAAGGGCCTATCAGGCACAGCTGCCCCGTGGTGCGCGCCGTCCCCCTCCGCCCCTCCCGTTTGGCGGACCGCGCGTTCGCTGACGCTGAAGGATTTGGGAAAAAAGGGCTCGCGGGATCCGCGGGCCCTTTCCATTTCGGGTCTCCGCCCCGACAAATTCCAAAGGTTACCTGCCCGGTTACCCAATGCATTCACCAAGGCTACAGCCTGCCCGTTCAAAAGCAGCGTGCATGATTTCGCTAGGGTAGCGGCAGCAGGGAGGGTTCGCAGTGATTGACTGGTCCAGCGTCGCGCTCGGCGCCTTCTCGGGCATAGCTGCCGTGTTTGGCGTCACCGCCATCGCAATCTATCCCCTCGTGCGCCGGTCATACCTGCTCTGGGGGGTCGCGCGAGCGATCTTCTTCACCGCCATGGTCTTTGCGCTTTTCCCGCTCGAGATGGCGGACGGAACTCCCGAGCGCGACGACATGCTGATTCTCGCAGAGGCAGCGCTCGCCTTGGGCGCAGGCGCCACCGGCCCCTTCCTCGCCGACTATATCGAGCCGAAGATACGAATGGGTCGGGCACGCTCTTGGCTTTTCGCGATGCTACCGCTGGGTGTCTTTGCGGCGATCGGCAGCTGGATCGGGTATTATGCCGCGATCTTCAATCGGCTGCATGATCTTGCCCTCCTCACTTGCACGGTCTTGCTCGCGGCCGGCCTCTATCAGGCGATCAAGGCTGGTAGCCGCGCGGCTCGATTCCAAATCTTTGGCTGGGGGCCGCTGATCGCGATCGGCCTCGTGGCCTTCAGCTACGAGCTGATCTTGGCCCAGGACCTGCCCTACTGGCCTTACATACTGCTCGCCGGGCTCGCGGTGGATTTCGTCGTAACCGCCACCGGCATCGTCGATGGCTTCGTCGTGGTCCAGCACGAGCGCGACCGTGCACTTGCGAATATCGAGGCGGCGAAGCTCATGACGGTTACGGATTCGCTGACGGACATTGCCAACCGGCGCGGACTCGAACAGCATTTTTCGGACCCGGTACGGCGCAGGCCGACCGGACTGGCTCTCGTAGACTGCGATCACTTCAAGCGGATCAACGACCAGTTCGGGCACGACGTGGGCGACAAGGTATTGTGCGCGGTTGCACGCGGCTTGGAAGGCGACCACATCTTCGCAGCGCGGCTTGGCGGAGAGGAATTCGTGCTGCTGCTCTACAGCAAGAACTGGCAGGAAGCGGCGGAGAACGCGCGCCGCCGCATCACGCAGGCGGTGCGCGATGCCGTACCGGAGCTACCTTATCCGATCACCGCGAGCGCAGGTCTGGCGGCTCTTGAAGCCACCGACTCGCTCGCATCGGTCATGAAACGCGCAGACCGCGCGCTTTACGCCGCGAAGGAAGCAGGCCGAAATCGAAGCCTGTCGCTGACCGAATTCCGCCCGGCGGGATCGCTAAAACTGGCCTAGCGCTTGCGGGCAAACCAGATGGTGTGGCGCGGCCCCTTGTTGTTGGGCCGAGCGCGCACGGTGCGTTCTTCCACGTCGAACCCGGCTTCTTTAAGCCGGATGCGGAAACGATGATCGGGCGCCGCTGACCAGACCGCTAGCACCCCACCCGGTCTCAATGCATCACGTGCCTTGCCGAGGCCGGTCTTGGAATAGAGCCGTTCGTTGCCGTCGCGCACTATGCCATCGGGACCATTGTCGACGTCGAGCAGGATCGCGTCCCACTTGTCACAGGTGCCGTCATTGGCATCGTCGATCAGCGCAGCCACGTCGCACAGCACCACTTCCCCGCGCGGGTCCTGGAGTGTGTCGCCTGTCAGGTGCGCAAGTGGCCCTTCAGCCCATTCGAGGATCTCGGGCACGACTTCGGCCACAACGATTTCGGCTTTCACGCCGCCCTTTTCGAGCGCCTTTCTGAACGTGAAGCCCATGCCATAGCCGCCAATCAGCACTCGCGGCGCAGAAGTACGCAATTCGGCCAATGTAAGTTCGGCAAGCTGTTCCTCGCTGAACTGCATGCGCGTTCCCATCAGCTCGTTGCGGCCAAGCATGATGATGAAATCGCGCCCGTGGCTGACCAGCGTCAGCGTGTCGCCTCCGGGGATTTGGGCAGTGGCTAGTTCTTCGCGCGGGAGCATGGGTGCGTCCTAGATACGAAAAGGGCCGCCCTGTCGAGCGGCCCTTTCCTGATTTGGCTTTGAAGAAGCTTAGTCCTTCAGGAAGTCCGGAACGTGGGCTTCACCGCCCCCGTCCTTCTTGCCGCCGCCGTCACGGTCACGACGCGGACCACGACCTCCACGGTCGCCGCCACGGCCACCGCGACGGTCGCCGCCGCCACGCGGGCCACGGTCACCGCGCGGTTCGCGCGGCGGACGGGTGTCTTCCAGCTCTTCGCCGGTTTCCTGGTCGACCACGCGCATCGACAGGCGGACCTTGCCGCGCTGGTCGATCTCGAGGACCTTGACCTTCACTTCCTGGCCTTCCGACACGACGTCGGTGGGCTTTTCGACGCGCTCGTTCTTCATTTCGCTGACGTGGACGAGACCGTCCTTGCCGCCCATGAAGTTCACGAATGCGCCGAAGTCGACGATGTTGACGACCTTGCCGGTGTAGATTTTGCCGACTTCCGCCTCTTCGACGATGCCTTCGATCCACTTCTTCGCGGCTTCGATTTCATCGGCGTTCGACGAGCTGATCTTGATTACGCCTTCGTCGTCAATGTCGACCTTCGCACCGGTTTCGGCGACGATCTCGCGGATCACCTTGCCGCCCGTGCCGATGACGTCGCGGATCTTCGACTTGTCGATCTGCATGGTCTCGATGCGCGGAGCGTGCTTGGAGACGCCCGTACGCGACGTCGACAGCGCCTTGGCCATCTCGCCGAGGATGTGCTGGCGACCGGCTTTCGCCTGTTCCAGCGCCTTGGCCATGATTTCCTGCGTGATGCCGGCAACCTTGATGTCCATCTGCATGGTGGTGATACCAGCTTCCGAACCGGCGACCTTGAAGTCCATGTCGCCGAGGTGATCTTCGTCACCCAGGATGTCCGACAGGACTGCGAAGTCGTCGCCTTCGAGGATAAGGCCCATGGCGATGCCGGAGACCGGACGCTCGATCGGAACGCCTGCATCCATCATCGACAGACAGCCGCCGCACACGGTCGCCATCGAGCTCGAGCCGTTGGACTCGGTGATGTCCGACAGAACGCGGATCGTGTAGGGGAAATCCTCGTGGTCGGGCAGAACGGGGTGCAGAGCGCGCCATGCGAGCTTGCCGTGACCCGTTTCGCGGCGACCGGTGAAACCGAAGCGGCCGACTTCGCCGACCGAATACGGCGGGAAGTTGTAGTGCAGCATGAAGTGGTTGTAGGAGAGACCCTCCAGACCATCGATCATCTGCTCGGCATCCTTGGTGCCCAGCGTGGTGGTGCAGATCGCCTGCGTTTCACCGCGGGTGAACAGCGCCGAACCGTGCGTACGCGGAAGCAGGCCGACCATCGCCTCGATCGGGCGGACCTGGTCGAGCTTGCGGCCGTCGATGCGGGTGCCGTCCTTGATGATGGCGCCGCGAACGATTTCCGCTTCGAGCTTCTTCACCGCCTTGTTGGCGACGAGCTGCGTCTGCGCTTCTTCGTCAGCGAAGGCTTCCTTGCCCTTTGCACGTGCTGCGTTGAGCGCGTCCGAGCGGGCCGACTTGTCGGTCAGCTTGTAGGCAGCGGCGATATCGTCGCCGATGATGCCGCGAAGCTTTTCCTTGATCGCCGAGGTATCGTCCGAAGTGTCGATTTCCCACGGATCCTTGGCAGCCTGTTCAGCCAGATCGATGATCGCACCGATGACCTTGCGGCTTTCCTCATGCGCGAACATGACGGCGCCGAGCATTTCCTCTTCGGTCAGCTCCTTGGCTTCGGATTCGACCATCATCACCGCGTCCTGCGTCGCGGCGACGACGAGGTCGAGACGACCTTCTTCGTCGAGCGCGGTCGCGAGGCTCGGGTTGAGTTCGTATTCGCCATTGCGGAAGCCGACGCGTGCAGCGCCGATCGGGCCCATGAAGGGAACACCCGAAATGGTGAGTGCAGCCGAAGCGGCGATCATGGCAACGATATCGGGTTCGGTCTCGCCATCAAACGAGAGAACCTGGCAGATGACGTTGATTTCGTTGTAGAAGCCTTCGGGGAAGAGCGGACGCACGGGGCGGTCGATCAGGCGCGAAGTCAGCGTTTCCTTCTCCGTGGCGCGGCCTTCGCGCTTGAAGAAGCCGCCCGGGATTCGGCCCGCGGCGGAGAATTTTTCCTGGTAGTGAACGGTGAGCGGGAAGAAGTCCTGGCCTTCCTTGACGCTCTTGGCGGCGGTCACGGCGCACAGCACCACGGTTTCGCCATAGGTGGCCAGCACGGCGCCGTCAGCCTGACGGGCGATCTGACCGGTTTCGAGAGTGAGGGTTTTTCCGCCCCATTCAATCGATACGGTTTTCTTGTCGAACATGTATTTTCCTTGATGACCCGCACGGCCTCATTGCGGTGCGGGGCCTACAGTGCCGGGTGTACCGTCCCGGTCCGGTTCGAGGCATTCCATCTGCCCCATTGATACTCCCGCACCGAATTGCGCAGGAGGCCAAATAGCAAGAGGGGCGACCTCTTGGCCGCCCCTCCGAGAAACTCTTACTTACGAAGACCCAGCTTCGCGATCAGGGCGTTGTAGCGCTCCACATCCTTCTTCTTGAGATAGGCGAGGAGGTTACGGCGCTTGTTGACCATCATGAGCAGACCACGACGCGAGTGGTTGTCCTTGTGATTGGCCTTGAAGTGGTCGGTGAGGTTGCGAATACGCTCGGTGAGGATGGCAACCTGGACTTCCGGCGAACCGGTATCGCCCTTGCTCTGGGCGTTGTCCTTCATGATTTCAGCTTTACGCTCGGTGGTGACCGACATGTATTTACTCCGCGACATCCGGTAGGTTGAAACCCCGCACGACCTTGGCCGAGCCACCTTCGAGTTCCATCAATGCCACCGGGGTGTTTCCCAGCTTGGCCAGATGAAGCCCGTCAGGTTGGGGCAGGTCCGACAACACCCGGCCCTGGCGGACCGCCTGCGCGCTGTCGGGTTCGAGGTTGAGGACCGGGATGTCGTCCAGTCCGGCCTCTAGCGGCAGGAGAAGGTTTTCAATGGCCGCGCCCTTAGCGATTTCCTCGCACTTGTCCAGCGAAATCGCCCGAGTTTCGAGGAAGGGGCCGGCCTTGATGCGCCTGAGATAGGTCACATGCCCCAGCGTTCCAAGCGCGCGTGCGACATCCCGTGCAAGCGAGCGGATGTATGTGCCTTTGGACACATGGGCGACAAGGGTCACGGCCTCGGCCAGCTCAAGCGGGGCTTGGGGATCGTAAGGGTCGGGCCGCCCGGCAGTTGTGGCGAAGGCGGAGCGCAACTCCATGTCCTCGCGTTCCCCTGCAAAGCCAAGTGAGTGAATGGTCACCGCCCGCGTCTTCATCTCCACCTCTTCGCCCGCCCGCGCGCGATCATAGGCGCGTTTCCCGTCTACCTTGATCGCCGAATAGGCTGGCGGTGCCTGCTCGATGTCGCCAGTGAAATGCTCAAGCACCGCAGCAATAGCCGCCATAGGCGGGCGGCGATCGGTGCGCTGGATTACCTCGCCCTCGGTATCGAGCGTGTCGGTTTCCTCGCCGAACTGGATCGTGAATTCGTAGATCTTGTCGGAATCGAGCATCCGGCCCGCCAGCTTGGTCGCCTCACCCAGCGCGATCGGAAGCACGCCCTCGGCCAGCGGATCGAGCGTGCCGCCATGTCCGACCTTGGTCTTCTGATAGCCGCCCTGCCGCAGCACGCGCTTGACCATGCCGACCGCCTGCGTCGAGCCCAGTCCCCGCGGCTTGTCGAGCAGCAGCCAGCCGTGCGGCGCGGGTTTCGGGCCCTCGCTCATGCGAACAGGCGCGCAATAGTGTCTGACAGGCTGTAGAATATTTCCGTTAGCCAGGAGACAGCCGGATAAACCGTGTTCTGGATCCATTGTGCGTCGGGAAAGGCCCAGGTCGCCGCGATCAGAACGAACAGCAACAGCATCCCCATTGCCTGAAGCTTCTGCCAGTGTTTCGCCCAGCGCCTCGGCATCAAGCCACCCACGATATGCGATCCGTCGAAGGGCGGGATCGGCAGCATGTTGAACAGCGCCAGGAAGGCGTTGATCAGGATGAAGTAGAGAAAGGCGGTCGAAAGCCAGTCCGGCATCCCCGCGCCCCAGTTTGTCGCAAGTCCGGCCATCAGTCCGAAAATCACGGCTCCGACCAGCGAGAGCAATATGTTCATGCCTGGACCCGCCGCCGCGACCGCCATCATGCCATAACGCGGATTATCGAGGCGGTGCTGGTTCACAGGCACGGGTTTGGCCCATCCGAACACCGGGCCGCCCATGAGCGCCAGCGCCCCGGGTACCAGCAGCGTGCCGACCGGGTCGACGTGCTTGATCGGGTTGAAGGTCAGGCGACCAAGATCTCTTGCCGTGGTGTCGCCAAGGGCCAATGCGGTCCATCCATGTGCCACTTCGTGAAAAACGATAGCGACGATCAGGCACGGAATGAGGATCAGCGCGAGAGTTAGTGTGTCGAGCATGACGCGCTATGTAGGTAGGCGAAAGGGTATGCGCATCCTCTATCCGTCCAACGCCTCGCAAAAATGCTTGCGGCACATGGCAACATAACGGTCGTTACCGCCGATCTCTGTCTGCGCGCCTTCGGCCACCGCTTTGCCATTTTCATCGACGCGCAGGTTCATCGTCGCCTTGCGCCCGCAATCGCAGACCGCCTTCATCTCGACCAGCGCATCGGCAATGCCAAGTAGGGCAGCCGAGCCGGGGAAGAGCTCGCCCTGGAAGTCCGTTCTCAGGCCATAGCAAAGTACCGGGATGCCCGCCTTGTCCGCCAGGCGGGCAAGCTGCCAAACCTGCTCCTTGGTCAGGAACTGCGCTTCGTCCACGAGCACGCACGCAAGCGGCTTCTCATGGTGTTCTTCGAGAACACGCGCCTCGATATCGGTATCGGGCTCGTAGCGATGCGCGTCGCTGGCCAGCCCGATCCTGCTGGAGATCGCTCCGAAGCCTGGCCGATCGTCGAGTGCGGCGGTCCAGAGCGAAACGGTCATGCCACGCTCGCCATAGTTGAAAGCGGTCTGCAGCAGCGTCGAGCTCTTCCCCGCATTCATGCTCGCAAAATAGAAATAGAGCTTGGCCATCGCGAAGGCCTAGCCTGCTGCGCCCGGGCTGTTAAGGAGGGCGTCAGACTGGATTGGGGATGACACCCGATCTTACGGAAAATGAACAACAGGGACGAGTGATGGCTGAAGCGAACACGGCAGCAAGTACGCAGACCGGAATTCTTGGATGGGTCGAGCGAACGGGTAACAAGCTTCCCGATCCCGTATTCATTTTCTTCTACCTCATCATCGCGCTGGTAATCGTGTCAATCATCGCGGCCATGACCGGGCTCTCTGCCCAGCATCCTACCGCCGTTGACGAAGCGACCGGCGGAGCGCTGGTGATCGAGGCCGTCAGCCTGCTGTCACCTGAGAATATCCAACGGCTCTGGGTCGAAATGCCCAAGACTTTCACTCACTTCCATCCGCTCGGCTATGTGCTGGTCGTGATGCTGGGTGCGGGCGTTGCCGAACGTTCTGGCTTCTTCGCTGCCGGCATGTCCAAGGCTGTGAAGTCCGCACCCAAGGCCCTGCTAACCCCTGTGGTGGCGCTGGTCGCCATGATCGGCAACCACGCGGCCGATGCGGGCTACGTCGTGCTGATTCCGCTCGCAGGGATCCTCTTTGCCGCTGCAGGTCGCCACCCGCTTGCGGGTATTGCGGCAGCCTTTGCAGGTGTGTCGGGTGGTTTCTCGGCCAATATCTCGCCCGGCCAGCTCGATGCGCTGCTTTTCGGCATTACCGAGGAAGCCGTCGGTGCCAGCGCGCTCGACCCAACCTGGACCGCCAATATCGCGGGCAACTGGTACTTCATCACGGCCATGACCGTGCTGTTCCTGCCGATCATCTGGTACGTGACCGACAAGGTGATCGAACCCCGCCTCGGCCCTTGGAAAGGCGGCGCAACGGCAGGTGCTGCCGATGGCGATACGCCCGAAGCACAAGATGACGCCACAGCCAGCAAGGGTCTGCGCGCAGCCGGTCTTGCTGCACTTCTCGTAATCGGCCTGTGGGCTTTGATGGTCTTCGCACCGGGCACACCGCTCATCGACGAAGCGGCCTGCGAGGCCATTCCGGCGGGTGACTGTTCGATCCACACCGAGCTGCGCCCGCTTTACCAGTCGCTGGTCGCAGCGTTCTTCCTGCTCTTCCTGCTGACCGGCTGGGCCTATGGCCGTGCCGCCGGAACGATCAAGGATCACCGTGACCTCGTGAACATGATGGCCGAGAGCATGAAGGACATGGGCTATTACCTCGTCCTCGCCTTCGCTGCCGCGCATTTCGTGGCGATGTTTGGCTGGTCGAACCTCGGCCTTATCACCGCCGTCCATGGCGCAGCAGGTATCGAGAGCACCGGCCTGCCACTACCAATCGTTCTTGGCCTGATGGTGTTGTTCGCTGGCCTGCTGAACCTCTTCGTAGGCTCGGCGAGCGCCAAGTGGGCGCTGCTCGCCCCGATCCTCGTGCCGATGCTCATGCTGCTCGGCATCAGCCCCGAAGGCGCGACCGCCGCCTATCGCGTCGGCGATAGCGCGACCAATATCATCACGCCGCTGATGGTCTATTTCCCGCTGATCCTGGTGTTCGCCCAGCGCTGGCAAAAGGACTTCGGCCTCGGCAGCCTGACCGCGATGATGCTGCCCTATTCGGTATGGCTGCTCGTCTCCGGTACGCTGCTGATCGTGCTGTGGTTCTACCTCGGTATCCCGCTCGGGCCGGATGCGCCAGTGGGCTATTCGCTTCCTGCCGCGGTCGAGCCAATGACGGCAAGCTGATCGCATCGAGCCGATCGTGATGATCGGCCCGGGTTTAGTCCAGGCGCAAATAGAGCGTACTGTTGCCCACGTCGATGACGCCATCATGGCGGCTCAAGAGGTCCTGCCCAACGATCCCTTGAATTTCGCGCCCGGACATTCTGCCCAGAGTTTCCAGGGCGGGACCGACATTGCCCACCATCACGAAGTTTGTCGGCAGTTCGCTGCCGGAGATCGAGAGACTGCGCACCTCCGCCCGTCGCATGGCTGTGTGACCGGTCGCACCTGCGATCTTGTCATGTCCGTCAACGCCTTCGGGCGTCAGATAATACCGCGCCGCCCATTGTTCATCGATGATGGTTCCCTGGGCTCCTGAGTCGAGCAGGAATGTCCCGGAGACTCCATTGACCTCGACCGGCACGATCTCATGTCCAGTCGGGAGCTTCTCAAGCGGGATCGAAACGTAACCCTCTTCCGATAATGCCGCGGCGAGATCGAACTCGCCCGCGCTTGCCGACATATGCCCGCAGCCCGCCAGCAACACTGCAGCAGCAAGTCCTGAACACATCCAGATCTTATTCATCTTAGCGCCTCCTTTTGAATTGGGGTGCCGTAGATCGGATGGACTATCGCGTCTCGAAGCAATCCATGAACGACTGTGATCGTCGGGCAAGCGGTGTGACTTTTCTTACCACGGCCTGCGCAGATGAAAGCCGATCACTCCTCGTCGAGATCGCGTGCGACCTTGGGATCCGAGAGCAATCGTTCGATGCGGTCTGCCTCGTCGAAGCTTTCGTCAGGTTGGAAAGACAGTTTTGGCGCGAATTTCAGACCCAGCCTCTGCGCCACTTCCTTCTGGAAGAAAGCAGTATTGGTCCGCAGCGCCTTCAGTACCTCGCCCTCGTCCTTGCCGAGCAGGGGCTTCACATAGGCCTTCGCATTCCTGAGGTCGGGCGTCATGCGCACTTCGGTGACCGCAATATGGTGTGCGCGCAGAACGTCGTCATGCGCCTCGCCGCGCGCGAGCAGTTCTGACAGGATGTGCCGAACGCGCTCTCCCACCTTGAGGACGCGGACCGATTGTTGCTCGGGTGTGGAATGCTGGTGTTTGGCCATCAGGCGTAGTTTTCCATCTTTGCAAGAATGCGCTTGAGCGAGGTCATGTTGCGAGCCGTGCCCCGGCAACCAAGGCGTTTTTCAATGAAGCGCCCAGTCAGGTCCGATATGCCAACTCCATGCACATAGTCGAGATAGAGCACGCGGTCACCCAGCGCGAGTTTCTCGGCCCCTCGATCGCGATGTGCTTCGAGCAGAGCTTCGAAACCACCCTCGACAGGCGCATGCGGGAGGAAGATCGTGTGCACCATCTTGTCCGAGCCATCGCCGTGGAAGGGGTTATCCTCGATTGCCGAACGCACCTCGTCAATCGTGCGGACGACAACAAAGCCAACGAAACCGAGTTCTTCTTCGATCATCGCTGAGAGGCGTTCAGAAAGCGCCGTTTCACTTTCCTCGCTCGAAAGGATTACATTTCCGCTCGCCGCTACGGTCTCGACCGCGCCGAAGCCGCGTGCTGCCATCTGCTTGCGCAGATCAGCCATCTTGATCCGATTGCCGCCAATATTGATGCTGCCCAGCAGGGCGAGCCGTATGGTCATTTTTCGCTGCCCGGACGCGGTGTCGGAATGGCCGTACTGGTCGAGCGCGCGAGCAGATTGCCCGCATCGTCGAACAACTCCCCCTCCAGATAGATCACGCGGCGACCACGCTTGATGACACGCCCCTTGCCGACAAGGGGCCCTGCCATCACCGGACGGATCAGTGTCATGGTGATGTCGAGATTGAGTGGTGCCTCTGCGTGATCGGTCGCCCAGACATGCGCCCAGCCCATGACTTCATCCAGGAAACCTGCGACAAGCCCGCCCTGGACCGTCCCGCGCGGCGTGATGAAGCTGTCGGGCGCGGTGAAACGCAAGGTAATCTCCTCGCGCTCGGCATCGAAGCTGTCGAAGACGACGCCCATCAAATCTGCATGGGCGGCGCCTTCATTATGCGGTCTGGCTTTAGAGGCCTCGTTCACAGCGTGCGTTCACGCTCCTCGACCTCGAACACCTCTAGCTGGTCGCCCGGCTGGATGTCGTTGGTATCGGCAAGGACCACACCGCATTCGAGACCCGCGCGGACTTCGTCCACATCGTCCTTGAAGCGGCGCAGCGAGGCGATAGTCGTGGCCGAGACTATGACGTCTTCGCGCGTGAGGCGTGCATGCAGCCCCTTGCGGATGACGCCTTCCTCGACCAGCAGGCCGGCGGCCTTGTCCTTCTTGCCCGAACGGAACACTTCCTTGACCGCGGCACGGCCGACAACATGTTCGATCCGCTCTGGACCCAGCTCGCCTGCCATCTCCTTCGCGATTTCCTCGGTCAGGTGGTAGATGACGTCGTAATACTTCATTTCCACGCCGTCGCGCTTCACCAGCTCACGAGCCTTGGCGTTCGGACGAACGTTGAAGCCGATGATCGGCGCGTTCGAGGCCGAAGCCAGCGTCACGTCGCTTTCCGTGATCGCGCCCACGCCTGCATGCAGCACGCGGACCTTGATCTCGTCGTTCGAAAGGTTGTGCAACGCGGTGGTGATCGCCTCGACTGAACCCTGGACATCGGCTTTCACCAAGACAGGGAATTCGATCACATTCGATGCGAGGTTGTTGAACATCGTATCGAAGCTGGTCGGGGCGAGCGCGGTACGCTTTTCGGTCGCCTTTTCCTGGCGATAGGCCGCGACTTCACGGGCGCGCTGCTCGTTCTCGACCACGGTGAGCACGTCGCCTGCGCTCGGCACACCGCCGAGGCCGAGGACTTCGACCGGCATCGAAGGACCGGCCTTCTTGATCTGCTTGCCCTGGTCGTCGACGATCGCACGGACACGGCCGCTCTCGGTACCGACGACGAAGGTGTTGCCACGCTCCAGCGTGCCGCGCGTGACGAGCACCGTGGCGACGGGGCCGCGGCCCTTGTCGAGCTGTGCCTCGATGACGGTTGCTTCGGCCATGCGGTCGGGGTTCGCCTTGAGTTCGAGCAGTTCGGCCTGAAGCGCGATCTTCTCGAGCAGCTCGTCGAGACCGGTCTTGGCCTTGGCCGAAATTTCCACGTCCTGCACATCACCCGACATCGCTTCCACGATGACTTCGTGTTCGAGCAGGCGGCTGCGCACGTTGTTCGGATCGGCTTCGGGCTTGTCCATCTTGTTGATCGCAACGATCATCGGAACGCCCGCGGCCTTGGTGTGATTGATGGCCTCGATGGTCTGCGGCATGATGCCATCATCGGCAGCGACTACCAGCACCACGATATCGGTGACGTTGGCACCGCGCTGGCGCATCTGCGTAAAGGCGGCGTGGCCCGGCGTGTCGAGGAAGGTGATCGTATCGCCACTCTTCGTCTTCACCTGGTAGCTGCCGATATGCTGCGTGATGCCGCCGGCTTCACCCTTGGTCACGTTCGCGCCGCGAAGCGCGTCGAGCAGGCTGGTCTTGCCATGGTCGACATGGCCCATGATGGTGACGACCGGCGGACGCGGCTTCAGCGTCTCTTCCGGATCGACATCTTCTTCGACTGCGATGTCGACGTCGGCTTCCGACACCTTCTGGATATTGTGACCGAACTGTTCGACGAGCAGCTCTGCCGTATCCTGGTCGATCGTCTGGTTGACGGTGACCATCATGTCGAGGTTGAAGAGCTCCTTCACGAGGTCGGCACCCTTCTCGCCCATGCGCTTGGCCAGTTCGCCGACGGTGATCGCTTCGGGCACCACGACATCGCGGATCTGCTTCTCGCGCGGCTTGCTGGAGCCGCCACCCTGCAGGCGACGTTCCTTCTCGCGCGCACGCTTGAGGGCGGCGAGGCTGCGCGCACGGCGGCCCTCGTCCTCGTTGAGAGCCTTCTTGACGCTGAGCTTTCCGGAGCGGCGCTTGTCAGGCTTCTCAGCACCGCGTTCGGGCTTGTCGTCCTTCTTCTTGCGTTCCGGCTTCTTGATTTCCGGACGCTTGACCGGCGTGAACTTGCGCGCAGCCGGAGTCGGCGTGCCATCTTCGGCAGGCGCCTCTTCTTCTGCCGGAGCTTCGGCTGCCTTCTTGGCGTCTTCCTTGGCCTGTTTGGCGGCTTCGGCTTCGGCCTTCTTGTTTTCCTCGGCGCGCTTCTTCTCGTCCTCAGCGGCCTTCTTGGCGTTCTGCTCGTCACGCTTGCGCGCTTCTTCGGCGAGTTTCAGGCGCTCTTCCTCGGCCTCGCGCTGCAGGCGGGCGACACGTTCCTGCGGCGTTTCCGCAGGCGGAGCAGCCTTCTTGGGCGCAGCCTTTTTCGCCGCAGGCGCAGGCGCGGGCTCCGGAGTGGGCTCCGGAGCAGGTGGCGGAGGAGGAGGCGGGGTCTCGCCGGGCTTCAGGAGCTTACGGCGGCGCTTCACCTCGACCTCGACCTTGTTGGTCCGGCCGTGGCTGAAGGTCTGCTTGACCTCGCCCGACTGCGCACCCTTGAGGGTCAGCGGTTTGCGGGCAGGTTTCTTGTCGTCGTCGCTCATTCTAGCTCGTTTCTCTTCGTTCAATCGTTCGTATCGTCATCGGCGCGCGAGGTCGCACGCTCAAATTCGGCAGGGATGTCTAGCCCCATGTAATGCATGAGCCGCATCAAGGGCTTGCGCACCCGAGCGGCAGAAGCATCATGTGTCAGACCGAGATGGACGACATTGTCGCGGCCCAATGCCACAGACAAAGCGTCGCGGTCCAGTGGTAGCGTCAGCCCCCTCTCACCTGATCCTTCCGCATCGCGCCCGACGCGCCAGGCCTGGTCGAGCTTCTTGCGCCCGTCCTCGCTCGCGTCGCGGGCGTGGAGCAGCAACGCCACTCCGCCCGCACGCGCGGTCTCGGCAATGCGCTGCGTGCCCAAGATAAGGCCTCCGACGCGCATTTCGAGACCCAGGCGGTCGAGAAAGACGCGCTTGAGCGCATCTTCGATCTTTTGCGGCAGCTCACCGGGAAGTTCTAGATCGCCAGTCTTGAAGGCGCGGGACAGGCCAGCCCTGAGCTTGCCATTGCCGATCGCCTCTTCGACGGCCGTGCGCGAGGAGCAGACCCACGCACCGCGCCCCGGGGCCTTTTCCTGCGCATCGGGCAGGACCAGGCCGGACGGCGAGACCGCGAGACGAACCAGCGCGTCGCGCGTGTCCGTCTCCCCCGAAAGGATGCAGCGCCTTTCGGGCTCGGAAGCTTTCCGTGCCTTGGGCGCTTCAGCGATGTCGGACGTCAGGCGCTCATTGGGTGGAGTCCGCATCGGCGGCCTCCTGAGTTGCCGGTTCTTCGTCTTCGAACCAGTGCGCGCGGGCAGCCATGATGATCTCGTTGCCCTGCTCTTCGGTCAGGCCGTACTCGCCGAGCACGCCGCCCTTGTCCTGCTCGCGCATGGGACGATCGCGGCGCATCGGCGGGCCGTCCGCATTGTTGCGGCGGCGCGGTGCTTCGCGCTTCTTGGCGATGAGTTCGTCGGTCGCGAGATCGGCCACGTCGTCGAGCGTCTTGAGCCCTGCCTTGCCGAGCGTGACGAGCATCGCTTCGGTCATATGCGGCAGTTCGGCCAGATCGTCCTCGACACCGAGTTCGCGGCGCGCCTCGCGGTGCGCAGCTTCCTGGCGGTCGAGCGCTTCCTTGGCACGGTTCTGGAGTTCTTCGGCCAGTTCCTCGTCGAAGCCTTCGATGCTGGCGAGCTCTTCCAGCTCGACGTAAGCGACTTCTTCGAGCTCGGCGAAGCCTTCGGCGACAAGCAGCTGCGAAAGCGTCTCGTCGACGTCCAGTTCCTCTTCGAACATCTTCGAGCGCTCGGCGAATTCCTTCTGGCGCTTCTCCGAGGCTTCTTCCTCGGTCATGATGTCGATCTGGTTGCCGGTCAGCTGGCTGGCGAGACGCACGTTCTGGCCGCGGCGCCCGATGGCAAGCGACAACTGGTCGTCGGGGACGACGACTTCGATGCGGCCATCTTCTTCGTCGAGGACCACGCGGCTGACGGTCGCGGGCTGGAGCGCGTTCACGATGAAGGTCGCGCCATCTTCCGACCAGGGGATGATGTCGATCTTCTCGCCCTGCAGTTCCTGCACGACGGCCTGGACGCGGCTACCCTTCATGCCGACGCAGGCGCCGACGGGGTCGATGCTGCTGTCGTGGCTGATGACGCCGATCTTGGCGCGGCTGCCCGGATCACGGGCGGCAGCCTTGATTTCGATGATGCCGTCGTAGATTTCGGGCACTTCCTGCGCGAACAGTTTGCGCATGAAATCGGGATGCGCGCGGCTGAGGAAGATCTGCGGGCCGCGGTTGTTGCGCTCGACCTTGGTGATGAGCGCGCGGACACGCTCGCCGACACGGGCGGCTTCACGCGGGATCTGCTGGTCGCGGCGGATAACACCTTCGGCGCGGCCGAGGTTGACGATCACATGGCCGAATTCGACCGACTTGATCACGCCGGTGATGACTTCGCCGGCGCGGTCCTTGAATTCCTCGAACTGACGCTCACGCTCGGCGTCGCGGACCTTCTGGAAGATGACCTGCTTGGCCGACTGCGCGTCGATACGACCCAGGTCGACAGGGGGCAGCGGATCGACGATGAAATCGCCGACCTTGGCATCGTCCTGCAGCTTCTGAGCCTGCTTGAGATCGACCTGCTTGAAATAGTCTTCGACCTCTTCGACAACCTCGACGACGCGCCACAGGCGAAGGTCGCCGGTCTGCGGGTCGAGCTTTGCACGGATGTCGTTCTCCGCGCCGTAGCGGTTGCGGGCGGACTTCTGGATCGCCTCTTCCATCGCTTCGATCACGATGGACTTGTCGATCATCTTTTCCGATGCGACGGCGTTTGCAATCGCGAGGAGTTCAGCCTTGTTGGCGGAAATGGCGCTGGCCATCAGTCGTCTGCCTTTTCTTCTTCGATGTCGTCGGCACCGCTCGTATCGAGCGGCTGGGTGGCGGCAATGAGCGCGTCGGTCAAGACGAGCTTTGCCGAATGGATCTGTTCGCGGGGGAGCTTTACTTCGCCCGCCTTGGCATCTTCGATGACAACCGTGCCACCGTCGAGGCCCTTCAATTCGCCCTTGTAGTTGCGCTGACCGTCAAAGCCCTTGGCCATGGAAACCTTCGCTTCGTGGCCGGCCCAGTTGGCAAAATCCTTGGCGCGGGTAAGCGGGCGGTCGATACCGGGTGAGCTGACTTCGAGTTGGTAGGCACCCTCGATCAGCACCTCACCCTGCTCTTCAAGCTCGTCGATCCTGTCGGACACACGGCGCGAAAGGGCGGCGCACTGGTCGATGATCAGCTGCCCGGTCGCCGGGTCTTCGGCCATGATCTGGAGCGCTTCGCCCCCGTCACCGGCTTCGGAAGGCACCATCTTCACGCGCACGAGCTCGAAACCCAGCGCATTTGCTTCGGGTTCGATCACTTCGGTCAAGCGTGCAAGATCAGCCATTCATACTCCGGTCTAGACATGGTTTGCGACACTGGCGTTGCTCGTAAGCCTTTGTGGCCGGCCCCTTGCGGCGCCAGCCCCTTCAGTGTCGCGACAATGTCGGGATTGGTGCGCAGATAGTAGGGAGTCCCGAAGATTGCAACCGCGATTTGGCTATTACCGCACTTCTTATGGTATAGGGTCCCTGCGGCCATGCGAAGCCGCGTTCGTGCTCCCCCGGTGTTCCCGTCGTCGTAACGACCGGGAGAGCCCTTCAAGGAAGGGAATGCGAGATGAAAATAGCCAACCTTGTCATACTGGCCGCACTCGCTGTCGGTGCATGTTCCCAGGCACCCGAAGAGACAGAGAGCGAAGAGCCACGCGATCGCGATACGGTCTGGACTCCGCCTGAAGGCCTGCCGGATTTCGCCGATCGCCAGGATCCCAATCCCGGCGTAGGAAGCTGGATCAACACGCTCGAACCGCAGGCCAGCGATGCCTGCACCTTCACCGCCAAGCCCCCGAGCGACAGGCCTAACGAATATGTGCTGACGGCCTGGAGCGGCAATCTCGACCTCTATACTCCGCGCGACACGCTGGAGCATCGGCGCGGCGAGGGCTTCATCCAGTCAGCCTTCATGCGCTCGCGCCCCGTGGTTGCCGTGCGCGACGGCATGGACGATCTCTGGATCGAACCGGTAGGCGAGAATGTGGTGCTCTATATAGGCGCGGACGAACTGACGTGTCGTACCGAGGAAGACGAAAGCTAGTCGCTCTCTTCCATCAGGCCATGCTTTTTGATGGCGTGGCGTAGCTGGTCGTAGCTGAGCCCGAGCGCCTTGGCGGTCTGTCGCTGGTTCCAGCGGTGCTTGCCCAATGCGTGTTCGAGGATTGTGCGCTCATGCGCATCGACGGCACTGCGCAAGTCATCGACCGCGTCAATATCGGCTGCTGGCGCTTGAGGACTCGCGGCTGTCAGCACACCGGCTTCCGTATTCTGCTTCGGAGCAGCAAGCGACACAGGTTTCCAGGGGCTTTCGAACGGATCGAACTGGACGTGGCCGATCGGGTTACCCCAATCGTCCCATCGATACACAGCGCGCTCCACGACGTTTCGGAGCTCGCGGACATTGCCCGGCCACTGGTGGTTCTCCAGCTCCTCGGCAACATGCTCCGCAAAACCGGGCCAGGCTTCCCAGCCCAGCTCTGCTCCCATCCGGCGCCCGAAATAGTCCGCCAGCACGCCGATGTCGCCTTCCCGCACGCGCAAGGGCGGCAAGGTGATGACCTCGAAGCTCAGTCGGTCGAGCAGGTCGGCGCGGAACTCCCCGCGCTCGGCCTTGGCGGGCAGGTCCTCGTTGGTTGCGGCGACGATGCGCACATCGACGCGGATCGGGCGCGATGAGCCGATGCGCGTGACCTCGCCATATTCGACGGCACGCAGCAGGCGCTCTTGTGCGCCCATCGACAGAGTTCCCAGTTCGTCGAGAAATAGAGTGCCCTTGTCGGCTTCCTCGAACCTTCCGGCGCGCTGTTTGGTAGCACCGGTGAAGGCCCCCGCCTCGTGGCCGAAAAGCTCCGCCTCGATCAACGTCTCGGGCAGCGCGGCGCAGTTCATGGTGACGAGCGGTTCGTCCCAGCGGGTCGAAAGGCGGTGAAGGCGTTCGGCAATCAATTCCTTGCCGGTCCCGCGTTCGCCAATGACCAGCACAGGGCGTCGCATCGGGGCCGCGCGACTGGTTCGCTCGACCGCGTCGAGGAAAGCACCGGACTGGCCGATAAACTGATTTTCCCGCTCCATGACCAACATATAGGAATTTTCACCAAGGGTTGGCAATCCCTCCCATAAGGTTCTTCGGCGATGACGTGAATTTGCAAGGAATTCCGCGGTTTGCCGAGTTTGGCACGGCCTTTGCTGAACATGGGACAACAGCATTTCACGTCCAGGGAGGACACAATGTACAACCGCCAGTTCTTCAGCACCACTCTCGGGAAGGCCGCTATCGCCAGCATCGCGATGATGGTGACTTTCGTGGCGCTGAGCTCGCAGATCACGGTCACCACGCCGATGCCCATGATGGCATCGATCCAGCATGTTGAGATCGCGTGAGCAAGCACAAGAACCCCCTTGGGCCGGAGCGTCTCGTTCCCGAAAGTCCCCCGCGCGCAAGCCGCGCATCGGACGCTCCGGCCCGCCCCAACCGCGTCACCTTGTCGCGGCTCGACAGTGAGGTAGAACGGCTCCGCCGCTCGCCCACTCCGACACAGAGCAAGGGCAAGAACAGTGACCCGGTTTCCGACTTTTTCTCCAGTGGAGCACCTTTGATGGGAATCTTCAGCCGTACTCGCGATATCATCGCGGCCAACTTCAACGACATGCTCGACAAGGCGGACGACCCGCAGAAGATGATCCGCATGATCATCCTCGAGATGGAGGAAACCCTCGTCGAGGTCCGCGCCAGTGCCGCCCGCACCATCGCCGACCAGAAGGAGATGCACCGCCATACGGTCAAGCTGGACAAACTACAGGCCGATTGGGGCGAGAAGGCCCAGCTGGCGCTTAGCAAGGATCGCGAGGATCTTGCCCGTGCAGCCCTCGTCGAGAAGAAGAAGGCCGCCGACATGGCCGATCAGCTCAAGCAGGAAATCGCCGTGCTCGACGATGCGCTGCGCGCCTACGAGCAGGACATTCACAAGCTTCAGAACCGCCTGCGCGAAGCCCGCAGCCGCCAGACCGCCATCGCGGCGCGTCTCGAGAGCGCGGAAAACCGCGTCAAGCTGCGCAGCCTGATGACCGAGGATCGCGTCGACGATGCGCTCAGCCGCTTCGACCAGCTCGAACGCCGCGTCGACTACGCCGAAGGTCGCGCCGATGCGCTCGCCATCGAGGACAAGGGTTCGCCTAGCCTCGCTGACGAGATCGCCGCGCTCGAAGGCGCCGACGCGATCGACGATGAACTAGCAGAAATGAAAAAGGCGCTCGGCAAGGACAGCGCCAAGAAGGAGGACTGATCCGTGGACGAGATTTTTGCAATCGTGGCGATCTTCATCGCCCTGCCGTGGATCATCCTCCACTATATCACCAAGTGGAAGACGAGCGCGACCATCACCACCGATGACGAAGCGCTGCTCGAAGAGCTCTACAACCTCGCCAAGCGCCTCGATGACCGGATGGATACGGTCGAACGCCTGGTCGCTTCGGACAATCCGGACTTCCGCCCCGCCCGCCTCGTGCATGACAGCGAGGAAGACAACCAGCAGCTGCGTGAACTCGAGCAGCTGATCGCCGAGAAGAAAGGAGCAGCCCAGTGAACAGCCCCCGTACCACGCTCTACCGCGACAAGCAGAATGCCAAGTTCATGGGTGTCCTTTCAGGCATCGCGGACTACACCGGCGTCAACGCCCTGTGGGTCCGCCTGGGCTTCCTGATCCTCGCCATCTCAATGGGCTGGCCGATCATCGCCTACTTCGTCGCAGGTCTCCTGCTGAACAAGAAGCCGGCGCATCTCTACTCCGAACCCGAGGAGCAGCGCTATTGGCAGCGTGTTCGCCAGAACCCGAAGCGTACCGCCCGCGAGATCCGCGCCAAGATGAAGGATGTCGATCGCCGCCTGGCAGAAGTCGAAACCTTCTATGTCAGCAGCAACCCGCGCTTGAACGCCGAAATCGAACGCCTGCGCTAAGCACGCGAACGGGTTCGAAACAAATTCGGAGGAGATCGAAATGCCAGGAGAAATGATCCCCGTCATTGCGATCGTAATGGGATGTTTGATCCCGATGGTCGCCATCTGGGCGAAGCACAAGCAGAAGATCGCCGAGATGCAGGTTAGCACCACGGCTGCAGCGACAGCAGAAAAGGCCGCACAATATTCCAGCCGCGTCCAGCAGCTCGAAGATCGCGTTCGCGTGCTCGAACGGATCGTCACCGACAAGGGCTATGATGTCGCCACCCAGATCGAGGCCCTGCGCGATGAACGCCGTGTCGAGGAAGTCGGCAGCGGTGTCCCGCTCGACATCAAGACTGCGGAGAAGGCGTGATGGATTTCCCGATTTCCGAAACCACGGTCATCGTGTCCGTCCTGATCGTCACCGCGGGGTATCTGGTGTCGAACTGGATGAAGATGAAGAACGGCTACCCGCTGGAAAACAGCTGGGGCAAGGCGGTCTATCCCAAGAATGACCAGGCGGTAGAGCGGGTCAAGCTGCTCACCCAGGAGAACGCCGAACTGCGCGCCGAGCTCGGTTCGCTCAAGGATCGCCTCGGCAATGTCGAGCGCATCGTGACCGACAGCGGCTATCACCTCACCAGCGAGATCGATCGTCTGCGTGACCAGAAGGAGGCGAACTGATGGTAGATCCCGAACTGCCGATGATCTTTGGTTTCGTCCTCACGATTATCGTGATCGGCCTGACCAGCGGCTACCTCTTCAATCGCCAGCATCATCACCATGTCGAACGCAAGCTCGAGATGAAGGCGCGCACGGCAGAGGCTGAAGCCGCCAAGGCACAGAACGCCGATACCGACTATCGCAAGCTCAGCGAGCGTGTGCAGGTGCTGGAACGCATCGCGACCGACGGCAATCACGCCCTTGCCGCGCAGATCGACGAACTGCGCGCACTCGACGCGATAGAGGACCGTACGGAGGCCGCATCGTGAGTGGTTGGGCCATCGTAGTTATCGTTGCGATCGTGGTCTGGGGCCTCGTCCAGATGAGCAAGGCTCGCCATGGGCCGACCTCCCGGAGCTCTGGCAACGAAGATGCTGGCGAGGTCCGCGACCCGGAAACCGATCGTGAGATCGAAGACCTGCGCGAACGAATAAAGGTGCTCGAGAGGATCGCCACAGACGGCAATTCGCTCGACGCGCAGGAAACCAAGAGGATTTCCGCCGAGATCGAAGCGCTGCGAGAGAAGCAGCCCGGTCGAGGCGAATAGGATAGGCACTGGTTCAAGGAGGACATGGGGAAATGTTCGAACCGACACTGATTGTTGCAGCGGCAAGCCTGACCGGGCTGGTCATCGTGGCCGCGGCCATGCTGCGAGGCTGGCAGGGCTGGCTGGAGCTCAAGCGATGCGAGCTGGAGGAGCACTCCGGACCGCGTCAGGAAGAAGGCTCGTCGATGGGCGCCGCCCGGATCGAGCTCGCCGATCTGAAGGAGCGGATCAAGAAGCTCGAAGCCATCGCCAGCGGAGTGGATCTGTGATCGAGCGGGGCGGAGAGGCCGCCAAGGTCGGAATCGGGCTAGGCAGTGCGCTGGCGATTGCGATTTCCTGGACGCAGAACCAGTCGATCCTCTGGGCGATCTTCCACGGGTTCATCAGCTGGCTCTATGTCATCTACTACGCGTTCACCCGCCCGGGCGGTCTGGCAGGCTAAGCCCGATGGACGCGCCGCCCGCGCACCGCTAGAGCGCGCGCCCATGCGATCACTTGTAGACATCCAAGAAGAATATGAATTCCTCGAGGGCGATGAACGCTATCGCCTGCTGATCGAGCTTGGCCGCGAGCTGGATGTGATGCCCGATGCGCTTAAGACCGAGGCCACGCTGGTACGTGGCTGCTCTGCCAGCGTGTGGGTCTATCCGACTGGCGACGCCGGGAAGCTCCATTTCCTCGCGGACAGCAATGCCGCGATTACCAAGGGCATTGTCGCCCTGGTCATCTCCGCCGTCCAGGACCGTCCGGCCGAAGAGGTCGCGGCGATGGATATCCATGCGGCGCTCGAACCATTCGATTTGAAGAACCAGTTGTCGAGCAACCGTACACAGGGCGTACCCAACATGATTGCGCTCGTGAAGGAGCATGCGGCGCGGATTGCCGCCGGCTGACATGCGGCGCACGATCTATCGCGTTCTTGGTTTCATCGCCGTCGGTCTCGGTGCGATCGGCGCGGTCCTGCCGATCATGCCGACCGTGCCCTTCCTGCTACTCGCGGTCTATTTCTTTGCCCGCTCCAGCCCCGAGCTCGAGCAGAAAATCCTCGATCACCCGCATTGGGGCCCGCAGGTCAAGGACTGGCGCGAGCGGCGTGCCATCAGCCGCAGTTCGAAGACCATCGCGATCGGCGCCATGGCGACCGGTGCAGTCGTCACCTATTTCACTCTCGGCCACCCGTGGTACTGGTTGTCGCTCGCAATCCTGGTAATCGCAGGAAGCTGGATCGCGACGCGCAACGAATAGGGGGCGCCGGATGTGGGACGGAATGATGGACTTCCTGCAACGCGGGTTATTCTCGGCGGACATGGCCGACTGGATTACCGTGTGCGCTTACATGATCGCAGCAGGCCTAAGCTGGCGCGCGGCCAATGCGGCCTATCTCCGACGCGCCGCCCACGAACGCATGTTCTGGATCGGATCGGCTGCCGCGCTGGTTTTCCTCGGGATCAACGAGCTCTTCGATTTCCAGACGCTGCTGACCATAGTGGCGAAGATGCAGGCCCAGAGTGCCGGCTGGTACGATAACCGAAAACCGGTCCAATATGCCTTCATAATTGGGCTCGGCATTGGTGGTGTCGTAATCACGCTGGCGCTTTTGTGGTTCGTCCGCAGGCTGGCAACATCGGTCAAGATCGCGCTTGCCGGATTCATATTCATCGGCATGTTCGTTCTCGTGAGGGCAGCATCATTCCACCAGGTCGATGCTATCCTGGTCAGCGGCAATCAGGCTTTCAATCTCGGTTCGATCCAGGAGATGGCCGGTATCCTCATCGTTGCGCTCGCATCGTTGGGTTACGCGAGGCGGACGTCGCGCGCATCCTGACCACAAGGAATACCACGCGGCTACTTCTGCAAGGGCCAGTCGATCGGCGATTTGAGCTGGAGTGAAGCATCGGCCTCTATCAGTCGCGCCTTGAACTCAGGTGTTGCGTCGATGTCGAATCCGTTTCCGCATTGGCAGGTCACGATGCCGCTGTTGGCGAACCAGATCGGCCCACCGGGCCGCGCATCGATCCGCGAAGCCCACTTATTGGCGAGATCGGTATCTCCCATAAGCGACGCGACATGCATTCTTGCTACATCCGGTATGCGTGCATTGTCGAAAAACTCGTACTGACCCTGCAATGCTTGGCGGTCGCCTTCCGCTGCAAAAATCCAAGTCTGTGACTGCCCATAGTAATAAGCACTGGGATCCATATCCTCCAGGACATCTTTGGCATCTTCGATGCGCCCCGCCTTTAGCAGCGCGACGACATGAATGCGCATCATGGCCTCCGAGCGATCCTCGGATCCCTCGATCAGTTCGATCGCTTCATTCGTCCGGTCTGCATAAAGGAGCATCGAGGCATACTGGACGCGACTGGCCAGCGGATCGCATTCGAGCTTGTGGCGCGAATAGTCGAGATACTCTTCGACAAGTCCAAGGCGGATCACCAGCCAGTCATCATAGCTGGAATAGATATTGCAGCTTTCCCGGTTGGCGAGCATTCGCCTGACGACTGCCCTCGCCCCAGTCCAATCGTTGGAATATTGCATCGCCTGCTGGTCTATGGCCGGATAGGCTGATCGTGGTGCATGATTGCGCGCCTCGGCCAGCCTGCGCAGGATCTCCTGCCGTGCCTCCTCTGCCACTTCCGGGCCGCCGACCGGAAAACCTATGCTGTGGTCGGTGAGCAGGTGACTGTAGCGGTCAATGGCCGCCATCTGCGCACTCCAGAACCGGGGTTCGAGCTCGAAAGCACGATCGAAATAGGTATTCGCTTCTTCCAGCGAATCGTACGTGGCGCCCTTGTTATGCTCTTCCGAAAACAGCTCGAGGCCCTTGGCGAACAAGGCATAGGCTTCCGGATTATCTATCCCTGCATCCGCCATTTGAGTGCGCTTTTCCTCGTCGAGCAGCACTCCCAAAGCCTCGGCCGCGCGTTCGGCGATTTCAGACTGAACGGCGAGGATGTCCGAACCTGAAACGTCGTAGGTATCGTTCCAAAGCTGGCTACCGTCCGCCGCTCGGACGAGCTGTGCCGTCACCCGCCAGTCTTCGCCAGCACGCCGGACCGTCCCGTCGACGAGATGGGTCACGCCAAGCTTTTCACCGATCTCGCTAGGCTGGAGGTCGTCCGCCGCAAGCTGGAAGCTCGAAGTTCGCGCAGTCACTCGCAGCTCGCTCAGCGCACCCAGCCGATTGAGGATTTCCTGCGAGACGCCTTCTGCGAAATAGCGGTCGTTATCGTCGCCCGACAGCGAACGGAATGGCAGCACCGCCACCGCCGTCACATCTTCTTTTTCGACGGCAACAGCGAGGTCGCCCGGCCTTCCTGAATACCACCAAGAACCAATCGCCAACGCAAAAAGGAGGAAAGCGGGAATGGCAATCAGGTGCCAGCGGCTCTTGGCCGGTGCGGAATGTTCGACCGGTTCGAGCCCTCCAAGCCGATGACCAAGTGCCCTGAGCAGGTCACCCTGTCCGCTTGCATCCGTCATGTCGATTGCATGGATCTGCTTGAATCCAATCGGAGGTTGAGTCCCGTCGAGGCTAATCGCGACCAGCTTGCCCTGCTCAAGCCCGATACCCGCTTCATCGCGAACCCAGCGCGATTCTACGCCGCTCTTCGACCAGATAACGACAACTGCGCGCGCATCATCCAGCTGGCGTTCGATCTCCTTGGAGAACTCGGCCCCGCCCTCGATATGGCGATCCCACCAAACCGAATAGCCCGATGCTTCGATCTGCGCAGACAGCCGTTCGGCCGCATCCCGATCTGCCCGCGCGTAGGAAAGGAAGACATCCGCCATCGGGCGTCATCTTGCCGTTTATCAGTCAGATGTCCACTTTTCGTCCGAGTTGCGGTGTCGAGCACGCGGGTCTCTGCCGGAAACGTATAAATGGCTGGAACCCCAGCAGGGCTAACCCGTTGATACTGCATACGACGGGAGGGCAGACGAAAGGAATCCCTCCATGGCAATTCTCATTCTTATCGCGACCATTCTCCTTCCCCCGCTCGGCGTTGCTGCCAAGCACGGACTGAGCGGAACGACGCTGCTCAATGTTGTCCTGACGCTGCTCGGCTTCATCCCGGGCGTGATCCACGGACTGTATGTGAACTACGCAAGGTAAGCTTGCGAGAATGACTTAGCGGAGCGCCGGGGCCTCAGGCTCCGGCGCTTTCGCGTACGACCGCCTCGCCCGCTTCGCGCTGCCGCTTGAGCTCCGCCTTCAGCTTGGCCGGATCGCGCGCGAAGACGAAGCCGAAGCTCACCCCGCCCTCCTTGCCGATGGTCGCATGATGAAGCTTGTGTGCCTGTACCAGCCGTTTCGCATAGCCCTTCTTGGGCACCCATTTGAAATAGCGCTGGTGGACAAGGCCATCGTGAACCAGCGTGTAGATGATCCCGTAGAACAGGATGCCGAGGCCGATCCATGTGGCGGGCCACCATGCGTCCGCGCCCAGGACCCACTCGCTGCCTAGCGCGAACATGGAGATGCTCATTGCCGCGCCGACGATGGCGTAGAGATCGTTCTTTTCCAGAATATTGTCATGCGGCTCGTGATGATCGCGGTGCCAGCCCCAGCCGAAGCCATGCATGATGTATTTGTGACTGGCCCACGCCACCCACTCCATGGCCAGCACGGTCGCGAGCACGATCAGCATTGGGATGACGATGTCCATACTACGGCTCCATAGCCTCTATTCGGACCTCTCTATCCATCCTGTAGACCTGCCAAGTCTGTTCGTTACTGGTTGTGAACACAACCAGCGGCTTGAGTGCACTCAGCATCGCGAAAACGTGCAACTCGGTTGGAACCGGATCCAGTAAGTGCGTGATCGCCATTGCGGTCAGCTCCTTGTTGCTGTCATCAGAAGGGGTGCCCAACAAGATGCAACTCTTTGCGAAACTTCGCATTTCGTGAACGTCCTCATCGATGATCTCAAAGCGGTAATGTCCGCCGAACGGTATGACGCCAGCCTCTTCCTGAGGCGTAAGGAAGTATACGAAGATGCTCCCGTCCGGCTTGCCGGTAGGCATGATCACCGTGTTGTAGCGTTCGCGCGTGCACCGTTTGAGCTTCCGGGGGTCCGGCACTTGTCCTGCCTCGATCAGGCGGACTTGCGAATCGGTCAGAGCGGCATCGGAGGCCTGGTGAATGCGACGCGCCGAAACGGAATGACCATCATAGATAGCCGAATAGACTGCTTCGTATCCGGCGTCGCTTTCCTTCCAGAACGCAACCAGTAGTCCCTCGTCGACTTCGGTTACCACCCAGCCGCGGATACCGCTGGTTTCGAGATTTGCGACATCCTCACGCAATGCGTCGGTCGTGTGCCAGGCCGCCTGATCGTAGCGGTAGATATCTGTGCCACGATCTATGGAAGCCTTCAGTTCCTCAGCATGGGCTTCCGCGACAGTTACAACGTTGTCACCACGTGCCCACGCAGGATTTGCTGTCACCGCGCAGAGTCCGACAACCAGGGCAATCGCATTGAATTTTAGACAATTCATCCGGCCACGATACTCGCACCGAAGGAATGTGAAAAGCGCCTTGCCCTTCTTGGTCTCTGAGATCAGCGCTTGATGCCGAAGTATCGCTCCGCAACTTCGCGGCTGATGCGCGCAGGGCGGTGCGTGTCACTGTCGAGACAGCACCACATGCTCTTCACCTCGGCGAGCACGTCTTCTCCGCGGCGAATCACCGTGTTGTAGAAGCTGCGTGCGCCCTTGATCTTTTCGAGCACGGTCGTGGCGATGACATCGTCATCGAGGAATGCCGGCTTGAGATAGGTAATCTCGTGCTTGAGCGCGACCCACGCCTTGCTCGCCACCTCCTCCGAGGGTGCCAGCTTTTGCCAGTGAGCGAGAACCGTATCCTGAACCCAGTTCAGGTACCGCGCATTGTTCACGTGACCCATGAAATCGATATCCGTGGGCAGGACTTTGATCGGAAAGGAAAAGGGCTTTGCTGACATAAGTGTCAATAGAGCAGATAAAGGTTACCTTTGGAAGACTCTGGATTTGCCTATTTGCCCCTGTCCCGATGTGGGGCCAGACGAGGCCCATGGCGAGCAAACCGCGTACACTCTACGAAAAAATCTGGGACGCCCACGTAGTGGAAAGGCAGGGCGACGGCACCTGCCTCATCTATATTGATCGGCATCTCGTTCATGAAGTCACGAGCCCGCAGGCATTCGATGCATTGCGGTTGGCCGGTCGCAAGGTGCGCAGGCCCGACCTGACGCTCGCCGTGCCCGATCACAATTTGCCGACCACGGCGCGTGTTGCCGCCGACGGATCGCGCCTTCCGATCGAAGACGAGCAGAGCGCCGCCCAGCTCGCCGCGCTCGAACGCAATGCGCCCGAGTTCGGCATCGACTACATCGACGCGGTCGCGGCCGAGCAGGGCATCGTGCATGTCGTCGGACCGGAGCAAGGCTTTTCGCTCCCCGGTTCGACCATCGTGTGCGGAGACAGTCATACCGCTGCGCATGGCGGGATCGGCGCGCTGGCTTTCGGGATCGGCACCAGCGAGGTCGAGCATGTGCTGGCCACCCAAACCCTCCTCTTGCGACCATCGAAGACGATGGAAGTCCGTGTTGAGGGTGAACTTGGCCCGGGCGTCACTCCCAAGGATCTAATCCTCCACATTATCGGGGTGATCGGCACGGCTGGCGGCACCGGCCATGTGATCGAGTATCGCGGCGAAGTTTTCGAGCGAATGAGTGTCGAAGGTCGCCTCACCGTCTGCAACATGAGCATCGAGGGCGGCGCGCGTGCTGGCATCATCGCGCCCGACGATGTCGTATTCAATTATCTGAAGGGGCGACCCTACGCGCCGACCGACGAGGCCTGGGATCAGGCCGTTTGCTGGTGGCGCTCGCTGGCCACCGATCCCGGCGCGACGTTCGACAAGTCGGTGGTCATTGATGCTTCCGATGTCGAACCGACCGTCAGCTGGGGCACCAGCCCGGAAGATGTGGTGGCGATCGGAGGCACGGTTCCTTCCCCGGATAGCTTTGAAGACCCCTCCAAACAGGACGCTGCACGCAAGAGCCTGGACTATATGGGCCTGGTACCGGGCACGCCGATGGAGGATGTCGAGGTCGAGAACATCTTCATCGGCTCCTGCACCAACAGCCGTATCGAGGACCTGCGTTCTGCTGCAGAAGTACTTAGGGGCCGCAAGAAGGCCGCCAATGTGCGCTGGGCGATCGCAGTACCGGGCTCGGGTCTGGTCAAGCGGCAGGCCGAGGAGGAAGGTCTCGACCGCATTTTCACCGAGGCCGGATTCGAGTGGCGCGAGCCAGGATGTTCGGCCTGTCTTGCGATGAATCCCGACAAGGTCCCGCCAGGAGAGCGCTGCGCGTCCACCTCCAATCGCAATTTCGTAGGCCGGCAGGGACCGGGATCACGCACGCACCTGCTCAGCCCGGCCATGGCTGCTGCGGCCGCGGTGACCGGGCGGCTCACCGATGTGCGTAAGCTGATCGGCGAGTGACCCCTTGCCCTTGGTCGCTGCAAATCCCATGAGGGGCGCATGACAAAGCTCCCCAAAGGAAAGGCCGCCATCGCAGGTGCGATCGGCTCCGCCGCCATCGCCGCCGCGCTGCTCTATGCAAACAAGCGCCGCGAGAAGAAGAACCAGCCCAAACAGCCCGGGCCCATTCCCTCCGGAGAAAATCCGGAAACCGACTGATCGAGTTCGCGAGCAGGGAGAGAGGAACTATGACGAAGAAACTGATCCTGGCCGCATTGTCGGCATGTGTATTCGCGACGCCCCTCTCGGCGCAGGACGCGCCCGATATCGAGCTCTGGCGGCTTGACTGCGGAATCATCCAGCTCAGTGATGCGGCACCTTTTTCAGACACCCACCTATGGGATGGCGATGAGCGCACGCTGACAGACAGCTGCTACCTGATCCGCCATGGCGACCAGCACATGCTGTGGGACACGGGCCTTCCCTCCGCGTTAAAGGGGACCAGCGCTACCCAATGGGTATTCACGCTAAGCGTCGAACGGACCATTACCGAGCAGTTGGCCGATCTTGGCCTGACCCCTGAGGACATCGATTTCGTCGGCATAAGCCACTATCACAATGATCACATCGGCCAGGCGTCGGAATTCGCACACGCCAAGCTGCTGATTGGCCGCGGCGATGCGGAGGCGGTCGCCTCGGGCGCGATGGAAGAAACCCGCGCGCAACTCGCCCCCTGGCTTGCCGAGGGCGCCGAAGGCGAGGTGACCCGCATCGGCATGGACCACGATGTCTTCCAGGACGGTTCGGTGGTCATCAAGGGCATGCCCGGACACACGCCGGGGCACTCAACCCTTCTGGTGAGGCTGCCCGAGACCGGCGATGTCATGCTGACAGGCGATCTCTATCACTTCGAAGAGCAGGTCGAGAACAAGGGCATTCCCGTGTTCAACACCAACCGCGCCGATACGCTCGCAAGCTTCCACCGCTTCGACCAGATGGCCGAGAACCTCGGCGCGACGGTGATCATCCAGCACGACCCGCGCCATATCGATCGCCTGCCCGCCTTTCCGGAATCGGCAAAATAATGGACAAGGTCTCCACCATCCACGGGCGCGCGATTCCGCTGGGTCTCAAGAATATCGACACGGATGTCATCATCCCGGCGCACTGGCTGAAGACGGTCAGCCGCGAAGGCCTCGGCAAGGGCGCCTTCGAAACGATACGGCAGGCGCCGGGTAACCCCTTCGACGTCGAGGATTTCGCCGGCGCGCCGATCCTGATCGCGGGCGATAACTTCGGATGCGGGTCGAGCCGCGAGCATGCCGCGTGGGCGATGCTCGACATGGGCCTGACTGCCGTAATCGCGCCGAGCTTCTCGGACATCTTCTCGGGCAATGCCTTCAAGAACGGCATACTCGCCGTGGAATTGCCGCAAGAACAGATCGACCGGCTGCTCGACGTGGCGAAGGATCACCCGATCACCATCGACCTTGAAAACCAGGTCGTCACCACACCATTCCCGGATCGCTTCGCTTTCGACATCGATCCCTTCCGCAAGCATTGCCTCCTCAATGGTCTAGATGAAATCGGCCTGACGCTGGAGCGCAATGCAGCCATCGACACTCATGAACAGCAGCGCGCGGCCGGCCTTCCCTGGCTCGACGCGCCGACAAAGCATCGGAGAGAGCACGCATGAAAGCAGTCCTGTCGAAAGAGACCGGCGGTCCCGAAACCCTCGTGGTCGAGGACATCGATGTCCCCACACCCGGCAAGGGCGAGGTGCTGATTGATGTCGCGGCCTGCGCGATCAATTTCCCAGACACGCTGATCATCCGCGACATGTACCAGTTCAAGCCCCCTCGCCCCTTCGCGCCGGGCGGCGAGATTTCGGGCACGATCGAGGCTCTCGGCGAAGGTGTCGAAGGCTTTGCAGTCGGCGACCGCGTGATCTGCGGCGTTGGCAATGGAGGGCTGCAGGAGAAGGTTGCCGTGGCTGCCGCGCGCCTGTTCAAGGTACCTGAGGAAATCGACCTCGTGCAGGCATCGGCGCTGCTGATGACCTATGGCACGACCATTCACGGGCTGAAGGATCGTGGCGATATCAAGGAAGGCGAAACCGTCCTCGTGCTCGGCGCGGCAGGCGGCGTTGGCCTCTCGGCAGTCGAACTCGCCAAGGCCTATGGCTGCCGCGTGGTCGCAGCCGTCTCGACCGAGGAAAAGGGCGAAGTCGCGAAGAAAGCTGGCGCGGACGAGGTCGTGATCTACCCTCGCGCGCCGTTCGACAAGGATCAGTCCAAGGCACTGGCTCAGGCATTCAAGGACGCTGTCGGGCCCAATGGCGCGGACATCGTCTACGACATCGTCGGCGGCGACTATTCCGAACCAGCGCTGCGCTCGATCGCCTGGGAAGGCCGGTTCCTGGTGATCGGCTTCCCTGCCGGTATTGCCAAGATGCCGCTCAACCTCACTTTGCTAAAGAGCTGCGATATCCGCGGCGTGTTCTGGGGCGCTTTCACGGCCCGCGAGCCGGAGAGGAACAACGCAAACATCGCCGAGCTCTTCGATCTCTGGAAGGCTGGCAAGATCAACCCGCTGGTGAGCGAGACCTACCCGATCGAACGCGCCCATGAGGCAATCGCCAAGCTGGAGAACCGCGGTGCGATCGGAAAACTTGTCGTCACCATGGACTAATCGCGCGCCACACCCTTGCCGCTATCCCATGCGATGCCTATTCGACAGGGAGACTTCCACCCAAGGGGACAGGACATGACCGACTTCAAGGATCGCGAGCGCGGCGAAGAAACCAAGTTCGCATTCGACCAGGAAACCGAATTCAAGATCGCGGCACGCCGCAATCGCCTGCTGGGCGAATGGGCTGCCGGCCTCATGGGCCTGACCGAGGAAGAGACCGACGCCTACAAGAAGGCCGTCGTCCAGGCCGATTTCGAGGAAGCCGGCGACGAAGACGTGGTGCGCAAGCTGCTCGGTGACCTCACCGCTGCCGAGTGCGATGTCAGCGAAGCAGACATCCGCGCGAAGCTGGAGGAATGCTCGGTCGAGGCACGCCGCCAGTTCATGAGCGACCAGAAGTAATCCCATGCCGATGCCAGCCGAAGACATCGTTGCGCTGATCGAGGCCGCGCTTCCGGGCGCGGTCGTCGAGATGCGCGATCTTGCGGGCGATAACGATCACTGGGCAGCCAAGGTCACTGCTCCGCAATTTGCGGGCAAGACCCGTGTGGCCCAGCACAAGCTGGTTTACGATGCGCTGGGTGAGCGCATGGGCGGCGAACTCCACGCCTTGCAACTGACCACCCAAGCCCCCAACTGAGCAGCACCAGATTCAGCAATTCAAAGGCAGGGCTCTCATGTCCGACGTAAATTCGCGCATCTCCGATATCGTTGGAAGCAACGACGTCGTCCTCTTCATGAAGGGCACCCCGCTCTTCCCGCAGTGCGGCTTTTCCAGCCGTGCTGTCGCCATCCTCGATCATTGCGGCGTCGCCTATGACAGTGTCGACGTGCTGCAGGACATGGAAATCCGTCAGGGCATCAAGAGCTATTCCGACTGGCCGACGATCCCGCAGCTTTATGTGAAGGGCGAATTCCTCGGCGGCAGCGACATCATGATGGAGATGTACGAGGCCGGCGAACTCCAGCAACTGCTGGAGGAGAAGCAGGTGGCGAAAGCCGAGAGCTGAGGCCCTTCAGCCAAAACCAAAGAAAAACCCGCCCGGTGGGACTTCCGGGCGGGTTTCTTTATGTCGGGGAGGCAGACCGGGAGACCAGGGGTTGGTCCGCCTCTCGAAGACCATTTGGGACGACCATTCATATGCACGGCGCGTGCCAAACTCGAATTGTCGAGGACTTTCCGACAACTAGATGGTTAAGACCGATTTGCGATCGTCAGCCCTTGTAAAATTTTCCGACGCGGGGCGTTAACCGTTGCGTCTTGGCAATTGCCTCCAACACCGCCACACATTGAGCCATGACCGATAACCAAGGCGACGCTCCTGACGGCATTCCTGCCGCCACCGTGGTAATCTTCCGCAACGGGAACGAGGGCGAACCGCCGGAAATCCTGATGACTATCCGTTCGCGCGAGATGGTGTTCGCCGGCGGAATGGCAGTGTTCCCCGGTGGACGCGTGGATCCGGCCGATTTCGAGCTCGCTGCCATGATCGGCGGCCCGCTCGATCCCGACGAGGCCGCGCACCAGATTGCCGTGGTGCGCGAGACGCTGGAGGAAACGGGGCTCGCGATCGGGCTTTTGGGCGATATCGATGCCGACAAGGCACGGGCCGCCCGCCGATATCTCCTCGAGACCGGCGATCTCGCCAGCGTGCTCGATCATTTCGGATGGGAACTGGATCTTGCCCAGCTGACTCCGTTCGCGCGGTGGTACCCCAAGAACGAGCGCATTCCGCGCGTCTACGACACGCGCTTCTACATCGCCGATCTCGGCACGGGCGCGGTCGAGATCGAGGCCGACCTTTCGGAGAATACTCACCTGTTCTGGACAACGGCCCAGGGCGCGCTCGACGCTGCAGCCAGGGGCGATATCAAGGTGATCTTCCCCACCCGCCGAAATTTGGAACGACTCGCGCTGTTCGGCGATTTTGCCGCCGCAAAGGAACAGGCCGACCGGATCCCGGTACGCACGATCTCGCCCCAGATGGGCGAGCGCGAAGGCAAGACCTGGCTAGAGATTGGCGAGGACCTCGGATACCCGGTGACCGGCGAGCCGCTAGATACCGTGATGCGGGGCTAGCAATGGCGGGGGGCGGGCTGGCGCGCCCGGCAGGACTACTTCGCCGCTACGCGGCTCCGTCATCTCCGCAGCCAAGCTGCTGCGATTCCGAACGAGGCACGATCCTTTAGGGCCCGCCACCCCGCCTTGGGCGGGCTGGCGCGCCCGGCAGGACTCGAACCTGCTGCCTCAAGATTAGAAGTCTCGCGCTCTATCCAGATGAGCTACGGGCGCGCGCCGGGATCGCCATAACGCGGCTTTGCCAATGCGCCAATCGGCGATAGGCAGCCGCTTATGGAAAAGCCCGACAGCGCCAGCGCACAGGAACAGCCCCGGTTCCGCTATTACGACCTCGTGATGGCGGCCTTCGTCACCATCCTCCTGCTCTCGAACCTGATCGGTGCCTCGAAGCCGAGTTACGTGACGTTGCCAGTAGTGGGCCAATGGTCGTTCGGAGCGGGCGTGCTGTTCTTCCCGGTAAGCTACATCATCGGCGACATACTTACAGAGGTCTACGGATACGCCCGTGCGCGGCGCGTGATCTGGACCGGCTTCGCTGCGTTGCTGTTCATGGCTTTCATGGCTTGGGTCGTAGTGAAGCTGCCCCCTGCGGAGGGTTGGCCGGGGCAGGAATCCTACGAATTCGTGTTCGGCAACAGCTGGCGCATCGTGCTCGCGTCCATGGTGGCGTTCTGGGCTGGGGAATTCGCCAACAGCTTTGTCTTGGCGAAGATGAAGGTCTGGACGCAGGGCAGGCACCTGTGGATGCGCACGATTGGCTCGACAGTGGTCGGCCAGGGGCTCGACAGCCTGATCTTCTATCCGCTCGCATTCTGGGGCCTCGCCGGCTGGCCGGTCGAACTCTTGTGGCAGGTAGTCCTCTCGCAATGGCTGATCAAAACGGCTTGGGAAGCGCTGTTGACCCCAGTCACCTACCTTGCCGTGGGGAAGCTCAAGAAGGCGGAAGGCGTAGATATCTTCGATACCGATACGGATTTTTCACCCTTCGCCTCGTCAAGTGAGCGCGCATAGGAAAAGGGGCGACCCTTTCGGATCGCCCCTCCCTCCCCCAAAAAGACGGGTGTCCTAGAACTCGCCGCGAACGGTGATACCGTAAGTACGCGGTTCCTCGATGAAGGCGCTGCGTGAAGTGGCAAGGCCCGAACCGGAAAGCGGCGTGTTGAAGGTGATGCCGCGGGTAATCTCATTGGTGAGATTGCGGCCCCACAGCTCGATGCTGACCTGATCACCCGGAAGGGTGACGCCGACACGCGCATTGAGCTTGATATTGGCTTCCTGGACGTCGAACGCCACCGGGCCAGTAATCACACCGCCAGAGCTCAGCAGCCCCTTGGTACTGGTGCGGCGAGAGCTTTCGTACCGCACATTCATATTGGCCAGGAAACCCCAGTCGCTACTGCCGATCGGGCCATCGAAGGTCATCCCCCCGACAGCGACCAGCTTGGGCGCATTGGTCAGCTGCGTTCCGCATAGCTCGAGCGCCGGATTCGGGCCGCCCGCTGCAACATAGCGGGCATCGCATCCGTCACCATATTCCGCATCGGTATAGGTGATCGAGAGCGAATTGCTGAAGCTGGGCGTCCACTGGGAGAATAGCTCCAGTTCGACACCCTGCGCCGTCACGTCGTCCACGTTGAATGTCTGGAACTGGGTGCCGGTGAATTCGAGCACCTGGAAGTTCGCGAGTTCATTGTAGAAGAGGGCAACGTTGGCTCGGCCCCGGCCCTCGAAGATCGTGGCTTTCATGCCCAGCTCGTAGGAGTCGATCTCCTCGGAATCGAACCGCGGATCCCCGCCGCTTGCTGCAGCGGTCGAGTCGAGGTTGAAGCCGCCCGCCTTGTAGCCGTGCGTAAAGCCGCCGTAGAACAACAGGTCCGGGTTCGGCTCGTACGATGCCTGCGCGGTGTAGATGAATTCGGTATCCTTGAACGTAAGGTCGAATTCAGCCGGGAGGAAGCTCACGCCCAGCGCCGGAGCGGCGAAGGGGAAGCAGTTCAGGAATGCCGCCGGGCCATTGGCCGCAGGGGTGGAAAGCGCCCCGGCAACCGCTGCCCCCAGGATCGGCTCGAGCAGGCTGAACGCCGTCGCTTGGGGAGTACCCGCCAAGGTCAGACCGGCAAGGCAGGCCGGATTGTTAGCGTCGAGCTGGTTGTAGCTGCCGTCCTTCTTGTCATCCACATAGCGACCACCGAGCGTGATCTTGAACTCGTCGGTCACGCTGAAGATGTTGTGCGTGAAGATCGACCAGCTGCGTCCCTGCTGTTCGTAACGGTTGTACCCGAAGGAATTGTCCGCACTGATCGGGGTTGCAAAGATGGTCGGGTCGGGTGTGCCTGCCAGCACTGAGTTGATATAGGCACCCGATTGGGCGACCAGGCCGAGATAGGCAGGTGCCAAAGGACCGAGTACGGCGCCGAAGTTCGCCTGCCCGACGAAACTCTGGAAATCGGGCCCGAGCGTGAGGCTGGCCTCCTCGACGATATCTTCGTCGGCGTAATAGGCCCCCACGAGGTAGTCGACGATGCCCGCATTACCCTGCAGGCGAAGTTCGGCCGTGAAGGTCTTGATGTCATCGTAAGTCGGAGGAAGGTTATCCTCCGTCACACCGGCGACCGAGTAGACCTGCGCGCCCTGGAAATCGTCCTGAATGCTGGTGCCGCGGAAATCACGATAACCGACGATTGCGGTCAGTTCTGGGCCGCCGAGATCGAAATTGACCTCACCCGAGACGCCCCATTGCTCCACGCCGTTCCTGAAAGTCTGCGCGTTCGAGAACAGCTGGTCGGACTGGATATCGGGAAGCTCGGTCTGACCGGTAACGGCCGGGAGCCAGTCCACCACGGTTCCGTTGGGGAACGCGCCTGCGGTAAAGGCTGGCGTGTAATTGGCGGAGGTCGAAAGCGAGATAGCGTCGCAGCATTTCTCGTCGGACTTCTGGTAGTCCGCGATGAGACGCACGCTCACCAGATCGCCCGGCTCGAACAGCAACTGGCCACGCACCATGTAACGGTCGCGATCGTTGACCTCTTCGCCTAGTCCATTGATAAGGAAACCGTCACGCTGGCGATAGGCGCCGCTGATGCGCGCGCCCGCAACACCTGGTGCAAGCGGCACATTCACCGCGCCCTGGACGTTGATGAAGTCCCAATTGCCGTAGCTGGCTTTCACGAAGCCGCCGAACTCGTTGAGGTTTGGCGGAGTGTTCCGCACCACGAGCGCACCTGCAGTCGTATTGCGGCCGAACAGCGTGCCCTGCGGACCGCGAAGGATCTCGACCTGCTGCACGTCGACCAGCTCGCCGAGTGCCACGCCCGGACGAGACTGATAGACACCGTCGATGAACACACCGACGGCACTTTCGAGACCGATGTTGTTGCCCGTCGTACCGATGCCGCGAATACGGATCGAAGTACCTTGGCTCTCTGTTTGCGAGCTTTGAATATTGAAGCTGGGAGCCACCGTGCTCAGCGTCTGGATATTGTTGATGCCCTGCCGTTCGAGCTGGACCGGTGTTACCGCGGTCACGGCGATCGGAATGTCCTGGACGTCCGACGCGCGCTGGGTAGCGGTAACGATGATGATGTTCTCGTCGACGACCGGATCATCGGTCTCGTCGGCATCCTGTGCATAAGCTGGTACAGCGATTGCACCGGCACAGATGCCGGCCATCAGGGTGGCCCTGATCCTCATAAACCCTCTCCTCATCCCCGGCCCACTCATACGGGGGCCTAGATCAAGGCTATCACACATTCGTATGCGTGCAAGGTTTCGCGCATGAATCTTGCGCAGAACCATCCGTTTGAGAATTGTTGTTGCAGTGCAGCAAGCGCAATCGAAAGCGCTGACGCTACGGCATCGCAGCGTAACGACCACCTTCCGCTACGGCTTTGGCTGGTGGGTCAGAGCAACTCGTGGCTTTGCGCAATGTGCGCGATGCCGCGCTTGCCGCTCGAATCGCGACTTAATTGCACCACCACATCGATCACACTGGCGGCGTAGGCGATCGTATCGGACCTCGTCAGTCCAATGCCCGTCTGCATGACCATCAGCGACAATTGCTCGAGTGCACCGCGTAGCGAGTTGGCGTGGATCGTCGAGAAACTTCCGGGGTGGCCAGTGTTGATCGCGCGCAGGAAGGAAACACTTTCCGCGCCGCGCAACTCGCCCAGAACGATACGGTCCGGGCGAAGGCGGAGCGCCGCCTGCAAGAGTTCGTTGGCAGTAACCTTGGCCTCGCCCAGTTCGCCTTTGACCGCGACGAGGCCTACGCCGTTTTCGCCGGGGAGCTTCAGTTCGGGCGTGTCTTCGACGAGCACCACACGCTCCTGCTTGGGTATCTCGCCGAGCATGGCGTTGAGGAAGGTCGTCTTCCCGGTGCTGGTACCGCCCGAGACAAGGATGGTGCGGCGCTGGCGGATCGCTTCGCGCAGGAAAGCCACCGGCTGGGCCTGCGGGTCTGGCATGGCCCCTTGCCTGGGCGCGGCGAGCGGGCCTTGGTCGTAGGCATCAAGCGGGAGGTCGAGACGGCGGTGGCGTCGGATCGCCATGGCCCAGTGCTTGCGCGCTGCCGGCGGGCCGCAGAACTGGATACGCGCGCCATCGGGCAGCGTTGCCCCGAGCAGCGGATGCTCGCGATTGATACCTTGGTGACTGACGCGCGCAACCTGTTCGGCAAGGCGCTGGATCAGCCGATCGTCGATATCCGGCCGCACGACCTTCTGCATGCCGCCGCGTGCAGCATCCTCGATCCACACCTCGCCCGGTCTGTTGACGAGGATCTCGGTCACCGTGTCGCGCCCGAGCCATTCGGCAAAGGGCTTGAGATAGGCGTCGAGATAGACGCTCCGTTCGCCGTGAAGGTCGACGTTGGGCGCGTCCTCTTCCGGATGGTCGTCCGGCAGGAAGGGGTGGATATCGGCGCTCATGCGCGCTCTCAGCTGACCTGCGAGAAGTCGAGATCGCGCGCGGTGAAGATACGGATCGGTTCGCCCTGGCGTACGCGCACGGTCGGGCTGCGCTTGCCGTCCTGTTCGGCAGCCGAAGCCGCCGCGCTGGAGCCTGCACCGCCGACAACGACAGCCCCTGCACCACCAGTCGCCAGCGTGCCGATGCCGCCTACGACCGAAAGCAACATGGCCGACCCGAAGCGCTTGAAGAAACCATTACCCGAAACCTTGCCGGCGAGGCCGGTGGTGCCGTCGAAGCCCACTGCAGGCGAGGCGAGATTGACCGAGGCACCGTCAGGGCGGATCAGGCGAGTCCAGATGACATAGGCGCGCTTCTGGCCGTTCTGCATGCCGGACTGGTACTGGCCGATCAGGCGGCTCGAACGCGGGACGAGGATCTTGGTCCCGTCGAAGCTGCGCACATCCTGGCTGACGACGGCACGGACATAGCCGGGCACATTGGTGTCGATCGCCGTCTCGAGGATCGCCGGGATCAGCGTGCCTTGCGTGACGGTGGTCGAAGGGTTGGTCATTGCCGTCGCTTGCGCCGGAGCGCCGCCAACGCCGCCAACGCGGCTCGCGAAATCGGTTGCCGATCCGCCGCCGACGCTTGCCGCTGCGCCATCGACACCTTCACCCGCGCCTGCCGCAACATTTGCCGCAGACGGGCCCGCGTCGAAGACAACCGTGGGGTTGTTATAGGGATTGGTCATGGTCGACGGCATCGGTTCCGCCGAGAGCACGGGTGCCGGGGCGGGCGCTGCCATCGCCGCGGTCTGCGCCGGAGTTGGCGGAGCGATGCGTGCAGGAGGCGGAGCAATCGGTTGCGGTGCGGGCTGGGCCGCAGCCTGTTGGCCCCCGCCGATGCTCGGCTGTTCGGGCATGCGCGCCGAATTCATGCTCCACAGCGTAATTGCGCCGAGACCCGCCACGATGGCGATCCCGGCAACCATGCCGAGTGCATCCGACTTGCCGCCCGGCCGGGCGACTGCAGGGAAGGAATTGCGCTGAGCCAGGTCGATGACATCTGCATCGCTGTCGTCACGCGGATCGGTGTCGTTGGCGATATCGCTTTTCTGCTGGATGCGATTGGCAAGACGCATGATCAGTCTCCCCTCTGGGCGAATGCAGCATCGCTGCGAGTTCTGGTGGCACTACGTTCGGGACCGCTGTTGATGAGAACCGCGCTATCTTCGCCTGCGCGAAGGACCAAGCGGCGCGGAACCCCGTCGATGACGATCGTGTCGCCGCGCACGGTGTAATTGACCGGGCCTTCCTCACCCTTGGAGTTGGTGCGGAGGATGGCCGGCACGTCGCGGCCAGTCGGCCAGGTCAGGAACGTGGCCTCGCCGTCGTCGAATGCGCGATCGGGCAGGAGGCTTGCGGAACCCTCGCCGCTCCACGCAAAGTTCAAATCGGACGGATCGACCGAAGCGAAGGGATCGGCAGGCTGCTCGGCCTCGGCCAGCTGCGATGCCTGCGGCGTGTCTGTCGTTTCGGCAGGGTCCGCGGGATAATCGAAACGCAGCACGTAAACCGGCTTTGCCGTCGGGCTTGCCACGAGGTCGAACAGATAGGTCCGCTTGCTCGTGACGACCGTGAGGTTCGTCGAGGCACGCGGATCGAGCGGCTTCACAAACAGCATGTTGGCCCGCTTGTTCGGGGTCACCTGCCAGGTCGAGGAATTGCCGATTGCGACATTCTCGATCGTCTCGTCATCGCCGAAGATGATGCTGGCCTGCACATTGACGCGACCATGCAGGGTGAAGACCTCCGACTCGTCGTAGGTCACCTCTTGTAGGCGTGAATCCGCCAGCGCCGGGGTGGCGGCGAGCGAGAGGGCAAGCGCGGTAAGAAGCGCGCGATTCATGAGCTTTTCTCCGTGGAACCGAGACTGCGCGGCGGGGCGGCCTTGAAGCGGCTGCCGATACCCGACGTGCGGCTGGGTCCGGCATTGGCCGGTCCCGTCTGAGCGCCACCTGAAGCGGTGGCATAAACTTTCGTGGTGCGGACGGTGCTGCCGCCGCTGTCATTGGCGGCCGACCCCATGGCGAGGGCCGAGACGTCGATGCGGCGTGCCTGTTCGCTTGCCTGCGTGGCGGCCTGCGCCTGCGCGAGCGGCTGCGCAATGACCGTCGAGGGTGCCGTAGTTGGCGTAACCGAGCTTCCACGATCTTCCTTGGACGGGACCAGCCCGAAGACCGTCCAGCCGGAAACCATCGCGCTGGCTACCTTGAACACCATGATCATCAGCGCGACATGGACCGCGCCGATCATGAAGAAGGCCATGCCTGCCTGCGCCGGGACGAAGCCGGGCTGCGCGGTGAGCGAGGACAGGATCGGTACGGCAAGCTCGAGCATGATCGAACCGCCCAGTACCGCAAACAGCGGGGCTACCGCAGTCATCACCACGCCCTTGAGCCAGCCGGTGAAAAGGCCGCGCGTGCCGTTGAACAGCGCCATGACCACGAAGATCGGGCCGAGCGCCACGAGGATGCCGAGCGCGATCTTGGTCGTGACCAACAGGCCGACCGTGCCGAGCATGAACAGCATCGCGCCGAGCCACATCATACCGCGCGGACTGAAGGCCGAGATATCCTGGTCGCTGCCGCTCGCCTCCTGGATCGCGATGAAGACCACGTCGATCTTCTGCGCGAAGGTATCGGTGGCAGAGCCCTGTCCGCCGGTAAGCTGGCCTGCGAGCCAGTCCGGGGCGAGGACGAACATGTTCCACACAACGCTCTGATAGGCGGCCCAGCTCGTGGCGAAGGTGAGCACGAGGCCCAGCGTCATCATGCGCGGAACCAGCGAGCGCACGCCCAGATTGGTGCGGCCGGTCAGCAGCAGGAAGCCAAAGATGGCAATGTAGAGCGTGAGGACGATCGTCAGTGTGGTTGCGAGCGCGCCGCCCGGCGCGAATAGCTTGCCGAAAGCAGCCGCGCTCGCTTCGCTGGCGACGCAGTCCACACCGCGCAGCGCTGCGGCTACGCCGTTGCCGACCTGTTCGGCGGCCTGCTGGCAGGTAGCGCTCGTCATTCGGCGGCCTGCCCGAATTCGATATCGTCGTTCTGCGCATCTTCCGCACCGCCGGGCCATGCCGTGCCGGTGAGCGCGGGGAACCAGTCGGCGGGCGCATCGCCCACGGCTTCGCGCAGCAGGTCGAGGCGGCGGACGGAGCTTTCACGTCCCGACAGGAGTGTCAGCACTTCGGGTGCACCCGACAGATCGAGGCGGACTACGACGCTGGCGTCGGGCTGCCGGACGAGGAAACAGCGGCTGTGCGCGGGCAAAGTGCGGATCAGTGCGAGCTCGTGGCTGGTGAGGCCGAAACCGTCGCAATAGTCCTCTGCACGGGCGCGTGAGTTGGGCATGAAGATCATCGTCGCCGTCTGCTCGACCAGCGCGGTCGAGATGCGGCTTTCAAGGGCATCGCGGGCCGATTGCGTGGCGAAGCCAACCAGCGCATTGCGCTTACGCAGCGTCTTGAGCCAGTCGCGGATGCGTGCGGCGAAGACCTCATCGTCCAGCGCCTTCCATCCCTCGTCGATGAGGATCATCGTGGGCTTGCCGTCGAGACGCTGCTCGATGCGGTGGAAGAGATACATCATGACCGGCGTGCGCAGCTTGGGGTTCTCCAGCAGCGCGGTCATGTCGAAACCGAGCACGCGGGCCGACAGGTCGAGCCGGTCCTGCGCGTTGTCGAACAGCCAGGCGTTCTCGCCCTCGCCGATCCAGGCCGAAAGACGATCCGACAGATCGCCCGGCTGCGGACGGCGGCTGCCCGAAAGCAGTTCCTTGAAATGGCGCAGGCGGCGCAGCGAAGCGTCATTGGCATAAGCCGCGTCTACGGCGTGCGCGATGGTCGCTTCTTCTTCCGGACCATGTGCATTGAGCAGCACGCCCAGCCAGTCGCGCAGGAAGGCCTTGTTGCCCGGCGTGTCGCGCAGGGCGAGCGGGTTGAAACCGGTCGGCATGCCCGCACGGATGCTGTCGTAGCGTCCGCCGATGCCGCGAACGAACAGTTCCGCACCGCGATCCTTGTCGAAGAGGACAGTGCGCGGTGCGAACTTCTGCGCCTGCGCGGCGAGGAAGTTCATCACCACGGTCTTGCCCGAGCCGCTCGGCCCGATGACCGAGAAATTGCCGAGATCGCCATGGTGGAAATTGAAGAAGAAAGGCGTCGCGCTGGTCGTTTCCAGCAGCGTGACCGCTTCGCCCCAGTGGTTGCCCTGCGCCTGCCCCAGGGCGAAGCCGTGGAGCGAACCGAAGCTAGCCATATTGGCCGAGGAGATCAGCGCGCGGCGGACGAGATAGCCCTCATTACCCGGGAACTGGCCCCAAAAGGCCGGTTCGAGATTGGTGTCCTCGCGCACGGCAATTGCGCCCGTATCGGCAAGCGCCGCGGAACAGGCCGCAGTCGCATCGTCGAGCGCACCGAGATCGCGTTCCTTGACCATGACCGTGAGGTGATGGTCGCCAAAACCCACGGCCCCTGCGCCGAGTTCGTCGCGCGCGGCCATCATGTCGGCACGTTCGGCCATGGCGTCCTCGTCGGCGCTCTTGAGGCGGCGGATCGCCAGATCCATCCGCTCGCGCGCGGTCTGGCGCTCTGCCGGGGCATAGCTTTCCGAAACCACCATCTCGAAGGGAAGGCGCAGCAAGCCGTCTAGCAGGCCGGGGCTGGTCGCCTCGGGATAATCCTTGAGGCCGAGGATCGCGCCGAAATCGGGCGAACCCGATCCACGCAGCTCCATGGCATCCAAGCCGAAGCTGACGCGGCGATAAGGGAGCATCATGCCGAGATCGACGTCATCGGTCGGCTTGCGCACCGGGCGCATCTCGCCATTGTAGAGCGCCGAGAGCAGCTCGAGCATCTCGGAATTCACCTGACCCTGCGGGCCGACATAATCGCCCAGCACGGCAGCACCGTATGCGGTCAGCGAGGCGACAAGGCCCTGCGCGGCCGCGCGCAGCGACCGCATGTCCTTGGGATCGGCTTCGAGCCCGTCCTTCCGGCCTCGCACCTTCTTGCCGACACGTTCGACGAGACCTGCCTTACCGCGCGCGGGGCGGCGGATCAGCGTGATGAACTGGTCGTTCACGAACAGCTGGCCGGAGCCGAGGCGTTCCTTCCAACGCGCATCAATATGGCGGCTGATGGGATCGGGGAATTCGGCATCCAGTTCCACCGACACGCGGCGGCGGATGACGTGGTGATACATGACGAAGCGCGCGTCGAGCGTGCTGCGGAGCATCACCTCACGGGTTGCCGCGTGGGCGTTCAGCGCTTCGCTATCCTCGGTCTCAAACAGGAGGCCAGGGACCTGGATTGCGGTCATCACGCTGCCGTCGCGCAGCAGCACGGTGTGCTGGTCGACCAGCCTTGCATAGGGCAGGCGGTCGCCGGCGCGGGCTTCCTTCGCGCTCCACGAAGCGGGGCCAATCCATTTGCCGTTACGCGGCATAGCTATTGCACCCCCAGTGCTTGTAATTCTTCACCCGCGGGCACTTCGAAACCTTGGTGATCCAAAGGTCGAAGACTCGCGGCTCGCGAAGGCAGGCGAAATAGCCGATGCCGTGCATGACCACGAAGGTCGCCAATGCCAAAAAGCTACCGGTGATCAGGAATGCCTCGGTCGTCACCACCCCGTTGATGATGAAATAGTTGAACGTCACCCCCGCGAACATCTGCGGGCGCGTGAGCGCTCTGTGGACGGGGTGGCGGACAAGCGTGGTCATCTTACGCTGCCACGCCCTGGATGCCGGCGACGATCGAAGCCGCACCGAACACGATGAAAACGCCGATGATCACGGTCGCGCCGAAACGCCAGTTGAGGCGGCCGGTCAGCATCATGAAGCCGACTGCAGCAACGGCCATCACGGCAACTGCCGTCGCGACATTGCCAAGCAGCGTGCCCTGCAGCCACGCGAGCGCGTTGACGACAGGGCCCGCACCGGCGGGATCCTGCTGCACCTGTGCCATAGCGGCGGTGGGGCTGATCAGCGCGGCCAGCACGGCCAGTTTGGCGAGAAGCGATTTCAAAACTCGTTACTCCCTCGAGTGATCTGCAAGGCGGCCCATGATCGAGGCCACGTAAAGCTGCGTTTCGCGGATGCGCGGGATACCCCCTGCACGTTCGACCCTGCCGGGCCCCGCATTGTAGGCGGCCAGCGCCTTTTCCAAATCTCCATCGAACCGGTCGAGCTGCGCACGCAGGTAGCGCGCGCCGCCTTCGAGGTTCGCAAAGGGGTCCTTCGGATCGACCCCTAGCTCGCGTGCCGTCGCCGGCATCAATTGCGCCAGGCCCTGCGCACCGACCGGCGAGACGGCATCGTGCCGCCAGCGGCTTTCCTGCCAGACCATCGCTTCGATCAGCGACGGGCTGAGATCGTACTTCGCTGCCAGTTCAGCCACCTTGGCGCGGTAGACCTGGGGTACGCCACTGGCGTGCTCTTCTGGTTTGGCAACGACCTGATCGGGCACGAAAATTTCGACCGGCACCTCTTCAACCGGAGCGATTTCGACCGCCCCGGCATCGAGCTCGCCAGTCAGCGCGGCGCTTCCGCCGGCAACCCAGCGCGCACCGTCACCATCTATCTCCATGACATCCGCCTTTGCTGGAAAGGCGGCCAGCGCGGCGACGAGCGATGCCGTCACCAACGCCGGGTGCATGCGAATCATAATCGAACACCCTCCAAGCGGACCCATTGGTCACATTACATGACAGTGGGGTGACGTAACCCGTCATATGGTAAATTTTCGTTAAACGGTGCACAAAAACAGCCCGTAGCCACTAGAGGGCCCGGGCTGAATTTACGCTTAAGAAGTAGTGGTTCGGGTCAGCGGTTGGCGAGCGCCACGTAATTGTGGAATTCTCCTTCGTCGAGCATCGCCAGCCCCCGCCGGGCCAAGACCTTGGAATCCACCCATTCGCCGGTCGCGGTTTCAAGATCAAAGCGATCAGAATTGCGCGCCGCGGCCGTGAACCGAATGCGTGCCTCTTCATAATCGCCCACGCGCGCAAGGGCGACGGCGTGATTGATCTGGCGGGCGGGATCGCGGTGCGAGGCCTTCTCGCACTGTTCGATCTTGGCCAGCGCTTCCTGGTCGTGCCCGACGACCAGTTCCGAATAGCCGATATCATATTCGCTCTCGGGCGCGGTCACCACGAGGGCGGAGCTGTCTGCGACCAGAAGGATCGCGGCTGCAGCGATCAAGGACATGCGGTTTCTCCCAATATTTTGTCCTCGATATGCCCCACACACCCCAATCGCAACAAAACTGTAACATTGTCATATTTCTGAAATGCGCGCGTTTCGGCCGGTTTCTTGTTGATACTGCAACATAACGGTCATGGAGCGACACAAACTGTCACACGGCGTCCCTAGCCGGCGAGTCGCGATCAACGAATTCGCATTCCGATTCTCCGACTCATCCGGTTTTCGAGGGGACCGTTCCTGTGACCAATTTTTACCGTTCGCTTATTCTCGGCACGTCTGCACTGGCCCTTGCCGGATGCGGCGCCGACGAAATCGTTTCGCCCGGCACTGGCGGCAACATCACCATCAACACCGGCGGTGGTGGCGGTGGCGGCACGCCCACCCCGACCCCGACGCCGACTTCTTCGCTGGTCACGCCCGCAGCCGGCTGTCCGACGATCAGCGATCCGGTCGGCCTGACTGACGATGGCACCATCTCCGGCCCGACCGGCGAGTACCGCGTCTGCACCATGCCCGCGCGCTTCACTGCCAGCTCCACCCTGCCCTATATCGAAGGCCTGCTCTATCGCATGAACGGCCGCGTCGATGTCGGCACCGATGGCGGCCCTGCCCCCGATGCCAGCGACGGCCTTTCGGACACCGATGTCGAACTGACCATCGAACCGGGCGTTATCGTCTATGCCTCGGGTTCGAGCTTCCTCAACGTCAACCGCGGCAACACGATCCAGGCCAACGGCACCGCCGCCCGCCCGATCATCTTCACCAGCCGCGACAACGTCCAGGGTCTGAACACCGACAGCTCGTCGGGCCAGTGGGGCGGTGTCGTCCTCTCGGGCCGTGCCCCGGTCACCGACTGCATCGCCAGCGGAGCCACCCCGGGCAGCGTAAACTGCGAACGCCAGGTCGAAGGCGCGGCCCAGCCCGCCATCTTCGGCGGCGCCACCCCGGGCGACAGCTCGGGCAGCATGAGCTATGTCCAGATCCGCTATTCGGGCTTCGTCCTTTCGGGCGACAGCGAGCTGCAGTCGCTGACCACCGGCGGTACCGGATCGGGCACCACGCTCAGCCACATCATGAGCTACAACAGCTCGGATGACGGCGTCGAGTTCTTCGGCGGCGAAGTGAATGTCACGAACCTGATCGTGGTCGGCGCGGAAGACGACAGCATCGACACAGACACGGGCGTCAAGGCGAACCTCCAGTATGTCATCGCCATCCAGCGTCCCGGCGCCGGCGACACCATCATCGAGGCCGATTCCGACAACGCCTTCAACGACAGCACGCCCCGTCAGAACACCCGCATCTCGAACGCTACTTTCGTTCACCAGAAAGCGGACGACCAGGTGATCCGTATCCGCGGCTTTGCCGACTACTCGATCGCCAACTCGGTCCTCGTGTCGAACCAGGGCACGGCCTGCCTGCGTGTCGACGGCCAGGAGGAGCTGACCCGCACCACCGGTCCCGATGAAAGCGGCCCGGTCGCCTTCGACAGCTTCGTGCTCGATTGCGCCACCGCCTTCCGCGATGGTTCGGGTGCGACCGCTGCGGACGTCCAGACGGTCTTCGACGCCGGTTCGAACAACAATTCGGCATTCACCAACACGCTGCAGACGCTGTTCCGCAATGGCACGAACGAAGACGCCGTGAACGTCTTCGACGTGACTGCATGGGGCAGCTTCTTCCAGCTTCCGGCCCGCGTCGGTGCAGTCTTCACCGAGAACGCAAGCTGGGTGAATGGCTGGACCTGCAACTCGAGCACCGTGACGTTCGACAACGGCGTTTCGGGCTGCGCGACCCTGCCGGTCTACAACTGATCGACCGATCACTGGGCGGAGGTCGCGCACGTCCCGCGCGCCCTCCGCCCGAACTCCATCCATTGGGGGCAAACCCCGCAAGATTTTCGACCAACCCGAGGGGGTCATTCACATGTCATCCCGCCAGCAGCTGGCAGCCGCGCTCCTGCTCTCCACAGCCCTGACTTATCCCGCTGCCGCCATCGCGCAGAGCACCGGGTCCGAAGGTCCGCCGCCGACCGAAGAGGAGGTTCCCGACGAGGAACTCACCGATGACGTCGATACCGCGAACGACACTGTTCCCGGCGACATTGCCGGTGAGGAACCGGCAGCGGAAGAACAGGCGCAGCCCGACATCTCGATCCCCGGCGGCACCATCGTCGTGACCGGTCGGCGCAACCGCGACATCACCCGCGCATCGCCGCAGGTCGTGACCGTCCTCGATACCGAGAGCATCGCTCGCACAGGCGAAGGCGACATCGCCGGCGCGCTCGGCCGCGTGACGGGTCTCTCGCAACAGGGCGGCCTCGTCTATGTGCGCGGCCTCGGCGATCGCTACTCTCTCGCCCTCCTCAACGGCCTCCCGCTTCCCTCGCCGCAGCCCTTGAGCCGCGTCGTCCCGCTCGACATTTTCCCAACCAGCGTCGTTGCGTCGAGCCTGGTGCAGAAGACCTATTCGGCCAACTTCCCCGGAGAATTCGGCGGCGGCGTGGTCAACCTAACCACCCGGGCCATCCCGGATGAAAGCTTCGTCACGGTCAGCGGTTCGCTCAGCGGCGATACCGAGACCACATTTGGCCCCGGCTACACCTATTTCGGTGGCGACTGGGATTGGACCGGATTCGACGAAGGTCGCCGCGACGTTTCGAACTATTCCGCGCTGCAGGGATTTTTCGACAGCGGCGCGCGGATCAATGACGAAGGCGTTGATACCCGCGCTATCCTTCAGGACCTGAACGATCCGAACCTCTACCTTATGCAGAAGGTCGGCGATCTCCCGGCAAACTTCAGCGCTGGTGTGACGGCGGGAACCTCCTTGGACGTTGGCTCCGACGGCCGGCTCGGCATCATCGCCACGGCCTCAATCAGCAACAAGTGGCGCAATCGCTTCATCACCAAGCAGACCGCGGTCAACGCAGAGCTGGAGCTCGACACCGACTTCCGCGAGTTCGCGACCGACGACCGCGTACTGGTGAATGGCCTGCTCGGCTTCGGCTACGAGTTCGGCGAGCACAGGCTGCGCTTCACCAATGTCTATATCCACGACACGCTCAAGCGCGCCTCGCTGGAAGAAGGCACCGACTTCCAGGACGGCGACGACGAGCTGATTCAGGATACGTCCTGGTTCGAGCGCCAGCTGATCAACAGCCAGTTTGTCGGCGAATTCGAGTTCGGCGATATCTCGGTCGACCTGCGCGGTGGTTATGCCCAGACGCAGCGCGAAGCTCCCTTCGAGTGGACCTTCGAATACGTCCGCACCAATAATGCGAACGATCCCTTCGGCGACATCTATCTCAATACGCTCGATCCGCAGCGCGGCGGGGCCATCGTCAGCTTCTCCGACCTGACCGAAGACCTATGGTACGGCGGCATCGACCTCGGCTACGTGTTCAACGACTGGCTGAACGCCACCGTGGGCTACGCATATACCGACACGGATCGCTTCTCGACCCGGCGCGAGTTCGACATTCGCGCGACCTCGAACTTCCCCGAGGCCTTCGGCGCGTTCCGGCCGGACAATCTGCTTGGCGATGCGCTGATCGACTTTGCTTTCGACCGCGATGCCCAGACTCTCGCGGGCCTTGGCCCCTACGAACTGGTCATCTTCGAGACCACGCAGTCGGACCCGGCTTTCGAGGCCGCACTGGAAATCCAGGCCGCCTACGGCAAGGTCAACATCCGCCCGCTCGACACGGTCTCCCTCGATGTCGGCGTGCGCTACGAGGATGCGACCCAGTCGGTCACGGCCGTCGAGGTCTTCGCTGAACCGCTTGGCTCGTCATCGGGTACGTTGCTCCAGAACGACTACTGGCTCCCCGGCGGGACGCTGACCTGGGAGCTGACCGACAGCCTCCAGTTCCGCGCCAGCGCGTCGAAGACCATCGCCCGCCCGCAGTTCCGCGAGCTGATCTTCCAGACCTATTTCGATCCGGAAACCAACCGCCAGTTCAACGGCAACCCGCGCCTCGTCGATAGCGAGCTGACCAACTACGAGGCGCGTCTCGAATATTACCTCGGCGGAGGCAGCCGAGCGAGCATTGCCGGCTTCTACAAGGACATCGAAAACCCGATCGAAGTCTTCACCAGCTTCTCCGACAATGAGATCATCAGCGGCTTTGCCAATGCACCTCAGGCCGAGCTCTACGGTCTCGAGGCGGAGTTCCAGTACAATATCGACCTGTTCGATCTGGGCGGCTGGTTCGACAGCCAGCAGCTGGTGACCATCGCCAACTACACCTACACCCAGTCGGAGATAAAAGTCGGCGATAGCGACATTGCGCGGGTCTTCCCCTTTGCGGACCAGCCGGCGACGAACTTCTTCGATGACGGCGTTCCGCTGACCGGCCAGTCCGATCACCTGATCAATTTCCAGCTTGGCCTCGAAGACCTCGACCGTTTGAGCCAGTTCACCCTGCTGGTGAAATACGCCAGCGAGCGTGTGACCAGCCGCGGCGCAGGGCCGCTACCCGACATCATCCAGGAACCGGGCCTCACACTCGATTTCGTCGTGCGCCAGGGTTTCGACCTGTTCGGACAGGAGATCGAAATGAAGTTCGAAGCGCGAAATCTCACTGGTCGCGGCAACGAGGAGTTCCAGACCAATGGCGCGAGACGCATCGAGATCAACAGCTACGACATCGGTACCAGCTTCAGCCTGGGTGCTTCGTTGAAATTCTAATAACGATCCTCAACCCAAACTCGAAAGGGCCGCTTCCTCTGGAGGCGGCCCTTCTTTTTGGCTGATTGGCGTTAGCGCCGGAAGATCAATGGCTGTCGTAAACGTAACCCAGCGACCGGACCGTGCGGATCGGATCCCCGGCTCCGACTTCGCGCAGCGCCCGGCGCAACCGTCCGACCCACACATCCACCGTCCGCTCGTCGATCGGTGGATCCTGCTTGCCCAGCCCGTCGATCAGTTCGGTGCGGCTAAGGACACGGTCGGCATTCTCCGCAAAAAAGCGCAGCAATCGGAACTCGTTCGGCCGGAGCGCAATGGCCCTGTCCTGCCAACGGGCTTGCAAAGCCGGCAGATCGATCTCAAGATCGCCAAGGCGGAAAGGCTTGGTCGAGACGGTAGCAGCCCGGCCGGTCCCAAGCGCGAGCACCCGATCGAGTACGTTGGTCCGCTCTACCGGGCCGACCATGTAATCGTCAGCCCCTGCTGCCAGCGAACGACGCTTGTCTTCGGCGTCGCAGGTTTCGAGCACGATCGTGATGTGCGCCTCGGCCGTCCGCGGGTCGGCGCGCAGCCGGCGGCACATCTCGAGCCCCGACATCTCGTCCATTACCCAGTCGATGAAGGCGCATACCGGACCTTCGAGCAATCGCTGCGGTCCCGCTCCTGTCAATCGGTCGAACACAAACCGTGTTGCGCCATGATCGAAATCGGCAAAATCCGAAGCGTCTTGGCTGGTGATTAGAATCGTCGTCACATTCACGCCCGCGCGTTCCCTGTCCCCTGGATCGGGAATCAGCGATGGCGCAGTCATGTGACTGGTGTGTGACCGTTAATCGCCGACTGTAACAGTCGCGGATCAGCCCTCCTTGAGCGTCAATTTCCCGAAGCTTGGCGCGGTCGAGGCCACCCCGACCGGTGTCTTCGGCAGATAGGGTTTTTCGAGCCGTTCGACCTCTGCATCGGTCAGATCGAGCGACATTGCTTCCACCGCTGCACCAATATGGCCAGGCTTGGTCGCGCCAATGATCGGAGAGGTCATGCCACGCGCGAAATGCCATGCCAGCGATACCGTGGCGCGCGAGGTTCCGCGCTCCTCTGCGATCGCGCCGACGGCCTCGATCACTTCGCGGTCGGCATCGACATTCTGGGTGTAGAGCATCTTGCCGAAACCGTCGGTCTCGCTGCGCACCGTGCTCTCGTCCCATGCGCGGGCGAGCCGGCCGCGCGCCAGCGGCGACCATGGGATCAGGCTCACGCCCTGGTCCAGGCACAGCGGGATCATCTCGCGCTCTTCCTCTCGGTAGAGCAGGTTCACGTGGTTCTGCATCGAGATGAAGGTGGTCCAGCCCATGCTACGCGCCACTTCCTGTGCCTTGGCGAACTGCCACGCCTGCATCGAGGAGGCGCCGATATAGCGCGCCTTGCCCGACTTCACGATATCGTGCAGCGCCTCCATCGTCTCCTCGATCGGCGTCGTCTCGTCCCAACGGTGGATCTGGAACAGGTCAACGTAATCCATCTTCAGCCGGGCAAGGCTGTCGTCGATGGCCTGGAAGAGGCTCTTCCTCGAATTGCCACCCGCATTGGGCGTGTTGCGCCACGGCAGGAAAGCTTTGGTCGCGAGCACGATCTCGTCGCGATGGGTGAACTCGGGCAGCAGCTTGCCCACGACCTCTTCCGACGCGCCCTTGGAATACATGTTGGCGGTATCGAAGAAGTTGATCCCGGCCTCCACCGCCTCGCGGATGAAGGGGCGGCTTTCCTCCTCGCCCAACACCCAATCGCCGTGCCAGCCCTTGGTCGTATCGCCATAGCTCATGCAGCCAAGGCAGAGGCGCGAAACCTTGAGGCCGGAGGGTCCGAGATTGACGTAGTCCATCGATTCAGCTCGCCACGCTCAGACCGCCGTCGACGCTGATTGTCTGGCCGACGACGTAGTCGGCCAGAGGCGAGGCAAGGAATAGTGCAGCACCCGCCATGTCCTCTGGCAGGCCGAGACGGCCGCGCGGCGTGGTCGAGATAATGTGCTTCTGGGTCTTTTCGTCCGAGAGGAAGGCGTCGTTGATCTTGGTGTGGACATAGCCCGGAGCGATACCGTTGACGCGAATGCCTTCGGCGGCGAAGGCAACACCCAGCGATTTCACCATGCTGATCGCGCCAGCCTTGCTGGCTCCATAGGCGGGGTTGCCGACCAACCCGCGATAACCACCGATCGAGCTGATGATCAGGAGCGACCCGCCCGTGTCGGCAAGCTTCTGGCGCGTCGCATTGGCGCAATCGAGCAAGGAATCGAGATTGACTTCCATGACCGCATCCCAGCCTTCGCGGGTAAACTCCTCGCGGCCATAGCGTGCGATACCCTGGCAGAGCACGACGACATCTAGCGTCTCGGGCCATTCGAACGCATCAAGGGCATCGCGATCCGACACGTCGAGCGAGTGGAAGGCGAGCCCTTCCATGTCGCTGTCGGGATATTCCCCGGCAGATCCGCGCGTCCCGGTGACGAGAACCTTGGCGCCTGCCATTCGAAAGCCATGCGCGATGCCATTACCGATCCCGCTCGTGCCCCCAATCACGAGGACGGTCTTGCCGGAGTAATCGAGCGGATTGGTCATTGGTCTCTCCTTTGGTCGCGGCGATCAGATCGCGCGGCTCACGACTTCCTTCATGATCTCATTGGTGCCGCCGTAGATCCGCTGGACCCGGGCATCGCGCCACAACCGGGCAATAGGATACTCGTTCATGTAGCCCGCACCGCCATGCAATTGGAGCGCAGCATCGCAGCATTCCCACTGGAGGTCGGTGTGCCACAGCTTGGCCGCGCTGGCCTCATCAGTGGTGAGCTCGCCCCTTAGATGGCGCAGGATGGCCCAGTCGAGATGCGCCCAGCCGACCTGCAGCTTCGCGGACAGGTCCGCGAGTGTGAACTTTGTGTTCTGGAATTCGAACACGGTCTTGCCGAAAGCCTTGCGGTCCTTGGTGAACTTGACCGCCTCGTCGAAGGCGCGCTGCGCCCCGGCCTGCGCGCCGACCGCGATGGAGAGGCGTTCCTGCGGCAGTTCCTCCATCAGGTGGATGAAGCCGCGGCCTTCCCCGCCCAGCAGGTTTTCCTTCGGCACACGGCAATCGTTGAAGAACAGCTCGGAAGTGTCGGCCGCATGCTGGCCGATCTTGTCGAGATTGCGCCCGCGCTCGAAGCCCGGCGTCCCTGCATCGACGAGGATCAGCGAGGTGCCCTTGGCGCCCTGGCTCGGGTCGGTCTTGCAGACCACGATCACGCAATCGGCGTTCTGGCCATTGGTGATGTAGGTCTTAGAGCCGTTGATGACCCATTCGCCGCCATCGAGCACCGCCGTCGTGCGGACGCCCTGCAGGTCGCTGCCCGCGCCCGGCTCGGTCATCGCGATGGCAGTGATGATGTCGCCCGACACCATGCCCGGAAGGTACTTCGCCTTCTGCTCCTCGGTCCCGAGGCGTTCGAAGTAATTGACGGTGATGTCGTTCTGCAGCGTGAAACCGGCGGACGAACCCATGTAGCTGAGCTCTTCCGCGATCACGCAATTGAAGCCGAAATCGAGACCGAGGCCGCCGTTCTCTTCGGATACGGTCGGGCACAGCATCCCCGCTTCGCCCAAAGCCTTCCACGCCTCGCGGCCGACGATGCCCTCTTCCTCATGCTTATCGAGATAAGGGACCATGTGTTCGGCAAAGACCTTGCGCACGGTATCGCGGAAGGCCTCGTGGTCCTCGTTATAGGCAAAGCGCTTGGCCGTATCGAGCATGGGTCAGCCCGCCTGGAAGCCGGCGAGGCGCTGGGTGATGATCTGTTCGGCCTGCGCCATGATATTGTCGATCAGTTCCTGGCAGGTCGGAATGTCGTTGATGAGGCCTGCAACAATGCCGCAGGACCATGCGCCCGCATCCATGTCGCCTTCGGTCATGATGCGCGGATAGACGCCTGCGACCTGTTCGATGATGTCCTCGAACTTGAGGTCGTCGCCTTTCTCCTTCTCGATCTTGAGCAGTTCCTCGACCGCGTCATTGGTCATCACGCGTTCGGTATTGCGCAGCGGACGCATGACGAGGCGGGTGTCGAGCTCGCTCGCTGCGACGATCGCCGCCTTCACGTTTTCGTGCACCGGCGCTTCCTTGGTGGCGATGAAGCGTGTGCCCATGTTCATGCCGTCCGCGCCCATGGCGAGCGATGCGACGAGGCTGCGGCCGTCGGCCATGCCGCCGCTGGCGACGAAGGGGATTTCCAGCTCGTCCGCTGCGCGGGGCAGCAGGATCATGTTCGGGATATCGTCCTCGCCCGGATGGCCGCCGCATTCGAAGCCGTCGACCGAAACCGCATCGCAGCCGATGGACTGGGCCTTCAGGCTATGGCGCACGCTGGTGCATTTGTGGATCACCTTGACGCCGGCATCCTTGAAGTAAGGAAGAACCTGAGCGGGATTGTTGCCGGCAGTCTCGACGATCTTCACCCCGCCCTCGATGATGACCCGCACCAGGCCCGGATAATCGGGCGCGTTGACCGTGGGGAGGAAAGTGAGGTTCACGCCGAACGGCTTGTCGGTCATGTCCTTGCAGCGCGCGATCTCGTTGGCGAGCTTTTCGGGCGTACCCTGAGTCAGGCCGGTGATGATGCCGAGGCCGCCCGCATTGGATACCGCCGCCGCCATCTCCGCAAAGCCGACATAATGCATGCCGCCCTGGATGATCGGATGCTCGATGCCGAACATTTCGGTGATGCGGGTTTTCATGGGGCCTCTCCTCAAAGTCTGATTGCGTTTTGCAACCGGTATCGGCGGGAGAGTGCAGAGTCTAGCGCTTCGCCACCCGCTCGAGCGCCGCGAACAGCTCGCGCCCGCGATCCGTAAGGGAAAGGCCCTCGGCTGTGTCTTCGGCCAGCCCTTCCCGCTCCAGATCGGCGCCGCTGGGCGCGCGCATGATGCGGCCGTACTGCCCGCCGTGATAGATCAGTGGCTCGGCCTCGCGGCGGTCGAATTCGATCACTTCGCCGAGGAAGATCGCATGATCGCCGCCCTCATATTCGAAGCGCGCGCGGCAGCCGAAGCGGGCGGCGCAACCCTCGATCAAGGGAGCACCTTCCGGACCGTCGGCCAGAGAGAGGCCCTCGAACTTGTCGATTGCTGGAGTAGCAAACCGGTCGGACATCGCCTGCTGGTCTGCGGCGAGAACATGCACCGCCCAACGCTCGGCATCGCGGAACACAGGGAGGCTGCCGGAATGAAGCGAAAGGCTCCAAAGCACCATCGGGGGATCGAGGCTGACCGAGTTGAAGCTGTTCGCCGTCAGGCCGACCGGTCGCCCCTCGCCGTCACGCGCGGTGACAATTGTCACGCCGGTCGCGAAGGAGCCGAGCGCGTTGCGGAAGGCGTGCGGGTCGAACATCTGAGACGTGCGCTAGAGCGCCGCCCGCCCAAGGGCAAGCGTCAGGCGGCCACCATCGGCGCAGGGCAGTATTTTTCCAAATATTGCTGGTGTCCGGGCATGCGCTGGACCAGCCACTGGATCGACTTGGCCATTTCGTCGATCTCCTGCGCCGAGCGGTCGGCAACGCCATCGGCCATCGGACTGGTACCCTCCATCGTCAGGCCCTGTCCCATCATCACAGCCGCCCAGCTCGTCGTGGTGAAAAGCTCGTCCTCCTCGCGGAAGACCTGGCCGTTTGCCTTGAAGATCTCGATTTTCTCGGTGAGCGTGTCGGGCACGTCCATCGTGCGGCAATAGTCCCAGAAGGGGGAATCGTCGCGACGCGTCACCTTGTAGTGCAGAACGAGAAAGTCGCGGATCCGCTCGTATTCCTTCACTGTCAGGCGGTTGAAGGTGCTCGCCTGCGCCTCGTTCACACCGTCAAGCGACATGGTGGCGATAAGCTTGTTCACGCCGGTGTTGATGAGGTGGATCGAAGTACTTTCCAGCGGCTCCATGAAGCCGGAAGCCAGACCGAGCGCGACGACATTCTTGTTCCAGAATTTCTTCCGGCGCCCGGTGACGAAGCGAAGGTGGTTCGGATCCGCTGTCGGTTTGCCTGCAAGATTCTGGATCAGGATATCGGTTGCCTCGTCCGGTTCCATGAACTGGCTACAGTAAACATGGCCATTGCCGTTGCGGTGCTGCAGCGGGACCTGCCACTGCCAGCCCGCCTTGTGCGCCGTCGCCTTGGTGAAGGGCGGCGGCGGCGAGCCGTCATCACGATTGCAGGGCAGCGCCACTGCCCGGTCGCACGGCAGGTAGTGGGTCCAGTCCTCGTATCCCGTTTCGAGCGTCTGCTCGATCAACAAGCCACGAAAGCCGGTGCAATCGACGAAGAAGTCGCCATGGATCTCCTCGTCATTGTCCATCGTTAGCGTCGTGACGAACCCGCTCTCGCCATCGACAGCGACGTTCTTGACGATGCCCTCGCGCCGGACCACGCCGCGCTTCTCGGCGTACTTGCGCAGGTACTTAGCGTAGTCGGTCGCATTGATGTGATAGGCATAGTTCATCGGCGGAAGGTCATCGCTGGAGTAGTCTTGAGTCCGCGAGAACTTCCCGAAATGCGCCGCCATGGTTTCCAGGTTGAACAGCTGGATCGGTCGTTTGTCACCGCGCTGGCGCATCTTGTGCCAGACCTGGTGGAAGCCGATGCCGCCAATGTCATATCCGTAGTTTCCGAAGGGGTGGATGTAGCTCTCGCCTACCTGCCCCCAGTTCTCGAACCGGATGCCGAGCTTGAATGTGCCCTGCACTTCGGAAAGAAACTCGCGCTCGTCGATGCCCAATGCCTGGTTGAATTCGACGAATGGCGGGATGGTTGCCTCGCCGACACCTACCGTGCCGATCATCTCGGATTCGATCACGGTGATCTTGAGATCGCGCCCGTCACGAATCCGCGATAGCGCAGCAGCTGCCATCCAGCCCGCGGTCCCGCCGCCTACGATTACAATATGCTCGATTGCCATGACCCGTCCCTATGCCATCATCGTGCCCCTGTTGCCAGAGCGCCACGGTTGTTGGGAACGTTCATATTGTATCTTGTGAACGCTCACAACCCACGATATGTTTCAAAATGAATGCAGGATTCGACCTGCTGGAATTGCTTGGGACCTAGGGAGGATACATGTCTCGCAAAACGACTGGCGTCGCCGCCTATTCGCGCCGTATCGCCGCACTCACAACGGCTTCGGGCCTCGCACTCGTGGCGGCACAACCGGCCTGGGCGCAGGACACCGATGGCACCATCACCGAAGAATCGCCGGGCGGCACGCCCGAGGAGCTCGATGATGAAAACGTGATCATCGTGACCGGCTTCGCCCAGTCGCTCAGCAGCGCGCAGGACTTCAAGGAGCGTGCCGACACTGTCGTCGACGTGATCACGGCAGAAGACATCGGCGCCCTGCCTGACCGTTCGGTCGCAGAAACACTGCAGCGCGTTCCGGGCGTCAACATCGGTCGTTTCGAAAAGACGTCCGACCCGACCCGCTTCTCGGTCGAAGGCACCGGCGTCATCATTCGCGGCCTCCCCTATGTCCGTTCGGAATTGAACGGCCGCGAGATCTTCTCGGCAAACGGCGGGCGTAGCCTCAGCTTCGAAGATGTTTCGCCCGAACTCGTCGGCCGCGTGGAAGTCTTCAAGAACGTCACTGCCGACATGATCGAAGGTCAGATTGCTGGCCTCGTCAATCTCGTCACCCGCAAGCCGCTCGACAATCCAGGCCTCAATATCGCGGGTTCGATCGAAGCAAACTACGGTGACCTGCGCGAAAAATGGTCGCCGACCTTCAACATCCTCGCATCCGACACCTTCGACACGGCTGCAGGCACCTTCGGCCTGCAGGTCAGCTATTCGAATTCGGAACTGAAGAGCCGCACCGACGCCTCTCAGGTTGTCGACTCCTGCTATCGTCCGGCTGATCTCAGCGGTGGCTGTATCCGTGCCGCGGGAGTAAACTCCAACGGCATCCTGGATGGTACTGTTCTGCTGCCGAACGAGTTTCCGCCGGCCAACACGGTCATCGTCCCCCAGTTTGCCAACGTTCGTACGACGAGCCTCGATCGTGACCGTGAAGCGATCTCGGGTGTCGCCCAGTTCGAATCGCTCGACGGCGGCCTGCTGATGACGCTCGAATACCTGCGCTCGGAGACCAGCTTCTTCACCGAGGAGTTCGCGCTCCAGGGCCGCATCGATGACGGTGTTTCCTCGCCCGACGTGCGTGAAGACAGCACCTGGCAGTTCGAGGATGGCCGCTTCGTCAGCGGCATCCTGACCGATGGTCGCGGTGACGCTTATGCAACCCCGTTCGGCCTCGGCGGCATTCCGATGGACTCGCTTCGCTTCCTGCGCGGCACCAAGAGTGTGACGCAGGACATTTCGTTCGACATTGACACGCAGTTCTCCGACCGCTTCCGCGGCAATTTCGAGGCGCAGTACATCACCTCGAGTCTGAACCGCGATTCCGTTTTCGGCGCGATGAGCACCTGGGCGGACATCGCCCTCGACCTCAGCGGCGAAACACCGAACGTCGAGTTCCTCGCCCCGATCGGTGCGCCGGCTGATTACTTCTCCTCGGGCTTCTACACCTACTACTGGTTCGGCCTCGACAGCCGTGAGAAGAACGATGGCGACCTCTTCAGCGTCAAGGGTGATTTCGAGTACGACATCAGCGATGACGGCTTCATCAAGAAGGCCCGCTTCGGCGCGCGCTGGGCGGCTCGCGATCGTACGACGCGCAACACCGACTTCAGCACCTGGGGCAACCTTTCCGCTCCTTGGGCCGGCCGTGGTGGCTGTGCGCCCTGGGGTGAGGGTCCGGGCTGCTTCAGTGGCCCTGGTCCCTATGTTCCCGACTGGTCGGGATTCACGCCGGGCCGCTTCTACACCGGACTCGACGGTCAGGAATTCGCGATCGCCGGTGGTGCGTTCACCGACGAATTCCCCGGAGCCAGCCAGATCCGCGCACCCTTTGCCGATAACTTCCAGCGCGGTGAGACGGCAACCCCGATCCCGGGTGGTGAAGCCTGGTGGTTCGGCGGCGACGACTTCCTGCAGGAATACCTCGATGGAGTTACGCAGGGTCAGTGGGACGATATCTCGGAATTCGCGCAGACACCGGAACGCTTCAATCTTGGCGTAGCGGGTCGGTCGCGGACCAATCCGATCAATGGCGTCACCACTCAGTGCGATCCGTTCTGTCCCGAAGAGATCTCGGACGTCACTGAAATCACCAGCGCAGCCTATGCTCGCGTCGATTTCGGTACCGATTTCGATAACGGCTGGTCGATCGGCGGCAACATCGGTCTGCGCTACGTCAAGACCAAGGTGAAGCTTTCGACGCTGCTCGGCTTCGAACGCCCGGGTGACCTGTTCGACAATCCGAGTGCGAACCCGACCGCCAACGGCGATGGTGTCGTCCAGGCTTCGGAAATCACCGACTACTGCGCACTTCCCGGACCTCCGGGCCAGGCGCGCGCCTACTGTAGCCTGACCGGTGCACGTCTCGACGAGTATGCAGCGCTGATCACGGGTGAAGGCATCCCCGACAACCGCCCGATCGAATTCGATCACTGGCTCCCGGCCCTGAACGTCAGGCTCGACAGCGGCACCGGTATCGTCGTCCGCGGCGCGGTCTCGAAGGCGATTTTCCGTCCGGACCTCAACGCCTTCTCGGCCAACGGCACCTTCGGCTTCAACGCCCAGGGCGTCACCTCGGGGCCGTTGCTGGCGATCTCGACTGGTAACCGCAGCATTCGTCCGACAGAATCGTGGAATTACGACCTGTCGGCAGAATGGTACTTCGATGATGTCGGCTCGCTGACCGCAGCCGCATTCATCAAGGACATCAGCGGGATCGTTTCGACTGGTACAAGCATCAATAGCTACACCAGCCCGAGCGGTGTGACCCAGGACGTACTCGTCACGGGTCCTTCGAACGAGCTTTCCGGAACCCTCAAGGGCTTCGAGCTGGCCTATCAGCAGACCTACGACTTCCTTCCGGGACTGCTGAGCGGACTGGGCGTCCAGGCATCCTACACCTATGTGGATGGTGGCGACTTCTCGAACCCCAACCTGCAGGACGCAGGCAGCCCTTCGATCGCGAATGGCATCCTGCCGCTCAACGCCAGCCCGTTCGTGGAATTCCAGCCGCTGGCCGGCATCTCGGAGCACACGATCAACGGCACCATCTTCTACGAGAAGGGGCCGATCTCTGCTCGCGCTGCATACAACTGGCGCAGCGAGTTCCTGGTGACGGCCAGGGACGACCTCTACCCGTTCTCGCCCACTTGGCAGGAATCGGGCGGCCAGCTTGATGCCTCGCTCTTCTACACGGTCAACGAGAACGTGAAGCTGGGCGTGCAGGGCGTGAACCTGCTCGACGAGGTGACCAAGCTGTCGACCGTGCTCGATTACGACGGCACAAGGGCGATCAGCGCGGCCTTCCGCAACGACCGCCGCTACACCTTCATCGCTCGCTTCAACTTCTGAGCCGGGCGTAGCGTAAGGAATGATGCGGGCCTCGGCGTGAAGTCGGGGCCCGTATTCGTATACGGTCGAGGAAATCCACAGTTGCCCGGGGCTTCCAGCCTGACGGGATTGCGCGGCGGCCCCTGCCCCTATAGCCATTGGGGATCGTGGCGCCGTGAAGACGGGGAGGTTATGACATGGGTCGGCGGCGGCAGTCGGTGACAATCAAACATGTGGCAGCCGATGCGGGCGTTTCCCTGCAAACGGTCAGCCGCGTCATCAACAACGAACCAAACGTGCGCCCTGCCATGCAGGAGCGCGTGCAGGCCAGTATCGATAAGCTGGGCTACGTGCCCTCAATCGCCGCCCAGCGGATGAGCGGTTCGCGTAGCTATCTCATCCTCGCGATCAACGACCGCGACCTGACGATTGCCGACTGGCGCGCCCGCGAAGGTCGCGACTGGGTCGACCAGATGCTGCTCGGCGGGATGCTGACCTGTGCGCAGCATGGCTATCGCATGCTCATCGAACTGGTCGACACCCATACCGACCATGTCGAGCGTGAATTGGGCGCAGCTATTGCAGCCCTGCAGCCCGATGGCATCCTCCTCACCCCGCCCCACTCGGAGAATCCGCTGATCACCGGCCTGCTTGCCGAGCGGGGAATCCCTTTCGCAAGGATCGGGACGACGGACGAGGGGCCCGGGATTGCCATCACCATGGGCGATACCTTCAATGCCCAGCTGGCAACCGACCACCTGATCGAATTGGGGCACGAGCGGATCGGATTCATCGCCGGGCCTGAAGACTTCAGCCTGTCAGGTCGGCGCGTCAACGGCTGGCTTCGCGCCATGGAGGCCGCCGAGCTGCCAACGGGCGGCCTTTGCGAGCGAGGGGATTTCGGATTCGAGAGCGGCATGGTGGCCGCGTCAAAACTCCTCGATCTCGAGAACCCGCCCACTGCCATCATCGCGAGCAGTGACCAGATGGCCCTCGCCACGCTGGAGATTGCCCGCAAGCGGGGGCTGAAAGTCCCGCAGGACCTCTCGCTGGTCAGCTTTGACAACTCGCCCATCGTGCGCTTCACGCAGCCGCCGCTGACCGCCGTCGATCAGCCGATCGCGGCGACGACCGCACGGGCGGTCGAACTGCTCATCGAAGCGCGTACAAAGAAGCTGCCCGAAGGAGTGATATCGGTCGAAGGTGAGCTCGTCGTCCGCGGTTCGACCGCACGCGCTCCGAGCCGTGACAACGGCTGACAGCCCCGGCGAGCAGCGCCAGTCGCTGCGATTCCTATGGCTCTATGCCCTTGCCGTCGCGGGCGGCGCCGTCTCCTACGTCCCGTTCCTGACCCTGCTGCTGCCCGTTCGCGCGACCGACATCGCGGGCGACGGAAACATCGACTTGCTGGCCTATGTCGCCTTCGTTGGCGCCATCGCCGCCAGCCTGTCGAACATCGCCTTCGGTTGGGCGAGCGACCGGACCCGCAGTCGGCGGCCCTGGATCCTCGCTGGCCTCCTGCTGTCATGTACACTGCTCGTTTCCGTCAAGGAGGCTGACAGTCCGGTCAAGCTTATCGGTCTGATCGTGGCCTGGCAGGTGGGGCTCAACATGATGCTCGGCCCGCTCGCCGCCTGGGCAGGAGACGTGGTCCCCGACCGGCAGAAAGGCTTTCTCGGCGGGCTCCTCGCATTTGCACCGGCGCTCGGTGCCGCCTCTGGGGCGGTCGTAACGATTCCGGGGCTCGCCGGACCCGACGAGAGAGTTATTGTAGTGGCAGCACTTGTCGCTGCAATGGTGCTGCCTGCGGTCCTCTTCGGACGGCCCGTTTCCATGCCGCACCTGACCCAGCCGACCGAGATGGGTGCATCAGAGCAGCCGCATCATGGGCGTTCAGCTGTCGCGCGCATGTGGCTGGCTCGCCTGCTAGTCCAGATCGCGGAAGCCGCACTCTTCGCCTACTTGCTGATCTGGTTCACCAGCATCGACGAGAGCTTCTCGGACAACGACACTGCCCGCATCTTTGCCCTGGTGCTGGGGCTATCGGTTCCGCTTGCACTTCTCGCCGGCCGCTGGTCCGATCGGCATGGTCGGCCCATCCTGCCGCTGGCGATCGGGGCCGGGATCGGGGCGCTCGGCCTGCTCATCATGGCCGCTTCGCAAGATCTGGTCATTGCCATCGCCGGATATGTCGTGTTCGGATTGTCGACCAGTGTCTTCCTCGCGCTTCATTCGAGCCAGACACTGCGCGTACTACCCAAGCCTGAAACGCGGGGGCGCGACCTCGGCATTTTCAACCTGACCAACACGGTGCCCAGCCTGATCATGCCCTGGTTAACGCTGGCGATGGTGCCCCTTTTCGGCTTCGGCGGATTATTCGTACTCCTGTCCGCGCTGGCAGCGATTGCCACCCTCCTGCTGATAAGCATGCCCCGCACCAACTAGCGGGTTGATTTTGCCTCCAACGCATGGCAATCCTTGATTGATAACGTTCTCAATCGGGAGGGAACGGAGAGGGATGAGCGATATGAAAGCCTTTTTCATGGCAACGGCCGCAGCAGTGGCCCTGGCGGGATGCAGCACGGTTCCGATGGAGGCCGAAGCTCCCCCTGCATCAAGCGCCATGTCCGAAGAGGACGTCCGCGTCGCCGACCTGCTTTCGCGGATGACGCTCGAGCGCAAGGTCGCACAGCTCATCCAGCCGCAGATCAACAGCTTCACTCCCGAAGACATGCGCCGCTATCGTTTCGGCAGCTATCTCAACGGCGGGAACGGAGGCCCCTATGGCGATGAATTCGCCCCGGCGAGCGAATGGTTGCGTTATGCCGACGAGATGTATCTCGCCTCGGTGGAGCCGCATGAGAATGGTGAACCCGTGATCCCGACGATCTGGGGTACGGACGCTGTCCACGGCCACACCAATGTCGTTCAGGCGACGATCTTCCCCCACAATATCGGCCTGGGCGCTACGCGCGATGCGGACCTGCTGCGCCGGATCGGCCATGCAACCGCTGTCGAAATCGAAGTGACCGGCATCGACTGGAATTTCTCACCCACTGTTGCCGTGGCGCGCGATGATCGCTGGGGCCGCACCTACGAGAGCTATTCCGAAGACCCGACGATTGTTGCCCCACTCGGCGCTGCACTGGTCGAAGGGCTGCAGGGCGCGAAGGGCGATCCGAACCGCCTCGGCGCCGGTCACGTCATCGCGACGGCGAAGCATTTCTTCGGCGATGGCGGAACGGACCAGGGTGTCGACCAAGGCGAGGTGAATGGCGACATCGAAGAGCTGAAGGCTCTTCACGCCTACCCATATCCCGCCACGATCGAAGCGGGCGTCGAGACGATCATGGCGAGCTTCAACTCGGTCAATGGCCGCAAGATGCATGGCAACGAGCCCTTGCTCACCGATTTCCTGCGCGGCGAGCTCGGCTTCGACGGTCTCGTGGTGGGCGACTGGAACGGCCACGGCCAGGTCAAGGGCTGCACCAATACCGACTGCCCGCAATCGCTCCTCGCTGGTCTGGACATCTACATGGTGCCCGACGACTGGAAAGGCCTGCTCGAAACGCTGGTCGCCCAAGTCGAGGATGGCACTATCCCCATGGCGCGGCTCGACGAAGCAGTCGGCCGCGTGCTGCGCATGAAGATGCGCGCCGGCTTGCTCGATGAATTCGTGAAACCTTCCGACCGCCCGAATGCAGGCGACTACTCGCTCATCGGCTCCGCAGAGCATCGCGCGATCGCGCGCGAGGCGGTGGCCAAATCGCAGGTTATCCTGACCAACAATGGCGTCCTTCCCCTGAAGCAGGGCGCGAACGTGCTGGTTGCGGGCTCGGCCGCAGACGACATTGCGCAAGCAGCGGGCGGCTGGACCCTGACATGGCAGGGCGGCGGCGACCTTACGAATGACAACTTTCCCGGTGCCACGTCGATCTGGGGCGGGCTCGAAGACGCAGTGACGGCAAGCGGCGGGACGGCAACGCTGTCGGAAGACGGAAGCTACGAAACAAAGCCCGATGTCGCCATCGTGGTCTTCGGTGAAGAACCCTATGCCGAATTTGCGGGCGACCGGAAGCATCTTGGTTTCACCGACACCGAGGGGCTCGAACTTCTCCGGCAATTCAAGGCCGATGGCGTACCCACCGTCGCCGTTTTCCTTTCGGGTCGACCGATGTGGATGAACCGCGAGCTCAATCTCGCCGACGCTTTCGTTGCCGCATGGTTGCCGGGCGGCGAAGGGGCGGGCGTTGCCGACGTTCTAACCGGCGCGATGCCCGCAACGGGCAAGCTCGGCTTCAGCTGGCCTGCAACCTGCGATTTCGGACCGCTCAATGGGCCGGATGGTGCGTTGTTCGCGGTCGGTTATGGCCGCTCGCTGAGCGAAACCAGCGCCCTGCCCGCTCTCGACGAGAACTGCGCACCGCTGGAACAGGGCGCAGCGAAGGACTGGTACGTAAGCGGCCGCCTCGCCGATGGCGTGCTCGCCAATACTGCCACGGGCAAGCTGGACAATTTGCGCGGCGAAGCTGGCGGGATCTTCTCGATCGGCCTCGACCGCAACGCCCAGGAGGACGCACGAGCTATCAGCTTCGGCCCCGGTGCCTTCCTTGAACTGGCACAGGCTGGCGGGGATACCGGCTATGGCTACCGTGTGGTCTACGAAGTCCAGACGCGACCATCGGCCGCAGTCTACCTGAAGGTCGGCGCAAGCGAACCGCTGGACATCACGCAGCAGCTCTCGGTCGCGGAAGGCAAGGGCTATCGCGAGATGATCCTGACCGACGCCTGCATGGCGGATCTCGGCCCGTCGCTGACTGTCACGTCGCAGGGCCCGTTCAAGATCAATATCGGCAGCGTCGTCCGTGAGGAGTTTGCGGAAGGGACAGACTGTTCGTTCTGAGCGGAATTCGTATTTGCTTTGCGTGTCGGCCCAAGGGTGTCACACAAGGCGGTGAAATAAGCCGGGCGGACATGGGTCGCACCGGAACTTGGGAGGAATACCGATATGGCACTCGCACCGGACGTCGCGACGAGCACCGATCCGAACCCGATTGAAATCGACGATGACACCCCGCCGGTAAACGCGCCGGGTCTGAACTATTTCGTCTTCGGCCTGTTTTTCATTTTCGGCGGCATTACCTCGCTCAACGATGTCATCATTCCGAAGCTGAAAGAGCTTTTCACGCTCAGCTGGACCGAGGCAATGCTGGTGCAGTTCTGCTTCTTTGCGGCCTATCTCATCATCGGCATTCCCGGCGCAAAGCTGGTAAAGAAGCTCGGCTATATGCGCGGCGCAGTTGCCGGTTTGCTGACGATGATGCTCGGCTGCCTGCTGTTCATTCCGGCCAGCCAGACCGCGACCTATATCGTTTTCCTCGGCGCACTCTTCGTGCTGGCGAGCGGCGTGGTAATCGTCCAGGTCGTCGCCAATCCACTCATTTCGCTGCTTGGACCACCAAGCACCACGCACAGTCGCCTTACCTTTGCCCAGGCCTTCAACTCGCTCGGGACGACAATCTTCCCGATTGTGGGTGCTATCGTCATCCTCGGCAGCCTGGCCACGGTCAGCGCGGACCAACTTTCGGGGCAGGCTCTGCTCGAATATCGTCAGGCGGAAAGCGAAGCGATCTGGCAAGGCTATCTCGGCCTTGCGGGTCTGATCGCCATTGTCGCGATCGCGGTCTGGATGTTCCGCAACCGCCTGCCGCACGATCCGAAGCTCATGGGTGACACCGAGCTCGTGACCTGGGGCCGCTATCTGGTCGGTCTCGCATTGGTGATCGCCGGCGTCTTTGCCGCTCTGCAGGTCAGCCCTTGGCTCGGCGTGCTCCTCATTCTCGCCGCGCCCGCAGTCTGGCTCTATGACAACAGCCTGCTCACCCGGACCCGTTTCAGCTTCGGCGCGCTGTGCATTTTCCTGTATGTCGGCGGCGAAGTCGCCATCGGCTCGGTAATCATCAACTACCTGTCGGAAGCGCGCGTCCTGGGTCAGCCGGAAAGTGTTATCGGCTGGATGATTGGCCTCTACTGGGGCGGCGCCATGGTGGGCCGTTTCATCGGCTCCTACTTCCTGCGCATTTTCTCGCCGGGTAAGATCCTGGCCTTCAATGCGACCGGCGCGATCCTGCTGATCCTCGTCTCCACCCAGACAAGCGGTCAGGTCGCAGCATACACATTGCTTGCGGTCGGTCTCATGAACTCGATCATGTTCCCGACGATCTTCTCGCTCGCTTGCGAAAAGCTGGGCCCCCGCGCAGCGGACGGCTCGGGTATCATCAATGTCGCTATCTGCGGCGGCGCGATCGTACCGCTGCTCTACGGCGTCGTGGCCGATGCCACGGGCGGGAACCTCGCGATGGCCATGATCATCCCGATCATCTGCTATGCGGTAATTGCCTCTTTCGGCATCTTCGCAAGGCGCCCAGCCGTCGCGTAGGCGATACCAGCATAACTTCTTTCGGGGGTTCGCAAGGCGGTTTCAGTCTGCCATGCGGCCCCCAAATTCTTTTGTAGCCCGACAAGGACTCCAATGACCGACGCCGAACTCGCCGCACACCTTGCAGAGGTTGCCGGAAAGATCCTGACCCAGGTGCGAGAGAGCGGCATGTTCGAGGGCAAGGCGCTCGGCAAGGCGGGCGACGAGACAGCCAACCAGTTCCTGTGCCATGCCATCCGCCAGCAGCGCCCCGATGACGGGCTGCTTTCGGAAGAAGAGAAGGACAATCCGGCGCGTCTCGCCAAGAGCCGTGTCTGGATCGTCGATCCGGTCGACGGCACGCGCGAATATGGCGAGGCCCGCAGCGACTGGGCGGTGCATGTTGCGCTCTGCGTGGACGGAGAACCGGAAACGGGCGCGGTGGCGCTGCCCGGCTTGGATACAGTCTTGCGTACGGATGCGCCCATCGAGGTTCCTGCCGCAGCACACCGCCCGCGCATGGTGGTCAGCCGCACACGGCCGGCCAAGGAGGCAGTATCGGTTGCCGAAGCTATTGGTGCCGAGCTTGTTCCCATGGGATCGGCTGGAGCCAAGGCCATGGCGGTCGTCCGCGGCGAAGCGGAAATCTACCTTCACACCGGCGGCCAATACGAATGGGACAGCGCAGCGCCCGCCGCAGTCGCTCTCGCCCATGGCCTGCATGCAAGCCGGATCGACGGCAGCCCGCTCATCTACAATCAATCAGATACCTACATGCCCGACCTGCTGATCTGCCGTCCCGAATGGGCGGAGCGGGTGCTGGCCGAGGTAGCGAAGCTTCCGGCCTAGTCCCTGACCTGCGCGAGCAATTGCTGCGCGCGGCTGAGGTGCGGGCGGTCGAGCATCTTGCCCTTGTGCCCGATGGTCCCCGCCCCCGGATTGGCCTCGAACACCGCGATAATCTCGCGCGCTTCGGCGATTTCCTCTTCGCTCGGCGAGAACGCTGCGTTGATCACCGGCACCTGCGCCGGATGGATTGCCAGCATTCCACGATAGCCGTCTCGGCGAACACGTTCGGCGCGCTTCTTGAGGCCGTCGAGATTGCGGAAGTCGCCGTCGATGGTCTCGATCGCCGGAACGGTGGCTGCCGCCGCGCCGAGCAGGGTAAGGCTGCGCGCCAGTTCGTAGGTGAAGCTGTATTCGCCGTCCTCGCCGCGGTTCGACATGGCACCGATGGAATCGGCGAGGTCTTCCGCGCCCCAGGTCATGGCCACGAGGCGAGGTGCACCCGCATAATCGCCGGTCGTGAACATCGCCGCCGCAACTTCCGTCACCAGCGCGATGACCGGCGTAGATCCGGGCGCGATGCCGAGTTCCATCTCGAGCGGCGTAAGGATCCTGTCCAGCTCTTCGACATCTTGCCGCCCGCGCGACTTGGGCAGCATGATCCCCCCGGGCCTGCCGGGCATGATCGCGGCAAGGTCTTCCGCCGTATGCGGCCCGTCGAGCGGATTGACGCGGACCCAGAGGCGCGCGTGCTCCGAATTGTCGCGGGTCTTGAGGAAAGCGCAGATCGCCTTGCGGGCTTCGGGCTTGGCATCTTCGGCCACCGCATCCTCGAGATCGAAGATGACGATATCGGCCTCCCCCTCGGTCGCCTTGGTCATTTTCTTCTCGCTATCACCGGGCGCGAACAGCCAGCTGCGGTGGCGAGGCGGAATGGTAGATGGACCGGACACGAAGCTTCCTCTCTTCCTTGGTGCTGCGCCTTGAGCCGCGCTTGTCCCATCAAGTCAAGCCGATGCTCCTCGAACGCAGTGGGTTGCAGGGGGCAGCATGTCTTGTAGACCGGTCGTGATGAAACCACGCTTTCGCACGTCGCTATACCTTTTCCCCGCCGGACTGGCCCTCACTGCTTCAGCCGCTATCGCGCAAGAGAGCGAAGGCGGTGAGGAAGAGGCGACGATTGTCGTAACCGGCTCTGGCCTTCCAGATGCGCCGTCCACCCCGGCCTATGCATCGCAGGAAATCACACGCGAGGAACTTGTCTCGACCGCGTCGGGACGGATCGAGGATGCGCTTTCTTCCGTCGCGGGATTCCAGCAGTTTCGCCGGTCCGACAGCCGCTCGTCCAACCCCAGCGCGCAAGGTGCCACGCTGCGCTCGCTCGGCGGCAACGCCACCAGCCGCGCGCTTGTACTGCTTGACGGTGTCCCGATGGCCGATCCCTTCTTCGGCTTCATCCCTTTCGCTGCGATTGCCCCGGAGAGGCTTTCAAGCGTCCGCGTGACCCGCGGAGGCGGCTCCGGTCCCTTCGGCGCTGGTGCGCTTGCAGGAACGATCGAGCTGGAAAGCGCCGGCGCAGGCACGCTGGGCGACTTCGGCGGACACCTCTACGCCAACGACCGCGGCGGGACCGAGAGCGCGGCCCATCTGTCCGGCAACCTCGGCGCAGGTTTCGCGGTGGTTTCAGGCCGCTGGGATCGCGGAAAAGGATTCTTCACAACCCCCGCTGCCGACCGTGTCGATGCCTCCGCGCGGGCGGCATACGACAGTTGGTCGGTGCAGGCACGCGGTGTCGCTCCGCTTGGCGATACGATGGAGTTGCAAGCCCGCGCCCTGATCTATGATGACCGGCGCACTTTGCGGTTCGACGGGGCCGACAGCTCGAGCACGGGCCAGGATGCCAGCGTCCGACTTGTTGGTCGTGGGGACTGGGCCTTCGACGCGCTTGCCTATGTGCAGGCGCGCAACTTCACCAATGTCGTGGTCAGCTCTACCCGCTTCGTGCCCGTGCTCGACCAGCGCAAAACGCCCTCCACCGGTCTAGGTGGCAAGATCGAGATCCGCCCGCCAGTAGGCGATACAAGCGTCCTGCGGCTCGGCACCGATTACCGGCGGAGCGAAGGCGAACTTTACGAGACCGCCCTCAGCGGCTTTACCGGCGCGGTCCGCGAGAGGCGCAATGCGGGCGGCACCAACACCGATCTCGGCTTCTTCGCTGAGAACGATGTATTGCTCGGCCGACTGGTGCTGACCGCGGGCGTGCGGCTGGATCGATACACGATCCGCGAAGGGTTCTTCACCGCGCTCGACACATCGGGCGCAGTCATCGCGGACAGCAGCTTTGCGAACCGTTCAGGCTGGGAGGAATCCTTCCGCGGCGGTGCGACATTCGACGCAGGCGGAGGTCTCAAACTGCGCGCGGCAGCCTATACCGGTCTGCGCCTGCCGACCCTCAACGAGCTTTACCGGCCCTTCGTCGTCTTCCCGGTCACGACCAATGCCAACCCTGCACTGGCTAATGAGAAGCTGAAAGGATTCGAGGCTGGAATCGACTTTGCCCCGGGCGATGATTTCGAGTTCTCGCTGACCGCATTCGACAACCGGGTCAAAGATGCGATTGCGAATGTCACTTTGGACCCGGTCACGCGCCAGCGGCAGAATATCGAGGAAATTCACGCGCAGGGAATAGAGGCCCGTGCGGCTTTCTCCCTTGGCCCGCTGCAGGTGGTGGGATCGCTCGCCTATACCGATGCCGAGGCCCGGGAGGCTGGTGCCGCCTTCGACGGCAATCGTCCATCACAGACGCCGGCATGGGTCGGCGGAGCAATGGCAAGCTACCGGTTCTTGGAGAGCGGCCTGATCGCGGTCACTCTGCGCCACATCGGCAAGCAATTCGAGGACGACCTCGAAAGCGATGTCCTGCCCTCGGTCACCACGCTGGGCGCCTATGCCGAGATGCCGGTCGCGGATCGTTTCTCGCTTGTCCTGCGCGGCGAGAACCTGACCGATGAGGAAATCATCACGCGCAACCAGGGTGGCTCGATCGATCTCGGCACGCCGCGAACGATCTGGTTCGGCCTGAAGATCGAAGGCTGATTTTCGGTCATTGCGCATGAGCGGCCGGGAGATATGATCGTCTTCCGGAAGAGGAGAAGCCGAAGCCATGAACGCACAACAGGATCTTGCCGCACGCCACGAGGCTGTCGATCGCGATCCGGAAAGCTATTGGCTCGAAGAAGCCAAGCGGCTCGATTGGTACACTCTTCCGACCAAGGCCAACCGCAGCAGCTATGAAGAAGCCGATTTCGGCATTCGCTGGTTCGAGGATGGCGAACTCAACGTCTCGGTAAACTGCCTCGACCGCCACCTTGATGCGCGCGGCGACCAGACCGCGATCGTCTTCGAGGGTGACGAGCCGGGCGAAGGCTACACGCTCACCTATACGCAGGTGCATGAAGAGGTCTGCCGCTTCGCCAATGCGCTGAAGGACTGCGGCGTCGTAAAGGGCGACCGCGTGGTGCTCTACATGCCGATGATCCCGGAGGCTGCCTTCGCCATGCTCGCCTGCGCACGGATCGGGGCGATCCACTCAGTCGTGTTCGGAGGCTTCTCGCCCGATAGCCTCGCCGACCGAATACGAGACTGCGGCGCAAAACTACTGGTCACCGCCGATGAAGGGTCGCGTGGGGGCAAGCGCATCCCGCTGAAAGCCAATGCCGACAAGGCCCTGGCCAAGGCCTCTGTCGAATCGGTCATCATGGTCCGCAGGACCGGCGGCGACGTGTCTTTCGTTGAGGGACGCGATCACTGGTGGCACGAGTTGCGCGACAAGGTGTCGGCCGATTGCGCGCCTGAGCGCATGAACGCCGAGGACCCGCTGTTTATTCTCTACACGTCAGGTTCGACCGGCAAGCCGAAGGGCGTGATGCACACGACGGGCGGATATCTCTACTGGGTCACCGCGACCTTCGACATGCTCTTCGGCGCGAAAGAGGACGATGTCTTCTGGTGCACCGCCGATGTCGGCTGGGTCACCGGGCACAGCTATGTCGTCTACGGTCCGCTCGCTAATGGCGCGACCACCGTGATGTTCGATGGCGTGCCCAATTATCCGGACTTCGGGCGCTTCTGGGAAACCTCGAACCGCCTCGGCGTCACGATTTTTTACACCGCCCCCACTGCGATCCGCGCGCTGATGCGCGAGGGCGACGAGTGGGTGAAAAAGCATGACCGCTCGCAGATCCGCCTGCTCGGCACGGTCGGTGAACCGATCAATCCGGAGGCGTGGAACTGGTATCACGAAGTGGTCGGCGACGGGCGCTGCGAGATCGTCGATACCTGGTGGCAGACCGAAACCGGCGGCGCGCTGATCGCACCGGTCCCGGGCGCTGTCGAGACCAAACCGGGAAGCGCGACCAAGCCGCTACCCGGTGTCTATCCGGCGCTGGTCGACAACGACGGCCAGCTTCTCGAAGGCGCAACTTCGGGCAATCTTGTGATAATGCAGAGCTGGCCCGGCCAGATGCGCGGCGTCTGGGGCGACGCTGAACGCTTCTTCCAGACCTATTTCACCACCTATCCGGGCCGCTATTTCACCGGCGATGGCTGCCGGCGCGACGAGGACGGCTATTACTGGATCACCGGCCGCGTTGACGATGTGATCAACGTTTCGGGCCACCGCATGGGCACGGCCGAAGTCGAAAGCGCGCTCGTCGCTCATCCCAAGGTGGCCGAAGCCGCCGTCGTCGGGATGCCGCACGACGTGAAGGGCCAGGGCATCTACGCCTATGTCACGCTGAACGCCGGGGAGCCCGAGAGCGAAGAGCTACGTCACGAGTTGCGCCAGTTCGTTCGCGGCGAGATCGGCCCTATTGCCTCACCCGATGCGATCCAGTTCGCCCCCGCCCTGCCCAAGACCCGGAGCGGCAAGATCATGCGCCGCATCCTGCGCAAGATCGCAGAGGGCGAACCGGACAAGGTGGGCGATACCTCGACGCTGGCAGACCCGGCAGTCGTCGATGCGCTGATCGCAGGTGCAGTCGTCGGCTGAGGGCACAAAAAACCCGCCAGAAGGCGGGTTTTCAAACGGTGGTTGCGGGGGTTGGATTTGAACCAACGACCTTCAGGTTATGAGCCTGACGAGCTACCGGACTGCTCCACCCCGCGGCACCGTATGTATCCATCCTAGCGCATAGGCCAGAGACGAAAAAACCGCCGCTCGGGAACGCCCGGCAGCGGCTTTTGAAATCGTGAATGGGTTTATCCCGCATGCCCGCCGGCTTTAATGCCTGGCGACGACCTACTCTTCCAGTGCTTGAGCACTAGTACCATCGGCGCTGTCCGGTTTCACGGCCGAGTTCGAGATGGGATCGGGTGGGTCACAGACGCTAAGGTCACCAAGCAATAGAGCTGGCGGACATGGGTTTAAATCGATGCTTTGAGCTTTCTGGGCTTATCCGGCTAGAGTTTCCTCCACCTCTCGGACAGCACAGGGCTGTCGTTGATGGTATGGATCCTACAAGCGCGAAAAGAACTATTAGGACCGGTTAGCTACACGCATTACTGCGCTTCCACACCCGGCCTATCAACGTCGTGGTCTACGACGGTTCGAAGATACCTTATCTTAAGGGAGGCTTCCCGCTTAGATGCTTTCAGCGGTTATCCCGTCCATACATAGCTACCCTGCGGCACCCTTGGCAGGATGACAGGTACACCAGAGGTATGTTCACCCCGGTCCTCTCGTACTAGGGGCAACTCCTTTCAAGTATCGACGCCCACGGCAGATAGGGACCAAACTGTCTCGCGACGTTCTGAACCCAGCTCACGTACCACTTTAATTGGCGAACAGCCAAACCCTTGGGACCTGCTCCAGCCCCAGGATGTGATGAGCCGACATCGAGGTGCCAAACGATTCCGTCGATATGAGCTCTTGGGAATCATCAGCCTGTTATCCCCGGCGTACCTTTTATCCGTTGAGCGATGGCCCTTCCACGAGGGACCACCGGATCACTATGACCGACTTTCGTCTCTGCTCGACTCGTCAGTCTCGCAGTCAGGCAGGCTTATGCCATTGCACTCTTGCAGACGGTTTCCAACCGTCCTGAGCCTACCATCGCGCGCCTCCGTTACTCTTTAGGAGGCGACCGCCCCAGTCAAACTACCCGCCACAGAGGGTCCCACTACCGGATAACGGTAGCTGGTTAGACATCAGAAAACAGCAGGGTGGTATTTCACCTATGGCTCCACGAGAACTGGCGCTCTCGCTTCAAAGCCTCCCACCTATGCTACACAACTCTTTCCTAATGCCACTCTGAAGCTGCAGTAAAGGTGCACGGGGTCTTTCCGTCTAACCGCGGGTACTCCGCATCTTCACGGAGAATTCAATTTCGCTGAGCATATCCTGGAGACAGTGGGGAAGTCGTTACGCCATTCGTGCAGGTCGGAACTTACCCGACAAGGAATTTCGCTACCTTAGGACCGTTATAGTTACGGCCGCCGTTTACTCGGGCTTCAATTCGGAGCTTGCACTCCTCCTCTTAACCTTCGAGCACCGGGCAGGCGTCACACCCTATACGTCGTCTTGAAGCCGACTTAGCAGAGTGCTGTGTTTTTGCTAAACAGTCGCTACCCCCTGGCCTGTGCCCCCTGAAAAGAGTTGCCTCGATCCAGGGCCTCCTTCTTCCGAAGGTACGGAGGCAATTTGCCGAGTTCCTTCAGGATACTTCTCTCAAGCGCCTTGGTATACTCTACCTGACCACCTGTGTCGGTTTCGGGTACGGTCTATAGTGAAGAGGCTATTTCCTGGAACAACTTGGCTGCCCTCTCAATCCAATAAGAGAGAACAACTTCCGCCATCCGTCACACATCTTCAGGCCCACGAATATTTACGTGGTTCCCATCGACTACCCCCTTCGGGCTCGTCTTAGGGGCCGGCTAACCCTGCGCCGATTAGCGTTGCGCAGGAACCCTTGGTCTTTCGGCGAGAGGGCATCTCACCCTCTTTGTCGCTACTCATGTCAGCATTCGCACTTCCGATACGTCCAGCGTCGGTTACCCTTCGCCTTCACTCGCTTACGGAACGCTCCGCTACCGCTGCAGTAAACTGCAACCCTAAGCTTCGGTGCATATCTTTAGCCCCGTTACATCTTCGCCGCAGGAACCCTTATTTAGACCAGTGAGCTGTTACGCTTTCTTTAAAGGATGGCTGCTTCTAAGCCAACCTCCTGGTTGTTTTGGGATTCCCACATGCTTTCCCACTTAGATATGACTTGGGGACCTTAGCTGTAGGTTAGGGCTGTTTCCCTTTTGACGACGGACCTTAGCACCCGCCGTCTGTCTGCCGGATAAGACTCGATGGTATTCGGAGTTTGGTTAGGTTTGGTACCGCTCGCGCAGCCCTAGCCCATCCAGTGCTCTACCCCCATCGGCATACATCCGACGCTCTACCTCAATAGATTTCGCGGAGAACCAGCTATTTCCCGGCTTGATTGGCCTTTCACCCCTAAACACAGCTCATCCGAGAATTTTTCAACATTCACCGGTTCGGTCCTCCAGTGCGTGTTACCGCACCTTCAACCTGGCCATGCCTAGATCGCCGGGGTTCGGGTCTAATCCATCATACTCAGTCGCCCTATTCAGACTCGCTTTCGCTGCGCCTACACCTAACGGCTTAAGCTTGCATGGTAGATTAAGTCACTGACCCATTATGCAAGAGGTACGCTGTCACCCCCTATGGGGCTCCAACTGCTTGTAAGCATCCGGTTTCAGGTACTGTTTCACTCCCCTAATCGGGGTGCTTTTCACCTTTCCCTCACGGTACTGTGTTCGCTATCGGTCATGTGCGAGTATTTAGGCTTGGAGGGTGGTCCCCCCATGTTCAGACAGGATTTCACGTGTCCCGCCCTACTCGAATCTTCTTCGGTCATTTTCGCATACGGGGCTGTCACCCACTATGGCCACTCTTTCCAAAGTGTTTTGCTAATTAACGAAGAAGCATTGGCCTGGTCCCGGTTCGCTCGCCACTACTACGGGAATCTCTGTTGATGTCTTTTCCTCCGGGTACTGAGATGTTTCAGTTCCCCGGGTTCGCTTCACCAAACCTATATATTCAGTCTGGTGATACCCTATCCACCTCTTTCCGATCGTCCGAAGACAATCGAAAGGAAATGGTGAGGGTGGGTTTCCCCATTCGGAAATCGCCGGATCAAAGATTGCTCACATCTCCCCGACGCTTATCGCAGCGTGCCACGTCCTTCATCGCCTGCACATGCCAAGGCATCCACCAAATGCTCTTACCTCACGCTTGAGAATCCACACCATCAACGACAGGCCTGCATAAAAGCCAATCGCTTAAAGATAGTGCGGAGGAATATCTCAGCCAGATAATCGTTTGATTGATCTTGTTGTGATGCATAGCTCGCATGATCTGCCCGAAGGCAAACCGTACAATCCATGCGCCACGGCATCGATTTAAAAACCCATTCACAATGTCAAAGAGCGGTGGTCGAAACCACCTACCGGCCAGATGCCGGATCTGTTTTCGTTTCATTCAATCGGATTTGATGTCGCATCCAGTTACCTGGTGG
>NZ_JAIGNJ010000001.1:0-52500 GCF_019711415.1 Qipengyuania vesicularis | reverse complement strand
CATCGCTGTGCGAGCCCGGCTCTCGCGCGCGGGCGCGCTGGAGAGAAGACATGGCAAATAGGCAATTCCTGTTCGGCCTGCTGCTGGCCTGTGCAGTCCCCGCAAGCGTCCCGGTCCTCGCAGAAGAGACCGACGCCGATCCCACCGCAGAAAAGAGCCCCGAGCTTGTAGAGGTAGAGTTGGCGAAGGATCGCTACGAACGCCTGACCGTGCCGGTCGTGATCGATGGCAAGGGTCCATACCGCTTCTTCATAGACACGGGTGCCCAAGCCACTGTGGTCACCTCTCGGATTACAGAGGACCTTTCGCTTGAACCATTCTCGCGTGCCATGCTGGTGGCGATGGGCTCCTCAAGGGAAGTCGACCTCATAGCGATCGACCGCCTCGAATTTGCCGACCGAACGCTGAGCGGGCTCGTCTCTCCCCTGCTCGAGCGCCAGCATATCGGCGCGGACGGTATCCTGGGACTCGATACACTCCAGGACCTGCGCGTCCTTATCGATTTCAACGAGGGGCGCATGACCGTGGCCGATGCGAAGGCTCTCGGCGGGAACGCCGGCTACGAGATCATCGTGAGGGCTCGCTCGCGGCTGGGCCAGATGATCATCACAGACGCGCGGCTCAATGGCGTGAAAACCGCAGTCATCATAGATACGGGGGCGCAGAACTCGGTTGGCAACCTTGCCCTATACAAACGCTTGCGCGCGCGAGCGAAGCACAAGGTCGTTACATCGGACGTCCATGGAACCGAAATCCTGAGCGATGTCGCCTTTGCAAAGCGGCTCGAGATCGGACCCATGCAACTGAACCGGATACCGATATCTTTCGTCGACAGCCCCGCCCTCGATGCGCTGGGCTATGCCGACGAACCTGCGCTGATCCTTGGCATGGGGAACCTGCGCATGTTCAACCGCGTGGCCATCGACTTTCCCACCCGGCGCGTATTGTTCGATGTACCCGAGGAATCGATCCGGCACGATGCCAGTCGGCTCATCGACGGATGGCATTGATCTGCCGCTGACCTTGCCGAATTCGCGGACCTGCCCCAGATAGCGGGCGATGCCGCCCGATAAAGCCAAGACCCAGCCGCCGATCGATCTCGAAGGCTGGCCCACCATCAAACGCTTCCTGCCATATCTATGGCCGCACGATAATCCGCTGCTGAAGCGGCGCATTATCGGCGCGATGGGATTCGTGCTGGCAGCCAAGGCGACGATTCTCGCCCTGCCCTTCGCCTATAAGAACGCAGTCGACACCATGACCACGCCGGCGAACGAAACGCTGATGGTCGCGCTGGCCCTGGTCATTGCCTACGCGGCGGGGCGCTTCGCCAGCGTGATGTTCGACAATCTGCGCAACATCACCTTCGAACGTGTAGGCCAGGATGCGACGCGCAAGCTGGCCGAGGACACATTCAGCCGCCTGCACAAGCTTTCGCTGCGCTTCCACCTGTCGCGTCGCACGGGCGAGATCACCAAGACGATCGAACGCGGGACAAAGAGCATCGACGTTATGCTCTACTTCCTGCTGTTCAACATCGCTCCCACAGCGATCGAACTGCTGGCCGTGGGCGCGATCTTCTATTTCAACTTCGGCTGGGAACTGGTCGTCGCAACCGCCGCGACCGTCGCCGCCTATATATATGTAACGCGAAAGATCACCGAATGGCGCAACGACTTGCGTCGCAAGATGAACGAGCTCGACGGACAGGCGCTGGCGCGATCGGTCGACAGCCTGTTGAATTACGAGACGGTGAAGTATTTCGGCGCAGAGGAGCGCGAGCGTCGCCGTTATGGCGAGGCAGCCCACGCCTGGGCCGAAGCCGCCATCAAGTCGGAAAACTCGCTCGGTGTGCTCAATATCACGCAAGCGGCGATCATGAACCTGCTCATGGGCGGGGCGATGGCCTTTACGGTCTTGGGCTGGAGTCAGGGCACCTTCACCACCGGCGACCTCGTGCTGGTGAACACATACCTGATGCAGCTCTTCCGTCCGCTGGACATGTTGGGCATGGTCTATCGCACGGTACGTCAGGGCCTGATCGACATGGCCGAGATGTTCCGCCTGATCGACACCGAGGCCGAGGTGAAAGACATTCCTGGAGCGCCCGCGCTGGTGGTGCGTCGTCCTTCGATCACCTTCGATCACGTCCATTTCGGCTACGAGCCGGAACGCACGATCCTGCATGGCCTTACTTTCGAGGTCCCGGCAGGCAGCAATGTCGCCATCGTCGGCCCCTCGGGTGCAGGCAAGAGCACCATCGCGCGGTTGCTGTTCCGCTTCTACGATCCACAGAAGGGGCGCATCCTTATCGACGGGCAAGACATATCGAAGGTCCAACAGGAGAGCTTGCGCGCGCATATCGGCATCGTCCCGCAGGACAGCGTGCTGTTCAACGACACGATCGGCTACAACATTGCCTACGGCCGTGAGGGCGCGAGCGAGGAGCGCATGGTCAATGCGGCTCGTGCCGCAGCGATTCTCCCCTTTATCGAGAAGCTGCCCGACGGCTTCGACACCGAAGTCGGCGAGCGCGGCCTCAAGCTCTCGGGCGGCGAGAAGCAGCGCGTCGCGATTGCGCGCACATTGGTGAAGGATCCACCGATACTGCTGCTCGACGAGGCGACCAGCGCGCTTGATAGCCGCACCGAGCAGGACATCCTCGGCACGCTCAAGCAGGTGAGCAAGGACCGCACCACGCTCGCCATCGCGCACCGCTTGTCGACCATCGCCGATGCCGATCGCATCCTCGTGCTCGATCAGGGCAGGCTTGCCGAGAGCGGCACGCATGCGGACCTGCTGCGGGCACGCGGTCTCTATGCAGAGATGTGGGCCCGCCAGCAGGCCGAAGCGAGCGAAGCGGCGGCTGCCGAATAGGAATGCTCGCCACTACGGGTTGTGTTGCACTGCACAATCGCTAAGTAGCGCGCAATCATTCCGGGTGCACTTGCGCGCCCTCCTGATATAGCTGGACAGAAATCATGCCCAACCTCGGCGCGATCAAACGCGACTGGTTCTCCAACATCCGTGCAGACATCCTCGCCGGGATCGTCGTCGCGCTGGCCCTGATCCCCGAAGCGATCGGCTTCTCGATCATCGCAGGCGTGGATCCGCGCGTGGGGCTCTATGCCTCGGTCGCGATTGCCATGGTGATCGCTTTTACCGGCGGACGTCCGGGCATGATCAGCGCCGCGACGGCTGCAGTGGCCGTAGTGGTCGTACCGCTGGTGCGCGATCACGGAGTGGAATACCTCTTCGCCGCAACGATCCTGATGGGGATTTTCCAAGGCATCGCCGCGCTGCTGCGGCTCGACCTGCTGATGCAGTTCGTGTCGCGCTCGGTCATCACCGGCTTCGTCAACGCGCTCGCGATCCTGATCTTCATGGCGCAGCTGCCCCAGCTCGATCCGACTGCGGCAGGCATCGGCTGGATGACCTACGCCATGGTCGCCGCCGCGCTGGCGATGATCTACATCATCCCGAAGTTCACCACCGCAGTCCCCAGCCCGCTGATCGCGATCGTCGTGTTGACTGCGCTGACCATCTGGCTCGACGCGCCAGTGAATACCGTATCCGACATGGGCGAGCTGCCCGAGGGCCTGCCCTATTTCGCGCTGCCCGATGTCCCGCTGACCTGGGAAACGCTCGCAATCATCGCGCCCTACTCCGCCACCATGGCGGCAGTCGGCCTGCTCGAATCGCTGCTGACCGCGCAAATCGTCGATGACATGACGCACACCGGCTCGAACAAGCGCCGCGAGAGTGCTGGTCAGGGCGTCGCCAACGTGGTTGCTGCGATGTTCGGCGGCATGGGCGGCTGCGCGATGATCGGCCAGTCGGTCATCAACGTGACCAGCGGCGGGCGTGGACGCCTGTCGACTTTCACGGCCGGCCTCTCGCTGCTGATCCTGCTTGCCGTGCTCGGCGACCTCGTCGGCCAGGTGCCCATGCCGGCGCTGGTGGCGATCATGATCATGGTGTCGATCGGGACCTTCTCGTGGAACTCGATCCCCAACATTTCCAAGCACCCGTGGCAGTCCAGCGTTGTGATGCTCGCGACTGTTGTCGTGGTGGTCGCCACCCACAACCTAGCACTCGGCGTGCTGGCAGGCGTGATCCTGTCGGGCGTGTTCTTCACCCACAAGGTGATGACCATGTTCGAAGTGGTTCGAGAGCGCGAAGGCGACACCGCCATCTATCGCGCCAAGGGCCAGATCTTCTACGCCAGCGTCGAGCGTTTCGAAGCCGCGCTCGGCCCCGAAAGCAGCATGCCCGATCCGGCAGACCACGTGATCATCGATGTGCGCAAGGCCCACTTCTGGGACATCTCAGCGATCGGCGCGCTCGACAAGGTCGTCGAACGCATGCGCCGCAACGGCCGTAGCGTGCAGGTACGCGGTCTCAACCGGGCGAGCTCGGACCTGGTCGACAAGTTCGCGCTGACCGACAAGACGGGTGTCGAAATCGGGCTTGCGCCACATCCGTAGGTAACGATTTACCCTTGCGCCTTGCGGCCGGTGTTCCATACTCCGGCGATGGCAGGGGGAAAGACACCGGTATTCCTGAACAAGATCGCGGTGCAGCTGCGCGAGCAGAACTGGTTCGCCCTCGCGGCTGAACTCGTCATCGTTGTGGTCGGCGTGTTCCTCGGCCTGCAGGCTGCGAACTGGAACGAGGAACGTCAGGAGCGCGAGGATGAAGAGCAAATCCTCACGCGGCTTCAGGCCGAAACGGCCACGCTTCTCGAGGCGGTTCGTGAGGAACGCCAAGTACTGCAGCGAAAAGTGGATCTCTTCGCGCAGGCACAGTCCATCATCTTCACTTCGGACGAACCACGTCCGCTGACCCCCGCGGAGTGCAGTGCCGTGGCCGGCTCGCACATTTACCGGCGCGAATCCGACCAGCTGCCGATACTCGAAGAGATGCTCTCGACCGGGCGTTTCGATCGCTTGACAGACGAGGGCATCAAGCAGCAACTCCGCAACTATATCCTCTTCCGCGACCGCCAGCGCGCCAATCATGAAGAGCGGACGAATGAGTTGTTCCGCCTCTACAGCCGCCACCCCGAGGCTATCCAGATCGAGCTAGTCCCCAGGGGGACTGATACGGAAATCGACTGGGGCTTCATGAGGAACAAGGACTCGCGCTGGATGCCGCAATGCAACGTCGAGCAGATGCGCTCGAACCGGCAGTTCCTGAACGAGCTCTTCGACAATATGGGCCGCAACGGACATGTTCTGCTCACCTACGAACAGCGCGAAGCCATTTTGCTCGAGCTGCAGCAGCGGCTGGACGAACTTCTGCGATCCTGACGTCAGCCTAGCTGGCGGAAGCCGCCAAACTTCTCAGGATCGACAGCGCCTCTTCGCCCTTTGTGGCAGGCACGAAAGCATGGTCGTGGTGAAACGCTGCCACCATGTTGCAGGCGATACCCGCATCAGCGAGCGCGCCTGACACGGCCGCCGTCAGCCCCACGCCTTCAAGGTCGGAATGCACCATCAGCGTAATGCGGGCGAAGTCCGGCCCCTCGATGCCCAGTTCGTCCGCTAGCTGAGACGGGACGATCGCCGTTACGCCCTCGTCCTCCCGAAAAGTCCCGATGGCCGCGCCGAGCAATTGCGGCGCCGTGTCGGGGCTCACGAGAACGAAGCACCAGCTTTGGGTGTCGAGCCGGGGCTCCATGGCGGCGATCATCGCCTCACGGTCGCGCACCGGCTTCGTCATCACAGGATATACTTGCTGAGATCGGTATCGCCCGACAGATCGTCCAGCCGTTCGCGCACATAGGCGGCGTCGACCGTGATCGTCTCGCCCTTGTGCTCTTCGGCTTCGAAGCTGATGTCCTCGAGCAGGCGCTCCATCACCGTTTGCAGGCGGCGGGCACCGATGTTCTCGACGCTCTCGTTTACCCGCGCGGCGATCTTCGCGACTTCCGCAATCGCATCGTCGGTGATGTCGAGCGTGACTTCCTCGGTCCCGATCAGCGCCTTGTACTGCTGCACGAGGTTGGCGCGCGTTTCGGTGAGGATGCGCACGAAGTCTTCCTCGGTCAGCGCGCGCAGCTCGACCCGGATCGGCAGGCGGCCCTGGAGTTCGGGCAACATGTCCGAAGGCTTGGAGACATGGAACGCTCCGCTCGCGATAAAGAGGACGTGGTCGGTCTTCATCGGGCCGTACTTCGTCGCCACGGTCGTGCCTTCGATCAGCGGCAGCAGGTCGCGCTGCACGCCTTCACGGCTCACCGAACCGCCGCGTACATCGGAGACGGCAATCTTGTCGATCTCGTCGAGGAAGACGATGCCGTTGGTCTCCGCATTTTCCAGCGCGACGCGGTTGACGTCGTCCTGGTCCATGCGCTTTTCGGCCTCTTCCTCCACCAGCCGGTCCCACGCGTCGGGGACTTTCAGCTTGCGGCGCTTGAGATTGGATTTGCCCATCGCCTTGCCGAGCATGTCGGAGAGGTCAATCATGCCGACATTGCCGGGCATGCCGGGGATTTCCATGTTGCTGGAGGGCTGCTCCTTCACGTCGATCTCGACTTCCGTGTCGTTCATCGCGTTCTGCACGATGCGCTCGCGGAAGGCTTCGCGCGTCGCCTCGCTGGCATTTTCGCCGACAAGCGCGTTGAGCAGGCGTTCCATCGCCGCCTGGCTGGCGGTCTCACGCACAGCCTCGCGGCGGCGCTCCTTCTCCAGCCGGATCGCTTCTTCGGCAAGGTCGCGGGCGATCTGTTCGACATCGCGGCCGACATAACCGACTTCGGTGAACTTGGTCGCCTCGACCTTCACGAAGGGAGCCTCGGCCAGCTTCGCCAGACGACGGCTGATCTCGGTCTTGCCGCAGCCGGTGGGGCCGATCATCAGGATGTTCTTGGGCGTCACCTCATCGCGGAGATCGCGATCGAGGCGCTGGCGGCGCCAGCGGTTACGGAGCGCCACGGCCACGGCGCGCTTCGCGTCCTTCTGGCCGATGATATGCTCGTCCAGCGCGGCGACGATCGCCTTGGGGGTCAGATTGTCCATGAGTTCTCTCAGACCTCTTCGAGGGTCACATTGCCGTTGGTGAAGACGCAGATGTCGGCGGCGACCTGCATCGCCTTGCGCGCAATCACTTCGGGATCGTCTTCATATTCGGCGATCGCCTTGGCCGCGGCGAGCGCATAGTTCCCGCCCGAACCGATCGCGGTAATGCCGCCTTCGGGCTCGAGCACGTCGCCATTGCCGGTCAGTACGAGGAGGTTCTCCTTGTCCGCCACAATCATCAGTGCTTCGAGATTGCGCAGGTACTTGTCGGTGCGCCAGTCCTTGGTCAGTTCCACCGCGGCGCGAAGAAGCTGGCCGTTATACTGCTCGAGCTTCTTTTCCAGCCGCTCGAACAGGGTGAAGGCATCGGCGGTCGCACCGGCAAAACCTGCCACGACCTTGCCGCCCTCACCGATCCGGCGGACCTTGCGGGCATTGGGCTTCATCACCGTGTTGCCCATGGAGACCTGTCCGTCCCCGGCGACCACGATGCGGTCACCCTTGCGTACACCGATGATGGTGGTTCCGTGCCACTGGGTCAGCCCGTGGCGATTGTCTCTATCGTCCATGCGGCGCGATATGGGGAGTGCGCCCTAGGGGTCAAGAAGCGTGGCCAAGAAGTGGGATGAGGGCGCGCCTAGCGCCCGCCCGGACCGCCCTGCCCGCCAAGACCCGGTTGGCCGACAGTGCCGATATTGCCGAAGAGGTCTTCGAGGAAGCCGCGCTCGCGGCCGAGCGTCGGCGTCTTGTCGCCATCGGGGGTCAGGTAGGTAACCTGGTCCAGCCCGCTCCGATCGGCCGAAACGACATTGCCATCGGGGCCGAACTTCACTGTCAGCACCGAATGCTGCTGGATGCGCGGGCGCACGAATGGCTTCCGGCCGGTGGTGGAAGACACGTAATACCACGTCGGTTCGCCGAACTGGCTGGTGAAGGTCGGGCGGCCCAGCGTCATTTCGACGCTGCGCTGGTTGTCGATGCCCGGCTGTACGGAATTGAGCAGGACCGCATCGTTGATGTAGCCGCGCGATTCGCGGATCGAGGAGCATGCGCCCAGCGAAAGACCGGCAGCGACCAGAGCGGTCGTGGCAAGGATTTTGGTGGTCCTCATGCGAATACTTCGAACTCCGTAACTCCGGCGCGCTTGGCCTGATGGCAGCGGCACCCTATATGCGCGGACGACGCCCTAAACGCCCATGCGCGCCCATGCAACGTATGTGTGATCGAGCGGTGGGGATGGCGGCTTTAATTACCGCTGAACAAGCAGACAGGAATACGCGAAGACATGTCCTTCCTCGCCCGCCTTTTCGGCACACAGAGCGACCCGCGCGAAGAATGGCGCCCGCTGTGGCACACCATCGTCGAGGAGGCGCGCGATCCCGACTGGTATCGCATGTGCGGTGTGGCCGACACGGTGGAAGGGCGCTTCGACATGATCACGTTGGTGCTCAGCCTCGTCATGTTGCGGATGGAGCGCGAGGAGTCCCTCGCCCCGCACACTGCGCTGGTGACCGAACTCTTCGTCGAGGACATGGAGGGCCAGCTGCGCGAAGCAGGCATCGGCGATCCCACCGTCGGCAAGAAGATCGGCAACCTCATGAGCAGCATGGGCGGCCGGCTCGGCACCTACCGCAAGGCGCTCGCAAATGAGGATCGCGGCGAGCTGGCAGGGGCGCTCAGGCGCAATGTGACCCTGTCGCAGGAAGACGAGGCCGAGGCGCTCGCCGAGCGGATGATCCGTCTCCACAAGCGCTTCGAGCGGACTTCTGCCGAACAGCTTCGCAAGGGCGAGGTGGCAGCATGAGCGGCGGGCAAAGCGAACTCGTCCGCCTCGTCAAGCCGCGCGCCCTGCCGGCTGGCGAGATGGCAATCGAAGCCAATGCCGATGAGCGCGCGGCGCTGGCAACGCGCTTCGACGTGCTCGGGATAGACGACTTCACTGCCACGGTCGGTTTCGTAGAGAAAGACCAGGCCGTGATCGCCAAGGGCACCCTGTCAGCAGGCATTACCCAGCCCTGCGCAGTGACCCGCGAACCGCTGAGCTACCGTGTCGAGGAGGAATTCTCGCTGCGCTTTGTTCCTGCCGGGCAGATGGGCGAATACGAGGAAGACGCCGAATTCGAGCTGACCGAGGAGGACCTCGACGAGATCGAATACGAAGGCGATGCCTTCGACCTCGGCGAAGCGATTGCGCAGGAACTGGGCCTCTCCATCGATCCCTTCCGCGAAGGCCCGGGTGCCGACGCCGCACGCGAAGAAGCAGGCATCGAAAGCGATGAGCAGCGCGGGCCGAGCGGCCCATTGGCCGAGGCGCTGGCGGCACTAAAGAAAGATTGATCAGAAAGGCGGCGGAGGGCCGAAGAACATCGTTATGCGCTCGACCCGGCCTTCCGGATCGGCCCACCCCATCTGGACGGTCAGTTTCCACATCGTCTGACCAAGACCGTTTGGCGTGACCGTCAGTTCATATACCGGAAAGACCTCCCGCTTGTCGGATATGCGCTTGATCTGCCAAATCCGGCCGAGATCGAGTTCGACAAAGGCATCGATGGGCGCAACCTTGTTCTGATCGTAGGATGCCGGCGCACCGCTGTAGAGGTGGAAGTATGTCGCCTCCCCACGGCGCAAAGTAGCTTGTTCCCGCCGCACAGCTGTAAGCACGCGCCTCGCCTCTGCGATCTCAATATTTTGCAGGTGCTCGATTTCTTGCCCGGCAGCAGATTCTTGAGCGGCCACTGGCGAGCAGACCACAGCCATTGAGCCAAGGACATGAAGCGAGGCGAAAGATAGGAGCGCTTTGATCATCGACCGAACCTATCGTAAAATCATTCGATCAGACAAATCTCGTCGACAATCAGAACGGAATATCGTCGTCCAGGTCGTCGTAGTTCGAACCGCCGCCCTGGTTGTTGCCGCCGCCTGACTGGCCGCCGCCGAACCCGCCACCGCCGCTTCCGCCGCCGTAGCCGCCGCCCTGCTGGCCTCCGCCATAGCCGCCGCCGGGACCGTCGAGCATGGTCAGCGTGCCGTTGAAGCCGCGCAGGACGACTTCGGTCGAATAACGGTCATTGCCCTGCTGGTCCTGCCACTTGCGGGTCTGGAGCTGGCCTTCGACGAAGACCTTCGAACCCTTGCGCAAATAGCGCTCTACCACGTTGATCAGGCCTTCGGAGAAGATCGAGACTGTGTGCCACTCGGTCCGCTCCTGCCGTTCGCCGGTGTTGCGGTCCTTCCATTGTTCGGAAGTCGCGATGCGCAGATTGGCGACCTTACCACCATTGGGAAAGCTGCGGATTTCCGGGTCTGCGCCCAGGTTTCCGATGAGCATGACTTTGTTGAGGCTACCGGCCATCGAATCGTTCCTTCGTAACTGTTGGCGCTTGGCCTAACGGGCGAAGCGAGTCGGTTCTAGGGCGCAGGCGAGGTTTCCACCGAAGCGGAGCTAAAGCCCGAGGCTGACCGCGATCCAGTAGGTCGCCCCTGCCGCGAGCCAAGCCAGCGCGAACAGGTAGGCGACCATCACGATCGGCCACTTCCACCCATTCGTCTCGCGCCTTGCGACTGCGATGGTCGACAGGCACTGTGGGGCGAAGACGAACCACGCGAGGAAGGCGAGCGCGGTAGGCAGGCTCCACAGCGCGGCGATCTTCGCGGTCACGCCCTCCGCCGCCAGATCCTCGTCCTCCGCATCGACGGCATAGGTGGTTGCCAGCGCCGAGACCGCAACTTCGCGCGCGGCCATGGCCGGCACGAGCGCCAAGCTCATTTCGCGGTTGAATCCGATCGGTTCGAGAACCGGGTGGATCGCATCGGCGACGGCCCCGGCATAGCTCGAATCGAGCTGGCTTTCGCCCTCGCCCGCCTTCGGGAACGACAGCAGCACCCACAGGGCAATCGTGGCGACGAAGATGATCGTACCTGCGCGTCGCAGGAAGACCCAGGCGCGCTGCCAGAGTCCGATCGCCAGGTCCTTGATGCGCGGCAGCTGATAACGCGGAAGCTCCATGATGAAGCCCGAAGCGGCGCCCTTGGTCACCGTGCTACGCAGCACGAGTGCGACCACCATCGCTCCGATTATCCCGGCAACATAGAGCGCGAACAGGACCAGCCCCTGAAGACCAACCCCGGGGCCGACCGTGGACTGCGGAATGACCGCTGCAATGATCACGGCATAAACCGGCAGGCGCGCCGAACATGTCATCAGCGGTGCGATGAGGATGGTCGTCAGCCGGTCCTTGGGATCTGCGATGCTGCGCGTCGCCATGATGCCGGGAATGGCGCAGGCGAAGCTCGAGAGCAGCGGGATAAAGCTTTTCCCGCTCAGCCCCACGCCCGCCATCAACCGGTCCATCAGGAAGGCCGCGCGCGCCATGTAGCCGCTCGCTTCCATCACGAGGATGAAGGCGAAGAGGATGATGATCTGCGGCAGGAAGACGACCACCGAGCCGACGCCCGCAAGCACGCCCTCGGTCAGGAAATCCCGGACGAGGCCGGGTGCCATCGTGTCCGTGACGGCTTGCGATACTATTCCCACACCGCCTTCGAGCGCATCGGCAAAGGGTGTCGCCCAGGCAAATACGGCCTGGAAGATGACGAAGAGCAGGCCAAACAGGATGATCGGGCCGATCCACGGATTGAGCAAAATCCGGTCGACCCCGTTCTCGATCGTGTGGCGCGTCGATTTCGACAGGATCGCAGCCTTGGCGATGTGCTTGGCCGACAGCCGCCGCTCGGGCAGCGTGAGGTGCCAGCGCGTGTGCGCCTCCTCGTCGGCATGGGTTTCGGCTTCGGCAATCGCGGCGTTGAGCTCGGCAATCCCACGGCGACGCACGGCTACGGTCGGGATAACCGGCACGCCCAGCGCTTCCGAAAGCGCGGCCGGATCGAGCGTCAGCCCGTCGCGCTCCGCAAGGTCGACCATGTTGAGCGCGACCACTGTCGGGCGGCCCAGCTCGAGCACTTCCTGCGCAAAGACGAGGTGCTGTTCGAGATTGGCCGCATCGAGCACGAGCACGAGCACATCGGGCACGGCCTCACCTTCGAACGTGCCCTTCACGACATCGCGCGTAACCGCCTCATCGGGGCTGGCAGCGTCGAAACTGTAGGAGCCGGGCAGGTCGAGCAGTTCGACCGCCTCGCCATTCGGCAAAGTCAGCTTTCCGGCCTTCCGCTCGACCGTAACACCGGCGTAATTCGCGATTTTCTGGCGCGCGCCGGTGAGCGCGTTGAACAGCGCCGACTTGCCCGAATTGGGATTGCCGACCAGCGCGGCGGTGCGCGTCTTTACCCGGTCCTCGCGGCTCATGCGGCCTCCACGCTGATGGCGCGTGCATGCGCGCGGCGTATGGCGATAGTCATGTTGCCGAGACGGAGGGCCAGCGGATCGCGCGTTCCGAAGACGCCGCGGTGGACGATGGCCACTTCTGCCCCCTCGTCCACGCCCAATGCCTTCAGGCGCTTGCCCTCGTCCTCGGCCAGAGCGGCCCAGTCGACACCGGTAATGCGCGCGCTGCGCCCGCTTTCGAAACCGTCCAAAGTCATGCCCAGCGCCCTGTCAGAACGCGAGGCTTATTGCAACTGGTTATCAATAGCGGGTGTTAGCGCGCCGGATATCTGAGACGTCCTAGGAAACGCGTGACGCTGAAGCTCTCGCGTTCGGGGTTCAGCCACTTGGCCTTGACCTTCTCGAACTGCATCACCCCGTCGATCCGGCGGTCAAGGAAGGCGCGGGTGTCGGCCTTGCCTTCGCTCTGGTCGTCTACGAAGACTGCAAGCGTCGCGCCGTAGATCGAGGCCAAGATCGCGCGCTTGGTGTAGTGATTGTAATCGGTCGCTGTATCGCCTGCGAGCCGCCACATCAGATCGGCGGTCTGCCAGCCGCGCTTGGTCGAGCGGGCAATGTTCTGCGGCATGGCCATGATGGCGAGCGCGCGGCGCAGCGCCTCTTCCTGTCCGGCCACGGCATCGAGACGGAATTGCACCAGCGCCCGGATCCGCTCGCGGATCTTCATCTCCGCAACCACCTCTTCGGGGAAAGCCGCCGCCATGGCGAAATCGACCGCCTCGATCCAGGCGATGATCATCTCCATCGCCCCGACTTTGAACGCCAGTCGCGCCACGTCGACATCGGCGCCCATCTGTTCGGCAGCCATGACCAGCGCCTCGTCGCTCCAGCCGTCGAAGATCGCCGCATCTGCAATTGCGGGGGCGAGCGCGAGACGAAGCTCGTCGAGCGTCAGGTCTGCGATGTCGGGGGCGGTTTCGTCCATCAGTTCGGGCCGTAGATTTCGGCTTCATCCTCGTCGGAAGCTTCTGCCTCTTCGATCGCTTCGAGCACGCCCGCGCGCGCGCCCAGCAGCATCGCGTAGTCGCGGGCCGAGCGGCCGGAGTTGTCCGTGCGGTCGGGGTTCGCACCGTTCACAACGAGCACCTCGACCATCTTGACGTCGCGGCGGTGCACAGCGCTGATCAGCGGCGTTTCGCCCGTTACGTCCGAAACATCGACTTCCGCCCCGCCCTCGATCAGGCGCTCCACGCCCTCGATAAATCCGAGCTGGGCTGCAATCTGCAGCGGGTAGACGCCATTCTTGTCGGCAATGTTCGGATTGGCGCCGCGCTGCAGGAGGAAGCGCACCCAAGTGAGGTCGCGCCGCTGGACAACCGCGTGGAGAGCGGTTTCGCCGGTCGTGATCTCGCGCGCGTTGACGATGGTGGAACCCGGTTCGTTGAGCAATGCCGTCGCCACGTCGCCGTCACGGTCGCGCACAGCCTTGATGAACTTGTACCCATCGGTCGTCCGCTGGGCAGCAAGCGGAGTTGCCAGCATCGCCAGCGTCCCCATCGCAATTGCAAGTCCCCGTGTCATGCCCAAGCTGCGCACTGCCGTATTCTCCGCCTTCGATTATTCGCAATTTCCTTAAGGGCGAACCCTTGAACAGGGGCCGTTAGCAGACCATGAACCGCTATGTCATGTACCGCGTTCCAACAATCCTCGCCGCCAGCCTGATCCTTGCCGCCTGTTCGCAGGGCGCTTCGCCAACCGACCCCGGCGAACCGCCGCTGGCGGGTGCCGCGATTGGAAGCGAATTCACGCTGACAGGCGAGACCGGCGAGCAGGTAAGCTGGAATGATTTCGACGGACAGTTCCGTACGATCTATTTCGGCTACGCCTATTGCCCCGACGTCTGCCCGACCGACAACCAGCGCGCGATGGCCGGCCTGAAGAAGTTCGAGGCCGACAATCCCGAGCTGGGCGCAAAAATCCAGCCGCTCTTCGTCAGCGTGGATCCCGAACGTGACACGCCTGAGGTACTTACCGAGTTCACCGATGCCTTCCACCCGCGCCTGATCGGTATGACAGGGAGCAAGGAGCAGCTCGAAGAGGTAGCCAGCTCCTTTGCCGTGTTCTTCAGCCGCGGCGAGGAATCGGAATCGGGCGGCTATTTGGTGAATCACACCAACATCACCTACCTGTTCGGACCAGATGGAAAGCCGCTAGCGATGCTCCCGACCGACGAGGGCCCCGATGCGGTGGCGGCGGAATTGGCCAAATGGGTACGCTGAGGGACCGCTTCTGGGAGCGGCCGCTGGCCCAGCTCAACCAGGAGGAATGGGAAGCGCTGTGCGATGGCTGCGGGCGCTGCTGCCTGCACAAGGTCGAATACGAGGACACCGGCGAGATCGAAGAGACGAACGTCGCCTGCAAGCTGCTCGACTGCGAGACCGCGCGTTGCACCGATTACAAGCACCGCAAGGCTTTCGTGCCCGATTGCCTGCGCCTGACCCTGAAGCTGGTCGACCGCGTGCCTTGGCTCCCCGACACCTGCGCCTATCGCCGCCGCGCCGAGGACCGGCCGCTGCCGCGCTGGCATTACCTGATCTCGGGCGACCGCGAGGCAGTCATCCGCGCGGGCGTTTCGGTGGCAGGCCGGGTCATCAGCGAGGACGAGGCCGGGCCGCTCGAACACCACATTGTCGAATGGGCGGACGGGGAGGAACAGCCCGCATGATCGAGTGGCTGCGCGAGGCGAACCTCAAGCCCGAGATCGAGATCGGCGGGCAGAAGCTTCCCATCGAGCTGCGCCGCCACCCGACCGCCAAGCGCCTGACCTTGCGCCTCGCCCCCGATGGCAGCGCGGTGCGGATAACTTTGCCGCGCTGGTGTGCCTCGAAGGAGGCGATTGCCTTCGCTCATGCACGTGCGGCATGGCTGGAGCAGCAGGTCGCGAAGGTTCCGGAGAAGCGCGATCCGGTGGCGGAACGCGCACTCACCTATTGCGGGCGCCAATTGCGCGTCGAGTGGCTCGCCGATGCCCCTCGCAAACCCGTGCTGGAGGGTAACGCCCTGCGGCTAGGCGGTCCAGAGGAAACGCTGGGCAAGCGCCTCTCGCGCTGGCTCGAGCACCGGGCGCTGGCGCTGTTTACCGAGGATGCCGCGACCTATTGCGAGCGGGCGAAGCTGCCCGCCGCTCCCGTCCGCCTGACGCGTGCCAAGCGGCGTTGGGGCAGTTGCTCGTCGGGAGGCGTCCTCAGGCTCAACTGGCGCCTGGTGCAAGCGCCCGACCATGTGCGCCGCTCGGTGGTGGCACACGAAGTCGCGCACCTCGTCCATTTCGACCACTCGCCCGCATTCCACGCGCTGCTTGACGATATCTTCGAAGGCGAAATCGCGGAGGCCAATCGTTGGCTCTCGCAGCACGGCCGCACGCTCTACGCCAGCTTCGGCTAGCGTTCAGGCGCGAGGCCTACTATCTAGCCGATATGCGCTATCGTACCCGCTTCAATGCTGTCGGCGGCATCAATGACTTCATCCAGGAATGGAAGAAGCCCACGCCCTATCGCTGGCCGATCCTCGCGGCCTCATTTGCGATCTCGGGCAGTCTCCTGTTCTGGGTGACGCAGGAGAAATATTACTATCCGCCGCAAGAACCCGATGTGACCTACATCACCACCTATGCAGCTGATCGCACGGACGAGGAAATCCGTCAGTCCAATATCGAGAACCAGCGCCTGAAGGACGAGCGCGAGGCCGAGGAAGCGCGCCTGATCGAACGTCGGCGCGAACTCTACAAGGAAGTGGGCGCGGCGAGCGGACTCGATGTCGAGGCGATGGAAGCCCAGATCGAGGCAGAGGAAGCCGCCGCCGCCGCGGCCGAGCGCCAGCGCCTCGAAAGCCTGTTCGGTGAAAGCACACAAGGGACCGAATCCGATAGCGAGTGACGCCGCCTTCCTGGCTGCAGCAGCGCGGCTTGCCTCGCGCGGACGGCCCGTTTCGCGCCCCAATCCGGCAGTCGGTTGCATCATCGTCAAGGACGGCACGGTCGTCGGCCGCGGCTGGACCCGCGAAGGCGGTCGCCCGCATGCCGAGGCGGTGGCTCTCGAACAGGCGGGCGCGCGGGCGCAGGGCGCCACAGCCTATGTCACGCTCGAACCCTGCGCCCACCAATCCGAACGCGGCCCGGCCTGCGCCGACCTGCTCGCCGAAGCGGGCCTCGCGAGTGTCGTCATCGGCGCATCCGACCCCGATCCGCGCACGTCGGGCGAGGGTATCCTGCGGCTCGGCAAGGCGGGGATCGACGTCCACACGCTGGCGCTGCCCGAGGTTGAGGAAAGCCTCGCCGGTTACCTCACCCGCGCGCATCTCGGACGCCCGCATGTCACGCTCAAGCTCGCGCTGTCGCTTGATGGCTGCATCGCGATGGACAATGGCGAGAGCCAGTGGATCACCGGCGAGGAAGCGCGCGCGCATGTCCATTCGCGGCGCGCGATGAGCGATGCCATCCTTGTCGGCGGAGGCACCTGGCGGCAGGACAAGCCCCGGCTCGATGTCCGACTGGAAGGCCTCGAAGCCCGCAGCCCGCAGCGTGTGTTGCTGACGCGCGGCATCCCGCCCGACGGGGTCAAGGTGATCAACTCGCCCGAACAAATCGCGAGCCTCGACGGCGTGCAACATCTCTATGTCGAAGGCGGCGCGGGCGCGGCGGCGAGTTTCCTCCAGGCCGACCTCGTCGACCGGCTCGAAATCTACCGCGCGCCGATCCTGATCGGTGCTGGCCAGAGCGCGCTGGGCGATATCGGACTTGGGAGCCTGGCCGAAGCGCATGGCCGCTGGGCGCTTGCCGAAATCCGCCAGCTTGGCAGCGACACATTCACCGCCTATCGCCGCACCCGACAGGAGATATAGCGCACCATGTTCACCGGCATCGTCACCGCCATCGGCACCATCGAAAGCGTCGAGCAGCGCGGCGACACGCGCGTGAACGTTGCCTGCCCCTTCGATCCCGAGGCCATAGATATCGGCGCCTCGATCGCCTGCTCGGGCGTGTGCCTGACCGTGGTGACGCTGGCCGGCAGCAAGGGCGATGCCCGCATCGGCTTCGACGTTTCGGGCGAGACGATCAGCCGCACTGTGTCCGGCATGTGGGAGGCAGGCCGCAAGCTCAATCTCGAGCCCGCGCTGAAGCTCGGCGATGAGCTAGGCGGTCATCTCGTCACCGGCCATGTCGACACGGTCGGCGAAGTCGTCGCCAAAAAGGAAAAGGGCGGCTCCTGGCACCTCGCCATCCGCCTCGGCCGCGAATTCGCGCCCTTCGTGGCAGAGAAGGGCTCGATCACCGTCGACGGCGTCTCGCTCACCGTAAACGACGTCCGCGACCGCGAGGACGGCACCTGCGACTTCGCGCTCAACATCATCCCGCACACCGCCGAAGTGACGACCTTGGGCGAGCTGTCGCAAGGCGACCACGTCAATCTCGAGATCGATGTACTGGCGCGGTATCTGAAACGGATGCAGAGCTTGGCGGGTTAGTTCTCTGATTCAGTCGCTTTCTGCTCTTCTGGAATGCGGAACTGCACTTCGTAGCGCCTCACGTGGACCACCGGTCGGCCTTCGACGAGAAGGGGCTCAAGACCCACCATTGCAAGCTGATCGCAAGCTGCCTTGGCGTAAGCGGGATGCCGAGAAACGTCGAATCTGGCGTCGGCCTGACAGTGGGCCAGCGATCCGTCACGACTCACTTCGACGATCAGGTTCTGGTGCCACATGGTGCCGTCAACACCGGGCAAGGATTCGACGGTGAGCGTGGCATCGGCGCTCAATAGATGTTTCGGCTCTCCGACCATTGCTTCGAATTGCTCGAATGGCGCTGGGCGCGTCCCGCTACGGAACCGCATGCCAGTCACTGTATGCGTGTATCCCGGTGCTTCCAGGCGATAGATTTCACGTCCCTTCTCGGTCTGGATAATCGAATATCGGACAAACACTCGAAGGACGCCATATGCGGGGTTGCCGCTGGAATCCCGAGCCGCGCCGATCTCAGCCCGGGCTTGCAGCTTGCAAATATCTTCCGCCAGTTCCTCGTCACCGAAGATGGCCAGTGTCTCACAACCGATGCGCTTGCCTTCCGGATCGACAGTGAGCTCCAAGAGTGCAGCTGCGGACTGATCCTTCCTCAGAGCGGAAGGCGGATAATAGGTTTGGATTGGAGTAAAATCGGGAAGTGCAAGGGCCGAGGCCGCAAAAGCGAAATGAAACAGCATACTGTTAGTGTATCGCGACACATTTGCAGACACAAATGTCACGCGATCGAGCACGGCAATTCATATCAACTTGTCGGAAATCCACCGCCAATCCCGCAGGGCCATATTTGGCTGCACGCAGGGAAACGTGTATCCATTGTCCACCGCATAAGAGTCGGGTCGCCTGAAACGGGTTGCATCATTGGCAACTCTAGGAGACTGGATATGCGTAAACTAAGCTCTGCAATCGTCATCGCTGCGTTGGTTGCGACCGCGCCTGTTTCGGCGGGCGAGATCGGCGGCAACGGCAAGTCCGTTCCCGGCGGCGTGAACGGCGCCTCGGAATGCAGCTACTCGGGGCGGAATGATACCCCGTGGGATGCCATGGGGTTCACCCAGACCTTTGCTTCGTTCTGGCGGTATGTGATCGGATTCATGGATCCCTCCGCACCGTGGCATCCGGGCAATTCCTGCCGGGGCAACTGAACTGGCCTTCTGTCGCTGCGGGGTTTTGGCGACCCCGCGGTGACATGGCTGGACAGGTTCCGCCTGCCATGTAGCGGCCGCGGACGACGAGCACATTTTCCTACGCTCCAGTTTTTCGGCACATATCCACCCGTGCCGACGCCAGCTTCCTGCCCGACATTTTCATTCATGGGAGGGGCTAGAGGCGCAATGGGAGTTCTTCCCCAGGACCGTGTTCCAAGTGTTCCATCCTGTAGCGCTGCCCTTCGGCAGTCCTACTCAGGCGAGCGGCCCGCTTTCGAACGCTTCGCGGGTGATCTCGTAGACGAGGTGGACCACGCGCTTGCCCTGGTAACGGCCGAGTTCGTAGCGGTCGGTGCGCACCGCGCCGATGGCTTCGAGGGCGTTGCGCGAGCGGTAGTTGGTGTCGCCGACGCGGAACTCGACGGTGGCAACTTCGGCGAGGGCATGGGCGACCATCGCGCGCTTCATCTCGGGGTTGTAGCCCTTGCCCCAGCACATGGGCGCGAGGAATGTCCACCCGATCTCGACCACGCCGCCGTCTTCGTCATAGAACCGATCGAAGCGGGTGGAGCCGAGCATCCGCTCGTCGCTCTTGCGCACGACGGCGAGCGCACCGCCGCAGGCGATGCCTTCGTCGAAAAAGGCGTCGAATACCTCGCGCCGCCAGCGATCGTGGATCGGGTGCTGCTCCCACACGGACGGGTCGGAGGCCACTTCGTAGAGCGCCTCTCGGTCCTCCTCGGCGAGCGGGCGCAGGATCAAGCGCTCGGTCTCCAGCACCGGTTGCCGGTCGAGCGCCACCGTGGGTTACCCCCTGGTCACATCGGCAAGAGCGGCGATGAACTTCTCGGTATTGCCGGCATGAAGCCCCGCCACGTTGATGCGGCCCGATCCAGCCATGTAGATCGCGTGGTCCTCGCGCAGACTGGCGATCTGGTCCTTCGTGAGCGGCAGCATGGCAAACAACCCATTCTGTTCGCCCAGCGCGGTAAGGCCGAGGCCGGGCGCCTCATTGTCTGCTGCAGCCAGTCGATCACGCACGCGGCGCATGCGAGCGCGCATCTCGTCGAGTTCTTCCAACCAGGTCGCGGTCATGCCCTTGTCCTCAAGCAGCAACCGCACTGCCGCGCCGCCATGATCGGGCGGCATCGACCAGTTCGCGCGGGCCAGCGCATTGGCGTTGGAGGCGATGGCGGACAGTTGCCCCGCCTCGCTTGCCATCATGTAGAAGGCACCCACACGGTCGCGGTAAAGGCCGAAGTTCTTGTCGCAGCTATAGGCGATCAGCGCTTCGGGCACCTTGGCGAGGACCGCGCGCACGCCCGCGACATCCTCTTCCATTCCCTGCCCAAGGCCCTGGTAGGCGATGTCGAGAATCGGAAGCACACCCGTTTCGGCAAAGGCATCTGCAATCGCATCCCATTGCTCGCCAGTGTAGTCGATCCCCGTCGGGTTGTGACAGCAGCCGTGCAGCAGCACCGCACCGTCACTTCCGGCTCCGCGGATCGCGCCGAGGACTGCGTCGAGATCGGCGGTGCCATCGGACTTCGCGTGGGAGAAAGGTACCGTCTCCACGCCCACGTCATCGAGGATCTGCGCGTGATTGGGCCAACTCGGAATGCCGAGGTGGATGCGCTTTACGCCCGCCTTGGCAGCCAGCGAAACCGCGAGGCGGACCGCACCGGTGCCACCGGGCGTCTGCATGCCTTCGATACGCTCGGTAAGAGGCGAGCCTTCGCCGAAGATGTAGGGCATCAGCGCCTTGACGAAACCGCTGTCGCCTTCGGGGCCGAGATAGCTCTTGGAATCCTGCACATCGAGCAGCTTCTGTTCGGCCTGCTTAATCGCCCGGAAGACCGGCGTCGCGCCCTCGTTCGTGCGATAGACGCCGACGCCGAGATCGATCTTGTCCTCGCGCGGATCGGCCGCGTGCATCTTGATGAGGGCGAGGAGGGCGTCTGGGGCTTGTGCGGTGAGTTTGTCGAGCATGCGCCGCTCTTTGCGCAGATATGCAAAGGGCCGCAACCTCAATCGCGGTTGCGGCCCCTCAAATGCGGCTTTTCCGCTAGGGCATCCTCAGAAGGGAAGCCACTTCCGCTTCTTGGTGAACTTCATGTAGCCCGCGTTCACGCCAAGCCGCAGGCCAGCACCCATGCGGATCGGGATCAGGACAATGTCCCCGCGACGTACGTAGCTCGCATGCAGTCCGCCCACGACATAGGCCTGGCCTTCTGCGGCGGGGAAACGTTCGTAAAGCTCTTCGCTGTCATAGAGGTTGTATACCAGCACGAAGGTACTGGCGGCATTGGCACCGGCGTCGAACCCGACCGATGGTCCGGTCCAGTAGACCGGCAGTTCGCCCTCGACCTTGTGGAACAGCGTTCCCGAACCGTAGCGCGCGCCGACGACCAGTGCGCCACCCGCCTCGCGGCCGACGATATAGCCATTGGGTTCACCCTGCTCGGCGAGCAGCTTGCGGATCATCTTGGCGACGCCTTCAGCGCCCTTGCCGAACACGCCTTCGGCTGCGCCGATCAGGTCGTCTTCGCGATAGGTGGTGGCCGGATTGTCCGTCTGTGCCACTTCGACAGCCTCGGAAGCGGCCGCTTCGGCATCGTGCTCGGACCATTGGGGCTGCGCGTCGGTGGCTGCGGGCTCTTCCCAGCTCGTCGCAGTATCGGCGGTGTCGACAGGCGCAGGCTGGCCCGAACCGGACTGATCGGTGACGGGCGGCAATTCACTCGCCGGCTGCTCCAGATCGCCGTCGATCGGGGCTTCCCATGCGGCATCGGGATCGACGCTTTCAACCTGCGCCGCGAGCGGCGTGGCGGCGAGCGACAAGGCGGCCATCAGGCTGGCGGCAATCTTGGTGACGGTGTTCATCGTGATCCCTTCGTCCGGCATGGCGGAGCGCACGCAAGGCGCTGCACCGCAATCAGAATCCCCTTTGACCAGCGCCGCAATGAAAGCGCGATGAACCGAATCGGAAATGCGCCGAAATGAGTCCCGCTACGCGCGCCGGAAATGAATCGCAGAAGGCCGGATTTCTTCCTTGAAGGGTGCCGATGTGCTGGCTATAGCGCGCCCCTCGCAGCCGTAAGGCACGCGCGCGGAGACGTGGGTGAGTGGCTGAAACCAGCTCCCTGCTAAGGAGCCATACCTGGTAACGGGTATCGAGGGTTCGAATCCCTCCGTCTCCGCCATTTCCCGACGATCCGACGCCGCTGGCGCCACGCGCGCATTATTGCTGCAGCGAGATGTGCCGCGCGAAGTCGCGCGCGAAAATCTGCCATGCGGTCGGCGAGAGTTCCTGGTCGCTTATTGAGAAGCCAAGTTCGGCAACGAGCTCACCCCGGGCATCATAGGCCTTGGCCGCTGCCAATCTGTTAGAGCTCGCCTCAATGGCGAGCGATGCAATGTCCTCGCGGCCAGCGGCGCGCACTTGCTCGGCGAAAAGCGCGCAGAGATCGGCCTCTTCCATTCCGGCGTGCTTCATACCGGCAACGGAGCAGGAGACGTCATTAGGCATCGGGATTCCTCCATCCTGGGCCGAGGCGCAGGCAGACAATGCCAAGGCCAGTCCTGCAGCGATCGCCTTCAAGGCTACCCAGCCCGATCAGGCGACCAGGAAGTCGGCACCCGGCAACACGTCGAGCGCTGCTGCGGCAGGCGGCGGCATGGCAGGACCGAAGGCCCTGAAGTCGGCATGGGTGATTGCCGTCTGCGCCGCGACCTGCGCGATCAGCACGGCATCCTGTCCGCCAAGACCGTCGGGGTCGTAAAAGATATCACCGGTGGACCACTGATAGATGATACGATCATCTGCCTCACTGGCCTGCGAACCGAAGTTGAAGGCACCAGCCGTGAGATCGCCCCAGGCGAGTTCGCCGAACCCAATGCTCCGGTCGAGCCAGAAGATGTCGTCGCCATAGCCGAAATCGGAGACGATGCTGATGTTGGCATCACCGAACATTTCGAGGACGATGATATCGTCGCCCCAGCCGCCTTCGATGGTGTCGATGCCCAAGCCGCCATTGATATAGTCATTGCCGTTGGCCGCGTAGAGTTCGTCGTCGCCATTGCCGCCATAGAGCTTGTCCCAGCCCGCGCCGCCGAAGAGCACGTCGTTGCCCGACTGGCCGGAAATGATGTCGCTCCCGAAATCGCCATAGATTTCGTCGTCGCCGGCATCGCCGGAAATCGTATCGACATCGTCACCGCCGTAGACGATGTCGTTACCATCTCCGCCGTAGATCGTGTCGGTTCCGGCATCGCCCCACAGCCGGTCGAGACCTTCGCCGCCGTGGATCGTGTCGCTGTCCGATCCGCCGCGCAGGTAATCGTCGCCGGTTTCGCCATAGAGAAGGTCGGCACCGGCGCCGCCATAGACAATATCGGTGCCGAAGCCGCCGTAGATCTCGTCGGCGCCATCGTCGCCATACAAGGTGTCCCAGCCGGCTTCGCCGTAAAGCTTGTCCGCACCTGCGCCGCCGCGGATAATGTCGCTTCCGCCGCCTCCGCTAATGGTATCGATCCCGGAGTTGCCGCGCAGGTCGTTGACCACGCTATTCCCGATGATCGTATCGTCACCGGAACCGCCGAAAGCCGCTTCGATCACCGTGCCACGACCGATCGAGACGTTGCCGACCAGTCCGCCAATATTCATGAAGCTTTCGGGGTTGAGGTCGATAAGCTGGTTGGCGCCAAAGCCGCTATAATCGAGCGTGTCGAAACCACCGCTATCGACGATGGCATAGGCCGTGTTGCTGAACTGCGTAGCGTCGTGGATCGACCGGTTGGACGTGCTGTTGAAGCCGTAAACGGTGTCGCCTGTCCGCGTGGTGGTCGATGCGCCGTACAGCGAGATCATTGCCGCGATATCGGCCATCATCGGCGAGGTAATCGAAACGTCGCTGAATCCCTGCTGGTCGAAGTAGCTATTCTCGGAATTGTCGAAATAGCTCATCGCCGAAACGGCCCAAGAGTCGTTCAGGTAGAGAGCTTCGTTCGCATAGACGGCATTGCCGTTGTAATTGCCAGCATGGCCAAGTCCGAGGGCATGCCCGATCTCGTGCACATAGGTGTGGAAGCTGTAGCTGGTCAGCGTGGTGCCGTAAGTATCGACCCAGTCGGTCTCGATATTCACGGTCGATGAGATCAGGGTGCTGCCCGAGAAAGACGACGAGGTATAGGCACCGGAATCGGTGTTGGTGAACGTGATTTCTGCGCCCGAGGAAACCTCGGTGAACGTGATCCCGGTAACGTCGGACCACAAGGCGAGCGCCTGGCGGGCCAGCGTCATCTCGCTCGCACGCAAACCGGTAATGTTGACCGTGATCGCGCCATCACCACCGACATTGAAGGAACGCGTGGTCCCACCCCAGTAGCCGGTGAGCAGCTGGTCGGCGATTTCGTCGACGGAGAACACTTCGAGCGCCGGCGCCACGACGACGCCGACTGTATACTCGCCGGTCGACTGGCCGGCATAGGAGTCTGCCTCGATGTAGTAATCGCCGGTCAATCCGGCAGTGAACCGAAGAAAGGAATCCAGGCCGCCGCCGCCATCGTCGTTCTCAGCGATCAGCGTGCCATTCGCGTCGTAAATGCGGAGATAGGTATCTCCGACCGGCGAATTGCCTGTCCCGTCGAGCGAGATGGCATAGGTCTCACCTGCGGTCAGCGTCACGCGATACCAGTCACTGTCGCCGAGGACTTCGAGATCGCCCACCACACTCTGGCCGACGGTGATCGTCGCGCTTGTCGACGTATTGCCGGGAATATCGCCCGCCATGGCAACTACGAAGTTTCCAGCGTCGAGGTCGAACATGTGATCGCCATCGGCGGCAAACAGCCAGCCCGAAAACGCGGCGGTGCCGCTATCCGACTTACATGCACTGCATGCGCAGCACTGTTCTGTGACGATCATCTTTACGACCTTCTTTAATTTCTCGCACGAACGAATCCGTCGTCTGCGGACGGATTTCGTGGCTATCTACATCACATACAAAGGCTTTCCGAGCCATTAACTCACCCAGAAGGGCTGCAGTCTACTCGCGGAATGCCGTCTCGCTCAACCGCGTGATCGGGGTCAGAATATACTGCAAAACAGTGCGCTTGTCGCCCAGGAGGCTGACATCGGCAACCATCCCGGGGCCGATTGCAAGCTCCTGCCCACCGGGCCCCTCAAGCGCATTATCCTGTGTGGTCACCCGCACGAGATAATAGATTTCACCCGATTGCGGGTCCTGTATCGAATCCGCCGAGATGGTCGATACGGTTCCCGAAAGTGTCCCATATACGGACTGGTCATAGGCGGTGATGCCGACCTTGGCCTCCTGGCCCATGCGGACATTGCCGATATCCTGAGGCGAAATGCGCGCCTCGACCAGCAGGCTTTCTTCCTGCGCGACCAGTTCGACCAGGGCTTCCCCCGGACCGACCGCACTGCCCCGCGTAGTGACCAGGACCCGGCTTACCTTGCCCTTGATCGGTGCGCGCAGAATTGTTCGCTGCATGCGTTCCTGAAGCGCGGGAAGCGTACTCGCTCGAGAATCATAATCTGCCTGAGCCGCGGCCAATTCGCTCGCTGCCTGCTCCCGCCAATCCTGTCGCGTACGAGCAAGATTTGCGCGCGCTTCGGATATCTGCGCCTGCGCCCGACCCAGCGCTGCCTGCGCTCCGGCCAGATCGCTTCGAGCGCTGGCTGCCTCGCTTTCGGCGCGGGTCAGCGTCATGCGTGGCTCGATGCCGCTTTCGACGAGCGGCCGGACGGCCGACAATTCGGTCTCCGCACGCGTAAGCGAACTCTGTCGCGACGCCACGGTCGCTTCCGCCTCGACCACGCTCTGGCGCGAGCGCTCAAGCTGCGCCTGAACTGCGGATAGCGCACTGCGCAAGGCAGCCTGCCGCGACGCATAGAGTGCTTTTTCGATTTCCAGCTGGCGGGCGGCTTCCTCGTTAGCCGGCGCAGGATATGCCGGAGCGCGACCGGTGATTTCCGCCGACAGACGCGCGACCTTCATGTCGAGCGCCTGCGCCGTGGCTGCAGTACTTCCCAGATTGGCCCCCGTTTCGGTCGGATCAAGCCGCAGCAAGGGCTGGCCCTCCGTCACATCGTCGCCCGGCCGGACCATGATATCTTCGAGAATGCCGCCTTCGAGGCTGGAGACGACCTGCAGTTCGCTACTGGAAATGACCCGCCCCATGCCGCGCACCGTCCGGTCGATCTCGGCGAAAGCGGCCCAGATCACGAACAGAACAAAGAAGAGGGTGATGCCCCAGAAGAGCACCTTCGACGCCTTGCCAGGCTCGATATCGTCGACCAGGTCCTCGAGGTGGCGCTCGCGCTCCTCCTCGATCACAATGTCGCCTTCGGTAATGGTTTCGGGCATCGTATTCACGGCTGCTTACCCCCCTGGGCGAGCTTCTCGAGGATCTTGTCGCGCGGGCCATCAGCCACCATGCGGCCGCGATCCATGATGATGATGCGATCGACCAGCTTCAACAAGGGCTGGCGATGCGTCACGACTACGAGCGTTCGGTTCTTCAATTCGCCCTCGAGACGCCCGATGAGATCCGATTCAGTTTGCGCATCCATCGCGCTGGAAGGCTCGTCCATGACCACGATCGGTGGCTTTCCGGCCAGCGCTCGCGCAATTGCGATCGACTGGCGCTGCCCACCCGACAGTCCCTCACCCCGGTCGACGAGCTTTAGGTCATAGCCGTTGGAGATGCGCGAAACGAATTGGTCGGTCCCGGACAGACGCGCCGCTCGCAGCATTTCCTCGTCGTCGATGTATGGCCGCTCAAGCACGATGTTCTCGCGAATGGAGCCCGAGAATAGCGCGGGCTCTTGCAGCACCGATCCGATTTGCGCGCGAAGCGAATAGGGATCGAACTGGGCCAGATCGACGCCATCGACCAGCACCATACCCTCCTGCGGAGGATAAAGGCCGAGAAGCATGCGTGCGACGGTCGACTTGCCCGATCCGACACGCCCCAGCAGCGCAACATGCTGGCCCGGCTCGATCGTGAAGCTGACATTGTCCAACGCGGGAGCGGACCCGCCCGGATATGTGAAGGTCACACCGCGCAGCTCGATGGCGCCGTCGGTCGCGCCCATTTGCAGCGGCTCTGTTTCCGGGCCTTCCTTGGGCTGCTCCATCAGCTGTCGGACATGGCGATAGGCAGTCCGCGTTGCCGTGATGCGGCCGACCAGTTGCGAGATCTGGGCCAGGGGAGCGATTGCTCGACCGGCGAGGATCGAACAGGCGATCAGTCCGCCCAGCGTGAGCGTGTTGTCCGCGACCATGAAGACACCGACAATGACCACACCGGCATAGCTGATCATGCCCGCCGTGCTCGCAAAGGTCGTGCCGATCGAGGAGATCATGCGCTGGCGCATGTTGCTATGCGCATGCTCCTTCACCGCTTCCTTCCAGCGGCGCTTCAGCATCCGGTCCGCCCCGGACACCTTCACATGCTCGATGCTGCCGACAGTCTCGACCAGCACCGATTGCTTGAGCAGGCCCTGGCCAAGCGTGGTGGCGGCGATGCGTTGCAGCGCAGGCTGCGCCGCAAGGCCGACGAGGATAACTAGTGGGACCATGACCGCCGGGACCAAGGCGACCCAGCCACCGATCATGGCAACGACAGCCAGAGTGATGAAGATGAAGGGCAGGTCCACCACTGCCACCAGCGTTGCCGAGGCGAAGAAATCGCGGATCGTCTCGAGCTCGCGCATCATGCCGGTCAGCTGGCCGGTCGAACCCTTGCGCAGTTCGAGCCGCATGGCCGTCAATCGGCCGAAGACATCCTCGCCCACCTCTTCATCGATCCGCATCCCTGCGAAGTCGACGAAATAGGCGCGCAGCAACTTCAGGATGAAGTCGAAGATCAGGATGATGCCGAGCCCGATCGACAATGCCAGCAACGATCCATAGGCCGAGTTTGGAACCACGCGGTCGTAGACCGTCATCGTGAACAGCGCCGTGGCGAGCCCGAAAATGTTGATCAGCGTCGCCGCGAGGGCGACCTTGGAGTATGTGCGCCAGTTGCGTCTGATCGGATCGGCAAGCCAATCCGCAATCCGCTTCTCAGGAATGTGCACGAGCGACATATCGCTCACAGCGGCACCTCTTCATCATCGATCTTGAGTACATTGAGCAGCCGCCCGGTTCGAAGCAGCAGGATATAGCGCGCCTGGTCCAGTTCCACCAAGGCCCGGATATAAGCGCTCGAGGCGTTGAGATAGGCGTCCTGCGCATCGGCCACATCGAACAGCGTCCCGCGCAGGGCCCCGAACCGCGCGACTACGATATCGCGCGACTGGCGCGCCGCCTTGTAGGCCGTTTCCAGCGCCTCGACCTGCTCTTCGATGGCCTGAACGTCGGACCAGGCGATCGCTGCATCGCGCCGGGCTTCCTCGCGAATGCGGTCGGCCACCGCCTCGGCAGCTTCGGCTTCGGCTTCGGCAGCGCTGGCCCGCGACCAGACTCCGCCGCCGAGGATACGCCAGTTGAGATTGACCGTAGCGCGCGTGTCGTAATCGTTGCGACCGTTCTCGAAAATGCCGTAGCGGCCGTTCTCGAGACGCGCGCTTAGTTGCGGGAACTTCGCGGCTTCGGCAGAGCGAGCTTCCTGCTCACGCGCCTGTGCCAGGGCTTCTGCACCCTGCACCTGAGGCGCGGCTTCGGCGACGTAGACCGCGTATTCCTTGGTAAAGCGCGTGGCATCGAGCAGCGGCGGCCGCAAGAGTCGCTCGGGCGGAGCAAATCCGCTCAGCTGTTCGAACCGGGCTTCTGCGCTCGCCAGTTGTCGGCGAACCTGGGCAAGCTGCACCAACCCCTGTGCGCGAATGCTTTCGACGCGCGCGCGATCACCATCCGCCGAAACGCCGCGTTCGATGCGCTTCGTAATGGCTTCGTCGAGGCTGTCCTGCCCCGCAACGAAGCCTTCGATCAGTCGCTCGAGAGCTTGGTATCCGAACACCTGGGTCCAGGCGGCGACCATGTCGCCAGCGGTTTCGCCCACGCGTGCTTCACGCTCGAAACCTGCTGCGCGCAGGCGGGCGATCGCGGAGCCCACGCGACCATCGGTCTGGCCGAAGTCGATCAGTGGCTGCGCGACGGTAAACGTGAAATCCACTCGCTCACGGGGCCGCGAGCGTTCGATCAGGTTGAACGGATCGTTGGAGAAATTGCGCTCCAGCGTCTTGAAAGCCGATACGCCGACATCAATCGTGGGCAGATAGCCCCCTCGTGCTTCACCGATACGCGCCTTTGCCGCATCCTCCAGCGCCCTGGCTTCCCGCTCGACGGGGCTTTCCTGTAGCGATGCCACTACGATTGAGCGGAAGGCTTCGGGTTCGGCCGTCGCGTCGGCGAGTGAAAGCACTGGGTCGCCTGCGAAATCGATCTCCAGCGGGCGTGCTTCGGGATCCGGCAACGTGGGCTCGGAATCGGCCTGCAACACCGCTTCCTGCGCAGTAAGGTCCGTCCCGCCGACCAAAGTCAGCGCGACCGATAGCGCGAAAGCGCTTCCACGAGTGCCAAGCAGCATGTCCGAATTCGAATCCCTATGGCCAAAAGCCTTGTCAGCGCCTTAACCAAAAGGTCTTAAGAAATCCAACGGCGTCTCTCCCTGTGCCCTGGTGACACAAGAATCAATTCAGAGACGCCTGCGCGATCAGCGAGATATTTGCTCCTTTTTCAGTCCCCTGTTGCGCTCGGCTTGCGTTACGGCTTTACTCGGGAAGGTCGCTGGAAGTGGATTGAAGGGGCAATCGCAATGCAGTCGATCCTGATTTCTTTGGCGTTGGTAGCTCTCACCATCGCGATCCATTACGAGGCGCTGCGTTTCACTTCCTCGAAGCTGACGCACCTCAGGATCTACCCGCGCCTGCGCATTATCGTCATACTGGTTGCGGCACTCGCCTCGCACCTCGCTCACACCCTTCTCTATGCCTATGCCTATCTCCTGCTCGAGAACCTGGGCGGGTATGGTACGCTTGACGGAGACCGCGGTCACGGGCTCGAAGACGCCTTCTATTTCTCGATCACGAGCTACACGACGCTCGGCATTGGCGATCTCTACCCAACAGGCAGCTTGCGGATCATCAGCGGGATCCAGGCGCTCAACGGACTTGTAATGGTCGGCTGGACCGCCTCCATGACGTATCTCTACATGGAAAAATTCTGGCATATCAGGGCGCGCTAGCAAGCTTTGCACGCCAAGGCGCCATTCGGGGAGAGCGAGTTTGATTAGTGACGAGAGCCTGCGCCCGCGACTGGCCCTGCGCTTCGGGGTAACCGGGCATCGCCCCCCACGCCTTTCCCTCGACCATCACGAAATCGCCCGCCAGGCCTGCACCGAACTGTTTCGCGACGCGGAGATCGCCCTCACCGGAATTCACAAGCGCTTCCCCGAGGTTTTCTCAGAGGAGAAGCCAACGCTGCGGCTGGTAACCGCGCTTGCTTCGGGCGCCGATACGGTCGCCGCCGAAGCAGCCTATGCCGAAGGGATTGCCCTTTCGGCTTGCCTGCCCTTCCCTTCGGAAACTTACAGCAAGGATTTTTCGGAAGAGGAATGGCGCAATGCCGAGGCGCTGGCCAAGGCTGCGGACGGCACTCTGGCGATCGACGATTTCGCTCCTTCGGACGAAGCGGCTTATGAGGCGATCGGTAGGCTCGTACTGGCACAATCGGACATTCTCATCGCGATCTGGGACGGCGAGCCTGCCCGGGGGCGAGGCGGGACGACGGAGGTGGTCGCCGAGGCCGTGTCGCGGCACATCCCGGTGATCCACATCAACCCCGACGGTCGGCACGAGCCAATTCTTTTGTGGAGCGGACTGCACGAGGAATTGCCCGACCGCCCTTCGATCGACGGTGTGCTGCGGATCCCGGCAAAAGGGGCCCTCCCATCTCTCGTCGACGCACTTTGCGCACCACCTGAAGGAGACGAATTCACGTCGCTGCAGGATTTCATGAGGGGGGTCGCGCTTGCGGGCAAGTCGAGTATCGAGTGGCCGTTTCTCTTGCTCGCGACCGGAGCGAAGAAATGGTCGCAGACCAGCTTCGCCTCTCCCGGCCCGGCCCAGTCGCGCCAGTATTTCGAGCCTCTGGTAGAACCCTTTGCAGAGCTCGGCAGGTTCGGGCGCCGGCTAGCCGGTCCGCTGGCAGACCGCTTCGCGAGAGCCGATGCCGCGGCCAGCGCATCGGCATTGCAGTTCCGCAGCAGCTTCGTGACCAATTTTGCCCTCGCGGCCCTGGCAGTCATGCTCGCCCTGACCGGCCTGCTGGTGCCGAGCGCGAAGGTCGGGCTGATCCTGGCCGAACTCTTCGTCATCCTGTCGATCATCCTCAACACGCGGCGGGCAAACCTGCGCAATTACCACCAGCTGTGGATCGACCGTCGGCATCTGGCCGAGCGCTTGCGACTGCTCGCCATTTCATCGACGATGGGCCGACTGTCGTTGCGCGACGTTGAGGATGGAACGACCCATCCCGGATGGGAAACCTGGTATGCAAGGGCCACCGCGCGCGAGCTCGAGCTGCCTCCGGGAACTCTGGATCAGGATTACCTGGCCAAGGTTCGCAACACCATGCTCGCCCTGATCGAAGACCAGATCGGATACCATCACCGCAACAAGCACATCATGGAGCATGCCAACCACCGGCTTCATCGCATGGGTGATTTCCTGTTCATCGGGACGATCCTGTTTTGTCTTTTCTTCCTTACTGCGAAGGTCTTCCCGGCGCTCTATGTCGAGTTCAACGGGATCGGTCTTACCCAGATCGTGACGGTCGCCACTGCCCTCTTTCCGGCATTGGCGGCATCGCTTTATGGTATCCGCATGCAGGGCGATTTCGCAGCCACTGCAGAACGGTCCGCGGCGATCGAGAACCGCCTGTCGAAGCTGCGTGCATCGCTTGCCGCCGACCAGTTGAGCTATTCGAGGCTGGTCGATCGCTTCAGGCGACTGAGTGAGATCATGCTGTCAGATATTCACCAGTGGCAGCAGCAGTATGAAACCCGTCCGCTCAGCCTGCCCGGTTAACCTTTAGGCACCCGCTTTGGAGCCGCTTGGAGTGGGCTGCGAGAATCAACTGGCCAAACTGTCACAATTCCAGTAAGGTTATTGGAATCATAACAAAAACATGGTCGTATTCATCCGTGGGTCGCCCAGGGGGAAGTAAGCTATGCGATCTCTACGTGGTTTCTTGACAGCAGGCTTGGTTGCTTCGGTGGCAACCCTGCCAGCACCCGCGCACGCGGCACAATTCCTCTACCAGTTGACTGGCAACGACACGATCAGCTTCACCATCGATACCGACGCCCTGGTTTTCGATGCCCAGCCAGACGGTTTCATTTTCCGCAGTGTGAACGTTACCGTGAATTCGGTCGTCCAGATTGCCGACATCGGTTTCGTCTACGAGTACAGCGATGGCGGCCTGGTGATCTTGGGCACGCAGTATGACCTGGCGGGGCCTACGCTGTTTACCGGCCCGAACAACGCCCCCAATCTGCTGTCGGGGAATTTCGACCTCGTGGGCTACACCGACGACAGTCTGAAGTTCTCGCTCACCGCGACTGATCTTGGCGCTGCCGTTCCGGAGCCGGAAGCCTGGCTCATGATCCTGACGGGCTTCTTCCTGCTCGCCGGCCTACTTCGCCGCCGTCGCGCCATCGCTTCCAAACCGCTTACATCATAGCGATCGACGCGCAATGAGCGGGAACGAGCCATCTGCCGAGGAACGCTTTTCCGCATTCATCAGCTACAGCCATAGCGATGAGGAAATCGCCAAATGGCTGCACCGGGCGATCGAATCCTATCGCTTCCCTAAGGCGGTCATCGGAACTGAGACACCACACGGTCCGCTCCCCCGAAAGCTCCCTCACGTATTCCGCGACAGGGATGAACTGGCCGCCAGCGGCGATCTCGGCGATGATCTGCGCAATGCTCTCTTGGCATCGCGCTTCCAGATAGTGGTCTGCTCGCCTGCTGCCGCCAATTCCTTCTGGGTGAACGAGGAAATCCGCCTCTACAAGCAGGCGCATGGCGAGGGCCGAACCCTTGCGTTGATCGCATCTGGCGAACCATACTCTGGCAAAGACGACGAATGCTTCCCACCGGCGCTGCGCTTCAAGCTCGATGCCGAAGGGAATATCTCGAACACCCCTGCAGAGCCGATCGCAGCCGATATCCGTTCTGGCAAGGACGGGCGGCGTCTCGCCAAGCTGAAAGTGCTGGCCGGGATAACCGGCCTGCCGCTGGACGCGCTCGTCCGCCGCGACCTCGCCCGGCGCCAGCGCCGCATGTTCGCCTACATGGCAGCCTCGACCGCGGTGGCAGTCGTCACGCTGGGCCTCGCCATTTATGCCAATGAGCAGAGGCGGATTGCGGTCGAGGAGCGCGATCTGGCCGAAAGCAGCCTCGAATTCCTGACGGGCACCTTCGAAGTTGCCAATCCGGCGACGGAGAACCCGCGCACCATCACCGCGCTGACCGTTCTCGACCGGGCCAGCAATCGCGCGATGTCCGAGTTTGCGGGGCGGCCCAGGGTGGCCGCCACACTCCTGAGGACGACGGGCGATATCTACTACAATCTCGGCCTCTACGAAGAATCCACGCGTGACCTCAATCGCGCACTTGAGCTTGAGCCCGATGACGGTTCAGGTCGGGCGCGCACATTGCTCAGGCTGGCGGAACTGGCCAAGCAGCGCGGCGATCTCGAAGAGCTCGAGAGCCTTGTTTCAAGGGCAAATCGGGCACATCGCGAAGCAGGGACAAACGACGGAGTTGTCGAAGCGACTCTCTACAGTCAGCGCGCCAACATCGCATATCTGAAGGCGGACTATGATGACGCCGCCGATCTTTACGCGAGCAGCGTGGCGACCTTCAAGGAACTGGCTGGCGACAATACGTTGCCGATCGGGCGCGCCCTGATGGATCAGGCTTATGCACTGGTCCAGGCGGGTCAATATGATGAGGCGATGCCCCTCTATGACGAGGCCTACGCGCGTTACAGCCGTGCCTATGGAGAGTTCGACGTGAGGACCGCCAAGGCCCTCCACAATCAGGCCTTCGCAAGTCTTTCGGCAGGCGATGTGGAAAGCGCCGGCCCGCGCATGGAAAAGGCGTTGGGCGTCTATCGAAAAGTGCTCGAAGCGGACCATCCCGGCCTCGCCGTCGCCTACCTGCTGCTCGGCAGGATCTACACGGCGCGGAAGGAATACTCCGAAGCGATCACGGCGTTCGGCAAGGCACGCGAGATCTTCACCGATGTCTATTCCGCCGACAATCCGGCGGTAGCCGATGTGAACTTTTACCTCGCCGAAACCCTGGGTCTGGATCGACAGTTCGACAAGGCACTCGGCCTGACCCGGGAGGTCGAACAGGTCTACACCGCATCCTACGGTCCGATGGACCCGGACCAGGCCGAATTGCTGCTTCTGAGGTCACGGATAAATACGCAGCGCGGCGAGCGGGGCATCGCGCATGAGCAGTGCCAGCAGGCGCTGCAGATGCAGGCGCAATTGGACATGGGAAGCGAGACCTTGGCCGACACCAAGGCGAACTGCAACGCAATCGCGCGAGATGGAAGGCTTGCTGCCAGCAGGTGACATCAACGCCAATCGCAATGGGACTTGAAAGGGAATGTGATGAGGAAGACGATATTAGGCCTGGCGCTCTTGGCGTCACCCACGGCTATCGCGGCCCAGGTCGTCGAAACCGCGACGATCACCAACCGATACGACTATCAGGTTGGTGATCAATCGGGCTCTGGTTCGGATAATGGCGGCACGACGGAAATCGACCGCTCGGTAGTCTCCGATACCGGAGGGGTTTCGGAGATGGGACTCTCGCTGACGGGGACGCTCGACAGCGGAAGCTTCTTCTTCCTCCAGGACGGAGCATGCGTGGGCGTGTGCTCGATCACGATGATCACCGAGGTCACCTTCTTCCTGACCAACCTCGGTTCGGATCCGGTCGACCTGCGTTTCGATTCCCAGATCACTCCAGGCCACCTGGCCAACTCCTTCCTGGAAGACGGCTCGAATTCGGTGGCCAGCTTCGATTTTACCGTCTCCCAGGAGCAGGGCATACGCCAAGGCCTGATTTATTCTGCCGACGGAGATGCGACGACCGCCCCGCTGACGCTCAACACCAGCGACGGTTCGAGCTTCAACAACCTCCTCTACGACACCAATTCCGATCCTGAATGGGACGTACTCGACTGGAGCGCGACCGACCTCTCGCTCCCGCTGGCAACGCTCGGCCCGGGACTGTCGACCGTGCTGACTTACACTTCGATCCTGACAATCGCGACGTCGCAGCCCGATTGCGCGGATCCCACCCTATGCGAGAGCTTCCAGGTCGCATTCGGCGATCCGAGGAACGCTGGGGGCATCAACGCCCTTGCAAGCATGAGCGCCGACAGCTTCGCATCATTCGCCTCGTTGCTTAATGCGACGGACGATCCGTTGACACCCGCGGTAGGCGCCGAATTCGACCCGTTCCAGGTCTTCTACCAATTTGTACAGGTGGATGCCCCTCCGCCCCTGCCATCCGGGCCAACGGGTACTGTGACCTATGGTACTAATTATCGCGGACCCGGCGGCGCAGTGCCCGAGCCTTCGACCTGGCTGATGTTGCTGCTCGGGTTCTTTGCGATCGGGGGGCTCGCGAGGCGTGAGCGCAAGAGGAAGGCAGGTTCCTCGGAGCTTATGGCCGGGTAGCGCACTCCAGCTCCGGCCGGGCTGCCTCGAGCATCGCGATGGTCCGCTCGACCTGCCCCGATGCGTCGCCGAGATAGGTCGAATAATCGAGAAGGCTATCGATGCGTCCTTCGAGATGAGGGGCCAGAACGGCATCCGCCAGTAGCTCGTCGCGGAACGACCTGCCGGTTGTCAGCGAGCGCTGCGCCGCCTGGGCGACATGCTCCTCGGCACGATCCTTGCCGATCACGTCCTTCAGGTCGAAGACGATGCGCTGGGCGAGGATCATCCCGTCGGTCTGCCCCAGATTTGCCCGCATCCTGTCCGGGTCGACCTGCAGGCGGCGCAGCAGGACCGAGAGGTCCCGGACGCTGGCCGCAGCATCGATCGATATCTGCTCGAGCGAACGGTTGGGGTGCGAGGTGTTATCGCGCTCGAAGAAATTTGCGACATCGTCGACCAGGACGCTCGCTTGGGCAGGTATAGTGCGGCCCAGGTGCATGAGGCTTTCCGAGCGACTGGGATTGCGCTTGTGCGGCATCGTACTGCTGCTGACTGCATCGCCAGGACGTTCCTCGTAAACCTCGCCGATATCGGTCATCTGGAGCATGAATACCTCCTGCCCGATCCCCGCATTCACGCGAGCAACCAGCGCCAGCGTCATGGCATACTCCGCAAAGACATCGCGCATCCCGTGCCAATCCGCTGGGTATAGAGGACCAAGCCCGAGATAGGCAGCCGCTCGCTGCTCCACCTCGACCGCCTGATCGCCGAGACCTAGATGGGTTCCCACCGCGCCCTTGACCACGCCGAGACGTCCGAGGCGACAATGGACCGCACCCAGACGATCGATATTCCTGCGGTTCGCATCTGCCCACACGGCCACCTTCTTGCCAAAGGTAATCGTCAGAGCGTGCTGGCCGAGAGTGCGCCCGACCATCGGCGTATCGCGATGTTCCTGCGCCAGCGCGATCATGGCGCGCTCGTTCGCGAACATACGTTCTCTCAGGCTCTGGATACTGCGACGTAACTGGAGGACCATGACTGCATCGTAGATGTCCACTGTCGTCGGGCCGAAATGCAGGGCGTTGCTTGCTTCAGGCGACAGCGAACGGCGCCAGACGTTGAGCAGCGCCACGAGCCGGTGACGGACAACATCGTACTCCGCCCTCCACTCCTCTACCGAGACCGTTTCAGGATTTGCGGTGCGAGCTATTTCGTCGGCAGCATCTTTCGGAATTATCCCAAGATCGGCTTGTGCCCGCGCAATTGCGACCTCGACCTCCATGACGAGGCGGTTGGTCTCTGCCTGTTCGAAGATCTCGGCGACGTCTTCCTGCGCAAGAGCAGATGTCGAAAAGGCCAGGCAGGCTGCTACGCCTGCAAGGAAACGGGTCGTAGCGCGAAGCCTTGCCATATCGCGCGTCTAGCCGAAAACCATCGGGACGAGATAGAGCGAAACCACCGTCAGCACCGCAACGCCGATAAGGTTGAGCACGACGCCCGCGCGCATCATTCGTGGGATGGAAACCGAACCCGAACTGAAGACGATCGCATTGGGCGGAGTGGCCACGGGAAGCATGAAGGCGCAGCTGGCAGCGAGGGTGACCGGCACCACGAAGAGCAGCGGGTCCTGGCCCGTTTCGACCGCAACGGCTGCCATGACCGGCAGAAACGTCGCAGTGGTCGCGAGGTTGCTGGTCAGTTCGGTGAGGAAAATCACCAGCAGCGTCGCGGCCACCACAAGAACCGCGATATTGATTGCACCAAGCGGCGCCAGCGACTGGCCGATCCATTGGGTCAAGCCGGACTGGGTCATCGCTCCAGCCAGCGCGAGACCACCGCCGAACAGTATGAGCACGCCCCACGGCAGGTCGCGCGTATCTTCCCAGCACACTAGCGCGCCGCTCCGCGATCCGGCCGGCAGGATGAATGCTGCAAGTGCCACAGCCATCGCGATACCGGCGTCGGTAACACCTTCGAGACCAAGTCTCCCCTCGAGCGGCGAGCGCAGGATCCACGCGGCGACAAGTACCAGGAAAAGGATGCCCACGCGCTTCTCCGCGGTGGTCGCCTTCCCCAGATCGCTACCCAGCCGGGCGAGGTGTGCACGCGCGTCGTCGGTGGATCGGAAGCCGACCTTGAACACGAGCCGCGTCAACACGATCCATGTCAGTGGCAGCATGATAACCGTGACCGGCACGCCGACCAGCATCCAGCGCGCAAAATCGATCGTGATGCCATAATTGCTTTCGAGGAAGCCCGACATGAAAGCATTGGGAGGCGTGCCAACCAGCGTCGCAACACCGCCCAGCGTCGCGCCGTAAGCAAGGCCCAGGAGCAGGGCAGTCTCGAAATCGGAGCGCTGGACCGGGGTTAGTTCGCTCATCCCCTCCCGGATCACGACGATGACCGACATGGCGATCGGCAGCAGCATCAACGCCGTGGAGGTGTTGGAAATCCACATGCTGATTAGCGCTGCCGCGAGCATGAAACCGCCGATCAGGGATCGGCCGTCCATCCCGGCGAGGTGGAAGATGCGAAGTGCGACCCTCCGGTGGAGCCCCGATCGTTCGATGGCGAGCGCCATGACAAAGCCCCCGAAGAACAGGTAGATGATCGGATGGGCGTAGAGCGGTGCAGTCTCGGCCATCGGCAGGACGCCGAGAAACGGGAAAAGGACCATCGGAAGGAATGCCGTCACCGAGATTGGGACCGCCTCGGTGCCCCACCAGATCGCCATTAGTGCGGCGATGGCGGCCGTCCTGACGCCCGCTTCCGACAAGCCCTCGGGATGGAAGAACGCAAGAAGTCCAAGGGCAGCAACCGGCCCCAGTACGAGGCCGATACGCTGGTGAAGCGCAATGTCCGACCTCGGGCCCGCATCAGTGGTGGTCATCCAGCCGTCCTACCCTGCTTCCCGACAGTGCCCGTGCCCTGTCCGGGTGCGGCGACAACGGGAAAATGCTACGTGAGAATGCGGAGCGAGCGGCCTAGGACCGCCCGCTCCGTGGTGTTTAGAAGTTCTTGCGAATTTCGAAAGTGAATTGACGTCCGCGGGCATTGTGAAGTCCGCTGAAGAAGCCATAGCTTTGGTCGGCAAGAGGCGGCGCTTCACCGGTGATGTTGTTCACCCCGAACCGCAGGCGGGTGCCATCGATCGCAGTTCCGTTCTCGATGGTGTAACTGATCGCCGCATTCATGGTGAACCAGTCGTCCACGCGATAGAGCGCTCCCGGATCGGGGTTGGCATTGCCGTTGATGTCGGTCGCATTCTGCGTGACGCTGGAATCGTAGACCCCGCCAACGTAGCGGCCGAACCAGGTGACTCGCACCGGACCGGAGCGCCAGTTGACCCCGCCGGTCCAGCGCCATTTCGGACGCCCGTTCTGTTCGCGCTGCTCGCCGATATTGTCGATCACGATGCTCTCTGGCAGCGTGCCGTCGGCCACTGCATCAAGCAATTCCTGACCGTCCGGACCCGGCGACTGGAAGAAGCTATCGAGCAAGGCGGCATTGAACTGCAGGCTGAAATCGCCGGCACCGAAATCGGGTATCTGATAATCCATCCCGAAGTCCCAACCCTTGACGATCCGGCTGTCGAGATTGCGATAGGGATCGAGCACCTGGATGACATCGCCTGCCGGGTCGAGCCCGGTACCAGCGAACAGGTCGATCCGGTCCTGATCGGGCGTGTCGCGGATGACGTTGGGGTTGGTCGAACCCTGCAGTCGGCGCAAGAGATCCAGCGCCAGCGCATTGTCATCCCCGAATACCCCGACGATACCTTTCTGCTCGACGCGCCAGTAATCGGCAGTGAGCGTCAGGCCGGGCAGGAATGTCGGGGTGACGACCACGCCGACATTGATGCTCTCTGTATCCTCCGGTTTGAGCACGTTCGTACCCGTCCGCAGGCTGACAGTGCCGGTGCCCGTGCAATCGTCGAACGTATCGATATCGCCCTGGAGGATCTCGGCATAGCAGCGCACGTAATCGTCACGCGTGTTCACGCGGGTCGTACCAAGATCGTTCACCTGCACCAGGTTCGGTGCGCGGAAACCCTGCGACCAGGCGCCGCGGACCATGAGGCTGTCGAATAGCGACCAAGACGCCGCGACACGCGGGACTATTGCGGTTTCCTTGATGTCGTCGAAACGTTCGAAGCGCCCGGCCAGCTGGATGCTCAGATTCTGGATCAGAGGAATGTCCATATCGTCCGACACGAGCGGGACGAAGACTTCCGCGAAGCCAGAATAGACGTTCCGATCGCCGCTCGTGTCCGGGGACGGGCTCGAATTCATCACGTCGCTGCCGAAGAAGTCTCCGGTAACGGAATCGGTGAAGGTTATCGTGCCATCGAGGCGCGGATCGCGATCATCCTCGAATGTCTCGCGCCGGAACTCGATGCCGGTGGCGATGCCGACTGGTCCACCCGGCAGGGTGAAGAGATCGTCACGCGATACCTTGAAGTCCCAGAGCGCAAGCGTGGTCTCACCCTTGCGGAAAACGTCGATGCGGATGCCGTCGAGAATGGATTCCGCATTTGGCGTGCAATCGCCATTGGCAGGCGCCACCTCGCGATCGGGGAAATAGCAGCCTCCGTTGAACGGATTGTAGGCGTCCGGGGTAGAGCGGTTGATCGCATCCTGGAACGCGGTGTTCGAAATCCGATTGCGGGTCAGGTCTGTCTTGTTGGCGTGACTATAGAGGAAGCCCGTGTCGAAATCCCACGCCCCGAATTCACCGCGCAGGCCGAGCACGGCGCGGTAGACGTCCTTGGTCACCTCAATCTGGCGCAGCCCCGCATCGAGGACGCGATAGCGCTCCAGAATGACGTCGCGCCCGTCAGGCCCGACGCCGTCAATGCCGCTCTGCAGGCGGTTCGGATTGGGTGAGCCGTCGGGGAAGAACTCCGCGCCGAACGGGTTCCAGTAGGCATCCCGCGAAATGCCGATGGGAACAGCGCTGAGAAGCGCGCTACCCTGGCTCTGGCGATTGCTTTCGGAACGATAGTAGGATCCTTCCCAGTAGAGCTCGAGACCAGCTCCGAACTCATGGGTCAGCAAGGTGCTGAAATTGTAGCGATCCTTTTCCGAATAGAGGTCGCGATCGGCGTCGAGGTCGTAACGCAGGGCGACATCGACGGAGGTGCCATTGTCGGCACAGATACCGTTGCCAAGGTCAAGCCGGCACCCGCTGAAACTGTCTGGCTGGATCTGGAAGTCGTCGTCACCAATGTCCGTCGCTGTCCGCGCTCCGGAACCCTGGATATCAAACTGCCCCCAGGGCGTGAACGTCGACGTGTTACGGAAATTGGTGTCCTGCTCGTAGGGCGTGCCGACCAGTCGTGGGTCGAAACGGCGATCGCTGCTGCGCGAATAGAAGCGGTCGCTGGCAGGCGCCCCATTCTCATGGAAGTAGTTGCCGTAAACCGTGAAGTTCGTCCGGCCATCGTTGAAATCGAAGCCGATCCCGCCACGCAGGCTGAAATTGTACAATCCGATGCCATCGGAGAGGCGATAGTTCGCCTGGAGGAACCCGCCATCCAGTCCCCCCTTGAGCACGGTGTTGACCACACCGGCTACCGCATCCGCGCCGTAAATGGCCGATGCGCCGTCGCGCAGCACTTCCACCCGGCGCACGCTGCCCGGGCTGATGGTGTTGGTGTCGGGGGAAACCACCGGCACCAGCAGTTCGGTCTGGAAACCGGGGTCGTTCACCATCCTGCGACCATTCAGCAACAGCAGGGTATTGCCCGTTCCCAGGGCGCGCAGGTTGATCGAAGCCACGTCGCCGCGCACGCCATTGATACCACCGGTCGTATTCTGCTCGTTGAAAGCGACGAAGCCCGCCTGCGGAATCGCCCGGAACAGCTCGTCGCCCGAACCCGGATTGATCGCTTCGATCTGCTCTTCGTCGACACGCGTGACCGGAAGCACATCGTCGATCCGGGCCCCACGAATCTGAGAACCCGTAACGATGATAAGATCGTCCTCATCCTCTTCGGCGGCGTCGGAAGCGACCGTATCGTCGGCCTCCTCACCCTCGTTTGCCTGCTGTGCCGCTAGCGGTGTCGCCCCGACCATTGCCGCCAGAGCGAGCGCCGATCCGCACAGAAGCGAAGTGCGTCGAAAATTCATGTGATCCTCCCCGTTCTTTCTTGGGCCTGAAGCTACGGGAAACTTGAACCCAGTCAAGGAAGTTTGTACACCTCGTTCAGTTTTTGCGCAGCGGATCATTTCCCGCTTGTGCTTGGGGGTCTCTCAGGAAAGATGTGCAGCATGGCGGTAACGACACTGCGCAAGGCCGAGCGAGACGATAAGCGCGAGCTGATTCTCGCCGAGGCCAGCGCGCAGTTCAACGAGCATGGCTTTCACGATGTCCGGCTGGAAGACATCGCCGAGGCGCTCGATGCCACCAAGGCCAGCATCAGCTACCATTTCGACTCCAAAGGCGCGCTGCTCGAAGCGGCCTATATGCGAACTTGCGATCTTCTCGACGGCTTCATCGACTCGGCGCGCGAAGAGACCGGCGGTATCGCGCAGGCGGGCACCTGGATCAGGCAGGTTGGCCAGATGCAGTCACAGGCGCAGATCAACGCCCGCGCGCAGCCCGCAATTCTGAACGACCTGAATGCTCTGGGCGAGCCAGCACACAATCGGGTCGCCGCCCGCATCGCAGCACAGCTCGAAGCTATCGAGAAGTTCCTTTCCTCCGCTTCGTCCCAGGGGAGCAGCCGCGGCGCGACTTTGCTATTGTGGACAATGCCTGCCTGGATCGGGCCGTGGCTCGCAGCCATTCCGGCTCGGCGTCACGAACGGCAGATCGAAGCCCTTGTTCGCCTCCTGCGCGATGGCATTGCGAAGGGCAGCGAGGCCATGGACCCGCCGTCGCTCCAGCTCTCAAACGGAACAACCGATCTCCTGTTCAATCGGGAAGAGCGCAACCGGCTGAAGCGCGACGCCTTCGAGCGTGCTGGCATCCGCAGCTTCAACCAGCGCGGCTATGCCGGATTTTCCCTGAATGCCCTCGCCGACGACCTTGGCGTCAGCCGCGGCACATTCTACTACACATTCGCCGACAAGGACGAGCTTCTCGAATCCTGCGCCCGGCGATCGCATGCGCGCATCCTGGCGATCCTGGATTCGATCGATGCGGCGCCCGGCCCTGTCCTCCCCAGGATCGAAGCCGGCCTGGCCAAGCTTTATTCGGAACACGTCTCCAATCTCGAGCCCATGCTGAGGGCGTGTATCTACACGTCACTGCCAAGCGCGAGGGAGGCAATCGCAGAAGCCGAATGGCAAGGCATCGCTGCGCGCATGGCGCGTCTCCTCGCCGAGAGTTCCGAAGAGGGCAGCCGACGCGAGACGCAAGTAGAGAAGCTCGAGCTACTGATCCTCGCAGCCCTGCGGAATATCACAGTCAGCGCCGGCCTCGTCGGCACGATGGGCGGCAACCCTTTCAGCACCGTCGCCGCAACCGACTATTTCGCCCCCTTCTTCCGCGGAATTTCCACGTAGATTGAGCCGGCAAGCTCGCCATGCAAACAATAGCGGTCTTACGAGTACGACCCGACATGGATTGCAGGGCGCCCATGCTTCTCTGGTCTACTAGTGTTCCCAAGATCGGTTGAAGCAAGACGCAACCCTTGGCGATCCCGGTGCGACAACTGCCACTCCGCCCGAGCCGAGTTTGCATTGTTCGGGCCGTTATCTATGCTTCGGTGAACCTTCATGCGCGGCAAGATTGCATCCGTTCGCGCTTTCCCTTGCCTCAGCGCGCAGCCCGACAGGATGATCATCCCATGCACTCCATTGACGACGCTCCCGTAGCGCCGCCGCTCGTCGAACTGCCCATCGATACGCATGATCGCGGCTTTTACGACGGTTTCAGTCGGGCCGTGACGATCCCTTCGAAGATCATCGTGTCGCTGATCATCATGTGGGCGATCTTCTTTCCGGTCAGCGCCAGCGAAACACTGAGTGCGGCCAATTCGACGATCATTGCCAGCTTCTCGGGCTGGTATGTCTACCTGGTTGCTTCGCTGATGGCCGTCTGCTTCCTGCTTGCACTGTGGCCCGCATCGGGGCGCCTCAAGATCGGCGCGCAAGATGAGGCGCCGGAGTTCGGGCGGTTCTCCTGGTTCGCCATGTTGTTCGGGGCCGGCATCGGGATCGGGATGCTGACCTATTCTACGGGCGAGCCACTCGCGCATTTCGCAAACAATCCGGATATCATTCGCGGAACGATCGAGCCGCTGTCCGCAGAAGCGGTCAGGCCCGCCTATATATACACCTTCCTGCACTGGGGGTTCGCGGCCTGGGGCAGCTACGCGTTGGTGGGGCTTGCGATTGGCTATGTCGCCTATCGCCGCAACCTGCCCCTTACGATCCGCAGCGCGCTGGCGCCGCTGTTCGGGCTGCGCATGTCGGGCATATGGGGACATGTGATCGACATCGTCGCCGTGGTCGCGACGATCCTTGGCGTGGCCGTCACGATGGGCTTCGGGGTCGAGCAATTCGTAGCCGGCCTGGCGCGGCTTGGCCTTGGCGACTGGCTGCTGGATTCCGACGGGTCGTCTTCGGCCATGGCGGTCGTCATTTCACTGCTGGTGCTCGTCGGAGCTTCGACCATCAGCGCGCTTTCGGGCGTGGGCAAGGGCATCAAGTGGCTGTCCAACCTCAATATGGCGCTATCCTTCGCCCTCTTGGCCCTTTTCGCAATTGTGGGTTCGGGCCTGCTGGGACTGGAATACCTGTTCGTCGGGCTGTGGGACTATCTCCGCACGCTGGTGCCCAATTCGCTGACGCTGTTTCCCGGCGGCGGTGAGACCGGAGATGCGCTGGTGCAATGGCAGCTCGACTGGTCGGTCTTCTACTGGGCCTGGTGGATCGCATTCGCGCCCTTCGTGGGGATGTTCATCGCGCGCATTTCACGCGGACGGACTGTGCGGGAATATGTCCTTGGCGTTGTGCTCGTGCCCTCGCTCATGTGCTTTGTCTGGATGACGCTGGTTGGCGGAACGGCGATCAATCTCGAGCTCAGCGGTGCAGCCGGCGGTTCGATCGTCGGCACCGGAATTTCGGACCAGCTCTTCGCTACGCTTTCGGTTTTGCTGTCGCCGGGTGTCGCGGGAGTGGTGTCCGGGCTCGTCGTATTGCTGCTGATGACCTATCTCGTGACATCGGCCGACAGTGCGATCCTGATCGTGAACACGATCAATGGCGCGGGGGAGACAGAGGGCCAGCGCCGTTACCACATCCTGTTCTGGGGCGCCGCATTGGCCTTCGTCGTCGGTTCGATGCTGATCCTTGGCGGGATTGATGCGATCCGGATCACGATGATTATCGGTGCGCTGCCGTTCTCCTTTGTGGTCGCTCTGATGGCGATTTCCATCATCAAGGCAGTGGTGTTCGACATCCGGCGCAAACGCCACGGAGTGCCGACTACTGCCGAAGGATGTGCAGAATGGAGCGCAGCAAAGTAAAGACTGAACAAGAGTTTGCACTAAAGAATCGCAAACGCGTCGAATAGAAAGATTGCTATTTGAAACTACTTTAAATTGCTCTTGAGCGTAAAACCGTAAAATGACACACTTCGAAGTAAAAATACAATTGATAAACAGATTTCGAATTTGAAGCTTAATCTATTCTTCCCTTAGAATGGATATGTTGTCCTTTCGCAACAGACTCCAATTCATTCGGAAAATTGCCCGGGAGACGGTGGCCGGGCTGCAATCGCGACCCTATTGATTTCGTCGAGCGGGATTGTGCCTCAATCCCGATCACGAATATTTGCCCGCCGTCCGGTCGGGTGCAAAATCAAGGTCCGAATTGGGGGAATCTTCCAAAATGAAGACATTTGTAAGCGGCGCGTCCGTAAGCGCGCTCGCCATTGCCATCGCTGCACCTGCCGTCGCGCAGGACACCACCGCACAGACCGACGCGCCCGCGCAGCAACAGCGCCAGGGCGGGGTTCAAACCATCGTCGTGACCGCGCAGAAACGTAGCGAAGATCTGCAGGACGTGCCCGTCTCGGTCGCGGCGATCGGTGAGGAACAGCTCGACGAGCTCGGTATCGACACGTTCGAGGATTACTTGGAGCAGCTGCCTACCGTCACTGCCGGCGGGAGCGGCCCGGGGCAGAGCACGATTTATATCCGCGGCCTTGCCTCGACCACGCCGAACCTAACGACCGCCGGTGTGGCTGGCCTTGCCCCGAACGTGTCGCTCTATCTCGACGAGCAGCCGCTGGCGCAGCCCGGCCGTAACCTCGACGTATACGCGGCCGACCTGGAGCGTATCGAAGTCCTCTCCGGTCCGCAGGGCACGCTGTTCGGTGCCAGCTCGCAGGCCGGTGTGGTTCGCCTGATCACCAACAAGCCCGACCTGTCCGGTTTCGACGCCAGTGTCGATGCAGGCCTTTCCTTCACCGATGGCGGCGAAGCGAGCTACAAGGGCGAGTTCATGATCAACGCGCCCGTGAGCGACACCATCGCCTTGCGCGGGGTCGTCTATTACGAGCACCAGGGCGGCTATATCGACAATGTCGCAGGCACGGTCGATGCCAGCGAGAGCGCCCGTTTCCGTCCAGAAGGCACAGTCCGCGCCAATGGCGTTCCGGTCAGCGCGCTACGCGCCGGTTTCCAGCAGAACGCAGACCTCAGCGGTGTCACCTTCATCGCCGCCGACAATGCTGCGCTGGTCGAGGAAGACTTCAACGACACCAGCTATCTCGGCTTCCGCGGCACGGCGCTTTGGGAAATCACGCCCGATTGGACCATCACTGTCGCGCACACGCAGCAGGAAGTGGAAAGCGACGGGGTCTTCTTCGCCGATCCGGAACTCGACGGTCTCGATGATCTGCAGATCCAGCGCTACGAAGAAGACCGGCTGAACGACGAATTTTCGAACACATCCTGGACCGTCGAAGGTCGTCTCGCGATGCTCGATATCGTGTATACTGGCGCATATACCGATCGCCGTACGCAGCAGAATGTAGACTACACCGATTACCTCTACGTGGGACAGTACCTGCCGTACTATATCTGCGACACGGCAGTCGTGTACCCCGGCTATGTCACCAACGCTCCGGCAGATCCGACCTGCTACGCACCGAACCTCGCCGTGGACTCGACTACGGATACGACAGTGTTCACGCAGGAGCTGCGCTTCAGCACGCCCGACGACTGGCGCTTCCGCTTCACCGGTGGTGCGTTCTACAGCGATCTCGAGCTGAAAGAGCTCAACAACTTCAACTACTTCTCGAATGTGCAGGTGCGCGGTTCGGACGGTGTGACCACGGGCTTCCTGCCCAACTATCCGCTGACCGACATCACTGCGCCTCCGGGTGAGATCAATTCGGCCGCAGCAGGATATTTCAGCGACCCCGGACCGTTCGCTCCCGAAACCATTTTCCGCAACGACATCCTCCGGACCGACGAGCAGATCGGCATCTTCGGCGAGGCGAGCTTCGACATCGTGCCGGATATCCTGACGATTACCGGCGGCGCGCGTTACTACAACGTCGAGGTCGATCTTGCGGGCAGTGCGAACAGCTCGTTCTTCAACCTCAACTCGCCTGTCTTCGGCGCCAACACCGGCGTCCCGGCCGACCAGCGTGTCGACCAGCAGCGGGCGGGTACGAATATCTCGTTCCAGTTCGGTGGCAACGGCCCGGTCGGGGCCCCCGACGTGGCGAAGGCGGAAGGCGTGATCTTCAAGGGCACGCTAACCTACACGCCTACGCCGGACCTGCTGTTTTATGGCACCTATTCGGAAGGCTATCGACCGGGACTCCTCAACCGTCCCGGCGGCGCTACCAATGGCGCCGGCTTCACGGTTCCCTACGAGCTCGATACCGACGAGGTGGCGAACTACGAGCTGGGCTGGAAGCTCGACCTTGCCGATGGGCAGGTGCGTTTCAACGGCAGCGCCTTCTACGTCGATATCACCAATCTGCAGACCACCATCTTCGACCCCTCGATCACCAACCTGTTCTTCTCGGCGAACGCTGCGAATGCGGAGATCATGGGTATCGAAGGCGACTTCACTTATGCACCCTACTCGGTGCCGGGGCTGACTGTTGCGGGCGCTTTTTCGATCCTCGACACGGAAATCACCGAGGTGCTAATCCCGACACAAGACGTGGTCGTGGGTGAAGACCTGGCTTTCGCGCCGAGCTTCCAGGGCAATCTGCGTCTCCGCTACGAATGGGACCTTTCGAGCGACTGGATGGCCTTCATCCAGCCACAGGTTTCGTACTCGGCATCGAAGTTCACCGATGTGATCGAGATCAACAAGCTCGAACTTGACAGCTACACGATCGCCAACCTGTCCGCAGGCGTGAAGAGCGACCAGTGGAGCGTCGAACTCTACGCCGACAATCTGTTCGATGAGCGAGCACAGATCTCGGGCAACTTCGTCAACGATCGCGCACGGATCACCACCAACCGCCCGCTCACCGTGGGGCTGCGGGTCGGCTTCGATTACTGATCGGCGAAGCTAATCGAAGAACTGGCGGCGGGAGCGGGCTTGGGCATCGCTTCCGCCGCTTTCGCTTGTTAAGGGCACACGCATGACGGCGCGTGAGAGTACATTGAAGGCAGCGCAGCAGGCGCTTCAGGCGGGCGACTTTGCACGCGGTGCAGAGCTCGCGGACGAGATGCTGGCCAATGCGCCGGACGACACCGAGGCGCGTTATATGGCGGCCGTCTCTGCACGTTATCTCAAACAGTTCGGCCGCGCGCAGAGCCATTTGCAGGCCCTTCACCATGCCATGCCCGAATACGGCCGCGCCTGGCAGGAGGCCGGGCACCTTGCCCGCGCACAGGGCCGCAGGGATGATGCGATCGCTGCCTATTCGCTGGCGACGCGCCTCAACCCCGCACTCGATGCGAGTTGGCGTGCATTGGCAGATGAACTTCAAGGGGCTAGCCGCATGGCTGAGGCCGCCGCCGCCAAGGCACAGGCCGAGCGTATCGCCGCGCTACCACGCGAGCTGGTGGCAGTTACACACCACCTTCACGAAGGGCGCTTGCTGCGGGCAGAGGAAATCTGTCGCCATTTCCTGCGCGCCAATCCGAGGAATGTGGAAGGCATGCGCCTGCTCGCGCAGATCGGCATCAAGCTGGGCATCCTCGACGATGCCGAGTTCCTGCTCGACAGCGCAGCAGCATTCGAGCCGGACAATGTGCAGGTGCGTCTCGACTATATCGATGCGCTTCGCCGGCGCCAAAAATTCGAGAAAGCACGCGATGAGGCAGAGGGCTTGTACGCCCGCGATCCGGAAAACCCGCTGTTCCAATCGCATCTCGCGATCGAGAGCATGCAGACAGGCGACTTCGACCGCGCTTTCGAACTGTTCGACGCGGTGCTCGAAAAACTGCCGGGAGATGCCGCCACGCTCACCAGCCGCGGCCATGCACTCAAGACGACGGGTAAGCAGGAAGCGGCGGTCGCTAGCTACCGCGCCGCCTTTGCCGCAAAGCCCGACCATGGCGACGCCTATTATGCACTTGCAAACTTGAAGACCTACAGCTTTCCCGACGAAGAGATCGCAGCAATGCGGGCGCAGGTGGAGAGACCCGAACTGGGCTTCATGGACCGGGTCCACCTCTCCTTTGGCCTCGGCAAGGCATATGAAGATCGCGGGGAATATGAAGAATCCTTCCGTTTTTACGACGAGGGCAATGCGCTCAAACGCGCCCAGACCCGCTACAGTGCCGATGCGATGAGCGAGGAGCTTTCACGGCAGGCAGAGATCTGCACGAAGGAGCTCTTCGATTCCCACTCGGGTGCAGGGCATGCGGCGCCCGACCCAATTTTCATCCTCGGCCTTCCGCGCGCCGGCTCGACGTTGTTGGAGCAAATTTTGGCGAGCCACAGCCAGGTCGACGGAACGATGGAACTGCCCAATATCCTCGCCCTTGCCCACAAACTGCGCGGTCGCAGGGCGGGCCAGTCGAACTATCCGGAGGTGCTTCACGACCTGTCGCTCGAGCAGCTTGCGCAATTCGGTCAGCAGTTCATCGAGGAAACCCGCGTCCATCGGCAGGGCGCACCCTTCTTTATCGACAAGATGCCGAACAACTTCCGTCACATCGGCCTGATCCACCTTATCCTGCCGAACGCGAAGATCATCGACGCCCGCCGCGCGCCGATGGATTGCTGTTTCTCCGGCTTCAAACAGCTGTTCGCCGAAGGGCAGGAGTTCACCTACGGGCTAACCGAAGTCGGTCGTTACTACTCCGACTACGTCGCACTGATGGAACACTGGGACAATGTACTCCCAGGCAAGATCCTGCGTGTGCACCACGAGGACGTACTCGACGATCTGGAAGGTCAGACGCGCCGAATCCTGGAATACTGCAACCTCCCTTTCGAAGAAGCCTGTCTCGACTTCCACAAGTCGAAGCGAGCAGTTCGCACCGCCAGCAGCGAGCAGGTACGCCAACCGATCAATCGCAGCGGGCAGGATGCCTGGAAGCCCTATGAGCCCTGGCTCGAACCGCTAAAGGATGCGCTCGGCCCCCTGGCGCTTTAGGCCAATCGCGCGCCATCGGGTGCATCACCCGGCGAAGCGAGCACGATCCTGCCGTCCGCATCGGGGAATCCAAGCACGAGAACTTCCGACATGAAGGGGCCGATCTGGCGGTGAGGGAAATTCACCACGGCCATGACCTTGCGCCCGACCAGATCCGCCGGCGCATAGAGATCGGTGATCTGTGCAGAGCTCTTTTTCACCCCGATCTCGGCGCCGAAATCTACGCGAAGCTTTATCGCCGGCTTCCGGGCCCCTGGAAAGGGATCCGCGGCGATCACGGTGCCGCTGCGGATGTCCACCTTGAGAAAATCATCGAAGCCTATCTGGTCCATTACGTCGGCCTAACGGTCCACCGCCTCGATGTCGAACCGTGCGTTGGGCTTGAAGCGATCGCCGGGCGAGAATACGGGCGCAATTATGATGTCGTCCGCCTATCCCGTTCGCGCACTTCTCGTCGCGATCTTCATCCTCATGATGGGGAGCGGATTTCTTTCGACGCTGATCGCAATCAGGCTTGAGCTTGCCGGAGCTTCGGCGGGGATCATCGGGCTTGTCGCGACCAGCTACTTTGCCGGGCTGATGCTGGGATCGCTTCGGGTCGAGAAAGTCATTACCCGCATCGGCCATATTCGTGCCTTTGCCGCTTTCGTGACCGTCTATTCGGCGAGCAGCCTGACCTACGCGATCATCGATCACCCCGGCGTGTGGACGGCGCTGCGCTTCATCGACGGATTTGCGATGGCCGGCGTGTTTGTTTGCCTCGAAAGCTGGCTGAACCAGCAGGCGAGTCCGCAAAACCGTAGCGCAGTGCTCGCCTTCTACATGATCGCGCTCTATTGCGGGCAAGCGGCTGGGCAATTCCTGCTCAACCTTGGCGATAATGCACCCGACCTTCCGTTCATGGTGTCGGCTATCCTGCTGTCGATCGCCCTCTTGCCCGTCCTGCTTACGCGCATGGAACAGCCCCGTATCGAAGCTGTCGCGCCTTTTTCCTTGCGTCGGCTATACAAGGCATCGCCCCTAGGCATTGTCGGCACGCTGATGACGGGGGCGATGCTGGGCGCCTTCTATGCATTGGGCGCAGTCTACATACAGCGGATCGGCATGGGCCTGTCGCAGGTCGCGCTTTTCACGTCGTGCGTCATCGCAGGCGGGGTCGCTCTGCAATATCCACTCGGCCTGCTTTCCGATCGCTTCGACCGGCGGTTGATAGTCATCCTGTGCTTCGTGGCCGCTGCAGCAGTGTGCGCGGCCATCGCCCTGCTTCCGCTGGGGCCCACCGGAACGATTGCACTGGGCAGTCTGTTCGGCGGCTTTGCTTTCGCCCTCTACCCCTTGTGTGTGGCGCATTCGAACGACCACCTTACCGAAGAGGAGCGGATATCCGCCAGCGGTGGTCTCGTTCTTGTCTATTCCGCAGGAGCGGTGGCCGGCCCGCTTGTCGGTTCGGCCGGAATGGGCGCGTTCGGCCCTACCGGACTCTTCATAATCATCGGAGCTCTCGCCGCATGGGGCGGCGCGTTCGGTATCTGGCGATTGGCAATGCGCGCGGCCGTTCCGGGAGAATTGCAGCAGACATTCCAAAGCCTGCCGAGAACCACTCCGATGGCTGCTGTCCTTGAGGCGGAGGGCGATGGCTGATGGATGGGCGACGGTTTGCGGTCTAGTAATTTGCAGGGTCGGCACGATCCCGCCCCAACTCCGACCTCCGCGAATGTCGTTTATCTCCGACCTAAAGCCGGAAAGCTGAATGTCACCAGATCAACCAGTATCGGACAATGGCGGTACCAACTATCGGAGCAAAGCTGCCGGTCCGCTTTTAGGCATTCTTGAGAATAATTTGATCTTCCGAAATGAGGCGAAGCGGTCACCTGCCCCGCCATACGGCCCAAAAGTTCTCAGCAGTCGTCTATAGGGGCACCAAGAACTGGGGTTTCCGCCATCGTTAAAGGTGGTGCGCTTACGTGACCCACACATTCCGTACAATGGCTTGATATTTTTTAATTTCTTTTCAAGAGCAATCACAAGTGCCCCCCAAAAGTGCCCCCGCACTTGGTCTATTGTCGGCGATTTGGCAGGCTAATGTCAGCTAATATCACCTGCGGGAATGCATTGAGGTTCCGCTGTTGGGGTGGAAAGCGGCCATTCGCCGGATCGCATGATCGAGGTTCGCTAGGTTTAGAAGCAGACCCGTGCTGGACGGATC